>NZ_CANMFS010000004.1 GCF_947497275.1 uncultured Sulfitobacter sp.
TGCATCACTGCGCCGCCGGTGAAGGGGGTTCTAGGCCTAACACACATTTCCCGCAACACCTTTCTTCATAGAAAATGCATTTTTCTTCGTTTTCCGCGTTTTTGCGAGAAAACAGCATATTAGCGACATTTGATTGCGCAAACGGAAGTTCTGCTGACGGATTATTACGCTGACGATAGGTCAGTTTTGGCGGGTCGTTTCGGTCATTGCAACTTATCCACAGCCTTACCCACAACATTCACCTCAGAGAAGCGCGATACAACGTGGAATCAGCGACTCGCGACGTCCGAATCTGCGCTGTTCTGCGCGCCCCGAACCCCTAAGACGATGAAGCGCGCTTCCGCTTCGGTTTCACGAGTCGCAGCGACAGCAATCCGAGAATCACGGTCATATAGATGATTGGTTCGATCTGGATGCCCTTCACGAGCCACAGATAATGAACTCCGCCTAAAGTCACGGCCAGATAGGTCAGCTTGTGCAGCTTGCGCCACGCGGCGGGACCCAGCTTGCGCACCGCGAAGTTATTGGAAGTGGCCACCAGCGGGAGCAACACGACAAACCCCGCCATCCCGACTGTTATGTAGGGGCGCTTCCAGATGTCGGCCCACATCTGCGCCCACAGCAGATTCATGTCCAGAACGACCCAAACCAAAAGATGCAGGCTCACAAATATGAACGCGAGAATACCGATCGTGCGCCGGAACGGCATCAGGTTCAGCCCGATGTACTGGCGCAACGGCGTCACACAAAGCCCGACAATCAAAAGCTGCAACGCGATTTCTCCCAGCTCATGCTCCAGCGCCTTGATCGGCTCGCGCCCAAGCCCTCCAGTTTGCGCCAGATAGAGAAGCCAGGGGGCGGCGGACAGGCACACTATATACACACTCCACACGGGGACCTTGCGCAGGAAACCGTTCAGCCAACCAACCGCGCCCGACATTCTTTGATCCTTCCGGCCTGACAGACCATTACCTGCTGTTTACAAAAGCCGGGGTTCGCTCTTTGGCGCCCGTGCCGTCCATGGAGTACGCTAGAAGTTCCTGACGAGATCCATACCGGCATAGAGGTCGGCGACGTCTTCCTCATACCCGTTGAGCATCAGGGTCGGTTGCCGCCTGGAAAACAACCCGCCCCCGACGGGCCGTTCCGATGCCTGCGACCAGCGCGGGTGATCCACCTGCGGGTTCACGTTGGCGTAAAATCCGTACTCTCCCGCGTTGGCCTTGTTCCAACTGGTTGGTGGCTGCGTATCTGTCAGCGTGATCCGCACGACAGACTTGATGGATTTGAACCCGTACTTCCACGGCACCACAAGGCGCAGCGGCGCGCCGTTCTGCTTCGGAATGTCCTTGCCGTAAATGCCCGTCGCCATGATGGTCAGCGGATGCACCGCCTCATCCAGACGAAGGCCTTCGACATAGGGCCATTCCAGCACAGGATACTTGACCCCCGGCATCTCGTCGGGCCGGTACGCCGTCTCGAAGGCGACGTATTTGGCTGACGACTGTACCCCGGCCATGTCCAGCAGGTCGGCAAGTTCGAAACCGTTCCACGGAATGACCATCGACCACGCCTCGACACAGCGGAACCTGTAAAGACGGTCCTCGATGGTCATCGCCTTCATGATGTCTTCGAACCCGTAGTCGCCGGGCCGGTCGACCATTCCGCCAATCGTCACCGACCAGGGCTCGGTTGTCAATGCGTTGGCATACCGCGAAGGATCATCCTTGCCGGTACCGAACTCATAGTAGTTGTTGTATTGCGTGATGTCCTCGTAGGGATTGGGCTCCAGCCCTTCGGGGGCGGCCTGAAGATCACCCCCGATCGTTCCAAGTCCAAGGCCAGCGACGGCGCCCCCCATGATCTGCCGCCTGTTGAGAAACAGCTTCTCGTCAGTGACGTGGTGGTCTTTGAGCGTGTTCTTCCAGCGCAGTGCCATGGTGTGATCTCCTTGTACTCCATGAAATGTACCTAGGGCGGGTTTGCGGCGGCACCAAACGTTTCGACTGACATTTCAGACCTGTCACTTGTTTGTCAGAAATCCGATGCCGTCACCGGGTTAGGAATTGAGCTACCGATCTCACCGGCGGGAAAATGCAAAACACTGCGCCCAAGAGCACCGCCGCGTTCACGGGCGGGCACTCGAAAAATATCGGTGATACAGCCAGGGAAGACGGTGAATTCACAACACTGCTCGCCGCCGTCGAAGTTGCCGCTCTGGTCGAAACGCTGAAAGGTGCAGGACCATTCACTGCGCAAACGGATTCCGCGTTTGATGTGCTGCCTGAAGGAACGGGCAAGGAAGTGCGGACTTCGGTCCTGAAATACCATGTCGTGCCGGGCGAGGTGATGACCACACGGATCTCAGCGTCGTCATGGGAGCCGCGACAGTCGAGTGCGACACGATCAACCTCGATCTGAACAAAGTGTGATGCTCATTAATGCGACCGTGACGACAGCGGACATTGAGGCATCCAACGGGGTCACCCCCGTCATCGACACCTTCCTCGTGCCAGGTTCCTTATTCCCTGTTGGGATACTGAGGCCAGGATGCCCACCGATTGACAGGTCGGCGGGTTCTTTCGTTGCGAACGCAATTTGCGCGAACTGTCCAGAGGGGTTCAGGCCGCTGCGGTACGCGCCCATCCTGACCGCGACGCAGGAAAGCCCATCTGTTGTCGCACACCCTGATCTGCCGCAAACCTTTCTAAAACCGTACGTGTCGTTAACCAGTTTTACTGATCGGACCGCGACCACGATCAACGCTTTACCCGCCACGTCCTTTACCCGCCACGTTTTTGAATAACATCAGCTAGACTGAAATAGATGGCGGTTTTCATTAGGACATACGATGCAACAATCATTGCGTATGCGAGCGGGAACCATACCATGCTGGAGGGTGATATCATCCACGGGGCCGTCGGCTCAGGGGATTCCCAGGATGGCGTAAACCTTCAGGGGCTGACGCTTGGACAGACCTATATAATCTCTTTCAACTTTGACGATACGTATGACACGGCGACATCGTTGTCAGTCAATTCCGCGAATGCCCTCAATATGTGGCCGGTCCAAGAAACCGATTTCATCTTCTGAACTGAACGTCTGCAACTGAAAAGGCCCGCATTTCTGCGGGCCTTTTTGCGTCAGTGGACGGTGGCATCGTCCGGCTTGGGCCGGTTGGCCGCCGCGATCCTGTCCCCGATGATCAGTCCGTCGGGGCCGGCGCTGACTGGCACCGTGTCACCATCGTTGATATCCCCTGCCAGCAACATCTCGGCCAGCGGGTTCTGCAACGCGGACTGGATCACCCGCTTGAGCGGCCGCGCACCGAACACCGGATCATAACCTTCGTCCGCCAGCCATTTGCGGGCATCATCGGTCAGGTCGAGCTGAATCTTGCGCCCGGCCAGACGTTTGAGCAAACGCTGCATCTGGATCGTCACGATGCCATCCATATCAGCACGATTCAGGCGATCAAATATGATCGTCTCGTCCAGACGGTTCAGGAATTCGGGACGGAAATGGGCGCGCACCGCCTCCATCACGTCGCGCTTGGCCTGAACCATGTCGCTGCCGTCGGGCGCCATGCTAAGCGCCTGTGCCCCGAGGTTTGACGTCAGAACGATCAGTGTCTGCTTGAAATCAACGGTCCGTCCCTGACCATCGGTCAGCACACCATCGTCGAGCACCTGCAACAACACGTTGAACACATCCGGATGCGCTTTTTCGACCTCATCGAACAGCACAACCTGATAGGGCCTGCGCCGCACCGCTTCGGTCAGCGACCCACCCTCGTCATAACCGACATAACCGGGAGGCGCGCCGATAAGGCGGGATACAGCGTGCTTTTCCATGTATTCCGACATGTCGATACGCACCATTGCGTGCTCGTCATCGAAGAGGAACTCGGCCACGGCCTTGGTCAGCTCGGTCTTGCCCACACCTGTGGGGCCAAGAAACAGGAAAGAGCCGAGCGGCCGGTTCTCGTCGTTCAGACCCGCGCGCGCGCGGCGAACCGCGTTCGCCACGGCCTTCACCGCTGCGTCCTGCCCGATCACGCGACCGTGCAGTTTTTCTTCCATGCCGAGCAGCTTGTCCCGCTCTCCTTCCAGCATCTTGCCGGCAGGAATACCCGTCCAGCGTTCGACAACACTTGCGATCTGTTCAGGACGCACCGCTTCTTCGACCAACATGCCGTCTTCACGTTTCTCAGCCTCTTCGAGCTCTCGTTCGAGCTGCGGTAGCACACCGTAGGACAGCTCACCCGCTCGTGCGAGATTGCCTTCCCGTTTGGCAATGTCGAGATCGGCACGCGCGCGGTCCAGCTTTTCCTTGATGTCACGCGCCTGGCCCAGCTTGTCGCGTTCGGCCTGCCATGCGGCGGTCATCGTCGCGCTGCGGTCCTGAAGACCGGAAAGATCCTTCTGGAGCGTTTCCAGACGGTCTTTCGAGGCCTGATCGTCCTCCAGCTTCAACGCCTCTTCCTCGATCTGCAATTGCAGGATCTGGCGATCAAGCGCATCCAGCTCTTCGGGCTTGCTGTCTACTTCCATGCGCAGACGCGAAGCGGCTTCGTCCATCAGGTCGATCGCTTTGTCGGGCAGGAAACGGTCCGTGATGTAGCGGTGCGAAAGCGTCGCCGCCGCGACAAGCGCGCTGTCGGAGATCCGTACACCGTGGTGCAGTTCATACTTCTCCTTGATGCCACGCAGGATAGACACGGTGTCTTCCACCGTCGGTTCCGTAATCATTACCGGCTGGAAACGCCGGGCCAAAGCCGCGTCTTTCTCGACGTATTTGCGATATTCATTCAGGGTGGTCGCCCCGATGCAGTGCAACTCCCCGCGCGCAAGCGCCGGTTTGATCAGGTTCGCCGCATCCATCGCGCCATCGCCCGCACCGGCGCCGACAAGCGTGTGCATCTCGTCGATGAACAGAACAATCTCGCCAGCGGCCTCAGTCACCTCGGTCAGCACGGATTTCAGCCGTTCTTCGAATTCGCCGCGGTATTTCGCACCGGCGATGAGCGCACCCATGTCGAGCGCCAGCAGACGTTTGTTGCGCAAGGATTCCGGCACGTCGCCGTTGACGATGCGCAAGGCCAGACCTTCGGCGATGGCCGTCTTGCCGACGCCCGGTTCACCGATCAGCACCGGATTGTTCTTGGTGCGGCGGCTGAGCACCTGCATCGCGCGGCGTATTTCTTCGTCACGGCCGATAATCGGGTCGATCTTGCCCGCCTCCGCACGCTCCGTCAGATCCTGCGCATATTTTTTCAGCGCATCATAACCCTCTTCGGCGCTGGCACTGTCGGCGGTGCGGCCCTTGCGCAGATCATTAATCGCGGTGTTCAGATTTTGCGCCGACACTTTCCCCGCTTCCAGCGCGGTTTTCGCACCGGACTTCACCATCGCCAATGCCATCAACAGCCGCTCGACCGGAACAAAGCTGTCCCCGGCCTTCTTCGCCAAAGCTTCGGCCTCGGCCAGAACGCGTGCGGTGGCACTGTCGAGATAGGTTTGCGCGGCATCGCCGCTGACCTGGGGCATCTTGCCTAACGCAAGCGCAACGCCTTCGCGCACAAGCTCCGGTTGCCCGCCGGATGCCGCGATGAGGTTACTCGCAAGTCCCTCTTCGTCGTCAAGCAATGCCTTGAGTAGATGTTCAGGCGCCAACCGCTGGTGGCTTTCCCGAGCTGCAATCGTCTGGGCCGCCTGCACAAAACCGCGCGACCTCTCCGTGAACTTGCTCAAGTCCATGGTTCTCTCCTTTTCAATAAGCGTCCACATGTGGTGCACCCGCTTTGCGGCATGCCTGTTTGTGTGGACCTACGCTTATCTAATTGGGAACCTTGCCCGTCTGATCAAGATCAAACGGCTGCAAAAAATAGCGGTATGATGATTCGATGCATGGGTCCGTTACCCTTCGTTTGGGCCTGAAACCCATCAATCGGGATCCATTTGGGCGAAAATTCGCCTAGAGTAACGTCCTGCAAATATGCAATTTTATTCGATTCGTGCTAATATTCGAGCGTCGCATGAAACGATTATCAATCTCAGACGTTTAATTCTTGGAAACAGTGCCCAAATAAGCACTAACAACTAAAAAGGCCCACGAAACAAGCGGGTACATGAGGTGAAGCGATGAAACAGAAACGTATTCATTTGAATGATGTGATCTACAATGCCGGCACCCAGTCTTTCGAGGCGTTGGTGACGATCGAAGGCAACGGAAAAGCGCGCCGGTACGCCTGCGCCATTGAGGCGCCTATCAGCACCAGCTTCGAGGATGCGGCGAAGGGGTTGAAGACCCAAGCCATGAGACAGGATCGCAAGGGGACAGGCTTTTATTCCCAGATGCGTCGGCACGCGCCAACGCTTCGCGCTGGCCGGGCAAGGTTTGACCCGCGGACATGGCTGGCGCAGCTCGGGCTTATGCCGAACAGCGACGCCGCCTGACCAGATTATTCCATTGCGCCGGGCTTTCATCCGGGTGTGCCTGACTGTCCCTGCACACACCGAGGCCCCGCAAATCAGAGACGTTTGCCTGCCTGCACTGTCTCTGTCACTGACCCGGTCCGCCCTGTGCGAGACCGGGTTTTTTTTGGACGCTGCAATGATCTATTTAGATGTCGATGGACAAAAGCCAGCCCATCACCTAACCCCAAAATCGTTTGCACAAAACTAATCCCGCAGGAGTTCTTCCCATGTCCGATGACCGCCTAATTGTTGCCCTCGATGTTCCGAACGCTATCGCGGGTCTGGAGTTGGCCGAACGGATCGGCCCGGCGGTAGGGTTCTACAAGATCGGCCTCGGCATGCTGACAGGTGGCGGGTTGGCCCTTGCCAACGAGCTGAAGCAAGAGCACGGAAAGCGCATCTTTCTGGATATGAAGCTGTTCGACATCGGCGCAACAGTCGAGGCGGCCGTGCGCGGGCTGGCTCAGTTCGATCTCGATTTTCTGACCGTGCACGGCGATCCGCATGTCGTCCGTGCGGCCAAGGAAGGCGCTGCCGGAAGTAATCTGAAAATCCTTGCCGTCACCATTCTCACATCACTCGACCGCAATGACCTTGACGCCTGCATGATGCAGGAGGGGCAGATTTACGAGATGGTTGTCACCCGCGCCATACGCGCATTTGAGGCTGGTGCGGATGGTGTGATCGCTTCACCGCAAGAAGCGCGGTTGATCCGAGATCAACCAGAAGCTGAAAGCCGTCTAATCGTTACACCCGGCGTCCGCCCCGCAGGCGCTGCTGCGGGCGATCAGAAGAGAGTGGCAACACCTGCGCAAGCCATTGAAAACGGTGCAAATCATATTGTCGTAGGGCGACCGATCCACCGAGCGCCCGACCCAGCGGCTGCGGCAGCTGACATTCTGGCAGAAATTGATGGGTCAACAACTTCAACCTAGGCGCGTGCTAAATCCGTCACAAGTACGTATTTTTGATCCCCTGATACAGCTACGTCTTACGGTATTCAGTACATTCTATGTTACATTAATATCGGTGATACTCCCCGACGGACTGGTTCTTCTCTAAGTTCGTCACCTTCCCCCCGCAAATTTTGCGGGGGGGTTTTTCTGTCGCCTCCAAGGGTTCAGTCCGCGCTGCCGCGCAGTTCCAGCCAAAGTTTGAGCCGCTCCTGAAATGCGGGAATCGCCTTGGGGTGACCGAGATACTCTCGGTCCCCCATCAGCGCCCATCTTTGCCCCTCATCGCCAAACCGGATATCATCCACAGCCGCTGCAGGCATTTCCGCCACGAAAAACCACTTTGTGCCTTCGGGCTCCGAAAAGGGTCTGGCCCAGACAATCCGTTTGCGTGGAACACAAAGGCCCAATTCTTCGCGGCATTCCCGCAAAGCGCAGGCCACCGGCGTCTCATCGTTCTCGCGGCCGCCGCCGGGAAGGTCCCAATACCCAGGATACTCCAGCCCCGGCACGTCGTCGCGCAGTATAACCGCAAGCTCCCTGCCCAAATACAGCGCGAGCTTGGCGCCCGCAAAGTTGTTCTGGGGGTCCGCGTCGATTTGCATGGCTCTCTCCGCATCAAGGCCGTATGATTGCCGCATCCCGAAACAGATCACAATCCCCGCCATGCCCGCTGTCTGCCGCGACTGCCTGACCCAGTTCGACGCTGCGCGACGCTGCCCCTCCTGCGGCAGCCCGCGCATTGTGCGCCATGCCGAATTGTTCGATCTTTCGATTGCACACATGGATTGCGACGCGTTTTATGCCTCCGTCGAAAAGCGGGACAATCCTGCGTTGGAGGGTAAGCCGGTCATCATCGGCGGTGGACGGCGCGGAGTCGTCTCGACCGCGTGCTATGTGGCGCGAATTCGCGGCGTCCGATCAGCGATGCCGATGTTTCAAGCGCTAAAACTGTGTCCCGAAGCTGTCGTTATCAAGCCTCGCATGGATGTCTATATCGACGCGTCACGCGCGATTCGCGCGATGATGGAGGAACTGACACCCGCGATCGAACCGCTGTCTCTTGACGAAGCGTTTCTGGATATGACCGGCACGGCCCGGTTGCACGGTGCACCGCCGGCGGTGATGCTAGCGCGCCTGGTGCGGCGCATGAAGACCGAACTGGGGCTTACCGGCTCCATCGGTTTAAGCCACAACAAGTTTCTGGCCAAGATCGCTTCGGATCTGGACAAGCCAAGCGGCTATTCGGTGATCGGCGCGGCGGAAACACAGCTTTTTTTGCGAGACAAGCCGGTGCGCTTGATCTGGGGCGTGGGCGCCGCGGCGCAGGCATCGCTCGAAAAGGCGGGCATCCGCAGCTTTTCTGATCTGCTGCGCTGGGACCAGACGGATCTGGTGGCGCGATTCGGCGGCATGGGCGACCGCCTGTACCATTTGGCGCGCGGTCAGGACTTGAGGCGCGTGTCTGCGCATGCACCGATGAAATCCATCTCGAACGAAACGACGTTCGGCGACGACACCTCGGATCCCGAGATCCTCGATGGGCACATCTGGCGGTTGGCGGAGAAGGTCGCGGACCGCGCGAAGGCAAAGGATCTGGCCGGACGGGTGGTCACGCTGAAGCTCAAGCGGGCGGATCATACACTGCTATCGAGGCGGGTGGCGCTCAGCGATCCGACGCAGCTGGCGGACCGTATCTACCGCACCGCCCGCAGCTTGTTCGATCAGGTCGGCGACAAGGGGCCATTCCGCCTGCTGGGCTGTGGTATATCGGATCTGAGCGACGCGGTGGGCGCGGATAAGCTGGGTGATCTGCTTGATCCAACTGCCGGACAGCGCAGCAAAGCCGAGCGGGCGACGGACAAGATAAGAGACAAGTACGGTGAGCGTGCCATCGTGAAGGGGCGCGCATTGCGATAGCAACCGGTCCGAAAAACCTGAAGTAATTTCTATTCCGCCGCGAGCGGTACCCGACCCTGTCCGATCTGTGCGATCTGAGATACGACCCTGCGCAATGCAGCGCGGACCGTTTCAAAGTCTCCGTTGGGTCGGATCAGCTTCTCGTTCATATAAAGCGACCGGTCGATTTCGACCTGCACCGCATGCTGTCCCTGCGCGGGTTTGCCGTAGGCCTGAGTAATATAGGCCCCGGCAAAAGGCGCATTCCGGGTCACGATGAAACCGGCCTCGGCAAACGCGGCCTCGATCCGATCGACGACATCGCCGCTGGCGGCAGCGCCATACCGGTCGCCCAACACAATGTCGGGTCGCCGGAGGCCGGCACGCACGACACCATCCATCGCTTCGTGCGGCATCGAATGACAGTCGACCAGGACGGCCTGCCCGTGCCTGTCGTGCGCTTTGCTCAGAAGCTCCTGCAAACGGCGGTGGTAGGGTGTCCAATACCTGTCGATGCGCTTTTGCGCTTCGTGGCGGGTCATCTTGCCGCGATAAATGGCGCGTCCGTTCGCCACAACGCGCGGAATCACACCCAATCCAGACGCGATGCGCGGATTGTGACCGACCCGACGTACACCTTCGATCAACGCGGGATCAAGTTCGTCGGCGGACCGGTTCAGATCCACGAAGGCGCGCGGCGCACCGGCCTTGATGAAAGCCGCTCCGTATTCCGGGGCGCATTCGAACAGCTTATCTACGAAAGCGTCTTCGGACGAACGAATCGCGTGTTCGTTCAGAACCGTCTGCCGCATGAAGGACCACATATAGTCGCGCCCGGAATGCGGCGATGCGAATACAACGCAGGCCGCAGGGCGCTGGGGCAGCGAGACGTCGAAGGCGACAGAGGGCATCGGAGCATCCTTTCGTGAGAAAACACATAGCGCATTTTAGAAGAAAGCCAAAAGGCCTTGATCACCTGCGCGACTCCTTTTATAGGACGCAGACGGCGCGTGATTTTCGCGCCCCATTTTTGTTTTGGGGTCTAAATTTCGCGTTCAAAGTGGGTGATTAGCTCAGCGGTAGAGCACTTCGTTGACATCGAAGGGGTCACTGGTTCGATCCCAGTATCGCCCACCATTTATTCACTGGCCCTTGCGCAAGGCTGCGTACGGGTCGCCCGTAACCCGGCGCTGGCCCGCGCCACGATTTGGAAGGAGAGGAACTATGAAAGTTCGCAATTCGCTCCGCTCGCTCAAGAACCGGCACCGTGACTGCCGCGTTGTGCGTCGCAAAGGCCGCGTTTATGTTATCAACAAGACCCAGAAGCGGTTCAAAGCCCGTCAGGGTTGAACCGCGCTCTGTTTGAGATCTAAAAGGCTGCTCTCGCCGGAGCGGCCTTTTTTTTAGTTCAACTGCTACTCCCAGCAATATCTCGACCGGATCTTGAGCGAACGGCCACGCCGGAATTGTTCCGCCTCGCCGGGTTCCGCGAGATATACCCATCTTTTCTCGGCCTCGGACCAGATAATCGACCGTACGTCGACATCCTGGCATATCCGCACCGGGTCCACTGATATCTGCGCCATCTGTCCTGGCGCAGAGTCGGTCAGGTCGATCAGATGTCCAGCCTTCACCCCTAACCCCTTTACTTCAAAGCTGAGCGGCTCGGGCATTTTCAAAAACTGTGTCTGACCATCGCCGCCGAACCATTTACCTTCGCCCTTCCATTCTTCTCCCGACGCGAACCGCACGTTGAAGGTACCGGGCGGGACCAACACCCTGAAAAACCGCCCGCCGATGATATAAGCCGCCAGCACATCCTCCCCTGTTGCAGCATGCGACAGCACGATGACATAGTTCTGGCCGGGCCGGGTCTTTACCTGAAGCGGGAATACCGCAGGCAGGCCGGTGCGGTTCCACATCAACCCCTCATCGGGCCGCTCGGTTTGGGCATGTGCCTGCGGCGAAGGGACGGCCCATGCGAGCATCATCGAAACTGCGATGAGTCCGCAGAGATTAGAAAACGTCATGGGCCAGCCTCTCTCGCGCCGAATACTGCGACGCCTTAACCACCATCGGTACCTCGCTGGCACTTGTCACTCAAGCTTCACACTATATCTGTCAAATGCGGAAAATCAAAAATAGGACACCACATGACCGAATACACCCCACCCAAAGTCTGGACCCACGACGCAGAAAGCGGTGGGAAATTCGCCTCGATCAATCGCCCTGTCGCAGGTCCGACGCATGACAAGGACCTGGAAATCGGCAAACACCCCCTTCAGCTTTACTCACTGGCCACCCCGAATGGCGTGAAGGCGACGATTGTTCTCGAGGAACTGCTGGAACTGGGGCACAGCGGTGCCGAATACGACGCATGGCTGATCAACATCGGAGAGGGCGACCAATTCGGGTCGGGCTTTGTCGACGTAAACCCGAACTCGAAAATCCCTGCATTGATGGACCATTCGGGCGATACACCGCAGCGGGTATTTGAATCCGGGTCGATCATGATGTATCTCGCCGAAAAATTCGGCGCGCTCATACCCACCGATCCCGCACGCAAAATCGAAATGATGAGCTGGCTTTTCTGGCAGATGGGTTCTGCGCCCTATCTGGGAGGGGGGTTCGGTCACTTTTACGCCTATGCGCCAGAGAAATACGAGTATCCGATAAACCGTTTTACAATGGAGACGAAGCGTCAGCTTGATGTTCTTGACCGGCATTTGGCGGATAACGAGTGGTTTGCAGGCGAGTATTCCATCGCCGATATCGCTATTTGGGCGTGGTACGGGCAACTGGTTCTCGGACGGTTGTACGATGCGGCCGAGTTCCTCGATGTCGCGAGCTATGAGAACGTAATGCGGTGGGCAAAGACGATTGACGCGCGACCGGCTGTCACGCGTGGCCGAATGGTCAACCGTACCTTCGGCGACGATCTGTCGATGCAGTTGCACGAGCGTCACGACGCAAGCGATTTTGACACGAAAACGCAAGACAAGATCGCAAACGATTAAGAACGACGCCAGGGGCGTGCCCGTTGCGGCGCGCCCTAGCCGCCCCTGCGCCCGATTTGCCGGCAGATCAGTACCACCGGCAGCAGCCCCATCGCCACGATGATCAGGCTGGGCACGGCCGCACCCTCAAGCCGTTCATCACTCGCCAAACGATACGCCTGCACCGCAAGCGTATCGAAATTGAAGGGGCGCATGATCAGCGTCGCGGGCAGCTCTTTCATCACGTCAACAAAAACGATGAGCAAGGCAGTCAAAAGACTGGGTGCAAGGATCGGCAAATGCACCCGCCGCAGCGTGCCCAGCGGCGTTTGACCCAACGAACGGGATGCCGCGTCCATATTTGCGTGCACCATCGCCTGCCCACCTTCATAGGCACCCAACGCTGCCGCAAGAAAACGAACCATGTATGCAATCACGAGAAGCCAGATCGACCCCGTGATCAGCAGACCCGTCGAGACGCCGAACGTCTCGCGCATCCAGGCATCCAACGCGTTGTCGAAAACAGCGAACGGCACAAGCAGGCCCACTGCGATAACGCCGCCCGGCACCGCATAGCCAAGTCTTGCCACATAGGCCGCTGACTGAGACAGGCGGCCCCCGCGCATACGCTGAAAAAACCCGACGCTGACCGCGGCGAACACGGTCACGATCGCTGCTACGGACGCCAGCTTCACCGAGTTGCGAATAAAGCCAAGATAGCGCGCTCCAAACAGATTCTGTTCTGAGTCCAGCCCCATCCAGAACAGCACGAAGATTGGCAGGACGGCTCCGAACACCACGGGTACGCCACACAAGACCATCGCCGCCGCCGCGTGCCAGCCCTTCAGTTCTGCGGGCGCCATGGCCTGAGCCTGCCGCGATGGGTCATGGTATTTCGCGCGGCCCCGCTGTAACCGCTCCAGCATCGCCAACAGCAACGCAAAGCTCAGAAGACAAAGCGCCAATTGCGCGGCCCCTGCACGATCGAACAGCGAGAACCAACTTGTGTAGATGCCGGTGGCAAAGGTCTGGACCCCGAAATAGGCCACTGTTCCGAAATCCGCGATTGTTTCCATCACGGTGAGAAGAACACCGCCCGCGATTGCGGGTCTGGCAAGCGGCAGACTGACCTTGAAGAACGCTGACCACGCGCTGGACCCCAGTGCACGCGCGGCCAGAAACGTGGTCCCGCTTTGTTGCAGAAACGCAGCACGGGCAAGCAGGTAGACATAGGGATAAAGGACCAGAACCAGCATGACGACCGCCCCGCCCAACGACCGGATTTCCGGAAACCAATAGTCGCGCGGCCCCCATCCAGTGACGTCGCGCAGCGTTGTCTGCACAATTCCGGGGTGGTCCAGAATGTGGGTATAGGCATAGGCAAGCACATATGCCGGGAACGCGAGAGGTAGAACGAGCGCCACTTCGAGCATCCGCACCCCGGGAAACCGCGTCATCGTGACCAGCCATGCCGCGCCGACACCGACCGCGAAGGTGCCACATCCAACCATGACCGCCAGTGCTGCGGTCGTACCCGCGTATCTGGGCAAAACCGTCTCCAGCAGATGCTGCACTGTCTGTGTGCCGCCCGAAAGCGCGGCGATTGCAACGGCGACCATCGGCAATGCGCAGATGACAGCGACGAGGATGGCCACCGCCGAGAGAGCGCGCTGCCCGTCGCGGGGCAGTTTCCTTTGGGTCGCGTGAGAGAGCGGAGCCAGTGTCATGTCTCCATTTCGACTATTTAAGTCGGAATTACCAGAGGCCCGGATCAGTCGTAAGTGCGCGTGTCCTCGATCACCAGCCCATCCTTGGGCAGGCTTCCCGGTGCAACGATCTCGATGGTTCCTTTGAGCTTCAACAGCTGCTGAACGGATGCCGCGAACGCGTCGGCATCGCTGCTGTCGGATTCGATACGAACGGTCATCATATCCGTTTCACCGCTGCGCGATGCAATAACCCGCACGCGTTCGATGTCATCATGGGACGCAACAAGCTGTGCGACCTGTTCGGGACGAACGAACATGCCCTTGATCTTGGTCGTCTGATCCGCGCGGCCCATCCAGCCCTTGATCCGCATATTGGTACGCCCGCAAGGCGACTCACCGGCCATCACTGCACTCAGATCACCGGTCGCAAATCGGATCAGCGGATAGTCGGGATTGAGCGTGGTCACGACAACCTCACCCACTTCGCCCTCCGGCACCGGATCGCCGGTTCCGGGCGTTACGATTTCGACGATCACGCCCTCGTCAACGATCAGCCCTTCGGCAGCAGGCGATTCGTAGGCGATGCTGCCGAGATCGGCGGTTGCATAGCTTTGCAGACATGTAATGCCACGTGCAGCGTACCAGTCGCGCAGCGAAGGGAACAACGCGCCGCCACCCACGGCGGCCTTGCTGATCCTGAGCTCGACACCCATTTCATCCGCCTTCTCAAGGATCACCTTGAGATAATCAGGAGTGCCCGCATAAGCGGTCGTTCCAATGTCACGCGCCGCGATCACCTGAAGCTCCGTCTGACCTGTGCCCGCCGGCAATACCGCAGCCCCAACAGCGCGCGCGCCGGATTCAAAGATCATGCCCGCAGGTGTCAGGTGGTAACCGAAGCAATTGTGCACGATATCACCCGCACCGATACCAAGCCCGTGCAGAAACCGCCCCATGCGCCACCAATCCGGATCGGTACTGGACGGCTCGTAGATCGGCCCGGGGGATTGGAAAACATGGCTGAACTCATGCGCGGCCCTGGTGGTGAAACCGCCGAACGGCGCGACCGCTGACTGTGCCTTGCCCAATTCGGATTTCCGCAGGACCGGCAGGTCCGCCAGATCGTCGGCGCTGGTGATACTTGACGGGTCGACATTATCCAGCGCACCGCCGTACCCCGAAAGGCTCTTGGCACGGGCAATCTGCTCGGGAAGGGCCTTGGACAAATCCTCGGCACGCCGGGTGGTACTGCGGGTTTCCAGATCATCGTAATAAGTCATAACACTCACTCATCTTTCGTCGTGGGCAATCCGCCCACAGTCTGTTTCACCGAAAACTCACACGGCCACGCCGAACAAACGCCCAACTGCTGCCGTGACCGCCATTGCGAGACCGCCCCAGACCACGACACGCGTGGCCGCCGGAACCAGTCTGGCGCCCCCCGCCTGCGCCCCCAGCGCACCAAGGCCGGCAAGGGCGAACAGGGTCACGATAACTACGATAGGAATAATGGATGACACGGGCGCAAGGACCGCCGCAATCAACGGTATCGCCGCAAAGAGGCTGAAGGTGACCGCGGATGCCGCCGCCGCCAACAGCGGCTGGGCGGCCTGGTTTTCCGTCAGACCCAATTCATCGCGCACATGTGCACCGAGGGCATCGTTCTGCGTCAACTCGCGCGCGACCTGCCGCGCGGTCGCTTCGGACAGACCGCGCGCGACATAGATGCCTGCCAACTCGATCTCTTCTGCCTTCGGGTTGTCTTTCAGCGCCTGACGCTCACGCGCGATATCCGCAGCTTCCAGATCCGCCTGTGATGAAACGCTTACATATTCACCGGCCGCCATCGACATGGCACCCGCAGCCAGACCAGCGGCCCCCGCGATAAGGATCGCGCGCGGCGACGGCTCAGCTGCGGCCACACCCACGATCAACGATGCCACCGATACGATGCCGTCATTCGCGCCGAGAACTGCGGCGCGCAACCAACCGACACGGTCGATCAGATGCGGATCATCGCTGTGTGCCGAGACATCCATATTACGACAGCCAACGTTTGCGTCGGCGGTAGCTGCGCACATCACGGAAGGATTTGCGGCCCTCGTCCGACATGCCAAGATAGAATTCCTTCACATCCTGGTTCTCACGAAGATCTGCTGCAGGGCCGTCCATCACAACGCGGCCCGATTCGAGGATGTATCCGTAATGCGAATAGCGCAGGGCGACGTTCGTATTCTGCTCAGCCAAAAGGAAAGTGACGCCCTCTTTTTCGTTGATCGTTTTCACAATCTCGAAAATCTGTTCCACCAGTTGCGGCGCCAATCCCATCGAGGGCTCATCCAGCAAAATCGTCTCCGGCCGGCTCATCAGCGCGCGGCCCACCGCGCACATCTGTTGTTCTCCGCCCGACGTATATCCGGCCTGTGATCTGCGTCGCTCGCGCAGACGCGGAAAGTACTCATAGACCATCTCCAGATCTTGCGAAATAGCACCCGAACCGTCGGATCGCGTGTACGCACCTGTCAGAAGATTTTCCTCGATCGTCAGATGCTCGAAGCAGTGGCGGCCTTCCATCACCTGAACGACCCCCTTTTTAACCGTCTCGGCAGGATCGGTGTGCTGGATCGCGTCGCCCCGGTACTTGATCGACCCTTTAGTGACCTCGCCGCGTTCACTGGCCAGCAATCCGCTGATTGCCTTCAAGGTGGTGGTCTTACCCGCTCCATTGCCCCCCAAAAGTGCGGTGATCCCGCCCTTGGGCACATTCAGACTGACGCCTTTCAACACAAGGATCACGTGATTATAGATCACTTCGATGTTGTTGACCTCAAGCAGGTTCTCTACCGTCGCGTCGGTTGTCTTGGCATCGTCCAGCATCTGGCTTCACCTTCTTGAAAATACTGTAATCCTCCGGCCGCCACACTGGGCGACGGCCGGAGAGACCGCTGCCTTAGCTGCAGTGATCTTCGATGGAATTTTCTGCCGCGTAGGCATTGGAATCTTCCTCGATCAACGATTGGATCACTTCCTGATCCGACTGAACGAAATCACTGATCAATGTCCACTCCTTGGTCTCGGCATTCCACTGCGTCATCGCGGCAAAACCGTTGCCGCCGTGGTTTTCACACGTCACCTTGAACTCCGGACCAAAGCCGGGAAGACCAAGCTCGGTCATTTTCTCTTCGGTGATTTCCAGCGCTTCCATACCGTCGCGCATCTGGCTTGGCGTGATGTTGGCGGTGCCGTGGATTTCCTGTGCCTTCTTGGCAGCTTCGGCCACCAACATCGCACCATAGATCCCGCGGTTGTAGATCACCGTGCCGGACTGATCGCCCGCGCCCGCAGCCTTGCCTTCGTCATAGACGTACTTTTTCAGGTCGTCATACAGGGGATAGTCGGCTCCGACATTGTGGAACGTCACCGCCTTGTAGCCATCGGCGCCCGCGCCTGCGGACAGCACGTCATTTTCAGAACCCGACCACCAGATACCGATGAACTTGTCCATCGGGAAACGGATATTGACAGCTTCCTGAATAGCGACCTGGTTCATGACGCCCCAGCCGTACATGATGACGTAATCCGGCTTGTCGCGGCGGATTTGCAACCACTGCGACTTTTGCTCCTGACCCGGGTGATCGACAGGCACTTCATTGAATTCGAACCCGTGCTTCTTGGACAGCTCGGTCAACGTGCGGATCGGCTCCTTGCCGTAGGCAGAGTTGTGATAGACCAGCGTAACTTTCTTGCCGCTCAGGTCGCCACCTTCTTCGTCAAGCATATGCTTGACTGCAACGGATGCCCCATCCCAATAGTTGGCCGGAAAGTTGAACACGTGGCTGAAGACCCTGCCGTTCTTGGCAGATGTACGGCCCAAACCGGTTGTCAGCATGGGAATGTTATCTGCGGTGACCTTGGGGATCAACTGATAGGTGATACCCGTGGAAAGCGGTTGATAAACCAGCCCGCCGCCGCCCTTCAGGGATTCGTAGCACTCCACACCTTTCTCGGTGTTGTAGGCTGTCTCACACTCGGGAACGGTCGTCATCACGCCGCCGATGCCGCCATCGCGCGCATTCAGCATGGTGAAATAATCCGCATAGCCATCGGCAAACGGAATACCGCTCGCCGCATAGGGACCCGTGCGATAGCTTAGTGATGGAAATACCAGTTCTGCCATCGCAGGACTTGCTGCCATCAGTGCGGCCACGGCCATTGTACCTAGTTTGAATTTCATCGGTGTTTCCTCCCTTGGATGTATCCGAATGGTCTTGCGGGTTCTTCCCGCCTATCGTCTGTGAACCATCCCCTAGTGCGGGAAAGGCCACAATCTTAATTTATCTTTCGCCACGCGCCACAACTGCGCAATTCCGTGTGGCTCCGCGATGAGGAACACGATGATCAACAGTCCGACGATCACAAGTTGCAAATGCGCGACGATGTCAGTTGGCCAACCAAGAAGGTCAACGCCAACGACCTTCAGGGCCACCGGCAAGAGAACCAGAAAGGCAGCACCCGCGAATGAACCGAATATACTACCCAATCCACCGATAATGATCATGAACAGCACCAGGAACGACTTCTGGATCCCGAATGCCTCCCCGACCTCTACCGCGCCCAGATAGATCGCAAAGAAAAGAGCACCTGAGATGCCGATAAAGAACGACGAAACAGCAAATGCCGTAAGCTTCGCTCGTAAGGGATTGACCCCGATAATTTCCGCAGCAATGTCCATATCGCGGATCGCCATCCATTTCCGCCCCACGGAGCCGCGCGTCAGGTTGCGCGCGACGTAGGCCGAGAAAATGGTAAAGACGAGACAGAACGCATAAGCCGCCCATGCTTCGGTACTGGGTCCGGTGATGATAATACCAAAGGTATCGCGCTCCGGCGCATTGATCTGGCCGGATGCGGAATAGTTGTAAAACCATGGAAAGCGGTTGAACAGCCACACAAGAAAAAACTGTGCCGCTAGCGTCGCCACCGCCAGATAGAAGCCCTTGATGCGCAAACTCGGGAGGCCGAACAACACCCCGACCGCCGCCGTGATCACACCCGCGAGCAACACGTGAATGAACATGCTGACCTCCGGCATCGCCGTCATCAACTTATAGCACGCGTATGCCCCCACTGCCATGAAACCACCGGTCCCCAGCGATACCTGTCCGCAGTACCCGACAAGAATGTTCAATCCGATAGCCGCGATCGTATAGATCAGAAACGGCATGAAAATCGAATTTACCCAGTAATCGTTGACCGTGAAAGGTACGACCACGATGGCGATGAACAAGACCACGTAATACCGATACCGATCGAACTTGATCGGAAAGGTTTGCTGGTCCTCGGCGTAGCTAGTATTGAAATCACCTGCCTCACGATAGAACATGATCTGGGCTCCCTATTTCTTTTGGCTGAAAATATCCCGGGGTCCGGGGCAGCGCCCCGGCCCGGCAATCGCCGCAGTCACACACGCTCAATGATCCGCTCCCCGAACAAGCCCTGCGGGCGGAACACAAGAAAGAGCAGCGCCAGCATATAGGCAAACCAGTTCTCGGTCGCACCCCCCAGGAACGGGGCCCCGATCAGGAATTCGAACAACTTCTCCCCCACACCGATGATCAATCCTCCGACAATCGCACCCGGGATCGAGGTAAACCCGCCAAGCATCAGCACCGGCAGAGCTTTCAGGGCGATCAGCGACAGCGAAAACTGGACCCCCGATTTCGCGCCCCACATGATCCCGGCGACCAGCGCCACGAACCCGGCAAGAGACCACACGAGGATCCAGATAAAGTTGAGAGATACACCGACGGACAGCGCCGCCTGGTGGTCGTCGGCCACCGCGCGCATCGCGCGGCCCTGTTTGGTGTACTGCGCGAACATCACCAGACCGACCACCAGTATGGCGGCGACGATGCTGGCTACGATATCAAGGTTGTCGATGAAGAAACCGTACCCGAATGTCTCGAACGTCGTCTCGTCGATCCACGAGTTCAGCCCCTGCGGCAGACAGACGCCCTCAGCTGCACAGACGTCCAATGCCTTCAATTCCGACCCCCACATCAGATCCGCCACACCTTCAAGGAGATAAGCCAAGCCGATCGTCGCCATGAAAAGGATGATCGCCTCCTGACCGACCAGATGCCGGAAGACGAACCGCTGCACCGCCCAGGCAAGCCCGATCATTACAACTACCGTTAGCGCGATCGCGACGAAGCTGTGCACCGACCAGCCGAACTTATGAACGTCCGTGCCGAAAATCGCGTTGATCAAATGCGCGAACGGAACCTGTCCATTCTGAATCCCGACAAGCGTCATCGCCGCAAACAGCGCCATGACACCTTGGGCATAGTTGAAAATCCCCGAGGCCTTGTAAATCAGAACAAATCCCAGGGCGACGAGGGCATACAGCACACCCGCCATCAATCCGTTGAGAAACACCTCTATCGTATACGCCAGTTGTTCAGGCATCTTGCGTCTCCCAATCCTCAATCATGCGACACTCCCAGATATGCATCGATAACCTCCTGGTTATTGCGCACCTCATGCGGCGTGCCGTCGCCAATCTTCTTGCCGTAGTCCATCACAACCACACGATCGCTCAGATCCATCACGACCCCCATGTCGTGCTCGATCAACGCAATTGTGGTGCCGAATTCGTCGTTCACATCAAGGATGAAGCGGCTCATATCCTCTTTCTCCTCGACATTCATCCCTGCCATCGGTTCATCGAGCAAAAGCAACAATGGCTCGGCCGCAAGCGCGCGCGCCAACTCGACACGCTTTTTCAAACCATATGGCAGCCGCGAAACCGGCGTCTTCCGTATGGCCTGAATTTCCAGAAAATCGATGATTTTCTCCGCCACCTCGCGGTTCTCGATCTCTTCGCGCTCCGCGCGCCCCTTCCACAACGTCTGGGAAAAGATGCCGGTTTTCATGTGGGTCAATCGCCCCGTCATGACATTGTCGAGAACACTCATTCCTTCGAACAAGGCGATATTCTGAAAAGTTCGGGCGATCCCCTGCTGGGCCACTTGGAACGGCTTCATCGGCGGACGGCGCGCACCTTTGTACCAGACTTCGCCCTCCTGCGGCACGTAGAAGCCCGAGATCACGTTCAGCATCGATGATTTGCCAGCGCCGTTTGGCCCAATGATCGCCCGGATCTCACCCTCACGTATATCAAAGGAAATATCCTTGATCGCCTCCACACCACCGAAGCGAAGGGTGATGTTCTTCATCTCCATAACGACGGGCCCAATGGTGCGCCCGTCCTCGGTGACATAGCTGTCAACCTGATCTTTCACGCACACATTCCCTTCGTAACGTCTGTTGTTTTCAATCCCGCCTGTATCATGCATGCGCATCCTGCACGGGATGGCGGGCGGGGCGTCGCGGAACGCGCGCGTCGCACCGTCATTCCGCCGCCAGCTTCTTTGTCGCGACGGGCAGCACGTTGGCCGAACGCACTTCCAAGGTTGCCCTGATCGAGCCCGTTCTACCGTCCTCGTAAGTGACTTCCGTCTCCGTGCTTACTGTCTTGGAGCCATCGTAAAGTGCCGTGATAATATCGTCGTATTTCTCGCCGATGATCTTGCGACGCACCTTGCGGGTACGAGTCAGCTCACCGTCATCCGCATCCAACTCCTTGTGCAGCACGACAAAGCGGTGGACCTGACAGCCAGACAACATCTCATCTTCTGCTACGCTTGCGTTCACAGCTTCTACATGTTCCTGTATCGCCTGCATCACCTGCGGATGCCTCGCCAGTTCCTGATAGGACGCGTAACCAATATTGTTGCGTTCGGCCCAATTGCCCACAGCCGTCAGATCGATGTTGATAATGGCCGTGCACTCGTCGCGTCCGTTTCCGAATACGACGGCTTCCAGAATGTTCGGAAAAAACTTCAACTTGTTTTCGACGTATTTCGGCGCAAACAGTGATCCGTCGGCCATTTGTCCCACGTCCTTGGCACGGTCGATAATCCGCAAATGCCCGGAACCGTCCTCGATGAACCCAGCATCCCCGGTCGCAACCCAGCCTTCGGCGTCTTTCGTGTCAGCCGTACTTTCAGGGTTCTTGTAGTATTCGACGAAAACCCCCGGCGAGCGGTAGAAAACCTCGCCATTCTCAGCGATCTTCAACTCCACCCCCGGGCAGGTCACGCCAACCGTGTCCGAACGTACCTCGCCGTCGGGTTGCGCGGTGATGAAAACCGTCGCTTCGGTCTGACCGTAAAGTTGTTTTAGATTTATTCCCAGCGATCGGTAGAAATCAAAAATCTCCGGCCCGATCGCCTCGCCCGCTGTATACCCAACCCGGACACGGCTCAGGCCCAACGTGTTTTTCAACGGACCATAGATGAAAAGCTCGCCAAGGTGGTATTTCATCCGATCCGCGAAACTGACTTTCTTGCCGTCTAGTATCGCCGGGCCGACCCGACGCGCGTGGGCCATGAAATAGTCGAACAGTTTCTTCTTGAACCGGCTCGCGTCTTCCATGCGGATCATCACGTTGGTAAGCTGCATCTCGAAAACACGCGGCGGCGCGAAATAGTAGGTCGGACCGATCTCGCGCAGATCGACATTAAGTGTTTCGGCGCTTTCGGGACAATTCGTACAGAAACCTACCCACAGAGCTTGCCCCACCGAGAAGATGAAATCACCTACCCAAGCCATCGGGAGATAGGCCAGGATATCGTCGGTCTGTTTCAGATTGTCGAACTCGGACGAGGATTTGGCCGTTTCGATAATATTACGATTGCTCAGGACCACGCCCTTGGGCCTGCCGGTCGTGCCGGAGGTGTACAGCATGATGCAGGTGCTGTCGTAATCCAGCTTTGCCTCGACCGCCTCGATCGTCTTGATATGACGGTCACGGGACTTGCGGCCCATGTCCTGGACATCGCTGTACTGGTGCAAGGCGCCGTGATCATATTTGCGCAGGCCGCGCGGATCAAGATAGACCATCCGCTCGAACTGTGGCAGCTGTTCCTGCACTTCGAGGATCTTGTCCACCTGTTCCTGGTCGCCAACCACGGCAAAACGCGCGCCGCAGTGATTCATCACATAGGCCATCTCTTCGGCGTTGGCGTCCTGATAGAGCGGCACCGGAACCGCGCCACACATGTCGGCGGCCATCATCGCCCAGTACAGCGCCGGACGGTTCCGTCCAATGACGGCGACAAAGTCGCCTTCGTTCAGCCCCAGCTCGAGATATCCCAGCGCCAGCGCCTCGATTTCCTCCAGGGTTTGCCGCCACGTCCAGCTTTGCCAGATACCGTATTCTTTTTCCCGGTAGGCAGGTGCATCTGCAAACATCTTCGCATTGCGACGCAACAAAGCGGGCACAGACGCGGGCTGCCCCCCAGAGGCTTCGATATTGGCCAAATTTGGTCCTCCCGGTTTCCACCTGTTGCGGTGGTCTGATCGCTTAGCGCGATTCAATCTTCGCCTTAGAATGGCTACAACATACGCGACGTCATCAATGGTCACAACATACTCGACGTCAACTTTGTCTCAAAGATTTCTCAAATCTAACGAATTGTAACACCTGCAATTGCGTCTTTCGTAGCCTACGTTAGAGGTGCAAACTGGCCCGCATGGAACGCAGTGAAGACTACACGAAATCGATGACGATTGCAGGGCTCAACCTGATTGCGCAGGCATTGTCGATCTATGACAGCAATCTGCGGCTTGTGCTGAGCAACGCTCCCTTTCAAACGATGTTTCATCTGCCGGATGCTCTTGTCACGCCGGGGGCCGCGTTCAGCGATACGATCATGCATCTGGTACAGTCGGGCGAATACGGTCACGTAGAAAGTCCGCAGGCCTTTCTCGATGAACGCTTGCAGCAGGCCCGCGCGTTCGAGCCGCATTACATGGAGCGGACGCGTGCGAACGGACGCACCATCAGCGTCGAGGGATCGCCCCTTCCCGATGGCGGCTGGGTGACTGTCTACACGGATATTTCCGCTACCAAAGCGCAGGAAGCTCTGTTGCACGCGCATGCAGGCGCGCTGAGCGAGCAATTGGTGGCACATACCGAACAGCTGAGCCGGACAAACCGGAAGCTTGCCGCGATGATCACCACGCTGGAAGAAACCAAACGGCAGTTGACAGCGTCCGAAGCCCGCGCCCGCCTTACCACCGAAATGATGCCTGCGCACATCGCCCATGTTGATGCGAACGGCTATTATACATATTCGAACCAGCGCCTCACCGCGATCATCCCCGGGCGTCCCTCCGATATTCTGGGGCTGCACATCCGCGACGTACTGGGCGCTGCCATTCACGACAAGATTTCGCAGGCGCTCGCATGCGCCTTCGCCGGTACCGCGAGCGTGCAGGAGTTTTCCGAAGACGCCAGTGCCCGCCGCATCCGTGCAGCCTTTACGCCGGACCTTCAGGGCGGGATCTACATCCTGACAATGGACATTACCGAAGAGACCCAGACGCGCGCCGCCCTGCAGCAAACCCGTCGCCGCGCGCTTGCCGCTCAGACCGTTTCAGGCCTAGCGCATGATTTCTCGAACCTCCTGACGATCATTCTTGGGATGCAATCGCGCCTCGGACGGCTTCCGGATTTACCACGTGAGGCGGTCCCCCTGATCGACGGAACCCTCTCGGCCGCCCGGCGCGGCGGAACGCTGCTTGAAAGCATCGCGCAAATGACGGGACCACGGACACTGCGGCCCATCGCGACTGATCTGGATGAGCTGATGCGCGATCAAGTCACGCTGGCGGAACCGGCCCTGCCGCCCGCGATGACCCTCGCGCTTTCGGTCGAAGCCGGGATCGGCCCCGTTCTTCTGGATCGCGGCATCGTACAGGACAGTCTGCTCAATCTGGTCCTGAATGCCCGCGACGCGATGGGAACGTCGGGTACGATAACACTGCATGCACGCCGGGTTCACGACACCTGGATCGAATGGCAGGTCAACGATACAGGGCCCGGTTTTTCGGCCGATGCCCTGACCTACGGACTCGATCCGTTTTTCACGACCAAAGGGGCAGAGGGCTCCGGTCTTGGTCTGCCCATGGTCTACGACATGACCAAGATGTCCGGTGGCGATCTGCAGCTGAGCAACACCGCTGCGGGCGCGCTTGTCACCTTGCGGCTGCCCTACCGCGCGGCAGTTCCGGCAAGCACCGGCCTGACGTTGCTGGTCGAAGACCGCGACGATCTGCGTGCGGTGGTTCGGGATATGTTGATGGAACTCGGGCAATCCGTGATCGAGGCCGCAAGCGCCGACGAGGCGACCGCCCTGCTTGCGGATCTGCCCGATATCGGGTTGATCCTGTCGGATATCCAGCTTGAGGGGGCCGCGACCGGCATCGACCTGATCCGCCGGTTGGGCGCAGGTGCACCTCCGGTCGTCCTGATGACATCGCTGCCGACGGACGCAGCCCTTTTTCTCGACGCGCAGAAGATCGCACCGGTCCTGCGCAAGCCGTTTACCCGTGACGATCTTGGCTGTCTGATCACGGGCCGCGAGGTCGCCGCGCAATGAGCAAGCCTTTGATCTTCATCCTCGACGATGAGCCGGAAATCCGCAGTCTTTTATCAGATGTCCTGCAAGAAGCGGGGTATGACACGCAAAGCTTTGGTCGAGCCGCATCCTTTGAAATCGCGCTGGCGCAGCGCACACCCGATGTCTGCCTTGTCGATCTTTCGTTGCCCGACACGGACGGGCTGACGCTGGTGCACCGGCTTGCCCTTGAAAAAGGCGCGGTTGTCATCATCATTTCTGGACGTGCACAGGTACAGGACCGCGTGACCGGACTTGAACTGGGTGCGGATGATTACATCATCAAACCCTTCGATCCCGCAGAAGTGGTCGCGCGGATCCGCGCCCGTCTGCGCGGAGCGCGCCCGGCGATACAATCAGGGATGACCGCGCGGTTCAACGGGTGGACAGCGCACTTCGACCGCTACATGCTTGAAGACGAGTCCGGGGCGCAAACCCCTTTCAGCCATGCCGAAAGTGAGGTTTTGCGCTTGTTTTTGGAAGCGCCCAAACGCCTGATCAGCCGCGCGCAAATGCAGGAATCCTTGGGTGCTACTGCTTCCGAGAGCTTTGACCGCGCGATGGATGTGCGCATCAGCCGCCTGCGCACCAAACTGCGTGAAGATCCGAAAAACCCTCAGTTGATCAAGACGATCTATGGCGCGGGATATATCTTTCTGGGCGACGTCAGCTGGGGCTGACGAAATGCGCGCATGGGTGATACGGCGCTTGCAGCAGGATGGAATACGCGTCAGAATCGCACCATGCTCGACTGTCTCCTCTACCGGAAAAGCCTCGATAACCGCGCGCTGTTTTACCGCGTGGAAATCGCCATGACGCTTTTTTCGGACATCAGCGTGCTCCGCGAATGGGGGGTGCCGGGGGGCCGTCCGCGCAGTGTCATGCAGCATTTCGGCAACTGGCGCGATGCGTCCGTGGCCGCAGACAAGGCACGCGACAACGCTCAGAAGCGCGGCTATGTCCGCGCGTCGCTAAAGGGCTGAAACCGCCCTTGCCAGAACCTGCACGCCCGCGACCAGATCGGCCTCATCGGTGTCTTCCTCGAACGCATGGCTGATCCCTCCGATGGAGGGAACGAACAACATCGCAACCGGCATCAATCGCGAGACATTGGTTGCATCGTGCAAAGCACCCGACGGCATCAGCCGCCAATTGTCGGGTGCTACCGATTGTGCGCCCTGCTCAAGGGCCGTGCGCAGCCGCGTGTCCATCTGCACCGGTTCCAGCCCCAGCATCTGCCCGAAATGCACCGACATGCTACGCGCCTGCGCCATTTCTTCTGCCAACTCCCGGATGATCGTCTCCATCCGTGCCAACCGATCCGCATCGCCATCGCGCCACTGCATCGAAAAAACCGCGCGCCCCGGCACGATGGAAGAGGCATTCGGATGCAGGCTGAGATGACCGATGGTCCACACGGTCGTTGGCGTGACCACATTGCGAAACCGCGTCGCCAGCTTTGCGTTGAACGCCGATACCGCCTGAAACGCGTCGCGTCGCAGGTGCATTGGCGTGGTGCCCGCGTGGTTCTGCTGCCCGTCAAAGGTGATTTTCATGTCCCGGATGCCGACGATGTCGCTGACGACGCCGATCTGTTCACCGCTGGTATCCAAGGTAGGACCCTGCTCGATGTGAAGCTCGATGAACCCTGTGAATTGGGCCGGATCGACGGAACCCGTGACAAGCGCATCCATCGCCTCGCGCGCATCACCGAGTTTCGCGCCGGTATGGTCACTCAGCGTATCCGCAGTGGCCTGATCCAGATGTCCCGACCACACGGCGCTGCCGGTTGTTACGCCGAACCGGCCTTCCTCGTCCTGAAATGAGACGACAGAAATCGCAGGCCCGCCCGCCGCGCGGCTCGCACGCGCCACTTCAAGCGCCGCGATGACGCCCAGCGCCCCGTCAAGCCACCCCCCCTCGGGCTGGCTGTCGCTGTGCGATCCCAGCAGGAGCGACGGTGCGTCCGCCAGACCGAACAGATTTCCCATCGCGTCCATCTCAACCCGCAGGCCCGCGTCGCGTATCCGGTCCGCAAGCCACGCGCGCGCCGCGACGTCCGCGCCCGAATAGGCAGGCCGCACCACGCCCTTGCCGACACCAGCCGCCCCGAATTCACGCAGCGTGTGCAGGTCTTTTAGAAAACGCGCCGGGTCGATGTTCATACAGGCTCTCCGGTCTTCGACTGTCGCTAAAGTGTCGTACCCTATTGCGCCGCGACAGTCTCTTCAACGGCTTCGGCGCGCACGGCAGAGAACTTGAACTCGGGGATCTTGCCGTAAGGATCAATTGCGGGGTTGGTCAGTATGTTTGCCGCCGCTTCGACGTAGGCGAAGGGCAGGAACACCATATCGGGTGACACCGCTCGGTCCATTCGGGCCATGATCTCGATGCTGCCGCGCTTGGTCGTCAGCCGAATCATCCCGCCCGGCTCGACGCCCAGCTTGCGCAGCGTCGACGGATGCAGCGAACAGTTCGCTTCCGGCTCCACCGCATCCAGCACCGAAGACCGCCGGGTCATGGTGCCGGTGTGCCAATGCTCCAACTGCCGGCCCGTGGTCAGGATCATCGGGTACTCCGCATCGGGCGTATCATCCGGCGCGATGATGCTTGCCGGCGTGAACCGCGCACGGCCGCCCGACCGCGGGAAGCCGTCGGCGAACACGATGGACTGGCCGGGGTCTTCGGGTGACAGCGATGGATAGGTCACGGCGTTCTGGCTCTCCAGCCGTTCCCAGGTGATGTTGTTGAGCGAGCGCATGTTGAGCTTCATCTCTGCAAAAATCTCGGACGGGTCGGTGTAGGACCAGTCGAGCCCCAACCGTTTGGCCAATTCGGTTTCGATCCACCAGTCCTCTTTTGCGTCACCCGGCGGGAGCACGGCAGGGCGTCCCATCTGCACCTGCCGGTTGGTGTTTGTGACCGTGCCGGATTTCTCGGCAAAGGCCGACGCGGGCAGGATCACATCGGCAAAATTCGCCGTCTCTGTCAGGAAAATGTCCTGCACCACGAGATGCTCAAGCTTGGCCAGCGCGTCGCGCGCGTGGTCGACGTCGGGATCCGACATGGCGGGGTTCTCGCCTAGGATATACATCCCCTTGATGCTGTCTGCGTGGACCGCATCGAGAATCTCGGTCACGGTCAGGCCGCGTTCATTGCTGAAATCCTCGCTTTGCCAGACGTCCGTAAACGCAGATCTCACGCCGTCGTCCGTCACCGATTGGTAATCCGGTAAGAACATCGGAACCAGCCCTGCATCCGACGCGCCCTGTACGTTGTTCTGGCCGCGCAGCGGATGCAGCCCCGTGCCCGGTCGCCCCACATGGCCGGTCATCAGCGCAAGGCTGATCAGGCAGCGCGAATTGTCTGTGCCGTGGATGTGCTGGCTGATGCCCATGCCCCAGAAGATCATCGCCGCATTGGCACCCGCAAAGATGCGTGCCACATCGCGCAACGTCTCCGCGTCGATCCCGCAAATCTCGGACATCCGCTCGGGCGTGAAATCCTCAAGGTGCGCCTTCTCCGCCTCCCAGTTTTCGGTCCACGCCTCGATGTACTGTTTGTCGTACAGCTCTTCCTTGACAATGACATGCATGATCGCGTTCAGCATGGACACGTCCGTGCCGGGGCGGAACTGCAGCATCTGGTAGGCAAAGCGTTTGAGCGCCTGGCCGCGCGGATCCATCACGATCAGCTTGCCGCCGCGCTTGGTGAACTGTTTGAAATAGGTTGCCGCGACAGGATGGTTCTCGATCGGGTTCGCGCCGATCACGATCGCCACATCGGCGTTCTCAATCTCGTTGAACGTCGCGGTGACGGCGCCCGATCCCACATTTTCGATCAATGCCGATACCGAGGATGCATGGCACAGTCGGGTACAGTGATCGACGTTGTTGTGGCCAAATCCCTGCCGGATCATCTTCTGGAACAGATAGGCTTCTTCATTGGTGCATTTGGCAGAACCGAAACCGGCGATGCCCTTGCCGCCGATATGGCTCAATCCCTTCGCCGCAACGTCCAGCGCCTCGTCCCAGGTCGCTTCGCGGAACACGTCCAAATAGTTGCCGGGATCGACGTTCAACCCCTTGGCAGGCGCATCGTCGCGGCGGATCAATGGCTTGGTCAGTCGGTGGTCGTGGTGGATATAGTCGAATCCAAAGCGCCCCTTGACGCACAGACGCCCTTCATTGGCGGGGCCGTTTATTCCGTCGACGTATTTGATCTTGTCGTCTTTGATCTTGAGAGAGATCTGGCATCCTACGCCACAGAAAGGACAGATGCTTTCGACTTCGCGGTCGAAGTCCGCGCTGTCGCCCACTTGGTTCTCGTCCACAACTGTCGATGGCATCAATGCACCGGTGGGACAGGCCTGAACGCACTCGCCGCACGCGACGCAAGTGGAGGCGCCCATCGGATCGGCCATGTCGAACGTCGGGTAGGTGTCGTGGCCGCGCCCGGACATCCCGATGACGTCGTTCACCTGCACTTCGCGGCAGGCGCGCACGCACAGTCCGCACTGGATACAGGCGTCGAGATTCACGCTCATCGCGACGTGGCTGTCATCCAGCAGCGGGACCCGGCCCTCTTCGAGCTTGGGAAAGCGGCTTTCGCTCACGCCGTTCTGCGCCGCCATGTCCCACATGTGGCTGGATCTATCGTGGGCCTGCGCCTGATCAGGGTGATCCGCTAACAGCAACTCCACAACCATTTTGCGCGCGGCGACAGCGCGCGCGTTGTTGGTCGTCACAGTCATCCCCTCGGACGGCTCGCGGATGCACGAGGCGGCCAGCGTCCGCTCACCCTCGATTTCAACCATGCAGGCGCGGCAGTTGCCATCCGGACGATACCCAGGCGCCGGCTTGTGACACAGATGCGGAAGCGTCAGGTCACGCCCGTTCGCGATTTCCCAGATGGTCATGCCCGCTTCCGCTTCGACCGTTGCACCGTCGAGCGTAAATGTCACCTTGTCCGTCATGATATCCTCCTGAGCGCCTTCCTAGGTTTAGCGGCCCACTCCCGAAACGAAAGGGCTGATCGCGACGCCAAGCCTCACATTTACGCCACCCCGGCGAGGCCTGTTTCCGATGATACCCCCTTTCCCTCCTGCAGACCCTCTCCTATCACTTGAGCACCCCAACACCCGGAGCGACCATGTCCACCATCACCCTCATCCGCCACGGTCAGGCAAATTCAACCGCAAAGGACGAGGTAGGCTATGACAGGCTGAGCGATCTTGGCCACGCACAGGCACGCTGGTTGGGCACACATCTCAAGGACAGCGGTGCGCATCATCCGCGGCTGTTCACGGGAACGTTGCGGCGGCATGTCGAGACGGCGCAAGGCATGGATACAGGCATCGTTCCCGTGCGCGACCCGCGCCTCAATGAACTGGAATATTTCACAATGGCCCGCATGATGGAGGAACAACACGCAGTGCCCTTTCCGGTGGGGCAAGACGGGTTCATCCGGCATCTGCCGCAGGTCTTCGAATACTGGCAGGCCGACCGCATCGAAAATCCACCCGAAACATTCGTGCAGTTTCAGACCCGTATCCGCGACGCTCTCGCCGAAATCGCATCGGGCGACGGACCGGCACTCGTGGTCACCTCCGGGGGGCTGATCGCACATGTGATGGGCCAGCAGATGCGGCTCGATCTGTTGACCATCGCGCGAATGGCGCTGGCGATTGTCCACACTTCCATGCATCAGCTTTTCCCGATTGGCGGGCATCTGTCACCCGTTCTGTTCAATGCCACTCCGCATCTCGATGCGGCGGACCGACTGGCGTCCAAAACCCATATCTAGAAAGGATACACATGCAGCTTTATTGCACCAAAGGAACGATCTCGGTTGCTGTCGCACTCGCCCTGCACGAGGCTGGCATCGAGCACCGTCTTGTCCGCGTCGATTTCGCCAGCGCCGAGCAGACCCGTGATCCCTATCTGCAGATCAATCCCAAGGGACGGGTACCGGCGTTGGAACTTGACGATGGTACCGTCCTCACCGAGACCGGTGCACTTCTGGAATACATCGCCGATATTGCGCCCGCTGCTCGGCTGGTACCGGAAGACCCGGCAGCGGCAGCACGAATGCGGGGCGTGATGTACTATCTAGCATCAACGATGCACGTCGCCCATGCCCACAAAATGCGGGGCAGCCGCTGGGCGGACAACCAGTCCAGCTTCGACGACATGACCGCAAAGGTGCCGCAGACGATGGACGCCTGCGCTGCCTTCGTCGAAGACCATTGCCTGAGCGGAGATTATGTGGCCGGTGAAGCATTCAGCATCGCGGACGCCTATCTGTACATCGTGTGCAACTGGCTTGAAGGGGACGGGGTCAGCGTAACGAAGTACCCAAAGATCAACGGCTTTCTTGACCGTATGGCTGCACGCGACAGCGTCAAGGCCGCACGTGACGCAGGTCTGCTTTAGGGTGACCCGTGCCACGCGGAGCATCCACCTGCGTGCGGACCGCGTCCGGTCGCTCCGCGGACTTGCAAAAATATCGAATGCCGCCCCCAAAGGGGCGGCGCGTTCGGATCAGGCTTTTCAGACCCGGATCAGCTGAACAAACGGAAATAGAGGCTGTCGGGCAAGAACTGGCTGAGGCGGAACACGAGCGAGAACGCCCACGGAAAGCTCCTCTTGAACTTGTCCGTATTCATATGCTCGAAGACCTCGCGCGCGGCCTCTTCAGGCTCCATAAGGAAGGGCATTTTGAAATCGTTCTTGTCGGTCAACTGCGTCTTGATAAAGCCGGGGTTGATAACTTGTACCTTCACACCCGTCTTGCGCAGATCCGCGTACATGCATTCCGCCAATGACATTGTCCCTGCCTTTGATGCGGTATAGCCGACCGATCCGGGAAGACCGCGAAATGCAGTCAAACTGGAAGTGATAACGATATGTCCTTTATCCTTGCTCACCATTTTCGGCACGACTTGACCCATTACCCGAATTAGACCGGTGAAGTTGATATCCGCGATGGCGTTGGCCTGTTCGGCGTCCCATTGCTCGGCCCCAAAGGGCCAGTAGACACCGGCCAGATGCACAATTCCGTCAATATCGCCGACCGCTTCGGCCGCCGCAATGACGCTGTCATTGTCTGACACATCCAGTGTCACGATGCTGGTTTTGCCGGGCAGGCCGTCCGCGACGGCCCGAAGCTTGTCTTCCGAGCGGGAGGACAGGATCACTTCCGCGCCGGCGCGACTGAGAACTCCCGCCAATGCTTCGCCCAATCCGTCGCTCGCCCCAACCAACCAATATCGCTTGCCTCGCCAATCCGTCATGCCGTCTCCTTCTTCTTTATCGTGGCGACCAGTTCGGCCACCTTGAAACCAAACTTTCGAAACTGACTCCGGTTCACCACTGTATCGTTAGGTGCCAGATACATACAATCAAGCGCGCTCAGTCGATGTCCCCCCGCTTCGGGAGGCAGGTCGATCAAATAGCGGAATATCACTGAGCAGCCGGAAATGTTCCCACGCCCTTTGCCAGGAACATCATCGGCCAGTGCGTCAAATCCGCCCTTCCCGTCAAGACGGATCGTCCATCGTCGTTTCTGCGATGATCCATCGTTGTAGCGAAAGTACGCGTCTATCGTTCCGGTATTCCCTTCCCAGTTCACATCGAAATCCGCTTCGAACGAACTCGTCATCCGCCCGAACGGCCCGAAAATGACACCATCGCATTGCATTGCGCCATCAAGGCAGGTCTGCATATCGAATTCAGGGTGAAAATCGGCGTAGTCGCTCGCACGTTGCCCGGCAAATCCGGCAAATCTACGTCGGAGAAACACCAACAGACTGACGCACAGACCTCCGAACAGAAAAAAGACCAGCGCTTCGCTCATGAAGTTTCCTCCTTCATCGGTGTGCGCCACAGCAGATATATGGCAACGAGTTTGAGAACACAGGGCACACCTGCGTACATCAGCTTCAATAAATCAATCGCTTCTTCCGGGTTCTCACTGCCAGCACCCCCTGCAAACCCCGCCAGTTCGAGCGCGGGAAGCAAGATGACCGCGGCGAGAGCCAGCGTGAACTTCGAAACGAAAGACCAAAGCCCGAACCCTTCAGCGGCAGATGGCGAGATCGTTGCCATCCGCGCCGCAAACAGCGCAGGCAGCAGTGTCAGGTCCGCTCCCATCGCGGCACCCGATCCGACGCAGATCAATGCAAAAGGCCACAGATCCCCGGAGCCGAGGAAAAACGCCCCGCCAAATGCACCGATGGCCAGAACCATGGCTCCGAGCAAAACGTGCCGTACTCCAAATCGTTCCGCGATCATGCCCCAGATCGGTGCCGCGGCAGCCGCGGACAGGAAAAACACCAACAATAATGGCCCTTCGAACCCCGGCGCGTCCAGAGCGCTCTCGACATAGAAAAGGAACAGCGTCGAGCTTACCGCGACAGGGGCCGCGTTCAGCAACGCGATCAGCAACAGCCGGCGCGCCACGCTGTCGCCCAGGACCGTCCCGAAACCGGTACCGTCGGGTACGTCGGCCCGCACCCACTCGCGTCGCATCGCAACGACAGCAGCCCCGCTGAGAACTGCAAATCCCACCGCAAATCCCGCAAAAGGCGCGTCCATGACAGCGCCCAGCACAACAGGGGCAACCGCCGCCACGCATACGCCAAGCAACGCACCGGTCTCGCGCCACCGCGCAAGGCGCAGGTGTCCCTTTCCGGGTATTGCGTCTGCCTTTGCAACACCTTGGGCATAAAAACAAATGGTCAGAAAGCTGAACGATGAAAAAACCAACGTCAGTGTTATCGTAAACCAGATCACCGGCGTAAAGTGCGGTTCAATCGCAAACAGCCCGACCATAGCAACCGCTATGACCAGACACCCGATCGTCACTGCCAATCCGCGATGATTGCGCAACCGCTCCGACAGCCGTCCCAGCAGCGGATCCTGTATCACGTCAAGCAATCGCAAGCCGAATAGTGCCGCACCCAGCGCCGTAAGCGAAACGCCGTATTCATCGACGTAGAATTTCGGGGCATGGATGTAGATCGGAAGACCGGCACTCGCCAAGAGGGCCGCGAACAACCCGTAGGCCGCCAGCCGTTCCGGCGCGGGGCCACTCACCCTTCGGTGACTTCGTTTTCGGGGGGAGCCGGTTGCGCACGGAAACGCGCGCCCTTGAACCATAACTTGAGCGCCTGCCAGTGAATAAGGGCCAGAACCCGGCGCGCGCCAAAGGGTCGACGCAGCAGGCTGTGCAAGATACTGGCATTTGTCAAAGGTTTCCGTTTGCCGGTCAGCGTTGCGATCAGCCCACCATTTTCCCGCCCGTAATCGATCCAGATCCCGACCCGGTCGTCCCTGATGTCGAAACGGAATGTATAATTACCCGCCACCGGTTGGAACGGAGAAACATGCATCACCTTCGTCGCATGCAACTGATCGCTCGGCACGATGGGACGTCCGTCGGAGTGATGGCACAAATAGCTGTGGCGGTCGCCAAAGGTATTCGTCACTTCGGCGATTACGGCGACAAGCGCGCCATCACCATGCCGTGCCAGCCAGAAGCTGACCGGATTGAAAACATGACCGAAAACACGCGGCTGAGACAAAAGCTCGATCCGCGCCACGTCCGTGACCTGATAGTGCGTCAGCACGTCACGCGCCCATGCGGCACCGGTTCCATGTCCGGGTGCGCCACCGTGATCCCGATCCCGAAGCGCCGTTATACCGCGCCCGTTTCGGGTAAATAGCAAAGGCGTCTTTACCTCCGCCTCGGCGTCCAGCAGCAGATAATCCACGGAGTAGCGAAAGGCGTTCTCAATCTCTCCCTTGCGACCGTGATAGGTCTGACCGACGATATGATCAACGAACGGTCTCATTCAGCCGCGACAGCCCGCGCTGGCATCGTCTGCAAGGCACGTACCACGTCGACCGCACTTGACAGTCCATCTTCATGGAAACCGTGACGCATCCACGCCCCGCAAAACCATGTGTGCCGATCGCCGTTGAATTGCCTGATCCGGCTTTGCGCATCCAACGCCGCCAGATCGTACACAGGGTGGCGCAGAGTGACCTGATCATAGATCAGCTCGTCACGAATGGTTCGTTTGGTGTTCAGGGTCACAAAGTGTGGATCGTCCATCGGAATAGGCTGAAGCGAATTCATCCAGTACGTCAGATCGATCCGGTCGGACTGTGCGTTGCGATCCTCCGTATAAACCCACGACGCCCATGTTGCGCGACGGGTCGGCATGATCGACGTGTCGGCATGAAGGACGATGTCGTTCGGCTGATATGCGATGGCACCGAGCGCGTCTGTTTCCTGCTCTGACGGATCGTGCAACATCGATAGCGTATCGTCGGAGTGGGTAGCAAAGATCACTTCGTCGAAATGTTCCCATTCCGCACCCGTCGTCTTGATCTCTACGCCGCCAATAATACGCCTCACCCGTTCTACACCCGCATTCAGTCGAATATCGACCCCGCTAGCCTTCATCGCTGCTTCAAGTCGGTTCACGTAGGACACCGATCCGCCCTCGACGGTATACCACTGATGTTGGCCCGAGTAGTTCAGCAACGCGTGGTTTTCAAAAAACCGGATCAGTGCATGGGCCGGAAAATCCATGATCTTCTCGGTCGGAGTTGACCAGATTGCCCCAGAAAGAGGCAGAAGATAGTAGTCGCGAAAATAATCACCGCTGCCCAGTTTTTCCAGAAAGCCTCGCAGCGTCAGGTTCCTGTCCCTGGCGATTTCGACCGCGTTGGCATTGAACCGGACGATGTCTCGCAGCATGGCGACAAAGCGCGGGTTCATCAGGTTGCGACGCTGTGCAAACATGGCGTTAAAGCTGGTCAGGGCGTATTCAAGCCGTCCGCCGTCAATGGAAGCGCCGAAGCTCATATTGGACTTTACAACAGGCACATCCAGCGCATCGAACAGCGCCGCGAGATGCGGATAGTTCGCATAATTGAAAACGATGAAACCGGTGTCGACAGGCTGATCCGCGTTCTTGCCGGCGATAACCGTTCGCGCATGACCACCGATGCGCGGCCCGCTTTCGAACAGGGTAACAAGGTTGTCGCGTCCGAGCATGTGCGCAGCACCCATCCCCGATATACCCGCGCCCACAACCGCGATACGGCGGGCGTTCGGTCGCGGAGAAATTTCTGCCCCAACGGGCGCTTCAAATGGCATATGCGGTATCGGTCCTGTCTTCGTTTCAATTGTTAAAAGCTATACGGGTCAGGTACGGATATGGATGCAAATGAGTTTCAGATAAATTTTTGATCCGTTGCGGGGCTTGTTGCGTATCTAGAGCATGATAGCTTATATCCAGACCCCACCACAAAAAACGCCAGCTGGCCCATGGCTGATGGCGTGTAGCGTATTGGCGGAAAAAGGACCTCTATCAAGGCATCGGCGCGTGAACGAACCCGAAGATAACAGACATGCAAGCGCCCCTTGGGTTGAAGAGATGCACCTTATCCGGGATTTGCACGATACCCAAGCTTTCGCGCGCCTGTTCGAACATTTTGCACCGCGCATCAAAGGCTACCTGATCAAATCGGGTGCTGATGCCACAATGGCCGAGGAGTGTGCGCAGGACGTGATGACCACGCTGTGGCGCAAGGCCGCACAATTCGATCCCGCCCGCGCATCGGTCGCAACATGGATATTCACGATCGCACGCAACCGTCGCATCGACCTGGTGCGCCGCAGTCGCAGGCCCGAACCCGAAGAATTGGCATGGGGTCCCGAACCGGAGCCGGAACAGTCCGAAATACTGGAAACCCAGCAGGAGGCCGCGCAACTCGCCGAGGCGATAGCCACCCTGCCCGCCGCCCAGCGCAGTCTCATTGAAAAAGCGTATTTCGCCGACCAGACACAGGCTGAAATTGCAGCCGCGACGGGCTTGCCCTTGGGAACTATCAAATCGCGCATCCGACTCGGTCTGGAGCGGTTGCGCCACGCCATGAAGGTGTCCGAATGAACCCCGCCTCTATTTCCCATCATCTCGACGATGCCACGCTCTTGGCCTATGCCGCCGGCACGCTTCCTGAGGCGTTCGACCTGATGGTTGCGACGCATCTGTCTCTTTGCGATGTCTGTCGTGCGGCTGCCGGCGCGTTCGACGTCCTTGGCGCTGCCGTCACACTGGACGACGCGCCTTGCGCGCAGATGGACGCAGGCAGTCTGCAAAGCGTGATCGCCCATTTGCCTGATATGCAGGCGCGGCCGCTGCGGGCGAAGCCAGCCGGGATCATTCCTGCGCCGTTGCAAGACTATATCGGCGGTAATCTGGATGCCGTGCGCTGGCGGCCGATCGGCATGGGGGTCAAACAGGCGATCTTGAAGACATCCGGGACTGCCACGGCGCGGCTCTTATCTATTCCTGCCGGGGCGGCGATGCCGGATCACGGACACCACGGTACCGAGATGACGATGGTGCTGGACGGCGCGTTCCGGGACGAGGACGCGTATTTCGCGCGCGGCGACGTCGAGATTGCCGACAGCGATGTGCACCACACGCCCATCGCGGACATTGGCGCGGACTGCATCTGTCTGGCAGTGACCGATGCACCTTTGCAATTCGACGGTGTCCTCGCACGGATCTGGCAAAAAATCATCCGCATCTGAACCGCAAGCCAGCTTAGGCGCCGTGCCCTTTTACCGGGTCGAGCGGCAACACTGGCTGCGTTTCGTCTTTTTCGAGTTCCTCGAAATCGAAATTGTCGAGCCGCGCCGCGCGTTTGCCCGCCCGCTCCGCTGCTGTTCCGATGCCATCGAGATCTTCGCGTGCCTGACGGAAATGCGTATCGAGCTTTCCAACACGGTTAACTACCAGTTCCACATCGCGGTGAAGCATCTTCAGCGTTTTGCGGATCTCACCGGCCTGCGCCCGCATCCGCGCGTCTTTCAGAATGGCGCGCATGGTGTTCAGCGTGGCCATGCAGGTGGTCGGCGACACGATCCAGACCCGCGCGTCGAACCCTTCGCGCACAAGTTCAGGAAAGTTGGCGTGCAATTCGGCATAGACCGCTTCGGATGGCAGAAACATCAGCGCGCCATCGGCGGTTTCTCCCTCCAGGATGTATTTCTCCGAGATATCGCGGATGTGTTTGCGCACCGATGTCCGCATGTTTGCGGTTGCCGATTTAAGTTCCCAATCCGTCTTCGCCCGGCGCAGCGCCTCGTAGGCCTCAAGGGGGAATTTACTGTCGATCACGATCGGGCCGGGTGGATCGGGCAAATGGATCAGGCAGTCTGCCCGACGCCCGTTCGACAAGGTCTGCTGCATTGCATAGCTGTCGCTTGGCAGTGCCTTCGATACAATGTCGTGCAGCTGGATCTCACCAAAGGCGCCGCGGGTCTGCTTGTTGCTCAATATATCCTGCAACGACAGCACATCGCCCGACAGTTTGGTGATATTGTCCTGTGCCTTGTCGATGGCCGAGAGGCGCTCTTGCAGTTGCGTCAGGCTGGTCGTGGTTTTCTGCGAAGAGCCGTGCAGCGTCTGGTTCATCCGCTCTTGCATTTCCGCCAACGCCCGCGCTGATTTCGCGGCATTGTCGGCAAGCCGCTCCTGCATCTGAAGCTGGACGGTGTTAAGCCGCGCCTCGATGCTGTGCACAAGCTGGGCCTGCGCGTTGGCTTGCGTATCGGAGACGGTCTGCAGATTGCCGCGCAGATGGTCCTGTCCGGCGCTGAGCGCGTTCATCTGTTGCGCCAGTGGCTCAGCCAGACGCGCGGACCGTGACGCTGTGCGCAAGACGATGATCAAAAGGATCAGGATCAACAGCACGATCAGAACCGCAGCTGCGCCGACAAACGCGACAGGCTGTGACAGATCGAACTGGTACGGCCCAATCTGGATCATGTACGCCCGAAAAGACGTTCGATGTCGCTTAGCTTTAGCTCAACATACGTGGGCCGTCCGTGGTTGCACTGACCTGAATGCGGCGTCGCCTCCATCTCGCGCAGCAACGCATCCATCTCTTCGCCACGCATCCGGCGACCAGATCGGATCGAGCCATGGCACGCCACCCGGCTGAGGATCGCTTCGATGCGGGACTGCACCAACAGGCTCTCGCCTTCCCCCTTAAGTTCGTCCAGAATATCGCGCAGCATCGCCTCGGCGTTGACCTCGCCTAGAATGGCGGGGGTTTCGCGCACGGCAACCGCATCGCCGCCGAACGGCTCGACCGTAAGCCCGAACCGCGCGAGGTCGTCCGCAACGCTCAGCAATGCGGCGCGATCACCGGATGACAGTTGCACGATCTCGGGGATGAGCAGCGATTGCGCAGGCACCCCGTTCTCTGCCATCTGTTTTTTGAGCTTTTCGTAGACCAGACGCTCGTGCGCCGCGTGCTGGTCGACAATGACCATGCCGGTGGCGGTCTGCGCGATGATATAGTTTTCGTGTACCTGCCCCCGTGCCGTGCCCAGCGGATAATCCTCAGGCTCCCGTTGATCGGCTGACGGGGCTTGCGCCACAGCCTCCACGCGGCCCCAAACCCCACGCGTTTCCGCGAAACCGGGCTCTTGCGCCCGGTACGCGGCTTGTCGCGCACCGGCGGAGGGGCGATCCATCTGATAAACCCGCGCGGCACCCAGCGGCTCCGGGCGCATTGCGCCAAGGGTGGCATCCGCCACGGTGGTCGACGCGCGGTGACCGGCGTTGGCCAGACCATGACGCAGCGCGGACACGATCAACCCCCGCACGACACCGGGATCGCGAAAGCGGACTTCGGATTTCGCGGGGTGCACGTTCACATCAACGAGGGTCGGATCGCAATCGACGAAGAGGGCCGCCGCCGGGTGCCTGTCGCGGCTCAAAAAGTCAAAATACGCGCCCCGCAAGGCGCCGATCAGCATCTTGTCCTTCACCGGGCGTCCGTTGACGAAAAGATACTGTGCGACGGCCGATCCACGCGAATAGGTCGGAAGCGCGGCAAACCCGGTCAGGTGAAGCCCCTCCCGCTCGGCGTCGATAGGCAGCGCGTTTTCAGAGAAATCGCGCCCGAGGACCTGCCGCAAACGCCCGCTGAGCGCACTGAAAAGCTCACCCTGCTCGGCTTCGGCGCGAAACACCTCTCGGCCCGCGCCATCGCCTGAAACGTCCCGCAGGACGAAGCGGACGAAAGGCTCTGCCATTGCAAGCCGCTTGATGACATCGCCGATGGCCTGTGCCTCGGCTCGGTCGGTGCGCAGGAATTTCAGACGTGCGGGCGTGGCGTAGAACAGATCCCGCAACGTGACCGTCGTGCCCGCAGAAAGAGCGGCGGGTCTGACTGGATCGGCGCGGCCCCCCGTCACCGAAATCTCTGCGCCGTCATGGCCGGCCGCGCGGCTGGTGATGGTCAATCGCCCCACCGCGCCCAACGATGGCAACGCTTCGCCTCGGAATCCGAAGGAATGGATGTTCAACAGGTCGGAGCCGTCAATCTTGGACGTGGCATGTCGCGATAGAGCCAGCGGCAGATCATCGCCCGCGATGCCGCATCCGTCGTCCGTGACCCGGATCAATGTCTTGCCGCCATCGGCATACTCGACCGTGATGCGCTGAGCCCCCGCATCAATCGCGTTTTCGACCAGTTCCTTGACGGCGGATGCGGGTCGTTCGACAACCTCACCGGCAGCGATCCGGTTAACCGCCGTCTCATCGAGCTGACGGATGACCGGCTGTGCGGCGCCTATCTTGGGGATGCTCTGTGCCATGACGCAATACCTAGCATAGCGACCGGGGATCTTGAAAGCCGGTGCGGCGTCTTATCCACCGCTATTTTCAGGCGCTCCGGTCACCCGGAAACAGTCAGGCCGGACATTGCTGTCCGGCCCGCCGCTCGTCCGACCGTCGCTGAGACGTCTGTTGTTTTTGATTATCAGCTGGGTAAGTCTAACCGCTGGCCTATCTGGATCGGCTCGGACGATTGTAGCGTAATATCGGTGCGCTGTGTGGGTGAAGGACGGGATACGGCAAGTTTGGAAAGATCTGTGCCGTGCGCTGTCAATCGAATCATAGTCACCCCATCACGTCGACCATTGATTTAGCCGCCGAACATCATAAATTCGGGCCAATCGTGGATCTGGACCCAGATATAGACGCAGACTGATTCGCAGGTCAAAACAAAAACGAATCGTTTTGCAAAAATTGAGCGAATCAGTTGAGATCGGTGCAGGCACGGGCGACGATGTGCGGCGTGCGCACTGTCGCGGGATGGATCACAGGAGCAACACCATGTCTGACGGATACCTAACAACTCACGTTCTCGATACCGCACGCGGGTGCCCTGCCGAAGGGGTGCACATCACGCTCTTTCGGCTCGAAGGCATCGCCCGCACAAAGGTGACAGAGATGACGACCAATGCGGATGGCCGGACAGACAAGCAAATCCTGACCCCCACGACCCTCCGCACCGGTGTTTATGAGTTGGTCTTTGCCACAGGGGCATATCTGGATGCCATAGGTACGCCCGCCGAGTCACCGCGTTTTCTGGGCGACATTCCTGTCCGCTTCGGCATTTCGGACCCGGATGCACATTATCACGTGCCGCTGCTCCTCTCTGCGTTTGGCTACAGCACCTATCGCGGCAGTTGACGGGGCGGGTGACGTTGTGGCGCATCTCTTGCATTGCCTGCGTCGGCCATGCGACCCTTGCGAGATCCGGCGACAAAGAAAGCGACCCATTCCATGTCTGTTGAAACGACCGCTGCGCCCGCAACCCGGGCGCACCACCTTCCGCAAGTGACAGAGGCGCGCAACGCCGGTATGCCGCTTGACCTTGAATGGGTTCTGAGCGCGCAGGCGAATACTTCGGCGATCGAACGCCGCGCCGCCAGCCTGCCGGCACGACGGTCCGTCAAAAAGACGCATCAGGCCGCTTGGCTGCTCAAGGCAGTGACCTGCATCGACCTGACGACCTTGTCGGGCGACGACACCGCGCGGCGGGTCGAGCGGCTGTGCGCCAAAGCGCGTCAGCCGGTGGCGCCATCTTTGCTGGATGCGCTGGGCATGGATCCGATCACCACCGGTGCCGTCTGTGTCTATCACGAGATGATCGCGCCCGCCGTCGCAGCCCTGCATGGCACCGGCATACCCGTGGCCGCCGTGTCCACCGGATTTCCTGCAGGTCTTTCACCCCTGCCCCTGCGTATCGCCGAGATCGAGCAGAGCGTGGACGCAGGCGCGCAGGAGATCGATATCGTGATTTCGCGCCGCCATGTGTTGAGCGGTGACTGGGACGCGCTTTATACCGAGATGAAGGCCTTTCGTGCGGCGTGCGGGGATGCACATGTCAAGGCGATCCTTGCCACCGGAGAGTTGGGCAGCCTGCGCAACGTCGCGCGTGCCTCGCTGGTGTGCATGATGGCGGGGGCCGATTTCATCAAGACCTCGACCGGCAAGGAAAGCGTGAATGCGACGCTTCCCGTCAGTCTGGTAATGATACGTGCAATCCGCGATTATCACGAGCGTACAGGCTTTCGTATAGGCTACAAGCCTGCGGGCGGCATCTCGAAAGCCAAGGACGCGATCACCTATCTTGCGCTCATCAAGGAAGAGCTGGGCGACCGCTGGTTGCAGCCCGATCTGTTCCGCTTCGGCGCGTCCTCACTGCTCAATGACATCGAACGGCAACTGGAACACCACGTCAGCGGCAACTACTCCGCCGGTTACCGCCACGCCGCAAGCTAAATTGCTCCGATCAAAGGCCTTTCTTAATGACCGTATCCGAGATTTTTGACACCATGGACTATGGACCCGCACCCGAATCCGCCGCAGAGGCGCTGGCATGGATCGTCGATCAAGGCGGGCGGTTCGGTCATTTCATAGACGGTGCGATGACCGCCCCCAGCGATGTTTTCGAAAGCCGCAACCCGGCGACAGGCGAAGTGTTGGCGCATCTGAGTCAGGCCAGTCAAGACGATGTAGATACCGCCGTCACCGCTGCCCGCCGCGCCCAGCCGAAGTGGGAGAAATCCGGCGGTGCGGCACGGGCGCGTGTCCTCTACGCGCTCGCACGTCTTTTGCAGAAACACAGTCGGCTTTTCGCCGTGCTGGAATGTCTCGACAACGGCAAACCGATCCGCGAGGCGCGGGATATTGACGTGCCGCTGGCGCAGCGGCATTTCTATTTCCACGCAGGCATGGCGCAACTGATGGCCAGCGAACTGCCCGATGCGGCGGCCCTTGGGGTCTGCGGACAGATCATTCCGTGGAACTTCCCCCTGCTGATGCTGGCATGGAAAGTCGCGCCCGCGCTGGCGATGGGCAATACCGTGGTCCTGAAACCAGCCGAGTACACGTCGCTGACGGCGCTTCTGTTCGCGGACATCTGCCGTCAGGCGGGTGTGCCGAAAGGTGTTGTGAACATCGTCACCGGCGACGGCGCAGTGGGCGAGATGATCGTGAACGCGGACGTAGACAAGATTGCCTTCACCGGCTCAACCGCCGTTGGTCGCCGCATCCGCGAAGCGACAGCCGGGACCGGCAAGGCGCTAACGCTGGAACTGGGAGGTAAATCCCCGTACATCGTGTTCGACGATGCCGATCTGGATTCCGCCGTCGAAGGATTGGTCGATGCGATCTGGTTCAATCAGGGTCAGGTCTGCTGCGCAGGATCGCGTCTATTGGTGCATGAACCGGTGGCGGACGCATTTCATGCCAAGCTGCGCGCGCGCATGGACAAGCTGCGCATCGGCAGCCCGCTGGACAAATCCATCGACGTGGGCGCGATCGTGGATCCCGCACAGTTGCAGGCGATCACGCAACTTGTCGACGCCAACACCGCCGGTCATACCCATGTTGCCGCTGGCGCGTTGCCTGACGAAGGCAGCTTTTACCCCCCGACGCTGATCACCGGCCTGAACCCCGCCGATACATTGATGCAGGAAGAGATTTTTGGCCCTGTCCTTGTCTCGACAACCTTCCGCACGCCCGAAGAGGCGGTGGGCATTGCCAATAACTCGCGCTATGGCCTTGCCGCCACCGTCTGGAGCGAGAACGTGAACCTCGCGCTCGATATCGCGCCGAAACTGGCCGCTGGCATCGTTTGGATCAATGGTACGAACCTAATGGATGCCGCCGCAGGTTTCGGTGGTGTGCGCGAAAGCGGGTTTGGGCGTGAAGGCGGATGGGAAGGTCTTGCCGCCTATACCAAGCCGAATGCGGTCTTCAAAAAGTGGCATGCGACTGCGGCCATGACCGGCGATGGTGGCCCCTCGGACGGCATCGACCGCACCGCGAAACTGTATATCGGCGGCAAGCAGGCGCGCCCCGACAGCGGCTATTCCGCGCCGGTCTGGGCCAAGAACGGCACCCTGCTGGGCCACGCGTCACAGGCCAATCGCAAGGATCTGCGCAACGCGGTCGAGGCGGCGCATGCGGCCAAGGCCTGGAGCAGGACCACCGGCCATCTGCGGGCGCAGATCCTGTATTACATCGCGGAGAATCTCAGCGCCCGTGCGGATGAATTCACCAAGCGGCTGAACGCAATGCAGGGCGGCAAGACCGGCGCACAGGAGGTCGAAATCGCGGTGCAGTCGCTATTCACCTACGCCGCGTGGGCAGACAAATACGATGGGCAGGTCCACGGCGTGCCGATCCGCGGTGTTGCCCTCGCGATGAAAGAGCCAGTCGGCGTGATTGGTGCCCTTTGCGCACAGGATGCGCCTCTGCTTGGTCTGGTGGGTGTCATGGCGCCCGCCATTGCGATGGGCAACCGCGTGATCCTCACCGCGAGCGAGCCGTTCCCGTTGTCGGCGACCGACTTTGTGCAAGTGCTGGAAACCTCCGACGTGCCCGCCGGTGTCGTCAATATCCTAACAGGCCCGCACGCCGATATAGCCAGCCCAATGGCGCGGCATATGGACATTGACGCGGTCTGGAGTTTTTCCGATCCGGATTTGGACAGGGACATCGAAGCAGGTGCTGCGTCAAATCTGAAGCGCACCTGGGTCCAGAATGGCAAGGCGATCAATTGGCAGGACTTGGATGCCAAGCGTTTTCTTCAGGCATCGACCGAGGTCAAGAACATCTGGGTACCGTACGGAGAATAAGACGCGGATTGGCGCAACTGCCGTTTCAAACGAAAGTTGCGCCTGTTCTTGCGGATCAGTCAGTCGTTCCGTCTTCAAGGCCCTCGGGCTTGCCCACCACCACGAAATGCAGATCATCCGGCGCAAGCAAGGACTGCGCCACGCGGGTCACATCCTCCAGCGTCACCCGCTCCACGCGCTCGTTGCGTGTCTTGACATAATCGGGGTCCAGCCCGATAGATTGCATCCCCACAAGAATGCCGGCAATCGGTCCGTTACCGTCAAATCGCAGCGGGTACGCGCCCGTCAGATAGGTCTTGGCATCGTCAAGCTCCTGCTGGGTCACGCCATTCTCTGCTGCCTTGGCCCATTCGTCGCGGATCACGGCAATCGCTTCCGCGATCCGGTCGTTGGCGGAACTGACCGAACCCATATACGTGTTCGCCAAATCCCGCGGGTAGAGGTAGGAATAGACACCGTAGGTCAGACCGCGCTTTTCACGCACCTCGTTCATCAAACGGCTCTCGAAAGAACCGCCGCCCAATACCTGATTAAGCACGACGGCCGCAAAATAGTCATCGTCGTCAACCGATATCCCCGTTTGCCCGAACATAGCGACGGACTGAGGCGTATCAAAGTCCACCACCGTCGTACCGCCCTCGATCGTCGGCGTGATCTGCGGCGGCATGGAGGCACCGGTCTCAGGCAAATCGCCCAGCAGGGTGTCGATCAGGCTGCCAAGCTGTTCCGATGTGATATCGCCAACCGCCCCGATCAGAACCCGATCCTGCACGAGCACGTCGCGGTGCGCGGCCACGATATCGTCGCGCGTCAATGCGGCGACGCTTTCGGGCGTGCCTTCCTGGGGCGTGCCATAGGGGTGGTTGCCGTAAGCCATTTCCGCAAAGGTTTTGCTTGCGATCTCGTTGGGATCCTGAGAATCAAAGGCGAGACCGGACAGAACCTGTGCGCGCACCCGTTCAATATCCGCATCGTCGAAACGCGGCTTTTGGATCGCGTCGCGCAGCAGAGCAACGGACTCGTCGAAGTTCTCGGTCAGGAACCGCGCCGAAACGGTCAACTCCTCCGGCCCGGCCGAGAACCCGAATGACGTGGCAAGTGCCTCGGCGGCACGGGCAAATTCCCGGGCATCGCGATCGCCTGCACCTTCCTCAAGCAGTCCGGACATCAAATTGATCGCGCCGCGCTTGCCATCCGCATCCAGCGATGTGCCCCCCTTGAAGGCAATTTCGATGGCGACGAACGGCAGGGAGTGTTCTTCGACCAGCCATGCCTCGATCCCGCCGGGCGAGGTCACGCTCTGAATATCAACTTCGGCTTGGGCGGGCGCGACGCCGGCGAGTCCGAGAGCGGTGGCGAAGCCCAGAATAGGGATAAAGCGGATCATTGAGTTTCTCCTTCGGGGCGCGCCAGCCAGCCCGTGACGGACGCTTCGCGGCGCAGCAATTTGGCGGCGTTCATGATGTCTTCTGCTGTTACCGCATCAAGGGTTTCGGGCCAGGCCTGCACATCTTCTACCGTCAGGCCGGACGTCAAAGCGCGCCCGTAGCGGTTGGCAATTCCATCCACGTTGTCCTGTGCATAGATCTCGGAGGCCCGGATTTGCAGCTTGATCCGCTCAAGCTGTTCGGGGTCGACACCATCCTCCATAAATTCCGTCAACGCAGCATCCAGCGCCGCCTCCCCCTCTTCCAGAGAGACGCCATCGCTGGGCACGACGATCATCCGAAACGTCGTGTCATCCAGCGATACGGACGAATAATAGGCCGAGGTATACGTTGCGGCTTGCGTGGCGAATTGCAGCTTGTCCGCAAGATAGGAGGTAGTACCGCCGCCCAGTATCTCGGCGAGGATCGTCAGCGCGGCGGCGGTTTCCTGCGCGCCACTGTCACGCTCGGGCACCAGATAGCTGCGGGTGATATACGGCTGCGCCACCCGCGCGTCGCGGAAAATCACGCGCCGCTCCGCGTTCTGGCGTGGCTCTTCGGTGCGCAGACGCTCTGGCAACTCGGGGTTCGCCGGGATCGCGCCATAGTACTTCTCGGCCAGTGTGCGCACCTCTTCCGGCTCGACATCGCCGGACACGACCAGAATGGCGTTGTTGGGTGAGTAATACAGGTCATAGAACCCCAGCGCATCCTCGAGATCGAGTTCTTCCATCTCATGCATCCAGCCGATGATCGGAACGCCGTAGCGGTGGTTGAGATACTGTGCCGCACTCAACTGCTCACCGAACAGCGCCTGGGGATTGTTTTCGGTACGCTGGTTGCGTTCTTCGATGATCACATCGCGCTCCGTCGCGATGTTTTCTTGCGTCAGACGGATGTTCTTCATCCGGTCGCTTTCCATCTGCATCATCAGCTCAAGCCGGTCCGCCGCGATCCGCTGGAAATAGGCGGTGTAATCGTAGCTGGTAAAGGCATTGTCGCGCCCGCCGTTGGCCGCAACCGTCGCCGAAAGCTCGCCCGCCTCCATCTTGTCCGTCGCCTTGAAGAGCAGGTGTTCGAGGAAGTGCGCAACGCCGGACGATCCCTTCGGTTCATCCGCGGACCCGGCACGGTACCAGACCATATGCTGCACAACCGGCGCGCGGTGATCTTCGACGACCACGACCTGCATGCCGTTATCCAGCACAAAGTCTGTCACGCCATCCTTCGTCTGCGCCATCGCGGTGGCGGGCAGCAGGCTAGCCGACAAAAGCGCCGTTCGGGCAAGGTTTCGGGCAGATCGCAGCATAAGGAAATCCTTCTTTGGTCAGCACCACGGGGCGCGCACCCTATAGGTACGCTGTGCCCTTGCCGGATCAAGCGGCGCGGTGGTTTCTCACAGATATGTAATGCGGTTTGATCGCGGTCCGCTACTCTGACGGCGGCGCAGACGGGGTGCGGGCGCCTGCGCGCCGCCATCGGGCACGCTCTGCCTGCGCATCCAGCGCCTCGCTGCGGTAGGCCTGATTGTAGCGATCCACCGGTACAATGCGGTACTGGGTGAAGCGCGCCTTGCGGCGACGGAACTGCGCATCGGTTTCGGCGAGCGATTGGCGGATGTCGTTCGCAACGCCAAGGCGACTGGCATATTGCACCAGCGCGCCGTCACTCGCCGGAATCGGACCGTTCGGATCAGTCTGCGCGCCACCGAACGCCTGCATGCCCTCGGCAAGGGCGCTGCGGTCTGTGCGGTTGCTGCCGCCGGGGGTCGGCGTCGGCAGGGCGGTTAGGTTTTGCGGCTCCTGCAAGGGTGCCACTGGCCGGATCCCAAACTCGTCCGGCCCCTTGGACGTGCCGCGCAATTCGCGCAGGCCCGTGTTTGCACAGCCTGCAACGAGCACAGGCACCACCAAAAGCAAAGCAAACTTACGCATCAAAGGTCTCCAAACCGTCGTTGCCCTTCAGTATCGCAGGCAGACCCGCAATGTCACCCGACTTTTTTACCGCGACGCGATTGCCGCTTTTTGCCGCCGCTGTCCCTGTCGCCGTCGGCAAACAGGATCAGGCCCAGCGCGCCCGCGAAAATAAAGATATCCGCGACGTTGAATACAAAGGGATTGTTAATGCCACAGCAAGACATGTTCAGAAAATCAAGGACGTACCCATAAAGCAGCCGGTCCACCACATTGGCGAGCGCACCGCCCACCAGCAGACCCGCGCTGATCCGCGCAACCGTGCCAAGTGTATTGCGTCGTGCCCAGACCAGAACCGCCGCGCAAATCACCAGCGCGACACCGATCAGGATCCAACGGCTTGCGTCGCTACCATCGCCCAGCAGGCCGAAATTGATACCCCGGTTCTCTCCGTAACGGAAATTAACCAGCGGCGGCAGCACATCAATTGCGCGCACCCGGGCAAGCTCCATCATATGGATGACGATATACTTGCTGATCTGGTCGAGAGCGAAGGCTGCGAAGCCGGCCCAGAAGATCATGCGCATCGGTGTGATCCTTCTCAGTGGCGGAAATGGCGCATGCCGGTAAAGACCATCGCCAGACCCGCGTCATCCGCAGCCGCGATGACTTCGTCGTCACGCATCGAACCGCCCGGCTGGATCAGTGCGGTGGCACCCGCCTCGGCGGCTGTGATCAACCCATCGGCGAAGGGAAAGAACGCATCCGACGCCACGACAGACCCCTGCGTCAACGGTGTGGGAAGGCCCATAGCCAGGGCCATGTCCTGCGCCTTGCGCGCAGCGATGCGGGTACTGTCCACGCGGCTCATCTGGCCTGCGCCGACGCCGACGGTCGCGCCGTCCTTGACATAGATGATGGCGTTGGACTTGACGTGTTTGGCCACGGTCCATGCAAACAGCATGTCGCTGAGTTCCTGTTCGGAGGGCGCGCGTTTCGTCACCACCTTGAGATCCTCGCGGCTGATCCGGCCCACATCGCGGTCCTGCACCAGCCAGCCGCCCGAAACCTGCCGTGCCGACAACCGCGCGGCGGTAGGATCGGCCAGCGCGCCGGTTGTGAGCAAACGCAGGTTCTTCTTCTTTTCGAACATCGCGATCGCATCGACGGTCGCGTCCGGCGCAATGACGACCTCGGTGAAAATGCCGGTAATGGCCTCTGCGGTTTCGGCATCCAGCGTCTGGTTCAGCGCGATGATCCCGCCGAATGCGCTGGTCCTGTCGCAATCGAACGCGCGGGCGTATGCGTCGGCCAAAGTGGCTCCGCGCGCCACACCGCAGGGGTTGGCATGCTTGATGATCGCGACGGCGGCGCCGTCTTCGGGCGCGAACTCCGAAACCAGCTCGAACGCGGCATCGGTGTCGTTGATGTTGTTGTAGGACAATTCCTTGCCTTGATGCTGCTTCGCCGTGGCGACGCCCGCGCGCGCAGAGCCATCGGTATAGAACGCCGCCTGTTGGTGCGGGTTCTCGCCGTAGCGCAGCGTCTGCGCCAAAGTCCCGCCAAAGGTGCGCCGCCGTGGCGTGCCGCCAACCGCGTCTGCCATCCAGGTGCTCACTGCTGTATCGTAGGCCGCCGTGCGGGCATAGGCCGTCTGCGCCAGCCGCTGTCGCAGGGCATAGGTCGTCTGCCCGTCGTGCGCCTCGAGCTCATCCAAAAACGGCGTGTAATCCTCGACGTCCACGATGACGCTGACAAACCCGTGGTTCTTGGCGGCGGAGCGGATCATGGCGGGACCGCCGATGTCGATGTTCTCGATCACCTCGGCGTATTGCGCACCCTTGGCAACGGTTTCCTCGAAGGGATAGAGATTGACCACCACCAGATCAATGCCGCCGATCCCATGCTCCTCCATCGAGGCCACATGCCCGGCGTCATCGCGCAGCGCCAGAAGTCCACCGTGAACGACAGGGTGCAGCGTCTTGACACGACCGTCCATCATCTCGGGAAAGCCTGTCACCTCGGCGACATCCTTTACCTTCATCCCCGCATCGCGCAGCGCCTTGGCCGTACCGCCGGTCGACAAAAGCTCGACCCCGCGCGCGACCAGAGCGTTTGCGAAATCAACCAGCCCGGTCTTGTCGGAGACGGAAAGAAGGGCGCGTTTTACGGGGGTCAGGTCAGCCATGATAAGGGTCCTCTGGGTCAGTCGTCCGCAAGGAACGGATCATCCCGTTCCAGATCACGCACGCCAATCGCAGTTTCCTGCGCTTTGGACAAGGACCAGCGCACCCGCGTGACCGGATTTATCGCGCGCGCCGTGAGAATGATCTGCATCGACGCGCGCGGTTTGAGGCGCGTCGTCTCCAGATACGCTGCGGGTTCGAGCCTGAGCAAAGACGTGCCGTCGTGTCGGAAAACCCATATTTCGCCGGACTTCAAAGCCATCGACACGGCCGCACCGCCCAGATCCAATGTCGCGTCGACTTCCGGGTGCAAATGAAATCTGATTTCGAAACCGATGCCCTTGAGCTTGGTACGGTCCAGCGCGCGGTCGAAACGGCGCTTGTCCGCGTCTTCGATGGCGATCAGCATGTCCTCGCCCGCGACGGCACGCCCATCATGGGTCAGCTCAAGGGTGCGCGCGTGGGTCAACCCGTGCGTCAGGACATAGCCGTCGTGGCCGCCCTGAAACTTCATACCGTCCGAGACAGGTGTAATCTCGACCGGCACATGGGTCGGCCCGTCGATCAGCGCCTCCGCGCCGCTGCGTTGATCCGCCGTATCGAGCCGCGCGCTGGAATATCCCCCAAGGCTCAGCGCGGAGTGCGACGGCGTCGCCCGCCCCGCGCGCCGCCATTCAATCCCGAACGACGCGCCCGAGCCGCAGTTGACGATCAGCGGACGCCGCCCCGACGTGAGTTCGAAAGCCAAGGTTGAGGCATGGGCATTGGCGGCGGCATCTCCAGAAGGTGGCGGGCTGGCATCAATGATAATGCTGGTGCGCCCCGCCGACAGTCGCGCGAATCCCATCGAAAGCCCGTCCGTCTGGGTCGAGCGCACCCCCGAAGACGCCAGAGCGTGATCAAGCCACCCTTCGGCCCCGCGCCCGCCGCCGTGGAACCGCGCGAGCCCGCCATCAGAATGGCGCAACGTGCGCAGCGTGGGCGCGATCCGTCCGATCGCTGCCAGTTGCGGCTGTGGCGTACCGCGCCCCGCATCGCTCAGCGCCGCTGCCGCCCAAGTCAGCAATGTGAAAACATCGAGCAGCTCTTCGGGATTGCGCGTCGGCAGCCCCCCCTGCGCGTCGATCTGCGTGGCACATTCGCGCGACAGAGCCTTTACGGCGGGATCGGCAAGGCTTTCCAATCCTTCCAGTGACAAACCGGCGTAAATCAAACCCGTGAGCGCCTCGAACCGTGCAAGGCCGGGGGCCGCGGCGTGCCAGCGTTTCGACAAGAAGCGCGTCTGTTGGTCGAGCGACCGATAGAACGCCACACTGTCCGGCGCATGTACACCGCTACCATGCAGCAAGAACAAAGCATGGTTGATCCAGCGGATCAGCCTGCGACCGGTCAGATCCGGGCTCCAACCGGGACCGCGTCCCTTGCCGTACAGGTCGATCCATTGCCAAAGCCACGATTGCGCGGCCCGGCGCGCGGCGCTGTCTCCGACAGCCGCCAGATCGTCGAGCCAGGCAAACCCGTGCAGCGCTTGCGAGAACGCGGCATCCGGCGCCTCGATCTCCCACGGGCTTTGGCCCGGCGCGCTGACAAGGCTGCCCGCGAACAGAAAGTTGCCGGCGATCAACTGACGTCCGCGCGCGAACGATCCGATCGTACGCGGCTCGGGTGACGATACGAACCCACGTGCCTGACCGCCTCCCCGTGTCGCCGCGCGGGCGTACAGACGGTTCAACAGATGCGCCTTGCGTGCGTTCAGCTGGGGAAATCGGGTCATGTGCTCTGCCTATACGCTCTGAAGGCGTTTCGGGCAGCTTAACCCGAGGTCCTCGGGGAGTCACCGGTTTTCGCGCGAGGACAGTCGCACGACCCGCTGCGCTTTGCCGCCGCATCTCCTGATCCGCCCGCAAAGCCCGTGCAGCATGACCCGGAACAGGGAGTGACCGAAGTGATTGCCAGCTTGCCGATGTACGTCCGACCGGAGCTACAGACGACCCACCAGCGGTACTGGGGCGCGATCCGGTGCGCATTGGCGCAGCGCGGCATCGAGAGTTCGCCGGATCTGGCGCAAGGTACGGCGTTGGAAAAGGTCTGGAACGATCCGGCGCTGGTGCTGAGCCAGATATGCGGGTTGCCGTACCGAACGCGGCTGCACGGCAAGGTCGGACTGGTCGGCACGCCGGATTACGGATTGCCGGGTTGCGCTGCGGGGTATTACCCATCCGTGATCGTGGTGCGCAAGGACGACCCGCGCACCGCGCTCGGCGCCTTCGGGAATGCGCGAATGGCCTGTAATGCGGTCGGATCGCAATCGGGCTTTGCTGCGCTCTATGCCCATCTTGCACGCGGTGGGAACCGGATCGCGGATCGACGGTGCAGTGGTAGCCATGTCGCCTCCGCCCGCATGGTGGCGCAGCACAGCGCCGACATCGCGGCAATCGATGCGCAAACCTGGCGATACATCACCCGCTTTGACCCTTGGGCCGAAAAACTGCGCGTTCTGGACCGAACGGCCCCGACGCCCGGTACCCTACATCACCAGCTTGTCCAAGGATACCAATGCGGTCTTTGACGCGGTATCAGAGGCCATTGCGGGCCTGTCTCACAGCGACGCGGACGCGCTGTGCCTGCGGGGCATCGTGCGCATACCGGCGGAGACCTATCTTGCCGTGCCGACGCCGCCTGCCTCAGCGTTTCAGGCCTTGCGCAGACAGGCGATGTAGAAGCCGTCCATGCCCCCCAGATCGGACCAGAAGTCAGGCCGCAAACGCAGCCCGCCTTCTGACGAGATCCACGCGGGATCGATGCCCGGCAAATCAAGCGCGCCCGCGTCGACGGACATATCGGGATGCCGTTCCAGCGCCTCGTCGATCTGAACCTCGCCCTCGTCGGGCAGCAAGCTGCAGGTGCAGAACACCATCCGGCCTCCGGGTTTGAGCAGCGACCACGCATGATCCAGCATCTCTTCCTGCAACGCTATCAAGGTCCCGAATTCTGATCCGTCCTTTGCGTGCGGCAAATCGGGGTGGCGGCGGATCGTGCCGGTGGCGGAACAGGGAGCGTCCAACAGGATCGCGTCGAATGCACCCTGAAACTGGCGCGCGTCCTTGACGAAGGTACGGGCCGTCAGTCCGGTCCGGGCGAGATTTTCCTTGACCCGTTGCATACGCGAATGGTTGTCGTCCACGGCACGCACCTCCGCACCGGTGGCCGCCAGTTGCATCGTCTTGCCGCCGGGAGCGGCGCACAGATCAAGCACCAGTTCGCCCGCCTTGGCATCCAGTATCTTGGCGGGCAAGGCTGCCGCGGCATCCTGCACCCACCAGTCGCCCTCGGCAAATCCGTCCATGGCGGAGACCTGCCCGCCCTCGTACACGCGGACCGAACCTGTCGGCAAAAGCGTCGCGCCCAGGCGTTCGGCCAATGCTGCCGGATCGCCCTTTGCCGTCAGATCAAGAGGCGCGCCCTTGAAATGTGCCATCTCGATCGCGCCTATAGTCTCGCTGCCCCATGCCTCGACCAGCGGCCCGCGCAACCATTTGGGCAAGCGCGGCGCGCGTCGGGCCGCCCATGCGCCAGGACCTTCCGCAGCGACCTTGCGCAGCACCGCATTGGTCAGACCCTTAAGATGGCCAAGATGCTTGTGGCCCGCGACAATCGTGACCATCGCATTGACCACACCATGCGCCGCGCCGCCGGTGCACAATTCCACGGTACCCACACGCAGCGCGTTCTGCACAGTCATTGGCGGGTATTTATTAAGATGTTTTTGCAGGATGCGGTCGGCGCGCTCCAAACCGCGCAGCGTATCCTGCGCCAGACGTTGCGCGCGCGCGCGATCGTCCGACGGCAGCTTGTCGAGAGCCCCGGCAGCCAGCAGTTCGGGCATCAGCTTGCCTTCGCCCAGCACCTGATCCAACAGGTAAACGGCGGATTTGCGGGCCTGAACGCCGGTATCTGACATGTGTTTCGCCTTTTGCAGTGGGGTCTGGCGGTTGTCTGAGGCAAGGGACGACGTATATCAAGAGGCAGATACGAAAGGAGCCACAGATGGCCAGAGACCCAAGCCCCCGTGAAAAACCGATTCCCGACAATCCCGTGCCGCCAACACCAACGCCGGAACCGGATCTGCCGCCGCCGTCCGCCGCCGCCCAGCGCGCTCTTGCCGAAGCGGCCGAACGACGTGCGCGTGAAACGCCGATGGACCTGCCGCCCGAACTTGGTGGGCGTAATGGGCCGGAGCCGGTCCGTTACGGGGATTGGGAAAAGAAAGGGATCGCGGTCGATTTCTGACCGCTCCCGCGTTTTAGCGCAGGGTAAAATCCGCGCTGTCGCCCGTGCCTTGGTCCGATGTAAAGCGGATCTTGCGACCGTTTGCGGTCACCTCTTGGCAGTTATAGCCCAGATCGTCGCCGCCCCACGCGAGGCTGCGGCAAAAATATCCGTTCTGCCATGACCAGCTGCCGGTGACCTCCCACGCCGCTCCCATCCCCGAAATCGCTCCGCCGGGTGCCACTTCAAGCCGGACAAGCGGACGAGTCAATGTCTTGCCGGTGACAAGCTGTTCGAACTCGGAGACACTGTCGATCTTGGCGAATTCCGCGCTCGCCGGGGCAGCCAGCATCGAGATGATTGCGACGGTTAGCAGGCCTTTCATGGGTCATATCCTCCGTTTGTGCTTTGGAAGATATACGGAGCGGCCCGCGCGATGGTTTCAAATCGGTCGAAGATTCTTGCGCCGAGGGTCGGCTATTTCAGGCCAAGAACGTCCAGCATATCGTATTCGCCGGGTTCCTTGCCCTGACCCCAGATCGCTGCTTTGAGCGCGCCGCGCGCGAAAAGTCCCCTGTCGGAGGCGACGTGGCGCAGTATGATCCGCTCGCCCGCGCCCAGAAACATCACGTCATGTTCACCCACGACGTCGCCGCCACGGATCGCGGAAAAGCCGATGTCGCCCTTACGACGCGTGCCGGTAATGCCGTCACGCCCCGAATCGGTTACATCAGGCAAAGACACTCGACGCCCTTCGGCGGCGGCCTCTCCAAGCATCAGCGCCGTGCCGGAGGGGGTATCCACCTTTTGGTTATGGTGCGACTCGACAATTTCGATGTCGAAATCAGCGTCGAGCGCCGCCGCGACCTGTTTGGTAAGCTGGGTCAGCAGATTGACACCAAGGCTCATGTTGCCGGCCCTGACGATCACCGTCTTGCGCCCTGCCGGAGCCAGTTCGGCAATCTGTGCCTCGGTCATGCCGGTGGTACCGATAATGTGTACCACCTCGGCCTCCGCCGCCTGACGCGCAAACGCGATCGTGGCTGCAGGCGCGGTAAAGTCGATCACCGCATCCGCCACGGCAAACGCAGCAGCCGCGTCATCCGTCACCTGCACACCCGCATCCTGCCCCCCCATCGCAGCGCCCACGTCCTGCCCGATCCATGTGTGGCCTTGCCGCTCTACCGCGCCTGCCAGGTGGGTCTGGGGTGAATTCTGTACCGCATCGACAAGCATGCGGCCCATCCGACCCGAAGCTCCCGTGACGGTGATGCCGATTGTCTCTGCCATGCGTGATACCTCCGGGTTTCGCGTGCCTGCGGTGTAGCGCGCGCCGGACCGCTTGGCAAAGGGGATGAGAGCCCTTAGATGAGCCCTATGGCAAAGAACAAATTTCATGATGGCTCCGGCCCGTCGCAAAGACAGCTTCGCGTAGGCGAAACAATCCGGCGCGCGTTAAGCGAAGTGCTCGCGCGCGGGGATGTGCACGACCCGGAACTGAACCGCATGTCGATCACCGTAGGCGAGGTGCGCACATCACCCGACCTCAAGATCGCGACGGCTTACGTACTTCCGCTTGGCGGCAAGGGGCAGGAAGACGTCATAAACCTTCTCAGCCGCAACAAGGCGGAACTGCGCCGTCTGACCGCAAAGAAGCTGACGCTCAAATTCTCTCCCGATCTGCGTTTTCAGCTGGACAGGACTTTTGATCAGATGGACGAAACCCGCCGCATGTTGGCCCAGGACGTGGTGCGGCGTGATGCCCAAGCGCCCGATGATGACGACACATGATCGCCCGCGCGCTTCTCGGCGGGTTACTGGCATTCGCGCCCCTGCCTGCGGCGGCGACAAGCTGCCGGACGGAAACCGTAGAAGGCGCGCCCTACACCATCTGCGAAGTGGACCTGTCGCAGGAAACACTGCATCTGTTCCTTAATGATCGCTCCGATACGCCCTATGGGTATTTCAGCGGGCTGGATGCCGCGCTGCAGGCCGGGGGCGCGCGCCTCGGCTTTGCGATGAACGCAGGCATGTACCACGAAGACCGCACCCCGGTTGGGCTTTTCCTCGAAAACGGCATCGAGCGACAGTCGGTGATCACCGCCCCGGGGCCGGGCAATTTCGGCCTGCTCCCGAACGGTGTCCTGTGCCTGCGGGACGGTCGCGCCGACGTGATCGAGACGCTGCGGTTCGTGCAAGAGGCGCCTGCATGTAACAGCGCGACGCAATCCGGTCCAATGCTGGTGATCGACGGGGCGCTGCATCCACGGTTTCTCGAAAATTCCAACTCGCGGTATATTCGCAATGGTGTCGGCACCAGCGACGACGGGAAAATCGCGACGTTCGTGATCTCCGATGCGCCGGTCAATTTCCACACCTTCGGACGGGTGTTTCGCGACCACCTTGGCCTGCGCAATGCGCTCTACTTTGACGGAAACGTCTCGCGATTGCGGGCGCCGGATCTGGGCCGCGACGATACCGGTTTCGCGCCGCTGGGACCGATCATCGGCGTTGTCGAACCCGCAGACTAGCGAGCGGCCCCCGGAAACAGCTTTGCACCGTGCCCCACACTCTGTAGAGAGCGCGCGCAGGCATTCACTCTCTGATCAAGGACGGCACATGGCACGCAAACGCAAAGGGCGCGACATTTCTGGTTGGATCGTGATCGATAAACCCGCGGGCCCCACTTCAACCACCGTTGTGAACAAGGTGCGCTGGGCCTTTGACGCCAAAAAGGCGGGCCACGCCGGAACGCTCGACCCGGACGCGACCGGTGTTCTGGCCATCGCGCTGGGCGAGGCCACAAAAACGGTGCCCTACATCACCGATGCGCTGAAGGCCTATGAATTCACCGTTCGTTTGGGTGCAGCCACCAATACCGACGATGCCGAGGGCGAGATCATCGCGACATCGGACAGCCGCCCGACGGATGAAGAGATCAAAGAGGCACTGCAGCGTTTCATCGGCGACATCAAACAGGTGCCGCCGCAATTCTCTGCCGTGAAAATCGACGGCGAGCGTGCCTACAAGCGGGCGCGCGACGGCGAGGAGATGGAGATCGCCGCGCGCCCTCTTTTTGTCGAGAGCCTTTTGCTGCTGGACCGGCCGGATGCAGATCACGTCACGCTTGAGATGGTGTGCGGCAAGGGTGGTTATGTCCGGTCCATCGCGCGCGATCTGGGCGACGCGCTGGGCTGCAAGGGACATGTACGCGACCTTCGCCGCACCTGGTCCGGGCCCTTCGAGATCGAGAACGCGCTAACGCTTCAGCAGATCGAGGACATGGCCAAAAGCCCGGATCTCGACGCGCATTTGGGACCGCTTGAATTGGGGCTTCAGGATCTTCCCGAAGTCACCGCGAGCGCAGACGGGGCGGTGCGTATGCGCAACGGCAATCCCGGTATGGTCTTCGTTAAAGACGTGGAATACGGTGACGAATGCTGGGCTTCTTACGAAGGCCGCGCCGTCGCCGTTGGTCGGTATAAATCGGGCGAACTGCATCCGTCCCGGGTGTTCAACACCGCAGACTGACAGCGGGGTGACGATTGCGCTGCCTACCTCGCTGTGCGAGCAACACCGCCATGATCATCCGAAGCCACACAAAGGGCGATGCACCCTCGACGGCGGTTTATTCACCGTGCGAGAGGTTTCGCTATAGCCTCACGCGCGTCTGGCACCCCGAGAGCCGCCGCGTCGCGTTCATCATGCTGAATCCGTCCACCGCGACCGAGATACAGAACGATCCCACGATCGAGCGATGTGAACAACGCGCCCGTAGATTGGGGTACGGGGGCTTCGAGGCCGTAAACATCTTTGCCCTGCGCGCTACCAATCCGCGCGATATGCGCGCGGCGACCGACCCGGAAGGCCGCGACAACCGGCGGTATCTGGTGCAGGCCGCGACACGGGCGGACACGGTGATTGCAGCATGGGGCGTCCACGGTGCCCACCGCGATCACGGTCCGCGCATGGCCGCGTGGCTGCACGGACATGGTCATCTGCTCCACCATCTTGGCCTGACCAAACATGGCCATCCACGCCACCCCCTGTACCTGCCCTATTCCGCGCAACCGGTCCGTTGGACCGATCCGCTGCAGATCACCTGACATTAACCTTACCTACGTTAGTCTTTTGACGATTCGGGGCAAATCTGTGCCTATGGTTCCGAGGCGTTTCGTCTCGCTTCAGTGGAAAATGAAACTATGTTGTGGCTAGCGGGATTGATGGGTTTGATGGCGGTCGGCACGGTCGCGTTTGTCGAGCCGGAAGGCGAGGAAGAGCTGGAAGACGTGCCTCAGGATCCACCCGAACTGGGCCCCGACGGCATGCTCCACGACCATGCTCATGCGGTAGAGGCACCACCCTTCACCGAAGAAGAGGCACCGGACCCGCGCGGCGGCGATGATGCCGCCGATCTTCCTCCTTTCGTGCCGGACGAAGCAAACCGCGTGGTCGAACAGCAGGGCAGTGCCGGTGACGACCTGCTGCAAGGTGCAGCCGGCAGCGACTGGATCGGTGGCGCCGAGGGGGCGGATACGCTGCGTGGCGGCGATGGCGACGATGCCTTGCGCGGCGGCGATGGCGGCGACGCGCTTGAAGGCGGTACCGGCAATGACCGGCTTGACGGCGAAGACGGGCAGGACACGCTGCACGGCGGCGATCAGGCCGATGAGATTTTCGGGCACAACGACAACGACAGACTGTGGGGGGACGCCGGCAACGATACCCTTCAGGGATCCGCTGGCAATGATATGTTGCAGGACGGGGATGGCGACGATGCCCTGCACGGCGGCCTTGATGACGACACGCTCGATGGCGGGTCCGGGGCGGATACCCTGTTTGGCGGCTGGGGCGATGACGTGCTGACCGGCCTGATGCCCGCGCAGATCGACGGTCGGATGGTCGACACCGACACGGCGGATTATCTGAATGGCGGTGGCGGGGATGACAGTATTCTTGCAGGATCGGGTGATATCGTGACCGCCGGCAGCGGAGCCGACCAGATCGTCCTCGGGGAATGGCTGGTCGAGGGCGACGACGCGCAGATCCTTGATTACACGCCCGGCTACGACAGTCTTGTCCTGATCTGGGACGACGGTGACAGTGATGTACCCGATGTGCAGATCGCGGACGACCCCGAGGTCGAGGGGCGCACGATCATCATGATGAACGGCGCGGTGGTTGCATCGGTGAACGGAACGGATCTGCAGCCGGGCGACATCGCACTTGTCCCGCTCAGTTCCGCGGTGACGCTGGGCTTTGCATAGCGTTATCTGTATTTACGCTGATCCAAATCACGTTGCGACGTCAATAAGCCTTTGCCAACGCCGCCGATCTTTCCTATACGCCCCCATCTGCCGCGACTCGCGCGGGAGTTACTCCACGGGCCTGTGCTGGACGACATCCCGGCCTGTGCCATTACACCAACTTTTTAGAAGGAGACCCCGATGTCGATCACAACAGAAGAAAAATCCCGCCTGATCAAGGAATTCGGCGCAAAAGACGGCGACACCGGTTCGCCAGAAGTGCAGGTTGCCGTTCTCAGCTCCCGCATCGCCACTTTGACCGAGCATTTCAAGACACATAAGAAAGACAACCACGGTCGCCGTGGTCTCTTGAAGATGGTCGCGACCCGCCGCAAATTGCTGGATTACGTAAAATCCAAGGACGAATCGCGCTATCAGGACCTGATCAAGCGTCTGGGCCTGCGCCGCTAAGCGCCAGTGCCTACTGCAAATTAAAAAGCCGCGCTTCAGAACCGAAGCGCGGCTTTTTCACTATATGGCTGGCGTTACCACTTCGATTTGCGGGCTGCGCGCTTCGATGGCCGCTGCCGCGTCCAACAGGATATCCTCACGAAAACGGGCACCGATCAGCTGCGCACCCATCGGGGTATGTCCCGCCTCGCCTTCTTCGAAACCGGTGAAGACCGACATCCCCGGCAGCCCCATCAGCGGCAGGCCCACCTGGGTCAGCTGCGCTTCCATCACCCGCGGGAAATCATCGAGATCCAGCAAGTCGGGAAAGGGCGGTTCCGCCGACACGGGGCAAATCAGCACGGGCCGGTCCGCGAGGAAACGCTGCCATTCGCGCTGGAATCCCAGCCGCGCCTGCAGCGCGTCCAACACTTCTCCGAGATCGGGCAGCGGCGTCAATTTGCGCATCTCAGAAAGTACATGCGCGGCGTCCGGGTCAGCCTCACGGGCGAAAGCCTCGGCAGCACCGTGCGTCATTTCTGCCAGCCACAGCTGCGCTTGACGGCGTGCAGGTTCGCGGAACGGCGGGCATGGTATTTCATCCACTGTCCAGCCCCCGTCCGTCAGTGCATCCGCCGCGTGACGCAGTGCCCGTTCCACCAGCGGGTGCGTGTTCAGGCCTTCGGGTGCCACACACAGCGACGCGCGGCGCGGATAATCGGGGCCTGAAAACGCAACAGGTGCGTGCCACGGATCACGCTGGTCCGGCTGCGCCATTGCTGCAAGCGAAAGCCGCAGATCAGCGACCGACCGGGCGTGTGGACCGGACACGGCCATAAGCTGCGCACCGATATGGCGGTCCGGCGCCGACGGGTTCCACGCCGCGACACGGCCCAACGTCGGCCTGATCCCCTGTAATCCGCAGGCATAGGCCGGATAGCGAATGGACCCGCCGATGTCGGTGCCATGCCCTACAGCCCCGATGCCAGCCGCAGTCGCCGCTGCGGCACCTCCCGACGAGCCACCGGGCGTGATGTTCGGATTATGGGGGTTTCGCGTGTGCCCGTGGAGCGAATTGCGCGTAAACCAACGCAGCGAAAACGCAGGCGTGTTTGTCCGTCCGATGATGATCGCACCGGCGCGGCGCAGGTTGGCCACAACTGGATTGTCCTCGGTCGCGACAAGATCCTTCTGGATGCGCAGGCCATTCGTCGTTGCAAATCCTTGCTGATCGACGTTTTCCTTCGTCGTGACCGGAACACCCGCCAGCGGTCCGGGGTCTTCTCCTTTCGCGATGGCGTCATCTACTGCATCGGCGGCCCGCAGCGCGGCCGCGTCGTCGCGCGCCACGACCGCGTTGATTGCGGGATTAACCGCATCCATTCGGTCAAGCGCGGCCTGCGTCACGTCGCGCGCACTTACCTCTCCGTTGCGGATCAATTCGACCGTTTGTGTCGCTGTGCGTGCCCAAAGCTCCATCTTCAATTCTCCCTTCGCTTTCCTGCCAGCGTTGCACAGCACCCGCAGCACAGCAATTGCCCGATCCGGTAATCTCCTGTGCGATGTGTAGAATACCCCTAACCGTTCACATTACCATACTCTGGCAAAGCGAGACCGCAGATGACGAAGACGATTGTGAACAGCTGGAACGAATGCGATCCCCTGAGACATGTAATTGTGGGTCGTGCCTCATGCGCTTGCGATCTGGTTGTGCAGCACGGCTTTACGACCAACCTGAAGAGCTTCGAGTGGTTGCACCGCCGTTTCCTGGATCACCGGGTACACATCGTCAACTTTCCCGGTGATCCTCATCCTATTTACATCGACGCGACGTTCATGCCGCTGCGTCCGGGTCTGATCCTCAACAATCTGCAACGGCGCCTGCCGAAAGACCAGCGTAAGATGTTCGAACAGAATGACTGGCAGATCGTCGATGTGGCGCACCCGACCCACGATACACCGCCCCCACCCTGTGCTATTCCTCGACATGGCCGTCGATGAACGTGCCGGTGCTGGGCCCGGAAACGGTCTGCGTCGAAAAATCAGAGGTGTATCAAGTCAAGCAGATGGACAAGCTGGGCATGGACGTCGTCGAAGTGAAACTACGCGACGCCTTCGGCGGTGGGTTGCACTTCTTCACGGCAGATCTTTACCGCGCCGGCGGACGTGTTGACTATTACGCCAACTGCCATGATTTGCCGGGTGGTGTAATACCGCGCTGGCAGGCGCAGCCGTTAATCCGACTATTTCGCCTCAGACCGGCACGTTGTCGAACAGGTCGTCGTCGTCATTCTCCACGGCGTCCCACTGGTGCGGCGCGCTGCGGCTGGCGGGTGCGTCCCGCTCCGACAACGAACGCGTGATCCGGCCGATCCTCTCGCACAGCGCCTGACGCTCATGCGGTCCGGCAGATGCTGCGAGCCTGTGAAGTTTGTTCATCTGTTGCGCGAGTTCTCGATGTTCCAAAAGTATACCCCCCGTTAGTACCTGTTCCGAAGGATAACACAGTTTCGATTCTTCGCGACATGGTTGTAAATGAAGCGTTCGGATCGGCGATTTGCCGCCCTTCCCATCACACTGGATCTGATGTATGGGCCAAGGATCTGAAAGCCGGCGCCCGGACCTCAGCGCCGACAAAAAGAAGATACCGGGGTCAGAGGGAATACGCCCTCTATGCAAAGGCCAATGGGCCAACACAGGAAACGATGATGTTTAACGAAGTGAAGAAATCTATCCAGTGGGGCGAAGAGACCCTTACGCTGGAAACTGGTAAAGTGGCCCGTCAGGCCGACGGCTCGGTGATTGCCACCTACGGCGAAACCTCCGTCATGGCCAACGTCACATTCGCACGCCAGCAGAAGCCCGGTCAGGACTTCTTTCCACTGACCGTGCACTACAACGAGAAATATTATGCCGCCGGCAAAATCCCCGGTGGCTTTTTCAAGCGCGAAGCGCGTCCCACTGAGAAAGAGACGCTGACAAGCCGCTTGATCGACCGCCCGATCCGCCCGCTGTTCGTCCCCGGCTTCAAGAACGAAGTGCTGGTGATGTGTACGGTTCTGTCCCACGATCTGGTCAACGATCCCGATATGGTCGCGATGATTGCCGCCTCGGCTGCGCTGACAATTTCCGGGGCACCGTTCATGGGCCCCATCGCCGCGTGCCGCGTCGGTTTCGAGGATGGCGATTATATCCTGAACCCGACAGTGGACGACATGCAGGACCTGCGCCTGAACCCCGAACAGCGCCTCGATCTGGTTGTCGCTGGCACCAAGGACGCCGTGATGATGGTCGAATCCGAAGCCTACGAGCTGTCGGAAGAGGAAATGCTGGGCGCGGTGAAATATGCCCACGAGCAGATCCAGCCGGTCATCGACCTGATCATTGATCTGGCCGAAGACGCCGCGAAAGAGCCGTTCGACTTCCAGCCCGTCGATTATTCCGATCTCTACGAGGCCGTGAAAGCCGCCGGTGAGGACGAAATGCGCAAGGCATTCGCGATTGCCGACAAGCAAGAACGCACGGCAGCCGTTTCTGCCGCGCGCGAGACGATCAAAGGCAAGCTGAGCGAAGAGCAGCTGGGCGACGGCAACCTTGGTTCGGCCATGAAAAAGCTCGAGGCGTCGATCCTGCGCGGTGATGTCGTCAAGACAGGCAAGCGTATTGACGGTCGCAAGACTGACGAGATTCGCGATATCGTCAGCCAGACGGGCATCCTTCCACGCACACACGGCTCCGCCCTGTTCACGCGCGGCGAGACGCAAGGCCTGGTCGTGACCACGCTGGGCACCGGCGATGACGAACAGTTCATCGACGCGCTGCACGGCAACTTCAAATCCAACTTCCTGCTGCACTACAACTTCCCGCCCTACTCGGTCGGCGAAGTTGGTCGCGTGGGCCCTCCGGGCCGTCGCGAGATCGGTCACGGCAAGCTGGCATGGCGTGCGTTGCAAGCGGTTCTGCCTGCCTCGACGGATTTCCCCTATACCATCCGCGTCGTGTCCGAGATTACGGAATCGAACGGCTCGTCCTCGATGGCATCGGTCTGCGGTGGCTCCCTGTCGATGATGGACGCGGGCGTTCCGCTGAAATCGGCCGTGGCCGGTGTGGCGATGGGTCTGATCCTCGAAGACGATGGATCCTACGCGATCCTGTCGGACATCCTGGGTGACGAAGACCACCTCGGCGACATGGACTTCAAGGTCGCGGGCACTGAAGCGGGTATCACGAGCTTGCAGATGGATATCAAGATCGCAGGCATTACGCCCGAGATCATGGAAAAAGCGTTGGCGCAGGCCAAGGCGGGTCGTCTGCATATTCTTGGCGAGATGGGCAAAGCCATCTCAGGTGCAGCTGAATTTTCCGTACACGCCCCGCGCATCGAAACGATGCAGATCCCGACGGACAAAATCCGTGAGGTCATCGGTTCGGGCGGCAAGGTCATCCGCGAGATTGTGGAAGTGTCAGGAGCGAAAGTCGACATCAACGACGAAGGCATCATCAAGATCGCAAGCCCGAACGGCGACGCGATCAAGAAGGCGTACGACATGATCCACTCCATCGTAGCGGAACCTGAAGAAGGCGCTGTCTACACCGGGACCGTGGTGAAAATCGTCGATTTCGGTGCGTTCGTGAACTTCTTTGGCAAGCGCGACGGCCTGGTACACGTTTCCCAGATCGAGAACCGGCGCCTGAACCATCCTTCGGACGTTCTGAAGGAGGGTCAGGAAGTGAAAGTGAAGCTGCTGGGCTTTGATGATCGCGGTAAGGTGCGCCTGTCGATGAAAGTCGTCGATCAGGAGACCGGCGAAGAAATCAAGAAGGAAGAAGCCGAAGAGTAACCCTTCGACATCTTGAAACGGTTGGGCCCCCGCGGAAACGCGGGGGCCTTTTTCGTGTTCTATGCATTGCCGTTCGCGCCGCATCCGGAAAACGGACTCACAGTTATGCAACTTTTTCGGTAGTTTAGACGTTGATCCAAGAATCGCTACATCCGGAGACACTGCCATGTCGTTACTCGACCGCCGAAGCCTGATGATTTCAGGCGCCGCAGCATTTTTCGCTGGCCCCGCTTTCGCGGCAAGTCAGCCATATCAGGTCCCAGAAAGGTTCCGCCCGCGTATTGTCGACATCAGGGCCTCTTTTCAACCCAACGAAATTCATGTCGATCCGGGCCAGTTCGCACTTTACTGGACACTTCCGGACAACAAGGCCATTCGATATGCCGTTGGGATCGGTTCTGAGGGTCGGTATCAGTCGGGAACTTTCCGGGTCCGGCGCAAGGCAGAATGGCCCAGCTGGACACCGACCAAGGCGATGATCCGCCGCGAACCAAACCTGTATGCGCAACATGCGAATGGGATGGCGGGTGGAGGACGCAATCCTCTCGGAGCGCGCGCGCTTTATCTGTATTCCGGCAACCGCGACAGCCTGCTGCGGATTCACGGAACGCCCAATCCGCAAAGCGTCGGTACTCGGGTATCAAATGGATGTGTGCGCATGGTAAACGAACATGTCGTCGACCTTTACAACCGCGTACCGAACGGCACACGGGTCGTCCTGCATTAATAACACTCTACAAGGCCGCTACCGGGATCCAATGGTTCAAAGCGGCGAAGGTTAAAAGCCGGCGCTGCTGTAGGCAGGGCCGGCTTTCGTTTTGCATAGACCACGGAATTGCGCGGTCAGTCTGGGAGCTGCGCCGTGCGCAAGTACGGCAATACAGTTTTATAATCGCCGAATTTCGACTTGGCATCCGCATCGGAAACGGAGGTCGGAATAATGACGTCATCACCGACGTTCCAGTTCGCAGGCGTCGCCACACCCTTTCCGTTCGCTGTCTGCAATCCGTCAAGCGCGCGCAGCACCTCGGCAAAGTTGCGCCCTACGTTCATCGGGTAGACCATCGAAAGCTTGAGCTGCTTGTCCGGTCCTATGATGAAAACGGCACGCACCGTAGCGGAATCGTTCGGGGTGCGGCCGTCGGGCAGGTACGCCTCGGCCGGCAGCATATCGAAGGCTTTGGACACCTTGAGATCCTCATCGGCGATGATTGGAAACCCCGCCTTTGCATTGGCGACGCTTTCGATGTCGTTCTTCCACTTCTTGTGCTCTTCGGCACTGTCGACGGAAATACCCATAACCTTGGTTCCGCGCTTTTCCCACTCATCCGAAAGCTGTGCGACGGCGCCGAATTCGGTCGTGCAGACGGGGGTAAAGTCTTTCGGATGCGAGAACAGGATAGCCCAGCTATCACCGATCCAGTCATGCAGGCTCAACTCGCCCTGATCGGTGTTGACGGTCAGATCAGGGATCGTATCGTTAATTCGCAAAGCCATTTTGGTCTCCTTCGTTGATGCAACGTCAGTTACATATACATGCATACCCCCGAATACATCCCCCACCTTGCGGCAGCCACGGCACAATGACAAAGTGACGCAAATCTCAAACAAGGAGCATCACCATGCTGGAGAAACGAGAGTTCTATATCAACGGTGAATGGGTCGCGCCCGCCACCGCAAATGATTTTGCCGTGATCGACCCGTCCACCGAAGAGCAGTGTGCGGTGATCTCGCTGGGGGGGCAAGCGGATACAGATGCCGCCGTCGCCGCAGCGCGCGCCGCGTTCGACGATTGGTCGCAGACTCCGAAAGAAGAGCGCGCCGCGCTGATCCGCAAACTTGCCGAGATCTACGAGGCCCGCAAAGAGGAAATGGCGCAGGCGATGTCCATGGAAATGGGTGCGCCGATCAACCTGAGCCGCTCTTCGCAGGTCGGTGCGGGCAGCTGGCATATCCAGGGCTTTCTTAAAACATTCGAGGATTTCTCGTTCGAACGTGATTTCACCGCGACAGAGAAAACACTTCTTGAGCCCATTGGTGTCTGTGCCCTGATCACGCCGTGGAACTGGCCTATGAACCAGATCATGCTCAAGGCGATCCCTGCAATGGCCACGGGCTGTACGATGGTTCTGAAACCCTCCGAAATCGCGCCCCTGTCCGGTTTGCTTTTCGCGGAATTCGTGCATGAGGCAGGTTTTCCAAAAGGCGTTTTCAACCTTGTGAACGGCGACGGATCGGGCGTCGGCAGTCAGTTGAGCGCGCATCCCGATGTGGATATGGTCAGCTTTACCGGCTCGACCCGTGCGGGTATTGCGATCTCCAAGGCGGCGGCGGATACGCTCAAGCGGGTCAGCCTCGAATTGGGCGGCAAGGGTGCGAACATCATCTTTGAAGACGCCGACGAGAAAGCAGCCAAGCGCGGCGCGATGCATTGCTTCAACAACTCCGGACAATCGTGCAACGCACCCACCCGGATGCTGGTACACAAGTCGCGCTATGACGATGCTGTGGCGACAGCAACCGAAGTGGCCGAAAACACCCGTGTCGGACCCGCCTCCGATGACGGTCGCCACATCGGCCCCGTCGTGTCCGAAGCGCAGTTCGACAAAATCCAGGGCCTGATCGAAAAAGGCATGGAAGAGGCGCGGATGACCGCAGGTGGCCTTGGCCGCCCGGACGGGTTGAACCGCGGCTATTTCGTCAAACCGACGGTTTTCGCAGACGTGACAAACGACATGGCGATCGCACAGACCGAGGTGTTTGGTCCGGTCCTGTCGATCATCCCCTTCGACACCGAAGAAGAAGCCATCGCGATTGCGAACGACACGCCTTACGGCCTGACCAATTACGTCCAGACCCAAGACGATGAAAAACGCCGCCGCGTGGCACGGCGGTTGCGCTCGGGCATGGTAGAAACCAACGGCAAAGGGTTTGCACAAGGCTCGCCATTCGGAGGCTACAAGCAGTCGGGTAATGGCCGCGAGGGCGGTGTCTATGGGCTGGAAGAGTTCCTCGAAGTCAAAGCCGTGTCCGGTTGGGCTGCCGAATAACTTTGCTAACGGTGCTAACGGGGGGCTGCTTTGGGGCGGCCCCCTTTTTCATGCGCAGGCGGTCTCAGAACGGTGCGGCACTGCGCACCTTGGTCGAACGGCCGCCTTCGGGGTGATTGAAACGCAACTCTTCGGAATGCAGCATGAGGCGCGGAAATTCGCGCGCCGGACCGGTGGCGTAGAAAGGATCACCCAAGATCGGGTGGCCGAGACTCAGCATATGGACCCGCAATTGGTGGCTGCGCCCGGTGTGAGGGGTCAGGCGAACGCGCGCAGTATCGCCTTCGTTCTTGATCACCCGCCAATCGGTTTGCGCCGGTTTGCCCGTCTTTTGACATACCATCTGCAACGGGCGGTTCGGCCAATCCACGATAAGGGGCAGATCGACGATGCCGGTCTTCGCCGCCGGCACACCCCAGACACGCGCCACATATGTCTTCTTGGTCATGCGTTTTTCGAACTGTAGGCCCAGGTGCCGTTGCGCGTAGGGCGTGAGCGCGAAGATCATCACGCCGGATGTGTCCCGGTCCAGCCGGTGCACCAACAGCGCGTCGGGGAACGCGGCCTGCACCCGCGCCAGCAGACAATCGGCCAGATGGGGCCCCTTGCCGGGGACCGACAGCAAACCGGCGGGCTTGTCCACCAGCAGAACCTGCGTGTCTTCGTGCAGGATCACCAGAGGGTCCTGCGGCGGCGTATACGTTGCGTCCATGCGCGTCTCAGTCCCATTTGTACGGTAGGTTTTCAACCCATCCTGTGACACGCTTGGCAAACAGCAGGAGGAGAGCGCGCATGCATCCGACAATACAGAAATTTCACGATTCCGTTCTGGCCAATGAGCACGACAGCGTTGGCGCGCTGATGGCAGAGAATATACGCTTTCAGCCGCCGACCTATTGGGCCACTTGGAACGGGCGCGATGCCGTCGCGGCGGTTCTTGGTCATGTGAACGAGGTTTTTACCGACTTCGAGTATCGGCGCGTGATGGGCGAGGGTCGCGATTGGGCGCTTGAGTTTCAGTGCAAGGTGGACGGGCTGGACTGTGTCGGCGTCGATCTGATGACGCTGGACGATGACGGGCTGATCGCTGCGATGGAAGTGGTGATGCGCCCATACAAAACCATCGGCGCGCTGCGCGCCGCGATGAATGAACGCGTCGCCAAGGACCCGTCATTCCTCAAGCATAAGAGCGCGCTAAGCTAGGCGGGCCGTGCGCATCTGCCGGACCATCGACGTGGTATAGATCACCAGCGCCAACCAGATCAGCGGGAACGCGATCATGCGGGCGCGGCCGAACGGCTCGCCGAATATGAACACGGCGGTGAGAAAAATCATCGTCGGCGCAATGTACTGCAACACGCCGATCGTCGAGAGCCGCAACAGCTTGGCCCCGTTGGCGTAGAACAACAGCGGCACCGCAGTAACGATCCCGCACCCGACCAAAAGCCATGTATCGCGCGCGCTTCCGACTGCGAAATGCGCACCACCAACCGTCGCAAGGTAAGCGGTATAGCCCAGCGCAGGCAGAAGAAGGATCAACACTTCCAGCAGGAAGCCCTGGTTAGGGCCGATGGGCAGGCTTTTCTTGGCAAGCGCATAAAAGCCCCAGCTGAGCATCAGGCCAAAGGCCGCCCACGGCGTTCTATCGGTATCGAACACAAGCACAAGAACAGCCACGCCCGCGATGCCCACAGCGATCATTTGCGCGCGGCTCAAACGCTCGCCCAACAGCACAGCAGCCAGAAATACGCTGAACAGCGGGTTGATGTAGTATCCTATGGCGGCATCCAGCGCGTGCCCCGATGCGATGGCATACACGTAGATACCCCAATTGACCGATATCAGCGCGGCCGTGACGCAGCCCATGATCATCATGCGCGGGTTGCGCAGTGCGTCGCGCAGATCCTGTGTCCGCTTGAGCGATATAAGCACCAGCGCCGCCACCGGCACCGACCAGATGATCCGGTGTGCCACTACTTCGGCAGCGGGTATGTGGCTCAACATTTTCATGTAAAGCGGCAGGAACCCCCACATGAAATAGGCGCCTGTCGCAAAGAAAAGCCCACGCGGCGTGTCCTGATCCTGTGTCGGCAGAGTCGTGTTGGGATTGCGCATGTCGAAAGCTCCTGTCGCGCTCAGGCCTAGGCCAAGTTTGGGCGTTCCGAAAGCACTAGATTGTACCCGTTACACCTTCACCCGCTCGGAGGTCGGATCGTACATCGGCTTCAATGACGCCTCGGCCCTGACGCGCGTTCCCATCACATCGATCTCGTAGGACGAGCCCAACACGTCCCTTGCAACCTCGCCTCGGCAGGGGACATAGCCCAGCCCGATCGCAGCGCCCAGATGGTGCCCGTAGGCACCCGATGACAGGTATCCGACGATCTCCCCGTCGCGGACGATTGGCTCGTTGTGATAAAGCAACGGCGCGGGGTCGGTCAGCCGGAACTGAACCATCCGTGCGTTCAGTCCCGCCTCTTTCTTGCGGAGCACCGCATCGCGTCCGATAAAGCCGGGTTTCGCCGTCTTCACGGCGAACCCAAGACCCGCCTCAAGGACGTGATCCTCGGATGTAATGTCATGCCCGAAATGGCGAAAACCCTTTTCGATCCGGCAACTGTCCATCATGTGCATCCCGCACAGCTTCAGATCAAAGTCTTCTCCGGCCTTCGCAAGCACCTCGAACACATGGGCGCACTGGTCGGCGCTGATATAGATCTCCCATCCCAGCTCGCCGACATAAGACACGCGGTGCACACGCGCGTGTCCCATGCCGATGTCTATTTCCTGCGCCGTACCAAAGGGATTGACCGCGTTCGAGAAATTGGCGGGCGACACCGCCTGCATCAGGTCCCGCGCACGCGGCCCCATCACGGCAAGCACCCCTTCGCCCGCCGTCACATCCGTAATAACGACGTTGAAATCGCCCGCATGGCGGCGCATCCATGTCTCATCCGCCCACCGCGTCGCGGCCGGCGTCACCACCAGATAGGCCTGTTCTGACAGGCGGGTCACGGTCACGTCCGCCTCGATCCCGCCGCGCATGTTGAGAAACTGGGTATAGACAATCTTGCCCACCGGGACCGAAAAATCACCGCCGCCCACATAGTTGAGAAACCGCTCTGAATCGCGTCCTTCGACCCGGATCTTGCCAAAAGACGACATATCGTACATGCCCACGTTCTGCCGTACGGCCCTGTGTTCATCTGCGACGTTGTCAAAGAAGTTTTGCCGCTGCCAGGAATAGACGTAGTCCGGTTTTTGGCCGTCACGGGCAAACCAGTTAGCGCGCTCCCACCCCGCGATTTCCCCCATCACGGCGCCCCGTTCCAACAAATGCCGGTGAAACGGGGTGCGCCTGATACCGCGCGCCGTGGCTTTCTGCCGGAACGGGAAGTGATCGGCATAGAGCAGTCCAAGCGTCTCTTTCGATCGTTCGAAGAGAAAGGTTTTGTTGCCCTGAAACGGCTGCATTCGGCTGATGTCCACATCCCCCAGATCAAAGGGCTTCTGCCCCTCGTCCATCCACTGCGCCAGGGCCATGCCCGCGCCACCAGCCGACTGGATGCCGATGGAGTTGAACCCTGCCGCGACCCAGACGTTGTCCATCTCGGGCGCGAGGCCAAGGTGGTAGGCGTCATCGGGCGTGAAGGATTCCGGGCCGTTGAAAAATGTGTGGATGCCCGCCTTCTCCAGCATCGGCATCCGCGCGACGGCGGCTTCGAGGATCGGTTCGAAATGATCGAAATCCTCCGGCAACTGGTCAAACTCAAAGTCTTTCGGGATTCCGTTCATTGCCCAGGGTTTTGCCAGTGGCTCGAACGCGCCGAGCAACATCTTGCCCGCATCCTCCTTGTAATAAGCGCATTCATCGGGCACCCGCAGCACCGGCATCTGTGTCAGGCCGGGAATGGCCTCCGAGACGATGTAGAAATGCTCACACGCGTGGAGTGGCACGTTGACGCCCGCCATACGGCCCACCTCGTGCCCCCACATGCCCGCGCAGTTCACGATCATGTCGGCGGCGATATGGCCGCTTTCTTCCCCTTGCGCCCAGTCGAGGCCGGTCACTTTGCGTCCCGTTCGGGAAATGCCGGTCACACAGGTCCGCTCAATGATCTGCGCGCCGCCCTGGCGCGCGCCCTTGGCCAACGCAAGCGCGATGTTCGCCGGGTCGCCCTGCCCGTCCTTCTCAAGATAGACACCACCAGTCACCCCTTCGATGTTGAGATTCGCGTAGCGGTCTTTGACCTCGGCCGGAGATATCTCTTCGATGTCCACGCCGAATGCGCGCGCCATGGCGGCCTGCCGGAATATCTCCTCGCGCCGCTCATCCGTCAGCGCGACGGTGATCGACCCGCAGCGTTTGAACCCGGTCGCGACGCCGGTTTCCCCCTCGAGCCGGCCATATAGCTCTTGTGAATACTTAGCGAGCTTCGTCATGTTCGCAGTGGCGCGCAGCTGTGCGATCAGGCCTGCCGCATGCCATGTGGTGCCTGACGTCAGCTGTTTCCGCTCAAGCAGCACGACGTCTTTCCATCCCAGATGTGTCAGGTGGTAGGCGACCGAGCTGCCGATGACGCCGCCCCCGATGATGACAACGCGGGCGTGGGAGGGGACATCAGCCATGGGTAGATTTCCTAGACAACGGTGTGGCCCCCAGCCCGCAGGCGGCGGTCAATTTCAGCGATGTGGGCGGGTCCTACTTCGCAGCAGCCGCCGACAATCGTGGCACCGGCGCCAATCCACGCCATTACATGATCCGCATAGGCCCCGGGCGTGAGATCATCTCGCGCGGTAAGCGCATCGACGGTCGGCGCATCCTGTTTGAACGCTTCAGTGATCATGGTGAACCCATTGGCATAGGCACCGAACGGCACACCGCACTCGGCCAGCACGGGCAGGCCTTGGCCAATCGCTTCGGGGGAAGAGCAGTTGAGCAGGACCGCCTCCGGCCTGTAATGCGCAATCATCGGCAAAACAACGTCAAGCGGTTCGCCCGAGCGCAGTTTCGTACCGTCCGCGTCGTCAACCGAAAACGCGATCCAGAGCGGTTTGTCCGCCCCCGATTTGAGAACGCCCTGAAAGACGCCTTCGGCCTCCTGAATTGAACAGACCGTCTCTGCGATCAAAAGGTCGACCTTCGGGCCCATCAGGGAGATCTTTTCCGCAAACCCTTCCGCAGCTTCTTCCACGTCGGGCATCAGGTCAGGCCGGTAGCTGGCGAAGAAAGGTCCCAGCGCACCGGCGACGCGACCCGTTCCGTGGCGATCGCGCGCATTGGCAGCCAGTTTTATCGCCGTGCGGATCAACTCAGCCTGTTTGGCTTCCAGCCCGGCGCGCACCAGTCGGCTCTTGTGAACCGCATAGGTATTCGCAGTCGCAACCGTCGCTCCGGCGTTGAAATAATCCGCATGAAGCTGTTCCACCAGTTCAGGGCGCTCCATCATCACTTGCGTCGACCATAGACTGGTCGCCGGGCCACCGCCGCGGTGCACAAGTTCCTGCCCGATGGAACCGTCGAGGAGTGTAATTTCTGTCATGCTTTCAATCTTTCGTTGCGCGGATCCCAAAGAGGTTGATCCGCCTGGACCGTGGCCTTGCACATACGGCCGAAGATATTGATTTCCAACTCGGTTCCCGGCGCGGCCAGATCTTCACGCACACAACCCAGCGCGATGGACGCGTCGATACGGTACCCCCAATCGCCGCTTGTTGTCTCACCCACGACCACGCCGTCATGATAGACTGTGGACATATAAGGGGCGTCCTGAGCGCCCGCATCGACGATCATGGTGACAAAACGTTTCTCCGCGCCTTTGGCTTTCTGATCGGCGAGGGCTGCCTTGCCCGGAAAATCCTGTGCCTTGTCGAGCTTGACCCAACGATCAAGACCCGCCTCGAACATGGTGTAATCGGTCGACAGATCGCCCTTCCACGCCCGGTATCCCTTTTCGATCCGCATGGAGTTAAGCGCGTACATGCCAAAAGGCGTCGCACCCGCGCTTAATACGGCGTCGAATAGCCTAGGAATGTCGGCAATCGCGGCGTGGATTTCCCACCCAAGCTCGCCGGCGAAGGACACCCGTGCCAAGGCGCAGTCGATACCTGCTACGCTGGCAGGTTGGATGGTCAGCCATGGGGCAGCCAGATCCGCCTCTGTCCCGATGCTTTCGAACAGCGTACGGGCGTGCGGGCCGGTCACGATAAACGTCGAATACCCATCGGTGTGGTCTTCGAGGCTGATACCGTCCGGCAAGTCTGCGTTCAGCACGTCAAAGTCATGCCATTGCGCAACGGCGGCGGTGATCAGCGTAAAAAAATTCTCGTCATGGCGCATAATCGACATTTCGGTCAATACACGGCCACGATCATCGGGGAAATAGCCGAGCGTCATGCGCCCGACTTTCGGCAAACCCCCGGCGACCTTGCCGCGCAGGAATTCAGCCGCACCGACACCGGATAGGTTGAAGCGCGAGAAGCCGGGCAAGTCGAGAACGCCGACACCATCGCGCACGGCTTGCACCTCCTCCCGAACGCGCGCGGACCACGGGCCGTTTCGGTCCCATGTCTGCGTCGCGGCTTCGGAGGTGTCGTCGCCGCTTTGCGCGAACCAGTTTGCCCGCTCCCAGCCGTTGTAGGCCCCCATCTGGGCACCCAACTCGCACAGCTTGTCGTGCACCGGAGACAGCTTTTTGTTTCGCCCGGCGGGCCATGCGTGATGCGGGAAATGCATCGCGTATTCGTGACCATACGTCTCCACCGCCTTGCTCAGGCAGTAGTCTTGATCGGCGTAACCGGTAAAGCGGCGCGGGTCGACGGCCCACATATCCAACTCGGTCCGGCCATGCATGATCCATTCAGACAGCACCTTTCCCGCGCCGCCGCCCTGCGCGATCCCGAAAGTGAAACTATGCCCCTCGAACGCGTTCTTCACACCGGGCATGGGGCCGATCATCGGCAATCCGTCCGGCGCGTACGGGATCGGGCCGTTGATATTCCGCCCCACACCTGCGGTTCCCAAAATCGGCACCCGCGCCATCGCATCCTCAATGTAGAATTCCAGCCGTTCCAGATCGTCGGGATACAGTTGAAAGGAGAAATCCTCGGGCATCGGATCATCGGGGGTGATCCAATGCGCGCGACAGTTGCGCTCGTACGGGCCGAGGTTGAGGCCATGCTTGTCTTGCCGCAAATAATAGCTGATGTCGACATCGCGCACGATCGGGAGCTTGTGCCCGACCTGCCTGGTCCACGTCTCCAACTCCGCAATCGGCTCGGTCAGGAAATACTGATGCGACATGACCACCATCGGAACCGTCCGCCCGCCGAAGGGTTTGAACATCTCGCCCACGCGCTGCGCATAGTATCCCGCGCAGTTGACAACGTATTCGCAGCGGATCGTCCCCTTGGGCGTTGTGATGATCCATTCGTCCCCCTCACGGGCAACACCTGTCGCGGGGCAGAAGCGCTCAATCCGCGCGCCGGCATCCCGCGCGCCCTTGGCCAGTGCCTGCGTCAGTTGTGCCGGGTCGATGTCACCGTCCAGCGGATCCCACAGGCCCCCCTCAAGGTCGTGAGTTTTCAGAAAGGGATGTGCCTCCTGCAGCTCCGCATGTGTCATCAGTTTCATGTCGAGCCCTTGATACGCACCCATCGACGCAACCCGCTCGAACTCCATCATCCGCTCGCGCGAATGGGCCAGCCGCAGGGAGCCGGTGACATGGTAGTTCATGGGATAATCGACATCGTCGGCAAGCGTGCGGTACATCTCCAGTCCGTAACGCTGCATGTTCATAACGGCCCATGAGCTTGAAAAGTTAGGACAATTGCCTGCTGCATGCCAAGTGGAGCCTGCCGTCAGCTCGTTCTTTTCCAGCAAGACGCAATCGGTCCAGCCCGCCCTAGCCAGATGGTAAAGCGCGGAAGTCCCGACGACGCCGCCGCCGATGATGACCACACGGGCGGTAGATGGAAAATCGCTCATGTTTCTAGCTCCTCTTGCGGCACGTTATCCGTGATGTCGTAGTAATCGCCCTTCTCGGCTGTGAAGATATGCCGCTTTAGCCGCAGGCCCGTGGGACCGTCTACCGCGCCCAACGCGACACCGGTGTCGGGGTCGTCCAACCCCTTCCAGAACAGGAACGCGCCGCATGTCGGACAAAACCCGCGCTTCGCCGTGTTGCTGGCGGCGTACCAGGTCGGGGTGCCGGTGATCGTAAGGGCGTCGTCCATGACTTGCACCGAGGCCCAATGATGGCCCGATTGCTTGCGGCATTGGGTGCAATGGCACGCCGCCGGATCGCGCGACATTCCGTCAACTGTGAAGGTAATCGCTCCGCACAAACAAGAACCGTTCAACATTTCTATCCCCTTTGCGGCACAGACGCGGCGCCCAGCAGAACGCCGTAAATGACAAAGCACAGCCCCATGAGGCGGCGCATCCAGACGTTGAACACCGCGCCCAAGGCCGCACGGCCAAGCCCCGCGCCGAGGGCCGTGAAACCGGTATAGCTGAGGGCAGTGAGTGTCAGGGCCGTCGGTACGATGACCGTCATCTGGCCCCAGATCGGGATACCGGGTTGCACGAATTGCGAAAATGCGGCGAGGTAGCCAGCGACGCTTTTGGGGTTGATGGTCGCGATGGCGAATGCGCGAATGTACACCGAAGACGCCGGTCGCTGGTTCAGACTTACGGGCCTTGCGGCCATGATCCAGCCTCGTACGCCGAGGTAGATCAGAAACCCCGCGCCCAAAATCCTGGCGACCGTGAAAGCAAGCGGAGAGGTGGCGATCAGCGCGGTGATGCCCAGTGCCGACAGCATCAGGAAAAGCGTCGCCTGCGTGAGGATCGCCAATACGCCCACCAACGCGCTCCGAAAACCAAGTCGCATCCCGTTGTTGATGCAGTTTACCGCGTTCGGTCCGGGAGTGGTGACGAACACCAACCAGAAAAGCGCGAAAACGGTCCATGCTTCGAAATTCATGCACACACGCTCCTAATACACCGGTGGGGCGATGACCCAGATCGCCACGGCCGGATCCGGTGCCGGATTGGCCCAGCGGAAGGGTTCGCCACGGATTCGAAAGCTGTCGCCGGGTGCAAGGCTGTGGCTGATCCCTGCAATTTCGATTTCAAGTCTTCCAGACACAAGATAGCCGACCTCTTGCGTTGGACGTATGACCAGATCCTTGATGCGGCTGTGCGGCAAGAAGGTCGAATGCACCATTTCGAAGTCGTCCGTCAGATCAGGGGACAACAACTCTTCGACCAGACCCGCAGCCGATGATCCGATCGGCCTGCGTGCGTCGGCCCGCACGACAAATCCCGCCTCTGCTGCCGGTGCAGCCGCGTGCCGGAACAGGATCGAAACCGGCACATCCAGACATGACGCAATTTGGCGCAGGTCGGTGATGGACGGTTCCGATTTGTCGCGCTCGACCTGGCTCAACCAACCGACAGAGCGGCTCAACCTTTGAGCCATGGTCGCAAGCGTCACGCCCCGCGCCTTGCGTATTGCGCGCAAATCAGCGCCCAGCGTGTGCGGCGTATCGGGGGTGGCATGCTGCATTGTCATTGACCGATCTGCTGATTCGAAGGCCCCACCGGGGCTGAGCTTCGCAGTAATGCTGGTCGAGCGTGGTGAAAAAATCCAGAGTTATTTCACGGTCAGGAAAACTTCTTCCAGGATCTTTGCCAGCTCATGCGCGTCCTCTTGTGTAAACGCGTCCGCCTTATTGCTGTCGATGTCGAACACGCCCAATAGCTGCCCGCCTGCACCGAACACCGGCAGCACCAGTTCAGACCGTGTCGTGCTGGCGCAGGCGATATGACCATCAAATGTCTCAACATCCGGCACCAGCTGAACCTGTCTCGTTCGCGCGGCCTTGCCGCAGACCCCGCGCGAAAACGGGATGACCAAACAGCCGTGTCCCCCTTGATACGGACCGATCTTGAGCATCTCGGGTCCTGTAACCCGATAGAATCCGGTCCAGTCAAAGCGATCGTCACTGTGATGCACTTCGCAGACAACGGTGGCCATCAGAGCGACAGCATCGCGTTCGCCTTCCGTGAGAGAACGCAGCGTCCGGGCAAGTGTAGGATATTCGACTGGCATGATTGTTCTGTTATCCAGGTCATTCACCGGCCGCTTGGCGGTCGGGGCAGGAAATAACTGAACCGAAGTGTCCAGCTTCGGTTCAGGATGTCGGAGATTCAGACCCGCTCGATCGCGATGGCCGTGCCTTCGCCGCCGCCGATACAAATCGCGGCAATACCACGCTTGAGTCCCCGTTTTTCCAAGGCGTTCAAGAGCGTGACCATGATCCGCGCACCAGATGCGCCGATGGGATGGCCCAGCGCGCAGGCGCCGCCGTTCACATTGACGATGTCATGGCTCAGACCCATCTCGTGCATGAAGGCCAGCGGAACGACCGCAAATGCTTCGTTCACTTCCCACAAATCCACGTCTTCCTTCGCCCAGCCGATCCGGTCGAGCAGTTTTTGCGCCGCCGGCACGGGTGCCGTCGTGAACAACCCCGGGGCCTGCGCATGGGTGGCATGCCCCACGATACGCGCGCGCACGGTCAGCCCCTGCGTCTTTGCCGCCTCCTCCGATGCCAGCACCAGCGCTGCGGCTCCGTCCGAGATCGACGATGAATTCGCCGCCGTGACGGTACCCCCTTCGCGAAAGGCGGGCTTGAGTTGTGGGATCTTGTCCGGCCGGGCTGTCTGGGGCTGTTCGTCGGCGTTCACGGTCACGGACCCTTTGCGCGATTTGACGTCCACCGGCGCGATTTCGTCTTCGAATGCACCGCTGGATTGTGCGTTCAGCGCACGGGTGAGCGAGGCGATCGCGTAGTCGTCCTGACGCTCGCGGGTGAATTGATAGGTTTCGGCGCAATCCTCGGCAAAAGTCCCCATCAGGCGCCCCTTGTCATAGGCGTCTTCCAGACCGTCAAGGAACATGTGGTCAACCACTTGCGCATGGCCCAAACGCGCGCCACCGCGCATTTTCGGCAGGACGTACGGCGCGTTCGTCATTGATTCCATGCCGCCCGCGACCATGACGTCCGTGTGTCCCAAGGCGATCTGATCGAACGCCACCATAGCAGCCTTCATCCCCGATCCGCACATCTTGTTCAGGGTGGTCGCCGGGACGTCCTCTCCAAGACCGGCGGCAAAGCCTGCTTGTCTCGCTGGCGCCTGCCCCTGCCCCGCGGGCAGAACACAGCCCATCAAGACTTCCTGCACCTGCGCCGGACCGGCACCGTCGAGTGCGGCGCGAATCGCCGCGCCGCCCAATGTCGCCGCCGTGACGGAGTCGAAAGCGCCCTGAAAGCCGCCCATCGGCGTCCGGGCCGCACCTGCTATCACCACTTTGCGCATCTCGGTATTCTCCTTGTGATCCTTACACCATCTTAGGCTTTTACCCCTAGCAAGGAGGCGCACGCAATCTTTGCAGGAGAGAAGGATGGACCTTACCAGTTCGAACAACGAGAACATTCTGGTGATCACGGTTCAGGAACAGCGGATCGACGCCGCCGTCGCGTTGGCTTTCAAGGACCGGATGCGCGAACTTACAGAAGGTCCTGCGCGCACTGTTGTCCTCGATCTCGATCACGTTTCGTTCATCGATTCGAGTGGCCTTGGCGCGATTGTCGCGGCGATGAAAAACCTCGCGCCCGATAGAACGCTGGTTCTGGCGGGGCTTACCGGAACGGTTGACAAGGTGTTTCGTCTGACACGCATGGATACAGTTTTCGGTCTCTATGGCTCCGTCGACGACGCGCTCAAAGCCCTGCGCGGGTGAACGCGCAGGCGGGAGGGCGCGGTGATGACTGAACAGGTGGAGTCCGGCTCGTTCGACGTGCGCATTGGAGGCGCGACACTTGCTGTCCGGGATGCCTTGCGTGAAGTCCTGAGCAATCTGCAACCGCTCGCGCTGAGCGCGGACGAAGCGGGAACTGTCGAACTGGTGCTGGCCGAGGCGCTCAATAATATTGTCGAGCATGCTTTCGATGCCGACGAAAAACCCGGAGAAATCCGGATCCGGTGCTGGCGGCGCCGGGACGGTCTTCACTTTGCGATCATCGACGACGGGCTGGCGATGCCGGAAAACAAGGCCCCCGCCAGTTGTGCGCCCTGCGTGGACGTTGAGGTCACAGCCCTACCGGAGGGCGGATTTGGCTGGTTCATGATCCATACGCTTGCGAAAGACGTGCGTTATGCTCGTGTCGGAGAAACGAACCACCTGAATCTGCGCGTCTCCTCCTCTCATCGTTGATCCGCTGCACATTTATCGGCGCCGCAATTCCCTGAAAGAACCGCAGGTCCACCACAGTTTCGCCATGCGGCAGCAGCATACAAGTTCCTGTAGCTGCATATAGCTTCCCTCGGCGTCGCGTTTAATTGCCCCCACCCAGTACGCGGCGCCGGGGCACACTCCTCCCCGTTCAAGATAGATTGGCACCGAAGCAGCTTCGCAGTAGGTTGGCCGCAAATATCATCGACAGCGAGGCTTTTCCCAATGCGTGACTTCCAACTTCCCGGCCGTTCTCCCGTACTGTCCAGCAACGGTATGTGCGCCACATCGCATCCGCTTGGCGCCAAGGCAGCGATCGACGTGCTGGAACGTGGCGGAAACGCGATGGACGCGGCCATTGCGGGCGCGGTGCTCTTGGGGATCTGCGAACCGCAGATGACCGGGATCGGCGGGGATTGTTTCGTTTTGTGGTCCGATGGGGGCAGTGACAAGGTGCATGCGCTCAACGGGTCAGGCCGCGCGCCAGCTGCGTTGGACGCCGCGACATTGCGCGAAGCGGGCGAAAGCAACGTGCCGCTGTACGGCGCGCACGCCGTGACCGTCCCCGGCGCAATCGATGCGTTCTGCCACCTGTCCGAGAAAGTCGGCAAACTCGGTCTGGATGCGGTGCTTGCCCCCGCGATCAAATACGCCGACGAAGGCGTCCCCGTCGCCCCGCGAGTCGCATTCGACTGGGGCAAGGACGCAAAAGTGCTCAAAGGCGCTGCGCGCGACCACTACCTTGTGAACGGTAACGTCCCGAAGGCAGGAGAGATTTTCCGCGCCCCCGGTCAAGCCGAGGTGCTGCGCCGCGTGGCCAAGGACGGGCGCGACGCCTTTTATAAAGGCGAAGTCGCCGAAGACATCCTAGCAGCGCTCACGGCGGCGGGCGGAAAACACACTGCCGATGATCTTGCCGCTGCCGCCTGCACCGCGGCAGACCCGATTGCCGCGATGTACAAAGACCTCGAAGTCGTCGAGCATCCGCCGAACGGTCAGGGCGCCACTGCGCTGCTGATGCTCAACATCCTTGCACAGTTCGACATCGCCGGGATGGGCCCACACAGTGCGGAACGTGTCCACATCGAGGCCGAAGCGGCCAAGCTTGCCTATGACACGCGCAATCGCTTCATCTCGGATGAAGACTACATGACCCGTACCGCGCACATGCTTGATATGGAAACGGCTCGCAGGCTGGCCGCCCTGATTGACCCCAAGAAAGCCATGCAAAGCCCCGCAGACCTGTCAGAAGCGGTGCACAAGGACACCATCTACATCACCGTGGTAGACAGCGATGGAATGGCAGTATCGTTGATTTATTCGATCTTCCACGGGTTCGGCTCCGGTATAGCGTCGGAGAAGTTCGGCGTTCTGCTGCAGAACCGGGGGGCTGGTTTCACCCTCGAAGAGGGGCACCCGAACGAGCTTGGGGGTGGCAAGCGCCCGATGCACACAATCATTCCCGGCATGATTCGCCAAAACGGACGGGTACTGATGCCGTTCGGCGTAATGGGCGGTGCCTACCAGCCCTGCGGGCACGCAAGATTCGCCAGCAATCTCTCGGATTTCGGCATGGACCCGCAAACCGCCATCGACGCACCACGCGCGTTTTCAGACGGCGGCACATTGAACGTCGAACGGGGTTACAGCGATGATGTGCGTGCGGCCCTCTCGGACATGGGCCACAATGTGGCCATTCCCCAGACTGCCATTGGCGGCGCACAGGCGATCAAGATCCATGAGAGCGGCCTGCTTGAAGGTGCAAGCGATCCGCGCAAGGACGGGTGTGCCCTGGGCTATTGAAATCGCCAGCAGCGAGGCGGCAATCCATTGCCGCCCTCGCATCTCTCAGTTCAGTTGAAAATGAAGAGGGTAAGCGCCGTTTTCAAACGGACCAAAAAGGTCGGGAATGTCGGGATGATCCACCGGTTCCCCAGAGTAATCGGCCACGAGATTCTGCTCCGACACATAAGCTACGTAATAGCTTTGGTCATTTTCGGCGAGCAGATGATAGAACGGCTGATCCTTGATCGGGCGGCTGTCCTCGGGAATCGCTTCATACCACTCTTCGGTATTGGAAAATTCGGGATCGACATCGAAAATCACGCCCCGAAAAGGGTGCTTTTTATGACGGACAACCTGGCCCAGATGATATTTTGCGCGCGTTCTGATCATACCACTGCGCTCCCTACGCTTCGTTTGTACCCGGAACAAGGGCATTTTGTCCAATTTTTGCGCCTTACTTAAAGGAAACAGTCTGTGAACTTGACACTTACAGTTCTCGAAATCGTGGCACCGGTGTTTCTTCTGGCCGGTATCGGATTTGTTTGGGTCAAACTTGGTTTCGAATACAGAATAGCCTTTGTCACACAGCTTTCCATGACGTTTGCCGTGCCGTGCCTGATCTTCGTCTCCCTTATGCAAACACAGATCGACGCGACAGCACTTGCCGCCCTTTCCCTGGCCAGCATCGCGGCCTATGGCATCCTGTCGGTTGCTGTGGCGCTTCTCGTTTGGGGGGCGGGGTTGGATCGTCGGACCTATCTCGCGCCGCTCATTTTCGGTAATACGGGAAATGTGGGCCTGCCGCTCGCGCTGTTCGCTTTCGGTGAATCGGGATTGAGCTATGCAGTGATCGTATTTGCGATCATGGCCATCTGGTCGTTTACATTCGGCATCTGGCTTGTCGCGGGCACCGGGTCGCTGGGAAAGGTCGTGCGCGAACCGCTGGTCTGGGCCAGTGTTCTGGGCGGCATATTCTTGTGGCAGGAATGGCAGACGCCGCAATTTCTGACGAATGCACTGTCGCTGATTGGGCAGATGGCGATACCCTTGATGCTGATCACACTTGGCGTCGCGGTCGCGCGGCTCAAACCCGGCGGCATCGGGCGGGCGGTGATCCTGTCGATGGTCAAGCTGTCGCTTTGCATAGCTGTCGCGTGGTGTGTTGCGCTCGTTTTCGATCTCGATCGCATCGCGTTTGGTGTCCTCGTTCTTCAGGTCGCGACGCCTGTTGCGGTGACGTCGTACCTGCTCGCAGAGAAATACGGTGCGGATGCGCAAGCGGTTGCCGGGCTTGTCGTGGTGTCCACTGTGATCTCCGTGGGCGCAATACCGCTGCTTTTGGCTGCAATTTTGTAGGATTTCCTCTGTGAGAACGGAGCGTTCTAGGTTATCATGTGTGAAAACACAAAAAACGACGATTGAGGCGAGAGGCAGATGAAAACACCCCTTCGCGCACTGATACTTGTACTTCTGCTCGCATCCTGCGGCGGATCGTACGGCAACGCGCCACGCGATCTGGACAATGCATGTACAATTCTCAGAGAGCGCCCCGCATACCACCGCGCCTTCAAGGCGACCGAACGCAAATGGGGTATCCCCATCCATGTCCAGATGGCGACAATCCATCAGGAGAGCAAGTTCGTCCCCGACGCGCGTACCCCGTTTCGTTATGTCCTTGGGGTGATTCCCATGGGCAGGCAGTCCAGTGCCTTTGGCTACAGTCAGGCCTTGGACGCGACGTGGGACGAATACGTCAAATCCGCAGGTCGGCGCAGTGCCAAGCGGGACAGGATCACGGACGCCACAGACTTCATGGGATGGTACATGAACATCAGCCGCGAGCGGAACGGCATTTCCCTTCGGGACGCGCGGAACCAGTATCTTGCCTATCATGAAGGGCACACCGGTTTTTCACGGGCCAGCTACAACGCCAAGCCATGGCTTGTTGGCGTCGCAGGCAAGGTTGAGGCGCGGTCATTCATGTACCGCGACCAGATTGCGGCCTGCCGCCTGAGATAAGCAACGAAGGGGCTGTTCGGCCCCTTCGTCATTTCGCTGTCAGCGGTTCACGGAACCGGGACTGCCCACATCGAACAGTTTGTTAGCAAGATTGCCCCCCACCTTCAGGTCGCCCAGTACAACGGTCGTTTGACCGCCGTTTCCGTCATTGATGATCCACTGGCGCAATTGCGGTTGCGGGCCGGTGAACTTCATCTGGATGTTTCCATACTGTGGATTGTCAGGATCTTGGGCAGTTACAGTTGTCGCCGTCCCGTCATAGGTGTGACCTGTAACCATTTTCGCCTGACCCAGGTTTACGTTCCGCGCCAGAATGATCGACAGCGGCGTGCGCGACAGCGGGTAGGTCTCAGGTGGCTCGTTCGACTTGGTGTCGTAGATAACAACGGTATTGCTTCCCGCTATAACCAGACCGCCATCGGGCGCGTTGTATTCGAACCTCACCCGTCCAGGCCGCTTGATATAGATCGTCCCGGTCGAGATCGTACCGTCACCGTTGATCTGCGTGAAAGCACCTGTGGCGGTGGTCAGCCCGTTGAGATAGCTGCTGATGCTGCTCAATGGCAACTTGTCCGCAAAAGATGCTCCCGCCGAGGCACAGGCGATGGCCACGCTGAGGGTTAACGTTTTCAAAAATCTCATCGGCGGTGTTCCTTGATTGTCTGCTCTGAATTTACACATAGGGGCAAGGGCAATGATATGCGATATCAGCCCGCGGGATTTTGCGCAGGTCAGATCACCCACCCCCACAAGGCGTAGAGTGCAGCCGCCGCGCACAGAAGTCCGAGCAGCATGACAACGCCATCGCGCACCGTCAGCGCCAGACCGAGCAGCGCGATTGCCGCCATCGGCACGATTGCGGCAAAGGGGATAAGCTCCGATGGGGGTACGAGCAGGCACAGACCAACAACCACAGCGGCGGCCACGGTATGCGCCGGTCCGGACACCAGCGCCGACAGCCGCGCGCCGGTGTGCGCATCAAGCCAATCGACCGGGCCCCGCATCTTGTCGACAGCGTTCTGTACGCGGTCATCGTCGACCTTGCGGTCGCGCAGAAACGACGGAAGCCAAAGCGTATCGCGTTGCAGCACGAGTTGGGTGGCGATCAATGCAACCAACAGTGCCATGAACGTCGGAACAAGGGGGATCCCCCCGAGCGGAGAGACAACCAGCAGCGCGAGAACAAAGATCAACGGTCCAAAACCGCGCCCTCCAAGGGCGTCAACAACATCGCCGACGCTGACGTCGTCTTCATCCGTCGCCAATGCGTCTAGTTTATCAAGAATTTCGCCCGCAGACGTAATGTCATCACTCATTACCGTCCCTCCTTTCGCGCACAACGGACGGCGTGGTGCAGTTGTTCCCGCAGAGCGCAAGGCAGGTTGTCATTACACAAGAAAAAACCGCCGGAATCTCTTCCGGCGGTCAGGTCTGGGTGCCGACAAGCGGAGGAACGGAGGTAAGCCTATCCTTGTTCCGGCACCAGAATTTCGCGTTTACCGACATGGTTCGCCGGAGAAACGAGACCCTCGTCCTCCATCTGTTCAACCAGTCGCGCGGCTTTGTTGTATCCGATAGCCAGCTTGCGCTGGATATAGGAGGTGGAACATTTTCGGTCCTTGATGACAACCTGAACGGCTGTATCGTACAGTGCATCCTCGCCATCGGTGTTGCCACCTGTGTTCAGGCCCAGCACCGCGTCGATGTCACCCTCCTTGTCGTCGGGTGGCCCTTCGACCACGCCGCTCACATAATCCGGTTCTCCGAATTGCTTGAGGTGGTTGACGATTTCCTCAACTTCCTCGTCGCTTACGAACGGGCCGTGGCAGCGTACGATTTTCGAGCCGCCCGCCATGTACAGCATGTCACCCATGCCCAGAAGCTGCTCCGCTCCCATCTCACCCAGAATGGTTCGGCTGTCGATCTTCGATGTGACCTGAAACGAAATGCGGGTCGGAAAGTTCGCCTTGATCGTGCCGGTGATCACGTCCACGGACGGGCGCTGTGTTGCCATGATCAGGTGGATACCGGACGCGCGCGCCATCTGCGCCAGACGCTGGATGCAGGCTTCGATCTCCTTGCCGGCGACCATCATCAGGTCCGCCATCTCATCGACGATGACCACAATATAGGGCAGCGCCACGGGTGTGTTCTCTTCCGTCTCGAAAATCGGCTCGCCGGTGTCTTCGTCGAAACCGGTCTGCACCGTGCGGCTGAACATTTCGCCTTTGGCCAACGCCTCGCGGACGCGGCCGTTGTAGCCTTCGATGTTGCGCACGCCCATCTTCGACATCTTGCGATAGCGATCTTCCATCTCGCCTACTGTCCATTTCAACGCAACAAGCGCCTTCTTGGGGTCCGTCACGACGGGAGACAGCAGATGCGGAATACCGTCATAGACGCTGAGTTCCAGCATCTTCGGGTCGATCATGATCATCCGGCACTCCTGCGGGCTCAGCTTGTACAGCAGGCTGAGGATCATGGTGTTGATCGCCACGGATTTACCCGAACCGGTCGTCCCCGCGATCAGCAGGTGAGGCATCTTGGCGAGGTTCGCCACAACAGGTTCACCACCGATGTCCTTGCCTAGGGCAAGCGGCAGGTTCTGGTTGCCATCGCCGAAGTCGCGGCTTGACAGGATTTCGCGCAAAACCACCTTTTCACGGTTCTCGTTCGGCAGTTCGATGCCGATGACCGACCGGCCCGGCACGGTCGAGACGCGCGCGGACAGCGCCGCCATCGAGCGCGCGATATCGTCGGCAAGGCCGATCACGCGAGATGCCTTGAGGCCGGGAGCGGGTTCGAGCTCGTACATGGTGACGACAGGACCGGGCCGGACGGCGACAATTTCGCCCTTCACGCCATAGTCGTCCAGAACCGTCTCCAGCATCCTCGCATTCTCTTCCAACGCCTCGTCGCTCAAATGCAGGCGCGCCACATTATCGGCGGATTCCAGCAGGCTCAGCGGCGGCAATTCAAACCCAGGATGAGAGTCGTCGAACGACAGCGCCGGTTGCGCTTCGGCCTTTGCCTGCTTGCTCTGCGGTACGGGCTTGCGCGCCAACGGCTGCACGACGCGTTTTGGTTCTGCCACGGGAATCGGCGGGGTAGTGACCGGCGCGGGAGACGCGCGCAGGGCCAGCGGCTCTTCGAGCACATCGGTGTCCTCGACCGGCTCGGCAAACAGGTTGACGTCGTCGGCACTGCCGTCTTCTGCGTCGTCGTACTCTGTGTTGTCATACTGCGCACCGTCGTATTGATCCGTCGGTGCCGCGTCCGCATGGACAGGCGCTGTTGTTTTCCGGGTCAGCGGCGGCTCAGCGGGCAAGCCGGCAGGTTCCGGCGCTTTTGACGTCAGCGGCGGCTCGGCGCGTGCGGTATTCAGAAGCAGCGGATCAGGGCCCCGGCCCCGACCTTTGGTCAATGGCGCGGTCGCGGCGACATGCACTGCGCGGGTGGTGCGCACGCGGTTCTTTATCACATCCGAGATTTTGGACTTGATGCGGTCTTGGTCCGGTTGCTCGTCATAGACACCGTCCTGCGCATGCTCGACCAGCTCCGGCTCCGGCAGGACATCGGAGCGTTTGATCAAACCGGGCATCCGGGCAAGCAATCCAACTTTCGGCTCGGCCTCGGGCACATCATATGCATCCTCCACCGGTTCGGCATACGCCGGTGCCGCGGGGATGTTCCGGGACGCAATCAGAGGCGCTTTGCGCGCGGGTGCTGCGACGGCAGGATCCTCGGGGTGCGCGTGGGCTGTTTGTGCCTGTGCAGCAACGCGGCGCTCCTCACGGCGCTGTGCCTGCTTGGCCTGCATCCCTTGGGCGGCGACAACGGCACCACTCGCACCGCGCCCCAAAAGGTTCATCAAACCGGCGTAGGCCACAATGGTTCCCACCATCAGGAAGCGGGCAAAGGTGGTCAGTTCAGATTTCGTGGACCCCAGAACGAAAGCCCCGAGCGCCAGTATTCCGATGCCCATCAGAAACGACATCAGTTTGACCGTAAACGTCGATCCGATCGGCAACACCGTCAGGATTACCCCCATCACGGTATCGCCAAAGAGACCGCCCAGCCCGAAGCTATGCGTTTGCAGCCATTGCGCGTCAGGCGTCAGCGTCGCGGCGTAGATCGAGCCGAGAGCCACAGCGATCGGCGCAAAGATCAGCCGCCCCATCGCGCGCTCCTGTCCCCGGTGCAGTGCGAAACGCACGCCCCAGACCAGCAGCACGATTGCAATACCCCAGGCACCCCAGCCCACGATCATGAACAACGGCGCGGCGAGAGATGCGCCCATCCGGCCAAGCAAGTTTTGCGCGGGTGCGTCCGTGGCCAGCATCCAGTTCGGGTCGTCCGGCGTATAGCTTCCGATCATCATCGTCGCCATTACACCCAGCACCACCAGTACCACGCCAAGCAGCTCCTTGCCGCGCTTTTCAATCGCCTCGGTCATTGTGCTGTCCAGCAGGGGATCGCGCCCGCGTGTCTGATATGCCATACCTCGTCCCTCGTCCTAAACCGCGTACAGACAGTCACGGATGGCACGCAAGCCCCGCTCTGTCTCTTCCTTGGAGGCCACGAGGGCCGCCCGTATGTATTTTTTGCCGGGATTTTCCTGTCCCGGCACGTCCTGCGCCAGATAGCTGCCCGGCAGCACCTTGACGCCGGCTTCCGTCCACAGCTTTACAGCGGCCGCTTCGTCATCCTCGACAGGCAGCCACAGAAAAAATCCGCCTTCGGGGCTGAAATACCCCGGCACATTGCCAAAGATCCGGTCCGCGATCTCAAACTTTTCGGCGTAAAGCGCGCGGTTCTCGACCACATGCGCCTCATCCGCCCAGACGGCGGCCGACGCGGCCTGCAACGGCAAGGCGAGAGGCGCGCCGGAGAAATTGCGAAGCTGTTTGATCTCGCGCATGGTTTCGGCGCCGCTTGCGACAAAGCCTGACCGCAACCCCGGCAGGTTCGAGCGTTTGCTCAGGCTGTGAAAGATCACGACCCGGTTGAGATCCGCGCCCATCTCGTGCGCGGCCTGAAGCGCGCCCACCGGCGGGGTGTCGCGGTAGATCTCGGAGTAGCATTCATCCGCGAAGATAAAGAAGTCGTGTTTTTCAGCCAGACGGATCAGGTTCTCCCAGTATGTGCGCGTGGCGACTGCCCCCTGTGGGTTGGCGGGGGAGCAAACATAAACCGCGACTGTTCGCGACAGCGTGTTCGCATCGACAGACCCGAAATCAGGCAGATAGCCGGTTTCGGCGGTGGCATTCACCATCACCGGATCGCAGGCCCCGGAAATTGCCGCGATCATGTACACGGGATAAAACGGATTCGGCAGCGCGATTGCGGGTTTCTGACCGTTCTTCGTCTCGGGGCACAGCGCGATCACTGCGTTGTACAACCCTTCGCGCGTGCCATTCAACGCCATGACCTGGGTGTCGGCATCCACCGGCACACCGTAACGCCGCGCGATCCAGTCGGCGATGGCACCGCGCAGTTCGGGTGTCCCGTCGTTGGGTGGATAGCTGTTAAAGCCAACGGCGTTCTGCGCGATCACATCGGTGACCCACGCCGGAAACACATGTTTCGGCTCGCCGATGGTCATCTGGATCAAGGGACCACCCCCTTCGTGCGCGTCCAGAAGGGCGCGCAGACGGGGCCACACATGAGCCGGAAGGTTCGAAAACCGCTCAGGATACTTCATTAAAACTGCCTCGGATCGGGATCGTTATCGCCCCGTTTGTGCGAAGGTAACGTAAACCCCTGCCCGTCGTCCAGAAAAACCCTGCTGGAAACCTGCGTTTGTGGCTTTTAGGTCCCGCGTGGGGATAGTCACCGCAACAGTTTTTCTGCCGCGGCCCCAAGCCGCAATAGCGCGCTGTCCTGATCGGGGGCGCCGATCATCATCAAGCCACAGCTGGGGGTGCCTGTCGGCAGCGTCAGGGCGCAAAGACCCAACAGATTTGCTATGCGCGTATTGCGCAGCGTCAGAAGGTTCTCGTTGATGTAGTAGTCGTGATCGCTTTTGAGACGCTCCAGCTTGGGAGGCAGGATTGGGGCTGTCGGTGCGAGCACGGCATCATAGCCTGCCGTCGCCCGATCATAGGCGACGCGGGCGGCTTCCAGCTTGGCCCAAGCGGCGACGTAATCCGGGCCGGAATGTTCCTGACCGAGGCGGAAGCGGGCCAGAATCTCGGAATACATCTTACTGGGATGCGCTTCGATCACATCGCGCCATAGCCCGTAAGCTTCTGATGTCAAAAGACAACCCGACACGTCGAGCGCATCAGTGACGGCGGGCACCTCGATCCGGTCGATTTGGGCGCCAGCGTCCGTCAACGCCGCGACGGAGTGTTCGAACGCGGCTTTCGGGGCGTCTCGCAGATCGTCCAGAAAGGCCGTCGTCACGATGGCAAAGCGACGGTCCTTCAACGTGGCACCGGACAGATCCGGCGCCTTGCCCCCCCCCAGGATCGCTGTCACCAACGCAGCATCTTCGACGGAGCGGCACAATGGTCCGACTGCGTCGAATTTCAGCGCAAGTGGGACGACCCCTTCGAGGCTGAGCCTTCCGTGGGTCGGCTTGAACCCAACGATATCGTTCCAGGCGGCAGGAATCCGAACAGACCCCCCGGTGTCGGAGCCGATACTTGCCGCCGCTAGGCCCCTCGCGACGGAAACGGCAGACCCCGACGATGACCCCCCCGACACTGCGTCGGGATCGTTGACGCACGGGGGTGTGGCGGTGGACGGATTGTACCCCAGACCCGAAAAAGCAAGCTCGCTCATGTGAACCTTGCCGAGGCACACCAACCCCATCGCCGTCGCGTTTTGCAGCACCAGCGCATCGCGGTCCGGCACACGCCCCTCCAACAGCTTCGACCCTGCCTCGGTCCCGACGCCCGCGGTATCGAACAGATCCTTCCAACTGACCGGCACACCGTCAAGCAGCGACAACCTCTGCCTCGCCTGTGCCCGTGCTGACGCAGCAGCGGCTTCGGCGCGCGCGCGGTCGGCGGTCACGCGGGCATAGATGCGATCCCGTAAGGGATGTGCCTCAATCGCATCGAGATACGCGTTGCACAGGGCCAGCGGATCGATCTCGCCCGCCGCGATTCCCCGGCCAAGGTCCGCCGCTGTCATGGTCAACCAGTCTTGCATCGTGCGTATCCCTTTTCATCTGACGGACCGACGGTAGCGGCGTCCGGGCGCATGGACAATCCCCGCCGCACCCCCATATTAGGCGCATGGATTATGACACAGATATCGCCATCGTCGGCGGCGGCCTGAACGGTCCCGCCCTTGCCATCGCTCTTGCAGGGGCTGGCCTGCACGTCACCGTAATCGATGCGCAACGGCGCGATGCGCGCGAGGTCCCCGATTTCGATGGCCGGTCGTACGCGCTGGCGCTGACCTCCGTCCGGATGCTGGACGGCATTGGCGTTTGGGAAAGCGTCGCGGCGCAGGCACAACCGATGCTTGAGATCAAAGTGACCGACGGGCGCGTCGGAGAAGGCCCATCCCCTTTCTTCATGCACTTCGATCATGCGGAAATCGAAGAGGGTCCGATGGGTCACATGATCGAAGACCGCTATCTGCGCCGCGCCATCATGGATAAGGCCGTGGGAACCGAAGGCATACAGCTGCTGGATGATCACGAAGTGACGGGACAAGCCACCGATTCGTGTGGAGTTACATTGACGCTCGCATCCGGGAAGCTGCTGCGTGCACGTCTCTGCGTTGGCGCGGACGGTCGCGGATCCGGCGTTGCCAGGCGCGCCGGAATCAAGCGAACCGGATGGACGTATGGCCAGACAGCCCTCGTCTGTGCTTTGCACCATGAACACCCGCACGACGGCGTCGCGCATCAGTTTTTTATGCCACCCGGGCCATTGGCCATTCTGCCGCTCACCGGCAATCGCAGCTCGATCGTGTGGTCCGAGACGGACGCGAACGCCGCGCGCATTCATGCGTTGCCCGACGACGCCTATCTCGACATCCTGCGCCCGCGCTTTGGTGATTTCCTGGGGGAAATTTCGCTTGCCGGTGCGCGCTATACCTACCCGCTCAGCCTGTCATTGGCACACAACATGGTCGCGGATCGGGTGGCTTTGGTCGGCGACAGCGCGCATGGCGTTCATCCGATCGCCGGTCAGGGCCTGAACGCAGGGTTCCGCGATATCGCGGCACTGTGCGAAGTCATCGTGGACGCGCAGCGACGGGGCGAAGACTTTGGTGGCGCTGTGTCGCTGGCGCGCTATCAGGAGTGGCGCAGGTTCGACAATACCGCGCTCGCCTTGGCCACAGACAGCTTTAACAGGCTGTTTTCAAACGACAACCCGCTCACCAGGATCGCGCGAGACATTGGCATGGGCGTGATCAACGCGCTTCCGGGATTGCGCCGTGGCTTTATTCGCGAAGCGGCAGGGCTGACCGGGGAACTGCCCCGCCTGATGCGCGGTGCACCGCTGTGATCACTCTATGACGCGGGCTTCGTCGATCAGCATGACGGGAATGCCGTTGCGGATCGGATAGGCAAGTGCCGCTGCCTTGGAGACAAGTTCCTGCCGCTGTGCGTCGTAGGTAAGCGTGGTGTGCGTACGCGGGCAGATCAACGCTTCCAGCATTCTGCGGTCAAATTCAACCTTGGTATCCGTCACTGCATCATATCTCCGTCAGCGCCGCCACGCAGTGCGTATTCGATCAACGTCACCAGCGTTTCGCGCCGGGTGCTGAGCGACGGTGCTTCGAGGAGCGCCTGTTTATCCTCGGAATCGAGGTCCAGCATCATCGACAGCGAGTTGATCAGCAGCTCGTCGTCCGCTTCCTTGAGCGTTTCCCAATCCGCCGACAAACCGCGCACATCGAAGTACCGCCCTAGCGTGTCAAGAAACGCGGCGCGGTTGAAATTTCCGTCCGTTTCGTCCGTACCCAGATCGCGCCCGAATCCGTCCCACGCAACTTCGCAGCGGCGGTAGGGGGTAAATCCTTCGATTTCCGCCGACACCCGGAACCGCGAAATCCCGGCAAGCGTGACCATATAGCGACCGTCCTCGGTTTCGGAGAACTGCGTGATCCGCCCGGCGCAACCGATGGTGTGCAACCCCGGCCCCTCACGGCCCGGAATGACATTCGGCTGAACCATGCCGATCAGGCGCGTAGAGGTTTTCAGGGTGTCCTCGATCATCTGAAGATACCGCGGCTCGAAGATGTGCAACGGCAATCTAGAACGCGGCAGCAACAGCGCCCCGCCCAGCGGAAAAATCGGGATCGTGTCGGGCAGGTCAGCTTGTTTTATCATAGGGGTCAGGTAGCGCGTCCGATCATTCAGGCAAATATCATCGAGCTCAATTTGCGGCGCCCATTCAACACCACGGGATCATTCGCTTTCAGCGCGTCGAAGATCATGAAAAGCTGTGTTTTTGCCGCACCGTCGTTCCATTCACGATCGCGGCGGAACAGTTCCAGCAGATGCGCGACAGCGCCCTCGGTATCGCCCGTCGCATAAAGCGCCTGCGCCAGATCGAAACGCGCCTGATGATCCTCCTCGGACGCTTCCACAGCCGCCAAAAGCTCAGCTACGGGTCCGGCATCCGCGGCCTGCCGCGCCAATTGCAGCTGGGCATGTGCCGCTTCAAGCTCGGGCGCTTTGGAAATCTCGATCGGCGCACCGTTAAGCAGCCCCTCGGCTTGGTCCAGATCACCGAGCGCGATGTGGGACCGCACCATGCCGCCGTAGGCCCCCGCGTGCATCGGATCCTCGCCAAGGATGGCGGCAAAGGTTTCTGCCGCATCCGCCGCTTCGCCGGCGGTCAGCATTTCCTCGGCAGCCTCGACGGCATCGTTCAGGGTATCGGTCGGTGCCTCGCCACCGGCGGCCTTGACGACACGGTCGACGAAGGCGGCAATCTCGGATTGCGGTACCGCGCCTTGGAACCCGTCGATCGGCTTGCCTTCGTAGAACGCATAGACCGTCGGGATCGACTGGATCTGCAGTTGACCGGCGATATTCTGCGCCTCGTCCACGTTGATCTTCACCATCTTGACCGCGCCCTTGGCGGCTACAACAGCGGCTTCCAGCTGTGGCCCCAACGTCTTGCACGGTCCGCACCACGGTGCCCAGAAATCCACGATAACGGGCGTCGTCTGAGACGCTTCGACGACATCTGCCATAAAGGTCGCCTCGGTCGTGTCCTTGATCAGGTTGGCGTCGGGGGCGGCAGCGGTAAGGTTCAAATCCATCATATCATCGGTCCTTGAATGCAAAGCGGTCGGGTTCTGTGTTCATATGTGGTCTCAAGCCATAACTTCAAAGATCGAAAGTTGCAAAAACCGGTGCATGATCGCTTGGCTTCTCCCATCCGCGCGCGGTGCGCAATACTCGACTTCCGTGTGCGGCGCTCGATATGTCGGGCGTCGCCCAGATATGGTCAAGCCTGCGCCCCTTGTCCGCCAAATCCCATTCGCGGGCGCGGTAGCTCCACCAGCTGTAGAGTTGCCCGGACGGGATATCCTGTCGCGTGACATCCACCCAGCCGCCCGCGTCCTGGGTCTCGGCCATTGCATTGACCTCGACGGGTGTATGGCTCACGACCTTGAGCAGCTTCTTGTGGTCCCACACATCGTCTTCGCGCGGCGCGATGTTGAGATCGCCCACAAGGATGGATTTGCCGGGCCGGTCCGCATGGAACGCGTCGCGCATCTCCGCGAGATAATCCAGCTTTTGCCCGAATTTATCGTTTACCTCGCGGTCCGGCACATCCCCGCCCGCAGGCACGTAAAAGTTGTGGATGACGACCCCGTTTTCCAGCTTTGCCGCGACATGACGCGCGTGGCCGAGGCTCGCAAAGTCGCGGCTTCCCGCGTCTTTCAGCGGCAGCCTCGACAGGATGGCGACCCCGTTGTAGCCCTTTTGGCCCTGTGCGACCATGTGCTCATACCCAAGCGCATGGAACCTTTCCACCGGGATCTTGTCCACCGGGCTTTTACATTCCTGCAGGCACAGGACATCCGGCCCCTCCTCTGCGAGCAGCTTGCACACGAGCGGTTCGCGCAGACGGACGGAATTGATGTTCCAGGTGGCCAGTGTAAAAGACATAGGGCGCAGGCTCCTGCCAGAGTGGTTTCGCGCACCCTACTGCGCCCATGGCTCAGCGGCCACCGGATTTGCGTACAAAAATGGCCGGACCCGCGAAGGCCCGGCCAGATTTATCGGGGAGGGGTAGAGCGGCAATCGTGCCCGCCGCTCTTCTTCAGGCTCAAACCGACAGAAAACTCATGAAAAATACTGTCTGTTATATGGCTAACACGCAGCGCGCAGGAATGGTTCCCGCTTCAGATCATCAAACGATACCCGCCCGATTCAGTGACCAGCAAACGGGCGTTCGAGGGGTCTGGTTCGATCTTTTGCCGCAGGCGATAGATGTGGGTCTCAAGCGTATGGGTCGTTACCCCCGCGTTGTAGCCCCATACCTCATGCAGCAAGACATCCCGCGGCACGACGCCTTCGGGAGAGCGGTAGAGGTACTTGAGAATGTTGGTTTCCTTCTCCGTCAGCCGCAGCTTTTTGTCGTCTTCCGTGATCAGGAGCTTCATCGAAGGACGGAAAGTATAGGGGCCAAGCTGAAAAATGGCGTCTTCTGACTGCTCATGAGTCCGCATCTGCGCCCTGATCCGGGCAAGCAGGACGGGAAACTTGAATGGTTTGGCGACATAATCGTTTGCCCCCGCATCCAGTCCCAGGATCGTATCCGCGTCGCCGTCGTGCCCGGTAAGCATCATGATCGGGCTTTTCACGCCCTGCTTGCGCATAAGACGGCAAAGCTCGCGCCCGTCCGTATCCGGCAGGCCGACATCGAGAATCACCAGATCATAAGGAGCTTCCTTGACGCGGCTCATCGCGTCCGCACCGTTGGCGGCTTCGAAGACATCGAAATCTTCGGTCATGATCAGCTGTTCGCTCAGCGCATCGCGCAGATCGTCGTCATCATCCACCAGAAGAATTTTCTTGAGTTGTGCCATCGGGTCGCTCCTGCTTTGGCCATAAAGATATGCGTGATGTGCAAATCAACAAGAGGCGGCGACTGCGTTCTCACAGCGACGTGCGGAATGGTCGCTATATATTTCATTTTCCTGCGCAGTGACCTACATTGAAGGCTGAGGTCCTGATGAGTTGTAACATACCGATGAGTTTTACTCCCGACATAGTCGAAACGCTCTCCCGCGCGCGCGCCGATTTGCGCATGGGTGTTCCTGTTGTACTGGGCGATGCAGTGGTTCTGGCGGCGGAAACGCTGAACGCGGCGCGGCTCGCCGATGTCATGGCATTGGACGGGGCACCTGTGATCGCCATCACGGCGCGGCGCGCCGAGACATTAAAGGCGCGGGCATACGACGGCGATCTGGCGCGCGTCACCTTGCCGGCCGATGCCAGCCTCGATTGGGTGCAAAGCGTCGCCGATCCGGCAGATGACCTGCGCGCGCCGCTCAAAGGGCCACTGAACGCTGCACGCGACGGCTCTGCGGACATGCACCGGCTTGCTATCACGCTGGTCAAATCAGCACGCCTTCTGCCCGCTGCGGTTGTGGTAACGCTCGCTGATGCGGAACGCTTTGCCGCCGATCATGTGCTGACGCGGATTGACGGAAACGCCGCCGCCCTGCACCTGAAAGAACGCAGCCCGCTGCACAAGGTGATTCACGCCCGCCTGCCGATGGAAGTGTCTGAGGCAGGCCGATTGCACATCTTTCGCCCCGAGGACGGCGGCGAAGAGCATTATGCCATCGAAATCGGGCGTCCGGAACGCAGCACACCTGTTCTGTGCCGTCTGCACTCTGCCTGTTTCACCGGCGATCTGATGGGCAGCCTCAAATGCGATTGCGGCCCACAGCTGCGTGCCGCACTGGCGCAGATGGGCACCGAAGGACACGGCGTGCTATTGTACCTCAATCAGGAAGGCCGCGGCATCGGGCTGGCCAACAAAATGCGGGCCTACTCGCTTCAGGATCAGGGTTTCGATACCGTCGAGGCGAACCATCGTCTTGGCTTCGAAGACGACGAGCGTGATTTCCGTCTTGGCGCGGACATTCTGAAATCCATGGGCTTTTCCGCCGTTCGCCTGCTGACGAACAATCCCCGCAAGGTCGCGATGATGGAGCAGAGCGGCGTGCGCGTGGCCCAACGCGTGCCTCTCGCCGTGGGCGAGAACCGGCACAACGCACAGTATCTGGCGACGAAAGCTGCGAAGTCGGGACATATTTTGTGACACCCGACGACATGGTGCTGACGCCGACAGGTCTGCGATTCCAGGGTGACCTGTATCCCTGCACCATCGGAAAGGGTGGCATCACGTGCCGCAAGCAAGAAGGCGACGGCGCGACCCCCCGCGGGGTACATCGCATTGTCGGGATGCTTTACAGGCCCGACCGGATCGCACGGCCCGTGCCCTGGGCCAGACCGATCGGGCCACGCGATCTGTGGTCCGACGACAGTTCTGACGACGATTACAACATGATGGTGCGCGCACCCTACCCGCACAGTCACGAACGCCTTCGCCGGGCGGATCCGCTGTACGATCTGGTCTTTCTCACCGATTGGAACTGGCCCTACGCCGTGAAGGGGCGCGGGTCGGCGATCTTTGTCCATCAATACAGGCGCGCGGGATACCCGACCGAAGGCTGCATCGCGCTGTCACGCGCGCATCTACACAGCATCGCATCTGGAATCCGGTACCGTACGCGGCTGATCGTCCGCTAACGGCCTAGTGCGCGACGCGCTCGCCAAAAATGGCGGAGCCAACACGCACATGGGTCGCCCCCAACGCGATCGCTTTCTCGAAATCGCTGCTCATGCCCATGGAAAGGCCGGTCAGACCGTTGCGCGCAGCGATTTTGGCCAGCAGCGCAAAGTGCAGCGATGCCTCTTCGTCTACCGGCGGGATGCACATAAGCCCCTGAACCGGCAGATCGAGGGCCTTGCATTCTGAGATAAATCCGTCTGCGTCTGCCGGCAGCACGCCTGCCTTCTGATCCTCTTCGCCGGTGTTCACCTGAATGAACAGATCGGGGCAGCGTCCGAGCTCTTGCGCCAGCCGCGCAATTGTCTTCGCGAGCTTCGGACGGTCCACCGTATGGATTGAGTCGAACAGTTCCATCGCCTGACGGGCCTTGTTGGTCTGCAAGGGGCCGATCAGATGAATTTCGATACCATCGAAATCCTGCCGGAAACCCGGCCACTTGGCCGAAGCCTCCTGTACCCGGTTTTCGCCGAACGTCCGATGGCCCTCATTCAGAACGGCGCGTACGCGTTCGTCCGGTTGCACCTTGCTGACCGCGATCAGCGTGACATCCGACGCCTCGCGTCCTGCGCTTTTCGCGGCGGTAACAATACGTTCTTCGATGCTTTTCAAACTCATGGGCTGCTCCCTCTTTTTTACAAAAGATATCAGGTGCGACCAAAAGAAAAGGGGCGAACCTTGAAAGGTTCGCCCCGATTTCGTCAGATGCTTGCGATCAACTTAGAAGTTGAAGCGAACACCCAAGTCGGCCCGGACCTGCTCGTTGCCGCGCGATGCAACACCGCCGCGGATCGAAGTGCCGCCACCCAGATCGTGGTGAACGCCGATACCGTAGGACGTTTCTTCGAAGTAGTCCGCGTCAGCAACGTACAGATCGAGGCTTGTCGCTGCGCCAACATCGAAGGTTGCTGTCAGAGCAACGTGATCGCCGTTACCATTGTCTTCGTCGTCACCGTTGCTTGCATACGCAAGGGCAACATCCGCTACGCCGAAGCTGCCGGAAACCGAGGCTGCCCAGTCGGTGTCGCTTTCCAGATCCGAATCCTGACCCGCAAGTGCGAAGGTGAAACCATTCCAGTTATATGCTGCCCAACCGGCGATGCGGTCGTTGCTGTCGGAACCGGAGACGTGGAAGGACCAATCGCCGAAGGAGTAGAGAACTTCCACACCGTTGTCGCCTGCCGAACCAGCACCGGAGGAGCTGTAGAGGTCGCCACGGAAGTTATATGTGGTGTAGTCATAGCCCAGACCGGTCAGACCAAGGTCGATCGGATACTGACCTGGCATGTATTCCAGAGCGCCGAAGATGTTGCCGACGCCGACTTCCAGACCGCCGGAACGTGCGAAGAAGCGCACACCGTTGATGCCTGTACCGCCGCCTGTGCCGCCATTGTCGCTCAGCGCTTCACGGACGCCGAGAAGCTCGCCGCGCTCGGACTGCTGAATACGGGCACGGGCACCGAAAACTACGCCTGCATCGGATTCTGCTGTCGCGTCGATCTGCAGACGCAGACGGCTGGTGATGCTTGTTTCGTCATCGCCACCTTCGTTGTCGGCGTAGATCACACCAAAACGACCGTAGCCGGAGAATGTTACGTCTGCTGCTGCAACGCCGGCTGTTGCCACCAGAGCTGTTGTAGCGAAGAGAACTTTTTTCATGAGTTTTCCCTCGGTTTGAATTCATAGGACCCGACCGGGGAATTCCGATCTAGGTATGATGGTCTTTTGCGCTTCGACCCGCCTTTTGGCAAGCAAACGCATCCGTGCAAATCCAATGTCGCGCCCGATGGTGCAGCTTTGCCACAGTTTTGCCATGCGGATGTTGCCCACTCTGAACACCACGCACGGATTTGTCTCCGCAGGCCACGCCAGACGCTGTGAATCACCTTGGTATATAGACCTTGCCCCGATGGGCGAGCTTGGTTATTCCATAGCCAACCAGAACAAGGGGTGTGGAAATGGGGCGCTTGAAGGCACTTAAAATAGCGGTATCGGCACTGGTCTTGACCGCACTCGGCGCATGCAGCGGCAGTTTCGGCTCCCCCGCGACGGAACGGCCGGAAACCTACAGCGATCCCAACGTCCGCTCGAACGTCGAAACGAATCCGAACAATACAATCTGGTCGATTCTCAACAAAAGCGACGCCGAGACAAATGTGTTGGTGAACCGGTACCTGTGGAGCGCATCGCTCGAAGTGCTCAACTTTCTACCCGTACAGTCGGTCGATCCGTTCACCGGTGTTATCGCGACGGGATACGGTACACCGCCCGGCGGTGGCCGCGCTTACCGTGCGACCGTTCTGATCGACGATCCGGCGCTTGATGCGCGCTCTCTCAACCTCGCGCTACAATCGCGTGGCGGACCGGTCAGCCGCGCGACCATCCGTGCCGTCGAGGACGCAATCCTGTCGCGCGCCCGCGAGTTGCGCGTCGCCGACAACAAATTCTGACAGCCCATCCATTCTATAGACAACGTAACCAGCGCCGGGCCTTGTGATCACCACACGCTCGGCGTTGCTGCGTAAAAAGGCCCGCACATGACACGCTATACCCCCTCCGAAATCGAAGCCCGCTGGCAAGCCGTCTGGGAACGCGACGGTATCTTCCGGGCCGTGCGCTCCGCCGATAAACCGAAATACTACGTGCTTGAGATGTTTCCCTATCCGTCGGGGCGCATCCATATGGGCCACGTGCGCAATTACACGATGGGCGACGTGATTTCGCGCTATAAACTAGCGCAAGGGTTCAACGTGCTGCACCCCATGGGTTGGGACGCGTTCGGCCTCGCCGCCGAGAACGCGGCGATGCAGAAAGGCATCCACCCCGGTGTATGGACGTACCAGAATATCGAGGACATGAAGACCCAGATGAAGCCTCTGGGCTTTTCGCTCGATTGGTCGCGCGAGATCGCCACCTGTCATCCGGAGTACTACCGGCACCAGCAAGCCATGTTCATCGACATGATCGACGCCGGATTGATCTACCGAAAGAACGCGGTGGTGAACTGGGATCCGGTAGACATGACCGTTCTTGCCAACGAGCAGGTCGAACAGGGGCGCGGCTGGCGCTCGGGCGCTTTGGTGGAACGGCGCGAGCTGACGCAGTGGTTCTTCAAGATCTCCGATTATTCCGAAGAGTTGCTTTCCGCGTTGGACGGATTGGAAAACTGGCCCGCCAAGGTGCGCCTGATGCAGGAGAACTGGATCGGCAAATCGCGGGGCCTGCAATTTGCGTTCTCGACGGTCGATGCACCCGAAGGCCACGACCGGATCGAAGTCTACACGACGCGCCCCGACACGCTTCTGGGTGCCAGCTTTGTCGGCATCTCGCCTGATCACCCGCTGGCGAAGGTGCTTGAGCGTGATGACGAAGCGGTTGCGGCGTTTGTTACGGAGTGCCGCAAGGGCGGTACCACCGAAGAGGCGATCGAAACGGGTGAAAAGCTTGGGTTCGACACCGGCATACGCGTGCGCCACCCCTTCGATACGGCTCAGGAACTGCCGGTCTATATCGCGAACTTCATCCTGATGGACTATGGCACGGGTGCCGTTTTCGGCTGTCCGGCCCATGACGTGCGCGATTTCGAATTCGCGACGAAATACGATCTGCCGATCATTGCGACATTCCTCCCTTCGGAAGACAGCGACGAGAATCTTTCCGAAGCCTTCGTTCCCGCCAAGACCGAAAAGGTGTTCTACATCCGCGGATTCGCCGGCGAAAGCTGGCAGACGGGGAACGAGGCCATCGACGCCGCCATCGCGTTCTGCGAATCGAACGGCGTTGGACAGGGTGTGACCAAATACCGCCTGCGCGACTGGGGTCTGAGCCGCCAGCGCTACTGGGGCTGTCCGATCCCGGTGGTGCATTGCGACGAGTGCGGCGTCGTGCCGGAAAAGAAAGAGAACCTGCCGGTCAAACTGCCTGAGGACGTCAGCTTTGACATCCCCGGCAATCCGCTGGACCGTCATATGGAGTGGCGCACCACGCCGTGCCCGGCCTGCGGCAAGCAGGCGCTGCGCGAGACTGACACGATGGATACCTTCGTCGACTCGTCATGGTACTATGCTCGCTTCACCGCGCCGCGCGCCGATACGCCGACGGTGATGGAGGATGCGGAATACTGGATGAACGTCGATCAGTACATCGGCGGTGTCGAACACGCGATCCTGCACCTGCTTTATGCTCGCTTCTTTGCTCGCGCGATGCAGATCACGGGCCACCTGCCGAAATCCGCGATCGAGCCGTTCGACGCGCTGTTCACCCAAGGCATGGTGACACACGCGATCTACCGCAGTACGGACACCGGAGGACGTCCGGTTTTCCATTATCCCGAGGAAGTGGAGACCAAGGGCGACAAGGCATTTCTGGAAGACAGCGGTGCGGAGGTTGAAATCATCCCCTCCGCCAAGATGTCGAAATCCAAGAACAACGTCGTCGACCCGCTCAACATTATCTCGTCGTTCGGTGCGGATACCGCCCGCTGGTTCGTGCTGAGCGATTCGCCGCCCGAACGGGACGTCGAATGGACCGCCTCCGGCGCGGAAGCCGCCCACAAGCACCTGTCGCGGGTTTGGAACATCTCGGACCGGATCACGGCGATGGACGATGCGGCCGGCACCGGCGACGACGACTTGCTGCGTGCGATGCACAAGACGATCCATGATGTGACGATGGGTATCGAATCGTTCGGCTTTAACGCCGCCATCGCCAAGCTATACGGTTTCACGGCCACTTTGCAGAAATCCACGGCGGGCAAGACGATCCAGCGGGAGGCGATCAAGACGCTGGCACAGCTGATGTCACCGATGACGCCACACCTGGCCGAGGATATCTGGGCGACACAGGGCGGAGAGGGTCTTATCGCGACGGCCCCGTGGCCGCAGGCGGACGACGCAATGCTCGTCGACGATACCGTGACCCTGCCGATTCAGGTCAACGGCAAGCGACGTGCCGAGATTGAAGTACCCGCAGAGATGAACAAGGACGAGATCGAAAAGCTTGCCCTTGCCCATGAGGCCGTGATCCGTATCCTCGACGGGAACGCTCCGAAAAAGGTGATTGTCGTGCCGGGTCGAATCGTGAATGTCGTTGTTTAGCCGCCGCTTCCTGTTGGCGTTGCCGCTGGCGCTTGCCGCCTGTGGCTTTACGCCGGTCTACGGCCCCGGCGGTGCAGGTACGGCACTGCGCAATCAGGTTCTCGTTCAGGAACCGACAACGCAGCAGGGCTACCTGCTGACGCGGCATCTCGAAACCCGTCTTGGCCGTGCAACAAATGCCCGCTTTGCGTTGGATATGACGCTTGAAACCTCCGAGGAAGGCCTTGCCATCAATTCCGAGGGCGACACGACGCGCTACAATCTTGTCGGGCGTGCCGGATACGCGCTGCGCGACACGCAGACCGGCAGTATCGTCACCTCCGGCATGGTACAGAACTTTACCGCCTACTCCGCCACCGGCAGCACCGTCGCAACACTGGCTGCGCAGCGCGACGCAATCGAAAGGCTGATGGTGATTCTGGGCGACCAGATTGTTGTACGGCTGTATACGGCGGACCTGCCGGAATGAAACTGAACCGCCGCGACGCTGCTGCCCTGATCGCCAAACCGGCGGCGGACGCGCTTGGCATGTTGCTATACGGCGGCGATGCCATGCGCGTCGCACTGAAGCGGCAGGAATACCTCAAGGCGCTGCTCGGCCCAACCGCCGAAGAGGAGATGCGGCTTGCACGTATTCCGGCAGCCGACTTGCGCCGTGAACCGGCCCTGTTGATGGACGCGATCAAGGCGGTGGGTTTTTTCCCCGGTCCGCGCGCCGCCTTTATCGAGGGCGCGACGGAACAACACGCGGCGACCATTCTGGAGACGATGAAGGACTGGCAACCGGGCGACGCGCAGATCGTGATCACCGCCGGTGATCTCAAGAAAACATCAAAGCTTTTGAAAGCGTTCGAAGGCCACCGCGCCGCCTATGCCTGGGGCATCTTTGATGATCCGCCAGACCGTGCGGAAATCGAGCGATTGCTCAAAGATGCCGATTTGCACGTCGACGGAGCGGCCATGGGTGGCCTCGAAGAGCTTGCCCGAAGCCTTGATCCCGGCGACTTTCGCCAGACCCTCGAGAAACTGTCACTCTATATGCTCAGCACGCCGGGCGTTTCGGTCACGCTCGGCGACATATCCGCCTGTGCGCCGGCATCGGTGGAAGCGGCAGTGGATGACATCCTGAACATCGTCGCGGAAAAGAAATCGACGCAGATTGGGCCATTGATGCGTCGGTTGCAAAGTCAAGGTACCAATGCCGTCACGCTGAGCATCATGGCGACCCGCCATTTCCGCACCCTGCACCGCATCGCATGCAACCCCGGCGCGCCGGTCTACGGTGTGCGTGACCGCGACCGCGTAATGCGACAGGCGCGCGATTGGGGAATGATCAAACTTGAAGCCGCACTCGGCATGCTGACCGATACCGACCTTAAACTGCGTTCCGCCGGACAAACCGCTCCCGCTATGGCGATCATGGAGCGCACATTCATACGGCTGGCGATGTACGGCGCGAGTTGACCGATAAAATAAGGAGGCGACAAAATGTATACAGTTGTAGGAGCGGTGAAATCCCGCGCTTTCCGCGTGATGTGGATGCTTGAAGAGTTGGGTCAGGATTATGACATCATTCCGGCCGCACCGCGTTCCGATGAGGCCAAGAAGTACAACCCACTGGGCAAGGTGCCCGCACTGATCGATGGCGATGATGTGCTGACAGATTCCGTCGCGATCATGCAGTATCTGGCGGACAAGCACGGCGCGCTGACCGCGCCCGCAGGCACCGTTGCCCGCGCCAGGCAGGATGCGATGCTGTTCTGGCTGATCGACGAATTCGATGCGATTCTCTGGGCGGCGGCCAAGCACAGCTTTGTCTTTCCCGAAGAGAACCGTGTGCCCGAGATCAAGCCGAGTCTGCGCGCCGAATTCGCGCGCTCCGCGATGAGCCTGTCCGAGCGGCTTGAAGGGCCATATCTGATGGGTGACGAGATCACCGTGCCGGATCTGCTGGCGGTGCACTGCATCAACTGGTCGATCGGCGCAGGGTTCGAGCGGGTAGATGATACTTTGGGCAAATGGGCGTCGAAGATGCGCGAGCGCCCCGCGTTCAAGGCCGTGCAGGCGCGCGACGCCTGATCAATCCGACAAACGGGCCGCTGCATGGCGGCCCGCCCAAGCGCCGGTGGCGAGGCAAGCGGTAATGAGATACCCCCCTGTCGGCGCTTCCCAATCCAGCATTTCACCCGCCGCATAAACCCCCGGCAGCGCGCGCAGCATCAATGTCGCATCCAGCGCCTTCCAGGCGATACCGCCGGCGGTCGAGATCGCCTCGTCCATCGGCCGCAGACCTGCGTGACGGATCGGCATCGCCTTAATCAGGTTGGCCAGCGCCGCGGGCTCCGCGGGCAGCGGATGGCACATTTCCCGAAGCAATGCGATCTTGGCCGGATCAAGTTTGAGCACCTTGCGCAGATGATTGGAAAGCGACGTCTTTCCGCGTGGCTTTGCAAGTTTCAGCGCAACGTCTTCTGTCCTCAGATCCGGGGCCAGATCACACGACAATTTGGCCCCCTCGCGCACACCGCGCGAGACGGAATAGATGCCACCGCCCTCAAGTCCCCGACGTGAGATCATTGCCTCGCCGCGCGACTTGAACGACCCGGCCGACAGCGTAATTCCTTTCAGCGCGGTTCCCATATGCTTGTTCATGTGGTCGGACCACTCACATGACACCGCAGCGTTTGCCGGCGCGAATGGCGTCAGTTGCACACCGCGCGCCGCCAACAGGCCGGTCCATACCCCGTCGGAACCAAGTCTTGACCAACTCGCCCCGCCCAGCGCAAGCACGCACGCATCCGCGGCGAGGCGCTGCGTACCTTCGGGCGTGTCGAAACACAGGGCGTCCCCCTCCCAACCCGTCCAGCGCCAACGGGTGTTAAGCCGCACACCACTTGCGGTCAGCCGCGCGAGCCACGCGCGCAACAGCGGCGACGCCTTCATCGCCGTCGGAAACACCCGTCCCGTCGATCCCGTAAAGATCTCCTGCCCCAGATCCCGCGCCCAATCCTGGACGCCCTGCGTATCCATCTCGGCCAGCATCGGGGCAAGGGTGTCAGCCGCCTGCGTAAACGCACCCGAGAACGCCTGCGGCGATTCTTCCTTGGTCAGGTTGAGACCGGATTTGCCTGCCATCAGAAACTTGCGTCCGACCGAAGGCTTTGCCTCGCACACAGTGACTTGCACACCTGCATCCGCCAGTACCTGCGCGGCCATCAGTCCCGCAGGACCACTTCCGATGACCACCGCGCGCTTCATACGGCGCGCCAAACTGAGCTGAAAAGTCGAAAACGCATCCAAGACCCCTTGTCTTGCAGTCTAGCCAAGCCACCCTCATGGCGCAGCCCCTTTAAAGGATCAAGTGCCACAGCGATGCCCCGCACCCTGCCCTACGATACCGATGACCCGATCTGCCCACTGTGCGGGCGACCGATCCCGCCGGGCGTCCCACAAAGCCTTCATCATCTGATCCCCAAGCTGAAAGGTGGCAAGGGAGGGCCGACGGTTCTGATGCATCATATCTGCCACCGCGAAATCCATGCGGCATTGACCGAAGCGGAACTTGCCCGCGACTATCACACACCCGAGGCTTTGCGCGCGCATCCGAGGCTTGCGAAATTCGCCGCATGGGTGCGCAAGCGTCCGCCGTCGTTCCGCTCAAAGATACCGGGGGGCATGCGCAAGCGTTAGAATCGTGCTATGCGCAGCCAAGGGCCCATCAACGGGCCGGTACCCGGAGCAGTCCTCATGCGTATTCTAGCCGTAATCACATGCCTATTGCTGTTGGCTGCCTGTGACGTACCCTTTGTTCCACTGATCTGAGGTTGCACGGGTGTCACGGTGCGCAAAGCGCCTTGATACCCTTGGCTATCTTCGGATCGGCAGCAACGGTATCTGCACAGATCGCGCGCGCGGTCTGCATCAGCGCATCCGGTGCGACCACGCGGTCGATCAAACCAAAGGCCAGCGCCTCTTCTGTCAGGATCTTCTGGCCCCCCATCAGGATAAGCTTGGTCCGGGCGGGGCCGATCAACGCGGCCATGCGCACGGGATCGCTTGGCTGCGGCAGAAATCCCAGCTTCATCACCGGATAAAAGAATTTTGCTTCCGGCACGGCGATCCGGATGTCGCAGGCCAGCGCCATGCCCGTCGCACCGCCCGCCAGCGTTCCGTTCAGGGCCGCGATGGTCAGCCCCGGCAAACACGCAATCGCGCCCGACAGCCGCTCCCACAGATCGGAGACGGCCAGGCCCGCCCGCGCGGCCTCCAGATCGGCACCGGCACTGAAGATGCGGCCTTCACCCGTCAGGATCACGGCACGCGCGCCTTCTGCGCGCTCCATGATCTCGCATAATTCGCGCAGCATGTCCTCGGTCAACGCATTGGCTTTGTCCGGACGGTCGAGCGTGACTGTCCAGATGTGATCTTCCTGCGCCAGACGGATCATTTCAGACCGACAGCGCGGCGGATGTCCTCGGCACGCAGCGAGATTTCCTCGCCGCAGTATCTGTCGGCCTCTGCGCTGCACATCCACAGCAGGCACTTGGCGGGCCAGTCCGCCGGGGCGTGCTCGTCCCACTCCAGCTGGCTGACAGGGTTGATGCCCGAATCCTTGATCTTGCGCTGCATTTCAGTTGCCACAGTGCCGGGCGACAGACCGATCGCGCGGATGCCGTTCCCGCCCTCTTCGAGATGCAGTGACCGGTTCATCATATTCACCGCCGCTTTGGAGGCACAGTAGGCGCTCCATGCTTCGATGGCGTTGTGGGCGGCACCGGAACTGATCGTCAGCACTGACCCGCCACCGCCTGCCTTGAGCGCAGGCAGCGCCGCGCGCATCCCGTAGAAGACTCCTTTGACATTGATGTCGATCAGCTGGCTCCATGCATCGGGTTCTGCGTCGGCGAGATGGCTGATGGGATCGACGACGCCCGCGTTGTTGATCAGCACGTCCAGCCCGCCAAACGCCTGAACCGCTGTTTCTACCGCCGAAGACACCTCGCTGTAGCGCGCGACGTTGCACGGAATGGCGATCGCCTTGCTGCCGATTTCACCGGCAAGATCGGCGATTGCGTCCTGTGATCGCGCCAGCAGCACTACATTTGCACCAGCTTCGGCAAAGATTCGCGCGGCTTGGGCGCCGATGCCGCGGCTTGCCCCGGTGATCATTACCGTTTTCGACGTCATGTCCATCTGTTGTCTCCCATAAACACAGGCCGTTCAGGCCACTTTGCGCAATTGGTAACGCTTTGCCGCGAACGGTGCCACCCCGGCCTGAAATCTGCGCGCAGAGGCACAGTTTATCGACCTGCTCTTGACCCGCCAATGAGTTTGGCCAATCCTGCTGACAGTTTATTACAAAGGAATACCCCAATGTCCTTCGCCCGCGCCTTGCCCACAGCCACCGCGCTGAGTTTTTGCCTCGGCAATGCCGTCTGGGCCGATCTGACCGCCACGGATGTATGGGGGGACTGGCGTGACTACATGCAAGGCCTCGGCTATACCGTCAGCGCGGTAGAGCAGGTCGACGGGAATACGCTGGGGCTCAGCAATATCATTGTCGGGATGACGGGCGGTCCTGATGTGGAGTCCGCGTCGCTGCGCGTCGACAGCCTGCAGTTCGTTGAAAACGCCGATGGGACGGTAGAGGTGGTGATGCCTGATGTGATGCCGTTGGCCATCACGATCCAACCGACAGACACGGCAAGATCCTCTGCTTTCACCATAACCTACACCCAGGCGGGCCAATCCATGATCGCCAGCGGCACGCCGGAAGAGATGATCTACGACTATAGCGCCGATACGATCGCGATGACGCTTGACGACATGACCGTCGATGGAGTGGCATATGACAGTGACGCCGCCCGCTTCCAGCTCGACACCCGCGATTTCGTCTCGAAAACTGCCGTCACGACAGGCGATACCCGCAGCTATGAGCAGTCCCTCACAATGGGCCCGACGACCTATGACACGCTCTTCAGCGCGCCCGACGGCCCGGAGAGCTTTGGCTTCAAGACGACGGCGCAAGCGGTCACGTTCACGGGCACGAGCGATTTGCCCGTCGCCACCGTGCAGGATACGAGCGACATGAATGCGCTTCTGGCCGCTGGCTTTGCCTTTGACGGGACATTCGCCGCCACCGAAACGGAGAGCTTTATCGACATCGAAGCCCCCGAGGGACCATCCAAAGTCAAAACCGGCAGCGGCAGCACGACGGTGACGGTCGCAATGGGCACCACAGGCATCGTCTACGACGTGTCAAGCACCGACGTTCAGATCGGTGCGCAGTTGGCCGGACTACCGCTGCCCCTGTTCTTCGAGATGGCGCGCACCGGGTTTGACCTGCGCGCGCCGGTGGTTCAGTCGGAGACACCGCAGGACTTTGCGCTGGGCCTGAACATGACCGGGTTCACCATGTCCGAAACACTTTGGGCGATATTCGACCCAAACGGCCAACTGCCGCGCGATCCCGCGACACTCGCACTGGACCTCAGCGGCAAGGCGACGCTGACGGAGAACATGCTGGACCCCGAAGCAGCGGGACGGATGGCGGCGGCCGGGGCGGCACCGGGGGAGATCAGCGCCCTGACAATTGACGCGCTTACCCTCGATGCGGTCGGGGCACGCCTCGAAGCGACAGGCAGTGCGACGTTCGACAATACCGACAAGACCACCGTGCCCGGCTTCCCCAAGCCGGTCGGCAGCGTTGACATCATGCTGGAGGGTGCGAATGGACTGATCGACAGACTCGTCGCAATGGGGTTTGTGCCTGACGAACAGGCAATGGGTGCCCGCATGATGCTTGGGCTCTTCGGTGTGCCGGGTAACAGCCCTGACACGTTGAGTTCCACAATCGAATTCAACGAAGACGGCCAGATTCTCGCCAACGGGCAGCGGATCAGGTGAACGTACGTTTGCCATGCCAGCGCGTCGACGTAGCGGCGGCGTGCCATGCTTGAGATCCGACCGAATTGCGAATGGTGTAATCGCGATCTGCCGCCAGACAGCGACAATGCAAGAATTTGCAGCTATGAATGCACCTACTGCGCGGGATGCGCCGACGACGTGCTGCACAACGTGTGCCCGACCTGTGGCGGCGGGTTCGCACCGCGGCCCATCCGACCGCAACATGCGCACCGTGACACTCTCGCGCTTGGTCTGGCCAACCACCCTGCCCGCCTCGACAGGGTACATTCGCAATGGAGCCGGGCAGAGGTTGATTGTCTGACCGACAAACTCCGCAACATCGATCCGGCGCGGCGCTAGCCCTATTCTGCGCCCCCGCCCTTGCAGGAAGAGGATGGGGCCGCTACCTCTTTGACAACCCGACGTTGGAGAGAATTATGACGCAGCCCCTTGAGGCGCTGACGGCGCATTTGCTGGATGCCGCCCGAACCGCAGGCGCGGACAGCGCCGATGCCATGGCCGTGCGCGGAACGTCGATTTCCGTCGACGTGCGCCAAGGCGCACTGGAAGAAGCCCAGCGCGAAGAAGGCACCGACATTGGCCTGCGCGTCTTCGTCGGCAGGAAAAGCGCCGTCGTATCCACATCGGACACCTCGGACCGGACGATTTCGGAAATGGCGGCGCGTGCGGTTGCGATGGCCCGCGAAGCCCCTGAGAACCCCCACGCAGGTTTGGCCGACCCTGAAGAACTGGCCCAAGTTTGGGATATGGACGCGCTCGAACTCTTCGATCATAGCGATGAGCCGGATCCGGCCACGTTGCAACATCAAGCCACCGAAGCCGAAGCCGCGGCCCTCTCCGTTGACGGCGTCAGCCAAGTGCAGGCCGCCAGCGCCGGGTACAGCGCGCGTGAAATCCATCTGGCCGCATCGAATGGATTTGCCGGCGGATACCGTCGGTCCGACCGCGGCATCAGCTGCGTCGCAATCGCCGGAACGGGCGCCGCGATGGAGCGCGACTATGACGGCGACAGCCGAATTTTCCAGACGGACCTGCGGGACGCGACGGAGATCGGACGGCGCGCCGCCGAACGCGCGGTAGAGCGGGTCGGAGCGCGCAAGCCCAGGACAGGAACCCATCCTGTGCTCTTCGATGAACGTATCTCAAGTTCTCTGATCGGTCATCTGCTTGGCGCGATCAACGGCAGCGCGATCACGCGCGGCGCATCGTTTCTGCGCAACGCAATGGGCGAACGAGTGCTTCCCGCAGGCCTCTCATTGATCGAAGATCCGCACCGGCCGCGCACCTCCGGCAGCCGCCCTTTCGATGCCGAAGGGTTGCCTACCTCCCGTCGCGCACTCGTGGAGGATGGCATCCTGCAAGGTTGGACGCTCGATCTGGCGACAGCGCGACAGCTTGACCGGGCTTCCACCGGAAATGCCGCACGCAGTACCGGTTCAGGGCCCTCGCCGACGCCGTGGAATGTCGCGCTCACCCAAGGCGACGCCAACCGCAAAGACTTGATCCGCGACATGGGAACAGGCCTTCTGGTAACGTCTATGATCGGGTCGACCATCAATCCGAACACAGGTGACTATTCGCGCGGAGCGGCGGGGTTTTGGGTCGAGAACGGCGAAATTGCTTATGCCGTGAACGAATGCACTATCGCGGGTAATCTGCGCGACATGCTTCTGGGGCTTGTCCCCGCGAACGACGCGCGGACTCACCTGAGCCGCGTCGTCCCGTCGCTTTTGGTGGCGGGAATGACCCTTGCCGGCAGCTGATCTGCCATTGTTGATCGACGCCGCCCACGCAGCAGGACGGGTTGCCACCGGGTTCAGCGGTCCGCAGGCCCAACGCTGGGATAAACCCGGCGGCGCCGGTCCCGTGACCGAAGCGGATCTTGCCGTGGACGCAATGCTGTACCGCACGCTTCTGGGTGCGCGTCCCGATTACGGCTGGCTGTCGGAAGAAACCGAAGACAACGCGAACCGGCTGACCCAGTCGCGGGTTTTTATCGTCGATCCCATCGACGGCACGCGCAGCTTTGCCGAAGGGGCAGACACTTGGGCGCACGCCCTTGCCGTCGCGGAGGAAGGCGAGATTACCGCCGCCGTGATCTACCTGCCCATGCGCGATAGGCTTTATTCGGCGGCGCGCGGCGCCGGAGCGTGGCTCAACGGCACGCCGATCCGGGCTTCGGAAATCGGGTTGTTCGAGCAGGCAACCGTGCTGGCCGCCAAACCTGCCCTTGCCGGGGCACTCTGGCGCAGCGGCGTCTGCCCTGCATTCAAACCCGCGTACCGGCCCTCTCTCGCGTATCGCCTCGGGTTGGTTGCACAATCGCGCTTCGATGCCATGCTGACGTTGCGGCCAAGCTGGGAATGGGACATCGCAGCCGGCGCGCTGATTGTGGCCGAAGCGGGCGGTCTGTGCACCGACCGGACCGGCGCGCCTTTGCGGTTCAACAATGCGGATCCACGGCTCAACGGAGTGGTCGCGGGCGGGTCCGCCATTCACGCCGCGCTGATCGACGCATTGAACTGAACCCGCGCTGACCGCTTGACCTTGGGGCGCAGCACCGTGCACACACTGAACCACCATTTCAAAGGACACGTCACATGACACAACGCCTGCACCTCGTATTCGGCGGCGAGCTGGTCGACCCCAGCAAAACCGTTTTCAAGAACGTCGATGACATCCATATCGTCGGTATGTTCCCGGACTACGCCAGCGCCTATGATGCCTGGAAAAACGAAGCCCAGCGAACGGTGGATAATGCCCATATGCGATATTTCATCGCACACCTGCACCGTTTGCACGACGAAGAAAGCGCCGCCTCTCCGACCGAAAAGCTGGACTGAAACAGCCGTGGCAGGGTCGCTGGGTCTATCGGCATACCGCGCGCTGATGCGGCGCGGAGACGCGGGGCTGCCCGATCGCGGGACCGCCCGACCGGACGGAGAGCTGTTGTGGATCCATTGCGGTGCCGTTGACGGCCTGATCGCCGTGCTTGATCTGGCGGCGCGCCAAATCGGCACCCGGCCGGGATTGAACGTGCTGGTCACGGTGCACGATGCGCGGCGGCGCGATACACTGCATTCGGCGGCGACACTGCCCGGCGTCACGTTGACCGCGTTGCCCGAAGACCACCCGAAAAGCGTAGCGGCGTTTCTCGACCATTGGTCGCCCGATCTGTGTATCTGGACATGGGGCGGCTTGCGTCCGAACCTTATCCTTGCCGCATCCGACAGAGGCTGCCCGCTTTTCCTGATCGATGCCGACACCGCCGGATTTGACGGGCGACGCGACCGCTGGCTGCCGGATGTGGCGCGGACCGTTCTGGCGCGGTTTGCCGCCGTGATGGTGCGGTCGCCAGCGGCGGCGCGGCGGCTGATGCAACTCGGCCTCACACGCGACGACATCGAGGTGACTACGGCGTTGCTGCCGGGAGGGCAGGCGCTGCCGTGCAACGAAGATGACGTCAGCGAGCTTGCGTCGGCTTGTGTCGGGCGGGCCATCTGGTTCGCGAACGGTGTCCAACCCGAAGAACTGCAAACCGTTCTGTCGGCCCACCGGCATGCCTTGCGCCTGTCGCACCGATTGCTGCTGGTGATCCGACCCGCCGGCGATTTACGGCCCGACGATGTGATGAGCGAGGCGCGAGCGCAAGATTTCCGTGTCCTGAACTGGGACGACGGAAACTATCCCGACGAAACGACGCAGATCCTGATCAGCGAGGACATCCGCGATCTCGGTCTGTTTTACCGTCTGGCACCCGTCTCCTTTTTGGGGGGGTCCCTTGCTGCCGGGCACGGCGGTCATGATCCTCTGGAGGCGGCGGCCCTCGGATCTGCGGTTCTCTACGGCCCGCGTGTCAGCCGTTTCATGCAAAGCTATTCGCGGCTCGCGGCGGCGGGTGCGGCGCGGATCATCAACGACAGCTCCGCCCTGGGCACCGCAATCACAAGGCTGGTCGCACCGGATCAGGCCGCTGTGATGGCGCATGCCGGTTGGGATGTGGTGAGTGAAGGGGCGGCCCTGACGGACCAGATTTCGGATCTGGTACAGGACGCGCTGGATGCGCAGGCAGGGTTGTCATAATGCGCGCGCCGCGTTTCTGGGATGCGCCGCGCCCCGGTCTGCGCGCGCGAATGCTGCAGCCGTTGGGCGCGTTATATGCCAAGGCCACCGCGCGGCGGCTGGCAAATGGCACGCCGGAAAGAATCGGTATTCCGGTTATATGCGTAGGCAACATCAATGCGGGCGGGACCGGCAAAACCCCGACCGTGATCGCGGTGGTCGAGCGTTTGCGCGACCTTTATCTTGAAACGCATATCATCTCGCGCGGCTACGGCGGCACGCTGGAGGGCCCTGTGCAGGTGGACCCGGCGCGCCACACGGCAGCTCAGGTTGGGGACGAACCACTGCTTCTGTCCGCCTTTGCGGATGTCTGGGTCGCAAAGGACCGCGCGGCAGGCGCACGCGCCGCACGGGAAGCGGGGGCAAAGATGATCGTACTCGACGACGGCTTCCAGAATCCGGCCCTCTACTATGATCTGAGCATTGTTGTGGTCGATGCCGAGAAAGGGTTCGGCAACGGACTTTGCCTTCCGGCCGGCCCGCTGCGCGAACCTGTGGCGACGGGGCTTGCGCGGGCGGATTTCATTCTCTCGATCGGGGATGATGCCGCGCAGGCCTCGTTCGACACATCCGTGCTGCCCCGCGCGGTCAAGCATGTCCGGGCCCGACTGGAGCCGCTTCAAACCGGCATGGACTGGACCGACACCCCGTTGCTGGCGTTCGCAGGCATCGGTAATCCGGAGAAGTTCTTTGCGACGTTGCGCGGCCTTGGCGCGACGCTCATCCATGCGGAGCCGCTCGACGATCACCAGCCGCTGACCACTGCACTGCTGAACCGGCTAGAGGCGGACGCGCGCGCGGCAGGCGCACAATTGGTCACCACGGAAAAAGACGCGGTGCGTTTGCCTTCCTCTTTCCGCTCGAAAGTCATCACCCTGCCGGTGCGGCTGCAACTGGAAGACGAAAACGCTCTTTGGGATGCGCTTAAACAACTGGCGCACGCGACATCCTAGATCGCGTTCCACACAGCCCCGGACGGAAGCTCAGGTGTCCTCACCCAGCTTTGGCGAGGGGCGTGTCAGGGCCAGTTCCGCCCCGGAGAATCGAAACGGCGACCGGATGCCGGGAATACCGTCCAGCTCGATCTGCATGCCGCGCGCGACAACCTGCGGGTCGCGGAACACATCGTCCATCTGGTTGATCGGACCTGCGGGTACGTTGTTCACCTCGCATGCCTGCAATAGATCGTCACGCGTCCGCAGTCGCGTCGCCGCACCCAGCCGCGCGATCATGGCCGGCCGGTTCGCGACACGCTGTGCATTTGTTACATAGTCGGGATGCTGCGCCATATCGTCGAGGCCCAGCAATTTGCACAGACGCTGGTATTGGCCATCGTTACCGGTGGCGATGATCAGATGTCCGTCCGATGTCTCGAAGACTTCGTAGGGGGTCAGGTTGGGGTGCGCATTGCCGAGCCGCGTTGGCGGTGTACCGGTTGTGAAATAGTTCATGCTCTGATTGCCGGTGATGGCCACCGCGCAATCCAGCAGCGACATGTCGATGTGCTGTCCTTTTCCAGTGCTTTGACGCTGATGCACAGCGGCAAGTATCGCGGTCGTCGCGTAGATGCCGGTAAAGATGTCGGTGATCGCCATTCCATGCTTTTGCGGCTGCGTCGCGGGATCGCCGGTGATCGACATCAACCCGGCCATGCCCTGAATGATGAAATCATACCCAGCCCGGTGCGCGTAAGGTCCGGTCTGCCCGAACCCGGTGATGGAACAATAGATCAGCTTGGGAAACTCGCCCTTCAGGCTGGCGTAGTCCAACCCGTATTTGGCCAGACCGCCGGTCTTGAAATTCTCGATGAGAATATCGGCATCGGCGAGCAGCTCTTTCATGCGCGCCTGACCATCGGGGGCTTTCAGGTCGACAATGATCGATGATTTCCCGCGATTGGTCGAATGATAATACGAGGAGGAACGATCCCCCTCGCGTTCGATGAACGGAGGGCCCCATTGCCGCGTATCGTCGCCTGCGGGACTTTCGACCTTGATCACTTCCGCGCCCAGATCCGCGAGCGTCTGACCGGCCCAGGGACCGGCCAGAACACGGGCGAGTTCAATGACCTTCAGGCCCTCCAGAGGAGCCGCCATCAGCCCGCCAGCGCCGCGTCGATGATTTTCTTCATGTCGGCATAGGACATGTTGGCGTATTTTTCGCCGTTGATGATAAAGCTCGGCGTGCCGGAGATGTCATCTGCTTCGGCGTTTTCCTGGTACCACGCGACCAGCGTTTTGGCTTTATCGCCATCCTGCAGGCAGGCTTCGATGGTGTCGTTGTCCATACCGGCCAGACGCCCGATCTTGCGCAGTTCTTCGATGATCGCCGCGGGCTCGCCCGCACGGCTCCATTCCGCCTGACCCGCGTAGATCAGATCGGCCATGCCAAAGAACTTCTCCGGCCCTGCACAGCGCGCGATCATGGATGCCCAAAGGCCAAAACGGTCAAAATACACCTCGCGGTAGACGAATTTGATCTTGTCGGTGTCGATATAGTCCGCCTTCAACTCCTTGAATGCGCCGGTATGGAACGTCGCGCAATGTGGGCAGGTGAACGACGCATATTCGATGATCTCGACCGGGCTGTCGGGGTTGCCCAGAACCATTTCGGGGATCGTGGAGGTATCTACGGCGCCCTCCGTCGTCTGCGCGTTCGCGGCCCCCGGCAGAGGCGCATCGGGGAAGGCAACGGTGCCGGTACGATTACCGGTCATGTACCAGCCACCAAGGCCTATGACGGCGGCGGTGCCGAGGAGAAAGTTTCTGCGGTTCATAAGTCTGGTCCTTCAGTCATGTCGTTGAAAGCCGAGCGGCCACTGTGCTCAGCGTTGGTTTTTCGAAAGTACGTTTTCACCGAGCCGCGCAAGGGCGGTCCGCAGCCCCTCATCTCCGATCGGCGCTGCCGTTTCGGTGGCCTTGGCGCGCACTGCGGGGTCAAGCGGTGCCGGTGTCTTCTTGGGGGCGTGGTCAAACGCGACCTTGCCTTCGGCAAATCCTGTCGCGGCGGTTTGGGTGACGCGGATCCGGGCTATCGCATTGTAGCCGTAGACGGCGTTGACCCGCGCCCGAAGCTGCTCTTTCTGCATCTCCAGCACCGGCGCATTCGCACCCGTGGTCAGCAAGGTCAGCGTCGCCCCCATCCCGCCACGGCCATAGGACACTTCGACAGGCCGCGATATCGCGGCGGCATCCGGCCCGGCGACTTCGACCCAATTTGTCAGCAGACGCGATTGCGCAAACCCGCGGCTTTCCGATGCGCTGCGGATCTTTGCGGTCAGCAAACTGGACGTGCGGGCGAACCCTTTTGTGGTGGTACGGCGCGGCGGCATGGCTTTCATCTCGTTGAGACAGGATTTATCACGGTCCCATCCTATTTGGTTCACGACCCACATTAACGCAAGCCGCTGCGCGGGACACCACTGGAAATCGGAACGGAACAATAAACATTGCGTGACCTCGACGAAATGCAGACTCTCTTGCTGGAATGGTACGACCGCCACGCCCGTCCGATGCCCTGGCGCACCGGCCCGGACGCGCGCAAGGCAGGCCAGACGCCCGATCCATATGCCGTGTGGATGAGCGAAATCATGCTGCAACAGACCACCGTCGTTACGGTGAAGGATTATTTCAACCGGTTTATCGCCCGTTGGCCGACGGTGCGCGATCTCGCCGCTGCTGACGATGCGGATGTGATGGCAGAATGGGCTGGACTTGGCTACTACGCGCGTGCGCGCAACCTGTTGAAATGCGCCCGCACGGTCGTGGCCGAGCACGATGGCCTGTTCCCCGCCGATCACACGGCCCTGCTCAAGCTGCCGGGCATTGGTCCCTATACGGCGGCGGCCGTTTCCTCGATTGCGTTCGACCTGCCGCATGCCGTGCTCGACGGTAACGTCGAGCGGGTGATGGCGCGCGTCTACGACATCCACACACCGCTTCCCACGGCCAAGCCAGAACTGATGGAGAAGGCGCGAGCCCTGACGCCCAACGCCCGGCCCGGTGATTATGCGCAGGCGGTCATGGATCTGGGCGCCACGATCTGCACCCCAAAATCGCCCGCCTGCGGGATTTGTCCGTGGCGCACGCCCTGCGCCGCGCGTGCAGCCGGCACGATGGCCGAACTGCCTCGCAAAATCCCGAAGAAAGCAAAGCCGGTGCGCCACGGCACCGTATACCTGGGCCGCCGCACCGATGGGGCTTGGCTTTTGGAAACGCGGCCCGAAAAAGGGCTCTTGGGCGGTATGCTCGGATGGCCGGGATCGGATTGGGTCGACACGTCCCTGCCCCATCCCGAAAGCGCGCCCCCCGCAACCGGCGACTGGGAAGAGATCGAAGGCGAGGTGCGCCATACCTTCACGCATTTTCACCTGATCCTGCGGGTGATGACGGCCGACCTGCCGGACCCGACTGCGGCGCATCGCGGCGCGTTCAGACGGCAGTCGGATTTCAAACCGACGGATCTGCCCACCGTCATGCGCAAGGCATTCAACCTTGTCCGGTAGGACGCGATGCCACATATGACAGACGCAAACCCATCTGCTATGTTGAATTACGTAGCCAATAATCGAGACAAGACATGACAGATGCACCGGCTCCACTCGCCCCGTCGGAGCTTGCAAAGTTCAGCCGCGCGCTGCCGTTCTGGCTGTCGCTGGCGCTGGTGCCTCTGGCATGGATCGGGGCAGCGTATGGCGGGTGGGCACTCGTTCTGGTGCCGATCGCCACGTGGTATCTCTTTACCCTGCTCGATGCCGCACTCGGGCTGAATACCGAAAATGCCGATCTGTCTGCTGGCGAACCTGACTTGTTCTGGTACCGGCTCATCACGACAATTTGGGTGCCGGTGCAGTTCGTCCTGCTGGCCAGCCTGCTGTGGTATGTACCGCAGGCTGAGCATTTGAACACGCTTGAACGCGTTGGGGTCTTTTTCGGTGTCGGCGTGATCACCGGCACGGTTGGCATCAACTACAGCCACGAATTGATGCACCAGAAGAACAAGACAGAGCGGTGGCTGGCGGATATTCTGCTGGCGATGGTTCTGTATTCCCATTTTCGAAGCGAGCATTTGCTGGTCCACCACCGCTATGTCGCCACCCCCCGCGATCCGGTGACCGCGCGCTACAACGAAGGGTTTCACCGCTTCTATCCGCGTGTTCTGCGCGAATGCTGGCTGTCCGCGTTTCGTGCGGAAAAGGCGATGCTAGCGCGGCGCGAAATGCCCTGGTACGCGCGCGGGAATCCCTTCTGGCGCTACTGGGCGCTGCAACTGGGCTTTCTTGTTCTCGCCTTTGTATTGGGCGGCTGGTCCGGTGTCGGGCTCTTTCTGGTGCAGGCCGGGGTCGCAATCTGGCAGTTGGAGCTGGTGAATTACATCGAACATTACGGCCTGACCCGTAAACATCTGGGCGGTGGAAAATACGAACACGTTCAACCCCGGCACAGCTGGAATGCGGCCCACAAGGCATCGAACTGGCTGCTGATCAACCTGCAACGGCACTCAGACCACCACTACAAACCCGACCGACGATTTCCCGTGCTGCAAAACTACGGCCCGCAAGACGCGCCGCAATTGCCGTATGGCTATCCATTGATGACGATGGTGGCGATGATGCCGCCGCTGTGGCGCCGCGTGATGAACCCCCGTGTGCGCCAATGGCGGGCGACGTATTACCCCGAGATAACGGATTGGCAGCCATACAGAACAGCCAGCAATCCCGAGCCGCATTAAGCACTTCCTAAGGTATCTGGCGCAAATTTGCCGGTGACGTACACCCGAGGGATTCTCATGCCGCAGCACGCCATTTCAGCACCATATCAATCACCCGATACCTGCCTGATCATCGAAGACAGCCAGTTTGACCAGCAAATGATGACCCGGGTGATCGCGAAAACACACGATCAGATGAAAATAGAGGTCGCGGCAACTCTGCAATGCGCCCGCCGTGCACTATCGCGGGGCGGGGTGTCCCTGATCCTGCTGGACAACAACCTGCCGGATGGCATCGGTGCAAACTTTGCGCTTGAATTGGCCTCCGATCCGGCGCTTGCCTTGATCCCTGTCATCATGGTCAGGGATTGGCCAACACCGTTCATGTGGGAGAAAGCCGCCTCTGCCGGTGTCCTGTATGTGGTCAACAAGGCGGAATTTGGCACCCGATATGTCGAGCAGGCCTTGCGCAAACCCGTGCGCAAGCGCGCCCGGCTGAGCTGAGGTTCAGGTCCGGAATCGAACGAAAAAAGCCCCGCCATAAAGGCGGGGCCAAGGTGAGTGTCATCAATGCGGTCCCTCAGGTGGAGGGCGCAGTGACACTGGCGGTGTTCGAATTTCCGTGGAGGATCAGGCCTGCATTTCGGCTCTGATCTGCTGGCGCAAAACGTCGATGGGCACGCGTTTGCCTTCTTTTTTATAGCACCAGTATGTCCACCCATTGCAGCTTGGCGCGCCTTCAAGTGCGGCGCCGACCTGGTGGATCGATCCCTTGACATCCGTACCAATCAGCGTGCCGTCTGCACGTACCTTGGCTTTGTGGCGGTTGTTCATGGAATAAAGGTTCTCGCCGGGACGCAGCATGCCGCGCTCGACCAGCTGCCCGAAAGGAACGCGCGGTTCGGCGCGTTTCGATGTGGTGGTCTGCAACGCCTCATTGTCGAACTTGCGTACCATCGCGATCCGCTTGGTCGCGACCTTGCGGTACGATTCCTCCCGCTCGATCCCGATGAAATCACGGCCGAGCATCTTGGCGACGGCGCCGGTCGTCCCGGTGCCGAAGAAGGGATCGAGAATCACGTCTCCCGGATTGGTCGACCCGACCAGCACGCGGTGCAGCAAGCTTTCGGGCTTCTGGGTCGGGTGCGCCTTATCGCCGTTTTCATCCTTCAGCCGTTCGTGGCCGTTGCAGATCGGCAAAACCCAATCCGATCGCATCTGGATACCTTCATTCAGCGCCTTGAGCGCCTCGTAATTGAAGGTGTATTTCGAGGTCTCGGACTTGCCGGCCCAAATCATCGTCTCATGCGCATTGGTGAACCGCTTGCCACGGAAATTCGGCATCGGGTTCGATTTGCGCCAGACCACATCGTTGAGGATCCAGAACCCTTGATCCTGAAGTGCGGCACCCACGCGGAAGATGTTGTGATAACTGCCGATAACCCAGATCGCCCCGTCCGGCTTGAGCACCCGGCGGGCGGCTTTCAGCCAGCCGCGGGTAAACTTGTCGTAGGCGGCAAAACTGGCGAACTGATCCCATTCGTCGTCTACGGCGTCGACCTTTGAATTGTCGGGCCGGTGCAGATCACCGCGCAACTGGAGATTATAGGGCGGATCCGCAAAGATCAGATCAACGCTTGCCTCGGGCAGCGCGTTCATAGCGTCGATACAATCACCGCTCAGGATCGTGTTCAGGGGGAGCGCCTGCGCACCCTTCGTCTTTATCGTCATATGCCTGCCTCTGCACCCGGTGCTTTTTGCACTCGTTGGTTGAGGACAAAGATGGCCGACCGATGATTCCCGGTCAATTTCTTTTTTGAATCAAACTCTTAAGATTTATTCTTGCCACAACATCTTGTGTACCGGTTTGAACGTACGTCTATGGTGTGGGGTCACCCCCAAACTTTGAAGCGCCAACATGTGGCTTTTCGATCCATATCCCATGTTCGTTTCCCAGCCATAGCCAGGGTGCTGTTGCGCCAAGGACAACATGACATAATCCCGACATATTTTGGCCATAATTGAGGCCGCTGAAATGGAAACAGAACGGGCATCCCCGCCGATGATTGTTTCCACAGGCAGCGCCAAACCGCGCGGTTTCATAGTCCCGTCGATCAGGCAATAGTCCGGCGGCGTCTTCAGCCCCTCCAGCGCGCGCACCATCGCGATGTGGCTGGCGCGCAGAATGTTGTGCTCTTCGATCTCCTCGACACTTGCGTGCGCCACGCTTACATCCGCCACCGCGAGAATCATCGCGTGCAAGAACTCTCGTCGCTTCCGGCTCAGTTTCTTGCTGTCATTCAGGCCGTCGGGGATCCGCGCGGGATCAAGTACTACGGCGGCAGCAGTCACAGGTCCGGCAAGGGGCCCCCGCCCCACCTCGTCCACCCCCGCAATGCGGTTAAATCCGCGCGCGTGCGCGGCTTCCTCAAATGAATAATCAGGCTTCATTGCCTTGCAAAACCCGATGGTGCGGCAGCACGCAAGCAAAAAAGAAAAGGAGAAGATGCCCGAACATCCTCTCCTTCCCCCGTGTCAGGCGGCAGGGACGTGCCGCCCGATCCCGGCGCAACGGGGTGGTGATACTCCGCGCGCCAAGCCCTGTGTCAGATCACCCCCGGTCGAGGCTGTAGCCGTTGCGGCGCAGGCAGCGCGCGTCATACCCGATGTGGGTGCCCTCGCGCGTGCGGATCCTCTGCGCGCAATCTTGTGGCAGCCGATCGGTCAACACATAGCTGTCCTGCAGGCAGCTCTGCTCGAATACCTGTGCGGATCCATCGCGGGTGGTGAAGTTGCGAAAGCAGCTCTGCGGCAAAAGCTTGCGGTCCACCCGGCGCGGCAGCGGCCGTGGCGCGAGACGCGGTTGCCGCTGAACGTCATCGTAGACGCGCGGTTGGGTCTGCGGCTGCGTGTACTCATAGGCGCGTGGCACAGGACGGTGGGTCCGCTCGATGACGCGCGGCGGGTCGGAATACACCTTCTGCTTTTTTGGCTTGGGCTTGCGTTTCACCCGCTCTTTCTTGCGATCCTCCCGCTTGTCGTGGATGATCTTGCCAACCACGGCGATGCCCAGGATCGTCGCGATTGCACGAGCCGCGCGGCGTTCGTCGATGTCGGCCGCGACAGGCACCGCAGAGAATGACAGAAACGCAATGGCCGTGGCAGCAAGTGTGCCGGCGAGGCGGGAAAAAACCAAAGAGCGCATGGGGTGTTCCTTTCAAGATCATAAGATGCACGGAAGGAAGACACCGCGCCAACTTCACCAAGAGGCACGGTCGCCACAGGACAGGCAATAACACACGTCTGTTATCCGATAGCGGATGGCGTATCGTGTCGGAGATATTGAATATCCCCGCGCAAAGCCGCATCAAGGTGACATGAAACAGATGATCCTCACGCTCGGCCTTGTCGCGTTTACCGGTCTTTCCGGTCCGGCCCATGCCGCCGACTGCTTTGCCGACTACAAGGCGAAACAGGACAATCCGCTTCGGCTGCATTACGGTGTGGCCGAGGTGCGCGGTCCCTGTTCGCCCCAGGCCGCGCGCGCCGAACTGACGCAGCGGTTGGGCGCCAAAGGATGGACGCTCTTGACGATTGTATCGGTCTTCGGGCCGGAGGGACTTGCGCAAAGGAGAGACAGTGCCGGATCAAACTTCCTCCGCTTCTGATATGCGCCGCAGCGGTGGCCGGTTTGTCACCATCGGCATCGGTGCTGTGATCGCCCTGTTTCTGGCAGGTGCGGCCGTGATGTTCTGGGCCCTGCCCGACGCCAACGCGTTCAACGCACAGGTCGAACGCATCTTTATAGAGAACGACGACCTGACCTCGGCCTCGGAAATCAAGCTGCTGGAAATTCTCGCCCAGTCGGGTACTGCGTTTTCCGACACGCTTGCAAACTACCGTGTCCTTATTGGCGTGCTGCTGGTCTTTGCCGCCGCGATGCTGGTGGCCGCAGTCGTGTTTCTGATCATGCTCATCATGTTCAACCGTCGCATGGCCCAGATCGAGCGGACGGGCATTCAGGTGTCCTCGCTGCTGATCAGCCGCGAAGAGAACAAGGTCTATCTCAACAACCTGGGTTTCAAACTGACCGATGCCGCGATGGAGACGCTGGCCGTTCTGGCAGAGGCGCGGATGGACAATGACATCCTGACCGGTTCCGAGATTGAGGGCGTTATATCGGGACGTAACGCCGCCGACTGTGACGAAGCCGCGGGGGCGACGCGGATCAAACGACTGCGCGATACGCTGGGCAACCAGATGGTCAGCGAGCTTCTGGTCAAGAATATCGCGCGGCGGGGCTATATGCTGGCTATCGACAAGGACGTGATCAAGGTGCTGTAGGCAACCTCTGGTCAACGCCCGCGATCCGGCGCTAGGGTGCGGCAAACCCGATGCAAAGGAAGATGCCCATGCCCGCTCCCGAAAACGAGCTCAAAACGGCACTCGCCGCCGGCGAGATCCAGTTCGGGTGCTGGCTTGGTCTTGCGAACGCTTTCTCGGCCGAGATGATGGGTCAAGCCGGTTTTGACTGGGTGGTCGTCGATGGCGAGCACGGGCCGAACGATCTGCGCTCCATCCTCGCGCAGTTGCAGGCGCTTGCGTCGACAGGCGCGCATCCGGTCGTGCGGTTGCCGGTGGGCGAAACCTACATGCTCAAGCAGATGCTCGACATCGGCGCGCAGACCGTCCTTGTGCCGATGGTCGAGAGCGCCGCCCAAGCGCGCCAACTGGTGCGCGACGTGACCTATCCGCCGCACGGCAATCGCGGCGTCGGCTACTCGATGACCCGCGCTGCGCGGTTTTCGGGCATTGAGGATTACGGCACGACGGCGGACGCCCAGATCTGTCTGCTGGTACAGGTGGAAAACCGAAAAGGGCTGGCCGCGCTTGACGAAATCCTGACCATCGAAGGGATTGACGGAGTGTTCATCGGACCCGCCGATCTGGCCGCCGACATGGGTCATATGGGCGATATCGCACACCCGGACGTGCAGACCGCGATCATGGACGTGCTCGCGCGGATCAGGACCGCAGGCAAGGCACCCGGCATCCTGTCGACCCGTGACGAGATGACGATTGATGCGATCAACGCGGGCGCGCTTTTCGTGGCCGTGGGTGCCGATGTCGTGCTGTTGGGCCAGGCCGCGCGCGCGCTGGCAGCCAAATGGCAGGCCACCAAAGCATGAACAGAGGTATCGCCCTGCTGGCCTTCGCCTATGTGCTCAGCCAGTTCTTTCGTGCGTTCCTTGCCGTTCTCAGCCCGTTTCTGAAGGCAGACATTGGCGCCGGCCCGGAAAACCTCGCGTTTGCGTCGGGTCTTTGGTTCATCACCTTCGCTGCGATGCAGCCGGCCATAGGCTGGGGGCTGGACACGCATGGCCCGCGCAGAACGGCTGCGATCCTGCTGCTGATCGGTGGCGGCGGCGGCGCTGCTCTATTCGCGCTGGCGACGACGCCCGCGCATGTCGGCCTTGCGATGGCCCTGATCGGGGTGGGATGTGCACCGGTCCTGATGGCTTCGTACTATATCTTCGCGCTGGAATACGCGCCCGCACGTTTTGCCGCACTTGCCGCGCTGATGGTGGTGGTTGGCACACTGGGCAATCTCGTTGCGTCCTACCCGATGACGCTTGCCGCCGAGACAATCGGTTGGCGGGCCTCGCTCGGTGCGCTCAGTGCCATGTCGACGCTGACGGCCATCGGCATCTGGATATGGGTCCGCGATCCGCTCAAGGAGCCGACCGCACAAAGGGGCAGCTTTGGCGAGGTGCTGCGGATCCGCGCGCTGTGGTTCATCTTTCCGCTGATGCTGGTGAGCTATGCGCAGGTGGGCGCGCTGCGCGGTCTGTGGATTGGCCCCTATCTGACGGAAGTCTTCCGCGCCGATCCACGGGTCATCGGGCAGGCCACATTGGCAATGGGCATCGCAATGGTGCTCGGCCCTCTGGCCTATGGCCCGCTCGATCGGGTGTTCGGTACCCGTAAATGGATCATATTCATCGGCAGCGCGCTGATGCTTGTATCTACCGTCGCACTGATCGTGCTGGTCGAAAGCAGTGTGCTGAACGTGGTGCTGCTGATGTGTTCAATCGGTTTCTTCGGCTCGACCTATCCCGCGATCATGTCGCACGGGCGCAGCTTTTTGCCTGCGCATCTTGTCGGGCGGGGCGTTACCATGTTGAACCTGTGCAGCATCGGCGGCGTTGGCATCGCCCAGTTTGCCACCGGTCGCATCCACGCAGAGTTGACACCTGCCTCGGTGATATCCCTCCCCTACACCATGATCCTGCTGTTTTTCGCCGTTTTGCTGACTGTCGGACTGATGATCTACCTGTTCTCGACCGATACCAGACCCGACAGGGCGTAACCTCTTTCCTTGTCGGGCGCGGGCGTATAAGACCCGCGCACCATCAAACGCATATATTGGAGAAAACAGATGGGTTATCGCGTCGTGATCGCGGGTGCCACAGGTAATGTGGGCCGTGAAATGCTGAACATTCTGGCCGAACGCCAGTTTCCCGTGGATGAAATCGTGGTCCTTGCCTCGCGCAAGTCCCTCGGCACGGAAGTCAGCTTTGGCGACAAGACGCTGAAGACGAAGGATCTGGATACGTTCGATTTCACCGGATGGGACATGGCTTTGTTTGCCGTCGGGTCCGAAGCGACGAAGAAATACGCGCCGAAAGCCGCAAAAGCAGGTTGTGTCGTAATCGATAACTCGTCGCTTTACCGCTATGATTCCGATATTCCGCTGATCGTGCCTGAGGTCAATCCGCAGGCCATCCACGATTACGCCAAGCGCAATATCATCGCCAACCCCAACTGTTCCACCGCACAGATGGTTGTCGCGCTCAAGCCGCTGCACGACCGCGCCACGATCAAACGCGTCGTGGTAAGCACCTATCAATCCGTGTCCGGCGCGGGCAAGGAAGGTGCGGACGAGCTGTGGGATCAGACCAAATCGATCTACAATCCTGTCACCGACGTGCCGCCGAACAAGTTCCAGAAGCAGATCGCGTTCAACGTGATTCCGCAGATCGACGTGTTCATGGATTCGGGTGACACCAAGGAAGAGTGGAAGATGATGGTAGAGACGAAGAAAATCGTCGATCCCAAGATCAAGGTTACAGCGACCTGCGTGCGCGTGCCGGTCTTTGTCGGACACTCCGAATCGATCAATATCGAATTCGAGGATCATCTCGATGAGAACGAGGCCCGCGACATCCTGCGCGAGGCGCCCGGCGTGATGGTGATCGACAAGCGCGAGGAGGGCGGCTACGTCACGCCGATCGAATGTGTCGGCGATTTCGCGACCTTCATCAGCCGCATCCGGCAGGACAGCACCATCGACAACGGTCTGAACCTGTGGTGCGTTTCGGACAACCTGCGCAAGGGGGCGGCGCTGAACGCGGTTCAGATCGCCGAGCTTCTTGGCCGCGAAGTTCTGAAAAAAGGCTGATTTCCGCGCAGGGCGGACGGCAAGAAGGGGTGCACAGGCGGCACCCCTTTTTCTTTATCTCCGGCCAAGGCATGTTGGTATCCGGAATAAGGATACTGTCCCATGCGTTTTCTCCCCGTTTTTCTTTGCGCCTTCCCTCTGTCGGCTTTGGCTGAGACCTACACACTCCAATCCGCGCCGACGTCTGTCGTTGTCTATCCGTCCGTTGCCATGGTGACGCGCGAAGTCAGTTTCGACGTTTCCGCAGGCACGCATGAAGTGATGCTGCCCGATCTACCGCGCCATCTGGGCATCGGTGATCTGCGCATTCAGGTCGACGGCGCGCTCTTGGAGGCCACGCGCCTGCGCACCGACGCGGTTCCTCCGCAACCCAACAGCGACAGCGCGGCGGTCAGTGCCGCCAAGTCGCGTGTCGAGGATGCCGAACGGAACCTGCGCGATCTCGATGATCGCATTGAGGACGCACGGCTTGCCGCCGACGCCGCAGATGCACGCGCGGTCTTTCTGTCGGGGGTCTGGTCCAGCGAGACGCTGCCGTCCGACCCATCCGCCTTGGCCAGCGTGGCCGGGATGATCGAAACGCAGACGCTCGCGGCCCGGCGCACGCAGGTGGCAGCACAGCGCGACGCGCGCGAAATCGGCGAACGCCGCCCCGATCTGGAAGAGGCATTGGCAGATGCCAAAGCGGCATTGTCCGCGCTGATGCCACGCAGCACGCCGGGGTCGCTGCTTGCGCTGTCGTTGCAAGCGGATCAGACCGGAACGGTGGTTGCGCGGGTCCGGTATCCGGTTCAGGCAAGCTGGGAACCAACTTACGATCTTGTGCTGGCGCAGGGCGATGCACCGACACTCGATGTCAGACGTGCCGCAACGGTCAGCCAATCCTCAAGCGAATCGTGGGAGGCCGTCGAAATAACGCTCTCGACATTGCAACCCGTGGGGCAGATCGCCCCGTCCGAACTGTATCCCCCGCTGCTCCGGTACACGGATCCCGTACCCGTGAAGTCGCGCGGGGTGCGCACCGAGGCCGAAATGACCGCCGCGCCCGAACCGATGATGGCGGATTCAAGGTTTGCCCGACCGCGCTTTGACGGGCCAGGAGTGAGCTATGACATCGGAACGCCGGTCAGCATCGCAGCCGGAGCCGAAGGCGTACATGTCGCGCTTGACGCTCTGACGTTCGACGCGCGCACCTTCGCCCACGCGGTTCCCGCGCAAGACACAACAGCGTTTTTGATGGCCGAAGCGATCAACACGACACAGGAACCGCTGCTGGAGTCGGATACCGCCCAGATCTTCGTCGACGGCACGCTCGTCGGTCGCAGCCGCTTTGCAGCGGTGCCGGCCGGAGGCGAGATTCGGCAAGCATTCGGGCCGATCGAGGACATTCGCCTTACACGCGCCGTGCTGGACCGCAGCGAAGGCGACCGCGGCATCATCAGCCGAAGCAATGCGCAGACTCAGGAGGTGCGGCTCGACATCGAGAACCTCGGGCAAAAGTCGTGGTCGGTCGAGCTGCTGGAGGCGGTCCCGTATACCGAACAGGATGATCTGACGATCCAGTGGAGCGCACAACCGGCCCCGGATGAGGTGAATGTCGATGACACACGCGGTCTTGTGCAGTGGAGTTTTGATCTGGCGCCACAGACGACGCGCAATATCCTCATTGAACAGGACATCCGCTGGCCAGAAGGAAAGATCCTGCGCTAGAGATCGGGCGCGGTGCCCTGTTGCGTTTGCGCATCCTGTCCATCTGATCTCGTAGCCAGGTGGTGTGACATATCCTGCGGATGTCCCGGCATCGCAGCGCCGAATCGCTTGGTCAGTGTCTGATACCGGGCCCCGACAGAGGCGCTGTTGCACATGTGTCGCCCTGTGGCGCTGTTATAGATGCCAAGACCGGCACCCAATGCCCGAAGCTCCATACCCTCTTGCGCCAGCCTGGCTTGAAGATCGGACCAGTTTTGCGCCTGCGCCATATGCTCAGCGATCCGTCCGGTCCGGACTGGATCGAGCCGTCCGGCAGGCATGGTACCGGTCGCGGTTGTCTCGCTGACGGATCCGGGCGGGGTGCTTTGAAACCGCGCCGTCAGCGCCATGTCGTTCACACCGATGTCGGAAATCCTGCAAACCCGTGTTCCGCAGCTACTTTTGTATATCACCAGCCCATCGTTCGACCGGCGCAGTTCATAGCCGTGCATCCGCAGTCGTGCGGCGAGGTCCGTCCAGTCGGAGGCCTTGGCAAAGTCGCGCGAGAGCAGCGCCCGCAACGCTATCAAAAGGCGGTCATCCGTCGGTGCGGCAGCGCCACCTGCCTGCAATTGCCGTTCGACTTCCCGCTTGAGCAATTGACGGACCATATGACCGATCGTGACGTCCCGCGCGGTAGCAACACGTTGCGCACCGGACAAAAGCTGCCGTGGTAATCTGAGTGTGACCGATTCCATATCCATGACACAAGCTTGTGCCCGGCATGGTTAACGTGTGGTTAAAGCCTCTTGGAGCTCCGCACGATACGGGCCTACACAGGCTTGAATGCAGCATCCGCCGGATTGTAATATTCCAGCCCGCCCTCACCGATATCTGTCCACATGCCGTGCAGCGTCAGTTCCCCCGAATTCACTTTCTCCGCCAGCCATGGGAATGTCATCAGGTTCTCGAGCGACATCATCACCGATTGTTTTTCAAGTTGCCGCACCTGCTCGGACTCGTCTGCAAGATCCTTGACCAGATCATATTTGGGCCTCAGAATATCCATCCAGCGCCCGACAAAGCTGTCTTTTGCTTCAAGCTCGGGCGCGTCGCCCCTGCACATGCTCAGACACCCCTGAACACCGCCACATTGCGAATGGCCCAACACGATAAGGTGCGCGACCTTAAGTACCTGGACCGCGTATTCGACCGCCGCCGACGTACCGTGATGCGCACCATCGGGGGTAAAGGACGGCACCAGATTGGCGATGTTGCGGTGAATGAAAAACTCGCCCTGATCCGCCCCGAAAATCGAGGTAACGTGTACCCGGCTGTCACAGCACGAAATCACCATCGCGCGTGGATGCTGGCCATCCGTCGCCAGCTTGCGATACCACGCGCGGTTCTCGGCATAGCTGGTTGCCTTCCAGCCGTGGTAACGCTGGACGAGATAATTCGGAAGGGGTTTTGCCTGATCCATGGCGGGCGGTTCTCCTGCAATGACGTTCGGCGTGCAGTATACCAGATTCAACGCGAATTCGAGTGAAAACGCCCGAAGGCAGCAACCATTTTGCAACGAAGCGGCCCCATAACGACCCCAGCCGTGGGGGCAAAACAAGGGGTGTGCAATGAACGTCGTGGTACAAATACGACCATCCGAGAAGATCACGCTGGATGAAGAGCGTCTGGATGGGCTTTATCAGCAGCTTGGCGAGGCAGGCGCCGAAAGCGTCGTCAGCAGGGCGATGGAAGAGTTGGCGGTGCGGCTTTCACAGTGCAGCATGCTTTGGCAGCGTGGGCATGCCGAGCATCTGCGCAAGAACGCCCGATCGCTGATCGCCATCGCGGACCAGATTGGCATGAGCCACCTTGCACTGGTGGCGCGGGACGTTACCGCCTGCATCGATCTCGATGATGAAATCGCCGTGGCGGCGACCCTGTCGCGCATGTTGCGCATCGGAGAAAGGTCACTGACAGCGATCTGGTCCTTTCAGGACATAGGCCCCTGACAACGCACGCTTGCGGTGGCCACACGATTGGGTAGGTTGGCGGGCAACACCTGTCCGCTGAAAAGGATCCGCTTGCGATGCTCCTCAAATTTGCCGAACCATCCCAGGACGCGCTTGCGCTGCACATTCTGGACGAAGACACATTGGACGCTTGGCTTGACGCACAGGGCGATGCGACCCGAAACTGGATCGCCGCGAACGGTTTCACCGGGGCGATTGGGCAAGCCCTGATTGTGCCGTCGGGCAACGGCGAAGCTGCGATGGCACTTGCCGGATATGGCACAAAGGCGCGCCGGGCGCGGGGCCGCTTTGCGCTGGCCGCCGCAGCTGCCAAATTGCCCAAAGGGACCTATCGGATCGAAAGCGGCCTGCCGCAGAAACATGCGGAAACGGAGGCGTTGGGCTGGTTGCTCGCGGGCTACCGCTTCGACAGGTACAAGACCAAATCCCCGATGGCGGCATCGCTGATTGCGCCAGAAGGCGTGAACGCCGCGCGCATCGAAGCGATTGCGGCCGGTGAGGCGCTGACACGCAGGTTGATCGATACACCGGCGTCCGACATGGGGCCACCCGATCTTGAAACGGCCGCACGCGCGCTGGCGGGTGAACATGGTGCTACTGTTACGGTCACGACGGGCGACGCCCTGTTGGAGGCGAACCTGCCGATGATCCATGCGGTTGGCCGTGCCGCCGACCGCGCACCGCGCCTAATCGACCTGCGTTGGGGTGATGGGGGGCCTGCGCTGACACTGGTGGGCAAAGGCGTGTGCTTTGACACCGGTGGCCTGAACCTCAAACCGGGCGGATCCATGGGCCTGATGAAAAAGGACATGGGCGGCGCCGCCGCAGTGCTTGGCCTTGCGCATATGATCATGGCAACCGGCACGAAGATCCGTCTGCGTGTACTCATTCCAGCCGTTGAAAACTCGGTCTCCGCCAATGCCTTCCGCCCGCAGGACATTCTGACGTCGCGCAAGGGGCTCACGGTCGAGATCAACAATACCGACGCCGAGGGGCGTCTTGTTCTGGCGGATGCGCTGGCGTTGGCGGACGAGGACAAACCGGATCAGATCATTTCTATGGCGACGCTGACAGGCGCTGCACGGGTTGCCGTCGGTCCCGACCTTGCGCCTTATTTCAGCGGTGATTCACATTTCGTCAATGCGCTTGAAAAAGCTGCTGCCGAAGTCGCCGATCCCGTCTGGCGGATGCCGTTTCACACCCCATACGAGCCTTTGATCGAACCGGACATCGCGGATCTGGACAACGCACCCAAGGGCGGCTTTGCGGGTTGCATCACGGCGGCGCTGTTCCTGCGCCGTTTCGTGACCGACAGCCCCTATGCACATTTCGACATCTACGGGTGGCAACCCACCGCCGCACCGGCGCGCCCTAAGGGGGGTACCGGACAGGCGACACGCGCGGTCTACGCTGCGCTGGATGATATTTTGGCACGATGAACGACCCCCGCCTGTCGCCCGATACCGATCTGATCACCCTGCGTGAAGCAGCTCAGATCACGCGCCCGTTGGTAAATTTGATGCGCCGTCCGGGCGGGCCACGGGACCGGCAGCTTTTGCTTGGCGCGGATGTCACCGTTCTGGATCGGCGCAACGGCTGGGCCTATGTGCAGGCCGTGCTGGATGGCTACTGCGGCTTTGTCGAGACGCACCAGACCGCCCCGCCGCTGCGCCTCACCCACAAGATCACGTCACCCGGCAGCCACGCGTATCTGAAGGCGGATATCAAATCGCCGGACCTGGTTGAGCTGAGCCATGGTTGCCGCGTCGCCGCGATGGGCGAAACCGAACAGTTCATCGAGACCGCGATGGGTTTCATTCCGAAACAACATGTCGCCCCGGTCAATGTCTTGGCGGACGATCCCGCGCATATCGCCGCGCTGTTCATCGGCACGCCTTATCTTTGGGGGGGCAACAGCCGCGCGGGGATAGACTGTTCGGGATTGGTACAAGCCGCCTGCATCGCCTGCGGGGTCGCATGTCCCGGCGACAGCGACATGCAGCAGCGCACGCTGGGAACGGCTGTACCGGATGGAACGGCGCCCGCGCGCAACGATCTGTTGTTCTGGAAGGGGCATGTCGGGATTGTCTGGGAGGCCCGGACACTGCTTCATGCGAACGCCCACGCGATGGCCTGCGTCTTTGAGCCGCTGGACGCTGCAATCAAGCGGATCGCAGAGGCAGATGGTCCCGTCACCGGGCATCGACGGCTTACGGTGGCGTGACCGTCCGGTGGATTATTCCACGATGCGGATCAGCTTCTTTTCCAGCACCCGCAGCACGGATTTCAGATCGGCACCGCGCTTGAGGACCTGACCGCCGGTCCCGACGACAGCATACATGCCCTGTTTAGCGCGCAGCTTGGGTCGCTTTTCGATGCGGTAAAGCGGCATTTCCGCGGTTCTGCGAAAAACCGAAAATACGGCAACCTCGCGCAAACAGGAGATGCCGTAATCGCGCCACTCTCCCGCTGCGACCATACGACCATAAAGCGAAAGGATGATGGACAGTTCGGTGCGGTGAAATGCGACCTGCTCGGTAGGCCGTTCAGGATCGGGCCCGGAGCCGGCTTTGATCGGGATCGTGGGAATGTTCATCTGACAAGATTTGCCCTCTTGCGCTGTCAAATCAAGTCCCCGGCGGGAAATCTCTTGAACGTAATTAGGAGGTGTCTGAACATTAGGCCCTGTGAAACATCTTGTTGAGCACCTTGACCCCGCAAGAACGCGCGGAAGAGACGCCGTTCTTGCTCAGAGGTCGTCCGTTAACGGAAACGGGATCTGGGGCGTAGTCCAAGCCGTAGCGGCAGTGCGCGCGAATAACGCCGACCCGCGCTTCGGAGGCGTGCTGCGGACGGGTGACGGGACCACCCGGTCAACGACCAGCGACCAAAAGCCTGATCAGCCGCAAGTCACTGCGACGATGGTATCCGTATCGTCCAACTGCACATTGATACGGTCCGCCTGATAATCGAGGGTCACGGCGTCCGCCACACCGTAGACACGCTTGGGTTCCGGTACTGCCAGCGCGGACGCCGCTCCCTTGCCAAGCAAGTCCTGATATGCGGATGCGCCGCATGTGTCCGGCGCTCCGGCGACAGGCGCGCCCGTCTGCGGGCCTTCCGACATACCGCCGCACCCCGCCAAAACCAAAGCCGTTAAAATCGTAAATCTCATGACCCGTACCTCGCTGGGAATGTATCGACCACGTTGCCGAAAATGCGGTCTATGTCCGTGGTTTCAACCTTGTCGATCACGCCGACTATCACGCGCCTGACCATGCTTGTCTATCCGGGCCCTGTGAACGGCGCTTTGGCCGGATGCTGCGGATGTGTTCATGTTTGCTCCGGGTGCGACCGACTGCCACCCTATAAACAGATCAGTTCACTTCCAAGGCAAAATTCGCCGGCCCGTCGGATCGTTTCCGTGACAGTCCGCCGTCACGACGGTGAATTCCCACGTCCCGGTCGCCGATTAAGCCTAGCGCCGCATATAAGGGCAAGCTATTCCTGACCGCATGCTGGCGATCTTCCTCAAAACGCTTCCCTTTTTTGCCCTCATCGGGCTTGGCTACTGGGCAGGACGCACACGGTTTTTCACGCAAGAAGCCACGGCCTATCTGACGAAGTTCGTGTTCTATTTCGCGCTGTCCGCCATGCTTTTCCGGTTTTCCGCAAACCTGTCGATTGCCGATGTCTGGAACGGCAGGCTGGTCGCCGCCTATCTATGGGGCACGGCATTCGTGTACGGGATCGCGACGTTGGTTTGCTACGCCCGTCGACTGAACATAGAGACCACGGCAATGGAGGCACAATGCGCCGTGATTGGAAACACCGGATTTCTCGGCGTGCCGATGCTGACGCTGCTGCTGGGGGCCGAAGCGATCGGCCCGGTGATGCTGGCGCTCGCTGTCGATCTGATCGTTTTTTCCTCGCTGATCGTGATCCTGATCACCGGATCGCGCGATGGCCGGATGAGCATCGGTATATTGCGCACCGTGGGATTAGGGCTGTTGAAAAACCCGATGATCGTCGCGATCTCGGCGGGGTTGATCTGGTCCGCCCTGCGCATCCCGATCCCCGCACCGATGAACGAGTTCCTCGCACTGCTGGGTGCGGCTGCCACGCCGGGAGCTCTGTTTGCCATCGGCGCATCGCTCGCATCCAAATCCGCCGAACGAATTTCGGTCGCAGGGTGGCTGAGTTTTTGCAAACTCGTTCTGCATCCGCTTTTCGTGGCTTTCGCAGCGTTCGTCCTGTTCAAGGTCGAGCCGTTCGAGGCAACCGTGATCATCTCAGCCGCGGCGTTGCCGGTGGCAGGCAATGTCTATATCCTCGCGCAGCACTACAACGTCGCACCTGCCCGTGTGTCCGCCGCGATCCTGGTATCCACCACGCTCAGCATCGTGACGGTGAGCCTTTGGATCGGCTGGCTCACCGGAGCCTGAACTCGCTGCTTGCCCCGCAGCCCCGCTTCACGGTAGCCAAGGGGCACCGCACAAAAGGAGACGTCAGATGGAAACCCTATCCAGCAATGCCAGCTTTGGCGGCACCCAGCATGTGATCCGGCACGCCTCCTCCGCCTGTAGCTGCGACATGACATTTGGTCTGTTTCTGCCCGAAGAGGCAAAGGACGGTCCGGTGCCGCTGTTGTGGTTCCTGTCAGGCCTGACCTGCACGCACGAAAACGCGATGGTCAAGGCAGGCGCACAGGCATGGGCGGCGGAGCAGAGCATCGCGCTGGTGTTCCCCGACACCTCGCCGCGCGGCGAAGGCGTGGCCAATGACGACGCTTTCGATCTGGGGCAAGGTGCGGGGTTCTACGTCAATGCAACGCAGGATCCCTGGAAGCCGCATTATCAGATGTGGCGCTACATCGCGGAAGAGCTGCCCGAACTGTTGGGCCGGAATTTCCCGCTCGATATGGAGCGGCAGGCGATCAGCGGCCATTCGATGGGCGGGCACGGAGCACTGACATTGGCGATGTCGCTGCCCAAACGGTTCCGTTCCGTCTCGGCCTTCGCGCCGATTGCGCATTCGACGGCCAGCGAATGGGGCCATAAACAATTCACAGCCTATCTCGGCAAGAACGAAAGCGATTGGGCGCCCCATGACGCGACGCTGCTGATGCAGGAGCGCGGATTTGACGGTCCGGTGCTGGTGGATCAGGGGACCGATGATCAATTCCTGGATCTGCTGATGCCGGAGTCGTTGAGCGCCGCAATGGCCAAGCGCCGCCAGAACGGTGTATTTCGTATGCAACCGGGCTATGACCACAGTTATTTCTTCATCGCGACCTTCATGGAGGAGCATGTGAACTTCCACGCCGACGCGCTCTGGTCCGCGTGACCGCGCTGTATATCGATGCGGATGCCTGTCCGGTGAAGGAAGAGGCAGAGCGCGTGGCAACCCGGCACCGGATCCGCATGTATGTCGTGTCGAACGGGGGCTTGCGCCCCTCGCGCAACCCTCTGGTGGAAACGGTCATCGTGCCGGATGGGCCGGACGTCGCGGATATGTGGATCGCGGAGCGCGCGGGCACAGGAGACGTGGTGGTGACGGGGGACATCCCACTGGCCGCCAAATGCGTCGAGGCGGGCGCGCGGGTGATCAAGCACAACGGCGAGGCGTTGACCAAGACCAATATCGGCAACGTGCTGGCCACCCGCGACCTTATGACAGACCTGCGCGCCGCCGATCCGTTCCGGCACGGCGGCGGCAAAGGCTTTACAAAAGCGGACCGCTCCCGCTTTCTGGAGGCACTCGAACGGGAGATCCGTGCGGCACACAGGCAGGGCTGACGTCCCTGCCCGGGCCGGCCCAGAGACAGAGAGGACAAACATGACACCAAAAGCAGTCGTCTTTGACATCGGTAACGTGCTGATCGAGTGGCAACCAGAACGATTTTACGAGACATCGATCGGCGCGGACCGTACCCGCGCGTTGTTTGCCGCAATGGACCTGTACGCGATGAACGACCGTGTCGACAGGGGCGAGAATTTCACCGAGGTTCTTGCGCAGACCGCTGAGGCCCACCCCGAATGGCGCGCAGAGCTGGATCTGTGGCACGACAACTGGCTCGACATCGCCACGCCCGCCATCGATCATTCCGTCCGCCTGATGGAGGCCCTGCAAGAGCGCGACATCCCGGTATTTTCCCTTACGAACTTCGGGATCGAAACCTACGCCCTGGCGGCGACGAAGTACTTTTTCCTGCGCGGTTTCGATCTAGACTTTATCTCGGGGCACATGGGCGTCACCAAACCTGATGCGCGCATCTACGAGATGCTGGAGAATGAGAGCGGCCTGCAGGGAAATGCGCTCCTGTTCACCGATGACCGCGCCGAAAACATATCCGCCGCTGCCGCGCGCGGCTGGCAAACGCATCTGTTTCAGGGCGCCCGCGGCTGGGCCGACCGTTTGGTCGCCGCCGGACTGCTAACCGCCGAGGAGGCCATATGACCGACATTCCCTTCATTCCGTTCGCCGAAGGCGAAGCGGCGCTCGACTGGCTTGATCTGACCGATGCAATTGCCGCCGGTCACATGTTACCCAAGGCGGAGATCGGCGATACGTTTCTCTACCGGCGCGATGATACGCTGCTCAGCCGCGCGGCGTGGATCGACGGCATGGGTATTGCGGTGAAATCCGCGACCATCTTTCCGGGTAACGCGGCGGTCGCAAAGCCGAATGTTAACGGCGGAGTAAACCTTTATGCCGACGATGACGGAATGCTCGAAGCGATCGTCGACTTTCATCTCGTGACCAAATGGAAAACCGCCGGAGACAGTCTGCTTGCCGCGCGACGCCTGGCGAGAGCGGACAGCCGGAACATACTGCTCGTCGGCGCGGGAGCTGTCGCGCGGTCGCTTTATGCGGCGTATACGGCAGCGTTCCCGGCTGCGACCTTTACACTTTGGAACCGGACGCGCGCCACTGCGGAGGCGATGGCCGAGGAGTTGAACGGTGTGACCATAGCCGACGATCTTGAAGCTGCGGTGGCGGCTGCTGATATCATTGGCAGCGCCACGATGTCGACCGAACCGCTGATCAGGGGCGCGTGGCTGCGACCGGGACAGCACATCGACCTTGTCGGAGCCTACCGACCCGACATGCGCGAAGTGGATGACGACGCCCTGAAACGCGCGCGCCTGTTCGTTGACAGTTTCGACACGACAGTCGGGCATATCGGCGAGATTGATATCCCATTGAAATCCGGAGTCATTTCACGATCAGACATCATTGCGGATTTCTACGATCTGGACGCGTTTCAGCGTCATTCGGACGATGAGATCACGATCTGCAAGAATGGCGGCGGCGCGCATCTGGATCTCATGACAAGCCGCTACATCCTCGACCGATGGACCTGTCGCGCATGATATGGGCGCTGCTCGTGCTTGTTGTCGTATTCGCGGTGCCGTTCGTGGTTGAACGCAGACGCACGGTGATGAGCGACGGAAGGCGCGGCGCGGCACCCGGACAATTCGTCGAGTTGAGCCAGGGGGTCACGCATTTTCAGTTAGGCGGCCCGCCCGACGGTCCGTTGATCATTTGCGTCCACGGCCTGACCACGCCCAGTTTCGTCTGGACCGGACTGGCAAAGGGGTTGGCTGCGAAGGGGTTTCGCGTGTTGACCTATGATCTTTTGGGGCGTGGATTTTCCGACCGACCCGGTGGACTTCAGGACAAGGAATTCTTTCTCACTCAGCTCGATGACCTGCTCGATCATATCGAGGTTGACGAGACATTCCATCTGATCGGATACTCCATGGGGGGCGCGATTGCCGCCGCATTTGCTGCGGGCAATCCCGACCGGGTCGAACGCCTTGTCCTGCTGGCGCCCGCTGGCATGGTCCTCAGGAACACCCGCGCGCTGCGTTTTGCGCGCGAGCGGGGTTTGCTGGGAACATGGGCCATGCTTGTCACATTCCCCCGTCGGTTACGCACGAGCATCCGCGCGGCGCACGAAGATCACACCTCTGTACCGAATATCGCAGAACTCATGGCGCGTGAGCTTACATTTCAAGGCTATGTACCGGCTGTATTGTCCAGCCTGCGCGGCGTGCTTGCCCATCCGATGGAAAGCGCGCATCTGAGCATTCGCCGCGCGGGTATTCCGACGCTGGCGATTTGGGGAGAAGACGACGACGTTGTCCCCGCCAGCGCGATGGGACAGCTTGCCGCCTGGAATCGCGACGTACGGCACGAGGTTGTCGAAGGAGCCGCTCACGGCCTTCCACATACGCACACCAAGGCGGTTCTGGCGCACCTCGAACGCTTTCTCCCGCCGCCACAGGCCCCAACCTTGGCCGCGCCGTCGCCAGCCTGAACCTCTGGCAGTGGATCAGGCGGCGCGCATCTGTCCGCGCGCAGTCTCGCGCACCGGAAGGTGGACAATCGCGCTGAACGCCCCGACCGCCACACCAATCCACCAGACGGTGGTATAACTGCCATAGACATCGTACATCCGGCCACCCAACCAGACGCCGAGAAAGCTGCCCAACTGGTGGCTGAAGAAGATTATGCCGTAGAGCGTTCCCATATAGCGCAGACCGTAGATATGCGCGATCAGCCCGGAGGTGAGCGGAACAGTTGCAAGCCAGAGCGACCCCATGCCGACCGAAAACAGGATGACGCTGACCGGCGTGATCGGAAGCAGGATGAAAATTGCCGCGATGACCGTCCGACCGGCGTAAATTCCCGCAAGCAGGTATTTTTTCGAATACCGTTTGCCCGCCCACCCTGCAAGCAGCGTCCCGGCCACATTCGCGGCCCCGATCAAGGAGATCGCGACCGCTCCCAATGCGCTGGTGGTGGTGATGCCGATGCTATGCAACACACCACCGGCAAAGATGGGCCCACAAAGCTCTGTCACGAAGGCCGGAAAATGCGCCGTGATGAATCCAAGCTGATATCCACACGAAAAGAACCCTAGGAATATAAGCGTATAGCTGGGGTCCCTGAACGCGCGGATCAGAATACGGCCAAGGGACTCTTCAAGCTCGTTACGGTCGATTTGTACAGGCGCGCGCATGAAGGGCAGCACCAGAATAACGCACAAGATCACCCCGGCAAAAACGGTGAACACCATCTGCCAACTCATCGCGCCCAGCATCCATTCGGCGACCGGCGCACCAAAGATCTGACCCGCGCTGCCCGCCGCCGTCACCACCGCAAGCGACATGGACCTGTTGTCATCGGAAGCGGCGCGGCCCACGACCGCGAGGATCACGCCAAAGCCCGTGCCTGCGATGCCGAACCCCACCAACCAAGCGTAGCCTTGGAGGGCGACAGGGGTATCGGCCCCTGCGGACAGGACCAGCCCCAGCGCATAAATCACAGCACCGAAGATGATCGCCTTGCGATCGCCGATCTTTTCGGCCATCGCGCCGAACAACGGCTGTCCAATACCCCACGCAAGATTCTGGATCGCGATAGCCAAGGAAAATTCAGCACGCAACCAGCCGAATTCTTCTGCGATCGGGATCTGGAAGACACCAAATGACGCGCGTATGGCGAAGCTGATCATGATGATCACGCACCCGACTATCAACACGGGCGAGAACAACGGCATTTTTTGCACAATTGGCACTTTCGTCAGGATCGGCGCAGAATGCGCTTCGGTACCGGACGCGTCAATCGCGCGATTGTATGCACACGCTTTTCAACCAGCCCGCTTCGGTTTAGGGATCAGCCATGACCAGCTTTCAGGAACGCTATGACCAGATGGTCGCCGATGGCGACTTGCGCCCCGATCCCGCTCAGCAGGCGGTGATCCCCGAATTCGACCGGATCAGGGAGGCTTTGCTGCGGCCTGTGAAAAAAGGGCTTTTCCGCAAAGCGCCCGAACCGCCCAAGGGATTGTATCTTTGGGGTGGCGTCGGACGTGGCAAATCCATGTTGATGGATATTTTCGTCGAGAATTTGGAAGGGGTCGACGCGCGGCGCGTACATTTCCACGCCTTCATGCAGGAAATCCACGAAGCGTTGCACGAAGCGCGCAAGACCGGCGTCGATGACGCCATCGCTCCGGTGGCACGCGATGTTGCAGCCTCCGTGCGCCTTTTGGCCTTCGATGAGATGCAGATTACCGACATCACCGATGCGATGATTGTAGGCCGCCTGTTCGAGGCGCTTTTTGCCGATGGGGTCGTCGTGATCACCACCTCGAACCGCGTGCCGGATGATTTGTACAAACATGGGCTGAACCGGGATCTGTTCGTGCCCTTCATCGACCTCATCAAAGAGCGGATGGTGGTGCATGAAATGGCGAGCCCCACGGATTACCGGCAGGACCGCCTTGCCGGATCGCAGGTCTATTTCACGCCCGTCAATGCGGAGAGCCGCGCGGAGATGAACGCGGTCTGGAACGATTTGACGTCCGGCGCCGATGGCGCGCCCCTGACCCTGCGCGTCAAAGGCCGCGACGTGGTGCTTCCACGGTTTCACAACGGCATCGGGCGCGCCCGGTTTCACGGGCTTTGCGGACAGCCCTTGGGAGCTGCCGATTATCTTGCCGTTGCGGATGCGGTGCGTGTCTTGCTGCTTGACGATATTCCCACGCTGGGGCGGTCGAATTTCAACGAAGCCAAACGGTTCGTGACACTCATCGACGCACTGTACGAGGCGCGTGTGCGGCTCGTCTGCTCGGCAGCGGCGGCACCGGAAATGCTGTATCTCGAAGGGGAAGGCACGTTTGAATTTGAACGCACGGCATCGCGTCTGCGCGAAATGCAAAGCGAAGACTGGGGCAAAGCTTAGTCGGCGGGCGACATTTCAAGCCAGGGATTTGTGCCATCTCGGCTGACCGCATTCGGATCACCGCCCGCACCGAGATAATCATCGGGGTGATACGGCGCTTGAGAGTTCATCAAGGACCACAGGCCGGCACCCATGATTGTCAGGGCGGCCGCACAGAATATGATCTGGCGAACCACGTTTGCGTCGCGCCGGGGCGCGCGCAGATCGGGTAGTTTGTCGCTCATGCTCGGTCCTCGGTCGTCCGCCGGATCTACGCTGCCCAGTCCAGTCTCATATGGGGACAGCCTATGGTTCGATGCCGCCTCGCGTCAATATACGGTAGCAATCGTCAAGAAACCTCTACCCATTGTGTCGCAGGATGTTGCCCGCAAGATACAATGAGCCGCAGATCAGCACCCTAGCTTTAGGAGTATGCGCCACGATGCTGCGCAACGCGGCTGAGACATCCTCTGCCTCGTACGCCGTCATGCCTACCGTGCGAGCGGCTTCGGCTGTCGTCGCAGCGGGCAAAGTCGCCTTCTCGCCCGGAATGGACACGGCATGAAGGCTGTCGGCGTGCCGGGCCAGCGGGCGCAGATAGCCGGTAACGTCCTTGGTGTTGAGCATACCGCAGATCAGGTGCGTCGGCGCCTCCGGCAGATCGCGCAGCACCGACGCAAGCGCCACACCGGCCGCCGCGTTGTGCCCCCCATCCAGCCAAAGCTCGGCAGCACCAGCAGCATCCACCAGCGGACCGCTTTTGAGCCTTTGCATCCGTGCGGGCCACTCCGCCGCGCTCACCGCCGCTTCGCAGGCGTGTTCGCCGAACCCCAACAGACGCAATGTCGCGAGTGCGGCACCCGCGTTCTGGACCTGGTGCGCGCCGGGCAAATTGGGCGTTGGCAGATCAAGCAAGCCGCGCTCGTCCTGATACACCATGCGGCCTGCCTCGCGCGACACATGCCAGTGTTGGCCATAGACAGACAGCGGGGCCATGTGCCGCGCCGCGACCGCTTCGATCACGTCCAGTCCGGCATCCTCCTGCGGTCCGACGATGCAAGGCACGCGGCGTTTGATGATACCGGCCTTTTCGGCTGCAATCTCCGGCAACGTGTCGCCGAGAAACTGTTGGTGGTCGATCGAGACGGAGGTGATGACCGTCGCCACCGGTGCGTCGACCACATTCGTCGCGTCGAGCCGTCCGCCCAAACCCACCTCTAGCAGGCAATAATGCGCAGGGGTGCGCGAGAAAGCCAGCATTGCGGCGCAGGTGGTAATCTCGAAGTAGGTGATGTTCTCTCCACCGTTCGCGGCATAGCATTCGTCCAGTACCGTACCTAGCGCCTCTTCAGTAATCAGCGTACCGGCAAGGCGGATCCGTTCATGAAAGCGCGCCAGATGCGGCGAGGTGTACGCGTGCACCTTTTTGCCCGTCGCCTCCAGCCCGGCGCGGATCATCGCCTGCGTCGATCCCTTTCCATTGGTCCCGGCGATGTGGATGACCGGCGGCAAGGCGTCTTGAGGATTACCCAACGCATCAAGCAGGCGCAGCATCCTGTCCAGCGTCAGATCAATGATCTTGGGATGCAGTGCCAACATCCGTTCGAGGATGACATCAGAGGAAGTGGTGCTCATAGCAATCTGTTGTTACCGTTGGGGAAACATCGGAAAAAGCGCCGCTTGCGCGGAAGACAGCACCTATTTCTTGGCCGGGGTCTTCGCTTCCGGCTCTGCTTCGGTCTCCGACAATTCGTGCGGCAGGTCAGCGGGAGGCGGCAAATCTCCGCGCACCGCAGGCGGCAGCTTGAGCAGCATCCGCGTGATCGTAATCAACTCATCGCGCATCTGCGGGCGCGGGGTGACGCGGTCCAGCATCCCGTGATCCAGCAAATATTCCGCACGCTGAAACCCTTCGGGCAGCTTTTCGCGGATCGTTTGCTCGATCACCCGCGGACCGGCGAAACAGATCAGCGCGTTTGGCTCGGCGATGTGAACGTCGCCCAACATCGCATAACTCGCCGTCACGCCGCCCGTGGTTGGATGTGTCAGGACCACGATATAGGGCAGATCCGCTTCCTTGAGCATCTGCACGGCAACAGTTGTGCGCGGCATCTGCATGAGGCTCAGGATACCCTCCTGCATCCGCGCGCCACCGGCAGCGGAAAACAGAATGAGTGGCCGTTTGAGCTTTACCGCCTCTTCGGCGGCGGCAATGATCGCGTTGCCGACATACATCCCCATGGATCCGGCCATAAAGCTGAAATCCTGCGCACAGGCGACGATGGGCGTGCGCCCGATCTCACCGGTGGCGACCAACATCGCCTCGCTCTCTTCGGTCGTCTTTTGCGCCGCGCGCAGACGATCGGGATATTTCTTCTGATCGCGGAAATGCAGCGGATCGGGCGTCGGCGCGGGCACCTTCACACTGCTGAATACGCCGCCATCGAACAACGCCGCAAAGCGGTCGCGGGGCGAGATGTACATGTGATGACCGCAGTTGGTGCAGACGTTGATATTCTCGCTCACCTCGCGGTGAAACAGCATCGTCCCGCACGCGTCGCATTTGGTCCACAGGTTTTCCGGCGTCTCGCGGCGCGAGAAGATCGAATTGATTCTGGGCCTGACGTAGTTGTTGATCCAGTTCATGTCGCCGCCTTATCCATTGCCTTACGCCTTCAAATAAGAGCGTTCGCGGTGAATTGCAATCAGCGCCGCAAAGCCAGCCTGGCGACCAGCCAACTGGTGATCATCAGCGCGAAATCGACGGGAAGCCAAGCGCGCAACGCCTCGGGATCGTCCATTCCGAACGGTGTATGAAACAGCGCCAGCCCGCCGAGAGAATCCGGAAGGGAAGTGATGAGGATCGCCGTGACATTGTTGACGAAATGCACTGCCAGCGCCGGCCCGAGCGAGCCCGCACGCGCCGTCAGGTCCGCCATCAGCATACCGAAGATACCCGCCCAAAGCGTGATGAGCAGGGCATTCTCTCCCGCTTCGGAGGGTTGATAGTGGCCGACGGCGAACAAAAGCGATGGCAACACCATCCACACCAATGGTGAGCGAAACCGTGCGGCGAGCTGTTGCTGCAGATAGCCCCGGAAGAAGATCTCCTCGGCGCTGATCTGTATGAAAACGGCAAGCAGCGAAACCGGCAACAGCAGCGACCAGTATCCGGGCGCAAGATTGGGCACCAGATCGCCGCCCATATCGTAGGGTGGCAGCACGACAAGCACCGCACCCAGCACAGACAAGAAGAACGTGACGCGGATGAACTGCGGAAACGCAAGAGCGCGCGGGCCAATCACGCTGAACCCCGGGCGCCTGTGCAACAGCTGCACGACGCTGAAAACCGCGATGGTTATCAGACCGAAACTGAACAAAAGCACATACATCGCGCGTGGCGTGACGCCCGAAACCAGTTCACTGATGAACGCATCTGATCCGTCCGTCGCGAAAACGATGGCCTGTTGGTACATGATCCCGAGCGAGACATAGAGCAGAACCATCAGCACCACGCCGAGGATCAGCCGCCAGATTTCCGTCCGGCGGCCTGCAGCGGCAACATGGAACGCGTGCATCGAATAGTCAGGCCGGAGCATCATGAATCGACCTTGTCGGTTTCGGGTTCTTCGATCCTCTCCGTGCGTGGGGGCGGCGGCTCGCGCGGAATCTCCGCCCGCACGGAACGGATCACATCTGCCGCGCCAGTAAGGTGTCCGCCAACGGTTTTCAACAGGTGCAAAAGGACCGTCTTGTCATTTTCGACGACCGAGCGGAACTGATCCGCGCCGATGCGCAGGAACCTGGAATCCTCCAGCGTGGTCAGGCTCACCTGACGGGGTTCGTTTACGATCACGGCCAGATCGCCGATCACCCGATCCGGATCGACCGTCGACACATGCTGCTTCCTGCCGGTATCGTCGCGAAAGGTCAGTTCGGCCTTGCCCTCAAGGCAGAGATAGACAGCATCTGCAGTATCGCCCGCGCTAAAAATACGCGTGCCTTCGGGGGCCGTATACCACTTGGCAGCAAATGCCAGGAGCCGATGGTTACGCGGGCTGAGTTCGCGGAACAGATCGTTGCGCTGGATCAGGCCAAGCTTGTGGCGCAGATCATCGGAGACATCACTGCCGCTTCCAAGATGCCGGGTGCGCTCCACCCCGTCGACCTGTCCGTGGATGACCTCGACATAGAGGTCATAGCTTTCACGGTCGACAAAATGATCATCAAGGAAGATCTGCGTCGTGTCGGGCAGCAACTCTCGCAGGCGGCTGCGCGTCCGCGGCAGATTGCTGCCGCCCAGCGCCTGGTTGAAGATGATTACATCCGGTTTCTTGATCCCGGCGCGGGTAAATGCGGCCCGTTCGAGAATGGTCTGAGGCAGATTGGTCCCCCCGATAGCTGTCGGCACATCAAAGGCGTTCGTCGCGACCTCTTGCTGCAGACCATGTGCGCGCAGGACATCCGACACCGCATCGATCACAAGATCCTCCTGCACACCCGCGACAGCGGACATCCGGCCGTAGAGAAGGTTTTCGAGCAGCGTAAGCCGAGCCAGATAGTTTTGCGGGGTGATCGGGACGAACATGTCGGCGGCCCGCTTTTGCAGATCCGCCCCCTTGGTCTGCCGGATATCGAGAATTTCCTGTTTGAAACTGTCGGGAAAAGCAGGGCCAATCTGCTCTGCCGTGAACGCAAAGGATACGGTCAACAGCAATGCGAACTCGTCCTCGCTCAGCGCCCCGTCGCCATCCGTGCGCCGGCGCGCCGCAATATCGACAAGTTGCTCGTAAAGATCTTCGTCGATTCCAAGCGCGGTGAAAAGCGGATGATTGGTACCATCCATGCCGAACGTCTGGTGCAGCGTTTCCACCAGGATCTGGGAAATCGCAATTGCTTGCTCTGCCAGTCCCTGTTCGGCGACGATTGCCAAGAACGCCTTTTCGCCCGCCAGCCCCTGCTGGGTGATGCTGCGGCGTGGGGTCGCAAACAACAGGTTACCCCCCAATGCGATGGAAGGGTTGAATTCATCCGGATCGAACCGGTGCACTGCCTTGTCCAGACCACGCTCTTTCAGCACTTTGAACACCTCGTCGCGCAGGCTCACGATTTCGGCTGCGAGTTCTGGATGCCGGTCGGGGTCCATGCGCGAATTGAGCATGGACCGAACGATCGCCTCGTCGGTGTTAAGCGTGCGGCTCAACTCGAACCACCATTGATGAATTTCCTCGACACTGTCGAACCCCGCCAGTCCGGGGTCGAGCCATCTGGCGTTCAGGCTATCGGTGCTGTTGCCCGATCGGCGCGCTTCGATGCCTTCGCCGTCCCGGTTTTCAGGGTCCCAAAGGACTGTTTTGGGACTTGTGCGTAACGACATCAGCAGGTTGTCCCCGACTGTGCCGCTGAAGAGATAGGGTTGTGCCTGAACGTATCCGATCCGCGCGGCAATCACCGTCTGGTGTAACTCGGACAGGTCATGCCCGCCCATCGTGATGCTGCCGCGAGCCGGGACCAGTTCGCGCGTCAACAGATCGGCAAGCGCGCGCCGCTCGGCCTGTGTCGACACCCGGATCGCCACCTGCGCGCCCTTCGGGATATCAAGCGAAAAATCGTCGAGCAGCGGCGTGCCGTCGGCATTGCGCACCAATACGTTCTTGATCTCGATTTTTCCCGTAAGATGCGGGATTTCATCGGGCGTACCTTCAAAGAGCGTTTCGTCGATCATGCCGCGCGGATCGAAACGCTCCACCACGACATCCCAACGAATGGCCATGTCTTGCGTCTGATTATAATAGGTCAAAAGCTCTTTCCACGGGCTGCTCAGATCCTTGTACGCCGCCAGCGCGGCCACAAGGGCGCCGACAGTGATACTGCCCTGAATGGCGAGAATACCGCCAACGAGATAGAAAAAGAACGGAGTCAGTTGGGTGATGAAGTTATTAAGGAACTTCATAAAAAATTTCTTCTGATATATCCTGAAACGGATTTGGAACAGAAGGCCAAGCCGGTGCGTGAATCCGGCCAGACGGAAACGCCAGCCACCATTGGTGCGCAGATCGGTCATACCCGCCGCGGTTTCGCCGATCTCCGCTGAAAGGTGGCGTATCTCGCGGATACGCTCTTTGTTCAGCTGGTTGATCTGCCGCTGCAGCAGCGGGATCAGGTACGCCTGAAGCGGGATCAGCGCGATACCGGCAAGCCCGAACCAGACCGATTGCAGGAACAGAAAAACCACGATGATCAGCATCTGTCCGGCTTGAAAGGTCGGCTGGGCAATAAAGTCGCCCATCAGCCCACCCATCGGCTCCGCCTCGGAGGTAATCATACTGACAAGCTCGCCCTGCGAGGTGTCACGGAAATACCGGTTCGGGAACCGCATCATGCGCGAGATCAGACGGTACCGGAACCGGCGCAGCATCCGTTCGGACAGGACGCCTTTCATTGTATTGAGCCGCATCTTGAGCAGGCCGTGCGCAATGACAGCCGCAAGATACGCCAGACACAGCCCGACCAGAAGCTGGATCGTCGTCATCTCGTAGCCGAGCACGTTCACAGTATCGCTTTCTGCCCCGATCGCATCGTTGATGATCCGCTTTGGCAACTCCAATGTCGCGTAGAGGAACGGGAACGTCACAAGCGTAAGAGCCAGCAGGCCGATCTGCTCGCGCTTGGAATATTTCCAGATAAAGGCGAACAGGCTGCGTTCCATTAGGGGCTTTCACGCTTTGGACGGATCAGCGCAATCTAGGACCACGGTGGCGGGTTTACAACGCATGGCGCGCCCCGAACCCTTGCAGCAGCGTCGCCGCATCAGTATGCCATACCAAAGATTTACCTCAGGGAGCGCCTGCCGATGTCCACCAATGCCCGTTTCGACAAATCCAAACTGCCCAGCCGCCATGTGACCGAAGGTCCGTCGCGCGCACCGCACCGGTCCTACTATTATGCGATGGGTATGACGGAGGAAGAGATTCACCAGCCGCTGGTCGGCGTGGCGACCTGTTGGAACGAGGCGGCACCGTGCAACATCGCGCTGAACCGCCAGGCGCAGTCGGTCAAGGTAGGCGTGACCGCCGAACAGGGTACACCGCGCGAATTCACCACGATCACCGTGACGGACGGCATCGCGATGGGCCACGAGGGCATGCGCTCCTCGCTTGCCTCGCGCGAGGCGATTGCCGACACCGTGGAGCTGACCATGCGCGGGCATTGCTATGACGCGTTGGTGGGCCTTGCGGGCTGTGACAAATCGCTGCCCGGCATGATGATGGCGATGATCCGTCTCAACGTGCCATCGGTGTTCATGTACGGCGGATCAATCCTGCCGGGCAGAGCTCCAAAAGGTGCGGACGTGCCGGACGCTTTTGCCAACCGCGACCTGACGGTACAAGACATGTTCGAGGCCGTGGGCAACTTCCAAAACGGCTCCATGTCGGAAGCGGCTCTCGAAGTGCTTGAACGCGTCGCCTGCCCCTCTGCGGGCGCATGTGGCGGCCAGTTCACGGCGAACACGATGGCCTGCGTTGCAGAAGCCATTGGCCTTGCGCTGCCCAACTCTTCGGGCGCGCCTGCCCCTTACGAAAGCCGCGACGAATACGGCGTGGCCTCGGGCAAGGCGGTAATGAACCTTATCGAAAAGAACATTCGCGCGCGCGACATCTGCACGCGTCAGGCCTTCGAGAACGCTGCGCGGATCGTGGCCTGTACGGGCGGATCCACGAACGCCGGTCTGCATTTGCCCGCAATGGCGCATGAAGCCGGCATTGAATTCTTCCTTGAGGACGTTTGTGAAATCTTCCGCGACACGCCCTATTTCGTCGATATGAAGCCCGGCGGCGCCTATGTCGCCAAAGACCTGTACGAGGCGGGCGGCGTGCCCGTGGTGATGAACGAGCTGCGCAAGGCAGGTCTTATTCACGAGGATTGCATGACCGCGACAGGCTATTCGATGGGCGAAGAACTGGACCGGATCACGCGCGAGGCGGATGGCAAGGTGATCCACTCGGTCGCCAATCCGATCTCGAAGACCGGCGGTGTCGTGGGCCTCAAAGGCAACCTTGCCCCCGAAGGGGCGATCGTGAAGATCGCAGGCATGAGCGAGGACGATATTGTCTTTACCGGCCCCGCACTGGTGTTCGAATGTGAACAGGACGCTTTTGAGGCGGTCCAGAACCGCACCTACTCCGAAGGCGATGTCTTCGTGATCCGCAACGAGGGGCCACGCGGCGGCCCTGGCATGCGCGAAATGCTGGCGACCACTGCCGCGCTGTCGGGTCAGGGCATGGGCAAGAAGGTCGCATTGATTACCGATGGTCGCTTTTCGGGCGCGACGCGCGGCTTCTGCGTGGGTCATGTCGGGCCGGAAGCCGCTTTGGGCGGCCCCATCGGACTGCTCAGGAACGGCGACATGATCACGCTGAATGCGATCACCGGGTCGATCTCCGTAGATCTCAGCGATGATGAGATAGCGAGCCGCAAGGCCGCGTGGGAAGGCCCGCGCGAGAACCTTTATGCTTCAGGCGCGCTTTGGAAATACGCGCAGCTGGTCGGGCCAACCTATCTTGGCGCCGTGACGCATCCCGGTGCCAAGAAAGAGCGCCATGACTACATGGAGCTTTAAACCCGGCGTCGCGGTTCTCGCCCTCCTTGCGCTCTCAGCGTGCGAGGAGGGGAGCGATCCGTTCGCAGGCCTCTCTAAAGCACCGCTGACGCAAGCCCGGATGATGCAGGGCGCTGTCACGCTTGTCCCGCCGCAGGGATTTTGCATCGACCCCAAGACACTGAACCAGAGCTTTGCGCTGATGGCGCGGTGCGATGTGATGGGGGCCGATACCGGCAGCGCCGGCGCCCCCTTGGGCGTCATGACCGTCAGTTTTACCAAAGCTGCGAGCGGGGCTGCGTTGCCCTCCGCAACCGACATCACGGCCGCCGGGAGCTTTGGTGAGCCGGAAAGCCTGCGCAGGCGCGACGACCGGGTGATCTTCCGAACCACAGGCGTGCCACCATCGTCCGATCTGGACAGTCGCCACTGGCGCGCCGTGGCGCGTGTCGGCACATATCTCCTGGGTGCGGCACTGTTTGGGCCGGAAGGACAAAGAGCCGTGACCGGGGAAGGTGCGGAAGTGCTCGAAGATCTGATCCAGCGCACGGCGGCGAAGACCGAAGAAGGTTAGACCATCTGCACGCTTGCGCGGCACCGCCCAAAAATGGCATCCTGCGAAAAAATGCAGCGGTTCAGCCGAACGTAACGAACAAGCGGCATGACACGAGTACGAGCGGCAAGGCAGACGACATGGCCAGTTTTGGCGGAAACCTATTTGATACGGCGTTCTATACGCGTACTATTGCCAAGTGGGCCAGGAACGCGCGTCTTGCGCGGACTGCTGATCTGGCTGGCCTGCGCCGCCAGCGCATGCACGCACGGCAACTTAAGGCGAAATTGGATCATCTGATACATGTTGCCGACGAACGCCTCGCGCTGCCTCTCACCGGGTCCACCAGCTTTCCCAAGCCGCACAACGCAGATTGGGCGTGGCGACCCGAGCTTTGGCGGGGACCGCTGCCCAAGCCGGGAATGTCGTCGGTCCAGAGCCGCTCGATGCTGGGGCACGAAGCGACACTGTTTCACGATTGCCAGTTTTCCGAGCTGACCCTGCGCCAGATGCGTAACCTGCGCGAGGAAGATCTCGCGCCCTACGGATTGCGCATGGATGTTTTCCGCTTTGACGGCTCGTTTCTGTCACTGGTAATCGACCTTCCCAAGGACGGATACGATGGGCTCAAGCGGACGCATCTGATCCGGCTCGACATGATCGTCGAGATGGAAAAACCGATCGAGATTTTCGCCCGGCTCAATATCAAGAACGGGCCGAACACCGAACAGATGGTGCGCGAACTGGACCTGAGCCACCCCCAAACGGTGGCGGAATTCGATATGGCCTATTCGAACCTGAACGAGCGTCGGGTCGAGGGTGCGTGGATCGATCTGATCTTCGAGGGGCCCGAGATGAATCAGGTCGTTCTGCGGGACCTGACCTTTTCGCGCCGCCCGCGCGCTCAGATCTAAGCGGAGAAGCTTGCATGTCCACCCTCGTCCTTACGAAAACCAAGCTGAAACAAGGCGTCTGGGAAGGGCTGTTGACCGGTGCCGACAAGGACACGCTGCCAAAGCTCGACGTCACACACGAGGGCAAGGCGGTTCAGGATGTCACCGTTACCGCAGTGGATACAGGGCACGCTGTGCGAGTACCGATCCCGCAGGATGCAATTTCGGATGGCGTGCAAACGATGCTGATCGCGGACGCAGATACCGGCGCACGGATCGGCAGCATCACCTTCATGGCCGGTGAAGTGCTTGCCGATGATCTGCGCGTCGAGGTGGAGCTTTTGCGCGCGGAACTGGATATGCTAAAACGCGCGTTCAGGCGGCACTGTCTGGAGACGGGCTGAACGACAGTCCGTCATTCCCACGCGATCAAAAAATGAAGGCCGCCCCATACCGGAGCGGCCTTTTGCCGTCGCGTTGATCGTCTGGATCAGTCGCGCGGTCCGAGAGCCGAAAGCCCTTTGAGAATATCAATCGCGTAGGCCAGCTGATAATCCTCTTCGCGCAGTTCCGCCGCTTTCTCGGCCTTTGCGCGATCCGCTTCGATCTGGTCGATCTGGTCCTCACTCAGGCTATCGTTGTTGAGGCTGCCGCGCAGGTCCGCTTCGGAGCGGTTGCGGCGGGCGGGTGCGTCGTCCTCTTCATCTGCGGGGCGGCGCGGCGGTTGCGCCACAACGATGTCCGGCGACACGCCCAGCGCCTGAATGGACCGGCCCGACGGCGTGTAATACCGCGCCGTAGTCAGGCGCATCGCGCCCTCACTGCGCAGCGGCATTACGGTCTGCACGGACCCTTTGCCAAAGCTCTTTGTCCCGACCACGATGGCGCGGCGGTGATCCTGAAGTGCACCTGCGACGATTTCCGACGCCGAGGCGGAGCCGCCGTTGATCAGCACGACGATTGGCTTGCCCTCGGCAAGATCGCCTTCCTTGGCGTTGAAGCGTTCGCCATCGGTCGCCGCGCGACCGCGTGTGCTGACGATCTCGCCCTCTTCAAGAAAGGCGTCCGAGATCTTGATCGCCTGCGTCAGAAGACCACCGGGATTATTGCGCAGATCAATGACGAAGCCGCTGATGTTCTCCATGCCGCCCATCGTTTCGACCTTCTCGGCCAGCTGCTCGACCATCTTCGGATAGGTCTGTTCGTTGAACGTGCTCAGACGCAGAACCACGCTGTCGCCCTCGGTGCGCGAGCGCACAACTGTCAGTTCAATGGTGTCGCGCACGATAGACACGTCGAACGGCTCGGCCTCCCCTTCGCGCACGATGGTGACGATGATCTCGGAACCGACCGGCCCCCGCATCAGATCCACCGCTTCGTCAAGCACCAGACCAAGCAGGCTCTCGCCATCGACGTGGGTGATGAAATCGCCGGCCTCGATACCCGCCTCGTCGGCCGGTGTGCCGTCAATAGGCGAGACAACTTTGACAAAGCCGTCTTCCTGCGTGACCTCGATGCCCAGTCCGCCGAATTCGCCGCGCGTCTGCTCGCGCATCTTTTCGGCATCCTTCGGCGACAGATAGCTTGAGTGCGGATCCAGTGAGGTCAGCATACCGTCGATTGCCGCCTCGATCAGTTCACCGCTGTCGACTTCTTCGACATATTGCGCGCGGATCCGTTCAAAGATGTCCCCGAACAGGTCAAGCTGCTCGTAGACATTGTTGTTCTTCTCCGCTTCCTGCGCCAGCAGGGGGGCGGCGATCTGTGTCGTGGCGATGATACCGGCCACGGTGCCGCCGACTGCGGCCATCACAAACTTTTTCATCTACTCATCTACCTTTCCGAGGCATCTCTATCTGCTTTTGAACCAGGTAACCGGGTCCTGCGGGATGTTGTCCTGTCTTATTTCCATATAGAGCGTTTCTGAACGCTCTGCACCAGATCCATCACCATCAGTTGACAATTGTCCGGCACCGCCGCCATCGGCACCGCCCATAAGGCCAATCGGGGTTCCCGCCGCGATCACCTGTCCAGTCTCGCCGTAGACGGTCCCAAGTCCCGCAAGCACAAACAACGTATCGGCGCGCGGCTCAAGAATCATTACGTTCCCGAGGTCCAGCAAGGGCCCTTGATAGCGGATTGTCGCCGCCGTAGGCGATGTGACAATGGCGCGCGGGCGTGTCGCGATCAGCAGACCGGGGCGCGCGACACCTGCGGCATCCGCTTCGTTCATTCCGCGAAGCACCAGCCCCTGTACCGGCAGCGGCAATTCACCGATCTGCGCATCAATGGAGGCGGGCACTTCGACGCCGACGTCTTCATCCGCCACGATCTCCGACAGTCCGGATGCGAACCCCCCGAGCGTTTCTGTCGAATCGATCAGAATGGCCGTGGAAACGGGATCTTCTGTAAAGCGGCGCGGCAGATCGGTCCGGTCGGCAATCGCCTGGTTGAGCGCTGCGCGCGCCTCCTGTACCCGCGTCAGGCTGTCTCGCAGGCGGGCTTCGGCTTCGGTTTGCAGGGTGCGCAGGGTTTGTACATCGGAAAGATCGCGGCGCAGACGGTCGGCGCGTTGGTTCAGGGCGGGCGTCAGCTCGGCCAGCAACATGCCAGCGCGCGCGGTACCCGTGGGGCCGTCGGGGTGCAGAAAAGTCGTTGGGCTGTCAGTCCTGCCGATGCTTTGCAGCACGGCAAGAAGCTGACCCACCTCATTGTCACGGGCGGCCAACCTCGCGCTCAGCTGCGTCTCGCGGATTGCCGCCTCGCGCAGGCCGGTCCGCATCGCCGCAAGGCCCGTCTCGAAGGATTGGATCGTTTCGGTCAGGGCACGGACGCGGTCGCGCGCGCTATCGGCTGCGGCAAGCTGTGCTGTCGCTTCTTCCAGCAAGGCAACGGCGGTACGCGCCTGCACGGCCGCATCCTGCTGCGCCACGACAGGAGCGCCGATCACCAGCGCAAGAAGAACAAGCGCACGCCGCATCATTCCAGCAGGTTCTTTCCTGTCATTTCCGGGGGCTGATCGACTTGCATCAGTGCCAGGACCGTCGGCGCAAGGTCGGCCAACCGCCCGTCGCGCAGCACGGCATCCGCAGGACCGCCAACGACGATGACCGGCACGGGGTTGAGTGTATGCGCGGTGTGAGGACCGCCCGTCTCGGGGTCTATCATCATTTCGCAATTGCCATGATCCGCGGTCACGATCATCGCGCCACCCGCGGCTTCAAGCGCCGCCAAGGCACGCCCAAGCCCGGTATCGACGGCCTCGCACGCCGCGATGGCGGCATCCAGATCACCGGTATGTCCGACCATATCGGGATTGGCATAGTTCACCACGATCAGATCGTATCCATCCTCGATTGCCGCAACCAGCTTGTCAGTGACCTCGACGCAGGACATCTCCGGTTGCAGGTCGTAGGTCGCCACCTTGGGCGAGAGCGGCATATCGCGATCCTCGCCCGCTGCGGGCGCTTCTTCGCCGCCGTTGAGAAAGAAGGTGACGTGAGGGTATTTTTCCGTCTCGGCCAGACGGTACTGGCGCAGCCCCTTGCCCGCCACCCACGATCCCAGCGTATTTTTCACCTGTGCCTTCGGATACACCGTCGACATGTAATTGGAGTGCGTGTTGGAGTATTCCGACATGCCCATCACGGCGGACCAATCGACCCTTTCACCCCGGTCAAAACTGTCGAAGTCCGGCGCGGCGAGAGCCGCCATGATTTCACGCGCACGGTCAGCGCGGAAATTGAGGCAGAAGAAGCCGTCGCCATCCCGCGCGCCCTTGTAGGTGTCGATCACACAAGGGGCGATGAATTCGTCCGTTACCCCCCCCGCATAGGCAGATTCGACCGCCGCTCTCGCGCTTTGCAGGCGCGCGCCGCCGCCCTGCGCGATCGCGCGGTAGGCCAGCGCCACCCGTTCCCACCGATTGTCTCGGTCCATTGCATAGTACCGCCCGGTCAAAGTGGCGATTTGCACATTGGGGGGCAGCGCCACTTCGAGCTGTTCCAGATCGGCGAGGGCGGATTGCGGCGCGACATCGCGGCCATCGGTAAGCGCGTGGATCACCACCGGCACCCCTGCCGCATCAATCGCGGTGGCGGCGGCGATCATATGCGTAATATGTCCATGCACCCCGCCGTCGGACACCAGACCCATCAAATGCGCCGTGCCTCCCGACGCCTTGAGATCCGCGATGAAATTCACCAGCGCCGGCGCGCTTGCAAACCTGCCCTCTTCGATCTCCAGATCGATCTGGCCCAGATCCATCGCCACCACGCGGCCCGCGCCGATGTTGGTATGACCAACCTCGGAATTGCCCATCTGTCCACGGGGCAGGCCCACGTCAGGTCCGAATGTCGTAAGGGTCGCGTTCGGACAGCGGGCCATAAGGCGGTCCATGTTCGGTGTTGCGGCCAATAGCGGCGCGTTGCCCGCAGCGGTTGGTCCAATGCCCCAGCCATCGAGGATACAAAGAACAACAGGTTTGGGCGCGGGCATAATTAGGGTCTCCGGAAAGCGGTGCAGGCAATGACGCCTTTTAGCCATCCGCCGGGGGAGATGTGAACACTTTTATCGTGACATATCTGTAAGGCTGCGCCGGCAGGCCCCGGTTGCGGCCCGAAACCCTTGCCCGTCGCCGCCTGATTGGTCATAACGACCCAAATGCCCCTTACCCTCTCCAAAGGCCCCGATATGACAACGAATGCTCCAGAGACCCGTGTCGTGAATACTTACCGTGTCGCATGCGACGGCGGTGAAGGAGCCTTGGGTCATCCGCGTGTGTGGCTTCAGATCCCGAAGGACAGGGGGTGGATCGAATGCGGCTATTGCGACTGCAAGTTCATCCACGCCGATTTCGAAGGCAAGGTCTGAAGACAGCGCCGCATCCGGACTGATCCCCGCCTGCCCTCTGGCGGGTTTGCGTTTGCAGTGGCAAAAGAGGGACCACAGTATGAGGGAACGCAGGTACATGGCATTCGGCAAAGGGCATCACCTACATCTGATCGACGGCTCCGCCTTCATCTTTCGCGCCTATCACGCGCTGCCGCCGCTCACCCGCAAGTCCGACGGCTTGCCCATCGGGGCGGTGTCGGGCTTTTGCAACATGTTGCAGCGCTACGTCGAAGGGAACAACGGATCGGACGCACCCACGCATGTGGCCGTGATCTTTGACAAGGGCAGCCACACCTTCCGCAACGACATGTACGACCAGTACAAAGCCAACCGCGAGGCCATGCCCGAAGATCTGCGCCCGCAGATCCCGCTGACGCGCGAAGCCACCATCGCCTTCAACATCGCCTGCGAGGAAAAGGAAGGCTATGAGGCCGACGATATCATCGCGACGCTCGCGGTACAGGCACGCGAAGCCGGTGGGCGCTGCACCATCATCAGCTCCGACAAGGATCTGATGCAGCTCGTGGGCGGCGGTGTCGAAATGCTCGACGCGATGAAGAACATCCGCGTCGACCGCGACGGCGTACACGAGAAATTCGGCGTCTACCCTGACCGGGTGGTCGACGTGCAGGCGCTGGCAGGCGATTCGGTGGACAACGTGCCGGGCGCACCGGGCATCGGCATCAAGACGGCGGCGCTTTTGATCAACGAATACGGCGATCTTGAATCGCTTCTGGAACGAGCAGAGGAGATCAAACAGCCCAAGCGTCGGCAGACCCTGATCGACCACGCCGAACAGATCCGCCTGTCGCGTCGGTTGGTGCTGTTGGATGACAAGACGCCGCTGGAGTTCACGCTCGACGATCTGGAGGTGCGCGACCCCGATCCCGGGAAGCTGATGGAATTTCTGACGAAGATGGAATTCCGCACGCTGACCAAGCGCATCGCGGACGCGCTGGACGTGGAAGCGCCCGCGATCCCCGAACCGGCACCCGCCGAAGACGCGCCGCAGATCGACACGGTGCCGTTCGACGAAGCGACCTACACGCAGGTCGGTAATGCAGACACGCTGCAAACGTGGATCGACCGGATCTATGCGCGCGGCTATGTCGCCGTAGATACCGAGACCACCGGTTTGGACGAGATGACCGCCGATCTGGTCGGCATATCTCTTTGCGTCGAGGCAGGAGAGGCGTGTTATATCCCGCTCATTCACAAGGCCAATCGCGGCAACGATCTGTTCGGCTCCGATGATCTGGCCGCGGGGCAGATGGGCTTTGAAGAGGCGTTGAAGATGCTGACGCCCGTGCTGGAGGATCCGAGCATCCTCAAGATCGGGCAGAACATGAAATACGATAACAAGATCTTTGCACGGCTTGGGATCACCGTCGCGCCGATCGACGATACGATGCTGATGTCCTACGCAATGCACGCAGGTCTGCACGGTCACGGCATGGACACGCTCAGCGAGCGCTACCTCAATCACACCCCGATCCCGATCAAACCGCTGCTCGGATCGGGGAAGTCGGCGATCACCTTCGACAAGGTACCGCTGGAGGATGCCGTTAAATACGCGGCGGAGGATGCGGACATCACCCTGCGCCTGTGGCAGCAGTTCAAACCGCAGTTGCACCGCGTACAGACCACCCGTGTCTACGAGACGCTGGAGCGGCCGCTTGTGCCGGTTCTGGCACAGATGGAGCGATACGGGGTCAAGGTCGACCGTGACACGCTCAGCCGCATGTCCAACGCCTTTTCCCAGAAAATGGCCGGGCTTGAGGATGAAATCTATGAACTCGCCGGCCGCAAGTTCAACGTCGGCTCGCCCGCGCAGGTGGGCGAAGTGCTTTTCGAGGACATGGGCCTTGAGGGCGGCAAGAAGGGTGCGAACGGGAAATACAGCACCGGCGCAGACATCCTCGAAGACCTCGCGACGGAACATCACTTCCCGCGCCGCATTCTCGACTGGCGTCAATTGAGCAAGCTGAAATCGACCTATACGGACGCGCTTCAGGACCACATCAACACGGAAACCGGGCGGGTACACACGTCTTATTCTCTTACGGGCGCGTCGACCGGGCGGCTGGCATCGACAGACCCGAACCTGCAAAATATCCCGATCCGCAGCGAGGAAGGTCGCCGCATCCGCGAGGCCTTTGTCGCCGAGGACGGCAAAGTGCTGGTGGCGCTCGATTACAGCCAGATCGAATTGCGGCTGCTGGCGCATATTGCGGATATTCCGGAGCTGAAGCAGGCGTTCAAGGACGGCTTGGACATTCACGCGATGACCGCTTCAGAAATGTTCGACGTGCCCATGGACGAGATGACGCCAGACATCCGCCGGCAGGCGAAAGCGATCAACTTCGGCGTGATCTACGGCATCTCGGGCTTTGGCCTTGCGCGTAATCTGCGCATCCCGCGCGCCGAGGCGCAGGGGTTCATCGACCGCTATTTCGAGCGTTTCCCCGGCATCCGCACCTACATGGACGACACCAAGGCCTTCGCCAAGGAGCACGGCTTTGTCCAGACGCTGTTCGGGCGCAAGATCAACACACCGGAGATCGCCTCCAAGGGACCGCGCGCCGGGTTCGCCGCCCGCGCCGCGATCAATGCCCCCATTCAGGGCACCGCCGCCGATGTTATCCGGCGCGCGATGATCCGGATGCCCGCCGCCATCGAAGGTCTGCCCGCCAAGATGCTGTTGCAGGTGCACGACGAATTGCTGTTCGAAGTCGAAAAGGGCGCCGAGGACGATTTGATAAAGGCCGCCCGCGAGGTGATGGAAAACGCGTCCGATCCGGTGGTGAAGCTGGACGTAAAGCTGAGTGTCGACGCGGGCACCGGCGCGAACTGGGCGGAGGCGCACTGATGGCGCCGACTTCTGGTCCGCTGGCGGGGATCCGCATCGTCGAAATGACGGGCATCGGCCCGGTACCCTATGCCGCGATGCTGTTGGCGGACATGGGCGCCGATATCATCCGCATCGACCGCCCCGGCGGCTATCCTGCAATCGACCCGACGCTCGATTTCGCGTCGATGGAGGCGGCCTCGGTTTTCTACCGATCGCGTCCGCTCGTGCAGATCGACCTCAAGTCGGACAATGGGCGGCAGGTCATGCACGATCTCATCGGCAAGGCGGACGCACTGATCGAAGGGTACCGCCCCGGCGCGATGGAAAAGCTTGGTCTGGGGCCGGAGCCGTGCCTCGCACTGAATCCCAAGCTCGCCTTTGTCCGCGTCACTGGCTGGGGGCGGGATGGCCCGCTTGCGCAGCGCGCTGGTCATGATCTGAACTATATCGCCAAATCCGGTGCACTTTCGCTTTTCGGGCGTGGCGGGCAGCAGCCCGTCGGCATCCCGCCTTTGGTGGGGGATATGGCAAGCGGATCGATGTTTGCGGTAATGGGTTTGCTGGCCGCCGTTCTGCACGCCCGTGCTACCGGCCAGGGACAGGTCGTCGATGCGAATATCGTCGACGGGTCTGCAAGCCTTTACACGTTGCTTTCGGCGCTTTCAGCGATGGGAATGCACAACGCGCCCGCCGGGGCCAATGCACTGGACGGGGGCCGCCACTATTACCGGACCTATACCTGTGCCGATGGACGCGCTGTTGCAGTGGGAGCAATTGAACCCGCCTTTCGAAAAGTACTGCTCGACCGGTTGGGCCTGCTGGAAAACCCCTTGTTCACCAGTGGGGTGACCGAAGATGACGACGCCTGCACCCTCGAACTCAAAAAGATATTCGCCACCGAATCCAGCAACCACTGGGACCAGCTTTTCCGCGATACCGACGGCTGTGTCACCGCCGTGCTGACCCCGCAAGAGGCTGCCGACGATCCGCACAATGCGGCGCGTCAGACGTTTGTGCAGGTCGATGGCGTGCTTCAGGCCGCCCCTGCTCCGCGGTTCTCGGCCACACCGGGGAAGATCAGCAAAACGCCGCGCGACGCGAGCCGCCCCGACGCAGAGGCGCTGCGTGCATGGGGGATTTCTGCGCAGAAGCTTTCGGAGAGTTAGGAATGGGAGACCAGGCGTGCCACGACCCTGCGGGCGACGGGCGCGACAACAAGCACCGCGGGGAACGCCACCGACCAACTAAAGAGCCATGATCCGATCCATTCGACCACCAGACCGTCCACCAATCCCACCACCCGGAACGTCGCGATGAACGAGACGATCAGCGACATTAACCCTGACAAGACAAAACCAAAGACAATTGGTGCGTAGCGGGCAGGGATCATAGCAATTTCTTCCATTCAAGTGTGTCATCCGTCGGGCCGCCGGGTGTGTACTCGCCGCTGACCCAGCCGTCGTAGCCGTGCGCACGCAACCCGTCAAAAAGGGCGGCGAAATCCACATCACCGCTGCCCGGTGCGCCACGGGCTGGCGTGTCACCGAGTTGTACATGCGCCGTGATCTCGTGATACGTCTCATAGGTGGCAACGGCATCGCCGTGGATCATCTGCGCGTGAAAGCTGTCAAATTGCAGCTTGAGATTCGGAGCGTTCACCTGCGCGATGATGTCAGCGGCAAGCGCGTAATCGTTCAGGAAATAGTCGGGCTGCATCTCCGGGCACAATGGCTCGATTGTGAGGACCACGCCCGGCGCGGCAGCGCAAGCCATGCGCAGGTTGGAAACCATGACCTCCCGCGCGTGCGAACCCGACGCCTTGCCGGACATGATATGAACCATCGGCACCCGTAACGCATCGGCGTGGCGCAGGGCGCGCCGCACATCATAGGCGAACCGTCTCTCATCGCCGGGCACCGCCGCAAAGCCGCGCGGCCCGCCGGTGTAGTTGGGCGGCGGTGCGTTGATAAGGACCATCTGCAATCCACCTTGCACCAGCGCCCTCTGTGTATGCTTGGCCGGCACGTCGTAGGGAAACAGGACCTCTACGCCGGTGAAACCGGCCGCAGATGCTGCATCGAAGCGATCCAGATACGGGAGGTCTGGCCATAAATGGCTCAGGTTGGCTGCCGGTTTCATCACTACATCGACCGCGTTGCCTTGACCCGCGCAATCAGCACGGCAGATGCCACATTCGCGCGCATTGTATTTCCTCAGTCGGGCAATTCATCCGACGGAATAATACCGAAGAATTCCCCAGCCGACCAGACACCAAACCAACCGTCATGGTGCACACCGATCTCGACGAGACGGTAAAAGCTCTTGCGGTCGATCAACGCTTCGAGATTTCGGCGGATGAGGATATACGGAGAAGGCTCTCCGCTCTGCGCGTCGCGCACAACCCGGATGGGCGCGTCCGGCCCCGCCTCGGACACATCGTCGAGGTTGGTCACGAAGGTCAGCCTCTGGTCCTCTCCTTTCCCGCTTATTTCGAAATCCACGGCGATGAAAGGTGCGTCCTCTACGGTGATGCCTACCTTCTCGACCGGGGTAACGAGAAAATAATCGTCATCTTCCCGGATCAGAATGCTCGAGAACAGTTTGACCAATCCGATCCGTCCGATTGGTGTTCCCTCGTAGAACCAGGTTCCGTCACGCTTGATCTGCATGTCTATGTCGCCGCAGAACGGCGGATTCCATTTCTCGACCGGCGGCAATCCGCGCGTTTTCGCCGCTTTTACAGACGCAACCAGGCTTTCCGCCGAAGGGGTCACAGATTTTTGTCCACTCATCGCTTTTGCCATTCCCTGTTATCGAGATACACTTACTCATAGTAGATATAACTCAAAGAGTGGAAAAGTCATGACCCAAGCCGATGCAGCAGCGACAGAAGATATGGTCGCACAGATCGAAGCCTTGGGTGAAAAGCTGGGTCAGGCCCGCGAGTCCATTACCTCGCGGTTCATCGGACAAGAGCGCGTGGTGGAGCTGACGCTGACCGCACTGCTATGCGGCGGACACGGCCTGTTGATCGGTCTGCCGGGTCTGGGAAAGACACGTCTGGTGGAAACTCTGAGTACCGTGATGGGGCTGGATGGCAAGCGTGTCCAGTTCACACCGGATTTGATGCCAGCCGATATTCTCGGCTCAGAAGTGCTCGATACCGCGGCGGATGGCAGCCGCAATTTCCGCTTTGTCGAGGGACCGATCTTTTGTCAGCTTTTGATGGCAGATGAAATCAACCGCGCCTCCCCGCGCACGCAATCCGCATTGTTGCAGGCGATGCAGGAAAAGACCGTGACAGTCGCCGGACAGAACCGCGCGCTGGGCGTGCCGTTTCACGTTCTCGCCACGCAAAACCCAATCGAACAGGAGGGCACCTATCCGCTGCCCGAGGCTCAGCTTGACCGCTTTCTGGTGCAGATCGACGTCGCCTACCCCGACCGCGACACCGAGCGCGATATCCTGATCGCGACCACCGGTGAAACCGAAGACGAAGCGGTCGGCGTGTTCACCTCCAAAGAGCTGTTGGACGCGCAGCGCCTGCTGCGTCGGATGCCCGTGGGCGAGTCGGTCGTTGAAATGATCCTCGATCTGGTCCGTGCCTTCCGCCCCGAAGAAGACGGCGTGAGCGCAAGGGTGAAAGAAACCGTTGCCTGGGGTCCCGGCCCCCGCGCGGCACAGGCGCTGATGTTGACCGTGCGCGCCCGCGCCTTGTTGCAGGGACGTCTTGCGCCGTCCGCCGAGGATGTCATCGACATGGCACGCCCGGTTCTGACGCACCGGATGGCACTTAACTTTGCGGCGCGCGCGCGTGGCGACAGCTTGCAGGACCTGATCGACGAAACCGCCGCGGGCCTTGCGGGTACACGGGCCGCCGTCGCGTGACCGATCCGATTGCCCTTCGCGCCACGTCAGAAGAGGAAGCCGCACGTCTGCCTGCGTTGCTGGCCCGCGCCGAACACCTAGCGGGCGCCGTTCTGTTGGGTGCCCACGGGCGCAGACGGTCCGGCACGGGCGATGATTTCTGGCAATACCGTCCCGCACAGATGGGCGACAGCCGCCGCGCCATCGACCACCGGCGCTCCGCGATGGGCGATACAGAATTCGTGCGCGAACGCGAGTGGCAAATTGCACAATCCGTGATGCTATGGGTGGATCAGGGCGCGTCGATGCGGTTTGCCTCGACCGATGCGGTGCCGAACAAGATCGACCGCGCACGAACCCTGGCTCTGGCATTGGCGATCCTGCTCAATCGGGGGGGTGAGCGTGTGGGACTCACCGGGACCGCGCTGCCGCCGCGTGCCGGGCGACCACAGATCATGGCACTAGCGGAAATGTTCTGCCGTGACGATGCGGCAGACTATGCGCCGCCGGAACACCGCGCGATGATCCCCCATGCCCGCGCCGTGTTTATGTCCGACTTCATGGGCAATATCGACGGTGTGCGTCTCGCGCTGACCAAAGCGGCGGATCGCGGGGTGCGCGGGGTACTGTGCCATGTTCTCGATCCGTCAGAAGAAGCGTTTCCCTTCAGCGGCCGCACGGTTTTTCAGAGCATGGGTGGAACGCTCAGCCATGAGACGCTGAAGGCGAACGATCTGCGCGACCGCTATCTTGAGCGGTTGGCGGAGCGCAAGGACGAGCTGGCGCGGCTCTGTGCGCTGACCGGCTGGCGCTACGGCGTGCATCACACCGATGCCAGCGCGCAGGCGGGGCTTTTGTGGCTCTATGGCGCGCTCGACGCGCGCGCGGGAGTGGCGGCATGATGGTCCTTGGTGGCATCGGTTTCACCGCGCCTTGGCTGCTGCTGGCGCTTGCCGCTTTGCCGATCCTGTGGCTTTTGCTGCGTGCGGTGCCGCCTGCCCCGATCAAGCGACGGTTCCCCGGTGTTGCTCTCTTGCTCGGCCTCAAGGACGAAGAGACGGTATCGGACCGCACGCCTTGGTGGCTCTTGCTGCTGCGGATACTGGCGGTGGCGGCAATCATACTGGGCCTTGCCGGTCCGGTGCTCAATCCCGAGGCCGAACAAGCCGAAGGCGATGGACCCTTGTTGTTTGTCCTTGATGGCACATGGGCGGGCGCAACACGCTGGGCGCAGCAACAAGAGGCCATCGAAGCCCAGCTGATCCGCGCAGGGCGGCAGGGCCGCCCGGTCGGTTTTCTTACCCTGACGCAGCCCGAAACACCGGTGTTTCAATCCGCCAACGTCTGGCAGACACGCCTTGCCGGATTGCGCCCCGCGCCCTGGCAGCCCGATACAGAAATGATCGCAGATGCCACAGCTGCGCTGGCAGACGTCGGTCCGTTCGATACGCTGTGGTTCAGCGATACGCTTGAATACGATGGCCGTGACACCATGCTGGACGCGTTGCGGGCGCGCGGCAGCGTCGAGGCCTATCAAACTGCGATCAACGTGATCGCGATCCTGCCGGCCACTTACGAAGACGGCGCGGTCAACCTGCGGATACTGCGCGCCGCACCCGGCCCCACCCGAGAGATCGTGGTGCAGGCGCAGGGGCGCGATCCGGCCGGAAACGCGCGCATCCTCGCCGCTGTGCCAGCGACATTCGAGGATGGCGCGACGCAGGCCGACGTGTCGCTTGTGCTTCCGTCCGAGTTGCGTGCGCGGATCACCCGGTTCGACGTCGCAGGCCAACGCTCTGCCGGGACCACTACGCTGACCGATGATGGTCTGCGCCGCCGCGAGGTCGCTCTGATTTCCGCGCGCGAGAACCGCGAGGGATTGGAGCTGCTGTCACCGCTTCATTACATCGAACAGGCGCTTGCCCCGACTGCCGATCTGATCGACGGCGCGCTGACGGATGTATTGCCCGCCAACCCAGATGTGATCGTGTTGGCCGATGTCGCGACCCTGGCAGAGGCCGAAGCGGCGCCGTTGACCGAATGGATCGAGGGCGGCGGTATGTTGGTCCGCTTTGCCGGGCCGCGCATCGCCGCCAGCGATATCAGCCGCATCGACGAGGACCCGCTGATGCCCGTCCGCCTGCGCGCCGGTGGCCGCAGCGTTGGTGGCGCGATGAGCTGGGGCGAGCCGAAATCCCTGTCACCTTTTTCGAATGGATCGCCCTTTTACGGGCTCTCCGTTCCCGATGATGTAACGGTCAGTGCCCAAGTGGTCGCACAACCCGATCCAACTCTGGCAGAGCGTGTCATAGCATCGCTGAGCGATGGCACCCCGCTTGTGACCCGCAAGAACGTTGGCCAAGGCCAGATCGTGCTTTTTCATGTGACCGCAACCGCCGAATGGTCGACGCTGCCGCTTTCAGGTCTGTTCGTCGAAATGCTGGAACGCCTTGCCGTCTCGTCATCGGCGGCAACTACTGAAGCGGTGGCGCTAGAGGGGACGGTATGGAACCCGCTAAAGGTGCTCGACGGGTTCGGAACGTTGTCCGACGCGGGGACCCTGCCCGGTGTGGACGGCGCTGTTTTGGTCAGCCAGCCGACTGGCCCCGCGTTGCCGCCTGGCCTGTACGCATCGGGTGACCGCCGCCTCGCGCGCAATGTACTGAAAGCGGACGCTACGCTTGCTTCGATCAACTGGCCAGCGGATGTGCCTGTGCGCGGGCTTGCCGTCGCACCTGAACAGCCCATCGCGGGCTGGCTACTCAGCCTTTCGATCCTGTTGCTGCTGGCGGATGTCGTCGTATCGCTTTCGCTTTCCGGCCGCCTGCTCGGGCGCAGCAATGCCGCCGCCTGCATTGCCCTGACGGCCCTGTTGCTCTCTGGACACCGCGCAGACGCCCAAACGGCGGAAGAGGAGTTTGCGCTTCTTGCGACGTCCGAGCTTGTTCTGGCGCATGTCATAACGGGGAACGCACAAGTCGATGAGATCGCCAAGGCGGGTTTGACCGGCCTGAGCGACACGTTGTTCTTCCGCACGTCGGTGGAGCCTTCGAACCCCGTCAGCGTCAACCTCGAAACCGACGAACTCGCCTTTTTTCCGATGCTCTACTGGCCTGTGACACCGGACCAGCCCACGCCCTCCGCCGAGGCCTATGTCAAGCTGAACGACTACCTGCGGTCGGGTGGCTTGATCCTGTTCGATACGCGCGACGCGGATGTCGCCGGATTTGGCGCATCGAGCCCGAATGGCCGAAAGCTGCAACAGCTTGCCGCCCCTCTGGATATTCCGGCGCTTGAGCCGGTACCGGCTGATCATGTCCTGACGCGCACTTTCTATCTGCTACAGGATTTTCCCGGGCGACATACATCGCGCGATGTCTGGGTCGAGGCATCGGACCCCGCTGCCGAACAGATCGAGGGAATGCCGTTCCGCAACCTTAACGACGGTGTGACGCCGGTTGTCATCGGCGGCAACGACTGGGCGGCGGCCTGGGCTGTCAACTCGGGCGGCGGGCCGATGCTTCCCATCGGCCGCGGCTACAGCGGTGAACGCCAACGCGAGATCGCGTACCGGTTCGGTGTCAATCTGATCATGCATGTGCTCACCGGAAACTACAAATCGGATCAGGTGCATGTGCCTGCGCTTCTGGACAGGCTCGGCCAATGACATCTACAATCGTCTTCGACCCTCTCATTCCCTGGCCGCTTCTCGTCGTGGTTGCCGTGATTGCCGCGCTTGGCGTTCTTCTCGCGGTGATGCGGGGCCTCAAGGGGTGGGCGTTGCGCGGGCTGGCCGGTGCGGTCGTGCTGGCAGCACTCGGCGGTCCGTCCGTTCAGGTCGAGGACCGCGCACCATTGACCGACATCGTCCTGTTGCTGGAAGACACCAGCGCCAGCCAGAAGCTTTCTGACCGGCCCACGCAGACGACGCAGGCGGCAGACCGGTTCGCCGCACAGATTGCGGCCCGGCCCAACACCGAACTACGCCGCATCACCGTTCCGGACGGAGCGGGCGATGCCGGAACGCAGTTGATGACCGCCGTGACTGAGGCCCTGGCCGAAGAACCCCGCGCGCGGGTTGCGGGCATTGTCGCGCTGACCGACGGGCGTGTCCACGATGCCGATTTGCCCGTCGATCTGCCCGCGCCGATGCACGTTTTGCTGAGCGGGCACGAGTCAGATTGGGACCGCCGTTTGTCGGTGCGCAATGCGCCAGCCTTTGCGATCATTGGAGAGCCTGTGGTTCTGACCCTGCGCATCGATGATTTCGGCGCCGCACCCGCCGGCGCAACGCTGGCCGAGTTGGATATCTCCATCGACGGTGAAGAACCGCAACGCTTTCGCGTACCGATCGGAGAAGACCTCGAACTGCCGGTGACACTGCCGCACGGTGGCCGCAACGTGATCCGCTTTTCGCTTCCCGAAGCCGAAGGGGAGCTGACGGACCGCAACAACGCCGCGATCATTCAGATGAACGGGGTACGCGACCGCCTGCGTGTCCTGCTGGTCAGCGGCGAGCCGCACGCCGGCGGGCGCACCTGGCGCAACTTATTGAAATCCGACAGTTCGGTGGATCTGGTGCACTTCACCATCCTGCGACCGCCCGAAAAGCAGGACGGAGTTCCCGTGTCGGAATTGTCGCTTATCGCGTTCCCAACCCGCGAGCTATTTATGGAGAAGATCGACGATTTCGATCTGATCATCTTCGACCGCTACAAGCGGCGGGGCATCCTGCCTTCTCTCTATCTTGAAAATGTCGCGAACTATGTCCGGGGCGGTGGGGCGGTTCTTGTCGCTGCCGGGCCTGATTTTGCCGGTGCCGATAGCCTTTACCGGACGCCTCTCGGGGCTGTACTTCCTGCCGCGCCGTCCGCGCGCGTGATCGAACAGCCCTATTTACCGCTGGTTTCGGATTTGGGTCAACGTCATCCGGTAACTTCGCAACTGCCGCAAAACGGCGATTGGGGTCGTTGGCTGCGCCAGATCGACGTTGACGCCGCGTCGGGCGATATCGTGATGACAGGCGTGGATGGCAGACCGCTTCTGGTGCTCGACCGGGTCGAGGAAGGGCGCGTGTCGCTGCTGGCGTCGGATCATGCATGGCTGTGGAATCGCGGTTACGAGGGGGGTGGGCCGCAACTCGAATTGCTGCGCCGATTGGCGCATTGGATGATGGGCGAACCCGAACTTGAAGAAGAGGCTCTGACGGCCACTGCCGAAGGCCGGACAATGCGGATCGAACGGCGCACCCTGTCGGACGAGGTTGCTCCGTTGGTCATCACTGGCCCAGATGGCGCCAAAACGGAAATGCCACTGTCGCCTGCAGGGCCCGGCAAATTCGAGGCTGTGTTCACCGGGCCGGAGATCGGGCTTTATCGGCTTGAGAACGGCGACCAGATAAGCGTGATCGGCCTCGGCCCCGCCGCGCCGCGTGAGTTCGTCGAGACGATTGCGAGCGGCGAGGTGCTCGAACCCGTGGTCGCAGCCCTGCGCGGGGGTGTAGCACGCATCGATGAGGGATTGCCGCGCATCCGCAATGTGCGTGCCGGCAGACCTGCGGCAGGTCGCGGCTGGATCGGATTTACCCCCCGCAACGCTTACGAAACGCGCGATGTACGCCAGACGCCTATTCTGCCCGGCTGGCTGGTGCTTTTGCTGAGCGCCGGATTGATCACCGCCGCGTGGCTGCGTGAAGGGCGGCGCTGAACCCGATGTCCGTTCGCGCCCTGCTCCCGACCGATTTCGATGATGCGCTCGTGCTCTACCGGCATCTTACCCGCGACCCCGTCCCCGTCAGCACCAGTTTCGAGGCTTTCCGCACGGTCTTGGCGCATACTGGCACAACGGTCTTCGGTTTCGAGCAAAAAGGACGGATCATCTCGATGATCACGCTGCATCTGTTGCCGAACATGACATCCGGCGGCAGGCCCTACGGATTGGTTGAAAACGTCGTGACGGATCCGGCGTACCGCGGGGTGGGCGCGGGCCGCGCTGTTTTGACGGCAGTCACAGATCACGCGCGGGCCGCTGGTGCGTACAAGGTCATGCTACTTACAGGTTCCGCGCGAGGCGCGCGCGGCTTCTACGAAAAGCTGGGGTTCTCAGACGCGGAAAAGCACGGAATGGTCCTGCGCCTCTAAAGCAAAATGCTGGCCCAAAACGGTAACACGATCAGCGACAGCGCCACCTGCCACGTCATCACGTCCGCATAGAGATTCGCATCGCTGCCCATCTGTTTGGCGACAATGTACCCATTGGAGGCCGCTGGCGCTGCAAACACCAGAACGCCCGCGAAGATCTGCACAGGCTCAAGCTGCATGGCGCTACCCACCGCGACGAACAGGCCTGTCGACGCGAAGGGGCGCATGGCAATTCCCGGCACGACGCGCCAATCGACGCGCACAAGGCGTCTCAGACTGATGCCAGCACCCACGGCCATCAGACCGACTCCCAGCGCCGCGCGTCCGATCATGTCCAGTGTGGCCACGATTGCCGGCGGCAAGGAAACGCCGCTGACGTTGATGATCAACCCAGCGACACAGGCCTGTATCAGCGGATTGCGCACAAGCGTTCCAATCACCTTTCCGAGACTGGGCCTCGCAGGACCGAAGGAGGCCAACACCAGTATACAGATCACATTGATCAGCGGGATCAACACGGCGATTGCGACGGCAAGCAATGCAATCCCACCGGAGAGGAACTGTTCAGCCGCAGCGAGGGCCACAAAGGCGTTCCACCGCGCGCCGGTCTGGAACAGTGAGGTAAAGCTGGGGTTGTCGAGCACCGTGTGCGGCAGCAGCCGCAACATCATCGCAACCGCAAATAACAGCACAAGTGTAATCACGAGAGCGACGCCAAAATCACCGTAGCGCGCAATCGAGAGATCGGACCGGGCAATCGCCAAAGCCAGCGTGGCGGGAATAAGCACTCGAAATGAAAGCGTTTCGATACCTGCCCAACTGGCGGGCGGAATGATCCCACCGCGCGCGATGCCGTAGCCGACGGCAATGACGAGCAACAGGGGTGCGATGGCAAAAACAAGCGTTATGCAGCCGGGATGCCCCTTCGACACGGATTAGTCCAGCCGGATCAGTACAGAGTCGCTGCGCCCCTTCGCGTCTATGACAGCAATCCGCGCAAACCCTTTGGTTTCAGGGTGCACCACCGCCTCGCGCCGACGCAGCGTTGTCATGACCGGCGCGCCATTGATGAGTACCGTCAGCGGCAACGTCCCCGCTTCGAACTTGAGCGGTACACCATCCTCGCTGGACCGCAGCACGGCACCGTCCGGCGGAAAGCGCACCTGCGGTCTCTGAGGATCGGGCGCGAAGGCGGCGGTCCGGCTGCGAAACACCCGCAGGTGCTGCGGCAACCGGGCGGTTCCCGCAATCAAGGTATCGGGAGGCGGAGAGCGCAGCGGCACAGGTTTCGGGCCAATCCGGCCGAAGGCTTCGAACAGGATCGGGGCCGCGAGATCGCCGCCGAAGGCACCGGGCACCGGCGTCCCGTCGGGACGCCCAAGCCAGATGCCGACGACGTGGCGCCCGTCAAAACCGATGGCCCAAGCGTCCCGATGACCGTAGGATGTACCCGTCTTGTACGCGATCTCTCCCGCGCGCGCCGCGGAGCCTTTAGGCGGGGTGATGTTCGACAGAATATGCGTGACCTGCCATGCCGCGACATCCGACATGATGCGCGCGCCGCCGGATGCACTGTCTGCCGCGGTTATCGTCAGCGGACGCGCTTGCCCGCCGCGCGCGATACCTGCATAGAGCTGCATCAGATCCTGCAGGCTCAACCCGACACCGCCCAGCGCCACTGCAAGCCCCGGTGCGCCGGATGGGATGACAGGATCCGTCCCGGCCCGCTTCAGCCCGGCCATCAAGTGTGCTGGCCCAAGCTCATGCGTCAGAACGACGGGCGGGATATTCAGCGAAAGCGTCAGCGCGTCACGCACCGTCAACATCCCCCGGAACACACCGTCGAAATTCTGCGGCGCATATCGCCCGAAGGCGACCGGCGCATCGTTGATCAGCGTATCTGGGTGCACCAGCCCCCGATCAAAGGCCAGCCCGTAAATCAGTGGTTTCAGCGTTGAACCCGGCGAACGCAGCGCACGGGTCATATCGACAAACCCCAGCGCACCATCCCGCGCGGAATATGCAGGCGAGCCGACATATGCGAGGACGTCGCCGTTTGTGTGGTCCGCAACCATGATCGCGGCGGAGACGCCAACCGCTTGCCCCGTCACGGCACGGCGGGCGAGCGCCTCCATTTGCTGTTGCAGACGTGGATCGATCCGCGTGTCGTGGCGCAGGGCAACAGGATCGGCGGCGTGGAGATATGCCGCCAGATGTGGCGCGCTTTGTGCAAAGGGCTGCATCCGGTGTGGTACGTCCGCCTGTTTCGGTTCGCGCGAATAACCAAGCCGCGCGAGCACCCGGTCACGGGCCGCGCGGGCGGCACCGGGATGCCTGTCGGGTCGCCGGCTTTCCGGCGCTTGCGGCAGGGCAACCAACAAAGCGGATTCAGCGCGCGTCAAACGACGCGGCTCCTTTCCAAACCACACGTGCGATGCAGCGCGCACGCCCTCGATACGGCCCCCGTAGGGCGCGTGGAGCAGATAAAGCGTCAGGATCTGATCCTTGCTCATCCTGCGTTCGAGCGCCAATGCAAGACGGATCTGACGCAGTTTCCCCCGCACGCTACCGGTGCCGGAGTTTTCAAGTAAACGCGCCACCTGCATGGTCAGGGTCGAGCCGCCAGAGACGATTTTGCCATGCCGCGCCGCTTGTGCAACCGCCCGCACAAGAGCCCGTTTGTCGACGCCATCGTGCGAATAGAATCGCTTGTCTTCGTAGGCGATCAGCATCTCGATGAACTGCGGATCGGTCTCATCGAGATGCAGCGCAAGCCGCATCCTGCCATCCTCGACCGCGAGCGCCCGCAACAGGCTGCCGTCACGCGCACGCACCTCTACGGCGGGGGTTGTCAGCAGCGGTGGCAGTTGGGTCGCGGTTATCCAGCTCTCCACCCGGTCGCGCCCGTGGGCGGCGAGGCCCAGCAGCAGGACACCGGAAGCGAGGGCCGCCGCAACGCGGTTCATGGGATTACGGTCACCCGGCCCGCGTCGGTATTCGCCCGGTATTCAGGGCGGTACATATCCGTCACCAGCGCGGCGGGATGATGATAGCGCCCCGGCGTCACCGCGCGGACGACATAGGCAAGCTGAAACGTGTCGGTGCCCTCGTGATCGACCGCCGCAAGAAAACGGTCGGCGAGAAACTGTGTATTCCGGGTTTCAACGGGTTCAAGCCAGTCCAGACCGGCGACGTCGCCCGACTGCAGCAGGTTCGGATTATCAATCTCAAGACCGCCGGGCAGCGGATCATCAATCATTAACCGCGCGCCGATGCTCTCGAACGGTTGCACTTCGAGCACCATGACAAACCGCGTACCGGAGGGGAGTTCGCCTGATACTTCGACCCCTTCCATCGTAAAAAGCCGTCGGGAAAGCGCATAGCCATAGCCGCCGGCGACAGGCGCGGCTTCTGGCACGCCGTAGGTTGTCAGCGTGAGGTCGGTAGTCGTATCACCGGCATTCTGGATGCGCACGGTTGTAGGATCACGGTCGCTCAACCGTCGCACCATGGCACCCGCAGCGGGAACACCGTCCACAAGGATCGTACCGCTCGCCGTTCCCTGTTCCATCGCATCAGCAGCCAGTACCACCTGCGCCGCTTCCTGTGTCGACAGGCGACGCTGCGACGCCGAAAGATGTGTACCGATCACGCCGAAATCGACCGCACTGCTGCCTGCTTCGGTCGCAAGCGTCATCACCGCAGCCGCATCTCGCAAATGACTGCCGAAATCATCCCGCCAGCGATCGGGTTCGGGCGCGCGTACCAAAAGCGAGGCCGCGCGCGCGAACATCCGGTCTGCACGCGCTGGATCGCCGTAGGCTGCTAGTGCCGCTCCCACCTGAGCGGCGGCCATTGGCGTGGCAAAGGCGTCTCCCTTGGTATCGGCATAATACCGAAGGTCCCCCATCTGGGCGGCACCCGCCCGCGCAAGCACCAGCAGTGCATAGGCGATGCCTTCGCCGCCGCTATCGAAATCCGGCGCAAAATTGACCCGGTTGCGCAGGTTGTCCATCGCAAGCGCGAGCGCCTGCCCGGACACGGCATACCCCTGCGCATCCGCGCGCCACAGAAAATCCGTGACGTAAGCATCGAGCCAGACATTCCCGCCCTCGGCCCGCCACATTCCGAAGGCGCCGTTTGACGCCTGGCGGGCAAGCACGCGGGCGATGCCCGCCTCAACCTTTAGCGCGATGTCCGACGGTGCGCCCAATCCCGCGTCAACAGCCAAGTCCCCCAGATACAAAAGTGGCAGCGCAGCGGACGTCACCTGTTCGGTACACCCATAGGGATATCGGTCAAGCTGTTGCAACAGCCCCGGCACATCGAAGCGCGCGAGCGGTCCCGCCGTCAGCGTGGCGCTGGCGGTACCCGCGCGCAGACCGGCAAGGGCTTCGGTGTCGAAGGTAAACGTCTCCCCTGCCCCAAGGCTGAAGCGGCGGGTGGTCGCCACTTCGGGATCGTTCTGTCGTACGGGCACAGTCAAGGTGCGTCGCAGGACCTTGTTATCGGGTGTTGTCAGACGCAGTGTAACCTCGTGATCGCCAATCTCACGCGCGCGCATATCGAGCGGCAACTGCACGGCGCCCGCTTCCGGGAGCGTGACGCGCGCCGGAACATCACCCATCGCAATGCCCGCGTCAGCGAATACCTCCAGCGACATATCACCAGCCGGTCCGCTAGTGTGCACCAGCTCCAGCAACAACCTGCTTTCGTCCTGTGGGGCCAGCAGGCGCGGCGCACTCGCCGCGATCACGACAGGGTCACGGGCCAGCACGTCCTGCACGGCGTTGCCTACGCCACTATCGGACCAGACGACCGCCATGAGACGGATCGTGCCGTTGAAAGCAGGCCGTTCTACGTCAATCACCGCGCGGCCGTCGGCTCCGACACGGACCGGTCCGCTGAAGAACGCCATCAACGCTTCGGTAGGTGGCGGGGACTGAAGCTGCGCGTTCGCTGCCGCGTCACCACCGGAACGCACAGTTCCCATCGCACCGTTCAACCCGTCGATCAGGCGCCCGTACATGTCACGCAGCCCCACACCGAGCCGCCTTTGGCCAAAGTAGTGATCGGAAGGATCAGGCGCGTCGAATGCCGTCAGATTGAGGATGCCGACGTCCACAGCCGCCAGCGTGACATATGCCGTTTCACCCGTCGCAATGCCTGAGACCGAGATCGGCACGCCCAGAACACCCTGTTGTCCATCGACTTCCTGCGGCGCATCCAGCGTGACGGCCAGCAGCTTTGCAGCAGGGCGGACAGCCGCATGCGCAAGGCCGAGACTGCGCGCAGGGTTCAACCCTTCGGCAAGGTCCATCGGCCGGATCACCGATGCGGTCACATAGGCGCTGCTGCCCCAGTCCGCCGTGACCGGGATGGCGACCGTGTTTTCACCCTTTGTCACTGCGACGGCCTGTCGCGAGATAACGCGGTTCGACACTACGGATACAAGTGCCACCCCTTCATCGGGCGCGTCGATGCGGAACTGTGCCGTGTCGCCGGTATCATAGGTTGCGCGGTCAAGCGAAACGGCAAGGAAGTCAGGCGTTGCGGTCGCATCGTCGCCGCCGTACCAACCGGCGGAGAAGGCAACCGAGCTGCTGGCATAGGGCATATCGCGCTGCGCGACGACCAACTCGTAGCGTCCCCAGTCCGTGGGCACCCCGAGCGCGGTAGGTGCGTCCGTCAACGTCAGGTCTCCGGACGCGACGCGGATGCGGCGGGTGACCGGCTCCCAGTTCCAGTTGCCGTAACTCTGATACCATTGATAGCGTGTTTCGACCTTGTTGATCGTCCAAACGACCGGCATCTCGCCTGCGGTCGCGATCAAGTCGAACTGCGCCTCTGCACCTTGCGCCAACACGTCATCGAACAGGGGCTTAATGCCAATCATTGCGCCGTCGGGGGCGATCTGTTTTTCCAGCCGACGCTCCACCGGACGACCAGATCCTTCGGACACCCGCACATTCAGCACCGCATCGAGCGGTTGTCCGGGTATTTCATCCAGCTCAGGCAGATCGACTTGTAGCATCGCCGTGCCCTGCGCATTGGTTTGAACCGGTGCAAGGTAGGTGGTGCGTGGGGAAAACTGTGCATCATGGTTGCCAAAGCGATAGCCGGGATAGGCCTCGCGCGTTTGTGTGATGCGCAGACGCACGTCGCCCTCGACGGATAGACCCGCGCCCGGCGCGCCGAACAGGTACTGCGCCGAGACGGCCAGCGGCGGCGTGTCACCAATGCGCAGCGGCGCGTCAGGTAACGATATGTCGAACGCGATCCGGTCCGGCAGAAAATCCTCGACTAACACGGTTTGCGAGGCAAGTGGTCCTTCGGCAGAATCCGCCATCACATCCAGACGCCACGCGCCGCGCGGTGCCTGCATCCCCACCGGCAGGGCAAAGACATGCCCGCCTGCCACACTATTGCGGCTCAGCGTGCGGCTGTATTCCACGCCGTCAGGCCGTTTGAGTATAGCGACCAGCGGCAACCCGTCCAGGGCGGCACCCTTGGAATCGCGGGTCAGCACGGTGGCGAAAATGGTCTCTCCCGCGCGGTAGGCACCGCGATCGGTTGTGAGGAAGGTATCTATCGGCGGGCTGGGCGGGTGGCCTTCGACACCACGGTCGGACAAATCGAAGGCAGCATCGCTGAGCGACAGGAACGCGGCGTCGCCATCCTCTGACTGCGCCATCAACAGGGCCGGCGCGCCCGGGCCCTCGCCGCGCGTCAGCCCCGCAGGAAAGTCGGCAAAGCCCTGGGCGTCGGTCACGGTTTCCCCAAGCACTGCATTCGCGCGCGAGATCAACTGAAGCGTTACACCCTCCCGTGCCGCCACATCGCCAAGATCCCGCACAGCTACATGCAGGCCGTCCACGCCCGAAATCGTGGAGAGGCCAAGATCGGTTAGGATGAACCATTGCGTCGCCGCGGGATGGTCATAGGGATCCTGACCCTCGATCGACGCGCTGAGTGTGTAAATACCCGGTGCCTGATCCCTCAAGATGTCCGCCAGCGGCAGACGGGTGGTCATTGCCGCGTTCAGCGTGTTGCCGACGTCTCCGGTGCCGCTCCAGATTTCCTGAGCTATTGTATCGGCGAACCTGTCCTCTTCGTATTTGTTCAGCGGTTTGCCGAAATAACTGTCTTGCATGGCCCTTAGCAGGTTGCGGTCGCTGGTTCGGCGCAACGTCAGTTGTATCTCGTCGGTATTGACCGTCTCGACAGGAAGAGCCGCCTCAGCACTGCGCGGCAGTACATAAGCGCGACCGGTGAACCGTACCGATGGCGTGCGATCCCGCACATACAGGCCCAGCGTCACGCCCTTGTGCAGAGTTTCACCGCTGGCCGCCGGCAGCCCCTTGCGGAAGGTTACGGTATAGCGCGTCCCATGGCGCACCCCTTCGATACAGATCTGCTGGTCCGATGCATCGACGACGAGCGCAGGGTCCTCAAGACGCACGAAAGGCTCGTAATCGACCCCCGACTTTACCAGCTTCTCGGAGAACTCCGCACAGATGCGCGGCCTGTCGCTGTCGTTGTCGACGCGCGTATCGGTGATGCGAAAGCCGTACTTGCCGATGGCCTTGTCGAGCGCATCCGATAGCTCTTGGCGCGGTGCCAGCTCCATCGCAAGACGCAAGGGTGCTATCATCTCATAACCCCGCCCGTTGGCGTCAAGCGCACGCGCCAGCAGGTCCAGTGCAGTCACACGGGTCTCTGTCGTTCGGGCACGCAGATAGGCATTGATGGCCGCCGGAACCGCCTCCGCGCGCAGCCCTTGTGCAAGAGTGCGCGGCGTGTCGCCTTGCGGGCGCGTCCCGAGCCAGGCCAACCGCGCCCAAAGTTCGCCGGTATCGGCAAGCGAAACCGCTGTTCCGGTCCAGCGCGCGGCACCCTGCGTATCGCCACGTCTGATGGCGTCTTCCATCGCAACGGTCGCGTCCTGCAACGTTACGGTACCGGCGGGGTACCGAATTGCGATGTCGTCGATCAGGCTATGAGACGCGGTAATGTCCTTTTCCGACAGAAAAGCCAGATCGCCGACGCGCACACCGGCAAGATCAAGCGCAGCGGATGTCGTAGCGATCTTGCGCCCGGACAGGGCATCTTGATAAAATTGCGCGTCCGAAACAGAGGATTTCGGGAAGCAGGCCTTGGAACGATTGTTGAATGTAAACGCAACGCAGGCCGATTGCGCAGAGCACGCCCGAGCGCACGCGGCGCGCGTGGTGTCGAACAACGGCCCCAGATCGGCACCGTAGAAATCGGTATCGACGCTGTAGACATAGCGGTGTTCCGGCACCGCCTGTTGTGCTTGAGCGGGCACGCAGAGTGCCGCTATCCAAAATGCCGCGCTGACAACCAGACCTGAAAACCGCATACCGGATTCTCCTTTAGACCTCCTTCAGCGTCGCACAGGCGGCATTCATCCGGCAAGAGTGTCGCGCTTAAGAGCATCTTTACCGTGTCCGCGCAGAAAGGAAGTTTACCAGCGCGACAGACGGGGGTTCGATGAGCCTACAGCAAAAACTCACCGAGGAAAGGCGCGGGCGCTTGGCCGCCGAAAGAATGCTGGAACTCAAGAAAGCAGAGCTTTTTGCCGCCAATCGCAAGCTGGGGCGTCACGCGCGACAACTGAACGACGAGATTGTGGATACGCGGGCACTGGTCGAATCGATCCGTGGCGAGAACAAGAAGGTCAAATCCGATCTCAGCGCCGCGCAGGAAAAGATCGCCTTGGTCGAGCGACGGTTGTGGCATTCGATTGAAACGATCAAGGACGGATTCGCGTTCTTCGATTCTGACAATCACCTGATTATGGCCAATCAGGCCTACATGGCAATCTTCGAGGGGCTGGAGGCGATCAAACCGGGCGTCAACTATGTGACCATCCTGCAGGCAATGACCGACGAGGGTATTGTCGATCTGGACGGGACGAATCCGACGGAGTGGCGACAGGAAATGCTGAGCCGCTTTCAACAGCGCCATCCGCCTTCCGCCATTATCCGTTTGTGGAACGGTCGCTACGTCAAACTCGTCGATCAACGCGGCCCGGGTGGCGATATGGTTTCGCTCGGGCTCGATATCACGGCGACCGTGCACTACGAACGCGAACTGGATGCCGCCCGCAAACAAGCCGAGGCGGCGAACCGCGCAAAATCGGCGTTCCTTGCCAACATGAGCCACGAAATCCGTACACCGATGAACGGGGTGATCGGCATGGCGGACCTTCTGGGTGACACCGAACTGACCGAAGAGCAGCGGCTGTATGCGCAGACAATCAAAAATTCGGGTGAGGCGTTGTTGGTCATCATCAACGATGTACTCGATTATTCCAAGATCGAGGCCGACCGGCTGGAACTGCACAGCGATCCCTTCGATCTGGAACGTGCGTGTCAGGAAGTCATCATGTTGCTGCAACCGCTGGCACGCGACAAGGGGCTGGAACTGTTGCTGGATTACGATCTATTCCTGCCCACCGACCTGCTCGGCGATGCGGGGCGCATCCGTCAGGTGCTCACCAATCTGATCGGCAACGCGGTTAAATTCACCACGAAGGGCCATGTGCTGGTCCGGGTGACAGGCGTGACCGATGCGAAACTCGGGACAGTGACCGCCCATATCGCTGTCGAGGATACAGGCATCGGCATCCCCGCCCACATGACCGATCACATCTTTGGCGAGTTCAATCAGGTAGAGAACGAACGCAACCGCCAATTCGACGGGACCGGCCTGGGACTGGCCATCACCAAACGCCTCGTCCAGTTGATGAATGGCCAAATCTGGGTCACTTCGGTCGAGGGCGAGGGATCGTGTTTTAAGTTCAAGATCGTCCTGAAAAGCAACGGCGCGATCGAAATCGGCCACCCGAACATGCCCGCCCAGCTTCGCCGGGTGATGATCGTTGACACCATTTCAGCGAACCGAAGCATCCTCGATCACCAGTTGGAGCAGCTTCGGATCGAAGCCTTCGGCGTGCCGGATCATGCGGCTGCACTGGACGCTCTTGACGCGCGGGTGGACGCGATCCTGACGGACCACAAGCCGCCACAGCTGGATGCGCTGGTGCTGGCAGAGACGTTGCGCGGGCGTGCAAGCAAGGTTCCGATCGTCTTGATTAGCTCCAATATCATCGGAATGAAGGACGATCCGCGATCGGAACAATTCTCGGCAATGCTGCAAAAACCGGTCCCGCGCCATACGCTGATCAAGGCATTGCAATCCGCCGCCGGTCAGATCGAATTATCGGATCCGCCCCCGGTACAGCTGCGGCAGATGCGCGTTCTCGCGGCCGAAGACAACCGGACAAATCAACTGGTTTTCCGCAAGATGGTGAAGACGCTTAACATCGACCTCCAGTTCGCGGCAAACGGGGAGGAAGCGGTCGAAATTTATCAGGCGTTCAAACCAGATCTGGTTTTCATGGATATCTCCATGCCCCGTTTGGACGGCAAACAAGCGACGGTTCAGATCCGCAAGATCGAAGAACGCAACGGCGTGCACATTCCCATCATCGCGATGACTGCGCACGCGATGGCGGACGACGACAAATCAATTCTGGAGGCAGGTCTTGATCACTATATGACCAAACCACTCAGACGGGGCGACATCGAAAGCCATATTCTCGAAGCGCAACCTGAAGGAACCCTGCCGGTTCAGACCGCTCCGGATCAGGAGGCGACCGGTCCCGGTGTCCCGGTTCAGGGCGTTGGGTAGGGACGCAGGAATACCGGCGCATCCGGCTTTGACAGTTCTGGCGCATAGGCATAGCCACCGCTGTCGAAATCAAGCAAGGCATCGCGCGTGGCGATACGTTTCTGCACGATGAACCGCGCCATGGCGCCGCGCGCTTTCTTCGCGAAAAAGCTCACGATGCGCGGGCCTTTGCCGTCGTCCTTGTCTTCCATGAACTGGGGCGTGATCACCCGCAGCTTGAGCGCGTCCAGATCCACTGCACCGAAATACTCCTGGCTGGCACAGTTCACCAATGTATCGCTGCCGGTCACGTCTGCCTGCGCGTTCAGCGCCCTAGACAGTTCGTTACCCCAATATTCGTAGAGGTTTTTTCCACGCAGTGTTTTCAGACGGCTCCCCATTTCCAACCGGTAGGCCTGGATCGCATCGAGCGGGCGCAGTATCCCGTAAAGGCCCGATAGAATGCGCAGATGTTCCTGCGCATAAGTCATCTCGTCCTCATCCAGGGTTGCTGCTTCGAGGCCCTGATACGTATCGCCAGCAAATGCGAGTGCCGCAGGCCGCGTCAGGTCCGGCATCGGCTCTTCTTCGAACGCCTTGAAGCGATCCCGGTTCAGCTTGGCGAGATCGTCACTGAGCGACATGAGCGATTTCAGGTCCCCAAGCGTGAGATTGCGCGCCGTTTTGACCAGCCTTGCGGCATCGCTCTGAAAATCGGGGGCCGTCATTTCGACATCGCGTTCCGCCCAGTCGAGCCGTTTCGCCGGTGAGATCACTACAAGCATGGTAAATCCTTCTTCATACGCCGCTGGTGCATCTAGGTCTCGGACCGCAGTACGTCCAGAAACGCCGACCCGAAACGTTCGGCACGCCGCTCTCCAAGGATCCTTTCCAGCGCGGCACCGTCCGCATCGCGCATCTGCGCGACCTTGGCCAGCAAGGATGCCGAGCAGCTGAGCGGTTTGTCCGTACCCATGCTACCGCGCGCAAGGCCCGCCTGCACTTCGAGAAGCCGGTCGTAGACTGACCCTGCATCGCGCCCGGCCAGCTTGCGCCGCTGTGGATGCATCGTTTCGGCCTCGCCGTTGATCACTTCGAGGAATGCGCGCCCGTAGCTTTCGAGCTTTTTCGCGCCGATACCGCTTATCCGGGCCATTGCATCCAGATCTGCGGGACGCGTCTCTGCCATCTCGATCAGGGTACGGTCGGTAAATATGATATAAGCAGGCACCTTGGCGCTTTCCGCCAGTCCGCGCCGCTTGGCCTTGAGGGCGCTCAACAGCGGCGCGTCCTCTTCGTTGATCATTGATTTCATGGCCGGCCGACGATTGGCGGCGGCCTTGATGCTGTCACGGCGCAACGTGATCTGCGCCGCGCCGCGCAGGATCGGCAGTGCTGCATCCGTCATCCGCAAGGCTCCGTGACGCTCCGGATCAGGCCGCACCAGATCATGCCCCATCATCTGCCGGAACACCGCCTGCCATTCGCCTTTGGAATACTCCTGCCCGACGCCGTACGTTGGCAGCGACTGGTGCCCGCGTTGTTTGACCTTGTCTGTCTCGTTGCCGAGCAGAATATCAATCAGATGGCCAGCGCCGAACCATTCATCCGTGCGCAGCATTGCCGACAGTGCTTTGCGTACCGCCGTTGTCCCGTCGAACGTATCGACGGGCGTATCGCATAGGTCGCAGCGGCCACAGCTGATCTCGCTCTCGCCGAAGTATCCAAGCAGGTTCTGACGGCGACACTCCAGCGCCTCGGCAAGCCCCAGCAACGCATTGAGCCGCCCGTGGTCGGCGGCGCGGCGTTCGGGCGGGGCGAGCCCCTCGTCAATCTGGGTGCGGCGCAGGCGAATGTCTTCGGGTCCATAAAGCGTCAGCGTTTCCGCAGGTGCGCCATCCCGCCCCGCACGGCCGATTTCCTGATAGTACGCCTCGATGCTTTTGGGCAGGTCGGCGTGGGCAACCCAGCGGATGTCGGGCTTGTCGATGCCCATACCGAAGGCGACGGTCGCCACGACGATCAGGCCATCTTCCTGTTGAAAGCGACGCTCCGCGATGCGACGGTCTTCGGCCTCCATCCCACCATGATAGTGGATCGCGGTTTGGCCCGCGTCGTTCAGTGCGCGCGCGATCCCTTCGGTTTTGGCACGGGTGCCGCAATACACGATGCCCGACTGCCCCCTGCGCGCGGCGGCAAAGTTAAGGATTTGATTGCGCGGTGAATTCTTGGTCGCAAAAGAAAGGTGGATATTGGGGCGGTCAAAGCCGCGTAAAAAGGCGCGCGGTGGCGTGCCGTCGAACAGCTTTTGCACGATTTCGACCTGAGTTTCCGCATCCGCCGTCGCGGTAAAAGCCGCTAGCGGCACGTCCAGCGCGCGGCGCAGCTCGCCGATGCGCAGGTAATCGGGGCGAAAATCATGGCCCCACTGGCTGACGCAATGCGCCTCGTCCACCGCAATCAGCCGCACACCCACACGGCGCAGCATGCCCATCACCGAACCCGCCGCGAGCCGTTCAGGTGCCATGTAAAGAAGTTTCAGCGTCCCGGCATCCAACGCCTCCCACACCGCGTCGGTTTCCTCAGGCGTGTTGCCGGATGTCAAAGCGCCTGCCGCCACGCCGGCCTCTTGCAGCGCGCGCACCTGATCACGCATCAACGCGATGAGTGGGGAAATCACCACCGTAACCCCCTCGCGCATCAACGCAGGTAACTGGAAACACAGGGATTTACCGCCCCCTGTAGGCATGATCGCCAACACATTCTCGCCAGCGGTCACCGCTGCGACAATTTCTTCCTGGCCGGGACGAAAGCCGTCAAAGCCAAAGACATCTTTAAGCAGCGGTGCGGCGCCGGACATGGGAAAGCCTATCTGGGTTCAACGGGAATGCCGATGACTCACATATCCCGGACACAGGGACAAGCCTTCACCGATGGGCAAGGCCAATTCGCCGCAATGTATCAGTAGAAGGCGGCGGCGTTGTTGACCAACACGATGCGCAGCGCCGCAACCGCCACCAGCACCACCAGCGGCGCGAGATCAATGCCGCCCATGTTGGGCAGGATCCGCCGGATGGGCGCATACAGCGGCTCAAGCAGGCGATTGATGCCATACCAGATCTGCGCGACCAGCGGCTGCCGCAAGTTCAGAACCTGAAAGTTGATCAGCCATGACATCACCACATGCGCAATAATGAAAAACCAAACAATGTTCAGCAAAAGCATGAGGATCTGAAAGAGAGATGTCATCGACGGGACCTTTTCGCTGTGTCTGAGCAGCAATTAAGCGCAAGACGCTTCGGAAACAAGGCCCGAAGGCCGCGTGATTCAGGCATCCATCACATTGAGCGCTTCGGAAAAATCCAGATCATCGACGCGTTTCATCGCCCAGCCCTCGTAGTGACGCTGAGTGATCGGCTTTTCGCCCAATACCTTGAAGCCGGAATGACGCACGTCCGCGCGGATCACCTCGACCAGATCGTCGACAGTCCCTTTTTCCCCTTCGAGAACCTGACAGAAATTGCGCCCGTTGTAGGCGAGCATACCCGTTACATCGCGCTCGGTGTTATTTTTAACTGAATGTGCAATGATCTCATCAACATCGGCACCGCTCATATTCTGCGTCGCTGTGCTGAAGTACAATAATCTAATCATATTTTTATCCCCGTACCGTTGGGCGGCACGCGCCCGTTCCCAATTCTACAAATTGGATGGAAAAAGGTAATTGGGGCGTCCAAACCAGTCAACTCAAAAGCTTTTCTTGCGCCGGTGTTTGCCGACTGCTCTACATTGCGGTGCAAACGGGGAGTGAACCATGACCGCAGTATCGCCGCGCAAACGCATCTGGGGGTGGTATTTCTTCGACTGGGCAAGCCAGCCGTTCAACACCCTCATGCTTACCTTTATCTTCGGGCCCTATTTTGCGCAGACGATGTCGTCGGTCCTGATTGAAAGCGGCATGGCCGAAGGTGCCGCCAAGGCGCAGGCGCAGGCTTATTGGGGCTGGGGGCTTGCGATCGCGGGCGCGTTCATAGCCGTATCCGCGCCGGTTCTGGGCGCCATCGCGGACAACTCGGGGCGCAAGCTGCCGTGGATCTGGCTGTTTTCCCTGTGCTACTTCGTAGGCTCCTTCGCACTCTGGTGGACGACGCCCGCAGATTTTTCCGTGGTCTGGGCGCTGTTCTTCTTCGGGATTGGTCTGATCGGAATGGAGTTCGCCACGATCTTCACGAACTCCTATCTGCCGGAGCTTGACGACGATCCCGCAGAGCTTGGCCGCATATCCGGATCCGGCTGGGCCTTTGGCTATGTCGGCGGCGTCTTGGCGCTGGCGGTGATGCTGGCCCTGTTTCAGGCGACGGACAGCGGCGCGACGATGGCAGGGTTCGCGCCGCTCTTTGGTCTTGATCCTGCGACCAAGGCGGATACGCGGATTGTCGGCCCATTTATCGCGGTGTGGTTCGCGGTTTTCATGATCCCGTTTTTCATGACGGCGCGCGACACGCCGAAACCGGGTGGAACCCGCATCGCGTTCCGGAAAAGCATGTCCGACCTTGCCAGAACGATCAAGGGGCTGCCGAGCCACCCCTCGCTTCTCGCCTATCTCGGGTCTTCCATGTTCTACCGCGATGCGCTGAACGGGATGTACACGTTCGGCGGTGTCTACGCGACAGGTGTTCTGAACTGGTCCATCACGCAGGTCGGGATTTTCGGCATTATCGCCGCGATTTCCGGTGCGATCTTCTGCTGGATCGCGGGACGGATCGACCGGCGGGTCGGGCCGATGCCGGTGATCATCTTCTGCAACGTCGCTTTGCTGATGATCGCGATCATGATCGTCACGATCAGCCCAGCTTCCATCTTTGGCGTACCATTATCCGAAGGGTCGAACCTGCCGGATATCCTGTTCTTCTTCGCCGGGGCTGTTATCGGGGCGGCTGGCGGCGCGCTACAGGCATCTTCGCGCAATATGATGACGCGGCAGGCCAATCCCGCGCGCATGACAGAGGCGTTCGGCCTGTATGCCCTGTCGGGCAAGGCAACCTCGTTCCTCGCACCCGCGCTCATCGCGTTGACCTCGCAGGTCACCGGCAGCCAACAATTGGGTGTGACCCCGCTAGTAGGGCTGTTCATCATCGGCATTGTGCTGCTAGCATGGGTCAAGCCAATGGGAGATTTCAGATCATGATGATGAAGAGACTTCTTGTCGCCACCGCCCTTGCGGCACTGTTGGCAAGCTGCGGCGGCGGATCCCGCGACATCAGCGGCGCGCGGGAAAAGCCGGTAAATCTACCGACCATCGGATCTTCTGGTGGTGCGCTGAGCAACGTGCAGGCCAAGAAACTGTTCGGGGTAAAAAGCGGGCCCGCTTCGATGCCGTCCGCGCCGTTCGGCAGCTACGCCAAGGGGTGTCTCGCGGGGGCCGAACAATTGCCCGAAAGCGGGCCGACCTGGCAGGCCATGCGTCTGTCGCGCAACCGCAATTGGGCGCATCCCGAAATGATTGATGTCGTCAAGAAGCTGAGCCAGTTCGCGGCGCAGCAACCGGGCTGGAACGGGCTTTATGTCGGGGATATGAGCCAGCCGCGCGGCGGCCCCATGCTCACGGGGCACCGCTCGCATCAGATTGGTCTGGACGCGGATGTCTGGATGCTCCCGCCGACCTCGCTGAGCCTCAGCGCGAAGCAACGCGAGAATATCTCGTCCATTTCCATGCGACGGTCGGCCGGGGCCTACGTCAACAGGAGCTGGACTCGGTCGCACCACGAGATCGTCAAGGCTGCCGCCAAGGATCCGCGCGTGGCGCGGATATTTATCTTTCCGGGTGCTAAGGTGCAAATGTGCGATGATGAGCGCGGCGACCGCAGCTATCTGCGCAAGATCCGGCCATGGTACGGGCATCACTATCATTTCCACATCCGAATGAGCTGTCCTTCGGGCGCACGCGGATGCGCGGACCAGACGCCGCCGCCCGCCGGTGACGGCTGTGCAGACGCACGTCAGTGGCAGGCGAACATCCTGAACCCCCCTAAAGCCAAACCGGGTGCAAAGAAAACACCCGCCAAGCCACGCCGTGAACTCGTCCTGGCGGACCTTCCCGCACAGTGCAAATCCGTTCTCGACTACAACTGACGCGTTTTTGCACTGTCCTTGCGTTTCTGCTGTGCGGTGGAAATGCGCTCGCCGAACCGGTCTTGCGTTTCTCCTCCAGCCTCACGCTGGAGCACGACGCGGAATGGTTCGGCGGTTGGTCGGCACTAGAGGTCACTGACGGCGGGAGGCGTCTGATCGCGCTCAGTGACCGTGGGCACCTTATTCACGCAGATATGCAGCGAAGCGACGGGACGCTGCAGGCGATCACGCTGACACAGGATGCTGCCCTGACGCGCGAAATCGGACCACCGCTGATCAAGAGCGACAAAGACGCGGAAGGTCTGGCGATTGCCCCCGACGGCCGCGCGTTTGCATCCTTCGAGTACCGAAACCGGATCACTCGGATCGATCTGGATACAGGCACGCTCAGCGGTGAAATCGCCGTGCCGTTTACACGGGATGTCGGGCGCAATTCGGGATTGGAGATGCTTGCAGTTGACGCGGAAGGCGCCCTTTTCGCTATGGCGGAAAAAGCGCCGGCACCCGGCGCGACATTCGAGCTTTTTGCATATCGGTCCGGACAGTGGACACGTGCCGCCCGGATCCCCAAGCGCGGGCCCTTTTTACCAGTAGGTGGGGATTTCGACCCTGCCGGACGGCTGTGGATTCTCGAAAGGGCCGCGACGCTGCTCGGTTTTCGCAGCCGGATCCGGCTGCTGGACTTTTCGCACGATGCCCCGCGCGACGATACCTTGCTGACCACCCAGCCCGCGCAATTCGATAATCTGGAAGGGCTAAGCGTTTGGACTGATACATCCGGAATCTTGCGGGTCACGATGATCTCGGACGACAACTTCCTGCGCATTCAGGACACCCAGATCGTTGAATTCATCGTGGAGGAATAACTTGCAGGGCCGCGCAAAGCCTCTTAAAGCACCCATGTCTGCGATTCCCGCAGGCCAAGTCGCCGCACCCTTGCAAAAAACGGTTCATACATGACACGCACTTATCTTCCCGGCGTCCTTGCCATGGCGCTTATCGTCGTGGCCTCGAACATTCTCGTCCAGTTTCTCTATGGCGACTGGCTGACATGGGGGGCGTTCACCTATCCGTTCGCGTTTCTTGTGACGGATGTAATGAACCGTGTGTACGGTGCGTCCGCCGCCCGCCGCGTCGTTCTGGCGGGCTTTGTAGTCGGCATTATCTGCTCGTTGATCGGCACGCAGATCATAGGTGAATTCGGACCATTGGTGACGGTGCGGATCGCGATCGGATCGGGTCTCGCGTTCCTGGTCGCACAGTTGTTGGATGTGGGTATCTTTGCCGCACTGCGCGGCGGCGCATGGTGGCGTGCGCCGCTGGTGTCCACCCTCCTCGGCAGCACCGTGGATACGGCACTCTTCTTCTCGGTCGCATTCTCTGACGCATTGGTCTTCGTGCATACCGCAACGGACGTTAGCTGGGCTGCGGAGGCAGTGCCGCTATTGGGTTCCGGACCGGCGGCTCCTCTTTGGGTGTCGCTGGCGGTCGCGGACTGGGCGGTCAAGCTTTCGCTTGCTCTGATTGCGCTAGTGCCTTTCCGCCTAATTACTGCACGCCTGCGGTCCGCCTGAAACGGGCGCAGGTTAGCAAAGGACACTTCGTCGCAGAAAAATCGCTTTGAATGTGGGTACACCTGTGCGACGGTGCATGTGATTTCAACAACTGCAAAGGAGGTGATCTAGTGTCAAGAACGGTACTGGAGAGAGGTGTCGGAACAGCTTTGGAGATCGCGCGCTAGGGCAGCCCTTGGCGCTCTGAATCCCAAGGTGGATCTGGTGATCTAACCGATCCCGCCTCCTATACAATTCGATTGGGCCGCTCTGTTTCTCGGGGCGGCCCTGTTCGTACGGGCATCTCAGGGCGCGACGGCTTCGGCCTTTAATGAGTTTCAATCCGAGATCTCCTCGTCGAAAGTCTCGGCTTCCACGGGAATGAGATTGCCTATAAAGTCGATCATGTCCTCCACTTGATCCGGTGTGCCGACGACAACGTACCGTCCGACATTTGCAAGAGACCGAAAGCGCGACTTCAGCGATTCCCAGCTGAGGGCGGCGCCCGCTTCGGCGCCTTTGTAGCGGTCAAAAATCATCAACAGATCGACATTTTCCTCGTGCGAATCGAAGATCTCGTTCACGGCTTGCGCCATAGCGGTCATGTCCTCGCGGCTGACTTCGCCGTGGACGCGAAAAGCGTACAGACGGTCGCGGTTGGTGGCGACCTGTTGGATAGTCCACCCATTCCAGCGTTACATATTCCACGGCCTCGAAGTTGCGCTAAGGTCCGCGTCTGTCAATGACCTCGGCTTTGAACAATCCGTTGATTATTTTGGCCCGCGCGTTTTCATAGAAAACCCCGACGCTGCCGACAGATGGTGCAACTTTTGCCTCGGCCAATCGATCAGTGTACTTTATCGACAGGTATTGCGAACCGCGATCCGAGTGATGCTCCAGCTGATCGCGCGCGGGTCTACGTTGAGGAATGGCCTTTTCCAAGGCATCGAGGAGGAAGCCCGCATTGGGCGTGCGACTGGCGCGCCATCCCACGATCCGTCGGGCGAACACATCAATGGCGAACGCCACATAAACGAAGCCCTGCCATGTAGCGACATACGTGAAGTCACTGACCCACAAGACGTTTGGGGCTGGCGCATGGAATTGGCGGTTCACACGGTCCAGTGGACAGGGCAGCGCCTTGTCAGGCGCGGTTGTTCTGGACTTCTTGCCGCGAATGACATCTTCGACCCCGATATCCTTCATCAGGCGGGCAACGGTGCAACGCGCGATATCAAAGCCTTCTCGGCGCATCTGATGCCAGATCTTCCGCACACCGTAGACGCTGAGATTTTGCTCTAAGGCCCGTTCAATGTCGGGCTTGAGTTGCTCATCACGCATGGCACGATCCGAAAGGAGGAACGGATCTGTCCGCTTGGCCTTGTTGTCATAGAAAGTGGCTGGGGCAATCAGCAGAACCCGGCAAATCGGCTCGACCCCATGGTCTGCGCGGTGATCTTCAATGAACTGGATCATTTCTTGAATGCGCGGTCGAGCTCCGCCTGTGCAAATACGCTGATGCTTTGCGAGAGGATCTCGTTGGCTTGTTTCAGCTGGCGGTTCTCGCGTTCTAAAGCCTTCATCTTTTTGGCCGTTTCGATTGTGATGCCGCCACGCTGGCCGCTATCGACCGCGATCTTCTTTACCCATTCATTCAGTGCTTGCGGCGCACAGCCGATCCTCGCAGAAATCGACAAATCGCAGCCCAACGGCTCTCATGCTGCCCTGCGCCATCCAAAACCATCTGAACCGCTCGTTCGTGCACTTCTGGCGAATAATTGTGTGTTGTCTTGTTCATGATCCTCCATCCTACTCATGGTTTAGAGCCTCCGGCAAACCCGGCGCGGTTCAGTTTGCGAAGCAATTCGAAACGAAGAGATGACTACACCAAACACGCCTACATTTTTCAACACCTTGGCGACACAGGGCGTTTTTTCCGTGAATGCTGCTTGGACATTCAATTCGACGCAGAAGAAGCATAAGGAAACGCACCTCAAGGTAAGGAGACCTGTTTTTGGAGCATCTGCTCTGGAAGAGCAGTTCGAATAGCCACCGTCTTCCACAAGCAGGTAGCGATCCAGAATAGCAACGAGTGAAATGCGACTGCACAGATCATTTTTTCTAAGTATCTGATAAGTTGTGGATAATACCGCTTTCAGCATTCTCGCGGCACGAAGAAATATGCGCGCCGCGAAAAATATGCGCTTCCCTACAACTCATCAGAAATCAAGGTTCTCGACGTTTAGCGCGTTGTTCTGAATGAACTCACGACGCGGTTCTACGACATCGCCCATCAACTTCGTGAACAGGTCATCGGCTTCTGCCATGTCTTCTACCTTCACCTGCAACAATGTCCGGGCGTCCGGATCAAGTGTCGTCTCCCAAAGCTGATCGGGGTTCATTTCTCCCAGACCTTTGTAGCGTTGCAGGGACAGACCTTTTTCACCTTCGGTCAGGATCGCTTCGAGCAAGTCCATGGGGCCGTGGATCAGCTGTGAGCGGTCCTTGCGGATCAGCGTTGCAGGCAAATCATAGACGTCCTGCAAATGCTCGGTGAATGTGCCTGATTTCCGTGCTTCTCCGCCGCGCAACATCTTGCCGTCCAGGGTGCGCACCTCTTCTACACCGCGCAGAATGCGTGCAAGGCGGATACCATGATCCTGTGTGATCCGGCCCTGCCAGCCGCGTTCGTATTCCAGCGCGATCAGGTTGAGCCGGGTAGCGACCTTGTCGGCGACGTCCTGCAGGTCCTGATCGACGGCACCGGGCACGAAAGCGCCCGCGATCGCCGCCTGTTCAAGAATGTGGCGCGGGTAATGGGTCGGGAATGTTTCTAGGACGCGGCGCATCTGGCGTGCCATTTCGACGACACGGGCCAGATCCTGACCGCTGATTTCTTCGCCGTTGCCTTGCCGAAGCATCGCGCCCTCTATGCCCTGCTGAATAAGGTAATCATCCATGGCGGCCTGATCTTTCAGGTACACCTCGGATCTGCCGCGCGACACTTTGTAAAGCGGTGGCTGCGCGATGTAGAGATGCCCGTTCTCGATCAGCTCCGGCATTTGCCGGAAGAAGAACGTCAGCAACAGGGTGCGGATGTGGGCGCCGTCCACGTCGGCGTCCGTCATGATAACGATCTTATGGTAGCGCAGCTTAGAAAGGTTAAATTCATCGCGTCCAATGCCGGTGCCCAGCGCCATCACCAGATTACCGATCTCCTGAGAGCCGAGCATCCGGTCGAACCGTGCCCGTTCGACGTTGAGGATCTTACCCTTGAGCGGCAGGATCGCCTGTGTCTGGCGGTCGCGGCCCGTTTGGGCCGAACCTCCGGCAGAGTCGCCCTCGACCAAGAAGACTTCGGTTTTCGTAGGATCCTTTTCGGAGCAGTCTTTGAGCTTTCCGGCAAGGAAATTCACGTCCATCGCCGTCTTGCGTCGCGTCAGATCGCGAGCCTTGCGCGCCGCCTCGCGTGCATGGGCAGCCTCGATGATCTTTCCGACAATGATCTTGGCCTCGTTCGGGTTCTCTTCGAACCACTCAGCCAGCTTTTCGTTTACTAGCCCCTCGACAGCCGGACGGACCTCGGAAGAAACAAGTTTATCCTTCGTCTGAGATGAGAATTTCGGATCAGGAACCTTCACGCTAAGCACACAGGTCAACCCTTCGCGGGCATCATCGCCTGTAAACGTAACTTTTTCCTTCTTCGCGATGCCGGAGCTTTGAGCGTAATTGTTGATTGTACGCGTCAACGCGCCGCGAAAGCCCGCCATATGCGTGCCGCCGTCACGCTGTGGTATGTTGTTGGTAAAAGGCAGAACGTTCTCGTGGTAGCTGTCGTTCCACCACATCGCGACTTCCACACCGATGTCGTCCTTCTCACCAACGACAAAGATCGGTTCAGGCATGATCGACGATTTGTGGCGGTCGAGGTACTTCACGAACTCTTTCACACCGCCTTCGTAATACAGCTCGGTTTCCAAGGGCTCGCTGGGCCGCTCGTCGCGCAGAACGATACGGACACCGGAGTTCAGGAAGGCCAATTCGCGCAGGCGCTTCTCCAGCGTCTCAAAGCTGTAATCAAGGTTCGAAAAAGTAGAGGTCGAGGCGAGAAAACGCACCTGGGTACCGGTACGGTCCGTATCGCCCAAGGTTTCGAGATGTTTGGTCGTAAACCCACCCTCGAACCGGGCGACGTGCTCCTTGCCCTCACGCCAGATGCGCAGTTCAAGCCAGTCACTGAGTGCATTGACGACCGATACGCCGACGCCGTGCAGACCGCCCGAGACCTTGTAGGAATTGCTGTCAAATTTGCCGCCCGCGTGCAGCTGCGTCATGATGACTTCCGCTGCAGACACGCCTTCTTCCTCGTGGATACCTACGGGAATACCTCGTCCGTTGTCCGAAACAGAAACAGAGCTGTCATCGTGGATGGTGACTGTCACCCGGTCCGCGTGACCAGCCAATGCCTCGTCGATCCCGTTGTCGACGACTTCATATACCATGTGATGCAGCCCGGAGCCGTCATCGGTGTCTCCGATGTACATACCCGGACGCTTGCGAACCGCTTCCAAGCCCTTGAGAACCTTGATGGAACTAGCGCCGTACTCTTCTGGTATCTGCTCGATGTCGGACATTCGTGTAATCCTGTAATTCTACGCGCTAGATATACTGTTTTAAGGGGGGGTTGTCACGCGCAGCACACAATATTTTGTGGTAGGAGATGCGGTGTTCGTATGGCTTCTCAGTGGGCAGAAAGCACGCTTGAAACCCCCGACACTTCTGTAACGGTAAGAGACTGCGCCCGCGCATCCATTGCCTCGAAAAGCCCGCTTTCGGTCCCTGTCATCCATGCCTGCGCACCAAGCGCCGAAATCTCGTCATAAAGAGCGGCACGGCGGTATGCATCGAGATGTGCCGCGATCTCGTCAAGCAACAACAGCGGGGGCGCGCCAAAGTCGGCCGCCACCGCCCGGGCATTCGCCAGGATCAGGGAAACCAGCAGCGCCTTCTGTTCCCCGGTCGAGCAATCGCGCGCCGGTATTCCCTTTTCCGCGTAAGACCCAATCAGATCGGCGCGGTGGGGACCGATCAGCGTACGTCCCGCCGACATGTCGCGTATGCGATTGTCGGACAAAGCCACGCGCATCGCTTCTACGTTGTCAGGCATGTCACATTCGAGCGCCAAAGTTGCGACAGGAAATGCGGTAGCGGTCATCTCCTGCGCGACAGTCAGCGCCTGCAGCGCCCGCAGCCGGTTGTGGTGGATTGCGATACCCGTTTCGGCAAGACGCGCTTCCAGAGCCGCATACCACGACGGTTCGCGAACCATATCCTTGAGCAAGCGGTTCCGCTCGCGCATCGCCTTCTCATAACTGAGTGAGATATCTGCGTGATCGGGAAGAAAGCTGAGTGTCACCCTGTCCAGGAACCGCCGCCGCCCGTCGGCTCCTTCGATCCAAAGCCGATCCATGGACGGGATCAGCCATAAAACGCGGACAATGCGGCTTAGCGCCGTCTGCGCAACGGGTTTTCCATCGATGCGAACTTGACGCGCCACACCCTGTTCTGAAGTGATGTCAATTTCCGCAACACCGTTTGGGCCATTTATCAATGCGTTGACTTTCCACCCCAATGCTTCGGGGCGGCGCGTCATGTCCTGAGCACTCGCCCGCCGCAGTCCTCGTCCGGGAGACAAAAGTGAAATTGCCTCGAGGATGTTCGTCTTGCCGGCGCCGTTGTTGCCGTGAATCGCGACGGGACGCGCATCTACCGCGATAGCGGACCGCAGATGTGACCGGAAGTGGGAGAGCGTCAGGTTGGAAAGAAATAGATCAGCCATCTACGGGTGCTCGAATTTTTCATAAAATTCGGCCCGGAATTTTAGAAAATTCCGGATGCGTTCACACACGCATCGGCATTACGACGTAGACGGCAGAGGTGTCGTTACCTTCGCGCATCAATGTTGGATCGCCAGATGAGTTGAACAGGAATACCGCATTCTCGCGATCGACTTGGCTTGCGATCTCGAGCAGGTACTTCGCATTGAACCCAATTTCCAGCCGCTCATCCGAATAGGCCACGGCGAGCTCTTCTTCGGCGGCGCCGCTGTCAGGAGCATTAACGGACAGGATCAGCCGGTCCTCGTCAAGTTGCAGTTTCACGGCGCGCGACCGTTCGGACGAAACGGTCGCAACACGGTCAACTGCGCGGGCGAAATCCGCAGCATCGACTTCCAATTTCCGGGTGTTGCCTTGCGGAATGACGCGTGTGTAATCCGGAAAGGTTCCGTCGATCACCTTTGACGTCAGCGTAATTTGCGGCGTGGCAAAGCGGATTTTTGTCTCCGAGACGGATACCGCGATCTGCATTTCGTCATCGTCCAAGAGTTTGCGCATCTCTCCAACGGTTTTTCGCGGCACAATTACGCCGGGCATGTTTGCGGCATCGGCCGGAATGTCGGCGTCGATACGGGCCAATCGGTGACCATCCGTCGCGACGCAGCGCAGCATCTTGCCGCCGTCGCCATCCGCGATATGCATGTAAACGCCGTTGAGGTAGTAACGCGTCTCTTCCGTAGAGATCGCAAATTTCGATTTGTCGAAAAGTCTGCGCAACACCGCGGCATTCGCGGAAAAGTTCGATGTGTACTCTGATGACGCCATGACCGGAAAATCTTCCTTCGGCAGCGTCGCGAGCGAGAAATTCGAGCGCCCGGCCTCGACGGTAAGACGGCCTGCAGCGCTGTCAGAAGTGAGGGACACCAACGCGCCGTCTGGCAATTTGCGCACGATTTCATGCAGCGTCGTTGCGGCCACGGTGGTCGCACCGGCGCGTTCGACTTGTGCAGGCGCCTTGTCCACCACTTCGATATCGAGATCGGTTGCGCGGAACGATACGTCACTGCCTTCCGCCTCGATAAGGACGTTGGCGAGGATCGGAATGGTGTTGCGCCGCTCCACCACGGACTGGGCCTGAGAGACGGCTTTGAGCAACGCCGCGCGTTCAATGCTGAATTTCATATAACTCACTCCAGTTGTCCGGTCCGGGACCGGCACGTTACCCCGTTTAGACCTGATCACAAGAGGGTGCGCGATACAATTGCTTTAGGTGGCCCCGCGAAGGGCCGCTATGTGGCATCGCTGCATCTGTGCGGGCGCTTACGCCTCCAAAGCGCGGCGCAGCAGTTCCAGATCTTCGGCGATCTGACCATCGGTGGCTTTCAGCTCTTCGATGCGTTTGACACCGTGCATGACCGTTGTGTGATCACGTCCTCCGAACCGGCGCCCGATTTCTGGCAAAGAGCGGCTTGTCATATGTTTGCAAAGATACATCGCCACCTGCCGGGGCCGCGCGTAGCTGCGCAGGCGTTTCGGGCCGACCATATCGCTCAAGCGAATGTTGTAGTGATCCGACACCTTGCGCTGAATTTCTTCGACAGTGATCTTGCGCTCCGACGCGCGCAGCACATCGGCAAGGCAGTCCTGCGTCAGCTCCATGTCGATCTTGCGCCCGACGAGAGACGCAAAGGCGAAAAGCCGCGTCAGTGCCCCTTCGAGGACGCGCACGTTGGTGGAGATGCGATGAGCCAGAAATTCCAGCACCCCCTCATCCATCTCAAGTTCGGGATAGGAGGCACGGTGCCCCTCGACCTTGTTCTGCAGAATGCCAAGCCGTAATTCGTAATCGGTCGGGTGCAGATCCACGACCAAGCCGCATTGCAGGCGCGACTTCACGCGCTCTTCAAGGTCCTTGATTTCCTGCGGAGCACGATCTGCGGAGATTATGATCTGCTTGTTTTGGTCGACCAGCGCATTGAACGTGTGAAAAAACTCTTCTTGCGTGCTGTCCTTGCCCGCGATGAACTGGACATCATCGACCATCAAGACATCGACAGAACGAAAGATTTCTTTGAAGTCCATCATCTTGCGATCGCGCAACGCCTGGACGAAACGGTACATGAACTGTTCCGCCGACAGATAGAGCACGTTCAACTCTGGTTTGCGGGCCTGGAGCTCCTGCGCGATGGCATGCATCAGGTGGGTCTTGCCCAGTCCGACGCCGCCGTAAAGGAACAGTGGATTAAACGTGACCGGCCCGCCTTCTGCGACACGGCGTGCTGCGGCATGGGCCAACTCGTTCGGCTTGCCGACGACAAAAGTGTCGAAAGTAAAACGGCTTTCAAGTGGTGCGGTATAGGAGACACCCCCGCTCCTGTTCTTCGAATGCGCCGTCCGCGCTGCGGGTGCGACGGCATCGGTGTGGCGCGTGACAGGAGGCTGTTCCGACCGCGGCTTGTTGGCAACCGAAAAGTTGAGCCTCGACAGTCCGCTGTCGAACGCTTTCATCTCGTGCAGAATCAGATCAGAGAAATTCTGACTGACGTAATTGCCGAAAAACGTGGTCGGGACCGTCAGTGTCGCAATGCCCTGCTCGGACTTCGAGAGGGTCAACGGATCGATCCACGTCGTATAGTTGTTCTGCCCTACGGTTTTCAGAAGACGCTGTTTTACGATGCCCCAGTCGTTCTCGATCATACTTTCACTACCGCCATACATTTGCGCCGCCGCCGCGACAAAACTTGCCTTTGGTCTTCGGGCAAAGCAAAGCCGTTCCGGTCCCATCGGAAAACCAGCTTATGCCCTTCGGACTTTCATAGTGGGGGCGAAGAATGCCATTCAGGTTAAGCTGAACAGGCATGATCGAACGCCACCGTTCGTTAAAGTGCGACAGTGCAAATGTGCTGGCAGCAGCATCCGCAGATTCGTAGGGCATCTCTATCAATGCCGGCAGAAACCCTTCTGATACACCGTTACCTCTAGCAAAATAACGGTCTTAACATCGGGTCTGTCCCCCCGCGATGTGAATCGCTGAACCTAAATAGCAATGCTGTCGCGCGCGGTTCAACCGATCTTAATTCTTGACTCTGAGTTTGCTGAAAAAGAATCTCCGACAGTCCGGGAGGGGGGCGAAAATACAACAAAGGCGCCACCGAGGTGACGCCTTTGCAAAAAGCCAGTGATGGTAGGATCGTTGGATCAGCCGATCGCTTTGACGCGGGCCGCCAGACGGGACATCTTGCGCGATGCGGTGTTCTTGTGGAAAACGCCTTTCGTGACGCCGCGCATCAGCTCGGGCTGAGCTGCGCGCAAGGCGGCTGTCGCGTCGTCCTTGTTGCCGGATTCGATCGCTTCTTCGACTTTGCGCAGGTAGGTGCGGATGCGCGAACGGCGCGCCTTGTTTACGGCGAAACGCTTCTCGTTCTGGCGGGCGCGTTTTTTCGACTGTGGTGTATTTGCCATGAGGATCATCCTGTCTGTTCTATATGTGTCAATGCGTGCAATCGCTCCCGGAGGGAGGACACCTGACAGGTGATTCTAGCCAGAGCGGGCTGCACGCGCATGTATGCCGAGCGCTATAAGGGGTTTTTGGTAGGGTTGTAAAGGTCGGCGTGGCGCGCAGCCGGCGTTACCCCGATTACTTATCTCGGAACTGCGCTTCGCGCTTTTCAAGAAACGCGCCCATGCCTTCGGCCTGATCTTCGGTCGCAAACAGCGCGTGGAACATCCGGCGTTCGAACAAAAGCCCTTCGCGCAGCGGAACCTCGTAGGCACGGTTCACCGCCTCTTTTACGACCATGACCGAAATCATCGATTTCTCAGCGATCTTCTGCGCCGCACCCATGGTCTCTTCCATCAACTTTTTCGCCGGAACAACCCGCGAAACAAGACCGGAGCGTTCCGCCTCTTCGGCATCCATGAAGCGACCCGTCAGGTTCATGTCCATTGCTTTGGACTTGCCGACGATCCGGGTAAGGCGCTGTGTGCCGCCGATGCCGGCGACAACGCCGAGATTGATCTCGGGCTGCCCGAACTTGGCCGTTTCGGAGCAGATAATGAAGTCACACATCATGGCCAATTCGCAGCCCCCCCCCAGCGCATAGCCGTTGACGGCTGCGATGATCGGTTTGCGGATGCGCATGATCTGGTCTGCTTCCGGCGTGAACAGGTCACCCGAAAACGCTTCGACAAAGGACTTCTCCTTCATCATCGCTATGTCTGCACCCGCGGCAAAAGCCTTTTCCGAGCCGGTTATTACGATGCACCGCACCTTTTCGTTTTCCTGGCATCCTTTCAGGCAATCGGCCAATTCCATCATCAACTGATCGTTCAGGGCATTCAGCGCATCGGGCCGATTCAAGGTAATGAGGGCCACGTGATTGTCGACATCGAGAATGATCGTTTCATAAGCCATGTAAGACGGCCCCTAGTTGTTGCACAGACATTCGTGCATATCATGGCGGTGGGACGGTTCAAGCTATCTTTGACATACCGGACAATAGAAAGAGGACCGCCCGGACTGGACGATACGCGCAACTGTACCGGTGCAATCGGGTGTGCGGCACGGGGCTCCCTCCCGCCCGTAGACATCGAATGAATGCTGAAAATACCCAAGTTCGCCATCGGCTTGCCGGAAATCGCGCAAAGACGACCCGCCCGCCGCGATCGCCTCTTGCAGCACGTCGCGGATGATCGGAACCAGCGCCGCGACGCGTCCTGCGGCAATGCGTCCCGCCTTGCGTTTCGGGCTGATCCGTGCCCGAAAAAGCGCCTCGCAGACGTATATATTACCTAAACCGGCGACGATACGCTGGTCGAGAAGTGCGGATTTGACCGGCGTGTTGCGCCCCTTGAAGGCATCGACCAACAAGGATTCGTGAAAATCGTTGCCCAATGGTTCCGGGCCCAACACCGCCAACAGCTTGTGCGTGTCGGCGCCGTCGGTCGGCATCAGATCCATCACGCCAAACCTGCGCGGATCGTTGAAGGTAATGCGCGCGCCATTTGCCATGTGCAACACCACATGATCGTGCTTCTGCGCCGCGGGGTGCGTATGCGCAAACGTACCCAACGGATCGCCGGAGATCAGCATGCGCCCCGACATCCCCAAGTGAATCAACAGCGTTTCGCCAGAGCTCAGATCGGCAAGGATGTATTTCGAACGCCGGCGCAGACGTGCCACCCGCTGCCCGGTCAGCCGCTCCGCCATGTGCAGCGGGAATGGCCACCGCAGATCGGGCCGGTTTATCTCCGCCCGTTCGATCACAACACCCTCCATCACAGGGGCCAGCCCGCGGCGCACGGTTTCGACTTCGGGCAGTTCCGGCATGGTGGCTCCTTTTCGGTGCTGCGGCAAATGGCGGTTTGCACCTGCCTACCTGAGGCTATATCTGCAAAATAACAAGTTCAGGACGCATCCCATGACCGACAAGACCACCCATTTCGGCGCGCAGACGATCCCCGAGGACGAAAAGGCAGGCAAGGTTCGCACGCTGTTCAACGACGTGGCGAATAAATACGACATCATGAACGATGTCATGAGCCTCGGGATCCACCGCATCTGGAAAGAGGCAATGATGGACTGGCTCGCCCCGCGGCCCGGCCAGACACTGCTGGATGTGGCAGGCGGTACCGGCGACGTGGCGTTCAAGTTTCTCAAACGCGCGGGCCACGGACACGCAACGGTCTGCGATTTGACCGAAGGCATGTTGACCGAAGGCCGCAAACGCGCCGAAGCCGAAGCGATGCAAGGCAGCCTTGATTGGGTCGTGGGCGATGCAATGGCATTGCCGTTCGAGAACGACAGCTTTGACGTCTACACGATCAGCTTTGGCATCCGAAACGTCACCCGACCGCAAGAGGCGCTGAACGAAGCGTACCGCGTGCTCAAACCGGGCGGCCGCCTGATGGTGCTGGAATTCAGCCAACTGCCCAATCCGGCGATGCAGAAGGCCTATGACCTTTACAGCTTTAACGTGATTCCCCGCATGGGACAGGCCATCGCGAACGACCGTGACAGCTACCAATACCTTGTTGAATCAATCCGCAATTTTCCCGATCAGGAAACCTTTCTCGACATGGTTCGGGCGGCGGGTTTCGAGCAGGCGAAATACCGCAACCTCTCGATGGGAATCGCCTGTCTGCATTCGGGATGGAAGATTTAGGTGCGCGGCCCGCATAACATCTGGCGGCTGATTCGCACTGGTGCCACGCTCGAGCGCACGGGCGCGATGAACAAGGTGCTGGATGCCTTCGACGCCTCCAAACCGCTACGCGTGGTGGCCCGTGCGTTGGGCTTGCCGTTCAAGTTCCTGGGGTACAAGGGCGATCCGACAATGCCGCCCGCCACCCGTGCGCTCACCGCGCTGGGCCCGGCCTATATCAAGTTCGGCCAGGTCCTTTCGACAAGGCCGGATGTGGTCGGCGACGAAATGGCGCTGCAACTGCGCGTGCTGCAGGACAAACTTCCCCCTTTCGACGTCGCCACCGCCAAGGCGGAAGTCGAGAAAGAGCTGGGTCAGCCGATCGATACGCTCTTTTCGGAGTTCAGCGAACCCGTCGCCGCTGCCTCGATCGCGCAGGTGCACCGTGCGCGCATTGCGGAAACCGGAGAGGAAGTCGCGGTCAAGGTGCTGCGTCCGGGCATCGAAAAGGCGTTCCGCAAGGACGTCGATGCGTTCTATCTGGCGGCCCGCATGGTGGAACTGTTCTCCCCCGGCTCGCGTCGTCTGCGCCCGATGGATGTGATCGAACATTTCGACGGTGTGGTTCGGGGTGAACTGGACCTGCGGCTCGAATCCTCCTCGGCCTCCGAATTCGCGCATAACACCCGCGCCGACGCAGGCTTTGAGTTGCCTGGCATCAAATGGGATTATTCGGCCCGCCGCGTCATGACGATGACATGGGCGGACGGCGTCCCGATGGGCGACAACGCAGCACTTGATGCGGCAGGCCATGACCGCGTGGCCTTGTCAGAGCGTATCCTGCAGCTTTTCCTGCAACACGCCCTGCGCGACGGGTTTTTTCACGGTGACATGCACCAGGGGAATCTCAAGGTTGCCCCGAACGGCAACATCATCGCGCTCGATTTCGGAATCATGGGCCACATCGACGAATATACCCGCCGCGTCTATGCGGAAATTCTCTACGGGTTCATCCGCAAAGATTACAAGCGCGTGGCCGAGGTGCATTTCGAGGCGGGCTATGTGCCCGCCGATAAGGACGTTGATGAATTCGCTCGCGCCCTGCGCGCGGTAGGGGAACCCATCTTCGGCATGGATGCAGACCGTATCTCAATGGCGCGCCTGCTGTCCTATCTTTTCGAGGTGACGGAACGCTTCGGAATGGAAACGCGTACTGAACTGATCCTGCTCCAGCGCACTATGGTCGTGGTGGAGGGTGTCGCCCGCTCGCTCAACCCGCAGATGAACATCTGGCAGGTCGCAGCCCCGATCGTCACCGACTACATCACCAAATCCATCGGTCCCAAGGCGATTGTAGGCGATCTGGCCAAAACCGCGCGTATCCTGTCACGTTTCGGACCGCGTCTTCCCGCTCTGATCGAAGCGGCGCTGATCCGTCAGGGCAATCCGGTCGAACGCCCGCACCGGCCATTCAAGCGGTGGATCGCTGGCGCGGCCCTCGCCGGTGCCGCAGCCGCTGCAGGGCTCATTTTCCTGATAGCGGCATTGACCTGATCCCTATTTTTCTTGGCTGAAAATATCCCCCAGAAGGGGCAGGGCTCGATGCCCTGCCCCTTCTGTACATTCACCGGCTGTTCTACATACGCTCGATGGCCAGCGCGATGCCCTGTCCGCCGCCGATGCACATGGTAATCAGCGCCCGCTTGCCTCCGGTGCGCTCCAATTCGTACAGGGCTTTCACGGTGATGATCGCGCCCGTCGCACCCACGGGATGGCCCAGTGCGATGGCACCGCCATTCGGATTGACTCGGTCTGGATCGAATCCCAACGCTTTCGTCACAGCCAAAGCTTGCGATGCAAACGCCTCGTTGCTCTCGATCACGTCGAAATCCGCAACGCTCATGCCGGTTTTCTCAAGCAGGTTTGTCACTGCAGGAATGGGACCTATGCCCATTACTTCGGGCCGTACACCGGCATGCGCATAGCCGATCACCCGCGCGCGCGGTTTCAGCCCGGCCTTTTCGGCCGCCGATGCACGTGCCAATACCAAAGCCGCCGCCCCGTCATTGATCCCGCTGGCATTGCCCGCCGTGACCGAGCCGTCTTTTTGAAACACCGGCCGCAGTCCGGCGAGTTGTTCCAGCGATGTGGCCTTCGGATGCTCGTCCACCTCGAAGTTGATGGTGTCACGGCCCTTGCGCACGTCCACTGGCACAATCTGGTCGCGGAAATGGCCCGCTTCGATAGCCGCCGCCGCACGTTCCTGACTGCGCAGCGCAAAGGCATCCTGCTCCGCGCGGCTTACATCATGCTCCCCCGCGACGTTCTCGGCGGTCACGCCCATGTGGCCGGTGCCGAACGGACAGTTGAGCGTGCCGAGCAGCATGTCGAGCGAGGCTGCATCACCCATCTTCTGACCCCAGCGCGCGTCCGGCAGGATGTAGGGCGCGCGGCTCATATTTTCGGCGCCGCCGGCGAGCGCAAAATCCGCATCCCCCAGCAACAGCGATTGGGTCGCGGAAACGATGGCCTGTACGCCTGAACCGCACAGGCGATTGACGTTCATTGCGGGCACCTCATCGGGTATGCCTGCCTCGATCGCGGCAACGCGGCTCAGGTACATGTCCCGCGGTTCGGTATTGATCACGTTGCCAAAGACAACGTGGCCAATCTGTCCCGGTTCTACGCCCGCCCGCGCGAGCGCCTCTCGTGCGACAGTTGCGCCAAGCGTTGTCGGTGGCGTTTTCGCCAGTGCGCCGCCAAAGGTGCCGATGGCGGTGCGCACACCGCCCAAAATTACGATATCGTCTGACATTGATGCCCTCCAAGTGTTTGATGCCTCGTTTTATGAAGCGCGGCGGGTCGATTGTCAGCCCCCCCTTGCGGTCGTTTTCCGGCCGCCGAAGCCAATCTCGAAGACTCGCAACCAATCGATGGCGGCCGCGTTGGACCGGTATGATCAAGAAAATGCTCCACAGTCTGGCCTGGAACACCGAACGAATACTGGACGGCTTGCGCGGCCAACGCGACACGCGCCGCATCATCGAGCCGTATATCGGCTATGCCACGCCCGATCATCTGGTGGTTCGGGGCCGTGTGCTGAGTGGGTTGCGCCGGAACAAGCCGGTCCCGACGCAGTCGCGCTGGACGAACTTCAAACAGATGCTGTCGCTTTTCCTGACTGACGAAGTTGCGGCTGTGAAGGTGGCGGCACATGACGTCACTGGACTGACCGACGAGGAAGGGTATTTCACCCTGTTGCTTCCCCGGACCTCTGAACGGGGGTGGAACGACGTGGAAGTCACCATAGAAGGCCGCGCTGGTGCCACGCTTTGTCCTGTTCTCGTGGCTGACGCACAGGCGGATTTCGCAATCGTTTCCGATATCGATGACACGATGCTGAAAACCGGCGCCTACTCACTGGTACGCAACCTCTGGACAACCTTCACTGGCAATGCCGGCACCCGCAGCATTTTCCCCGATGCGGTGGCCTTCCTCCAGGAAGTCTCTCGAAAAGGGCGCAATCCGGTCTATTACGTCAGTTCTTCCCCATGGAACCTCCACCAGTTTCTTCAGAATATCTTTGCGGCGGCGGGTCTGGTGAAAGGTCCGACGTTTCTGCGCGATTTGGGGATCAGTAAAACGCAGTTCATCACCGGCACCCACGGCGATCACAAGGGCAGCAGCATCGACGCGCTGATGAAGGCGAACCCAAAATTGCGCTACGTTCTTGTGGGTGACACCGGGCAACACGATGCCTTCGTCTACCGCGATGCGATCGCACGGCATCCGGGGCGGGTGATGGCAATTGTCCTGCGCGAACCAGGTCCTGGCCCAGATGCGCAGAGTTTGACAGCGTTGGAAGAGATCCGACAATCAGGCGTGCCGGTCCTGCACGGAACCGATTTCTCAGGCTTTGCAAGTCGTGTGAATGATCTGGCGGCTCAGGGGATCAGCGGGATGCGGCCATCGTCGGAAAGTGTCCAGCATGCGCGCCCTTCGAGAACGATTGCCGCAAGCGGATGACCATAGCCAGCGCCGGCATCGATATTGATGCGGTTGGTATAATGTGTCGCCTGTCTCACGGGCGTATGTCCGTGGATAATAAGCTTCGGGTGGGGGTGTGTCGCGGCGTGGAACTGCTTTCGGATCCACAGCAGATCATGTTCCGTCTGTTGAGCCAACGGGACACCCGGTCGAATGCCTGCGTGCGCAAAGAAATGATCATCTGTCTCATACGACAACGGGGCATTTCTTAGAAAATCCACATGTGCCTGAGGCACTGCGGCGCGGGCTTTTTCATGTACCGACAGCTGCCGATCGGTCTGCTTGACCTTCACTCCGTAGGACGCGAGCGTCGTGTCGCCACCAAGCCGGGGATGCAGCCAATAGAGTTCAAGCGCCAGATACGCATCATGTCTTGGGTACTCTTCCATGAACCACGTGAACATCCTGTCGTGGTTGCCTTTCAGGCAGGTCCACGGCCTGCCCGCGTTCTGTCCGGCGATCAGCGTGTCCAGCACCTGGGCGCTGGACGGGCCCCGGTCGACATAGTCTCCGAGAAAAACGATCTGTGCATCCGCGCCACCGTCCCGCTGGATCAGGTCGAGGACACGCAGCAGTTCTTCATGTTGGCCATGTATGTCACCTACGGCATAGAGGGGCTGCGTCATCATCACTCCAAACGAAACAGGCGCGACCCCGAAAAAGAGCCGCACCCGCCTAAATACCTTATCCGACGCAATCAGGCGACATCGAATTCCAGCAGTTTGATCTGATTGAACAGACCGGTGCTGCGCAGCTTCTCAACCACGGGCGCGGGCACAGATTCATCGACGTAAAGCAGCGCGATCGCCTCACCCTTCACATTGGCGCGGCCGAGGGTGAAGTTCGCGATGTTCACGCCATTCTCGCCCATCGTGTGGCCCAATGCACCGATGATGCCCGGCGCATCATCGTTGGTGGTGTACACCATATGCGCGCCGACTTCGGCGTCGATGTTGATACCCTTGATCTGGATAAAGCGGGGCTTGCCGTCCGAAAATACGGTGCCCGCGATCGAGCGTTCACGCTTGTCCGTGACCACGGTTACCTTGATATAGCCGTCGAACGCACCGGACTTGTCCTGGTTCGTGGTGGAGATCTGGATGCCCTTCTCTCTGGCCACGACGGGCGCCGAGACCATGTTCACGTCCGGGTTGGCGCGTTTCATGATACCCGCGACGACGCTACAATTGAGCGCGGCAAGGTTCATTTCGGAAACCACACCGTCATACAGGACGTTGATCGCCTTCATCGGCTCATCGGTCAGCTGTCCGATGAACGACCCGAGGTGCTGCGACAGCTTCAGCCACGGCCCCATGATCTGGGCCTCTTCCGCCGTGACGGACGGCATGTTGAGCGCGTTGCTGACGGCCCCTGTCAGCAGGTAATCGGACATCTGCTCGGCCACTTGCAACGCTACGTTTTCCTGTGCTTCCGTCGTCGCGGCACCCAGGTGCGGTGTGCAGACGACGTTTGGAAGGTTGAACAACGGATTCTCTGTGGCGGGCTCTTGCGCGAACACGTCGAACGCCGCGCCGGCGACATGGCCTGATTTCAACAGATCGGCCAATGCTTCTTCGTCCACCAGACCGCCGCGCGCGCAGTTGATGACCCGCACGCCCTTCTTGGTTTTCTCAAGGTTCTCGCGGCTGAGGATGTTTGCTGTCTGGTCGGTAAACGGAACGTGCAGAGTGATGAAATCCGCGCGCTTGAGAAGATCGTCAAGTTCGACCTTCTCCACACCCATCTTCTGTGCCTTTTCCTCGCCGAGGAAGGGATCATAGGCGACAACCTTCATCTTCAAACCGCGCGCGCGGTCGCAGACGATGCCGCCGATGTTGCCCGCACCGATTACACCCAGCGTCTTGCCTGTCAGCTCGACACCCATGAATTTCGACTTTTCCCATTTGCCCGCATGGGTGGAGACGGAGGCCTCGGGGATCTGACGGGCGACCGCGAACATCATCGCGATGGCGTGTTCCGCTGTCGTGATCATGTTGCCGAAGGGCGTGTTCATCACGATGATGCCCTTCTTGGACGCTGCGTCCTTGTCGATGTTGTCGGTGCCGATACCGGCGCGGCCGATGACCTTGAGGTTGTCGGCGGCGGCGATGATCTTTTCCGTGGCCTTGGTGGCCGAGCGGATTGCAAGACCGTCGTATTTGCCGATCACTTCGAGCAGCTTGTCCTTGTCCTTGCCCAGATCGGGCTGGAAATCGACGTCGATGCCGCGATCCTTGAAAATCTGAACGGCGGCGTCGCTGAGTTTGTCGGAGATGAGTACTTTGGGAGCCATGAGTGTGGTCCTTTAAAATGGGGGAATGTGCCCGTGTACATCCCCGGCCTGCAAATGCGTACAGGCCGGGCGAGTACCGTGGGGTTTATGCGTTGATTTCGGTCTCGAAGGCGTAGGCGAGCCACGGCAACATCGCTTCGATGTCGCGCGTCTCGACTGTGCCACCGCACCAGATGCGCAGACCTGCGGGCGCGTCGCGGTAGGCACCGATGTCCAGCGCGATATCCTCGTCCGCCAGCCGCTTTGCAACCGCCTTGGCAAAGGCGGCACCGTCCGCGATGCGCGTATCGGTAAATTTAAGGCACACGGAGGTGGTCGAGCGGGTCGCGGGTTCGGTGGCGAGGAAGTCGATCCAGTCATGCGTGTCGACAAAGGCGGTGATTGCCGCCGTATTGGCATCGGCGCGCGCGATCAGGCCCTTGAGACCGCCTACGGATTTTGCCCAGTCGAGCGCGAAAAGGTAGTCTTCGACGCATAGCATCGAGGGGGTGTTGATCGTCTCGCCCTTGAAGATTCCTTCGATCAGCTTGCCGCCTTTGGTGAGACGGAATATCTTTGGCAGGGGCCAGGCGGGGGTATAGCTTTCGAGCCGCTCGACGGCGCGGGGGCTGAGGATCAACATGCCGTGCGCCGCTTCGCCGCCCAGCACCTTTTGCCAGCTGAACGTGGTCACATCCAGCTTGTCCCACGGCAGATCCATCGCAAACGCGGCGGAGGTCGCATCGCACAGGGTCAGCCCCTTGCGGTCCGCCGGAATCATGTCGCCGTTGGGCATCCGCACGCCCGAGGTCGTGCCGTTCCAGGTAAAGCACACATCGTTGTCGTAGTTCAGCGCGGCCATATCCACGATCTCGCCGTAGTCGGCTGTGTGGGTGGTCGCCTCGATCTTGAGTTGCTTCACCACATCTGTGACCCAGCCCGCACCGAAGCTTTCCCATGCGACCACCTCGACGGGGCGTTCGCCCAACAGGGACCACATCGCCATCTCGTAGGCACCTGTGTCCGACGCGGGAACAATGCCGATCCTGTAGTCGGCAGGCACGCCAAGAACCTCACGCGTGGTCTCGATTGCCTCAAGCAGCTTTGCCTTGCCGGGCGCGGCACGGTGGCTGCGCCCCAGCGGCGCGCCGGAGAGCTTTTCAAGTGCGAATGTAGGGGGCTTGGCGCAAGGGCCGGACGAGAAACGCGGATTTGCCGGCCGCGTTGACGGTTGAGTGGTAGCCATTGATGCTATCCTTTCAGATATATGCCCTTCGTTGGGGAAGGGTGTCCCGCGTTGACGCTTACGGCGCGGCTGGCTCTGGCACAAGCCGGTATTCAACGTTAGAACGCCGTTTGATCGTCCTTTTGCGACGCCTCTGACGCTGATCGGAAACTTGACCATGTATACAGCCGTGCTTTTGACATCTCCGCTGAACCCCGCTCTGGATCCCGCTCTTGTCGAGTCCTTGCGTAATGCCTGGGGCGGTGGCGATGCGGTCTGGCTCTGTCCGGACGAGGCGGCTGAGTTCGCGCTGAGCGCAGTGCCCCAGAATCTTTGGGAGGTCTGGGAAAGCTGCAAGGCGATGGGTGTCGATCTGGTAGTGGTACCGACGGCGGGACGTCGCAAGCGGATGTTGCTGGCCGATATGGACAGCACCATGATCGAGCAGGAATGCATCGACGAATTGGCGGAGGAGGCAGGCGTGGGTGCGCACGTGAAGGATATCACCGCGCGGGCGATGAATGGCGAGCTTGATTTCGATGGCGCGTTGCGCGCGCGGGTGGCGCTGCTCGAGGGGTTGCCGGAAAGCGTTATCGGCAAGGTTCTGAGCGCGCGGATCACACCGATGCCGGGTGGCGCCACGCTTGTTGCGACGATGAAGGCGCACGGTGCGCATGCAGCGTTGGTTTCTGGTGGGTTCACGGCGTTCACCGCGCACGTTGCGGCAGAGCTGGGGTTCGACGAGAACCGCGCGAACACCCTCGTGGCGGTGAACGGCTTTCTGACCGGAGAGGTGGCTGTGCCTATCCTTGGGAAACAGGCGAAAGTGGACGCCCTTGAAGTGATTACTGCGCGGCTGGGCATCTCCGAGGCGGACGTGATTGCCGTGGGCGACGGGGCCAACGATCTGGGCATGTTGACGCGCGCCGGGTTGGGGGTTGCGTTGCATGCCAAGCCCTCGGTTGCAGCGGCCTGCGATGTCCGGATAAACCACGGTGATTTGACGGCGCTGTTGTATGTTCAGGGCTATTCGAAATCTGATTTTGCGGCGTGAGGTGGCCGGGGTCGTGGGGGGCGCTGCCCCCTTGGCCTTTCAGGCCAATTCACCCGGGATATTGTTAGCCAAAAGAAATATCAGAGCAAACCGGCGGCGGGTTTCAATACGCCGGTCTGGATGCCGCGCCAGTTCTCGATGGGGGCATTGATCCGTTTGAGGGTTGCGGGGTGGTTTGCATCAAGGATGCCCAGCCGGACGAGCAGGGCTGCGATGGCGGCCTCGGCGGCGCGGGTGGTGCCGCAGGTGGCCTTGAGGGCAATGCCAAGACCTTTTTCCGGAAGAATGGCGATATAGAACCCTTCGGCGCCGGTTTTCAGTGCGGCTTTGCCGTCGGTTGCGCGCATCAGTTCCGTACAGGCGCGTCCTTCGCCGGCCACGAGGTCTGGATGGAGGCGCATGGCCTGGTGCAGCCGTGCTTGGGGGCTGCCGTCGGCGGCGCCTGCAAAACGGGCCATTGCGCGGGCGATGCCGTGCAGGGTCGCTGCGGGGTTGGGAGCGGAGCAACCGTCGATGCCGTAGCCGGGGCTGGTCTCGCCGGTAATTTCTTCGAAAGCTGCGAGGCAGGCTTTTTGCACCGGATGATCCGGGTCGACATATTCAGGGCCTGCACCGAGATGTCGCGCGAGGGTGAGAAAGCCTGCATGTTTGCCCGAACAGTTGTTGTGGATCTGGCAGGAGCTATCGCCCGCACGGATCTGCGCTTCGAGAAGGGTGCGGTCGCGGGTTTCCTGCACGCCACAGCGGAAAGCGTCGTCGCGCAGCCCAAGATCCTTCATCCAGACGCCGACCTTGGTCACATGGATTGGCGCGCCTTCGTGGGAGGCGCAGGCCACTGCCAGCTGTTCGGTTGTCAGGCCGAACGCGTCTGCCGCGCCCGATTGCAGCAATGGCAGTGCCTGCAGCATCTTTGACGACGAGCGCGGCAGCACGATTGCGTCCGGGTCGCCCCAAGCATCGACGATCTGACCGCTGGTGTCGCAGATGACGGCATGACCCGTATGAACGCTTTCGAGAAATGGACCACGCCAGATCTCTGCAAAGGGGGCGGGGGCGGTCATGGGCTTTCCTTTCGGTTGATGGTTTGGGCAAAAACATGCCAATCAGGCTTTTGTCCCTCGCGTATTTCGCGCTATGGTGTTTGTTGTCGAAAAGAACGCAAGCCGATATCGCAGAATGGCCCGGAAAAGCGGTCACGCTTTTGGTTTGCAAGATGTGTTGAGGCAACAAAGACGGCTGGAGAAGTGGACTGATGGGACTTTTGAAAACAGGGTTGGGCGCGATCGCACTGGCAGGTCTGGTCGCAGGCGGCGCTTTTGCGCAGGACCAGAGCACCAATCGCGTCGCTGCAAAAACCGACTGGAGCGTGTTCGTCGAGGACAATCCCACAGAGTGCTGGGGCGTATCGACACCCAAGGAGTCCGTGAATTCGCGCGATGGGCGCGTGGTGGCCGTGAATCGGGGGCAGACATTGCTGATGGTGTTTTTCCGTCCGAGCGCCGGGGCAAACGGGCAGGTTGCCTTTACCGGTGGATATCCGTTTGCCAGCGGATCCACCGTGTCGTTGGAAATTTCCGGAGAAGCCTATGAGCTATTCACAGATGGAGAATGGGCGTGGCCCGCGACCACCGATGACGACTCGAAGATTATCGCCGCGATGAAACGTGGTGCCGATGCCAAAGCGACCGGCCGGTCCGGGCGCGGGACAAAGACCGAGGATACTTTCTCGCTTCTCGGCTTTACCGCTGCCATCGAGGACGCCGAGAAACGCTGCGGAAGCTGAGCACTCGCAGTAAGGTTTTCCACAGCCCTGCCTGCGAAGGCGGGGTTGTTTTCATTTTTAGTGCAACCACTGTATAGCGGGCGCAACTTGTCCAAAGGATTCGAGCCATGCCTGTCAAAGCACCGATCACTCAGGATGTCATGACATTACCGCGCAAGTTGCCCGAGGGTCCGCAAAACCTTGTCGGGCTGACCCGCGATGCGATGCGCGCTGCGTTGATTGCCAGCGGCACGCCGGAGAAACAGGCGAAGATGCGGGTTGGACAGATCTGGCAGTGGATTTATCAATGGGGCGTGCGTGATTTCGACGCGATGACCAACCTCAGCAAGGCATTTCGCGCTGATCTAGCCGAGAATTTCGTGATCGAAGTGCCCGAAGTCGTCACCAAGCAAGTGAGCACCGATGGCACCCGCAAGTATCTGGTCCGGATTGCGGGCGGTCACGAGGTTGAGGTGGTGTATATCCCCGAAGAGGATCGCGGCACGCTTTGCGTCAGCTCGCAGGTCGGTTGCACGCTGACCTGCTCGTTCTGTCATACCGGCACGCAAAAACTGGTGCGCAATCTGACGGCTGCCGAAATCATCGGGCAGGTGATGATTGCGCGGGACGATCTAGGGGAATGGCCGCAGACCGGCACACGCACCTACGAGGCGCGGATGTTGTCGAACATCGTTCTGATGGGAATGGGCGAGCCGCTCTATAACTTCGAGAACGTGCGTGACGCGATGAAGATCGCGATGGACCCCGAGGGTATTCAGCTGTCGCGCCGCCGGATCACGTTGTCGACATCCGGGGTCGTGCCCGAAATCGCGCGCACGGCGGAGGAGATCGGCTGCCAGTTGGCGGTGTCGTTCCATGCCACAACGGACGAAGTGCGCAATATGTTGGTACCGATCAACAAACGTTGGAACATCGAGAAACTGCTGGACGCTCTGCGCGAATATCCGAAAGTGTCGAATTCCGAGAGGATCACTTTCGAGTACGTCATGCTTGACGGGGTGAACGACAGCGACGCGGATGCGCATCGGTTGGTGAAGCTGATCGAAGGAATCCCGGCAAAGATCAATCTGATCCCGTTCAACGAATGGCCCGGTGCACCCTATAAACGGTCCTCGAACAACCGGATCCGCGCCTTTTCCGAGATCGTTTATAAAGCCGGCTATGCCTCGCCGGTGCGCAAGCCCCGGGGCGAGGATATCATGGCCGCCTGTGGCCAGCTGAAATCGGAAACGGAACGTGCGCGTAAATCGAAACGCGCGATCGAGGCGGAAGCGGGCGTTTCGCAGGGGTGATCGTCCCGCCGTCGGAACCCTTTCGAGAAACGCATGTTGAAACCAGCGGTCCGCTTCGAAAAACTGGACGCGTGACTCGGCGGATTGTTCAAGCTCTTACTGAATATCGGCATGGCGCTTGTCGATTATCTTCCTGTTCTGGCTCCTGGCGCGGGGTATTTCCGCGCTTATACGGCGGTCCGCGCGGTCGCGGGGACGCGATAGTCTGGCAGAGGTCGCCGGATCGCTGATCAAGTGGGCGATCATCGTTGTCGGTTTCATGCTGGGGTTCACGATCGCCGCGCCGACGGTATCACCGGGCGACCAGATCGCGTCCGGTGGGCATGAAGGCACGGTTGAAAACATCGAAACCCGTGCGACTCTGATCATAACCTACGACGGGCGGCGTGTGGTGATACCGAACTCGGAGTTCTACGCAGATAGCGTCGGCTGCAACGACGATTGGGATGCGACGCGTCAGATCATGGAAGAGGCCTGTGCGTCAGTCAGCGGCGTATCGAAAAAGATGGCGACAGAAACGATCCCCTGCGGCTCTGGGCGATTTTGCCAACGTGGTGCGCTTGCGCTGGTGGACGAAATCCGACCGCAGCAGTCAAATTCATGTTTTCGGTGATGTGTCACAGGCGGTGTACAAGGCGCTTGACGAGAAAGGGATCGACATGCCCTACCCGACGCAGGTGCATCTGTTTCACGACCAGACCGAAGAGACCGATGGCGACCGTCGCAAGCAGCTCGCAACACCATTAGGAAATATCCGCGGGCTGATATAGTTGAGTCCGATTTCAGGATGTCGACGCGGCCAAGCAAGCTGTATCCGTTTGCGGGAAAACTGACGGGTTGGTTGCTGACGGAGCAGTGTAAATCGCGCAAAGACCGGCCCACTGCCAAGCGGATGCATGCGGATCTGGTACAACTGGGTTTTGACGGTTCTCCTGAGAGCGTGGTGGCATGTGCGCGCCTGGAAGGTTGATCGGCAGCACGTACGGCAAACGACATTCGTGCCGCTGGTGTTTCGACCTGTCGAGGCGTTCCGGTTGGATTGGGCTACCATTATCGGCAGTGAGCGCGTTGAGCTTCAAATCGCCCGCATCAAGCTGTCACATGGCCGTGCGTTTCTGGTGCGGACCTATTTGCGGCAGACCCACAAGATGCTGTTTTGATGCCCACTGGCCTGCTTTCCGTGTTTTCGGTGGCTCCCAAGCTGCAGCAAGGCGTCATGATTCTGCGCGCCTCTGGCCCGACGCCGCAGTGAATTCGGTGTTGATCAGCGGACCTGACACTGAAAAATGCCCAAGACTGGGAAGATCGCTGAGGTACCGATCAAAACGAACCTCGTGATCCTGGATGAGTTGGGTTACCCGCTGTTCAGCACATCCAGGCGGCGCGCTGCTGTTCCATCTTTCGAGCAAGCTCTACGAGCGCACCAGTGTGATCCTCACAACCAATCTCGTCTCTAAGAATTGGCGAGGGTGTTCGGGGTGCCAAAATGATCACTGCACGGCTCGACCGGCTTCCCACCCCCGAGTTGGATGAACCGGCCCGCACGACAACCATGTTCCCGGGTCGACCCGGCCTGTGGTTCAGAAAAAATCTCTTACACCCCGCCCAAAGACGCGGACCGGTTTTTCGAAAGAAAAGTCCCTCTTCTGGACATCAATCCACTTGGTTGATCTGTCATTGTTTCGCGAAATGCATCAAAAACGCTTCAACCGGTGATTGTTGAAAAACCTTGGTTCCGCCGCAATCCCAGCCGATTCCTGCCACCAAAGCGGAACAATCTGTTTCCCGAGACACCTCAATAAGGAGACAGCAGATGTCCATCATTATGAAGAAAGACGCCTTTGCCACCAAGGAAGTGCTGCAGATCGTGGAGCGCGAGCGTGCCATCGCTTTGTCGGACCGTGAATGGAAGCATCGCCTCGCTGGATACGGCTATTCCATCCGCGATACCACGGATGGCCAACGCGTTCTGGAAACGCTGCCCCATGGTATCGAGGTCTGCGTGCTTCCCCAGACGTTTTTCAGCTGACAGCCTGCCGTCCCGGCACCGTTTCCCGGGCCGATCGATCGCCCCAATTTTCAAGGGCTTCGACTGCTTCCTGCGCTGTTTCGACAAATCGGAACAGGTCCAGATCTTCGGCCGAGATCGTGCCTGCATCAGCTAAAGCATTCCAGTTGATGATGCTTTCCCAGAATGCACGCCCGAACAGAAGGAAAGGTACCCGCTGCATGCGGCCGGTCTGGATGAGCGTCAGCGCCTCGAATGTTTCATCAAGCGTGCCAAAGCCGCCGGGGAACACGCATATCGCTTTGGCCCGCATCAGAAAGTGCATTTTGCGAATGCCGAAATAGTGGAAGTTAAAGCATAATTCGGGTGTGACATAGGCATTCGGTGCCTGCTCGAACGGCAGCACAATGTTAAGGCCGATGGAAACGCCGCCCGCATCTACGGCGCCGCGGTTCCCCGCTTCCATCACGCCGGGCCCACCGCCGGTCACGATGACACCTTCCCGTCCACCGCCCTCTTGTGATTTCAAGGTCATCAGCCGCGAAAACTCCCGCGCTTCGTCGTAGAAATGCGACAACTCCGCCAGCTTGGGCGTGCGCGCCGCGCTTTTGTGCGCCGGTTCCGGGATCCGGGCGCCGCCGAACAGCACGATGGTGGATATCACGCCCTCTTCATTCAGGATCAGCTCGGGCTTGAGCAGTTCGAGTTGCAAACGCACCGGACGCAGTTCATCACGACACATGAACTCATCGTCGGTAAAGGCGAGCCGATAGGTCGGCGCCTGCGTTTGCGGTGTGACCGGTACCTCGCTTACCGCATCAATATCGGTATGCGCATCGCGCAGCGGATGCTTGGGCTTCTTGCTCATCTGATCTCCGTTGTTACTGCTTCTTCTTTGCACCATGCATGGGTTTGCGACCGGTTGCCACGCCGATATGCGCTGCGGTGCATTCCTATCAAAGATTGCGCGATGCGCGCCGCACAGCTATAGCGCCAGTCAATAGTTTCATTTGACCGGAGACGACACATGTCCAATGCACAACTCGAAAAAGCAATCGAGGCCGCGTGGGAAGACCGCGACAGCATCACGGCCGCCACCACGGGCGAGATCCGCGACGCAATCGAGGAAACGCTAGAGGCGCTGGACGGTGGCAAGCTGCGTGTGGCGGAAAAGCAGGACGATGGCGCATGGCGGGTGAACCAATGGGCCAAGAAAGCTGTCCTGCTCGGCTTTCGCATCAAGGATATGGAACAGCATGACGGCGGCCCGCAGGGCGGTGGCTGGTGGGACAAGGTCGACAGCAAGTTCAAGGGCTGGGACGACGCACATTGGAAAGAGGCCGGATTTCGCGCCGTGCCCAACTGCGTCGTGCGCAAGAGCGCCTATATCGCACCCGGCGTGGTTTTGATGCCGTCGTTCGTGAACCTCGGCGCCTATGTTGACGAGGGCACGATGGTCGACACATGGGCCACGGTCGGCTCCTGCGCACAGATCGGCAAGAACGTGCATCTGTCGGGCGGCGTCGGCATCGGCGGCGTGTTGGAGCCGATGCAGGCTGGCCCGACTATTATCGAGGACAACTGCTTTATCGGGGCCCGCTCCGAGGTGGTCGAAGGCTGCATCGTACGGGAAGGATCGGTCTTGGGTATGGGCGTGTTCATCGGCCAGTCGACCAAAATCGTCGACCGCGAGACTGGCGAAGTGATGTACGGCGAAGTGCCCAGCGGTTCGGTCGTCGTGGCGGGCACCATGCCATCGAAAAACAACGTCAGCCTCTACTGCGCGGTGATCGTGAAACGGGTGGACGAGCGCACCCGCTCGAAAACATCGATCAACGAGCTCTTGCGTACCTGATCCGGTGCGGTTGCCGGTTCTCTGTTTGCTGGTGTCGCTGTCTGCTGCAGCGGCACAGGCCGGACCATACGATGGCCGGTACCGGCCACTGCAGGAAATTGGCGACAGCTGGGATTGCAAGAGCATCGGTGTCGAGGGCGGGGCGATCCTTATCACATCGGGCGCTTTTTTCACCGTCGGTAGCCGGTGTGCATTGCGCAACCCGACGCGGGTCGTCGGGATGGACGGCACCCTGTACGATGCGATTTGCCGCGCCGATGCAGAACCCTGGCAACGCCGGATTATGATCCTCAAAACCGAAACAGGTATCGCCGTTCTGCAAAAGGGCGCGCACATCAGTTATCTGCGCCGCTGCGAGTGACGGGGAACCCAAACGCAGGGAACTGCGTTTGCTCTAGAATACGTAAACAGGAGAATGAAATGGCGGGCATCGGTTGGGTAATGTCGATCATCATCGGGGCACTTGCCGGATGGATCGCGGAAAAGATAATGAAAACGGATCATGGTCTGATCCTGAATATCATTCTGGGGGTTCTCGGCGCGATTATCTTCAACTGGATTCTGTTCGCGGTTTTCGGTTCTACGCTCGGTGGCTGGATTGGTCAGCTTTTCGTTGCAACGATTGGCGCTTGTATTCTGATCGCCGCAGGGTCGATGATTCAGCGCAAGCGCTGAACGCTTTCCAAAGGCAGATCTTGACGATAGGGCTGTGCGCGAAACTTTTCAAAGGTCCGTGCACATGCCCGATACCACCCCACCTAAAAAAATCTCTCGGCAGCAGGTCTATACCCTGCTGATAGAAATCGGTCGAAAGAAGGGCGATGGATTGCCCGATACGGCGACCGGCGCTGCGTTGATGTGCTTTGCCTCCGGTATCGACGAGGCCGAAGCAGTGCGCGAAACCGTAGCGATCCTCAAACAGGCTGACACTGCGCCACTGGATGTTACCGGTTATGGTACCTTGGAAGAGCGCGAGGCGGATGGTGACGAGATCGATCCGGAAGAGCGCGCTTTGATGAAGCGTGCTCTTGACGAAAACTCTGTCATCATAGCGCAGATGACGCCGTTCTACGACTGATCCATCATGCTCATGCGGCGCGGCGCTTCGCCAGATGGATCGCTTCGTACCATTTCAGCACTTTGTGGATCGGTGCCGCATGTTCAGGCAGATCGTTGCGGTCGACACCGAACATCACACTTGAGGCAAGCTGGTGCGCATCACGTCGCATCCGGCCGATATACATGCTTTCAAGGGGGGCACCCGCGGCCAACACAGTTTCATGTTGCGGCAAGATCAGTTGATTATAACGGATGGTATGACCCCAGGGTTCGTCCTGTGCTGCAAATCCATTCACGAGATGGCGCGCGGGAGCCAGCACTTTTTCGCAGGAAAAAAGATACTCGACCTCCGGACCGTCGATGGCGATACGTTGGTCAGGCGCGACAAAGATATCCTGTTGCAAACCAAAGTAGGGCGCACGCATCCGGATGGGCGCGAAACTGCCCCGTGCAGGCACGCAGCGCGACACGTTTTGCAAAACCGGCACGACGTCGCCCTGCGCCGAATATACGGTGTCGCCCCGTTTCAGGCTGCCCGCGTCGCGAAACCCCCAAGGCGTTGCGATCGGCGTATTCGGTGTAAGGGACGGGTTTGGTCCGATCGGTTCGATCTGGTCCGACAGCGCCGCGAAAACCATGTCTTGCGCATAGGTCTGCTGGCCGCGTCCCAACATGAGATCGCGCAAATCGTCGAGGGTCAGCGGCAGGGGGTTCTCGACGGCCACGCTGGTCTCGAACGCTTCCCCCGCCTGCTCAAGTGTCAGGCGGCCCCAGTTATATTTGATGTCCCAGGCGTAGGTGACACGCACTACTTCGGCGCGTCCGGCATTCTTGTGCGCGATGGCGGCATGGGCGATGGAATCGCCCTGCACCTGTACCATTGCCAAACCGCCACCGGGGATCGCCTGAAAAACAAGACTCCGGTGCATCGGATGCGGCGTGGTATAGCCGAACAGGACCTGTGGCCGCGAGTCCTCGGAAACCTGCGTCTCGAAAACGATACTGCCCCGCGACAGCACCTGATCTGGCCGGTCGGGACAGATCGGTTCGGCGCGTTTCTCCGCACCTAGACCATGCAAGGAAAGACGGCGGTCGTTGTGATCGACCAATGCAAGCCATGTCATGATCAAGCCGCCTTTGCAGCGCGCAGAAGCTCTGCTTCATATCGTTTCAACATCCGCCGCGCGGCGGTGGGAAAGCCCGCGCCGGTCGCTGGATCGAGCTCGGGAAAGAGGCTGAAGATCTCGGCGACGGCCTCAGCTTCGAAGCTGGAGCTTGTTTGCGGACCAGGAAGAAAGCTTTCGGTTTCGAGCCCTTCGGAAAATACCACTTGGTGGCGGTCGAACAGCAAATGTACATAGGTCACGGTACCGCCCGCGCGGCGGGTGATCGACACATCATTCACCAGATCGCGCGCTGCAACCAGCACCTCGTCTTCACCGAACAGCAATTCGGCAAGAACATCCCTGATCACGACCCGGTGCAACGGCGATACGAGAAGATCGCGGTGCGCGCCGAATGTGCCCGCACTGATGTGAACCGGCGCAAAAGGCCCTGTCGCGGTCACGTTGCGCGACCCGATCCAACGCAGCGGTTGTGCGCCTTCGTCTTTTGTCAGCACCATGTCACCGGGCCGCAGGGTTTCCGCGGGTCTATCGCCGTCGGGCGTAGAGATCAGCGTGCCGGCGACGAAGCACGGCACCGATGTTGCATTGACGAACCCGACATCGCTGCTGGTGCCGTTGCTCATCGTATAGGTGAAGTTAAAATCTTCCTCGTCCCCATCGCCGACAACACTAAACGTGCCGTCCGCGTTCAGAGTGACTTCCTGCCCCGTCGGCAACGTGATGGTCGACCCCGCGCTGACCGACTTGCCGTTGACGTGGGTAATAGTCAGCGTTCCACCGCCATTGTTGATATCGTTGTCCAGAACGTCGAGGGTCGTGGTGCCGTCCGGGTAGACGTTGACGTTATCGGATACGGCAACCAGCGTCGTTTGAACCGATCCCCCCGCGATGAGAAGATTGGAGTCGTAGTTGCTGTCAGACACATCCGCGATGGCGATCCGCATCGAGTTGGTCTGACCCGCGTTGACGTTCATCGTCAGGGTCATGGTGATGGTGAACCCGTCCATCTCGGTATTGTATTCGTCGTTCTGGTTGTCGACATACATGTTGATATTGTTGGTCGTATTGATGTTGCCGGGGTCGGTGTCACCGTTTCCCACATCCAGTTCGACCAGCTGACCGTTGATCCAGACGCCGACGAAATCCTGATAGATTGAATTCTGGAATTCCGGATACTCTTCCGAGGAAAACACGAACTGCATCGTCATGACAGAGGAATCGGGGATGAAATCGACATCCAGCACGGAGCCATCATAGGTTCGCGTGCCAGCCGCATTGTTGAACTGGCTGTAGTTGTCGATGCCGCTGACGTTGGTACCGGTATCGGTGTCCTGATTGGCCTGTCCGCGACTGTTGGTGAAGTCCTGCGCGTTACCTGTTGACAAGATCACGCCGCTGTCGGACGGGGCGACCCCCGGCATCACGCTGTCTGCGTTCGAATAGGTGCCTGCGCTGTCGATATCGCCATAGTAGGTGGCGCCGGTGACGGTCACGCCCTGACCAAAGATCTCTTGCGCCATTTCCGTGGCGCTTGTTCCCTCACGCACGGTTTCGATAGGGAGTTCCGACGCTGTTACCATGTGACTGCCTCAAGCCTTTTCTTAAGACAGCACAAGCCACGGGCGGACAGGGGAACACCCCCATGTCCAACAATGCCTTATAGATGGGATCATCCCTGTTTTCAGGTGATTGATCTGCTCTTGCCCTGCCTCGGGTCATTTATTGAACCCAAGGTACCACAGTTTTGACATAAATGAAGCGTGATTTGCGTGACGAAGCCGGGGGGTGGCGCTTTTTCACCACAGGGGGGATAAGGATCGAAATATGCCTTAATCCGGAGTTTTGCGATGTCCCCCGTTGATCCCGTCGATCTGACCGCCTCCCTCGTGCGCTGCCCTTCTGTCACGCCTGAAGATGCTGGCGCACTGGATGTTCTGCATGATCTCTTGGCCGACGCGGGCTTTAGCTGTGCATGGGCTAATCGCGGCGGCATCCGCAACCTGTTTGCCCGCTGGGGCACTGCTGGCAACGCCCGCAGCTTTGGGTTCAACGGACACACAGATGTGGTGCCGGTCGGGGATGAAAGCTCTTGGACGATGCCGCCCTTCGGAGCCGAGATCAGGGACGGGGTTATGTACGGTCGTGGCACGACGGACATGAAATCCGGGGTTGCCGCATTCGCCGCCGCAGCCGTGGATTTCGTGCGCGATACGCCGCCCGACGGTTCCATCGTCATCGCCATCACCGGCGACGAGGAAGGCGATGCTGTGGACGGCACCACTGCGCTGCTGGAGTACATGGAGCAGAATGGCGAGCGCATGGACGTCTGTCTGGTGGGTGAGCCGACGTGCCCTGAAAAGATGGGCGAAATGATCAAGATCGGGCGCCGCGGGTCCATGACGGTCAAGTTCCGCGTGATCGGCAGACAGGGTCATTCCGCTTATCCCCACCGTGCCAACAATCCACTGCCCGCGATGGTGCGGATGATGGACCGGCTCGCCAGTCACGAATTGGACACCGGAACCGAGCATTTCGACGCCTCCACGCTGGCGGTCGTGACCGTGGACACCGGCAATCCGGCGACGAACGTCATCCCGGCAGAGTGCCGTGCAACGGTCAACATCCGGTTCAATGACAGCCATTCAGGCGCCAGCCTGAGCGAATGGATCGAGAACGAGGTCACCGCGATCCGCGAGCGGTTCGGCGTCGAGGTCGAGACTCAGGTAAAGATTTCAGGCGAAAGCTTCATCACGCCACCGGGCGCACTGTCCGATTTGGTGAGCGGCGCCGTCGCTGCAGTCACGGGGGTCATGCCGACGCTGTCTACCACCGGCGGCACATCCGACGCGCGCTTTGTGAAATCGCATTGTCCGGTCGTTGAATTTGGCCTTGTCGGGCAATCCATGCATCAGGTGGACGAGCACGTCCGCGTCGACCATATTCATGAACTCAAAGCGATCTACAGCCGCATCCTGAAGGACTATTTCGCATGATCGTGATTGCACCGACAGATGAGCCCGAGGTGTGCTATGCCCTGCGGCACAGGGTTTTCGTCGAGGAGCAGGGATACACTGTCGAGGGCGAAGTGGATGATCTCGATCCGCACAGCCATCATCTGCTGGCGCTCGACGGCGAAACGCCTGTCGCCACTGCCCGCATCTATCTTGATGGGCCAACGGCCAGGATCGGACGCGTCTGCGTGCTCAAATCCCATCGCGGACAGGGGTTGGGTGCGGATCTGATCACGGCGGCGGTGCAGCTTGCAGGTGCGCACCCCGGTATCAGCCGCGCGGTTCTGGGCGCACAGGCGCATGCAACTGGATTTTATGGCAAGCTGGGCTTTACCGCCTTCGGCGCGCCCTACGACGATGAAGGAGAGCCCCATCAGATGATGGAACGCCCCCTGTGAAGCGCACCCTGATCGTGATGGTCAAGGAACCGCGTGCTGGCCGTGTCAAAACGCGACTGGGGCGCGAAATCGGGATGGTCGCCGCCGCGTGGTGGTTCCGCCATCAGGTCCGCCGCCTGCTGCGCAGGATTGAAGATCCGCGCTGGCGTGTCGTTCTGGCGGTGGCGCCGGACCGGGCCGGGGTGCTGTCGCGGGTACTGCCTGCGCATCTGGCGCGCTGGCCGCAGGGGAAGGGCGATCTGGGTGTGCGGATGGCGCGGATGTTGCGTCAAGCGCGCGGTGGTCCGGCCTGTGTGATCGGAGCCGACATTCCCGGTGTCACACGTCCGCGTATCGCGGAAGCCTTTGATGCGCTGGGCAGCCATAATGCCGTGTTCGGTCCCGCTCCCGACGGCGGCTACTGGCTGATCGGTCTCAAGCATCCTGCTATGCAGCCCCCCGAATTTCTGCACACCGTGCGGTGGTCAACGGATCATGCTTTAACCGACAGTATCGCAACGCTCAAGGGCCACCGGATTGCCCGCGTTGCCACCCTGCGCGACGTCGATTCCGCTGCTGATCTAAAATAATGTGACGCGACCCCATGTGCGTGCTACCTCAACCGGCATGAACAATATCCCATCCAAGCAAGAGATCCTCGAATGGATCGAACAAAACCCCACCCTGACCGCCAAGCGTGACATCGCCAAGGCCTTCGGGATCAAGGGGGCCGCCCGCATCGACCTGAAACAGCTGCTGAAAGAGCTGGAGGCCGAAGGTCATCTGGAGAAACGCAAGAAGACCTACAAAGACCCCGACCGCCTGCCGCCGGTCTCGGTTTTGCTTGTTACCGGGCCCAATGACGATGGCGATCTATACGCCAAACCGATGGAATGGCAGGGCGAAGGGGTTGAGCCAGTTGTCTTGCTGATCCCGCGCGGCTCCGATCCGGCGCTGGGCGCGGGGGACCGGATCCTTGCACGGCTGACGCTGGTGAAGGGCGAAGACCACCATTACGAAGGGCGCCTGATCCGGCGGATCGGCACCAATCCCAAGAAGATCATGGGCGTATTTCGCAAACATGCGGAGGGCGGCCGGATCCACCCGATTGACAAGGGCGCGGACAAGGAATGGGTCGTCCATGCCGATGCGATGGCCGGGGCGCAGGATGGCGAGCTGGTCGAAGCGGAGCTTGCCGGTCCGAAGGGGCGAATGGGGCTTCCGCGCGCGCGGGTGGTCGAACGGTTGGGTGATCCGTCCGCGCCGCGCGCCGTGTCGCTGATTGCGATCCACCAGCACAACATTCCCGATGAGTTTCCCGACGACGTGATCGCAGAGGCGGACGCCGCTAAGCCCAAAGGTTTGAAAGGGCGCACCGATCTGACGCGGATGCCGTTGATCACCATTGATCCGTCGGACGCCCGCGACCACGACGATGCGTGTTTCGCCGAAGCGGACAGCGACCCGAAGAACGACGGCGGTCATATCCTGTGGGTCGCAATTGCCGATGTTGCCGCCTATGTCACGCCGGGGTCCGCGCTGGACCGCGAGGCCCGAAAACGGGGCAATTCCACCTATTTTCCCGACCGCGTCGTGCCGATGTTGCCGGACCGTTTGTCGGGTGACCTGTGTTCGCTCCACGAGGGTGTGCCGCGCGCCTGCATTGCGGTGCGCATGGTTCTGGACGCCGAGGGCAACAAGATTAACCATGATTTCCACCGCGCCCTGATGCGTTCACCGGCCAGCTTGCATTACGAAGAGGTGCAAGGCGCCATCGACGGTGCGCCGAACGACCGAACCAAGCCTTTGCTGGAGCCAGTGCTCAAGCCGCTCTACGCGGCATATGGCGCACTTAGACACGCGCGTACGCGGCGACAACCGCTGGATCTGGATTTGCCCGAGCGGCGCATCGAGCTGGATGACGACGGCAATGTGAAGTCCGTTAATTTCAAGGAGCGTCTGGACGCGCACCGCCTGATCGAGGAGTTCATGGTGCTGGCGAACGTGGCGGCCGCCGAAACGCTGATCGCCAAAAAAATTCCGCTGCTATTCCGCACGCACGAGGAACCGGCGCCCGAAAAGCTGGAAAGCCTGCGCGAAACGGCGGCGGCTGCGGGGTATACACTGGCAAAGGGGCAGGTGCTGCAAACGGCACATCTGAACCGGCTGCTGGACCAAGCGGCGGGCAGCGCGGATTCCGAGCTGATCAATATCTCCACGCTACGCTCGATGACGCAGGCCTACTACGGCCCCGAACACATCGGGCATTTCGGCCTCGCGCTGCGTTCCTACGCGCATTTCACCTCGCCGATCCGGCGGTATGCCGACCTGATCGTGCACCGCGCGCTGATTACGGCGCATGGCTGGGGTAAGGACGGGCTGTCGCCGCATGACACTGAGGACATCGAACAGACCGGCACGCACATCTCGGAGACCGAGCGCCGCTCGATGATTGCAGAGCGCGACACAACCGACCGCTATCTTGCGTCCTACCTGTCAGAACGTGTCGGCACCGAAATGACTGGCCGGATCAGCGGCGTCGCCCGTTTCGGCGCGTTCGTCAAGCTGGACGAGACCGGTGCCGACGGTCTGATCCCGATGCGCAATATCGGGCGGGAATATTTCCATCACGACGCCGATGCAGGGACGTTGATGGGGTCGGACACCGGCACCATGATCGGTATCGGGCAACGTGTCACCGTGCGGCTTGCCGAGGTGACGCCGATCACCGGGGGCATCGCGCTTGAGCTACTAGAAATCGAAGATCAGAGAATGCCGCAAGGGCGTCAGAGCCCTGCAGGGCGCAGTTCGCCGCGCAAGGGCAAGAAAGCCAAACTCAAGAAGGACAAACTGAAGCGGAAGGTCAGAAGGTCCCGAACCTAAGACGCCATCGGATCTATTGCACCGGCTGGTGTGTGCGGGCGACACACCATTCACATACAGGCGTTGCGACAGGTACGTAGGCCAGGACAACGCGAAAATTCTGCTGTACTTGCGCGATCACATGGGGCTGAAAGCGGGCTGAAGATCGCCAACGGTGATCATGGCATCTTTGCTTGGCCGTTGATCGTACCTAAACTGGAAACACTTGATCTGGTCGGAGTTTCGCAATGCGCTGGGTTTATCTGATGATGCTGGGCCTGTGCCCGGTCGCAGGGCATGCCGAGGCGGTGCGCCCCGTCATTCGACCTCAACCCGATGAGTCCCGAAGCGACGCGGGCCTGCAAATCTGGATCGCCGCGTTTCGGCCACGGGCACTGAAGGCTGGTATTGCGCCTGATCTCTACGACCGCGCCATGCGTGGCATCGGTTACGATGAAAAGGTGGTAGAGCGGGACCGTAACCAGTCTGAGTTTACCAAAACGATATGGGATTATCTTGCAACCGCCGTATCCGATCTGCGCATCGCAAACGGTAAAGCGGCGTTGAACAGGGAAATGCCTGCGCTGGACGCAATCGAGGCGCGATACGGCGTGCCCAGGGAAATCGTGACGGCGATCTGGGGGCTGGAAAGCGCCTATGGCACATTTCGTGGCAGCGATCCGGTGCTGCAATCTATGGCATCGCTTGCCTATGAGGCAAGGCGTGCAATTTTCTTTGAACAACAGGTGATCGCCGCTCTGACGATCCTGCAAACTGGCGACACGACGTTGCGAAACCTGACCGGAAGCTGGGCCGGCGCGATGGGGCACACCCAATTCATGCCGACATCTTTTATTGCTCACGCAGTGGATTGGAACAAGGACGGGCGGCGCAACATCTGGGGCGAAGATCCGCAGGATGCGCTTGCGTCGACCGCGGCTTATTTGAAGGCGAACGGATGGGTGACGGGCCAGCCTTGGGGGGCCGAGGTGATCTTGCCCGAAGATTTCGATTATCTGCTGGCGAACCGGGACCTGCGCAAGACCCCTGCGGAATGGGCCTCTCTAGGCGTTCTGGATCCGCAGGGCGAGGCGATCCGCGAGGACGCGCTGGCGTCCATCCTGCTGCCTGCAGGTGCCGAAGGCGCTGCCTTTATGGTGTTCGATAACTTCGAGGTACTGGAGAGCTACAACACCGCCGATGCCTACGTAATTGCCGTCGGGCATCTGGCGGACCGTATTGCGGGCGGCGCTGCATTTCGGGGCGATTGGCCGCGTCAGGATCGTGCGTTGACTTTCGATGAGCGAATCGAGTTGCAGGAGCAGCTGACAGCCCAAGGGTTCGACACGCAGAAGATAGATGCGAAAATCGGGCCGCTAACGGTAAATGCGGTGCGGCAATGGCAACTGTCGCAGGGGTTGGTGCCGGATGGGTATGCCTCTCCCCGCGTGCTTGCGCGTCTGCGGGAAGAGGCCGTGCGTTAACTCGGAGACATTCCGCGCAATCTTTCCGATCGGCGGCGCAGCAGTTCCACTACCGTCAACAGACAGATCGAGATGAACACAAGGATCGTTGCAACCGCGAGGATCGTCGGGCTGATCTGTTCGCGCAGACCGATGAACATCTGCCAAGGCAGTGTTTTCTGACCGGCGGAACCTACGAACAGCACCACGACGACTTCGTCGAACGACGTGATGAAGGCAAAGAGCCCACCGGAAATCACACCGGGCAGGATCAGCGGCATCTGGACACGGAAGAACGTCGTCACCGGGTTTGCGCCCATGTTCGCCGCCGCGCGGGTGAGGGAGCGGTCAAAGCCGACCAGCGTCGCCGTAACGGTAATGATCACGAACGGAATGCCCAAGGCGGCGTGCGCCAGAACGACCCCGATATAAGTGCCCTGCAATCCGACCCGGCTGTAGAAGAAGTACATGCCGGCGGCCGAAATGATCAGTGGTACGATCATCGGCGAGATCAGGATCGCCATGATGGCGCGGCGGAAGGGCACATGCGGTTGGCTCAGCCCGATGGCTGCCAGTGTCCCGAATGACACCGACAAGAGCGTCGCGACGGGCGCGATCTGCACCGAGTTGCGCAGTGCATTCTGCCAGTCATCATTGGTAAAGAAGTCGCGGTAATGTTTGAGCGAGTAGCCTGCGGGGTCAAACCGGAGCATCTCCGGGGTGAAGGTAAAGAAGTTCTCGGCGTTGAAGCTGAGCGGCATGACCACGAGGATCGGCGTGATCAGGAAAACGAAGATGGCACCGCAGATCGTGCGGAACGTGAAATGCCACAGTACCTGTCCGGGGGTCAGATACGGCGGCAACTTGGCGCGGTAGCGCCCTTCGTAGAGCCAGAAGGTCAAGAACCCGAAGAACCAGCCGAAGAACGTGCCGATCACAAGTCCGGGTATCCCCGCAAGCAGGAAACCCGCCAGTGCAACGAGAACGGCAAGGCCCCAGCGGGAGGCTGTTTCGTTCTTGATGATCTTGGTCATGACAAAGGCAAGCGCACCCATGATGACCGCGCCGCCGATGACACCGATCAGAAGGCTCCCCTGACCGGTGCCGATGAACACGCCGAAAAAGGCGCCGAAAGCGGCGACGACCGGCACATAGAAGCTGGGCGCGGTGCGCGAAATTGGTGTGAGTGCAACCATGAGTCCGCTCCTTATCCGAGTTTCACGTTATCGATGCCGACGATCTTGTCGTAGGCGTAGTAGAGCAGCAGAACCGCCGCCAGCAGGATCGCGCCCAGCGCAGCGCCAAGGCCCCAGTTGAGCGAGCTGGAGATGTGATAGGCGATCCGGTTCGAGATGAACGTACCGCTTGTGCCGCCCACGATTTCCGGCGTGATGTAATAGCCGATGGCCAGAATGAACACGAGAATGGACCCCGCGCCGATACCCGGAATGGACTGGGGGAAGTAGACCCGCCAGAACGCGGTCCAGTTCGTCGCACCAAGGCTCTTGGCCGCGCGCAGGTATGTCGGCTGGATCGTCTGCATCACCGAATACATCGGCAGGATCATGAACGGCAGCAGGATGTGCGTCATCGCGATGATCGTACCCGTCTGGTTGTTGATCAGAACAAGCCTGTCGTCGGTCGCGACCAGTCCGAGCCAGACCAGCGTGTCGTTGATGACACCTTGCTGTTGCAGCATGACTTTCCATGCGGACGTCCGCACCAGCAGCGATGTCCAGAACGGCAGAAGCACGAGAATAAGCAATAGATTTGCGTTGCGCGCCGGCAGATTGGCGAGGATCCATGCGACAGGATAGCCCAGTAGAATGCATGAAAGGGTGATCGTGATCGACATCACCATCGTGCGCCAGAACAGGATGCCGTAGATCCGCTCGTTCTCGGGGCGCAGTTCGGGCCCGTCGATGGATTTCTGCATGTCTATCGCGTTGAGAAAATAGCCGTTGGTGAACTTTGGGCTGTAGATCTTGATCGTGCGCCATACGTCGATCGAATGCCAATCCTCGTCTATGTCCAGGAAGGCTTCGGAATAATCGATGGTTTCAAATCCGGTAGCCGCTGTTGCGGCGGACTTGATCTGTTCCGCGGCCGGGCCGGAATAGGCGGCGATGGCCGCCGCGTCGGCGCGCGTCAGGTCGTCATAGAAAGATGAATAGATGACCGCCCACGGGTCTTCGGTGTAGACGTTGTCTTCATCCTCGGTGCGGACGTAATTCGCAAAGCGGGTGTAGCTTTCGGCGGTGGCGGGCAGGATATCGTCAATGCCATCGCGCAATTCGAAACGCGGCTGGCGGTCACCGGAATCGGCGTCCCATGCCTGAATATCGGCCAGCCATTCATCCGAGGCCATGAAACTGGTCCAGTTTTCGCCGGTCTTCCAGAAATCGTCGAGATCCTCGAACTGGTCCTGAAAGACTTCGCCCATGTCCTCTACGCTGCGCCCGGTTTTCCGGAAAAGCGAGGATACGCCGGTCTGCTCGTAGTTGAGACGCGAGCCAAGGCGCGAGTGCAGCTTGGCCTCCTGAGCAAAAAACATATCGTCGTAGAGTGCCTCGAAAACGGCCTCGTCGGGGATCGTATCCCCTTCGGCGTCCCAGTCTTCGAGCGCGGCGGTTGTTTTGGGCAATGTTTCGGAAACGATTTCATTTTCGACAGAGCGGAACAACATGTCCGCGATGGGTGCAATAAAGGTGACGAGCACGAAAATGAGCAACGGTGCGACAAGCGCGAGCGCACGCAGCTTTTGCAACCGCAGCGCCCGGTTGAGCGATTGCTTGAGCGGGCGGCCATCGGCGGCCAGAACCGGCCCCTTCTTTTCGGCCGCATCCGCCATGCGCAGGGCGTCATCGGGTGTCGGTGCGGTATCTGCGGTTGTTGCGTCTTTTATATCGCTCATTTTTACCCCGTTGGCTCAGCTCGAATATGGAAAAGTGACTAACGAATAGAGGGTAGAAAGAGAGGGCCGCGAGGGCCCTCTCCAACAATTCAACGGTAGCTTATTGTACCAGCCATGCCTGGAATTTCGCGTCGATGTCGTCGCGATAGTCAGCCCAGAACTCGTAGTTGAATACGAACACGTTCGTGGCGTTTGCAGGGTCTGTTGGCATGTGCGGCGCCATTTCGATGCCCAACTCGGCGTGCTGGCCAACCAATGGTGCAGAAGACGCGCGCGCGGGACCGTAGGAGATATACGCGGCCTGATCAGCAAGACGTTGGGTATCTGTCGCGAATTTCACATAGTCCAGCGCACGGGCCTTACGCTCGTCCGACAGGCCTGCTGGAATGATCCAGCCGTCCAGATCGAACATCTGACCGTCCCAAAGCATTGCAACATCCTGGTCCTGCTCTTCGATCACGGAGAAGAGGCGGCCATTGTATGTGGAGCCCATGACGACTTCACCATCAGCCAGAAGCTGTGGCGTATCGGCACCTGCGGACCACCAGACAACGCTGTCCTTGATGGTGTCGAGCTTGGCCAGAGCCTGCTCTTGACCTTCTTCCGTTTCCAGCACGTCGTAGATCTCGTCCTTGGCTACGCCATCACACAGCAAAGCCCATTCCATGTTGCCGATCGGACGCTTCTCAAGGCTGCGCTTGCCTGGATACGCTTCGGTGTCGAAAATATCGCAAACGGAAGTCGGTGGCGTGTCGCCAACGAGATCGGTGCGATAGCCGAATGTGGTCGAAAAGACGATCTGCGGAATGAAGCAATCGTTGATCAGCGTATCACCGAAGTCGTCGGTCGGTGTGGAGCCATCGTCGCCGGCTTTCAGCTGTTCGTCAAAGTCGATTTCCATCGCGAGACCTTCGTCGCACAGACGGAACGAATCCGCTGCTGTCACGTCGACCACATCCCACGAGATGTTGCCCGCTTCGTTCATAGCGCGGAGCTTCGCAACAGCTTCAGCCGAGGATTCATCGTTGATGATGTTCACGCCGGTCTTCTCGGCATAGGGCTCGCTGTAGGCCTTCTGTTGGCTGTTGGAGTATGCGCCGCCCCAGGAAACGATGGTCATTTCGTCGGCCATATGCGCCTCTGCGCTGGCCATGCCAGCAGCGAATGTAAGGGCGGTAGAGGCCAGTAGCGTATTGGTCAGTTTCATAGATAACTCTCCCAAGTTTCTTCCCGTTCAGTATAGTTCAAGGCTGCAACAACGGGTTTGGCCGCAGCCTTTTTTCGATCACACAGCTCAGTGCGCTGCGTGATATGACGCGCGCAATCAACGTCAGGCGTCCAGCGCGCGGCAATCTTCTGGCAACCAGCCGATCTCGATCTGGGTGCCGGGTTTGAGCCGGACCTGATCGGGGGCGTTGCGCGTCTTGATGATGAAATCATCCTTGCCGGCCACTTTCAGCCGGGTGCGGAAAATATCACCCATGTATATGAATTCCAGAACTTCCGCCTTGAGGGTATAGGCACCCTCCTGCATCCGCTCCTTGTTGTACTCGACCCGCTCGGGGCGGATGGAGACGCGCGTGCGTTCGCCAGCCTTGGTCACGTTCACCGGCTTGGCCGCGATGACTTCGCCACTGTCGAGTTTTACGAGGGCTGTGTCGTTCTTGATTTCCTGAACAACGCCTTCAAGCGTGTTATTCTCGCCGATGAACTGCGCGACAAAACTGTTCTGGGGTGCTTCGTACAACTCGTCCGGTGGGGCAAGCTGCTGGATGCGGCCATCCTCGAACACCGCGACGCGATCGGACATGGTCAACGCTTCGGTCTGGTCGTGCGTAACGTAGACTACGGTGATACCCAGATCATGCGCCAGATTGGTGATCTCGAACTGCAGTGTTTCGCGCAGCTGCTTGTCGAGCGCGCCAAGCGGTTCATCCATCAGGACGAGCTCTGGCTCGAACACCAGCGCGCGCGCCAGCGCGATCCGCTGCTGCTGACCGCCCGAAAGCTGCGCGGGGCGGCGTCCGGCGAAATCATTCATCTGTACCATGCCCAGCGCGCGATTGATCTTTTCTTCGCGGGTGGATTTGCCCATCTTGCGCACTTCCAGCGGGAAAGACAGGTTTTCGGCCACCGTCATATGGGGGAAGAGGGCGTAGTTCTGGAACACCATACCAATGCCCCGCTTATGCGGTGGAATATTGTTGATCGACTTGCCACCAAGGCGGATGTCGCCGTGCGTCGCCGTTTCGAAACCGGCTAGCATCATCAGGCACGTCGTCTTGCCAGAACCCGATGGCCCGAGCATCGTCAGAAACTCGCCTTTCGGCATGCTGAGGTTCAAATCCTTGACGACCAGATTCTCCCCGTCATAGCTTTTTTGTACGCGATCGAATTCGACGAATGCGTCGTTGTTGGTTCCATCGGCCAATGTTTTGGCTCCCCGTGCACGTTTATTGTTGCTTTGTGATGAGCAACTAAGCGCATCCGGCCCCGCGTTTGCAACTGGATAACGACAGATTGTTCATAATCGGGTCGATTCAGGGCGAATTCCCTGAATTTTTCAGCATTTCAGGAAAATCGCCCATCCAGGATGCGGTATGCGCCCGATCCCCCCGCGGGGATTGGCGGTTCTCAGGTGGCAGCTTTGAGCATATCGCCTTCTTTGAGTGCCTTGTAGGTATCGTCGAGCGCAGCTTTTGCTCGGGTGTGAAAGATGTCGATCTCTTCTGCGGTTATCACCAGAGGCGGAGAAATGATCATTCTATCGCCAACGTGACGCATGACCAGATTGTTCGCGAAACACCGCTCGCGGCACATGAAGCCGGCGGTGCCTTGGTCCATCGCGAACTTCGCGCGATTTTCCTTCTGCGGCGTCAATGGCAGGGATGCCATCATGCCGCACAGGTTCAACCCGCCGACCACCGGATGGTCAGCCAGCTTTTCCAGCGCATCTTTGAGCGCGGGAGCCGCGACGTTTCTCACGTGATCAAGAACGTTGTCATCCTGCAGAACCCGCAGGTTGGCCAAAGCGACGGCAGCACAGACCGGATGGCCCGAATAGGTATAGCCATGGTTGAATTCGACTGCGTTGATCACTTCCGCGATCTCGTCGCACACGATCGACCCGCCGATTGGCGCATAGCCGGAGCTGAGCCCCTTGGCGATGGTCATGATGTGCGGCTTGATCCCCATCGTGGTGGAGCCGAACCAGTTGCCGGTGCGGCCAAAGCCGCAAATCACTTCGTCCGCGATAATCAACACATCGTATTTGTCGCAGATTCGCTGGATCTCCGGCCAATAGGTGCTGGGCGGAACGATCACACCACCGGCGCCCTGCACCGGCTCGGCAATGAAGGCAGCGACGTTTTCCGCACCCAGTTCGAGGATCTTCGCCTCTAGCTCCTGCGCACGGGTGAGACCGAACGCCTCTGGTGTATGATCGCCGCCTTCGGCCCACCAATCGGGTTGTCCGATGTGATGAATGCCCGGTATCGGCATCCCGCCCTGCGCGTGCATGTAGCTCATCCCGCCCATCGACCCCGACCCCATGGAAGAGCCGTGATAGGCATTCTTGCGGCTGATCACATGACTTTTCTGCGGCTGGCCCTTTTCGGCCCAATAGGTGCGGACCATCCGCAGGTTGGTGTCGTTGGCCTCTGATCCGGAGCCTGCGAAAAAGACGTGGTTCAATCCTTCGGGCGCCAGCTTGGCCAATTCCGCCGCCAATGCGATGGCGGGCGTATGCGTCGTGTTGAAAAAGGTGTTGTAGAACGGGAGTTCCTGCATTTGGCGTGTCGCCGCGTCGATCAGCTCTTGCCGACCATAACCGACGTTCACGCACCACAGGCCCGCCATGGCATCGAGGATCTGGTTCCCCTCGCTGTCCTGAAGGTACACGCCCTTGGCCTGGGTGATGACCCGCGCGCCGCGCTCTTTGAGCTCGTCGTTCGTCGTGAACGGATGCATGTGATGCGCGGCATCCAGCGCCTGCAATTCGGCGGTGGGCAGATTGTTCGAGATGATTGACATGGCAGCACCTTGGAAAGAGAAATGAGTTGCTGTCAAAATATGATCAAATTCTTGCAGGGTCAATCAACCTGTCAGGCGAAGGGCAGGTGTGGTATGGCGTGAAGGACTGCCAACCACCGTGCTCTGAATATGTGCGCTGTCACGATTGACGGACGCGCAGAGGCAGGAAACGCCTTGCTGAGTGGATTGAAATTTGATCATATCATTGCCAATGTCGGGCCAACCCGGCAATACCTTTAGGGAGTTTATCATGTTCAAACCACTATTCACAGGTACAGCCGTGCTGGCTTTGATGGCGGGCACCGCGATGGCACAGGAAGTTCGCGTTTACAACTGGTCCGACTATATTGACGAAGATCTGTTGGCGAAGTTTGAAGAAGAAACCGGTATCGAACTGATCTATGACGTGTTCGACAGCAACGAAGTTCTGGAAACCAAGATGCTGGCCGGCGGGTCTGGGTATGACGTTGTTGTGCCTTCGGGCACTTTTTTGCAGCGCCAGATCACCGCAGGCGCGTTTCAGAAACTGGATCCGTCCAAGCTGCCGAACCTCGATAACATGTGGGATGTCGTCGAGCAGCGGACAGAACAGTACGATCCCGACAACGCCTATTCGATCAACTACATGTGGGGCACCACGGGCATTGGCGCGAATGTCGCAAAGGTCAAGGAAGCCTTGGGCGAAGATGCGCCTCTCGATTCGCTCGAACTGGTCATGAATCCGGACAATATGTCCAAGCTGGCCGACTGCGGCGTTCACTTCCTTGATGCGCCGGCAGAAATGCTGCCGATGGCGCTCAAGTACATTGGCGAGGATCCCGACAGCCACGACCCCGAAGTTTTGGCGAAGGCCGAAGAGGCGATGATGCAGATCCGCCCCTACATCCAGAAATTCCACAGCTCGGAGTACATCAACGCACTGGCGAATGGCGATATCTGCGTGGCTGTCGGCTGGTCCGGCGATATTCTTCAGGCCCGTGATCGTGCCGCCGAAGCCGACAACGGCGTCGAAATCGTTTACAACGCGCCCAAAGAGGGTGCGCAGATGTGGTTTGACCAGATGGCGATACCGGTCGACGCGCCAAACGTAGATGCCGCACACACGTTCCTGAACTTCATAATGGATGCCGAGAACATGGCGGCGGCGTCGAACTATGTCTATTACGCCAATGGCAACAAGGCGAGCCAGGAGTATTTGGTCGAGGACGTGATCGATGATCCGGCGATCTATCCAAGCGAGGAAACGCTTAATAACCTGTTTACCACCACGCCGTACCCACAAAAAGTGCAGCGTGTTGTGACCCGCGCCTGGACCAAGGTGAAGTCCGGCACCTGAGCCGATAGACAAAGGAGGCGGCGCTGTGCGGTGCCGCTTCTCGACGCCCTCGATCTCAAGGAACAAAGCAACGTGAGCAGCCCTGTTTTCGCCCCTTGGGACGACCCAAATGAAAAGCCCCTCATCCGGTTCGAGAATGTTACCAAGAGGTTCGGAACCTTTACCGCCATCGACGATCTGACAATCGACATCTATGCACAGGAGTTCTTTGCGCTACTGGGTCCGTCGGGCTGTGGCAAGACGACGATGATGCGGATGCTGGCCGGTTTCGAGACGGTGACAGAGGGCCGCATCCTGCTTTCGGGAAGCGACATTGCACAGGTAGCGCCGAACCAGCGCGCGGTGAACATGATGTTCCAATCCTACGCCCTGTTTCCGCATCTGAGCGTCTGGGACAACATCGCGTTTGGTCTACGCCGCGACAAGATGCCCAAAGATCAGATCGAGGCCCGCGTAGCGGAGATGCTGAAGCTCACCCGGCTCGAGAAATTCGCGCGCCGCAAGCCGCACCAGATTTCGGGGGGTCAGCGGCAGCGTGTGGCGCTTGCACGATCCTTGGCAAAGGCGCCGAAGCTGCTTTTGCTGGACGAGCCGCTGGGCGCGTTGGACAAGAAGCTGCGTCAGGAAACCCAGTTCGAGCTTATGGACATTCAGGAGGGCACCGGCACCACTTTTGTCATCGTTACCCACGATCAGGAAGAGGCGATGACCGTGGCCTCCCGCGTTGCGGTGATGGACGAGGGCCGCATCATTCAGGTCGCCACACCCGCCAACATCTACGAAACGCCGAATTCCGTCTATGTCGCTGATTTCATCGGCGACGTGAACATCATCAGCGGTACCACGAAACCGGCGGGCGCGGATCGGTACCATATCGACTGGGCACCCAATCAGGCCCCGATCGTCGCGACGTCACAGAATTCGTTCAGCGAGGGACAGACCTGCCATCTGGCAATCCGGCCCGAAAAGATCACCATCGCCAAGGACAAACCGGAAGACACCGAGAACGCGGTGCAGGGCAAAGTGCTGGATATCGCGTATCTGGGTAATCTGTCGACCTATCACGTGGAGCTGCCCGGCGGTCAGGTCATCAAGGCGCAAACCGCGAACACCCGCCGCATTTCCAACCGGGGCATCACATGGGAGGATCCGGTCTGGATCCGCTGGAACGCGACCGCTGGGGTGCTGTTGGAGCAATGATCTCGCTGTCGTGCCTATCATCAACCTCCCCGATGTACCGTTCTAACGGAGGTCGGACATAATGCGCAAATTTGCCCTGATCGCCGTACCCTATGCGTGGCTGCTGGCCCTGTTCTTGATCCCGTTCCTGATCGTGTTCAAGGTTTCGCTCTCCGACACGGCGCTCGCGATTCCGCCCTATACGCCGACGCTCAAGGACGGTTTCGGTGCACTGATCGATGGCCTCGATCTTGAGAATTTCTGGTTTCTGACGACGGACGATCTTTATTACAAGGCCTATCTCAGCAGTCTGCAGATCGCACTTCTGTCGACGTTTCTGACGCTGCTCGTTGGGTATCCGATGGCCTATGGCATGGCCCGCGCGCCCGAGGAATGGCGCGCGACGCTGATGATGCTGGTGATCCTGCCGTTCTGGACGTCGTTCCTGATCCGCGTGTACGCATGGGTCGGAATCCTCAGCAACGAAGGGCTGCTGAACCAGCTTCTGCTCTGGGTCGGTGTGATCAATGAACCGCTGACGATCCTCAATACAAACACGGCGGTCTATATCGGAATCGTCTATACCTATCTTCCGTTCATGATCCTGCCGATCTATGCCGCGCTCGACCGGATGGATGACAGCCTTATCGAAGCCGCCGAGGATCTCGGCTGTTCACGCCTGACCGCCTTCTGGCTGGTGACGGTGCCGCTGTCCAAAAACGGCATTGTCGCGGGCTGCTTTCTCGTGTTCATCCCGGCGCTGGGCGAATTTGTTATCCCCTCGCTTCTCGGAGGGTCCGGCACGCTGATGATCGGCAAAGTCCTGTTCGAAGAGTTCTTCAACAACCGTGATTGGCCGGTGGCAAGCGCGGTCGCAGTGATCCTGCTTCTTATCCTGATCGTGCCGATCGTGCTGTTCCAGCGCAACCAGCAAAAGCAGGCGGAGGCAGAGCAATGAAGCGTCTGTCCGCTTTCAACATCACCGCGCTGACGCTCGGGTTCGCATTCCTTTATCTTCCGATGATCCTGTTGGTAATCTACAGCTTCAACGCGTCCAAGCTGGTCACGGTCTGGGCGGGATTTTCTACACAATGGTACGGCGAACTTTTGCGCGACGAAGCGTTTTTGGACGCGGCTTGGGTCACGCTTCAAGTCGCCGTGATATCTTCAACAATCGCGACGGTCCTTGGGACAATGGCGGCTTATGTGCTCGTGAATTTCGGGCGCTTCTTCGGACGTACCCTGTTTTCGGGCATGATATATGCACCGCTGGTCATGCCCGAAGTCATCACGGGCCTTTCGCTGTTACTGTTGTTCATCGGCATCGGGCTGGACCGGGGTATTCTGACCATCGTATTGGCCCATACGACGTTTTCGATGTGCTACGTCTCCGTCGTGGTCTCCTCACGGTTGATCAGCTTTGACCGTGCCCTCGAAGAGGCGGCGCTTGATCTGGGATGCAATCGGTTCGATGCGTTCCGGCTGGTCACCCTTCCCATCATTGCGCCGGCAGTCATCTCCGGATGGCTTCTGGCCTTCACGCTCAGCTTGGACGATCTGGTCATCGCGTCTTTTGTGGCGGGCCCGTCCTCCACGACGTTGCCGATCAAGATCTGGAGCGCCGTGCGCCTTGGTGTGACGCCCGAGATCAACGCGCTGTCGACGATCATGATTGCGGTCGTCACCGTGGGAGTGATCACCGCCTCGCTGATTTCAAAGCGAAACGCCGTAGCGGCGCAGCGGGATGCGCAGGCGGCAGAGCGCGCGGAATGAAACGCATTTTCGGTACTTTCGCCTATGGCGATGGCCCCAGAAATGGGTGCTGGTGGGACGAAACCTGCACGATCTTGCCGCGCGGTCCCCTTGGCACTGACACGCAAACAGATGTGGCGATCGTTGGTGCGGGTGTCACCGGGCTGAGCGCTGCCCTGCATCTGGCGCGCGCGGGGGTCGGCGCGACCGTCGTCGACGCGAACGATGTGGGTTGGGGTGCTTCGGGGCGCAACGGCGGGTTTTGCTGCCTGGGTGGCAGCAAGGCCGACGATGCCGGGATCGAAAGTCGGTTTGGCAGGGCTGGACGGCTTGCCTACCGCCGAAGCGAGCTTGAAGCGGTCCGCTTGGTGGAGCGTTTGGTCGACGAGTTGTCGCTCGACGTTGACCGGCATTCCGCCGGAGAAACCATGTTGGCGCACCGCGCCAGTGACGCGGATGCGATGCGCGTGCGAGCGGCCACAGTCTCGGAGAACTATGGCTTTGATCCGGTAGTCATTGAGAAAGATTCGCTCGCCGCCGGTGGCTTTGGGCGGTTCTTCCACGGCGGTCTGACCATTCCGGCCGGTTTCGGCCTCAACCCGCGAAAATACGTCGGGGGACTGGCTGATGCGGCCGAGGCTGCAGGTGCAACAATCTTCGGCCAAAGCGGTGTTGACCGGATCACACCGGCGCCCGGCCACCGCTGGCATCTGGACATCAACGGGGTCACGCTGTGCGCAGATCGCGTTATCGTCGCCACCAACGGCTACTCTTCCGAGGACATTCCCGACTGGCTCAGGGGTCGATTTATGCCGGGGCAATCCAACGTTCTTGTCACGCGTCCGTTGACCACTTCAGAGTTGGAGGCGCAGGGCTGGACGACAGACCAGATGTGTTACGACACCCGCAATCTGCTGCACTATTTCCGCCTGTTGCCGGACCGGCGGTTTTTGTTCGGAATGCGAGGCGGACTACTTAGCGGTCCTGCCGCCGAAATCCGCGCGCGGCGCAGGGTACGCGCGGATTTCGAATCGATGTTTCCGGCGTGGCGCGATGTGGAATCGGCTCATGCTTGGTCCGGGATGGTGTGCCTTGCACGCGACCTGATGCCATTTGTCGGCGCGGTGCCCGGGCAGAAAGGGATGTTTGCCGGTCTGTGCTATCATGGCAACGGCGTCGCAATGGGCACCTATTCCGGAGCTTTACTTGCCGCGCTCGCACAGGGCAAACCACCCGATATGCCCTTTCCGGATGCGATGAAGACCCCGTTGCGGCGTTTCGAGCTTGGCCCGCTCCGCCGCTTGCTGATGCCTGCGGCCTATGCCGCTTATGCCTTCGCTGACCGCTAGGCGCCTTCACGCAGTGCCGTGATGCTGCTGGCCGAAACCTGTGCTCCGCCGTTGAAAACCACCTGCGGGTCGGTCCCGTTTGTCTGTACTTCGGTGATCCGGGCGTAGGTTGCCGCCGCTTTCGACGGCAGCGTGCTGCCGTCCGCCGCCTCTCCCTCAACCGAAAAACTGTACTGACCAGCCGCAAAAGGCTTGCCGCTTTGTTGAACGCCCGCCCAAAGCACGGGGTCGTCGGAGACCGGAAGCGGGTTACGGTCCACCTCCCGTCCTTGGGCGTCGAAGACAACAAGCTCCATCGCGGTTGCGTTGGCGGGCGGCGTCGGCAAGACTGTGATCGGCGAGCCGTCGAACGGAACCGGCCCGGTCGTGCGTGCTTCCATCCCGATCCATCCTGCCAGTTGACCGATGCCGCCCGACCCCAGCTGTGTTGCCAATGCCTTCAGCAAATCGTTCGATTGCACCTGCTGCTCAACCATTGAAAACTGGGCAAGTTGTGCCGCATACTCCGAGTTGTCAATTGGCTCCATCGGATCCTGATACTTCGCTTGCGTCGTCAGCATCTTGATGAAGGTTTCGAAGTCAGACGACAGCACCGCATCCGCCTGCGGTGCGTCGCTGGCCACGGTTGCGGATGTTGCGGCAGTCGCGTTGCCTGGTATGGGGGTAATCATGGCGTGGTCTCCTTAAAGACGAATGTCGACACCGCCCGAGGCGGTTTTGAGAGGTGATTGAAGGGGAACGTCCGATGACGCAGGTTCGGCCCTTGCCGGCTCGGCTTCTTCTTGCGCTCCTAATCGGGATTGCGCGCCGTGATCAGTCAGTTGCCGGTTATCTGAAGCGCCTTGCCCGAACGAAAAGCTGACGTTTTCATACCCGATGCTGCGGAACGTCTGGCCAAGCTGGTCGATATGGCGGCGCATAAGATCCATCGTTTCTCCGCGCTCGGCCAGAATATTGACAACGATGCTTTTATCGTCGGTTTTGATAGAGACGCGTACTCGGCCCAATTCCTGAGGGGCAAGCGCAATCTCGATCGGGCGGTTCGGTGTATGGTGGACAGCTTCTACGATCTGTCGCGCGACATGCGGGGCAAGATCGCTTCGCAATGACGTTGTCGCGGTCGTTTGCGCAAGTCGTCCAGTCTCCAGCGTGAATGCGGATTCGGGCTCGGCACCCTGGATAAGTGATCGTACGGCATCGAGATCGGATGGGTCGGACATGGAAAGAGTTGTCATGCTTTGCGGCCCGTTGGTATGCATCGCGGCGATCTGCAGCCCCTGGGCGGAGAGCCCCTGTGGGTCTTGGGTGCGGCTGGGTCCAGTCTCCGCTGCGGATGCTATTCGGGCCTGGCCGATGGCATCCCGCACGCGCGGCGACACCGCACGCGACAAGTCGGCATTTTCTTTAGTGATCGTATAGGCCGCGCCTTGCTGGACCGAAACGCGACCGCTTTCCGAAGGTCCAGAAGCGGCTCCGTTGCTCTGCCGTTCAATTCCTGTCACCAGCGACTGCGCACCCGTATCGGACCGGACGCCTGAAGGCGGCGGGGCAGACGGCGTCGCGCTTTGCAACGTTTCGGCAGATCGCACAGGAGCTTCAAGGGCGCGGTCGATTTGCGGACCCGACTTGGAGTTGGCGACGTGCCCCGTGAGTACCAAGCCGCCCTGCCGACCAGACCGAGCCCGGCTGTCGGGAACTATGCTGCCGGAACCGATGCTGGCTGACTGATGACTGGTCCCGAAGGAGCCCGCCGGGGTTTTGTGCATCGCCGTCTCTGCACCGGACATCGGTGCGACGGTGCGCCGTACCTGCGCAAGGGCGAGATCTCCCGTACCATCCTGCTGCGGTTCTTGCCGAAGCGATGCTGGCAGGGTGCCGGAATAAATGGCCGTTGTCACAGATTGACCGATTGTTGGCCCCGAGGGAGAATTGTGCAAACGCAGACCGGTGGCATCTGCGGTCAGCGCGTTGGACGGATCCTGCTGGGCGATGGGGTCCCGGTGCATACCGATGTGCGCTGTGCCAGACGTGGCATGTGTAATGCCAGTCGTCGCGTGCAATCCGGACGACACACGGGTGCGATCCGCTGCGTCTTGCGGTCCGTTTCGCCGGAGAGCGGCATTCCCAGGTAATGTCGTGATCGATTCGCGGCCAATCTCGAGGTCCGCATCCATCACGGTGGGCGCGTCATCTTCCGTATGCGTTTGCGATGACAAAGCTCCATGATCGTCCAAGACGGGCTTTTTTTCCGGATCTACGCGCGCGTCCGATTCTGTCTCCCCCCCATCTTTGTCCTGAACTCCGGTGGACGCGGCGGAATCCTGTTCCGAGGGAGTGTCGGATGCCTCTGGCCCGCTGGCGGACCGTGTCTGGTTTCCGGCTTGACCCGATGCAGCAACCGCTGCGCCGGACGCTGGCAAGGCGCTTAGCAAAGTGGCGAAGTCAGATGTTGCCCCCTGTCCTGCTTTCGTGGCGGAGGCGGTGGTGGGCGGTGCACCTTTCAGCGGTGGTGCAGGTGCAATCGATACGGATCCAGTCGCCGCCGAGGAGGTGGGATGCATGATGAGCCTTTCGGGATTCTGCCGCGATGATGCTCACTTATCGCCGTTCTTCCTTACCGGTTGTTTACCGCTTTCAGGCAATGCTCCCAAAAATCGCGCATATTTTAGGAGTTTACCCATGATCCCCCCCCTTTTGGCATCGCCGGTTCCTGCAGTTTCCCCAGATCCTCCGCTGATGGACGTGGCGCTAAAGCTCGAAGCGTCGTTCCTGGCCGAGATGTTGCAAAGCGCCGGCCTTGGCAAGACCAGCGAAAGCTTCGGCGGCGGTGCGGGCGAAGACCAGTTCAGCTCTTTTCTCATTCAGGAACAGGCGCTGCATATCGTGAAAGGCGGTGGCATAGGGCTGGCGCAAACATTGTTCGACGCATTGAAGGAGCGTTCAAATGACTGACCAAGTCATCAAACTCGACACATTGGATCAGCTGCTGGAGCAGGAGCGGGCACTACTGCTCGAAGGGAATCTTGAGGGATTGGGGAAACTGCTGCCGCAGAAAGAAGCCATCATTGAAGATCTGCTGAATGAAAGCCTGTTGAGCCGTGATGCAGTGGCACCTATCGAGCGGAAATTGCAGCGCAACCAATTGTTGCTGGACGGGGCGCTGGATGGAATCCGTGCAGTCGCCGCGCGTCTTGCTGCGCTCAGGCAGGTAAGATCGGCGCTTGATACCTACGATGCACAAGGCCGCCGCCAGACGGTCGAAACGTCAAAACACGGCACGTTGGAAAAGCGGGCCTGATCGCGATCGACGACAGCCAGCGTGAGTTGAATAAAATGCATGGCACAGTGCGGTCCCGGTTTAGGGGTTCGTTAAGAGGAAAAGGGTCAGAAAGGCGATGCATCCGAACCCGGATGGCACAGGATCTGAATGGCCAGATGACTGTTTGTTTCAGAAGAAACCTTTTGTTCCGCGATCAAGCGGGAACCATACGGCGCAAAGCGTCGAAGCGAAAAAGGAACGTGCCTCATGTCGAGCATTCTTACAAACAATGGCGCAATGGTTGCGCTGCAAACTCTGAAATCAATCAACTCCAATCTGACGGATACGCAAAATGCGATCTCCACAGGCAAAGAGGTCGCGACAGCGAAGGATAACGCTTCGGTCTGGGCGATCTCCAAAACGATGGAATCCGATGTCTCCGGTCTCGACGCGGTCTCGGACAGTCTGTCCGTCGGTCAATCCGCGGTTGCTGTTGCAAGTGCAGGTGCCGAACTGATCGTTGAAACGATCAAGGATATGCAACAGCTGGCGATTTCGGCTCAGTCGGAAGGCGCGAACTTTACCCAAATCGATGCGGAAATGGCCGCGAAGAAAGAGCAGCTTGATTCGATCGTCGCAGGCTCGCAATTCAACGGCGTGAACTTGCTGGCGACAGACACCGATGGCAACGGCGCGACCGGCTTGGCAGTGGTCGGCTCCATCAACCGCGTGGGTTCCGGCACTGCCACCGCTGTCCAAATCGACGTGGGCACGGCGGACCTCGAGGCTTCGGTTACGGATATCACTCTGACCGGCACAGCGGACACGGCCGACGCCGCAACGACCTACGGTGAGTTGACAACCATGCTGAACGCTGCGGTTGCCGGTGCTGCGAGTCTGGGTACTTCGGCCAAACGGCTCGAAGACCAGTCCGAGTTCGTATCAAAGCTGTCCGACTCGCTGACATCCGGTATCGGCGCACTTGTCGATACGGACATGGAGGCCGCATCCGCGAAACTCCAGGCACTCCAGACGCAGCAGCAGCTGGGTGTTCAGGCACTGTCGATCGCCAACCAGGCGCCACAGACGATCTTGTCTCTGTTCCGGTAATCCGGCTGTCCAATCAAGAATTGGGGGCGCGTCCGCGCGCCCCCTGAAACAACCAATAACGAGTAGGGACACCAGTGAACGCCTCAATACTTGCACAGCGTGGATACGCACCAACGTCAGGTACCCTGAAATCAGGGCGCAAGATGGAGTACGACGTCATCGCGCGCATAACGTACAGGCTCAAATCCGCGCTCGAAGCGAAGGATTTCAACAGAACAATTCAGGCAATGCACGAGAACCGGACGCTTTGGCGCAAACTCGGACAAAGTGTTGCCGATCCAGACAATCTGCTGCCCGATGAACTGCGCGCGCGTCTGATGTATCTGGCCAGGTTCACTGATGAACACACTCGCAAAGCACTCCGCCGCGAGGCGTCTGCGATGCCACTCGTCGAGGTAAACACAGCCATCCTACGTGGCCTGAAATAAGAAGGAATGCCTGAAATGAGTGGACTTGTTCTGAAACTCGGGCCCAAGGAACGGGTCTTGATCAATGGGGCGGTCATCGAAAACGGGGATCGCCGAAGCCGGCTATCCATCATGACGCCCGATGCCAATATCCTGCGATTGCGCGATGCAATCCATCCCGAAGACGCCAACACGCCGGTACGGCGCGCGTTATTTGCCGTTCAAATGGTTCTTTCAGGGGACCGCGACGCGGAATCAGCACATATGCCGTTGTTACGGCAGGTCGAGGAGCTGAGCCAGGTCTTCACGGATCCGGATAGCCGCACGATGCTGGCAGAGGCTAGCCAGGCTGTGATCGAACGGCAGCATTACCGTACGCTGAAAGCACTGCGCAACCTTCTGCCCCGGGAGGAACGGTTGATGGCCGTGCGGCCAAGCTGATGTTTCAGCCGGTCGTTCCTTTCGGCGGTTTGGGTGGCTGGCGGTTTCTACAGGAAACCTATGACAGCCAGTTCAAAGTTTTTACCGAAAGTGCCCAACTGCAGCGTGACACGGATTATTTCCGAGAGAACATCGGTGATATCGAGACGCCCGAGCAGTTCGTAGCGGATCGCCGCCTGTTAACGGTGGCGCTGGGCGCTTTCGGTTTGGAATCGGACATCAACAACCGCTATTTCATTCGGAAAATTCTTGAAGAAGGCACAACCAATGAAGATGCGCTGGCAAACCGGTTCACTGACAAGCGGTACGCGGAACTGTCTGACGCGTTTGGTTTTGGCCCTGATGAATACCTAAAGGTTGGCGACCGGACGTTCGTAGAAGCGATCATTGACCGTTTTGAGTCGATTTCTTTCGAGGTCGCAACCGGACAGCAAAACGAAAGTATGCGTTTTGCTCTTTACGCCGAGCGGGCCTTGGGGCCGCTCGCTGCGGAAGACAACTCCAACAATGCAAAGTGGTATACCATCATGGGCGAGCCACCATTGCGCAAACTTTTCGAGACGGCTTTGAACCTGCCGTCGGCCTTTGGCCAGATCGACATCGACCAGCAATTGACTGTGTTCAAGAAACGGGCGAAGCAAGTGTTCGGCAGCGAAGACGTCAATCAGTTTTCCGACCCTCAAAAGGTTCAGGATCTGATTACAAAGTACATCGTGCGCGAGCAGATTAATTCATTCAGTATGAACTACTCTTCCAATGCAATTGCGCTAACTCTTTTGCGCGGTTAGGGCACGCCGAGCCCGGCGCGCCGCAGGATCAGCTCAAGCTGACTGAAGCTGCGCTGCGGATCATCCGGCTCAACTTTCGCCAAAAACGCCTCAATCTCCGGAAAGAGCTGGATCGCCCTGTCGATGTCCGGATCGCTGCCGTGAGCGTATAACCCTGCGCGGATCATCATTGCATTCGTATCGTAAAGACCAAGCATCTTGCGGGTTTGCGCCAATAGGGCATTCTCACGCGTGCTTGCCGCTGCGGGCAGACTGCGCGAGACGGACCGCAGGACGTCCACCGCCGGAAAGCGCCCCCGCTCGGCGATGCTCCGGTCCAGTACGATATGCCCGTCAAGCACGCCGCGAAGAATGTCGGCAATCGGCTCGTCCATATCAGACCCGGCGACGAGGACACTGAACAGCGCAGTGATGTCACCTTGCGGGCCGCTGCCCGGCCCCGCGCGTTCGCACAGGGCTGTGATCATATGTGCGGTCGAAGGAGGAAACCCTCGTAATACCGGGGCTTCGCCCGCCGCAACTGCGACTTCGCGGTGTGCCTCGGCAAAACGTGTGATTGAATCCGCAAGAAACAGAACGGATTTTCCAGCATCTCGAAAGTGCTCGGCGACAGCCATGGCTGTCCACGCACATCGACGGCGCAGCAGCGGGGATTGGTCAGACGTCGCCGCAACCACGACAGTGCGCGCCAGACCTTCATTGCCAAGCACATCCTCGACGAAATGTCGCAGCTCTCGCCCGCGCTCGCCCACCATTGCGATGACAACAACATCGGCTGTGACATAGCGTGATAATTGACCAAGCATCGTCGACTTCCCGACGCCCGATCCCGCGAACAGACCGACACGTTGCCCCTGTACCAAAGGCAGCATCGTGTTGGTTACGGCAAGGCCCGTGCCGAGCCGTGTCCCAAAACTGCGCCGTTCGGCGGCTTTGGGTGGGGATGTTTGCAAGGGGCGCGCAATGGCACCGCGCAGGAGCGGTTTGCCGTCTATCGGTGCGCCCGACGGATCGATCATCCGTCCAAGCCAGGCGTCAGTAGGCGCGATCTCTGCCGGAGACAGATGCACCGCGCGATCGTTCAGCGCGATGCCGTCAGGCGGCTCTTCGCACAGCATCACAAGGGTATCACCGGTGATCTGCACAACCTCGCCCCGCAGGGTGGCTCCGCGCTTGCGGTACACCTTGAGTTCCGAACCGATAGATGCGGCATCGGCCAGACCGCTGATGTGCAGCACGCCGGCATCTGCGCGGATCACACGTCCGACCGGGCGCACCGGCTGTTGCGCTGCGATATGGGCGCGCAGACCGGCGAAGGGGGAAACATCTGTCATGGTCGTCCTTTTGTTGCTGCTCACTGTTTCTAAAGGAATCACCCTTAAGCCTTCATTGAAATCGCAGCAGGGAGAATCCCGATGTTCGAAAATCTAGATGTCTTCAGGATGTCATCCGCCATGGCCCGCCACGCGGGACAACGCCAGGCGCTTATCTCGCAAAATGTGGCCAATGCGGACACGCCCGGATTCAAGGGCAGCGAGATGCCCCCATTCGCATCTCTTTATGCAAGCGCCGACACCGCAGGCGTGCAGCGTGCGACACGCGCGCAGCACCTGAACGGCGCGATTCAGGGGACAGGGATGGCGTCCCGGGAGATGCGCGGCGGCGACAGCCCCAATGGTAATGGCATCTCCCTTGAAACCGAGCTTCTCAAATCGGCAGAGGTCAAAAGCCACCATGACCGCGCCCTTACGATCTATAAATCCGCGCTCGACGTGCTGCGCGCGACAATCGGCAAATAGGATAACAACATGAGTGATTTTTCCAGCGCACGGTCTGTCTCGTCAAGCGGTATGTCAGCGCAGGCGCAACGCCTCAGACATCTGTCAGAGAATATCTCGAACGCGGATACCCCCGGTTACCGCCGCAAGACGGTGTCGTTTGAAACCGCTTTCGGTGCGGCCGATGCTGTTGCGAACGTGAACGTCAGCCACGTGCGTCTCGATCAGACCGAGCTGGAGGCGATCTTTGATCCATCGCACCCGCTCGCGGACGAAACCGGCCATTACGAGGGGTCCAACGTAAACCTGATGCTCGAACTGGCAGACGCCCGCGAGGCGCAGCGTTCGTACGAGGCGAACCTCAAGATGTTCGATCAGGCGCGCAAGATGTCGAGCAGCCTGATGCAGTTGCTGCGCCGCTAAACCAAATGAATCAAAAAGGAGTTCCAGAATGGAATTGAATTCACTTTCCGCGATCCAGAATTACACCTCTGCCAAACCGGCAACCACCCCGGCAGAGGGCACCGACGGCGCGGGCGCTTTGCTCAGAGGCGCTGCGATGGATTTCGCGGCGACGCTTGCGCATTCCGAGCAAACCGCACAGGCGACGATGATGGGCAAGGCCGACCCGCACGCGTTGGTCGAAGCGTTGGCGCAGACCGAGCTGGCCGTCGAGACGGCGGTGAGCGTGCGTAACCGTGTGGTCGAGGCTTATCAGGAAATTCTGCGGATGCCAGTCTGATGACCGACGAGGTGTTGTTTTTCGACACGTTGCGGCAGGGTCTCTGGATCGCGTTCGTCATTTCGCTTCCGATCCTCGTTGTCGCACTTGTGACGGGCGTGGCGATCGGACTGATCCAGGCGCTGACCTCCGTGCAGGAAATGACCCTTACTTTCGTGCCCAAACTGGGCGCCATCGTCATCGTGTTCTGGATATCGATGGGGTTCATGACCAATACGCTCGTCGCGTTCTTCCAGGACCGGATCATACTGCTCATCATCGGAGGTTAACCATGGACAGCACCGGATACATCACATTGTCGCGTCAATCCGGCCTGCAGCGTGAAATGCAGGTTGTCGCAAACAACATCGCAAATATGGCGACCACAGGATTTCGAGCAGAGGGTGTCGTTTTCTCGGAATACGTCAAATCCGTCGACCAGGGTCCGTCCCTTTCCATGGGACAAGGCAATATCGGCAAGACGTCCCTTGAACAGGGCGGTCTGACCCAAACAAGGGGCACGTTTGACTTCGCAATCGAAGGTGACGGGTACTTTGTCGTGCAGACCCCTCTTGGGGATCGGCTGACCCGGGCCGGTGCTTTCACACCAAGCGCGGAAGGGCAACTTGTTACACCGGACGGCTACCCGGTACTGGACGCGGGCCGCGCGCCTGTCTTTGTGCCGACCGGCGGCGAAGCGATCGCCGTTTCCGCAGACGGCACGGTCAGCGCGGACGGTGCGCCCATTGGCCAGATGGCGGTGGTCAAACCAATCGCTCCGCTTGAAATGATCCGTGAAGACGGCGTGATGTTTCGTGCGGACGCGGGCGACGAACCTGCCGAAAGCGCCCGTGTGCTTCAGGGCTTTGTCGAAAGCTCGAACGTAAATCCGCTGTTGGAAATGGCGCGGATGATCGATGTGCAGCGCGCCTATGAAATGGGGCAGAGCTTTTTGCAAAGCGAGGACGAGCGTATCCGCGCGGCTGTCAAAACCCTTACTGAAACATGAACGAACCAAAAGGAGGCCACACATGCGCGCCCTGAAAATCGCCGCGACCGGAATGAGCGCCCAGCAAATGCGGGTAGAGACGATTTCCAACAACCTCGCGAACATGAGCACGACAGGCTATAACGCCCGCCGCGCTGAATTCGCGGATTTGCACTACCAACAGATGGCGCGGGCCGGGTCGGTAAACGCCTCTGACGGGACGGTGCTACCGACCGGTGTTCAATTGGGTCTCGGCGTGCGTCCCGCCGCGGTCAGTCTGCACATGCAGCAAGGCTCGCTGTCGGCGACGCAAGGGGATCTTGACGTGGCCATCGACGGGCTTGGATACCTTGAAGTGACCTTGCCCAGTGGGCAGACCGGTTACACCCGCGATGGTGGATTGAAACGCACCGGTGAAGGGCTGATCGTGACGTCCGATGGCTTTCCAGTCGCGCCGGAAGTCGTGATCCCCGATGACGCGCGCTCCATCTCGATCAACGCCGATGGAGAGGTCTATGCCTACTTCGACGAAGCCGCTGCGGGCCAGCTCTTGGGGCAGTTCACTTTGACGGGTTTCACGAATTCGAAAGGGCTGGAGGCCATCGGGAGCAACTTGTTCGTCGAAACCGAAGCCTCCGGGCCCGCCCTCGTTTCTACCCCGGGGCAGGACGGCTTGGGCACCCTGCGCCAAGGTTATCTTGAAGACAGCTCCGTGGATGCGGTGCGCGAAATCACCGAACTGATCGAAGCGCAGCGCGGATATGAAATGAATGCCAAGGTCATCTCTGCCGTAGATCAGATGATGGGCGCAACGACGCAGGTGCGCTGATGAGAATTGTAGCCATAGTGACCGCGTCCCTGCTGGCTTGTCCGGTTCTCGCCGAAACCGTCGTGTCCGCGCGGACGATCCGGCCCAACCAGCTGATCACCGAAATGGATGTCACCTTTGCGAACGCGGATCTGTCGAACGGTTACGCGCGTCTGTCGGACGTCATAGGGCAAGAGGCGCGCGTAGCGCTTTATGCGGGACGGCCCATCCTTTTGGGCGACATCGGCCCCCCTGCGGTGGTCGACCGAAACCAGCTTGTTTTGCTGCGCTACCACGCGAACGGGATCACCATCAGCACCGAAGGGCGGGCGTTGGAACGCGGCGCGATCGGAGATCGGATCCGAATTATGAACCTGGGATCACGGGCCACGCTGTTTGGCCGGATACTTACAGACGGCACAATCGACGTAGGAAACTGAATTATGAACATCGCTTTGAAATGCGCGTCTTTTGCGGTCCTTGGACTGACGTTCGCCTGCGCACGGGCCGATCACATCGGTAATCCGCCAAGTTTTACGCCAACGCAGAACGCGCCCGAAGTACGCGCGATGGTTGATCCAGGCCTGCCGATAAGCATCATCGAGGAACGCGTCTCGGACGGTGCCTCGCTTTGGTCTCCTGCGCGCGCGTCCCTGTTGGGTGATCGGCGGGCAATGGTGCGGGGCGACATCATGACAGTTGTGATCGAAATCGACGAGAAGGCCGAGATTTCGAACTCCTCCGACCGCAGCCGGTCCGGATCTGAAACGCTGGGTATTGCCGGTCTTGCCGGCCTACCGCAGCGGTTGGATCAGCGCCTGCCCGAAGGGGCGTCTGCGGCCGAGCTTGTCGGTATAGATTCGCAAAGTAATTCGTCCGGTGATGGATCGGTGAAGCGGAAGGAAAAGCTCGAACTGCGGGTTGCTGCGACGGTCGTCGATGTTTTACCGAATGGCGTTCTGGCAATTTCCGGCACGCAGGAGCTACGCGTTAATTTCGAGCTGCGCGAGCTTTTGGTAACTGGCTATGTCCGCCCTGCGGACATCTCCCGCCAGAACGAGATTACTTATGACAAGATTGCGTCGGCTCGCGTGTCATATGGCGGGCGTGGTCAGATCAGCGATGTACAGCAACCGCGCCTCGGCCAGCAGGTCCTTGACGCTGTGCTGCCGTTTTAGGGGAATACCGCAATGCTCAAGAAGATCTTTCCGCTCGTTCTTTTGCTGGTCGGCACCGGTGCCGGCGTCGGTGCCGGTGTGTTCCTGCGGCCCGCAGTGTCCGACTCCGACGACGCAATAGATGGTGGTGCCCCGGAACAGGCTTTGAAACAAGAAGACATCGAACTTGGGGCCGCTGACGAGGCGGATGCAAAGGCCGTGAAGCCGGAGCACAGCGATACCAAGACCGCCGCCAGTGAAGGTGCCCAAAGCGAATACGTTAAGATGAACAATCAGTTCGTTGTTCCGATCGTCGCGGATGACAGGGTTGCGGCGATGGTCGTTCTGGCGCTGAGCATCGAAGTGCCGAGCGGCATGAGCGACATCGTGTTCCGCCGTGAACCCAAGCTGCGAGACAGTTTCCTGCAAGTTCTGTTCGATCACGCGAATATGGGGGGGTTCGACGGCGCCTTCACCAGTGCTGAGGTACTAGGGCGGTTACGCACCGCCTTGCGCGAAGTGGCGGAGAAGGATCTGGGTAGGGATGTCGCGCGTGATATTCTGATCGTGGAGATTGCTCGACAGGATTACTGAGATTATCACCGATAAAGATATGAAGTGACGGCGCGATCCAACAGGGTTTGCGCCGTTCTCTGTTTGCGCGCCGCTCTTTCCTGTGTGCAAAGCTCCTGCACGGCAAGAACTTTGCCGTAGGCCCGTCTGACCTGTGCGATGTGATGTTCCTTGATCGCGAGCACTTGGGCGAGCTGCATGTTCAATTCCTGCTTTTTTCGGCCCGCCCACCCCTGCCAAACCACATCGGCGCCGATTGCGCGCAGGCTCGCGTCTTCCGACGTACGGCTTTTCCGGACGTGCTCGTCCAGTTGCCACAGCGCACCACGCAGTCGGCCTTCCTCCGCGACCAGCCGCTGAAAGCTCTTCTGCTGCTGGCGATATTGAACTTCAACAACTTGCGCCATTTGCCGGTACTGATCCAGGGTCTTCATCGAAAGCCTTTCGCGCGCTTGCGCATGTCTTCGGCGAACCTGATCGCGGCTGCGACAGGCGCGAAATCTTCCTGGCGGATCTGTTGGCCGATCTCGATGGCAGCAAACAAGGCGCGGGCGGTCGGTGGATCGGAATGGATCGGGACTTTTGACTCCGCCGCGAGGCGTCGGATCGTGCCCGCGATCTCGTCGACACCCTTGGCAACGCAAACGGGCGCTTCACCCGGAAGGCGGCTCCACTTGAGGGCGACGGCATAATGTGTCGGATTCACGATAATGACGTCTGCGCTCGGCACATCCTGCATCATCTTGTTTTGCGACGCGGCCACGGCCCGCTGGCGACGCTCTTGCTTGAGGTGCGGGTCCCCTTCGCTATCCTTGTTCTCGTCGGTGATCTCCTTGCGCGACATCCTGTTTTTTCGCAGGTGATCAAAATGCTGCCAAATTGCATCGATGCCGCCGATCATTCCGGACACGATCACGGCAACCATGAGGAACGAGATGCAGATCTTCGTCAGCAGCTGAATACTGGTCTGTGGATTGGTTTGCAAAACTCCGATCATTTGCGGTAGCCAACTTCGAATGAAAGCTGCGAGGCAGGCAGAAAAAATCAGCAGTTTAGCAAAGCTCTTTGCAAATTCGAATAGACCCGTTCGACCGAACTTGTTCTTCGCGTTTGCAATGACCGAAATACGGTTGAGTTTCGGTTCAAGTTTGCTGGGGGCGAACACCAGACCACGTTGCGCCACAAGCGCGAAAATGACGCCGAGGGCAGGCAAGGCGAAAATCGGCGCCAGGCTCCATCCGATTGTCCGCATTAGGTCGGCAACCGGAGAACCCGCTGCACCACTGAGGATCAGCGGTGCAAGGTCTGATGATTGATCGATCATTACCATCAGCGCGGTCCCCATCTGGTTTAACCCGTGGGTACCTGCCGTGAGCAAAGCCACAAGAAGGCCGAGATAGGCAGCGGCAGTCAGCAGATCTGTGGATTTTGCAATGTCGCCTTTCTTTCGCGCCTCAAGAAGCTTTTGCGGCGTGGCATCGAACGTCTTGTCGCTCTCGTCGTCGGTGCCGCTCATGGTACAGGTTCCAGTGGATTGGCGATGAACCCATCAAGTGCGTCGATCCAAGTGGTCAGCAATAGGGGTGATGCGAGGCACAACAGGATCAAACCACCCGCCGTGATCACCGGCGCACCGACAAATGCAACCATCAGCTGTGGCATCGCTTTGTTGATTACACCGATCGCGATGTTGTAGAGGACCGAAAGAATGACGAATGGAGCCGCGAGCGTAAACGCCAGAGAAAATGCACGGCGAATCTGGTCCACCCCCCATTCGGAGACGTCTGTACCCTGTGGCAACGTGCCCATTGGCAGCATCTGATAGGACAGGATGATCATTTCGGCCACCTTGACGTGCAAGCCTGACATCACGGCTAACGCGAGTCCCGCCATAACGAGAATTTGGCCCATTGCAGGAACGGGTTCCGCCACCGCCCCGCCGAGGATTTGCGCAAGGGATGTCGATTGTGCGGCGATGGAACCCGCTGTTTGTAGCGCAAGAACAAACAGGCGTAACCCGATCCCTAACAGTAACCCGGCGGCGATTTCCGTTAGGGATAGCCACATGATCGCATCGATCCCCACCGATTGCGCGGGCGCTTCTACAGCGGGCGCGATGATCATCGTGAAAGCAAACGCGATGCCGAGCTTGATGCGCGCGGGGACTGTCTGTTCACCGAAAGCCGGCAGGAGGCTTGCAAGCGCGGCGACTCGTAAGAATACCGCAAAGGCCTGCCAGAGCATCGCATTCGACAGCTCCAGAAGCTCTGCGAGAGCCTGCGTCACGCGGGCACGACCCCGACAAGAGACGGCCGCGCGTCCAAACCGATTTCTTCGAACGACAAAACGGGCGAATTGACCCCCTTGGCGCGCATGACTGTGTGGACGAACCGCCGCCGCCGCGTGTTCGTCACCACGGCGGGATAGATACCATTCTGGTTGGCATCGTTGATTTTCTCGGAAACTCCGCTTGCCAGCTGATTGAAAAGGTCGGGCGGCAATGCAATGTCGAGGCCGCGATCGGCGTCGACCTGATAAGCGGTGAACGTCTCTTCCCATTCGGGCGCAAGCTGAACAAGGGGCAGTGTGCCGTCGGGCCGGCGCATTTCGGCGACCAGCTGGAACCCCAGTCGCTGGCGCACCAGTTCGCAGATTGCTTCTGCCTGCGCATTTTGGCCACGCGCTTCGGCTGTGGCTTCAAGGATCAATGGAAGATTGCGGATCGAGACCTGTTCGTCCAGAAGCAGGCGCAGTACGGTATGCAGAACATCCACTGGGACCTTATCCGGGATCAACTCATCCAGTAGTTTCCGGTTCGCCTCTGCACGCGCTGGCGACGAAACGTTCACCATCTCTTCGAGCAGGCGACGCAGGGATTTCAAGGTAAGCAGTCGGGAGAAGTTGCGTTTGACCACTTCCAGCAGATGTGTTGCCAGCACCTCGGCAGGAGTTACAAGCGTGATACCTGCAAGCGAGGCTTCCTCCTGATCGCGGGCCAGGATCCATCTGGCAGGTGCGCCGTAGACCGGTTCGACCGTATCAACTCCGGCGGGTAATACGCTTGCATCTGGGGGGGCCAGTGCAAGGATCTGATGCGCATTCAGTTCGGCGCGGGCCTGTTCCACGCCTTGTATGCGTAAAAGGTAAGTGCCCGGCGAGAGGCCTGAATTGTCGGTGAGTCTGATTTCCGGCAGGATCACTCCGAAGACACTTGCCACGTGGGTCCGCATATTGACAATGCGCGCGTCCAACCCGGTACCGGGGTCCAGCACCATCCCGACCAGATCGGGCGCGAATTCGATGTGGATATCATCGAGTTCGAGTACGTCACCGATAGGTTTTTCTCGCGGCGGCTCAACGGCGTCGTCGTTTGTAACGCCGGCTGGTGTGCGTTGTGCTTTGCGGTGGATACGATAGGCCAGATATCCAAGCAACAGACCGCCGGTGATAAACGGCAGGAACGGCATGCCCGGCACCAGCGCAAAGAGGACCATCAAAGCGGAAACCGTACCAATCGCGGCGGGATGTCTGCCCAGCTGCGCGAAAACAGCAAGGTCAGTGGATCCCTGTGCCCCACCCCGGGCCAGCAGCAGCGCGGAGGCAATCGAGATGATGACCGCCGGGATTTGCGACACAAGCCCGTCTCCTACTGTCAGGATCGCATAGGTCTCGAAGGCGGAGCCAAGAGGCATACCGTGAACTAGGGTCCCCATTATAAGGCCTGCGACCAGATTTAGCAGAGTGATCAACAAGCCGGCGATCGCGTCGCCTTTTACAAATTTGGAAGCGCCGTCGAGGGATCCGAAGAACGTCGTTTCCTGTTGTTCGCGCGCGCGTCGCTCGCGCGCTTCTTCATGAGTAATCGCACCGGCTGACATATCGCTGTCGATCGCCATCTGCTTGCCGGGCATGCCATCAAGCGCAAAACGCGCACCAACTTCGGCCATGCGGGTTGCACCCTTGTTGATGACCATGAAATTGACAATCAGGAGAACGCAGAATACAACGAGACCAAGGAAGACCGATCCGCCCATAACGAACTGCGCAAAGCCTTCGATAACGTCACCAGCGGCACCGGTGCCGGTATGACCCTGACCAATGATGAGCTTGGTCGATGACACGTTCAGCGACAGGCGAAGCATCAGCGAGGCAAGCAGGACTGTCGGGAACGCGGAAAAATCAAGTGGCCGCTCTATGAACAAAGTGACCGTAAAGATCAGAATGGCCAGCGCAAAAGACGCGGCAAGGCCTGTGTCGAGAATCCATGCAGGCATCGGTAAGATCATCATGACGATGATCGCCATCAATGCCACCGCAAGAAGGATTGTCGGTTGATAAAGTGCACGAATGCTGAGGTTCATTTCAATTCCCGCTTTGTTTGCAGGTGGCGGTGGAACGGTAGACTTCGAACGACCACGAAGCAGGTCGTAATCTATTGCGCGTTGCCATACGAACCTGACATAATAATGCTCCTGTCCGGTGCCGCGAGCCGCCCGATCGGGACGAAAAAGTGTCCAATGCGGATAGCCAGGCGAAGTATCTCGCGTTTCGTAAGCAGTGATTAAAATAAATCATCGCATTGAACAGGATTGAAAGCGTTCTCGCTGTAAGAAATGTTTGCCATTGTAAATCCGTGAGAGGGGCCCAGTTCCGACGCTGAAAGCGCGCTGAAAAATGTCCTGTCGTTCCAGCAAAGCAAGGTCGATTGCGCGGCAGAACGCTCGCATTCTGCATCGGTATGACGCGGTTTCTGGCGTGACAAAAATGGGCTGCGGCGTCTGGTAACGCCGCCGGCTTTGCTTGGGCAACCAAAAGAATGATGGAATACCAACCATTCTGCATCCACAGCCTCGATACCATTCTACACCTCATTCGCTCCGCGTTCTGCGGATCTTGGTCAGGCTAGAGGCAGGTCGTTTAAATTCCGTCACCAACATCCGAAATTGCATCAGGGTCCTCGGTTATCTGCAATGCCGGTGCCGTAAGCAGGTCTTTCAGCGCCTCGCGGAGCGCGCGGCTTTCCTTTAATGCCGAATCTGCCCGCCCCAGGGGGCCTTCGGCCGGACTTAGATCGCCTATGTCTGCACCGACGCGGGCAGCAATTGCTCCGAATGCGGGGCTGCCGGGACGGATCGGGCCTGGCCAGTCTTCGGACAGCCAAGCAGCTTCCGCCGCCCGCTCCGGCGCGTCAAGATCGGTGAAGATCTGAGCGGCCTCGGCGTAAGAACCTGCCATCTCTTTCGCCTGCGCCAAGAGCCTTGATGCTTCCGGATCATCAAGGCCAACCAAGGCTGCCTGCGCCCTATAAGGCTGCCGCAGTGCAATCGCCGCGCGCGCGGAGGTCAGCTGCCGTGCGCGATGTAGGGGGCGGTCGGGTACGGTGTCCAGCAGGCCCTGAACCTCCGTCACAAAACCCAGATCCATCAACCGTTCAGCAACCGCCAGTTTCAGGCTTGTGCCGAGAGAGGCAACGACTTCGGTATCCTGACGGAAGAAATGATCCAGAAAGACCATATCGTTCGCATTCTTAGTAAGTTGTTCGACAACAGTTCGATGTAGATTCCGGGATTGCTGCGTCGATATTGCAGGTGCCAAAATGCCGAGAGCGTCGAAAGCTTCGTCAAACTGAGCAGCCTGGCTCAATGCTATTATCTGCGTTTGCAATAACCGGTTTCCCATATCGGTACCGCGCAGCTCTTGTGCGTAAGCTTCGACCAATGTTGTGGTCTCATAGGAGATCGGTTTGTCGCGGGCTACCTTCGTCTCGACCAGAGCAATCAAGGCGGCGGGAGATTCTTCAGTATTCCCATCGATAACTTTTTCGAGTTTGTCATCTGCCGGTGTGCCGGTCTTTATGGCCAATGCCGCTTGGACCATTATACCGTCAGGCGTCATTTGATCGGGCAGCCGTTCTACACTGCGCAAGGCCGCTGCAGCCGCCTGCGGTTCTTCGTACTGCAGCAACCGTTCACTGAGCTCCGGGGCGACGATTTGACGGAGATGACGGGGAAGTTTGTTGAGGGCGCGCAGGGTTGCTTTTACATCAATTATCGCCTTGCCCGGAATATCTTCAAAGCTCAGACTGGCCCAAAGAGCAACGTCAGAACCGCAGTCTGTATACGGTTCAAGGGGGTTTGCGCCGCTGATCGCACCCCGTTCCAATATAGTCGCTATGGCACCCAGATGAGCATGCTTTTCGATTAACGAAGGCTCGAGAAGCAGAACATCGAGAGCTTCTGCACCGAAGCCAAAGTACATATAGAGCTTTGCCAGATTGACCACTGCTGCTGGATCAATGCGATCCCGTACGTCTACCAACGCGTTTCGGGCGGGGCCGATCTGAACGGCAAAGCCACTTTCATCGCCCCACTCTCCCACCGATGCAAAGCCGTCCGCAGGACAGGCGACGCCGGTACTGGTTGCGAAGGTGCCGTTGGTGTGCGGTCCGAAGGGTTTGTCGATACTGCTGGTGATCCGCATGTTGTTTTTTGGCACTGCAAGAGCATCGGGAAGCGGTGCGCGTTCAACCGGGTTTGCCTGCGCGGTGTCTCTAGGAAGAGACTTTATCGTATACGGTGCTTCGTAGCTGCTGTTGAGCAGCCCCATGCTTGCGGCTGCCGCGAACTCTGCGGCCAGGGTTTCCTGCATCTGCTGCACCACTGCATCCTCGTCCGAACTTGTGTCCCCCGCCTCCTGGCCCGCACTGAGTTGGCCGGTTCTGTAGCCATCGCCAGTTTGCGGGGGCCTCCTTCCGAGCCACGGCAGTACCGACCCGCCAGGTTGCCACGGCGCCGAGCGCGCGAGGGGGGGGGGCGCGGGTGCACCGCGTCGGATCGACGGCCCTTTGAGGGGAAAACCAGGATCCACTACGTCGATGACCAAAAGAGCACCGCTACGAAATGCCGTGGCACCGCAATTGCAGGCCAGAACAAAGGTAAGCATATCGCGGCCCGCATCGATCTGATTTACACGATCTTTTGGAACGCGCGTGAATACGTCCGAGACGTCGTATCCGCCCGTATGATCTGTAATTGCAATAACTACCCCGTCATCGGTGCGCGTGGCGGTCCACGTCTCTTGCGCGCCCAGAGGTAAAGTGAAGCGCGCAAAATTGGGGTGATTTCCGGAACGGACCGATCGTTCCTGCGCCGCTGCGCCGGTCGAAAGGGCGAGAAAAGCGGCAAGAAGTAGTCCAAGACGGCTCATGCTGCGCTCTGCTTCAGAGCTTTGAGCGCTTCTTCCAGATCGCCATAGCTCGGGCGGCAATGCGAAGGCGTATTCTGGCGGCCCACTTCAATACAGATGTTGGTGGCATGATTGTGCAAATTCGCGACCAGTACCTCGCGGATCAGTTGATAAAAATGCGATTCATCCTTTGTTACGTCTGCGACCTTAGCGGCGAACGGGCCTACCAGACCGTAGGCAAGAAAGACGCCCAAAAAGGTACCAACCAACGCGCCCCCGATGAGCTTGCCGAGAACTTCGGGCGGTTGATCAATCGAAGCCATTGTTTTGATGACGCCAAGTACCGCAGCAACGATTCCCAGGGCGGGAAGCCCGTCGGCCATCGTTTGCAAAGCGCGGCTGGAATGCAAGGCATGCTCCATATTTGCATCCATGCGCTTTTCAAGCACCTCTTCGACCTGATGCGGATCATCATAGTTCATAGACGCGGATCGCAATGTGTCACAGATCAGCGCAACCGCTTCCTTGTCTTCCAGAATTTTCGGGTACTTGGAAAATATGCTCGAGTCTTCGGGGGCTTCGATATGCTCTTCGATGGCGACGGGATTCTGCCGCGCAAGGCGGATCAGTTCGAACAACAGGCACAAAAGATCCCGGTAGTCTTCATGCTTCCATTTAGGCCCCTTGAAGACCTTACCAATGTCCTTGATCGTGTGTTTGATCGCGGACATATCATTGCTGATCAGGAACGCTCCTGTCGCAGCACCTCCGATCATCATCATCTCGAAGGGAAGGGATTTCAGAATGATTCCCATCTTCCCGCCAGCTGCCAGATAGCCGCCAAAAACCATGGCGAAGATAGTGATGATGCCGATAATGCCGATCATGTCAGTCCCCGGTTGTATAATTGCGCTACTGTCGCAGGCGTTAGTTAAAGAAGCCTCAGCACGGCATCAGGTTTTAGGAACGTTTGCATTGCGACCCGCCAAGATAACGCTGATCGAGTAAGCTGTCTGAGGCGACATGCCGGCCAGCACTTCGGCTGCTGTGTCCGGGCGCATTCGGCCCAGGAATCCGGCAGCGAAACCCGGCTCCATTTCTTCGAATAGCGCCGCCGCACCCTTTGGTTTCATATTCTCGTAGACCGAGACCAGTCTCATGATGTCCTTTTCAGAGGCCTCATCCGCAAGAGAAAGTGTCGCACGCAGGGCGCTTTCGGTCTGTGATAGCGACGCGAGCCGCTTTTCGATTTCGGCGTCTGCGACAGACAGGGCACGCATTCGCATTTCCAGCTGCTTCTCGCGCTCAAGAACCTGGGCTTCGCGCTCAGTGAGGGCGGTGATCAGATTTCCCATCTCCGTTCGGTTTACGCCTGCGAACGAAGATTTTCGATTCTCCGGCTGGCCAAGGGGATCGTCATGATCTGGAGTTTTCTCTGCGGTTGTAGGTGCATGCGCACCTTGTGCAGTTGCTGGCATCTGTTTGTTCGGCAGCTGGTTTCCTTCGGCCAAGGCGCTGCCTGCTCCGGTGACGACACGCAGACCTGCCGAGCTGAGCAAAAGCATGGTAATAACCAGAACTGAGCCGCGTCCGGCGGATTGGATCGAACGCGATTGCTTTCGGCGGCTCATACGGATTCTCCTGAGGCTGTATCGAAAGAGTGGTTCCGCCGCGCGAACATGGGCGCGGTCGGTCCGGATTTGGGCGCGGCCTTTGGCGGAGAGGGTGCCTTGGCTTCCACATCGCGCTCTTGGGCCAAGGTTCCTTGTTGTGGAATGTCGTGAAGGGACGCCATTTGAAGCTCCAGGCGGCGCGATATATCTTCCGCGCGTCGCGTCAGATCTGTCAGCGTTTCAGCCGAAACAGTCGCCGTCTGGCGAGCAGCATTCAAGGTACGCGTCAGATCGTCGACCTGCGCTGACAACACGGCGACCGCGCCACCGACACCCTTTTCCAGATCGTTGAACCGGTTCAGGCGGCGGCCCAGTACGAAACAGTATATGCCCGCTCCGATCGCGCCGGCCACCAATAGTATGTCTGCGATAAGATCCATGATATCGCTCCTTTAAGTAAGTACAAATTCCATGATTAGAAGGTCATTCACCCGACCCGGACCAGTCACGACCTGAATGCGTCTCAGCATCTGGGATCGTAAGCGAGTGAGCGCCGCCTGATCCTCGAGATCAGAAACTTCAAGTGCGCGAAGGTAACTGTTGAGCACATCAACAACACGCGGCAGCAATACGGTGACATCCTCGGCATGGTTACTTGGCACTTCGAGCTGCGCGCGGAACCGCAACAGCCGTGCCGTGGGCCGCGAATCGACTGAGATCACCATTGGTTCGACCGGGACAAAGGCGATATCACCCAACGGTGCAACCTCATCCTCCGGCCTGGTGCCGGCATGATGCTCTGCCTCCCCGGAGCCTAGAATCATACCTGACCACGCTGCGTAAAACCCGGCACCTGCACCCGCAATCGCAAGCGCAAGTCCAAGGATCATTGGAAATTTCGACGCTTTCGCGGCGCCTTCATCCGGTACGGTATCCTCTTGCGCCATAACTGCTCCATTCAATGCGTTGGAACCGGTATAGACTTGATTGCACTAACCGATTGTTAAGCCCGATGAGTCATTTTCGCTCCAAAGCCGGACAGAACGTGCGGCAGGACGGAGGCCATTGTGCAGCAGTATCTGAAAGTCTGGAGGCAGCTTGGAATCAAGCGGCAGATCATCGTAATCGCAGCAACGGGTGCGATGTTTTTCGCGATACTCGCAATGGCACGTATGACCACCGCACCAAGCATGACACTGCTCTATGCGGGTCTTGAAAGCAGCGCGGCTGGCGATGTGGTGCGTTCTCTCGAACAGCGCGGCGTAGCTTTCGACGTCCGCGGCGGCTCAATTTTCGTCGACAGCAAGGAACGCGATCAGCTGCGCCTGACACTCGCCAGCGAAGGGCTTCCGTCGAATGGCAACCGCGGGTACGAATTGCTCGATCAATTGACTGGTTTCGGCACGACCAGTCAAATGTTCGATGCCGCTTACTGGCGTGCGAAAGAGGGCGAGCTTGCGCGCACGATCGTGGCCAATCCCCAGATCTCGATGGCGCGCGTGCATATCGCCAGCACCGGATCCAATCCGTTTCAACGCGGAATCACGCCGAAGGCATCGGTATCCGTCACTCCTTATGGTGATACTATCTCGCCCGCACAGGCCAAGGCGGTGCGCTACCTGGTGGCGTCTGCTGTGGCTGGATTGGCCCCCGAAGACGTTGCTGTCATCGATGCGAACGGCGCATTGATCGGCGCGACCGAAGATACCGCGCCGACGGTCGGAGGCGATGACAAGGCACAGGTCTTGCGCGATCGCGTGCAGCGTCTTCTAGAGGCACGGGTCGGCTTCGGAAACGCTGTCGTCGAGGTCAGCGTTGACACCGTTACGGAAAGTGAGGCGATCCGGGAGCGTAGATTTGACCCCGATGGACGGGTCGCCATCAGCAGCGATACCGAGGAAAGCACAAGAACGGCGGAAGGCATCGGCGGCGGTGATGTGACCGTGGCAAGCAATCTTCCCGATCAGGAAGGAGGCGATGATACAAACAGGTCGTCTTCCCAAAACAGCGAAACACGCGAGCGGATCAACTATGAAGTGTCGGAGACAGAGCGCGAAGTCATTCGCGCGCCCGGCGCCATCAAGCGCCTGTCTGTCGCGGTGCTCGTCAATGAAACTGCCGTGATCACCGACGCGGGCGAAGCGATCACGCAGCCCCGCGCCGCCGAAGAGCTTGAAGCACTGCGCGAGCTCGTCTCGTCCGCTGTCGGTTTCGACGCGGAGCGTGGCGACATCATCACGATCAAGTCCATGGCTCTGCAAAGCGTCGCGCCGTCGGGCACGGTGGCAGGTACATCCCTGCTGGACGGCTTTGACGTCGATCTCCTTTCGGCCATCCAGATGCTGGTATTGGCTGTCGTGACCTTGATCCTTGGGCTTTTTGTCATTCGCCCAGTTTTCACGCGACAGCCGCAGACCACCCCGGCGCTCTCTGCGCCACAGGAAGCCGATGGACCGACGCCGAAAGTACCGGGAACGGAGCGGAGCAATCTGCCATCCGTGATTGAGGCCGAAGATATGGGACCGCCGGATGCTTCGGGGACCTTCGACGCGGAAGGCGATCTGTCCCAGCCGCTTGGCCTTCCGGGTCAGACGGCAGATCCGGTGGAGCGATTGCGCAGCCTGATCGGAGAGAGGCAGGATGAAACCGTCGAGATCCTTCGTGGCTGGCTTGAAGAGAAGGAGGAGCGCGTGTGAGCTCGATAGCACATAGATACGCTGATTTCAGCAGCCTCGGGCCAGATGGGTCCGGGGAGGGAGTGGTTGCAACGGATCACTCCGAAGAGCAGAAATTGCAGGCTTTCGAAGAAGGTTACCAGGCCGGATGGACAGATGCGGAAAAAAACCACACCGAAGAGCGGAAGAGCTTGGGCGCCGAGATTGTACACACACTGCATGATCTCGCCTTCACCTATCAGGAGGCGCTCTCCCGGTTGAACAAGGGGCTCAAGCCCATGTTCGAGCAAATGATGACGACCCTGCTGCCGCAAACAGCGGCGCCAATGCTGCGTGCCCACGTGGTCGAGCAGTTGATGCAGATCGCAGGGACTCAAACAGCGGGAATAATCGGGTTGCGCGTCTCGGAAGAAGACTTTGCTCTGTTCGAGGATCTTTTGGACGAGGTCGAGCCGCACCTGGCCGTATCCCTCCGCGCTGATGAAACGCTGACAGCCAATCAGGTTTTTCTCCAACTCGAAACGCTTGAGCGTGAGATCAATCTCGATGCTGTTCAAACAGAGATCATCGCAGCGATGAATGCGTTCAACTTCCAAAATCATGCGGAGAAAGCCCATGACTGATCAGACAAAACTGGCGTCCGACACCTCAAATCCGTTCACCTCCGTGCCGATAGAGGTGACGGTATGCGTCGGTAAGGCACGTCCTCTTGTGCGCGATCTTGTGATGCTAGGCGAAAATGCCGTTCTGACACTGGATCGACGTGTCGATGATCCTGTCGAACTCTACGTCGGTGACAAATTGATCGCTCGCGGCACCCTCGAGGAAGCGGAAGGCGACACAAGCGGTCAACTTCTGGTGCGCCTGACCGAAGTCGTCGACATGCAAAAGGGTATCTGATGCACCGCCAGTTCTTGGCGTGCCTGTGTGGTGCGGCACTGTTGACGGTTCCAACGCTGGCCGGCGCGCAGGATCTATCTTTTTCCTTGGTCGATGACGGGTCTATTTCTGCACGAACGATTCAGTTGTTCGTATTGGTTACTGTTCTAAGCCTCGCGCCGGGTCTCGCAATCATGGTGACCTGCTTTCCTTTCCTCGTTACGGTGTTATCGATTCTTCGACAAGCGATCGGCTTGCAGCAATCCCCGCCAAATATGTTGATCATCAGCCTTGCGTTGTTTCTTACGTATTTCATCATGGAGCCGGTTTTCACAGCTGCCTGGACAGATGGTATAGGTCCGCTGACGCGCGAAGAAATTGCCGTGGAGGAAGCTTTCACCCGTACGTTGGAACCTTTTCGCGGCTTCATGGCGGCGCGTCTGGATCCGGATACATATGCTGCGATGGCGGAACTACGGCCCGCCACTGCTGGGTCAACCGCGAACGCGGACGCACCGCTGTCGGTGCTGGTGCCGAGTTTCCTGTTGTCGGAAATTTCCCGAGCGTTTCAGATTGGGTTTCTGATTTACTTGCCGTTTCTCATTATCGACCTGGTCGTGGCGGCAATCCTGATGTCGATGGGGATGATGATGGTTCCGCCGGCAGTCGTTTCCCTTCCGTTCAAACTGGCGTTTTTCGTTGTGGCGGATGGTTGGGCCCTGATCGCCGGAAGTCTGGTGAGAAGCTATTTTTAGGACATATCGTTTCTAAGATGAGATAATTCCGCAGAAAACAGCGCGCTGCGGTTAAGGCTCGGCACATCTTCTATCACGTATCATCTCTCTAGGATGTCAGGGGTGGCATCGGGTGGGAGAACGACGATGCGACCACGGATCAAACTGGTACGCCGGATTTTACGAGTTTTCACGGGTAGTGAATTTGCAGGTATTTTCCGAAGTGCTGCACGTTACTGCGATTTTTTCGTTGTGCCGTGGCTTGTCGACCTACGGATGCTCGCCATATATGCAGTCGCCCGAGGGTCGAGCCTCGTGATTCCGTTTGCGCTGATGCTGTTGGGCAGACAGGCTCAGCGACAGTTGGTACTGCTTGTCGATGCGGTACCTCACTCCCACTTCCAGGCGGTCGCTGCGCGGACAAACTTGGGTTGTATGATGATTTGCGCGGCAATGGCGCTCATGGTTTTCGCCGTCGTGCCACAATTAGTAAACCTTCTCCTGGCATCTGATAAGCTCTTTCGCGACATTCTGCTTTGGCTGATGATCGGTCAAGCGGCGCCAGTTTTCTTCGGTGCGACCACATTGCTCATGCGCGTCGTGGATCGAGGTACGTTCGACGACTTGTTGCATGGTGTCGTGGCAGTTTTCTATATCGCCTGCGTAGGTGCGGTCGGTGAAAGCGACGCGGTTTCCCTTGCTCAAACCCTGGCGGCGGCGCAGCTGGCGCAGGCGGCAATATGCGCTGCGCTTCTAACACAGTGCGGGATATGGCCCGGATTGACTGCGTTACTTAACAAGGAGATCAAACTATTCTAACGGCCCCCGCCAAAGACCGATTCGCGTCCCGCGACAGGGGCGGTACATCAGCGCACGACAAACTCCGCATGCAGTGCGCCGGCTGCCTTGATGCTCTTGAGAATATCAATCATGTCACGGGGCGACACGCCCAAAGCGTTGAGACCGGCGATGACTTCAGACAGCGAGGTGCCGGATGGAACTTCCGCCAGACCAATGCCCGGCTCCTCCTCGACCGCTGCGCGGGTACGCGGCACGACGACAGTTTGACCTTCGGCAAACGGATTAGGTTGAACGACAAGCGGTTCCTCCTGAATACGCAAAGTGAGATTGCCCTGCGAGACAGCGACCCGGGAAATGCGCACATCCTCGCCCATCACGATCGTACCGGAGCGTTGATCCACGACAACACGCGCCTTTCGCTCTGGTTCTACCTCGATGTTCTCGATGCGCCCCAATGCGTGCGCGACCGATCTCATACGGGTAGCCGCCACATCAAGAAGGACAGTCCCGCTGTCGAGCATAACGGCAACGCCACGCCCGAAATCACTGTTGATCGCCTGCTCGATCCGTCCGGCAGTGGTGAAGTCCGCTTCCCTCAGGGCCAGACGCAGATCAGTGAGGGATGCAAGCTGGAATTCGATTTCCCGTTCCACCCGCGCGCCGGAGGGAATGGTGCCGGATGTCGGCACACCCTGCGTGACCTGTCCGCCGTCACCCTCCGCCGTGGCACCGCCTGCGATAATCGTTCCCTGGGCGACGGCATAGATCTCACCATCGGCAGCGTTCAACGGGGTCATAACCAATGTTCCGCCCAACAGGCTTTTGGCATCTCCGATGGCGGAAACGGTCACATCTATCTGGCCTCCTGCGCGTGCGAACGCAGGTAGCGTCGCGGTAACCAGAACCGCCGCAACGTTTTTCGGTCGAAACTGCTCACCCGTCACATTGACACCCAGACGTTCGAGGATGTTGGTCATGATGTCTTCGGTAAAAGGCGCATTGCGCAGCCCGTCTCCCGAACCGTCAAGCCCGACGACGAGACCGTATCCCACCAGATCATTTCCGCGAACCCCGTCGAAATCCACAAGGTCCTTGATGCGCACAGGCGTAGCGGAGGCCGTTTGAGCCACAAGCATGAGGCTGAAAAGCCAAAGCGATAGGCGGGTTGCGAACCGAGCCAGAGCGCTCATAGGAAGTTTACCAGCGACAGCTGGGACATGCGGGATGTGATGGCGTAGATGCTTTGCAGTTGAAATTGGACTGCCTCCAGTTCTGTTGCAGCTTGATAGGGATCTGCGGCCATAAGGCTGTTGCGAGCGAGTTCGAGCGCGCTATGTTCTGCGCTGTTGCGCGCCGAGACAGTTTCGACTAGGCGCTCCGCTATTCCGGTTCGGGCCTGCAGATCAATTACGCTGGCCTGCGCGCCGAGGATGGGTGCTGTGGATTTCTGATAGAGATCTTTTCGTTCGGCCCCGCTGAGGCCAAGAGCAGGATCATCGGCGATGGCAACCAACGCAACCGTACGCAACATATCACGCAATGCTGGATCGTCGGCGCGGACATCGAACTGCGCCTTCTCGAAATCCGATATTGCAACCGCTGCCAGCGATGTGTTCGAACCTTGATACGCTACGGCGGCAAACCCCGCAGGATCATCAAACCAAGCCTCGGCAGCCGCAATAATGTCATCCACGGACCCAGCACCGGCCACAGCACCCGACAGCGCCGACATCAGCGCGTCCGCTTGCACCAAAGGAGGCCTGTCTGTGGCGGTTCCACCAAAAAGACTGCGCCCACCAACGGATGTGTTCAACGCTGCAATCATCGAGTCCAGCCCGCCTCTAGCTTCACCCGCGACCAGGTCCGGCATAGTGCCGGACACTGCGGTCATCGAAGTGAGCAAGGTGTCGCTGAGCGCGGTGCCCACTGTGCCTACATGCTCCAGAGCGATTTGCATGTTGCCTGCGAACTGTTGAACTTCGACCGCTACTTTCGCGTAGCTTTGATTTCGCTCCAGACTCCGTTCCAGATCGTTGACATACGCCATGCTGCCGTTCAGCGATGTACGCACATCTGCAACCTGACCGGACCCAAGTTCTTGCGTAAGCCGCTGAATCTCGGTCTTGAGTTTGGAGTTGCGGGTTTGCATGGAATAGGATTGCGACAAGTCGCTTATGGAGCCAATTTGCACGTTCAGATCCTCATCAGTGTTTCAAGCATGTCGTCGGCGGCCTGTATAACGCGGGCGTTCGCGGCATAGGCCTGTTCAAGCACAAGAAGGTTTTGCAGCTCCTGGTCCGTGTCGACGCCCTGGGAAAGCTGCAACTCCGTCAGCTCTGTGAAACGGGCCGAAGCGAAGCTGAGTTCGGCCTCCGCGTTGCTGCGCGATGCTGCAAGAGCACCTCCGAATGTCGATAACAGATCGTTGGCGGCGTAGCGGCCAGGTCCGAACGGGCCCGTCGAAATGTCGCGCGGCGCCTGCAGTGCGGACCTTAGATCATTGATCAGACCTGCATCTCCAGCGGCACCGGGTAGCGCAGCGCCCAATCCATCGCGCAGGCGCCAGACGGCACCGCCGGCATTCGGATCAACGCCCGTGTTCAATTGGATTCTACTTGCGATCCCAACCTCGTTCGTAGGATCGAATGCAGTCCCTTGATCTGTGAAAAGGCCCGGATCACCGGCGGCGCGTGTGGCATCGACACTCGCATCCTGAAACCGCTCGACCATGTCGCGGGCGAGCGCGTCGAGTTTGCTCTGCACTTCGACGCCATAATCGTCGCGCACCGCGAAAGATGCGCCAAGGCTCCCGCCCGCGAGCGCGTCCAGCCGTATTTCCTGACCGTTCATGGCCAACCCCGACAACGTACCCGCCTCACGAGTTTGATACGCTGTCACTGTATTCTGCTGCGAAAATCCGATTTCTGCCGCAGTTCCGTCGAGCAGGATCGCACCACCCTCGGAATATATGGCGATGTTCCCGCCATCGCGCGGTAAGACCCTGATCGGAACGATCGACCCGATTGTATCAAGTACCGCTTGCCGCTGATCCAGAAGCGCACCCGCGTCACCAGTGCGTACAAGGCTCACGGCGATCTGGGCATTCAGTTTTTCAACCTGACCAAGTGCGGTGTTCAGCGTTTCGACATCGCGGCCAATTTGAATATCGGCCTCGCTCCGCATGTGCTGCACACTTGCCGAGGCCTGTTGTATGCCTTCGGCCAAACGACGGGCATCAGAGGTGGCTTCTGCTAGCCGTTCGGTCGAATCCGGATGGCTGGCGGCGCTGATGAGGCTGGATTCAAACGCTGCAAGCCGGCTGTTCAGCCCCGTTTCACTTCCCGGTATGCCGACGATATCCTCCACTTGCCTGAAAAAATCGACTGCGGCCTGCGACTCGCGCTGCTCGGCGTCGGCGATGCGCCTGTCCGCAACGATCCCCTCGTTCATATGGCGCGACACCGCGTCGATACGCACGCCGCCCGAGCCACTGGTCAGCGACGAAAGCTCCAGCTCGCGTCGTCCGTAGGTGGGCGTCAGCGCATTGGCGATATTGTTCGAGACAAGCTCTGATCCGCGTGCGGCGGCGCGCAGGCCGGTGATCGCCGCGTTCATGGCTCCGGAAATGGACATGATGTTCCCCTTGAATCATCCCGGAAGGAGCGGTGCGCCCCGTCCGGCAAATGCTAAATCAACGTTTGATGTTGGTGGTTTCCTGCAACATCTCGTCAACGGTCTGAATTACTTTGGCGTTCGAGGAATAGGCCCGCTGCGTCTGGATCATGTCTGTCAACTCGCTGGCGACATCGGTGCTTGATTCTTCGCGCGCGAACGCGACGATATCGCCGGTGGGTCCGTCACCGGCGTCCCACATGAAGTATGATCCACTGTCGACCGAGGGCTGATAGGTTTGCCCGTCCAGGGCAACCATGCCATTCGGATTCGGCAGATCGACCAGCGGCACCTGATAGATCGTCCGGGTCACGCCGGTGTCGAATGTCGCGTGAACATAGCCGTTGCCGTCAACCTCGACACTGGTCATGTTGCCGACGGGAGAGCCGTCCTTGTTAATGGAGACTGGGGCAAAGGTGTCCGACAGTTGTGTCAGCGCGTCACTTTGACCGACGACACCGATGTCAATTTCGATTGGGCCACCTGCCACATCCACGATCAGGTTTCCGGTCGCCGGGTCATAGGCCCCGCCCGAAACCGTCGTGACCGATGCCAGCGTGCCGCCAGCGGTGCGGCTGTCGTCAAATGTCAGAACGTACTCCCCGATGGTCACCGTTGGATCGACCGAATCCGTCATCGTCACCGTCCATTCGTTTGACGCACCGGTAGCCGGGACTGTTGGCGTGAAGGTGACGTTGATGCTCTCCGAGGTGCCCAGATTGCCAAAATACTCGACGGCAAGCTCCTGTGCCTCACCGGCGGAACCGGCGACGGTTTCGGTCGCCGGAAGGTTCACGCCCAGCGTCATGCGGGTTGTCGGTTCGCCGGTAAGCTGGTTGACGTTGATCTGGATCGGCTCCAACCCCTCGTCCGTATCGCGCGAGAACGTCGGGATCGTCCCGTCCGGTTGTGCGGGCCAACCGAGCAGCACAAGACCCGATTCGGTTGTCAGATACCCGTCGGCATCAGTACGGAAAGATCCGGTCGTCGTCAGCAGCATGTTGGTTTCGCCGTTGCCGACCTGCAGATCGGTGGTTTTGGCGACGGGCAGCATGCCACGCCCGCGCACGGCAAGGTCGGTCGCGTTCGAGGTCGCGACAAGCGATCCTGCCAGATCGATCTGCCGGTGCGAGTTGGCGCGCACGCCGCCTGCGGAATAATTCCCACCTGTCGATGAAATGACCATTGATTCGAAATCGGTCTGTACGCGCTTGTACCCGAAGGTAGAGGAGTTCGCGATATTGTCGGAAATGGTCGCCAACCGTGTTGCGTTGGCCGTAAGCCCTGCAACGCCCGCATTTAACGAGGATGAGATTGTCATAGACACGCCTTTCTGCTCTGCCGTTTGGATCTTGGGACAGGCAATACCGCGACATCGTTTAATGTCGGGCTAACAGATAAAATGCGTTCTAGTTCTCTTTCTCGTTGTCCGCAGCCATTCAGGAGGTATCGCGCAGCAATATGATCTCCAGTCTGTCATTACGCAAAGCCATCGGATCACGGTTGATCGGCTCGCGGTCGGCATGGCCGGTAACGCGCTCGATCCTTTTGGCCCCGATCCCGCGATCTTCGAGCAAGACACGCATTTGCGTTGCGCGTGTCTGTGATAGCGACCACACCGGATTGTCGATCAACACCAACGGTTGTGCGCGTACATGCCCGCCGACCGCGATCGGATTCGTGACTGTCTTGCTCATACCCGAAATCAGGATGGCCAGATCCTTGAGCACTTGGGTCGGCGTTTCCGTATTTCCCTCGAATATCGGCAACCCGTCTATAGAGAACACCTCGATCACCAGTCCTTCGTCGGTAATGCGGGTATTGATATGCTTAAGGGCGTTTTCCAGGACCTGAGATTCCCCACCGAACCCCTGCAACATGGCGTCTAGGCTTTCAAACGCCTGATCCTCGGCCAGTCTTTCTTCCGCCGAAGGATCGCTGCCGGTACTGCCGCGCGCCTTGTCTTCAGCCGCGGCGCGGTTTGCCGACGCACCGGTGCCGCTCTTGGGTAGCGTCATTTCCGAGAAAATAGTCTCACCGCCCAACGCACCGCTGCCTCCGCCCGAGATGCGGTTGATCGGGATCGTCGGCGAAAAATAATCCGCGAGTCCTTTGCGTTGTTGTTCAGTCGTCGCGTTCAATAGCCACATCAACATGAAAAAAGCCATCATCGCGGTTACGAAATCCGCATAGGCGACTTTCCAGGCACCACCGTGGTGCCCGCCGCCCTTGATTATTTTCTTCCGTCGAATGATGACTGGCGCGGCATTTGCATGCGCACTCATATCCACCACCTCTTATTCACCCGACACCATCTTTATCGCGGCGCATCTTAGCAAACCGCTAACGTGTACAGACGTGGTGAGCAGAAGGTTAAGCTTGCATTCATCTCTTGTTTGGGACGAGAACGAGCCATGGAGCAGCAGATCACAGACAGCCGATACTCATGGATCCGCCTTGGCCTTACGCTGTTGGTGGCGACGGTGATCAATGCCGGTATGTGGGCAATCATCGTAATCATGCCTGCCGTTGAATCAGAGTTTGCGGCAACGCGCGCGATGTCGGCGTTGCCCTATACACTGACGATGATCGGGTTTGCCCTTGGCAATTACCTCTTGGGCCGGGCGGTTGACCGCTTCGGCATGACAACATCTTTGATCTTCGCGGCTGTGGTCACAGCGGCAGGTTACGGGCTTGCGACGCTGTCTTCCTCCCTCATCATGCTATCGTTCGCGCAGCTGATCGTCGGCCTGGCTTCGGCGGTGGGCTTTGGGCCGCTCATCGCCGACATCTCCCACTGGTTTGTCCGCCGGCGTGGCATCGCCGTAGCGATCACCGCGTCGGGCAACTATCTGTCAGGCGCGATTTGGCCCATCCTGCTGGCCAACGTGCTGCAGGACAGCGGTTGGCGGATGGTCTATCTGGTAATGGCGGCGGTGACGCTGGGCGTTGTGATCCCGCTCGCGGTCACGCTGCGGCGCAGGGTGCCGGCAGAGGCCCAGGAGGCCGCACATATAGCTTCGACCCTCAACGCGAAATCCGCCGGACTTTCGCCGCGCGCTCTTCAATACCTGCTCGGCATCGCCGGAATCGGCTGCTGTGTCGCAATGTCGATGCCGCAGGTTCATATCGTGGCACTTTGTGTCGGCCTCGGGTTCGGCCCTGCCGTCGGCGCACAGATGCTGGCGCTGATGTTGTTGGGTGGTGTCGGCTCGCGGGTAGTATCGGGGCTGCTCGCCGACAGGCTGGGTGGGGTGCGCACATTGCTCATCGGATCAGTCCTGCAGACGATTGCGCTGTTTCTCTATCTTCCGGCAGGCGGGGTCGTCTCGCTCTATCTGGTAAGCCTCGTATTCGGACTGAGCCAAGGCGGGATTGTGCCGAGTTATGCTTTGATCGTGCGCGAATACATGCCCGCCCGCGAAGCCGGTGCGCGCGTCGGCTTCGTAATGATGGCGACCATTCTAGGCATGGCGCTGGGCGGTTGGCTCTCTGGTCTTATCTATGACCTCAGCGGATCTTACCGGCTGGCCTTCATCAACGGAATCGTCTGGAATGCGATGAACGTCGCAATCATCCTGTGGCTCTGGTCGCGCAGCCGCCCGCGCCCCGGTGTCATGGTGCCCGCGACGGCCTGAGTTCTACCACTTGCGCCGCTTCGCCAGCGCCATCTGTTTTTGCCGCTCGCGAAAGCGGTTCTTGTCGTCTTCCGACGTTTCATCCACGCAGTTGTGACAGCTCACGCCAGCCTCATACCCGTCGCGCGTGGTATCTTCGGGCAGGATCGGACGGCGGCAGCCGTGGCACAGAAGATGCGGACCGGGTTTCAACCCGTGTTCAACGCTGACACGGTTGTCGAACACGAAACATGCACCGGTCCAGCTGCTCTGATCTTGCGGCACTTCTTCGAGATATTTCAGAATTCCGCCCTTGAGGTGGTAGACATCCTCGACCCCCTGCCCGAGCAAGTAATTTGTTGATTTCTCACAGCGAATCCCGCCGGTGCAGAACATCGCGATTCGCTTGTTGTGGAAACGGTGCCGGTTCGCCTCCCACCACGCCGGAAATTCGCCGAAACTGCTGGTTTGCGGATCAATGGCACCATCGAATGTCCCGATGGCGACTTCATAATCGTTGCGGGTGTCGATCACGGCAACGTCGTCCTGTGCGATCAAAGCGTTCCAATCCTGTGCATCGACATAATGCCCCGTCCCGGCAAGCGGATCGACGTCTGGTTGTCCCATCGTCACGATCTCGCGCTTCAGCCGGACTTTCATTTTGCCGAAAGGCGGCCCCTCACTGTGCGATGTTTTCCATTCCAGGTCGGCGCAGCCGGGCAGAGTACGCAGATGCGCGACAACGGCCTCGACGGCTGCTGCCGACGGCCCGGCGATGGTGCCGTTGACACCTTCGCGCGCGAGCAGAAGAGATCCGGTGATCCCGTGCGCACGGCACAATGCCACCAGCGGCGGCTTGAGGGCTTCCGGATCGGGGAAGCGCGCAAAATGGTACAGGGCGGCGATAGTATACATGCAGGAGCAAATAGGACCGTGAGGGGCTGTTGCGCAAGAGGCGCGTAAGCTAAAACCGACGGAACGAAGCTTTTGCGGAAACGAGGATTTGCCATGCACGCGCTTTTGGTCATCGACGTACAGAACGATTTCTGCCCCGGTGGTGCGCTCGCCGTGACGGGCGGTGACGAGATCGTCGCAGGCATTAACGCGCAGATGGGGCATTTCGATGCCGTTGTACTTACCCAGGACTGGCATCCCGGCGATCATTCATCATTCGCCTCCGTTCACGACGGCAAAGAGCCCTATGACATGATCGACATGCCCTACGGCGCGCAAGTGCTGTGGCCCGATCATTGCGTGCAAGGCAGTGAGGGGGCCGCGTTCCACCGGTTGCTGCATACCGACCGCGCCGATCTGATCATCCGCAAGGGGTACAACCCTGCGATCGACAGCTACTCGGCGTTCTTCGAGAATGACCACGAAACGCCCACGGGACTCGAAGGCTATTTCCGCACGCGCGGCATATCCGAAGTGACGCTGGTGGGCCTCGCGCTTGATTTCTGCGTCAATTTTTCTGCGGTGGACGCCGCGCAGCTGGGCTTCAAGGCTCATGTGCGCCGCGACCTGAGCCGTGCTATCGACCTGAACGGATCGCTGGACGAGGCAGAAAAGGCGATGACCGGTGCGGGAGTGAAGTTTGAATGAAATGCACCGGAACACTGCTCGCCGCAGCGGCGCACGACGACAGGAATAACGTACATGGTTGATATCGCCACCCGCGTCTGGAACCACAAATGGAAGATCGACCCCATTGTGCGGTCGCTCATCGACACCGACTTCTACAAGCTGCTGATGTGCCAGTCGATCTTTCGCAACAAACCGGACACACAGGTCACGTTCAGCCTGATCAACCGCTCGAAAGACGTTCCGCTGGCCGATCTGATCGACGAAGCCGAGTTGCGCGAGCAGCTGGATTATTGCCGCACGTTGAGCCTGAGCCGGGGCGAATCCACTTGGCTGCGCGGTAACACCTTCTACGGCAAGCGCCAGATGTTCCGCCCCGATTTTATGGAGTGGTTCGAAAAGATGCGCCTGCCCCCCTACCATCTTGAGCGCAAGGGCGATCAGTACGAATTGACGTTCGAGGGCAAGTGGCACGAGGTCATGCTGTGGGAAATTCCGGCGCTGGCCATTCTGATGGAACTGCGTGGGCGTGCGGTGCTCAACCCGATGGGCAAATTCGAGCTTCAGGTGCTTTACGCCCGTGCGATGACCCGCGTTTGGGAAAAGATCGAAGCCCTGCGAGAGATCCCCGATGTCTCCATCGCGGATTTCGGCACGCGACGGCGGCACAGTTTTCTGTGGCAGGATTGGTGTGTGCAGGCCATGCACGAGGGGCTGGGCGACAAATTCACCGGCACCTCCAACTGCAAGATCGCGATGAAGCGCGAACTTGAGGCGATCGGCACCAATGCGCACGAATTGCCCATGGTCTATGCGGCACTGGCCGAGACGGACGAAGAGCTGTTTCAGGCACCCTACAAGGTTCTCGAAGACTGGCACGAGGAGCACGAGGGGAATTTGCGGATCATTTTGCCCGATACCTACGGCACCCAGGGCTTCCTCGACAGCGCGCCCGATTGGCTTGCCGGTTGGACCGGCATCCGTATCGACAGTGGCGATCCGGCAACAGCCGCGCAAAACGCCATCGACTGGTGGAAAGCGCGCGGTGAGGATCCATCGAAAAAACGGATTATCTTCAGCGATGGTCTGGACGTTGCCAAGATCAAGGAACTGCATGGTCAGTTCGCGGGCAAGGTGCCGATCTCATTCGGTTGGGGCACACTTTTGACCAATGATTTCCGCGGTCTGGTGCCGAATGACGCGCTGGCGCCGTTCAGCCTTGTCTGCAAGGCCGTAAGCGCGAACGGACGACCGACGGTCAAGCTGTCGGACAACCCGAACAAGGCGATGGGCCCGGCAGACGAGATCGCCCGCTATAAGCGCGTGTTTGATGTGGGCGATCAGGTGGCGCAGAAGGTCATCGTCTGATCCGGTTCACCGCGCCGCGGACCTGCGGCGCGTCTGGATGCTGGTCCGTGTGAAGGCCGCGATGAAGATCGCGGTGAGGATCAGGATAATCGTCGGCGCCGGCGCGCTGTCGATATAAAAGCTGACGTAGACCCCCAAGAACCCCGACAGCATCGTCACTCCCACTGCCACCGGCAACATCTGGGAAAATTGACGGGTAAGCAGGAACGCGATCGCCCCCGGCGCGATCAACAGGCCGATGGACAGGATGATGCCCACCGCCGACAGGGTCGCGACGATGGTAAGCGAAATCATCGCGAGCAATCCGTAATGCAACCAGCCGACCCGAAGCCCGACCGCCTGTGCCTGCACCGGATCGAACGCGTGCAGCATCAAATCGCGCCGCTTTGTCAGCACGACCACAGCCACAAGCAGTGCGATCAGCCCCGCCGTCCACAGGTCGCCCGCACCGACGCCCAGCATATTGCCGAAGAGGATATGATCAAGGTGAACGTCCGTCGAGATCTTGGTATAAAGCACGATGCCGAAACCGAACATGCCGGAAAATACGATCCCCATCACGGTATCCTGTTTGATGCGGCTGTTTTCAGAGAGAAATCCAGTGCTCAGCGCACAGAACATGCCTGCGCAAAACGCCCCGACGATCAACGGAAACCCCATCAGGTAGGCTAGCACGACCCCCGGAAGGACGGCGTGACTAATGGCGTCGCCCATCAGCGACCAGCCCTTGAGCACCAGATAGCATGACAGCAGGCTCGTCGGGACCGCCAGGATCGCCATCATTAAAAAGGCGTTGTTCATGAACGCGAACTGGAACGGTTGAAGCAGCGTATCCATCAGCGGCCCTCCAGCGCGGCAGCGGCCTTGCGGCGCGCGGCGAGATACCCATGTTTGGGTGCGAAGAAGAACACGGCAAGGAAGATCGCGGTCTGGAGCGAGACGATCAATCCGCCCGTTGCACCGTCGACGAAAAAGCTGAGATACGCGCCGAAAAAGCTGGTGAGCGAACCGATCGCAACGCTCAGCATCAGTAGACGCGGGAAACGGTCGGTCAGCAGATAGGCCGTAGCGCCCGGTGTTACGACCATCGCGATAACCAGAAACGCGCCGACCGTTTGGAGCGCCGCAACGCAGGACGCCGACAACAGCGTAAAGAACACGACTTTCAGAAGATCGGGCCGCAGCCCAATGGAACGCGCGTGGTTTTCATCAAAGAAGGTGACCATCAGGTCTTTCCACTTGGCCATCAGCACGGCCAGTGTCACGAAACCGATGATCGCCAGCTGCAGTGTGTCCTCCGGTGTGATGGCAAGGATATTGCCCATCGTGATCGTCTGCACAGAAACGGACGTGGGCGACAACGACACCATGAACAACCCCAGCCCGAAGAACGAGGTAAAGATCAGACCGATGATCGTGTCTTCCTTCAGCCCCGATCGCTGGTTGAGAAACAGCATCGCACCGGCCGCCAGTCCACCGGCGGCAAAGGCCCCCAACGCGAACGGCAACCCTAACATATAAGCCCCCGCGACGCCCGGCACGATGGAATGGCTCAACGCGTCGCCGATCAGTGACCAACCCTTGAGCATCAGATACGCCGACAGAAATGCACATACGGCGCCGACAAGTGCGCTGACCCACATCGCGTTGAACATGTAACCGTAGGAAAACGGCAAAAGCAGCGTGTCGATCACTTTTCCTTTTCCTTTTCTTTCTGCGATTCTTCGCCGTACACGACGAAAGGGCGCTCGTCGTCGGTGATCACCCTGATCAGCCGCGAATCGTCATCATCGTGCAGATCCGCTCCGCCAAGAACAAAGTGTCGGAGGACGCCGCCAAACGCGACTTCGAGGTTGTCATGGGTAAACGTCGTTTCGGTCGGGCCATAGGCAAGCACGGTTTCCTTCACCAGAACCGTGCGGTCGCAGAATTCCGGTACCGAACCGAGGTTATGTGTAGAAACCAGCATCACGCGACCCTCATCGCGCATTTCACGCAGCAAATCGATAATCGCATCCTCGGTCTGCACATCGACGCCGGTAAAGGGCTCGTCGAGCAAAATCACTTGCCCCTCCTGTGCCAGCGCCCGGGCGAGGAACACCCGCTTGCGCTGCCCACCGGAAAGCTCGCCAATCTGACGGTGGCGAAACTCCAGCATGTTGACCCGGCTCAGTGCCTCGGTCACCGCATCGTGGTCGGCCTTCTTGGGGTGGCGGAAAAAGCCCATGTGGCCGTAGCGGCCCATCATTACCACGTCTTCCACCAGTACCGGAAAAGACCAATCCACCTCTTCGGACTGCGGAACGTAGGCCACAATGTTCTTGGCCAAGGCTTCCTTTACCGGCATTCCCATCACGGTGATCTCGCCGCGCGCAGCCGGAACAAACCCCATGATCGCCTTGAACAGGGTCGATTTCCCGGCGCCGTTTACCCCGACAAGCGCCGTGATGGTGCCCTGCGGCACCTCAAAGCTGGCATCGCGTAGCGCCGTATGCCCGTTGCGATATGTGACAGTGACGTCACGCGCTGAAATGCCCGACGCGGTGTTCATCGGGTCAATCCGGCAGCGACGGTTTGCGTGGTGACGCGCAACAGGTCGAGATAGGTGGGCACCGGCCCGTCCGCTTCTGTCAGACTGTCGACGTACAGCATTCCGCCATAGGCGGCGCCAGTCTCGCGCGCGACCTGTTTTGCCGGCGCCTGATTGACGGTGGATTCGCAGAAGACCACCGGCACCTCGTTCTCGCGTACCGTGTCGATCACGCGGCGCACCTGCTGCGGCGTACCCTGGCTGTCGGCGTTGGTAGGCCAGAGGTACAATTCCTTCATCCCGAAATCGCGGGTGAGGTATCCGAACGCCCCTTCGCAGGACACCAGCCATCGTTGTGCCTCCGGCACCGCCTGAATCTGCGCGCGCAACGGTTCAATCGTCTCGGCAATCCGCTGTTTGTAGGCTTCGGCATTGGCGGCATAGATGTCGGCGTTCGCGGGATCATGGGTCACAAACGCATCGCGGATGTTGTCGACATAGATCAGCGCGGAGCTCAGGCTCATCCATGCGTGGGGGTTCGGCTTGCCGTCATACTCGCCCCCCGAAATGCTGATCGGGTCGATGCCCTCGCTCAAGGTGACAGACGGAATGTCGCTGAGATTGCCGAAAAACTGTTCGAACCACAGTTCGAGGTTAAGACCGTTCCACAGTATCAGATCCGCATCCTGCGCGCGAATGATGTCGCGCGGAGTGGGCGCGTATCCGTGTATTTCCGCGCCCGGCTTTGTGATGCTTTGCACGATGGCCGCATCACCCGCCACGTTCTGGGCCATGTCCGCGATCACGGTGAACGTTGTAATCGCCTTGAACTTTTCCTGCGCCGTCGCGGCGGCGCCCGTTGCGGCAAGGCTGGCTGCGATGATCAGGGTTCTTGCGCTGGTCGCAAAACGGAACATGTCGGTTTCCTCGTGAAGTGCAGATTGAAAATGCTTATGAGAACCATTCACAACTGTAAATAAGAATGATAACGATTCTCAAAGATAAACTGTCGATGAGAATATAGGGCGCGGATTATGGGCGGCGAGAGTGACAGGACCGAAAAGATGAGCGCAGCACTGCGCAAGGCGGGAATACGTGTCACCCGACAGCGCATCGCGCTTTTGGGTGTGCTCGCCGACGCCGATGATCATCCGGATGCGGTCGAACTACATGATCGTGCGCGTGCGGTCGAACCTTCGGTTTCGCTGGCTACGGTGTACCGAACCCTGTCGGTTCTGGAAAGCGAAGGCGTGGTGCACCGTCACAGTTTCGAGGGCGGCGGCGCCCGGTTCGAGACGACGCACGAGGAACATCATGATCATATTCTGGATGTCGACAGCGGTGAGGTCATCGAGTTTCAATCAGACAAGATTGAACAGCTTCAGGACGAGATCGCGCGTGAACTGGGATATGAAGTCGTGCATCACCGGCTCGAACTATATTGCCGCAAGCGCAAAGGCTCCTAGCGAACGGCCCGCAGCCGCCGCTCGCGCCAGACTATGATCAGACCGCTGGCGATGATTAAAAGAGCGCCGGGGAACAATTCGGACCAGGGCGCTTCGTCGTAGAAGAACCATCCCAGGACGAACGCAAGCGGGATACCGAAACCGCCCATCGCCATGATCCATAATGCCGCATCATGAGCGCAGACTGACGCAATGACCAGCGCCAGCGCGCCGACGCGATCATCAGGTGGGGATGGTATCTCGACATTCCTGCCGCTATCGCATAGCTGGCGCGACGGACGTTCGCGCATGAACTCGATACCACGCGCAACAGCGGTGCGCATGTGTCTATTATCGCAGCGAACGGCTTGAATGCCGCTGAGGGGTGCGCGCGATCATTTCGCCGCACGCTGTGGTGTGATACGAACTTTAACGGCAAGGGAAGCGGCGGAATGAGCGGGTCTGACGCAAGTGAAAGATACCCCGGTGCACTGCACCCGATGGTTTCTGGCGATGGATTGGTCGTTCGCCTGCGCCCCTACAACGGGAGGCTGCGCCGCGCGCAGGCCGACGGCATCGCTTCGCTTGCCGCCGCTCATGGCAATGGTTTTCTCGATCTGTCCAGTGGTGGGCACCTTCAGATCAGAGGCGTGCGGGAACAGAGCTATCGCGGCTTGATCGAAGGATTGCGCGCAATGGGGCTGGTGGACGCCACGCCCCGCATCGAACGGCTGCGCAATATCCTTGTCATGCCGTTCTGGCAGCCCGGCGACGAAACCGAGGCGCTGGCGGCGGAACTTACCCACGCACTTGTCAATGACGACGCGCCCGATCTGCCGGACGCGTTCGGTTTTGCCGTCGATACGGGCCGCAAGCCCGTCCTGCAAAGCGCCGACGCCGATATACGGCTGGAATGCGATGCGGGCGGTGGTCTTGTTCTGGTGGCTGATGGGATGACAACGGGCAAGCCGGTCTCCGAAAAAACGGCGGTATCCGAGGCGATGGCGTTGGCGCGCTGGTTTGCCGACAACCGCGGGCGGGCTCCCAAGATGAAATCGCTCATCGGTGCGGGGACGGCGCCACAGGGACACTTCGTGCCGCGCCAAACCAGCGACTATGTGCCCGCCCCCGGCGGGACACCCAACGGCGCGCTTCTCGGACTGGCATTCGGACAGATGGGGGTCGATACCCTGTCGAGTCTTGCGAAACACGGCGGTCTGCGGTTCACGCCGTGGCGGCTGATCCTTGTAGAGAGCGCGCGACAACTGCCGCAAATCGATGGTTTGATCAGTGATCCGTCGCACCCTCTTCTGCGCATCACCGCCTGTGCGGGCGCACCGCATTGCCCGCGGGCGCTGAATGAGACACGAAGCGTTGGCCATCGCCTCGCACCGGATCTGGGGTCGATCCAGACGGTTCACATTTCCGGTTGCGCGTTGGGTTGCGCGCATCCCGGTCCTGCGCCGGTGACCATCACGGCGACGAAAACCGGATATGATATGATCAAAAACGGTACGGCTGCTGACACGCCTGTGCGAACCGGGCTTTCTCCATCGGATTTGAACAACGCCATCTGAACGTTTCCGGGCTTGCACGATCCAAGGCTGGACAGTGCGACGGTAAACCGACAGCAATGATCAATCCGGGTCCACGCGCCCGCGGAGAGCCTTCACTTCGCCACGCACCTTCTTCTGTTTCAGTCGCCGCTTTTTCGAGCCGAGCGTCGGACGGGTAGCGATGCGGCGCTTGGGCGGGGTCAGAGCCGATATTATCAGATCCTTGAGCCGGTCGCGCACGATGTCGCGGTTACGGGCCTGGCTGCGCGTCTCGTCACACTGCAGGATCAGGGCACCGTCATTGGTCCAACGACGTCCCGCCAACCGCTTCAGCCGGGTCTTGACCGGAGGCGGCAGCGACGGTGAGGTCGCTGCCTCAAATCTCAGTTCGACGGCCGAGGATACCTTGTTTACGTTCTGGCCACCGGGGCCCGAAGCGCGCATGAAGCTTTCGGTCAGCTCCCAACCCTGAATGATGATCTTGTCGTTGATGTGCAACATGGATGAAATCATAGCGCGGAACCGCGTGAGGTGAAGAGACGTTTGCCTTTCACCGCAGATGATCAGTCCCGGCATTTGGTGGATCGGATTCAGGATGGATCGATCTGGCTGTGAAGTCCAGATTTTCCAGATGTATTCGTAGGGCGTGAGACCGTTGAGGGTCTTTGGCCTGCGTGCGAAGTTGTATGCGTCCATGAAGTCGGTGAGGTGCGTGCATGGGGTACCGCTTGAACTTCTGTCGCTTCGGCTAGTCCACTGCCCGGCAACACGTGCCTGCATGTGTGAGAGGGACCATCGACATCTGGCAAGCGAGAGATGCCATGCCTTTGAAAGCACCGATGTAGTACCGACCGGGTCAGATGGCGGATCGACGGTCGAAGGGCATAGAGACAGCTGTCCAGCGGTAAGAGCGTGTGCTGTCGGAACCCCACGATCGTGGCGTCCTCTTCCTCGTTAAGCCGTTGAGCGCGGCTCCTTTGGACCGGTCTTCTGATCCCAAACCGCCCGGCGCTTGCGCCACTTGGCGACTGTCTTGGGATTGATGCCGCGTTCTTGGCTCAATTCCGAGAGCGAAGCTTGCGCCTCTCATCGTTTGCTTTGCAAACGACATCGACGCAGAACTCGGCCTCCCGTTGACCGGCGGGTGTTTGCCAGAAAACACCGAGAGGGGGCGTGTTCGAGATACGCCAGGCCAGAATCTTGCGGATGTGCCAGTCCATGACGGCCACCAGATACACAAAGCCACGGCGCATTGGCAGGTAGGTGATATCGGGGAAAAGCTTAAGTGCAGCTAAGGACCAGTTTATCAACAACGCATAGTTTATGATGAAACTTCGGGAAGGAAGGGTCAGGGCGGGAAATCAGCGATGGATACTGCTTATTTTTCGGGCTTTGAAACATATTTAATTTCGAAAACTAATGAGCCGTTCGTCTGGTATACTAAGCGGTAATTTTCAGACGACTCAATGTCCTTTGGCTGCTTCCATTCTCCGCACCGGCCTGCTGCAGTTCGCAAATTCTCCGATACAGTTCATGTCGTGTTCCGGTCTGAGATCAGAGCCGATGAACACAACTCTACATACGGTGGCGTATGCAGAAATCCGCAGCACTTCGGGTTAGCTTTTCTTCATCAGGTCGGGAATTCTTCGAGTTTCTGCAGAATAGGGCAGTCGGGTCGTCCATCCCCCGCACATTCCCGAACCAGGTGGGAAAGGGTATCGCGTATTGCTTGCAAATCACTGATCTTGCTTTCGATCTGTGCAAGATGTTCTTTCGCGATTGCCCGTACATCGGCGCTGGCACGGTCCTGATCGTCCCACAGCGCCAAAAGGTTGCGACAGTCCTCGATAGTGAATCCCAAGGCTCGCGCGCGTCCCAAAAACACCAGCTTGTGTACATCGGAGTCGCGAAAGCTACGGTAGCCGTTGGTATCCCGCAACGGCGAGATCAACCCGATATCTTCGTAATAGCGGATGGTTTTCGCTGGCAATTCCGCCTTTCTGGATACTTCACCGATGTTCATATAGCCCTCCTATTCCGCCGGTGCCGTGATCACGGGACGGCCCGCTGCATTTGCGTCCTTCTGCTCCGCAAGTGGCGCTGCGACGCGGCGCAATCGCAGCGCATTCGACAGTACGAAAACGCTCGACAACGCCATCGCGCCGGCAGCCAGTGCAGGTGAAAGCAGCAATCCAAAGATCGGATAGAAAATACCAGCGGCCACCGGGATCAGCAATCCGTTGTAACCGAACGCCCAGAACAGATTTTGCCGGATATTGCGGATGGTACGGCGGCTTACGTGCAGGGCATTGACCACGCCCTTCAGATCCCCGGACATCAAGACGACATCCGCCGCCTCAATCGCAACGTCCGTACCGGTCCCTATCGCGATGCCCACATCCGCCGCCGCCAACGCAGGCGCGTCATTGATGCCATCCCCGACAAAAGCAATCTTGCGTTCGCCGATCCTGAGCTTCTGGATCGCCTCCAGCTTTCCCTCCGGCAGAACTTCGGCGACGACGGTGCTGATGCCAAGCCGATGGGCGATGGCGTTTGCCGTGGCGTGGTTGTCGCCGGTTATCATCGCCACCTCCAAACCCATATCTTGCAGGGCCTCTATCGCCTCGGCCGTGGTGGTTTTGATCGGGTCCGATACGGCGATCACCGCAGCAAGCTCGCCATCGATGGCGGCATAGAGCGGTGTCTTGCCCGCCTGACCAAGGGTTGATGCGATCTCCTCGACTGCGCCAAGGTCAATGTCTTCGCGTATCATCAGGCGATCCGCGCCAACCAGAACATCGTGCCCATCGACCTTGGCGCGAACCCCGTACCCGGTGATGGACACAAAGTCCTCAGTGGACGCCAAAGCCAAATCGCTCTGCGTGGCGCGTCGGACGATAGCGGCAGAGATCGGATGCTCGGATTTCGCTTCGACAGACGCGACCAAACGCAATACCTGCGATTCATCGAACCCGTCCAATACCGTAAGATCGGTCAGCTCCGGCCGCCCCTCGGTCAGTGTTCCGGTCTTGTCGAGCGCCACCACATCGACATCGCTGAGCGATTGCAGCGCATCACCCTGTCGGAACAATACCCCAAGCTCTGCCGCGCGCCCGGTGCCAACCATGATCGACGTCGGCGTGGCGAGGCCCATGGCGCAAGGGCAGGCGATGATCAGAACAGCGACAGCCGCCACCAGCGCAAAGCCGAGCGCAAGGTCCGGGCCTAGCATTAACCATGTCAGAAATGTCAGCGCCGCGACGCCCATGACGGCCGGTACGAACCACATGGTGATGCGGTTCACGAGATCCTGAATCGGCAGTCTGGCCCCCTGCGCGTCCTCGACCATGCGGATGATCTGTGCCAGCATCGTGTCGGCGCCGACTTCGGTCGCGCGGAATGTCAGCGCGCCGGTACCGTTTACCGTGCCTCCGACAACGCGGCGGTCCGGAACTTTTTCTACTGGCACCGGTTCGCCTGTTATCATGCTTTCATCGACATAGGACGCGCCCTGCACGACGATCCCGTCTACCGCGATCTTTTCGCCGGGGCGCACCTGAACTAGGTCGCCTGAAACGATATCCTCGGCGGCAATTTCCATAATCCGGCCATCTCTTTCAACATGCGCTGATCTGGCACGCAGTCCGAGCAGCTTGGTGATTGCCTGACCGGTGCGCCCCTTTGCGCGCACCTCCAGATACCGACCCAACAAGATCAGTGTCACAATCACAGCCGCGGCTTCGAAATAGACAACGCGGGTTCCGGCGGGCAGCAGGAATGGCACGAACAGCGCCACGGTGGAAAACCCCCAAGCCGCCATCGATCCGAGGGCGACAAGCGAATTCATGTCCGGCGCGCCTTTGAAAAGGGCCGGAAACCCCTTCAGATAAAACTGGCGACCGGGGCCAGCCATGACAATTGTCGTCAAAACGAACTGAATGGTCCAACTCAGCTGCACTCCCAGCGAATCCATCACCCACGCGTGAACGGCAGGAATGGCATGGCCCCCCATTTCCAAAATGAAAACCGGAGCGGTCAGGACCGCCGCAATCAGGGTGTTCCGCCGCAACAGCGTTGCTTGCTGTGCCTTGCGATCCTCGGTCGCTTCGGCCTTGGACTGGTCCGAGATGGCACGCGCAGGGTATCCGGCGTCGGTTGCAGCCTGTGCAACCTGCGACGCCGACTGTCCGAGCGCCTCTACAACGGCTTCTTCGCTGGCGAGATTCACATTGACCGAAACGACACCAGCGGTGGTCGCCAGTGCCCGCTCAACCCGTCCGACGCAGGATGCACAGGACATGTTTTCCACTGCGAACCGGTACGTTTGCGTTTCAGCCGGGTACCCTGCAACCCTGAGAGCTTCGACGGCATCATTTACCGCAGATGGATCATCGACCTCGATCGTTGCGGTTTCCGCAGCCAGATTGACGCGCACCTGTTGCACAACCGGAAGGGCCGACAGAGCTTTTTCCACCCGACCTACACAGGATGCGCAGCTCATATTTTCCACACCGAACGTGAGGGAAGTTGTTCCAGTCATACCGACGCCTCGTGAATTACCATGCCGCCAACATGGGGGTTCCAGTTAATGGAAGGTCAATAGGCTTGCTGTCATTTTTTCGATACAGCAGATCATGGGTTATCCCCAGGAACTGCAGGCTGAAGTTCGCTAACGCTTTATGTCCCGGAACATGAAGGGAACGAACGTCTGCCCCCGCGAAAGCTATGAAAATTGCAATTCCGCGCCATATCGTTCATAAGAAAGGAAAAACGAATGGGTAATGGGTAGTTTGAATATGAGCAACGGCTTTCAACGTGTCTGGGACAATGTCCTCGCACCGCTTCTGCGGCGCCCGAAAAGACTTCAGGTCGCGGCCCTGTGTCACCGTGGCGATGGCGACACGCGGGAGTTTCTTCTTGTGACCAGCCGTGACACTGGTCGCTGGATCATCCCCAAAGGCTGGCCCATCCGGGGACTCAAGTCAAATGAAACGGCCCTGCGCGAGGCATGGGAAGAAGCGGGCGTCAGAAACAGCAGAGCGTCCAAAGATCCCATCGGCACATACTCCTACGAGAAACGGCAACCGGCCGGATGGGCGATGCCGGTCGAAACGCTTGTGTACTCCGTTGCCGTAGAAGATCTGAGCGAGGAGTTTCCCGAAGCGCACGAGCGCAGCAGAAAATGGGTCAAGGCCGACGATGCCGCGCAAATGGTGAACGAAGCTGAACTGAAATCCATCTTTCTCGAGCAGTAAACGGACCCGCTCGATTGCATTGAGTGGTTGATTTCACCCTTGCGGAACGCGTAGTGCTTTTGCGCAATCGGGGGGAACAAGCCAATATGACGCAGCAGCAGGGCGATCCGCGCCATCTTGAGACACTCGACCGCGATCTTGCGCGCTACTCCAACCTTGAACTCGCGACGACCTATGTCTCGCGTCCGATGGTCGGCCCGGGTGTCGCGCTGGTGTTCATTCTCCTTGCCGGGCTGGGCGCGATGATCTTCTTCGGTCAGGCATCCAATTCTTTCATCGTCGTCATCGCTGCCTGTCTTGGGGCCTATATGGCCCTGAACATCGGCGCAAACGATGTGGCCAACAACATGGGTCCTGCCGTGGGAGCCAATGCTCTTTCGATGGGCGGTGCGATTGCAATCGCCGTTGTATTCGAAAGCGCCGGTGCGCTCATCGCGGGGGGCGACGTCGTTTCAACGATTGCCAAGGGGATCATCGCACCCGAAAGCATGGGCACCGCCTCTGTCTTTATCTGGGCGATGATGGCCGCCCTGTTGTCGGCGGCGCTTTGGGTCAACCTTGCGACGTGGGTCGGCGCGCCGGTATCGACGACGCATTCGGTTGTGGGCGGCGTGATGGGCGCGGGCATCGCCGCTGCGGGTTTCGGCGCTGTAAGCTGGCCCACAATGGGCGGCATCGCGGCGAGCTGGGTCATCTCGCCCATCCTCGGCGGGGTAATCGCCGCGCTGTTCCTGTGGCTGATCAAATCGCGCATCATCTACCGCGATGACAAGATCGCGGCAGCACGCAAATGGGTGCCCGTTCTCGTCGGAATCATGGCGGGTGCGTTCGCATCCTACCTGTCGCTGAAAGGTCTCAAGCAACTGATAAAGATCGACATGGGCACCGCTCTGCTGATTGGTGCGGCGGTCGGTGTCCTTGTCTGGGTCGTGATGATCCCCGCGATCCGCAAACAATCCGAAGGGCTGGAGAACCGCAACAAGTCGCTCAAGGTGCTGTTCGGCATTCCATTGGTCGTCTCGGCGGCACTTCTCAGCTTTGCGCATGGTGCGAATGATGTCGCGAACGCCGTTGCACCGCTGGCCGCGATCGTTCAAGCGTCGCAATCGAGCAACTTTACCGATGCCGTCAGCATCCCGTTCTGGGTGATGGTGATCGGCGCGTTCGGGATCTCCTTCGGTCTGTTTCTGTTCGGTCCGAAACTGATCCGCATGGTCGGCGGCCAAATCACCAAGCTGAACCCGATGCGCGCCTATTGCGTGGCGCTGTCGGCGGCCATCACCGTGATCGTGGCAAGCTGGCTTGGCCTGCCCGTCAGCTCCACCCATATCGCCGTGGGCGGGGTGTTCGGTGTCGGGTTTTTCCGCGAATGGGACGCGGAGCGGCGGATTCGCAATTCGCGCCTCGCGATGCCGGACAAACGAAAATTTTCGCCCGAAGAGCGCAAGCGGCGCAAACTCGTGCGCCGGTCGCATTTCATGACGATCATCGCGGCATGGATCATCACCGTTCCGGCCGCAGCGATCCTGTCTGCCGTCATCTTCTTCCTGATCAATGCGGCGGTCGGTTAACCCGCTGCCGTATTCGCGTCGATCATTTCCTTGTAAAGCGCGCGTATGCGTTTCGTTATCGTATGCGCGCCCTCTCCGATCAGCTTGCCGTCGATTTCGGCGACCGGTGTTTGCGCCCCGAACGTCCCCGTAAGGAACGCCTCGTCGGCACCATATGCCTCGTAGAGGGAAAAGTTGCGTTCATGCACGGGAATCCCGTTGGTCCGGCACAGATCGATCACCTTTTGCCGTGTGACGCCGTTCATGCAGTAATCCCCGGTCGAGGTCCAAACCTCGCCCTTGCGCACGATGAAGAAGTTGCAGGCATTGGTCGTATTAACGAACCCATGCGGGTCCAGCATCAGCGCCTCGTCGGCGCCTGCTTGCTCGGCCTGCAAGCAGGCGATCACGCAGTTCAGTTTGGAATGGCTATTGTATTTCGCATCCTGGCTCATCGGCAAGCCGCGCACCTGCGGCACCGTGGCCAGCCGGATGCCGCGGGTCTGAAGCTCGGTCGCGGGCTTGGAATGTTCCATGATAATCACCATCGTCGGACCAGTCCGGCTGAGCGAGGGATGCTGGAACGGCTTGACCTTCACACCGCGCGTCAGCATCAGGCGGCAATGCACATCCGTTGTCATCCCGTTCGCTTCAGCCGTACGGGTCAGCGCGTCCATGATCCCCGCGCGGTCCATACCCACATCCAGCGACACCGCTTTGCAAGAGTCGAAAAACCGGTCCATGTGTTCGTCGAAGAAGGCCCACTTCCCGTTATAAAGGCGCATCCCCTCCCACATGCCATCGCCCAGCATGAAACCGCTGTCATAGACTGAAACTTTCGCCGCATCGCGGTGCACGATCTCTCCGTTGACGTAGATCTTGATGTCGCGGTTGCGCACATCTTCGGCGGCGTCGTGTGTGGTGTGGGCGTCTTTGGTCATAGGATGTTCCGTTGTTTGGCGCTTTTCAGGACTGCACAGCCTGCATGAAGGCGCGGGTTATCTCGTTTCGCGGTGCGGAGAACATCTGCTCGGGCGTGCCGGTCTCGACGATCTTGCCGTCGGCCATCAGGATCACACGGTCCGCCACCGCCCGCGCAAAACCCATCTCGTGTGTGACGCAAACGATGGTCATGTCCGCGCGCGCAAGGTCTTTCATCACGTCCAGCACTTCGGCGATCATCTCCGGATCCAGCGCCGAGGTCGGCTCGTCGAACAGCATGATCTCGGGCTTGAGGCAGAGCGCGCGTGCCAGCGCCACGCGCTGTTGCTGGCCACCCGAAATCTGATCGGGGTACTTGTCCGCATGCATCTCCACCCGCATCTTCGCAAGCTGGTTCAACGCCTCATCGCGCGCGGACGAACGGTCACGTCCCAAGGCACGCTTTTGCGGCAGGACGCAGTTTTCAAGAACCGTCAGATGCGGGAAAAGATTGAAGTTCTGGAAGACCATCCCCACCTTCTTGCGCACCCTGTCCAGCACGCGGGTGTCGTCGCCAACTTCCATGCCAAGCACCCGCAGATCACCGGAGGTATAGCTTTCCAACCCATTGATGCAGCGCACCAGCGTCGATTTTCCGGACCCGGACGGCCCGCAAATCACCAGCGTCTCGCCGATGGCAACCTCCATCGAGACACCCTTGAGCGCATGAAAATCGCCGAAGTACTTATCGAGTGCGCGGATCGCTATTGCAGGTTCACCCATGGCCAAGCCTCATCCGTGTTTCCAGCCAAGCACCATAGCGGGACAGGCCAAAAACGAACACGAAATAGATCAGCGCGAGAAAAACGTAGACCTCGATATACTGGTTGCCCCACTCGCCGTTGCCGATCGCGGCATTGCCGGACGCCATCACCTCGAAAAAGCCGATGATCGTGACGATGGAGGTTTCCTTGAACGTGATCACTGCCTGATTGATCGTCGAGGGCAGCGTATTGCGGAACGCCTGCGGCAGCAGAACGTCCGCCACAACGGACCAATAGGGCATGCCTAGCGCAATCGCGGCTTCCTCCTGGCCTTGCGGCGTCGATTGCAGCCCGGCGCGCAGGATCTCGGCCTGATAGGCGGCAAAAAAGATCGCAAAGGCCACCACGACGCGCATTAGTTTATTGCCCTGTATCGCCTCCGGCACCAGCAGCGGCACGACCACGGCAGCGGCGAACAACAACGTGAGCAAGGGCAGTGAGCGCACGATGTCGATGATGAGTCCAAAGGACTTCGCGATGACCGGCATGGATGAACGGCGCGCCAGTGCGAACAAGACCGCCAGTGGCATACCGATCACGAATACTGCCGCAAAGATGAAGATGGTCAGCGACAGACCGCCCCATTGCTCGGATGTCACGACCTCCAACCCGGCGAAACCGCCCCGCATTAGCAGGACGAACGCGGCGAAGCCACCGATCCAGAGCACCGGCAGGCGACGCAAGGACCAGAACACCGGCAAACAGGAAAGGATTATCGTCACAATGACGACGAGACAGGCGATGGTCGAGCGCCATTGTTCCTCGTAGGGATAAAGGCCGAACAGTATGAGCCGCCCGCGGCTTTCGATCACCGCCCAGCAAGCGCCCGCGTCATGCGTGCACATTTCCCGGTTTTCTACCCGCCAGATCGCATCGACGAAGGCCCAGCCGATAACATTATCGAGCACCCAGAAGATGAGCACCGCAAACACCAGCGTAAAGACCGCATCGTACCACGTCGCAAAGAAATGGCGGCGCAGCCAGACGAGCGGACCGGTCTGGCGCGCCGGAGGAGGCAATGCGTGCGCCATCGGTCAGCTTCTCCCCTTCAGTTTAATCCGTTCATTGACGGTATTCAGCACGAATCCGATGGAGTAATTGATCACGATGAACCCGCCCATCAGCAGCGCCAACAGTTCCATGGTCTGACCGCTTTGGTTGATCGACGTGGACACGACGGCGAAATAATCAGGATAGCCGATGGCGATACCGACGGTCGTCGCCTTCATCAGCCAGATGTATTGGTTCGACAGCGCAGGCAGCATCGCGCGGAAAGCGAGCGGTACGCGGATGAACCTGTTGATCTGAAAGGTGGACAGACCCAACGCGCGACCTGCCTCCAGCTTTCCACGATCCACTGACAGCAGTCCGCCGCGCATGATCTCGCCGATGTAGGACGCGCCGAACAGGACAAGACCGACCAGCAAGGCCGTGAATTCCGGTTTGAGTGTTATACCCCCGACGTACCGCAGACCTTTAAGCTCGGGGACAGACACAAGCGGCGCGTCCGGCGCGCGACCGGTAACGAGAAGCAGCGCAAAAAGGACAGCGTAAGACACGAGCACCAAAGCCCATCTGCGGCCGGTGCCGGGTTTCGCGCGGGCGCGCCACAGATTGAACGTCCCCGCCGCAAGGGCTGCGGCAAGCAACCACAGGTCGGACGCTGATAGCATCGGTGCAGGCAGCATCAGCCCCCTGTTCGAAAGAAAGATCACGTCATTCATTGCATAGGCCGCGCGTGGGGACGGCAGATGGGTGAGGATGGCGTACCAGAAAAACACTTGCAGGATCACCGGCACATTACGGAAAATCTCGACGTAGGTGGCGCCGACCAGCTTCATCACCGTGTTTGTCGAAACCCGCATCAACGCTAACAAAAGGCCCAATACAGTCGCAAAGATCAGGGTCATGAACCCAACGAGCATCGTGTTGAGCAGACCGGCCCAGAGCACGCGCGCGTAGGTCGATCTGCCGGTCACTTCGATCACCGAAAAATTCATTGGCCAGCCGGTTGTCCTCTCAAGAAAGCCAAAGCCTGTGGCAATGCCCTGATCCGCGATGTTGCGCTGACCAGTCAACACCAGCGATACAAGGATCAGTATCGCCACGATGACAAACCCCGCCTGAATGGCGAAGCGTCGGAATTTATGCGATGCGAAAAGCTGCTGCATGAAACCTCCGGTTCAAACGTCGGGCGGCACAAACGCGCCGCCCGGACAGACCTTTCAATCCATCACGAGCGGATAGAGCAGACCGCCGTTGTTCCACAAATTGTTGAGTCCGCGCGGCAGCTTATAGCGCGAGCCATCCCCGACGGTCCGGTCGTAGATCTCGCCGTAGTTGCCCACGGTCTTGATCACGTTGTACGCCCAATCATCACTGAGGCCCAAACGCTCACCGACACCGGGCGTCACACCAAGCAGCCGCTCGACAGACGCACTGGGCGGGTTCGCCTTCATCTCGTCCACGTTGGCTTGTGTAACGCCGGCTTCTTCGGCCATCAGCAGCGCGCTCACCATCCAATTGATCACATCGAGGAAATCATCCTCGCCCTGGCGCACAACGATGCCTTCGGGCTCAAGCGCCAGAACGTCACCAAGGATTTCATAGTCATCCGGGTTTTCGGCGTTGATCCGCGTGGCGGACAGGAAGGGCCCGAACCCCGCGATTGCGTCGCAGCGCCCTGCATAGAACGCCGCGCGCAACTCTTCGCCCTTCTCGAACGCCAGAGGTTCGTAGGCAATGCCTTTCGTCTCCATGTAATCGGTCAGAACCCGCTCGATCGTGGTTCCGGCGTTCACACAGAAAACCCCGCCTTCCAGATCGGCAATGCCGGTCGCGCCAAGCTCTGTCTTTGACATCACATAGAACGGCCCGATGAAATACGGCCTCGAATATTGCAGTCCCAGCTCGGTATCTCGCGTCATGGTCCAGCCGGTGACCTTGATGATCACGTCAATATCGCCGGACTGAATCGCCGGAAACCTCTGCGCCCAGCTAACGGGAATGATCTGGACCTTATCGGGGCTGCCCAGGATCGCTGTGGCTAGCGCCTTGCAGAATTCGATGTCAAAGCCCTGCCATGCGCCCTGTGCATCCACTTCGGCAAAGCCAAGGTACGATCCATTGTGGCCGGTGCACAGCAGGCTGTCGCGTTCGATAATGGTATCGAGGACGCCCTGATCCTGGGCCTGTGCCGCCACGGCACCGCTGAGCGCGAGCGTTCCTGCCGCGATAAGGTTGGTTATTTGCCGTTTCATCAGTCTCTCCTTCGTTGGGTTTTGCGTTGGAAGCGGCAGATCTAGACGTCTGCCTTGTCGGTAAACGGCGCCTCTTGCGCACAGAGCGCGAACGCTTCGGGCACGCCTGCGATAGGCAATGCGATGCCCAGACCGGCGCGGGATGGCGGCGGATATCGTTTCGTGAAGTCGGGGGCCGGGTCCAGCAGATTGAACAGGGCTTTGTGGACGGTATGGTATTCCACATGCGCGATGGTCGGCGCGGCTGCGGCAAGCTGGCACGCGGCCACAAGAGCCACAGCGGTCGAAGACACTTCGAGCGAGAGGTGTGTGTCGCTGTCTGCTGCAAGGTCCTGCAGTGCCATAACGCGCGTGATTCCGCCGCACGCCACCGGAGCGGTTTGCAGGAAACGGACCTGCACGTCCTGCACCAGCATTTCATGAAGTTCGGTACGATACTCTGCCTCGGTTGCCATTACCGGGACGCCCGCGCGCGACAGGGCGGTCATTCCGGCGTAATCCCACGCTTTTGTCGGGGATTGGAACGCTTCGATCCGCTCGTGCGGCACCGCGTCGAAGATCCGCAGCGCGGTGTCGGCGGTGTAGCTGTACACGCCGTCGATGATCAGCCTGGTCGCAGGCGGCACGGCGTCAAGCACGGCGTTTATCCGCCCGATGTCGGCCTCCTCGTCCAGCGCGCCGATCTTCAGCTTGATCAGCTCGAACCCCTGCGCCGCCATACCCGCCATTTCGGTGTTCAGCATGGGCTGCGTCTTTCCCTCACCGTACAGGCCGCCGCTTGCGTAAAGCGCCGCATCGCCGGTGCCGTGCGCAGACAGCAACTGCCACAGTGGTTTGCCCGCCGTTTGCCCGCGCAGATCCCATGCGGCGATATCGACGCCGGACAGCGCGGACATGAGGATTCCGTGCCGCGCCGTCAATGTCGCGCGCGCGATCAGCCTCTCGGCGATTTGCGGCACGTCCTCCGCCGATTCCCCGATAAAATGCGGTGCCACTTCGCTGTGCAAGAACGCGACAAGCGCGTCGGGGGCGCTGTCAAAACACCAGCATTCGCCGGTTCCGCTACGGCCTTCGGCATCGTACAACACAACGAACACAGCGTATTTCAGCGTCCAGCGGATTGCAGGGTTCCAGACCTTGCCGCCCAGATCGTTGCAGTGCGTGTGAACCGAGATGCGGGTGATGCGCGCCATCATGGGTCGGCGTCCTGTTTCACGCGGGATGGCTGTGCGATGTCGAAACCGGCGTCGGGTGAATACTGCATCGCGGTTAGGAAACGGTCGTGGAATTGCATGGTGTGCGCATGCGCGATCGCATCGGCCTGTGCGACATCACGCGCCTCAATCGCGTCGACAAAATCATGGTGCTGGTCGCGCATCACGCCGCGGCGGTTGACAGTATCCAGCGACTGGACGTGAATATGAAGCAACCGTCGCGCTTCGGACAAGAGCTCGCGGTACTGGCGGGCCACATAAGGGTTGCGGCCGGCGTCCCCCACGGCGACGTGAAAGGCGAAATTGGCCTGAAGGATATCGAGCGCCGTCGCCTCATCCACGCTCTCGTTGAAGGCCTCCGCGAGATGCCGCATTCTTTTAACGTCCGCATCCTGACGGTTCTGCGCCGCGAGCCGCGTTGCGAGCCGCTGCTGCACGTCCAACGCCAGAATGAATGGGGCGAAATCACGCAAGTCGACCTGTGCAACGATCGTCGTGCGGTTTGGCAGCGTCTCTACCAGACGTTCCGCCAGCAACCGGTTAAGCGCCTCGCGGATTGGGGAACGCGACACTGCAAACCGTTTTGACAGCCCGGTTTCGTCAAGCGGATAGCCGGGTGCAAGTCGATGCGTGATGATCTCGTCCCGAAGGACGCGGTAGATCTCGCTCGAAGCTGCGCCTCGTTGAAAAGTCTTGGGCGGTTTGTCCTGCGTCAAAGGCCGTTGCCTCTCAAAGCTGCTGAGATTCCTGTCGACAGAGTGTCGACAAAAGATGCATCTGTCCAGATTTTTCTGACCGATCCTGTGCCGCGAACCGCAATTTGAGCACATGCTCTGCAATGCCGATTTTGAGAGGTCATGAAAGAAAAACGCCACGCACCGTTACGGGTGCATGGCGATTCGGTTGCCCGGTTTTTACAACGGTGCCGTCAGCCGGCGTTCTTCTCCGGCGTCGGTGCCGTATTTCCAGGTGCTAAGGTTGTGTGATCATCGTCGATAATCTCCGCGTCCTCGATCGTCACGTCCTGATCCACTGGCACAACGGAATTTGCGCCCGTATTATCCGCGGTCGGTGCCCCGACGATCAACGGTAACATCTGTGCGCCTGCAGGCATCGCCACATCGGATTGCGGTGGGCGCTTCCACTCCAGCGTGTCGAAGCTGGAACAATTCTCGCAGATCGGCTTCCAGTCCGTATGGATGTGCTGGCAATTTTCGCAGATCCATTGCGGTCCACGCGGTACGGCCAGAGCGCGAGCAAGCCAGCCTTTGACGATAGTATCGGACGCACCCTCGCCCCGCTCGATCGCCGCCATCAACGTGACCGACCGTGCATCCGGATCCGTTTCAACCAGATCGCCCAACGCGCGGCGCGCGGCGGGGAAATCCTCGTTCGCTATGTTCAGCTCTGCGAGCAGCATTCTGGTCTCGGGATGCTCCGTCTTGATCCGGGTAAGGGTGGTAAATCTCTTGATCCGAGCGGAGGGGCTTTCGTCGGGAGCGATCTCGGCAAACGCCGCTGCCAGATCGGGATGTGGCCGCACCTCCCATGCCTTCTTCAACACACGCGCGGCATAGCGCGGCTTGTCCTTGGCAATGTAGCCGCGCGCGGCCATGACTGCGGCTGGGATTAGATCGGGCGAGAGCCGGTTCGCCTCGATAGCCGTCTCGCGTGCTTCGATACTGCTGTCGTCTGAAATTACATCGCGTGCTTCGGACAGCGCCAACACCGCATCGCGGCGCTTGTGGACATCGCGCGGCAACTGACCATTGCGCAGTTTTGCGTCCAAGGTCTTGCGCGCCCCGCTCCAGTCATGTGTTTCGGCCTGAAGCCGAAGCAGAACATCGCCGGTTTCTTCATGCTTCGGTTTCAGAGCAAAGGCTTTCTTGGCAAGCTGGAGGGCGGTTTCGGTATCGCCGTCGGCGAGCTTTTGCATCATGATGCCGCGCACCCCGACAAACCGGGTCTGTTCGTTCTCCACCAGTTTGCGATAGGTCTCTTCCGCCTTGCGCCGATCGCCGGCAAGTTCAGCGGCCTGCGCGGTGAGCAGGTTGGTCAGCTCTGGCTTATTCAGGTATTTGTCGGCTCTCGCCGCCTTGGCCATCGCCAGTCGACCCTCGCCACTGGCCAGCGCCATCAATCCTTCGGACAGTGCCTCAAATCCCTTGCGCTCGCGGTTGCGGTCGAAATGACGCGACAGCGCGGTTTCATCGCCATTGAGGAATTTCAGCACCGCTATAAGGAGCGACAACAGCTTGAGCAGAATCCAGACCGCGACCACCATGGCAATGATCAGCAAGATCGCCTGTAACGGTCCGAAGTTCAGCTCGAATCCCAAGGCTCGGATCTGCATGCCGCCCTGCGCCTCGAGCAGAAAGCTTGCGCCCCATGCCAACGCACCGATGATGCCAACAAAGAAGATAATTTTTACCAGTGACCAGATCATATCGGTATTCCTTAGTCTGCCGTCAGGCGTTGTGCCAATTCGTCAGCCGCTGTGCGCGCGGCGACGCGGGATCGCGCGGCTTCGCGCCAGTCCGCAAGCGCGGACCCGGCCTGTTCGGGCAGGGCATCGAGTTCAGTCAAGGTGTCGTCAAGATTGCCGTTTAACAAGGCAGCCTCCGCACGCGACAGGATTGCATCAGGGTCGCTCCCCTCACGCGGCGCGACCGACCGTGCGCCAAGCTGCCGCTTGAGGAAGCTTGAAAAACCCTGCTCACCATCTGCCGCACCGGCGGCACGCGCCGCAGAAAGCGCACTGCGTGCAGCATCGGGGAACTGCGCCTGAAGCATGTTGAGTGTGACGACCCCGTCGGCGGCGTTCTCGGTCAATGCCGATGGGACATCGCCGACGTCGAGAGATTGCAGCGTCTCGACCGGTGCGGCGAACGGTTGCCCCGCATCAATCGCCGAAACGATCTTGGTGATCGCGGCCTGCGCATTCGCGATACGCGCAGCCTCGGCGCTGGCCGCCTCTGCATTTCTGGCATCTTCCAGCAGGGTCTGGATTTCATTGCGTTGTGTTTCGACAGAGGATTGCAGCGCAGAAAGCTCCTCTGCATATTGAGCAGCCGCATCACTGTCGGGCCCACCCTCGGTCGTCGGCGCGGGACGATCTTCAAGGGTCGCAATGCGGCTCTCCAACGTATCCAGACGCTCTTCGATCGGCGCCAGATCGACCGGTTCGGAAGGTTCGGCGGCAGGCGCAGGAGCAGGCTCCGGTGCCGGGGCGTTTTCCAACGCGGCGATCCGTTCCTGCTGGCTGTCGAGTGCTTCGCTCAACACAGCATTCGCCGCTGTATCGTCGCGCGAAAAGACATCAAGCTCTGCTGCCATGAACCCAAGTATGCCGGCGATGATGCCGCCAAGCACCAGTGGCAAAAACGTGTTGTTGCGCGGCGTGACCTGGGCGGGCACAGGTACCGGGTGGACGGCTTCGGCCGTGGATGCCTCGGAGGCGTCGGCTTTGGTCTGCGTCCCGATGGCCTCGGCTTCGGGCGCATCCGCGCCTGGCGCGTCAACCTGCGCAAACGGGTCGACGGGCGTGTCGTCCGCCATAACATGCGCATTGTCGGACGCATCCTCCGGCTCGGTCTCCGGTGTGTCCACCGCATCAGCGGATACTGTGCCTGTCTCCGGTTTGTCCCGAACGGCCCCGTCGTCGGGCCCCGATGCCATTTCGCCACCCTCGGTCTTTTCCGGCTCCGCCTTCTCCGGCTCTGGCTGGATTTCTTCCGCCTTTTTGGTGTCGTCCGGAGCTGCTGATCCCGCATCAGAGGCTTCGTTCTCGTTGCTTACTGCATTTTCGATATTCGCATCATCCGCTTTAGCGGCAGAGGGTTTGCCCTTCGAGGAGCTCGTTTTCTTTGCTGAAGCCACCACATACACCTTTTCGATTCTTGCCTTTCACAGGCATTCGTTGAGCGACCTTAGCCCGCAAGTACAGGCCTCTCAAGACAAGGCGCGTATTAAGCACTGGTTTTCAACCGCTTTACGCATCAGGCCAATTTCAGGCGCATCCAGAACCGTCAGACTGGCAACTGTCATCAGCTTCAAAGGCGCGGCGACCGCCTCGCTCAATGCTATCACATGGACCGCGGGAATGTGATTTCCAGCTTCTCCTGCAAAATGCCTGGCACTGCGCGGTGAAAACAACGGGACGATGCAGGTCGTGCGCAGCGCCGCGCGCGCGGTGTCGGCAAGAGGCAGCATAATCTGCCGATAGATCGTAAGACGGCGCGCGGAAAGGCCACCTTCGATCAATCGCTCGACAATGCTGCCGCGTGTATGTGCTCCGGCCAGGTGCACGAACGTACCATCCGGACGCCGCGTCAGCAGATCCGAAACCAACGCATCTGCGGTCTGACCGCTCTGAACCGCATCCCAGCCCCGCCCGGTTGCGGCAGCGGTCGTGCCTGCGCCAACGCAATAGGCCCGCCGCCCCAGACCGTCGGGGGCATGCCGTACACCGTTCAACGAGGTAAAAACCGCAGTGTCGCTCGGATCGAGCCGTGGGCGGGTTTGCGTGCTCTCGATCTCCATCAGTGGCGCGATATCGACGTTCACTTTCACCATGACCGTCCGCGCAAGATCAGCCAGAAACTGTTCGGACTGCGCGCGCGGACGGGTCAGCAAAAGGGTCGGCTTGGGCATGGGCAACGACGCTCTCAGGATTGTTTGCCGGGCGTCGGAGTGTTACCTGCGCACAAAGATGCTTGCAACGGAAACCGCCCCGCCCATGCCCATCCACACGATCCTCGGAATAGAAAGCAGCTGCGACGACACCGCCGCCGCGATCCTGCGCGGCAATGCCGGACGGGCGGAGATTCTTTCGTCGGTGGTTATGGGACAGACTGCCTTGCACGCGGATTTCGGCGGCGTGGTGCCCGAAATTGCCGCCCGCGCCCATGCCGAAAAGCTTGATCACTGCATTGAGCAGGCGCTGGTCGACGCCGGTACCACACTGGCAGAGATCGACGCGGTGGCCGTCACGTCGGGGCCGGGTCTGATCGGCGGCGTGGTATCAGGTGTGATGTGCGCAAAGGGGATCGCGATGGCGCGTGGCATCCCGCTTTACGGGATCAATCATCTGGCTGGCCATGCGCTGACACCACGACTGACGGACGGTGTCGCTTTTCCCTATCTGATGTTGCTGGTTTCGGGCGGACACTGCCAGTTCCTCGTCGTTGCAGGGCCAGATGAGTTTCGCCGTCTCGGCGGCACCATAGATGACGCGCCGGGCGAAGCGTTCGACAAGGTCGCGCGTCTGATTTCTCTGTCCCAGCCCGGTGGCCCGGCAATCGAGGCGCGCGCATCAGCGGGCGATCCCGACCGGTTCCGCCTGCCCCGTCCCCTGCTGGACCGCGCGGGGTGCGATATGTCGTTCTCTGGACTAAAAACCGCCGTGCTGCGCCAGCGGGACAAGGTGCTGCAAGACGGCGCGCTGACAGCGCGCGATCAGGCGGATCTGGCGGCGGGGTTTCAGGCCGCCGTTGTCAATGTGCTCACAGAAAAGACCCGCCGCGCATTGGCCGAGTATCTGGCGCTTTCGCCTGCACAGCCAACACTGTGCGTCGCCGGTGGTGTCGCCGCAAATATGGCGATCCGCGCGAGCCTGGAAAAAGCCGCCGAGGACGTGGGTGCCGATTTCATCGCACCGCCGCTGCGCCTGTGCACAGATAACGCTGCGATGATCGCCTATGCCGCCTTCGAGCAGATGAACCATCGAGATGCCGATGGAATGGACCTGTCCGCACGGCCGCGCTGGCCATTGGACCGCTCTTCGCCCACTATGCTGGGCAGTGGCAAGAAGGGAGCGAAGGCATGATTGTTTCTGTTCTGGGCGCGGGCGCATTCGGAACTGCCCTTGCCATCGCCATCGGGTCGGTGCGTCCCGTCACGCTTTGGGGGCGAGATATTCACGATATGGCGCAGCAGCGTGAAAACACGCGCCGCCTGCCCGGTTGTCCCTTCCCCGCGCAGATGCAGGTCATCGACGATCTGTCGTCAGCTTTACAGACCGATACGCTTCTAATCGCGGTGCCGATGCAGAAATTGCGCGGATTTGTGCATGATAATGCGCGCAATCTGGCTGGCAAAACACTGGTGGCCTGCTGCAAGGGGATTGAGCTGAGCACTGGCGCCGGCCCCGTCCAGATCATCGAAGAGGAGGCGCCAAAAGCGCGCGCAGCGATACTGACGGGACCGAGTTTTGCCGCGGATATCGCGCGTGGCCTTCCGACGGCTCTGACCCTTGCCGCAGCCGATGAAAGCAGCGCGCAACGTCTGCAGGAACAACTGACCACCCCTGCGCTGCGGCTTTACCGGACGACCGACACCATCGGCGCCGAACTTGGCGGCGCGCTCAAGAATGTGGTCGCAATCGCTTGCGGTGCGGCGATGGGTGCGGGCCTTGGAGAAAGCGCGCGGGCGGCGTTGATGACACGCGGCTTTGCCGAGATGCAGCGCATGGCAGCTTACCGTGGCGCGGATCCGGAGACGCTTTCGGGTCTGTCCGGATTTGGCGATCTCGCCCTTACCTGTACCTCCGAAGGCTCTCGAAATTACCGCTTGGGGCTTAGCCTTGGCGCGGGAGAGCCATTCGATAGCAGCACAACCGTCGAAGGCGCGTCCACAGCGCGCGCGATGGCGCAAGTGGCCGAGGATGCCGGGATCGAAATGCCGATTACCGCCGCCGTTGCAGCCGTACTCGACAACCGCTTGGATGTGCCCAGCGCCATGCGCAGCCTTTTGACAAGACCCCTGAAGGAGGAATGAAATGTTTGTTTGCCTTATGGCCCACGACAAGGCGGATGCGCTCGGCATCCGGATGGAAAACCGCCCGGCGCATGTCGAGTACCTGAAAAGCACCGATCATGTGCATCTGGCGGGGCCTTTGTTGAATACGGACGGTGACATGGTCGGCTCGATGATCGTTCTGGACGTGCCCGATATGGCGGCGGCAGAGACATGGGCCGCGAACGATCCATATGCGAAGGCGGGCCTGTTCGAAACTGTCACCCTCACCGAATGGAAAAAGGTGATCGGCTGATGGCCTATTGGCTTTTCAAATCCGAACCGTCGGTCTGGGGGTGGCAGGATCAGGCAGCCAAGGGCGACATGGGCGAGGAATGGGACGGTGTGCGCAACTATCAGGCCCGCAATTTCATGCGCGATATGGCAATTGGCGATCTGGGTTTCTTCTATCACTCTCAGAAAGAGCGCGCGATCGTCGGCATCGTGGAAGTCTGCGCCGAAGCGCATCCCGACAGCAGCACTGACGACGAGCGGTGGGAGTGTGTGGACATCAAGGCGGTACGGCCTTTCAAGGAACATGTAACGCTGGACGACATCAAAGCCGATCCGCGGCTGGGCGACATGATGCTGGTAAAGAACCCGCGCCTGTCCGTGCAACCCGTGACGAAGAACGAATGGCAGATCGTCTGCGGCATGGGGCAAACCGACCCCGCCTGAACCGGAAAGGTCGGACAACGAAAAAAGGGTTCCGGCACCCCGCCAGAACCCTTTCTCACCCCGTGTGCTCCCATGAACCCACACACGTATGACAATCTGTTCTGGCCGTCCTGGCCGTGAAGACAGGAATACGGGACCACGCAAAAATATGCAAGAATTCAGAACTTTAAACTGTATACAATAAAGAAACGCCCGCTTAACCAAGCGGGCGCTGCTGCGGCTATCGCGGTGGTGATCAGCCGTACACGGACTCTTTGCCGAAATGCTTGGTCAGCATGTAGTAGACAACGGCGCGGTACTTGTTGCGCTCGGATTTGCCATAGGTTTCGATTGTCTTGTCGATCGCTTCCATCAATTCGGGACCGTCAGACAGGCCCAGCTTCTTGACAAGGAAGTTGTTCTTGACCGTTTCGAGCTCGCCTTTCTGGCTGGCGGCGATGGTTTGCGCATCCGCGTTGTAGATCGACGGTCCGCACCCGATGGTGACTTTCGTCAGAAGGTCCATGTCGGGCTGCATCCCGCATTTGTCTTTCAGATCTTCCGCGTATTTCGCGATCCACTCATCCCGTTTACCCATAAGGTTTCTCCCCTTTTGATTGCGGCGGGCCCTTTTGCCAGCCTTCGGTGGAAGCCTAGTTGCAAAAAACGCGCCGCAAAAGGAATTTTTCGATTTGGTTCAGCACGAAAAACACCGCCCGGCGTAGAACCAGACGGTGTTTGGCAACTTCGTATCGTTGTACCCAGAGAAAAATTAATACCGGTAGTGCTCTGGCTTGAACGGGCCATCGGGCGACACGCCGATGTACGCCGCCTGCTCGGGATCGAGCTTGGACAGCTTGACACCGATCCGGTCGAGATGAAGGCGCGCGACTTTTTCATCGAGGTGCTTCGGCAGAATGTAGACCTCGTTCTTGTAGTTGTCGCCGCGTGTCCAAAGTTCGATCTGCGCGAGCACCTGATTGGTGAACGACGCGGACATTACGAACGACGGGTGCCCCGTCGCGTTTCCCAGGTTGAGCAGACGACCTTCGGACAGCAGGATAAGACGGCTGCCGGATGGCATCTCGATCATATCCACCTGTTCCTTGATGTTGGTCCACTTGTGGTTTTTCAGGGCCGCGACCTGGATCTCATTGTCGAAGTGACCAATGTTGCCAACAATGGCCATGTCCTTCATCTCGCGCATATGCTCGATGCGGATCACGTCCTTGTTGCCCGTCGTCGTGATAAAGATGTCTGCGGTATCAACCACATCTTCGAGCAATACGACTTCAAAGCCATCCATTGCCGCCTGAAGCGCACAAATCGGATCGACCTCTGTCACCTTTACGCGTGCACCTGCGCCGCGCAGGGACGCGGCCGAGCCTTTGCCGACATCGCCATAGCCCATCACGACAGCAACCTTGCCAGCCATCATGGTATCGGTCGCACGTCGGATTCCGTCGACCAGCGATTCCTTACAGCCGTATTTGTTGTCGAATTTCGATTTCGTAACGGAGTCGTTCACGTTGATAGCAGGGAACGGCAGTTGGCCCTGTTTTACCAGATCATAGAGCCGATGCACACCGGTCGTCGTTTCTTCGGAGACGCCGACGATCTGGTCGCGCATCTTCGTGAACCAGCCCGGGGTTTCTTTCATGCGTTTCTTGATCTGAGCAAAAACCGCTTCTTCTTCTTCCGATTTCGGGATCGCGATCAACTCGTCTTCGCCATTCTCGACGCGTGCCCCAAGCAGAACATAAAGCGTTGCGTCCCCACCATCATCAAGGATCAGGTTCGGACCATCCTCGAACTGGAAAGACCGGTCAAGATAGTCCCAGTGCTCGACCAGCGTCTGACCCTTGACCGCAAAAACAGGTGTTCCGCCCGCAGCGATCGCGGCTGCGGCGTGATCCTGAGTCGAAAAAATGTTGCACGATGCCCAGCGCACGTCGGCGCCGAGTGTCACAAGTGTTTCAATCAGAACGGCCGTCTGAATCGTCATATGCAGCGACCCGACAATCCGAGAGCCCTTCAGCGGTTTGGTTTCGCCGTACTCGTCGCGGAGCGCCATCAGGCCCGGCATCTCGGTTTCGGCGATATCAAGTTCCTTGCGACCGTACTCTGCAAGGCTAATGTCTTTTACGATATAGTCATTGGCCATTCTTGGCGCTCCTTCAATAATCGTCTGAAGCGCGCATAGCACCCGCCGCCAGTTCTCGCAATTCAAACGCTGCGGGTGAAGTGTCTCAGCCTTCGGTTCGAGCCTCGATCGTGGCCATCATCTGCTCCGCATCCATTCCGGCGGTCCAGTTGCCGCCCTGTGCTTCGACACATGCGTTGCCATCGGCCATGGTTTTCACCATCGTCCACGATCCGGTTGCGTCCGACACCCACAAACGCGTGTTGTCCTGCGACGGACCAGTGACGGGACGTTCTCCGTACCAATCTATTAACGACGATTGCATCTCTGCGGCACTCATACAGACTTGTTGTGCGGCAACACTTGTCGTGAGCGCGGCGAGTGTGGCAAATGTGATCAGTACAGTTTTCATCGTCATCTCCTTCAGGGCAGAAACGACAAATAGACCAAGATGTTCCCGCATTTATTTCGGGAACCAAATCCGGACTTGCGAAACAGGAAGCGATCAATGGCCAAACCACCCAGAGCCTGGCAGCGGATGCTTTCGGGTCGGCGGCTCGATCTGCTGGACCCAACGCCGGTAGACGTCGAGATCGAGGATATCGCGCACGGGTTGGCGTTTGTGGCGCGGTGGAACGGGCAGACCAAGGGGGATTATGCCTATTCGGTGGCAGAGCATTCGCTGTTGGTCGAGCAGATTTTCGGCCGCATCGCGCCAACCGCACCGGTGAAATGGCGGCTGGCGGCCTTGCTGCATGACGCGCCGGAATATGTGATCGGCGATATGATTTCGCCCGTGAAGGCAGCTGTCGGACCCGGATACGGTGCTTTGGACGAACGGCTCGAAGCGGCGATACATATCCGCTTTGGCCTGCCCGCGAAGGTGCCCGCGACGGTCAAAAGGCAGATCAAGAAGGCGGATCGCATCAGTGCGTGGATGGAGGCCACACAGATTGCCGGCTTTTCCACTAGCGAGGCTGATAAGTTTTTTGGTACACCAGATCCTGCTTTGAAAACTGGTCTGTCCATCACCCTGCGCCCGCCCGTCGAGGTACGCGATGATTTTACCGCACGCCATGCGACCTTAATAAAAGCGATGCCATGATAAATGTCCGGCCCGCGATCCGCCTTGATGCGCGATCCATGGCCAAACTGCTGAACGAAATCATCGAGATCGGCGGCACCACCGCATTGGTTCGACCGGTCGTGGGCGACGATCTGGCCGACTGGATGTCCGCCACTCCGGACCGCGCCGCGTGGCACGTGGCGCTCGACGAAGACGAGCGTGTTGTCGGGTTTCAATGGATCTCGCCGCATGAGAAACTGCCCGAAGAGGCATGTGATATTGCGACGTTCGTGCAGGTGGGACATACCGGCCTCGGCATCGGGTCGGCGTTATTCGAAGCCACTTCTGCCGCCGCAAAGGCGTTGGGGTATAGATGGATCAACGCAACCATTCGCGCGGATAACGACGGCGGGCTGACCTATTATCAAAGTCGCGGGTTTCGCACATGGACCATTGACGAAGGGGTTTCGCTCGACAGCGGAATGACCGTCGACAAGATCAGCAAACGCTATGATGTCTAGCGCGGGCTGCGTTTGGCAAGAATACGCTGCAACGTGCGCCGGTGCATGTTCAGCCGCCGCGCGGTTTCGGATACGTTGCGCTCGCACAGTTCGTATACCCGCTGGATATGCTCCCAGCGCACGCGATCCGCGCTCATCGGGTTTTCGGGGGGCGGCGGAAGGTCGTCCCCGGTGGCGAGAAGCGCATTGGTGATATCGGCCGCGTCGGCCGGTTTCGACAGGTAATCCGTCGCGCCGATCTTGACTGCGGCCACAGCCGTCGCAATTGCGCCATAACCGGTCAGTACGACCACCCGCGCATCGGGCCGCTTTTCGCGAAGGATTTCGACCACATCAAGGCCGTTGCCATCCTCAAGGCGCAGATCCACGACGGCGTAGGCCGGGGGCCGCGCGGTTGCGATTGCGCTCCCCGCAGCAACGCTTCCGGCCATCTCGACATCAAATCCGCGCTTTTCCATGGCTTTTGCCAGACGGCGCAGAAAAGGTTCGTCATCATCGAGCAAGAGCAGCGATTTATCTGGTCCGATATCTGTCATGCTGTCGTCTGGCATCGCCTATCCGCCTCTTCAAATCATCCAAAGCTGAATATGGCGCTGTTTTCACTGGCGTCAAATCTTGTCCACATAGCAGCCGATGTTGTCGGCCAGCTGTTCGGGGCTCAGCTCGCGGCGGAAAAAATCGACGAACCCGACGTCGGGCAAGACCAGATAGCTGAAAGTCGAATGATCGACGAGATATTCGCCGTCAACCTCGGGATGCGCCTTGTAATAGGTGCGGTAGGCCTTGCTTGCGACCTGAACCTGTTCGGGCGTGCCTGTCAGCCCGATCATGCGCGGATGCATCACGTCGGCAAAATCACCCACGACTTCGGGCGTGTCCCGTTCAGGGTCGATGGAGATGAATACTGGCGTGACGATCTGGCCCCGCTCTTCCAATATCTCGACCGCCGCCGCGTTGCGGTCCACGTCCAGCGGGCAGACGTCGGGGCACATCGTGTAGCCGAAATAGATCAGCGTCGGCTCGGTGATCAGCGCCGCACTGGTCACCGTCTCTCCCTGCCCGTTTACCAGTTCGAACGGTCCACCCAGATCCGCGCCACCGACTTGGCTTGCGCGACATTCGGCGAACTGGTCCTCTCCGGTATCGCGTGTCAGCAATGTCATGGCGATCAGTCCCGAACCGGCGATGACAACGGCGGCGATTGCAGCTTTACGGATCATGGGAACTCCTTGCGCGGCGTCATTTCGCGCTCTTGTTGAAGATATGCCACAGACCTACGCTAGATCTCAAAGGATGCAATAGCACAAACCGGTGAGGCGCGCAGATGACGCAGCAGACAATCAGACCCCTCGGCGGCCCGATGCGGGCCAATTGGATCCGCTTGCGGACCATGATCGTGCTGCGCTGGGTCGCGATTGCGGGACAGTTCTTTGCAGTCACGGTGACGCCGCTGCTGTTCGGCGTACAGCTTGAAATGGGATGGTGCTATTTCACGATCGGCGTGTCCGTTATCGGAAATCTGGTGGCGACGTTCATTTTTCCCGAAAACAAGCGTCTGTCCGAGCGGCAGAATATGGCGATGGTCATGTTCGATCTTGTGCAGCTCAGCTTTCTCTTGTTCCTCACGGGCGGATTGAACAATCCGTTCGTCTTGCTGCTGTTGGGGCCGGTGACGATCTCGGCCACTGCGCTCAGCCTGCGGGCGACGCTGGCTCTGGGCGGCGCCGCGATCATCAGCGTGACGATACTGGCCTTCGCAAACGTGCCGCTGAAAACCCAAACAGGTGATATTCTGCGCATTCCGCAACTGTTCATTTTCGGTCAGTGGATTGCATTGATCATCGCCGTTGTCTTTACCTCCGCTTATTCGCGCCGCGTTACATCCGAAATCCACCTGATGGCGGATGCGCTGTCAGCCACGCAGATGGCGCTGGCGCGTGAACAAAAACTGACCGATCTGGGCGGTGTGGTCGCGGCGGCGGCTCACGAGCTTGGAACGCCTCTGGCGACCATCAAGCTGGCAAGCGCGGAGCTGGTGCATGAATTGAAGGATCATTCCGATCTGCGCGAGGACGCAGAGCTGATCCGGGACCAGGCCGACCGCTGCCGCGATATCCTGCGCGACATGGGCCGCGCAGGAAAGGACGATCTTCACATGCGGCAGGCCCCATTGATCACCGTCGTCGAAAGCGCGGCCGAGCCGCATATGGACCGTGGCAAAACCGTTCTGGTGAGCCTGAACGCAGCAGATGGCGCCGCCACGGACCAACCCTCGATCCTGCGGATGCCGGAAATCATCCACGGGCTGCGGAATCTGGTGCAGAACGCGGTGGATTTCGCCGATTCCTCGGTCTGGATCGAAGCGCGGTGGACCGCAGAGACGATCACGGTCCGGATCATCGACGACGGCAACGGTTTCCCGCCTCACCTGCTGGGCCGCATCGGAGATCCGTTCATGAGCCAGCGCAAAAAGCGAAGCACCGACCCGCGCAGGCCCGAGTATGAAGGCATGGGGTTGGGACTTTTTATCGCGAAGACCCTGCTTGAACGCTCCGGTGCCAAACTGCGATTCGCGAACGGGGCTGATGAGGCAAGCAGTCAGATCGGTGCGATCATCGAAGTGCGTTGGCCGCGCCGAAAGATCGACGCGAAGGACGGCGATCATGCGGTGCCCATTCGTGCCAATGCACGCTTCTAATCTACTCAGCGTTGAAAATTAACACTTTGTTAACGACGGAATTGAAATATCGGCACAGCCAGAAACCTGCCGGAGCGATGATTCTTTGTTGGATGTAATGATGTTACTGGCAATCGTATTGCCGACCACACTCTTGGGCGCATGGTGGGTGACACACTCCGCTCCGGTGCCGACACCGCCAGCACCGTCTTCGGTACCGGAACTGCTGTTTGAAAAAGGCATTCTGCATCATGCCTCGAATGCGGCGCTAGATGTTTTGCCGGTGGCGATCGGATTGTATGACTGGGACGATCTGCGCGATATTCTGTCCCAGCGGTTTCCGGATTTTCCCTGTTCCTCCGATGTTTGCACCGATGGCGTGACGGTCATACGCGAAGCGGGCGTTGCGGGAGACCGCGCGTTGAAAATTCAGATCAGCAAATGCGCGGACAAACTGCGCGTCAGCTTTGATGCGGCGGCCGGGAAGATTGGCGATCTGACCGAAACCCGGCAAACAGGGTCGGAAGAGCTTGAAACACTGCGACAAATAAGCCGCTGTCTTCCACTCGCAGTCTGGAAAACGGACACATCAAACCGCATCGTGTGGACGAACGACGCCTATCAAACCTTGTGTGCCCGCCGGGGCACCGTCTCGGCCAACCAGACCGAGCCCCTGTTCGACCTTGCAAAGGCGGAAAAGACCCGCGACGGGCAGCGTATCAGCATCAACGTCACCGACAGCGCCACTCCGGAATGGTACCGGCTGACCCGCCATCCCGTGCCCGATGGCGCAATCTATCAGGCGCAATCACTTGCTGCGGTGATTGCGGCTGAAGATGCACAGCGCGCATTCGTCCAGACCCTTGCAAAGACATTCGCTCATTTGTCGATAGGACTCGCCATTTTCAACCGCAACCGGCAGCTTGCACTGTTCAACCCCGCCCTGATTGATCTGACCGGACTGCCGGTCGCATTTCTCAGCCCGCAACCGACGATCGACTCGTTCTTTGACCGGCTGCGCGACAACCGCAGAATGCCGGAGCCGAAGAATTATCGCTCGTGGCGCCAGCGGATCGCCGAACTTGTCAGCGCGGCAGAACACGGCAGCTTCGAGGAAACCTGGTCCCTCGAAGGGGGGCAGACCTACCGGATAAAGGGCCGCCCGCATCCGGATGGGGCGATTGCTTTTCTGATCGAAGACATCAGTGCCGAAGTCGCGATGACCCGGAGTTTCCGCGCGGAGATGGAATTGAGCCAATGCCTGATCGACACATTCCCCGATGGTATCGCGGTATTCTCGCAGGCCGGCATCCTTACATTTTCAAACAAGGAATATGACCGCATGTGGGGTCATGAGCCGGGCAGCAGTTTCGTGGAAGTGACGATTTCCGATGCCATCGACTTCTGGAAACAAAAATCCGAACCCAACCCGATGTGGCCCGATTTGCATGACTGCGCGCTGAGCATGGGAGAGCGCGTTGCCTGGGACATGCCTGTCTGCCTGAAGGGAAAGTCGCCTATGACCTGCCGGATCGAGCCGATTGTATCGGGCTCGACCATGGTGCGCTTTTCGAAACTGCGCGGCCCGCTGCCCCTGGCGCGTCCAAATATGCGGCTGAGCGAGGAGTAGCCCCTTTCGCCGCCTTTGCGCCCGCGATAGTTTGCGGCCATGAACCGAAGACACTGTCTTTTCTCACTGTCGACAGATAGCCAGACCAGCCGCCTTGCGCGCGCGCTGGCCCCGCATCTGGGTGCGGGGGATACGCTGCTGCTGTCCGGTGACGTCGGCGCGGGCAAGACGCATTTTGCGCGGGCGCTGATACAATCGCTGATCGCCCACCCCGAAGATGTTCCCTCTCCGACGTTCACGCTGGTTCAGGTGTACGACAGTCCAGAAGGCGAGATCTGGCACGCCGATCTCTACCGCGTTGGAGATCCGTCCGAAGTTGACGAGTTGGGGTTGATCGACGCGTTTGAAGATGCAATTTGCCTGATCGAATGGCCCGATCGCCTGGGCGATCTACGCCCCCCCAACGCGCTGGACATCATGCTTGAGGCGACAGATGTTGACGCTTGCCGCACACTGACCGCGACGTGGTCCGATCCCAAATGGGACGCAAAACTAGCAAAGTGGAATTTATGACCGATCGCGCGACCCTTCTGACCGACTTCATCGCGCGCGCCGGCTGGCAGGATGCCACGCGCCTGACAATTGCAGGTGATGCGTCGAACCGGCGTTACGAGCGTCTGCGCGCCGCCGATGGCAGCACACGGATCCTCATGGATGCGGCACCGGACAAGAACGATAGCATACGGCCCTTCATCCGAATCGCGGACCATCTCAGGTCCGTCGGGCTGAGCGCACCCGAAATCTATGAGCAGGACGAAGCGCACGGATTGCTGCTGATCGAAGATCTGGGTGAGGATCTTTATAAAACCGTGATTGCGCGTGATCCTGCACTGGAGGTTCCGCTTTACGAGGCCTCGGTCGATGTCCTGACTGCACTGCACGCGGTGCCGCCGCCGGAGCTTTACCCCTACGATACGCCCATAATGACGACCTATGCCGCACTGCCTTTCGATTGGTATCTTCGCGGGATCACCGGCGCGGCGGACCCGGACGCAAAAGCAACGTTCGAGTTGGCGATGGCGGCCCTGCTTGCTCCGCTGGAGGCGATGCCGCAGGTATTGGTACAGCGTGATTACCACGCGGAGAACCTGTTGTGGCTGCCGGAACGCGCCGGCATCGCACGGGTCGGCCTGCTTGATTTTCAGGACGCGATGTCGGGACATCCGGCATATGATCTCGTCTCGATTCTTCAGGACGCGCGCCGCGACGTACACCCCGACATCGAGCAGGCCATGATTGCGCGCTATCTGGAACAGAACCCACAGGATGAAGCCAGCTTTCGCGCGGCGTACGCGATTTTGGGTGTGCAGCGAAATCTGCGCATCGTCGGTCTGTTCGCAAAGCTGTGCCTGATAGACGGCAAGGGGCGATACATCGACCTGATCCCCCGCGTCTGGGAGTTCGTCGAACGCAATCTGGCCCATCCGGCACTTGCCCCGGTCGCAAACCATATCCGCGCAACCCTTCCCGCACCCACCCCCGATATCCTGGCAAAGCTCAAGTCCCAGTGTCCGACGTAGATTTCCCGGTTCTGATGTTCGCGGCGGGGTTCGGTACACGGATGCTGCACCTCACCGCCGATCGACCGAAACCGATGGTCGAAGTCGCAGGCCGCCCGCTGATCGGCCACGCGCTCAATCTAGCTGCTGAAACGGACCCGCCGATAATCGTCGCAAACCTGCACTATCTGCCGGAACAGTTGGAAGCATATCTGCAACCACGGGGCGTCAAAACGTTGCGCGAAACACCGAATATCCTCGACACCGGGGGCGGCCTGCGCAACGCGCTGTCGTTGCTTGGCACCAATCCGGTCATGACGATGAACACCGATGCGATCTGGAGCGGGCCGAACCCGCTGGCGCTCCTGCACGCGGCATGGAGGCCCGACCGCATGGATGCGCTGCTGATGGGCGTGCCTGTTGCGCGCGCGCTTGAACACGACGGACAAGGGGATTTCAGCATCGCACAGGATGGCAGACTGCGCCGTGGGCCGGGCCTTGTCTATGGGGGTGTCCAGATTATCAAGACCGCACTCTTGCACGAAATCGCGGAACGGTCCTTTTCGCTCAACCTGATCTGGGACAAGATGCTTGCGAAGGGATCGCTCTTTGGTCTTTCCTACCCGGGAAGATGGTGCGACGTCGGCCATCCGGGCGGCATCGCCACAGCCGAGGAATTGATTGCCCAAGATGTTTGAAGCGCAGACGTCCCCCCGTGTGTTCGGCCTGCCTCCGGGCGTTGATTTTCCGCAGGCGCTCGTTGCCGGGTTGATGAACCGCACCGTGGGGCAGCCGCCCGAAGCACTTGCGCGTGTCGATCTGATCGTGAACACCGAAAGGATGGCCCGCCGTCTGCGCAAGATGTTCGAGGCGGGTCCGGCGCTGCTTTTGCCGCGCATCCGGCTGGTCACGGATCTTGCCACGCTGGCGCCCGGCGTGATCGTCCCCGACGGTGCTCCGCCGCTGCGGCGCAGGCTTGAACTGATCGGACTGATCGCGGGATTGCTTGACCGATCGCCGGATCTGGCATCGCGCGCCTCGCTGTATGATCTGGCCGACAGTCTTGCCGCGCTGATCGACGAGATGCAGGGCGAAGGCGTCGCCCCCGATGCGATTGCATCGCTCGATGTGTCGGATCAATCGGGTCATTGGGACCGGGCGAAACAGTTTCTCCAGATCGTGCAACTCTATCTTGAGCAGACCGAAGCGGAACCCGACAAGGAAGCACGCCAGCGTACGTTGGTCAGCGCCATCGCGGCATTGTGGGCCGAAAATCCGCCCGACCATCCGGTCATCCTTGCTGGATCGACTGGCTCACGCGGCACGACGATGATTCTGATGGAGGCAGTCGCACGATTGCCTCAGGGTGCGCTGGTCCTGCCGGGGTTCGATTTCGATCTGCCCGGCGATGTCTGGGCCGCGCTGGACGATCCGATGATTTCCGAGGACCATCCGCAGTACCGGTTTTTCCGGCTGATGGAGGCGCTGGGCAGTTCTCCCAACACCGTTATCCCGTGGCACGACTGCGCCCCCCCCTCGCCCGCGCGCAACAAGCTGATATCGCTATCGCTGCGCCCCGCCCCCGTCACCGACGCCTGGCGCGTCGAGGGTCCGCGCCTTAAGAACCTTGAGAAAGCCACCGGAGATCTGACGCTGGTACTGGCAGAAACACCGCGCGCGGAAGCTCTGGCGATCGCATTGCGGCTGCGCAAAGCCGCCGAGACCGGCCAGACCGCTGCCTTGATCACGCCGGATCGGATGCTCAGCCGCCGCGTCACCTCGGCGCTGAGCCGTTGGGACATCCTGCCCGACGACAGTGCCGGCACCCCGCTGCACCTGTCACCACCGGGGCGTTTTCTGCGCCACGTTGCGGCGCTTTTGCCGCGACGTCTGGATGCGGAGGCGCTTTTGACCCTGCTGAAGCATCCGCTGACCCACAGCGGCGTAAACCGAAATCTGCATCAACTCTACACACAGCGCGCCGAAGCCGCCATTCGCGATGCCGGCATGCCTTATCCAACGGCGGATGCCTTTGAAGCGTTGTGCAGAGCGGCGGCACCCGATGACGAAGGCATGGGGCGCTGGGCCGCGTGGGTCGCGCAGGCCCTGATGGCGCGGGACGACGATACGCCGCGCCCGCTGACCCATTGGGTGCACCTGCACCTCGAAATTGCAGAAAAATTGGCCGCGGGTCCTGACGGTGGCGACGCCCACGAACTGTGGCAACAAAACGCGGGCCAGAAAGCGAGGTCCGTAATGCAGGATCTCGAAAACGAGGCTGCTTTCGGAACGGCCCTTTCCGCCACCGACTATGCCGATCTGGTCGGTGCCCTGTTGGCGAATGGCGAGGTCCGCGACCGGGACGCACCGCACCCCGATATCATGATCTGGGGTACGATGGAGGCGCGCGTTCAGGGCGCCGATCTGGTGATCCTCGGCGGACTGAATGACGGCACATGGCCTGAGGCGCCCGCACCCGATCCGTGGCTCAACCGCAAAATGCGGAACGACGCGGGCCTTCTGCTGCCCGAGCGGCGTGTCGGTCTGGCGGCCCATGATTATCAACAGGCGGTCTGTGCGCGCGAAGTCTGGATCACCCGGTCGATCCGCTCAGATGATGCCGAAACGGTGCCGTCACGATGGATCAACCGGTTGGGCAACCTGATGAATGGGCTGCCGAGGCAAGGGGGTACTGCCGCATGGGCGGCGATGATCGCACGCGGCGACCGGTGGTTGGGGCAGGCGCGCGCGCTTGAAGCCGTCGCGCGCACGCCTGGTGCAATGCGTCCGTCGCCGCGCCCGCCTGTGTCAGCGCGGCCCCGAAAACTGTCGGTGACTGAGATAAAGACACTGATCCGGGACCCATACGCGATCTACGCGCGACACAGCCTGCGCCTTCGTCCGCTTTCGGCTCTGGTCCAGTCTCCCGACGCGCCGCTGCGCGGCATTGTCGTGCATCAGGTCATGGAAGACTTCGTAAAGGCGGTGATCGACGATGGCGACCGGTTGAACCCCGCTTATCTGATGGAAACCGCGCAGCGTGTGCTTGACGAGATCGCCCCGTGGCCAGCGGCGCGGACGATGTGGCTTGCCGGAATTGCCCGGATCGCGGACTGGTTCGTCGACGCCGAACGGGCACGGTTGCAAAACGCATCCCCCATTGCCTTTGAGGACGATGCGCGGGGCAATCTGAACCTTGGCACGCCTGACTTCACCCTGGTGTGCAAGGCCGACAGGGTGGACCGCGACCGCGACGGCGCGATCCAGATTTATGATTACAAGACCGGCAAGCCGCCCAGCGCCAAACAACAGCGTCTGTTCGACAAGCAATTGCTCATCGAAGCCGCCATGATCGAGCAGGGTGCGTTCAGAACGATCGGGCCTGCGCTTGTCTCGCACGCCGCTTTCATCGGCTTGGGAAGCGCGCCGGTGGAAGAGCCCGCGCCGTTGACCGAAGAGCCGCCCGGCGAAGTTCTGGAGAATTTGCGCACGCTTATCACGCAGTACCTCGATCCCGCGCAGGGGTTCACCGCGCGCCGGATGATGGAGCAGGACAAGTTCGCCGGCACCTACGACCAGCTTGCCCGATACGGCGAATGGGATGATTCCGACCCCGCCGCACCGGAGGACGTGATATGAACGATCTGCCGCACTGGAACGACGCCACCCGCGCACAGATCGCAGCGGCACGGCCCGACCTTTCGACCTGGCTCAGCGCGAATGCCGGATCGGGCAAGACCCGCGTTCTGACAGATCGGGTGGCGCGGTTGTTGCTGACCGGGGTCGAACCCCAGCGGATCCTGTGCCTGACCTACACCAAGGCCGCTGCGTCCGAGATGCAGAACCGCCTGTTCCAGCGTCTGGGCGAATGGGCGATGATGGAGGACGATGCCCTGCGCGCCAGTCTGCGCGATCTTGGCGTACTGCATGAGATCGCCGCGTCAGAATTGAAGCGGGCGCGCACCCTTTTCGCGCAGGCCATCGAGACGCCGGGCGGGCTCAAGATCCAGACGATCCACTCGTTTTGTGCGGCCCTGCTGCGCCGCTTTCCTCTGGAGGCGCGGGTCAGCCCCCAGTTCAAGGAGATCGAGGACCGCGCGGCGGAGCTATTGCGGGCCGAGATACTGGATGCGATGGCGGACGGGCCGGATGCTGCGCTGGTGAGCGATATTGCCAGACACTACACCGGCGGCGACTTCACGTCCCTGATGCAATCTATCACCGGTAAACGGGAATTGTTCGCCGAGGCGGCCAAAAACGCCGACCTGGCTGCTCTGTTCGATCTTCCGCCCGATTTCGATGCAAAGGATCTTCCCGGTTTCGTGCTCGATAAATCGGTGGCAAGCTGGCTGCCGCAGGCGATCGAGGTGCTGCGCGATCAATCCCCGACGATGGTGAAAATGGCTGATGCTCTTGCCACAATCGACGTGATACAGCCGACACAAGCGGATTTACTTGCTCTCAAGACACAGTTTCTGTTTCAGACCAAAGGCATTTTCCGAGCCGAAGCAAAGCTGAAATCCGTGCCGACAAAGAAGGCACAGGATGCGCTGGGCACGACACTGCTCGCGTTTCAGGATCTGATGGAGCGTACCGCGCAGGCGCATGATCTGGAAATGCGGGCGATCAACGTGGCGCGTACGGGTGCGCTGCACCGGTTTGCCGACCGCTTTATCGCGCGCTACGAGGCTGAAAAGCAAAAACGCGGGTGGCTCGATTTCGACGATCTCATCTTGCGCGCGCGGGCGCTGCTTAACGATCCGAAGGTTGCGGCCTGGGTGCTCTACCGCATCGACGGCGGCATTGATCACATTCTCGTCGACGAGGCGCAGGACACGTCGCCGCGCCAGTGGGACGTTATCGAAAAGCTGACGGACGAGTTTTCAAGTGGCACCGGCGCGCGTGAGGTCGAGGACCGGACGCTTTTTGTCGTCGGTGACAAGAAACAGTCGATCTATTCCTTTCAGGGCGCGGACCCGCGCGAATTCGATCTCAAGCGCGAGAGCTTTCGGGAAAAACTGGAAGGCGCGCACCTTCAGTTCCAGAGCCGAAGCCTCGATTACTCGTTCCGGTCATCGGCAGCGATCCTCGGCGCGGTCGATCAGACGTTCAATACGGAACCAGAGCCGCGCCTGGACGCGCACCTCAACCACTTGCCATTCAAAGAATTTTTGCCCGGTCGCGTCGATCTCTGGCCGTGGATCGAACCGAATGGCGGCGGCGAAGAGGAGCCAGACTGGACCGATCCCGTGGACCGCAAAAGCGCACAGCATCACACGGTCATCCTTGCCGAGCGAATTGCCTCACAAATCAAGCATTTAATCGAGGGCGCGCATTATATCCCTGATGAAGGGCCGGACCGGAAGACGATCCGCCGCCGGATCCGGGCGGGCGATTTCCTGATCCTCGTACAGGGGCGCACCGCCCTGTTCTCCGAGATCATCCGCGCGTGCAAGGCTGCAGAACTGCCCATCGCGGGCGCGGACCGGCTCAAGGTCGGTGCGGAGCTTGCCGTGCGCGACATTGGCGCCCTGCTGTCGTTTCTTGCCACGCCGGATGACAGCCTGTCGCTGGCGACTGCGCTGCGCTCTCCGCTGTTTGGGTGGGATGAGCAGGCACTGTTTACGCTGGCCCACCACCGGACGGAAAAGCAACTGTGGCAATCACTGCGCAGCCAGACCGACCGCTATCCCGAAACGCTGAGCATGCTGCGCGATCTGCGCGGGCAGATCGATTTTCTGCGCCCTTATGACCTGATCGAACGGATCCTGACCCGGCACGAAGGGCGGCGCAACCTGCTTGCCCGTCTGGGCACAGAGGCGGAGGACGGGATCGACGCGCTTCTGACGCAGGCGCTGGCCTATGAGCAGACATCGATCCCCAGCCTGACCGGTTTCCTGGAATGGATGCAAGCCGACGACCTGGAGATCAAACGCCAGATCGACAGTGCATCGGACCAGATCAGGGTGATGTCGGTACACGGTGCAAAGGGGCTGGAGGCGCCAATCGTCATCCTGCCCGACACCGGACTGCGCGCGGAGACGGTGCGCGATGACATCATCACGCTGGACGGTGTCCCGATCTGGAAGCCGACGGCCGCCGAGGCCCCCACGATTGTGACTGCACGTCTTGACACCTTGAAAGAAACGCAGGCGCAGGAACGGTTACGCCTTTTGTATGTCGCCATGACGCGCGCGGAAAAATGGCTGATCGTCGCGGCAGCGGGCAAGCTTTCGGCGCAGAAGACCGATTGGTATCAAATGGTCGAGACCGCGATGGAGCACCTGAACGCGGTTCCGTTCGAGGATGGGCCCGCAAGCGGATTGCGCTATCAAACCCATGACTGGGATGCACCCGAAAGAGATGATGCAACACGTCCGACGGTTGATTTGCCTGAATTGGAGCCTGTTTTCACGCGCCCTGCACCCCCACCGCCACCACGCCGCGAAACGGTGATACCTTCCGATATGGAGGGGGCGAAGGCGTTGCCCGGCGAGAGTGGGTTGGACGAGGATGCAGCCAAAACCTACGGCTCCCTTGTGCATCTCCTGCTGGAACATCTTTGTGCGCTTCCCCCCGGTCAACGTCCCGACGCTGCAGAGCAGCTGTCGCGCACTGCAGATCCGGCACATGCTGCGGAGGCCATCGCAGAGACGCTATCGGTACTGGACGACCCTTCCCTCTCGTTCATCTTCGCGCCGGATACGTTGGCGGAGGTGGCTCTGACCGCATCACTGGGCGATGATCCGCTCTACGGAGTGATCGACCGGTTGATCGTAACCCCCGACCGCATCCTTGCCATCGACTTCAAGACCAACCGCACCGTCCCGGACAGCGCCGCCAGCTGCCCCGAAGGGCTTTTGCGGCAGATGGGCGCGTATGCGCACGCGCTCAGGGCAATTTATCCGGACCGTCGAATTGAGACAGCGATCCTCTGGACCCGCGACGGATCGCTCATGCCGCTTCCCGACGAAACAGTGTCTTCCGCCTTGCTTCGTACAGGCTACCTTGACGCAGCCGCTCGGCGTTCATAGGTATCTTTCAACAGTCACCCTCAGGAGAATATCATGGCCACAGTTGCAGTCACCGACGCCACCTTCGATGCCGAAGTCAAAAATTCCGACATCCCCGTTGTGGTGGATTTCTGGGCCGAATGGTGTGGCCCTTGCAAACAAATCGGTCCGTCGCTTGAAGAGCTGTCCACCGAGATGGACGGCAAGGTCAAGATCGTCAAAGTGAACGTCGACGAGAACCCGAATTCCCCTGCCCAGATGGGCGTGCGCGGCATTCCGGCGCTCTTTATCTTCAAGGACGGTGAAGTCGTCTCGAACATGGCGGGTGCACGGCCCAAGGCAGCACTGCAAAGCTGGATTGAAGATTCGATCTGAGTTCTGCGAACCCGCGAACGAACCAAGGGCGTCCCGAATGAGGGGCGCCTTTTTCTATTCCAGCCAACCGAAACGGCGAAATCGCGCCGCGATGCGCATTTCCGCATCGGGTCGGCCCGCGTTGATGCATTTTTTTTGCCAGAACCAGTGCAGATACCCCGCATAGTCGGGACACTTGGCATCCAGCAGCGCAAAGCTCCGTGCGAGATCGGCAAGATCGGCTTTTACCGCGATATGATGAAAATCCACGCGGGCAAACAGGAGAGCCGGTTTGCGAAAGAAATAGCCATTGAACGCGACCGACGAATTCTGCGTCACCACGCAATCGCAGGTCCGCAGCAGTGCGTCCATGCCACCCTGACGCACGGTCAAGCGCGGATGTGCGGCTTCCAGTTCATACAGCGCCGCGTGTTCGTCGGCGCTGTATTGCTCTTTTGGGTGAAGCGCCGCGACAATGGGGCGCTCGTCCGCTGCAAGGCAAGCCTCGACCATCCGGATCGGGCTACAGTGCTGAAAACTGCGGTGGCGCGTGATGCGGCCCTGTAGCGGAATATAGATGAAACCGTTGCGCGACGTGCGCTGCGGCAGATCACCGAAAAGCCGCTTTTGCCAGAAGGTGTAGAACCGGTCGGCCTCGGCGCGGTCAATGTCTTCGCCATCGAAATTCGCGCACGCCACATCCCACTGCCAGCGCGCGGCGGATCTTTCGATCTGCCAAAAGGGATAGTGGTACACCCGCCGGAAAACGAGTCCCTGCGGATCCGGCGGCTCCTTCATATGGCTTAACGAATACCCGCCACGATGCGGTGCGCCGAAATCGCGGTATGTGACCCTGATACCGGCGTTTTGCAGGACAGACGCGACCTTGCCGATGAAGTTGTGCTTACCCGCGGCGGCACTCTCGCGCAGGTCCGGCTCCATATAGAATGTCACGTCTTCGGGGTAATCCATCGTGCCGACGCTACTGCCCAGCGCCGGACGCAACAAGGCCTGCCCTTGTCCCTTTGCGGACGCCACGCCATATAGACCGTAACAAACGGAGGTCTTATGACGCGTGAAGAATTTCCCGGTTGGCACGGTACAACCATCATCGGTGTCAAGAAGGGCGGCGAGGTCGTGATTGCGGGCGACGGGCAGGTCAGTCTTGGCCAGACCGTGATCAAGGGCACCGCGCGCAAGGTGCGCAGGCTGTCGCCAGGCGGACATGAAATCGTTGCGGGCTTTGCTGGATCGACTGCGGATGCCTTTGCCCTGCTCGAACGGCTCGAGGTCAAACTTGAAGCGACACCGGGGCAGCTTGCCCGTGCCAGCGTGGAGCTGGCCAAGGATTGGCGGACGGACAAATATCTGCAAAAACTCGAAGCGATGCTGATCGTGACAGATGGCGAGGATATGTTCGTGATCACCGGTGCCGGTGACGTGCTGGAGCCGGAACACAACGTCGCGGCGATCGGGTCGGGCGGCAACTTTGCCCTCGCCGCCGCGCGCGGCATGATCGACAGCGACCGCGACGCCGAAACCGTGGCGCGCGACGCGATGAAGATCGCCGCCGATATCTGCGTTTATACCAACGGCAACCTGACCGTGGAGAGCATCAAGAAATGACCGATCTGACCCCTCGCGAAATCGTATCCGAACTAGACCGTTATATCATCGGCCAGAAGGACGCCAAGCGTGCCGTCGCCGTGGCCCTGCGCAACCGCTGGCGCCGCAAGCAACTGAGCGATGATCTGCGCGAAGAAGTGTATCCCAAGAATATTCTGATGATCGGGCCTACCGGCGTCGGCAAGACCGAGATCAGCCGCCGTTTGGCCAAACTGGCGCGCGCGCCGTTCCTCAAGGTCGAAGCGACGAAATTCACCGAAGTCGGTTATGTCGGGCGCGATGTGGAACAGATCATTCGTGATCTGCTGGACAACGCCATCGCGATGGTGCGCGATCACATGCGCGAGGATGTAAAGGCGAATGCCCAGCAAGCCGCCGAGAACCGCGTGATCGACGCTATTGCAGGGCCGGACGCACGCGAAGGCACCCGCGAGATGTTCCGCAAGAAGCTGCGCGATGGACAGCTTGACGAGACGATGATCGAGCTGGAAGTCGCCGATACGTCGAACCCGTTTTCCACGATGGAGATCCCCGGACAACCCGGTGGCGGAATGGGAATGATGAATCTGGGCGATCTGTTCGGCAAGGCCATGGGCGGGCGCACAACCAAAAAGCGTCTGCGCGTGGCCGACAGCTATGAGGTGTTGATCGGCGAAGAGGCCGATAAACTGCTGGATGACGAAACCGTGACGCGCACCGCCATCGAAGCGGTCGAGCAGAACGGCATTGTTTTTCTGGACGAGATCGACAAGGTCTGCACGCGCTCCGAAGCGCGCGGCGGTGACGTTTCGCGCGAAGGGGTGCAGCGCGATCTGCTGCCGCTGATCGAAGGCACGACCGTAAGCACAAAGCATGGTCCGGTCAAAACCGACCACGTTCTGTTCATAGCCTCAGGCGCGTTCCACATCGCCAAACCGTCCGATCTGTTGCCGGAACTCCAAGGTCGTCTGCCGATCCGCGTCGAATTACGCGCGCTGACCGAAGAAGACTTCGTCCGCATCCTGACGGAAACCGACAACGCCCTGACGTTGCAATACACCGCGCTTATGGGCACCGAACAGGTCGTCGTCAGCTTTACCGATGACGGCATTGCGGCGCTTGCGAAAATTGCGGCGGACGTAAACCAATCGGTCGAGAACATCGGCGCGCGGCGGCTTTACACGGTGATGGAGCGGGTATTCGAGGAACTCAGCTTTACCGCGCCGGATCGCGGTGGCGAAGAAATCGTGGTCGACGAGGCTTTCGTCGACAAAAACCTCGGTGAGCTGACCAAATCCACCGACGTAAGCCGCTACGTGCTTTGACCCTTTCCAAATAGCCCAGCGCCTGCGACGAAGGCGCATGGGCTATTTGCGCTTTCTTCTCGACAATCGGCTGTTCCTGCTGGCGGGTTTCCTGCTCACGTTCACCTCGTCATTCGGGCAGACCTATTTCATCTCGCTCTTCGCGGGCGAGATCAAGAGCGCGTTCGAACTGACGGACGGGCAGTGGGGTGGCATCTATACCATCGGAACGACACTGTCCGCCCTTACGATGGTTTGGACTGGCGTTCTGACGGACCGGTTTCGCGTGCGGCATCTGTCCTTGGGCGTGATGCTGTTGCTGGCGGTCGCCTGTGGTACGATGGCTTTGGTACCGAACGGTTTCCTTCTGATCTTCGTGATCTTTGCACTGCGTCTGATGGGTCAGGGAATGATGTCGCAGCTTGGCGCGGTGGCCATGTCGCGGTGGTTCATAGCGGCGCGCGGGCGGGCCATTTCAATTGCGTCGATGGGCTTTGCCGTGGGGCAGGCGCTGTTACCGGTGGTTTTCGTCGCGCTGCTGACGACAACCGATTGGCGCGCACTGTGGCTGGTTGCGGCGCTGTGCGTGGTTCTGATCATCCCGGTCATGCAATATCTTCTGCGGCAGGAACGCACACCGCAATCGTTGGCTGCGGAACCGCAGGCACTTGGCATGAAAGGGAAAAACTGGACCCGTGCCGAGCTTTTGCGGCACCCGCTTTTCTACATCCTCGTCCCTCTGGTGCTTGGCCCCTCAGCTTGGGGGACTGCCTTGTTCTTTCAACAGGTCCATCTGACCGAGGTGAAGGGATGGAGCCTGACATCCTATGTCGCGCTGATGCCGTTGTTCACGGTGTCGTCCATCGCCTTCACGTTCTTGACCGGTTGGGCCATTGACCGGTTCGGCGTCAAATGGATTGTCCCGTTCCAGATGGTGCCGTTCGGCATCTCGTTCCTGGTGCTGGCCCAGGCCGATACCATTGCAATGGCGGGGGTCGGGTTAGTCATATTCGGCGTCGGGCAGGGGATGCAGGGCACCGCTACAACCGCGTTTTGGGCGGTTTTCTATGGCACACGCCACCTTGGCGCGATCAAGGCGGCAGCGGCGGCGTTGATGGTGTTCGGGTCGGCCATCGGGCCGGGAATTACCGGCGCTCTGATTGATTGGGGGATTGATTTTCCAGACCAGATGATCCCGATTGCGCTGTTCTATTTCGGTGGCGCGCTTCTCGCGGGGGTGGGTATTTTACGCTACCAGCGCGACCTGCCTAGCGTTGCCGCCTGAGATAGACGTAGTAGGCACCGCCGCCGCCATGGCTGATATGGGCCTGCGCAACCTGCAAGACGACAGAGGACATCGGCTGCATCGACAGCCACTGTGGTACCTGATGGCGCAGGATGCCGTGCCGCACCGGGATCGGGCCTCCCTCGTCCCGCTGCTTGCCCTTGCCAGTGATTACCAGCACCAGCCGTTTGCCGCGCGCGTGCGCCGACATGATAAAGCTGGTAAGCGCGGGATGCGCGCGCTCCAGCGTCATGCCGTGCAAGTCGATCCTGCCTTCGGGTTTCAGCTTGCCACGCTTGAGCTTGCCGAACGATTTATGGTCCATTTGCACCGGCGCCTTGCGCAACCTATCGGGCAACGACGGCACAAGATCATGGCCGGGCGCGCGGGGTTTTCGTTCGGGTTTGCCGATGATCGTCGACTTGGCCTTGCGCAGCGATTTTGAGTCTGATGTAGGCAAGCCCGCATCGGGATCAAATTTACGCGCAACTAGATCGGAGCCTTCCAGCCGCTCCGTTTTGGCAGCGACCCTTTCCCACAGTTCGCGGTCCTCGGCGCTGAGCCTGCGGCGTTTCATATCGCGCTTTCGGGCAGCAGCGCATAGGCGCGCTGTATCGGCAACAGCACGACAAGCCGGCCGGGATCGCGCAAACGGCCCGCCGCGCGGCCCGCACCGTCGCCGGTCCCGAAGAATACATCGGCCCGCTGCGCGCCCTTTATCGCCGATCCGGTATCCTGCGCCACCATGAGGCGACGCAGCGGCGTCTTGCCATCCTTTTCGATCCACACCGGCGCGCCGAGCGGGACAAATGCAGGGTCCACCGCGACCGTCCGCATCGTAGTGATTGACCGGTTCATCGCGCCCAGCGGGCCCTTGTCGGCCGGCACGCGGCTTACTTCGCGGAAGAAGACATAGGACGGGTTGTGAAACAGAAGCTCTTCGCCATCGACAGGATTGCGCCGCACCCAGTTCTTGATGACCTGCGCGCTGACCTGATGCGCCTCGTACACACCGCGTCGCACGAGTTCTTGACCAATGGAGCGATAATCATGTCCGTTGGATCCACGATATCCCACACGGATGGACCGTCCGTCCGGAAGCCGGATCCGCCCGGATCCCTGAATTTGAAGAAAGAAAAGCTCCACCGGATCGTCGACATAGGCAATCGTCAGGCCGCGCCCGTCCATCACGCCGCTTTGCAGCAAATCGCGGCGGGTCAGCCAGGGCCGGGTTTCGTTTGCCTCGGGCGGCATTTTGTAGACCGGAAAATTATACCGCTCTGATCGGTAAAGAGAGCCTTCGAGTTCCGGCTCGAAATAGCCGGTGAACAGCGCATCCTGCCCATCGTCCATTACGACAGGCCGAAACAGAAGTTCGAAGAAATCGCGCGGATCGGGGTTTGTCCTCGCATAGGCGCAGATCGCCTTCCAATCCGGTTCTTTGAGATCCATGCAGGTATTTTGAAACGTCGAAAAGGCGGCAGCGTGATCATCCTGCGCCCAGCCGTCCAACTGATCGAACGATACGATATCGTATTTCACGTCAGACGCCAAAGGCCCCGCCAGCAGCGAGGCCCCGGTTGTGGCAACGATACGCAGTCCGCACGTTATCCGTCTGTAGAAACCAAGAACCAATTTGGATCGTCCGAGCCCATAATGCGGGCAAATACCCATGTGTCTTTTTGCTTTTTTGCCTCTGTAAGGCTTCCTTCGACCACTTCGCCTTCGCTGTTGCGAACGGCCGACGTCAATTCCGCGACGAAGCGGACCGTCAGTTCCGCTTCCTTCGTATCCGGGTCAAGGGTGACGTTTTCCAGCGTGGTTTCGCGGATTCCGATAAACTGCGCCTCAACGGTAAGTCCCTGGTCTTCGCGCGCGGCAACGGCGTCCACAAAGCTTTCGTAAATGTTCTCGGAAAGAAACGGTTTGATCTCGTCGAGATCGCCGCGCTCGTAGCCCATGACAATCATTTCATAGGCCCCACGCGCACCACCGAGAAAATCCGTGACATTGAACGACGGCTCGATCCGCTTGATCTCAGCAAGAGCGTGGGCTTCCAACGAGCCCTCATCGAAATGATCGGTGATGTCCAGATCGGGACCGCCTTCGATCACTTCGAAAGCCGGGCCTTTGCGTTCGGCCTTCTGCTGAGGCAGAGGTGGCTTTTCAAACCCCTCGCGGGTTCCAAGCACATTCTTCAGCCGCAAAATCAGAAAAACCGCAATAGCGGCAAGCACCAGAAGCTGGATCAGCGGCGAATTCATAGGGACCTCTTGCAGTGAAGACGTGGAAACAATCTATTATGCACCTTATGTAGGGGCTGTAGGGGGCCAAGTCCACTCCGGCCCCGATGAAAGGATGCAAACGCATGTGGCTTTTAATCGCATTCATCGCGGTGCCGATGATTGAAATCGCGCTGTTCATTCAGGTTGGTGGTTTCATCGGCCTCTGGCCGACGCTTCTGATTGTCGTTCTGACAGCACTTGCCGGGACTTATCTGGTGCGCAGCCAGGGCCAGCTGGCGCTGAGCGAGGTGAAAACATCGTTCTCCGACATGCGCGACCCGACCGAACCGCTGGTCCATGGGGCGATGATCCTGTTTTCCGGTGCGCTCTTGCTGACGCCGGGGTTTTTCACGGACGCTGTGGGCTTTGCCTTGCTTGTTCCCGCGGTCCGCAAAGCGGTGTTCAAGGCGATCGCCGCACGCGTAAAGGTGCAGCGGTTCGGCGGACCGGGACCGGATCCGCGTGGCCCGCAACGCGTGGACCCTCGTGTACGGAACAACGGTGACATCATCGACGGTGAATACAGCGAAGTCCCCAAAGACAGCGATGATACGCCCAAGGGTAAATCCGGCTGGACCCGACGCTGATCCCGCGCACAATGGCGTTGAGCGGTCCCGTTTGACCTGTTAAGCCATCGCAATTGCAATTCAAACTCCAAAGAGGAGCTATCATTATGGCCGAAGCCGAAGCACCACAACAACCCAAGGCACCGCAGATGCGCGTTCTGGGCCAGTTCATTCGCGACTTGTCATTCGAGAATATCATGGCACAAAAAGGTGCGCCTTCGGACGTGCAGCCCGACGTCCAGGTTCAGGTCAATCTCGACGCGAAGAAACGGTCGACCGAGAACCAGTACGAGACGGCGATCAAGTTGAACGTGACCTCCAAAGCGAAAGAAGGCGATGCCGTTCTTTTCGCGCTTGAAATCGACTATGTCGGCATCTTTGACATCCAGGATGTGCCCGAAGAGCAGATGCATCCGTTCCTTTTGATCGAATGCCCGCGGATGATCTTTCCGTTCCTGCGCCGTATCGTCAGCGACATCACGCGCGACGGGGGCTTCCCGCCGCTGAACCTTGAGAACATTGATTTCGTATCGCTGTACCGCAACGAAATTGCGCGCCGGCAGGCCGAAACCGCCGATCAGGCACCACCTGCAGACGCCTAAACCTCAGCTTTTGAGCCAGAGCGGATCGCCGCCCAGCTTGCCGACAAATTCGGCATGGGCGGCGATTTCTGTCTCGGTGATACGCGGGGGCAGGGGCGTCTTGCGCGGGTGCGGTGTCCATTCCGCGATCTGCTCACCTTCCTTGGGCGCGGCGCGGGTGGACAGCCCGAAATCAGGCTGTTTGCCGCCGATCAGCTCCAGATAGACTTCCGCCAGAATTTCGCTGTCAAGCAGCGCGCCGTGCAGCGTCCGCGACGAGTTGTCGATGCCGAAGCGGCGGCACAGCGCGTCGAGCGACGATGGTGATCCAGGGAATTTCTTGCGTGCGATGGCAAGCGTGTCGATCGCTTGTTCCCACGGTATCTGGCCCAATCCCATCCATTTGAGCTCGGCATTGAGAAACTTGATGTCGAACGCGGCATTGTGGATGACCAGCTTGCTATCACCGATGAAATCCACGAACGCCTGCCCGACTTGCGCAAATTTGGGTTTGTCGCGCAGGAAATCGTCTCCCAGCCCGTGCACCTCGAAGGCCTCGTTCGGCATGGCGCGTTCGGGATTGATGTATTGATGATAGGTCTTGCCGGTCGCGACGTGACCCATCAGCTCTACCGCGCCGATCTCGACGATGCGGTCGCCGGTTTGCGGATCAAAGCCGGTGGTTTCAGTGTCGAGAACAATTTCACGCATGTGAAAGCTGGCTCCTGATGTGTTTCACGACGTCTTGCACCTGTGCGCGGGCGTGTTCAACCGTATCGGTGTGAATCACATACTGCGCGCGGCTGCATTTCTCTTGCGCCGGCAGCTGTTTGGCGCGGATCGTGAGAAACTGGTCACGCGTCATTGTGCCGCGCTCAATCACGCGAGCCTCTTGCGTGGCATCGTCGATATAGACACAGACGGTTGCATCGACACGGGCATCGCCGCCGGTTTCGAACAACAGCGGGATATCCATAACGACAATGTCGGCTTTGGCGGTGGACAGAAACGACACACGGTCCTGACCGACGAGTGGATGCACGATGCCTTCAATCTTTTTCAGCGCGCTCGGATCCTTGCCGATGATCGCCTTCAAGGCCGTGCGCGACACTTCGCCGTCAATTACCGCTTCGGGGAATGCGGCATAGATGGGAGCGACAGCGGCACCGCCTTTGGCGTAGAGCCGGTGCACGGCAGCATCCGCGTCCCAAACGGCGCATCCTTCCTCGGCAAACATCTGGGCAGTTGTCGATTTGCCCATCCCGATAGACCCTGTCAGACCAAGCTTGAACATCAGCGCAACGCCGCCGCGCGTGTGGCGCGGTCCACCTCGGGGCGCTTGCCGAACCATCGCTCGAACGCCGGCACCGCTTGATGCAGCAACATACCCAGCCCATCGACCGTAACGCATCCCATGTCCTCCGCCGTTGCCAGCAGTCTTGTTTTGAGCGGAGCATAGACAAGATCGGTGACGACAGTATCGGCGCACAGCCCGTCGAGCGGCACGCGCAGTTCGCCCTTGCCGATCATGCCAAGCGAAGTCGTATTTACCAAGAGCGCGGCATCATCAATCATATTTCCCGCCTGGACCCAATCATACACCTGAACGCGACTGCCGAAATCCTGCGCGAGCTTGTCCGCACGGACACGCGTGCGGTTTGAAAGATATATCTCCGGCGCGCCCGCGTCCAGCAGCGAAGCGACGACAGCGCGGGCGGCACCACCGGCACCCAACACAGCCGCAGGACCGGCGGCGGGATTCCAATGCGGCGCCCCTGCGCGCAGGTTTTCCAAAAAACCATACCCATCCGTATTGTCCGCGTGGATCTGGCCATCCTTTCGGAAAATCAATGTGTTGGCGGCTCCGATCAGGATCGCACGGTCGGTAATGAGATCAGCGATCTCCATCACTGCTTCCTTGTGCGGGATCGTGACGTTCACCCCGACGAACCCTGCTTTCGGCAGCGTGCGCAGTACCTGTTCAAGGTCCTCGGATCCGACATCCATAGGGATATAGTGCCCCGCGATGCCGTAAGTCTTGAGCCAGTGCCGGTGAAGTTGGGGCGATTTGGAATGTGCGATCGGCGATCCGATCACGCCGGCGAGGGGGATACGGGGCAGGTCGCTCATTGGTCAAGATCTCCGCGCAGGGTCAGATAGTTCAGGATTTCCAAAAGGGGCATCCCAAGCACGTTAAAGTAATCGCCGTCGATACGCGAGAACAGCCGGACGCCTTCTCCCTCAAGTTTGTAGCTCCCGACGGTATGCTGAATGCTGTTCCAGTTTCGCAAGACATACTCTTCGAGATAGGCATCACTGGCATCGCGCATCCGCAAGCGCACTTGTCCGACATGCCGCCAGACAGGTTTACCATCTTCGCAGATCACGGCCGCAGACAACAGCATGTGGATCTGACCGCGCAGGGATCTGAGCTGCGCCAGAGCGTCTTCGGCGCTGACCGGTTTGTTGAGCAGCGTTCCCTTGAAGTCGAGCACCTGATCACAGCCGATAACGAGCGCACCCGGATGTTTTTCGCTCACCTTCTTCGCCTTGATCTCGGCCAGCGCGTCGGCAATATCGCGCGGTGGCGCGCCCTCTGCGCCCAATGATACCTTGATCATTTCCTCATCCACCCGTGCGACGACGACCTCATGCGGAACGCGGGCCTGCTGCAAAAGCTTGGCGCGGATGGCAGAGCCCGAAGCGAGGATGATCTGGACAGACATGTGGATAACCCGTGCATTGCGTTAAGGAAAACTTAAGAACTTGTTGTCGAGGATTAGACAATCGGGATCAAGAGGGCGGAGCGGCGTGAGTCCCGTCAGATTTGCCAAGCGTTGCACCCCTGTGCAGAAGGATAAACCGTTGGTTGGATAACATCGCTTCTACCTCTTCTCCCCCCAGAGTTTTCCACAGGACGAGGCAGTTTCAAGACTATGCATGGTACTGTAATCTAATAATAAAAAATAGATCTACCGTACTTTCCGCACCCCATGCACAGACCTGTCCCTAATCATACGATCATGGGGATAACAAAGTAATCCACAGATAATCCTGCCCCTACTTACATCATCATTCTTTCTTTCTATCTTTATTAATATAAAGAGAGGCACCTAACGGAGTACGGTAAGACATGGGCGATATCCTGAGCGTAGCGTATCCTTGGATCAAAGGATTTCATATTATTTCGGTGATTTCGTGGATGGCCGCCCTGTTTTATCTTCCTCGTCTGATGGTTCATCATACGGAGCAGGTTGGCCTGACCGGCGAGACGCACGATCTTTTTGCAATGATGGAATACAAACTGGCCAAGGTAATCATGAGCCCGGCGATGATGGCGACCTGGCTCTTTGGGCTTCTGTTGGTCGCAACGCCCGGCATTGTTTATTGGGGCGATATCTGGCCCTGGACAAAAGGCGCAGGCGTGATCGCGATGACGGGGTTTCATATCTGGCTGATGGCGCGGATGAAAGACTTCCAACGCGGAAAGAATGACCTCAGCGGGCGCCGCTACCGGATGATGAACGAGGTGCCGACCATCCTGATGATTGTCGTGGTGTTTTCAGTCACGGTCAAGTTCTGATGCTTTCGGTCGATTGACAAGAGGGCGGATGGCGTCGTAAGAGCGTTCAGCACCCCGTCCGGGGACCGCGTCATACCATCACTTTCCGACACGCGATGCTGGCACACACGGCCAGCCCAAGGATTTTTCCATGACAATTGAAACGCTGAACCTTGCTGATCTCAAAGCGAAATCCCCCAAGAGCCTGCTTGCCATGGCGGAAGAGCTGGAGATCGAGAACGCTTCGACGATGCGCAAAGGCGAGATGATGTTCCAGATTCTGCGCGAGCGCGCGGATGAGGGTTGGGAGATTTCGGGCGATGGCGTTCTGGAAGTGTTGCAGGATGGATTTGGCTTCCTGCGCTCGCCCGAGGCAAACTATCTCGCCGGTCCCGACGATATTTATGTGTCGCCCGACATGATCCGCCAGTGGTCATTGCGGACGGGCGATACCATTGAGGGGCTCATCAAGGCACCCGACGATAACGAGCGGTATTTTGCCCTGACCGAAGTGACCCGGATAAACTTTGAGGAACCCGAGAAAGCGCGTCACAAGGTTGCGTTTGAAAACCTGACGCCACTCTATCCGGACGAGCGGCTGACGATGGAAGTCGACGATCCAACGATCAAGGATCGGTCGGCCCGTATCATTGATCTGGTGACGCCGATTGGGAAGGGCCAGCGCTGTCTGATCACGGCGCCGCCGCGGACGGGCAAGACAGTGCTCATGCAGAACATCGCGAACTCGATCGAGAAAAACCATCCGGAATGTTATCTCATTGTTCTTCTGATCGACGAACGTCCAGAAGAGGTCACGGACATGCAGCGGTCAGTGAAGGGGGAGGTTGTATCCTCGACCTTCGATGAACCCGCGACCCGTCACGTAGCCGTATCAGAGATGGTGATTGAAAAGGCCAAGCGCCTGGTGGAGCATAAACGCGATGTCGTGATCCTGCTCGATTCCGTCACCCGTCTGGGACGGGCCTTCAACACGGTTGTTCCTTCGTCGGGCAAGGTTCTGACGGGCGGTGTGGACGCGAACGCCCTGCAACGGCCCAAGCGTTTCTTTGGCGCGGCTCGTAACATCGAAGAGGGTGGATCCCTGACGATTATCGCGACCGCCCTGATCGACACGGGGTCGCGCATGGATGAGGTCATCTTTGAAGAATTCAAGGGAACCGGTAACTCGGAGATCGTTCTGGATCGCAAGATTGCGGACAAGCGCGTCTTCCCGGCAATCGACATTCTGAAATCGGGTACGCGGAAAGAGGATCTTCTGGTCGACAAAACCGATCTACAGAAAACTTTTGTCTTGCGTCGTATTCTCAATCCAATGGGGACCACCGATGCGATTGAGTTCCTGATTTCAAAATTGAAACAGACCAAGACGAACTCGGATTTCTTCGATTCAATGAACACCTGATACTCACATAAATTCAAAGGCTTAGGTCGATGGATACGATATTTGCCCAAGCAACGGCGAGTGGGCGGGCAGGTGTATCCGTGGTGCGGATCTCTGGCCCGAAAGCGCACGAAATTTGCACGCAACTTGTGGGACAGCTGCCCGCTGCCCGGTCCTCGGCGTTGCGCGCAGTCAAGGATCAATCTGGCGAAACCATCGACAGGGCGCTCGTACTTTCCTTTGAGAGACCGAACAGCTTTACCGGCGAGGATGTTGTTGAACTTCATCTCCACGGTAGCATAGCAATCATACGACGCGTGCTTGCCATTTTGGGGTCGTTTGATGGCGTCCGGCTGGCGGACCCCGGCGAATTTACCCGACGCGCTCTGGAAAATAACCGCCTTGATCTGGTTCAGGTTGAAGGTCTTGGCGATTTGATTGAAGCTGAAACTGAAGCACAACGTAAGCAGGCCCTTCGGGTTTTGTCCGGAGAGCTTGGAAATCGCGTTGAGGAATGGCGAAAATCACTGATACGTGCGGCGGCTCTCTTGGAGGCTACGATTGACTTCGCGGACGAGGATGTCCCGGTCGATGTAAGTGATGAAGTGCGCGTTTTACTTGAAGAAGTCGGAATCTCTCTAAAGCGTGAGAGTGCTGGAACAGCTACAGCGGAACGAATCCGGACGGGCTTTGAAGTCGCCATTGTCGGTGCGCCAAACGTCGGCAAATCCACGCTGCTCAATCGGCTTGCGGGTCGTGAGGCGGCAATAACTTCAAGCATCGCCGGAACCACGCGAGATGTCATTGAGGTTCGGATGGATTTGGGGGGGCTAGCGGTGACGTTTTTGGATACTGCCGGAATCCGCGAAAGCGACGATGAAATCGAGGTTTTGGGTATTCAACGCGCCCTCGACCGTGCAATTCGCGCCGACATTCGAGTGTTTTTGACCGAGCGCGGTGAGGAGCCACCGCTCGATCCGCGGGAAATTGATATGGTACTTTTAGCAAAAAGTGATATTAGCGGTGATATCTTCCCCGCTGTATCGGGACTCAGTGGTTCGGGCATTGATGAACTACTGGCAACCTTGCAGAGCCGACTTGAACAGCTCGCGGGAAATGTTGGGTTGGCCACCCATGCGCGCCATGCGGTTGCGATGGAAAAAGCTTTGGAAGGACTCAATGCGGCGCTTTCAATCCTCAAAGCCGGCCCGGATTTTTATGATCTGGCATCGGCGGAACTTCGCATGGGAATACACGCGTTGGAAGTATTGGTCGGTCGCATTGATAGCGAAAATCTGTTAGATGAGATCTTTGTGAGTTTTTGCTTGGGCAAGTAGGGAGTGTTTCACGTGAAACATTTTGAAGTGATCGTTATCGGCGGGGGTCACGCGGGGGCTGAGGCCGCACATGTCTCGGCGCGAACCGGAGCGGAGACTGCCCTTGTCACCATGTCACGGGACAGCATTGGCGTGATGTCGTGTAATCCCGCTATCGGAGGCTTAGGTAAAGGGCATCTGGTACGCGAAATAGATGCCTTTGACGGACTGATGGGCCGGGTCGCGGATGCAGCCGGTATCCAATTCCGGTTGTTGAACCGACGAAAAGGACCAGCCGTGCAGGGGCCCCGCGCGCAGACAGATCGCAAGATTTACCGGAAGACGATGCTTTCTGAGATCGAAGCACATCCCAGACTGACAGTGGTCGAGGGTGAAGTGTGTGACTTGATTATGGATGGACATCGTGTCACCGGCGTTGTTTTGGCGGATGGAACAAGGATCCGTGCCAGGGCGGTTATTCTAACCACGGGAACGTTTCTGCGCGGCGTCTTACATATTGGAACTGAGAAAAAGGCCGGTGGACGGATGGGCCACGCTCCATCGGTCGCACTTGCCGAGCGTCTCGACAACTTTGCTTTCAAACTCGGCCGGCTGAAGACCGGGACGCCACCTAGACTGGATGGGCGAACCATTAATTGGAAGGGGCTTGAGATGCAGGCGGGGGACGCGGACCCTGTATTGTTCTCATTCCTCTCAAATGGCACCTCCGCGCAACAAATTTCCTGCGGTATCACGCATACAAATGAAAATACCCATGAAATTATCAGGAAGAACTTGGACCGATCCGCCATGTACGGGGGGCAAATCGATGGTATCGGTCCGCGTTACTGTCCATCTATCGAGGATAAGGTGGTGCGCTTTTCGGACAAGACGTCTCACCAGGTATTTCTCGAACCAGAAGGTATCGATGATGATACCGTTTATCCTAACGGGATCTCGACGTCGCTACCAATCGACGTTCAGGAAGAATACGTTCGGTCAATAGTAGGACTGGAAGACGTTCGGATCCTGCAGCCAGGTTACGCAATCGAGTATGACTACATTGATCCACGGGCGCTGAAACAGACTTTGGAGCTGAAAACCGTTCCAGGCTTGTTCCTTGCCGGTCAAATCAATGGAACAACAGGCTATGAGGAAGCAGCGGCACAAGGTCTTGTGGCGGGGCTGAATGCCGCGCGTTTGGTGAAGAGTGAAGACCCCGCAATATTCAGCAGAACAGATAGCTACATTGGTGTTATGATAGATGATCTGACAAGCCGTGGTGTAACCGAGCCATACCGAATGTTTACCTCTAGGGCAGAATTCCGCCTGTCATTGCGAGCTGATAATGCGGACCAGCGTCTTACCGGACGCGCTATTGAATACGGATGCGTTGGTGAAAGAATGAAAGAGGTCTACGAACATAAAATGGAAGCGCTTTCTAAATGTTCCGAGATTCTCGGGGGGACCACATTCACGCCCAAAGAGGTTGCTAAAGTTGGTATCAGTATCAACCAAGACGGGCAAAGGCGCACTGGCTTTCAGTTACTATCTTTTCCGAACACTACTTTTGAACAAGTTCGGATGCTTCAGCCAGAGCTTGAGACTGTAGAGGACGAAATCGGAAATCAGATTGCAATCGACGCATTGTACGCAAACTATATTCAACGTCAGGCCAACGATGTCGAATCGTTGCGAAAAGATGAGGGTCAGAAGATTCCGGAGAACTTTGATTACTCTTCTATCGACGGTCTTTCGAACGAACTGAAAGCCAAATTGATAGGTGCAAGGCCTGAAAGCATTGCCCAAGCCGGTCGTGTGGATGGAATGACGCCAGCCGCGTTGACGCTGTTGATGGCCATGCTTCGCAAGTACAGTAAGCGTACCGCCTGAGATGGCTAACAAAAACCTGAATGTTTCACGTGAAACAATGGAACGTCTTCTGGAATATCAAAGTTTGGTCCAAAAATGGACAAAAAAGATAAACCTAGTTTCAGCAGCTGATGAAGGTGTGATATGGGACCGGCACATCGTCGATTCCGTTCAGGTATACCAGGAGGCGCCGTCCGTAGGGGATTGGATGGATATCGGTAGCGGGGGAGGCTTCCCAGGTATCGTGGCCGCAATACTTGGTTTAGAACAGCGTCCAAGTCGCCAGTTTGCGTTGGTGGATAGCGATCAAAGAAAATGTGCGTTCCTCCGGACTGTCATTCGAAATCTCTCACTAAACGCGCAAGTCTTTGCAAGCCGGGTAGAGGAAATGGCTCCATTCGGCGCTCCGGTGTTTTCAGCGCGCGCTGTAAGTAATCTGGATACGCTACTGACACACGCCGAGCGCCATATGGACCCGGATGGAACGGCAGTTTTTCCCAAGGGTGCTCGCTGGAAGCGGGAACACGAAGAGGCGCAAAAATACTGGTCTTATTCCCTACGAACTGTTCAAAGTGAAACGAACCCCGACGCCACTATACTTGTAATCAAGGAGTTGCAGCGTGTCTGACCTATCACGGCCCAGCGGTCCGAAAATAATTGCGATCGCCAACCAAAAGGGCGGCGTCGGGAAGACGACGACGACGATCAATCTCGCCGCCGCTCTTTCCGAACACGGGCAGAGAGTGCTTGTTGTCGACTTGGATCCGCAAGGCAACGCTTCGACGGGGCTTGGCATTGATCTAGAAGACCGGGAATACACAACATACGAGCTTTTGTTGGAGGATGTCGATTTGAATGACGTTATTCTTCCGACAAAGACCAAGGATCTCAGCATTATTCCTGCGACTGTTGATCTAAGCTCTGCGGATCTGGAATTACTTTCAAATGAAAAACGCAGCTTCCTTTTGCACGATGCATTGCGGCAGACGCAGATGGACAGCTTTGCGTTCGACTATATTCTCATAGACTGCCCCCCCTCGTTGAACTTGTTGACGGTCAACGCAATGATCGCAGCGCATTCCATTCTTGTGCCGCTTCAAAGCGAATTTTTCGCGCTTGAAGGGCTATCCCAGCTTATGCTGACGATCCGGGAAGTACGGCAATCCGGGAACAAAGACTTGCGGATCGAGGGGGTATTGCTCACAATGTATGATCGACGCAATAACCTGTCCCAGCAGGTCGAACAGGATGCGCGGGATAACCTTGGCGATCTTGTGTTCAAGACAATGGTGCCGCGCAATGTGCGTGTCAGCGAAGCGCCGAGTTTCGCGATGCCCGTTCTGGCATACGATACCTTATCGAAGGGGGCGGAGGCCTATCGTGAGCTTGCAGTAGAGCTTTTGAAAAACAACAATCAGATTGAAAAAGAGGTGCATCATGTCGAATAATCAGGAGCGCAGGCGGGGTCTTGGACGCGGGCTGTCTGCTTTGATGGCCGATGTGAACGAGACCGAGACGATGGCAGCGAAAGGCCCGGTCGCCGCTGATAGCCTTGTTCCGATTGAGCGTATTTCTCCAAATCCGGATCAGCCGCGCAAGCAATTTACTACCGCGGATCTTGAGGATCTGGCGGCATCTATCCGGGAAAAAGGCGTTCTCCAGCCGTTGATCGTACGCGCGCGGGACGATGGCTCTTTCGAAATCGTGGCAGGAGAACGACGCTGGCGGGCCGCGCAGATGGCCAAGCTGCATGAACTGCCCGTGATTGTTCGCAGCTACACCGATATCGAAGTACTCGAAGTTGCGATCATCGAGAATATTCAGCGCGCCGACTTGAACGCGGCTGAGGAAGCGGTCGGGTATCGCCAGTTGATGGACAAGTTCGGACATACCCAGGAAAAGCTTGCGGAAGCTCTTGGAAAAAGCCGGAGCCACATCGCAAACCTGCTGCGGCTTTTGAATTTGCCGGAACCCGTTCTTGAACTGTTGCGAAATGGAGATCTGAGCTCAGGGCACGCACGAACACTTATCCCCTCTGCCGATCCGCTGAAAATGGCGCAGAAGGTCATCAAAGACGGTCTTTCCGTGCGTGCAACCGAAGCCTTGGTAAAGCGGGAGCTTGCTGGCGATGCGCCGACGGTGCCAAAAGCGCCCAAACCACGCGTCGAGAAGGACGCGGATACTGTCGCTCTGGAGGGGGATCTTTCCGCAAACCTCGGGATGAAAGTCTCGCTCTCGCATAAACCGGGGCAGGAAAGCGGTCAGATTACGGTGCAATACACGTCTCTGGATCAGCTTGATGAGCTCTGTCGCCTCTTGAGCGGTACCTAGTCGGGGATCAGTGCGCCGATGACAGAGTTTAGAACCCTAAACCCTTGATCTGTAACATATAACTGGCCACTTTCAACGGCTATCATTCCGATGTCGGCGAGATGTGAAATCGCCTCCGGGGAGAGGGGCTTCCCGGCAAGTCTTGCGTATCTCGATAGTGACAGGCCTTCTCGAAGCCTTAGGCCCATCAGCAACATTTCTGTCGCTTCGTCTTCGACTGTCAGATGTTCACGGCTTTGCTCCGGTCCGGTCGCCCCGACAGCGTCAAGCCAACGCTTGGGATTGCTGTAGCAAACGGTTGCAGTGCGTCTTCCCGCTTGCGTCAATCGTCCGTGAGCGCCGGGCCCGATACCCAGGTAATCCCCGTAGCGCCAATAGATCAGATTATGCCGGGATTGCGCCCCGTCACGTGCATGGTTCGACACTTCGTAGGCTGGCATACCGGCCTCTGCGCAAATGTCTTGCGTGGCGTCGAACATGTCCGCGCCCAGATCATCATCAGGAAGGCCGCGCAGTTTTCCGATGGCGTAACGATCGCCGAATGCGGTCCCTTGCTCGATCGTGAGCTGGTAAAGAGAAAGATGATCTATAGATATGGTCAGAGCCTGTTTCAGCTCGGTCTTCCAGCTTTCCAGGGTCTGGTTCTGACGCGCATAGATAAGGTCGAAACTGACACGATCAAACGTGTTGCGGGCGATATCGAACGCGGTCATCGCCTCGTTTACCGTGTGCAGTCGTCCAAGCCTGCGAAGATCGGTATCATTGAGGGCCTGAATACCCATCGAAATGCGCGAAACGCCCCCATCGCGATATGAGGCGAACCGGGCGGCCTCAACGGATCCCGGATTTGCCTCCAGCGTAACTTCAAGATCGTTTCCGACGGGCCAAAGACTCTTGATGTGCTCAATCACTGCGGCAACGGTATCTGGATCCATCAAGCTTGGCGTGCCGCCGCCAAAAAAAACGGACGTGACGATCCGGCCGCGTGTCTCGGCGGCATATCGGTCCAGCTCGGCAAGATAGGCGTGTTTCCAGGCGGACTGATCAATATGTCGCGCGACGTGACTGTTAAAGTCACAATAGGGGCATTTAGCCTCACAATAGGGCCAATGGATATAGATCCCGAAGCCACCGTTTTGCCAGTCTTCAGTCAAAGCATTTTGCCACGAGTTTTTTGAAGGCCTCTGCGCGGTGGCTTATGGCATTCTTTTCATCATGTGACATCTCGGCAAAGGTTCGCTGCTCGCCGTGCGGCTGAAAGATCGGATCGTACCCATGTCCGATCGTTCCGCGCATCGGCCAGACAAAGACACCATCGACGAACCCCTCGACAACCTCGTCATGCCCATCAGGCCAAGCGAGAACCAATGTGGCACAGAACCGCGCGGCGCGCGGATGGGGTGCGTCCGCTTCTTCAAGCAAGGCATGGGTCTTTTCCATTGCCATGACAAAGTCGCGCCCGCTGGAGGTTTCGGCCCAATCCGCAGTATAGACACCTGGTGCGTTGCCAAGCGCCGCAACCTCGATTCCGCTGTCATCGGCGAGCGCCGGCAGGCCGGTCGCCTTCGTGGCGGCGTGCGCCTTGATCCGGGCGTTGCCGATAAACGTATCCTCGGTCTCCTCCGGTTCGGCCAACTCCATTTCTTTCGCGCCGACAACGGTAATGCCGCGCGGGGCAAACAGCTCCCGCATCTCTTCGAGCTTGCCCGCGTTGTGGGTGGCGATCAGAATGCGATCGCTGGTGAATTTCCGTGTCATGCGCAAGCCGCCCGTTGGATCGCGGCCAGTTCAGAAATGCCTTGCTCCGCAAGATCCAGCAGTTCGTTCATCTGCGCGCGGGAGTACGTCGATCCTTCGGCGCTCATCTGAGTTTCGATCATTCTGCCGCTTTCAGTCATGATGAAATTGCCGTCCACACCCGCCTCGGAATCCTCGGGATAGTCGAGATCAAGAACCGGTTGGCCCGCATAGATCCCGCAGGATACTGCGGCAACCGGATCCTCCAGCGGATCGGAGGTCACATCGCCTGCCTTCATCAGCTTGTTCACAGCGAGGCGCAGCGCGATCCAGCCGCCGGTGATCGACGCACAGCGTGTGCCACCATCGGCCTGAAGCACATCACAATCGACGGTGATCTGACGCTCGCCCAGCGCCACACGGTCTACGCCGGCGCGCAGGGAACGGCCGATCAACCGCTGGATCTCGACAGTGCGACCGCCTTGCTTGCCCGACGATGCCTCGCGCCGCATGCGGGTATTCGTCGCCCGCGGCAGCATGCCATATTCCGCTGTGACCCAGCCCAGGCCAGACCCTTTGATGAACGGTGGCACGCGATCCTCGATTGTGGCCGTGCACAACACATGCGTATCGCCCACCTTGATCAAAGCAGAGCCTTCAGCGTGTTTGGTGAAACCGACTTCGACGGTGACGTTGCGCATTTCGTTGAGTTTCCGACCGGATGGGCGCATGGGAAATTTCCTTTTTTGATGATTTGCCGACGGGGATAGCGCCCATTCCCTTGCAGATGCAAGCCGCGCGCCTTTAATGTATGGATGAAGGTAGGGCTATGACGGATACATCCACAATACTGCAGGAGATGAACGAACGCTCGCGCGAGGTGTTTCGCCGGGTCGTCGAAGGGTATCTGGCGAACGGTGATCCGGTTGGGTCGCGCACGCTGACCCGCGATTTCAGCGAGAAGGTAAGCGCCGCAACCATCCGCAACGTGATGCAGGATCTTGAATTCATGGGCCTGCTCGACAGCCCCCACATCAGTGCGGGACGTATTCCGACACAACTGGGCTTGCGCATGTTTGTCGACGGGCTGTTGGAAGTCGGCAATCTCGACAATACCGACCGCGAGAAGATCGACGCGACGATGGGGCGGACCGAAGACGATGTGGGTGGCCTGTTGGACCGCGTCGGCAGCGCGCTGTCCGGCGTGACGCAGGGGGCGTCGCTGGTCCTCGCTCCCAAGCATGAAGCACCGATCCGCCATATCGAGTTTGTCTCGCTGGCACATGATCGGGCCTTGGCGGTTCTGGTGTTTTCCGACGGACATGTCGAAAACCGGCTGTTCAAACCGCCCGCCGGACAAACGCCCAGTTCGATGCGCGAGGCGGCGAATTTCCTCAATTCGCTTGTTGAGGGCAAGACCCTGTCCGAACTTACCCGGACCATCAAGATCGAGATGGGCAAACGCCGCCGCGAAATCGACGCGCTTGCCGCCGAGTTGGTCGAAAGCGGGGACGTGATCTGGGAAGCGGAAGAGGACCATCCCGAACGCCTGATCGTGCGGGGGCGGTCGAATCTTCTGACCGATGGCGGTGAGGCGGCGGATCTGGACCGGATCCGTACATTGTTTGACGATCTGGAGCGCAAGCGGGACATCGCCGATTTTCTGGAACTGGCCGAAGACGGCGACGGTGTGCGCATTTTTATCGGCTCCGAGAACAAACTTTTCTCACTTTCGGGTTCCTCTTTGGTGGTTTCCCCATATATGAACTCGGATCGTAAGATTATTGGCGCGGTGGGCGTTATCGGCCCTACGCGTCTGAATTATGGACGCATTGTGCCGATCGTGAATTACACGGCGCAACTGGTCGGAAAGCTGATTTCCGACCGGAGCTAGAGGTGGAAAATGGCTGACCCGAACGAAAATGAATTTCTCGATGATCCCGAAGCGGCGGAGGCAGAGGCCTATGCGAGCGAGATGGAAGAGATTGACGAAGGCGAGCTTGCCGTGGAGCAATTGATCGCGGAACGTGACCAGTACAAGGATCGCTTTATGCGTGCCTTGGCCGATGCCGAAAACGCGCGCAAGCGGTCGGACAAGGATCGTCGCGAGGCGGAAAATTACGGCGGGTCGAAGCTGGCCCGCGATATGCTGTCCGTACACGACAACATGAAACGCGCCCTTGAAGCGGCGACGGAAGAGCAACGCACCATATCCGGTCCATTGCTGGAAGGCATCGAGTTGACCATGCGCGAGCTGCTGTCGGTTTTCAAGAAACACGGGATCGAGCCGATCGCGCCCGAAGTCGGCGATAAGTTCGATCCGAAGCTGCATCAGGCAATGTTCGAAGCGCCGGTGCCGGGCACCAAAGCGGGTGAAATCATCCAGGTCGCGGCCGAAGGTTTCATGTTGCACGACCGCCTGTTGCGCCCTGCGCAGGTGGGCGTGTCATCGACGCCGGCAAGCTGAGGGGTCTTTTACAGCACCCGAGAGGCGGTCAGGATCTGGCCGCCTCTTTCAGTTTGTAAATCAGGTCGAGCGCCTCGCGCGGGGACAGCTCATCTGGCATGATCCCTGCAACCATCTCATCCAGCGCGGAAGCTTTGTGTACTGGCGGCGGTGATGTCGGGGTTGCGGCAAAGAGCGGTAGATCGTCGATCAGGGTCTTCCGGGTGGCGCCGCCTTCGCGCTCGCCCTTCTCCAAAGCCTCCAGCACGACGCGCGCGCGTGCGATGACCGGCGCGGGAAGCCCTGCGAGTTGTGCGACCTGCACACCGTAGGATCGGTCTGCCGCGCCCTTGCGCACCTCGTGCAGAAAGATGACCTCTCCCTCCCATTCCTTGACGGCGACGGTCGCATTGGCAACACCGGGCAGCTTCCCGGCAAGGGCGGTCATCTCGTGGTAGTGGGTGGCGAAGAGGGCGCGGGCGCGGTTGACATCATGCAGGTGTTCTAACGTGGCCCATGCGATGGACAGCCCGTCGTACGTCGCGGTGCCACGCCCGATTTCATCCAGAATCACAAGCGCCCGATCATCGGCCTGATTGAGGATCGCTGCGGTTTCCACCATCTCCACCATGAACGTCGACCGCCCGCGCGCCAGATCGTCGGACGCGCCGACGCGGCTGAACAGTTGACTGACCAGTCCGATATGGGCTGATTGCGCTGGAACGTAACTCCCCATTTGGGCAATCAGCGCGATCAAGGCGTTCTGCCGGAGGTAAGTTGATTTACCGGCCATGTTAGGGCCTGTCAGCAGCCAGATCGCGGCATCCGTGTCGGCGCTGAGATTGCAATCGTTTGCGACGAAACGTGTACCGGACCGCCGGGCAAGCGCGTGTTCCACCACGGGATGGCGGCCACCCTGAATGTCAAACGCACGCGATCCATCGACATTGGGTTTGGTCCAGTTTTCGCCCCGCGCGAGATCCGCAAGTGACGTCGCAAGGTCGATCTCGGCAAGGGCTGCCGAAGTTGCCCCGATTTCCCCCGCACACCCAAGAACAGACTGCCGCAAACCCTCATAGAGCCGCTTCTCAATCTCTGTCGCGTGGGTGCCGGCATTGAGAATTTTCGTTTCGAGCTCTGAAAGCTCGACAGTTGTGAACCGGACCTGATTGGCGGTTGTCTGCCTGTGGATGAATATATCCGAGAACGGCGGTGACAGCATCTTTTGGGCGTGGGTGGCGGTCGTTTCGATGAAGTAGCCCAGAACATTGTTGTGTTTGATCTTCAGAGACGAAATGCCCGTATCAGAGACGAATTTCTGCTGCATACCCGCGATTACTCCGCGCCCCTCATCGCGCAGCTTGCGGGACTCGTCGAGGTCTTCGTGGTGGCCGGCTGCGATAAAACCGCCGTCGCGCACAAGAAGCGGCGGCTCGGCAATCAATGCTGTTTCCAGCATTTCAATCAGATCCTCATGTCCGCCAAGTGCCTCGTGTGCGTCGCGCAGGAGAGGCGGAAGGGTCTCTGCATCGAGCATCTGATGAAGGTGGTTTGCCTCTATCAGACCATTGCGAATGGCGGCCAGGTCACGGGGGCCGGCGCGATCCAGCGACAACCGCGAGAGCGCCCGTTCTAGGTCCGGGACATTTCGCAATAGCTGCCGGTTGTCATGCAGGCGGCCCGATTCCGCCAGCATGTAGTCAACCGCATCGAGCCGCGCATGAATCGTCTCTAACGAACGCGATGGGCTTGAAATGCGCCGTTCAAGCAGACGCGCGCCGCTGGCGGTTGCGGTGCGGTCCATCATGGCAAGCAGGGACCCCGCCCGTCCGCCCGACATTCCATGCGTCAGTTCCAGATTACGCCGTGTCGACGCGTCGATCTGGACTGTGCGCGTCTCTGCCTCTTTTACCGGCTTGCGCAGCAGCGGCAGATTGCCCTTCTGTGTCAGTTCGAGATAGTCGATCAGCGCACCCATTGCGGACACTTCGGCCCGTGTGAACGCGCCGAAGGCATCCAGAGACGCGACACCGAAAAGCGCGCAGATGCGTTTCTCGGAATTGGTGCTGTCAAAGCTGGCGCGGGACAATTCAGTGATGGATAGCCCAAAATCAGTCTCTAACGCGCGGTTTTCCGGTTCCTTTCCCTCAACAAGAAGAAGCTCCGAAGGGGACAGCCTTGCAAGTTCCGGCCCAAGCCGGACCAACGGGACAGTCATGACATGAAATGCACCAGTCGAGATGTCGACCCAGGCCAGCGCACTGTTATCGCGCACCTCGGAAAATGCGGCGAGGTAGTTGTGCCGCCGCGCCTCAAGCAGCGACTCTTCGGTGAGTGTGCCGGGCGTGACCAGCCGCACGACATCCCGTTTGACCACCGATTTGTTGCCGCGCTTCTTGGCTTCGGCGGGGCTTTCGAGCTGTTCGCCGACAGCCACACGAAATCCTTTTCGGATCAGGGTGAGCAGATACCCCTCGGCAGCATGCACCGGAACGCCGCACATCGGGATGTCGTTGCCGTCATGTTTGCCGCGCTTGGTCAGTGCGATATCCAGAGCTTCGGATGCGGCGACGGCATCGTCGAAGAACAATTCGTAGAAATCGCCCATCCGGTAGAACAGCAATGCGTCCGGGTAGCCGGACTTGATTTCGAGATACTGTGCCATCATCGGTGTGACAGTGCCTGTGGTCATTTGAGCTTCTCCCGGTTGGGATGTCTGTACAAAACCGCAGCACCGGAGGGAAGGGGCGCGGGCATGTGGACCGCTGTTGAAAATCTGATAGAAATGACCGGGTGCAGGTAATTGAAAGACGCGGACAGACGTGCGGAACAAAGTTGATATGTCATTGCCGATCGACGAGCTGTTTCTTGATCCGTGGCAGGACGGCGGTTTCGCACTTCTTTCGGCACCGCAGTTCTATTGGCGGACGAAAGATGGCGGCGTTATCGAGGGTTTCAGCGTCAGCGCCTACCCCGAAATCGAGGCAAAGACGACGGCGGTTGTCGACGCCATCCAGCGTCACCGCAACCTGTCCACCACGATCGAGTACGAATCCGTTCCCGTCCTGATCCAGCCCGCAAGTTTTCGCAAGTCGATGGTGATGGTGAACCGGCGGCTGTTTCTGTCCGGGGCCGCGGGAACGCGTGCGATCAACACTTGGCGGCGCGCGAATGAGGATGCCGGCAACGATATCGAAACGGAGTTGGCCGCTTACTTTGAACGGTGCCAGCAAGAGAACGCAAAGACGGAGTTGCCGGTTGTCGACCGTATGCCGGATCCGGAAACGCCCTTCGTGATCGAGTGCCGGAACACCTTCAACTACTTCCATTTCGTAACTGAATCGCTGTGTCAGCTGGCGCTTCTGGAACGCACGAATCTGACGGGCGAGATTTTTTTCCACTTTCCGAACCGCGAGGACAAGACCCGACCCTTCGTTGAAGATTTCGTCAAAGAGCTTTTTCCCGAGATATTCAGTCGGGTCCGTTTCGAGCGGGTGCCGAAAGAGTACGACCAGGCGGTAACCGCCTACGATCTGCTCAGCTTATACCCCTTTGCCAGCGAAACGCTGTATGCTGACCTGCGGCAGCAGGTCAAACCGGGCATTCTTGATAAGGGCGTCAATTCCGATATCGCGAATTGGCGGATCGTGTCAGGCAATGGCTACTCGACGGTGTTGTCTGCACTGCGCGACCGCGCGCTTCGACTGGTCGAGGGCAGGGACTTTGGCCCCCTGCCCAAAAGGTTCTTTGTCGGCCGGGACGACCGGCACAGCAGAGCGCGTCCGATGGCGGGGCAGGACAGGCTTTTTGAACATCTGGCGCTCTTCGGATTCGAACATGTCGTGTTCGAAAACCTGTCGCCGCTCGAACAAATCGCGCTCATGGCGCAGGCCGAGATCGTCGTGATGCCACATGGTGCGGGCCTGACCAATATGATGTTCGCCCCGCCGTCGGCCTGTGTGATTGAACTTGGCACGCTTCAGACGGCCCAACACAGATGGGATGACTTCTGGCCGCTTGCGCATCTCGCGCGGTGCCGGTTTGTCAGCTTTTTCGCGGATTTCAACACGGATACGCCTTTGCAGGAGCCGGATTTCCAGACAGATGGAATTGTTCCGGTTGCCCTGTCGGACAGTGCGGTTGCGCAGATCATGGCATTCGTCGTTTCGATCATGGGGCATATACCTGAGATTTCCGCGCCCGATATTCTGTTGCGACTTGTCGAACGCATTGCGGCCGTCGAATCGCCTGATGCCGCGCTCGCCTTACTGGATGCGCATGACGCCCTTGTCGTCGCGGACGCGGACCTGTCCTTGTTGCGCGCGGATTGCCACAAGGCGCTGGATCAGCCGAAGTCCGAGCTTGTCGCGCTGGATCAGTCGTTCAAGGCAGACCGCAGCCGCTGGCAAACCCTGATCCGCATCATCTGGTGCGCCAACCGGTGCGACCGCCCGCAAGTGATACGTTGGGCACGCTCGCAGCTTGAGCGCGAATTTCCCGATCGCTATGCGGCGTTTGTCGGCAATCACGATTGGGTACGATACGTCGTTTGATTGTGCGCGGGCGCGCGCGCGGCTATGACGTTTCAAACAGCAGAGGGTGCAGAGCCGTGACTAAAAACAAAGTAACGTCGGAAGAGGCGCTTGCCTTCCATCTTGAACCGACGCCCGGCAAGTTCGAAATAACCGCCACGGTGCCGATGACGACGCAGCGCGATCTGTCGCTGGCCTATTCTCCCGGTGTCGCGGTCCCGTGCGAGGCGATCGCAGCGAACCCTCAGCTTGCCTATGACTACACCAACAAGGGCAACCTTGTGGCCGTGATCTCGAACGGCACGGCGGTGTTGGGTCTCGGCAATCTGGGGGCGCTGGCGTCCAAGCCGGTGATGGAGGGCAAGGCGGTTCTCTTCAAACGCTTTGCCGACGTGAATTCGATCGACATCGAACTGGACACAGAGGACACCGAAGCGTTCATAGATGCGGTCAGGTTGATGGGGCCGACGTTCGGCGGGATCAACCTCGAAGACATCAAGGCACCGGAATGTTTCATCATAGAACAGCGCCTGAAGGAAGAGATGGACATTCCCGTCTTTCACGACGACCAGCACGGTACCGCGGTGATCTGTGCCGCGGGTCTTTTGAACGCTCTCAAGATTTCGGGCAAAAAGATCGAGGACGTGCGCATCGTACTGAACGGGGCAGGGGCAGCAGGTATCGCGTGTCTTGAACTGTTGAAAGCGATGGGCGCACGGCATCAGAACTGCATCATGTGTGACACCAAGGGCGTAATCTATCAGGGCCGCACCGAAGGGATGAACCAGTGGAAATCGGCCCATGCGGTCCAGACCGACGCACGCACCCTGGCCGAGGCAATGGATGGCGCCGACGTGTTCCTTGGCGTGTCTGTCAAAGGCGCTGTGACTGCCGATATGGTTGCCAGCATGGCCGACGATCCTGTGATCTTTGCCATGGCGAACCCGGATCCGGAGATCACGCCGGAAGAGGCGCATGAGGTTCGCGCCGATGCTATCGTCGCAACAGGGCGGAGCGATTATCCCAATCAGGTGAATAACGTGCTTGGCTTTCCCTATCTGTTTCGCGGCGCGCTTGATATCAATGCCCGCGCCATCAACGACGAGATGAAGATCGCCTGCGCCCACGCGCTGGCCAATCTCGCGCGCGAGGATGTGCCGGACGAAGTGGCGCTGGCCTATGGCAAGAATCTCAGCTTTGGCCGCGATTACATTATTCCGACGCCGTTCGATCCGCGTCTGATCCACCGGATCCCGCCCGCCGTTGCAAAGGCAGGCATGGATACCGGGGCTGCGCGCCGCCCGATCATCGACATGGAAGCCTATGAGCTGGGCCTGAAATCCCGGCTCGATCCCACGGCGAATATCCTGCGCGGCATCAATGCGCGTGCGCGCGCCAATCAGGCGCGGATGATCTTTGCCGAAGGCGACGACCCAAAGGTGCTGCGCGCGGCCGTGATGTATCAACGTTCGGGTCTGGGCAAGGCGCTGGTCGTGGGCCGTGCAGACGACGTAAAAACAAAACTGATCGCTGCCGGGCTCGAAGACGCCGTGCGCGAGCTGGAGATCGTGAACGCCGCGAACAGCCAACATCTCGATCTGTACAAATCCTTCCTCTACAAGCGTTTGCAGCGTCGCGGCTTTGACGCCAAGGACGTGCACCGCCTTGCCGCGCGCGACCGTCATGTCTTCGCGGCGCTGATGCTGGCGCACGGTCACGGCGATGGATTGGTGACGGGCGCGACCCGCAAATCGGCACATGTGCTGGAGCGGATCAACCATGTGTTCGATGCCAACGCCGAAGGCGGAGCAACGGGAATCACCGTGGTTCTGCACAATGGCCGTATCGTATTGATCGGTGATACCCTGGTGCATGAATGGCCGGGCGCCGAAGATCTGGCGAACATTGCGGAGAGCGGCGCGCGGGTGGCGCGGCATCTGGGCATGGAGCCGCGGGTGGCTTTCGTCAGTTTCTCGACGTTTGGCTATCCGGTGTCCGAGCGCGCAGAGAAGATGCACATCGCGCCCGATGTCCTCGACAAGCGGGGGGTCGACTTCGAATACGAAGGCGAGATGACCGTCGACGTGGCATTGAATGAGGAGAGCCAGAAGAACTATCCGTTTTCCAGACTCGGCGGCCCGGCGAATGTCCTTGTCGTGCCGGCGCGCCATTCCGCCAGCATTTCCGTGAAACTGATGCAGGAAATGGCGGGTGCGACGATCATCGGGCCGATCCTCACCGGTGTCGATCAATCGATCCAGATCGCATCATCGACATCAACGGCAAATGATATTCTTAACATGGCCATACTCGCCGCCTGCAAGGTCGGCGGATGATCTGGAATCTCGGGTCCATCAACATCGACAACTCCTACGAGGTGACGCATCTGCCTGCGGCGGGCGAAACGCTTGCCGCGCGTTCATATCACTGCGGATTGGGCGGCAAGGGTGCCAACATGTCCGTTGCCGCAGCGCGGGCCGCAGCACCCGTTTCGCATATCGGCGCTGTCGGGGTGGACGGAAAATGGGCGCGTGACAGGCTGATGGAATACGGCGTGGATACGCCGCATATCGCATTGATCGACGTGCCGACGGGCCATGCAAATATCGTTGTCGACGCGGCAGGCGAGAACAGCATCGTTCTGTTCCAAGGCGCGAATATCGAACTGTCCGAAGCAATGATCGGCACGGCCCTGTCCGAAGCATCCCCGGGAGACTTTCTGGTGATGCAGAACGAGACGAATGGTCAGGAATACGCGGCGACGATCGCACGCTCACTCGGTCTGCGTGTCGTATATGCGGCAGCACCCTTTGATGCGAAGGCTGTTGCTGCCGTTGCAGCGCAGACCGATCTGCTGGTTCTGAACGCTATCGAAGCGGCACAATTGGCCGAGGCGACGGGAACGCCACTCGAAAATCTGGGCATACCTGACATCGTCGTGACCTTGGGGGCTGACGGGTGTAAATGGGTCTCTAAGGGGCGCGTCAGAGCCTTTGACGCATATCCGGCGAAATCGGTGGATACCACCGGTGCGGGAGACACGTTCACCGGGTATCTTGTCGCGGGGCTGGACCGGGGGCTGGGCATGGAGGCCGCGATTGATCTGGCGCTCAGGGCGGCGTCGCTGATGGTGATGCGATATGGCACCGCTGACGTGATCCCGGATCTCAAGGAAATCCAGGACCAATTCGGGGATTAGCTCGCAAAGGGGGCGTCTGAACCCCAAAGCTGTTTGACGCGCTGGTCGCGGCCGCAGGCATCGCGGTACGCATTGTAAGCAGATGCCTGTTTTTTCGGGCCAAAGCGGGTCAGCACCAGTTTGTTGCCCTTGTAGTAATCCTGGTGGTAGGCATCGGCGGGATAGAATTGTGCCGCATCAAGAATGGGTGTGACGATGGTCTGACCCAACGCTGCCTGTGCATCGGCCTTCGCCTTTTGTGCCGCTGCTTTCTGTGCACTGCTGGCGAATACCGCCGTTCGGTAGCTGTCGCCGCGGTCGCAGAATTGCCCGCCCGCGTCCGTCGGGTCGATCGACCTGAAGAATAGATCGAGCAGCGCATTGGCGCTGACGACATCTGGATCAAAACTGATCTGAACCGCCTCGAAATGACCGGTATTTCCGCCGGTGACTTCCTTGTAGGTTGGATTTTCCGTTCTGCCGCCGGCAAATCCGGACACGGCACCGGTCACGCCCTTTACCTTTTCGAAGTCGGCCTCGACGCACCAGAAACACCCGCCCGCGACCGTCAGCGTTTCGGTATCGGCTGCGTGCGCCGGTGCGGAGTGGGCCATCAGCCCCAATGCGATCAATCCGGCCAGAGCGACAGTCTTTATGTCAGCAAATCTGCTCATGCGTATCTCCTTTTGCGAAGATGTTGACCCTGTACAGGGCTTTGCGCAAGGCATCAAAGCGTGCGTTCACGACGTGGTGAAGGGCGGTGACCATCCTGCTGCCGATGGATTATCTTGTACTGAAGGGCAGGCTATGCCAATTCTCGGCGTAGGTTCTGCGGAGAATAATATGCGAATTGCCATGTGGTCCGGTCCTCGCAATCTCAGTACGGCGATGATGTATTCATTCGGCGCGCGCAAGGATTTCACCGTCATGGACGAGCCTTTCTACGCTGCTTTTCTCGTCGGATCGGGTGCGGATCATCCGATGCGCGATGAGGTGATTGCGACGCATGAAAGCGACGTCGCAAAAGTGGTCACAGCATGCCGGTCACAGGGTACGCCGCATCTTTACATGAAGCACATGCCGCACCATATGCTGCCGGGGTTTGCGATGGGCTGGGCCGAAGACTGCGTGAACATGCACCTCATCCGGCACCCCGCACGCGTGATCGCAAGCTATGCCGCGAAGCGCCAGGCACCCACGATGGAAGATATAGGCTTTGCCCGGCAAGTAGAGGTGTATGACCAGCTTGGCGGTCTGGTGATCGACAGCACCGACATTCGGGCAGATCCCGAAGGTATGCTGCGGGCGTTATGTGCTGCTGTCGATTTGCGATTTGATCCGGCAATGTTGAATTGGCCACCGGGCGCGCGTGTCGAAGACGGGGTATGGGCGCGGCATTGGTACGGAACCGTGCACAAGAGTACCGGATTCGCGGGCGCCGAGGGGCGGCTCCCCGAGGTGGACGCCAGCTTGCAGCCGCTCCTGGAAGCAGCGATGCCCTATTACGATCAGCTACACGCAAAGCGGATTCGTACCTGAAACAGAGAACGATGGCGCGGTCGTTCACTGATCCGCAACACCCTTGTGCCAAAACGGTCCCCTAGATCCGAAAGCGATCTGAGGTAACGAGTGGCAGGCCCGGATGGTAATTGCCTTCCGGGCCGTTTTTTTGTCCGATGGAAAATAATCCGAAACTTTCCGGCTGAGGCGTCGTGGCTGATCATGTAACATCAACCAACAGGAGTTTTCCAATGAAACGTATGACTGGAACCGCAATCGCACTTATGTTGACTGCCGGCGCGGCATTTGCCGATGCCCACGCCACACCAATGGTCATGGCCGCCGATCAGGACGTATCGAATGGCGTCGTCAGCGCAGAAACCGTAATGGCGGGCGCAAATGGCTGGCTGGTGGTGCACCGCACCGATGCCGAGATGAAGCCAGGCCCGGTCGTAGGTTATGCGCCCCTGCGTGCCGGTGAAAACATGGACGTCGCCGCGATCCTGCAAGAACAGGTGAACACCGGTGACATGTTGATGCTCATGGTGCACGCCGAAGATGGCGGCATGAAAACGGGCGTGTTCGAATATACGCTCGGCGCAAAGGAAGACGGCCCCATCAAGATTGACGACAAGCTGGTGATGGCGACGGTCACGGCCAAGTAAATTTACGGCAGTAATGATCTATCGGCCCGCATCTGAGAAGGTGCGGGTCTTTGTATTTGAACAGCTGCCCCGGTTTCATCGCAATAGTCATGTCGTGGTGATTTCAGCCAGAGACACGAGAGGGAACTTTGGCCTGCTCAAATTCCCGCAAGGGGTATGAGCAGACCAGAGGAGGGGCAACTCTGATATGGGGAAGTTCGCCAGCGTTCAGGATTTAAGTCGTTTATCCCGCGCAGCCAACAGCTTGAGCCGCAGCGCGTTGAGTTGGATGAACCCGGCCGCGTCTTTCTGGTCATACGCACCCGCGTCGTCCTCGAACGTCACATGCGCCTCGGAATACAGGCTGTGATCGGACCAGCGGCCAACAGTGCGAACGTGACCCTTGTAGAGTTTCAACCGGACGGTGCCGGTCACATGTGTCTGGCTGGCATCGATCGCCGCTTGAAGCATCGTGCGTTCGGGGCTGAACCAGAAACCGTTGTAGATCAGTTCCGCGTAGCGCGGCATCAGCTCGTCCTTGAGGTGCATGGCACCGCGGTCGAGTGTGATGGATTCAATACCCCGGTGCGCTTCGAGCAAAAGCGTGCCGCCGGGGGTCTCGTAGATACCGCGTGATTTCATCCCGACAAAGCGACCTTCGACCAGATCAAGCCGACCGCAACCGTGCTTGCCGCCCAGCTCGTTCAGTTTGGTCAGGATGCTCGCGGGCGACATCGCTTCGCCGTTGATAGAGACTGCATCGCCCTTCTCGAACCCGACTTCCACGTATTCCGGCGTCTCCGGCGCGTCTTCCGGTGCAACGGTGCGCTGATAGACGTAATCGGGCGCATCAATGGCCGGATCTTCGAGAACCTTGCCCTCGGACGAAGTGTGCAACAGGTTCGCATCGACGCTGAATGGTGCTTCGCCGCGTTTGTCCTTGGCGACGGGGATCTGGTGTTGTTCGGCGAATTCCAAGAGCTTCGTGCGGCTGCTCAGATCCCACTCGCGCCAGGGTGCAATTACCTTGATATCGGGGTCCAGCGCGTAGGCGGCCAGTTCAAACCGCACCTGATCGTTTCCCTTACCCGTCGCGCCATGGGCAACGGCGTCGGCACCGGTCTCATGCGCGATCTCGACCAGACGTTTCGAAATGAGCGGGCGAGCGATCGACGTGCCCAGAAGGTACAGCCCTTCATAGACTGCGTTGGCGCGGAACATCGGAAACACGAAATCGCGCACGAACTCTTCGCGGACGTCCTCGATATAGATCTCGGAGGCGCCCATCATCTCTGCTTTGGCGCGGGCCGGTTCCAGCTCTTCGCCCTGTCCCAGGTCGGCGGTAAATGTGACGACCTCGCATCCGTATTCCGACTGCAGCCACTTGAGGATGATCGACGTATCGAGACCGCCGGAGTAGGCGAGGACAACTTTCTTGGGCGCGGACATCTTGTTTCCTTTGTCGAGTTTCGCGCGTGGCGTAGCGGGTTTTATGTCTTTCGGCAAGATGGCGCGCCGATTGACCGTCCGTGCCTTGAGCCGTATCACGAAATCTCATCGCATGGGGCCTTTGATATGAGTGACGACTTCCAGATGGGTGCGATCGCCGCCACCCGCGCGATGCGGGCGGTGTTTCCCGCGACGCCGCTGCTGAAGAACGAACACCTGTCGGAGCGATACGGCGCCGAGATTTACCTTAAGCGCGAGGATCTCAGCCCGGTGCGGTCCTACAAGCTGCGCGGCGCGTTCAACGCCATGCGCAAGCTGATCCCGGAGCATCAGGTCTTTGTTTGTGCGTCTGCGGGCAATCACGCGCAGGGGGTGGCGTTCATGTGCAGCCATTTCGGTGTGCGCGGTGTGATCTTCATGCCGGTGACGACGCCGCAGCAGAAGATACAAAAAACCAAGATGTTCGGCGGCGCGAACATCGAGGTCCGGCTGGTCGGTGACTACTTTGACCAGACGCTTGCCACCGCGCAGGCGTTCTGTGCGGACGAGGGGGCCTATTTTCTCTCGCCTTTCGACGACGACAGCGTAATCGAAGGTCAGGCATCGGTGGCGGTGGAGATTGAAGACCAGCTGGGCCGCGCGCCCGATCACATCATCGTGCCGGTCGGCGGCGGTGGCCTGTCCGCCGGGACGCTGGGATTCTTCGGCGATGCCTGCTCCTATACTTATGTCGAACCGATGGGCGCGCCCAGTCTGAAGGCTGCGCTTGAGAAAGGCGCGCCGGTGGATGTGTCGCCGATCAACAGCTTTGTCGACGGGGCGGCCGTGGCGAAAGTGGGTGTACGTACCTTTGCCAGGCTCAGGGACGCACGGCCCGAGGACGTGGTGCTGTTGTCCGAAGACCGGATCTGCGTGAGCATCATCGAAATGCTCAACGTCGAGGGTATCGTGCTGGAACCGGCAGGGGCGCTCAGCATCGAGGCGCTGGGCGAAGTGGCCGAGCTGATCCGGGGCAAAACGGTGGTCTGCGTCACGTCGGGGGGAAATTTCGATTTCGAGCGGTTGCCGGAGGTGAAGGAACGCGCGCAACGGTATTCGGGACTGATGAAGTATTTCATCCTCCGCCTGCCACAGCGTCCGGGTGCCTTGAAGGATTTTCTCAACCTGCTGGGTCCTCAGGACAATATCACGCGGTTCGAGTATATGAAGAAGTCGGCGCGCAACTTCGGCTCGGTTCTGATCGGCATCGAAACGGACGACCCCGCGAATTTCCCGGCGATGTTCGCGCGGCTGGATAGTGCGGGTTTCACCTATACAGACATCACCAATGATGAGACGCTCGCGCAATTCGTGATCTAGGGGCACCTTATGGACATTTCCGGCAAAACCATCGTCATCACCGGCGGCGCAAGCGGCATCGGAGCAGCCATGGCGCGCCAAGCGGCGCACGCGGGCGGGCGCGTTTGCATCGCGGATCTCAACGAGGCGCTGGCAAAAGAAGTCGCGGCGGAGATCGGCGGCATCGCGGTTGCCTGCGACGTGACGCAGGAATCGCAGATCGTCGCGGCGATCGAGGCGGCAGAGGACGCGTTTGGTCCGGTTGATGTTTTTGTCTCTAATGCTGGGCTGGGGCGCGGTGATCCGAGCCATGCGGCCTCTGCGCCCGATGCGGATTGGATGCTGAACTGGAACGTGCATGTGATGGCCCATGTCTGGGCGGCGCGGGCGCTTTTACCCGCGATGATCGCGCGCGGTTCGGGGTACTTTGTCAACGTCGCGTCGGCGGCGGGACTGCTGAACCAGATCGGCGATGCGGCGTATTCCGCAACGAAACACGCCGCCGTCAGCTTTGCCGAATCGCTTGCGATCACGCACGGGGATGAAGGCATTGGTGTCTCTGTGGTGTGTCCGCAATATGTGGCGACGCCCTTGCTGGGGCTGGGCGACGGGGATGCAAACGGCAACCTGTTGACGGCGTCCGATGTGGCGCAGGTGATCTGGGACGGCGTGCGCACGGAAACTTTTGTCATCCTGCCGCATTCGGATGTTGCAAAATACAGTGCCGCGCGCGGAACGGATCCGGCGCGTTGGATCAACGGGATGCAGATGCTCCGGGCCAAGGCGATGTCCGCGCATGGCAAGATCAGCGTTGCGGAGTTTTACAAGCTGGTCTAGCGCCCAAGACCGTTTTCGAGCCCGGCCAACAGTACGCGGCGCGATTCCTCGTAGCATTCGAGGATCGGAGCCGTGGCAACGTCTTCCGCGCGCCCTTGCGCGGCGCGAGTCTCTCCGGCCTGGCACATTTCGGCGAATAGCACGAGACCGAGATTAAGTGCGCTGCCCTTGAGCGCATGCAGATCTTCGCCAAGCGTCCGGGGGTCCGGCGCGTTGCGCAACTTGTCCGTGATCTCGGTGGCCTCTTCGAGAAAAATCTCGATCACTTCGGAAAAATCCTCTTCTCCGACTTCATGGCGCAGCATCCTGACCTTGGCCCAATCTATCATGGCGTCCCCCGTGTTGCAGCATTGATAAAGCTGAATCGTTAATGTGCGATGAGCGGAACCCCACATCCGGTTTCACCCGCTGTTAAGTAAAACCGGATAGGCGTGACGGGCCTTATTGAAATGTGTGTATTATGCCTGCAATCCGCTCCGCTATTGCCGATCCCGTCAGTCAGACCAGCACGGGTGCCATTCGCTATGTTCTGGTGGTGGATGACAGCCGACTGCAGCGCAAGATACTGACGTCATCGCTGAAACGCTGGGGATTCGAGGTCGCCGAGGCCAGCAGCGGCGATCAGGCGCTGAAGATGATACAGATGCAGCGCCCTGATCTGATCCTGAGCGATTGGATCATGCCGGGAATGTCGGGGTTGGAGCTGTGTCGCAGGTTTCGCGAGATCGAGGGCGATCAGTACAGCTATTTCATTCTGCTGACGTCCAAAAGCGAGAAGGAAGAGGTCGCGCGGGGTCTGGACAGTGGCGCCGATGATTTCCTGACCAAACCAGTGGACAGCAACGAATTGCGCGCGCGTATCCGGGCCGGTGAAAGGCTGGTTGATATGCAGCGTAGCATGGCCCGAAGCAACCGCCGTCTGAGTGAGACGCTGGAAGAGGTTCAGCGCCTGTACGACAATATCGACAGCGACCTTCAGGAAGCCAAGAAGCTGCAACAGTCGCTGTTGCGCGAACGCCATCGCAGATTGCCGACCGGGGATCTTTCGCTGCTGTTGCGCTCTTCGGGGCATGTCGGCGGCGATCTGGTCGGGTTTTTTCAGGCGGGGCCGGATCACCTGGGCCTGTACGCGCTCGATGTTTCCGGGCACGGTATCAGTTCGGCGTTGATGACAGCCCGTCTGGCTGGGTATCTGTCCAGTGCCGCGCCAGATCAGAATGTCGCGTTGAAAAGGGGCATGGACGGACGTTTCGTGCCGCGCCCCCCGCGCGAGGTGGTGGCCGCACTGAACGCGCTTGTCCTCGACGAAATGGAAACAGAGCACTATTTTACGCTGCTGCTCGGATTCGTGGAGCTGAAAAGCGGCCGTATCGTGCTGTCGCAGGCGGGACATCCCCATCCGGCGGTGCAGCGCGCGGATGGCTCGGTGGGTCAGATCGGATCCGGCGGGTTTCCCGTCGGTTTGCTGGCGACCGCCCGTTTCGATCAGTTCGAGGTGACGCTGAACAGCGGTGATCGTATCCTGATCCTGTCCGATGGCGTGACCGAATGCCCCGGACCCGATGGGCAGATGCTGGGCGAGGATGGGCTGTCCGCACTGATGGGTGATCTGGCGGATATTCGGGGCCCCGCGTTTCTGGAGGCGCTTGTCTGGCGGTTGGCGGAATTCAATGGCGCGCAAGACTTCCCTGATGATGTATCGGCAATCCTGTTCGAATATCAGGGTCTTCCGGCGTTGACATAACGCTCCATGAAATGCCGGTCTCCGGCGTTGGCCAGACCGGCGATCGCGTCGTCCGCATCAAGTATCAGCGTCTCGTGATGGGGCTCTGTCGGGGGGTGCAGCTGTCGCGCAGGTTGTGCCACGTATATGTGGCAGATCTTTTCCGCCCATAAATCGTACTCGGGCATGAAGACAAATCGCCTGAATGCGCCGAAACGGCGTGGTTTCACGATGGACCAGCCGGTCTCCTCGCGAACTTCGCGGTAAAGCGCCCGAAGCGGGCTTTCGCCTTCGTCGATCCCGCCGCCGGGCAGTTGAATTTCGACATCCAGACCGATTTCGGCCGTCAGCAGAAACCGCCGTCCGATGGGTAAAATGGCATAGGCACCCGGACGGGGCGTGTAGCGCCTGTTCGCCTCTGGCACCTCTCCCAAACGTCGCATCATCCCGGCCCCCCTTTTGATCCTGCATGATCCACCCTACATAGGCGCGGTATGCCAAGCGCCCTGCGGTAAGGAAAGCAAAATGACACAAGCCACTCTTTCAGGGTGGGACGATACGGTCCTGCCCTTTCAACTTGATGTTTCCGACATTCGGGGGCGTATCGCGCGTCTCGACAGCGCGCTGGGCGGCATTTTGAAACAGCACGATTATCCGCCACAGGTCGAGGCGCTGGTGGCGGAAATGTCCTTGTTGGCGGCGCTTATCGGGCAAACGATGAAACTGCGGTGGAAACTGCAGTTGCAGGTGCAGTCCAAAGGCCCGGTGCGGATGATCGCCGTGGATTATTACGGACCCGAGGGCGACGGTAAACCGGCGCGCATCCGCGCCTACGCCAGCTTTGACGCCGAGCGGCTGACAGATGGCGCGCCGATCGAGCAGGTCGGCGAAGGCTATTTCGCCGTAATGATCGATCAAGGCGAGGGGATGACCCCCTATCAGGGGATCTCACCGCTCTCGACCGAGTCGCTTTCAAAATCAGCGGAGACCTATTTTGCCCAGTCTGAACAGTTGCCGACACGTTTCCAGCTGAGTTTCGGCAAGTCCACGACCCAGGATGCGGCAGAGCACTGGCGCGCCGGGGGTGTGATGTTGCAAGCGATGCCGAAAGCCTCGCCTTTTGCCGCGCAAGGCGAGGGCACCGGCGACGTACTGCAGGCGCACGACCTTCTTGGCGACGACGAGACGGAAAACTGGAACCGGGTGAACATCCTGTTGGATACGGTTGACGATCTGGAATTGATCGGTCCGTCGCTGGAGCCGTCCGAGGTTTTGCTGCGCCTGTTCCACGAAGAGCAGCCGCGCGTGTTCGACAAGCAGCGCGTCCATTTCGGCTGTTCGTGTTCCGAGGATCGCGTGCGCCAAAGTCTGTCGATCTATTCCGCCAAGGACATTTCAACGATGACGACTGATGAGGGTCGCGTGACGGCGGATTGCCAGTTCTGCGGCGCGCATTACGATCTCGATCCCGCGACAGTCGGATTCGAAGCGACAAAAGACGCAAATGCCTGAACGTCTGGATCATTTCCGGCGGGCACTGGCGCAGACCGGTGTAGGATCGTCCGATTTCGATCTTAACCCGGACACTGTTCTGCCTGCAGGGCGCAAGTTGCGACCGGCGGGAGTACTGGCTCCGATCATCCGGCAGGGTGACGGGCTGGCGTTATTGCTGACGCAACGGTCGGCTGCGCTGAAGCATCATCCGGGCCAGATCGCCTTTCCGGGCGGCAAGCAAGAGGAAAGCGACGCCGACGTTATCGCAGCGGCGTTGCGCGAGGCGCGCGAGGAAATCGGCCTGCCCGAGCATCTGGTCGAGGTGCTTGGCACCCTGCCGCCGCACGAAACCATCACCAGCTTTTCCGTGACGCCCGTTATCGGGTTCGTCCGCGAACCGTTCGAGATTGTCGCCGAAGCGGGCGAGGTGGCCGAAGTGTTTGCCGTGCCACTGGATCATGTCCTGGATCCGGCGAATTATATCATCCAGTCGCGGGCATGGCGCGGACAAATGCGCCACTATTTCGTCGTGCCCTACGGTCCCTATTACATCTGGGGGGCAACCGCGCGTATGTTGAGAGCATGGACAGAGATTATTCGAAACTAGGCGCCGAAGACGCGCCGTGGCTCACCGATCCATCCGCTATTGCGGTGTGCGATGCCATAGGTGTGGACGGACATCAGGTGCTGTTTGTCGGGGGATGTGTGCGCAACGCGCTGCTTGGAATGCCCGTGCACGACATCGACATCGCGACAAGCGCGTTGCCCGAAGAGGTGATCGCCTGTGTCAAGGCGGCGAGCCTGAAATCCGTACCTACCGGGATCGACCACGGCACGGTTACGGTCGTTTCGGGCGGAAAGGGATATGAGGTTACCACCTTTCGCCGGGATATAGAGACGAATGGCCGCCATGCCGTCGTCGCGTATTCGCGCGATATCGAGGATGACGCAAGGCGCAGGGATTTCACGATGAATGCGCTTTATGCCATGCCGGATGGCACGGTGATCGACCCGCTCGATGGACTTGATGACCTTGTTAGGCGGCGTGTGCGGTTCATTGAAGATGCCGGTCAGCGGGTCCGCGAAGATTATCTGCGGGCGTTGCGGTTTTTCCGGTTTCAGGCGTGGTACGGCAAGGCAGATGCGGGAATGGATGCGGACGCTTTGGCTGCGATTGCTGCACATCTCGACGGGTTAGAGACGCTTTCTGCCGAGCGGGTCGGCGCCGAGATGCGCAAACTTCTGTCAGCGCCCGACCCGTCGATGGCGCTGGCGGCGATGGGCCAGACCGGCGTCACGGGCACGCTTTTTCCCGGCGCAGACGCGCGGTTCGTGCCGGTCATGATACATAGCGAAGAGGCGCTTGGCCTTGTGCCGAACTGGATCGGTCGACTGGTCGCGCTGGGCGGAACGCAGATGCCCGAGCGGCTGCGGCTCAGTAAAGCGGACAGGCGGACATACGTGGCGATTCAATCCGCTGTTTCGGGAGGAACCGCTTTGTTAGAGACTGCTTTCGAACATGACGCAGAGACCGCTATTCAAGTTTACCTGATTTCATGCGCCTACGCCGAGCGGTTGGCCGATCCGGATATGGTGACACGCATCAGGGATACCGCAACACGTGTTTTTCCCGTTACCGCGTCGGATTTAATGCCCCGCCTTCAGGGGCGCGCGTTGGGCGATGAACTGGCGCGGCTCAAGACGGCTTGGATCGCGTCGGAGTTCGGTATGAGCAAGGCCGATCTGCTCGCGCTGTCGCAGGGCTGACGGTAGCGATGGCCTTTGCGTAGGCTCATGGGGTAGGTACGGGGCACACAGCCCCGTTTGAGGCCATGCCGATGTTCCGTTTTTTCGAAAACCTTGTCGATCCCTATGTCGAGTATCCTGTGCAGGATCGCCCTGCCCAGCGGCTGTGGCCGTTTTTCCTCGCGTACAGTGCGCCATTCAAGAAAGTGTTCGCATCAACCGCCGTGATGTCGGTTGTCGTGGCGGCGATCGAAATTGGATTGATCTATTACATGGGTCGGATCGTCGACGTGCTGGAACAAGGTCCGGCGCAGATGTGGGAGCAGCACGGCACGGAGTTGATCCTTGTCGCGCTGGGCATCGTCTTTGTCCGACCCGTGATGCAAGCGTTCGATGTTGCATTGCTGAACAACGCGATCATGCCGAATTTCGGCACGCTGATCCGGTGGCGGGCGCATCGCCAAGTGTTGCGGCAGTCGGTGGGCTGGTTCGAAAACGACTTTGCCGGACGCATCGCCAATCGGATCATGCAGACCCCGCCCGCCGCCGGCGAGGTCGTGTTTCAGGCTTTCGATGCGATCTCCTTTTCGCTGGCGTACCTGATCGGTGCCGCGATCCTGTTGACGACATCCGACGCGCGTCTGCTGATTCCGCTGGTGGTGTGGTTCGTGCTGTATTTCTTCCTTACGCGCTGGGCGATCCGGCGGATCGGTCCGGCGTCCAAGGCGGCGTCGGACGCGCGGTCTGCGGTGACTGGCCGGATCGTGGATGCCTATACCAATATCCACTCGGTCAAGATGTTCGCGCACCATGACCGCGAGGAGCAATACGCCAAGGACTCAATCGAGGAAGCGCGGCGCACGTTTCAGGTGGAGATGCGCATTTTCACCGTCATGGATATCGCTCTGATGACGCTGAACGGCTTGTTGATCGTCGGCGTCGTTGGCTGGGCGCTTGCGCTCTGGCTACAGGGGCAGACCAGTGTCGGCGCGGTTGCGGCGGCGACGACGCTGACGCTCAGGCTGAACTCGATGACCGCTTGGATAATGTGGGCGCTGTCGACCTTCTTTCGCCAGCTGGGTGTGGTGGCCGAGGGGATGGAAACGATTGCGCAACCGATTACCCTGGTCGATGCAGCGGATGCGGAACCTTTAAAAATCGGGCCGGGCCGGATCGAGATGACCGGGCTCAGCCACCACTATGGACGCGGGGCCGGGGGGCTGGACGCGATTGATCTGGTGATCGAGCCGGGACAGAAGGTCGGACTGATCGGTCGGTCGGGTGCGGGAAAATCGACTCTGCTGAAGCTTCTTTTGCGGTTCTACGACGCGGAAAGAGGGCAGATCGAGATTGACGGGCAGGACATTACACGTGTTACACAGGATAGCTTGCGCCGTCAGATTGGCATGGTTCAACAAGACAGCGCGCTGCTGCACCGATCCGTCTATGAGAACATAACCTACGGCCGGCCGGACGCCAGTGAGGCCGAGGTGATTGCCGCCGCGAAACAGGCGCAGGCGCATGATTTCATTCTCGATCTGGGCGATCCGGAGGGGCGGTCAGGCTATGCCGCGCGTGTAGGCGAGCGTGGGGTGAAGCTTTCGGGCGGGCAGCGACAGCGCATCACACTGGCGCGGGTGATCCTGAAGGACGCGCCGATCCTGCTGCTCGACGAGGCGACAAGCGCGCTTGACAGCGAGGTAGAGGCGGCGATTCAGGAAACGCTTTATGATATGATGGAGGGAAAAAGCGTGATCGCGATTGCGCATCGTCTGAGCACGATCGCGCGGATGGATCGTATTCTGGTACTCGACGAAGGCCGGATCGTAGAAGATGGCAGCCATGACATGCTTTTGGCGTCGGGCGGGCTATATGCCCAGTTCTGGGCGCGCCAATCCGGCGGGTTCCTGAAGACGGAAGACGAAGAGACGTGAATATCGGAAACTGGATCGACGCATTTCGGCCTGCGGACGGGCCGCCCCCCCAGGAACTGGGCGCTTTCATGCGCTGGTGCCTCTCTGGCGCATGGCCTGCGCTGTGGCTCGCTGCGGCGCTGTCCGCAATCGCGGGCGCGCTTGAGGCGGGGACGGCATTGATTCTAGGGTGGGTCATCGATGCGACAGTGGTGTCCGGGCCGGACGGGTTCTTTGACGGCAGCAATATCGCGCTGATCACCGTCGCTATCGGGTTCTTTCTGATCGCACGACCGCTGTTTTTCGGCCTGTCGGCAGGATCGAACGCAATCATCGTACAGCCGAACCTCAACCCGCTGGTGCTGTCGCGGCTGCACCGTTGGTCGTTGGGTCAGAACGTCACGTTTTTTGACGATGATTTCGCAGGCCGCATTGCACAAAAGCAGATGCAGGCCGCGCGGGCGGTGACGGATGTGGCCTCCGAGATGATCAATGTGGTGGCTTTTGCGCTGGCATCGCTGGTGGGGTCGGTTTTTTTGCTGACTGCGATCAACGGGTGGGTCGCGGTGGGGCTGGCGGTATGGCTTTGTTTCTACATCGCGCTGATTAATTGGTTCCTGCCCCGCATCCGAAAACGCGCGGCGGCGCGAGCGGGCGCGCGTGCAATGGTGTCGGGACAGGTTGTCGATACGATCACCAATATCAAGACGGTCAAGCTGTTCGCGCACGCCTACCACGAGGATCGCGCAGCCCTAGGCGCCATGTCCGCATTCCGCAACCGCTCGCTTGAATTCGGGTATCTCGCTGCCGGGTTCCGCTTTGCGTTGATGAGCCTTGCTGGCATCCTGCCGGTTTTGCTGATCGGGGCGACCGTGCTTTTGTGGCAGCGTGGCATGGCAAGCGCGGGTGACATCGCGGCGGCGGGGGCGATTTCGATCCGTATTGCGCAGATGACGGGATGGGTGAGTTTCACGTTGATGGCTATCTATTCCAACATTGGCGAGATCGAGGACGGAATGCGCACGCTGACGCCGCGCGTGCGGCTGGAGAACGCTCCGGATGCCGAGGACCTCGATGCGGCGCGCGGCGAGGTCGCGATTGAGGATCTCAGCTTTGCTTACGGTCGGGAGACGGGCGGCATCGGCCCGATTGATCTGACGATCCATGCGGGGGAAAAGCTGGGCGTGGTAGGGGCGTCGGGGGCGGGCAAGTCCACCCTTGTCGCGCTGCTACTCAGGCTCTACGAGCCGAAACAGGGCCGCATTTCGATTGACGGTCAGGACATTACAAGCGTGACCCAAGAGAGCTTGCGCCGTGCGATTGCGATGGTCACGCAGGAGACGGCGATGTTCAACCGCTCGGCACGCGACAACATTCTGTACGGTCGCCCCGAAGCGACGGAGGAAGAGTTGATCGCAGCGGCAAAACAGGCTGAAGCGCATGAATTCATCGAGGAACTGGAGGACCACAAGGGCAGGCGCGGATACGACGCGCATCTGGGCGAGCGTGGCGTAAAGCTGTCCGGCGGCCAGAGGCAGCGCATCGCGCTGGCCCGTGCGATCGTTAAGGATGCACCGATTCTTATCCTCGATGAGGCGACAAGTGCGCTTGATAGCGAGGTGGAGGCCTCGATCCAGTCGGCGCTGGAGCGTGTGATGGAGGGCAAGACGGTGATGGCCATCGCCCACCGCCTATCGACACTGCGCGAGATGGACCGGATTATCGTCTTGGATCAGGGGCGCATCGCCGAGGCGGGTACCCATGACGACCTGTTGGCGCAGCGCGGTCTTTATGCAAGCTATTGGGAGCGGCAATCGGGCGGGTTTCTGGATTTGAAGGCAGCGGAATAACCGCTGGCCGCGCGCGTCGGGCAGCGCTATTGCGAGAACATGACAGAATATAAAATCGAACGTTTGGGGCTGCACGGCGATGGGATCGCCGTTGGTCCGTCCGGCGGGCCGGTATTTGCGCCGATGACGCTTCCGGGTGAAACTGTCACCGGAACCCTCGACGGCAGCACGCTGCGCGATATCAGGATCGTCACGCCGTCCTCTGATCGTGTCGCACCGCCTTGCCGACATTTCAGATCCTGTGGCGGATGCCAGTTGCAACACGCCGCTGCTCCGGTTGTCGCGGATTGGAAGACGGAGGTGGTGCGCCTTGCTCTTGCCGCGCATGACATAGAGACGCAGATCAGGCCGATCCTGACATCACCGGCGCAATCACGCCGGCGCGCAACAGTCGCGGCAAAGCGTACGAAGAACGGAGCGATGGCGGGTTTTCACGGTCGGGCGTCTGATATCATCATAGAAATTCCCGACTGCAAGCTTCTTGATCCCCGTCTGATGGCCGGAACTCCGATTGCGGAAGAGTTGGCGGTGCTGGGCACGAGCCGCAAAGCGGCGCTGGCCGTCACCATGACGACGTCCGAGAGCGGCCTTGATGTACAGGTGAGCGGCGGCAAACCACTGGATGGTTCTTTACGGATGCGCCTTGGCAGCCTGTGCGAGAAGAGTGGTATCGCGCGGTTGACGTGGGGAGATGACGTGATCGCGGTCCGAACCCCTCCGATTCAGCGTTTCGGTACGGCAGGCGTTTGCCCGCCACCGGGCGCGTTCTTACAGGCGACTCCGCAGGGGGAGGCGGCCTTGCTCGCTGCGGTGCAGGAGGCGGTTTCGGGAGCAAGACGAATCGTCGATCTCTTTGCGGGGAGCGGGACGTTCACGCTTCCGCTTGCGCAGGACGCAGAAATGCTGGCCGTGGAAGGCGAAGTGGCGATGCTGGACGCTTTGGATCAGGGGTGGCGCAAGGCGGACGGTCTGAAGACGGTGCGCCATGCGGCGCGTGATCTCTTTCGGCGGCCACTTCTGCCGGATGAACTGAAACCCTTCGACGCTGCCGTGCTGGATCCGCCCCGGGCGGGCGCCGAAGCGCAGACGGCCGAACTTGCGCGCGCCGACATCGCGCGGATCGCATACGTGTCTTGCAACCCCGTCACCTTTGCGCGCGACGCAGCGCGGCTGGTCGAGGCTGGTTTTGTGCTGGATTGGCTGCAGCCGGTGGATCAATTCCGCTGGTCGCCGCATATCGAAACCGCCGCGCAATTCAGCCGCGCATGAGCGCGATGTGGCCAAGACGCTGCACCCGGATCTGTGTCGACGATTGACATCTTTCTGAAGCTGCAATTTTTTGTTAAGGTAAGTCACACAAGAATGGTCCGAAAACGGATGAGGCAGCGGGCAGATGAAACGTAGAAATGTCATATTTGGTGGCGCGGCGATGCTGTCGCTTGGCGCGTGCAGTTCGGGTAAATACCGTCGCTACAGCGGTCCGCCCGTCACGACAATCGTCGTGAATAAGGGGGAGCGCCGTATGTTCCTCGTCAACCAGGACAAGGTGCTGGACGATTACAGAATCCGGCTCGGCTTTGCTCCCGAAGGGCACAAGCGGTATGAGGGCGACGGCAAGACACCCGAAGGGTTGTACCGAATCGACCGGCGTAATCCGAACAGCAGATTTCATCTGTCTCTCGGCATCTCATATCCGAATGCGCGAGATGTCGCCGCCGCGCGTGCCCTCGGGAAAAGCCCCGGTGGTGATATCTTTATCCACGGTCAGCGGTGGCCGACTCGCAAGGACAAGGATGATTGGACCTGGGGTTGTATCGCCGTGGAGAACAAGCACATCGAACGGATCTACGCGATGGTCCGCGACGGAACACCGATCGCCATCAACGCGTAAGGGGCACCGGAAGTAGGCTGATCCGCGTGGATCAGCCGCCCATCACCAAGGTCCACCAGATCTTGCCGTTCGGTTCCTGAAACCACGAGAATCCCATTTGGCGCGCGTCGGGTGCCATGATGATACGGCGTGTGTCGGGTTGCGCCATCCAAGCGCCAAGCGTTTCGAGCTCGGTCTCGTAGGTTTCCGAGATGACCTCGCCGATCAACTCGCCGGTGTAGCCAACGCGCCGAACACGATCGAGGGGGGAGGACGCGTCTGATCCGAAATGCCAGGGGCGGTTCTGCACTTGCATATCACGCGAATGGGTCGCCGCAGCAGCCGTCAGGCGCGATTCGAGCTCTACCTGCACGAGGCCCGCCGAATTGCGCAGCGCGTTGACCGAATCAAGCATCCGGAACTGAACTTCGCTGGTGTCCCCGGCGCCGATCTTATAGGCGCGCGGCAGAGGTTTGCCATCCGCACCGATGCGCGGCTGCGAAGGCTGACAGGCGGCAAGCGCAATGGATGCTGCCAAAAAGACAGTGAATAGACGGATCATTACGGTACTCCAAGCCTGAATATAGCGCCTGCCATACATGCTTGATTGCAACAGTTCAAATGCACTTCAGCGTGAAGTCGCCGCGTCACAGGGGTTTGATTTGAAAACGTGTCTTTAGAGCCATATATGACCGGCATAGGTTTTCTTTAGCCGGAGACAGTAAATGTCCAACGAGAAACTCAAAATCAACAGCCGCCGTGGATTCCTTGCCGGCAGCATGGCGGTGCTTGCGGCACCCGCAATCGCGCAAACGGCGACAACTTCGGTCAACAGTCAGGCCACGACCGAGGCCGAACGTGACCTGAGCGAAGTCGTACAGCGCAATATCTCGAGCTTTCGCACGCTTGATTGGCAGCCGTATTTCGACAGCACCCGGAATGGCGCAATCCTCGTGGATATTGACAGCCGCGCGGTGCATTACTGGTCCGAAGACCAGAGTGTGTACAAACTCTATCCTTCCAGCGTTCCACTGACCCAAGAGCTCACGCGCCGGGGCCGGACGGAGGTGATCCGCAAGGTTGAAGGACCCAGCTGGCGTCCGACGCCCTCCATGATGGAACGGAACCCGGAATGGCCTGAATTCATTGGCCCTGGTCCGGATAACCCTTTGGGAACGCACGCTCTTTATCTCAGCTGGACCTATTACCGCATCCACGGGACGCACGACACCCGCAAGATCGGTCGCCGGTCTTCGAACGGATGTATCGGACTCTACAATGAGCATATTGCACAGCTGTTCAGCATGGCAAAAGTGGGTACGCAGGTGTTGCTAATTTGACGACATTCGGGCCTTAGTCGCTCGTACGAAAGGAAAGGTTGTTCCCTTCAGGCACCAATTGATGTTTAGAAAATGTCACGAGGTAAGTCTTGAGCGTGGGTCATTCCGAGAAAAATGGCGCACCATCTTCTGGAGGTTATACTATGAAAAAACTCGTTCTCGCTGCTGCATTGACAGCTGCTGCTTCTTCCGCATCCGCCGGCTCCTTGGCTGATCCGATCATCGAAGCGCCGGTTATTGTCGAAGAAGCAACAAGCTCTTCCGCCGGTATCGTGGTTCCCCTGCTGCTGCTCGTTCTCGTTGCAGCTGCTCTGGCAGCCGACTGATTTTCAGTCTTCTGACTGGTAATAGGAAAGGCGGCGCTTCTGCGCCGCCTTTTTTCATGTCCAACCGCAGACGCAGTGTAGCTTTCTAGATCCAGCCCATCAGATTCTCGCGGATCACATTGCTCAGCGCGTCAATATGCGCGTCATCGTCGTTGAGGCAGGGAATATAGGTGAACTTTTCGCCACCCGCTTGTTCGAAGCTTTCGAATATCTCTTCGTTGATCTCTTCCAGCGTTTCGATGCAATCCGCCGAAAATGCAGGTGCGCAGACGGCGATGTTCTTCTTGCCGGCGTCGGCAAGGCGCGCCACTTCTTCTACGGTGTAGGGTTTCAGCCATTCCTCGGGCCCAAACTTTGACTGAAATGTCGTTTTGATCTCGGTGTCGTCCCATCCCAGCCGCTCCTTGAGCAGGCGTGTCGTCTTCTGACACTGACAATGGTAGGGATCACCCTCCATCAGATAGCGTTTCGGCACGCCGTGGTAGGAACAGAGCAGAATGTCCGGTTTGGTCTCAAGCTCAGCGTATTTTGCCTCGATCGATTTGGCGAGCGCGTCGATGTAATCGGGCCGGTCGAAATAGGGCGCGACGGTGCGGCTGGCCGGTTGCCACTTTTCCTTGCCGAGCGCCTCGAAGAACTTGTCGCAGGCGGTGGCGGACGTGGCCCCGGCGTACTGCGGGTACAATGGAAAGAACAGAATCTTCTGACAGCCTGCCTTGGTGAGCTTTTCCACCTTGCTTTGTGTCGACGGATTTCCGTAACGCATGCAGAAATCGACCATCACCCTGTCGCCATAGGTCTTTTCCATTTCGGCAGCGATCTTGGCGGTCTGCGCCTTTGTGATCGTCATCAGCGGGCTTTCTCCCTCCGCCTCGTTCCAGATGGATTTATATGCAGCACCGGATGTGAAGGGACGCTTTGTCAGGATGACCAGTTGAAGCAAAGGTTGCCACAGCCAGGGGCTGTAATCGATAACCCGGCGATCGGACAGAAATTCGCCCAGATAGCGGCGCATGGACCAGTAATCGTAGTTGTCCGGTGTCCCCAGATTGCTTACCAGAACGCCGACCTTGGGTTGCGGAACCTTTGGATGATCGGAATCGGAATGGATCGGGCGCGTCTCGGTCATAGGATTTTCCTGCATAGAACTTCGCTGAGACATAGATAGATTTGGCTTGGGGTCAATCGCGCAGCGGTCGCTCCGCTGTCGATAGTGCATCGGCTAGGCGTTGTGAGGCAGAGCCGGGGCGCAGCGGTTGCGGCTGCGACGCATCCGGAGCCCAGCCTGTCAGGACCTGAAGCTCGAAACTGGCGTTTAACCTGCCGTTACCTGCGGCAAAATGCTGCGCGTAGAGTTTCTGTGCCTCCGTAAACACGGCACGGCGCGAGGGGTAGCGGACGCGCGCCGAAAGCGCGTTCGTTTCCCCCATGGCCCGCAGGTCGCGCATCAGATGCCAGATGTCGCGGTATTCTGCGGTCAGTATCGTTGTGTCTGCCACCGGGAGGGCAAAACCGCCGCGCTGCAACAGCGCGCCCAATTCGCGCAGTTCCGGCATCGGTGCGATGCGCGGGGAAAGCCCGCCGGTCACTGCGATTTCCGCCTCCCCAAGACAGCGTCGCAGTTCGTTCAGGGTTTCTCCGCCAAGGCTGACGGAGATGAAAAGCCCGTCCGGCTTCAGGGCACGGCGGCATTGGATCAGTTGGCCGACGGGATCATTGGCCCAATGCAGGCCCATCACATGCAATATCAGATCATGCGCCTGTGGCGCGAGATCCAGCGTATCGGTATCCCCGAGAATGGTAGCATCGTGGTGCAGCGCGCGCCAGAACGGGGCAAATCCGGTCACGATCGCGGGCGTTGTAAACGGCTTGTTAACCATATCCAGACGATCCTGAATTTCGTCCGCCGCCGCTCGGTGAAGGAACATGCCCTCGTCGGTCGCGCGGGCGCGGTTGCGGTCCAGTGAAATGCGGTCTGTCATCGGTGTTGTCATTCGGGGGTACATAGAGCGGTGCATGCGGTACTTCAAACAACGGTTTCCCTGATCTACCCACCACGCTGCATCATGTGCGGGGGGTTGGTAGAAAGCGATTTCGGCCTGTGCGGCCCGTGTTGGCGCGACACAGCGTTTCTGGGCGGCGTGGTCTGCGACAGCTGTGGCGTGCCTCTGACACCCGGGGGGCAGGGGGACGTGCATTTGTGCGACGGGTGTCTGAATACCCCCCGGCCTTGGATCCAGGGACGCTCCGCGATCCTGTACAGGGACAAGGGACGCAAGTTGGTCCTGTCCCTCAAACATGGCGACAGACAGGAGATCGCGCGCCCGGCTGCACTTTGGATGGCCAATGCCATGCGCGGAATGCTTGAGCCGGATACCATTGTCATGCCCGTACCACTGCATTGGTCACGGTTGCTCAAACGGCGCTACAACCAGTCTGCGCTGCTGGCAAAGCATGTTTCTCGTCTGTCGGGTCATGATTATTGTCCCGATGCCTTGTTGCGGTATCGCCGTACCGCGTCTCTGGACGGGATGAGCCATGATGAACGGTACAACACCTTGGAGAAGGCCATCAGGGTGCATCCGAGACGGGCGCATTTGGTCACTGGTCGACCCGTCCTATTGGTTGATGATGTACTCACTTCAGGCGCAACGCTGAGTGCGGCGACGCAGGCCTGTCTTGATGCGGGATCGGGTGATGTCCGCATCGTGACACTGGCAAGAGCGGCCAAAGATGCCTAAATCCTGTTCGACACCCGTTGAAAGGATACATCGATGCAGTCCGTTGAAATCTATACCTCACCGCTTTGCGGTTTTTGCCACGCAGCCAAGCGTCTGTTGAACCAGAAGGGCGTCAGCTTTTCCGAAGTTGACGTCTTGTCCAATCCGGACCGCAAGCCCGAGATGACCAAGCGCGCGAACGGCGGGCGTACGGTGCCGCAAATATTTATCGGCGACACCCACGTTGGCGGATGCGATGATCTTTTTGCGCTGGACCGCGCCGGCAAGCTCGACACGCTGCTGGCCTCGGAATGAAATCCGCGCTTTTGCAACTGAGCGTCAGCGACGATCCGGAGTCCAATCTGGGGGGAACGCTGGCGCTCCTGTCCGAAGCGGCGGCACAGGGTGCAGAGTTTGTGCTGACGCCCGAAGTGACCAATTGTGTCTCGACCAGCAGGGACCATCAGCAGCATGTTCTACAGCACGAAGATGCCGACCGAACCTTGGCGGAACTGCGCGGCGCTGCGCGCGATCAGGCTGTCTGGCTGCTGATCGGTTCCTTGGGGTTGAAAACCGATGACGCCGATGGACGTTTCGCTAATCGCTCGTTCCTGATCGACCCCGAAGGGCGGATCGTCGCACGATACGACAAGATCCACATGTTCGACGTTCAGGTCAGCGATACGGAAACCTACCGCGAATCGGCGGGCTACCGGCCCGGATCGACGGCGGTTCTAGTAAAAACCCCCTTTGCGAACATCGGCATGACGATCTGTTATGATGTGCGTTTCCCGGCCCTGTATCAGTCTCTTGCAGAGGCGGGCGCGCAAATCATCACCGTGCCATCGGCATTTTCACCGGTGACAGGGGCGGCGCACTGGCATGCACTTCTACGCGCCCGTGCGATCGAAACAGGGTGTTTCGTGATCGCGCCTGCGCAAACCGGCACCCACGCGAGCGCCGACCATAAGACACGCGACACATATGGCCATTCTCTTGTGGTGTCCCCCTGGGGTGAAATTCTCCTGGATGCGGGGACCGATCCGGGTGCGTATGTTTTCGAACTCGATCTGTTACAAACCGACGCAGCGCGCGCTAGAGTACCCAGCATGAGCCACAAGCGCGCCTTTTCGGGACCCTGATGACAGAAGATTCCAATACCCTCGCGATCCTGCTGTTCGGTGAAATTTTCGGCATCGATCAGATGCTGCGCAACCGCTTGGGCAAGGTGTTACCAAAGGGCATGGAAATCTCGCATTTTTCGGTTCTCAACCATCTGGCCTGGCGCGGGGCAGAGCGGACACCGGCGGAACTGGCGGAGACATTCCATGTAACACGCGGAGCGATGACGAACACGCTCAACAAGCTCGAATGGGCGGGCTATATCCATATCCGGCCGGATTGGGATGATGCGCGCCGCAAGAAGGTCGCGATCAGCCCGGCAGGACGCCAGGCGCGTGAAGCGGCGCTGAGCCAGATTACCCCGATGATCACGCAGGTGGTCGAGGAGCTGGGCGATGATAACGTACGCGCCGCCCTGCCGATCATTCGCGCATTGCGCCGTCAGATGAACTGATCCTATTGCGGTTTCAGGCTGGCGGTCACGTAGTTCACACTCAGATCACGTGCGGAAATGCGCCACGCCCAGCTGACCGGATTGAAGACAAACCCCTTGCGATCCACGGGCGTCAGGCCCGCATCGGTCAGCAAGGCAAAAAGCTCGTCCGGCGTAATGAATTTGGACCACTCATGCGTGCCCTTCGGCAGCCAGCGCATCACATGTTCCGCCCCGACAATCGCCACTACAAAGCTTTTAGGGTTGCGGTTCAGCGTCGAGCAGATGTGCAGACCGCCGGGCTTGAGCAGCTGGCGGCAGGCCGTGAGATAGTCGATGGGAGATGCAACGTGTTCCACCACCTCCATGTTCAGAACAACATCAAATTGCTCGCCTGCCGCGGCCATGTCCTCGGCTGTGGTGTGGCGGTAATCAATGTCGAATCCCGATTGCTCGGCGTGAAGCTGTGCCACTGGGATATTCCCCTCCGCGGCATCCGCGCCGACGACTTCTGCCCCTAGCCGCGCCATCGGCTCCGCCAAAAGACCACCACCACAGCCGATGTCGAGTATGCGCAACCCCGCGAAGGGCGCGGGAGTAGTAAGGTCGCGGTCGAACTCTCCGGCGATCTGGGTGGTGATATAGTCCAGCCGACAGGGATTGAGCATATGCAGGGGCTTGAACTTGCCGTTCGGATCCCACCATTCGGCTGCCATCGCTTCGAATTTTGCGATTTCGGACGGATCGACGGTGGTCTGATGCGCTTGCATTTCCTGGCTCCAATGCTCAATGTCGGCTTTCGTACTATATAGGCTCATCATGGACAAAATCCCAGATCAACCGCGCGCCGTGCAGTATCTGTACCCGCCCGTCGATCCTTTTGATCGGCGGATGCTGACCGTGGGTCAGGGGCACGAAATTTACGTCGAGCAATGCGGCAACCCCGACGGCATTCCGGTCGTCGTGCTGCACGGCGGCCCCGGCGGCGGATGCAGCCCGTCGATGCGTCGCTATTTCGATCCGACGAAGTACCGCGTAATCCTGTTCGATCAGCGCGGGTGCGGGCGATCGCGTCCGCACGCGTCGGTGACGGACAACACGACATGGCATCTGGTCGCTGACATTGAACTCATTCGTGAGGCGCTGGGCGTTGTGCAGTGGGTCGTCTTCGGAGGCAGCTGGGGTGCGACGTTATCTTTGATCTATGCTCAGACGCACCCGGCGGCTGTGCGCAATCTGGTGCTGCGCGGCGTGTTCCTGATGACCCAGGCCGAGCTTGACTGGTTCTACGGCGGTGGTGCCGGGAAATTCTGGCCCGAGGTGTGGGAAAAATTCGTGGCGCTGGTGCCGGAGGACGAGCGTGACGACTACATTGCAGCCTATCATCGCAGGCTGTTTTCCGACGATATGACCGTGCAGACACGCTATGCACGGGCCTGGGCCGGATGGGAAAATGCGTTGGCCTCGATACAGTCGTCCGGCTACATGGCGGAGGGACCGGCCGAGTATGCACGCGCCTTCGCGCGGCTAGAGAATCACTATTTCACCAACGCGGGTTTTCTGGAGTTCGACGGACAAATTCTGGCACAGATGGACCGGATCGCCCATATTCCGGGCGTGATCGTGCAGGGGCGCTATGACTTGATTTGCCCGCCGGCGAGTGCCTATTCAATCGCAAAAGCATGGCCCAAGGCCGAATTGAAGATGGTGCGTAATGCCGGCCATGCGTTGTCCGAGCCGGGGATCAGCGCCGAGCTGGTCCGCGCCATGGACCGGATTGCGGCGCAATGACCCGCAGACCACCCATCGACCGCCGCGCGCTGTTTGCCAGTGGTGCCGCCGCCGCTCTGCTGGCCGCCGCCGGAGTGAGCGCGGGCCCGTTGCCGCAACGGGGCGGCAAGCTGCGCCTTGCCGTGTCCGGCGCGCTGCGCAGTGACAGCTGGCAGGCGGGCAGCGGGTTGTTCATGCAGGTCGCGCGGCAAGGGCTCGTCTTCGAAACGCTGACCGAAGTCGCCGCCGACGGCACGCTGCGCGGGGAGCTGGCGGCGAACTGGACCGGCTCGCCCGATGGGCGGGTCTGGGAATTCGATCTGCGCAAAGATGCGGTTTTCCATGACAATGCGCAATTTACGTCCGCCGACGTGGTGCAGTGCCTTGAAATGAACGCGGTGATTACGGCGCTCGATACACATCGCGTGCGGTTCGAGTTGGCGATCCCCGATGCTTCCTTCCCCTTCAAGCTGAGCGACCCCGCGCATGTGATCCGGCCCGCACATGCGCCGCAGTCGGGTATCGGTACGGGCCTGTACCGCGTGGTTCACTTCGCCCCGGGCCAGCAGTTGATCGCTAAGCGGGTACCGCGGCACCCCAAAGACGGCCAGGCGGGGTGGTTTGATCAGGTCGAGCTTGCTTCGATCCCGTCGGAGGAGGTGCGGGCACAGGCGCTGGCCGAGTACCTCGTTGATGGCGCGGATCTTGCGGACCCGTCCATGCTCAGAACATTCGACGATATCGTCACACATCAAGCACATGCGGTCTCGCGCAGTATCGCAACTCCGATGGTCATCGGAACGCAACGTCCCTTGGATAATCTGCGGGCCGCGCAGCGTTGGTGGGCGGCCTGAACGGGAGGGCTTGATGTTTTCGCAAGACGGGCCTATATCCCTTTCAACAGCGGCGCGTTCGGGTCCAAACCAGACGCCCACCGGAAATTGCAACGGGCCGCGCGCCCGTTTTTTTGTGCGCGCCCGCCAGACGCCGAAAGTCAGAGAGACGATGAACAACGATCTGATCGCCAAAGCAGCCATGGACCGCCGTCTGGCGGAAATCATCACCCCGGTCATCGAGGACATGGGGTTCGAACTTGTACGGGTACGCCTGATGACGGGCAAGGCATCGACGTTGCAGGTGATGGCCGACCGGCCTGACGGCGGGATCGAAGTAGACGATTGCGCCCAGATCAGTACCGCCATCGGTGCGGTGCTGGATGTCGAGGATCCGATTGTGGACGAATACGCGCTTGAAGTCTCGTCGCCCGGGATCGACCGACCCCTGACACGGCTCAAGGATTTCGCGAATTTCGAAGGCTACGAGGCCAAGATCGAGACGACCGAGATGATCGACGGGCGCCGCCGTTTCAAGGGCGAGTTGGCGGGCGTTGACGGTGACGAGGTTCTGATCAACGTCGAGGAAGGCACTGTCGGGCTGAAATTCGACTGGCTGTCGGATGCGAAACTGGTCCTGACGGATGAGCTGATCAAGGAAATGCTGCGCCAGCGCAAAGCGTCGGGCGCGATCGACGAAACACAGTTTGATGAACTTCAGACCGACGAGTCTGATGAGGGAGAAGACTAATGGCCATTACATCCGCAAACCAGCTTGAGCTTTTGCAAACCGCTGAAGCGGTGGCGCGCGAGAAGATGATCGATCCCGGTCTGGTTGTCGAAGCGATGGAAGAATCGCTCGCCCGTGCGGCGAAGTCCCGCTATGGCGCGGAAATGGACATTCGCGTTCATATCGACCGCAAGACAGGTCGCGCGACATTTACCCGTGTGCGTACGGTCGTGGCGGATGAGGAGCTTGAAAACTATCAGGCCGAGTTCACCGTGGATCAGGCCAAGGAATATATGGAAGCTCCCGAGATCGGCCAGCAATTCGTCGAAGAAGTGCCGCCGGTAGAAATGGGCCGTATCGCTGCGCAATCGGCCAAGCAGGTGATCTTGCAGAAGGTCCGCGAGGCGGAGCGGGATCGCCAGTATGAAGAATTCAAGGACCGTGCCGGTACGATCATCAACGGCCTGGTCAAGCGCGAAGAGTACGGCAACGTCATCGTCGACGTGGGTGCGGGCGAAGCGATCCTGCGCCGCAACGAAAAGATCGGGCGCGAATCATATCGCCCGAACGACCGCATCCGCGTCTACATCAAGGACGTGCGCCGCGAGCAGCGCGGCCCGCAGATCTTCTTGTCGCGCACGGATCCGCAGTTCATGGCCGAATTGTTCAAGATGGAAGTGCCGGAAATCTACGACGGTATCATCGAGATCAAGGCGGTCGCGCGCGACCCCGGATCGCGCGCGAAGATCGCGGTCATTTCCTACGACAACTCCATCGACCCCGTCGGCGCCTGCGTCGGGATGCGGGGTAGCCGTGTGCAGGCTGTTGTGAACGAGCTTCAGGGTGAAAAGATCGATATCATTCCGTGGAACGAAGACCAGCCGACTTTCCTCGTGAACGCATTGCAGCCTGCCGAGGTCAGCAAGGTCGTGCTGGACGAGGAAGCCGGCAAGATCGAAGTCGTGGTGCCCGAAGAGCAGTTGTCGTTGGCCATTGGCCGTCGCGGCCAGAACGTGCGCCTCGCGTCTCAGTTGACCGGTCTGGACATCGACATTATGACCGAAGAGCAAGAGAGCGCGCGCCGTCAGGCTGAGTTCGAGCAGCGGACCAAACTGTTCATGGACACGCTGGATCTGGATGAATTCTTTGCCCAGCTTCTCGTCTCAGAAGGATTCACCAATCTCGAAGAGGTCGCTTATGTAGAGGTGGACGAGCTTCTGGTCATTGACGGCGTGGACGAGGACACGGCAAGTGAACTTCAGGCGCGCGCGCGTGACGTTCTCGAAGCGCAGAACAAGGCCGCGCTTGATGCCGCCCGCGCGCTGGGCGTTGAAGAAAGCCTTATTGAATTCGAAGGTCTGACACCCCAAATGATAGAGGCGTTGGCCAAGGATGACGTCAAGACGCTCGAAGATTTCGCGACCTGCGCAGATTGGGAGCTGGCCGGCGGCTGGACCACGGTAAACGGTGAGCGGGTCAAGGACGAAGGGACGCTGGAGCCCTTCGAGATGACACTTGAAGAAGCGCAGCAGTTGATCATGACCGCCCGCGTTCTTTTGGGTTGGGTCGATCCGGCAGATCTGGAAGCGGACGCCGAAGAAGACCATGCAGAAGAGGAAGCCGAGGCCTGATCTCAGGCCTCGGAAGACCGACATGGGACGCGGTGGTGCCTCAAAGGATCGCGCGGATGGCGCAGAGCGAAAATGTATCGCAACGGGGGAAGTGCAACCAAAGCACGGGTTGATACGTTTCGTTATTGGGCCGGAGGACCAGGTCGTGCCGGATATACTGGGCAAACTTCCCGGTCGCGGCATATGGGTATCGGCGGACCGGGCCGCACTGAAGACAGCCATGAAAAAAGGGCTGTTCTCGCGATCCGCGAAGCAACCCGTGAAGGTACCGGATGATCTGGTATGCGAAGTAGAAAAGCAGTTGGCCCGTCGCGTGGTGGATCTGATCTCGATGCAGCGCAAGGCTGGAAAGGCCGTGGCAGGTTACGAGAAGGTCAAAGGCTGGCTGCAAACTGAAGAAGCCGAGGTCCTGATCCAGGCTGTGGACGGATCGGGGCGCGGCAAATCGAAACTTAGTACGCCTCACTACGGCCATTATATCGGGTGTTTGACGGCGGACGAATTGGGTTTGGCATTCGGACGCCAAACTGTGATACATGGGGCGCTCGCCTCTGGTGGACTCACTCAGCGTGTAGTAGAGGAAGCTCACAGGTTATATGGCGTGCGCGAAAACGAGGCTGGCAGCGGCCAGCCGAAAGGATAGACGAGCTAGATGAGCGATAGTGACGGCAAGAAAACATTGGGTCTGCGCGGCGGTGGGTCGCGTCCGGGGAACGTAAAGCAAAGCTTTAGCCACGGGCGGACCAAGAACGTTGTTGTGGAAACCAAACGCAAGCGCGTTGTGGTGCCCAAACCGGGTGGGCAGAAGCCCTCCGGCCCAGGTGCCGGTCCCGTTGGCGATCCCTCCAAGCGTCCTGCGGGCATTACCGATTCCGAAATGGAACGGCGCCTGAAGGCTGTTCAGGCGGCGAAAGCCCGCGAGGTCGAAGAAGCGGCAGCGCGTGAAGCGGAAGAAAAGGCGCGTGCCGAAGAGCGCGAGCGCCGTCGCGCCGAGATCGAAGCCAAAGAGCAAGAAGAGCGCGAGCGCGAGGAAAGCCTCAAGGCGAAAGCCGAAGAGGATGCGCGCAAAGCCCGCGAAGCGGAGGCTGCTGCCCAAGCGGCTGCGTCGCCATCGCCGTCCGAGCCTGTTGCCGCACGAACGCCGAACAAGGCCGCACCGGCTCAGACACCGCGCAAGACCGAGCGGGATCGTGAAGATACCAGCAAAAAAGCCCGTCAGGCGGACGATAGCCGCCGGTCCGGCAAGCTGACCGTCAATCAGGCCTTGCGCGGCGGCGAAGGTGGCCGCCAGCGGTCAATGGCGCAGATGAAGCGCAAGCAGGAACGCGCACGCCAGAAGGCGATGGGCGGCTCCGTGGAGCGTGAAAAGATCGTGCGTAACGTCAATCTGCCACCGGCGATCGTTGTGTCCGAATTGGCCGCGCGCATGGCCGAGAAGACAGGTGCGGTTGTGAAGGCGCTGATGAACAGTGGCCTGATGGTGACGCAGAACGAAACCATCGACGCGGATACTGCGGAGCTGATCATTGAGGAATTTGGCCACAAGGTTGTCCGGGTTTCCGACGCAGATGTTGAAGACGTCATCAAGGAGGTTGTCGACGACGAGGGCGATCTTAAGTCGCGTCCGCCGGTCATCACCATCATGGGCCACGTTGACCACGGCAAGACTTCGCTTCTGGACGCGATCCGCAATGCGAAGGTCGTCGCGGGCGAGGCCGGTGGTATTACGCAGCATATCGGCGCCTATCAGGTGACGACAGACAGCGGTCAGGTGCTTTCGTTCCTCGATACGCCGGGCCACGCGGCATTCACGTCGATGCGGTCACGCGGCGCACATGTGACGGACATCGTTGTTTTGGTGGTCGCTGCAGACGATTCCGTCATGCCGCAGACGATCGAGGCAATCAACCACGCCAAAGCTGCCAAGGTGCCGATGATCGTTGCGATCAACAAGATCGACAAGCCCGCCGCCGATCCCGACAGGGTGCGTACCGGTCTGCTTCAGCATGAAGTGATCGTCGAGAAGATGTCGGGCGATGTGCAGGATGTCGAAGTTTCCGCTGCCACGGGGCAGGGGCTCGACGAGCTTCTTGAAGCCATCGCCTTGCAGGCCGAGATCCTTGAGCTGAAAGCCAACCCGGATCGGGCCGCTATCGGTGCGGTGATCGAAGCGCAGCTTGATGTCGGTCGCGGTCCTGTCGCCACTGTTTTGATCCAGAACGGTACGCTGCGTCAGGGCGATATCTTTGTTGTGGGTGAACAGTACGGTAAGGTCCGTGCGTTGATCGACGATCAGGGCAACCGCGTGAAAGAGGCAGGTCCTTCGGTTCCTGTCGAGGTGCTTGGCCTGAACGGCACGCCCGAAGCAGGCGACGTGTTGAACGTGACCGACACCGAAGCGCAAGCCCGCGAGATTGCCGAGTATCGCGCCAATGCCGCACGTGACAAGCGCGCGGCGGCGGGTGCAGCGACGACCCTTGAACAGCTGATGGCGAATGCAAAGGCGGACGAGAACGTCTCTGAATTGCCAATTTTGGTCAAGGCAGACGTTCAGGGTTCAGCCGAAGCAATTGTGCAGGCAATGGAAAAGATCGGCAACGATGAGGTGCGCGTTCGCGTCCTGCACTCCGGTGTTGGTGCGATCACGGAAACCGATGTGGGTCTTGCCGAAGCGTCGGGCGCGCCCATCATTGGCTTTAACGTGCGTGCGAACGCATCGGCACGGAACACGGCCAACCAGAAAGGCGTAGAGATCCGCTATTACTCGGTGATCTATGATCTGGTCGATCACGTCAAAGCCGTGGCATCCGGTCTCCTGAGCAATGAGATCAAGGAAAACTTCATCGGTTATGCCAACATCAAAGAGGTGTTCAAGGTGACCGGCGTTGGCAAGGTTGCGGGCTGTCTTGTTACCGAAGGTGTTGCACGCCGCTCCGCCGGTGTCCGATTGCTGCGCGACAACGTGGTGATACACGAGGGAACGCTGAAAACGCTGAAGCGCTTCAAAGATGAAGTCGCCGAAGTGCAGTCGGGTCAAGAATGCGGTATGGCATTCGAAAGCTACGATGACGTGCGTCCCGGCGACGTGATCGAGATCTTCGAACGTGAAGAAGTGACGCGCACGCTAAGCTGATCTCGAAAATCGCGATACAAAAAAAGGGACGCTGCATTTGCAGCGTCCCTTTCTTATTCAGCAGATGCGGTCACATCATTTCTTGCAGACCGGAACACCCGAATACGTTGTGCTGTCTACCTTTACCGTGATCCGCCCATCAGGCATCGCCTCGACAAAGGTTCCCTGTACCGAAACACAGCTTCCAAGCGTGATAGTGCGCAACATTCCAATCCTCCCCGGAACCAATAAGCGGGAGAGTAACGTGTATTGTAGCCAGTTCCACAACAATCAAACAAGAATCATAAAATTCCCGTCTGGTTTCGGAAATATTCTAAAAGCCTTAAATCCAGTCGCGCAAGACCGCGATAAGGGGGATGTCTGCTGCTGGCATCGGATACTGTCTCATCTCGTTCGGACGCACCCATTTTAGCGTTTGGCCTTCGCGTGCGCGGACCGTCCCCTCCCATTTTCGGCAGGCGAACAGCGGCATCATCAGGTGAAAATCTTCGTAGCTGTGGCTCGCGAAAGTGAGCGGAGCCAGACAGGAGGACCACGTTTCGATCCCCAGTTCCTCGTGCAATTCGCGCACGAGCGCTGCCTCCGGGGTTTCGCCCTGTTCGATCTTTCCGCCGGGAAATTCCCAAAGGCCCGCCATCGTCTTGCCTTCGGGACGCTGGGCGAGCAGGACCCGCCCGTCGACGTCGATCAGCGCGACCGCCGACACCAGTACCATTTTCATGAGCGGTAATCGGCGTTGATCGCGATATAGCCGTGGGTCAGGTCGCAGGTCCAAACGGTCGCATGGCCGCCGCCGAGCCCTAGGTCGACTGCGATCACGATGTTCTGGCCTTTCATATGCGCGGCGGCGGCCTCTTCTGAGTACGCCTCGCTGCGCCAGCCGTCCTTGGCCACTTCGACATCGCCGAACCGGATCGAAAGGAGATCACGGTCGGCCTGCGCGCCGGATTTGCCGATCGCCATGACGACGCGGCCCCAATTCGGATCCTCGCCCGCGATCGCGGTCTTGATCAGCGGAGAGTTCGCGATTGCCATCGCGTGCGTCTTGGCATCCCTGTCACTGGCAGCGCCCGTGATCTGTACCTCGACGAATTTCGTCGCACCCTCACCGTCCTTCACAACTTGGTGGGCCAGATCGCGCATCAGGCCGTGAAGGGCATCGCTGAACCCCGCGTGCCCGTCAACTGCGACGCCCGACTCTCCGGTGGCGGCGACGATCAGGCTGTCGGACGTCGAGGTATCGCTGTCGACGGTGATGGAATTGAACGTCACTTCGTTGTGCTTGGACACAATGGATTGCAGCGCATCCTGACCGATCTTCGCGTCAGTAAAAATGTAGACAAGCATCGTCGCCATATCCGGCGCGATCATGCCCGATCCCTTGGCGATGCCTGCGATATTTACCGTCTTTCCGTCCACATTGACCTGTGCCGCCGCGCCTTTGGGAAAGGTGTCGGTTGTCATGATCGCCTTGGCTGCTGCCGCGATACCGCCAGCATCGCTGTCGTGCGCCAGAGTGTGCAGCGCCGCAACGATCCGGTCATGCGGCAAAGGTTCTCCGATCACCCCGGTCGAAGAGGTGAAAACCCGGTCCTGCGGGACGCCACACTCTTGCGCGACACTTGCGGTGATCACCTCGACGGATGTGGTACCGCTCTTGCCGGTAAAGGCATTGGCGTTGCCGGAGTTGACCAGAATCGCCGCCCCCTCGTCCGATACCTTGCCCAGTTTGGCCTGACAGTCGAGAACCGGTGCCGACCGTGTGGCGGAGCGGGTGAACGCCCCCGCCACGACACTGCCCGGTGCCAAGGTCGCCAGCATGACGTCCGTGCGGTCCTGATATTTCACTCCCGCAGCGGCGGTGGCAAAGCGCACCCCGTCAATCACCGGCAGATCGGGAAATTTCTCGGGGGCCAGCGGTGAAACGGACGTGATCTTTGCCATTGCAGCCTACTCCAGAACGTCGGTCTGTTTGAGTACGGAAGGATCGACCGCCTCGGCACCGCTGCGGTCGACCTCCGCCTCGGCGGTGACGGCCTCGATGGCGGCCTGCGCACGGCCCTGGCGGATCTGAAGCTCGATTTCCTCGCGCACCTCATCAATCGCAGGTGCTTGTTGGATGCGGGTTTCGTTCAGCTTGACGATGTGCCAGCCGAATTGCGTCTTTACCGGCGCGGACACCGCCCCTGGTTCAAGATCGATGACGGCCTGTTCAAATTCCGGGACCATCGCGCCTTTGCCGAACCAGCCAAGCTCACCCCCGTTTGGACCGGATGGGCCAGTGGATTTCTCGCGGGCGACGGCGGCAAAATCTGCACCGCCTTCCAACTCTTCGATCACCGCCAGCGCGGTCTCTTCGGTTTCCACGAGAATGTGCGAGGCATTGAATTCCTCTTCCTGCTCTGCGTCGGAATACTCGGCTTCATAGGCGGCCTGCACCTCGGCATCGTCAAGCGGCGTTTCCATAATGCGGTTGATGGATTCACCGGCTACGAGCGAACGCCGCTCGTTCTCGATCTGAAGATCGACGCGCGCGGGAAGCTCGCCATCGAACTGCTGGGAAAGCGCGGTTTGCTGGATCAGCTGGTCCAAAATGCCCTGAAACAATACATCTTCTGGCAGATCCTTGTACTGCGGCGGCAGGCTGGCCCAAGCGACGATCATATGACCGACGGTGATCTCCGTGCCTCCGACAACGGCGACAACGGTGCCAGGATCTGCCGTCGCTGGCGCGGCGGGTGTTTCGGTTTCCTGTGCAGCGGCTGGCAGCGACAGGGCGGCACACAACGCGAGAGGTGCCAGAAAAGTGAGGGGTTTTTGCATGGATTGTCCTATCTTCGACGCGCGATTTGGGCGCTTACATTGACACGCTATACAGCGGCCCTTACATCGCCATCACGCGGAGCGTACAACGCTGACACGCGCGGCTGAGGCCACCATTCTCCCCTTCTATCTATGGACTGGGTGTTAGCGGGGCAAGCAGATCGCGCAAACCTTTATATACTTCGGCTGGAGATCGCATGCTGGGACTTGGAACAATCACCAAAAAGGTATTTGGTTCGCCGAACGATCGCAAGATCAAGGCGGCCCGCCCTCTGGTCGAAAAGATCAATGCGCTCGAGCCCGAATTCGAAAAGCTGAGCGACGACGCCATCAAGGACCGGACCGAAGCGCTGGCCAAGCGGGCGATGGAGGGCGAGAGCCTTGACGATTTGCTGCCGGAGGCCTTTGCCAACTGTCGTGAGGGCGCGCGGCGCACGCTGGGCCTGCGTGCCTTCGATACGCAGCTGATGGGCGCGATCTTTCTGCATCAGGGCAACGTCGCTGAGCAGAAAACCGGTGAAGGCAAGACGCTTACGGCAACCTTCGCGGCGTATTTGAATGCGCTGACGGGCAAAGGCGTTCACATCGTCACGGTGAACGAATACCTTGTGAAGCGCGACGCCGACTGGATGGGCAAGGTCTATGCCTCACTCGGGCTGACGACCGGCTTTATCTATCCCAACATGACGGATGAGGCCAAGCGCGCGGCCTATGCTTGCGACATCACCTATGCCACCAACAACGAGCTTGGGTTCGACTATCTGCGCGACAACATGAAGGCCGAGCTGAGCCAGATTTTTCAACGCGGGCATAATTTTGCCATCGTCGATGAGGTCGACAGCATTCTCATCGACGAGTCGCGCACCCCGCTGATTATTTCCGGCCCGTCCGACGACCGGTCGGATATGTACCGCACCATCGACGCGGTTATTCCGCTGCTTCAGGAAGAGCATTACGAGCTGGACGAAAAATCGCGCAACGTAACCTTTACGGACGACGGCAACGAGTTCCTCGAAGAACAGCTGCGCATTCGGGGTCTGCTCGAAGAGGGGATGACGCTTTATGACCCCGAAAGCACAAGCGTCGTGCACCACGTCAACCAGGGCCTGCGCGCGCACAAGCTTTTCCAGAAGGACAAGGACTATATCGTGCGCGATGGCGAGGTAGTTCTGATCGACGAATTCACCGGTCGTATGATGGCAGGACGTCGGTTAGGGGACGGTTTGCATCAGGCGATCGAGGCCAAGGAACAGGTCGATATCAAGCCCGAGAACATCACGCTGGCGTCTGTGACGTTCCAGAACTATTTCCGTCTGTACGACAAGCTGGCGGGCATGACGGGTACGGCCCTGACCGAAGCCGAAGAGTTTGCCGAAATCTATGGTTTGGGCGTCGTCGAGGTGCCGACCAACGTGCCGATTGCCCGTGTCGATGAGGACGATGCGGTCTACCGCACCGCCGCCGAGAAATACGCGGCAATGATCGAACGGGTGAAAGAGGCCCACGCCAAGGGGCAGCCATGTCTTGTCGGGACCACGTCCATCGAGAAGTCCGAAATGCTGAGCCAGATGCTGGAGGCGGAAGGTATCAAGCACAATGTCCTGAACGCGCGTCAGCACGAGCAGGAAGCGCAAATTGTCGGTGATGCGGGCAAATTGGGTGCCGTGACCATCGCCACGAACATGGCTGGACGCGGTACCGATATCCAGCTGGGCGGCAATGTAGAGATGAAAGTGCAGGAGGCACTGAGCGCCGACCCTGAGGCCGATCCGGTCGAGATTCGCACGCGCATCGAAGCGGAGCACGCGGACGAGAAGAAGAAAGTGCTCGAAGCAGGCGGGCTGTTCGTGCTGGCGTCTGAGCGCCACGAAAGCCGGCGCATCGACAACCAGCTGCGCGGCCGTTCGGGTCGTCAGGGGGATCCGGGCCGCTCGTCGTTCTTTTTGTCGCTCGAAGACGATCTGATGCGCATTTTCGGGTCCGAGCGGCTTGAAAAAGTGCTGACGTCGCTCGGTCTGAAGGAAGGCGAGGCGATCATCCATCCATGGGTCAACAAATCGCTGGAGCGCGCGCAGGCAAAGGTCGAAGGCCGCAACTTTGACATCCGCAAGCAGCTTTTGAAGTTTGATGACGTAATGAACGAGCAGCGCAAGGTGATCTTTGGCCAGCGCCGCGACATCATGGAATCGCAGGATCTGCACGAGATCACCGAGGACATGCGCCACCAGGTGATCGACGATCTGATCGACCAGTACATGCCCCCGAAAACCTACGCCGATCAGTGGGACACCCAAGGTTTCTACGCCGCAGTGATCGAACAGCTTGGGGTTGACGTGCCGGTTATCGCATGGTGCGAGGAAGACGGCGTCGACGACGATGTGATCCGCGAACGGCTGATCGAGGCGACGGACAAGTTGATGGCGGAGAAGACCGAGAGCTTTGGCCCCGACAACATGCGCAACATCGAAAAACAGTTGCTGTTGCAGACGATCGACGCCAAGTGGCGCGAACATCTGCTCACGCTGGAGCATCTACGCTCGGTTGTGGGGTTCCGTGGCTACGCGCAACGCGATCCGCTGAACGAGTACAAGAACGAGTCATTCCAGTTGTTCGAGGGGATGTTGGACAGCCTTCGATCGGATGTGACTCAAAAGCTGGCTCAGATCAAACCCCTGAGCGAAGCAGAGCAGCAGCAGATGATCGACCAGATGGTCGCGCAGCGGCGTGCAACGCAGGCCGCAGCAACGCCGGAAGGGGAAACGGCGACGCCCGTACCGCCATCGCCGGAGGCCAGGGAAGGATTCGACGAAAACGACCCCACGACCTGGGGCAGTCCGGCACGCAACGATCCCTGCCCGTGCGGATCCGGCAAGAAGTTCAAGCATTGCCACGGTCGGCTGACCTGAGAGGTTCGGAAGTCCTGAGCACCGGACAGGTGCCACATTAAAAGCAGGGGGCTGCCCTAAAGCAGCCCCTTTCGCACAGGATACAAAGCATCGAACGATTCCGTTAAAGGGGACATCGACGATGCGATACCGTAAAGAAATAGTTACGACAGCCGCCACTCTGGCCATCGCTGTCGGCATTGGTTTCGTAATGCAACGGTCTCAATCCGCAGATACGCTTTCCGCCGATGCGCCATCGACCGGCGGCGAAGTCCTTGCGAATGCGGATGCAGCCTTGTTGAATGTCGAGGACATTATCCTGACATCGGCCGAGTTCGATACGACGATCCAGAAGCCACGGCAGGAAGAGAAAATCGTACCGGTGTCGGTCCCAGAAATCGTGCCGCCAGAAGATGTCCGCACGAATGCGATGAACGCCCCCGCCTCAGCGTCCGCGGCGGATCCGCTGGCAGAAAAGATGATATCCAACACGGATACAGCCTGTCCGGTGGACGCTCGGGCGCGCCCTGTGGCCGCAGCGATGGTAAACCTGACGCTAACTGCGCCTTGCCTGCCGAACGAGCGTGTGACGGTCCACCATAGCGGGTTGCTTTTCAACCAAACCACCGACGCAGACGGCTCTTTGGATATCACGCTGCCGGCTCTTGCACGCAATGCGATGTTCATCGTTGCATTTTCAGACGGTGAAGGGGGGGTGGCGCAAGCGACAGTAGAAGATGTTTCCGAATTCGACCGGGTCGGCGTCCAGTGGAAAGGTGACATCGGTTTCGAGCTTCACGCACGCGAGTATGGTGCGGGGTACGGTGACGAGGGCCATGTATGGTCGGGTGCCGCCCGCGATATGTCCTACGCGGTAACGGGGCAGGGCGGTTATATCACGCGGCTTGGCGATCCCGACATCCCTGATGGGTTGATGGCGGAAATCTACACCTTCCCGCCCGACAACGCCGAACGTGCCGGAACGGTCGATCTGAGCGTCGAGACAGAAGTTGCGACCAACAACTGCGGCTTCGAGATCGAGGCGCAGACGCTTCAGATGCAGGGTGGCGGCAGCATCCTTTCCAAGGATGTGACCCTCTCTGTGCCCGATTGCGAAGCCGCCGGGAACTTTCTTGTGTTGAATAATCTCTTCGAAGACCTGAAAGTCGCGATCAACTAACGCAACCCAGGGGTCTTATGATCAGAGTGTCATGTGCGGCGGTATTCGCCGCACTTTCCATTTTCGCTGCGACCCTACCCGCAAGGGCACAGGACGTGACTCTGACCTCCCGCGATAGCGCGGTTGAGCTGAGTGGCACGTTGCTTGGGTTCGATGGCGAATTCTACAGGATCGAGACGGACTACGGCGAATTGACTGTCGATGGGTCCGGTGTGCTGTGTGCTGGTCCGGGGTGCCCCAACCTTCAGGACTTCGTGGCGGAGCTTCAGATCTCGGGTGCGCCCACGTTGGGCGCCGTGGTGATGCCTGCGCTGATCGAAGCTTTTGCCCAGAAGAACGGGTACACCGCGATGCGGGAAGACGAGTCGGAGCCGCAACAATTTACATATGTCCTGACGCGGAACGAAGACGGAAAGACCGCGGCGCGGTTCTTTTTTCGTGTCGGGAACACCGATGAAGGCTTTGCCGATCTTTTGGCGGATGAAGCCGATATCGTGATGTCACTTCGCGAAATTCGCCCCAAAGAGCGCGCCCGCGCCCGTGAGCTTGGTCTGGGCGATATGACGGAGGCAAACCGCAGCCGCGTTCTGGCGCTCGACGCGATCGTTCCGGTGGTGTCGCCGAGCAATCCGGTACGCGGTATCTCTCCCTTTCGGTTGGCGCAGGTTTTGGCTGGTCGCATTACCAACTGGGAGGATCTGGGCGGCCCGGATGTCCCGATTGACCTGCATGTCCCAAGCGACGAATCCGGTCTGGCACAGGCGATCGCGGATCAGGTGCTCAAGCCTGCCAATCTGAACGCCATGTCGCAAGACGCGGTCCGTCATCACCGCCCCGATGCGTTGGCGCAATCCGTGGCGCGGGACACTTTCGCGCTGGGGCTGACAAGCTATGCCGACCGTGGCACGACGCAGGCCCTGATGCTGACCGGGAGTTGCGGTTTTTCGATGCAGGCGTCGCGGCGCACCATCAAGACCGAGGATTATCCGCTGACTGCGCCTATGTTCCTCTATTTTCCCGCGCGTCGCCTGCCGCGCATCGCGCGGGAGTTTCTTGCGTTTACGCGCGGTCCCGCCGCGCAGATCGTGATCCGGCGTTCGGGATTCGTGGACCAGACCCCCGAAGAGATTACAGTCGAGGAGCAGGGAAACCGTTTCGCGAACGCGATTGCGCAGGCGGGCGGGGAAATTACGCTGGAAGAGTTGCAGCGGATGACGGCCACGTTCACGCCGATGGCGCGGCTCAGCACATCTTTCAGGTTTGAGGCGGGGTCGATCCGCCTCGATGCGCAGTCCCGCTCCAACGTGCAACAACTGGCGCGGGCGCTTGAAGTGGGCCAATACGATGCGCGGCGGTTGCTGTTCGTGGGATTCAGTGACGGGAACGGACCTGCGGAAGCCAACCGGAATATCGCACTGCGGCGGGCGGAAGCGGTGCGTCGTGCAGTAAGTGAAGCAGCCGTCGCCGCCAATCTGGACCGTGTCGAACTGCAGGTGGATGCCTTTGGCGAAGCAATGCCAATGGCGTGCGACGACAGTGCATGGGGTCGGCAGGCGAACCGGCGTGTCGAGGTTTGGGTGCGCTAGCCTGGAGGACCTACCGGATTTGGGGCGATGCGTATCCGGATCGCAAAGACGGGTTCCTTTCTTGTTCATCAGATGACAACCCCGCATCTGAACGAGCCCGTCAAGCGCCGCCTACCGCATCTCTGTCCGGCGCTAGCATGCCTTTGGAGGTGTCATTAACAAACCGATCCAGACACGCGTTCATCCGTTCATGATCGGGAGGTGCTGCGAATCCTTGATACGACGCTCGCCGTGCACCTTGCAGACGAACATGCCGCAGTAGGCCTTGGGCTGCGTTCATAAACGAAAGATGATACTCGGTGCGGTCGGATTAAGAAAAACCCCCAATCCACTCGGTTTCGCATTATAGATAGCCTTCTGCCCGAAAGCTCAATTCGCGCGATTTTCCAATGATCAGATGGTCGTGCAGGGTCAGGCCAAGTGCGTCGCAGGCCGCGTTTATCTGGCTTGTCATGTCGATGTCCGCCTGCGAGGGCGTGGGATCGCCAGAAGGGTGATTGTGCACCAGAATAACGGCGGAGGCGTTCAGTTCCAACGCCCGCTTGACCACTTCACGAGGGTAGACCGGTACATGATCCACGGTGCCACGCGCCTGCTCTTCGTCTCCGATCAGATTGTTTTTACGATCAAGGTAGAGCACGCGAAACTGCTCCGTTTCGCGGTGCGCCATCGTCGTATGGCAATAGTCCAGCAGCGCGTCCCAGCTTGACAGAACATGCTGTTGCATGATCCGTGCACGCGCCATCCGGTGGGCCGCCGCCTCGATGATCTTGAGTTCGGTGATGACCGCGTGGCCGACACCTGAAATGTCGCGCAAGCGCGCTTCGGATGCGGTGATGGCACGATTGAAATCTCCGAAACGGTCCATCAGTGCGCGGGCAAGGGGTTTGACGTCCCGTCGTGGAATTGCACGAAATAGAACGAGTTCGAGCAACTCGTACTCGGGCACCGCATTTGCCCCGCCGGCCATAAACCGCGCGCGCAGCCTCTGGCGGTGATCCGCGATATAAGAAGGTTGCTTGCCGGAAACAGGCACTGTTCCGGCCGCTTCGTCCAGAAGAAAGGGCAATGGCTGTTCGTCGAAAGTCTGGCTCATGCACACGACTTTGACGCGGGCTTGGTTAGGATTTGGTTAAATTCCGAGACACGCGAATAGCAGCGCACCGTAGATGGGTTTTGCGCGGCCCTACCCACCAAGGATCGACCGCGCAAAACAGGAACGCTAGCCTTTCATCGAATCCCAGAAGGATTTGACCGACGAGAAGAAGCTGCTGCTCTCGGGGTTGTTCTCTTCCGAAAGATCCTCGAATTCGCGCAAAATCTCCTTTTGGCGCGAAGTCAGGTTAACCGGAGTCTCAACGGCCAGTTCGATGATCATATCGCCGGTGCTACCACCGCGCAGATGCGGCATGCCCTTGTTGCGCAGACGCATCTGCCGGCCTGATTGGCTTCCCGCAGGCACTTGGACGCGGCCGCGTCCACCGTCGATTGTCGGCACCTCGATGCTGCCGCCCAATGCGGCGCTGCTCATCGACACGGGAACGCGGCAGAACAAATTTGCGCCGTCGCGCTCGAACAGTTCGTGTTCCTGCACCTCGATGAAGATATACAGATCGCCGGACGGTCCGCCCCGCATGCCTGCCTCGCCCTCGCCAGCAAGACGAATCCGTGTTCCCGTCTCGACCCCGGCGGGGATGTTGACGGACAGCGTGCGGTCCTTTTCGACGCGACCCGCACCGCGGCAGGTGTTGCAGGGATTCTTGATGATCTGGCCCAGACCTGAACAGGTCGGGCAGGTCCGCTCTACGGTAAAAAAGCCTTGTTGTGCGCGCACTTTACCCATGCCCGAACAGGTCGGACATGTCGTAGGTTCTGCGCCGCCTTCAGCGCCGGAGCCCTTGCATGATCCGCACGGTACGGATGTCGGTACGTTGATCGATTTCTGCAATCCGCCAAAGGCTTCTTCGAGCGAGACGCGCAGGTTGTAGCGCAAGTCGGATCCACGCGCGGCGCGACGACCGCCTGCGCCAGTCTGGCCGCGCCCGCCCATGAAGTCGCCAAACAGATCGTCGAACACATCCGAGAATGCAGAGGAAAAATCGCCCTGACCACCGCCGAAGCCGCCGCCCTGCCGTCCGCCACCGCCACCCATGCCACCTTCGAACGCGGCATGGCCATAGCGGTCGTAAGCTGCCTTTTTATCGGCATCCTTGAGCACTTCGTAGGCTTCGTTGGCTTCCTTGAATTGCGCTTCGGCATTGGGATTGTCGGCGTTGCGGTCGGGGTGAAGTTCTTTGGCTTTGGTCCGGTAGCCCTTCTTGATCTCGTCCGCCGATGCGCCTTTGGAGACGCCAAGCGTCTCGTAATAGTCACGTTTTGCCATCAATACTGTCCTTTACCGGAACGTGAAGGGCCGGCCCGTCTGATCGGACCGGCCCCCTCACTGGTTTCCGTTCGCGGAATTAAGCCCGCTTGTCGTCATCAAGGTCTTCGAATTCGGCATCGACGATATCATCGTCGCCGCCCTCGGCGCGGGGCTCATCGGCAGCTTGCGCCATGTCCTCGCCCGACTCCTGTGCCGACTTATAGATCGCTTCGCCCAGCTTCATGGCGGCTTCGGTGACGTTCTGGATGCCCGATTTGATCTTCTCGACGTTGTCGGTTTCCATCTCGTCTTTCAGCGCTGCAATGGCCAGTTCGATCGCCTCGACAGTGGTCGGATCAACCTTGTCGGAGTGCTCTTCCACGGATTTCTCCGTCGAGTGGATGAGGCTCTCCGCCTGGTTCTTCGCTTCGATCAGCGCGCGACGCTCCTTGTCCGCATCGGCGTTGTCTTCGGCATCCTTCACCATCTTTTCGATATCTGCATCCGACAAACCGCCCGAAGCCTGGATCGTGATCTTCTGCTCCTTGCCGGTGCCTTTGTCGAGCGCACCCACAGACACGATGCCGTTGGCGTCGATGTCGAAGGTTACTTCGATCTGGGGCATACCGCGCGGAGCCGGCGGAATGTTCTCTAGGTTGAACGCGCCAAGGATCTTGTTGTCGGCGGCCATCTCACGCTCACCCTGGAACACGCGGATCGTTACGGCGTTCTGGTTGTCTTCCGCGGTCGAAAAGATCTGCGACTTTTTCGTTGGGATCGTTGTGTTGCGGTCGATCAGGCGGGTGAACACACCGCCCAGCGTTTCGATACCGAGCGACAGTGGCGTCACGTCGAGCAGGACAACGTCCTTGACGTCCCCTTGCAGAACACCGGCCTGAATGGCGGCACCAAGGGCTACGACCTCGTCGGGGTTCACACCCTTGTGAGGCTCCTTGCCGAAGAATTTCGTGACCTCTTCGATCACTTTCGGCATCCGCGTCATACCGCCGACCAGAACGACCTCGTCGATGTCCTTGGCTGTCAGACCCGCATCCTTGAGGGCTGCGGCACAGGGTTTCATCGACGCCTTGATCAGGTCATTGACCAACGATTCCAGCTTGGCGCGGGTCAGCTTCATCACCATGTGCAGTGGCTGACCATTCGCCCCCATCGAGATGAACGGCTGGTTGATCTCGGTCTGGGACGAGCTGGAAAGCTCGATCTTGGCCTTTTCCGCCGCTTCTTTCAGACGCTGGAGCGCCATCTTGTCCTTGGTCAGATCGACCTGGTGCTCTTTCTTGAACTCTTCCGCGAGGTAGTTGACGATGCGCATGTCAAAATCTTCACCGCCGAGGAACGTGTCGCCGTTGGTGGATTTGACTTCGAACAAGCCGTCGTCGATTTCAAGGATGGTAACGTCGAACGTACCGCCGCCAAGGTCATAGACCGCGATGGTTTGCGTATTCTCTTTGTCGAGCCCGTAAGCCAGCGCCGCCGCTGTCGGCTCGTTGATGATGCGCAAGACTTCGAGGCCCGCGATCTTGCCCGCGTCCTTCGTTGCCTGACGCTGGGCGTCGTTGAAATAGGCAGGAACGGTGATGACCGCCTGGGTCACTTCCTCGCCGAGATACGACTCGGCGGTTTCTTTCATCTTGCCAAGGATGAACGCGGAAATCTGGCTTGGGGAGTATTTCTCGCTCTTGGCTTCGACCCAGGCATCGCCGTTGCCGCCGTCGATCACGTTGAACGGCATGTTCTTGCGGTCCTTGGCCAGATCCGGATCGTCGTTGCGACGACCGATCAGACGCTTGACGCCGAAGATGGTGTTTTCCGGGTTGGTGACGGCTTGCCGCTTTGCGGGCTGGCCGACGAGACGCTCGTCGTCTGTGAACGCAACGATGGACGGTGTCGTGCGCGCGCCTTCCGCGTTCTCGATCACGCGGGGCTGGCTGCCGTCCATGATGGCAACGCAAGAGTTTGTAGTTCCAAGGTCAATACCAATTACTTTGGCCATGTTTTCGATCCCTCATTTTATTCAAGGCGATGACACGAGGCGACAGGCCCGTTACGGCACCTTTGCCCCGATCTGGTTAACACTGCAAACAGGTCGTTTCCAGCGGTTCGCAGGGTATATAAGGAGGGGTCAACGATGCTGCAACCTCGGTCCACACACTGATGTGATGATTCTGGGCAGAATCCCTGTAAATGCGGAAAGTTTGAGGAAAATAAGGTGAAGTTGGCGGTTAGAGGGTTCGATATTTATCCCGGTTTTCTGGATCTGGCGGCGCAGCGCGCGGTATTCGCGGCGGTGCGTGCGGTAGTGGCACAGGCACCGTTCTTCCGGTTGCGGACGCCGTCCGGCAAACCGATGTCGGTGCGGATGACGGCGGCGGGTCGCTATGGCTGGTTCTCCGACACGAAAGGCTATCGCTACGTGAGCCAACACCCAAACGGCACGCCCTGGCCCCAGATTCCCCCGGAAATATTGGGGATCTGGCAGCGCAGCACCGGTCTGGATCGCACACCGGAATGCTGTTTGATAAATTACTATGCCGCGGACGCCAGAATGGGGATGCATCAGGACAGTGATGAAGCGGACATGCAGTGGCCCGTGGTTTCCGTCTCGCTGGGTGACGACGGTCTGTTCCGCATGGGAGGTACAAAGCGCGGCGGCAAGACCGAAAGCATCTGGTTGCGGTCTGGCGATGTGGTGGTCATGGGCGGCGATGCGCGGCTCAGCTATCACGGGGTCGATCGGATCAGAGCCGGATCATCGACGCTGCTGCCCAAGGGCGGGCGGTTGAACCTGACATTGCGGGTCGTGGATTGAGGGTTTCTGTTTGATGTCCGCTCTGTGCTCAGTTTACCGCCGCTGGCGCCAGACGGTCATAGGCGAACTCACCCTGAACCGGCTTTGGCTGTTACCGAAGCGATCAGTTTTCACTCCGCTTTGGTTTGGCGGGCGCAAGCGATAGAAGCTCTATATCGGTGGAATTTTTCGGGTCGGACTTCGGCCCCAGAAAGCGCAAATTGCCGCTCTTATCAAGTTCCGCGATCAGGATCGCTTCGGGGTTCTTCTCACGAAACTGATCAACGGTGAACTCTTCCGACAGTCCAGTCACCCGGAACTCCCAGCCGTCGTAGATCAAAGCACTGGCTTCGAAATAGGTCATGTTCCCGCCTATCGCCTGTCCGCCCAGCGTGGCTGGCAGGGCATGGCGCGAACTGGATTCCCGAACACGTTTGACCTGAAACACGTTCTCCCGGCCAAACTCAGGGGCCAGATCGGTTGCGACCAGCGTGTTATAGGCGTCATTGTCGGTGGCGCAGATCAGCTTTTCATAAGCCACGAGATCGAGCCGTTCCTCCGCCGCTTTGGACAGGATATCACCAAAGAACGTATCGACACCGGCATCCCGCGCACTGCGTAGATGGGCGTGGTTCGGATCGGCGATGATCACTTGCAAGCCCATCTTCTTGAGCGCCTCCGCCAGTTCCACGGACCAGCGTGACCCGCCCAGAATGATCACCCCCGGACTCGCCGAAGCTGTAAGCCCAAGCAGTCTGGCCAGCGGCGTCAACGTGAACCCGTGCAGCACGACGGTCGCAGCGACAAGCGCAAACGCCAGTGGCGCAATGCGGGCTGCATCGGCGATCCCGATCTGCACCAGCCGTTCACCGAACAGACCTGCCACCGCCACCAATACAACACCGCGCGGCCCGGTAAATGCCACCAGCAGGCGCTCGCGCCAAGGTACATCCGAAAAAGAGAGCGCGGCCAATACTGACAGAGGCCGGGCGATCAGGATCACTGCCAACACAAAGAGCAGCACGGTCATATCGAGCGACCGAAGCGAGGCGAGGCTCATGCTTGCCGCCAGAAGGATGAACACGCCCGAGACCAGCAGGACGGTCGCGTGTTCCTTGAACCGCCGCAATTCGGTATAGCTGGGAAGGCGGGCGTTGGCGACCCAGATGCCCATGATGGTCACTGCCAGCAATCCGGATTCATGCAGTACGTAATCGGACAGCGCAAAGACGCCGAGAAGGACCACGAAAAGAACCGGAACCTTCATATATTCTGGCACATAAGCCAAACGGAAGGCGCGCGCGATGCCCCAACCGCCAGCAATGCCAAGCAGCGTGGCAACGCCGATACCCACGGTCAAAACCTGCGCTGCCGCACTGGCCGAGCTGGCGGTTTCGAGCACGATCACCACCTGGAAGGCCAGAACTGCTGCCAATGCGCCCACCGGATCGTTTACAATGGCCTCCCATTGCAGCAGGGCGGCAGGGCGTTTCCGTAACTTGGCCTGACGCAACAAGGGTGCGATGACCGTTGGGCCGGTTACGATCATGATCCCGCCAAACACCGCCGAGGTGGCCCAGCTGAGACCGGCGACATAGTGCAGCGTCAGGGCGGAAGTGAACCAGCCGAGCGGGGCGCCGAACACGATAAGCCGTTTGACGCCCGTCGCGGCATCGCGCAGCGTATGGAAATTCAGCGTCATCCCGCCTTCGAACAGAATGATCGCCACCGCGATGGCGATGATCGGCCCAAGCATGTCGCCGAATTGCGCCGCAGGGTCGAGAATTCCCAGAACCGGGCCGATGATCAGGCCGGCAAGCAGCATCAGAACAATTGACGGCATACGCAATCGCCAGGCCAGCCATTGACTGCCCACACCAAGCGCGCCCACAAGGGCAAATGCCAGGACCGGGGCCAACCCTGCTGTCTCCGCTGTCGCCATATATTCCTCACCGCTCGTATCTGGGGGCAACGCTACCTCGCGCCGCTGTTGCTCGCCACCCTCTTCGGGTCACGTACCACATCTGTCCCATATCTACATCTTTTCAAAGTCCGATTGCAGCTTATTTGGTCAAGCCGCATCGGCACGCTCTGCAAGGCGTCGCAGCCACCGAAAAATGTATCCGTGAAGGTCGGACGTGGTTGCATTTTCGGGCAAGGGAACAGAGGTCTCGGGTCATCGAAGAAGGCCAAACCACTGAATACGTCATGCTGACAAAGGTGGCCGGGTGACTCTCGATCTGCTCGGGCATGGCGCGGGCAAATCAGGGACCTGCGCGAAGGAACAGGATTTCAACGCGCCCAGCCTGTTTCGGACGTTCAGGCGCTGCCCGGACATCTCTATCGAGGTTGCAAATATCAACTTGTCTGTTGCGGTCTGTTGAAACGCGTCGCGGCTAGCGACTGCACGGGTCCAGAGGATACCCACGACCAATGTTTAATGATCGGCCCGCCAAACAGCATATTGATGCACGTCAGGCTAAGGCTTCGGTCGGGTCGCATGGATGTCCTTTAGCGTCGCGCGCTCCAGCTGACGGAGGCGTGGCGGCGGGTGTAGAATTCGCCCATCAGACCGATCATCACCAGTACGACGCCAACCCAGAACGCATACATCGGGTCGCTGTTGCGGGGATTGTAATTCAGGAACGCGAAACCGCGTGCCTGGTCGATGGTGTGGAACAGCGGGTTCCAGTCGAACATCGCCAGCATGAAACCCGGCAAGGTGTTGGCGACGAACATCTTGCCCGATGCGATCATGTTCGCGCGTTGGTAAATCGTCGAAAAGATGCCGACAGCGGTGGGAAACCACGGCTTGATCGCCAGTAACACTAAACCCAGCGCCGCGCCGGTAAACCACGCAAGCAACAGCATGGCAAAAGCGCCGATGGGCTGCTCGATCTCCAGCGGGGTGAAGGCGACGTGGTACACGAACAGGATCATCGCCAGCGACAGGATCTGGATGTACAGCGCGCCAAGCGCGGCTGAGCAGATCGAAATGATGGTATTCATCGGCGCGTGCTGCATCATCGCACTTGCCGGTCCTTCGGATCCGACGACGGCGCCCAGTGCCTTGGAATGGGTCATGTACAGAAAGATGCCAGACATGATGTAGATCAGGAAATCGCCGCGCAGTGCCGCGCCACGCAGTCCGAGGATCGAGAACATGACATAGAAGGCGGCAACGAAGATGACCGCCTGCATGATGTTCGTGGCGATGGCGAGGAAAGCATTGTTGTGGGTCTTGCGCACGGATCGCACTATCGAGTGATAGATCAGCTCAAGGATCGTCAGGACGACCTGCAACGTCGAGCGATTTCTGCGGATGGGTTGGAACATCGGGTATACTGCCTCGCGGATATTGTCCTTATCGCACGGAATTCTTGCCGATCCGTTTCAAGCGCATCATAAGAGTTAAAACACGTTTATCAACGAACGATGGCAGGAGTTGGGCATGGACTACGAAAAACTGACGCGTGTGATGCGGCGACTTTCGCTCGAAGCGGGCGACAAGATCATGGAAATCTATGCCCGCGATGATTTCGAAGTCAAATCCAAATCAGATGACAGTCCGGTGACTGCCGCAGACGAAGCGGCGGACAGGATCATCTCGGATGGGCTGCGCGCAAGCTTTCCCGATGTCCTGCTCGTGACGGAAGAGCAATCGGCCACACATTCGGCGACGGGCCGGACTTTCTTGATCGTCGACCCTCTGGACGGGACCAAGGAATTCATTCACAGGCGCGGTGATTTCACGGTTAACATCGCCTTGGTCGAGGACGGCGTGCCGACGCGCGGCGTCGTCTATGCGCCCGCGAAAAAGCGAATGTTCTTCACCGGCGCGGGGGGGGAGTCTGTTGAGGAGACGGGGGATTTCATCAAAGACAACGTAGGGCCGCTCAAGCGTATCTCCGTCTCCAGTCCCGATGATACGGCGTTGATGGTCGTGGCCAGTAAGTCGCACCGGGATCAGGCGACGGACGATTACATCGCCCGATATGATGTGAAAGATATGAAAAGCGCGGGATCCTCGCTCAAATTCTGTCTGGTCGCGACAGGGGAGGCCGATCTGTATCCTCGTCTTGGCCGAACGATGGAATGGGACACTGCTGCCGGTCATGCCGTGCTGAAAGGGGCGGGGGGCGATGTCGTGCGCTTCGACGATCTGTCGCCGCTGACCTATGGCAAGGAAGGGTTTGCCAACCCTTTCTTCATCGCCTTCGCGCCGGGCGTCACCTTAAAAAAGGGTTGAGGCCCCGCGCGGGTTTAGGGGCTGTTCATGAGCGATCCCACCGTCAGTGTCGTTATCGTGAGCAGGGACCGCCCTGCGGCCTTGGTGCGATGTCTGACAGGTGTGGCGCAGCTTCAGTATCCTAGCTTCGAAGTCGTCATCGTGGCCGATCCCGGCGGCATCGCTGCTGCAGAGGCTTGGGATGATGGAAGCGCAATCAAATGTGTTTCTTTCGATGAGCCAAACATCTCTGCTGCGCGCAATCTGGGCCTGACCCATGCGGCGGGTGATATCGTCGCGTTCATCGACGACGACGCCGTGCCGGAGCCGCAATGGCTGCGGTATCTTGTGGCGCCGGCGGTGCGCGCTGATGTGGCCGCGATGGGCGGCTTTGTGCGGGGGCGCAACGGCATCAGCTATCAGTACAAGGCACGAACGCTGGATACGCAGGGCATGGCGCAACCGTTGGAGGTTGATCCGTTTCAGGCAACGGTACTGGTGCCACCGAAGGGGCGCGGCATCAAGACCGAAGGCACCAATATGGCGTTCCGCCGCGAGGTGCTGGTGGAACTGGGCGGCTTCGATCCTGCCTATCACTACTTTCTAGATGAGACCGATCTGAACATGCGGTTGGGGCGGGCGGGGTATGCCACGGCGATTGTGCCGCTGGCCGAAGTGCATCACGGATTTGCACCAAGCGCCATACGCCGCGCCGACCGTGTACCGCGCGACCTGTTCGAGATCGGTGCAAGCTGGGCCGTGTTCCAGCGCAAACACATCTCCAAGGACGCGCGCGCCGCGCAATGGGCCGCACTGCGACAGTCGGAGCGCCGCCGTCTGATCCTCCACATGACCGCAGGCAGGCTTGAGCCGCGTGACGTTCGCCGCCTTATGCGGCGGTTGGACGCGGGCCATGCGGAGGGTCAGACCCGCAGTTTCGGCAGCGCGGGGCTGGCTCGCCACGCCGTCGTCCCCTTCCGCCGGTTTGCCGCGGCCAGGCGGGCATCGCGTTTTACTGCCGTGCGCGGTCTGCGGGGCAAGGAGGCGCTGGCCCAAGCAACCCGGCGCGCAGCACATGGCACGATCGAGACGGTGCTTGTCCTGTCACGCACGGCCCTCTTTCACAGCGTCTTTTTCAACACCGACGGCATCTGGGTCCAGCGTGGTGGAATTTTCGGACGTTCCGACCGTGCAGCACCCTTGTTCAGGCTTTCAACCTTTGCACGACGCGCTGAGCGCGAGAGACGGAGGGTCGAAAAAGTGCGAGGTCTGAATGTTGAGAATTGAAACATGTCGGCGGATTCCGCCGTTACTTAGAGATAAAAGATGGTCTTATTGATGCCTTCTTTGTACATCATCCTATGGCCGGCGTAGAGGCGGCCCTGAAAATCGAAGCGCGCGCGGGATCACTAGCACCCCTACTGCAGCACCAACCAATAACTGACGAAAAAAGAGTATTGAAATGGGCAATAAAGTCACGACAGCAATTTTCCCGGTCGCGGGCATGGGCACGCGGTTTCTACCGGCTACCAAATCCGTTCCGAAAGAAATCATGACGCTGGTGGATCGCCCCTTGATTCAATACGCCATCGACGAGGCCCGTGCCGCAGGGATCACCGAGTTCATCTTCGTCACCTCACGCGGCAAAGGGGCGCTCGAAGACTATTTCGACCTCGCTCCGAACCTTGAGGAAGAACTGCGCAGCAAGGGCAAGGATGCGCTTCTGGAAGTGCTTCAGGAAACGAACATGGACAGCGGCGCGATCGCGTATATCCGACAGCACAAGGCGCTTGGCCTCGGACACGCCGTCTGGTGCGCACGGCGTCTCGTCGGGGATCAGCCCTTTGCTGTGATCCTGCCCGATGATGTGATCTCGGCGGACAAGCCATGTCTGCAGCAGATGGTCGAAGCCTACGAGGAAACCGGCGCGAACATGGTTGCAGCGATGGAAGTCGCGCCTGAAAGGACCTCGTCCTACGGTATTCTGGATGTCGCGGAAGAAGACGGCAAACTGCTCCACGTCAAAGGTATGGTAGAAAAGCCGAAAGCCGATGAGTCGCCGTCAAATCTGGCGGTGATCGGTCGTTATATTCTGTCGCCGAACGTGCTGTCCAATCTGGACCACATGAAAAAAGGTGCAGGCGGAGAGATCCAGCTTACCGATGCGATTGCTGCCGAACTCGATCAGAACCGCAAGGTGTATGGATATCGGTTTTCCGGCCAGCGTTTCGATTGCGGATCGAAGTCGGGATTTTTGCAGGCGACGGTATCATATGGTCTCGCACGGCCGGAACTGCGCGACGATCTCGCGGCTTATCTGAAAGACATCGTGCCCGATCTATCCTGAGGCGACACCGGACAAGGCAAAGGACGCCGTATGAAGAACATTCTGGTGACGGGCGGTGCGGGCTATATCGGCAGCCATGCCTGCAAGGCGCTGCGCACAGCCGGCTTTGTTCCCGTCACTTTCGACAATCTTGTCACTGGCTGGCAGGACGCGGTGAAATTCGGGCCCTTCGTCAAGGGCGACCTGCTGGATCGGGGCGCGGTCGATGCTGTTTTTGCGCAATATGCACCGGTAGCGGTGATGCATTTCGCCGCCTTGAGCCAGGTGGGCGAAAGCATGCAGGAGCCGGGAAGATACTGGCGCAACAATGTCGTCGGATCTCTCAATCTGATCGAAGCTGCCGCAGCTGCGGGCTGTACCGATATTGTTTTCTCGTCGACTTGCGCCACCTACGGCGATCAGGACAATGTCGTACTTGACGAAAGCTGTGCGCAACGACCCATAAACCCGTACGGCGCCAGCAAGCGCGCGATCGAGGAAATTCTGCGCAGTTTCGAAGACGCGCATGGGATCAAACATGTCATATTCCGCTATTTCAACGTAGCGGGTGCGGATCCGGACGGCGAAGTGGGCGAGTTTCACCAGCCCGAAACCCATCTGATCCCGCTGATGCTGGACGCGGTCGACGGCAAGCGCGACGCGCTCACGATTTACGGAACCGACTACGATACGCCCGACGGCACGTGTATCCGCGATTATGTGCATGTTTGCGATCTTGTGGATGCGCATGTGCTGGGTCTGGAATGGCTGCGCGCGGGGAAGGGCAGCCGTGTGTTCAACCTTGGCACCGGAAGCGGATTTACGGTGCGCGAGGTGATCGACCAAAGCGCGCTTGTGACCAACCGGACGGTCCCCGTTGTCGAAGGGCCGCGGCGGGAAGGAGACTGCACCAAGCTGGTTTCCGGTTCCACCCGTGCCGAACGCGAGCTTGGATGGAAGCCGGTGCGCTCTTCTCTAAGTTCTATGATCACCGACGCGTGGAGATGGCACCAAACTGGCACCTACACCGCATAAGGCACCGCCCACCGCGCGGCTGCTTGATATCACTCGGCTCCTACGGCGCGCGGGCCGTGTCTGGACGGGCGTGGACCGGGTCGAGCTTGCCTATCTGCATAGATTGGTTGCTGATCCGGTGCCGGTCTACGGGCTGGTGCGGACGCGGTTTGGGTATCTCTTGCTGGATCCTGAGGGGCTGAATGAATTTGCGCGGCGGCTGGAAGGGGCTGTCCCGTTCTCGGCCCCGGACGCTCTTGCGCGGATGCAACGCGGTTTGAACCGAACCGGGCAACAGGCGCTGACGGACCTGCGCAAACTGGCGCAGGCGCGCTGTTTGCCGCGCGGACTGGGCCGCATGCTACGTGCACACCTGCCGACCGGTACCGCCTATATCAATACCGGGCACAGCAACCTGACAGAAAGGGTTCTGCGGGCCGTGCGCTGCGTGGCGGACGCACGGATTGCCGTGCTGGTGCACGACATCATCCCGCTCACCCACCCGCAGTATCAGCGCGCGGGGACGGCACAGCAGTTCGAAGCAAAGCTGCGGCGCGTTCAGCGCCACGCCGACATCATCATCTATAATTCACAAGACACCCGTGAGCGAACAGAGAGAGTGCTCCGGGACTGGGGGACCGTACCTGCCGGTATTGTTGCTCATCTGGGGACAGTTCCGCCGGTGCCTGATGCCAGCGCGCTGCCGACCGGTGCGCTGCCCGACGCGCCGTTCTTCATCACGATCGGCACGATAGAGCCGCGCAAAAACCACGCTCTGCTGCTCGATATCTGGGATGCGATGGGGCCTGATGCGCCATTGCTTCTGATCTGTGGCGGCAGGGGATGGAACAACGATGCGGTGTTCGCCCGGCTCGATGCGCTTGGTCCAAGCGCACGGATCAAGGAACTGGGCGGTCTGTCGGACGTGGCTTTGGCAGCGCTGCTAGAACGGGCGCAGGCGCTTCTGTTTCCAAGCCACGCGGAAGGCTTCGGTCTACCAGCGGTCGAGGCGCTGTTGCTCGGGACACCTGTGGTGTGCAGCAATTTGGAAACATTCCGGGAAATCCTTGCGGAAAATGCTGTTTACATAGATGATACTGACCACGATCTGTGGAAAAAGACGATCGTTGATTGGTCAGAGCACCCTCGGGATGCGCCGAAGCTGCCGAACCGGGATGGTTACCTTTGGGATAACCATTTCAAGATAGCGTTAAGCTTCACCTGATAGGCGCGCAGGAAGGTTTGCGGATCATGGACGTGAGGGCAGTGATTGAGTGCAATACGATCTTATCGTCTTAGGCTGCAGCGGAAACGCTGGCGGCTGAGGGCATTTCGTAAGCGGCGCGAACTCAAATGCGTTGTGGACCGGACCGATAAGATTCGGCCCGACGATATCTTGTTGTTCTGCACGCAACGCAACGAGAAGATCCGCCTGAAGTATTTTCTTGATTACTATCGCAAACAGGGCGTTAATCATTTCTTCTTCGTGGACAATGACAGCGACGATGGCGCGCTGGAGTATCTGCAAGATCAGCCGGATGTCTCTCTGTGGTCGACGCGTGCAAGCTATCGCAGGTCCCGCTTCGGGGTGGATTGGCTCAATTGGCTACAGCGCAAATATGCGCACGGGCACTGGACGCTGACCGTCGATCCCGATGAATTTCTGGTCTACCCGTTTTGCGATACGCGCCCGCTGCGTGCGCTGACCGATTGGCTGGAAGCGTCCTCGATCAAATCATTCTCGGCAATGTTGCTGGACATGTATCCGAAGGGGCGGCTCGATGAGCAGCCCTACCACTCCGGGCAGGACCCGATCGAGATTGCATCGTGGTTCGACAGCGGCAACTACACGATTTCGCGCAACTACCGTTTTACCAACCTGTGGATTCAGGGCGGTCCCCGTGCGCGGGTGTTTTTCGCGGACGACCCCGACCGCGCACCGGCGCTGAACAAGGTGCCGCTGGTAAAATGGGACCGACGGTACGTCTACGTCAGCTCGACGCACATGCTGCTGCCGCGCGGGCTTAATCAGGTGTATGACGAATGGGGTGGTGAAAAGGCGTCGGGCGTTCTTTTGCACGCGAAATTCATCGACACCTTCGGCGCAAAGGCCGCCGAAGAGCTTGAGCGCGGTCAACACTATGCGGGATCGGTCGAATATAAGGCCTATGCCGCGCGCGTCAGAGAGAACCCGCAACTATGGTGCAAATGGAGCGAGCGATACATCAACTGGCGGCAGCTTGAGATCCTCGGCCTGATGTCGAAGGGGAACTGGGCGTGACGGCGTCCATGGGTGTGGTGATGCTGGTGCACACGGCGCTGGGCCGCGCGGAGCAAATTGCACGCCATTGGGCCAATGCGCGGGTACCGGTTGTTATCCATGTGGATCGCAACGTCCCGAAGAAAAACTACGATACCTTCGTCGCGGCTTTGTCCGATGTACCGAACCTGCTGTTTTCCAAACGATTTCGGTGCGAGTGGGGGACGTGGGGCATCGTTGCCGCGTCACAGGCCGCGGCTGAACTGATGCTGGCCAGCTTTGCCGATGTTCGGCACGTTTACCTCGCATCTGGGTCTTGCCTGCCGCTGCGCCCGGTTCAGGAGCTTGTCGACTATCTGGCCGACCGACCGCGTACAGATTTCATCGAAAGCGCTACGACGGCAGACGTGCCGTGGACTGTCGGCGGTCTGGACGAAGAACGATTTACCATGCGGTTTCCATTCTCGTGGAAACGGCACAGGTACCTTTTCGACAAGGCCGTAAATTTCCAGCGCACGTTTAACATACGCCGCCGTATGCCAAACGGCATTGTGCCGCATATGGGGTCGCAGTGGTGGTGCATGACGCGCCAGACCTTGTCCGCAATCCTTCAGGATCCGGAACGCACGGAATACGATCGGTATTTTCGGCAGGTCTGGATCCCTGACGAAAGCTACTTCCAGACGCTTGCGCGCCTCTATTCGACCAATATCGAAAGCCGCTCTCTTACCCTGTCCAAATTCGATTTTCAGGGCAAACCGCATATCTTTTACGACGATCACTTGCAGCTGCTGCGCCGGTCCGACTGTTTCGTCGCGCGCAAGATCTGGCCCTATGCCGACAGGCTCTATGAAGCATTCCTGACCGATGCAGAAGGCGCGATGAAAAAGACCGAGCCGAACCCCGGCAAGATCGATCGCATCTTCGCCAAGGCGGTGGAGCGCCGGACGCGTGGCCGCTCTGGGCTGTATATGCAAAGCCGTTTTCCCAACGAGGATTGGGAAAATGGCGTGACAGCCGCAGCCTATTCAATGTTTCAAGGCTTTGCCGAGCTGTTCGAGAATTTCGAGCCATGGTTGGCGAATGCCACAGGTGCGCGCGTGCACGGCCACCTCTTCGCGCCCGACCGCGTCCATTTCGCCGAAGGCCAGAGTACCCTGAACGGAGCGCTGAGCGACAGCGCGTTGCAGCGCGATTACAACGCCGAAGCTTTCCTGTCTAACCTGATCTGGAACACGCGTGGCGAACGGCAATGCTTCCAATTTGGGCCGCTCGACAACCAAGACGTCAACTGGCGCATTTCCAAGGACCCGAACGCGCAAATCTCGGTCATCACCGGCGCTTGGGCGGTGCCGCTTTTCCGATCCAACATGGATTTCGCGGATATCCGGCGCCTTGCCGCAGGTATGCAGAAGATCGAGAGCGAGCATATGGACGTGCTGCGGTCTCCTTACACCAAGGCGCGCGTGCGCATCTGGAACATGGCGGAATTCATCGAAGCCCCGATGGAGCCGCTTCAGGGGATCCTGGACGAAATCGGACAGGCGCGGATCAGGCGGCTTTCGGAGGCGCCGAAAATGGTCGATATGCACGGATTTGGACAATTCCTGCAAAACCTCAAGAACCAGGGTATGCACCCCTATCTGATGGGCGACTTCCCGGTGGAACGTGGCCCCGTCTCTACCCATGAAGTCCCCCGCAGACCTTACCTGGTGAAATAGAACATGACCTCACGTTTCGACAGTTTCGTTGTATTTGCCGAAATGCGAACCGGATCGAATTTTCTCGAAGCGAATCTGAATGCCTTCGACGGCATTACCTGTCATGGCGAGGCGTTCAATCCGCATTTCATCGGCTATCCGAACACCACCGAAATCTTGGGCGTCGACCAGGCGATGCGCGATTCCAATCCGAACGTCTTGCTTGCGGCGATCCGCGATGATCCCGCATCGCTCGGCGGGTTCCGGTATTTTCATGATCACGATCCACGGGTCCTGCCGACCGTTCTGGAGGATCCGCGCTGTGCCAAGATCGTCCTGACCCGCAACCCGATCGAGAGCTATATCAGCTGGAAGATCGCGCAGACGACCGGACAATGGAAGCTGACCGATCTCAAGGCCCGCAAGGCTGCGCAAGCCCTGTTCGACGAGGCGGAGTTTGCCGCACACCTCGAAGCGTTGCAGAGCTTTCAGTTGATGCTATTGAACCGACTGCAGACGACAGGGCAGACCGCGTTTTATGTCGCTTACGAAGACCTGCAAAGCGTCGATGTGATGAACGGAATCGCTGCATTTCTCGGGGTTCCGGAACTGCTGGAAGAGCTCGACAAGAATCTGAAGAAACAAAACCCCAGCCCGCTGTCCGAAAAGGTCAGCAACTTCGATGAGATGACCAGCGCGCTGGGAAGGCTTGATCGCTTTGATCTGACCCGCACGCCGAATTTCGAGCCGCGGCGCGGCGCGAACGTCCCAGGCTATGTCGCGGGCGTCAAGGCGCCGCTGTTGTTCATGCCCATCGCCGGCGGCCCGTTACAGGAAGTCCGGCGCTGGCTTGCTGCGCTGGACGGTGAAAAGCAGAACGCGCTTCTGTCTAAAATGTCGCAAAAGGACCTGAGGCAGTGGAAACGCCGGCGGCCCGGGCACCGCAGTTTTACGGTGCTGCGCCATCCGCTCCTGCGCACGCATGAGGTGTTCTGTCACCGGATCCTGAACGCAGGGCAGGGCAGCTACCTTCAATTGCGGCGCACGTTGGTACGGCGCTACAAGCTGCCGCTGCCCGAAGAAGGCCACGAAGCGAGCATCGACAAGGCGGCGCATCGGGCCGCCTTCATCGCATTCCTCAAGTTTCTCAAAGGCAACCTGGCGGAGCAGACCGCCATCCGCGTCGACCCGGCCTGGTGCAGTCAGTCACAGATCATTCAGGGGTTCGGAGAATTCACGCTTCCCGATCTCGTCTTGCGCGAAGAAACCCTTGCATCCGATCTTGCGGCGCTTGCCGCGACGTTCGGGTATACACAGGCCCCCCGGATCGAGGCCCCGGTGTCGCGCGGTCCATTCGCTCTTGCTGTTATCTACGACGACGAGATCGAGGCGTTGGGCGCTGACGTCTATCAACGCGACTACATGATGTTTGGATTCGATCGCTGGCGGTAACGGTCAGGCCGCTTTAACGCCCTCAGCTTCGGTGAGAATCGTATACAGCGTTCCGGGGCTCGGATTGGCACGCAGCTTTGCACAAACGTTTGGATCACGCAGTGTCCGCGACACCAGCGCCAGCGCCTTGAGGTGTTCCACGCCGGCATTTTCAGGCGCGAACAAGCTGAATGCGAGATCGACAGGCTGACGGTCGACCGATCCGAAATCGACGGGCTTTTCCAGAAGAACGAAAAGCCCGACAACCTCTTCGAGACCGTCAAGCCGCGCGTGTGGCAATGCCACCCCGTGGCCGACTCCTGTAGGACCCAGCGACTCTCGCGCGAGGAGTGCTTCGACAACGCGGCTGGCATCCAGTCCGTAGGTTGTATCCGCGAGTTCTCCGATGTCCGCCAGCAGCCGTTTCTTGCTGCTGGTGGAGGAAAGCACCTTTATCGCTTTGGGCGTCAGAAGATTTGCAAGCTTCATCGTTGTTCGGTCCCTCGGCGTCTGCCTGTTCCTAGTGCGCTACGAGAACGCGCCCTAGACTACTCTTTACGAGGGGTCAATCCATCCGATGTTTCCGTCATCTCGACGGTAAACCACGTTCACCCCATCCTTGTTTTCTTTTTTGAACACCAGCACTGGTGCGCCTGAAAGCTCCATCTGCATCACGGCCTCGCCAACCGACAGGGTCGCGATTTTCGTCTGCATTTCCGCGATTATCATCGGCTGGAGCGATTCCGGCTCTTCCATGTCGGTATCGGTTTCTGCAGCCAGAATATACGAGGAAGCGCCCAAAAGTTCAACCGGCTGCGCGCGTTCCTTGTAATGATCTTTCAACCGACGCTTGTACCGTCGCAGTTGCTTTTCCATCTTCTCGCTGCACCCGTCGAAGGCTGCATAAATCTCATTCGCGTGCGCTTTCGCGGAGGCCGTCAGTCCGGTCGACAGATGAACAGTTGTCTCGCAGACATACTCGTGCCCCGACTTGGAAAAAACTACTTGTGCGTCGGTCGGCCGTTCGGCGTACTTCTGTACCGCACTGTCCAGTTCTGTCTTGACGTGGGTTTGCAGTGCTTCGCCGATATCAATCTGTTTTCCGCTGATCTGGTACCGCATAGTTTCTCCTTACGTTGTATGGTCCAATCGCCCGGCACAGGCCTATTGCGGCCAGCGGGGCGGACAATCAGAGTCTGGAAGTGACGAAGGGCAACGGGTTATTTTCGGTAGGCCCACCCAGAGGTGGCGCGGTTTTTATTCTCATCCAAAGCCATGTCGCCATACCTTATTAGAGCGCCATTCGCCGCGAGGTGTCAATCATTTCACGCCCCAAGGCAGCCTTTTGCCGAAGGCGCACGAACCTAAAATCGTTAAGAAATCTTAAAATTATCACCCAGATACACGCGTCGGACATCTCCGTCGCGGACAACCTCGTCCGGGGTTCCTGACATGAGGACACGACCCTCGTGAAGAATATAGGCGCGGTCCACGATTTCGAGTGTCTCGCGCACGTTATGGTCGGTGATCAGAACGCCGATCCCGCGTTTTTTAAGATCAGCGACCAGATGGCGAATATCACCGACGGAAATCGGATCGACGCCCGCAAAGGGTTCATCGAGCAAAAGATACTTCGGGTTTGCCGCGAGACAGCGCGCAATCTCGACCCGCCGCCGCTCACCGCCCGAAAGGGCAAGAGAAGGCGCGCGCCGCAGGTGTTCGATGGAGAACTCGCTGAGAAGCTCATCCAGTCTGATCTGCCGCTTCTTGCGATCGGGTTCAGCAATGTCGAGGACCGCAAGAATGTTGCCCTGAACGCTCAAGCCGCGGAAAATACTCATTTCCTGCGGCAGATAACCGATGCCAAGCTGGGCGCGGCGGTACATCGGCAGCGTTGTGACGTCCTTGCCGTCGATCGTCACGGTACCGCCCTCCGGGGTCACGAGGCCCGCGACGGCATAGAACGTCGTTGTCTTTCCCGAACCGTTCGGACCCAACAGTGCCACAACCTCGCCGCGGTTCAGCTCCATCGAAAAATCGCGGATCACGACCTTCTTGCGGTAGGACTTGCGCAAATGAGCGATCCGCAATCCGGCTTCGCCTTCGGCCACTTTCAGGTCGGGGGACGGGCTCATTGGTCTGGGCCGGTTTGCAGCCGCGTGCGCACATTGCCGGACATCTGCGCCGTGCCATCCTCAAGGCGGATTGTCATGCTGTCCGCGCTGAGCGCGCTCGCCCCCTGCGCGAGCAGGACGTCGCCACTCATGACGATGGTGCCGTCATCTATACTGTAATCCGCGCGCTGCGCCTCGGCAGCATCAGGACCGGAAACGAGAGTGACGCCTCCCGTCGCCTCCATCTTGGCAATGCCATTCGCATCCGTACGGTAGACGACCAGAACGCGCTGCGCACTCAGACGCATTTCGCCCTGGCCTATGACCACGTTTCCCGAAAAAATCGCGGTGCCGGTCTGCTGGTCCACCGACAACTCCTCCGAAGTGACCTCGACCGGGAGGCTGGTGTCCTGTGCTATGGTTCCGAATGCGACGCTGGCCCCCTGCGCAACGGCAAGGGTTGACAAACACGCAACGAAAAGCGCGATAATCGTAAGACGAAGACCCATGATGCAGCCACTTTCCAATCTCAGTTGGGCGTATATACCAGTTTAACACCGCCGCTGAAAAGCATTTGCGCGTTCTCGGCAGAATTCGGTTTTTTGACCGTCATGTTTCCCGCCGTCAGGTCGCCCATCGGGCTTTGCGCGGCGACCGCGCCGGGCGCGATCAGCAACACTTCCGAAAGCTTCGAAGACAACGCACCCGTATCAATGCGGTATCCGTTGGAGGTGTCGATGATCACATCGCCTGTAAGCGTCGCTAGGTCGTCGGGAATATCCAGTACAATGAGATCGGCGCGCACCTGCAATTTCGACCCCGGCGCGGTTTCGATGCGCGCGATGACGTTCTCCGCGCGGTTGCCCGTGGTCTGGCCATCGGGCGTCGTCAGTTTTGTCGCAGAAAAGGAAAGCAGATCGCCATCCGCTGTGCTGCCGGAGAAAAACGGACCGGTGATCTGCTGATCACGCAGCCGCTCCTGTATCTCCTTGTCCGCAAATGGGATCTGCGCCTCATTGTCGCCGCCGCGCGAAATCAGGAACAGCGTCGATAAAAGCGCCAGCGCCGCCAGCGGAAAAATCACTTTCAGCAGCGCAACGGTGCGCGAATAGCGGTCGCCGGCGATCATCCGTCCGAACCGGTCATGCGTGAGCGAAAATGTCCGTATCCGGCCACCCTTCAAGATCAAGCCGCGCCCGCATCGGCAGGAAATCAAAACACGCTTGGGCGATGTCCATCCGGCCTTCGCGTTCCAGCATGATATTAAGCGCCTTACGCAGCCTGTGCAGATACAGGACGTCAGAGGCGGCATAGTCGATCTGCGCTTGGGTCAGCGCATCGGCACCCCAGTCACTTGACTGTTGCTGTTTGGAAATATCCACGCCGAGAAGCTCCTGCAACAGTTTTGCCAGCCCGTGTCGGTCCGTATAGGTGCGTACCAGTCGGCTGGCGATCTTAGTGCAATAGACCGGTGCTGCGACCGCGCCGAATGTGTTGTGCATCGCGGCGATGTCGAAGCGGCCGAAATGGAATAGCTTCAGCACGTTCGCGTCCTCAAGAAGGCGGCAAAGGTTCGGCGCATCCGTCTGCCCCTTGGCGATCTGGATCAGGTGGGCGTTGCCGTCACCGCTTGAGATTTGCACCACGCACAGACGGTCCCGATGCGGATGCAGGCCCATTGTCTCGCAGTCGATGGCCACCATCGGTCCAAGGTCAAGCCCGTCGGGCAGGTCGTTCTGATAAACGGTATTTGTCATGGAATGCTCTATACAGGGAGGACAAGAAGGTGAAAAGGCGCGTCAGTGCGGCAGAATACCGGCGGGGTCGGGCTTTGGAAAGCGGACGAGCAAGCGGTTCACCAGCATGTGACAGCTGTGGCCCTCCCATCCGTCGGGCAACAGATTGCGCGGCAGGGGTGGGTGGCGCAACACGATGCGCCGCCAGTTGTGCACGATCAGACAGCGCAAGACAGCCCGCTGCAGCGGGCTTGGCCGGGTGTCGCGCAGCAGCTTGTCGGCGGATGTCAGTATCGGCAACAACGTCTGGTAGTCCTGCGTCAGCATGGCGGGTGCGATTTGCGCAGGCAGCCAGGCGGGAACTTCATCGCCGGGCAAAACCAGCGCCGCTTTGGGCGGTACCGCAGATACCGCCCCGACGAAGACACGCGGCAAAAGCTGCACATAGCCACTCGCGCGCATTTTCTCCAGCGGGATGGTGTCCGCGTCCCGGACCAGCACCAGGTGCCACGCGTCGCTCTCCAGAGCAGGGCCGGTATAGATCCGTTCACTGGCAGCGGCGCTCCTTGCGCGGCTCTTCGGGGTCAGCGCATGACGGCGGGTGCGGCCGCTTTTCTCCGAGACGATCCAGCCCTCGTTGCGCAGCCTGTGCAGCGCGACACGCACGGCTTCGGGGCGGATATGCATTTCGGCCATCACCGCCGACAGCGTCGGTCCGTCAATCGCGGTACCTTCTTTCTGGGCCAGATCGCCGAACAGGCTGACCATCAACGACCAGACCCGATGCCCGCCCGGCGCAAGAAGCGCCTGTATCGTTTGCTGGTACGGGTTGGATGCCATAGGCGTAATACTCTAGCCTGAAATATCATCCTATTATAGAGGGTTGGCATCTTGGTGTCAGCATGCTGCATTCTCGGAGCTACGAAAACAGCCTATATTATCGGCATATTTGTTCAGACCGGGCCGCAGGGACGGAAACTCTGCGACCGCGTTTGTCTGGCATCGCGAGACGTGGTTATTTGAACGGATGATGCAAAACCTTTCTCCCAAATCCGGACTTCAATCCCTTGGCCAGGCAATCGCGGCGCATGTCGCGCGGGTGTATTCGGCGGTGGACGCGGATATACTGGCGTCACAGATCATCGATGCGTTCTGGCCCGAAGGCACTCACCGGCGCAAGAGGGCGCGCAAGCCTGGCAATACGATGTGGTCGCAGGGGGATGCCCTGTTGATCACCTACGGAAATTCGATCATCGACGGGGCACACAAGCCGCTCGATCTGCTCAACGATTTTCTGCACCGCTACCTGCGCGGCACCGTGAACGGCGTACATGTACTGCCGTTTTTTCCCTACACCTCCGACGACGGTTTTGCGGTGACCGACTTCCGCGCCGTCAATCCACAGCTGGGCGACTGGAGCGACATCAACCGGATCGCGGGCGATTTCAAACTGATGTCTGATCTGGTGCTCAATCATGTTTCAAGCCAGGGCGCGTGGTTCAACGCTTATCGACAAGGACAGGCACCCTACGACCGGTTCTTTTTCGAAGCGTCGCCGGATGATGATCTGAGCATGGTCGTACGTCCGCGCACGACACCGCTGCTGCGAAAGATCGACACGGCGAACGGTCCGCGCCATGTCTGGTGCACTTTCAGCCATGATCAGATTGATCTGGATTTCCGCAATCCGGAAGTACTGCTGGAGTTCTTGCGAATCATCCGGCTGCACATGGCCAACGGTGTGCAGATCATCCGTCTCGATGCCGTCGCCTTCCTGTGGAAAGAACCCGGAACGACCTCGATCCATCTGCCGCAGACCCACGAGATCATCAAGTTGATCCGCCTGCTGAGCAATTATGCCACAGAACCACTGATCCTGTTGACCGAAACGAATGTGCCCAAGACCGAGAACCTGAGCTATTTCGGCAACCGTGACGAGGCGCATGTCATCTACAACTTTCCACTGCCGCCGTTGATTTTGCACGCGATGATGTCGGGGACGGCCACGCATCTGACGAAATGGCAGCGCGCGATGCCGCCCGCGCCGCTGGGATGTGCCTATCTCAACTTCACGGCAAGTCATGACGGCATCGGGATGCGGCCCGCCGAGGGGGTGCTGTCCGCCGAGGATCAAGCCGCGGTCATCGACTGCGTGCGGCGCATAGGCGGGCTTGTTTCCATGCGGGCGCTGCCCGATGGAGGCGAGGCACCTTATGAGCTGAACACGACGTTCTTCGACGCGATGAGCCAGACGTTCGACGGACCTGACGCGCATCACATCGCGCGGTTCATCTGCTCGCAGACCATCGTGATGTCGCTCGAAGGGATACCGGCGTTCTATATTCATTCCGTGCTGGCCACGCCGAACGATCACGACGGTGTGGAAAAGCGCGGGATGAACCGTGCCATAAACCGCCACCGCTGGAACTACGGAGATCTGCGCGCACGGCTTGCCGACAAAAGAACACCGCAAGCCGTGGTGATGGACACGCTTGGCAAACGTCTGCAGTTGCGCAAACGGCAGACAGCGTTTCACCCCAACGCGACGCAGTTCACAGTGTACACCGGCGACGCCCGTGTATTCGGCGTGTGGCGGCAGGGGTTGGACCGACAGCAATCCATCTTTGCGCTGCACAACGTCAGCGCCGATACCATCGCTTTGCCGGTTGCCATGCTCAACCTCATCGCCGACGAGACTTGGGTCGATCTGTTGTCAGGCGAGCCGGTGGGAGAGGGGGATATCCTTCTGGCTCCTTATCAGTGCCGCTGGATCAGCAATAGCGGTCACTGATACTCCGCCGCGTCGGCGGCTGCGGCGGCGTGCATGTCGCGCAGAAATTTCGGATCAGCGGCGTGCACGCGGTTCCATGTCGGGATGAACGGGGTCTCGTGCGGGTTCTCCAGAAACGTCTGACCGGCCCGCATGATGCTGTCGGCAAAAAGCTCGATCGAGGCTTCCTCGGAATGTCGGTCCACCGTCAGGCCGTTCATCTGTGCATCGGTGTAATAGGCCTCAAGAAGGTCCAGCGCATTGCGATAATAGGTTGCCTTGAGCGTGCGGAAGACGTTGTTGGTGAACACGGTGCCATCGGCGGCCAGCTTGCGAAAGATCGCCTTGCAGATATCGACGGACATCCGGTTCAGCCCGGTGTTCGCATCCTCGGGGCTCAGTTGCTGGTGCTTGTGATCGTAGGAATCCGCGATCTCCACCTGGCATACCGCCTTGGGCGCCAGATTGCGCCATGCCTCTGACAACACGCCGATTTCCAGGCCCCAATCCGACGGAATCCGCAGATCGGGCAGGATGTTCGCGCGCATCGCGAATTCGCCCGACAGCGGATAACGGAAGCTGCGCAGATAATCGAGGTAATCGCGGTCTCCGATGACGCGCTTGAGCGCGATCAGCAGCGGGCTGACCAACAGGCGGCTGACCCGCCCGTTCAGCTTGTCGTTGCCGACGCGGGCGTAATATCCCTTGGCCACCTGATAGGGAAATGTGGGATTGGCAACCGGATAGATCAGACGTGCCAGCATTTCGTTGGTGTAGGTCAGGATGTCGCAATCGTGGATCGCCATGACCGAGGTATCTTCGCATCCGATCAGATAACCCATCGACGTCCAGACGTTCTTGCCCTTGCCCTGTTCGGTGGGCGCAAGGCCAAGATTCTTCAGACGCTCTTCCAGCGCCAGCATGCGTGGGCTGTTGTTCCAGATTACGATATGGTTCTGGTTGAGCCCTTTAAAAAATTTGCGCGCGTGCCGGAACTGCGCTTCGTCCGCGCGGTCCAGCCCAATGATGATTCGGTGCAGATACGTCACCTTGGCAAGCTCGGCCAGGATATTTGGCATCGCTTCCGTTTCCAGCTCTGAATAAAGACAGGGCAGGATGAGCGACATCTTGCGGGTCGGCGCGAATGTCTCCAGCTCGTACGTCATATCGTCGAGTGCGCGCGTGCGCAGGTTGTGCAGGGTTGCGATGTTGCCGTTCTGGTGAAAATCAACCATGCGGTTCTTCCTTGATGTGATCGAGACGGTCGAGCAGGGCCAGCATCGCGCTGTTCCAGCCGACCGGCCCTGCTTGGGTGGTCCTGATGATACGGCCTGCTGCCTCTCCGTCCAACGGGGGCAGCGGATCGCGGTGCGGATTGGCGACGATAATACCGAAATCTGCCGCCTCGACCATCTCGATGTCGTTTGGCGCGTCTCCGAGTGCCGCGGTACGGGCCGGGCGGAAATAGGCGACGATATCTGTCATGCGGTCCGCCTTTGTCATGCCGAAAGACAGCGTGAGAAAGCGACCCCCTTGTCGTGCGGCAATGTGCTGTTGCCCCAGTGCGGTGGAGAATTCGGATAGGCTGGCATCGTCTCCCAACCACAGGCCCGGCTCCGAGAATGCGCGATTTCTGGCCAGCCTCGCCGCAGTTAGGGAGAGACCGGTTGCCTCCGCGACGGCCTCGTCCGACATATCTCCGAAGCCGCGAAAGAGGCTGCGCAGATGGTGCGGCAGAGTATCGAGCCTCTCGCGCAGCGCGGTATATTCCTCTTCGCTCGGCGCAGCGTTCGGCATCCCGATCAGCCCGGCGCCGTTCTCGACAATCGCGGGGACGCCCGCGAGGCCCAGATCGGACTGAACGGCACGGATCTCCGCTTCGGTCTTGCTGCTGGATAGAATGACCGGAGCGCCGATTGCCTTGAGGCGGCGCAACGCCGGCGCGGCAGAGTCCCATTGATAGGTGTCATGATCAAGCAACGTACCGTCGAGATCCGTAAAGACGAGAAGTGGGCAGGGCAGAGGCATCCCGCGAGTTTCCCCGAGCATTGCGCGTCCAGCAAGAGGGAAGATGCGGATTCCCCTGGATCAATGCAAGTTTCTGATGCAGAGCGCTCGGCAAACGGGCAGTTTCGATATCTGTGTCAGTTGCCAGACAGCGGCAGGGATACCTTTGCCCGCAACCCGCCGCCCGCCCGGTTTTCCAGTGCAATCGTCCCGCCGTGGCCTGCGATGATGGTGCGCGTGATCGACAGACCCAGCCCCGCACCGCCAGTATCGAGGTTCCGGCTCGTATCGCCGCGCACGAACGGCTGGAACATATCCTCCAACCGGTCGGGTGCGATACCGGGGCCGGTATCGTCGACTGTGACAAGCGCATCGGTACGTGTCGCTGCAAGCGTGACAGACGCCGCGCCGCCGTACCGCAAGGCGTTGTCGATCAGGTTCCCAATGGCCCGACCGAGGCCCACGGGGCGACCGGTAATCTTGGGGAGGGCCTGTGCCTTAAACTGCGCACCGCGTTCGGCGCACAGCGGGGCGAGCAGCGCATCGAGGTCTACCTCGACTTTCTGTTCCCCATCGTGTCCTTCGCGCGCATAGGTGACAAGGCCGGCGGCCATAACGGTCATTTCGTCCAGCGCCCGGATCATCGCTGTACGCTGCTCTTCGTCCTCGACCATTTCCGCGCGGATGCGCAGGCTGGTCATCGGTGTGCGCAAATCGTGACCGACCGCAGCGAGCATACGCATGCGTTCAGCGTCGAATTGTGAAATTTCGGACTGCATCGCGTTGAAGGCGCGCGCGGCCTCGCGCATTTCTCGCGCCCCGGTTTCAGGCGCTTTGGCGGTCCTGTCGCCTTGTCCTGCCGCGCGGGCGGCTTGCGCCAATGCGCCCAGCGGTCGCGTCAACCGGCGCACGAAAGCCAGACCAACGCCCAGCACACAGATGAGCGAGACACCCAGAACCAGCAGGAAAACCTCGCTTTCGATCCCCGGCGGGCGTGTCGCCCGTCCGCGCGAGACCATGTTAAGCCATTGTGTACGGGCACCTTCCGGACCCGCCAGCGCGATGGAAACGGCGATCACCGTGCGCGCGTCGTGGTGGCTGCCTCTGTCAGCGCGGTCATCGCCAACATCATCCCTGCGGGCGCCCACACGGATCGCGGCGCGCACGTCCCGGTCGGGCAGTGCCGCAGCCAGCTCGGCGGTGAGGGAGGCGGATGCCTTATCGCGCGCCGTCGCGCTGACAATCGGTTCCGGTCTAACGTCCACGCGGGACAGGCGGGTGGAGCTGTCTCGTGCGATGCGGCGGCGCAGTTCGGGTGCGGCAGCCTCGATCGCGGGCAAAAGCGAGACGATCCGTTCCACCTCACGGGACTGAAACGCGTCGCGATCAAGCCGCTGCCGTTCGACTGTCATCAATCCCAAAGCAACCAGATTGGCCACGACCAGCGCGACGGTGAGCAGAAGCGTGAAACGGCTCGCCAGACCGTCGGGCCGCCATTTCGAAAGGCCGTTCACATGTCCACCACATCCGCAGCCAGCATGTAGCCACCGCCCCATTCCGTTACGATCAGGCGCGGCGTTGACGGATCTTCTTCGAGCTTGCGTCGCAGACGGCTGACAGTGTTGTCGATAGCGCGGTCATACGCCTTTGCATCGCGGCCCGCCGTAAGGTCGAGCAGCCGCTGCCGGCTCAGAACAGTTTTGGGATGGTCCAGCAGCACCGCAAGCAGCCGGTTCTCGCCTGAGGTCAAGGCCACAGCGCGCCCGTCGCTGTGTTCAAGTTCTTGCGTCGTGGGGTCGTGGCGCCACCCCGCAAACACACGCACACCGGTCATCTGCCGGGACTCGACCACCGGCGCGCGGCGCAGAACGGCGCGGATACGTGCCAAAAGCTCGCGCGGATTGAACGGTTTGACGACATAGTCGTCGGCACCAAGCTCCAACCCGACGATCCGGTCCGTCTCATCGGTCATCGCCGTGAGCAGGATTACCGGCGGGCCGCCCTGTGCGACGATCCAGCGACACAGGCTCAGCCCGTCTTCGCCCGGCATCATGATGTCGAGAACGACAAGCGCAAGGTTTGCCTCGTCGATAATCCGGCGCGCCTCGCCCGCGTTCGCGGCAAGCTGCACACGCAATCCCTGTTTGCGCAGGTACTGGCCCAGCGGCTCGCGGATATCGCGGGCGTCGTCAACGATCAGGATCTGGGGCTCTGACGGGTCCAAGGGGTATCTGCTTTCGTATTCGGGTGTTTGTACCTCCGTTTAACAACGGATCGGAGGGCTTTGGCCAGCGTTGGAAAGACGTATCGGTCAGTTGTTTGTCGCAAATTGTGTCAGGGGCGGCTGCGGCGACAGTTCGCGACAATACCACGCGCATACTGACACACATTCTGACGTACAATGGTCCATATGAGGTACATCGGAGGCAACAACGTCTTCGCCACTCACTTCCAATCAAAGGATGATGCAATGAAAAATTTCAAATTTCTCCCCATCTGGGCCGTCTCTCTGGGCCTGATCGTCTCTGCCGCCGCAGTGGCAAGCGCGCAAGACACCGCCACATCCACCGATCAGCCAGCGGCATCGGAGCAGCCCGTTTCAAAGCAGGACGGCGCGCGCGGTGATCGCAAAGGGCGCGATGGCCACGGTGCACATCACCGCAAGGGCAAGCATAAAGGGGGCATGGGCCGTCACCATGGCGGTAGCGAAATGTTCCGCACGCTGTTCGGCCAGGTCGATGCCGATGGCAATGGTGCCGTGACGCAGGAAGAAATCGACAACTTCCGCGCGGCTAAAGTCGGTGAAGCGGACGCCTCCGGTGACGGCGCTCTGAGCATCGAAGAGTTCGACACCCTGTACCGCGAATTCACCCGCAGCCGGATGGTTGACATGTTTCAGAAGATGGACGCCGATGGTGACGGTGTGATCAGCGACGCGGAAATGGACAGCCGTTTCGGCGGTGTGGTTGATCGCATGGACCGCGACGATGACGGCGCTCTGACGCTGAAGGACCGCGGCCGCCGCGGCTGATCCCGCACCGGCATTGCACAGCAGGCGGCACGGGGAACACCCCCGTGCCGCCCTTCGTTCAGACCGGGTCCAACGACGGTTTCCCGGCGAAAAAAGCGTCAAGATTATCGAGCGCCTTGAATCCCATTGCATCGCGCGTCCTGACGGTCGCACTGCCGACATGCGGCATCATCATGATGTTGTCATGGCGGGCAAACGCGGGGTTGCCACCGGGTTCGGTCGCAAAACAATCAAGGCCAGCGGCACCGATATGCCCCGCCTCGACCGCTTGCAGCAACGCAGTCTCGTCGATCAGATTGCCGCGCGCGGTGTTCACAAGTACGCATCCTTCGGGCAATCGGGCAAGACGGTCGGCGTTCATCAAGCCGGTGGTTTCCGGCGTCGCGGGACAGTGCAGCGACAGAAAATCGGAGACGGCCAGCAAATCGTCGAGGGTGTCGTGATAGATCGCACCAGCTTCATCCTCCGGGGTAAGGCGGTTGCGGTTGTGATAGTGTATTTCCATATCGAACCCACGCGCTTTGCGCGCAAAAGCCCGCCCGACGCCACCCATTCCGATAATACCGAGTCGCGCGCCGGTGATCTGTTTGCCTACCAGAAAGGCGGGCGACCAGAAGTCCCAGTCACCGGACCTGACTACGCGGTCTCCGGCGACGGCATGACGGGCCGCCCCCAGCATCAGCATCATGGCCAGCTCCGCCGTCGCGTCCGACAGGACGCCCGGCGTATTTGTCACAACGATTCCGCGTGGTCCGAGCGCGGGCAGATCGCAGTGATCGACCCCGACGGAATGGTTCGCCACGATCTTCAACCGAGGATCAAGCCGGGCCACCACATCCGCGCTGAAGTGTTCGGAGTGGCAGGGGATGATGCCATCCACCTGCCCGCTCATCGCAATGATGTCTTCTGCGCCGCCGGGCGCATCAGCGGCATCCCAGATTACTTCGTAATCCCGCCGCGCCCGCGCCATCGTGGCATCGGACAGGGTTCTGGTGATCCAGATGACCGGCTTTGTCATGATATCAATCCCGGTTGTTGCTGCTGGAGGTGACGAAATCATACGCCACGAATCCCAGCGTCACGACGATGATGATCACCAGATCGGGGCTGGGCACCTTGAAAGCGAGGATCAGCAGAAACGCCGCGAGCGTAATGAAGGCGAATAGTGCAAGAAATCGGTTCATGTCGTTTCGTTCCTCATTGTGATGTCCCATCGGCCCATTGAAAAAGCCACTGTGCCGTTCGCATCAGTCGTGCGTCGTCATTGCGTGCGCCGACCAGCTGCACACCCATCGGCAGGCCTTCTTGAGACGTGAGCAACGGCAGGCTGATGCAGGGTGTACCGCAGAACGTCCACAGCCCGTTGAAGATCGGATCGCCGGTCGTCTCCAGCCCCGGTGGGGCGGGTCCGGTTGCCGCAGGGCACAAGATTGCGTCGCAGCGGCTCAGCATTTCATCCAGCGCGGCGTTCAGCAGTTTTGGCAAGTCGCAGGCGGACAGGTAATCGCGCGCGACGATGCGGTTCCCCTGCTCGATGGCGTCGCGTGTCACCGAACCAAGCGCGTCTTTCGTGTCGCGCCAGTAGGGATAGTAGTGGTACGACATCTCGGCGAAGTTGATCAGTTTGCGCTGTTCCGCCGCGTCTGCAAAAATCTGGGGCAGGGGCATTTCGAACGCCTGCTCGCCCAAGGTTTCTGTGAGTTCGGCAAAGGCCTCCTTAAGTTGCGGATCGGCGGTATCCCAGCCGGGTGGTCGCACAAACCCGAACACGGGTGCGAGGGGCGGTTTGGAGGTCGCAGCGGCATGAAGCGCCGGTGCAGGGTGCAGACCGGTTGCGGGATCATCCGCGTGATGTCCGAACAAGACTTCGGCGAGCAGGGCGGCACCCGCAGGATCGCTGGCGAAAACGCCGACGGTGTCGAGCGTCGGGGACTGCGGCAGGATCCCGTGGCGGGGGATCGCGCCAAAGGTCGGCTTGTACCCCGTCACCCCGCAAAAGGACGCGGGCCTGATGACAGAGCCACCGGTTTGTGTGCCGATGGCCAGCGGCACCATGCCATCGGCCACGGCGGCGGCGGAGCCTTGCGATGACCCGCCTGGCGTATGTGCCAGATTGTGCGGATTGGCGGTCTTGCCCGGATGCATGAAGGCAAGTTCGGTCGTGACTGTCTTGCCCATGATGATCGCGCCTTCCATCTTTAACCGCTCGACTATGAATGCATCATGAAGCGGGACACGCCCCGCATCTCGGCTGCACCCGTTTTCCGTCGGAATCCGGGCGGTATCGATAACGTCTTTCAGGCCCACCGGCAGACCGTGCAAGCGCCCCAACGGGCGCCCGGTGCGGCGATAGGCATCAAGCGTGCGGGCCTGCGCGCGCACGAATTCAGGATCGAACCACGCCCATGCCCCGACATCCGCCTCGCGCGCCTCGATCCGCGCGATGTAGCTTTCGACCAACTCGAGCGCATTCAGCGCGCCGGAAGCCAGCCTGTCGCGCAGCAGTGTGACGCTTGGCGATACGGCCAATGCGTCCTTTTTGATCGGCTCAGCGCCCATAGAACAGCTCCGGCAGATAGAAGACAATCGAGGGGAAGACATACATCAGAACCATCGAAAGTATGACGCAAAAGAGAAACGGCATGACCCCTGAAAAGATCTGCGTCAGTTTAAGCTCCGGTGGCGCGATTCCTTTCAGGTAGTACGCAGACATGGCCATCGGCGGCGTGAGAAAGCTGGTCTGGAGGTTGAGCGCGACGAGGATGCCGAAGAACAGCGGATCAATATCGAACACGGCCAAGAGCGGCAGGAAGATCGGCACAAAAATGATGATGATCTCTGACCATTCGAGCGGCCACCCGAGCAGGAAAATGATCAGCTGTGCGAGAATCAGAAACTGGATCGGCGTCAGATCAAGCGATTGAACGAACTCGGAAATAACGTGTTCACCGCCGAGATAGGAGAACACCGCCGAGAACGTATAGGAGCCGACGAACAACCAGCACACCATCGCTGTCGTGCGCAGCGTCAGATAGACACTTTCACGCATCCGCTGCCATGTCATTGCGCGGTAGATGAACGCGAGGAAAATCCCGCCCAGAGCCCCGATAGACGCAGCTTCGGTGGGTGTCGCGAGGCCGAAAAGAATCGAACCGAGCACCGCAAAGATCAGGAACGCCAGCGGCACAAAGGACGTGATGATCATCCAGATCAGCTTGCCCATCGGCACGTCGGGAACTTCCTCCGCCGTGGGACGCGGTGCAGATGAAGGTTGCAGGATGGACCGCCCGATGATGTAGACGAGATAGAGACCGACGAGCGTCAGACCGGGCAGCAGCGCGGCGGCATAAAGCCTGACAATGGAGACGTTCGTAGCCGCAGCGTAGACGATCAGCATGATCGACGGTGGGATCAGAATGCCCAGCGTACCGCCCGCACAGATGATACCTGCGGCAAAGGAGGGGTCATAGCGCGCCTTGAGCATCGCAGGCAGCGCGAGAAGGCCCATCAACGTGACGACGGCACCGACGATCCCGGTTGCGGTGGCAAAGAGCGCGCAGGTGATCAGCGCGGCAACGCCCATCGAGCCGGGCACATTCTTTGACGCGACGTTGAGCGTGGTAAACAAACGGTCAACGATGTTCGACCGCTCGACGATGTAGCCCATGAACAGGAACAGCGGCACCGCCGTCAGCACCTCGTTCGACATGACGGTGAATGTCTGGTTCACGAATAAATCGAATATTCGATTGTTGTAAAACCCCTCCAGCCAGGTGGACCATTGTTCCCATTGCCCCGCTGTTTCATCGAGGCGGTCAAAGCTGCGCCACATGCGCCGGGCATCAAAATAGGCGTAGTAGCCAAATCCGATGCCCATCGCCATGAGTGTGAAAGCAATCGGAAACCCGAGAAAGACGAAGGCGATGAACAGCCCGAGCATCATCAGGGCAATTTGCGGATCAGTCATGTGATGTGGTCTTTCTCGGCCATGTTGGCTTCGCGCATCAGAAGGTCTTCGGTCTCGAACACGTCTTCGTAGGCTTCGACCCAATAGTTGTCCCTGATAGCGATGATGCAGCGGCAGACCTGTGCGATACCTTGGATAAATAGCAAAATACCCGCAGCGACGATCACCGCCTTGAACTGGAAGATCGGCACGCCCGCCGGGCTGTTGACCGACACCTCGCCGTATTGCCAGGACCGTGCCGCGTATTTCCATCCGGCGAGGATCAGCGCGGTGACACCGGGAAAGAAGAAGATGATGTAAAGGACAAGATCAATCTTGCCCTGTGTCCTGGGTTGCAGGAGGCGGTACAGGAAATCACCGCGCACATGTCCGCCGCGCGACAGGGTATAGGCGCCCCCCATCATGAACAACGTGCCGTACATGATGAACGACACATCCAGTGCCCATGCCGTCGGATTGTTCATGACGTAGCGGACGAACACTTCGTAGCCCGTGCCGATGGACATCAGCAGAATAAGCCAGGCGAACGCTTTCCCGAACCAAGCAGAAAGGTTATCGGCGAACCGAATGAATGAGATCATGATGCTCCTGTGCCTCGCATGGGACCCCCGGCACGCATAGCGCCGGAGGTCGCTTCAGTTGGCTTCGCGGCCGCGATCAGAGTTTGATCTTGCCGGGGAAGTAGTGCTCGTAAGCAAGGCCGTAATCCGGTGTGTTCATCAGTTCGTAGTACGACACGCGGCTGACCCACTCGCGCTGGCTGTCGAGGGTCCTTTTCATGAACGGATCCGCTTCGAGTTCCGGAATCAGCTCGTCCCACGCCTTGAGTTGCGCGTCGAGAATTTCCTTGGAAGTGCGGTGTACCGTGACGCCTGCTTCGTTCTGGAGGAACTGCAGATCGGCGGAATAGCGGTTCATCGCCTTTGCCGTGTTCGCCGTTGACGCCGCCTCAACACCGTATTTCAGAATCGCCTGAATGTCGGGGTCGAGATCCTCGAGGAAAGTCTTGGAGAACAGGAATTCGAAGCTTTCGGACGCCTGATGATATGAAGACAGATAGTAGTTCTTCGCAACGTCTTGTGCGCCGAAATCCTTGTCCGAGGACGGGTTGTTGAACTCGAACGCGTCGATCACCCCCCGCTCCATCGCCGGGACGATCTCGCCACCGGGCAGCTGGGCGACGGACATGCCGAGTTTCGCCATCAGATCGGCGGCAAGGCCGACCGTGCGGTATTTGAAACCTTGCAGATCGGCAACGGTGTTCACCTCTCCCTTGAACCAGCCGAACGGTTGCGCGAACATCGGAAAGCCCATGTAGCCGACGATATCGAGACCCATGACGTCCTGCGTCAGCTCGTTGTAAAGCTCCTGACCGCCGCCTTCGTAGAACCACGACAGCATCGTCGTCGCGGAGCCGCCGAAAACCGGGCCGGTGCCGAACAGTGACGCGGCCTTGTTCTTTCCGTACCAGTAGACGGGCACCGAGTGCGCCGCGTCGATCAGACCGTCGTTAACGGCATCGAGCACCTGAAACGCCGCAACCACGGCACCGGCGGGCAGCACGTCTACCTTGACGCGGCCACCTGACATTTCCTCGACGCGCGTGGCGTAGTCACGGGCGAAATCCTGCCAAATGTTCGCATCGTTCCAGGATGTTTGCATCTTGATTACAATCGGCGCTTGGGCAAGCACGGCGGGCGCGGCAAGCATGCTGCCGGTCGCAGCACCCCCCGCCACAACCGATTTCGTCATAAACGAACGGCGGTTGAAGTTCTTGTTGGCTGTCATTTTTTCTCTCCTCCCAGAGTGGTCGCGCGGCGATGCACTTGAAAACTCATCTGCCGCAGCTTGGGAAACAGTAACGCCAATTTTTATTTTGGCAAGAAATCCCCGGCCGCCCGCATCCATGAATGCGATACATCCGCGCGAGGGATAAGCCCGCAAGAGCTTGATTTCATTTCGCCTTCCCGGTTCGGCGTTTCCTGCGCCATGCTCAGGGCGGTGCGTCGTCTTGTCGGCGGCAACAGTCCGAAGAAGCAGGATCTAGCCAATTCTGCGGTTGATCGGGGTGGTTTTATCAGCATCGTACGGCAGGTGCCGCCGACGCACATTCGATCCGCGAATTGCGGATCTTCTGCATTTGGTTAAGGTCACGAAATTCTTGCTAAGCCCGACGAAGGACCCGCGATGACATCTGAGAACACGGACAAGACCGACCTGGATCCGGTCGCCTGGGACGATTTTCGCGCGCAGGCGCACGCGCTGCTCGATGCCTGCGTCGATCAGCTTTCCAAGGCGCGGGACCTGCCTTGGCAGCCGGTTCCCCAGTCCGTGCGCGACAGCTATGCACTGCCCGACGATGGCACCGGAACTGCGACCGATGCGCTTGTTGCGACCTTGCGCGATTCGATCCTGCCCTACGCCACCGGCAACACCCATCCGCGTTTCTTTGGGTGGGTGCACGGCAGCGGCATGGCCGAAGGGATTCTGTCAGAGATGGTTGCGGCCACGATGAACGCCAATTGCGGCGGTCGTGATCACGGAATGGTATACGTCGAACGTGCGGTGATCGACTGGACCCGACGGCAGATGGGCTTTCCCGATACGGCGTCGGGCGTGTTGGTGACGGGGACGTCGCAGGCGACTGTCATCGCTCTTTCGGCGGCGCGGCTTCGGGCGTTGGGCGCGCAGGTGCGCCGGAAAGGGCAGACAGACCAAAGGTTGATCGCCTATGCGGGGGCGGGTGTTCACAATGCGACGACGAAAGCGATCGAGCTGTTGGGGATTGGCACCGACAACCTGCGCCTGTTGCCGGAACGTAGCGAGGGTATAGATATCGCCGCCCTTCGCGCGCAGATCGTACGCGACCGTGCCGATGGCGCCATTCCTTTTGCACTGATCGGAACGGCGGGATCGGTTGATCTGGGCCGCTACGACGATCTTGACGCGTTGGCCGACGTTGCCGCTGCTGAAGACCTCTGGCTGCATGTGGATGGTGCATTCGGGGCGTGGACCCGGCTGGCCGATGCGCCCTGGCGTGCTTTGTCGGACGGCATCGAACGGGCGGATAGCCTTGCCTGCGACTTTCATAAATGGATGTACGTGCCCTACGATTGCGGTCTGGTTCTGATCCGCAACGAGGAAGAGCACCGCGCGGCCTTTGCGGCGCGCCCATCGTATCTCGCGCCGCTGACCGAAGGGCTTGCGGGCGGTGATCCGTGGTACTGCGACTACGGGATCGACCTCTCGCGCGGCAATCGCGCGCTCAAGGTCTGGACGGCGATCCGCGCGCACGGGGCGCAGAAACTTGGCGCTGCGATCTCGGCCAATTGCCGCGCCGCCGCGCACATGGGCGCATTGGTGGAGGCCACGCCCGGCTTGGCTTTGGTGGCACCGGTCGTCTCGAACGTGGTGGTGTTCAGCGCCGACGATACCCTGAGCGCCGAGGACCAGAGTGAGTTAAACAAGAGCATCGCGCAGCGGCTTCAGATCGCGGGAGAAGTCGTCTTTTCGACCACTCTGGCGGACAGGCCGTCGGGCGAACGCGTCACCTGCCTGCGGGCGGCGATAACCAACCACAGAACCACGCCCGATGACATCGAGCTGTCGATCGCCGCCGTTAGAAGGGCAAAAGAGGCAGGCACACCCGAAACGCCGCATAGCGAATAGCGTAAGATCAGGCCTCAGCTGCGCCCTTCGAAGGTCTGCACGGTGATGCCCGCCGATTCAAGCGCACGCCTGACCGATTGGGCGATGTCGACGGCGGCGGGTGTATCACCGTGCAAGCAGATCGTATCGATGGATGCGGTGATGTGCTTGCCGCTTTCTGTGATGATCGCGCCGGCCTTGACCATCTCGACCATCCGTTTGCCGGCCACGAGCGGATCATGAATGACGGCCCCCTCTTTCGACCGATCTACCAGAGTGGCATCGTCGTTGTAGGCACGATCGGCAAAGATTTCTCCGGCCCAGGTGCAGCCTAGCTCCTCCACCGCCTGCTGGTGGGCGGTGGCGGCAAGTATCATGATGATCAGGTCAGGATCCACCGACAGCGCGGCGTCATAGAGATCGCGCGCCAAAACGGGATCCTCCGATGCCATGTTCGACAGCGCACCATGCAATTTCAGGTGCCGCACGTGTCCGCCAACGGCGCGCGCCATGCCAACGCTGGCGGCGACCTGATAGCGGACCTGATTTTGCAGCGTGGCGCGCGGGACCGACATGCGGTTTCGCCCGAACCCTGCCAGATCCATGAACCCCGGATGCGCGCCAATCCCTACACCGTTGCGATGCGCGAGAGCCATCGTACCTGCCATCGTATCGGCGTCTCCGGCGTGTCCGCCGCAGGCAATGTTCGCCGATGTGACGGTTTCGAGCAAGGCGCGATCGTCACCCATTCTCCAGGCGCCAAAGCTTTCGCCCATGTCTGCGTTAAGATCCACGCGCATCATTCGTTCGACTCCCTGTGAGGCCCGGTTTGTGTGGCAGAGTGTGTGCATCAGATCAATCCTACCCTGTCGTACCGGACCGGTTCAGAACCTGTGCGTCGCCGCGTCGCGCAGCCAACCGCTTTCGAATTCGACCCGTGAAACATCGGCAAGGCGCCTTACCCGCTCCAATTCCGCCCGCAACGCCGCGACGCTCCCCTTGCCCCAGACGACACCTCGTTCCGGCCATAGTGCCCGCACGCGCAAGCAATCTTCGGCGCGAAATGCTTTCATGTCGATGCGCCCGACGATCCGGTCGCCCTGCAGCAGCGGGAACACGTAGTACCCGTAGACGCGCTGCGCCTCCGGCACGAACACCTCAATTCTGTAGTCAAAGCCAAAGAGGGCCCTTGCACGTTTGCGGTCGCGCAGCGCGGGATCGAACGGGCTGAGGACGCGCAACCGGGATGGCGGCGAAATATTTATGGCGGGATCATCCGCGAGACCGGGCCGCGCCAGAACGCGGCGTCGGGTACCGTCGGCGGTGATCAGGTCAATCTCTTCGATCTCTCCACGTGCCAGCGCGGCCGCGCACCATTCGCGCGATTCCGCCGCCGTTACATGCGCCCAGAAGGCGGCGATTTCGCCCGATGTCGCAAAGCCGAGCCGGTCGAGCGCCCCGGCGCAGCACCAGTCGATCGTTTCCGCCCGGTCCGGTGCCGCATCGGCGCCCCGGTGCCGCGCGTCCACCACCCGTTCGGTCAGGTCGTAACGTTTCCGAAAGCCCTCGCGCCGCACCACATGTAACACACCACTGCGCCACAAATATTCAAGCGCGGTCTTCGACGGATGCCAATCCCACCATCCCCCCGACCCGCGCTTCTCACTCCTGCCCACGTCAGACGATCCGGTCGGGCCGTGCGCACGAATGTGATCCATGACGCTTTCGATCTGCGCCTCGAACCCCGCCCGTCGGCCATCGCGCCAGTGGCCAAGCAGGCGCGCCCCGTCGCGTTCGCGGCGCAACTGCCACATGGGATAATACACCATCGGGATCATGGCGGCATCGTGGGTCCAATGCTCGAACAGGGCCCCGTCGCGTTCGTACAGTTTTTTCAGGTCTCCGGGTCGGTACCGGGGCTTGCGCGCAAACAGGATAAGATCGTGCGCACGCGCGACCGTGTTGATGCTGTCTAGTTGCACAAATCCAAGACGCTTGATGATGTCGAGCAGCGCCGTGCCGGAAACCTCACCCTGCGGTGGATCGGATAGCGCGTGGCGGTCAAGAAATATGCGCCGGGCCGCACGGTTGAACAGCGCCGGGCGCGCCATCAGCGCCGTCTGCGGCGCAGCGTATCCCCCAGCGAGAGCGTCGGCTTCATCGTGATCAGGCGCGACGCCTCTGTATCCGGCTCAGGCTCGCAGTCGTTCAGGATGATCCGCGCGGCAGCCATCCCGATTTCTTTTCGGCACGCGTCGGTCGTGGCAAGCTGTCTGGGAAGACCTTTCAACAATTCCACGCCGTTGAAGCCGGCAAGCCCGATCTTGCCGGGAATATCGACATCCGCTTCGAGCAGATGCAAAAGCCCTCCAGCCCCGATCATATCGTTTGAGAAATAGAGAAAATCCAGATCGGGTGATCGTTCCAGAATATCGCGCGTCATCTCGCGCCCCTTCAACAGCGCCGAACTGCCCGAATAAAACGCGCGGTCTTCGATCTCGATACCTTCCTTGGCCAGCGCTTCGGTAAACCCTTCGAACCGCTTGCGGGCGCGATGATCAAGAGGCATCTTCGTGCCGAGGAAGCCGATCCGCTCATAGCCTTCGCGCAGGATCGCCTTGGCCATGTCGCGTCCGGCTTGCCGGTGCGAAATGCCTACCATCGCATCGACCGGATTACCGTCCACGTCCATTATCTCGACCACGGGAATGCCTGAATTGATCAACATGGCACGCGTCGCATCAGAATGCTCAAGCCCCGCGATGATGACACCCGAGGGCCGCCACGATAGCATCTCGTAGAGCACCCTTTCTTCTTTTTCCGGCAAATAATCGGTGACACCCACTACCGCCTGCAACGGTGTATCGTCGAACGCAAGGTTGATGCCGTTGAGTACTTCGGGGAACACCATGTTTCCCAGCGACGGAATGATCACCGCCACCAGATTGACCCGCTGCGACGCAAGAGATCCGGCAATCTGGTTTGGCACGTAGCCCAGTTCTTTGGCGGCTGCGAGTACGCGCACCCGGGTCGCCTCGGAAACGTCTCCGCTTTTGCGCAGGACACGGCTGACGGTCATTTCGGAGACGCCACAGGCTTCTGATACATCGCGCAGGGTGAGGGGGCGTTTGTGCGGCGTGGCCAAGGGCAGCGCTCCTGTTGAATTGCTTCGGTCAGGCTATCCCAAAGATTATCGCCTGCGCAAGCACGCCACGCCGACCCCCGCAATCAGATTATGCTCAAAGACCCGCAAACCCCTTGGCCACACCGAACGAATTGCGTTAGACACTCTCCGTGGCCCCGTGGCTCAACTGGATAGAGCAGCCCCCTCCTAAGGGGCAGGTTGCAGGTTCGAATCCTGCCGGGGTCACCAACAGAATATAGCTTACTCGTGACCCTGTCTGAAAGAATTTGTTACGTCGGAACGAAACTTGGTACGTTACTAAGTTCAACGGTTAAGGTAGCCTGAAGGTCGATCAAAAGGCGTCACACCTTGGCGGAAGATGTCTGTCAGAAACACCTCCCTTGATAAATGTAAGTATTTGAGGGACAATTTTACCGGGAGGGGGAAATTGAATAAAAGGGGCGCGCCCACCCCCTCACTCTTTTGCGTTTCCTAAGTTGGAATGTATTTTAAGAAGCCGCAAAATTTCGGCGCTATTTTGGAGCTTAGAGATTAAGCTTCGGGAAGGACATTAAGTATGACTCAACCTGTGAAGCCTACTTTTGAAGAGCACAAAGGCAAGTTGATTGAGGGGGCTAACTAGGAAGTGTTTTCTAAATTTAAATATGTATAGCGTATACATGAATGGGTTAGTCGGGCAAATAAAGCAGAGAGATTTAGCAAAATTACTTTCTCATATCGACACCATAGAGGGGAAATATGTCTCCGGACGGGAGCGATTTTGTGGAGCTAATCAAGTTGCCGATGTAGATCTGAAATATAAATCTTTATAAAGCGTATTTAATGAACTTTACCGAAAAAACGTGCTTTGGATCAGGAAATGGAACGCAGCCGATCCGTTTATGTTCTGTCTTCCCGGATGTCAGGCAATAATAGGCGATTGACTTCGCACAAGGCTAATTTGTAGGTACATGGATGGCCCTAAGTTTCTTTGTGACGAGCTCACTGAGTTTTGTGAAGCAGAACCTTTCTGGTGTACCATGCATGGCATTTCCGTTTTTAACAAGATTTAGAAGACTTAAATGGAGACGGCCTTCCTATATTTAGGTGATTATATATTTGACAAACCCAGCACCAAAGCGTAGATTAATCTCAACAGCTTAGAGGTGTTTTCCAATGTCCGTTCTTTCCGCCCCCTACATGCACGACGAAGCCGCAGCGTTTAAGCACGTTGAGGCTATGCTTTGGGGTGACGCACCGATCTGCGCGCATTGTGGCGTTGTGGATAGCGCCTATCCGCTTACAGGCGTTCGCACCAAGCCATCCGTAAAGAACCCAGAAGGCAAAGAGCGTCACGGCCTGTGGAAGTGCCGCGAGTGCCGCAAGCAGTTCACTGTGCGCAAGGGTACGATATTCGAGGAAAGCCACCTGCCGCTGCACCTGTGGCTGCAAGCCATTCACCTTATGGTATCCAGCAAGAAGGGCATCAGCAGCCACCAGCTTCACCGCGTTCTGGGCATTACCTACAAGTCTGCATGGTTCCTGACGCACCGCATCCGCGAGTGTATGCGTGATGGTTCCCTTGCTGGTTTTGGCAATGATGGCGGTATCGTGGAAGTTGACGAAACGTTCATCGGCAAAGAGCCGGGTGTCGTTAAGCATCCAAAGGCCCGTGGCGGCTCTCACAAGATGAAAATGCTCACGCTGGTGGATCGCACTACCAAGCGCGCAAAGTCCATCGTCATTGATGATCTGAAAAAGACAACGCTGATCCCGATCCTGCGCGCCAACATTGCCAAGGAAGCCTATGTCATGACAGACGAAGCGCGCCAGTACGAAGGCATCGGCGCAGGCAAGGTGTTTGATGCGCACGGTTGGACGAACCACAGCGCAGGCGAGTATGTGAACCTTGAGGATCGCGAGATGCACACGAACACAGTCGAGGGTTTCTACAGCATCTTTAAGCGCGGCATGAAGGGCGTGTATCAGCACTGTGGCAAGCAGCATCTCCACCGCTATGCAGCGGAGTTTGATTTCCGTTACAATAACCGCATCGCCAATGGTGTTGACGATGTTGAGCGCGGCCAGATTGCGCTGCGCGGCGTAGTCGGTAAGCGTTTAACATACCGACGGACTGACGAAGCGACAGAACACTAAATCTTGATGGATTCACTTTCCTAGTGACAGATTCTACAAGATATGCGAAGATTCAGTGCGTGGGATACGTCGGAACCACCTCTTGCGGTCGCCTTTTGTGAGTGATTTGCGGGCCATCAAACGGTTGCACAATGGATTGCAGCCTATCGTTGTTAGCCAAACAGAGGCCGAGGCCCACGCGCTTTACAAAGTACTATAGCCGAAATGCTTAAAGATTTCTTTCTGGTCTTCCGACAGCCTTAGATCGTTTGGATTTGTCGGCTGAAGTGCCAGCCCAAAATCCGCCACGACATTCCGCTCCTTTGCCATGATCGGTTCCAGCACTTTAGCGTGTCTAGTTTCCCACCTTCGTGCGCTCGTCTCTACTGATTGATAGAAGGCGCTGGCCACAATGTCGGCAAGTTGCAACCCTGCGTTTTGTTCGTGGGGAACATAATCTACAAGATTGAACCGCAAAACTTGGTGCCTAAATTCACGCTTGTTCAGTAGAGTTGAGCCACCCGCAGCTTGGCGCTTCAGAATTTCCCAATATGCTTTAGTTTGCGAATAACTGTGACCCCCGCGTTGGCTAAAAATGACACGAAGTGGTCGCGGCTTACCAAAGTGCTTCAGCGAGTCCTTGAGGCACATTTCTGTTGCACGCTCCATCAGCAGAGGGACACAATAATTGTAATACCATTGCTTGCCGTTGCGGATCGCTGCGCGGCTATTTTGGTGCCCTTTCATGTTCAACTTGTGAGAGCACACGACAAACGCCTTAACGGGCAGTCCAGCAAGATATGCGCAAGCAGCATCCTTTTTGGTTGGACTCAACTTTCTATAGTGAAGTGCTGGCCCTTGGGTCGCGTCAATCTGCTGTCGCAAGCCTTTCACCCAGTCTACTGCCTTCGCTTCGTAGTTGGAACGTGTTAGAAACCCACCGATGACCAGCCATTCACTAGCACCATTTGGATCGACTGGTTTAACCTTAGCCAAGCCGTCATCGCCAGCTTCGTCGATATAGAGTATGTATTCGTAAGGTTCTGATAGAATGGACATTCAATATGAAAACACCTGACGCCAAAAAGAGTCAACTCGAACGCTTCAAAGAAGCCGCCCGCGAGTTAGAAACGGACGACGACGAAGCGAAGTTCAACGAAAAACTGGGCAAGCTGGTGAAGCAGAAGACTAAACCCGACCCCAAAGAGCGTGGATAACACGACAGGCGGCCTCTAGGTCGCTCATGCGCCGCGCATTTGCGTTTGGCGCTTGGAATACCTCACCATGCCTAACATCCACGGCCATACAAAGCCTGTTTGCAGGGGTTCGAGGCGGCTTCAAGCGCCTGACGCACCACTTCCGTCTCTGTTTTGGCACCGGTGATCCGCATGAGTTTCTCGGCAAGATCATCGATTTCATCGACGCTCTTCTTTTACAGAATGCGGCCGTGCAGGGCCAGAACCACAGCGATCACCACGCCCAGCAGGACGCAGACCAGCGCAAGGGTTATTGCTTGCCAGATCACTTGCGGAGCGGAGCGGTCTTGAAGCCGCGCCGTTTCCACGGCCAGTTGCGGGACCGTCTCACGCTGAAGCCGGTTCAGGTCATTGCATTCATCGGTCATTCTCGTCAGCGCCCGTTACGGCGACGTATTGATGTCTTCTTCTGACCTTTCCCGCCGATTGCGAGCAAGCCATAAACCGCATCAGAACTGCATATCGAACCCGAGGCTCAACCCATAACTTTCGAAGCCGTTCGCACCGATACCGTCATAATAGGTTGCGGCGGTGAAACTTTGGCCTGCTGGCATCGTGCGGTTAACGCCCAGCTCGACCCGCGCCCTGCCGCCTTCGTAGTCGGGTGTTACGGTTGAGGCGAAGCCGCTGCCACTTGTATGTGACCAGATTCCCGAGAAACCGCTCAAAAGTTCCAGTTCGCCTGTGCTGACCGGCATCATCATGCTGAAATCCATACCGATCTCGATCTGGCCGAGTCCGATACCCTGTTCGGGAATGGCATTGCCCAGACTGTCCATATAACTGTGTTGGTCATCGGTAGTATAGGACGCGTCCATGAACGGAGTCACGGTGGTCACGCCGTAGGAAAGTTCTCCGGCGACTTTCAGCTGTGCCAGCATACGCGTCGTGTCGAAGCTGTCCTCATAGGTTCCAAAGGGGGAAATCCTGTTGCTGGTCTCGCCATAGAGCAGGCGGCCCTCGAAGTAGAGCGGTTGGGTGGTACCCCGTGCAATGAAGTATGGCCCGACCATCCAGCCCGTACCGCTCACCGAGGACACGCCGGTGTCTTCACTCAGATGATCGAACTGAAGCATCGCGCCTACCAGGAGGTTTCCTCTTATGCTCCGGTGGCTGCCCAAGGCGCCGAACACATATTCACCTTTGCTGTCTCCATCGTTCGTCCAAGATCCGCTCATCTGAGCCCAGACCGGATAGTTCGTGCCGGTTGCAAAGTCAAAATTGCCGGACCCTTGCGTTGCTGCAAAGCGGAAACTTCTCTGAGATGTGTCTGACAGGAACGGTATAAGACCAGGCTGGTTGCGGATCAACTGGTTGGCCCGGGTCTGCATATAGGACGCAATAAGTTCCTGTGTCCGTTCCACTGTGAAATCTTCGATCATGATCTGGTTGGATGCCAGATTGCCGTTTCCGGCGGCATCTGTGGCGACATTGGCGGGGATGGAAACCTGGATATCGCCGGTTCCCGACGCGCGCAGCATTGTCACATAGGATGCGCCGCCGCCACTCAGCCCGGTTACCGTGGCATTGGTGGTGCTGATGTCATCCGCCACGAAGCCTGTAACGCTTTCCGAGAATGTGACTGTGACTGAGAACGGCCTGTCGCCCGCAAGGGTGTCGGGCGCTCCGGAAATGCGGACAGTTGGAGCGGTCCCGTCAAAAACGGCACTGACCGTGTTCGAGGCTTCGTTGGCGTTGCCCGCAGCGTCGGTAAATGCGCCTGTGGCAACGGAAAGGGACACGGTACCATCAGCGTCCGGGGTCAGTGTCGCGCTATAGTTGCTTCCCGAGCCGGTAAGGGTTGCAGTTGCATTTTTCAGGGTCAGATCGGTGACGCCGAAGTCGGTGCTGTCCTCGGACAGGGTGATCGCCGCAGTATAAGCCCGATTGGTGGGTCCACTCAACGCGCCGACAGAGATTGTCGGCGGGGTATCGTCACCAACAAAGTCGACAGTCGCACTGGCGGAGACATTGCCCGCGGGGTCCGTGGTGACAAGTGTAATCACCCCCGATTGCTGCGGCGTATCTGAGGTCATGGCGAACGTTCCGGTGTCGGTATTCGCCGTCACACTCCGGGTGCTGCCATCGGGGAACGTTATGGTAAGGGTGCTGTCCGGCTCCGCAGTGCCGACAAGATCGACGCGACCGTCCGGAGTGGCAGTTAGTGTTACCACGACCGGCGCATCCGGAGGTGTCGTATCCGTCACGGTCACCACAAAGGTCTGTTGCGTCGCTTCATTGTCCGCGCTGTCCTGAGCATCGACGAATACGGTCGTGGCGCCGACTGGAAAGTCATAGGGGCTGGCGATAACCGTCCCGTCGATCGAGAAGACCGGAAGAATAGTCTCGCCGGAATTGTCGGTGATCGTTGCGGTCAGCACGACTGAAGCCGTATTGCCGTCCGCATCTGTGTCCACTGCAATATCTGCAATATCTGCAATGACAGGCGGTTCTGTATCCGCCGGGGGGGTGACGGTCACGGTGACGCTGTCTGCGGGCGAAGGATCGAAACCGTCGTTGACGATCAGCTCGAAGGTCAGCGTGGCGTCGGCATCGCCGATGGCCAGCGTGGGAGCGGTGAAACCGGGCGCTGCGGCGGTGGCATCCGAGAGGGTGATGGTGGTACCTGCGGTCTGGGTCCAGACGTAGGTCAAGGTCTGGTCCGCATCGTTTGCATCCGAGCCGGTGCCGTCGAGTGTGACGGAGGCGGCGGAGGCGACGGCTTGATCCGAGCCTGCATTTGCGGTCGGCGCGGTGTTGCCGGGGGCGGAGACGGTGACGGAGACGCTATCGGCGGGCGAGGGATCGAAACCGTCGTTGACGATCAGCTCGAAGGTCAGCACCACATCGGCATCGCCGACGGCTAGGGTCGGCGCGGTGAAGCTGGGGCTGCCGGTGCTGTCCCCGGTCAGGGTGACGTCGGTGCCGCTGGTCTCGGTCCAGGAGTAGGTCAGGGTCTGGCCCGCATCGTTTGCATCCGAGCCGGTGCCGTCGAGCGTGACGGAAGCGGCGGAGGCGACGGCTTGATCCGGGCCCGCCTCTGCGGTCGGCGCGGTGTTGCCGGGGGCGGAGACGGTGACGGAGACGCTCTCGGCGGGCGAAGGATCGAAACCGTCGTTGACGATCAGCTGGAAGGTCAGCACGACGGGCGAAGCACCTACGGCCAGTTCCGGCGCGGTGAAGCTGGGGCTGCCGGTGGTGTCCCCGGTGAGGGTGACGCCGGTGCCGCTGGTCTCGGTCCAGACGTAGGTCAGGGTCTGGCCCGCATCGTTTGCATCCGAGCCGGTGCCGTCGAGTGTGACGGAGGCGGCGGAGGCGACGGCTTGATCCGGGCCTGCATTTGCGGTCGGCGCGGTGTTGCCGGGGGCGGAGACGGTGACGGTGACGCTATCGGCGGGCGAGGGATCGAAACCGTCGTTGACGATCAGCTCGAAGGTCAGCACCACATCGGCATCGCCCACGGTTAGGGTCGGCGCGGTAAAGCCGGGGCTGACGCTGCTGTCCCCGGTGAGGGCGACGCCGGTGCCGCTGGTCTGGGTCCAGGCATAGGTCAGGGTCTGGTCCGCATCGTTTGCATCCGAGCCGGTGCCGTCGAGTGTGACGGAGGCGGCGGAGGCGACGGCTTGATCCGAGCCTGCATCTGCGGTGGGCGCGGTGTTGCCGGGAGCGGAGACGGTGACGGTGACGCTATCGGCGGGCGAGGGATCGAAACCGTCGTTGACGATCAGCTGGAAGGTCAGCACGACGGGCGTATCGCCCACGGCCAGTTCCGGCGCGGTGAAGCCGGGGCTAACGGTGCTGTCCCCGGTGAGGGTGACGCCGGTGCCGCCGGTCTGGGTCCAGACGTAGGTCAGGGTCTGGCCTACATCACCCGCGTCCGAGCCGGTGCCGTCGAGCGTGACGGACGCGGCGGAGGCGACGGCTTGATCCGGGCCTGCCGCTGCGGTCGGCGCGGTGTTGCCAGTGGCGGAGACGGTCACGGTGACGCTGTCGGCAGGCGAAGGATCGAAACCGTCGTTGACGATCAGCTGGAAGGTCAGCACGACGGGCGTATCACCTACGGCCAGTTCCGGCGCGGTGAAGCCGGGGCTAACGGTGCTGTCCCCGGTGAGGGTGACGCCGGTGCCGCCGGTCTGGGTCCAGACGTAGGTCAGGGTCTGGCCCGCATCGTTTGCATCCGAGCCGGTGCCGTCGAGTGTGACGGAAGCGGCGGAGGCGACGGCTTGATCCGGGCCTGCCGCTGCGGTCGGCGCGGCGTTGCCGGTGGCAGAGACGGTGACGGAGACGCTGTCGGCGGGCGAAGGATCGAAACCGTCGTTGACGATCAGCTCGAAGGTCAGCACGACGGGCGTATCGCCCACGGCCAGTTCCGGCGCGGTGAAGCTGGGGTTAACGGTGCTGTCCCCGGTGAGGGTGACGCCGGTGCCGCTGGTCTGGGTCCAGGCGTAGGTCAGGCTCTGGCCCGCGTCGTTTGCATCCGAGCCGGTGCCGTCGAGCGTGACGGCGGCGGCGGAGGCGACGGTCTGATCCGGGCCTGCATTTGCGGTGGGCGCGGTATTGGCGGGGGCGGAGACGGTGACGGAAACGCTGTCGGCGGGCGAAGGATCGAAACCGTCGTTGACCACAAGATCAAAGGTCAGCACCAGATCAGCCGCGCCGATGGCCAGGGTCGGCGCGGTAAAGCTGGGACTGACGCTGGTGTCCCCGGTGAGGGTGACGCCGGTGCCGCTGGTCTGGGTCCAGGTATAGGCCAATGTCTGGCCTACATCACCCGCGTCCGAGCCGGAGCCGTCCAGCCTGACGGATGTGGCGGCGTCGACTTCTTGATTGAGGCCCGCATTCGCGGTGGGCGCGGTATTGGCGGGGGCGGAGACGGTGACGGAAACGCTGTCGGCGGGCGAAGGATCGAAACCGTCGTTGACCACGAGCTGGAAGGTCAGCACCACATTGGCAGCACCGACGGCCAGGGTTGGCGCGGTAAAGCTGGGGCTGCCGGTGGTGTCCCCGGTGAGGGTGACGCCGGTGCCGCTGGTCTGGGTCCAGGCATAGGTCAATGTCTGGCCTACATCACCCGCGTCCGAGCCGGAGCCGTCCAGCCTGACGGATGTGGCGGCGTCGACTTCTTGATTGAGGCCCGCATTCGCGGTGGGCGCGGTATTGGCGGGGGCGGAGACGGTGACGGAAACGCTGTCGGCGGGCGAAGGATCGAAACCGTCGTTGACCACGAGCTGGAAGGTCAGCACCACATTGGCAGCGCCGATGGCCAGGGTCGGCGCGGTAAAGCTGGGACTGACGCTGGTGTCCCCGGTGAGGGTGACGCCGGTGCCGCTGGTCTGGGTCCAGGCATAGGTCAATGTCTGGCCTACATCACCC
>NZ_CANMFS010000005.1 GCF_947497275.1 uncultured Sulfitobacter sp.
CTCGGTGGTTACGATGAGCCAAGAACACTCTCTTATCAAATCGGCCTATTTGGACCCATAGGCGCTGACGTCAGACAGATAAATGCTAGCAAAGCGCGAATTAGCTCGCTGCCGCTGGCCCAAACTCAAATATCAACGTTTTAGAAGATGTTGCGTGACCTTGATCAAAGGTAACTCCATCATAACCGATGGGATCAGTATCAAGATTGCGAGGAATGATATAGCGAACATGCAATCAGTGCCGCTTGCCCCAAAACCAAACAGGACATCCAGCACTAAGCTGACGTGTTTACACGCATATTATAAAAAGGTTGTTAAGGCGTAGACTTTGTCTCGACATTGCAGCAACATCTGGCCGACACGCGATTGTCTAGTCAACGGATCGCGCGTGAGTTGAATCGAATAATTGCTGAACGGGGCATGCTGCAGACAATCGTTTCTTACTGAATTCACAAGCATGGCGATACTCCAGTGGGTGCAGAAAACCGGCATCGATTGGCATTAGATCGCACCTGGAAAACCCCAGCAGAACGGCTTTATCGAAAGCTTTAACGGTAAGCTGCGGGACGAATGTTTGAATGAAACGCTCTTTGACACATCGGGCGACGTTCGCAAAACGCTCGAAGAATGATAGGAGGATTACAACTGGCGCAGACCACATTCACCCTTGGGGAACCTGACCCCGATGGAATTCATGCAGAGAAAGATGATGGATAAGAGCCGCCTAAGGTCAAGGATTTAACCCCAAGGACCCCGCGCAAAGATGGAGGAAACTGGGGCTCAGGTCAGATTGGCATTACATCGCGCCGCGCTGCCTGGCAGGGTAAAGCACAGCATGATCCCGACAGGAGACAGGCCAATGCAGAACGGGTTCGTGGAAAGTATGAGAGATGAATGCTTCAATGAGCACCTGTTCCACAGTTTGCGACATGCCCGTAAATTGATCACTGCATGGCGCACCGATTTAAGCCAACACCAACCCCACGCAAGTCTTGCCGGCCCGACGCCAGTAGAATATGCCGACGGGTCTAGGGGAGACCAAAATCAAAACAGAGCTGACCCACATTAACGGGCTCCCAGTGGAGCAGGTCACGTGCCACTGCAAATAGACCGAGTGTCGATGGATGGTCGGCCGTGAGCCATCTTTCGCCGAATAAAGCCCATACCGTAATATTCCAGACAGTTTAGATTCGTCGCGAGGCGCTTCTGCACAGTAATCGGCACAGATTTTTCAATGTCCGACTAGACTGCGTCTGGCTGATACTGCTGTACAGGTTGCGGGCATTGTTTTCCCATTAACAAATGCACCTATTGTTTTGAAGGCGGCGCAACGGATGGAAATTCGAACCAACGCCTGGCCCGGAGCCCAGTCACAAGATTCGAAGGCAGGCCGGTCCGGACGCACAACCAAACCGGATTAGCGCCATTGTACCTGCAGCGACTGGGGTAGTAACAAACCCACGTTCTGAAGGCGCATCACGCGCGCGATGCGGACGCGAATGATGGGGGCATTCCACGCACCGGAACGATCAACCTGCAAGCAAATCGTTACGGTAATCAAACCGTTGCGAGACCGAGCGCCACTGCGCCTCAGGATTGCGCGCGGCCTGCGGATCTTCGATCTCGATATCGTCGAAGCCGCAGCGATAAGCGGCGCGGGCCTGGTCTACCAGGATATGACCGCGCGCCCGCAGATGACCTGAAAAACCCATCTCACGCAGCGTGCGGGCCAGCGAAAACCCGCGTCCGTCCGTGCTGGAGCCGAAAGGAATGACGATCAACGACAATTGCTCCAGATGCGGGCCGATCAGCTCGGGGTCCATGTCCGCCGTCAGCAGAAGGGCGCTTGCGTCGCCCAATTCCTCATAGGTGTGCAGGGGACTGTCCTGCCACAGGTCCGGTACAAATCCGGTCTTGTCGACAACTGTGCTCATCCGGTTTTCCTCATGATCTTGCCGTCCGTCGTGATGTGGATACCGCATTCCTCGCGCGGCTCGTCGCGCCAGCGTCCGGCGCGTGCCGGCTCTCCGTCGGCGACCGGTGTCGTGCAAGGCTGACAGCCGATTGATGGGAAGCCGCGCGCGACCAGCGGATGTGGCGGCAACGCATGCGTTTCACGGTACCGCGCTAAATCATTGGGTGACCAGGCGGTCATCGGGTTCACCTTGACGCGCCCGGCCGGGTCGGTTTCGAAAGCCCGCAATGTTTGCCGCGATGTCGACTGAAACCGTTTCCGGCCGCTGACGACCGCTCCGAACTCTTCCAATGCACGCTCTAGCGGCTCGACCTTGCGCAGTCGGCAGCAGGCCGTGGTGTCGTGCCGGTGCAGGTCGCGATCGCGATCCACCTGAGGGTCGGGGCGGATGATCCGTACATCCGTCAAGCCGAGAAGCGTGGCCAGATCGCGCTGATAGGTCAGCGTTTCTTCGAACAGCAATTCCGTGTCCATCAGGATCACGGGCAGGCCGGGGTCAAATTCCGCCACCATGTGCAAAAGGATCGCGGCCTCTGCGCCAAAGGACGAGACCAGCGCGATGCGCCCGTCGAACCGGTCGAGTGCCACGGCCAGGATGGCTTCGGCCGAGGCCTCGCCAAAGCGCGCGTCAAGCCGGGCGGCTGTGATGTTTTCAGGCTGCTTTGTCATGGGCCCCTCCGTAAAGCGCCGCTTTCATTGGTGCGGCACCAAGGCGGCGATAGGTTTCCAGAAATGTTTCGGAGCGGTCCAACCGATGATCGAGATAAGCAACGATCAACCGCTCGATGGCTGGCACGATCTCGTCATGGGCAAAGCCCGGTCCGGCGCGGCTGCCGATTTCGGCGGCTTCTGTGCCGTCTCCTCCGAGTGTGATCTGATAGCTTTCGACGCCGGATTTCTCCAGCCCCAGTATACCGATATGGCCGACATGGTGATGACCACAGGCGTTGATGCAGCCGGAGATCTTGATCTTGAGAGGTCCGATGTCGCGTTGTGCGTCGATGTCGGCGAACGCGCGGGCAATGTCTTGGGCGACCGGGATCGAGCGTGCCGTCGCCAGCGCGCAGTAATCCATGCCGGGGCACGCGATGATATCGGACACCAGCCCTACATTGGCGGTCGCCAAACCCGCGTCCCGTAGCGCGTCGTAGACCGCGGGCAGATCGGCGCGATGCACATGCGGCAGCACCACGTTTTGTTCGTGGCTGATGCGCAGTTCGTCATGGCTGTAGCGCAGCGCGATATCTGCAAGCACGCGCATCTGCGCGGACGTGACATCACCGGGGGTCGAACCGACCGCCTTGGTCGAGACGGTGACGATCACGTGATCGGCGCGCTTGTGCGGCGCTGTATTGATGTCGGCGAAGGCGCGCATGGCGGGGCTTAACGTGCGCGTAACCGGTTTGTCGGCGAACGCCGGCGGACGAAATCCCGCCTCGATTTGCGCGAGCTTCACCGGATCGAGATCGGGCAAAAGGCGCTTTTGCTGCACGAAGTTGGCTTCGATCCGGGTGCGCAGATCCTCCAGCCCTGTTTCATGGACGAGGATCTTTATGCGGGCCTTGAACTTGTTATCGCGCCGACCGGACAGATTGTAGGTACGCAGGATCGCTTCAAGATAGGCCAGCAGATCGCGTTTGGGCAAGAATTCCCGCACGACCTTGCCGATCATCGGGGTCCGTCCAAGGCCACCGCCGATCACCACTTCATAGCCGATCTCTCCGTCCTGACGCCGCAGCCGCAGCCCGATGTCGTGAAAACGGATGACGGCACGGTCGGTGTCGCTGGCAGTGACGGCGACCTTGAATTTACGAGGCAGATACGTGAATTCGGGATGATCGGTGGACCACTGTCGGATGATCTCGGCTGTGATGCGCGGGTCTTCGACCTCGTCCGCCGCCGCGCCTGCGAAATGATCCGCCGTCACATTGCGGATGCAATTGCCCGAGGTTTGTATCGCGTGCATGCCCACATCCGCCAGCGCGGTCAGAATGTCGGGCACGTCCGACAGTTTGGGCCAATTGAACTGGATGTTTTGCCGTGTAGTAAAATGGCCATATCCCTTGTCAAACCGTTCGGCTATCTCGGCAAGCTGCCTCATCTGGCGGCTGTTCAGCGTGCCGTAAGGGATCGCCACGCGCAGCATATAGGCGTGCAGTTGCAGGTACAGCCCGTTCATCAGCCGAAGCGGCTTGAACTCCTCCTCGGTCAACGACCCGTCCAGCCGCCGCGCGATCTGGCTGCGGAACTCGGTGATCCTGTCGCGCAGGAACGCCTCGTCGAAATCAGTGTACTCATACATGATCAGCTTGCTTTCCATGGAAATAGTTTGAGGGGCCGCGTGTGCGAAAGACTTCGCGAAAATGAACTGGACGCGGTATGCCGGTGGACAAGTCTACGTCGATCAGGGAGGCTCCCGCCGTTTCCTGTGGACATTGACCGGCCTGCTCGATCAGCGCCTCCGCATCCTCGGCGGTCCGCGCCACGGCGGCTGTTTCGATGCGCCGGGACCAGCCTTCGCTGGTGAAATAGATCACGTCACCTTCGATCAGGTGGTTCGCGGTTGCGACTTTCGGCTTGAACCCTTTTGTCATTACAGCGCCTCCAGAAGACGTTCGGCTTGTGCCGTGCGCGGTGCGAGACCAAGCAACAGGATGGCTGGACCGTCGGTATCCCTGATCAGGTCGGGCAGGGTGAGAAGGCTGGCCGGTATGACCTGCTGACCGGGTTGAGAGGCGCGCGCGACAATGGTGACGGGCGTGTCCGGGCGCGCTCCGTGCATGAGCAGCCGACCGCGCAGCATTTCCGCCATCGCCTTGCCCATGTAGATTCCGGCGACCGCGCCGGGCAGCGCCAGACGCGCCCAGTCCTGCTCGGAGAACCCGTTGACGTCGTGGGCGCTGAATATGCTGACTGCGGCATTGCGGCCACGCTGCGTCAGGCTCGCTCCGATGGTCGCCGCCGCCGCCGCCGCCGAGGTGATGCCGGGTACGACGGAATAACCGATACCCGCCAGTTCGAGCGCATCTATCTCTTCGTCCATCCGACCGAAAACGCCGCTGTCGCCGGATTTCAACCGCACGACGTTTTGGCTTTTGGCATGTTCAACCAGCAGCGTGTTGATATCTTCCTGTCGCCAGGACGGGCCAAAACCGGTCTTGCCGACCTCGACGATAACCGCTTCGCGGCGCGCCAGATCTAGGATCGGCTGCGGCACCAACGCATCGTGCAGCACCACATCGGCCTCGTGCAGCATTTTGCGCGCTTTCAGCGTAAGAAGCTCTGGATCGCCCGGGCCCGCACCGACGAATGTGACATGTCCCGCTTGTGATGCGTCCCGGTTCATCTCGTCGAGCAAACCGTGCAAAGCCCGCTCGACTGCCTGCTCACCGGCGACCAGCGCGTCCGGCCCCCGCCCGAAATAGAATTTTGACCAGAATTCCCGCCGCCGCCGTCCCGCAGGCAGCTTCTTCACGACGGGACGGAACGCCTTGCCCAACCGCGCGAGGGAACCGATCGAGGCAGGCAGCATTTCCTCTACGTCAGCCTTGATCTTGCGCGCAAGAACCGGGGCGGCGCCTTCGGTGCCGATCGCCACAGTAACCGGATCGCGATCAACGATGGCGGGCGTGATGAAATCGCTGTATTCGGTGTTGTCCACGATCAGCGTGGGAACGCCCGCCGCCCGACCCAGCGCCGCGGCATCGCTGTCGCGTATGGCATCATCGTTCGCGGCGTAGAGAAGCAGGGCACCGTCCAGATCGCGCGGCTCCAGCGGGCGCGAAAGCAGCGTGATACGCCCAGCCCGGTCCAGATTGCAAAGCGCATCGTCAGGCATTTCGCCCGACACCAAGATCTCCGCTTCGGTGCGGATCAACAGCCGGATTTTCGCAAGCGCACATGCGCCCGCCCCGGAGACAACGATCCGCTTGTTGGTCGTGTTCATGTAGACGGGGAAGAACTGCATGGCGAAACTCTCTTAATTCTGGTGAACATTTTTCACTTTCTGCCTTTACGTGGGTCGAAAGTGTCCGCTACAGCAAGGTCCATAAGCGCTGAGTTGGAATAATTTCCAATTTCGCGCGTCAAACGGAATGATTGTCGGAGTTGATCATGCAGAGCGGAAAACCCTCGGTCGACGAAGACGACCGCAAGATACTGCGCGAAGTTCAGCGCGACTGTACCCGGGCGCTGGACCGAATCGCCGAACGTGTCGGCCTGTCACGCACAACCGTGTGGAACCGGATGCAGAAACTCGTGGAAAGCGGCACGATCCTGCGGCAGGCGGCGATCATCGATCCGCGCATGGTCGGACTGGATCAGACGTTCTTCATCACGATCCGCACGTCCCGGCATGATATCGAGTGGCTCGAGACTTTCCGCAAGGCGGTGACAGACATGCCGCAGATTACCGAGGCGCACCGATTGGCCGGAACGACCGATTATCTGTTGAAGGTGCAGGTCGCCTCTACAGAAGCGTTCGACAGCTTTTACAAGGATCTCGTATCGCGGATCCCGATTTTCGACGTGTCTTCGAGCCTGTCTATGGAGACGATGAAAAGATCGCTCGACCTTGAGATTTAGGACCCCGGTCCGGCGTCTGCCATACAGAACGGCGGCGTAAGTGCCCGAAAGGCAGCACCGCTGTCGTCCGCGCGAACGGTAAGGCGCTTTTGCAAATGACCGAAGGACTGCCTGCACCGGCGGACGACTATTCGAATGCTAGCGGTGCGAACTTCGCAACGCTCCGGCGGATCAATGTTAGGTGCACATCCTCACCGGGACGGGCAGGAAAAGCGGGCGTAGACCATGCGTTTATGATCTACTGACAGACGGGTCCGGTGGTCATCGTCATCAGAAAAACTCTTGCGTGATCTTTCGTCGACTGGTGTGTAACGCGATCCACTGGCCATCAGTGATAAAAGCGCGTTCAATGCTGACGCAAGCGAGCATGGGGCAAGAGCGCCACTGGTATCGCGTACACGACCCGGTACAGTTGGCCGACCATTTCGCATCTTGCCTGCCAAAGGACACCTAAAGCCAATGACCCACGAAACGATCCTTGCGAATGCACGGATCATCCTCACGGATGAGACGATTACCGGGTCGATCACAATTCGCGATGGTGTGATCACCGACGTCGCGCAAGGTGCGCATATTCCTCCGGGCGCTCTTGATATGCAGGGCGATTATCTGGCACCCGGTCTGATAGAATTGCACACCGATAATCTTGAGCGGCATCTTACCCCGCGTCCGAATGTGGATTGGCCGCATCGCGCAGCAATCCTCGCCCATGATCGGGAACTGGCGGGCAACGGCATTACGACGGTGTTCGACGCCATCCGGGTCGGATCTATCGTATCGGGCAACAGCAGACGCTACAGCAGATACGCCCGCCGGATTGCCGATGAAATCCTCTCCGCCCAGGCTGGGGGGATGCTGCGTATCAGCCACCATATTCATTTGCGTGCTGAATTATGTTCCGAGACGCTGGAGGAAGAGCTGGCGGAGTTTTCGCCGGCTGATCGGATCGGCATCGTATCCATGATGGATCATACGCCGGGGCAGCGGCAGTTTACCGACCTTGAAAAGTTTGAGGCTTATGTCCGCGGCAAGTATGCCTTCGGCGATCAGGAATTCCGCGACTATGTCGCGTTTCTCTACGAACTTCAGTCCCGCAACGGAACACGGCACGAGGCGGCGACCGTCACGGCGGCCCGGCGGCTGGAGGCTGCACTCGCAAGTCACGACGATACGACCGCTGATCAGGTCGCTGCGAGCCACGCCTGCGGAGTCAGCATCGCTGAATTCCCGACGACGACCGGTGCGGCGCAGGCGTGCCGTGCGCACGGCATCGCAACGGTCATGGGCGCCCCGAATGTGATCCGGGGTGCCTCGCATTCGGGCAATGTTTCCGCAATCGAATTAGCGCACGAGGACTTGCTGGATATTCTGTCGTCGGATTATGTGCCTGCCGGGTTGCTTATGGCTGCGGTACAGTTGGGGACGCTTTGGGATGATCTGCCACAGGCGATCGCCACGGTCAGCGCGCGGCCGGCGGCTGTCGCCGGTATGGCTGACCGCGGTGTGCTCGGTCCCGGCAAGCGGGCCGACTGCATCCGCTTTGCGATCTGGGACGGCATCCCCGTCTTGCGCGAAACGTGGTGCGCGGGGCGACGTGTTTTCTGACGCCCCGCGAATTGCTGTTTCTGCCTTTCATTCGAAGGCCAAGGGGCTATTGCCATCTGACGACAAGCGCCGGCGGCGTGGGTTGTAGACCCGATTAATATACTGAAATATCGCTCGTTCTGCATGACGTCTGGTTTCCCGACGGGTTCACCAAATCAGCTCTGCCTTGAGTGATTTGAAGAACATCTTACCCACGGAAGTGTTGTGGCAGATGCCTTTCCCGCTCATCCACTGCCGACAAAGCATTGTCACGAGAGAGGGCCCGACCGATGACGCGGCAGGGCTACAGATCGAGGGTGACGGCCAGATACAGCAACTTTGGAGCGATGTTGAACGCAAGGTTGCTGTCCGTTGTGGCGTTGTATGTCCGGGTCCTGATGATCGTGATGCCATCTTCGCTCATCAAACCACCAACGCGCCGTTGCCCCAATTGCAACCTCGGTTCGTGCAATTCTTCGGTCATGCGGGAGCGGCCATAGCTTTGCAGGCTCAGGCGGTGCTGTTCGGGGACATGCGCCAACATCACAGTATCACCCTCAAGGAAATTAATGGGTCCTGAGCTTAAACCGCCAAAAAACCATAGCACATGATGCAAAAGGACGCGGCGCGTACAGCGCGCTCAAGGCGATCCCGAACTCCGGATGCATGTTCGATGAGTTTCTCCTGTCGGCATGTCGCCGTGCGGTATGGTGCAGGGTTACGTCCTGCACGGTAACAATCTGGGACGCGAGGCGTGAGAAATCACCGTACGGCAGGTTTTGACCACGGGAAACTCTCGACGCGTTCTGGGGGTGCACCGACTTGCTTACCTTCGGGGCAGGGGCGTATGTTCGCGCGGGCGCCCGGGCGCCGCGCCGCCTTTTCGCGCAGGTCCAAGCTTAAACCTTGACCGCGATCAGGCTGATGAAATCCCCCATCTTGATCAGACCGGGAATATGGCGGGCGGTGAAGATTCCGTCGCGTGTGGCTTGGCAAACCTGAGGCGGTACGCCCGTCCGATCGGCGGCCCATATGCGGGCAAGCGGCTGCCCCTGTACAACCGGCTCTCCCAGATCGACAAGGTATTCGATCAAACCGGGATATTCGGCAAACATGAAGCAGCGTGCGTCCGGCATGTCCAATTCCACGGTCGGATTTTTCTGGAGGGTCCCTTGCAGGATGCCTGCATGGGTCAGCAGATTGCGGATGCCCTGCCGCGCGATGGCGACGGTGCGCGCGCTCGACATACCCGCGCCGCCCAACTCGGTTGTCACGAACACCTTGCCCTGATTTTCCACCTCGGTATCGAACATGCCGACGTTGTCTATTTCCAACATCCGCACGGAATAGGGCGCGCCGAAGGCATGCATCGCAGCCATGCAGGCGCTCTCCTGCTTCTTGTCGTCAAGCACGTGGGCTGCGGCGAAAGGCAGGAAATCCAGCGTGCTGCCGCCTGAGTGGAAGTCCAGCACGATGTCGGCGTGGGGCACAAGACGCGTCGCGATGTAGTGGCACAGCTTTTGTGTCACGGTGCCGTCGGGGCGGCCGGGAAAGCTGCGGTTCATATTGGCCCCGTCGATGGGAGAGCACCGCGTGCCTGCGGCAAAGGCAGGTTGGTTCATCATCGGCAGGATGATGACCCTGCCGGTGATCTCTTCGGGCGTCAGCGTCGCGGCAAGCTCCTGCAACGCCACCGGCCCCTCGTATTCATCACCGTGGTTCGCACCGGTCAGCAAGGCCGTGGGACCGGCGCCGTTGGCGATGACCGTGATCGGTACCATAACAGATCCCCATGCGCTGTCGTTCCGGCTGTAGGGAAGTTTGAGGAAGCCGTGGTGGCTGCCATCGGCATCGAGTGGGATCGTAGGCGTGATGGACGTATCGCTCATGGTTTCACCCATAATTCGCGCGGTGTTTCGCACAGGCATTCAACGCCGTCTTCGGTGATCAGGATCGGTTCGGTAATCTCCAACCCGCCGTCTTCAAGCCAGAGTGCGGGCATGAAATGGAAGGTCATGCCCGGTTCGAGCACGGTTGTGTCGCCGCGCCGGAACGAAATGGTCCGTTCACCCCAGTCGGGCGGATAGCTGATGCCGATGGCATAGCCGCAGCGGCTGTCCTTTTCGAAACCGGCCTTGTTGAGCGTGGCGTTGAAAGCGTTGGCGATGTCCTGCGCCTGGTTGCCGGGTCTGGCCTGTTCAAGTCCCGCGTCGATGGCATCGAGTACGGCAGACTCCGCATCGCGGAATTTCTGCGGTACCTCGCCCAGAAAAAGGGTGCGCGACTGCGGGCATTGGTACCGCCGGTGTGCGCCCGCGATCTCGAAGAACGTCGCCTCGCCGGTTTCCAGCGGGCGGTCGTCCCATGTCAGATGCGGCGCGGTTGCATCGAGGCCCGAAGGCGCCATCGGCACGATGGCCGGGTAATCTCCCCAGAACCCGTAGGCGCCCTTGATCCCGGTCGCAAAGATCTCCGCAATCAGATCGTTTTTGCGCATCCCCGGTTCCGCAAGTTCGAAAATGCGCGTGTGCATCGCCTCAACAATTCGCGCGGCACGGCGCATGTATTCGATCTCGCGCTCGGATTTGACCGCGCGCTGCCAGTTGACCAACCCGGTCGCATCGCTGATCTGTGCGGATGGCAGGCCCGCGATCAGGCTCTGGTGTGCGGCGGCGGAGTAATAGTAGTTGTCCATCTCCACACCGATCCGGCCTGCGTCCTGCCCCAGTTCGCCGAGCAGTTTCGCCAATTCCCGCATCGGGTGCTTTTGCGGGTTTTGGACGAAGGTGTCGTCGTAGCCGCGAATGCTGTCGGGATCGTCCATGAACACGGTGCGCCGGGCACCCTGCGCATCCATGGCCCGGCCCCACCATACGGGCTCGCCCTCCTGTGTCAGAATGACTGCCTGATACACATAGAAAGACCAGCCGTCGTAGCCGGTTAGCCATGACATATTGGAAGGGTCGCACACTATGATGGTGTCCAGTCCTTGGGCCGTCATGGCGGTGCGTGTCTTGTCGATGCGGCGCTGGTATTCGGCGGTGGTAAAGTTTTTTTCGTATGTGGTCACGTGCGCAGCCCTTCGGATGAAGTTATTTGCGCGAGACCGGTTGAACCGCGCGCAATAATGGAGTGCATTGACATGAAGCCTCCCTCGCCTGATGGAGGACCCCGCGCCGGTGCGGTGCACGATAGAACCGAATTGTCCATCGTGTCGAGACGCAGAGAAAGGACGCTGCCATGAACAAGCAACTGACGAACGATCAACTCAGCCAGTGGGACCACGATCACTTTTTCCACCCGTCGACACATCTGGCACAATTCGCGCGCCGCGAGATGGGAAACCGGATCATCACCGGAGCGGAAGGCGTGCACATCACCGACCGGGAAGGTCGTACGTCGCTGGACGCTTTCGCGGGGCTTTACTGCGTGAACGTTGGCTACGGTCGGACCGAGATCGCAGAGGCAATTGCGGCGCAGGCCCATGAACTGGCATATTACCATTCCTACGTGGGTCACGGCACCGAAGCCTCGATCACCCTGTCGCGGATGATCGCCGAGCGTGCGCCAGAGGGCATGAACCATGTCTACTACGGGATGAGCGGATCGGACGCGAACGAGACGAACATCAAGCTGGTCTGGTACTACAACAACATCCTTGGCCGCCCGAAGAAGAAAAAGATCATCTCGCGCTGGCGCGGGTATCACGGATCCGGTCTGATGACGGGGTCACTGACCGGTCTCACGCTGTTCCACAATAAATTCGACCTGCCGCTGAGCCAGGTCGTGCACACGACCGCCCCCTACTATTTCCGCCGCGACGATCTGTCGATGAGCGAGGCGGATTTCGTGGCCCACTGCGCCGATGAGCTGGAATCGCTGATCGCGCGCGAAGGGGCGGACACCATCGCTGCGTTTATCGGAGAGCCGGTCCTTGGCACCGGCGGTATCGTGCCGCCGCCGGCGGGATATTGGGCGGCGATACAGGCGGTGCTGGACAAGCACGACATCCTGTTGATCGCGGATGAGGTCGTCACCGGGTTCGGGCGATTGGGTACGATGATGGGATCGGACCACTACGGGCTGAAGCCCGATCTGATCACCATCGCCAAAGGTCTCACTTCGGCCTACGCGCCGTTGTCGGGGTCCATCGTATCCGACCGGATGTGGGATGTGCTGGAGCGCGGCACGGACCAGTTTGGACCGATTGGCCACGGCTGGACCTATTCCGCGCACCCCATCGGGGCGGCGGCGGGTGTTGCAAACCTCAAGCTGCTGGACAGCCTCGATCTGGTCAGCAACGCGGGCGACGTCGGCGCACACCTCAACGCCGCGATGAAAAAGGCGCTGGGCGATCACCCCAACGTGGGAGAGATTCGAGGCGAAGGCATGTTGTCCGCGGTCGAATTTGTGCGCGAACGCGAGGGACGCGTGTACTTTGACGCGGCCGAGACGATCGGACCGCGGATCGTGGGCGCCATGCTGGAACGGGGCGTAATCGCGCGGGCAATGCCACAGGGCGACATCGTAGGCTTCGCGCCACCCTTCTCGCTGACCCGCGAGGAAGCGGATCAGGTCGTGGATGTGACCAAATCGGCGATTGCCGATATTCTCGGTTAGGCCGGATCGCTCACTGCGCCGCTTTCAGAGCGGCGCTGAGCACGTCGCGGTCCCCGATGTGATTGGCAAGGATCAGGATCAGGCGCGCGTTGAACGCGTCGCTTTGTTCTTTCGACAATCCTTCATGGGCGCGGACCAGTTCGGTGTAAAAGCCATCGGGATCAGAGATGTTCGGGGTCAGTGTCAACATGGATCAGGCCTTTCCGATTGAAGTCTGCATCGCGCGGGCCACGGTCCTTGCATCATAGGTGGGCCAGCGGGCAACGATGTGCTGGTCGGGGCGGATGAGATAGACCGCCTGCGCTGCCTCCCCCAGATACCGTGATCTGAGCGCCTCACTGACTTCGGCGATGGTCACCGCTTTGGCCGTGAGCCCCTGGGCGACCACGTCCGTCGCCTCGCATCCCAAGCCGAGCACATGAAACCCGCCGTCCAACAGATCGAGCAGAAACCCGTCCCCGACAGGCGCATCCGCGCAGGTTGCCCCCGGGCGGGTGGCATCGGGACCGCGCAGCGCGTCTTCGCCGAACGGCGCAAACCCGTCGTAGCTGCACGGCACCGACAACCGACCGGAGTTCACCAAAGGGCGGGCAAAGGGGTGGGCATCAGCAAGATCAAGCACCGCGTTACGGAAAATCCTGCTGATCTCGGTTTTGGGCGTCATAAAATCGGTCGCACGGGACGAATTGAGGATATTTTCATCGGCAGCATGCTCGCGCTCTGTCGCGTAGGTATCCAACAGCGCATCGTCGGCCAGCCTGTTAAGTACCAGATTTAGCTTCCAAGCCAGATTTTCTGCGTCCTGCACCCCTGAATTCGCGCCACGCGCGCCGAACGGCGAGACCTGATGCGCGCTGTCGCCTGCGAAAAATACATTGCCGTGGCGGAATTTCTGCATCCGGCGGCACTGGAAGGTATAGATCGAGGTCCACTCCAGTTCGTAGTCGGGAACGTGACCGGCCTGCGACGACAGCATTGCATCGACGCGGGCGCGGATGCGGTCGGGGTCAAGCTCTTTTTCACGGTTGATGTCCCAGCCAAGCTGAAAATCGATTCGCCAGATGTCGTCGGGCTGTTTGTGCAGCAGGGCGGACTGGCCGCTGTTCTTGAACGGCGGCTCGAACCAGAACCAGCGTTCGGTCGGGAAGTCGGCTTTCATCCGGACGTCCGCGATCAGAAAGTTGTCCTCGAACACGCGCCCGTCAAAGCTCAGCCCCATCATATCGCGCAAGTTTGACCGCGCGCCGTCGCAGGCAATCAGATATTGTGCCTCGACCTCGTAGGGCCCGTCAGGCGTTTCGACGGTGAGGGTGGTATGGCTGTCATGCCGCGCAATTGCGGTCACACAGTTGAGGCCGCGTATCTCGATCGGCGCGCCAGCGGCCTGCGCCTGCCGGATGGCATCGACCAAATACTTCTCAAAGTAGGGTTGTTGCAGATTGATGAACGCGGGATTGCGGTGGCCCGACTCTGGTTGAAGATTGAAGTCGAAAACCTTGTGATCCCCGTGAAACACCTTCCCGACATTCCAGACTACGCCCTTGTCGACCATCGCCTGTCCCGCGCCCAGACGGTGCGCGATATCGAGGGTGCGCTTGGCAAAGCAGATCGCCTTGCTTCCAAGGCCCGCTCCCTCGTGATCGTCAAGCACGAGGGCAGGGGTCCCCTTGAGCCCGAGATCCAGCGCCAGCGCCAGACCGACGGGACCGCCGCCGACGATCACGACGGGATGCCGCACGGGGCGCGCGGATTGATCCGGTACGCGCGCGTAAGGATACAGCCGGAAGGCGGTCTTGTAGCGGGCTTTGGCCATCGAGATTCCTCCTGCGCCGGGGGGGGCGTATGCCTAGCCTTGCAAGGCTGCCCACATCTCAAGATCGCGCTCGGCGGTCCAGATGCGCGGATGAGCGATGCCGCGCGCCTCATCAAACGCGCGGGCCACGTTGAACGGCAGACAGTGCTCGTAAATCGCGTAGTCCGCAAATTTCGGGTCACATGCGGCGCGCACAGCATCCCACGCCTGTTTCAGCGTACCGCCCTGTGCCGCGACGCGCGCGGCGGGGGCGTAGGTGGAGTCAACGAAGTCGCGTGTGCTTTCGATGGCGCGATTGACGGCATCACGACCGATCAACGCGCCCCCCCGGCCCGGAGCGATGGAATTCACGTCATACGCCTTGATCGCGTCGAGCGTGGTGCCCCAATCTGCGAAATGCCCGTCACCGCAATAGCAGGCCGAATGGTCCTCGACGATATCACCTGTAAACATGACGTTCTCGTCGGGCACATGGATCACGATGTCGCCCGCCGTATGCGCGCGGCCCAGATGCATCAGGTCGACGCGGCGGTTGCCGAGATAAACAGTCATCCTGTCGTTGAACGTGGTGGTGGGGTACGTCAGGCCCGGGATGCTTTCATGGCCTTCGAACAGGCGTGGAAAACGCTGGAATTCGCTGTCCCAGTCTTCCTGCCCGCGCTCCATCACCATGCCGCGTGCCGCTTCGCCCATAATGATCTGGTTCGCGCCATAGGCCGATGCGCCCAGCACACGCACGGCGTGATAATGGGTCAGCACCACATGGCTGATCGGCTTGTCGGTCACGTCGCGGACCTTCTCGATCACCTTGTTCGCCAAACGCGGGGTGGCCTGCGCTTCGACGATCATCACGCTGTCTTCGCCGATGATCACGCCCGAATTGGGGTCGCCTTCCGCCGTGAACGCCCACAGATCGCGGCCGATCTCGTCGAATGTGATTGTCTTTTCGCTAAGGTCGCCTTGGGAGGCAAATGCTTTGGCCATGGTGGGTCCTGTCTGGTGTTGGGTTTCGTCAAATGGGTGGGATGGCGGCTCAGGGAAATTTGACCGCCGGTTGGATGGTCGCGGTGCAGGCACCAAACCCGATCTGAAAGCCGTCTCCCTTGGCAACGCCCAGCAGTGTCAGGGTATCCCCGTCCTCGACAAAGCTGCGGGTGGCACCGCCCTCGAGGGTGATCGGCTCCTTGCCGTCCCACGACAGCTCGATCAGGCTGCCGCGCTGGTCCTTTTTCGGCCCCGAAATGGTGCCGGATCCCAAAAGATCGCCGGGTGTCATCGCGCATCCTGAACTGGTGTGATGTGCAAGCTGTTGGGGGGCCGAAAAATACATTTCAGAATAGTTGGTATGGCAGATCGTGGTATCCGTGGCGTCTTTGGTTCTCATCAGGACGCTCAGCTCGATGTCATAGAGCATCGGTTTGGGTTCGTGCAGATAGGGCAGCAGCTCTTTCTCGCGCTCCGGTGTCGCGGTGCGAAACGGCTCTAGCGCGGCGCGGGTCACGATCCACGGGCTGATGGACGTGGCGAAGGCCTTGGCCTGGAAGGGGCCGAGGGGCTGGTACTCCCATGCCTGAATGTCGCGCGCGGACCAGTCGTTGAGCAGGACATACCCGAAGATCATCTCGTCTGCCTGCGCCACCGTGACCGGTTGACCGAGTTCCGAGGCGCAACCGACAATGGCACCCATCTCCAGCTCGAAATCCAGCCGTGCGCTGGGGCCGAAGGCAGGCGCATCGGCTCCGGTGGTCAATGTCTGACCGTTGGGCCGGGCGATGTCGGTGCCCGACACCACCACCGTTGATGCCCGTCCATTATAGCCGATCGGAACGTGCAGCCAGTTCGACGGCAGAGCGTCCTGCGCGCCGCGAAACATGGTGCCGATGTTTACCGCGTGATGCTTGCCCGAATAGAAATCAGTGAACTCCGCGACGACGAAGGGCATTTCCATCCGCGCGTCCGTCATCGCGACAAGATAGGGCGCCACTGCGGCCTGTTCGGGCGCGCCGTCTTCCAGCAATTCAATCAGACGGGCGCGCAGCATGGCCCAGGCTTCCGGCCCCAGCTCCATCACATCGTTCCAGTAGGGCACGTCGAACACCGGATCTTCGGCCAGTTGCACCAGCCCCTCTTCTTCGGCGGTACTGAGATCCAGGATCATATCACCGATGGCGACGCCGCACCGGGCCTCAAGGCTGTTGGTGACAAAAACGCCGTATGGCAGGTTGTTGAGCGGGAAGGGACAGTCCGCGCTGTTGGCGCTTTCCACCCATGATTTCATCAGAGTCATATCAGTCCTTGCAGTTGAGTGGCTCAGCGGCACCACCTTGTATCAATCGCAGCCGTCGGCCTGCATCGTCTTCTTTGAATTCGAAGCGGCAACTTGCGCGAAATCAGCCCGACTTGAAGCGATCCCGCAGAATTTTTATGCCGCAAAGTATACAAACGATAGGACGATCAGCGTGCTTTCCATCATTTCTTGCCTGGCGTGCCGTCGAATTTCTTTTGCAGATCGGTCCAGCAGTCGATGTAGTCATCCTGCAACGGCGCTTCCTGAGCGGCAAACCGTGTGAGGTGCTGGGGGAACCGGGTTTCGAACATGAACGACATGGTGTCCTCCAGCTTTTCGGCCTTGAGTTCAGCGTTCGATGCGCCCTCGAACGCATTCTTGTCCGGTCCGTGCGGCAGCATCATGTTGTGCAGTGACATGCCGCCGGGGACGAACCCCTTTGGCTTGGCGTCGTAGATGCCAAAGATATTGCCCATCAGCTCCGACATGACGTTCTTGTGGTACCATGGCGGGCGGAACGTATCCTCGGCGACCATCCAGCGGTCGCGGAACAGCACGAAGTCGATGTTGGCCGTACCCTCGACGCCGCTATCGGCGGTCAGCACGGTAAAGATCGACGGATCCGGGTGGTCGAACAGGATCGCGCCGACGGGGCAATAGGTCCGTAGGTCGTATTTGCAGGGCGCATAGTTGCCATGCCACGCCACGACATCGAGCGGGCTGTGCCCGATTTCCGTCTCGTGAAACTGGCCCGCCCATTTGACCGTCACGGTCGAGGGCGCATCGCGGTCCTCGAAGGCGGCGACTGGTGTCTTGAAATCGCGCGGATTGGCCATGCAGTTCGCCCCGATCGGGCCACGGCCGGGCAGGTGAAACTTCTGCCCGTAGTTTTCACAGACAAAGCCGCGCGCGGGCCCTTCGATGATCTCGACGCGGTAGACCAGACCGCGAGGGATGATTGCGATTTCCTGCGGTTCGATGTCGATCACGCCCAGCTCGGTGGCAAACCGGAGGCGACCCTCCTGCGGCACGACCAGCAATTCTGAATCCGCCGAATAGAAATAGGCATCCTTCATCGAGGTTGTGACCAGATAGATATGGCTGGCCATCCCCACTTGCGTGTTCGCATCGCCCGCGGTGGTCATCGTGCGCATGCCGGTCAGCCATGTCAGCTTCGTATCGCTGTGCGGCACAGGGTCCCACCGGTACTGCCCCAGCGAGATCACGTCGGGATCAATGTGGGGCGCCGATTTCCAATAGGGTAGATCGATCTTCTGGAATCGATGGGTGTGCTTCACCGATGGGCGGATGCGGTAGCACCACGTCCGCTCATTCTGGTGGCTTGGGGCGGTAAAAGCCGTGCCGCTCAACTGCTCACCATAAAGGCCGTAGTTCACCTTTTGTGGAGAGTTCATGCCTTGCGGCAGCGCACCGGGCAGCGCCTCCGTCTCGAAATCGTTGCCAAACCCGGGCATATAGCCTTCGGTGATCCCGATGGTGTTTTTTGCGGTGCGCAGGCCGTGCGGAGATGGTGCGTGGTTCATCGGCTTTCCCTCGTTCCGTTCCCCCCGGATATTAGTTGGTTTTGTAACTAACAACAGCTAGTTTCCGGGAATGGAGACCCCCGATGATTTCGATCTGCGCGATTTTCTGCCCTACGCCCTCAATCAGGCGGCTGAAGCGGCCAGTCTCGCATTTCAAAAACAGTATCGCGTGCGGTATGGCATGTTGCGGACCGAGTGGCGGGTTTTGTTTCATCTGGGCCGCTATGGTCCGATGACTGCCACGCAGATCTGCGCGCGTGCGTCTCTTCACAAGACAAAGATCAGCCGCGCGGTGCATGCATTGGAGCAAAAGCGATACCTCACGCGAATGGCACAGGAAACGGACCGCCGGGTAGAGGAGCTGTGCCTGACCAGACAAGGCGGGATCGTCTATCGGGAGCTGTACGAGGCCGCGCGCAGTTATGACGCGTCACTGTCGGCACAATTTACGCCGCAGGAGCGCGAAATACTGGGTCGCTGCCTGCACAAGATCGCTCGGCTCTGACCATTCGTGGTTCCGTGCCGCCCGACGGACAGGCGGCACGGGGATGGTTATCAATCCGACTTTGAGTGGTTGGAGTGGTCCATGCCGCCCCGGCGTGGTTCGACGTTGAAAATGACATCGACCTCGCCTGCGTTCTCGAACACGAGGGTCGCTTTGACCTCTTCGCCGTCTTCCAGGGGATCACCATCGAGCCCCATGAACATCACGTGCAGGCCGCCCGGCTCGAGCGTGACGGTTTCACCTGCGGGCAGGGGAATCCCGTCTTCGAGGTGGAACATGCGTGCCACGCCGTTGGCGTCGGTTTCGGATTTGTGCAGTTGGATCATCGGCACCGTGTCGGACCGGATATCGCGCAGTGTATCGGGGGTGTCGCCCGAGTTGGTCAACGTCATATAGCCGCCGCCGACGCTGGCGCTCTTGGCAGTTTCGAAGGCCATTGGATGCGCGATGGTGATGCTGCCCACGGTATAGTCATGCGCAAAAGCAGCGGTCGTGCCGAGAAGTGCCGCAAGTGCGGCGATACGAAGGGTTTTCATTTGAGGTCCAGTATAAGTAGGCGGCCGCATCTGCGCCGCAGGGTTGTGATGTAAACGGTAAACTACATCATCCGGCTGGCGGTGCGCGTGCGGGTGGCGGGCCTGGCAATACGCGCGGCAAGGCTGCCCTGCGCGCGCAGGGGCGAACCGGCCGGGAACGGCTGGTACCTTCCTCGCGTAATATGGAGATGGCCGGAGGAAGCAGGGTCGCACCGATAACGCGACACGCTTCGCATCCGGCGGCCCCCCGATGCGTCCCGTTATCCCCGCATATGTCGGCAAGGGTGCCGCCAACCGCGAGGAACGCGGAGTATTCAGGGTTTTGCGGGCCGGCATCCGCGCGGTGCGCGAACGGCAAGGCCGCCAGCGCAAACAGGATCAACCCGACAAGGACCGTCCGCAACGTATTTGATTGCATCCGCATTGCCGGTGACAATAGAACCTTTTGCGGACCTGTACCAGTGCCGCCCGCTGCGGCGCATTGGTCCGGCCAAGAATGTGCCCGGGTGATCAAAAAAGCTGCCCCGACGCCGGGGGCAGGCATCGGGGCAGAAGCCTCCGAGGTAAGTCGAAGGACCGCCCCCGCATCTCACGGTGGCGTGCGGGGTTCGGTGTTCTCAGGTTTCTTGCGGTGCGAGTGTTCCGATCTTCACCTGGACGGCGATCCGCTCGCCGCGGCGCAGGACCGTAACATCGGCATCCTCATCCGGTGCGGTGCGGGCGACCGAGCGCGTCAGATCCTGTAATTCGGTGATTTCCTTGCCTGCGAACGAGACGATAATATCGCCCGCCTTCAAACCGGCTTTCGCGGCCGGGCTGTCTTTGGAAACCGCTTCGATCACTGCGCCTTCGGGCGCATCCAAGCCGAGCACCTGCGCAACCTCATCGCTCATCGGGCGGATCTGAACGCCAAGCCAGCCGCGCGTTACCGTGCCATCGTCCGACAGGTCGTCCACGATGTCCTGGACCAGATCCGAAGGCACTGCAAAGCCGATGCCGACCGAACCGCCGCCCGGCGACAGGATCGCGGTGTTCACACCGATCACTTCGCCCGCGTTATTGAACAGCGGGCCACCCGAATTGCCCCGGTTGATGGCGGCGTCGGTCTGGATGAATTCGTCATAGGGGCCGGAGTTGATGTTGCGGGCCTTGGCCGAGATGATGCCGCTGGTCACTGTCGAGCTGAGCCCGAACGGGTTGCCCATCGCGACAACCTCGTCGCCCACACGCATCTCGTCTGAAGTTCCGAAGCTGACGAAAGGCAGGTCCACATCGGCGGTGATCTTGATCAGGGCGATATCGGTCGCTGCATCGCTGCCGATCACCTCGGCGTCGAAGGCGCGGCCATCTGCCAGCGTCACGCGGACCTGTTGTGCGCCCGCGACGACGTGGTGGTTGGTAACAATCTCACCACTGTCCGAGACTATGAACCCCGAGCCGAGGCCCTGTTGCGGCGTACCCTGTGGCATCTGCTGCTCAAAGCGTTTGCGCAATGCATCCGGCATACCCTGGAGCAACTGGGCATTAGCGTTCGCTGTCCCGGTGACTTCGATGAATACGACGGCGGGCGAAACCTGCTCGACCAGATCACCGTATCCGCCCGCCGGAACGGCCAGTGCGACAGTCGGTGCGATCATGGGGGCCACGGATAACGCGGCGACAAGGGCGAGCGGGGCGGTTTTGGTAAGTAGTGACGGCATTCAATGCTCCTCGTGCATCAACTTCGATTGCAGCAAAGATGGGGTCCTTGTGTTACGCGCACACCTGTCTTTGCTATACAAAACTGTAATTCGGTTCGGTCTATGCACCGGGGACGACCGCGCCCTATATAAAGACGGTATGAAAATACTTGTGATAGAAGACGACGCCACCACGGGCACCTACATCGCGCGCGGCTTGCGCGAGGAGGGACACGTCGTCGATCTCGTGGAAAACGGGCGCGACGGGTTGGTCGCGGCGACGTCGGGGTCGTATGAAGTGATCATCATCGACCGGATGCTGCCACAAGTTGACGGGCTGACCCTTGTTCGGACACTGCGCGGGGCGGGCAACACCACCCCGGTGCTTTTCCTCACGGCGATGGGATCGGTCGAGGATCGCATCGGCGGGCTGAATGCGGGCGCGGACGATTACCTAGTCAAGCCTTTCGCGTTCGGCGAGCTGTCGGCGCGGGTTGCTGCGTTGGGCCGCAGGCCGCAGGCGGTCGAGCAGGATACCGTACTGACCGCGCAGGATCTGACGCTCGACCTGCTGACCCGCAAGGTCACTCGGCAAGGCAGGGAGATCGACCTCCTGCCGCGCGAATTCGCGCTTCTGGAGTTCCTGCTGCGGCGCAAGGGGCGAGTGCAGACCCGTACCATGCTGCTTGAGGGGGTGTGGGATCTGTCATTCGATCCGATGACGAATGTGGTGGAAACCCACGTCAGCCGCCTGCGGGCCAAAGTGGATAAACCCTTCGATACCGAGATCATCAAGACCGTGCGCGGGGCCGGCTACCGGGTCGATGGATGAGGCAGCTGTGGCGATCCATGCCGCTGCGGCTGGCGTTTTTGCTTGTCATGCTGTTCGCGACCGTGAGCCTGCTCAGTCTCGCCGCCAGCTTCGCCGTTACACGTGCCGCGTTCGAACAGACGATCCGTGATGATCTGGCGCAGGACATGGCAGGGTTTCGTGCGGCCCCATCGGCGGCGGCTGTCGCGCTTTTGGTGCAGGCCGAATCCGAAGGCACCGATCCGGGGCGTCTGGTGCTCAGTTACGTCAGCCGCAACGGCCAAATTTACGGCAACGGTGCCATCGCGCGCGATGACGAAGGGTTTCACATCATCTCGCTGGGCGAGGGCCGCGCGGAGCTTGAGGGAGAATACCTTGCATTGAGCGCGCGGATCTACGGGGGGCGCCTGACGATTGCGCGCAGCCGTGCCGAGATCGAGGCACTGGGTCCCGTTTTCTTCAATATTCTGTGGATCAGCCTGCTTCCCACTGTTGTGATCGCACTCTGGGGCGGGATGATCCTCGCGCGGCGCTCCAAACGGCACGTGGAGGTTATCCGCCGCGCGCTCGACAGGTTGACGGGCGGCGATCTGAGCGCGCGGGTGGTGAGCGGGCCGCGCTGGTCGGACGATCTTTTGCGCATCGGAGCGGCTGTCAACGACATGGCACAGGCGCAGGAACGCTCGGTCACCGCGCTGCGGCAGGTGTCCTCGGACATCGCCCATGATCTGAAAACGCCGATCCAGAGGGTATCATTGCAACTAGGCGCGTTGTCGGATGCCATCGAACGGTCGAGTGATGCAGATAAACTGGTCGCACAAGTACAGGCGGAGGTGCATCACATTTCGGCTGTGTTCCAGTCGCTGCTGCAGCTGGCACAGGTCGAGAACGGTGCTTTGAAGGCGCAGTTCGCGCCCGTTGATCTTGCCGCTCTCAGCCGCACGATGGTCGAAGTGTACGAGCCTACGGCGGCCGAGCGCGGGCAGCATTTGCAGATCGACGTTCCAGAGGGTCCTGTCGAGGTTTCGGGAGAGCGGAATCTACTTGGACAGATGCTTGCCAATCTGATCGAGAACGCGTTCTATCATACACCGCAGGGTAGCCGGATCACGGTGTCCTTGTCAGCCGAGGGCAGGCAGATCGTCCTGCGCGTGGAGGATGACGGTCCGGGTATCCCGGCCCCCGAACGAACGCGCGTCCTGCAACGGCTGTACCGCCTTGACCGAAGCCGCACCGCACCGGGGAATGGTCTGGGGCTTAGCCTTGTGGACGGGGTGGCGCGCCTGCATGGGGCGACGCTGACATTGGCGGACGCGGTGCCCGGCCTGGTGGTCGAACTGCGGTTTCCGGCGCCGGACAAAAACGCAGGATAACCGGCGGGCGGCAGGGTGCCAGCGGTTCGGAACCGTGACGCATGGTCTTTGAATGCGGCAAAGCGCCCCTGTCGCCGACCGGCCACAAAGCCTATATCATGCACAGAGTATAGAAGGATTCTGTTATGCTTGACGGGTTTTCCGCCGAAGTACTGGCGCGCTTCCAATTCGCCTTCACGGTTTCGTTTCACATCATCTTCCCGGCCTTTTCCATCGGGCTTGCCAGCTATCTGGCCGTGTTGAATGCCCTTTGGCTGCGCACGGGCAATGATCTGTACAGAATACTGTTCGAGTACTGGAAGAAGTTATTTGCCGTCGCCTTTGCGATGGGCGTCGTGTCGGGCATCGTGATGTCCTATCAGTTCGGAACCAATTGGTCGGTGTTTTCTGACCGGGCCGGGCCAATCATCGGGCCGTTGATGGGCTACGAAGTCCTGTCGGCTTTCTTCCTCGAGGCGGGGTTCCTTGGCATCATGCTGTTCGGGCGCGAACGGGTCGGCAACGGGTTGCACATGGTCGCTACGGCGGTCGTTGCCTTCGGTACGCTCTTGTCGGCCACGTGGATCCTGTCGGTCAACAGCTGGATGCAGACGCCCGCGGGCTTTAGCATTAACGAAGTCGGCCAATTTGTCCCCGAGGACTGGTGGGCCATCGTGTTCAATCCGTCGTTTCCTTACCGTCTGCTGCACATGGTGCTTGCCGCGTATCTTACCACCGCTCTGGTGGTCGGAGCGGTCGGGGCGCTGCATCTGCTGCGCGACAAAACCGACATGGCCAGCCGCAAGATGTTCTCCATGGCGATGTGGATGTTGATCGTGGTCACGCCGCTGCAGATCGCGGCGGGTGATTTCCACGGCATCAACACTCTGGAACATCAACCGGCCAAGGTTATGGCAATGGAGGGGCACTATGACAGCCATCCCGACGGCGCGCCGCTGATCCTGTTCGGCATTCCCGATCCCGAAGAGAAGCGTATCGACTACGCGATCGAAATCCCCAAGCTCAGTTCGTTGATCCTCAAACATGATCTCAACGCGCCGCTGGACGGTCTGGATACCATTCCCGACGAGGACGAACCGCCGGTGGCTATCGTGTTCTGGTCATTCCGGGTGATGGTGGGGCTGGGCTTTGCGATGCTGGGACTTGGCGGCTGGGCCGCGCTGCAGCGTTTCCGGGGGCGCCTCTACGAATCGCCGATGCTGCACCGGGCGGCGCTGGTGATGGGACCGGCCGGCTTTGTCGCAGTGCTTGCCGGATGGATCACGACCGAGGTCGGACGCCAGCCGTTCACCGTCTACGGGATGTTGCGAACCTCCGATAGTCTTGCACCGGTCGCGGCGCCTGCGGTTGCCGCCTCGTTGATGGCCTTTATCGTGGTCTATTTCTTCGTCTTCGGTGCAGGCACTTACTATTTGCTGCGCATGATGAACGGCTCGGTCAAGGCGATCGGCAAGAAGCGGTTCCGCGAAGAGGGTCCGATCCGGACTTCCGGAATCACACCGGCGGGGCAATACTCAGACAAGAAAGAGGTGAACCGCAATGTTCGGGCTTGAGCTTTCCTTCATCTGGGCGGGTATCATCGCCTTCGCCGTACTGGTCTATGTCGTGCTGGACGGGTTCGACCTTGGCATCGGGATCCTGTTCCCGCTAACCAAGGACGAATCCGAGCGCAGCGTGATGATGAACTCCGTGTCACCCGTGTGGGACGGCAACGAGACATGGCTGGTACTGGGCGGCGGAGGGCTGTTTGCGGTGTTCCCTCTGGCCTATTCCGTCGTGATGCCGGCGCTTTATATGCCGATCATCTTGATGCTGCTGGGGCTGGTGTTTCGCGGTGTCGCCTTCGAATACCGGTGGCGCACCGAGCGGTGGAAACCCTTGTGGGACATGGCGTTTTTTGGCGGCTCACTGACGGCGGCGCTGTGTCAGGGCATCGCGCTGGGCGCTCTGGTACAGGGCATCGAAATCGAGGGCCGCGCCTATGCGGGCGGCTGGTGGGACTGGCTGACACCGTTTTCCATCCTGTGCGGTGTCTCGGTCGCAGTGGGCTATGCGATGCTGGGGGCGACGTGGCTTAACCTCAAACTCGAAGGCCGCATCCAGCGCCATATGCGCAGCCTTGCGTGGCCTGCGGCCATCGGGACCGTCATCTGCATGGTACTGGTCAGCATCTGGACGCCGTTTCTGGACAACGTGTATTTCGCGCGCTGGTTCGCGTGGCCGACGGCGGGGTTCAGTGTGATCGTCCCGGTTCTTTTGGCGGCGGTGGTGGCCGGTTTGTTCTTTGGCCTGCGACGACAGCAGGAAATGCGGCCCTTCCTGTGTGCGCAGGCGCTGTTTGTGCTGGGCTTCATCGGCATCGGGATCAGCTTCTATCCCCACATCGTGCCGCCCAGCCTTACCATCGTCGATGCGGCTGCCCCGGATTCCAGTCTTTGGTTCGCATTGGTCGGGACGCTTGTGCTCGTCCCGATGATCCTCGCCTATACAGGCTATGCCTATTGGGTGTTCCGCGGAAAGATTGATCCCTCGGAAGGATATCACTGATGAAAAAGCCGTGGTTCAGGCGGATTGGATGGTTCGTGCTGATCTGGCTGCTCAGCATCACACTGCTCGGGGCCATCGCATACGCAATCAGGACGGTCCTGATCCCATAGCCGCTTCTGCGCCGCGCCCGTCCTTCGGGCGCGGCTTTTTATTCGGATCGGGGTTGCCTTGTGCGCGGGCTGCTTTCACTTTGCGGCGGAAGTTGATTTTCGAGGGAGGCAGGCAATGCGTGCATATCAGGTCTTGGCCCACAACACACCACCGAAGCTGCGCGAGGTGGAGATGCCGGTCGCCGGTCCGGGCGAGGTGGTGATAGAGGTCGCGACCTGTGGCCTCAATTTCGCGGATCTTCTGCTGATCAAGGGCACCTATCAGGAAAAGCCGCTGCTGCCGGCGACGCTGGGCATGGAAATGGCCGGGACGGTTACGCAACTGGGCGAAGGGGTTACTGATTTCCAGGTTGGACAGCACGTCGCGGCCTACGCGGGCCATGGCGGACTGGCGGATTACGCAAAGCTCCCCGGCGCGCTGTGCGTACCGATGCCGCAAGAGATGCCCTTCAGCGACGCGGCGGCGTTTCTGATCGCCTACGGCACCAGCCACATCGCGCTCGCACACAAGGCGAAGCTGAAAGCGGGTGAGCGGCTGCTCGTGCTCGGCGCGTCGGGCGGCATCGGGCTGACGGCAGTAGAGTTGGGCAAGGTGATGGGCGCGGAGGTGATCGCCTGCGCGCGCGGTGCGGACAAGCTGGAGATCTGCCGCCAAATGGGTGCTGATCACCTTATTGATTCCGATACCGTCGACATCCGCGAGACGGTCAAGGCGCTCGGCGGGGCTGATGTTGTCTATGACCCCATCGGCGGCGCGCAGTTCGACGCCGCTTTTCGTGCCTGCAATCGGGGAGCGCGCCTGCTGCCTTTGGGATTTGCCAGCGGCGAGGTGCCGCAGATCCCGGCGAACATCCTGCTGGTCAAGAACATGAGCGTTCTGGGCTTCTATATCGGGGGCTATATAACGCTTGCTCCGAAGGTTCTGACCGACAGTTTCGCCACTCTGATGGCGTGGTACACCGACGGTCGCATTAAGCCCCATGTAAGCAACGTGCTGCCGCTGGAGCGCGCGGATGAGGCGCTGGATCTTTTGCGGACCCGCAAGGCGACCGGCAAGGTGGTGATCGACCTGAAAGGCTAGTGCCGCCGCGCGACGGGGCGCGGGGTGACACGCGCCGCCTTGTAGCGTTCGCGGAAGAACACAAACAGACCCGATGCGAGGATCAGCGCGATCCCGACCCAGACCTCCCACGTCGGCAGGTCGCCAAAGATCATCAGCCCCCAGAATACCGACAACGGCAGGCCGATATATTCAAAAGGTGCCACCGTTGCGGCATCCGCGATGCGGTAGGCTTGCGACAGGCAATACCCGATCAGCGCCCCGTTGACACCCAGACCCAACAGCACCCAGCGGTCTTCGGGCGGCGGAATGATCCAGGCACGCAGCAGGAACTGAATCGACGCATTGTCCGTACCTGCTGCAAACCTGCCATCGCCGGCAATGGCGAAAAACACGATGGACACCACGATGAATGCGCCCTGAATATAGATCGCGAGTGCCGATGCCTTTGCCTTCACGCCCAGCTTGCGGGTCATCAACTGGTTCAGGGCATAGGTCAGCGCCGCCAGCACCGGAAGCAACAGCACGATACGCGAGGCGATCAGCGTTTCGGACGGAACCCAGGGCCGCTGCATGATGATCACGCCGATAAACCCGACCAGTACCGCACCAAGACGCAGGGGGCCGACCCGTTCGCCCAGAATGGGGATCGACAAAAGCGTGATGAAAAGGGGGGCCGCGAAAAACAGCGCCGTCGCATCCGCGAGCGGCAAGACCGCCAACGCCAGAAAGAACGACATGTTCGAAATCACGACAAGAACGCCGCGCAGGATGTGAAGCCAGGGCGTATCGGTGCGCAACGCGGGCCAGCCGCCTTCGAATTGCAGGAAAACCATGCTGAACAAAATCGCAATGGCGGAGCGGAAAAAGACGATCTGATGGAGCGGATAGCCCGACGACAGCTGTTTGATCAGCATATCGTTGCCGGAAATACAAAGGACGCCGAACAACACGAAGGCAATCGCGGCGCCGGCACGGTTCTGGGCTAGGGCGTTCATACCCGCACCCTCATCAATCCCGTTGCGGGTGTCCAGAAAAATACCTAGCGTAGCGGCATAGGAATTGAGGAGGCTTCCCATGCAGATGAGCGACACCCGCCAGATCGCAGTATCCCCGGCGCAGGTCTATGCCGCGTTGCTGGACCCGGAGGTGCTCAAGGCGTGCGTTCCGGGCGCGCAGGAGGTGACAGGCTCGCCCCAGGAGGGGTTCGAGGCAACCGTTGTGCAAAAAGTCGGACCGGTGAAGGCGACCTTCAAAGGCGAGGTGGAGATCAGCGATATGGTCGAGAACACATCGTTGAAGCTGTCGGGCACGGGCAAGGGCGGGGCTGCAGGTTTTGCCAAGGGCGAGGCCGACGTGCGGCTCGTCGAAAACGACGGCGGCTGCGAGCTGAGCTATGATGTGGAGGCCAAGGTGGGCGGCAAGCTTGCGCAGCTTGGCAGCCGGATCATCGACGGTTTCGCCAAGAAGATGGCCGATCAGTTCTTTTCCAACCTTCAGGAACAACTGGAAGGACCGGCACCAGAAGACGAGGGCGATGATGATGCACCGTCAAAAAAGGGCTGGTTCGGACGGGCCAAAGGCTGAAACCGCGGCCCCTTGTTGACCGCGCACGATCCGTTCTAGGTAGTGGCACCTGATAGCGGAGAGTGCCATGCCTACAATTCTGGACGTCCAAAACCTGCGCAAGGCATACGCTGACGGTTTCGAGGCGCTTAAGGGGGTGAACCTTCAGATCGAGGAGGGCGAAATCCTTGCGCTGCTAGGCCCCAACGGAGCGGGCAAAACGACGCTGATCTCGACCGTTTGCGGGATTACCACCGCCACGTCGGGCAGCGTAACAGTGGCTGGCCATGACATCTTCAAGGATTTTCGCGCCGCGCGCACTCTGATCGGTCTGGTGCCGCAGGAGATCAACCTTGAACCCTTCGAGAGGGTTCGGAGCACGGTGAAGTTTTCGCGCGGGCTGTTCGGCAAGGCAGCAGACCCCGCCCTGATCGAAAAGATCCTCAGACAACTTTCGCTCTGGGACAAGCGCGACAACCAGATCCGCGAGTTGTCGGGCGGGATGAAGCGGCGCGTGCTGATCGCCAAGGCGCTCGCGCACGAGCCGCGCGTGCTGTTTCTGGACGAGCCGACGGCCGGCGTGGATGTAGAGCTGCGTCGCGATATGTGGGAAATCGTTGCCGAGCTCAAACGCGACGGCGTGACCATCATCCTTACGACCCACTACATCGAGGAAGCCGAAGCCATTGCAGACCGCATCGGTATCATCGCGGCGGGGGAAATCCTGCTGGTCGAAGACAAGGAAAAGCTGATGAAGCGCATGGGCAAAAAGGAACTCGAGGTGCAACTGACGACAAAAATCGACGAAATTCCTGCCAGCCTGAAATCCGACGCGCTTCGGCTGAACCACAATGGCACCGCGTTGATTTATACCTATGACACCCGAAGCGAGCGGACCGGCATCACCAAGCTGTTGTCCGAAGTCGCCGCCGCCGGTCTCGTGCTGAGCGATGTAGTGACCCGCCAATCCAGTCTCGAAGACATTTTCGTGGACCTTGTTCACGAAGGAGACGCTGCATGAACTGGACCGCGATAAAATCCATCTATGTCTTCGAGATGGCCCGGTTTTTCCGAACCATGGCGCAAAGCTTCATTTCGCCAGTGCTGTCGACCTCGCTTTATTTCGTGGTGTTCGGCGCAGCCATCGGCAGCCGCATCGACCAAGTCGAGGGGGTCAGTTATGGCGCGTTCATTGTGCCGGGGCTGATCATGCTGAGCGTCATCACCCAATCGATCTCCAACGCCAGTTTCGGTATCTACTTCCCTAAATTCATAGGCACGATATTCGAACTCTTGTCGGCGCCTGTGAATTTTCTGGAGATCGTGATGGGATACGTCGGAGCGGCGGCGACAAAGGCGCTCTTTATCGGTGTGATCATCCTGTTCACGGCCTTCCTCTTCGTGGATTTCGAAATTCAGCATCCGCTGGCAATGGTCGGCTTTCTGGTACTGACCTGTATCAGCTTCGCGTTGATGGGATTCATCATCGGTATCTGGGCGGGTAACTTTGAACAATTGCAACTGGTGCCGCTGCTGATCGTGACGCCGCTGGTGTTCCTAGGCGGCTCTTTCTACTCGATCTCGATGTTGCAGCCGGTCTGGCAGGTGATCTCTCACTTCAACCCGGTGGTCTATTTGATTTCGGGCTTCCGCTGGTCGTTCTTCGGTACGGCGGATGTGCCGATCGGCATCAGCCTGTTGGCAATCGCCGGATTCACCGGCCTGTGTCTGGCGGTCATCTGGTGGATCTTCCGCACCGGCTGGCGGATCCGAGAATGAGCGAGGGCAGTTATTCGTGCCGACCTCCTTGTTGCTGGGGCAGTCGGGCTCTACATGTAGCGTCATGAAACGCTGGCTTCCCTTCTTTCTGAAATCCGAGCCTACGGTGGCCGTCATTCGGCTGTCGGGGATGATCGCGTCCTCTGGACGCGCGACGCTTAACGATGCGACCATTGGCCCTGTGATCGAGAAAGCCTTTTCGAAAGGCAAACCCGTCGCCGTGGCTCTTGAGGTGAACTCGCCGGGCGGCAGCCCTGTGCAATCCTCGTTGATCGCGGCGCGGATCCGGCGCTTGGCGAAGGAAAAGAACATTCCGGTGCTTGCCTTCGTCGAGGATGTCGCGGCGTCCGGGGGCTACTGGCTCGCCGTCGCGGCGGACGAGATCTATGCCGACTCGAATTCGGTTGTCGGTTCCATCGGTGTGATCTCAGCAGGGTTCGGCGTGCATGAGTTGCTGGAGAAAAACGGCGTGGAGCGGCGTGTCTACACTGCCGGAAACTCAAAATCCATGCTGGACCCCTTCCGCCCGGAGAAACCGGAGGACGTGGCACGGCTCAAGGAGTTGCTCGAAGATATTCATGCCAATTTTAAGGAGCACATCACGGAACGGCGCGCGGGTAAGCTGCCCCAGGACCGCGATCTGTTCACCGGTGAGATCTGGCTGGCTCGCAAGGCGACCGAGCTGGGCCTGATCGACGGCATCGGACACCTGAAACCCCATCTCCAGAAGCGTTTCGGCGAAAAGGTGCAGTTGCGCCGATACGGCGCAAAGCGCGGATTTCTCAGCCGTTTTGGTGCGCGAATCATCGGCGACGCGTTGCACGGCGTCGAAGAGCGCGCACAATTCGCGCGGTTCGGACTTTAGTATGATCCTCAAGATTGTTGCCTTGTTCCTCGTGTTTATCGGCGTGCTCGGCTGGTTCGGTAAAATGCACTGGATCGGTGGCAAGGCGCTGACACAGCGCAAATGCCGCAGTTGCGGACGGTACCGGATTGGCAAAGGCCCCTGCGGTTGTGGGGAGAAAAACGGATGATGACAGCATGGCTTCTGTGCGGTCTGGGGCTGGTCATCCTGCTGCTCGCGGGTGATGCGCTGGTGAAAGGGGCGGTGAACCTCAGCCTGCGGTTGGGTGTTCCTGCGTTGATCGTCAGCCTGACGATCGTCGCCTTCGGGACATCCGCACCCGAGCTGCTTATTTCGATCAAGGCCGTACTGGACGGTGTTCCCGGTCTTGCGCTGGGTAACGTCGTCGGGTCCAATACTGCCAATGTTCTCTTGGTGCTTGGCGTTCCGGCCATACTAGCGACGATGCACACGTCCGAGTTCAACACCCGCAAGTCCTATCTGCACATGATAGCGGCCTCCGTGCTGTTCATCGCACTGGCGTTCCGCGGCGTCTTCGACTGGATCGCCGCGCTCGTGCTGTTGGCTGCGCTCACGGCAATGTTGTTGGATGCGGCGCGCGATGCCAACGCGCACCGAAAGGCGGACCAGGCGGATAACGCAACGGACGAAGAAGAGATCGAGGGCGTCGATCCCGACATGCCCGGCTGGCGCATCGGCGTGTACCTCGTTCTGGGCCTTGTCGGTCTGCCGCTGGGGGCCTCCCTGCTGGTCGATAACGCGACGATCATCGCGCGTACTTTCGGGATCAGCGAAACCGTTATCGGGCTGACGCTGGTTGCCATCGGCACATCCCTGCCCGAACTTGCAACGACCGTGGTCGCCGCCTTGCGGCGGCAGGCCGACGTTGCGCTTGGCAACGTGATCGGGTCCAACATGTTTAATCTGTTGGGGATCATCGGGATCGCCAGTCTGGTCGGGCCGATCACAGTCGATCCCGAATTCCTCCGGTTCGATCTGTGGGTCATGCTGTGCGCATCCTTGCTCTTGATACCGTTTGTTTATCTAGGCAGGAACGTGACCCGGCTTTGGGGCGTCATCTTGACCCTGCTTTATGGGGGCTACCTGTTCCTTTTGCTGGCAACCTGAGGATCTGGGTATGAGAAAAGGATTGGTGACTGGCGCGGGCAAACGGCTGGGCCGCGCGATGGCACTGTATCTGGGTAAGCGCGGGTATGACGTGGCCGTGCACTATGCGACCTCTGCTGAAGAGGCGGAAAGCGTTGCGCAAGCGATACGCGCGATGGGGCGCTCCGCAGAAACCATTCAGGCAGATCTGCTGGAAGAAAGTGCGATGACGCAGCTGTTGCCCGATGCTGCCGAGGCCTTGGGCGGGCCGATTACCTGCCTGATCAACAATGCGTCGATATTTGAATACGACAATATCACGGATGCGACCCTGACCAGCTGGGACAGACACATGAGGTCCAACCTGCGCGCCCCTTTCGTGCTGACCCAGGCGATGGCGGCGCAAGGGCTGGCTGCGGGCACGGATGAAAAGGGCGAGCCGGTTGCAGCCGGTCTGGTCATCAACATGCTTGACCAGCGGGTGCGCAAACTTACGCCTGAATTCATGACTTACACGATTGCCAAGATGGGGTTGTGGGCGTTTACGCAGACCGCGGCGCAGGCGCTTACGCCGGCGATCCGGGTGAACGCAATCGGACCCGGACCGACGTTGCAAGGCGCGCGTCAGTCACAGTCGCATTTCGACGCCCAACGCGCGGCAACGGTACTGGGCAGGGGGGCAAACGCGGAGGATATAACAGCTGCTTTGGGGTATTTTCTCGACGCGCCCGCAGTTACAGGTCAGCTCCTGTGCGTGGATGGCGGGCAACATCTCGCGTGGCAGACCCCGGACGTGATCGGCATGGAATAGCTCGGCGGCGCGATAGTTTTGCACTTGTGCAATCCAGAGGGGTGAAATGTTACCGAAACATGCGGAAATGAACGAAAAAGAAGGAGCTAATTTTAATTGTTGAGCATATACAGTGACTTATATATGTGCCCAAAAAATAGGCAGGTTAACGAAGCGGTTTGAAAACAACGAAAAAATGCGGTTCGGTGAAAGTTATAGGCAGAGTTATCCACAGCAAAAGTGGACAGCTTACCTATTGATGCCGTTGCCAAAACATGAAGTAGAAAGAAGAATCGGACGGACATGGCAGCACCCGCTGAAAACCCTGCAACCGGTCACGAGGTCATCCAAGGGTATCTGAAAACCTTGGATGGATCGCCGGGAGTGTACCGGATGCTAGACAGTGACAGTCGCGTGCTTTACGTCGGCAAGGCGCGCAACCTGCGCGCGCGCGTCGCCAGTTACGCCCGTCCATCCGGCCACTCGCCGCGCATTGCCCGGATGATCGCGAACACCGCCGCGATGATGTTCCTGACGACCAAGACGGAAACCGAGGCACTGCTGCTCGAGCAGAACCTGATCAAGCAGCTCAAGCCGAAATTCAACGTCCTGCTGCGCGACGACAAGAGCTTTCCCAATATATTGGTGACAGCGGACCACGACTATCCGCAGATCAAAAAACACCGTGGCGCCAAGAAGGAGAAGGGCGCCTATTACGGCCCCTTCGCAAGCGCGGGTGCGGTGAACCGGACCCTGAACCAGCTTCAGCGCGTTTTCCTGCTGCGTGATTGTTCTAACGCGATGTTCGAAAGCCGCACGCGGCCCTGTCTGCAATACCAGATCAAACGCTGCTCGGCGCCCTGTGTAGGCAAAATCAGTGCGGCGGAATATGGTCAGACGGTACGCGATGCGCAAAAGTTTCTGGCTGGCAAGACCACGGACATCCAGGCCCGTTTGGCCAGTGAGATGGCGAAGGCGTCCGAAGAGATGGAGTTTGAGCGCGCGGCAGCCCTGCGCGATCGGATCAAGGCGCTGACCCAGGTGCAGACCGCGCAGGGGATCAATCCCAAGGGCGTCGACGACGCAGACATCATCGCGTTGCACCTCCAGGACGGGCAGGCCTGCGTGCAGGTGTTTTTCATCCGCTCGGGTCAGAACTGGGGCAATCACGACTATTACCCGCGCGTGGGCGAGGATGTGGATGCGGCAGAAGTGCTCGAAGCGTTTATCGGCCAATTCTACGACACCCGTGAGCCACCGCGACAGCTGATCCTGAGTAACCAGATCGAAAACCCCGATCTGATGACGGAAGCCCTGTCTGGAAAGCTGGGTCGCAAGGTCGAGCTTTTGGTGCCGCGCCGCGGCGAGAAAGCAGAACTGGTGGATGGCGCGTTGCGCAACGCACGCGAGAGCCTCGCACGCAAGATGGCAGAAACGGCAACTCAAAAGAACCTGCTGAACGGGCTGACCGAGGCGTTCGACCTGCCGAAGGTTCCGGAACGGATCGAGGTGTACGACAACTCTCACATCCAAGGCTCTTTTGCAGTGGGCGCCATGGTGGTCGCCGGTCCCGAAGGAATGATGAAGAACCAGTATCGCAAATTCAATATCCGAGGCGAGGACCTGACACCGGGGGACGACTTCGGCATGATGAAAGAAGTACTGATGCGCCGGTTCAAGAGGCTTATCAAGGAAGATCCCGACCGTACGAACGGCATGTGGCCGGATCTGCTTTTGATCGACGGCGGAGCCGGGCAGGTAAGTGCGGTGCATGCGATCATGAAAGAATACGGTGTAGACGATATTCCGATGGTCGGCGTGGCCAAGGGAATCGACCGTGACGCAGGCAAGGAAGAATTCTATCGCACGGAAAAACCGGTCAAGGCGCTGCGCCATAACGATCCGGTGTTGTATTTCATCCAGCGGATGCGCGACGAGGCGCACCGCTTCGCCATTGGTACGCACAGGGCAAAGAGGGCCAAGGCGGTGGGGGCCACGCCGTTGGACGACGTGCCGGGCGTCGGTGCGGCACGTAAACGGTCATTGCTGGCGCATTTCGGTTCGGCGAAGGCAGTTGGCCGCGCGAATCTGAACGATCTCAAGGCGGTCGATGGTGTGTCGGATGCGCTGGCAGAGACGATTTATGCCTATTTCCACGAGCGCGGTTAGCGTGTGCACCGACACTGCAGCTTGGGCAGGCGCGGCGAAGGGGTTCGTGCTTTTCCACCGCCTGCGCGCGGTGTAGGGTGCGCTTATGAAGTGGAATTTACCCAATATCCTGACTGTTCTGCGGTTGCTTGCCGCACCTGCGGTGGCGGTCATGTTTTTGTATTTCACCCGTCCCTATGCGGACTGGTTCGCGCTGTTGCTGTTTGTGTCGGCGGCGGTGACGGATTGGTTCGACGGCTATCTCGCGCGGGCCTGGAAGCAGGAGACGAAGCTGGGCGCGATGCTGGACCCAATCGCGGACAAGGCGATGGTCGTCATCGCGCTGATGGTCATCGTCGGATTTTCCAGTTGGTCGCCCTGGCTGATCCTGCCCGCGACACTGATCCTATTCCGCGAGGTATTCGTATCGGGCTTGCGTGAATATCTTGGCGATACCGCAGGCACGTTGAAAGTCACCAAGCTGGCGAAATGGAAGACGACGTTCCAGATGACCGCCATTGCCGTGCTGTTTTCCCAGGGCGTGTTCGAACACTACCTCGGTATGAGCGTGTTCGGCATGGACGAGGTATTGATTCAGGACATTCTGAACGGCAACGAGGAAGATATCCTGGGCCTCGGCTGGAAGTTGTTTGCGATGGAATGGTCGGGGCGTATCGGATTGTTGTTGCTGTGGGTCGCCGCGGCGCTGACGGCGCTGACCGGCGTAGACTATTTCGCCAAGGCATTGCCACATCTGAAGGAGAACCGCTGATGGATGTATTGTATTTCGCCTGGGTGCGCGAACGGATCGGCCTGCCGCGTGAACGCATCGAGACGCAGGCGCGCACGGTGGATGAATTGGTCGGAGAACTGCGCGCGCGCGAAGAGCGGTATGCGGCAGCGTTCGAAGATCTGGGCGCGCTTCGCGTCGCATTGGATCAGGAACTTGCGGATTTCAGCGCGCCCCTGGACGGGGTACGCGAGGTGGCGTTCTTCCCTCCGATGACGGGGGGCTGACATGCGGATCTCGGTTCAGGAGGCCGCCTTCGATCTGGGCGTGGAAAGCGCCGGATTTGCGGCCGGTCACACCGATATGGGTGCCATCGTTACCTTCACGGGCCTTGTCCGCGATCTGGCCGACGACCCGTTGGAGGCGATGGAGATCGAACACTATCCCGGCATGACCGAGAAAGCATTGTACGCCATCGCCGAGCAGGCGCAGGCCCGGTTCGCTCTGGGCGATGTTCTGATCATCCACCGCCACGGCAGGCTTGTCCCCGGCGAGATGATCATGATGGTCGCCACCGCTGCACCGCACCGCAAGGACGCATTCGACGGGGCGTCATTTCTGATGGACTACCTGAAGTCACGCGCACCGTTCTGGAAACGCGAGATCATGGCATCGGGCGCACAGTGGGTCGCGTCGAAAGAGGCTGACGAGGACGCGCTCGGGCGTTGGTAGCATCTGTTCGGTTGACATCGCGCCTGCGGTACAGAAGCTGGCGGAGCCTTGACCCAGATCAAGGTTTTGTACTGCGCGACGCGGTAGCGTTCAGGATCCACCAGAAGAGGACAGGATATGATCACTTCGATAGTTGTTGGAATAGACGGGTCGGATGCGTCGGAGCGCGCTTTGCGGTTGGCATGTGGGCTGTCGAAGAAGCTGGGCGCCAGCATACAAGGCTCGCATACGCCGCATGACGAAACAGTCACCTACGCGGCAGAGGCGATTTCAGGCTTCTATGTCGGGGTGAACATGGCGCATCAGGAGGCCTTGCGTGCGGCGGCCGAGGCGTTGGCGGAGCGGGCGCAGGAAATTGCGGCGGAGGAGGGTGTGCCTAACCTCGAGGTACATATTGGTCACGCCGACGCCGCACGCGATTTGCTCAACCGGGCCGATGCGGCGGGTGCCGATCTGATCGTGACGGGGCGCCGTGGGTTGGGTGATCTGGGCGCATTTGTTCTGGGAAGCACATCACATCAGATCAGCAAACATGCGAAATGCCCCTGTCTGACCGTTCCGTAACTGTCTGACCGTTCTGTGAGCGGATGAGAAATCAGACCATCACACGCCCGCGCCGCATCATCGCCGCGCGGGTTTTTCGCGTTCAGCCGGCGCGCTGGCTTTCGATGTAGGCGCGCATTTCTTCGGCCTCGTGCCGCGCGTCGCGCAGGCCTTCCATCGCGGCGCGCAATTCTGCTTCGGTCTGTGATAGCTGGTTGGTCAGCTCCGCTTCGCGCTGCTGAAGATAGGTGATTGCCTGATCTCGGGTTTCTTCGGCCTCGTGCAGCTCCTGGCTCATCCGGTCCAGTTCGGCGACGTCGTTGGCGGCCACACGGGTGAACCGGTGCAAAAGCCAGTTCGCGAACCAGCCCATGCAAAACGCGACGAACAGAACAATCGCGGTGGCGAGTACAAATTCAAAACGGCTCATTCTGCGGGGCTTTCTTCGGTCGTATCCGTCGCCGGAGTATCGCTTTCTTCGCCGACGCTTTCCAGCGTTGTTTGGTCCGGATCGTCCACTGTTTCGGGGCGGATCAGGCGGAACTCGATCCGCCGGTTCGCTTCGCGGCCCTCTTCGGTCTTGTTGTCCGCGATCGGGTTGTCCTCACCATACCCGACGGCCTTGAACGAGCCGGTCAGAACACGGCGTGCGCGCAATTCGTTCAGGACCGATTCGGCACGGCTCTGGCTCAGGGCGAGGTTCATCTCTTCGCGGCCCTGACTGTCGGTGTAGCCCTGTATTTCCAACTGCAGTTCACCGCATCGTTTGATGATCGCGGCGATGTCGTCCATCGTCCCGAGCGCGGAGGCGTCGATGGTTGCCGATCCGGGTTCGAATACGATTTTTCCCGCAGTGGCAACGGCGGCGATCTCTGCCTCGCATTCGTCCGGTGTGGGCAGGCCCAGAACAGGATCAAGTTTTTCCAGATAGGTCACTTCGACATCGAATTGCGCCCCTTCGCCCAGTTTTCCCGCCAGCAGGGACGTAATCCGCGTGGATGCGTCGGGACTGCCGGTGTCGCCGCTCAGACTGAGTGCGTCGGGTGCCACGGTCAGCGCGCCATTGCTCAACATGCCCAACGCCTCGATCCCGGCCAGTACACGCGTCGTCCAGTCCGCGGGCAGCCCGTCGACAACCCGCGTAGCGGTATAGACCCTGTCTGATCCAAAGCGCGCTTTGGCATAGCTCGTCGACAATTCACGCAGCGCCTCGTCACTGACGCGCCCACGCAGTTGTACCTGACCTTCCGGGCTGAGCGTGGCGGTAAATTCCTGTGGTCCGGCGTTCGGATCCTGTGCCTGCGGCAGCTTCGCCTGCAAGGCAAATACCTCGGGCAGGGCACTTTCCAATTCGCCAATAACTGTGTCGAAATCGGACTGCGACGTGCTTTCGCTCGCGGTCAGGCTGATGTCGGCATCCGCAATCGTCACGGATCCGGCACCCAGTTTAACCAGTGCGTTGATGGACGCGGTGACGGCTTCCGACCACTTCGGGCTCGGCACGCCAAGTCCAACGGTACAGCGCGGATTGACCGCACCGGCGGCAGTGGCCGTGGCCAGGATCCGCTCAGCTGCGGCATCGGTGTCGGCGGAACAGGCATCGAAACGCGCGCCGTCCTCGGTGATTTCGAACCGGGTGGTGAAGGGTGTAATAACCGGGCGCGGTGCTGAAATATCAAGTGTGAGGCTGATCCCTGAGGGGACCGCACGCCGCAGATCCTGTTCCAGCTTGTTTTTTGCCGCGCCACTGTCCGTGATCGCGGTAATGGAGATTCGCTTTGCCTCGACCGAAACTTTGGCGCGGGGCAGTTTGCTCATCGCGCTCAGCGCGAAATCAAGCGCCCTGTCCCATCCGTCGGGGGCCGGATAGTCGGCGGTTTCCAAGAGATCCGTCACACCGGCGCTGCCGGAAAGGCTGTTGAAGCGACTCACGACATAATCGCGGTCGGTCGCTGCAGGGATCAGGCCGATCACGGACAGGCCGCTGTCATTGCGCAGAATTTCGACGGAGAACTTCGGTGGTGCGATGGCTTCCTGCGCCGCGACCGACATTTCGTCGATGACGCGTGCCGCATCTACGATACTGCCGGCCGTGGATAGGGCCGCAAAACGCACGGCTTCGGTGGGTGCGGTGCCCGAAAGAGACACTTTCAGCCCGTCCGCTTCGACTTCGGCCCAGGTCATTCCCTTGTCATCCAGCGCGTCGCGCACGCCAATCTCCGAGGTTTCCTCTATCAAGCGCACCGAAAAGTTGGCGGCGACCAATGATACAACTGCCGCAGCAGCGAAGGCCAGAAAGATGGTGAGTAATGAGGACAGGCGCATGCGTTCTTTCGCGGCGATTATTATTTAGGCTTTCTGATACGATGCCGGGTGCGTGTGTGCAATCACACGAGCAACGCGACGGCGAAAAACAGCAGCGGGATCATGCCGGTATCGCGGTTTGCGCGAAACAATCGTAACATTTTGGCTGAATTGTGAATGTCGAGGCCACGCAACTGCCATGCCATATGCCATCCCATTGCCCATGGCCCCGCTATCGCAACGACGAGCGCGAGGATAGAGGCCTGCGGCAAGGCCGCATAGATCACGGCGATTCCCATCAGACCCACGGTTGCCATCAGGAAGCGCCGCAACCATTGCGAGGAAGCGTCGCCGAACAGCCGCGCAGTGGATTTCACGCCGATCAGCGCGTCGTCCTCGGTGTCCTGGTGGGCATAGATGGTGTCATAGAACAGCGTCCATGCGATCCCGGCGAGATAAAGCACGACCGCAGGTGCGTCCAACCGCCCCGTATGCGCGGTCCATGCCAGCAACGCGCCCCAGTTGAAGGCGAGGCCCAGAAAGACCTGTGGCCACCATGTGAACCGCTTTGCAAAGGGATAGATGGCGACAGGCACCAGGGCCAGCACGCCCAGACGGATGGCAGCGGCGTTGAATGTCAGCAGGATCACAAAGGACACGAGCGCCTGCACCACCATCCAGATTGCGGCACCCGACACGCTGACCTGTCCCGACGGGATGGGCCGCGAGCGTGTCCGCGCGACTTGCGCGTCGATGTTGCGGTCGGTGATGTCGTTCCACGTACAACCCGCCCCACGCATCAGAAAGGCGCCGATGCCACAGCCGGCGAAAATCCACAGGTCGTGCCATGATGCCTTCCCATCGTAAAGCATCGCAAGGCTTAACCCCCACCAACATGGCAGCAGTAAAAGCCAGGTGCCGATAGGGCGGTCGGCGCGCGACAGGCGCAGGTAGGGTCGTGTCGGCGCCGGGGCATAGCGGTCGACCCAGTTGCGGGCATAGGCATCGGAAACGACACCTTTTGTGTCTTCATCTGGCGCAGGCGCATCGTCTTGCATATATCCAACCCCATGGACGCAAAAATCAGATTGTATGTAGAGCACCCTTTGGGGGAGGAGCAAACGGTTCCTTTGGACCGAGCGCAAGCGCATTACCTTTTCGGCGTGATGCGTCAACCTGTCGGCGCACAGGTGCTTCTGTTCAACGGGCGCGACGGCGAATGGCGCGCGCAGGTGGCGCAGGCGGGTAAGCGCGGCGGCGTCCTGATCTGCGTCGAGCGAACACGCCCCTTGCAGATGCCGCCGGACCTGTGGCTGTGTTTCGCCCCGATCAAGAAGGCGCGTACCGATTTCATCGTCGAGAAAGCCGCCGAGATGGGGGCCGCGCGCATTGTGCCGGTTCAGACCGAATTTACCAACGCGGGCCGGATCCAGCGTGATCGGTTGCAGGCCCATGCGGTCGAGGCGGCGGAGCAGTGCGGCGGTACCTACGTGCCCGATGTCGCGGACATGGAGCGGTTCGACCGCCTCTTGGACGATTGGGATTCTGCGCGCCGGATCATGTTCTGCGACGAGGCGCTGGCCGGTGGAGATGCAGCGTGGTTGGGCGGAGAAACAGGCCCGTGGGCGATCTTCATCGGACCCGAGGGCGGGTATTCACCGCGCGAACGCGCCCGTCTCACGGCGTCTGACGCCGCCGTTGCGGTTCGCTTGGGGCCGCGTATCCTGCGCGCTGATACGGCCGCCGTCGCGGCGATGACACTGTGGCAACAGCACTTTGGCGACTGGGATTGAAAGGACGCGTGATGACATTCTTTCGCCCTGAAGCAAAAACCGCCCTCTGGCGCTGGCGTGAGGTTCTTGTCGCGGCCGCGATCTTTGTCTTAGGTCTGTGGTGGACCTGGGGGCCGGGGCAACTTTTGGCAATTCCCGGCGCGGCGTTGATGCTGGGTGGAATCGCGCTGGCTCTGATCGGGGTGCAAAGAGGCCGGTTTCGAGGTGATGCGGACGGGCCCGGCGCGATTCAGGTCGAAGGGGGGCAGATCGCCTATTTCGGGCCGTTGACGGGCGGGGTTATCGCTTTGGCCGATCTGGAACGGCTCAGTCTTGACGCTACGGCGACGCCTCCGCACTGGTTTCTGGAAAGCAAGGGACGTGACGGATTGGCAATTCCCGTGAACGCCGCCGGATCAGAGGCTCTGTTTGACGCGTTCGTTTCCCTGCCGGGCATCAGAACCGAGCGGATGCTGGCGGAACTGCGGTCCGGCAAACCACAAACCGTCGTGATATGGGAGCGCACCCCCTTGCGCCCGGCCCACGCGCTGCTGCATTGACGGGGCACCGAAACTCCGCAAGGTTGCGGATCAACAGATCACACGGCCAAGCGGGAGCGCCCATATGTCCATTCCACAGTCCGGCGGCGGGCCGATCGAGCATCATGACCAGTTGGCCCAGTATCTTGCAGACGGCTGCAAGCCCAAGGATCAATGGCGCATCGGCACCGAACACGAGAAATTCGGCTACTGCAAGGACAAGCATTTGCCGCTGCCGTATGAGGGCGAACGCTCGATCCGGGTGATGCTCGAAGGGCTGCGGGACCGCCATGACTGGGCACCCGTCGAAGAGGGCGGTAAGTTGATCGGACTGGAAAAGAACGGGGCCAATGTCTCGCTGGAACCGGGCGGACAGCTTGAGCTGTCGGGCGCACCGGTAGAGACGATTCACGAAACTTGCGACGAGGTGAACGCGCACCTGCGCGAGGTCAAGGATGTGGCCGACGAGATCGGCGTCGGCTTCATCGGTCTGGGTGCCGCGCCCGAGTGGACCCACGAGCAGATGGATCTGATGCCCAAGGGCCGCTACAAGCTGATGAACGACTACATGACGAAGGTCGGCACGATGGGCCGCGTCATGATGCGGCGGACCTGTACGGTTCAGGTGAACCTCGATTTCGGCTCTGAAGCGGATATGGTTCAAAAGATGCGCGTGGCCGTGGCCTTGCAGCCGCTGGCGACGGCGCTGTTTGCCAACTCACCTTTTTTCGAGGGCAAGCCGAACGGCCATAAGAGCTGGCGCAGCCGCGTGTGGCGCGATCTGGACGACGCCCGCACGGGCATGATTCCCTTCGTCTTCGACAGTGGTTTCGGCTTCGAGCGCTGGGTGCAATATGCGCTCGATGTGCCGATGTATTTTGTCTATCGCGACGGTAAATACATCGACGCCCTCGGGATGTCGTTCCGCGACTTCATGGACGGCAAGCTGCCCGCATTGCCGGGCGAGGTGCCGACGCTGAGCGATTGGGCGGATCACCTGACAACCGCCTTCCCCGAAGCGCGCATGAAGAAGTTCATCGAAATGCGCGGTGCCGACGGCGGGCCGTGGCGGCGCCTGTGTGCGCTGCCCGCGTTCTGGGTCGGTCTGATGTACGATCAGACGGCGCTGGACGGTGCCTGGGATCTGGTCAAAGGCTGGGATGCCGAAACGCGCGAAGGCCTGCGTGTCGCAGCCTCTGTCGACGGTCTGCAGGCCAAGGTGAACGGCGTGGATATGCACGCGCTGGCCCGCGAAGTGCTTGTGCTGTCAGAGGCCGGTCTGAAAGCCCGCGCGCGCAGCGGTGCAGGTGGTTTGGTGCCGGACGAGACACATTTCCTCAATGCGCTGAAAGAAAGCGTCGAGACGGGCAAGGTGCCCGCTGATGAATTGCTGGACTGCTATCATGGGCCATGGAACGGGGATCTGAGCCAGATCTACGATGCATTTTCCTACTAGCCGAACGCCTAGACTGAGGCGGTAGGTTTGAGGACGCGACTTCGGTAGTACTCCGAAATCTCGGCCTTGCGTGCATTCGCCATCTCCGGCGTGACGGGGCGGTCTTTCTCGAACAGCACCGCGTAGCCCTGCATGGCCCGCTTCTGGGCATCGACGGCGACGGGTTTGCCCGCAGCGTCTGTCGATGCCACCTTTGGCGTGCCGTAGATGGTCGTGCGGTTCTGCGTCGGCAGAGCGTACATCACCAGCAAGACCAAGCCGCCGAGGCCGGGTACCAAACCGACCAGTCCCCAGAATCCGGAAAAGCCTGCGTCGTGCAAACGGCGGATGCCAAGCGTGGTAAAGGGGACGAGCGTGATCGCCGCGACGGCAGTCGAATAGAAGGTCAACGGATTGAGCGTTGCCAAAGCCGGCTCGCCGGATGTCCGGACTAGCGATATTATCGAAATGACATCGGCCGCAACAGCGGCGATGCCGAAAAGTGAGAACGCCAGAAACACCCACCAGAACTCAGCGCGCGTGGCGCGACCCGAAACATTGAAGATCAAGGCAAAGGCCTGGGTAAGGGCGGTGAAGGGTCCGGTCATGGCTGCTTTCCTGAAATGGTGTCCAATACCATTTGAATCGCAGCAAGGCGCTAAAAGGGGGAAAGTAAGGTAAAAACGTGATGGGTTGGAACAGGGAAATCCTGCACCGGCGCTTGGTGCAGGCGTCCGCCGCTGCTAGCTGCCGTTCGACCGGTTGATCGACACGCTGAAGATCCCCGAGGAGAGGTGTATCTGTTGCAAAGTCTGGCGCGACCCCGACACTGCATAGGTCAGGCGCATGCGCGCGGACGAGATCCGCAGCGGTGACAAATGCCCAGGCCCCGCGATAACCCGGTAGGACACCGGACACACAAGCAGCACTCCGTTCCGCTCCGCCGGTTCAGGGATCAGCGCGATCACGCGACGCCCTTCATAGATGCGTTGCGTAGGCGGGCAGCCGTTTGCGTGGACCAATGCGCCCAAGGCGGTGATGGGATCGGTCACAGCTGCCGGCACCTGTGCAATGTCCGAAAGGGCGGTCCGCTCGCTCGCGGGTTCCACGTCCACGCCGGTCGCCCGTCCTTCCGAGAAATTCACGCTCACCGCTCTGGATTTACGGGATGATCTGCTGATCCCGGTAAACGTGGTGGTCCCCGCCCCGGAGGTGCGGCGCGTTCCCTCGAATGTCCCGTTAAAAACGCCCAGTGGCGTATTGTCGAGGGTGGTACGCAACTGCCCGGCTCCGCGGGTGTCGATTGCCATCCACCCCAGTGTCTTGCCCCCCAGCACGACATCAAAGTTCTGCGCCGCGACCGGCGTTGCCAGCGCCAGTACCGCAAAGACGGCAGTTGTAATCTTCATGATTGTACCGCTCGATCTGCCCGGTAGGCTTCGACAAAGGCGATGACCTTTGGAGCGGGCATCTCGCAGGGGGCCAATCGTGCGCCCGCCGCGAGATCGTAGTAGTTGAGGCTGATGTAGTCCGAACGGTCCAGTGCTTCGGCGACCAGCTTTGTTGAGCGGCCCGCGTTGAAAACGGTTCGCGTGGCGGCGTACCGCTTGCCGCACGCCTCACCGGTCGAGGTGCCTTCGGGGATCCCGGCGAGTGCGCGGGAAAATCCTTTGGGGGCCGGAACGCTCACTGCTTCTGTCCGATTTTCGGTTCGGTTCCCGCTTTGACCCGCGCGATATTGGTGCGGTGACGCCAGAACACGATGAGCGTCAGTATCGCGCCCATCACCAGCCCGTAACCGTAGCCCATGAACACCATCAGGAATGTCGAGGCGGCCGCCGATACCAACCCGCCGAGGGAGGACATCCGGCTGGCGAATGCGGCGACCAGCCAGACCGCGCAGCTGGCCAGCCCCACCGGCCAGGCAAAGGCCAGCAGGATGCCAAGAAACGTCGCCACACCTTTGCCGCCTCGGAATTTCAGCCAGATCGGGTAGCAGTGCCCCATCATCGCCGCCACTGCCGCGATCTGGGCTGCGTCCTCTCCCGTCAGCGCGCGCGCGAGCAGCAAGGCAACCGCCCCTTTCGCCGCATCCAGCACCAGCGTTGCGGCGGCGGCGGGTTTGGAGCCTGTACGCAGGACATTCGTCGCCCCGATGTTGCCGGACCCGATGTCGCGCAGATTACCCAGACCCATCATCCGCGCGATCAAGACGCCAAAGGGGATTGATCCGATGAGATAGCCGATCACGACCCAGAGGATCAGCAGGGGTGCGGCGGTTTCGAACGCAGGCATGGCGAGATCCTCGTTTCAGCTTTCAAAGACGCAGTTGCCCGCGACATAGGTTGCGCGCACCTTACCTTGCAGGCGCATGCCGTCAAACGGGGTATTACGCGATTTCGACCGCAGTGCTGCACGGTCCATCACGAAAGGAGCATGCGCATCGAACAGCACCAGATCGGCGGGCGCCCCGGAACTCAGCCGCCCGGACGGCAGGCCAAGCCGTGAGGCGGGGTTGAGCGACATCGCGCGCCAGAGCTGAGGCAGGGTGATCATCTCGGCATGCCACAGGCGCAGCGCGGCGGGCAGCAGCGTCTCCAGTCCGACGGCACCTGAGGCGGCCTCCTCGAAGGGCAGGCGCTTGCTTTCCTCATCTTGCGGCGTGTGCATCGAGCAAACAATGTCGATCAGGCCGGACGCCAGGGCCTCGACCACGGCCAGCCTGTCGTCTTCATCGCGCAGCGGTGGCTTGAGTTTGAAGAACGTGCGGTAGTCGGCCACGTCCAGCGCGTTCAGCGTCAGATGGTGGATCCCGATACCCGCCGTCACGTCCAGTCCGTTGCGCTTTGCACGGGCCAGCGGCGGCAGCGCGCGGGCGGTGGTGATCTGGTCGGCGTGATAGCGCGCACCGGTCATCTCGACCAGAGCCATATCGCGGTCCAGACCCATGCGTTCGGCCATGACCGACACGCCCGGAAGGCCCCTCAGGGACGCGAACTTGCCAGATGTGACAGCGGCCCCCTTGCTCAGGATCGGCTCTTGCGGGTGCGCGATGACCAGCGCACCCAGACCGCGCGCGTAAGTCAGTGCGCGGGAGAATACCTTGGTATCGCTGACGACGTGGTCGCAATCTGTAAAAGCTACCGCGCCCGCGTCCATGAGAAATCCGATCTCTGTCATTTCGCGGCCTGCACGCCCCTTCGTCAGCGCAGCCATCGGCAGGACATTGACCGGAGACGCTTCATTGGCGCGACGGGTAACAAATTCGAGCGTTTCGGGATTGTCGATCGCCGGGGTCGTGTCGGGGCGGGTGATCATCGTAGTGACCCCGCCTGCCGCCGCCGCCAGCCCGGCGGAGCGGTAGCTCTCCTTGTGGCGCTCGCCCGGCTCGCAAACCTTCACACCCAGATCGACGATGCCGGGGGCAAGGAGTCGGCCCTTGCAATCAATCACCTCGCCTTCGGGATTGTCGATGCCGCCCGCGATGACCGCCGCAATGCGGCCGTCCTCTACGCTGACCGATCCGGTGAACACCGTCCCCGCTTCGGGGTCGATCAGCTCGGCGTTGATAAAGTGAAGTGTCATAGCGTTTCTTTCCGCGATTGCCGGTTCATGCAAGTATCCGCTGCCGCGCTGCCAGGATCTGCTGTGCGATTTCGCGCGGGCGTTCGACATAGGCAATGCGCACACGCTGTCCCCCTGTAAGATAAATCACGACGGTCCATCCCAATCGCGCACGCACATCGAGAATATCCGAAAGCGGAAGGATGCTGTCGCCTTCGGTACCGTGGCAGATCAGTGCGGACTCTTCGAGCGTCCAGCGCTCTTGCCGCACCCGTCGCCACTTTAGCGGATCCTCGAACAGGGTATTATAGGCCAACGCCAGCACGGGTGCCGTATACAGGGCCTGCCAGAAGCCGGTGGTCGCACCGATGATCCAGCCCGCCAGCGCGGTCAGGACCAGAGTGATCGCCCCGACCAGAGCAGTGCGGCGCAGATATACCGGCAGCGCAGGTGCCCATGTAGCCCTGCAGGGTGTCATCCGGCCATCCACACCATACCCGCTGCCACCGCGAAAGCGACAATCAGGGCAATCGTTGCGATGCGACCGGACATCTTGGGATCGGGTTTGGGTTCCTTCATGCGAATATCCACCACAGCAGCAGAAGAGCGACAACTACCGTGATCGCAACCATTGCGCTGCCGCCGCGGCCGCGCTTTGGCGTTTCGGGGGGCTTGGCGACACCGGTGTATGGTTTGGCCGAATCCGACGGGATCGGCGCGGCGGCGTGGCTGGTGCGCGGTTCGGCGTAGGTGCCGATAAGCGTCAGATCACGTCCGGGTGTCAGACTTACCGACTGTTCGCTGGCCACACCGGAGAACAGCACCAGGACGTAGCCGTCCAACGCCTCCAGCCGCCGCTTGTCGGAATGTATGACCTGCGGATCAAGCGCATAGCCTTCGGCAAGGTAGCTGGGCAGGCCAACACCTGCCAGATCGGACAGCGCGAACAGTTCGAAATCATCGTCGCTGACAGGATGGTCGAGCAGTCCGCGCGCGACCTGCGCCTTGGTCTGCTGTTTCAGGTCACGTGCCATTTCGGACATCGGTCGGGAAACCGAGAAAACGCGGATAACACCGCTTTCGGACTGCGCAATCTCTATAGGGGCCATGTCAGTTCATCCTCGCGGGTTGGGGCGTGCGTGGGTCATGCAGGTATCTTTCGTATAGTCTTTAGCAGGCTCGGCGCTGTCTCAAAAAAATCGAAACCGAGCGTTTTGTTACCGACGCCGCGCAGGAAATGCACAACCGGCGTCGTCATGATGGAGGCGAGGTAGGCCTTGACGCGGGTCTGATCAATGTCGACGCGAAGGAACAGCGCGCGAATTGCGCGGATAGGGATCAATACCAGAATACCGCAGGCCGCCAGCAGCCACATCTTGCGCGAGGGGCGGTGTGTGACGAGGATGCCCACAGCCAAGGCGGTGAGACCGTAAAGCTGCCAATTGCGGCGGCGCAGACTTGGCGTGGATCGACCGGCCAAACGCAGTTTTCCATTCGGTTCCAGTGTGCTGTCCCAGAAAGCTGATGCGGTCATGGTACCTCCGCACGGCTCTTGGACAGATTGCGAGCCAGAAGATCCATCGCGGCCATGCGCACGGCGACCCCCATCTCGACCTGATCCTGAATAACACTGCGGTTGATATCGTCGGCAAGCGTACCGTCGATTTCGACACCGCGGTTCATGGGGCCGGGGTGCATCACGATCGCATCGGGCCGGGCGTGGGATAACTTTTCCGCATCCAGGCCATACCGATGGTAATACTCGCGTTCGCTGGGGATAAACCCGCCATCCATGCGTTCTTTTTGCAAGCGAAGCATCATCACGACGTCCGCATCCTTGAGCCCCTCATGCATATCGTCGAATACTTCGACCCCGAATTCTGCGATCTGCGCGGGCATCAGGGTGGGCGGCCCGATAAGGCGGATGCGGTTTTCCATCTTGCCGAGCAGGATGATATTGGATCGTGCCACGCGGCTGTGGGCGATATCGCCGCAAATGGCGATGGACAGCCGGTGTAGCCGGCCCTTCGCGCGCCGGATCGTCAGCGCGTCGAGCAACGCCTGTGTCGGATGCTCATGCCGCCCGTCGCCGGCGTTCAGCACGGCGCAATTGACCTTCTGGGCCAACAGATCGACAGCGCCAGACTGCGGATGCCGTACAACCAGCAGATCAGGGTGCATGGCATTGAGGGTCATCGCGGTGTCGATCAAGGTCTCGCCCTTCTTGATCGAGGACGCCTGCATCGCCATGTTCATCACATCCGCGCCAAGCCGTTTGCCCGCGATCTCGAAACTCGCCTGCGTGCGGGTGGAGTTTTCAAAGAACATGTTGATCTGGGTAAGCCCCGCAAGCGCATCACCGTGTTTGTGCTGCTGGCGGTTGAGGTCCGCATAGGTGTCTGCCAGATCGAGCAGCGCCGTGATCTCTGTCGGATGCAGCGGCTCGATGCCAAGCAGGTGGCGATGGGCGAAACTCATATCGGGACCTTGCTCTGTTCGGGGCTGTTATAGGGGGCCATGCAGAGGGCGGCAAGAAGCGGCAGGATATCGTGTGATCGGCCATTTCGGTCGGCGCGTGGGCGGCGTAGGTTGAAGAAATGGAATCAGTGGATTTTCACACGGCGAAGGCGCTGCTGGACTGGCAGATCGAATTGGGTGTCGATGAGTGCATCGGCGATGTCCCGGTCAACCGTTATGAGCTGCCGGATAAACTGGCCAAGCCGCAGCGCGCGGAGGCCAAGCCCCACCTGACCCGTGGCCCCGTGGCGGAAGAGCAGCGGGATCCAGTGGCCGAAGCTGCGCCCGCGGCACAGGCGGCCACTACGCTGGAAGAGTTGCGCGCTGCGATGGAAGCGTTCGATCTGTGCGATCTCAAGCGCGGGGCGCGCAATATGGTGTTCTCGGACGGTATCGCAGGCGCGCCCGTGATGATCGTGGGCGAGGCACCGGGGCGCGAAGAGGACAGGCTGGGCCTGCCGTTTGTTGGCGCAGCGGGACAACTTCTTGACAAGATGTTCAGTGCGATCGGCATGGGGCGAACGCAGGCAGACGCGCCGATCTACATTACCAATACGCTCCCCTGGCGACCGCCCCAGAACCGCGACCCGAAACCCGAAGAAATCGCCATGATGAAGCCGTTCTTGCTGCGCCATATCGAACTGGCCGATCCCAAGGTGCTGGTGATCATGGGCAACTGGGCTTGCGCCGCTCTTTTGGGCAAGCGCGGGATCACGCGCTTGCGCGGGGCGTGGACGCAAGCGGCGGACAGGCCGGCGCTGCCGATGTGCCATCCAGCGTATCTGCTGCGCACGCCTGAGGCGAAAAGAGACGCTTGGGCCGACCTGTTGATGGTGAAGGCGGCGGTAAGCGGATGATTGATACGGTGATCCTGCTGGCCTTCGTGCCCGCTGCGCTGGCGCTGAACGTGACACCGGGCCCGGATATGATGCTGTGTCTTGCGCAGGGCATGCGGTCAGGCCGGATGGCCGCGTGGTCGGCAAGTGCGGGGGTCAGCGCGGGCGCGCTGGTGCATGTGACGGTGGCGGGACTGGGTCTGGGCGCAGTGGTCGCCGCAGTGCCGCAGGCGTTCACGGTGATCCGCTGGATCGGGGTCGCCTATCTGGTGTATCTCGCAGTGCAGGCTGTGCGGGGCGGTGCGCTCAGGACGGATGCAAAGGGCATGAGCACAGCGCGCGCGTTCCGCGCAGGGCTGTTTACGAATCTTAGCAATCTCAAGGTGATCTGGTTCGTCTTGGCCTTTATCCCACAGTTTGTCGTGCCGGAGGCCGGTCCGGTGTTTTTGCAGTTTCTCGCGTTTGGTGCGATGATCGCACTGGGTGGATTTGTGGTCAACGGGCTGGTTGGGGCCTATGCTGGCACTTTAGGCCGGACATTGATCCAGAGCAGCAAGGCGCTGGGCTATTTCACCGGCAGTATCTACATGGCGCTCGCCGCGCGCATGGCTGTAATGGAGTAGACACATGAGCCGGATCGACGACAGCAAGGAATTCATCGCCGTGCGCATCGCCGTGCTGACGGTTTCGGACACACGGGATCTGGCGCAGGATCGGTCGGGAGACGTGCTGACCGGTCGGATTGCCGATGCGGGGCATGTTCTGGCAGACCGCAAGATTATCCGCGACGAGCGCGACGAGATCGCCGAGCAGTTGCGCGCCTGGTGCGCGGATCCCCAGATCGACGTGATCCTGTCAACCGGCGGCACCGGGCTGACGGGCCGCGATGTCACCGTCGAGGCGCACCGCGACGTCTACGAGAAGGAAATCGAGGCGTTTGGCACGGTGTTCACGATGGTGTCGATGCAGAAGATCGGCACCAGCGCCGTTCAATCCCGCGCGACAGGTGGCGTGGCCAACGGCACCTATCTGTTCGCACTGCCGGGCAGTCCCGGTGCCTGCAAGGACGCGTGGGACGAGATTCTGCAAAAGCAGCTCGATTATCGACACCGTCCCTGCAATTTTGTCGAAATCTTGCCGCGTCTCGACGAGCATCAACGCCGGAAATGATGGTGCTGCGACCATTTCGCTCTTTGTAAATTTCAGAATGATGGCACAACGCTGCGTGCGCGACTAGACTGGCACGCACACGATGTGTGCTATCTTGTTGGAGAAATCGGCAATGAATGGATAAGCATGCGTTTTCTTAGGCAAAGTATGATCGGCCTATTCCTTGCGGCGGCAACGCTTGGCTTGCTGGTATGGTCGGTGCAGATGATCGGCAGCGCCTTGCAGACGCGCATGGCCGACGCGCCCGAACCGCCACCGGCACGGGAGCGGGTTTTTACGGTCAACGTAACGGAAGCGCGAATGTCGCGCGCGACTCCCGTTCTGGAGAGTTTCGGAGAGATCGCAAGCCGTCGGATGCTGGAGTTGCGCGCAGCCGGTGGCGGACGCGTTGTGGCTCTTGCCCCGGGTTTCGAGGATGGCGGGGTTGTGGCGCAAGGCGATGTTCTTGTGCGGATTGACCCGGCTGATGCACAATCCGCAGTTGCCCGTGCGCAAAGCGATTTGGCCGATGCGCAGGCCGAACAGCGCGATGCGGTGCGGGCGCTGGATCTGGCGCGCGACGAGCTGACTGCGGCTCAGCAACAGGCCGAGCTGCGCGAACGGGCCTACCGCCGTCAGATCGACCTGGCGGATCGCGGCGTGGGCACGACCACGGCGACGGAGACGGCGGAACTTGCCGCTTCGGCGGCGCAACAGGCCGTTCTGGCCCGCCGGCAGATCGTAACGCAGGGCGAAGCGCGCATCGATCAGGCCGCGACCAGCGCCGCCCGAGCGGGTCTTGCGTTGGACGAGGCGCAGCGGAGACTTGACGACACGGTGCTGATCGCTCCGTTCGATGGTACGCTCAGCGATCCGACAGTCGTTGAAGGCCGTCTCGTCAGCGCAAACGAACGTCTTGCGGATCTCATCGATTCTGACGATCTCGAAGTTTCCTTCCGGCTTTCCACGGCGCAATACGCACGGTTGCTGGATGCGCACGGGGAAATCCGGCGGGCGGATGTGGTGGTGACGCTAGAAGTGGCGGGCGTGGATCTGACCGCGATGGGCCGTGTGACGCGCACATCCGCAGCCGCCGGCGAAGGACAGACCGGGCGTCTGGTCTTTGCCTCGCTTGGGCCGTCGCCGGGGTTCAGGCCGGGCGATTTCGTGACCGTGCGGGTACAGGAACCACCGCTGGAAAATGTGATCCGCCTGCCGGCGTCGGCGGTGGATGCCGAGGGCCTTGTGCTGCTGTTGGGTACGGAAAACCGGCTTGAAGAAGCGCAGGTCACGGTGGTGCGCCGTCAGGGGGATGACGTGCTCGTACGGGGTGACATCGTGGGGCGCGACGTCGTCGAAGCCCGGTCACCGCTTTTGGGGGCCGGTATCGCGGTAAAGCCACTGCGCCGGGACGAGGACGCAGCGGCAAAGCCCGAGCCGCACATGCTGGAATTGACGGAGGCCCGCCGGGCAAGACTGATGGCCTTCGTGAAAGGCAACCAGACGATGCCACAGGAGGCCAAGGCACGCGTTCTTGCCCGGCTGGCCGAACAGATGGTTCCCGTGAAGATGGTGGAGCGCATCGAAAGCAGGATGGGCGGGTAGAGCATGGCGCGCGACATTCCAAGACGGGCGCAAGGTATCCTGTCGTATTTCACCCGCCACCGGACGGCGGCAAACCTGTTGCTGGTATTGTTGCTGGTGGCGGGATTCACGGCGGCGCCCAACATGCGCGCGCAGTTCTTTCCCGATGTGATCATCGACAATGTGAATGTAACGACAATCTGGCAAGGCGCGGGCGCCGAAGATGTGGACGAGGCGATAAGCCAGGTTCTTGAGACGGCGCTTCTGAGTCTCGAGGGTGTAGAAGGATCGAGCAGCGCGTCGCGCGAGGGCAGCAGTGTGATTTCGCTGGAGTTCGAGCCGGGCTGGAACATGGCGCGCGCCGCCAACGACGTGCAAACAGCAGTCGACGCTGTTACCGGCCTGCCGGAGAATGCGGAAGATCCCGAAGTGCGTCGCGGTGTCTGGCGCGACCGTGTCACGGATGTGGTGATCACCGGCCCCGTCGACCCGGCACAATTGGGCCGTTTCGCCGACGAGCTTGTGACGCGGCTGTTCGCGGCTGGTGTGACGCGGACTACGGTGCAGGGGGTCGCCGCCCCGCAAACGCTGGTCGAGGTGCCTTCGTCCAGGCTGATCGCCTATGATGTGTCGATGGCCGAGATTGCCGCCGCCATTGCGGCGGAGGTGAACGCCGATCCGGCCGGCGATGTGACGGGGGCAAACGCGCGGGTGCGTACCGGTACCGCCAAACGTACGCCGCAGGAAATCGCCCAGATCACGCTGCGTTCCAATCCGGACGGATCAAAGCTGTTTCTGGGGGATGTGGCGACGGTCCGGGCCGAAGGGATCGACCGAGAGGTTGGGTTTTTCGTGGGCGACAATCCGGCCATGTCGATCCGGGTGGACCGTGCCGACAAGGGCGACGCCATCGGCATCCAGCGCGCGGTCGAAGAGGTTGTGACCCAGTTGCAGGCGAGCCTGCCGCCGAGTGTGAGCGTGGAGCTGATCCGCACCCGCGCCGCCGCGATCACAGGCCGGCTCGATCTGCTGATCGAGAACGGATTGATGGGCCTTGGACTGGTCGTGGCGCTGCTGTTCCTGTTCCTGAACGCGCGCACCGCATTCTGGGTGGCGGCGGGCATTCCCGTTGCGATGGGCGCGGCGATTGCGCTGATGTATCTGGGCGGGCTGACGATCAACATGATTTCGCTGTTCGGGTTGATCATCACGCTGGGCATTGTCGTGGATGATGCCATCGTGGTGGGCGAACACGCCGATCACCGATACAGGCTCGGCGGTATGAGTGCCGCGCAAGCCGCCGAAGGTGCGGCGCAGCGCATGGCGATGCCGGTGTTTGCAGCGACGCTCACGACCGTGATTGCGTTTTTCGGTTTGGTGGTCGTGGGCGGGCGTTTTGGCGGGTTGATAAGTGACATTCCTTTTACGGTGATCGCCGTTCTGGTCGCCTCGCTCGTCGAATGCTTTTTGATCCTGCCCCACCACATGTACCACGCCCTTGCCGCCGCCGACAAAAAGCGGATCGCGGGCAAGGGTAAATTTCTCGTCGGTACTTTGGTAAGCGCAGCTACCGCAGGAGCGCTGGCTACGGCGGCGAGTTTCCTTGGTGTCTACCTCTTTCGTCGCCTCACCGGCGCGCAGATGGACGGGCTTTTTGCGGCGGGACAGGCGCTGGCCCTCGTTGGCGTGCCAGGAGTTTTCGCGGCGTTCGTCCTTTGGATGATTGTTCGTCCGGCACGCCGCCGCGCGATCAAGCGGGGGCTGGCCCTGCACGGGATCGACACCCCTTCGGTGGTGGTCAACGGCGGCTTTGTCTGGATGCGCGAGCGGCTGTTCCGTCCGTTCATGGCGGGGGTCATCGCGGCACGCTATGTGGTGCTGGCCGGGGTCGTCGCGGTACTGGCGTCGCAGGTGGCGATGTTCATCCGTGGCGATGTACAATGGCGGTTCTTCAACGCGCCCGAGCGTGGGTCGGTGACCGGCAATTTCATCATGGCCGAAGGCGCGAGCCGCACCGACACGATAGAGATGATGCGCGAGATGCAGCGCGCGACCGACGCTGTTGCAGCGAGGCTCGAAGCCGAGCACGGGGTCAATCCGCTGGACTATGTCATGGCCCAGATCGGCGGCAACTCCGGCTTTGGCCTGTCGGCAGCCGACGGCAAGGACGGCGATCTGCTGGGCGGTATTTCAATCGAATTGATCGATGCCGATCTGCGGCCCTATTCCAGCTTCGCCTTTGTCGCCCAGCTGCAGGAGGAAGTCGTCAATCATCCGCGCGCGGAGCTTGTCAGTTTTCGGGGCTGGCGGTCCGGTCCGGGCGGCGACTCGTTGAGCGTCGAATTCTATGGTGCGGCCACGCAGACCCTGAAAGATGCCTCCGAAGCGCTTCAGACAGCACTTCTGCAATACCCCGAAGTGAGCGCGGTGCAGGACAATCTTGCCTATGACAAGGAAGAACTGATCCTCGATCTGACGCCGCAGGGGCAGGCGTTGGGCTTTACCATCGACGATCTTGGGCGTGTGCTGCGCAACCGGCTGGGCGGGATCGAGGCGGCGACCTATCCCGATGGTCCGCGCTCAGCGGCGATCCGGGTGGAGCTTCCCGAAGGCGCGCTATCTGCGGATTTTCTCGACAGTACCCGCATGCGCACGCCCGCGGGGAACTACGTCGCGTTGGGTGACATCGTGAGCGTTACTCAACGCACCGGGTTCAGTACCGTGCGGCGCGAGAACGGGATCCGGCTGATTTCCGTGACAGGCGACATCTCGGAGGACGACCCTGCCCGTGCCAGCGAGATCAATCAGGCGCTGACCGATGATATTCTGCCGCGCATTGCATCGGAACTGCAGGTCGAATACCGCCTTGCGGGGCTGAGCGAGCAAGAGACCGAATTTCTGACCGATGCGCTCACCGGGTTGATCCTGTGTCTGACAGGTATTTTTCTGGTGTTGGCGTGGGTTTTCGGAAGTTGGACGCGACCAGTGGTGGTGATGGCAATCATTCCCTTCGGGCTGGTCGGCGCGATCTATGGGCATGCCGTGTGGGAGGTGCCGCTGAGCATGTTCACGGTGGTGGGTCTGCTCGGGATGACGGGCATCATCATCAACGATTCCATCGTTCTGGTAACGACGATCGACGAATACGCCGTTGATCGCGGGCTGATCCCGTCGATTATCGATGGCGCCGCCGACCGTCTGAGGCCGGTCATGTTGACAACGCTGACCACTGTTCTCGGAATGGCCCCCTTGCTGTTCGAGCGTAGCCTGCAGGCACAGTTTCTCAAGCCGACCGTGATTACGCTGGTCTATGGGTTGGGCTTTGGAATGATATTGGTGCTGCTGGTGGTTCCGGCGCTGGTCGCGGCACAGCACGATATCGGACGCCAGATCACAGCGATGCGGCGCGGGCTGCGCGCGCCTGCGGTCGGGCTTCGGCTTGGGCTTGCATTGCTTTGGGTGGTGATCCTGGGCTGGGGCGCGCTGACGCTGGGGTTTGCCGCGTGGCAAGGGGCGCTCTTTCCAGCGTTCGTGGTGGCACTGCCGATGCTAGCGAACATGTCCGCAATGGCCGCGGCACTTGTCCTGTTCATCGCAGGGGCGGGGCTGTGTGCGCTTGCGGGATACGCGGCTGGCGCTGCGACGATGCTGCTGCGCCGCCGTTTAGTCTAGCAGACCGTTGTTTCAGCCGGGGCTGCACCCCTGCAAATCGACCGCGTGTGATGCCCCCAGAACCGTGAACCGCATTTTCGAGCGGTCTATGGCAAGTGGAACCGTCGCGCCGGGCACCATTTCTGCCCTTGCCGTCAAGACATTGCCGGAGCGGATTGTCTGTGCCTCGGAGACCCAGACATCGCGGCGCCCTGTTTCGATCACGACATGTTCATCGCCTCCGGTGTGGGGCAGGGTCAGGCGTGCCGTGACCACCAATCCGTCTTGCGTCGGGCTGAGCGTGCAGGTCACGGGCCCCGCACCTGCCTCGCGCGCAGTCAGAGGACGTTCGGCCAGCGCTGCGGCAATCGCCGGGACGATCTTGGCACTGCCGGTTTCGAGCGTCGCGTCAAGGTGCAGGGTTTCGGGCACGCATATGTCGCTGCATACGCCGATGTCCATGCGCAGTTTCAACGTGACCGGCGCGCCCGGCTCTCGTGGTGCGATGCTCAGCGGCAAGATCACCTGCGTGCCATAGCCGATGGACCGCATGCCGTTCTGGTCGAACACTTTCGGCGTTGGCCAGCTAACCGTGACACCTGCCAGATTGTCGGAGCCAGTCCATGAAAAGTCTGGCGGGATGCCAGCATCGCCGGGTGCGCGCCAGTAGGTTTTCCAGCCGGGAGCAAGCGTAAGGCGCACCGCGCTGACGCGCGAGCCGTCGGCCTGCTGCCACCCGGTGATAATCTCGCCGCGTACCGGCGTGCCGACGGGATCAGAGGCACGCGCCGTGCTGGCGCAGGCGATGAAGGAGACGGCAAGAAGCATTTTGTTCATCATGCGACCTGTTTGGCGGGACCCGCTCATTTTGCCAAGTCACATATCAGATAGGGATGTGACAGTGATGCCCCTTGCAGGCTCAGTGCGCGCTGGGCAAACTGCGGACAGGATGAAGAGGAAGGATCGGCTATGGAACTGGCAGGGCAGCTTTTGATCGCGATGCCGGGCATGACCGATCCCCGCTTCACGCGGTCGGTCATTTTCATATGCGCCTATTCCGACGATGGCGCGATGGGGCTGATCGTGAACAAACCCGTGCAGGATAAATTGCTGCGCGACGTGATAGAGCAGCTGTCACTCGACACCGGCCCGGCGCTTGCCGACGCGCCGGTTTATTTCGGCGGGCCAGTCGAAACGGATCGCGGATTCGTGTTGCACGCTGCCGAGCAAACCAGCCTGCGCGCCTCGCTTGAAGTGCCCGGGGCCTTTTCGGTGACCGGCACGCAGGACATTCTGCGCGATATCGGTAACGGCACCGGCCCCGATAAATTTCTCTTCGCGCTGGGCTATGCCGGTTGGGGCGCCGGCCAACTTGAGGAAGAGATCGCGCAAAACGGATGGCTCACCGCGCCAGCGACCGCAGAACTGATGTTCGGGACGACGGATGACGGGAAATGGGACGCTGCCGTGCGCAGTATCGGGATCGAACCGGTCAGCCTGTCATCGACGGCGGGCCGCGCCTGAGCGATCAGTCGCGCGGTGCGGCGGCGCGAGTCAGACGATCGTTTATCGCAACGCCAAGGCCGGTCATCGGGATCGGTGCGACCGCAATCGGACGGGCCAGCGCGTCGAGCCTGTGCAGATGTCCGAACAGATTTGCCGCCGCCTCGGTGAGGTCGCCGCTGGCCGACAGCGTAAGATCGCCCGGAATATCGCCGAACCCGAGCATCACCTCCCCCGTTCGCGCCGCCCGCGCATTCAGACGCATGAGGCACCGCGGCGCGTAATGCGACGCCAGTTGCCCCGGCGCGATAACATCGTCTCCGGTCGGGGAAAGGACCGGAGCGCCCAGCAGCGCCTCTATCGTGTCCGCAGAAAGGCCACCCGCACGCAACAACACGGGAATATCGCCGTCGAAGCCGATGATCGTGCTTTCAAGGCCGACGGGGCAGGGACCATCATCGACGATCGCAGCGATCCTTCCGTCCAGACCCGCATGCACATGCGCGGCGGTCGTGGGGCTGATCCGGCCCGATGGATTGGCCGAGGGTGCCGCAAGCGGCCCACCGAAAAGGCGCAGGAGCGCGCGTGCCGCAGGATGGGCGGGGACGCGCAAGGCAACCGTGGGATTGCCCGCCGTGACAAGCGGCGACAGCCCATAACCTTCTTTCAGCGGCAGGACGAGCGTCAGGGGGCCGGGCCAGAAGGCAGCGGCCAATATATCGGCCTGTGCATTGAACACTGCCAGACGGCGCGCTGCGGGCACATCCGCGACATGCACGATGAGCGGATTGAAGCTGGGCCGTCCCTTTGCCGCATAGATCGCGGCGACGGCTTCGCCCTGCCGCGCATCCGCGCCGAGGCCATAGACAGTCTCGGTCGGAAACGCGACAAGATGCCCCCTGCGCAGGAGTGACGCGGCCTGCGTCAGTGCTTTGTGCGTCGCCACGAGGTGTCTGGTTTGTTCAGCCATGCGAAACTCCTGAAGCTTTGACGCCGCGTTTTGGTTGCGCTCGCCGCACTTGCTCTACATCGTACAGCCAAACCGGTGATCCAAACGCATCGCCGACGCCCCTGTACCGGCGGGCATGACTTGACATTGAGAGGACCCTTTATGCCGTATCGTGCGCCTGTTGAAGACTACAAATTCCTTTTCGAACACGTCGTGGACCTGGAGGCCGTGCGCGGCACCGAACGGTTCGAGGACGCCACAGATGATGTGACGCAGGCCATTCTGACGGAGGCGGGCAAGATGTGCAGCGAAATCATCGCCCCCCTGCAACGTGAAGGGGACCTGCATCCCGCGCATCTGGAGAACGGCGTCGTGCGGACATCGCCCGGATTCGCGGAAGGCTTCAAGGCGATCGCCGAAGGCGGCTGGATCGGGATGGCCGCCGATCCCGAGTACGGCGGCATGGGGCTGCCGATGGCTTTGACGGCGGCGGTCGGTGACATGATGAGTGGCGCGTGCCTCTCTTTGCAGCTGGCACCGTTGATGGCGCAGGGCCAGATCGAGGCGTTGGAGCATCATGCCAGCGACGAGATCAAGGATCTGTACCTGCCCAAGCTGATTTCCGGTGAGTGGACCGGCACAATGAACCTGACCGAACCGCAGGCCGGATCGGATGTAGGGGCGCTTACGTCCAAGGCCGAGGACAATGGCGACGGCACGTACAGTATCAGCGGCCAGAAAGTCTATATCACCTGGGGCGATCACGATTTCGGGGGCAACGTCTGCCATCTTGTTCTTGCACGACTGCCCGGCGCGCCGGCGGGAACCAAGGGGATCAGCCTGTTTCTGGTGCCAAAATTTATTCCCGAAGCGGACGGCAGCCTTGGAAAACGAAACGGCGTGAATGTCGTGAGCCTTGAGCATAAGCTGGGCATTCACGGGTCGCCGACCTGCGTTCTGGAATATGCTGACGCGACCGGTTGGCTCGTCGGTGCCAAGGAAGGCGGCATGGCAGCAATGTTCACCATGATGAACAACGCAAGACTCGGTGTCGGTGGGCAGGGCATCGGCGTGGCCGAAGGGGCGTACCAGCACGCGCTGGCCTACGCGCAGGACCGTAAGCAGGGCAAGACTCAGGACGAGACGAGCAAAGGCTCGATCCTGGGGCATGCCGATGTGCGCCGGATGCTGACCACGATGAAAGCGGATATTTTCGCCGGTCGTGCGATCGCGGCAAGCAACGCCGTCGCCATCGACATGGCAAACGCGACGGGTGACAAGGCGTGGAAAGCGCGCGCCGCGCTCCTGACGCCGATCACCAAGGCGTTTGGCACCGATATGGGCATCGCTGTCGCCGACACCGGTATTCAGGTGCACGGCGGCATGGGCTTTGTCGAGGAAACAGGTGCGGCGCAATACGCGCGCGACGTGCGCGTAACGGCAATCTATGAGGGCACCAACGGCATCCAGGCGATGGATCTCGTGGCGCGCAAGATGATGGACGGCGGCGAGGCGGCGATGGCACTGCTTGACGAAATCGAGGCGGATGTCGAGAAGGCCAAGGAAGTCTTTCCCGATCTGGCAAAGGACGTTTGGGACGCTGCTGAAAGCCTGCGCGAGGCGACCGAATGGTTGGTGGCGCAGAGCGATCTACAGGAACGGTTCGCCGGTGCTTTCCCATATCTGCGTGCCTTTGCGCGGGTTCTGGGCGGTCATTTGCACCTCAAGGCGGCGATGGCCGATCAGGGTGGCGCGCGCGAAAAGCTGGCGCGTTTCTACATCCAGCGGATGCTGCCCGAACACGCGGCGTTGCTCGCGCACGCGCAGGCGGGGGCCGCGGATCTCTATGCGCTCAGCCCAGACGAGTTGGCAGCGTAATGGGCAACGAGGCACCGGTGGCACTGCGCTATCCGTGGAAAACCCCTCCCGAAGGAGCTCAGGCTATCGAGGTCGCGCCGGGTATCTTGTGGTTCCGACTGCCGCTGCCGATGAAGCTGGACCACGTCAACGTCTATGCACTGGACGAGGGCGATAGCTGGAGCATCATCGATACCGGCTTTGCCTCCGGCAAAACGAAAAAGGTATGGAAGCAGATCATGGATGGCCCGTTGCAGGGCAAGCCGATCTCGCGCGTTATCGTCACCCATCATCACCCGGATCACATCGGGTTGGCTGGATGGTTCCAGACCGAGCATGGGGCGGAACTGGTCACGACGCGAACGGCATGGCTGACAGCGCGGATGCTGACGCTGGACACCGAAGACACGCCGAACCCCGAAACGCTGGCTTTCTACCGCTCCGCGGGTATGGACCGCGCGATCTACGACAAACGCGCTGCCGAGCGGCCGTTCAATTTCTCCGATATCGTGGCCCCCTTGCCGCTGGGCTATACCCGGATCCAGCAGGGTGATATGATCGAGATCGGCGGGCGGATATGGGATGTGCACATGGGCAACGGCCACGCGCCCGAGCACGCGACGTTCTGGAGCCGTGACGACAATCTGGTAATCGCTGGCGACCAGATCCTGCCATCCATCAGCCCGAACGTAGGGGTTTATGCGACCGAACCAATGGCCGATCCGATCGGAGAATGGTTGGAGGCGTGCGAACGGTTGGCGCCGCTGGGGGGAGATGATCATCTGGTTTTGGGCGGTCACAAGCTGCCGTTCACCGGTCTGTCCTCGCGGATGCGGCAACTGATCGACAATCACCACGGCGCGCTCAAGCGTTTGCTGGCGTATATTGACGATCCCAAGGCCGCCGGTGACGTGTTCGCGCCACTGTTCAAACGCAAGATCGGCGAGACTGAATATGGTCTGGCCCTCGTTGAAGCGTTCGCGCATCTGAGCCACCTTCACCAGACAGGTCTTGCCAATCGCACGCAGCGCGACGACGGTGCCTGGCTGTTCCAGCGCAAGGGATAGATATGGATGATGTAATAGCGACCGCCGCTGAGGCGCACGAGGCCGATGCGCTGCCGCGCGTCTATGAGGTTCATTCCGATCCGGACGCCAAATGCGCGCAGGACCAGCCGCTTCCGAAGGGCATGACCGGCAAGCCGGTGGCACAAAAGTCGCCAGCGCAATGGGCCTATGAGCGGACAGTCATGTATCTCAAGAAGTTCGAGGAGAGTCTCGACGAGAATCACGAGGTCGCCATGGGCTTTGCCGGGGCGGATGCAGGTGTTCTGCGGATCGAGGGAATGGGCTATTTCGATCCCGATATCGTGACGTTCTATGGCGTGGATTCGAAGGGTGCAAAGATGCAGTTGGTACAGCATGTCACTCAGCTTAATGTTGTGCTTCGTGCGGCGCCGAAGGCGGTCAAGACCGCCCGCCCGAACCGGATTGGTTTTAAGCTTGTGCAGGATCTCGAACAGGCGGAAGACTAAGCAGTATGACCTGCCGCACTATGTGCCACTTCTTCCGCCAAAACCGGCGTGACAGATGCTGGCAAATCGCGTAATTAGCGCGTAACGCTGTACAGCAACCCATAGAAGGACGCCCCCCATGGCAGAGCATGAACACGGTACGATGAACACGCAGTCGCAGGAAAAGACATTTGAAGGCTTCGTCAAATTCGTTACCCGTTCGATTATGGTAATCATCGGCATTCTTATTTTCATGGCGATCTTCGCGCGCTGAGATCGGACCGGACCCCTGTTATGAGTAACTTGTTTCTGGCGCTCGCTGTCGCGGGCGCGCTCGTTGCCGGTTGCGCCCAAAAGGGTAAGGAATCGTCAACCCAAGAGATCGAAGCCAGCGTCTACCGACCAACGGGACAGCCTTCGATGACGTTGTTTACCATGGTGAACAACAACAGCGGGGCCGGCGCGCATTCGGCGTTATTGATCAACGCCAGCCAATCCGTGCTGTTCGATCCAGCGGGTTCGTTCGAACACGCGCGTGTGCCTGAACGCGGTGATGTGCTTTACGGGATGACGCCTTCGTGGGTGCGCTCCTATAAATCCGCCCACGCACGCGACACTTTTCATGTCGTCTCGCAGGAAATTCCGCTGACGGCGGCACAGGCCGAGCGGGCCTTGCAACTCGTGCAGGCGAATGGCGCAGTGGCCAGCGCAATGTGCGCCAATGCGACCTCCGGTATCCTGCGGCAAGTACCGGGGTTTCAGAATATTCGACAGGGTTTTTACCCGCTCAAGCTGATGGAGCAGGTCGAGGGGATGCCTAACGTCATCACGGATCGCTATTACGAGACCGACAGCGGCGATGTGCGCGACGGCGTGGCCGATTACGCCATCACGAACAGCAATCCATAGAGCGTCCCGGCGCCGCACAGGATCGAGAGGATCACGTTGCGTGTCACGAGGCCGATGGCAAGGGTAACTACCGCCGCTGCGGCGCGCGGCACGTCAAATACCCCGTCCGTAGCCACGGGCCAGACGACCTGCGGTGCCACAAGTGCCGGCAGAATCGCCACAGCGGTATAACGCAGATGGCGTAGCAGCCAGGGCGGCATCGCACGGTCCCCGACCAATCCGGTAAAAACAAAGCGCAAACCGAAGCTGCCGATGCCGAGCAGAATGATGACCGTCCACAGAGTGCCGGTTTCGATTTCCGTCATGCCACCTCTCCGCGCCGTGCGAGCCAAAGCTCGGTCTGTGCCCCGGCCATCATGCCAGCGATGCCCGCCACGATTAGGCCGAGTGAATAGGGCAGCATCGCCGCGGGCAGGCTGACCGCGACGGCGACAAGGGCGGCAACCAGATGCGCGGGCGTGCGGAACATCGGTGCGATCATCGCCAGAAAAGCAATCGGGATTGCGAAATCGAGCGCCCAGCTGTCAGGAACCCGCGCGCCCGCGATCGCACCGATCAGCGTGAATATGTACCAAAGCGGCACAATGGGCGTCACCGCCCCGAAGAAAAAGGCTATTCGCTGCGGCACAGTCATCTGCGGCTCCGCCTCGTACCGCGACACGCCGACAACATAGGTCTGGTCAATGGTCAGATACGCACAGATCGCGCGCTGCCACAGCGGCGCCGCCCCGATATAGGGCGTGAGCGATGCGGAATACATCGCCATGCGCAAATTCACTGCAAGCGCCGAAAGCAGGACAATCGCAGTGGGTGCGTTTTCCTGCAACAGCTGCAAAGCCGTAAACTGTGCGGCACCCGCAATGACGACGATCGAGAACGCCATCGTTTCAACTAGATCAAGGCCCGCTTCGGTCGCGAGCACACCGAACAGCGCGGCGAAGGGAACAACAACCAGAATAAATGGACTGCTGGCGACGACGCCCTGAAGGTAATAGTTTTTTCGGGTGGTGGAGATCATCTGATACGCCTAGCTTGTGCGCAAGGGGTAACGGGTTGTGAAAGGGTATGCAATTGGCACAAAGCGGTGATCTGTCCGACTACCTTATTGCGCCGGACCCTTCGGCCCCGCGGCTGACGCGGGCGGTGACAGGCCGTGACCACACCGGCGCGCAAGTTGAGATCCGGGTGGTGGAGGAACGTCCGCTGACGATTTTTCTCAACGCACAGGAAATCGTCACGGCGATGACCATCGGCGACTACCCTGCATACCTCGCTCTGGGATTCCTGCGCAATCAGGGCATGCTGCGCGCGGATGAAGAGATAACCGGCGTAGACTATGACGAAGAGCTTGAGACGGTTGTGGTGCGGACGGCACGCGCGACCGATTACGAGGACAAGATGCGCCGCAAGACCCGCACCAGCGGCTGTGCCGTCGGAACGGTGTTCGGCGATATGATGGAGGGGTTGGAGGCGGTCACGCTGCCGCAGACACCGGTGCGCACGTCCTGGCTTTACGCGCTGTCGGCCAGGATCAACCGCACACCAAGTCTATATCTGGAGGCGGGGGCCATTCACGGCACGGTGCTGTGCTGCGGCGACCGGCCGCTCGTCTATATGGAGGATGTCGGTCGCCACAATGCAGTCGACAAAATCGCGGGGTGGATGTTGTCGGAACAGGTGCCAGCGGAGGACAAGATTCTCTACACCACCGGCAGGTTGACGTCGGAGATGGTGATCAAGACGGCGATGATGGGCATCCCGGTGCTTGCGTCGCGGTCGGGGTTTACCGCCTGGGGCGTCGAAATCGCGCAACAGGTGGGATTGACCCTCATTGGCCGGATGAAAGGCAAACGCTTTATCTGTCTGAGCGGTGAATCGCGGCTCGTCCGCGACACGGACCCCGATACCGTCGCGGAGGAAAGCAAGCGCGCGTCCCGCAAGGGGGCCGCATGAGCATCGGGCAGGACATATCGGGATGAAACAGCCGCTTGGTGTCATTCTCGCGGGCGGGCAGGCGACCCGAATGGGCGGTGGCGACAAGGGCCTGCTGTCGGTCGGCGGACAGACCCTTCTGGCGCGGGTGATCGAGCGGCTGGCACCGCAAGTGGCCGCGCTGGCGATCAACGCCAACGGCGATGCCGCGCGGTTCGGGGATTTTGGCTTACCGGTGCTGGGCGACAGTATCGACGGCTTCGCCGGCCCCCTGGCCGGCGTGCTGGCTGGTCTGGATTGGGCTGCGGCGCAGGGCGCTGATACGATCGTGACGGCGGCGGCGGATACGCCGTTTTTTCCCTGTGATCTGGTGCCGCAATTGCTTCTCGCTGCCGAGGGCATGGCGCACCCCGTCGCCCTTGCCGCAACGCCGGACCCAAAGCGTGGCACCGCACGGCACCCTACTTTTGGCCTCTGGCCCGTCGCCCTGCGCGAAGACCTGCGCGCGGCGCTTGAAGACGGGACGCGCAAGGTCGTCTTGTGGACCGACAGGCACGGCGGACGCGAGGCGGTGTTTCCGCAGGAGGCCGCGTTTTTCAACGTCAACACGCCCGAGGATCTGGCAAAGGCGGAGGCCATGCTGTGAGACTGTACGGCGTCGTCGGGTGGAAGAACGCGGGCAAGACCGGGCTGATGGAACGGCTGGTCCGTGAGATCACCGGGCGGGGCTTCAGCGTGTCGACCGTGAAGCATGCCCATCACAGCTTTGACGTGGATCATCCCGGCAAGGACAGCTTTCGTCACAGACAGGCGGGCGCGGCCGAAGTGCTGTTGGCATCGCGCAGCCGGATCGCTTTGATGCACGAATTGCGCGATGCGCCGGAGCCGCCGCTGGAAGATCTACTGACGCGCTTGTCTCCTGTCGATCTGGTGCTGATCGAGGGCTACAAACGCGATGCGCATCCAAAGATCGAGGCGCACCGCGCGGTTACCGGAAATCCGTTGATCGCGCCCGGTGACCCGACGGTGCGGGCCGTGGCCAGCGATACGGGAATGACCCTTGATCGGCCTGTTTTCGACCTCGACGATACCGTGGCAATCGCCGATTACATACTGGCCGAGGTCGGGTTGTGAGCGGCTTTGCTACCTTTCTGGTTGTCGACTGGTCGGCGGGCAAACGCGCGGGCCCCAGTCCGCGCAAAGATTCGATCTGGCTTGGGCTGACCCGCGAAGGACAGTCCGAGGAGCCGGTGTACTGCCGATCACGCCAAGAGGCCGAGGACCAGATCAAAGACCTTGTAATGACTGAGAAGGCCGCTGGGCGCCGGATGTTGTGCGCGTTCGATTTTCCGTTCGGATATCCGCAGGGCTTTGCGCGGCACGTCACCGGCTCCGACGATCCTTTGCAGCTTTGGGATTGGTTCGAGGCACGGATCACAGATGCCCCCGACGGGACCAACAACCGCTATGAGGTGGCCGAGACACTGAACCGGCTCTTTACCCAACCCGGCCCGTTCTGGGGCAAGCCAAGCGAAGACAAATGGCCCGACGTGCCTTTTCGCAAGAAAGACATCGTATATGATATGTTCGCGGAAAAGCGTGCGTGCGACAGGCTGGCCAAGGCGGCATCGTCGTGCTTTCAGCTTGCCTTTCCGCCGACGGTCGGCGGGCAGATGATGATGGGGCTTCCGACGCTCAACCGGTTGCGGAGAATAACGGGTGTCAGCGTTTGGCCGTTCGAGGATTGTGCACAGGCGGAAGTCGTGCTGGCCGAGATCTGGCCCGGTGTGATCGAAAAATCCGTCAAGGCACGGCTTTCCGTGCTGGGTCAAGATGCGATCCGGGACCGCGAACAGGTACGACTGCTGGCCGAGGCGCTGTCGCAGCTGCCGGTCGCACGCCTGTCGGACCTGATGTACGATCTGCCAGAGGGCGCACGGGAAGAGGCGTGGATCCTGGGCGCGGGGGTTTCCGACGTACTGGACGCCGTTCTGAGCCCCGCACCGCCCTTGCGCAACGATTGCTTTGCCCTGCCGCAGGGCGTGCACTGGACCCCGGTGGAGGATGCGCTGGACCGGTTGCGCGTGCAACTGACGTCAGTGACCGGCACCGAATCCGTGCGGGTTATAGATGCTGCTGGGCGGATCTCCGCCAACGATGTCAAGGCAAAGCGCGCCAATCCGCCCCTGCCCAACACTGCCGTGGATGGGTACGGATTTGCGGGCGGAAGATGCGAGGGTACGCACCGCCTGCCTTTGGTCGCGGGCCGGGCGGCGGCGGGGGATGCGCCCGGTGCCGTCCCGGCGAGCCACGCGATCCGTGTGCTGACCGGCGCCGCATTGCCCGATGGGGTGGATACCGTCATCCTGCAAGAAGACGTAACGGTGCAATCGGATCACATTGCCTTCAGCGGCGCGATCAAGCAGGGGGCCAACACACGTCGCGCGGGCGAAGACGTCGCATCGGGTGATGTCGTATTGCGCGCAGGGCGCAGGTTGACTGCGGCTGATCTTGCCCTGCTTTCGGCCACCGGCGTGGCAGATCTCGACGTGCGGCAGCGGTTGCGTGTCGGTATCCTGTCAACCGGCGACGAGCTTGTGTCGGCGGGCGAGGCGGCGGGCGCGGGGCAGATTTTTGATGCGAACCGCCCGATGCTGCTGGCGATGATCGCGCAGCTGGGGCATGAGCCGGTCGATCTGGGAACGGCGCCGGATGACCGCGCCGGCTTGCGCGAGATGCTCGACGCGGGCGCGACGCAGGTGGACGCGATCCTGACAAGTGGCGGCGCGTCGGCGGGGGATGAGGATCACATGTCCGCGCTCTTGCGTGCGGAGGGCACCGTGACGACTTGGCGGATCGCGATCAAACCGGGACGCCCGCTCGCGTTGGGCCAGTGGCGGGGCGTTCCGGTCTTTGGATTGCCGGGAAACCCCGTGGCTGCGATGGTCTGCACGCTTGTCTTCGCGCGACCGGCCCTCGCGCAACTCGCAGGGGCTGCGTGGACAGTGCCGCAGGGGTTCGAAGTCCCGGCCGCGTTTATCAAACGCAAGAAAGCGGGTCGACGGGAGTATCTGCGCGCCCGTATCGTCAACGGTCAAGCCGAAGTTTTCCGCTCCGAAGGATCCGGACGGATCAGCGGGCTGAGCTGGGCCGACGGGCTGGTGGAACTGGACACGCCGGCTCGCGACATCGGCCACGGGGACATGGTGCGATACATTCCGTTCAGCAGCTTCGGCCTAAGTTAATTGTGCGATATGTTCAGGCGGCGCAGAATCGGTATATCGAAACGGACGACAGCGCCCTGGTTCGTGACGACGGCTGCGCAGATCTCATGTGCGATGGTCTGCCGAAATCGCGCCGCGTGATCGATCCAAGTTGCGCGGCGGAGCGGTCGAGTTCTGCGACGCGAACAGCCGTTCGTTTGCCTGTGAACACTGCTAGTCGAATGTGCCCGCGACCCGGCCCAGCAGCATGAAAGCCCGGGCAGTACGGGTGTCTGCCAGCGCCGAAATTTCCGCATCGGTAGCGATTTTCTCGAAATCGGCGAACAACTTGTCGAACCGCCGGAGGAAGTGGTGCGCCGCGTCGCGGAAAATCGGATCCTGCTTCATGCGTCCCGCGGTCAGTGCAAGTGACGACCGATCACGGATGCCGCCAAGGGCTGCGATCGGGCGACCGCGCGCGCCCTGGCCGAATGTGCGCCAGACCTCGGGACGGGCACGGTCGGGCCGCAGATCGTCCATGTAAATGCCATCCTGACTGAGCAGGGTCAGTACATCCTGCGCGGCCTGAATAAGTTGCGCGGCGTTACGGTCCTTGAGCGCGCGACGCAGAGCGGCGAACCCTTCGGCATCCTCCGCCGTTTCGGGAAAGTTCAGCGCGCGGATCAAATCGTCGCTTTCGACGGGGGGCAGCGTGTCCGCGGTTTGCGTGCCGAGCGCGAGCACGGACTGTTCCTCGATTGCGGGCGGCGGTGCGAGCGGCTTCGCCGTGCGCTGAATCTCGTCGCGACGGGTGGAGAATGTCGCCAGCGCGCTTTCCGTTTTCTTGGTTGCCGCGGCGATTTCGTCAAGTTTGCGGGTGACGGACGGTTCGGAGTTCAGCGTGCCACCCTGTTGCTGCGCGATATAGGCTTGCCGGATCGCGTCGATCGCTGCTTGAAGGCGCTGGCTTTCCTCGCGCATGACACGGCTCGCCCGCGCCGCCGTTGCGGCGACCCAGATCATCGCGACAGGCATGAATACCGCAAGCATGGTCATCAGAAACCGCAGACCGTCCTGGTCGGCGGGACCGGGTGCGCGCGGAACCGCGACGAAAAATATGATGCACCCCAAAAGCCAGACCACGGAAAGCGCCACGGCCGCAATTTCGATTCCGGTGATTCCCCCAGGTCGGGCCTTGTCGTAGATACCCAGCGGCGTCGGACGCGCCGCTTTGCCGCGCGATCGTCCGCGATTTCCTGTTGCGGATTTCGCTGCGTCTTGGGTGTCGCGGGACGGATCGGGCGGCGTGATGTCAGTCATGGACCGTGCTCCGATCAGGCGTAGACGATTTTGAGAACCTCATAGGATTTCTGGCCCCCCGGTGTGCGGACTTCGACGCTGTCGCCGACTTCCTTGCCGATCAGCGCGCGGGCGATCGGGGATTTGATATTGAGCAATCCATCCTCGATCTTTGCTTCGTATTCGCCAACGATCTGATAGGTTTTTTCCTCATCTGTATCTTCGTCTACCAGCGTTACCTTGGCACCGAATTTGATCGCGCCAGATAATTTGGCGGGGTCGATCACGTCGGCAAGCGATATGGCCCCTTCCAGTTCCTTGACGCGGCCCTCGATGAACGACTGCTTTTCCTTGGCGGAATGATACTCTGCGTTCTCCGACAAATCACCATGTTCGCGCGCCTCGGCGATCGCCTTGATAATGGCGGGACGTTCAACGGTCTTGAGGTGTTTGAGTTCTGTCTCAAGGGCTGTATGACCGGCGCGGGTCATCGGGATTTTTTCCATGGCGTCTGGTCCGTGATACTAAGGCGCGCCCCGAAAGGGCTTCGGGGCGCGCGTTTCTGTTGTCAATTACCTGACCCAAGTTTACCGTCAAATGCAAGAGCATATGGCGGGCCGTTGCAGCGATCTATTGCCGAGACCGGACCCTTCGCAAGAGAATGAGCCGCGCCGATCCGGAATGGTGTGAAAGGGCAATCTTTGCGTATCAGCTGGCGTAGTCCGGTGCTTCGGAACCGTTTGGGGCCAGCGGCGTTTAGGACGGGTACGCCCAGAAAAAGGAACGCGTCTGTTGTCACATGAAATGCGCCCGACACTCGCGCCCGCCTTTTTGTCTTCTTTGGGCTGGATCGCCCTTCTTGGAAGTGCCGCATTGCTGATCGGGAATGTCGTAGGCTCGATTGTCGTGCCCGATCACGACTGGATCGCCGATACGGTGAGCGATCTGGCTGCCGGACGCTTTGAGATTATTCAGGACGTGGCACTCTACGGATATGCCGGTGCTCTTCTGGCGCTCGCCCTGGGCACTGCACATGTTCATGACGGCGCGTTTCGGTGGACGGCACTGACATTCATCCTGGTGTTACTGGCGTTGTGCGTCGTAATCATCGGTGCCCGGAACGAATACGGGGACGGCGACAGCGAAGGCCTCGTGATCCACATCTACATCGTATATGTGATGGGGGCGCTTTTTGCAGGCTGTTTCATCCTTATGGGATTAGTCGGCGATCAACTCAGCGGCCGGCTTAGGATCGTGTCATGGTGTGTGGCGGTTTTGTGGTGTGTCGGAGCGCCAATTTTTTTCTTGATGCCAACGGGATACGACGGTCTGTGGGAGCGCGGGCTGGGGGTGGTCAGCCTCGTGTGGGTCGTTACCTACGGCTGCGTGCTGTTGCAGGTCTCGCGGAACTGTCAGGGTGGAAATAACCGCAATGTCAACAGGTCCGACGAAGTCTGATCCGGTGCCCCAGCGTCAATTTTAACGTGCCGTCGTGATTGCAAAGGTGGGCGCCGTTCGCTAGGTCCTGTGAAACCGTTTTTACCGAAAGGGAGCGCCTGTCATGGCCGAGAATGAACGCGAAGCGATGGAATACGACGTTGTAATCGTGGGTGCAGGACCTGCAGGCCTGTCTGCCGCGATACGCCTGAAGCAACTGGATGCGGATTGCAACGTTGTCGTGCTCGAAAAAGGCTCTGAGGTGGGGGCGCACATCCTGTCCGGTGCCGTGCTCGATCCTTGTGGTCTCGACGCGCTCATGCCAGACTGGAAAGAAAAGGGTGCGCCGCTGAATGTACCCGTTGTCGAAGACAATTTTTATATGCTGGGCGAATCCGGCGAGGTGCGGGTGCCGAATTTCCCGATGCCGCCGTTGATGAACAACCATGGCAATTACATCGTGTCGCTGGGCAACGTCTGCCGCTGGATGGCGGAACAGGCCGAAGCGTTGGGGGTCGAGATCTTTCCCGGCATGGCATGTTCCGAACTGGTCTATGGCGATAACGGCGAAGTCAAAGGTGTCGTGGCCGGGGAATTCGGCATCAGTCCCGATGGCACCAAGGGCGACGGATACGAGCCGGGCATGGAACTGCATGGCAAATACGTTTTCCTGTCCGAAGGTGTGCGCGGATCCCTGTCGAAACAGGTCATCGCCAAATACGATCTCGACAAGGGCAAACAGCCGCAGAAATACGGTCTTGGCATGAAGGAAATCTGGGAGATCGATCCGGCCAAGCACAAGGAAGGGTCGGTCACGCACACGATGGGCTGGCCTTTGGGCAAGAACGCGGGGGGCGGATCCTTTATTTACCATCTTGAAAACAATCAGGTGTACGTCGGCTTCGTCGTCCACCTTGGTTACAAGAACCCCCATGTGTTCCCTTATATGGAGTTCCAGCGGTTCAAGCATCACCCGATGGTCAAGAATCTTTTGGAAGGCGGCAAGCGGGTGGCATACGGCGCGCGCGCGATTACCGAGGGTGGCTATCAGTCGATGCCCAAAATGGTGGCACCCGGCGTGGCACTACTTGGGTGTGCGGTCGGCATGGTCAACGTGCCGCGCATCAAGGGCAATCACAATGCCATGCTTTCGGGCAAGGCCGCAGCCGAGGCTGCATTCGCCGCAATTCAGGCGGGCCGGTCGGGTGACGAGCTGCCCGACTATGAAGAGGATGTACGCAACGGCGCGATCGGCAAAGATCTGTGGAAGGTCCGGAACGTGAAGCCGCTGTGGTCGAAATACGGTCTGAGCGCATCCCTGGCAATCGGCGGCTTCGACATGTGGTGCAACACCTTGTTCGGCGGGTCGATACTGGGCACTTTGGGCCACGGCAAATCAGACGCCGAAGTGACCGAGGAAGCGTCCAAGCACAAGAAGATCGACTACCCCAAACCCGACGGCAAGCTCAGCTTTGACCGTCTGACGAACGTCGCGTTCTCGTTCACCAATCACGAAGAAAGCCAGCCCGCGCATCTCAAGTTGAAAGACGACAGCATCCCGGTCGATGTCAACCTGCCGAAATACGCCGGGCCTTCCGCGCGCTACTGCCCCGCTGGCGTGTATGAATTCGTCGAAGAAGACGGCAAGGATCCACGCTTTGTCATCAACTTCCAGAACTGCGTGCATTGCAAGACTTGTGACATCAAGGATCCGCTGCAGAACATCGTCTGGACCACGCCGCAAGGTGGTGACGGGCCGAATTATCCGAATATGTAAAAACCGCTATGATCTGTGGATCAAAAGAGGCGCACCCGCGGACGGGGTGCGCCTCTTTGCCTTTGCAGCCCGCGACAAAGAGTTGTCTCGCGCGCTGTTGTCGGCGCACAGCCAGGACCGATCGAAGGCCGCCGTCGCTTAACCCTCTGTCGGAACGACATTGGAAGCTCGCAGAACTTTGAACGGATTTAGCAATCTCCCGCCGATCCTGGCAGGGCCCTGCCATTGCACGTCAGCGCAAACATGCTAGCCTGAAGTGAACTCCAAAAAGGCCGAACACATGCGTTTTTTCCTGAGTACCGTTTCCGCACTGACCCTTGGCGTGGGTTTCGCTGTCAGCCTCCCCGCACCTTCGTCTCAGGCCGATTCACTGGCCGGAGCGTATCTTGCGGGTCGCAACGCATCGGTGCAGAACGATTATGCGACGGCGGCGCAGTACTACGGTCGTGCGCTGGCAGGCGATCCGGGGAATGTCGGATTGATGGAAGACGCCACATTGGCCTATCTCGCGCTTGGGAACATCCGCCAAGCGTTGCCGTTGGCGCAATCCATCGTCGATCTTGGGCATCGGTCGCAAGCGGCGCGGATGGTGATTGCCGCCGGGCTCATCGACGAAGGTGATTACGCCACACTCGCGGATCGCGAGGTCGAAAGTGATGGTATCAGCCCTTGGGTCGACGGGTTGGTCAAGGCGTGGGCGCTGATCGGCGCCGACGATATAGATGCCGGGATGGCACAATTCGACGCCATTGCCGAACAGGCGGGGATGCAGGGCATCGTAAGTTATCACAAGGTGCTGGCTCTTGGTACGCTTGGCCGCTACGCCGAAGCCCAAGCCCTGTTTGATGCCGGTGCGCCGGGGGCTGCGTCGCGGACACGTCGCGGTGTCCTCGCGCAGGCGGAAATTTTGTCGCAACTGGGCCGTAACGACGACGCGCTGAATATTATCCGCGACTCGTTCGCAGGAACAAGCGATCCCGAGCTTGACGCGTTGATTGCGGTTCTTGAAACCGGTGAAACGCTGCCCTTCACATTGGCGCCGACAACGCGGGCAGGATTGGCCGAGGTATTCTATACTTTTTCTGCGCTGCTTCGGGCGGAGCAGGCCAATGATTACTACACATTGCTCTACGCACGCATGGCGCGCTATCTGCGCCCGGATCATATCGATGCGCTCCTGCTGACTGCGGATCTTCTCGAAAGCCTCGGGCAACACCAGCTTGCCATCGACGAATATCGCGCAATCGCCTCGGATGATCCGGCTTACCACGTGGCCGAGTTGGGGCGTGCCGCTGCGCTGCGGCGTCTTGACCGGGGCGATCAGGCAATCGAAGTGCTGGCGCAGCTGACACGCAGTCACGGTGATCTGGCGGTCGTGCACTCGACATTGGGCGATACCCTGCGCGCCAAAGGCGACGACGCGGGCGCCATCGCGGCCTATACCCGCGCGCTGGACCTTACCCCCGACGACGACACGCGGGCGTGGTTCCTTCACTTCTCGCGCGGGATCTCGGAATCGCGCTTGGACGACAGCATCGCCGCCGAGGCGGACTTTCGTGCCGCTCTTGCTATCAACCCCGATCAGCCTCAGGTGCTGAACTATCTGGGGTACTCGCTGGTCGAAGAGCAGCGCAAACTCGACGAGGCGCTCGACATGATCGAGCGCGCCGTCGCTGCCAGCCCCGACAGCGGTTACATCGTCGATAGCCTTGGGTGGGTTTACTACCGCCTCGGGCGCTATGAAGAAGCCGTCGAGCAAATGGAACGGGCGGTGGAATTGGAAGCCGTCGATCCGGTGGTCAACGACCACCTTGGCGATGTCTATTGGGCCGTTGGCCGCAAGCGCGAAGCGCAGTTCCAATGGAAGCGTGCCCTGTCGTTTCTGGATTTCGCTGAAACCGACACCGAAGCCGAGCCCGACCGGATCCGTCGCAAGATCGAAGTGGGACTGGACCAGGTGCTGAGCGAAGAGGGAGCGGCACCCTTGAAGGTTGCCAATGGCGATTGAGTCATTCGCTTCGGCGAAGGTGAATCTCAGCCTGCATGTCACTGGTCAGCGGAATGACGGCTACCATCTTCTCGACAGTCTCGTCGTTTTCGCAAACATCGGTGACCGGCTTTCGTTCGATTCCGCGCCGACCCTTTCGATTGAAACCAGCGGTCCTTTTGCGCAAGGGGTTCCGGTGGACGCAGGCAACCTGGTCTGGCGTGCCGCCGAACTGGCTGGATGGACCGGTCGGATCCGGTTGGAAAAGAATTTGCCGCACGGCGCGGGCATTGGCGGCGGATCGGCTGACGCGGCGGCTGTGCTGCGGCAATTCGGCGGTGCAGCGCGCGCAGCAGAGCTTGGTGCGGATGTGCCTGTGTGCTTGAACAATGCGCCACAAAGAATGCGTGGCATAGGGGATCAGTTGGATCCGGTGCGCGGCCTGCCGCAGTTTGAGCTCTTGCTCGTCAATCCACACATCGAGGTGCCCACGGGCGCGGTATTCGCAGGGCTGCGGGAGAAAACGAACGCACCGATGGAGCGAATTTTGCCGCAATTCGACAATCTTGCGACGCTGTGTCGCTGGTTGGCACGGCAGCGCAACGACCTCGAAGCACCGGCACGGACCATCGCGCCACAGATCGACGATGTGCTTGCAGCGATGGACGACGCCCTTTTGGCGCGCATGTCCGGGTCCGGGGCCACTTGTTTCGGGATCTACGAAAATGCCGCGCACGCCGAAGCGCGCATCCGCACCGCGCGCCCTGACTGGTGGGTCATGCGGGGCCGGTGTCTTAACTGATCCGGCTCACCACGTAATCCGACAAATCGGTCAGCCGGTCCTTGATCTCGTGGTCGGGCAGGGGAGAAAGCGCCGCCTTCGCCTTGGCAGCCCACGACAACGCATCGGTCTGCGTCGCGCGCAAAGTGCCGTGCTTTTCCATCAACGCCAAGGCATGCTCCAGATCGCCCTCGCCTTGCTTGCCCCGTTCGATGGTACGCGACCAGAATGCGCGCTCGTCCGCGTCGGCCTTTGCAACGGCCTTGATCACCGGCAGCGTCAGTTTCCGTTCGCGGAAATCGTCGCCGATGTTCTTGCCGGTGGCGCCCGATTGGCCCTGATAGTCGAGCAGGTCGTCCACGATTTGAAATGCGATGCCCAGGGCGTCGCCATAGTCGTAGAGCGCGCTCACCCACGTTTCGTCGGCATCCGCGATCACGCCGCCCACCTCGGTCGCGGCAGAGAACAGGGCTGCGGTCTTGCCGCGCACCACTTGCAGATAGATGCTTTCGTCGGTGGCCAGATTGCGAGCCGCCGTGAGTTGCAGTACCTCGCCCTCCGCGATGGTCGCCGCCGCGTTCGACAGGATCTTCATCACCCGCATGGACCCGGGTTCGGTCATCAGTTGAAAGCTGCGGGCGAACAGATAATCCCCCACCAGCACCGAAGACTGGTTGTCCCAGAGCAGGTTCGCCGTGGGTCTGCCGCGCCGCTGCTCGCTTTCGTCGACGACGTCATCGTGCAACAGCGTAGCGGTGTGAATGAACTCCACCGTTGCCGCGAGATGTACATGATACGGACCATCATAGCCGCACAGCCGCGCCGCTGCCAGCGTCAGCATGGGCCGCAGACGCTTGCCACCCGCGTCGATCAGATGCGCTGTGACTTCGGGAATGCGCGGCGCGTATTGCGATGCCATCCGCGCGCGGATGAGCGTGTTCACGGCATCCAGATCCTGGGCCAGAAGCCCGGCAAGGTGGTCGTGGGGTTTCTGGCTCATCTGGGTGGTCATGATCGCTTATTCCCGTACAAAAACATCCGAACGCTCGACAAGCGTGACGCCTGCGCTTAGATCGCTGATATGAAAGAACTCCTGCGCAGCACCGATCCGACGATCATCGCCTTTGCCTCCGCTCTCCTGCAAGGCGAGGATATAGACTGCTTTCAGATGGACGTAAATATGAGCATCCTCGAAGGTGGTATCGGAATTTTTCCCCGCCGTCTGATGGTGCGCGACAGCGATCACGCCGCCGCCGAAATCGTGATGCGGGACAACGAGATCCCGCTGGGACGGTGAACGACGATACCCTGACCCGCGATGCATTTCTGGGCGGTCTGCTTCATCTGTGGCAGCCGCGCGAGGGCTACCGCGCAGGTGTGGATCCGGTCCTGCTGGCCGCGACGATCCCTGCAAATTCCGGGCAGCGCGTGCTTGAACTGGGCTGTGGCGTGGGCGCCGCGATCCTGTGCCTTGGGGCGCGGGTACCGGGGCTGACGCTTACCGGGGTCGAGCGTGAGGCATCCTACGCGAAACTTGCCGTGCGCAACGGCGGGCCGGTCCTGGAGGTGGTTACTGCGGACATTGCGGCGCTGCCGCTTGATTTGAGACAGCGACAATTTGATCACGTCCTTGCCAATCCGCCCTATTACCGGCGCGCGGCGTCCATCGCGGCACGCAACGGCGAGCGAGAGGCGGCATTGGGTGAGCAGACACCGCTTGAGGTCTGGGTCGAGACAGCGGCGAAACGGCTGGCTCCGCGCGGACAGGCGCACTTCATTCACCGTGCTGCACGACTGCCCGATCTTCTTGCGGCATTGCCGCCGGATATGGGGTCGGTCGAGGTTTTGCCTCTGGCCCCGCGCGGCGGGCGACAGGCCGAGCTGGTGATCGTGAGGGCACGCAAATCAGGCCGTGCGGATTTTCGGCTGCACGCGCCGCTGGTGATGCACGAGGGACAAGTGCACCGCGATGGTGACCAATACACAGAACGCGTTCGCGCGGCGTTGCGTTCTGGTGCCGCGCTCGAATTTTAAGCCGCGTTAAGCGGCTGTTTACCTATCGCGCCCCTATGCTGCATGGCAGCGTGACTTTGATTTTAATTCATGCTCATCTGAACAGGCACTTTAACAACTGGAGGACGTATGGCACTGACTGCACATCTTGAGGCGTTGAAAAAGAAGCACCGCGACATGAGTGAGGCGATTGAAGCCGCTCAGCGTTCGCCCGCGACAGACGCTTTGCATCTGTCGGATCTGAAAAAACAGAAAATGCGTCTGAAAGAAGAAATTACGCGACTTTCAGAGTAGAGTTCACCTGATAAAGCTGGCGCGCGCTACGGTCAGCGCGCCGCCAGCGATCAAATACCCCGGGGACGGTTAGCAGGAAATACCGAAATTTTCGACACCGTTCGGTGACGAAGTGCTGAAATTCCCGATTAATCATCCAATAGCGTGGCAAGCGCGACCGCGTCGGTGACATGTGCCATTTTCGCTATGTCCGCCGACATTCAGTCACGGAAGGCAGCGGTTTGTGGGCGCGGCTCCTGACCCATAGGACATAGAAAGCTGAAGCGCGCTCTGGTTGCGAGAGCAGTCGGAAAGGGTGCCACCAAACACCCGTCGGCGATATCTTTAACCACAAGCGCACGACGCCCCAGCACCACCCCCATCCCCGCCATCGCGGCATCATGCGCATGATCGGCCTGCGAAAAAACGCGGGCCGTGAACCGGAGTGTAGACTTCGCCCATGGCCGTAAACCACACTGTCCAATCGACCGGTGGCTCGATGAACTTGATCGAATCGTCAAAGATAAAAGGCGTGTCCTTCAGGCATTGCACGGTGGGATAGCGGGCGGCGAGGGCGGGCGTCATAACGGGTACGACCCACTCCTCGGCCAGGGGGTGCGCGTAAAGACCGGGATAGGCCGTCTGGCCGAAGCGGATCGCAACATCGATGTTGTCGCGGCTGAAAACCTTCAGCAGCGTCAGGCGCCAAAGCCCTTCCGGCATCGGTCAGTTCGACCGCGCGATTGAGGCGGCGGAACAGCAGGGTGCCCAGATGCTCTTCGAGTGATTTGATCCTAAAGGAAGGAGCCGCAGGGGTGACGTTCAATTCCGCAGCAGCTTGGGCGCGGCGGCGTCGAACGCACGTAACGCGGTGCAAGGAGGAAGACGGTTCGACACCACACTCGAGTATATCTTGACTGAAGCTGGGGCACGTCTCGTTTGTCAGGGGCCTTTACGACACACATATTGAGGAGAGGTAAAACGCACGGACCTCGAAGAAGGGTCACATACACGAAAGTCCTGATGATAGAAGCCACCACAAACACTGCTGCCCGTCACGCAATGCAAACCGCCCATGCGGAACGCGCCCGCGCGTTTACTGATTTTTTTTCGTGGCTCCGCAAGCCTGTCCGCGATCCGTAAGCCCGCATCGCCAGTTCACATAGCGCGCGCATAGAAAAAAGGCCGATGGCGCACCACCGGCCATTTTCAATCGTGAGCTTTCCGGACACGAACGTGTTCAGACGACAAACTGTGCCCCATTGGCCGAGATCGTGGAGCCATTGATGAAGCCCGCATCGTCCGCCACGAGGAACGACACCACACGAGCGATTTCTTCGGGCTCGCCCAAGCGACCCGCAGGGATTTGGGCGACGATGCTGTCGCGGACCTTTTCCGGCACCGCCATGACCATGTCCGTGCCGATATAGCCGGGGCAGATTGCATTGGCTGTAATATTTGCCCGCGCGCCTTCCTGTGCAAGCGATTTCACGATGCCCAGATCGCCCGCCTTGGTCGCGGCGTAGTTGACCTGTGCAAACTGGCCCTTTTGACCGTTGATCGACGAGATTACGACGATCCGGCCGAACTTCCGTTCGCGCATGCCGGGCCAGACAGGATGGATTGTATTGAACACGCCGGTGAGGTTGGTGTTGACGACTTCGTGCCACTGTTCGGGCGTCATCTTGTGGAAGGGCGCATCGCGGGTGATGCCGGCGTTCGCAACGACGATTTCGACGGGGCCGAGTTCGTCCTCGACCTTTGCAATACCTGCCTTGGACTCTTCGTAGTCCGCAACATTCCACTTGTAGGTCTTGATGCCCGTTTCATCGGTAAATTTCGCTGCGGCATCGTCGTTGCCCGCATAGGTGGCCGCGACGGTATAGCCTTTGTCTTTCAGCTCTTTGGAGATGGCGGCGCCGATTCCACGGCTGCCTCCGGTTACAAGTGCGACACGGGACATTTGGTTTCCTCCGGTAACTATGTTTCTAATTGCGCGCAAAAATCGCAATTTTCTTTCTTATATCTCGGTTTAGGCAGTCGCGCGGCCTATGGCAACACCGAAGCGGCGGCTGCTTGAAGATTTCTTACGGTGCCCCGTGCCACCGCCGGTTTTCCAAAAAAGGATGGCAGTCGCTTGCTCCTGTATCTCAACTGCGGCGAATTTTTTTAGGGTAAGTAAAATCGATTTTGTCTGCCGGTACGGCCTTATCCGGCGCGATATAATCACATCCTGCAATATGTCGTAGTTCCGGGTGAGCAATATCCATCGCTTGCGCATCGAACACGGTCGAGACGACGTCACGGTAGATCGATTGATGCGGAGACAATCCGGTTTCGCCAGTTTCGTGGGGATTCATATTGCTGTAGAGGTCCGAAAAGGCCGCGCACATCGCACGGATAAAGTGCCCGCCCCGGCGGCTGATAAACCCGGCTCCGGTGCCCGCGCCGCCGCTGACCCCGGTGATCCGGACGGGGGCAAGTTCAATCACGTCGCGCATCATGTCTAGCCAGCCACCCTCCCAGAAGCAGGGGGCCCACCGCCCGAGCAGACTAGCTGGTCGAATTGTGGGTATCGTGCACCCCCTGGCATGGACAGATGCGGCGCGGCCTCGAAAAAGGGCCGCACCGCGCTCGGATTAGGGGCGCTCGAGGCACATGGCAACGCCCATGCCGCCGCCGATGCACAGTGTGGCCAGACCTTTCTTGGCGCCGCGGCGCTTCATCTCGAACAGCAGGGTATTCAGGATGCGTGCCCCGGAAGCGCCGATGGGGTGGCCGATTGCGATGGCACCACCATTGACGTTGACGATCTCGGGGTCCCAACCCATGTCCTTGTTCACGGCGCAGGCCTGCGCGGCAAAAGCTTCGTTTGCCTCTACCAGATCCAGATCTTCGGGCTTCCAGCCGGCTTTTTCCAACGCTTTGCGCGATGCATAGATCGGCCCGACACCCATGATCGACGGATCAAGACCCGCTGTTGCATAGGACGCAATCCGTGCCAACGGCTCGATGCCGCGCTTTTCGGCTTCGTCCGCGCTCATCAGCAGGGCGGCGGCGGCGCCATCGTTGAGGCCGGAGGCGTTGGCCGCCGTGACAGAACCGTCCTTGGTAAACGCGGGCCGCAGTTTGGCCATCGCATCCATAGTCGCGCCGTGGCGGATGTACTCGTCGGCATCGACGATGGTGTCACCCTTGCGACCGGGAACGGTGTAGGCGAGAATCTCGTCCTTGAAACGGCCTTCCTTCTGCGCGGCTTCAGCCTTGTTTTGGGATGCAACAGCGAATTCGTCCTGTTGCTGGCGACTGATCTGCCATTTTTCGGCGACATTTTCGGCGGTTTGCCCCATGTGATAGCCATGAAAGGCATCCCAAAGACCGTCTTTGATCATCGTGTCGATAAGCTTCATATCGCCCATTTTCTGGCCCGCGCGCATGTTCTGCGCATGCGGAGCCAAGGTCATGTTCTCCTGACCACCAGCGGCGACAATGCTCGCGTCGCCCAACTGAATGTGTTGCGCGGCCAAGGCAACGGCGCGCAGTCCGGACCCGCAAACCTGGTTGATCGACCAGGCGGCGGATTCCTGTGGCAATCCCGCGTTGATATGCGCCTGGCGCGCGGGGTTCTGGCCCTGTGCCGCGGTCAGCACCTGACCCAGAATTGTTTCAGACACATCCGAGGCGTCGATACCGGCGCGTGCGACGACTTCCTTCAGCACGGCAGCCCCCAGATCATGTGCGGGTGTGTTGGCGAAGGCGCCGCCGAAGCTGCCAACGGCAGTGCGGGCGGCGGAGGCGATAACAACGTTGGTCATGGAATGCAGTCCTCTCTTATGACGCGGGGTAGGAGGGGGCGTGCGAGACCGCCATCGCGGTCCGCTGTGGCGCTCCCCACCTTCTGATCGAGGCATATCGCATCGGATGCGCACCGGCAACAGGCACGGTCCTGCGTGGGCGGGCCAGAGCCGTCAGCCCTGGCGTATTTTCGCGTCTTGCAACCACGGTGGACGGGTCGTGGGCGCGGCAAAATAATAACCTTGCAAAAGATCGACGCCCATATCGGTCAGCATCTGCGCGTCCTGAGCGGTCTCGACATTTTCGGCAACGGTCAGCATATCGAAATGCCTCGCAACCGCCAAGAGGGCGCGCATGAGAACCTGGTTATCAGGATTGGCTGCGATCCCGCGCACGAATTGCCCGTCTATTTTCACGATGTCGAACAGAAATTCCCTGAAGTGGCGGATAGCCAGCTGACCCGAACCGAAATCGTCCATGGCAAAGCAGATGCCCCTGGATTGGAGGCGTTTCATGAAATCAATAACCAGTTCGGGCACCGACATCGCAGAGCTTTCGGTGATTTCAAGTATCAGGCGCTCCCCGATCGTGGGGCTTTCGCGCAGGAAGCGGTTGAGCGTGCTGGTCCACGGATGATAGCCGATGGAGCGGGCCGACATGTTGATCGACAGGCGCAAAGCGGGATTTGCCTTCAGCGTCAGGAGGCCGTGGCGCAAAGCCAGCACGTCGATTTCGCGTCCCGTTTCGGTTGTTTCGATCTTGTCCATGAACTGTGCCGCCGGAATTACCCGGCCGGTTGGATCAAGAACACGGATCAGCCCTTCGTGAAAGCCAGGCTCCCGCGCGCCATCGGCCCGCATTACGGGTTGAAACGCAAGCAGCGTCTGTTTGTAGCGTATCGCCTCCTGCACCAGCGCGAGGGTGCTCTGATCCTGCTGGGTGATGGCGAAGTTGAGCGGGCTGTCCGCACCGGGCGCCATATCGGCAAGCTTGCGTCTGGGAATGCCCATCGTGCGAGAATCCTGTTTTGAACGTGTCCGGCTACCCTGCGCGCGTGGACCCTAAAGAGATGTTAAGCGAAGATTTTTGTGCGAATCCTGTGAAAATTGATTACACCTGCGCTGTGAGGAAAACGCCATGACGAGATGCGACTGGGCAGGGCCCGAACAGATATACATCGATTACCACGATCACGAATGGGGCGTCCCCGAGCATGACAGCCGCGCGCTTTGGGAAAAGCTGATCCTCGACGGGTTTCAGGCGGGGCTCAGCTGGATCACGATACTGAAAAAGCGCGACGCCTTTCGCGCGGCGTTCGAAGGGTTCGACCCTGCGGTGATCGCCCATTGGGGCGAGACCGATGTGCAGCGGTTGCTCGGTAATTCGGCCATCATTCGCCACCGTGGCAAGATCGAAGCAACAATCACAAACGCGCAGGCCTGGATCGCGCTGGAGGAGCGCGATGGATTTGCGCCTTTCATGTGGCGCTACGTCGACGGAACACCCCTGCAGAACAGGTTTGCCACCATGGCTGATGTTCCCCCGAAAACAGCGATGTCCGAGCAGGTGTCGAAGGATCTGAAAAAGGCGGGTTTCAAATTTTGCGGCCCGACCATCGTGTATGCGTGGATGGAAGCGTGCGGATTGGTCAACGACCACCTTACATGCTGTCCGCGCCACGCGGCAGTCAAACAGATGGCACTACGCTAGGCATTGGCTCGCGGATTTGGGGGAGGTCCGTCCGATCCTCGGGCGACAGCTGCAGAATCGGCGGCGTTTTCGGGCCAGGCGAAAGAGTCGGTGAAGCGAATGAAACGTTTTTGTCATGGGCCACCGCATGCGTTATGCAGGCAGCGCCACCCGTCGGGCGCGCATCGAAACACGTCAGTCGGCAGGTTTCGAAGCATCCGGTGACCGTGGCGAGGTGTGGGATTCCGCATCTGCCCGAGCGTGATCGCATGAGCGTGGCGTTTTAGAAGTAATCCGGCGCCTTGAAGCAACTCCGGGGGAATAGGTGCCATATCGCGCATTGACTCCCGCCCGATCCCCCGTATAAGCGCGCAATCGTTGGTGTTGGTGGCCCCCGTGAGGGGAGGCCTGTCGGGGTTTTCCCAGAGGACAACGCCCTTTACCGCCCCTTCCGGGGCAACATAAAGGAGAACAGCCGTGACCAAACGCACCGCTGCCAAGTACAAGATTGACCGCCGCATGGGCGAAAACATCTGGGGCCGTCCTAAATCCCCCGTCAACCGCCGCGAATATGGCCCCGGTCAGCATGGCCAGCGCCGCAAGGGTAAAATCTCCGATTTCGGTATCCAGCTGCGCGCCAAGCAGAAGCTCAAGGGCTACTACGGCGACCTGACCGAAAAACAATTCCGCCGCATCTACGGCGAAGCGGAGCGGGTCAAGGGCGACACCGGTGAAAACCTGATCGGCCTGCTGGAGCGTCGTCTGGATGCGGTCGTGTACCGTGCCAAATTCGTCGCGACTGTTTTTGCTGCACGTCAGTTCGTCAATCACCGTCACGTCCGTGTGAACGGCAAGCTGGTGAACATCCCGTCCTACCGCGTAAAGGAAGGTGATGTGATCGAGGTCCGTGACCGCTCCAAGCAGATGGTTGCGCTGATCGAGGCGACGCAACTCGCGGAACGCGATGTGCCCGACTATATCGACGCAGATCACTCCAAGATGACAGCGACATTCGTGCGTACACCCACTCTGGGCGATGTGCCATACCCCGTCGTGATGGAACCGAACCTCGTGGTCGAATTCTACGCAAAGAACTAATCTTTGCATTCAACGGTTTTTTTGACGCCCCGCCGGCTTTCCGGCGGGGCGTTTTTTGTACGTTTTGACATTTTTTGAACATACTCACGTCCGGTTTGACATGCATTAACGTCTTGAGGGAGCAGACACGCGTCTATTTCGGCGGTGGTGATGGCCCTTCGGACCGGTGCGATTTTTTTTGGGGACTGGTCGCTTTTAGAGGAGAATGAAAGTGATTGAAGCAAAAGCGGCGCTGGCAATTGCCGAGACCGTCCTGGAGAAAACCCGAGCAGCGATGCAGCAGGGGGATTCTGAAACTTTCATTTCGTTTTTCAACAGCCCCCAGAGATTCGAAACACTGTCTGGCGATTTTCTGGTCAGGGATGTGGCAGGAATGCGCGAGCAGATCAAACAGGTTTGCGCGGAGAACGCACGGCTTGGCGTGACGCGAATTAAGCGGACCTGTATCGAAGCATTCTCCAAATCACCCAACGAAATCGACTGTGTCTACTCCACCAGCCTGTACGCTGGTGACCTTCTCGCGCGGGCGCCGCATACGACCTATATCACCCTGGGTCTGATCGACGACGCCTGGAAGATCCTGTACACGATGTACGGTGCCGAACCCAGCGAGAGTACCACAGACGCGCTGCTGCGCCGCGCGGCTGCCAAACCCATGCTCACCCTCGTTTGATGCGGCTTACCCAGACCCGGTGGGCCCATATGCATCTCGCCAAGGCTGCGCGCCGGTCGTGCGACGGGGCAAATCGCTTCTGGTGAGGGCGCGGTCGAGGCGCTAGAAGGGCGCCAAGCAACCAAAGAGCGCCCGATATGACACAGACCATTGCACCGCAGCCCGGCATCATGGACATCTCCCTGTATCAGGGAGGCGCGTCGGAGGTGGCCGGCGTCGAGAATGTGGTCAAGCTCAGCTCGAACGAGAATCCGCTTGGCCCCAGCGACGGCGCGATCAAGGCCTTTCAACAAGCGGCCTTCAAACTGCACCGCTACCCGTCATCGGACCACGCGGGCCTGCGCCACGCCATCGCCGAGGTGCACGGCCTGGATGCAGACAAGATCGTCTGCGCGGCAGGATCCGGCGATATCCTCAACTATCTGTGTCAGGCTTACGCGGGTCCGGGGACGGAGGTCATCCATACCGAACATGGTTTCGCGCTCTACAGGATCTATGCGCTGGCGGCGGGGGCGACGCCTGTCGAGGTGAAAGAACGCGAGCGGGTGACAGATGTGGATGCCATTCTTGCATCCTGCACGGACAAGACCCGGCTCGTCTTCATCGCCAATCCCAACAACCCGACGGGCACCATGATCGGCTCCGCCGAGATCGCGCGGCTGGCGGATGGGCTGCCCGCGCAATGTCTTCTGGTGCTCGATGGGGCCTACGCCGAGTATGTCGAGGATTATGACGCGGGTGCGGGGCTGGTGGACTCGCGCGAAAACGTGGTCATGACCCGCACCTTTTCAAAACTCTATGGTCTGGGCGGTTTGCGCATTGGATGGGGCTACGCGCCCAAACCGGTGATCGACGTCCTGAACCGGATCCGCGGTCCGTTCAACCTGAGCGGCGCTGCAATTGATGCCGCACAGGTCGCCGTGCGCGACCGGAAGTATGCCGATCACTGCCGTGCCGAAAACGCCAGATGGCGGCACTGGATGGCAGAGGCCCTGGCCGAGATCGGTGTGCCGTCGGATGTTTCCTGCGCGAATTTCATCTTGGCACGCTTCGCGAGTGAGGACGAGGCGCAGAACTGTGATGCCTATCTGCAATCGCAGGGGCTGATCGTGCGGCAGGTGGGGGGATATAACCTGCCCAACTGTCTGCGCATTACCGTGGGTGATGAGGCATCGTGCCGTCGGGTGGTGCACGCAGTGCGCCAGTTCAAGGGGGGCTGAGCGATGGCACAGATTTACGACCGCGTGGCACTGATCGGTCTGGGCCTTATCGCGTCCTCGATTTTCTGGGGGATCAAGCGCGCGGACCTTGCACGCGAAGTGCGTGGTTTCGCGCGCTCGGAAGAAACCCGCGCGACGGCGCGCGACATCGGGCTGTGCGATGTCGTCTGCGACGATATCAACGACGCGGTGAAAGGCGCCGATCTGGTGGTGCTGTGCGTTCCCGTGGGGGTCATGGGCACCGTCATGAAGGACATTCGCGACAGTCTCAAACCCGGTGCGACGATCACCGATGTCGGATCGGTCAAGCGCGATGTGATAGATCAGATCGCGCCGCTTTTGCCGGAAGGCGTGAATTTCGTTGCGGGCCATCCTTTGGCGGGAACGGAACATTCCGGTCCGCGCTCGGGCTTTGCCGAGCTTTTCGACAACCGCTGGTGTTTGCTGATGCCGAGCGAAGGCACCGATCCGTCGGTGACGGCGCAACTGCGCGCCTTTTGGGAGGGTCTTGGCTCCAACGTCGAGGAAATGGACGCGGATCACCACGATCTTGTGCTCGCGGTCACGTCGCATGCGCCACATCTCATCGCCTATACCATGGTGGGCGTGGCGGACGATCTGCGCCGCGTGACCGACAGCGAGGTAATCAAATATTCTGCGGCAGGTTTCCGCGATTTTACGCGTATCGCGGCCTCCGATCCGACAATGTGGCGCGATGTTTTTCTCTCCAACAAGGAAGCGACCCTGGAGATTCTCGGGCGGTTCACCGAAGAACTATTTGCGCTTCAGCGGGCGATACGGCAGGGTGACGGAGAACACCTGCATGACTATTTCACCCGCACGCGCGCCATTCGGCGCAGCATCATCGACGCGGGACAGGACACAGACGCCCCGAACTTCGGGCGTGTACCGGGGCGTAAACCATGAAAAAGCTGACCTTGTTCCTTTGTCTTTCCGCAACGGTTGCCTGCGGCGGTCCGGACAGTTCGCTGCGGCCCGAAGGCCGCCCGATGACACAATTCATAGAGATCGTGCCTGACGGGACGATCGACCGCTCCGCGATAGAGAACAAGCAAGGCGGGTTCCTTGCGTCATTGCGTCCCATTTTCCGTTCCCCCAAGGCGGCTCGGGAACTGCGTCAGCAGCAAAAGGTATTGGCCGCCGGAGCAGTCTGTGGCGACATTGCCATTCAGGGCAGGGCGATCGGCAGCGTATCCGGGTCGGCCGGCGGGTGTGGTGTGGACAACGCGGTTCAGATCTCTTCGGTTTCCGGCGTCTCGCTCAGCGCACGGTCCACGATGGACTGCGGCACTGCGCGCGCCCTCAAGTCATGGGTGGACAAAAGCGCAAAGCCAGCGCTTTCCAAAAAGGGTGGTGGCCTGCGCGAATTGAAGGTGGCCGCCCACTATGCCTGTCGCCGCCGCAACAACGCGAAAACCGGCAAGATCTCCGAACATGGCAAAGGACGTGCCATTGATATTTCGGGTTTTCAGCTTGCCGATGGCAGCGAGATCACGGTCCTGCACGGATGGAACAAGCGTGGGATGAAAAAACCGCTGCAGCGGATGCACAAGGAAGCCTGCGGTCCGTTCGGCACCGTTTTGGGGCCGCGCGCCAACCGTCATCATCTCGATCACTTCCACTTCGACACGGCACGTTACAGATCGGGAACCTACTGTCGCTAGGGCAGGATCAGACGTGGCGCGGTGCCGAGCGGGATAAAGCCCATCTGCATGCGACCATCGCGGACCGCGATGTCCAGCTCAAGCGTGTTCGCGCCACCGGACAGTCCCGCCAGCATCCGCAAGCCGTTCTCGATTTGCGGACGTTGTTCGGCACCGATCACGCTGCCGCTTTCTGCGATATCCAGCATGGCCTGCCAATTGGATGCCTCTACGGTTATCGTCCCCGAAACAATGCCCCGATCGCTGACCGTCAAATCGGCACTGAGAACAAGGCCAATGTCCGCCCATCGCACCTCGGCGCGGCGCAGTGTGATGGCGCGCGGTTGCGGTCGGCGCACATCCAGCGCCGTGCGGTCCCAGGGGCGATCGAACAAGACGGTCATGTCGGCCCCAAAGGTCTCGAACGCGGAGGGCCATGCCTGCGGCAGGCGCAGAGCCTCACGCAGCAGAGCGCCGGGCGCCAAATCAACCACATCGACGCGGATGTCGTAGGCTGCAGGATCTTGCGTCTGCTGTACCTCTGCTTCGAGCAAGGACAGGTCTGCCAGCCGCCCATCGGGCAGATCAAGCGTTAAGGCATCCGTTTGTGCTGTCATCTTCTCCAGTTGCAGCGCCGTACCTGGCCGCAGCCGAAATGCGGCGACAGCGCCATCTGTGTCGAGAGTCAGAGCGTCGGAGGGGGTGGACAGGATCACTGGACCACTCGGCATATCGACGGTGCCGTGTCCCGGCCAGTACACCGGCGAAGAAAGCGTCAATTCCGGCACTATCAAAGCGACCGCCGTCTGCGGATCCGCAAGGCTCAGGTCTTCGAGCGTCAGGGCAATGCGCAGGGGAAAGCCGCCACGTGTGCTGGTACCGATGTCCGCCTGCCAGCCTTCCGCCTGCCGCGCGCTGCGCCACCCGGCCACGCTGTCTTGCAACGTCTTCGTGGCGATCCACCACCATCCCGCCCATGCAACAGTCACGGCGATCACGATTATCCACAGCATGCGTCCCACGGGCATTGCCCCTTTCCATCCTTGCGTCGATGGGGTTTACCCTGTGCTTCGAAGGAGGACCAGTTCTATGAGTATGTGGGTATTCGGGTACGGTAGTCTGCTTTGGAATCCAGGTTTCGAGGTGGCGGAAAGCGTGATCGGTACGTTGCCGGGGTACGCTAGGTCTTTCTGCATGCGCTCGATCCATCATCGCGGCACAGACGTGGACCCGGGGCTGGTTCTGGCACTGGACCGGCAGGAGGGGAAGGCCTGCGAAGGACTTGCGCTGCGGGTTGCGGACGGCGCGGAAGAAACGACTTTGGCCTACCTGCGCGAACGTGAATTGATTTCGTCGGCCTATGTCGAAAAACTGATCACGATCCAGCTTGCGGATGATCGGTATGTGACCGCGCTGGTCTATGTGATTGATGAAAGCCACAACCAGTATTGCGGTGATCTGCCGCTTGAGGAGCAGGCGCAGATCATTGCGCGCGCGGTCGGGGGGAGGGGACCCAATACCGAATATCTGTTCAATACCTTCGACCATCTGGTGAAAGTGGGTCTGCACGATCCGGCGCTTGAATGGTTGGCAAACCGGGTTCGTGCGCTTGCGGCATAATCCCTTTGGGATTGGGTGAATTTCGGGTTAAGCTGCGATAACAGAACAATAAGGTCAGGAGCAGGAAGCGCATGGCGCAACCAGACCGTGGGGCAAAAACACAATTCTCGCAACCGGTGCGGCAGATCACTTTGATGCTGCTTGTGCTTGGATTGTCGGGCTTTGGCATATTCGTGGCGTTGCCGCGTGTCCTGCCGGTGTTTCAGGCCAACCCTTATCTCAACGGGTTCATCGTCTTTGTCTTTCTCATCGGTGTCGTCGCCTGCTTCTATCAGGTGCTGCAATTGATCGGTTCTGTACGCTGGATCGAGAATTTCGCCTCCGAGGGAGAGGCACCGTCGGAGACGCCACCGCAAATGCTGGCGCCCCTTGCGGCACTGCTGCGTACCCGTGGTGCGCGTATGCAGATCAACGCGTCGTCGACGCGCTCGATCCTCGATTCCGTGGCCACCCGGATCGACGAAGCGCGCGAAATCACACGCTACATCGTCAACATGCTGATCTTTTTGGGCCTTTTGGGTACGTTTTATGGTCTTGCAACGACCGTGCCCGCCATCGTCGATACCATCCGCAGCCTCGCGCCGCAGGACGGCGAGGCCAGCACGGATGTCTTCAACCGGCTGATGACGGGTCTGGAATCGCAACTTGCCGGCATGGGCGTGGCCTTTGCATCCTCGCTGCTGGGACTTGCGGGATCGCTGATCGTCGGGCTGTTGGAGCTGTTCGCGGGGCACGGGCAAAATCGTTTCTACCAAGAGCTTGAGGACTGGCTGAGCTCGATCACGCGGGTCGGTTTTTCGGCCGGTGACGAAAGCACGCCCGAGCAGGCGGTGATGGCCAGCATGGTGGACCATGTGGCCGAGCAGATGGAAACGTTGCAGGATATGTTCGCCCGCTCCGAAACCGGGCGCGCCGAGGTGGAGGGCAAACTGGGCAGCCTCGCGGTGGCGATCGAACGGATGGCCGTACAGTTGGGCGATCAGGGCAGCGTGTCGGACGCGTTTGACCGCATTGCCGATGGGCAGGAACGGATGATTTCGGCTATCGAAACGCAGGGTCAAGACCACGGCGACAGCAGTGGCGACGCCGAAAGCCGCATGCGCCTTCGGTCCATTGATGTACAGATGCTGCGGATTCTCGAGGAAATCTCCGCCGGCCGCCAGGAAACCATGGCGGAACTGCGCCAAGAGCTTTCCTATCTCACAAAGGCGCTTTCGCAACCGCGCAGCTTGACCGAACCGCGCCGTATGCGCGCCAAGGCGGGGCCGGACGGATCCGACACCTCCGATAACGGAGGAAGCTGAGCGTGGCTCTGTCGCGGCGGACAGGATCGCGGTTTCAGGCATCGATCTGGCCTGGTTTCGTCGATGCGATGACTGGTCTGTTGTTGGTCCTGATGTTCGTGCTCACCATTTTCATGGTCGTTCAGTTCGTGCTGACTGAACAGATATCGGGCCAGGAGACAGAACTGGACTCGTTGTCGACCGAAGTGGCCGCGTTGGCGCAGGCTCTCGGCTTGCAGGAGCGCGACAATACCAACCTGCAAGCACGCGTCGGCGCACTAAGCGCGACGTTAGAGGAGGCGCAGGAACAGGCTGAGGAACAGGCAACGCTTATTGCATCCTTGCGCACGCAACGCGCCGAACAGGCGGAGGAGCTGGCGAATGCGCGCAACCGGATCACGGGGTTCGAAGCGCAGGTCGCTGCGTTGCTGACCGACCGGGATACCGCATTGGCCGAGGTTGCCGATCTTGAGGAACGGACGCAGACGCTGTTGAGCGAGCGCGAGGCGCTTGACCTTGCCCTCGCGGCAAGCCGCGATGAGGTGGATGCGCAGGCGGAGGCCGCGCGCCTTGCTGCTGCGCGCCGCGAGGCACTGGAGGCGCTCACGGCTGATCTGCGGGTGCGTAACGCGCAAGCGCAGGAAGAGATCGACACACTCAGCGCCGATGTGACTGCCGCGCAAAATGCGTTGAGCGCGCAGGAAAGCACGCGGTTGGCGGAAGCGGCGGCGGCAGAGGCACTGCGCGAGCGTCTGAAAAACGCCGATACGGAACTGACCGCAATGACGCTATCACTGGAATCGCAACGGCGTCGGGCAGAGGAAACTCTTACCCTCCTGGCAGCGGCGCGGGCTGCGGAAAAAGATCTCGATCTGAAGCTGGCCGCGGCGTTGCTGGATGCGGATGAGTTGGAAAAACAGGTTGAAACTGCGCAAGCACGCGATGTCGAGCTTGCAGATGTGCGGGACGCTTTGCGCACCGCTCGGACCCGGATTGCGACGCTCGAAGAGCAGCTGGATACGACGCAAAGCGAGACCGCCGAAGAGATGGCGGATCTACGCGCCGGTCTTGCCGCCGCGCTCGCGGCAAAGGTTGCCGCCGAACAGGAGGCGGGCACCACCCAGACCGAGGCGGAACAACGGGCCGCCCTGCTTGCGCAAGCCGAACGGCAGTTGGCACAGGAGCGTGAAACCTCCGCGGCATCGCAGCGGCAGACCGAGTTGCTGAACCAGCAGGTCGCCGCGCTGCGTGCGCAGCTAGGTAATCTGCAAGGCCTTCTGGATCAGGCCGTGGCCGTGGATGCGGCGCGCGAGGTCGAGTTGCAGTCACTTGGATCGCAACTGAACACCGCACTCGCACGCGTCGCCGCCGAAGAACGTCGACGCGCCGAGCTGGAAGCGGCCGAGCGCCAGCGTCTCGAAGCTGAAACGAAGAATCTTGAGCAATACCGATCAGAGTTTTTCGGTCGTCTGCGCAACGTGCTGGGCACGCAGGACGGCGTGCGAATCGAAGGCGACAGGTTCGTTTTCTCTTCCGAGGTGCTGTTCCCGTCCGGTGGCGCGGAACTGTCACCGGAAGGCACCCGCGAAATCGCAAAGGTTGCGGATATCTTGCGGAATGTCGCGGCGGATATTCCCGAAGGCATCGAATGGGTCCTGCGTGTGGACGGTCATACGGACGACGTGCCGCTGTCGGGGCAGGGCGAATTCGCCGACAACTGGGAATTAAGCCAAGCACGGGCGCTCTCCGTCGTCAGATACATGAGCAACTTTCTGGGTATCCCGCCGGACCGGCTCGCGGCGAACGGCTTTGGCCAGTATCAGCCGGTCGACACTGCCGACACAGAGGCCGCACGCGCGCGTAACCGCCGGATCGAATTGAAATTTACTGAGAAATAGGGATCAGGGCAGGGTAAGCGTCAGGGACTGACGGTCAATTTCGACGCCATCGCGCAGCAGGGTCGCTTCGCCAGCATAACGCCCAGCAGGCCAGCTTTCACTCTTGCGTTTCTTTCCGATGGCACGAAATGCCTGCGCCTGATTACGCTCAATTTCTATGTTGCGCGCGATCGTGATCCTGTCGGGACCGCGCAGGTCAAGGCGCAGGATGTCATTCTTCCGCACACCGAAAAGATAGGACCAGATGACCAAAGCATCACCGCGCGCGGTAGCCCCGGCTACGTCACCTACGCGGATCTCGGCGAAATCCGGAATTGCGGTACTGGTGCCGATGCTGATGATGCCACCGGCCCTGTACTGCGGTGCGTCTGCCCAGAGTGTCGTCCGGTCCGGGGCGCCACAGGTGATCTCTCCGTCTGGATCGAAGGGGTCGACCACGCGACCATCCTGTCGCACGGACAGATGAACATGAGGAAACTCGGCGCGGCCCGACATGCCGACTTGCCCCAGAACGGTACCCGCCGAAATCACGTCCCCGCGTTTCACGCGGATCGAGCCGCTGCGCAGGTGGCAGTATTGGGTTTCCCATCCCTCCGCGTGCCCAACGACCACGCCATTGCCGCATTCGCGGTCCTGAACGGCAGCCGCAGTCGTATCGGAATAGCCGGTGTCGGGCATGCCGTCGCGGATCCCTTTCACCGTTCCGGAAGCGGAGGCCAGGACATCTATGCCGCGGTTGATATACGACCGATCAGGCAAGGCGAAATCAGTGCCCTTGTGCCCGTTGTATGTCAGGCCCGCACAAGTGAAATCGGTTGCCGCGTCCGTTGCATCATGGTCGACATATTGCTGGATATAGCAGGGACCGTCGAGATCACAGTCGATTGGATGAACAAGCAAAAAATCCCCCGCCGTGGCTGGCACGGCGAGGGATAACAGAGCGAGGACCGCTCTCAGCATGATCAGTCTGCCGTGAGCAGGGGCGGCTTGTCGCCAGACAGGCGCGGGCTGTCGGGGCCGTCGATCTGAAGATCGAGCTCGCCCTTCTTCACGCCGACCTTGACGACACCGCCTTTGGCCAGTTTGCCGAACAGCAGCTCCTCGGAGAGCGGCTTCTTGATGTACTCCTGAATAACGCGGCCCAGCGGGCGCGCCCCCATTTTGTCATCATAGCCTTTGTCCGCCAGCCATTCGGCGGCTTTTTTGCTCAGCTCGATGGTCACGTTCCGGTCCATCAGTTGCGCTTCGAGTTGCAGTACGAATTTCTCGACCACACGCAGGATCGTCTCTTTGGGCAGCGCGCCAAAGGAGATGACGGCGTCCAGACGGTTACGGAATTCCGGTGTAAACGTCCGCTCGATCGCGGCGGTGTCTTCACCCGTGCGGCGGTCGCGGCCAAAGCCAACGGCCTCTTTCGCCTGTTCCGCAGCACCCGCATTCGACGTCATGATCAGAACCACATTGCGGAAATCGACAGTCCGACCGTTATGATCGGTCAGCCTGCCGTGATCCATGACCTGCAACAGAATGTTGTAGACATCCGGGTGCGCCTTCTCCATCTCGTCGAGCAGCAGAACGCAATGTGGATCCTGGTCCACACCGTCGGTAAGCATCCCGCCCTGGTCAAATCCGACATAACCCGGAGGCGCGCCGATCAGGCGGCTGACGGCGTGCTTTTCCATGTATTCCGACATGTCGAACCGCAGCAGCTTGACACCCAAAGTATCGGCGAGCTGTTTGGCAACCTCGGTTTTACCCACACCGGTCGGACCCGCAAACAGGTAGTTCCCGATGGGCTTCTCCGGCTCACGCAGACCCGCACGCGCCAGCTTGATCGCGGACGAAAGCGCCTCGATCGCCTTGTCCTGGCCGAACACCACCCGTTTGAGCGATGCCTCAAGATCGCGCAGGACGACGACATCGTCCTTCGAGACGCTTTTCGGCGGAATGCGGGCGATCTTGGCCACTACGGCTTCGATCTCTTTGGTTCCGATGGTCTTGCGCCGTTTGGACGCTGCGACAAGATGCTGCGCGGCACCGGCTTCATCAATTACATCAATGGCGGAATCCGGCAATTTACGGTCGTTGATGTAGCGATGCGCCAGCTCCACGGACGTCTTGATCGCGTCGGCGGTGTATTTGACGCTGTGATGATCTTCGAAATATGGCTTGATGCCCTTGAGGATCTTCTGTGCGTCCTCGACGGACGGTTCGTTCACGTCGATCTTCTGGAACCGGCGTGCCAGCGCGCGGTCCTTCTCGAAATGCTGGCGGAACTCTTTGTAAGTGGTCGAGCCCATCGTGCGCAGCTTACCCCCTGCGAGCGCTGGTTTCAGAAGGTTCGATGCATCCATCGCCCCGCCCGAGGTCGCGCCGGCACCGATAACCGTGTGGATTTCGTCAATGAACAGTACAGCGTCATCGTGGTCCTCAAGCTCGGTCACGACCGCCTTCAGCCGCTCCTCGAAATCACCGCGATAGCGTGTGCCCGCCAGCAGCGCGCCCATGTCGAGCGAGAAGATGGTGGTATTGGCCAGAACTTCTGGCGTCTCGCCAGCCACGATCTTGCGTGCAAGCCCTTCCGCGATGGCCGTTTTGCCGACACCGGGATCGCCCACGAGAAGCGGGTTGTTCTTGCGCCGGCGGCACAGCACCTGAATGCAACGCTCCACCTCGGTATCACGCCCGATCAATGGATCGACGTCGCCGTCGCGGGACTTTGCGTTCAGATCCACGCAATATTTCGACAGTGCGGATTCCTTCTTGTCGCCTTCGGTAACGCCCTGCGCTTCTTCTTCATGCTCGGGCGCGCCGGAAACGGGACGTTGTTCACCGTATGCCGGGTCCTTGGCGACGCCATGCGCGATGAAGTTCACCGCATCATAGCGCGTCATGTCCTGTTCCTGCAGGAAATAGGCGGCGTTGCTTTCGCGCTCCGCGAAGATGGCGACAAGCACATTGGCGCCGGTTACTTCCGTGCGGCCGGAGGACTGAACATGGATCGCCGCGCGCTGTATCACCCGTTGGAACGCGGCTGTGGGCACGGCTTCGGATCCTTCGACGTCGGTAATGAGATTGCTGAGGTCCTCGTCGATGAATTCGACCAGCGTTTCGCGCAGTTCGTCCACATCGACCGAGCAGGCCTTCATGACCTGCAATGCATCAGGCTCGTCCACAAGCGAGAGCAGCAAATGCTCAAGCGTGGCAAATTCATGGCGGCGTGCATTCGCAAGCGCGAGCGCGGCATGAATGGATTGTTCTAGTGTGTTCGAGAATGAAGGCACGGGCGTGCTCCTTTTCGATGAGGGTCGGCGGGGGGGGCTGAAAGATGCCAGCGCCTTCGGTTCGACCATGGCCTGATAGTATTAGAGTTTGGTTGATCGCGGCTCAGCTTCAAGTCTTTTTTGAAATAAAGATGTCACATTTAATGTGAGCGTGCTTTCGCAAAGCTGTTTCGGACCGGGGGCTGGAGGGGTTTGTGCGCCATCTCAGGCGTCCTGAAACCTTGATATGGGAGGGATGCCCATGTGTTTCAATGGCCACGGTTGCGGAGCGCGCGGCACAACGCCGCGTGCCCCTGTTGCATGACAATCAAAAGCTGTCCTTGCGCTTGCGGACTTCGGCAAAGACTTCTACATCGGTAGCTTGCGCCAGCCCGATATTGGCCCGCAGGCCGGGATCATTGCACCGCAGGAACGGATTGGTAGCGCGTTCCAGTGACATAAGCGAGGGCACGGTAAAGCGGCCCTCGGCGCGTATCGCGTCGATATCCTTGGCGCGTTTCTTCAGGTCGGTGTTGTCAGGATCGACGCTGAGCGCGAATTTCGCATTCGATGCGGTATATTCGTGACCCGAACAGACCAGCGTGTCGTCCGGCCAGTCGCGCATCTTCTCAAGGCTCGCGTGCATCTGTTCAGGCGTGCCCTCGAACAGGCGGCCGCACCCCAGCGCCATCAGGCTGTCGGCGGTAAAGGCAGCCTTGGCTTGCGGTACGAAGAAGGCAATATGGCCGACCGTATGGCCGGATACGTCGATAACCCGCACATCGAGCGTGCCCAGCGTAAAAGTGTCACCGTCTGCCAAAGCTGAATCAAGGTCGGGCAGGCGCTCTGCGTCGGCCTTGGCACCGTAAACGGGCGCGCTGTGGGTCTTGGCAAGCTCGGGCAAGCCGTCAATGTGATCGAAATGATGGTGCGTCAACCAGATCTGGCTGAGGGTCCAGCCGCGCCGGTCGAGTTCTGCTGTGATCGGGGCCGCTTCGGGCACGTCGATCAGCGCGACGTCGCCGCTGTTATTGTCGCGCAGCAGGAATGCATAATTGTCCGACAAACACGGGATCGTCACGAGGGTATGGGTGTCCGTCGCGATAGTTTCGACATGGGGATCTGAGGGCATGTTCAAGGCTCCGCTGCTGGTCTAGGGTAGTCCAGAATGGCGCAACGAAGGATTGTCCGCAATGCATCTTGATGTGCAGGATCTGCGCAATTTCTACTACCGCAGCGCGTTGGGCCGGGCGGCGCAGAAATCACTGCGGGGCCGAATGGTGGAAATCTGGCCGGAAGCCAAGGGGCAGACGGTGGTCGGCTTTGGCTTTGCCGCGCCCCTGCTGCGCCCCTATCTCAAAGATGCGCGGCGGGTTGTCACGCTGATGCCCGGACCCCAGGGCGTCATGCCGTGGCCTGCGGGAATGGCAAATACCTCGGTGCTGACAGAAGAAACGCTTTGGCCGCTGGAGACGGGCCATGTCGACAAGTTGGTGCTGTTACATGGGTTGGAAACGTCGGAGCGCGCCTCAGACCTGCTGGAGGAGTGCTGGCGCGTACTGGGACCGGGCGGCAGGGCGCTTTTCATCGTGCCGAACCGCGGCGGCCTTTGGGCGCGGCGTGATCGCACACCGTTCGGATACGGTCGCCCCTATTCGCCGGGCCAGCTCGACGCGCAACTGCGCAAGCACCAGTTCCTGCCGGAACGTCATGTCGGCGCGCTTTACCAGTTTCCGTCCGGTGACCGGCTCTGGATGAAATCGGCGGGACTGTTCGAAAGGATCGGTCGTCATGTTCCCACAATGATGGCGGGTGGTGCCTTTATGGTGGAGGCCACGAAACTGGTTTATCCGCCCAAAGGAAAGGTCCAGCGCAAACGCGCACGTGTACCTGTCGGTGCACTGGAAGGCGCTCCCAAGCCGGTCTAGGAAATCAGGCTGATTTCGCTGCCTTCCCTGAAGGCAAGATCGTCCAGTGTCATACCCGTCGTGCCAAGCAGACGGATCGTGCCCATCAGGGGGGCCGAGCCCTCGTCGGTGCCAGTGGTGAAGACAAGGTCGGTAAAGCTGCCGTCCGGCTCTTCGGAGAGCGTGACGCGGGCAAGGGTCGGCGCTGTTCCATCGGCCAGCGGGTCGAGCTGTGTATCGACGAAAAGTATATCGGTGCCGGGCAGAAAATCGGTGATGGTCGTCACGATGCCGGCATCCACCGGGTCGCCCGTGGGGGCACCGCCAAGGAACGACAGCTCAAACCGGTCTGCCCCGGAACCACCGGTAAGCGTATCGAAGGACTTGCCGCTGTCGAGGAATGTCTGTGTCTGGATTACATCATCCCCCGCCCCGCCATCGGCGGTCGAGCCGACCTGAAAGCCGGGTGAGTTGGTGAGGCTTATCAAATCGTTACCGTCGCCACCGAATACCGGCGTGCCGCCCCCGTAGTCCGCGCTGTCGGCCCCGATCGTGTCATCACCGGCCCCGCCGTCAAGCCGCAACAGGCTGCCCTGGCCCTGGATCAGGTCGTCGCCTTCTCCGCCGAACACCTCTCCTCCGATGCCAAAAGCGGTGATCGTGTCGTTCCCGGCGCCGCCATCTACGCTGCCTGCGGCCGACTGGTTTGTCCCGGGGGTAAGGGGCTGGAAGACGATACTATCGTTGCCCGCCCCACCGTCCACCTCGGCGTCGAGGACATCGAAGGACGCGATGGTGTCATCCCCTGCGCCGCCGCGGGCGGTCGCACTCGAGCCGAAAAGCTCCAGGGTGTCATCGCCGTCCCCGCCGTCGATTATGGCACCTTCCGATCCGGGGGCGGTGGTCATTACGTCCGCGCCGCCCAGCCCGGCAACCGTCTCGCCGCTTTGCGCGGTGAGTGTATCGGCGTCCCCGCTGCCGTCTATCTCGTCGCGATCAACAGCCGGACCCAGCGGATCATCGGGATCGGCCGGTGTGTCGGTGCTGTCGACCTCTTCAGTGTCATCGGTGTCGTCTGCGTCATCGATAAAGAAAGACAGGAATACGGTGAGCCCCACCAGGGCCATCAGTGCAAGCGCGGACATGAAATTCTCCCTTGATGCCGATGATGGTTTGCCCGTTGCTCTGGCCTGTCAAGGTCTGGTTAAAAAGTTGGGCCGGTCAAGCGGTGACGCACGCGCCCTAAGAAACAATAAGCGGTTGGAGCGGGTATTGTGCACCTGAATGGTCAGCGCCGCAGCCCGTTCCGTTCAGAGCAGGACCGAAGGAATCGAATAAAACCGCCCTTATTCTGCATCAATATGGCCCGGCAGGCAAAAATAATGCGTTCCGCAAAATCTCTTTCTATCGCGAAAGCCTTGAAAACTTGCGGTTCAGAGCAACCTCGTTCATCACTATAGAGTGTTGCGGCACACGGTGGTGTCTGCTACATCCGCCCTGATTTAACCGCTTGGGCCTATATTCAAGCCGCGCCAACACCCCGGTGACGCGACCCTCGCGTACGCCGGATCTGATGTACGAGAGGATGGACGTGTCCGAACCAGCTTCGATTTCCACCGGCATCGCGCACCGCTATGCGACAGCCGTGTACGATCTTGCGAAAGAGTCCGACAAGATCAAGGCCCTCGAGGGCGATCTGACAGCCCTGCAAGAGGCTATGAACAGCAGCGAAGACTTTCGCGATCTGATCCATTCACCGATCTACACCCGTGAACAGCAGGGCGGCGCGATCACCGCGTTGGCAGAGAAAATGAAGCTGTCCCCGATGATGGCGAACTTGCTGGCACTTATGGCGCAGAAACGTCGCCTGTTCGTGCTGCCGCAGCTGGTCCAGACCCTGCGCGAGATTATCGCCACTGAAAAGGGCGAAGTGACCGCTGACGTGACCTCTGCGAAGGCACTGACCAAGACTCAGGCCGACAAGCTGGCGAAATCGCTCAATGCCAGCACCGGCAAGAAAGTAACTCTCAATCAGACCGTCGATGAAAGCCTCATCGGTGGTCTTGTCGTTAAAGTGGGCTCCAAGATGATCGACACGTCGATCCGCGCGAAGCTCGATTCCCTTCAGAATGCAATGAAAGAGGTCGGATAAATGGGTATCCAAGCAGCAGAGATTTCTGCGATCCTGAAAGACCAGATCAAGAACTTTGGTCAGGAAGCTGAAGTGGCCGAAGTGGGCCGGGTTCTGAGCGTCGGTGACGGTATCGCCCGCGTTTACGGTCTGGACAATGTTCAGGCCGGCGAAATGGTCGAATTCCCCGGTGGCATTCAGGGCATGGCGCTGAACCTCGAGGCCGACAACGTCGGTGTCGTGATCTTCGGCTCCGACCGGGACATCAAGGAAGGCGACGTCGTCAAGCGGACGAACTCCATCGTGGACGTGCCGATCGGTGACGAACTGCTGGGCCGCGTTGTTGACGGCTTGGGCAACCCCATCGACGGCAAAGGCCCGCTGGGCGCGACCAAGCGTGGCTTGGCCGAAGTAAAAGCACCGGGCATCATCCCGCGCAAATCCGTGCACGAGCCGATGGCGACAGGCCTGAAGTCCGTCGACGCGATGATCCCGATTGGCCGGGGCCAGCGCGAATTGATCATTGGCGACCGTCAGACCGGCAAAACGGCCGTGGCGCTTGACGCGATGCTGAACCAGGCGCAGGTCAACAAGGCGGCGGGCGACGACGAAAGCAAGAAGATGTACTGTGTGTACGTCGCGATCGGTCAGAAGCGGTCCACCGTGGCGCAGCTGGTCAAGAAGCTCGAAGAGACCGGTGCCATCGACTATTCGATCATCGTTGCTGCGACCGCGTCCGAACCTGCGCCGATGCAGTTCCTCGCACCCTATTCCGCAACAGCGATGGCAGAGCATTTCCGCGACAACGGCCGTCACGCGCTGATCGTGTATGATGATTTGTCCAAGCAGGCCGTGTCTTACCGCCAGATGTCGCTGCTGCTGCGCCGCCCACCCGGGCGTGAAGCCTATCCCGGTGACGTTTTCTATCTCCACTCCCGCCTGCTGGAGCGTTCGGCAAAGCTGGGCGATGCGGCCGGTAACGGCTCGCTTACCGCGCTGCCGATCATCGAGACGCAGGGTGGCGACGTGTCCGCGTTTATTCCGACAAACGTGATTTCGATCACTGACGGTCAGATCTTCCTGGAAACGGAGCTTTTCTACCAAGGCATCCGTCCTGCCGTGAACACCGGTCTGTCGGTGTCGCGCGTTGGCTCCTCGGCCCAGACCAAAGCGATGTCTTCCGTCGCCGGTCCGGTGAAACTGTCGCTCGCGCAGTACCGCGAGATGGCCGCGTTCGCGCAGTTCGGTTCGGATCTCGACGCCGCCACACAGCAGCTGCTGGCCCGTGGTGCCCGTCTGACCGAGCTGATGAAGCAGCCGCAATACAACCCGCTGACCAACGCCGAAATCGTCTGCGTGATCTATGCCGGTACGAACGGCTACCTCGACAAGGTCGACGTATCCGATGTGGGCCGCTTTGAGCAGGGTCTGTTGAACCACTTGCGCAGCAAGCATGCCGATCTTCTGGCTGACATCACCAACAACGACCGCAAGGTGAAAGACGAGCTTGAAGAGAAAATCAAAGCCGCTCTCGACGGTTTTGCCTCTGACTTCGCTTAAGGAGAGATAAGCCAATGGCAAATCTCAAGGACCTTAAAAACAGGATCTCAAGCGTGAAATCCACGCGTAAGATCACCAAGGCCATGCAAATGGTTGCCGCGGCGAAACTTCGCCGCGCGCAGGAGGCTGCGGAAATGTCGCGGCCCTACACCGAGCGTTTCAATGCTGTGATGGCATCGCTTGCGGCGTCCGTCGGCGAGTCCGACAGCGCGCCGAAACTGTTGAGCGGAACGGGCAAGCAGGATGTGCATCTGCTAATCGTCATGACATCCGAACGCGGTCTGTGCGGCGGCTTCAACGCCAACATCGCGAAGAAAGCGCGCGCCTTTGCACGCGACCTTCTGGCGAACGGCAAGGAAGTCAAGATCCTGACCGTCGGCAAAAAAGGCCGCGACCAGATGAAACGTGACTATGGCAAGTATTTTGTCGGTCACGTTGATCTGACCGATGTAAAGCGCGTGAGCTACCCTGATGCGCAAGGCATCGCCAAGGATGTTCTCGGTCGATTTGATGCGGGTGATTTCGACGTGGCGACGCTGTTCTACGCCGAGTTCGTCAACGTCGTCAGCCAGATTCCTCAGGCCAAGCAGATCATTCCCGCAAAGTTCGAAGCGGACGAGAATGACGATACGGCCGCGACATTGTTCGATTACGAGCCCTCCGAGGAAGCGATCCTTGCGGATCTGCTGCCACGCGGCGTCGCTACGGCGATCTTCTCGGCTCTGCTCGAGAACGGGGCGTCCGAGCAAGGCGCGCGGATGTCCGCGATGGACAACGCGACACGCAACGCGGGCGAGATGATCGAAGATCTGACCGTCGAATACAACCGTTCCCGTCAGGCCGTTATCACCAACGAGCTGATCGAAATCATTTCCGGCGCGGAAGCGCTGTAAGACAAACCGGAGAGACACGACATGGCACAAGCAGTCGGCAAAATCACCCAAGTCATCGGCGCGGTCGTTGACGTGCAGTTCGAGAACGACCTGCCGGACATCCTGAACGCGCTTACCACCCAGAACCAGGGCAAGGATCTGATCCTCGAAGTTGCCCAGCACCTTGGTGAAAACACCGTCCGGACCATCGCGATGGATGCGACCGAGGGTCTGGTCCGCGGTCAGAAAGTGACCGACAACGGCGGTCCGATTTCCATTCCCGTGGGTAACGCGACCCTGGGCCGCATCATGAACGTCGTGGGCGAGCCCATCGACGAGAAGGGCGCGATCACATCCGAAGAGCGTCGTCCGATCCACGCGGACGCGCCCGAGTTCGCGGCCCAGTCCACGACATCCGAAGTCCTGGAAACCGGGATCAAGGTGATCGACCTCCTGGCCCCCTACGCCAAGGGCGGCAAGATCGGCCTGTTCGGCGGTGCCGGTGTGGGCAAGACGGTTCTGATCATGGAGCTGATCAACAACATCGCGAAGGTGCACTCGGGCTACTCCGTATTTGCGGGTGTAGGAGAGCGGACACGTGAAGGGAACGATCTCTATCACGAGATGATCGAATCCAACGTCATCAACCCCGACAACCTCGAAGACAGCCAAGTGGCCCTGGTCTACGGCCAGATGAACGAGCCTCCAGGCGCGCGTATGCGTGTGGCTCTGACCGGTCTGACACTGGCCGAGCAGTTCCGCGACCAGTCCGGAACCGACGTTCTGTTCTTCGTCGACAACATCTTCCGCTTCACGCAGGCCGGGTCCGAAGTGTCCGCCTTGCTGGGCCGGATTCCTTCCGCTGTTGGGTATCAGCCGACGCTGGCGACCGACATGGGCGCGATGCAGGAACGCATTACCTCTACCAAGGCCGGTTCGATCACTTCCGTTCAGGCCGTCTACGTTCCTGCGGATGACTTGACCGACCCCGCGCCTGCGACTTCGTTCGCGCACCTCGATGCGACAACCGTTCTGGATCGCTCGATCTCGGAAAAGGGTATCTATCCGGCTGTGGATCCGCTTGGCTCCACCTCGCGTCTGCTTGATCCACAGGTCATCGGCGAAGAGCATTACAAGGTTGCGACCGACGTGCAGCAGGTGCTTCAGCGGTACAAATCGTTGCAGGACATCATTGCCATTCTCGGCATGGATGAATTGAGCGAAGAGGACAAACTGGCGGTGGCCCGTGCGCGCAAGATCGAGCGCTTCCTGTCCCAGCCTTTCGACGTTGCGAAAGTCTTTACCGGCGCGGATGGCAAGCAGGTACCGCTTTCCGAAACGGTTCAGTCGTTCAAGGCGGTTGTGGCCGGTGAATACGATCACCTGCCTGAAGGCGCGTTCTACATGGTGGGCGGCATTGATGAAGTGAAGGCGAAAGCCGAGAAAATGGCGGCAGACGCCGCCTAAGGAGGGCTCCAGCAATGGCAGACACGATGCAATTCGATCTGGTGTCGCCTGAGCGGCGCCTTGCCTCGGCTCAAGTAGCCTCGGTGCAGATCCCCGGTGCGGATGGTGACATGACGGCGATGCCCGATCATGCGCCAACCATCACCACGCTGCGTCCCGGCATTTTGAAAGTAAGCGGACCCGATGGCACGTCCGAGTATGTCGTGACCGGCGGTTTCGCCGAGATTACGGCGTCGGGTGTTTCCGTTCTGGCCGAACGTGCGGTTGCCAAGGGCGACATGACGCAGGACGCGATGGACGACATGATGGAAGAGGCCCACGGCACCTATAAGAAAGTGAAAGAAAACTTTCAGAATGAGCCGGGGCCGGTGGACGACGCAGCCAAGCTGATGTCCGATATGGTGGCAATGGGCGACGAGATCGGCCTTTCCACCAAGCAGCCCAGCCTTTGAGCGGACGAAAAAGATGAACGTAGAAGGCCCCGCAGGTGCGGGGCCTTTTGCTTTCAACGCTGCCACAATTCAGGCATAAGCGCAGGGTGGTGGGATGTGTTCAGCAAATGCCGGGGCTCTCGGAATGAAGAGATTGCGCAGTAGTTTGGTTGGCGTCGATGGCGGCGACGTCGTCCTGTTCTCGGATTTCGAGGACGGTGGAGAAATGTGGACAGGCCGGGGCCAGCGGGAGCGGCGCCGGCACATCAAGTTCGGCGAAAAATACCGCGACATCCCCACGGTGATGGTCTCGATTTCCCTATGGGACATGGACGCTTCAACGGTCCTGCGGGCGGACGTGGTCGCCGAATCCGTGACGGAAAAGGGCTTCGACATGGTGTTTCGGACGTGGGGTGATACCCGCGTCGCGCGGGTGCGCATGCAATGGACATCCATCGGACAACTGCGCGAAGCGGATGATTGGGACGTAGAATAGGCATCCCAACGCACCGATGGCTTATCGCGCAAGGCCGAACCAGCGCGACCCAATGATTACCCAGAGATTAATCCGGATCGTACATGCCGTCATAAATCGGCCCAAGCGTGTCGGCTTCGAACAGTGACGATACCGAGGTGCCGTTCCAGATGTTCAGGATCGCCTGCGCAAAGATTGGCGCGGTCGGCACGATGCGGATGTTCAGCGCATTCTTGATCGCCGCTGTCGGCGCGATCGTATCGGTAATGACCAGCGATTTCATCACGGAGGCGGCGACACGGTCGACCGCCGGACCGGACATCACGCCGTGGCTGATATAGGCGTGCACTTCTTTGGCACCGTTTTCCATCAGTACCTCGGCGGCCTTGCACAGCGTGCCGGCCGTGTCACAAATATCGTCTACAATCAGGCAAGTCTTGCCGGTCACATCGCCGATCACCGTCATTTCGGCCACTTCGCCTGCTTTTTCGCGCCGCTTGTCCACGATCGACAGCGGCGCGCTGAGCCGCTTGGCAAGCTCGCGCGCACGCGCCACACCGCCCACATCGGGCGAGACGATCATCAGATCGCTCATCTGCTCTTTGAACGCGTGTTTGATGTCCAGCGCGAAGACCGGCGAGGCGTAAAGGTTGTCCACCGGAATATCGAAGAAGCCCTGGATTTGCGCTGCGTGGAGGTCCATTGTCAGCACCCTTTCGATGCCCGAACCTACCAGCATATTGGCCACCATCTTGGCAGTAATCGGTGTGCGCGCTTTCGTCCGACGGTCCTGTCGTGCATAGCCAAAATAGGGCAGCACGGCCGTGACACGCGCAGCGGACGACCGACGCAACGCATCGGCCATAATCATCAGTTCCATCAGGTTGTCGTTGGCGGGGTTCGATGTCGGCTGAATGATGAACATATCCTCACCGCGCACGTTCTCGAACACCTCGACGAAGATCTCTCCGTCGTTGAAACGTTCTACCCTTGCATCGACCAGACCGACATTCACGCCGCGGTGCAAAGACATGCGCCGCGCTATCGCCTTGGCGAGAGGCATGTTGGCGTTGCCGGAAATCAGCTTGGGTTCAGGGGTGCTGGGCATGTGGGGGAGGCTCCGTGGCAGCGGTATAATAGAATCGTTACGTTGAACACGCCTTAACATGCGCCTACGGTCAGGCAAAGTGGACACCCCCCAGCGGAGCATCAAATGAGCCAGATCGATTATTATTTCACGTTGTTGTCACCCTATTGCTACCTTGCCGGCACACGGCTCGAAGAGGTCGCGAAAAAACACGGTGCAACAATCAACTACAAACCCTTCGATCTGATGCAGGGGTTCGGACGCACCGGGGGCCAACCGCCCAAGGATCGCCATATCAGCCGGATCGAATACCGCGCGCAGGAATTGCCGCGTCAGGCCAAGAAGGCCGGTATGCCGTTCAAACTTCAACCGGCTCACTGGCCCACGAACGCGGCCCCTGCGTCCTATGCTTTCATCGCCGCGCAAAACGCGGGCGGCGGTGATCTGGGGCAGCTGGCGCACGCGCTCATGCGGGCGGTCTGGGCCGAAGACAAGGACATCGCCCAGGATGACGTGATACGGGCAAGTCTGACGGAGGCCGGTTTTGATCCGGCTCTGGCGGACAACGGCATGCTGGAAGGGGCCGAGAGCTACGAGCGCAACCTCGAAGAGGCGGTCAAGGCGGGCGTCTTTGGTGCGCCTTTCTATATCGTCGGGCACAACCGATTCTGGGGACAGGACCGGATCGAGGACCTCGACCTCCATCTGGAAGGCAAGCTATGAGCCTTTCAATCCATACCCATCTGTTCGAAGGCGGCGCGCGCCGCGCGCTGGCGATCCATTGCACGTTGGGCCATTCCGGGGCGTGGCGGGGACTTGCCTCGGCACTAAAGGACGAGTTGAGTATTCTTGCGTTCGATCTGCCGTCCCACGGGAGGTCAGAGGCATGGGACCGGACCGGAAACGTGCATGATGTGGCCACCGATATTGCGCGGGGGCTGATGGACAATGACCCCATGGATCTGATCGGTCATTCGTTCGGTGCCACCGTCGCGCTGAGGATTGCTGTCGAGTCGCCGGAGCGGGTGCGCAGCCTCACGATGATCGAACCGGTGTATTTCGCTGCGGCGTTGCAGGATGAACCGGAGTTACTCGGTGCCTATCAGACGCAGAACAAGGCGCTGAATGATGCATTTGCAACCGGCGACGAACGGGAGGCCGCGCGGGTGTTCAACCGCGACTGGGGCGACGGGACGCCGTGGGACGACCTGCCGGAACGGATGCGCGAGACAATGACGAAATTGGTGCACTACGTTCCCGCAAGCTCTGCCTTCCTGCACCATGACAGCGCCGGATTGCTTGAACCGGGGCGCTTCGCCCGCGCGGCGATGCCGGCGCTGCTGATCGAGGGCGATCAGTCGCCGCCGATGAGCGCCAAGGTTGCGGCATCTCTCGAAAAGCGGCTGCCGGATGTAGAGCGCGTGGTGATCAAGGGAACGGGGCACATGGCCCCGATTACGCACCCTGACGCAGTCGCAGAACCGATCAAGGCGCTGCTGGCACGCAGCTAACGGTCAAAGGTGGTTCAGGAACTGGTCGATTTGCTCTTTGCGGATCGACCAGTCGCACACCAGCCGCGCGCCCAGCATTTCATCCGCCGGTCCGGTGTCAAGATCGCCCTCCGAAAGGTAATACTTGGCACCCGCCGCGTGAAGTTTCTGATGCGAGGCGCGCGGCAGGCGGGCAAAGACCATGTTCGCATCGGGGCTGTGCATCATTTCCGCCCCGGCGGCGCGCAAACCTTCGGCGAGGTGCCGGGCGTTGTCATTGGCGCTTTGTGCCATCGTCAACCACAGATCATCCTGCATATACCCCGCCATCTGCGCCGAAAGATAGCGGTGCTTGGAAAACAGATGCGCGCCCCGCTTGCGCCGCTTTTCGAATTCCCATGCTTTTTCGGGATTGAAAAAGATAACCGCCTCGACCGCCATGCAGCCGTTTTTTGTGCCCCCGAAGCTGACGACGTCGACACCCGATTTCCAGGTCATCTCGGCAGGTGTGCAGCCGAGTTTCGCAATCGCGTTGGCGAACCGCGCCCCATCCAGATGCACGGGCAGTCCGTATTCCTGCGCCACGGCCGTCAGTGCGCGCACCTCATCCAGCGAATAGACGGCTCCGCGTTCTGTGATCTGGGTAATGGAAACGGGGCCGGGCTGCGCAATATGCACATTGCCATTGGGACGCCGCCCGATGGCAGCCCGCAGGGCGTCGGGCGACATCTTGTTGTCGGTGTCGATCAGGGTGAGCTTTGCGGCTGACGTGTAGAATTCCGGCGCGTTGCTCTCATCCTCCTCGATATGGGCCACGCGGGAGCAAAAAATAGTCTGCCAGGGCTGGCAATAGCACGCGAGAGCGAGGGAGTTGGCCGCCGTGCCGGTAGACACCAGATAGACGGCGGCGTCCGGGGCCTCGAATGCGGTGCGGATGCTGTCGCGGACCTCTTCCATGATCGGATCGTTGCCATATGGCATGGCGTAGCCCGTATTCGCGTCCATGAGGCGCTGCATGATCTGCGGGTGCACCGGCCCGGAATTGTCGCTTGCGAAAAACATCAGGTCGGCTCCTCTATGATGTGATCTTCCCAATCCTCGAACGGGGTGTCCCATTCGCTGACGGTTTGGTTCTGCATTGATACGCCTGCGGCGTGAACGCTGTCGGGGGTGCCAGAAATCAGCGGGTGCCAATCGTACAATGGCTTGCCCTGCCACAGCAGGCGGTAGGCGCAGGTTTCCGGCATCCAATAGGCGTGCGCGTCTATGTTTTCGGGTGTCATCACAATGCAATCGGGCACGAACTGGTGCCGGATGTCGTACTGCGAACATCTGCAGGTTCCGTCGTCCAGCAGACGGCAAGCCACGTTGGTGAGCGCCACATCGCCGGTGTCCTCGTCCTCAAGCTTGTTCAGGCAGCATTTGCCGCAGCCGTCGCACAAGGCTTCCCATTCCTTCGGTGATAATGATTTGAGCGGTTTCTTCTCCCAGAACCGTCGTGCCAGTCCATTGCGGTCGATCGGATCGCTCATAGCGCCGCCAGGATCGTGCGAGCCCGCGCACTGTCGGCGTCCATCTGCGTGATAAGCTGCTCCAGCCCGTCGAACTTCTCCTCGCCGCGCAGGTGCTCCACAAGCCCGATGGACAGGTTGGCACCGTAGAGATCGCCGGTAAAATCGAAGATAAAGGTCTCGAGGTTCGCCCGGTTCTCGCCGAACATCGGACGCACGCCAAGGGACGCGACGCCGTGATAGCTCCCGGTGTGTGGTCCATCCAATACGTCCACCAGTACCGCATAGACGCCGAAGGCTGGCGGATGCAGCCCCTCGATGGACATGTTGGCCGTCGGATAGCCGAGCGTACGGCCCCGTCGCTCCCCACCGATTACCGGTCCCTCGATGCGATGCCAGTGTCCCAGCATCGCGGCGGCATCGCGCGGACGCGCGTCACTGAGCGCGGCGCGTATGGCCGTCGATGACACGGTTTGCGTGGAAGATTTCATCAGCGGTGCGATGGTCACGTCGAACCCCAGCTCGGTGCCAAAGCGAACCAGATCCGACGCTGTGCCCTTCCGGGCCTTGCCAAAGCAGAAATCGGCACCCACCACGACATGCGACAGGCCAAGTCCATTCTTCAGCACTGCCTGAGCGAAATCGAACGGGCTCAGCGCCGCGAGGTCTGCGTTGAAGGGTAGCTCGAAAAGCGTGTCGACCCCCAGTTTGGCCAGCCGGCTGGCGCGCGCTGCGGAGCTCATCAGACGGAAAGGCGGCGCGTCGGGCGCGAAGAAGATGCGCGGATGCGGCTCGAACGTCACGACACCAAGCGGAGCGTGTGGGGCGGCATCGCGGGCCAACGCGATCACCGACTGATGGCCCAGATGGACGCCGTCGAAATTACCGATCGCGGCGCTGGCGCCGCGGTGGAGAGGGTCTACTTGTTCGTAGTCAGTGATTATCCGCATACCGCCTGATTAGCGGCGCGGGCGGGGGCGTGCAAGCTCAGTCAAACTTGCGCGATGGCGCCAGAACAGTGGCTTCACCCGCAAGGACCTTCTTGCCGTCGACAGAGCAGTGGCAGTCCATCTTCACGATCCGTTTGGCCGGGTTGATGTCCGTCACCTTGACCTCGGCATAGACAACATCGCCGGGCCGGACAGGGGCCAGGAACTTGAGCGATTGGCCAAGGTATACCGTGCCATGACCGGGAAGTTGTTCGCCGATCACCGCGGAGATCAGCCCCGCCGTCAGCATACCGTGCGCGATCCGGCCCTGGAAAATGGTGTCCTGCGCATAGTCGTCGTCGAGGTGGACGGGATTGCGGTCGGTGGAGACGGTGGCGAACATTTCGATATCTTCGTCCGTGACCTGCTTGCGCAGATAGCGGAACATGCCGATTTCGATGTCTTCGATAACGATTGTGCCGCGCGGAAGATTATCCAACATTTCACACCCTTCGGTAATAAAGTGACCGTCGAAAGCTCCGACGTGCAACTTAATTACTTTGCGCACGCAGAAAATCAAGCGAAAAATGGGTCAGCGCAATTGTCCTATGGTAAAGGTCGGATCAAGGTTTTCCGCTTTGAGATAAGCGTTTAACGCCTTCTCATCGGGTTGGACGCCGGTTCTTGTCTCTGCCACGGCCAGACCGCCAGAGATGAACAGGCAATCTACCCCTTCGTCGATGGCGCCTTTCACATCCGTCGCAATGCCGTCCCCGATGGCGAGGATCTTGCTGTCCGGTATCGTATCGTCGAGCTTGCGTAGCCGGCGACGGGCCAGGTCATAGATCGGGGCGTGCGGCTTGCCGAAATATAGGCTGGTGCCGCCCATTTCGGTGTACATTTTCGCCACGGCGCCCGCGCACCATTCACGCGTCTCGCCGCGGTCCACGACGATATCGGGGTTGGCACAGAGCAGTTTCAGCCCCCGCGCCAGCGCCTTTTCCAGATCGGCGCGCCATGTCTCGGGCTCCGTCTGCGGCTCGAAGGGGCCGGTGCACACGATGCCGGTGGCGTCTTCCAGCGGCACGCGGGCGATCTCGACCGGGTTGTCGAGGATTTCGAGTGGATCGAAAAAGCGGCTGTCCGTGACAGGGCCGTAATGCCAGACATGCTCCCCCACGACACCGGTGTACATCGCAGCCCGCGCTGAATCGCCCGAGGTCGCGATGGCGTCATAGGCGTCTTGGGGTATCTTGAAGTGGTCAAGTTGTTTGGCCACACCTTTGCGAGGGCGGGGCGAGTTGGTCACAAGAACGACTTTGCCACCGGTCCTGCGATAAGCCTGCAACGCCGCCACGGCGCTCGGGATCGCGGCGACGCCGTTGTGCACACATCCCCACAGATCGACGAACAACGCGTCGTAGGCGGCAGAGATTTCGGACAAGGCGGGTATGATGCGGGTCATGGGACGGGCTCCGGACAGGGGTTGATCGCCGCTTAAAGCACGCGGGTGCCTGATGCAAAGCGGGCGCGATACAGCGCGCGGAAAAGGCTCTCTTTTTCAAGAGAGCCTTCGAGGTTTTTTGGCAAGGCGAGGCTTCAGATCTTAAGATTGGGGATGATCTGCTTTTTGCGGCTCATGACGCCGGGCAGCACCACGGTGTCGCCCGAAACGGTGACGTCAAAGGATTTCTCGGCCATCGTCTTGGTCAGATCGTTGGGGATCATCATTGTTGCTTCTTCGTTCAGGATGTCGACGACGAACAGCAAAACCTGATCCGCCCCGTCCGCCTGCGCGACACCGGGCATCGCTGCCATCAACGCATCCTTGCGGCTCAAAATCTGGTCGGGAGACGTTGTCTCAAGAACCGAGACGCGGAATTGCATCCCGTCGAGTTCGTATTCCTTGCTATCCATGCGCAGCAATTCTGGCTCGGAGAAAGAAGAGACATCGGATTTCGCTGCGAACATCTTTGCCGCGTAGGACGACATGTCGATCTCCAGTTCCTCGGCCAGCGACCACGCGATTGCCTTGTCTTCCTGCGTCGTCGTGGGCGAGCGGAATTCGAGCGTGTCGGACAGGATGCATGTCAGCATCGCGCCTTTGATCTCGGCAGGCATCTGCGCGATGTCGCTGCCGATCATCTTCCACATGATCGTGGCGGTGCAAGCCAAAGGCTCAATCCGGATTTCCAACGGTGCGACAGTTTCTATACCGCCGACAAGGCGGTGGTGGTCGATGATGGCGGTAATGTTCGCCTCGTTGATGTTGTCAGGCAGCTCCGCCGGGTTGTTGGTGTCTACGATTACGACGTCCTGACCGGCGTCAATGCCCTTGATGATCTCGGGCTTGTCGAGGTTCCAGTGGTCGAGCATGAACAGGGCTTCGGTATTCGGCTCTCCGAGCAGCGCGGGCTTGGCTTCGATGCCTTTGATCCGGTTGAGGTACCAGGCCCAGATGATCGGGCTGCCGGTGCTGTCGGTGTCAGGGGATTTATGGCCGAATACAAGCGTTGTCATAGCGGACTCCTAATGAGGTGAAATGCAATTTTTCGCGCCTTATAGCAGGATCGGGTACGGTGTCACGGGGATACGGTGTGCCCGATGCGGGGCTGCGCGGCTAAAGCCCCAGTGTCGCGCGCCTCTTCGCGGTAAGCCCCGCCGCGACCATATCGAAGGAGGCGCGAATGTGGTCGCGCAAACTCTCGTCGGAAAGACCGGGTGTGTCGAACTGCTGTATCCATTTTAACCCGCGCGACGCCATGTAGGGTGCGGGGCGCAAGCCGGGGCTGTCCGACAGGATCTCGAACGCCAGATCGGAGGTCTTGAAGGTAACGGTGGCGCTGGTATCGGCCATGCCGACAATGGCGAACATCTTTCCGCCGATCTTGTAGACATCGGCATTGCCCCACTGCACGACATGGGTAGCATGGGGCAGGGCGGCACAAAAGCTGTTTAGCTCGTCGTGGGTCATGCCGCGATGCTATAAGGATTCACGGCGTGCGTGAATACTGTTAGTTTGCCAGCCATGAGCAGCGCCCGCGAAACCGATCTGTATCCCCCCGTAAAGGCATTTCTCGAAGATCAGGGGTATACCGTGAAAGCCGAAGTCGGTGCGGCCGATGTGGTTGCCGTGCGCGGCGGCGAAGCGCCTGTCGTGGTGGAGTTGAAACTGGGATTCAGTCTTGCGCTCTTTCACCAATGCTTGGAGCGGCTGAAGTTGACCGACGACGTCTATCTTGCGGTTGCGCGACAGCCGGGCAAGCGGTTTGCGAAATCGGTCAAGGCGAACACCGTGCTGGCGCGCAGGCTTGGCATCGGGCTGATGACGGTGCGGGTATCGGACGGGCTGGTCGAGGTACACTGTGATCCGGGTCCCTACGCGCCGCGCAAGAACAGCAAGCGCAAAGCGCAGCTCTTGCGCGAATTCGCCCGCCGTCAGGGCGATCCGAACGCGGGCGGGCAGACGCGCGCCGGGCTTGTGACTGCCTACCGTCAGGACGCATTGAAGATTGCGGTTTACCTTTACGAAGCCGGTGCCAGCAAGGGGGCCGACGTGGCGCGCGAAGCGGCGGTGGCCAAGGCCACGACGATGATGCGCGACAACCACTATGGCTGGTTCGAAAAGGTCGACAAAGGCGTCTACGGGCTGAGCCCTGCAGGCGCGCAGGCGGTCGCGGTTGCGGATCGGGTTCTGGGTGCGTAAGCACGGGGTCCGGTCAGGGCCTGTCCGGTCAAGTTGCGCGACCCTCGAAGCGCCACAAAATTTCGCCGATACTTCTTGACTCACCACGCTGCGATCCCTAGCTAACCAATCGTTAGCACTCGCCTGGTGTGAGTGATAATGGCTGCGGTGTCCGTCAACGATCCGCGGCCCCCCGAATATGAAACTTTGAGCATCAAGGAGCTACAAAGATGGCATTGAAACCGCTTCACGACCGCGTGCTGGTCAAGCGCACAGAAAGCGAAGAGAAAACTGCTGGCGGGTTGATTATTCCCGATAGCGCGAAAGAAAAGCCCTCCGAGGGCCAGGTCGTCTCCGTTGGCGATGGCGCGCGCAAGGACAGCGGCGAGTTGATCGCACCTGCGGTAAAAGCTGGCGACAAGATCCTGTTCGGCAAATGGTCCGGCACGGAAGTCACCGTCGACGGCGAAGAAATGCTGATGATGAAAGAAAGCGACATCATGGGGATCATCGAGTAAGCCCACCGGCCGAAAGACGGGCCGCGCGAGCGGCCACCCGATGAGAACGCTCACATCAACCAAATTTTAGGAGACTTCGAATATGTCAGCTAAAGACGTCAAATTCGCAACCGACGCGCGTAACAAGATGCTCAAGGGTGTGAACATCCTGGCAGACGCCGTCAAGGTAACGCTCGGCCCCAAAGGCCGTAACGTGGTTCTGGACAAATCGTTCGGCGCCCCACGCATCACCAAAGACGGTGTATCCGTGGCCAAAGAGATCGAGCTGGAAGACAAGTTCGAGAACATGGGCGCACAGATGGTCAAGGAAGTCGCTTCCCGGACCAACGACGAAGCAGGCGACGGTACGACAACCGCGACTGTTCTGGCCCAGGCCATCGTCAAGGAAGGCATGAAATCGGTTGCCGCAGGCATGAACCCGATGGACCTCAAGCGCGGCATCGACATGGCGACATCGAAGGTCGTCGAAGCCATCCGCGCCGCTGCTCGTGACGTCACCGACAGCGACGAAGTCGCACAGGTCGGCACGATCTCTGCAAACGGCGAAGCTGAAATCGGCCGTCAGATCGCGGAAGCGATGCAGAAAGTCGGCAACGAAGGCGTGATCACCGTCGAAGAGAACAAGGGTCTGGAAACAGAAACCGACGTCGTCGAAGGCATGCAGTTCGACCGTGGCTATCTCTCCCCCTACTTTGTGACCAACTCCGACAAGATGACTGTCGAGCTGGAAGACGCGATCATCCTGCTGCACGAGAAGAAACTGTCCTCGCTGCAGCCAATGGTTCCACTGCTCGAGCAGGTGATCCAGTCGCAGAAGCCTCTGCTGATCATCTCCGAAGATGTTGAAGGCGAAGCCCTGGCGACTCTCGTCGTCAACAAACTGCGCGGCGGCTTGAAAATCGCAGCTGTGAAGGCTCCCGGTTTCGGCGATCGCCGCAAAGCGATGCTGCAGGATCTCGCGATCCTCACAGGCGGTCAGGTCATCTCCGAAGACCTCGGCATGAAACTCGAATCCGTGACAATGGACATGCTTGGGTCGGCCAAGAAGGTCACAATCACGAAGGATGAGACAACCATCGTCGATGGTGCAGGCGAGAAGGCCGAGATCGAAGCGCGCGTCGCCCAGATCCGTAACCAGATCGAGGAAACCACATCCGACTACGACCGTGAAAAGCTGCAAGAGCGCGTTGCCAAACTGGCAGGCGGTGTTGCCGTGATCCGCGTCGGCGGCATGACCGAAGTCGAAGTGAAAGAGCGCAAGGACCGCGTCGATGACGCCCTGAACGCGACACGCGCGGCTGTGCAGGAAGGTATCGTCGTTGGCGGCGGTGTTGCCCTGATCCAGGCGGCGAAAACACTTGACGGTCTGACAGGTGCGAACAACGACCAGAACGTCGGTATCTCGATCGTCCGCAAGGCGCTCGAAGCGCCCCTGCGCCAGATCGCCGAGAACGCCGGCGTGGACGGATCCGTCGTAGCGGGCAAGATCCGCGAAAGCGACGATCTGAAGTTCGGCTTCAACGCGCAGACCGAAGAATATGGCGACATGTTCAAGTTCGGCGTGATCGACCCTGCGAAAGTCGTGCGCACGGCGCTGCAGGATGCGGCGTCCATCGCCGGTCTGCTGATCACCACCGAAGCCATGGTTGCTGATCGTCCGTCGAAAGACGGCGGCGCTGCTGGCGGCGGCATGCCCGACATGGGCGGCATGGGCGGCATGGGCGGCATGATGTAATCACGCCTGCCAGGCAAATCCGCGCACTGTAAAGACGCGCAAAGCAAAGGGCCCTGCGGGGCCCTTTGTCATGTCGGAAGTCGTGTTGAGAGCTTAACGCCTTGGCAAGGATACCTCTGCTAGTCTCGAAAGGGAGTGAGAGGGAAGATGTCTTATGCCCATGTCTGTTTCCGATGTTACCCGTCCCGAGAGGAAGGGTTCTGGCCCGGCCACTCAGGACATTGATGATTTCATCTATCTGATGAGCCATGATGTGCGCGCTTCCGTGCGGGCCTTGCTGGAGTTGCCGCAGTGGATAGTCGAAGATCTCGAAGAGGCAGGCGTTGACGCGTCCGGTTCGGTTGGCGAGACCATCGAAATGATGAACCGTCATAGCGCACGGCTGGACCGGATGCTTGTCGATCTGCTTGCCTATTCGCGGATTGGCCGTATGCAGGGAATGGATCTGGTCGACGTGGATGCCGCGCTGGACGAGGTGCTCGGCGTGCTCACAATTCCGAAAGGATTTCACGTATCGCGAAATATTGCGTGCCGTTACTGTCTGATCGGACAGCAGGACATCCTGACGCTATGGAGCGCGCTGATCGGCAACGCCGTGAAACACCATCACCTGTCCTCAGGACACATTACTCTGGCGACAAGGGCGGAAGGGGATATGATTCGGTTTACCGTGTGTGATGACGGACCCGGGATACCCGAAGAGTTCCGTGCGAAAGTGCTCGGCGCGATGACCACCTTGCGTCCCCGCGATGAGGTCGAAGGCAGCGGCATGGGACTGGCCAACATTCGCAAGATCGCGGAGCACTACGGCGGCACCGTCTCGCTGTCGGCGGCCGAACCAGGGCAGGACGGCCTGCGCGTGGACCTGCTGTTGCGGCGCGGCGATTGAAACGCAAAGTTTAGCAGTTTTCTTCGATAATCCTTTACAGATAAATACTTTTTCATCCCGTCGCGTTTATCTTTTGAAAGGTCCACAGGCGCTATTCTGATCACGGTGAGTAAATCTGTGGGAGAATAAGCAATGTCATTGCCTGTCGAAGTCATCGGTCCCGAAGGGGGAGCCTTTCCGCCCGTCATCAAAGCCCTGCTGCTGGACGACAGCACATTTGATCGGGCGCGGATCCGGCGGCTGGGCCAGAAAACCGATCTGGCACTCCAGCTGGACGAGGTGTCCAGCATCGCGGAAATGAAGGACGCCGTCGCCCGGCAGGTATTCGATCTGATCATGATCGATTACCGCTTGCCGCAGGGCGACGGGTTGGGTGTGCTCGACTACATCCAGCACAGCCCGCTGAATCGGGACACGGCGACGATCATGGTCACCGGCGAGGCGGACATGGAAACAGCCGTCACGGCAATGCGCAACGGCTGTCACGACTTCCTGACCAAAGACGGCATGACCGCCGATCAGCTGCGCACGGCGATGACGACGGCCATAGGCACGGCGCGCCACAACCGTGAACTGGCGGTGCAACACGCGCATCAGCGCGAGGTTATACGTGAGGGCCTGACAGCAGCGTTGATGGACGAAAAGGTGCAGGGCACCGTGGTGTCGATGTTCCGCTCCCAGGTCGACGCCGCGCTTGGTGCGCAGGCGCGTGTGGGGGCAACGGACGACCACCGCGACCTCGACGTCTTTCTTGCCACAATTCAGGACGACGAGGACGATTTCATCTTTAACTAGAGAGGCATGGACTGCGCCGGTTTCTGCCGTGGCGTTCAGCCGGTTCGCGCGATAGAGAGCGGGCATGCGCCTTCTTCTTCTGACCACGCTGACATTGCTGGCCTTCGCCGCCAATTCCGTCCTCGCGCGCGCGGCGATCGGGGGCGGGTACATTGATCCTGCGGCGTTTACGGCGCTGCGCGTGGTTTCGGGTGCCGCGATGCTGGGCCTTATCCTCGCACTGCGCGCCCGGTCGCTCCCGCTAAAGGGCAGGGCGCGCGTCGTGGGTGCCGCCAGTCTGGCGGTTTACATGGTCGGCTTTTCACTGGCCTACCGTACGCTCGATGCGGGTCTGGGTGCGCTGATCTTGTTCGGCGTGACGCAGATTACGATGTTCCTGTTCGCGGCGATCGCGGGAACAGCACCCAATGTGCGGCAGGTTTCGGGCGCTTTGGTTGCGTTCAGCGGCCTCACCGTCCTGTTGTGGCCCGGACCGGCAAGCCTGACCGACCCTGCGGGTGCCGTGCTGATGGTGGCCGCCGGTCTGGGGTGGGGTATCTATACCATCGCGGGGCGGATGGCAGAGGATCCGCTGGCAGCGACGGCCGCGAATTTCGTGTTGTGCACGCCAGTCGTGGCGTTGTTGCTGTTCGCCTCGACCACGGAATGGAGTGTGCCCGGTGTGGCGCTGGCAGGTGCGAGCGGCGCGGTTACTTCCGGTCTCGGCTATGCCTTGTGGTACGCGGTTCTGCCGCATCTGCGCACGACGACCGCCGCAGTGGTCCAGCTCGTGGTGCCGGTCCTCGCGATCGCGGGCGGCGCGGTGATCCTTGGGGAGGAAGTGCCGATGATCGTCGCCGTTGCGACCGTCCTCGTTCTGGGGGGCATCGGATTGGCCGTGACCGCGAAACGCTAGGCGACCAACGGTTCCAGCGGATCGTACATCGGTGCATCGGCATCCTGCCACGCGACGGCGGCGAGGCTGTCGGGCTTGACGCGCAGTGCCGCCATCTCGTGACGGCTGACCCATCGGCGGTCGGTTACAATGTCCTCGATGTCGCGCCACGTCGCGTCAATTGCCGCCGACCCGATCACCGAGCAGCGGAAATAGACATCGACCTGGTGAAAATCCCGGTCGGGGGCGTGAAACTCATTCACAAGGCAAGGCGCGCCGACGGTGATGCGCAGTCCTGTTTCCTCGAACACCTCCCGTTGCAGGTTCTCCGGGAGCGCACTGCCACGCTCTACACCGCCGCCCGGCGCGCACATCAGATCGCTTTTGCCATCGGGCCATGCGTTCACCAGAAGCAGTCGGTCCTCATGCATGATGATCGCACGCACGGCAAGGCGGGGAGAGGCAGCGGCGGTCATCGGCGATAAAGCTCCTTTTGGCGGGTGTGAGGTACGAGACGGCTGTTTAAACGCCCGCTCTTTCACACTACATAGCGCAGGATGAGAATGGCGATGATCATATGTGCCCTGTTGCTGACGGCAAGCGCCGTGGATGCGCGTTGTGTGGTCCTGCTGCACGGGTTGGCCCGTACCGAGACGTCATTCGCATTGATGGAAGCGGCGCTGCAAGCGGAAGGCTGGAAGGTCGTACGGCCCGGCTATCCGTCGACCGAAGCGCCGATCGAACAGCTCACCCATGAGACATTACCCGCCGCTGTTGCGGCCTGTGGCACTGAAAAGGTCGATTTCGTGACCCATTCGATGGGGGGAATCCTTGTGCGCCAATGGGCCAGCGAGGCGGGTGCCGACCGGATCGGCCGTGTCGTGATGCTCAGCCCGCCGAACGGCGGCAGCGAGATCGTCGACGAGCTCCGTGATGTGGTGGTTTTCGATTGGGTCAACGGGCCTGCGGGATTGCAGATGGGTACCGGCGCGGAGTCTCTGCCGCGCAACCTTCCGCCCGCCAACTTCGATCTGGGCATCATCGCGGGTTCGCAATCGCTTAACCCCTATTTTTCGTCACTGCTGCCCGGACCGGACGACGGCAAGGTGTCCGTCGCCTCGACGCGGTTGCGCGGTATGAACGATCATATCGTTCTGCCGGTTACGCATACCTTCATGATGAACAACCCCCGCGTGATCGCCGAAGCCGTTACATTCCTGCGCACAGGGCATTTCGATCATGGGCTCACGCTTCTTGATGCAGTACTGGACCAGCTTGGCTGCCCCGAGGCTGAGTGCCTGCCGGGCATAGAGGCGTCCGATGCTGAACGTTGATCTGACGGGCGCGGAAGTTCTGGGGCCGGATGGGCTGCACCGCGACGGATTGTCCATCTCGGAGGGGCTTGTCGTTGGATCCCATGCCGGTCGGTCGGTGGATCTGACCGGGTACATGGTGCTGCCGGGGGTCGTCGATTTGCACGGTGACGGATTCGAAAGGCATCTGGCACCCCGGCGCGGCGCGATGAAACAGATGGCCGAAGGGCTGATCGCAGTCGAGGCGGAACTTGGCGCCAACGGGATCACGACCGCCACGCTGGCGCAATTCGTCAGCTGGGAAGGCGGCGTGCGCAGTCTTGAATTCGCCACGCAGGTGTTCGAGACGCTGCGCGATGTCGCGCCGTCGATGGTTACTGATCTGCGCGGGCAGTTGCGGTTCGAGACCTTTATGCTGGAGCTCTATCGCGATCTTCCGCAGATGATAGCGGATTGGGGGCTGAGGTATGTCGTGTTCAACGACCATCTGCCGCACGATCGGTTGGCGGCGGGGCAAAAGCCACGACGGTTGGTGGCACAGGCGCTCAAGGCGGGGCGCAGCCCCGAGAAGCAGCTTGCGATGATGGAGGAGATGGAGGCGCGCTCGGGCGAGGTTCCTGCCGCGCTGGACACCCTGTGCGCACAGTTGGCGGAGGCGGGGATTACCATGGGCAGCCATGATGATTGTACGGCGCAAGAGCGTGCCGAATGGACAGCGCGCGGCGTCCGGGTGTCGGAATTTCCCGAAACGCTGGAGGCCGCCGAAGCGGCGAAGGCGCAAGGCGCGCTGGTGGTGATGGGCTCGCCCAATGTCGTGCGCGGCGGCTCGCACAACCGGAATATCTCGGCGATTGATCTGATCGCTATGGGGTATTGCGACGCGCTTGCATCGGATTACCATTATCCAAGCGCGCGGCGTGCTGCGCTGATGCTGTGGCAGAACGGGATGCTGCCGATACAGGACGCCTGGGCGCTGGTGTCGCGCGGACCCGCATTGATGTTGGGGCTGAAGGATCGCGGCGTGCTCACGGCGGGCAAACGCGCGGATCTCACGATATTGGATCGCGACAGTCTGCGCGTCGCGGCGACGGTGGTGCAGGGGCGAGTCAGCTATATGTCGGGTGACATCGCAGCCCGTTTTTTTGTCTGACGCGCTTCAGCCGATGATCCGGTTGACGTGCCCCATTTTGCGACCCGCCTTGACCTGCGTTTTACCGTAGAGATGTAAGGCGCAGTTACGCTCCCTAGCAAGCTCGGACACCCGCGCCACATCGGTGCCGATCAGGTTTTCCATCGTCACGTCAGAATGACGCGATCCATCCCCCAGAGGCCAACCCGCGATGGCGCGGATGTGCTGCTCAAACTGGTCGACGGCGCAGCCGTTCTGGGTCCAGTGGCCGGAGTTGTGCACACGCGGCGCGATTTCGTTTACGATCAATCCGCGCGATGTGACGAATAGCTCAACCCCCATGACACCGACATAATCCAGTGCATTCAGTATCTTGGCCGCCAGCAAAACGGCATCTGTGCGCAAGTTGGCGGAAACTTGGGCCGGCACTGTCGTCGTATGCAGGATGCCATCGCGATGGGCGTTCATCCCCGGATCGTAACAGGCCACTTCGCCCTGCGGATTGCGCGCGGCGATAACTGAAATTTCTGCACTGAAATCGACAAACCCTTCGAGGATCGCAGGCGCACCCGCGATTTCGGCAAGGGCCACCTTGGCATCGTCGGCGCTTTGCAGACGGACCTGCCCTTTGCCGTCATAGCCGAAGCGACGGGTTTTCAGGATCGCGGGCGCGCCGATCCGCGCAAGCGCGGCGTTCAGACTGGCCTCATCGGTAATATCCGCAAAGGGCGCGACGCTGAGGCCGAGGTCTTGCAGAAAAGTCTTCTCCGTAAGCCGATCCTGCGATGTACCCAACGCACCGCGATTGGGATGGATCGGCACGATGGCCTCGATCAGATCAAGCGCCGAGGTCGGTACGTTCTCGAACTCGAATGTCACCAGATCGACGGATTGCGCAAAAGCGGTGAGGGCGCTTTCATCCTCGTAGGAGGCGGTCGTGACCTCGTGAGCGACATCGCCGGCCGGGGCGTCCGCGCCTGGCTCGAAGATATGGGTGCGCAGTCCGAGGCGGGCCGCGGCCACGCTGAGCATCCGCCCCAATTGGCCGCCTCCGAGGATGCCGATGGTTGCACCGGTGGGCAAGGGGTCAGTCATCTGTGGGCTCCTGCGGAATGGAGGCGCAGAGTGCCGCGCGCCAATCGTCGAGACGCGCGGCCAGTGCGGCGTCCTGAAGTGCCAATATACCGGCAGCCATCAGGGCGGCGTTGGCAGCCCCCGCAGGCCCGATGGCCATCGTGGCGACAGGAAAGCCGCGTGGCATCTGCAAGATGGAATAGAGACTGTCGACACCCGACAGCGCCTTGGTCAGCACGGGCACACCGATGACGGGCACGCGGGTCTTGGACGCCATCATGCCGGGCAGATGTGCGGCCCCGCCGGCACCGGCGATGATCACCTGCAACCCCCGCGACACGGCCGTTTTGCCGTAGTCCCAAAGCCGGTCCGGCGTCCGGTGCGCAGAGACGATACGCGTCTCGTGTTCGATGCCGAATTCTTCGAGCATGAGAGCTGCCTCGCGCATGGTAGACCAGTCGGACTGGGATCCCATAATTATTCCGACGACGGGTGTGCTCATATGTATTCGCCTTTGAAGACAATGCTGAAAGCGGCACTATAGCCAACGCATACGCACTGGCAATGCGCAGAACGGCAATTTTCGGTCCATGACAGCGCCGTTGGCAAATCCCGCCCGCGCGGCGCCGTATCAGGCGATGATATCGGGAAGGAGGCGGTCCTCGATCTGGGCGATCTTGTCTTTCAGGTGCAATTTGCGCTTTTTCAGCCGTTGCAGTGTGAGCTGATCGGCGGTGCCACGGTCGTTCAGCGCCGCGATGGCGTCATGAAGATCGCGGTGTTCGCACCGGAACACTTCCAATTCGACCCTGAGGACATCGTCGTTTTTCATCGAAAGATCGTCTTGCGCGTTCATCGCTGTCTGGCTTCTCTGATTCTGACCCGGTGCTGCGCATTGGACCATAATGCTTAACCGCTTTGTCGCCTAGCCCTTGCGCGCTGGCCTCGCGCTCCCCATATTTGCTTCAGGCGGTTGCCACAACGGGGCCGCTCTGACTGTCGCTTGAGATGATAAGGACGTGTCGCAGATGACGAAACTAACGCTGGCCTCCTATCCCCATATGTTGGGATTTGAACAGCTGGAGCGGGTGCTGGAACGCAGCGCAAAATCCGGCAACGAAGGGTATCCGCCCTTCAATATCGAGCAGACCTCGGATCTGAGCTATCGCATAACGCTTGCGGTGGCAGGGTTTGCGCAAGATGATCTGTCCATTACCGTTGAGGACCGCCAGTTGGTCATCCGGGGCAGACAATCGGACGACAGCGAAGGCCGTGTGTACTTGCACCGCGGCATCGCGGGCCGCCAGTTTCAGCGCAGCTTTGTGTTGGCTGAAGGGGTCGAAGTGGGCGAGGCCCTGATGGAGAACGGTTTGCTGCATGTAGACTTGACTCAGGCCAAGCCGGAAACAGTTGTTCAGACCATAAACATTCGAAAGGGGTAAGACATGGATAACCTTGAAGCGACGGGCGGGACAGACCGCACAGTCTACGTCAAGACGATCGCCGTGACGGATCTGCCCCGTGAGGTGCGCGATCAGGCCGAAGGCCTGGAGCAGCTTTACGCGGTGCACGATGCGCAGGGCCAGCAACTGGCACTTGTGGGCGACCGCAAACTGGCCTTCGAGCTGGCGCGCGAGCACAACTACGCTCCGGTTCTGGTGCACTGACCGCGATGCGCGGTTGACCGGATACCGGTACCGATGAAAAATGACGAAGGCCGCAGGATCCTGTGGCCTTTTTCTGTGAGGGTATAATGGCATTCGAATTCGACTGGGTAGATGCGTTCACCGATACGCCATTCGGCGGCAACGGCTGTTCGGTGGTCCACGGCGGCGCATTGCTGCCCGATGATGTCTGCACGGCCTATGTGCGCGAGACGTCGTTGGTGGAATGCACCTTCACCGGTCCGTCCGACATCGCCGACATTCGCGTGCGGTACTTCCTTGCCAGTCGAGAGATCCCCTTTGCTGGTCATCCCACCGTCGCGACGGTGGTGGCGATGCGCACGCGTGGCATGATCGCCGACGGGCCGCTGACGCTTGAAACGGCGGCAGGTATCATACCGGTCACTGTGCATGGCACGTCCGTAACGATGACGCAGAACGCGCCGGTCTTCGGGACGTGCCCTGACGCGGGCATCGTTGCAGCGGTCGGAGGGCTGGCGGCTGACGACATCGTTCATCCGCCGCAAATCGTCTCGACCGGGCTGCCGTTCTGTATCGCCCTGGTCAAAGATCTGGCCACGCTCGAACGGGTGCGTCTCGACTCTGACGCAATGGAAACCTATGCCCGGGCGCTTGGCTATCACAGCACAGACGTGATGGAGCCGTTCTGGGTCACGCGCGAAGGTGCCACGTCGGCGGGCGATACCTTCGCGCGGCTCGTGCTTGTTCCGCCCAGCCCGCCGGAGGATCCTTTTACCGGCTCGGCGACCGGCTGCATGGCGGCGTACCTTTGGGCGCATGGATTGATCGAAAGGCCCGATTTCGTCGCGCAACAGGGACACGGGATCGGCCGGCCGGGGCAGGCGCAGGTGCGGGTACTAGGCCCGCGTGACGCGATATCCGGCGTCGAGGTTTCGGGGCAAGGGGTCGTCGTGATGTCCGGTCACGCCTTTCTGGACTAGGCCAGCGCCTTACAGTGTGGCGGGCGTCGCCGACTGTTCGGGCCGCTGGTCAAGCAGCTTGTCGGTAATCATCCCTGACACCCACATCGACACCAGCGCCACCCACGCGGTCAGCGCGAACGTCGACCCGCCGGTAACGCCTGCACCGATTGTACAGCCGCCCGCTGTCATCGCGCCGAATCCCATCAGCCCGGCACCAAGCAGATAGCGGCGCATTGACTTCTCGCCATCCCAGCCCTGCCAGGCAAGACGCCCAGACAACAGCGCTGACAAGAAGGCACCGACCGCCACGCCCGGAATGAGGCCGACGTCGAATTCAAGAACCGCGTTGTCCGACAGCAGATACATCAGCGTGTCTGCCGACGGTCCAGAGAAAGTCAAGCTTCCCACTGGTACCGGATCAAAGCTGATCTGGGAGAGCGCATAGGTGAGAAGCCAGCCGACGGCGACGGCGAATCCCACACCGCAACCGAAAAGTAACGTGACCCACGACACCGTATTGCGTTTCGCAATGACCAGCGCCAAGACCGCGAACACGAGGGCGACCACGATGCCGCTTCCCACCGGTAATCCCAGTTCCCAAAGTATGTTGGGATTGGGTCCTGACGTGATCCAGCCGCCGGAAATGTACTCTCTGACGGGTGACAGCGCGCCGTGCAAGCTCATCTGGGCCACCACCGCGAAAACCAACCCGGACAGGATTGCGCGAAGGTTGCCCGTGGATCCGAGCACCAAAAGCCTGCCGGGACAGCCGCGCGCGAGGATCATGCCGACCCCGAAAACGGCGCCGCCGATGATTGCTCCCGACAATGTGCCCGGTGCGGACAGCCATCGGCTGGTGCCCAGATCGATGATCCCGAAAAGATGCATGCCCTGGGTCCAAAGCAGCGCCGTGGAAAACGTCAGCAACCACACTGCCATGCGCGGACCCAAAGACACGCGCGCGACCTCGACCGCAGCGGCGCGCAAACAGAATTCGCTTTGCTCGGCAGAGGTGCCGAAAATGATGCCCGTCAACACACCTGCGAGGGCCGCAACGGCGGGCTCTCCCAGAGTATCAAGATATGTGATTGAATCCATGTCGGCGGTCCTTTCGGACCGAAATATGAAGCAGATCCCGCAGCGATACCTTGATCTGGGTCATACAAACAGTGCCGGGTCGAGGTGATTGGACGGACCCATACAAGATAGCGCGCGGCGCCGGCCGGAAACGTGATCGGCCGGCGCGGCATCGACCCTTACGGCTTGATATAGGTGTATCCCATTTGCTGCAGATGCGAGAGTTCCGCAACGCCGCTCGGCACGATGTCTTCCTCGAACACGTCGAACAGATCGTTCTCGTACGATATATTTCGCCCCTTTAGTGTGTTGTTGCAGACATGCACCGCGACGTTCTGACCTTTCAGTTCCAGAACCTGCCCTTGCAGCATCTCGTTGGATTTCGCCTGCGACAAAAGCCCGAGGCCGTTACCGTGAAGTACAAGTTTGGCTTCGATATTTTCCGCACCGACCGCATTGATGTGGTTCTGGATATTGCGCAGCGCACCTCGGTACGCCTTGTCATCCTGCCCACCGTCGTAATTGATATGATAGACGACTTTCTGCTTGCCGTAGCGCTCGTTCGCCTGCGCGTCAGTCGTCTGCGCAACAAGCGTCGCTGCCAACAGTCCGAGTGCCGCGCAAAGTGTATAGATGCGTTTCATGTCTTCCTCCCTGGGTTTCGCCCTTATGTCCGGGCTGCCGCATCATTACACGTCTTGGGTTCAGTGACACCCCGTGGCAACCACCGGTTTTCCGCCCAAAATGGCACCGGGGAATTCCCTAGGTTGCCAGCGCGACAAGCTGGCTGGACGTGCGCGCCCCGAATTTGCGCAACAGATTGGCGCGGTGAAATTCGACCGTCTTGGGGCTGATGCCAAGCTGGATCGCGATCTCCTTCGTCGAGTTTCCCCGGGCGACCAGATCAAGGATTTCGCGTTCGCGCGGGGTCAGACCGGCAGCACTGCTCTTGTCACCTGCGATGACAGCATTTGGGGTACGCGCGGGAGGTGCGATCCGACGGCGCCAGTATAGGACGCAAGCCGCGAGAACAAGCACTAGCAAGGGTATCACGACAAAACGCGTGGGCCGATCCCGCTTCTCATTCAATAGCGCCAGCCGCGCCTGAAACGCATCGGTCAATTCGGCGGCGCTGTGGTAGGGGACCGGTGCGGTCCACATATCGACCATGCCGTGCACCTGCGCCAAATCGCTACCCTGCGCCATCAGGAGAGCGAGCGTCACACGGTCGTTCAGCGCCGGATCAGCGGAGGCGAGGGCGGCGAAAGGCCATTCGGGGTACAGCCCCGTGCTGATCCGGTCGGGGTGACTATATGTGACGTTGGCATTGAGGTAGGTGAAGCTGTCAGGATCGATACGTCCTTCCAGGGCCATCTCTTCGATCAGACCGCTTCGGACGATCCCTATGTCGGCCTCGCCGCGCGCGACCTGCAGAACGATTTCGTCCATCGGGAAGCCAATGAATTTCAACTGAACATCTTCCGCGAAAATATCTACACCGGCGCGGTCGATTTCGTACCATGCCACCTGGAAACCGCCGAACGCGCTGAGATCGACCGCCGACACCGAGCGCATCGAAATGTCTTGAAGACCTTCGATGCCGGTACCCTTGCGGGCAATGATGGTGCTGCCGAATTGCCCCGCAAAGGTTCCGTCCGATTTTTGCTGCGCGCGCGATGCAAGAACGCTCATCCTGTTGGCCCGGTTCAGGGTAACGAAATGTCCAGGATTGGTAGCGATGTAATCAAGCTGACCCGTGTTGATCTGCGTCTGTGCCGAAGAAAGCGTCATCGGAACGATGTGGAAGGACCAATCCGGAATTGTGGCGTTCAGATACTCGCTCAGCGCAAGCCACCGCAGTTGGATCTGTTCCGATCCGCGGTATGCAAGCACGCCGATGTGCGCCTCTTTCCGGCTGTCTTGCGCTGCAGCACCCCCTTGCAAGAAAAGACCTGCAACGCAGCAAACCAGGAAAAACTTGTACATGATACGCCCCCGCACCCAATCCTACGCAGGTAGTGGTCGGCGTGGCAAGTGGTCGCAGCTGTGGCGGTCAACGTCGCGCAAAACGGCCAGCCGCGATGGCTGGCCTAGCTGGGATACGACGGATCGGTCAGCCCTTGATAAGGCCCATGCTTTCGAGTTTCAGCAGTACCTGATGCGCGCAGTTGTCGACATCCACGTTTTCCGTCTCGACCGACAATTCGGGGCTTTCGGGCACGTCATACGGATCGGAGATGCCGGTGAACTCCTTGATCTTGCCTTCACGGGCCAGTTTGTACAGCCCCTTGCGGTCGCGGCGTTCGCATTCCTCGATCGAGGTGGCGACATGGACTTCAACGAAGGCACCGAAAGATTCAACATCCTCGCGCACCGCACGGCGGGTGGTGGCATAGGGCGCAATGGGTGCGCAGATGGCGATGCCGCCGTTCTTGGTGATCTCGCTCGCGACATAACCGATGCGGCGGATGTTCAGATCACGGTGTTCCTTGCTAAAGCCCAACTCGGAGGAGAGGTTCTTGCGCACGATATCACCATCCAGCAGCGTCACCGGGCGTCCGCCCTGTTCCATCAGTTTGACCATCAAGGCGTTCGCGATGGTCGATTTGCCCGAGCCCGAGAAGCCGGTGAAAAATACGGTAAAGCCCTGTTGCGCGCGCGGGGGGCGGGTGCGGCGCAGCTCGGCCACCACTTCGGGAAAAGAGAACCATTCGGGGATCTCCAGACCTTCCTGTAGGCGGCGGCGCAATTCGGTGCCCGAGATGTTGAGGATCGTGACATCGTCCTTGTCCGCGATCTCGTCCATCGCCTCATACTGGGCGCGTTCCTGCACCCAGACCATGTGTTTGAAATCGACCATCTCGATGCCCATTTCGGCCTCGTGTTCGCGGAACAGATCCTGCGCGTCATAGGGGCCATAGAAATCGTCACCGGCGGAATTCTTGCCCGGGCCAGCGTGATCGCGGCCGACGATGAAATGGGTGCAGCCGTGGTTCTTGCGGATCAGACCGTGCCAGACCGCTTCGCGCGGACCCGCCATGCGCATCGCGAGATTCAGCAGGGACATCGACGTGGTGGCCTGCGGGTACTGGTCCAGCACCGCCTCGTAGCAGCGCACGCGGGTAAAGTGATCAACATCGCCGGGTTTGGTCAGACCGACGACGGGATGGATCAGCAGGTTCGCCTGCGCCTCGCGCGCGGCGCGAAAGGTCAGCTCCTGATGCGCACGGTGCAGCGGGTTGCGGGTCTGGAACGCGACAACCTTGCGCCAGCCCATCTTGCGAAAATAGGCGCGCAACTCGTTCGGTGTATCGCGGCGCGCCTTGAAATCATAGTGGACCGGCTGCTGGATGCCGGTGATCGGACCGCCCAGATAGACCTTGGCCGCCTGATTGTGCAGATAGTTGACGGCCGGGTGCGCATCGTCGTCGGCCCCGAACACCTTTTCCGCCTCATGGGCCTTGTTCGGCACCCACCGGTCGGTCACCGTCATCGTGGCGAGGATCACGCCTTCCTGATCGCGCAGCGCGATGTCCTGCCCGATTTCCAGCTTGTCCGCAAAGGCTTCGGTCACATCGAGGGTGATCGGCATTGGCCAAAGCTGGCCATCCGCCAGACGCATGTTTTCCACTACGCTGTCGTAATCCGCCTCGCTCAGGAACCCCTTGAGCGGGTTGAAGCCGCCGTTCATCAGCAACTCCAGATCGCAGATCTGTCGCGGAGTCAGATCGTGACTGGCCAGATCGCCCGCTTCCGCTTTCAGCTTTTGCGCGGAGTCGTATGAGACGTAGAGTTCGGGAAGGGGGGCGAGATTGGGAATTTGCATCGGTTTGCTCACATCAGGGATCGCGGCCTCGTGCCGCCGTTCTCCGCCTCCTAGACCCCGGATGCAGTCAGAATCAAGTCGGCAGCGAATTTTTTGCGCAATTCATTGCCGCGCGTGAGATATTTACAGTGTTTTGGTGACACAGACGGGAGCGACGCAAAGAACGCTCCCGCCGATTGATGCAGACCGAGCGCTAGGCGCCCTCTTTGACCGGTGCACCATACCCTAAGGGAAGCGACGTGTCCTTGCCCTCGTCATCGCCATGCTCTGCCAGAAAACGCTCCGCTTCCAGCGCGGCCATGCACCCCATGCCCGCAGAGGTCACGGCCTGACGATACTTGTGATCGGTCAGGTCGCCAGCGGCGAAAACACCGGGAATGGAGGTTTCGGTGCTGTCCGGCTTGGTCACGACATACCCGCCCATGTGCGTTTCGAGAGTGTCTTTCACCAGTTCATTCGCCGGCGCATGGCCGATGGCCACAAAAACACCCTTGCACGGAATATCCGTGATCTCGCCGGTTTTGGTGTGTTTCACTTTCACGCCTTCGACGCCCAGCGGATTGTCTGTGCCATAGACTTCATCAAGCTGGTGAAACCACAGCGGTTCGATCTTGGGGTTCTTCATCAGCCGGTCGATCAGGATCTTCTCGGCGCGCAATTCGTCGCGACGGTGGATCAGCGTCACCTTGGAAGCAAAATTGGTGAGGAACAGCGCCTCTTCGACCGCGGTGTTGCCGCCGCCGATCACCACGATCTCCTGTCCGCGATAGAAAAAGCCGTCACAGGTTGCACAGGCCGAAACGCCGAAGCCCTTGAACTTCTCTTCGCTCTCCAATCCAAGCCATTTCGCCCGTGCCCCGGTGGCGAGGACAAGGGCGTCGGCCAAATACGTCGTTCCGCTGTCACCTTTCGCGGTGAACGGGCTCTTTGACAGGTCCAGATCGGTGATGATATCGCCGATGATCTCGGTACCCATCGCCTTGGCGTGCGCTTCCATGCGCACCATCAGATCGGGGCCTTGTACCTCGGTGTCACCGGGCCAGTTCTCGACCTCGGTAGTGGTCGTGAGCTGCCCGCCCGGCTCGATCCCCTGCACGAGGATCGGATCGAGCATGGCGCGGCTGGCGTAAACGCCGGCAGTATATCCGGCAGGGCCGGAACCAATGATCAAAAGCTTGGTCTTGCGAGTCTCGGCCATGTGGCGCCCCCTTTGGGAATCTGAATTGGTTGCAAAGGATATATACATGCCGCCGACGGGCTTAAACCCCACGCGTGTACGCGTGCCGCTATTGCGACGTACGAAAATGCGGGCCGCTCGAATCCGGAAATCACGGGGGAAGGGCCGCAAGGCAACGAATCCTTCTGGCAAGTGTTGCGCGTATAGAATATTGCGTAAGCGCGAAACAATGTTGCGCGCACAGCGGTTAGGCGTATAACAATCGCAAATCTGTAGGGGGATATATGGCAGGGCCACGGCTTGATCCGATTGACCGGAAAATTCTGGCTGAATTGCAGGCGGACGGGCGTATGACCAACGTCGAACTGGCCAAACGGGTGGGGATTTCCGCGCCGCCTTGCCTGCGCCGCGTGCGCACCCTCGAAGAGCAGGGCTTCATCAAAGGCTATCATGCGGATGTCGACGCGCGCGAGCTTGGTTTCGAAGTGCAGGTATTCGCGATGGTCGGCCTGAACAGTCAGGCCGAAGCGGATCTATCCGCGTTCGAAGAACGCTGTCGCGGCTGGTCGTTGGTACGCGAGTGCCACATGCTCAACGGCGAGGTTGATTTCATGCTCAAATGCGTAGCTCCCGACCTGTCGAGCTTTCAGAGTTTTCTTACCGGCAAGCTGCTGACCGCCCCGAACGTGGCCAGCGTCAAGACCAGCCTTGTGATCAGGGATGCCAAGGATGAGCCGGGCGTGCCTTTCGACGTGCTCGAAGAGCGCCTGCGCGTCGAGGCCTGAACCGCCACGCCGGATCGGTTGCTCCGTCCGGTGGGTCACGAAGCGCGCTAGTGTGTGTCGGTTTCCGGTGCGCGCGGATGGGCCAGCGGTCCGAAATCAGAAACATGGCTGATCTGCGGGAAAAGCGAGAGAAAGCGGTCCCGGATCGAATAACTGACGTCGCGCGGTGCCTGGGTGCCGGGATGAAACGTCTCCATTTCGATGCCGTCCACCGATATCGCCGCATGGCGGGTCAGGCAGATATGAAACAGGCGCGTCGGTGTCGGCGGCGTGACCTGAATGACGTTGACCCCATCGACGAAACGCGACGCGGGCGTTAGCAGCTGCTTGCCGTCCGCAATGCCGCGCAGGGCGGGCGGGGTGTGCAGGATGCGCGCGCCCGGTCCCACGGTCAGCGACCGTTCGGGCCGCGACGGGCCCAGACTGTCGGGCATGATCCGGATCAACGGGGTCCGCTTGCCGGTGTCGGCGGGCGAGAACGTCGATGTGCCGATCCACGCAAGCTCGGCGGGCTCGCCCGTCGATGTGTGGATCATGTCGCCCGGTTGCAGATCCTCGACGGCGACGGGCCCCATCGTGGTCCGGATCAGGCTGCCATGGGTGAACGCGGAAAAAGCACTCTCGAACAGCGGGGTCGTCGGTGCGGTGCTTTGCCCGATAAAAAGCGAGCCGTCCGTGCGCAGCGCCGCAACTTCGTACGACCGCTTGGGCAACTGCACGGCAGGCTTTTCACCTTTGGAAGACGTCAATGAAGAGTGGGTCATTCCGAATCTTTCAGCGCGCACCGACGCACGCGCGGCAACAGGATTGGCAGTTAATGTCATGCGAACACCTTAACGGGTTGGTCACATCCGCGTCGGCCCCCACCGACAACGACGGAAATAACAGATTGGTCATTTCATGTCTTTGGTGAGGCCTAATTCGCCATGATCCGAACGCATTGTCAAAGTTTTCGCGACATCGGGCGCTGCCAGGGCACCAATACCGATGAATTTATCGAATTTGTTTCGATGAAGCGCGTGCGCAGCGCCATATTCTCGCGCAACGAGAAAGCCCCCGCGCACGAATCAACCGTGCGCAGGGGCTGCGTGAATCTGGTGTCGGGGCAGGTGCCCCCGGAGCGAGGGTCAGGCTGTCTTGCGCAGTGGCAACGCGGCCGATTGACGTTTGGCGATGAACGCCGCGCGCCTTGTGCTACGCGCCCAAGGCATGACCGTGTCATTCTCGGCGGCGGCCTTCGTGATCGATTTGATGAAGCGTGCGTTGGTTTTCATAGCCCTGTTTCCCGTTGCTCTGGTGATGTGCGGCTGAATGCCTCTGTGGAAATCATTATGACCGGGCAATAGGGCCGGTTTTTGGCATTGTCGGAAAAGTTTCAGAAAACCCCCAGATCGGCGAGGCCGAATTAAGGCCGCTCGGTCAAATTGTTTTTGGCAGTTGATACATAGATGAAATCAACTGCTTCGTGCCGGAATCGGTGCCGTTCAACAGTGCGTTTCCCAAATCGCATCAATCGTTTGGGGCCGTATCCGGGCACCGCGCGCCGCATTCTTGCCGGTTTTCAAAGCGCGATGGATGCGATCAGCCGGCCATAGTCGGCTTCTTTTGCGCGCGTCGTCCGCCGATAGGAATAAAATCTGTCCGGATCGGAAAACGTACAATGGCGCGTCCATTCCGCGTGGCCAACGCCCGCCGCGCGCAACCGGTTCAATCCAAAGCCGGGAAGGTCGAACAACATCCTGTCGCCTTCGCCATTGATGAAGTAGCGGGCAAAGTCCGGGTCTTCGTCCAGAAAACAGTCCATGAACTCCGGCCCGACCTCATAGGCGCGCTGGCTGATGGAGGGCCCGATCACAGCGGTGATCTTCTCGCGTGTGGCGCCGAGGGCAATCATCGCTTCCACCGTCGCCTCCAGGATACCGTCAAGCGCGCCGCGCCACCCGGCGTGGGCTGCCCCGATGACACCGGCCGCCTGCTCGGCGAACAGCACCGGCTGGCAATCGGCGCTGAGCACCGACAGGGCAAGACCCGGTGTTTTCGTCACCAGCGCATCGGCGCGGGGCTTGTTTGCCAATGGTCCTGCAACCGGCAGCGCGGTGGCGGAATGCACTTGGTGCGCGCCGATCAGATGATCGGGCGTCACCCCCATCGCGGCTGCGACACGTGCGCGGTTGATAGAGACGATTTCGGTCTGATCGGTAGAGCCTTGACCGCAGTTCAGCCCCGAGAAAACGCCCGACGACGCACCGCCGCGGCGGGTAAAAAAGCCGTGTTTGACATTAGCCAAAGCGTCACTGGTAAGAATTTCGAGCGTCATGTTTCCAATCCGGGCAGCATCGCGTCCTCTGGGGCAACCACACCGATCACCTTGAACAGGTTTCCCATTTCCTGAGGGTGCGTCAACCGCCGATGTGCCGCGATGTGGCTTTCGAGTGCCGGTCCGCTCAGCCGGTCGGAAAGCGCCCGCGCACGCGCTGTAATGCCCAGCCGTTCTAGGAAAACGCCCTGCGGTGTGACACGGCTGTGCGTGCATTGACCGCAGGCCGAAACCAGCGCCTCGAAGTCCACATGCGCGGTCAGATCCGCGGTGCCGGGGGTGGCCAGCGGGTCTGTCGCGTCGTGGTCGCGCACCGCTTGCAACGTATCGCCCAACGACCGCCAGTCGCCGTAATCCACGATCAGCGCGGCACCGCCGTGACGCGCGATCCGGTCGGCGACGATGCCCAGCACCGGCGCAAGACCGGGGCAATGTTCGATCAGGTCTCCGTCGCGGGTGTCGTCCAGCCGGTGCACAAGCACGGGTTGCGGCTGTGCCGGACCCAGCCCGAAGACGAGATCGTCGCCTGCCAGCCCCACCTGCCGCTCGCGCCAGCCGTCGCCATCGCGCACGAACTGGCGCACCGGCAGCGCATCGAAAAATTCGTTGGCGATCAGGAAGGTCGGCTGTTCCGGCAGGTCCTCTATTTTCGAAATCCAGCGGGGGCGGTGGTGCGACAGCGTTTCGGCCTGCACGCCGCGCAGGGCCTGCGATGCTTCGTAAAGGACGATCTGCGCCGCTTCGGTAAACCCCGGCACGCCGCGTGTCGCGCGCAGGATGTCGGCCATCAAGGTGCCGCGTCCAGGCCCAAGTTCGGCCAGCGTAAAGGTATCCGGCGCACCCCGGTCCAGCCACGCCTGCGCGAGCGACAGGCCGATCATTTCGCCGAACATCTGGCTGATCTCCGGTGCCGTTACGAAATCGCCCGCGCTGCCAAAGGGAGCGCGGTTTGTGTAGTATCCGTGGGTGGGGTGCAGCAGGCAGGCGGCCATGTAATCGCTGACACGCATCGGCCCTTCGCTGCGGATCTGCGCGATCAATATGTCGCGCAGGCTCATGGTTCGGTGCGCGGCAGACGGCGGGCGCGCAGGATCAGCAGCCCACCCACGGCAATCATTGGCAGACTGAGGATTTGACCCATTGTCAGTCCCAGATCGCCGATCTGCCACACATAGCCCAACGGATTGCTGGGCGAGACGAATTGCGCATCGGGCTGGCGCACCAACTCGACCAGAAAGCGCGCGATGCCATAGCCGGCGAGGAACGTTCCCATGATCACACCGGGCGTCTTGAACGCCCTCTTGCGCCAGGCCAGCCAGATCAGAACGCCGCCCAAGACAACCCCTTCGAGAGCCGCCTCATACAGCTGCGAAGGATGCCGTGCACACAGGCCGACCACCTGCGGACAGTACTGCGCCGCCTCGGTCGGAAATGCGACACCCCACGGCAGATCCGTGGGCCTTCCCCACAATTCCGCGTTGATGAAATTGGCGAGACGCCCCAGCAAAAGACCCGGCGGGATGCCGAGGGCGATCAGATCCCCGGCGCTGATCTTCGGAATGGCCCGCCGCCACGTATAGAAGAGAGCGGCCAGTATCACACCCAATGCACCGCCATGAAACGACATGCCGCCCTCCCAGACTTTGATGATCTGGCTTGGGTTTGAAAGATAAAAGCCGGGCTGGTAGAACAGGACATACCCCAGACGCCCGCCGACGATGACGCCGATGATAATCCATGTCAGCAAATCTTCGAGGCGGGCGGGCGACATGACGGGGGTTTGCGCTGGCCAGAGCCGTGGCGTAGCAGCGGCGCGCACGGCCAGCCGCCAGCCCAACAAGATGCCGACGATATAGGCCAGCGCATACCAGCGCAGTGCGAATGTCATGCCGAACAGGGAGATCGAGAATATCTCGGGCGCGATGTCGGGGAAGGGAAGAAGAGCAATCATGCGCTGATTGAGCGCGGCTGGGCGGGGAAGTCAACCTTGCACGGAGGCCCGTCGCACCCCATATAGGCGGAACAGTCACCGGAGAGTAAACATGCAGACCCGCAACAAGATTTTCGACGACCTCAGCCAGATCATGACCAACGCAATGGGCGTGGCGCAGGGGGCCAAGGACGAGGCGGAGAACGCCATGAAAGGTCTGATGGACCGCTGGCTCGCTGATCGCGATTTCGTGACCCGCGAGGAGTTCGATGCCGTTCGTGCAATGGCGCAGAAAGCGCGCGAAGAGAACGAGGCCCTCAAGGCGCGGCTCGAGACGCTCGAAGGCAAATCCTGAGACCCACGTATGCGCCGCAAGGCGCACAGCACTCATCCGGTGTGATGTGGCTATCCTGAACCGACCGTCCAGATAACCCGACGGGCGGGGACACCGCGCCGCCCGAAGCGCGTTTGCGCCGAACACAGTCGGACCAGGTAATCGGCGTCCAAACGATGCTATATCTGGCGTTATCCACTATTCATTTGCGGTTATCCCCAGAAAAACACTTGCCAGACCCTGTTCGGACCGCCACCATATCTAGTATGACGCACAGGCAAGTTCGCGTTTTCTAGCGGAAGCACCCAAGCAATGGGGGCGTTTCGGGGCCTCCATCGCTAGGCGATAACAAAAAAAGGTGGCAAAATGGCCCTGTCCGAGCAGTACATCGAAGACGATATTCACCCCATCGACATCGTCGAAAACCTTGCAGCCTATCACGACTGGGATTTCGACCGCATATCTGACGAGCAGATCGCGATGGCCGTCGAAGGCCAGTGGCGGACCTATTCAGTGACGCTGGCATGGTCCGCATTCGACGAAACCCTGCGTTTGATCTGTACCTTCGAGATGGAGCCGCCAGAGGATAAGTTGCCGTCCCTTTATCATCTTCTGAACGATGTGAACGACCGCTGCTGGGCGGGCGCTTTCACGTATTGGGTAGATCAACAGGTGATGGTGTACCGCTACGGACTTGTGCTGTCTGGCGGTCATGTGGCCAGCCCTGAACAGATCGACACGATGATCGCCGCCGCCGTGATGAGTGCCGAGCGCTACTATCCGGCAGTGCAATTGGTCGTTTGGGGCGACAAAAGCCCCGCCGATGCGCTGCAAGTCGCCATTGCGGAGGCTTACGGGCGCGCGTAACCCTGTTCCCCGAAGAAATGAGGGGAAATACCATGAAAGACACACGGATTGCCCGCGACGGGCTCGTACTGCTGGGGTGCGGCAAGATGGGTTCTGCCATGCTCGAAGGCTGGCTTGCGCGCGGATTGCCAGCTGCCTCGGTCTGGGTGCAGGATCCTTACCCGTCGGATTGGGTGCAGGCGCAGGGGATCAACCTGAACACGGATATGCCCGCCCATCCGGCGATCGTGCTCGTGGCGGTGAAACCTCAGATGATGGCCGACGCGCTGCCGACGTTGCGGGCGATGGGCAACGGCAAGACGCTGTTCGTCAGCGTTGCTGCGGGCACGCCGATCCAATTCTTCGAAAATACGCTTGGTGCCGAGACCCCGGTTGTCCGCGCAATGCCGAACACCCCTGCTGCGATCTCGAAAGGGATCACGGCAATCGTCGGGAACGACCGCGCGGGCGATGATGGATTGGCCGAAGCGGAAACACTGTTGTCGGCGGTGGGCGACGTCGTGCGGCTGACGCAAGAAGCACAGATCGATGCCGTCACCGGCGTCAGCGGCTCTGGTCCGGCCTATGTTTTCCACATGATGGAAGCGCTCGCCGATGCCGGTGCGGCGCAGGGTTTGCCACGCGACCTTGCCTTGCAACTGGCCAAGGCCACAGTCGCGGGAGCGGGCGCGCTTGCCATGGCCGCGGACGAAGATCCCAGCCAGCTGCGCGTTAATGTGACCAGCCCGAACGGGACGACCCAAGCGGGTCTGGACGTGCTGATGGACACAAAGACGGGCCTTGCGCCGCTGATCGCACGAACGGTCGCCGCTGCGGCGGACCGCTCGCGGGAGCTCTCGCATGGATGACATTTCGTTCGACGATTTCCTGAAGGTCGACGTGCGCACTGGCCGCGTCATCCGGGCCGAACCGTTTCCTGAGGCGCGCAAGCCCGCAATCAAGCTGTGGATCGATTTTGGCGATGACATCGGGGTGCGCAAGACATCGGCACAGCTTACGGTGCATTACACGCCGGAGGGGCTGATCGGTCGTCAGGTGATGGCAGTTGTGAACTTTCCCGCCCGGCAAATCGGGCCCTTCATGTCCGAGGTTCTAGTTTTGGGAGTACCGGATGAAAACGGCGCGGTCGTGTTGGTCGCGCCGGATCACGAGACCCCGGCAGGAGGGCGGATGCATTGAAAAGGGTATTGATTTCCAGAATTTTGCCGGATGAAGTTTATGCCGCTCTGAGCAGTTTCGATGTCGTGCGGCGGGACCGGACCCAACCGCTGGCCGCGGACGAGATGCGCGACGCGCTGCGCGATTTCGACGTCGTGATGCCAACCCTCGGAGATCGCTTTTCGGCCGACGTTTTCGACGATGTGCCCAACCCGCGGTGCCGGCTGCTGGCGAATTTCGGGGTCGGGTACAACCATATCGACGTTGACGCGGCGAAAGCTGCTGGCATTACGATCACCAACACGCCCGGCGCCGTCACCGATGCCACTGCGGATATTGCAATGACACTGATGTTGGTGAGCGCGCGGCGCGCCGGAGAAGGCGAGCGTCTGGTCCGGTCGGGGAACTGGGAGGGTTGGCATCCGACACAGATGCTCGGCCTGCACCTAAGCGGAAAAGCCGTTGGAATTGTCGGAATGGGCCGCATCGGCGAGGCTATCGCACGGCGCTGTCATTTCGGTTTCGGTATGTCGGTGGCCTATCACAGCCGGACCCGCAAGGAGCTGACCTTTGACGCCAGATACCACAATGATATCGTGGCATTGGCGGGTGAAGTGGATGTTCTTGTCGTCGCGGTTCCGGGCGGTCCGCAAACCCATCATTTGATCAATGCTGACGTGCTGGCGGCGATGCGGCAGCATGCGCGTTTGATCAACATCGCGCGCGGCGATGTTGTGTCACAAACCGCCCTGATCGACGCTTTGAAAGCGAGCTCGATAGGGGGTGCCGGGCTAGACGTTTATGAGTTCGAACCGGAGGTGCCAGAGAGCTTGCGCGCTCTGGATAACGTAGTGCTGTTGCCGCATTTAGGCACGGCAACACGGGAGGTACGTGTGGATATGGGCCTTATGGTTGTTCGAAATATACAAGCATTTCTGAACGACGAAACGCCGCCCAACGTGGTTTAGAGATCCTCCACGGCCCGCCGCCAATGCTTGCGGCACAGTGAGACGTAGGTTTCGTTGCCCCCGATCTTTACCTGTGCTCCCTCACGCAGGACGCGCCCCTCGGAGTCCTGCCGCACCACCATCGTTGCCTTTTTCCCGCAGTGACAGATTGTCCGAATTTCGCGCATTTCGTCCGATAGCGCCAGCAACGCAGCCGATCCGGGGAAAAGCTTGCCCATGAAGTCGACGCGCAAGCCGTAACACATGATCGGCACGCGCAGGTCATCGACGGCACGGGCAAGTTGCCAGACTTGATTTTCGCTGAGAAATTGCGCTTCATCCACAAAAACGCAGGCGCAAGGCTGGGCTGCAATACGCTGCTTGATCTTCGAAAACAGGTCTTCGTCCGTCGCGAATGTATCTGCATTCTGGCCGATACCGATGCGCGATGAAATACGGCCTTCTCCGGCGCGGTTGTCAAACTGCGCGGTGAGCAAATAGGTCGCCATGCCTCGTTCCATGTAGTTGTGCGCAGCTTGCAGCAACAGGGTGGATTTGCCCGCGTTCATGGTGGAGTAATTGAAATACAGCTTTGCCATGGCGGCATTTACACGCTCACAAACGTTCATCGCAAGGGGTTCGCGGCGGTTTTCAGAAAGGGCGTGCAGAATGCACTAGGACTGGCAGGGCGTTGTTTGTACGGTTGCCCGGATGAGGGCAGTCAGGGATTGAACGATGCGTGCGGCCGGTAGCTATTTGAAGAAACACACCGAAGCGTTGGTCAAGGCGGTGGGAGTGGAAGCTGCCTGCGACGCGACTGGCAAATCGAAAGCCACGATCGGGCGGTACTATTCGGATCATGACGAGCACGCGGATCGCTTCATGCCGGTTGATGCGGTGGCGCAGCTGGAAGCTGTGGCCGGATTTCCCCATGTGACGCAAGCCCTTGCGGAACTTTCGGGTGCGCATATCGATTTCGACGCAAGGCGACCGAACGATATGTCAACCGGCGGTGTCAATTCAGACGTGATCGCGCTGAGCCAGCGGTTTGCGATGTTGATGGCAGAGTATCAGCAATCCATTACCGACGGGTTAATTACCGTAACCGAGGCGAAGCGGTTGCTCAGGGAGACATCGCAACTCCAGCAGGTGCTTGTCGATATGAAGCTGCATCTGGAAGACGAAAGCGGGCGCTGACCCCTTTTTATTCAACGCGATGGCGAAGGGTGCTACGACGGTCAGCCGTGCTTTTGGACGACGACTGAGCCTACCGAGTATCCTGCGCCGAAAGAGCAGATGAGGCCCGTCTCGCCGTCTTTGAGATCGTCGGAATATTTGGAAAAGGCGATGATCGAACCTGCGGACGAGGTATTCGCATAGTCTTGCAGAATATTCGGCTGTTCTCCGGGTTCCGGAACACGGCCCAAAACCTTGCGGCCAATGAAGTCGTTCATGGATTTGTTCGCCTGATGCAGCCAAAGCCTTTTGAGATCAGATGCTTCGACGCCAGTTTCTGCCAGATGCCCTGCGATATGGTCACTGACCATCGGCAGAACCTCCTTAAAGACCTTTCGCCCGTTTTGCATGAACTGCATATCGCGGCGGTCTGCAACGCCATCGGGGCGCGAGCGGCGCAAGAAGCCGTTGTTGTTGCGGATATTATTCGAGAACTCGGTCGCGCAGCGCGTTGATTTTATTTCAAAATAGGGACCCGAAGCATCCTCGCTGCGCTCAATCAACATAGCGGTTGCAACGTCCCCGAAAATGAAGTGACAGTCGCGGTCGCGCCATTCGAGATGGGCGGAGCAGATCTCGGGGTTGACGATCAGGGCGCTGCGGATTGAGCCGGAGCGGATCATGTCGGCGGCGGCCTGTATTCCGAACGTCGCGGAGGAGCAGGCGACGTTCATATCGAAGGCGAAGCCATTGATTTCCAACAGGTCCTGTATCTCGATAGCGACTGCAGGATAGGCGCGTTCGAGATTAGAGGCGGCGCAGATCACGGCGTCGACGTCTGCAGCCGTCCTGCCCGCGGCGGCCAGCGCCTTTTGCGCGGCATCAAGGGCCATTTCCGCCATCAAGGAAGGCTCGTCGTCGGTGCGTTGGCGGAGCAGGGGATGCATGATATGGGGATCGAGGATTCCCGTCTTATCAATGACATACCGCTGTTCTATGCCGGACGCCTTGAGGATAAATTCCTCCGACGAGGGGTCTTTGGCCGGCAGCGTCCCGGCGGCGATTTCGTCGCTGTGTTCGGCGTTGTAGATATCCACATAGGCGTTGAATGCTTTGACCAGTTCGGCATTCGTGATGACCTGATCCGGGGTAAAGACGCCGGTTCCAGTGATCGCGGGTGTGTACATCTTGAAATCCTCTTTATGGTCAGATGGTTGGCGCGGTGAATTGCTGTGGATAACACCATTCGAGGCGAAATGGCACAGGATGTACACTGCGCGTACACCGGACGTGCATACGCTTTGTTCGCACGTTTTTAACCAAAATTTTGCAAACTGCCCATGGGAAATCTGAGAAGGAACGCGGCATGGCGGGACGGGGCAGGATACAGCAAGAGCACTTTAACTATTTTGTCGATCTGATGAAACAGATCGAATGGGACCTGCACCGCGAGATGATCGACGCGGGGCGGGTGCCCGACGCGTGGCACGAGATTGCGCAGGGCAAAACGCGGCAAGCCAAGACGCGGCTGACGATCAGGCTGGAGGAGGACGTGGTAAAGTTCTTTCGCAAGATGGGGCCGGGGTACCAGCAGCGGATGAACGACGTTCTGTCGGCGTGGATGCACGGACGGCTGGCGGCGCTGATCAAGGGACCGGACGCGGGCGATATCGACCTGGAGCTGATGCGAACGGAGTGGCGCACACGGCTGGGAGACCAGGAGCTGAGCGATCGCAATCTGGTGCGTGGAGCCGATGGGCGGATCTTTGATGTGGAGGGGATGCGGTATCTGGAAGAAGGGGAGGAGTGATGAAGAAGGGTTTAGCACGTGCGCACAGCGACGATCCGCAGCGCAGTCAGCGATGGCGACTTCAGGGCCACCGGTACACAAACGGTTCTCTGATTGCGGCTGGGTCGAGCGGCATTGCTGTCTGTTCGTCCGGAGTCGTGGTTCTGTCAGAGATCGCGTGGCGCGCCTCATGATCGTTTTCGGTGGTGAATCGTTTCCAATGTCGTTTGCGGGCTAAGGTCAGTTATATCGCTGTAACAGGGTCCCTCGGCCCCTAAAGTGAAATTGCCCAGAGCCTCAAACGCCTCGTGAGGCTCGTACCGGAATGAAGAGGTGAACCCAAAAAAGTCACCAAAGCAACTCGTCGCTCACGCGGGGCAACGAAAGCGATTGCTCGCCAGCTGCAACGCCTAACGCCCAGATTTTTCACCGATATAGGTGGATCTTGAACCTGCCGTGAATGTCAGTTCCGAGCCTTCAGTCGATGTTCAACATCTTCTGGGCCAGCCAGATAGTCGCTCCACCACATGTTGGATCTTCTTTGACATGATCAATCACTTCGAAGCCATTCTCCTGCAATAGGTGGCGATATTCGGTGCTGTCCAAGCTTCCATGATACAAAGGCTGGCCTGCGTATGTCCCAATTGCTTCGCCCAGCGATGTGCCACTGGTGAACATCAAGGCTGCACCGGGACAGCAGAGACGGCTGAAGGTTTTGAATATCGGGCGCTGATCTTCGGGCGTTAGGTGGAAAAAGCTGTGCCACGCTATCACGCCATGAAATTTTCCCAATGACGGCAGGTTACGCATATCAGCGGCTATCCACGTGTGTTCGGGAAAGCTCTTCCGCGCAATGTTGGTCATTGCAGCGGCACCGTCAACGCCGGTGATCTGACACTTGTTGTCGATGAAATACCTCGCAATCGGTTGACCCGAGCCACAACCAAGGTCCAGAATATTTCGCCCACCGCTCAGCGTGAGTGCGAGAAACCGATCCAGCCAGAGCTGTTCAAAGAGCGTTTGCGTCCGCAGACCATTCCAGGATGAGGCATTTTCCTGATAAAGGTGTATGATGGCGTCGGCAGCATTTTCAGGCATTGGTATATTCACTTTCGATCATCACCAGATCAAGGTGTCATCACAAACGGCCACGCCATTCAGTATAGCGGACTCCAGAGATGCAGACCCGCCTTTCTGGAAGGTCGTGGAAGTCAGGTTCAAGCCCTAATTACCCGATGGCGTCCGCTTAGGCACGGGGCGTTCCATAAAGCAGTGAATGTCCGACTGTTCGATTTCTTCAAACCCGTTGCGACGATAGAGTGCGCCGACCGGGTTCCAATGTAAGTGTTCAAGCCTGACAGGCAGTCGCAACTCATCGGCGATCAACAGGCAGTGCTTCAGAACTCTTGAGCCGATCCCTTGGCGTTGGAACTTGGGAAACAAATAGAATTCCCCAAATCTGATGTGATCAGGAAATGTCTGAAAGGACAGTGTTCCAAGTCGGTTAGCCCCCTGTCGGATCTCGGAGAAGGGTTTCTGAGAATATCGCTTGAGGTGTAAATCGCGTTGAAACGCGTCGTCCCACCCCCATCGCGGAACAATATGCGGCCCCATCGCCGCATGTTTAGCTTCGAAGGCAAACTCCTCGTCTTCGAAATGCGGCCCCAGTCTAGGGAATGTAATATCTGGACCAAGTTCGGGAATATCCATTTTGGTATGATAGCCTGTGGAATGAACCAATTCCATCTAGCGGCTTGTCTACTGATCCGCCCGCCATGCCCGCACCCAAAACCTTCCTTCTTGGCATACCCGCAAATGTCCTTGTCTGATGGTTCCTCAAACGCCGTTCAAAATCAAAGTAGGTGGTGAACGTTTATTGTTTCTACCGCGGCGACCGGCGTTTGCTGCACCGCCGAAACTCGGTTGTGAAAGTTCGATGCAGTTTTTCGCGGCGTACGCCCCTTGTCACCCTTGCAATGACTTCACCCCTATTTCGTCCTCCGCCTGCGCCTTGATTGCGAGGGCGGCGGCGTAGGCGCCGGCGGCGGTGGTGAAATAGGGGATCTTGTCATAGAGCGCGATGGAGCGGATGGATTTGCTGTCCTCGACCGCCTGGCTGCCTTCGGTGGTGTTCATCACCAGATGGATTTCGCCGTCCTTCATCATGTCGGTGATGTCGGGGCGGCCCTCGTAGACCTTGTTGACCACTGTGCAGGCGTGGCCGTGTTCGGTGAACCAGGCGGCGGTGCCGCGTGTGGCGACGATGCTAAAACCCTGGGCCAGAAGGATTCCGGCGGCCTTCAGCATATCGGGCGTCTTGTCCGCGTCCTTGATCGAGATGAAGGCGCAGCCGTTGCGCGGCAACGGGTTGCCCGCGCCCATCTGCGCCTTGAGGAAGGCGCGGGGGAAGTCGCGGTCCCAGCCCATGACTTCGCCGGTGGAGCGCATTTCGGGGCCGAGGATGGTATCGACGCCCGGAAAGCGGGCGAAGGGCAGCACGGCCTCCTTGACCGAGAACCACGGCATGTTGGGATCTGCCAGCGTCATCGGATCGCCCAGCGGCAGCGTGTCATCATAGGCGGCGGAGGCATCGTAGGGCGCGCGCAGCGGGAAGTTCGACAGCGGCTCACCGGCCATGATGCGCGCGGCGATGCTTGCGATGGCTGAATCCGTGGCCTTGGCGACGAACGGCACGGTCCGCGAAGCGCGGGGGTTGACCTCGATCAGGTAAATGTCGCCGTCCTTGATGGCGAACTGGATGTTCATCAGGCCAACGACGTTGAGCGCCTTTGCCAGCGCCTTGGTCTGGGTCTCGACCTCGGCGATGATGTCGCGCGGGAGCGAGTAGGGCGGCAGGGAGCAGGCGCTGTCGCCGGAGTGCACGCCGGCCTCTTCGATGTGCTGCATGATGCCCGCGACGTGGACCTGCGTGCCGTCCGACAGGGCGTCTACGTCAAGTTCCACCGCGCCGGACAGATAGCTGTCGAGCAGCACGGGGCTGTCACCGGAGACGACGACGGCCTGGGTGATGTAGCGCTCAAGGTTGGCCTGATCGCGCACGATCTCCATCGCGCGGCCGCCGAGGACATACGAGGGGCGGATGACGAGCGGGAAGCCGATCTGCTTTGCGATCTCGAAGGCTTCGGCGTCGGAATGGGCGATGCCGTTGTGCGGCTGTTTGAGGCCGAGGCCCTGCACAAGCTGCTGAAAGCGTTCGCGGTCTTCGGCAAGGTCGATCATGTCGGGCGTGGTGCCGAGGATCGGGATGCCTTCGTCGTGCAGGGCCTGCGCGATTTTCAGCGGCGTCTGGCCGCCGAACTGTACAATGACGCCGTGCAAGGTGCCGTTTTCGCGCTCGACGCGGAGGATTTCCATGACGTGTTCGAACGTCAGCGGCTCGAAATACAGCCGGTCGGAAGTGTCGTAGTCGGTCGAGACGGTTTCGGGGTTGCAGTTGACCATGATCGTCTCATAGCCCGCATCCGTCAGCGCGTAGCAGGCGTGGCAGCAGCAGTAATCGAACTCGATGCCCTGGCCGATCCGGTTGGGGCCGCCGCCGAGGATGACGACTTTCTGGCGGTCGGTGGGGCGGGCTTCGCATTCCGCATCGCCCATCATCGGCGCCTCGTAGGTGGAGTACATGTAGGGGGTCTGTGCCTCGAATTCGGCGGCGCAGGTGTCGATGCGTTTGAACACGGCCTTGACACCGAGGCGCAGGCGCGCGGCGCGGACCTGTTTTTCTGTCTGACTGGTGAGCGTCGCGAGGCGGGCATCGGTGAAGCCCATCATCTTGAGGTGGCGCAGGGCATCTGCCTCGTCGGGCAAACCGTCGGCCCGCACGCCTTCCTCGGCGTCGACGATTTCGCGGATCCGGGCGAGGAACCACGGATCGAACATGGTAACCGCGTGGATGTCGTCATTCGACATGCCGTGGCGCATCGCCTGTGCGATGGTGCGCATCCGGTCGGGGGTTGTCTTGGAGATCGCCTTGGTGATCGCGGCGGTGTCGGGCGCGCCGGGAATGTCGATTTCGTCGAACCCGGTCAGGCCGGATTCCATCGAGGCAAGCGCCTTTTGCAGCGATTCGTGAATGGTGCGGCCAATGGCCATCGCCTCACCCACGGATTTCATCGCGGTGGTCAGGTAAGGCTCGGCGCCGGGGAATTTCTCGAACGCGAATTTGGGGATCTTCGTCACAACGTAGTCGATCGTCGGCTCAAAGCTGGCGGGGGTCACGCCGGTGATGTCGTTGTCCAGCTCGTCGAGCGTGAAACCCACGGCGAGTTTCGCGGCGATCTTGGCGATCGGAAAGCCCGTCGCCTTGGACGCCAGCGCGGAGGAGCGCGACACGCGCGGGTTCATTTCGATCACGACCATGCGGCCATCGGCGGGGTTCACCGCCCATTGCACGTTGGAGCCGCCGGTTTCCACCCCGATTTCGCGCAGCACCGCGATGGAGTGGTTGCGCATGATCTGGTATTCCTTGTCAGTCAGCGTCAACGCCGGGGCCACGGTGATGCTGTCGCCGGTGTGCACGCCCATCGGGTCGACGTTTTCAATGGCGCACACGATGATGGCATTGTCTGCGGTGTCGCGCACGACCTCCATCTCGAATTCTTTCCAGCCGATCAGCGACTCGTCGATCAGGATCTGGCCCATCGGCGACGCGTCCATGCCCGAGCGGCAGTAAAATTCGAAGTCCTCGCGGTTGTAGGCGACGCCGCCGCCGGTCCCGCCCATGGTAAAGGCGGGGCGGATGATCGCGGGCAGGCCAATGTCTTCGAGACTTTCGAGTGCGAGCTTGACGCCTGCCGCCAGATCTTTCTTGCCAGTCGCGTCATGGGGCGCGGTGCAGATCGTGGCACGCGGGTTTTCGATGCCCAGACGGTCCATCGCGTCGCGAAAGAGCTTGCGGTCCTCTGCCATCTCGATGGCTTCACGCTTGGCGCCGATCATCTCGACGCCGAATTTCGCCAGCACGCCCATTTCCTCAAGCGCAAGCGAGGTGTTCAGGCCGGTCTGTCCGCCCATCGTGGGCAACAGCGCGTCGGGGCGTTCTTTTTCGATGATCTTGGCGACGATTTCAGGGGTGATCGGTTCGATATAGGTGGCGTCGGCGAGGCCGGGGTCGGTCATGATGGTGGCGGGGTTGGAGTTCACGAGGATGACCCGGTAGCCTTCCTCTTTGAGCGCCTTGCAGGCTTGCGCGCCGGAGTAGTCGAACTCGCAGGCCTGTCCAATGACGATGGGGCCCGCACCAATGATCATGATCGACTTGATGTCGGTTCTCTTTGGCATGGCTCAGGCCCCCTATGTTCTGGCAAGTTGTCATGCTCTTGGCATGCAGCAAATTGTCGTGGGTTATAGGGGTTGGGCGGTGGGGTGCAAGGTGGAATCACCGGTGTATCGGGCGGGATGGTGCGCTGCCTGTCGGGGTGCGCGTTTGTGCGATCGAAATACGCGGGCGACGGTGCGATGTGTGCGAGGATATGGAGGGCAGGGTTGCGCCTATTTTGATGACTGCCGCGTCTGGCACGAATATTGTCCAACACAGATGAGGCGAAAACGTTCAATGGACTGCCTGGGTTTCGATCTGTGTTTCTCGCAGCGGTGGACCGGCTCGTTTTTTACTTGTTCAAAATAGGCGCGTCTGAGGAAACGCTCTTCTTTGCGTTTATGCAGAACAGAGTCTTGAAAGATAACAATGAGCAGGAACCATAATGCTAATCAAAGTTGGCGATGATCGCACATCAAACATTGATCTGGTTCTCGCAGGCCTTTTGTCTTTGGTAGCCGGGGCGCTGAACGCCGTCGGATTCTTGATCGCAGGATCGTTTACTGCGAACATGACGGGTAATATTTCGGCCTTCGCTGACAACCTCGCAAATGGCGCTGTCGTTGTATCGTTGTCGTTCATGGGGCTGGTCGCAGCCTTTGTCTGCGGTGCAGGTATCGCGGCCCTTGCAATACAAGCCGGAGAGAAAAGGAACCTTCGGTCGATCTACGCCCTCGCAATAAGCGCCGAGGCCGTCATGCTTATGCTACTGGGTATGGCGCTTATTTCCTTACTCTCCCATTCTCATGAGACACTTTTGGTAATTGCCCTCAGCTTTGTCATGGGGCTTCAAAACGCGGTTACTACGATGATTTCACGGGCGCGGGTGAGAACGACCCATGTGTCGGGAATGGCAACTGACATCGGAATCGGACTGGCGGCTCTGGTTGGCGACGCAAAGTCGCGTCAAGACGCCTTGCCAAAGCTGAAACTACATAGCTTGACACTCGCCAGCTTTGCCATTGGCGGCGTTTGCGGGGCGCTATTGTTTCATCTTGCCGGGAACTGGCTGTTTGTGATCTCCGCTAGTGTGTTGCTGCTTATTGCCGTGCCCGAAGCCTTCCGTGCGCATCGTCTATAGATTCACTTTCCGGCTTCCGGAAACTACCGTTTGTTGAACAGGTTGCCGATGCGGACCTTGATGCATTCGAAACAAGGGTCTGCAAAGTCCGCTGAGCGGACATCGGCATTAATTGGCAATCGAACGCGTTTTGAATCAATCATGGATGACGCCCGAAGGGCGTTCGATAGCCCGCTCAGGCGTCCAGGTAGGCCCGCACCGCCGCCTCGAATTCGCGGGGTTTGTCGGCGTGGAGCCAGTGGCCGGCGCCGGGGAGTTTCGCGAAGCGGGCGGCGGGGAAGAGGGATTTGATATGGTCGCGGTGTTCGCGGCGGACGTAGTCGCTGTCTGCGCCGGCGAGAAAGAGGGTGGGTTTGTCGAAGCTGCCCGAGACCTGCGGGAAGCCGATGATCTTGTCCATCTCGGCCTCGAGCACGTCGAGGTTGAGGCGCCAGCGTTTTTCGGCCACGTCCAGCGATTGGGTGAAAAAGCTCTGCAAGGCAGGTTCGACCCCTTGCGCGCCAAGCTGTTCTGCGGCCTCAGACCGGCGGGTGATCGCTCTCAGGTCCACGGCGCGCATGGCGGCGATGTGCTGCGATTGGCTGTGGCTGTAGGGGACCGGCGCGATGTCGGCGACGATCAGGCGGCGCAGCAGATCGGGGCGTTGCAGGGCCAGTACCATTGCAGCCTTCCCACCCATCGAATGACCGCACAGGTCGACGGGCGCGCCGATGTGTTCGATCAGCTCGACCAGATCGCATGCCATGTCTTCATAGCTGTGGCCGGGCAGGTGGGGGCTGTGCCCGTGGTTGCGCATGTCGGGGGTGATCACGTGGCGGGTGTCGGCGAGCCGCTTGGCGATGACGCCCCAGTTGCGGCCCGACCCATAGAGGCCGTGGACGATGATCAGGGCGGGGCGGTCTGGGGTCGCGGCCCCGTATTCGGAATAGTCGAGCATGCCACTGGCCTAGCGCCATTGCAGCGCCAAGGCCAGAGGCTTACACAGGCCAGCATGATCACGGATCGGGACATGGTGCAGAAGTCACGGGTGCTGCGCGGATTATTGCGTGCAAAGCTGGGCGTGCGCAGTGCGACGTTGGCGCAGGGGCTGCGCCGTGCGGGCCGGCGGCTGCCGCGCGGCGTCCGGGCGCAGGGGGCGGAACTGGTGCGCGCCGAGATGTTGGCGAAGAACCCCAAAACCGCGCGGCAGATTGATCCGGTGGCGGTTGCGCGGGCATTCGAGACGGTAAAGGCGCATCTTCAAGCGATAGATGTGGTTGAAGAGCGCAAGGGTCGTGCGATTGGGGTCGCGGGGGCGCTGGCGGCGAACCTCATCGCGGTGGCGGTGCTGTTCATCGTTTGGCTGTGGTGGCGCGGCTACGTCTGAGCGGTGTATTGTGCGTCAGTGACGTGTTCCATCCAGGTGACGGCGCTGCCGTCGAGGGCTTCTTGCAGGGCGATGTGGGTCATCGCGCAGTCGGGGGCGGCACCGTGCCAGTGTTTTTCACCCGGCTCAAACCAGACCGTATCGCCGGGGCGCAGGATCTCGACCGGGCCGCCCTCGCGTTGCGCGCGGCCCAGTCCGGCGGTGACGATCAGGGTCTGGCCCAGCGGATGCGTGTGCCACGCTGTGCGCGCGCCCGGCTCGAACGTAACCGTCGCGCCGCGCAGGCGGGCGGGGTCGGGTGCTGTGATCAGCGGGTCCATCCGGACGGTGCCGGTAAAATACTCGGCGGGTCCGGTGCCGGACGGGCGGCTGCCTGCGGCGTGAATGATCATTGCGACTCCTGCTTTGATGTGCCGCGTTTGCGGGCGATGGCCCAGCCGAGATTGGGATGGATGGCGAAGTGATCGTAGCCCATGTCGGGCAGCACGTCTTCCCACAGGATGCGGATTGGCTTGGCTGTCTTTTCGTCGTCGCTGTAATGGCTCAGTTTCTGCGGAGATTTTTGCAGCGCGGGGGATGTGGCGATGGACCAGTCGAGATCGTCGAGCACGAGGATGCCGCCGGGGCGCAGCAGCCGGTCGACCAGAAACACACCGAGCGCGGAGACGTCCCACGTGTGGCCGCCATCAAGATAGCACAGATCCACAACCGGGCGCGGACGGGCGCGCAGCATTTTTTGCAGCTCCCACGTGTAGGAGCGGTGCGCGAAGATCGGTGTGACCCGGTGCGAGAGCCCCAAGTCCGACAGGATGCCATTGATGTTGGGCGATCTGTCGCGGGCCGAGCCGAGATCGACGGTGGTCAGATGCCCGTCGCCGCGCTCTTCCAGAACGGAAGCGATATAGGCGCTGCTCTTGCCGTGGAAGAAACCAAGTTCAAGGATGTTGCGCGCGTTGTTGTTGAGGATCAGTTCACGCAGGCGGTTCGCCTGGGTGCGTTTCATGTAGGGTAGATCGCCATACGCGGCATCGACGCGGTCGAGAAGTGCGGTCACGGGACAGCCCCTTTGCTGAAAAATGCCCGACCCGTTTGGGGGCCGGGCAGAAGTGTTACAGGTTGGGATAGATCGGAAAGCGGGCGCACATCGCTTCGACTTCGGCCTTTACCTTTTCCTCGACGGCGGCGTTGCCGTCTTCACCGTTTGCCGCAAGACCGTCGACGACCTCGACGATCCAGTCCGCGATCTGGCGGAATTCATCCTCGCCAAAACCGCGTGTGGTACCGGCGGGGGAGCCGAGGCGGATGCCGGAGGTAACGGTCGGCTTTTCGGGATCGAACGGCACGCCGTTCTTGTTACAGGTGATGTGGGCGCGTTCCAGCGCCTTTTCGGTCGCGTTGCCCTTGACGCCCTTGGGGCGCAGATCGACCAGCAGGACATGGGTGTCGGTGCCGTGAGTGACCGTGTCGAGACCGCCTTTGATCAGCTGATCGCTGAGGGCCTGCGCGTTCTTGATGACCTGTTTGATGTAGCTTTTGAACGAGGGGTCGAGCGCCTCGCCGAAGGCCACGGCCTTGGCCGCGATGACATGCATCAGCGGGCCACCCTGAATGCCCGGGAAGATGGCCGAGTTGAACTTTTTCGCCAGCGCTTCGTCGTTTGTCAGGATCATGCCGCCGCGCGGACCGCGCAGGGTCTTGTGCGTCGTAGTGGTCGCCACATGGACGTGCGGGAAGGGGTTGGGGTATTCGCCCGCGACGATGAGCCCGGCAAAGTGGGCAACGTCCGCCAGCAGATAGGCGCCGACGCTGTCGGCAATTTCGCGCATACGTGCAAAATCGAGAGTGCGCGGGATGGCCGAGCCGCCGGCAATGATCATCTTGGGCTGGTGTTCGGTCGCGAGGCGCTGCACCTCGTCATAGTCGATCAGGTTGTCCTGTTTGCGCACGCCGTACTGGATCGCGTTGAACCATTTTCCGGACTGGTTCGGCTTGGCCCCGTGGGTGAGGTGACCGCCTGCGTCAAGGCTCATCCCCAGAATGGTGTCGCCGGGTTGCAGGAGCGCCTGGAACACGCCCTGGTTCGCCTGCGAGCCGGAATTGGGCTGCACGTTGGCGAAGTCGCAGCCGAACAGCTTGCAGGCGCGTTCAATCGCGAGGTCCTCGGCGATGTCGACGTATTGGCAGCCGCCGTAGTAGCGCCGGCCCGGATAACCTTCGGCGTATTTGTTGGTCATGATGCCGCCCTGCGCCTCCATGACGGCGGCGGACACGATGTTTTCGGAGGCGATCAGTTCGATCTCGGTGCGCTGGCGTTGCAGTTCCTTGCCGGTCGCGTCGGCGATGGCGGGATCGGTGTCGGCCAATGAGCGGGTGAAGAAATCGGAAGTCTTGGTCAACATGCGTGGGGCTCCTTGAGCTGGTTGTCCTGTCTGGTCGTTTCCTATCGGAAACCGTGCTGGGGGTGAAGGTATCAAAATCCTGCGCCAACAGATAGGCTGTCTTGGCGCGGCCAACACCCTTTGTTCGGGGGCGACGTAGATTTGGCGGGGTCGCGCTGGCGCGCACCGGAATAATGTGTTTGTTTCGGTGGAAACACACGCGTATCGGAAACACCATGCCACAGAAAATCGCCTTTTTGGCCAGCCGGACGCCAGTGGCACAGACGGCACGCGCGGCGCTGATCGGGCGCTACGGCAACGTGCCGCCCGAAGACGCGGATGTGATCGTGGCGCTGGGCGGGGACGGTTTCATGCTACAAACGCTGCACGAGACACAGAACCTGCCCGCGCCGGTGTACGGAATGAACCGGGGTACCATCGGATTTTTGATGAACACCTACGCCGAGAGCGATCTGCGCGCGCGGCTGGACGCGGCGGAAGAGGCGGTGATCCACCCGTTGTCCATGCATGCGACGCATACGGACGGGCGGCAATCGCGGGCGCTGGCGCTCAATGAGGTGGCGCTGTTGCGCGAGGGGCCGCAGGCGGCGAAACTGCAGATCACGGTGGACGGACGGCTGCGGATGCAAGAGCTGGTCTGCGACGGGGCGCTGGTGGCGACGCCGGCGGGGTCGACGGCATACAATTATTCGGCGCATGGTCCGATCCTGCCCATCGGTGCCGATGTTCTGGCGTTGACGGCGATGGCGGCGTTTCGGCCGCGACGCTGGCGCGGGGCGCTGTTGCCCAGTACGGCGGTGGTCCGGTTGGACGTTCTGGAACCCGAAAAGCGTCCGGTGATGGCGGACGCGGATGGCACCAGCTACCGCGATGTGGCGCGGGTGGAGATCCGGTCTGAGCCGAGCATCGTGCACAAGATCCTGTTTGATCCGGGGCACGGGTTGGAGGAGCGTCTGATTTCGGAGCAGTTCAATTAAGCGTGCTTGAGGCCTTTTTTGCGGACGGACGGTGGAACCTTTGGCGGAGCGACACGTTGTGTAGATGAAGCGGCGCGGGTGACGCGCCGAGACAAAGACAATGAGGAGATCCACGATGAACTGGGATAAAATCGAAGGCAACTGGAAGCAATTCAAAGGCTCCGCACAAGCCAAGTGGGGCGAGCTGACGGATGACGAAGTCGACGAAGCTGCGGGCAACCGCGAGAAGCTGGTCGGCAAGATCCAAGAGAAATACGGCGTTGCGAAGGACGAAGCGGAACGTCAGGTAGACGATTTTGCAGCGAGCCACTGATCGCTGACGTTAACGAGTACGAAGGCGGCCCCAGTGGCCGCCTTTTTCATGAGGTGTCTATATATAGTGCGGTGAACTTCGATTTGAATACGATATGGCCAAGTCTGACGTCTGCTATCATGAGCAAGCCAAAAACCTCCAAAAGCTATTTGGGTTTTGAACGGGGTTTGTGGAAGCCTCAATCAGGTTGGTTCGCCTGTGTTCCAAAAAAGGACGGTTTGTTGAGTAACCTACTAACCAGACTGGTAATTCAGCCAAATTTAATTGGTCAGGCCATGCCCTGCGATAGGATGCTTTGTTATGTTTTTTGACAATGAACTGCTCGATACTATTTTGCGTGGCTTACTATTATCATCCATAGCACTATGCTGGATCATAATAGTTGTACGATTTGTTGGTCTTCGAACGTTCTCAAAAATGACTTCGTTCGATTTTGTCGTGACACTTGCAACTGCATCTTTGCTAGCCGGCGCCAGTCAGTCATCAACTTGGCCGGCTTTCTTTCAAGCTATCATCGCTATGACTGCACTACTTAGCGTACAGTATGTAGTGGCCCGCCTGCGTCAGCAGTCGGACCAGTTTGAACAAGTCATACAAAATTGTCCGGTCATGTTGATGCGCGATGGTGCGATTTTACACGATGCTCTCGAAGCAACGCGTGTTGCTGAAGATGATCTTATTGCCAAGCTTCGGGAAGCAAATATTCTTGATTTAGCTGAGGTACGCGCAGTGGTTTTGGAGACCACAGGTGATGTATCTGTTCTTCATGGCCAGAACCTACAGGATGTGATTTTGAAAGGTGTCCGCCGCCTCTAGCTTTATAAACTCCATCGCTATTTAGTGATGCATGAATAACTTTGCCTCTCAAAAACGACCGTTTTCTGAACGGTTCACCGAACCGAACATTGATGTGATTACTGCGAAGGTCGGCTTCTTCCGCGAAGCGGGCGAACGCAGTAGACGGACACCCCCCTCATTTGTTGCGTGACCACGGATCCGGCGGCCCGACGCCGGCCTAACCCTTGGCGTAGCCGATCGTCTGCAGGGCTTCCTTGATCTCGTCCAGGATCGCCGGATCGTCGATGGTGGCGGGAAGCTTGAATTCCTCGTTGTCGGCAAGTTTGACCATCGTCGCGCGCAGGATCTTGCCCGAGCGTGTCTTGGGCAGGCGGTCGACCACAAGCGTCAGCTTGAACGCCGCGACCGGGCCGATCTGGTCGCGCACCCGTGCGACACATTCCGCCGCGATGTCCGCATGCGGGCGGTTCACACCCTTCGTCAGGCAGACAAAGCCGACGGGTGCCTGTCCTTTGAGAGGATCGTTGACGCCGACGACGGCACATTCCGCCACATCCGGATGCCCGGCAAGCACTTCTTCCATCGCGCCGGTGGACAGACGGTGGCCGGCCACGTTGATCACATCATCGGTGCGCGCCATGATGTAGAGATATCCGTCTTCGTCGATCAAGCCCGCATCACCGGTCTCGTAGTAGCCGGGAAAGGTAGTGAGATAGCCCTTGCGGAAGCGGTCCTCGGCATTCCAGAGCGTCGGCAGGGTGCCGGGGGGCAGGGGCAGTTTGATCGCAATGGCACCCAGCGTGCCGCGGGAGACTTCGTGGCCCGCCTCGTCGAGGATGTGGACGTCGTAGCCGGGCATCGGAACAGTGGGCGAGCCGACCTTGACCGGCAACGCTTCGAGACCTGCGGGGTTGCCTACGATGGTATAGCCGGTTTCGGTTTGCCACCAATGATCGTACACCGGCTTGCCCAGCACATCCTGCGCCCAGATGATGGTATCGGGATCGGCGCGTTCGCCTGCGAGATACAGCGCGCGCAGGCACGACAGGTCGTATTTCGCGGCTTCGAGGCCTTTGGGATCCTCGCGCTTGACCGCGCGGATGGCGGTGGGGGCGGTGAAGAAGCTGCGCACGTTATGCTCGGAGATCACACGCCAGAAGGTGCCGGCATCGGGGGTTCCGACCGGCTTGCCCTCGAACACCACCGTGGTGTTGCCGTGGATCAGGGGCCCGTAGGCAATGTAGCTGTGACCGACGACCCAGCCCACATCGGAGGCGGCCCAGAACACATCGCCGGGATCGACGTTGTAGACGTTCTTCATCGTCCAGTTCAGCGCGACGAGATGTCCGGCAGTGTGACGCACCACACCTTTGGGCGCACCGGTGGTGCCGGAGGTGTAGAGGATATAGGCCGGATGGTTGCCCGCGACCGGAACACAGTCGGCCGGGGTGCCGGCGGCCATCGCGGCGTGCCATTCCACATCGCGCCCCTCGATCAGGTCACAGGGCGCTTGCGCGCGTTGCAGGATGATGCAGGCGTCGGGCTTGTGCGCGGCCATTTCTATGGCACCGTCAAGCAGGGGTTTATAGTGGACGACCCGGTTCGGTTCCATCCCGCAAGACGCGGCAATGATGGCCTTGGGCGTGCAGTCGTCGATGCGCACGGCGAGCTCGTGCGCGGCAAAGCCGCCGAACACGACGGAGTGGACGGCACCGATGCGCGCGCAGGCCAGCATCGCCTCGACCGCTTCGGGTACCATCGGCATGTAGATGATGACGCGGTCGCCCGTCTCGACGCCCTGCGCCACCAGCGCACCGGCAAGGCGCGACACGCGGGTTTGCAGTTCGGCGAATGTGATTTCTTGCTTGGTGCCGGTGATCGGGCTGTCGTGGATGATCGCGACCTGATCGGCGCGGCCTTGTTCGACGTGCCGGTCGACGGCGTTGTAACAGCCGTTGACACGGGCATCGGCGTACCATTCGTAAAGGTCCTGGCCCCTGTCGAAGAGGGCCTGCGTCGGCGGCTCGACCCAATCGATCGCCTTGGCCTGTTCAAGCCAGAACGCTTCTGGATCCGCTTTCGCGGCGTTATAAACCTCTGTATAGCCCATCTTCTTATCCTCCTTGACGTGCCTTGGGTATGCTCTTGAGGCCCCCTCTGGCAAGATGTGATGCGCCGTGCGCCTTGGTTTATGTAAAGAAATCTTCAGATGCGCGGGGGCATGTGCGGGTGTCGGGCACAACGGATCGAGGATGTCGGGAATCGCATAGTGTGTCGAAAACGGATGCGACGGGACTGCGAGGAACGCCTATTGATCGGGTCAGGTACGGACATTGTGTCACGCACCCAGGACCTCGAAAGGGTATCGCATGGGCGACAAGCGCGCCAACAAGGAAAAACTGGCCAAGCGAAAGACGAAAGTCTCGCTGGCTCCTGCACCTGTCGCGGCGCCCGTCGGCGTGAAGGTTCCGACTGTCGCCGCAATGGTCGCCCGCAAGAAATAGGCAGACCGGCGGGGGGCAACGACCCCCGCCGAAGCCGCGCAGGGTTCAGCCGTATTCGGCCACCGGCGTGCCGGCAATCGCCGCCATGTTGAGCAGACCGCGCGCCGTGATCGAGGGTGACACGACGTGCGCACGGTTGCCCATCCCCATGAGGATCGGCCCCACTTCGAGCCCGCCGCCCTTCATCTTGAGTATGTTGCGCACGCCGGATGCGGCATCGGCGTGGGCGAACACCAGCACATTCGCCGGACCTTTCATACGGTTGCCCGGAAACAACCGCTCGCGCAGGTCGGGATCGAGGGCGGTGTCGATGTTCATTTCGCCTTCGTAGCAGAAGTCGGGATGCCCGTCGTCGAGGATGCGGATCGCCCGACGCAGGCGGCTGCCGGAGCCTTCGCCCTGATTGCCGAACTGCGACTGCGAGCACAGGGCGACATTGGGGGTGATGCCAAAGCGGCGTACATGGCGGGCGGCCCCGATGGCGATTTCGGCAAGCTGTTCGGGGCTGGGATGCTGGTGCACCTGCGTGTCGGCGATGAACAACGGGCCATCTTCGAGAATCATCATCGACAGTGCGCCATGCGCGCGGTGTCCGTCGCGACCCAGCACCTGTTCGATATAGTTGAGATGCCAGCGGGTTTCACCGAAGGTGCCGCAGATCATGCTGTCGGCTTCGCCGCGTTGCACCATGACGGCGCCGATGGCCGTGGTGTTGGTGCGCATGATCGCGCGGGCAATGTCGGGCGACACCCCGCGCCGCGCCATCAGGCCGTGGTAAGTTTCCCAGTAGTCGCGGTAGCGCGGATCGTTCTCAGGGTTGACCAGATCGACATCCTCGCCCAGCCGGATCGTAAGGCCCGCCCGTTCGATGCGCCGTTCGATGACGTCGGGGCGCCCGATCAGGATCGGCTTTTCCACCGTCTCTTCCAGCATCGCCTGCGCGGCGCGCATCACGCGCTCGTCTTCGCCCTCGGCAAAGACGATGCGGCGGGGCGTCTGACGCGCGGCATGAAACACCGGGCGCATCAGCAGCGCGGATTTGAAGACCGATCCGTCGAGCGCGGTCTTGTAGGCTTCGATATCGGCGATGGGGCGCGTCGCCACGCCGGTTTCCATTGCCGCCCTGGCCACGGCGGAAGAGACGACACCGACGAGGCGCGGATCGAACGGTTTAGGGATCAGGTAGTCCATTCCGAAGGTAAGCTGTTCGCCCTGATAGGCGGCGGCGGCCTCGGCGCTGGTGGTGGCGCGCGCAAGGGCCGCGATGCCTTCGATGCAGGCGATTTTCATCTCGTCGTTGATCGTTGTCGCGCCAACGTCGAGCGCGCCGCGAAAGATGAACGGAAAGCACAGCACGTTGTTGACCTGGTTGGGGAAGTCCGACCGACCCGTGGCGATGATCGCGTCGGGGCTGATGGCGCGCACCAGATCCGGCATGATTTCGGGATTGGGATTGGCCAGCGCAAAGACGATCGGCTGCGGGGCCATCCGCGCGACCATTTCCGGCTTGAGCACGTTCGGCCCCGACAGGCCGAGAAACAGGTCCGCCCCGTCGATCACATCGTCGAGAGTGCGCAAGTCGGAGGCCTGGGCGTACTCGCTCTTGATCGGGTTCATGTCCTCGGTGCGGCCTTCGTAGACGAGGCCGTGAATGTCACAGAGCCAGACGTTTTCACGCTTTACCCCGAGTTTCAGCAGCATGTTCAGACAAGCGATGCCCGCAGCACCGCCGCCGGTCGAGACGATCTTGATGTCCTCGAACGCCTTGCCCGCGATTCGCAGCGCGTTGGTGGCGGCGGCGCCGACGACGATGGCGGTGCCGTGCTGGTCATCGTGAAAAACGGGGATGTTCATCCGCTCGCGGCAGATGCGTTCGACGGTAAAGCAATCGGGGGCTTTGATGTCTTCGAGGTTGATCGCGCCGAACGACGGCTCCATCGCGCAGACGATGTCGGCGAGTTTTTCGGGGTCGGGCTGGTCTAGCTCGATGTCGAAACAATCTATGCCGGCGAATTTCTTGAACAGGACGGCCTTGCCCTCCATCACCGGTTTGGACGCGAGCGCCCCGATGTTGCCAAGGCCCAGCACCGCCGTGCCGTTGGTGACGACGGCGACCAGATTGGCACGGGCGGTATAGAGCGCCGCCGTGCCGGGATCGTGCTGGATTTCAAGGCAGGCTTCGGCCACGCCGGGGCTGTAGGCGCGCGCCAGATCGCGGCCGTTGGCGAGCGGTTTGGTCGCCCGGATCTCCAGCTTTCCGGGTTTCGGAAGCGCGTGGTAATCAAGGGCGGCTTGGCGGAGGCTGGCGGCGTCGGACATGATGATTGGTGCCTTTGGTTCAGGATAGTTTAGCGGTAAATCATTTTGTCAGGTTGGGATAGGGGCGCGGCGGCTGCCAGCGCTGCCGCCGCGATTCTTTCCCCGGCGTCGTGTCCCGGCGCGGCATCATCATTGTAGCAATTCAAGGCGCATTCGGGGGTTTTATTTGCTGCCGTGATGTTGCGTTTGGCGTGGCGCTGTCGCAGCTTGGACGCAAAGAAGACAGAGGAGCGAACCGGATATGGGCAATGATCTGAAACAGGCGGCAATCGCCGTGCGCGAGAATGCCTATGCGCCTTATTCAGGCTTCAAGGTGGGCGCGGCGCTGCGCGGGGTGTCGGGCGCGGTTTACTGCGGATGCAATGTAGAAAACGTGGCCTATCCCGAAGGCACCTGTGCCGAGGCAGGGGCGATTGCGGCGATGGTCGCGGCCGGAGAGACCTCGTTCAGCGAAGTTTATGTCGTGGCCGGATCGCCGCTGCCGGTGACGCCCTGCGGCGGGTGCCGCCAAAAGCTGGCGGAGTTCGGCGCGGGCGACGTGCGCGTGACGATGGCGACGACCGGCGGCACGGAGGAGGTGCGCAGCATCGCCGACCTGCTGCCCGGCGCGTTCGATCCCTCGTTTCTGGGGGCATGATGGACGCGCGCGGAATACTGGGCAAGCTGCGTCACGACGTGGCGCTTTCAGCAGATGAGTTGACATGGGTCGCGGGCGCGCTGGCGGACGGGCGGCTGAGTGCGGCGCAGGCGGGGGCGTTTGCGATGGGCGTGTGCCGCAACGGTCTGAACGAGGCGGGGCGCGTGGCGTTGACGCGGGCGATGTGCGCATCGGGCCATGTGCTGTCGTGGACTCTGGACAAGCCGGTGCTCGACAAGCACTCGACCGGGGGGGTCGGGGATTGTGTGAGCCTCGTTCTCGCGCCTGCACTGGCAGTTTGCGGGGCCTATGTGCCGATGATTTCGGGGCGGGGTCTGGGCCACACGGGCGGCACGCTGGACAAGCTGGAGGCGATACCGGGCGTCACTGTCATGCTGGACGAGGCGCGTTTGCGCGAGGTGGTGCAACGGGTCGGCTGTGCCATCGTCGGCGCCACGGGCGACATCGCACCGGCGGACCGGCGGCTTTATGCGGTGCGCGACGTGACGTCGACGGTGGATTCGCTGGATCTGATAACGGCCTCGATCCTGTCGAAAAAGCTGGCGGCGGGGCTGGACGGGCTGGTTCTGGATGTAAAGGTCGGCTCTGGCGCATTCATGAAGGACATCGGGGCGGCGCGCGCGCTGGCGCAGGCGCTGGTGGGTACGGCGAATGCCGCCGGCTGCCCGACGCAGGCGGTCATCAGCGACATGAGCCAGCCCCTGGTCCCGAGCCTTGGCAATGCCCTGGAAGTGGCTGAGGTAATGCGCGTTCTGACCGGCGAGCAGACCGGCGGAATCGTCGATCTGTGTGGTGCTCTGGGCGGTGGCTTGCTGGCGCGGGCGGGGCTGGCGGATGATGCGGACGCGGGCGCGCGGCAGATCGTTGGTGCGATCGCGGACGGGCGCGCGGCGGAGCGGTTCGGCGCGATGATCGCGGCCCTTGGCGGGCCGTTGCGGTTTGCCGAGGACTGGCAGCGATTCCTGCCCAAGGCGACGGTGGTGCGCGAAGTCGCGGCTGTGAGCGGCGGGACAGTGCAGGCCATCGACGGCGAGGCGTTGGGCAATGCCGTGGTCGACCTGGGCGGCGGGCGCGTGGTCGAGAGTGATCCGGTCGATCCGGCGGTGGGTCTGGCGCGGGTTGTGCGGGTCGGGGCGCGCGTGGAAAAGGGCCAGCCGCTGGCGGTGATCCACGCCGCGCGGCCCGCGCAGGCCGACCGCGCGGCGCAGGCGGTGCGCGACGCGATCACACTGGGTGCCGGCGATGTGGCGGTGCCCGAGTTGATCCTTGAAAGGGTGGGCTGATGGGGCGTGCGTTTCTTGTGGTGATGGATTCTGTTGGCATCGGCGGTGCGCCGGACGCTGACAGCTATTACAACGGTGCGGTGCCCGATACCGGGGCCAACACCCTTGGCCACATCGCGCAGGCTTGCGCACAGGGGCGCGCGGAGGAAGGGCGCAGCGGAAATATCAACCTGCCGACGCTGTCGGGTCTGGGGGTGGGACATGCCATCCGGGCGGCCAGCGGGCTGGAAATCGCAGCCCTCGATGCGCCTTTGCGGGGGACATGGGGCCACGCCACGGAGGTTTCGCGCGGCAAGGACACGCCCTCGGGGCATTGGGAGCTGGCGGGGCTGCCGGTGCCGTGGGAGTGGCATTACTTCGAGCGGACCACCAATTCGTTCGACGCGGATCTGGTCGCCGCCGTCGCGCAGGCGGCGGGCACGGAGGGTATTTTGGGCAATTGCCACGCGTCGGGGACCAACATCATCGAAGAGCTGGGCGCCGCACACATGCGCACGGGCCAACCGATCTGCTATACGTCCATCGACAGTGTTTTCCAGATCGCGGCGCATGAAGAGGTGTTCGGGCTGGACCGGTTGCTGAAGCTATGTGCCGAGATCGCGCCGATGCTGCACGAAATGCGGGTGGGCCGGGTGATTGCGCGGCCTTTCGTCGGCGATGCCGAGACCGGCTTTGTGCGGACACCGAACCGCCGGGACTTCGCGATCACGCCGCCCGGTCCGGTGCTGAGCAATTGGGTGCAGGACGCGGGACGGGCGACATTCGCGGTTGGAAAGATCGGTGATATTTTCTCGGTGCAGGGGTTTGACGAGGTGCGCAAGGGACCGGATGCGGCATTGATGCAGCATCTGGCCGATCTGGTCGCGGAGGCGCCGGATGGCAGTCTGACCTTCGCCAATTTCGTAGAGTTCGACAGCCTGTATGGCCACCGGCGCGATGTGTCGGGCTACGCCCGCGCGCTGGAATGGTTCGATGCGGAGATCGGCAAGATCATCGCGGCGCTGCGGATCGGTGATATTCTGGTGCTGACGGCGGACCACGGCAATGATCCGACATGGATCGGGACGGACCACACCCGCGAACGTGTGCCGGTTCTGGTGGCAGGACGCGGTGCCGGTACGCTGGGCGGAATCGGATTTTCGGATGTGGCGGCTTTCGTCGCCGCGCATCTGGGGGTAGAGGTTCCGGCGAAGGCCTGACGGACCAAAGCATAGAGGGAACACGACATGAGCGATCAACATCTGACCGTGGTGGAGCATCCGCTGGTGCAGCACAAACTGACCATCATGCGGGATGTGAACACGCCGACGGCCGTGTTCCGGCAGCTTTTGCGCGAAATCAGCCAACTGCTGGCCTATGAGGTGACACGCAATCTGGCGATGACCACGAAGCGGATCGAGACGCCGATGGAAGCGATGATGGCGCCGACGCTGGATGGCAAGAAGCTGGCCCTGATTTCGATCCTGCGGGCGGGCAATGGCCTTCTGGACGGTGTGCTGGAGCTGATCCCGTCGGCGCGGGTGGGGTTTGTGGGGCTGTACCGCGATGAAGAAACGCTGCAACCGGTGCAATATTATTTCAAGGTGCCCGAAGGGTTGGATGACCGGCTGGTGATCGCGGTCGATCCGATGCTTGCGACCGGCAACTCGTCGGCGGCGGCGATTGATCTGCTGAAGGGGGCGGGCGCGACCAACATCATTTTCATGTGCCTGCTTGCTGCGCCCGAAGGCATAGCACGGATGAAACAGACCCATCCCGATGTGCCGATCGTGACGGCGGCGGTCGATGAAAAGCTGAATGCGCAGGGCTATATCGTGCCGGGGTTGGGCGATGCCGGAGACCGGATGTTCGGCACGAAGTGACCGCTTTGCCGCTGGTGTTTGGGGCCTTGCCGGTGGTTTCGGTCAGACTGTTCGCGCAGACGGGACAAATATGGCTAAATTGAGGCAATTGTCGATGCTATTGCTTTACTCGGCGCGCGGTGTTTGACATCGTGCCCCCATATAGTGTGGGGGCATAGATGAATTTTACCAGACTTGTTATGGCGGCTGTGATGTTGGGGTCTGTCGGCACGGGTGCACTACAGGCGCAGACGCAGCCCGGCAGCGAGCCGGCGGAATTCCCGCCCGCCTCGTATCAGGGCAAGCAGTACGTCGACAGCAATGGCTGCGTGTTTATCCGCGCCGGGATCGACGGGAACGTAAGCTGGGTGCCGCGTGTGACGCGGTCGCGGAGCGGTGTCTGCGGCTTTCGTCCGACATTTGCCGGGCAGGTGACATCGCCCGAGCCGGTCCAGACCGCGCAGACCGCCGCTGTCGAGCAGATCACAAATCCGGCGCCGGTCAGCAATCCGGCCCCCGTCGCGGCACCCAAGCCGCGCCCCGTCCGCGCCGCGTCCAAGCCCAAGCCCGCGCCCGTAGTGCGTCAGAAGGCGCGTGCGCCTGCGCCGAAACCCGTGGTCGTTGCCAAGGCACCCGCGCCGATCGTCGAAGTTGCAGCCGCACCGGTGGCAGTGGACACGGCCTGTACGAACCTGTCGCCGATGGGTCAGCGGTATACCCGCAATACCGGTGCAGCCGTGCGCTGCGGACCGCAGGCGCAACCCATCGTCGGTGCGCGCATTGCCTATGCAACACCGTCCGCGACTGCCGTAGCACCCGCGCGGCGTACCGCCAAGGCAACCGCCGAACCGCAGCCGATCCGTGTATCGCCGCATACCCGCATCGTGCCGCGCCATGTCGCGGTCAACCGCACCAACACCACCAACGTGACCGTGCCGCACGGGTACAAGCGCGTCTGGACGGACGGTCGTCTGAACCCGCACCGTGCCGAGCAGACGCTGGCGGGCCATGCGGCGATGAGCCTGATCTGGACCTCGACCGTGCCGCGCCGTCTGATCAATCAGGCCGACGGCCACGATGTGACCGCATCGGTCGCGCTGGTTTACCCCTATACCGATTTCGCGCGCCAGCAGCGCGAGCTGGGGCAGGTGACGATCGTCAAGCGCAACGGCCAAACGCTCAAGCGGATCGTGCGCAACACGTCGCGCGTCGTGTCGCCCGAGCCGCGACAGGCGCGGGTGAAGACAGTATCGCGCACGCCGACGTATTCTTCGCGCTCGACGCCCGAGGGCAGCTCTGCGGTGACGCCGAAGCGTGCGCAGTCAAAAGCGGAGGTGGCTGGAAAGGGATTTGTCCAGGTGGGCAAGTTCGCGGATCCGGCGGCGGCGCAGCGGCAGGCGCAGCAGGTGCAGCGCCTGGGTCTGCCGGTGCGGATCGGCCGCTATACCCGGAATGGTCGGACGACGCGTCTGGTGATCGCCGGGCCGTTCGGTGGCCAGCGTGACGTGAGCCGCGCGGTCAGCCGTTTGCGCTCTGCCGGGTTCAGTGGCGCTTTCGCGCGCTGAGTGAGCGCGGGATTCGATCATGCTTTATGGCCCGTCGGAGAGGATCCGGTGGGCCATTTCCTTGGCCCAGAGTGCATAGATCCGCGGCCCCGGATGAAAGCCGTCGCGCGCCATGTCATTGGGGTCCAGCGTGTCGGGCAGCAGGACATGGCGGCTGTGCGGCTCTTTTGCGAGGTCCCCGCGCAGGGCCGTGTCAAAGCGCAGGCTGCGGCGTCCCAAAAGCCACCGCAGCGGGTGCGGAAGCAGCGGGAAGCGGCCCAGCGGCGGGATCTGCGAGATGTAGAGTGTCCGCGCGCCAGTCCGCTGCTGGATGGTGGAGCGCAGTCGCGCGTGGGTGCGCCGCCAGCGCGGCAGAGGCCCGCCGCGTGTCACGTCGTTGACGCCTAATACGATAATCGCCACATCCGCCGGTTCGAGCGCGATACCGTCAAGGCCGGCGAAGGTATCGGCAGTGGTTGCGCCGGTGCGCGCGACGAGTTGCCATGTCACCTGCCGGTGCGGGGCGAGCGCCAGCGCCAACTGTCCCGCCAGTGCCGCGTCCTGATGCTCGGCACCGACACCGGCGGCGGAGCTGTCGCCGATGATCAGCACGCGCAGGGGCGTGCCTGAGCCGGTGCTGCCGGTGCGCAGCCCTGCGGCTTCGGGCAGAAGCAGCGCGCGTTTGCGCAGCCGTACGGCCTGCACCAGAAGCACCGGCGATAGGCCTGCCGCGATTACCGCGTCGAGGATCATCCGCCGCAGATGCTTTGCAGGCGCAACCAGGTGCTGTCGTTGAGCAGCGGCTCGGTGGCGCGGCCCTGCATCGGGTCCGCCTCGATCAGATCGAGAACGGTTTCCCCGGTGATGTCGCGTGCAAGGGCGTAGGGTGTGCTGCGCAGGTCCGACCCTTCGAACAGGGCCAGCAGATTGGTGGTGTCCGGGCGGCGGCGCGGCGATTTGAGCAGATGTTCGGCGTAGGAGTCGAGTGCCGCGTCCGAAATCTCGCCCGTTGTCAGGAGGCGGAAATTCTCCCACGGTCCCGTGACATCCAGAAGGTCGGCCAGCGGATCGCGTTCGACCTGAAGCGCGACTTCGGCAAGGATGTAGCCTGCGGCGACGTCGGGTTCCTCGTAGTCTTCGAGGACCGACCGGTCCAGCACGATCACGCCGCCGGGCAAGTGCAGGGCGGGGCGCGTGAGGCCCGGCACCACGGCAAGTTTCGGAGTGTCGAGCCGGGTGCCGAGGCGGCGCAGGGCGCGCAGGCCTGCTGCATCGCTGCACATCGGTCCGCTCACCCGCTGCAACCGTTCGATCAGCGCCACGCCGAGTGCCTCGCGCTTGACCGCTGGCACGACGCGCAGCGTGTTGTCGCGCATCGCGCCGGGCAGCCAGAAGATCAGTAGCGCCACGACCACCGCGACCGACAGAAACGTGCCAAGCCAGCGCAGGCGTCCCGGCTTGGGGCGGCTTCGATCGAGCGAGCGGCGCAGGGTTTCGATGGCCGCGATCATGTCGGCCTCTCCTGCGGGCAATTCGAGCGTTTCGGTATCGTCGCCGTCGGGATGATAGATCGCCGGTGTCTTGCCGGGGTTGGCGCGCGCCACAGCGGCGAGCGCCCAGTGGGTGATCGCCTGATCCTTGAGATCGGTGATTACCAGCGTGGTGTTTCCGATGGATACGATGACCTCCTGCCGCTGCCGATCGGGCGCGGGGCGCCACAGGCCGGTGGCCTCGATCCGGTCGTATCTTGTGAGGGCGGTCATGGATGTTAAAACAGGCTCGAATGGTTACGCTGTCATACACAGTATCATCTGGCCGGGGCAGGGCAATGGTACCCGCGCAGCCAGATATCGCGGTGTGCTGACTACATTTAGTAAAGGAAACACCGTGCAGATCAGGGCGGCGGAAACCGAAGATAGGGATGACATCGCGCGGATGTGGCATCTGGGCTGGCATCAGGCCCATGCGGCTATCGTGGACCCCGATCTGGTAGATTTGCGCGATCCGGCGGAGTTCGCGGCGCGAACGCAGGCGCATTTGCCGCAAACCCGTGTGGCTATTGCGCCGGATGGTGCGCTGGCGGGGTTCTTCATGGTCGAGGGGGACGAGTTGTACCAGTTCTATGTCGCCTCCGCGCGCCACGGCGACGGGACGGCGCGCACGTTGATGACGGCCGCCGAAGCCGCATTCGAGGTGCCGTGCGCCTGGCTGGCCTGCACGGTGGGCAACGCACGCGCGGCGGCGTTCTATGCCAAATGTGGCTGGCGCAACTGCGGCGCGGAGCCTTGCGCGGTGGAGACGGGCGCGGGGCCGCGCACCGTCGAGGTCTGGCGGTTCGAGAAGACGCTATAGATCGGCGGCGATCTTGCGCAGCGTGTACTTCTGGATCTTGCCCGTCGAGGTCTTCGGCAGTTCCTGAAACACGACCTTTTTCGGCGTTTTGAAACCGGCGAGAGATTCGCGGGTAAAGGCGATGAGAACAGCCTCGTCCACCTGCGCGCCGGGTTTCAGCTCGACAAAGGCGCAGGGCACCTCGCCCCATTTCTCGTCGGGTTTGGCGACAACGGCGGTCAGCATCACGGCGTCGTGGCCCATCAGCGTGCCTTCGATCTCGACCGACGAGATGTTTTCGCCGCCCGAGATGATGATGTCCTTGGCGCGGTCGGCGATCTGGATATAGCCGTCATCGTGCTGCACGGCGAGATCTCCGGAGTGGAAATAGCCCCCCGCGAAAGCCTCTTGCGTGGCCTGTGGGTTCTTGAAATAGCCTTTCATCACCGAATTGCCCTGGATCATGATTTCGCCCTGCGTGGTGCCGTCGCGGGGGACTTCGTTCATCTGTGCGTCCATGACGGTAATGTGCTCCATCATCGGCAAAGCGACACCCTGTCGCGCCTTGACCGCCGCGAGCGCGCTTTTGTCGAGCGCGGCCCAGTCTTCTTGGCGCCAGATGCATTCGGTGACGTGGCCGTAGGTTTCGGTCAGCCCGTAGACATGGGTGACGTTGAAGCCCAGTGTCTCGATCTTGCCGAGGGTGGCCGGGGCGGGCGGGGCACCGGCGGTGAACACTTCGACCGTGTGGTCGAAATCGCGCCGGTCGCCGGCATCGGCATTCACCAGCATGTTGAGCACGATGGGCGCGCCGCCGAAATGGGTCACACGTTCATCCGCGATGGCATTGAAGATCGCCGTTGCCGTGACGTCGCGGCAGCACACCAGCGTGCCGCCGATCAGCGGCATCATCCAGGTGTGGTTCCAGCCGTTGCAATGAAACAGCGGAACGATCTGCATGAACACAGGATGCAGCACCATCCGCCACGAGATCACCGTGCCCATCGTCATCAGATAGGAGCCCCGGTGGTGATAGACAACGCCCTTGGGCCGTCCGGTCGTGCCGGAGGTGTAGTTGAGCGCGAGGCTTTCCCATTCATCCTGCGGCATCCGCCAGTCATAGGCGGGATCGGCGGTTTTCAGCGTGTCTTCGTACAGCGGATGGCGGCCCGTGGCATCGAAGCCCGCTGCGGGGTCCGGTACTTCGATGATATGGGGCGCAGGTCCGTCCATTGCGGCGATTGCCGCTTCGGCAAGGTCGATGAACTGGGTATCAGCGAGGATGACTTTTGCGCCGCCGTGGGACAGGATGTAGGCGACCGTGTCGACATCCAGACGGATGTTGATGGCATTGAGCACGCCGCCGCAGGCCGGGACGCCGAAATGCGCTTCAGCCTGTGCCGGGGTGTTGTGCAGCAGCGTGGCCACGACATCACCCGACTGGACATCCATCGCCGCAAGGGCGCTGGCGAGGCGCGTGCAGCGGTCGTGGTATTGCGCGTAGGTAACGCGGTGATTGCCGTAGACCACGGCAGTGCGCGTGGCGAACACATCCGCCGCACGGCGCAGATGGGACAGCGGTGTCAGCGGCACATAGTTCGCGGCGCATTTATCGAGCCCGGTCTCGTCGGTCATCCAACCCATTGGTCGGTCCTCCCAAATTATCCATCGCACGGCGGGCCATTAAGTATGGCACCGGCCGGCCGGACCACGATATGCAGAGGAACAGAATTTGCAATCGCATTGGTGGCCGGAGGGGCGCATCGCATGAACGAAACCGCATTGTACCCCGGATTGGCCGCGTTGAGCGTTCCCGGAGGGATGTGTGCGCAGGGGGTGACTGCACAGTTCATGCCGTTCATTGCCGATGCGGAATCACGGGGCTGATGGGGGGTCTCGTGGCGGCGATACCCTGTTCCGTCGGGGCGGTGATCCTCCTCCGGTCGGCGGCTCCGGTGCTGATACCTGCGATCAAACAGCCAGAGGAGGACGGTGTGTGATCCTGTCGCGCGGACGCAAGTACCTGTTCATTCACATCCCCAAGACCGGCGGCACGTCGATGGCGCTGGCGCTTGAGGGGCGTGCGATGAAGGACGACATCATGCTGGGCGACACGCCCAAGGCGCGCAGGCGGCGGCGGCAGTTGTCGGATGTCACCGCGCGTGGCCGGTTGTGGAAGCACGCGACGCTGGCGGATCTGGACGGGTTGGTCAGTTTGGACGAGTTGGACGATCTGTTCATCTTTACCATGGTGCGCAATCCGTGGGACCGGATGGTCAGCTATTATCACTGGCTGCGCGGACAGAACTTCGATCATCCTGCCGTAACGTTGGCGAAAAGGACGACGTTCGACGCGTTCGTCGCGGCGCCGCTGATCGCGCAGAGCATGAAGGCGGGCACGACGGTCTCCTATGTGACGGACGCGGCGGGACGTCTGCGCGCCAATCATTTTGTCCGGCTTGAACATCTTGAAGAGGATCTGGTGCCGCTGCGGGCGCATCTCGGGTTCGATCTGGATCTGCCGCATGTGAACAGGAGCGACAGGCGCGCGGATTATCGAAGCGCGTACGCCGATGCGAGCCGCGCGCATGTGGCGCGGATCTGTGCGGAAGACATCGCGCGGTTCGGATATCGTTTCGAACCGTAACCGTGAAGGTGCAGTGGGCGAACGGCTGTTTTTCGTGATCCGACGATTCGGCGCGCGAGAATTGTTGCGTGAAGCGGCGAAATCCACCGGTGCGGCGGGAATTTAACTTCGTATTAGGAACAATGCCGCAATCCTGCTGTGAAGATGACCATCGGTTGCCCTTCGAATCACGACGAATGAACCTATTAACCGATCGCACCGCAAAAAGGGTGCACGCCATGGGGATGGAAAACATGTTTGGACCGGTATTCAGAACGAAGCAGCCGACCCGACGCACCGTGGAAGCCGGTGGTGCCGGTGACGGAGGGCTGGCGGCGCTGGGCCACGGGTTGACGGCGGGTACGCGGGTGGCAAGCAATCTGGGCTGGCGCGCGATCGACGCGCTGGCGGTGGGCGATAAGGTGTTGACCTTTGATCACGGGATGCAGGAAATCACCGAAATCCGCCGCGCCCACGTGTGGCTTGATGCGCCGGAGACCGCCGAAGCCCTGTGGCCCGTCGTCGTGCCCGAAGGGGTGTTGGGCAACCGCGAAGAATTGGTGCTGTTGCCCGACCAGGGGGTGATGGTCGAAAGCGATGCGGCGCAGGACATTCACGGCGATCCGTTTGCTATCCTCACGGCGCTCAGCCTCGAAGGCTATCGCGGCATCCACCGCCGGCAGCCCTTGCAGCGGATCGAGCTGATCGCGGTCTATTTTGCTGATGAAGAGGTGATCTATGCCGAGGGCGGCGCGCTGATCCATTGCGTGCAGAAACTGGCCCGGCTCGACCGCTTTATCGAGGCAGGCGCAACCGCGCGCTACCATGTTCTCGGCGGTGAAGACGCGGAAAAACTGGTTGATCATATCTGCATGGAAGATCGCATCTTGGCGGCCACGAACGGGACGCAAGCGCGGGCGGCTAGTTACGCCTGAAACGAACGCTTTGAACACTTGATCGCGCGTCATATTTCCGGCGCTTGTGGGGGTCGCCCTGGTTCACGGTTCCCGACCGTGTTTGAAATAAAATGTCGGAAACTGCAATATAATGTTTATTGAAATCAGGTTGTTATCCGGACAGGTTCGGATTTTCCGATTTTTATGAAACTCTTGCCTACATGTATCGTGACTATGGGGTGTAAGCAATAAAGGGTAACTATTCCATGGCCAATCCAGGTACAGATTTTTCTTCCTTCGCAGCGTTTCTCAATGACGCAGATACATTCCATGCAGTGAACTTCTCCGCGCTCAACTCTTCGGGTGTCGACGGATCGGCGATCCTCGCGACCGGTGAAGGCGATGACGGGAACACCTATCTCAACATCTCCCTCTCCGCCGAGGGTCTGACGCCCGATGTTCAGCATCCGCAGCACATTCACGGGCTCTTCGATGATGACATGAATCCCGTCGACTCGACGACGCCAACGATCCAGGACGATGCGGATCGCGACGGCGCGGTCGAGGTGTTCGAAGGCCTTGGTCTTTACGGTGATATCATCCTGACGCTGCTGGGCGAGGACGGGGAACTGCCGACCGCTGACGCAAACGGCGACCTGGCGTTCTTCGCTTCTTACGATCTGGGCAATGACGACCTGTTCTTCAGCCCGTTCGGTACCGAATATACCGCCGATGATCTGATGCCGCTCGAACTACGTGAAATCGTTCTGCACGGCATCGACGTCCCTGAAGGCATCGGCGCCGGAACCGACGGCGAAGTCAACGGCGAGCAGGACGGCTACGTCAACCTCCTGCCGGCCGCTGCGGGCGAGATTCAGGCGATCGACAGTGTCGAAGCTTTCGACATTCTGGACGATCAGGAGGATCTGGGTGCGCGGATCACCACGCTGGGCGATGGTGATGATACCTTTGACGGTGGTGCGGGCGACGATACGATCTTTGGGAATGGCGGCGATGACGTGCTTCTTGGCAACGTTGGCGACGATATGATCGAAGGCGGTGCCGGTGGCGACGTGGTGTCAGGCGGTCGTGGCGACGATGTGATCAACGCAGGTGACGACGATGATAACGACACCAATGCGGCAGACGAAGCGGCATCAGGCGCGCTGACCATCGACGATTATGACAACGCCTACGCAGGTGGTACCGGTGACGACACCATCAACGGCGGTGACGGTGACGACATCATCACCGGCGATGACGAAAGCCGTGTCGCTGACGCCACGGGTGAGACATTCGACGCGGATGCTGACGGCTCAGACATGATCTTCGGTGGTGACGGCAACGACGAGATCCACGTTGGATCATGGGCCGACGCGAACGATGGCTTCATGAACACGCACACCGGTACAGGTGCCGATTTCGCATCGGGTGGGGATGGCAATGACATTCTGATCGGTGACAGTGGCAACGATACCCTGCGTGGCGACGATGGCGAGGACACGATCAAGGCCGGTGACGGTAATGATTTTGTCGACGGTGGTGACGACGACGATAACCTCGAAGGGGGAGACGGCAACGATCAGGTCTATGGTGGCGACGGCGACGATGCCATTTTGGGCGGCACCGGCGGTGATACGCTGGTTGGTCAGGACGGTGACGATGTTCTGTCTGGCGGTGCCTTCGGCGATCTGTTGGTCGGCGGTGAGGGCGACGACTTCCTCAACGGTGGATTTGGCAACGACCGGATCAACACCGGCGACGGCGCTGACAAGGTCTTTCACACCGGAGTCGCCGGACACGGCACCGATTTCATCCAGGATTTCGACGGTGACAGCGACACGCTTGTGTTTGGTGGCGGCGCCGCAGGCGCGGATGATTTCATCGTGCAATTGGCCCTGACAGCCAACGCAGGCGAAGACGACGTCGCGGAGGCGTTCGTGACATACCGGCCCACCGGCCAGATCCTCTGGGCAGTGATCGACGGCGCGGAAGAAGACTCGCTGAATGTCATGGCGAACGGTGAAAACTTCGATCTGATGATGTAATACTATAGCATCTCAAATGATAGCGCCGCCCCGATCCGGGGCGGCGTTTTTCGTTTCGTGCCCCTAACCTGTGGGTAGGGGCAGAGCAGATGCGGCGTCTCAGGCCGCTTTCTGGTCGCCCGGCCCGAAGCGGCCATAGAACGTCTGGTTCTTTTCCGCCATCTCGCGCAGCAGATCGGGGCATTTGAACCGCTCGCCGAACTGTGCCTCAAGCTGGTCACACCGCTCGGCGGCATAGGGCGTGCCGATCATGTCGAGCCATGACAACGGGCCGCCGGACCACGGCGCGAAGCCCCAGCCGAGGATCGCGCCCACGTCGCCTTCGCGGATGTCCATCAACACGCCTTCTTCCAGCGCGCGCACCGCTTCGAGGACCTGAACGAACATCAGACGGTCCTGCACATCCTGCAATTCTGGCTGCTCTTCGGCCAGCGGATATTTGTCGTGGATGCCTTTCCAGTAGCCCAGACGCTTGCCCTTTTCGTCATAGTCGAAATAGCCGGCCTTGGTCTTGCGACCGAGGCGACCCAGAACTTCGAGCCAGACGATCAGATCGTCGGCCTCGGACGCGGGGTATTCGTTGCCCATCGCGGCTTTTGTCGCGCGCATGATCTTGGTGGCCAGATCGACGGAGGTTTCGTCGCCCAGCTGCACCGGCCCCACAGGGAAGCCGAGCATCTGTGCGGCATGGTCGATGTACCACGGCGCCACGCCTTCGGTGATCATACGGTTTGCCTCGCCGCCGTAGGGGATGATGCAGCGGTTGGCGTAGAAGAAGCGCGCATCGTTGACGACGATCGGTGTCTTGCGGATCTGGCGCACGTAATCAAGCGCCTTGGCCACGGCGCGGTCGCCGGTTTTATCGCCTTTGATGATCTCGACCAGCAGCATCTTTTCGACGGGCGAGAAGAAGTGGATGCCGATGAACTGGTCCTGGCGGCTCGATGCCTTGGCAAGCTCGGTGATCGGCAGCGTCGAGGTGTTGGAGGCAAAGATGCAGTCTTCGGGGATCACGGCTTCGACCTTCCTCGTCATCTCGGCCTTGACCTTCGGGTCTTCGAACACGGCTTCGATGATCAGGTCACACCCCTTGAGCGCGTCGAGATCGGGTGTGGCGGTGATCAGGCTGAGCAGCTGCTCCTTCTTTTCGGGCGTCGCTTTCTTGCGCGCGATCCCCTTGTCCATGAAGCTCTCGGAATAGGCCTTGCCCTTGTCGGCGGCTTCCTGGTCGCGGTCGATCAGGACGACCTCGATACCCGCCTGCGCGGAGACCAGTGCGATGCCTGCGCCCATCATGCCCGCGCCCAGCACGCCCAGTTTCCTGACGCGCTGGTCCGGCACGCCCTCGGGGCGCACGGCACCCTTTTCAAGCGCCTCCTTGTTGAGAAAGAGCGAGCGGATCATCGCGGAGGACGACGGGTTGAGCAGGATGGAGGTGAACCACCGCGCCTCGATCTTGAGCGCGGTGTCGAAATCGACGAGCGCACCTTCGTAAACCGCGCTCAGCAGCGCCTTCGGGGCTGGGTAGGCACCTTTGGTCTTGCCGTTGACCATCGCGGCGGCACCGACGAAGGTCATGAAACCGGCGGGGTGGTAAGGGGCGCCGCCGGGCATCTTGTAGCCCTTGGCATCCCACGGTTTAAGCATATCGGCATCTTTCGCAGAGAGAACCCAGCCGCGGGCGTCGGCCATCGGATCGTCGGATACCTCGTGGATGACGCCTGCCTTCTTGGCGGCGTCGGGTGCCATCATCTTGCCCTCCAGCAGCAGCGGAGAGGCGGCCATCGCACCCAGCATCCGCACCAGTCGGGTTGTGCCGCCGGCACCGGGGAAAATGCCGACCTGAATCTCGGGCAGGCCGATCCGGGCCCTGGGATTGTTGGCGGCAAAGATGCGGTGCGTGGCCAGCGGCAGTTCAAGTCCGATGCCTGCGGCGGTGCCGGGCACCACGGCGGCGACGGGTTTGCCGCCCTTGTTGGTTTTGGGGTCCATCCCAGCGCGTTCGATCTTGCGCAGCAGCTTGTGCATCCGCATCGTGCCCTCGAAGAGGCCCTTTGCCGGGTCGTCGCCGGCGTCTTCTTTCATCTTCGCGAGCAAGTTGAGGTCCATCCCACCGGCGAAGGAGCCTTCCTTTCCGCTGGTGATGATGATGCCTTTGACGGCGTCGTCGGCCAGCGCCTGGTCGGTCAGCGCGTCAAGCTCTTCGAGACCATCGATGGACATCACGTTCATGGATTTGCCGTCCACGTCCCATGTGATCGTTGCGATGCCTTCGGCATCTGTTTTCATCGTAAAATCAGTCATATGCTGAGTTTCCTTTGTCTGTGTCGCTGCCCCTTGCGGGGCCGAATGTTTCAGTGGCGGCGCCCGCGGTTCGCGCGATGTTCTTGAAAAATGCGTCCAAAACCACGATCCGGTTCCAGCGCGTTGTCGGATTCGCAGACCTTCCATTTGTCCCCGAACCGCCGCACCACGGATTTCACCGGATAGGGCGTCTCGACCAGCTGCGCGCCGGCCAGCAACCGCGTCTCGTGCATGGCTTCGATCTCGTCCGTGGCCGTGAATCGCCCCACGAGACAGACGCGGTGATAATGCGTGATGCCCGTGCGGGAGAGATAGCGGCGGATGCCGTCGAAGAGCTTTCTCAGGTCCGTGGGGTTTTCGAGAACCGTGACTGGACCAAAACTCAGAACCGTATAGGGCAGATGGATCAGCCCCGTCAGCGCCTCGAAATCATTGTCCCGATACGAATTGGCGATGCGGTCGAGCAGATCCTGATAGATCTGCTGCGCCGCCTCGTCGGTTTGATCAAGGACATTCACTGCTTAGACCCGCTCGATAAGCGTCGCGGCACCCATGCCGGACGCGATGCAGAGCGTGGCGAGGCCCACCTCCTTGTCCGCGCGCTCAAGCTCGTCGAGCAGTGTGCCGATGATCATGGCACCCGTCGCGCCCAGCGGATGACCCATTGCGATGGCACCGCCGTTGACGTTGACCCTGTCGTGGTCCACGTCGAACGCCTGCATGAAGCGCATGACAACGGCGGCAAAGGCTTCGTTGACCTCGAACAGGTCGATGTCCTTGATGTCCATACCGTTGTCCTTGAGGATCTTTTCGGTCACGGGGACAGGACCGGTCAGCATGATCGTGGGATCGGTGCCGATCTTGGCGGTTGCACGGATACGGGCGCGCGGCTTCAGCCCGTATTTTTCGCCGAACTCCTTGTTACCGATCAGCACGGCGGCGGAACCATCGACGATTCCGGACGAGTTGCCTGCGTGGTGGATGTGATTGATCTTTTCCAGATGCGGGTATTTCAGCAGCGCCACCTTGTCGAAACCGGGCATTACCTCACCCAGCTGCTGAAACGCGGGGCTCAGTGATCCGAGCGATTGCATGTCCGTTTGCGGGCGCATGTATTCGTCGTGGCTGAGGATCTCCAGACCGTTCTGATCGCGCACGGTAATGACGGATTTGGAGAACCGTTCTTCGTCCCACGCCTTTTTCGCACGCTGTTGCGAGGCGATGGCAATCTGGTCCGCGTCGTCGCGGCTGAAGCCGTATTCCGTTGCGATGATGTCGGCGGAGATGCCTTGCGGCACGAAATAGCTCTCCATCGCGATGCTTGGATCGGCGGCAATGGCGGCGCCGTCGCTGCCCATCGCCACGCGGCCCATCATCTCCACGCCACCGGCGATGTAGCCCATGCCGGCGCCGCCTTTGATCTGGTTGGCCGCCAGGTTCACGGCTTCCATGCCGGAGGCGCAGAAGCGGTTGATCGCGAGACCGGGGATGCGTTCATCCAGATCGGAGGCGAGCACGGCAGAACGGGCAAGACAACCGCCCTGTTCCATCACCTGCGTGACGTTGCCCCAGATCACGTCCTCGACGGCGTGACCGTCGAGATTGTTACGCTCTTTCAAGGCGTTGAGCGTAAGCGCCGAGAGGCGCAGCGATGTCAGTTCATGCAACGCGCCGTCCTTGCGGCCTTTGCCGCGCGGGGTGCGCAGGGCGTCGTAAATATAGGCGTCGGTCATATCCGTTTCCTTCGGTTCGCATTTCTCGGTCCCCTCGCGGGGAATTGGCGTGTTCAGGCCCGATCCGCAGGGGATCCGGGCATCAGATCATAAGGGCTTTTCCAGCCGTCGAGGTTGGACAGGCGCGTCAGCCATGCGTCGATGTGGGGGTACTCGGTGCGGTCAAAGCCGAAAGGCTCGGGGTAATACAGATACCCGCAGCAGCTCAGATCGGCGTTTGTCACACTGTCGCCGACGATCCAGTCGCGGCCGTCGAGATGGCTGTCAAGCAGATCATAGGTGGCAGCGAGGCGGTTCTTGTTGAAGGCGATCACCTCTTTGGGCTGTTTGTCTTCGGGCAGGAAGTTCATCAGGAACCGCGTCATACCGGCCATCGAGCTGAGCTTGTGATTGTCCCAAAGCACCCAGCGCAAAATCTCGCGCCGTTCGGCGGCGTCGCGTCCGCCGAATTTCCCCGATTTCTCGGAAACATAGTCCTGAATGACGCCCGACTGGGTCAGCTTGACGTCACCGTCGATCATCACCGGAACTTCGCCCAGAGTGTTGATCTGCGTGCGGTAATCGGGCGTGCGGGTTTCGCCGCCGAAGAAGTCGACCTTGAGCGGTTCCCAGTCCAGGCCGGAAAGTTCGAGCGCGAGTGCGGCTTTGTAGGCGTTGCCGCTTTCGCCGAAACAATAGAGTTTGATGGTCATAGCCGGTTCCTGTCGTTTGTTCGGGGTACGGGGCAGGGCCGCCGCGCCTCTGTTGTGAATGACTGCGCGCGGTTTCAGGGACTGCGGGCGATCAGCTTTGTCGTCATCTCGTTGGTGCCGCCGTAGGTCCGCTGCACGCGGGCGTCGGCCGACATCTGGCCGATGACGTAGTCTTGCATGAAACCGTACCTTTCTTGCAACCGGAGGCAGGGTGCAAGCCGTTCGCCTTGGGCATCGGTCGTCCAGTATTTCGCCATCGCGGCGCGTTCGATTGTTTGCACGCCCTGCGGGAGCACGGCGATGCGTTGACCAGGAACGGCGCGGGCCACGGTGATCTTGCGCTCGGCCAGTTCGGAACGGATGTTCCGGAATTGGGTGAACGGTCCGCCGAGGGCCTCGCCCGTCTTGCGATGGGTGGTGCGGTGCGCGACGATGCCAGCAGGAACGCGACGCACACCGTGCAGGCTTTCGGGCGGGACGGCACAGGGTGTCGCGACTGTGCGATATCTTTTGCGGATCATCCCGTTCCCCCGTCCGGTCACACGCCTTATCGGCGTTTGCATATCGTCTTGGCACCGCGCACGGAACCGCCAGGCTGCTTACCTTTTCCTGTCCTCAAGATCGGAATTGAACAGCCGCAGCCGTGCGATCAGGTTTTCCTCGTTCATCACGGAGGAGAAATTTTCGAACAGGAACGACAGCGCCTCACCTTCATCGAGCCCCGCATCGGTGCTGAATTTCTTCAGGCGGCGATAGCCGTCCTCGGTCATGGCGACGGGAAATCGGCGGGTCAGGCGGAAGCGTTTCGGCATGGTCTCTCCGGCAGATTGGTTGGTTGGCGGGGGATCTGCCCCCGCCGCCCGATCTTAGAAGTTGGCCGCGTCCAGCGCCATCACCGTTTCCGCGCCCGACTGGATGCGGGTGAGGTGCAAGGATGTCGCGGGCAACTGGCGCGCCATGTAATAGCGGCCCGTGGCCAGTTTCGTCTCGTAGAATGCGGTGTCAGAGGTGCCGTTGGCAAGCGCCTCGGTCGCCGCCTTGCCCATCATCGCCCACATCAGGCCAAGGCAGACATGGCCGAACATGTGCATGAAATCGTTCGACCCTGCGAGCGCGTTGTTCGGATTTTTCATGCCGTTCTGCATGAAATACATCCCCGCAGCCTGCAAATCCTTGCTGCCGGCTTTCAGCGGTTCGATGAAATTCTTGTCGAAGGCCGCATCCTGGCCTGCGTTGTCTTTGCAGAAGGATTTGACCAGATCGAAGAACGCCATCACATGCTTGCCGCCGTCCTGCGCCAGCTTGCGGCCGACCAGATCGAGCGCCTGAACGCCGTTCGCCCCTTCGTAGATCATCGCAATGCGGGCGTCGCGGGTGAACTGCGACATGCCCCATTCCTCGATATAGCCGTGGCCGCCGTAGACCTGCTGGGCCTTGACCGTCATGTCGTAGCCGACGTCCGTCAGGAACCCCTTGATGACCGGTGTCAGCAGCGAGACAAGGCCGTCCGCGTCCTTGTCATCGGCGCGGTGCGACGCGTCGATCATGGTGGCGCCCCACAGGATGAAGGCACGGGCACCTTCGACAAAGCTTTTCTGGTCCATCAGCGAGCGGCGGATGTCGGGGTGCACGATCAGCGGGTCAGCGGGTTTGTCAGGGAATTCCGCACCTGTCACGGCTCGGCCCTGAAGCCGGTCGTGCGCGTAGGCCAGCGCGTTCTGATAGGCCACGTCGGCCTGAGCCAGACCTTGCATGCCGACGCCGACGCGGGCCTCGTTCATCATGGTGAACATGGCGCGCATGCCCTTGTGTTCTTCGCCCAGCAGAAAGCCTGTCGCGCCATCGTAGTTCATCACGCAGGTGGAATTGCCGTGAATACCCATTTTGTCTTCGATGGAACCGACAGTGGCGCTGTTGCGCGACCCAAGGCTGCCGTCCTCGTTCAGGTTGATCTTGGGCACGATGAACAGCGACACGCCCTTGATGCCTTCGGGGCCGCCTTCGATCTTGGCCAGCACCAGATGGATGATGTTGTCGGCCATGTCATGTTCGCCCGACGAGATAAAGATTTTCTGACCGGTGATCTTGTAGCTGCCGTCGTCCTGCGGGACCGCCCTGGTCCGCATTAGGCCCAGATCGGTACCGCAGTGCGGCTCTGTCAGGTTCATGGTGCCAGTCCATTCACAGCTGACCATCTTGGGGAGGTAGGTGTCTTTTTGCGCATCGGTGCCGTGCGCGAGGATCGCGGAGGCGGCACCGTGTGTCAGGCCCTGGTACATTGTGAACGCCTGGTTCGACGCCGAGAAGAACTCGCCCACGGCCGTGCCCAGCACGTAGGGCATGCCCTGACCGCCGTATTGTTCGGGCATATCGAGGCCGGTCCAGCCGCCTGCCCGGACCTGATCGAAGGCTGCCTTGAATCCGGCGGGCGTATAGACGACGCCATTTTCTAGACGACAGCCTTCCTTGTCACCCACAGCGTTGAGGGGCGCGAGCACTTCGGAGGTGAGTTTGCCCGCTTCATCAAGGATGGCGGATGTGAAATCCGGCTCGAGGTCCTCGTAACCGGGGATCTTGGCGGCGGACACTTTCAGAACGTCGTGAAGGACGAACTGCATGTCTTTCGTAGGGGCGGTATAGGTCGGCATGTCTTCTCTCCCTGAGATCGTATCGCGGTGGTACTTGTAATCTGTGCGGTGGCTCCGGTACCGCCGCCTTGTCAGCCTGCCTTGCGGGTGGTGCCCATCGAGACGATCATTTCTTCGAGCCATTTGAGCTGGTCCTGGAAGTCGTCGATGGCGCTGTCGAGTTCGGCGCGCTGTTGCTCCATGTCCTTGAGCCGGGTGCGCGCGACATCGTAGGTCTGCTCAAGCTGGTGAAGCTGGCTGTCCCCCTTGTAATAGAGATCGAGCAGTTGTCGGATCTCTTCGAGGCTGAAACCAAACCGTTTGCCGCGCAGGATCAGCTTGAGCCTGGCACGGTCGCGTTTCGTGAACAGACGTTTCTGGCCGACACGCTGCGGAAACAGCAGCTCTTTGGCTTCGTAGAAGCGCAATGTTCGCGGGGTCACGCCGAATGTGTCGCACATCTGGCGGATCGTCATTGTTTCGCTGTTCATGGGTGCTCTCGCAATTGACTTTTCAGCCGCCGATTTGGGTGTTTCGGACGGCAATTACAACAGTCGCGCGAGTTGACGTAGTCATACGTCACGTCACTTTATAGTTTACGTGATGTAAAGCCGGGTAAACCTCCGCCTGCGCGCAGCACGGGGTACCGCAGTCGGGCACGGAAGGTGATTCCCCGTTCGTGTGCAAGCCTTGGCGCTGAACGTCGCGTAAATTCTGGAAAAAAAGTGCGTCGGCATGTATCCGCGACCTGTCCGACGTGGCTTTTAAATTCGGTACTTTATTTGCGCTTTTTCTCCGACCGGCGGGGTGAGGGAAGAGTGCCGGACCGTCGCCGCAGGTGCCGTGCTGCGGGTAATTCGTGCCGCGTTGTCAAATCCCTACCGATATCGCCGAAGTGTCCCGGGGCCCGTTCAGGAGGTTCGATTGGCCCATCCGACTGATGCGAGCGACCGCGCCGTTGAAAAGCTCTATTCGCGTCGTGTCAGCGCAAATCGGCGAAATACGGCGCAAGCGCGCGACTTGATTGTCGGAATGTATTATCCTAACGGCGGGTATATCGGCCCGGAAAATGAGGTTGTTGGCGATGTGCGATACGATCAGGGACCTGTCGGCGTTTAACTGGCACGAGGATGACCTGTGCGTCTACCTCGATGTCGCGTCGAAGATTATCGAGACGGTGGCGTTTGAGCTGGCCGAAGTCCAGCCCGCCAGCATGGTCGAACGTCTGCTGTCAATAGCACGCGAGATCGAGATTGCGCGCACGCAACTGTGATATGTGCGCAAGTCAGGACCGCTTGTCGAGGCTGTCCTGCGTGGTGTCGCGCAGGCGGGTCAGTTCGCTGATCGCGTCATCCAGGTTCCGGCGTTTCTCCGCCAGCTCCTTGAGTTGTCGTGTCGCCATCTCGACCCAGGCGCGCATCTGCGCCTCGTTGCCTTCGTTCTCGTAGATCAAAAGCCACTGGCGAATGTCTTCGAGTGCGAACTCGAACGACCGCCCGCGCAGGATAAGCTCCATCCGTGCGCGTTCGCGCGGCCCGTAGAACCGCGAGCGGCCTTCACGCTCGGGTGAGAGAAGTTCGATATATTCGTAGTAGCGTAGGGTGCGCGGTGTCACGTCGAAGCGTGCGCACATCTCTTTGAAGGTCAAACGGGTGTCGTCGCTCATGGGATGTCCTTATCTCCTCCGTGCGCACAAGCTATGTCCCTTGGGAACGATGTGCAACGGCTGCTCTTGCCCTTTGGGCGACCTTGCGTTGTATAGGGAATCAAAGGCCACCTTGGCCCTCTATACCGGAGCTTCCGATGCCAGACATGACCGAACTTGCGCAACAGTTCATGACCACGCTGCCACATTCCGTACTTTTGGGAATGCAGGCAGAACGGATGGGGGACGGCGAAGCCGTGATCAGCATGCCGTACAAGGATGAGCTGGTCGGCGATCCGCATACCGGTGTGATCCACGGCGGTGCGGTGTCGTCACTGATGGACACCTGTTGCGGTGCTGCGGTGATGTGCCATCCCGACAACAAGGGCGGTACCGCAACGATTGACCTGCGGATCGACTATATGCGCCCCGCGGCACCGGGCCAGACGATCACCGCGCATGCCACCTGCTATCACTTCTCGCGGTCTGTCGCTTTTGTGCGTGCGGTCGCGATGGATGAGGATTCAGAGCATCCGGTCGCCACGGCCACCGGCGCCTTTACGGTCGAGGCAAAGCGATGAGCAAGCGTCCCAAACCCGAGCCGGTGCAGATCGTCAAGCAACGCCGGGATGCGGCCCTGACCGCACTGGTCGAGGCGGTGCCCTACATCCGGTTTCTCGGCATCCAGTTCGAGCGGCGCGGCGACGAGTTGACGGGCATCCTGCCGTTCCGTCAGGACCTTGTGGGCAACCCGCTGCTGCCGGCGCTGCATGGTGGCGTGACGGCGGCATTTCTGGAGGTGACTGCGGTGATGACGCTGAACTGGTCGTACCTGTGGGAAGATCTCGAATCGGGAAAGCTGAACCTGGAAGGGACGGTGCCGCAGGATCTGCCGCGTCTGCCAAAGACGGTTGGATTCACCGTTGATTACCTGCGCACCGGATTGCCGCGCGACGCCTACGCGCGTGCGCGCATCACCCGTGCAGGACGCCGGTATGCCAGCGTGCAGGTCGAAGGCTGGCAGGACAATCATGCGCGTCTATATGCACAGGCGACCGGCCATTTCCTGATGCCGCCACAGCGTGGCTGACGCAGCGGTCGAGAAACTGAGCCATCGTCGGGTGCTGCGCATTGCGGTGCCGGTGGTGCTTTCGAATGCGACGGTGCCGATCCTTGGCGCTGTCGATACCGGGGTGGTGGGGCAGATGGGGCTGGCCGCCCCCATCGGTGCGGTTGGCATCGGTGCGATCATTCTGTCAGCGTTCTATTGGGTGTTCGGATTCCTGCGCATGGGCACCGTGGGCCTGACGGCGCAGGCCGACGGGCAGGGCGACCAGCGCGAGGTGGCCGCAATGCTGACCCGCGCGCTGATGATCGGTCTGGGTGCGGGGGTGGTGATCATCGCCTTGCAAGGGTTGCTGTTCTGGGCCGCGTTCATGGTGTCGCCGGCGAGTCCGCAGGTCGAGGAGCTTGCGCGGCAGTACATGGCGCTGCGGGTGTGGTCGGCGCCTGCGGCCATCGCGCTTTACGGTATCACCGGTTGGTTGATCGCACAGGAGCGCACCCGTGCGGTGCTGGTCTTGCAATTGTGGATGAACGGGCTGAACATCCTGCTAGATCTATGGTTCGTACTGGGCCTCGGCTGGGGTGTGCAGGGCGTGGCCTTTGCCACCGTCATTGCGGAATGGAGCGGTCTTGCGCTGGGCCTGTGGTTCTGCCGTGCCGCGTTTTGGTTGCCCGCGTGGCGCGACCCGGTGCAGGTGTTCGACCGCATCCGCTGGGTGCGGATGATGGGGGTCAATACCGATATCCTGATCCGCTCGCTTCTGCTGGAGGCGATATTCGTCAGCTTCATGTTCTTCGGGGCGGGGCAGGGGGATGTGACGCTGGCCGCCAATCAGGTGCTGCTGCAATTTCTGATGATCGCCAGCTACGCGCTTGACGGGTTCGCCTTTTCGGCGGAGGCGCTGGTCGGTAAATCCACTGGCGCGCGTGATCCGCAGCGGCTGCGCCGTGCCGCGCTGCTTGCGTCAGGCTGGGGCATGGCGGCGGCGGGTCTTCTGGCGCTGGTGTTCGCGGTGGCGGGCGGCGCCATCGTCGATACCATGACGACGTCCGATCCGGTGCGGGCCGCCGCGCGGATCTATCTGCCCTATCTTGTCGGAGTGCCGGTGCTCGCCTGTGCGGCGTTCATGCTGGACGGCATTTTCGTGGGCGCCACACGCAGCCGCGACATGCGCAACATGATGGCGGTTTCATTCGGGGTCTACGCACTGTGCGTTGCCGTGCTGCTGCCGGTACTGGGCAATCACGGGCTGTGGCTGGCGATGTTGATCTCGTTCGTCGCGCGGGCGATTACACTTGCCCTGCGCTACCCGGCGCTGGAACGCGCGGCAGCCTAGGTCCGAACGACGCGCATCAGATAGCTCATCGGGATCTGCGCGGAGCGATTCTCGTAGATGTCATAGTCGACCTCGCGGTTCGACTGCGCGAACTCGCGCAGCGTCGTCAGACGCAGGCCCGCATCGATGCCTGCCTGCACGATCGCGCCGAGCGTGTGGATGTACCAGTGACCCTGCGTATCCGCATCGGCACGGGTGCCGTCATAGGTGATTACACCGGTCTCTATGTGCGGCGTGCTCTGAAAGTAGCTGAAGGCGGGCAGGTCCGGCGTGGCGCTGTTGGGATCGAACATCTCAAGCATCGGGTGGGTTTCGTAGATTACAAGCTGTCCGCCGGGACGCAACAGGCCCGCAACGGCGGCAAAGAACGCCCCGAGGTCCGGCATCCAGTTGATCACGCCGATGGTTATAAAGGCGATGTCGAAATCGCGCGGCGTGTCAGCGGGCAGCGCGTAGATGTCGGCGCACAGAAAGTCGGCGCTGTGCGGCGAGAGGTCCGCAAGCGTGCGGGCCTGGTCCAGAAATGCGTTCGACTGGTCGATGCCCAGTGCTTCGGATGCACCCAGCGCCAGCGCCGACAGCGTCTCGCGGCCGTTGTTGCAGCCGATCTGTACGACCCGCGCGCCCTGGACGCCCGCCGCGTTCAGCGCGGCGGTCATTGTTTCGTCGAATACGCTGAACGTCCGGTCCCGAAATCCGCGGCACAGCGCGTCCCACGCGGGGCCGGTTCCGTGCAACGGGGCGGAGGCGTCCCAAGCCGCCCGGTTGAGCGCGGTGATGTGGCCGGTGTCGGTCACATCAGCTCTTTCACAGCTTCGGGCGGCCGTCCCATGACTGCGCGGTCGCCACGAAACACGATAGGGCGTTCGATCAGGATCGGGTGCGCGGCGGCAGCGGTAAGCAGGTCTGCGGGGGCGGTGTCAGCGCGCAGCCCAAGCGCCCCGAAGCGCGCCTCGCCCCGGCGCAACATGTCGATGACGCGGCAGCCGAGCGCGGCCTGTGCGGCTTCCAGTTCCGAGATATTTGGAGCATCTTCCAGGTATTTTCGTACCGTATGGGGATGGCCGGAGGCGATAATCAGCGCCAGAGCCGCACGCGATTTGGAGCAGCGCGGATTGTGCCAGATCGTGATCACAGCCAGTCGCCGCGTCTGCTTCCGACCGCATCGGCGACAGTGGCGAAGCCATCCCGCGCCAGCAGCGCGTCGATGCCATGGGCGATGCGCCCCACCATTGACAGCCCGCCGTAGACGAGCGCGGTATAAAGTTGCACGGCGGAAGCACCCGCGCAGATCTTGGCATAGGCCTGGTCCGCGTCGCTGATGCCGCCGACGCCGACCAGCGGCACATCGGTGAGCGTAGACAGCCGTGCGAGTACGCGGGTGGACCGCTCGAACAGGGGGGCGCCGGACATGCCCCCCGCCTCGCCCCGATGGGCCGAGCGCAAGCCCTCGCGCGAGAGCGTCGTGTTGGTGGCGATGATCGCGGCGACCCCTGCGGCCTGGGCCACCCCGGCCACATCCGTGATTTCCGCGTCGGTCAGGTCCGGCGCGATCTTGAGCATAACGGGGGTGTCGCCGCGCACGTCCATCACCCCGTCGAGCAGCGCGGCCAGCGCCGCCTTGCCTTGCAGGTCACGCAGCTTTTCGGTGTTGGGTGACGAGACGTTGACGGTGGCGAAATCGACATGGTCGCAGGCGGTTTCCATGACGCGGGCGAAGTCCGCCGCGCGGTCAGTGCTGGTCTTGTTGGCGCCAAGATTGAGGCCAACGGGGATGACATGCGACCGCTTGGCGAGCCGGGCACAGATCGCATCGACACCGTCGTTGTTGAAGCCAAAGCGGTTGATGGCCGCGCGGTCTTCGGTCAGCCGGAACAGGCGCGGTTTGTCGTTCCCTGCCTGTGACATGGGCGTGGCGGCCCCGACTTCGATGAACCCAAAGCCCGTCATCGCAAGAGGGTCGACGGCCATGGCGTTCTTGTCAAATCCGGCGGCAAGGCCCACCGGGTTGGGCAGGTCCATCCCCGCCAGCGTCGTGGCAAGCCGCGTGCTGGTGATCGGACCGGGTTTGGGCGTGAGGCCCGCGCGCAGGGCGCGGATGGCGAGGCCATGGGCAGCTTCGGGATCGATCTGGCGCAGCGCGCTCAGGCCCATCGCCTCGATCAGGGAGTTCACGCGAATATGTCCGTGGGCGGCAAAGGCCGTGTGCGGATCAGGCGGGAGGTGACAACGGCGGCCTGCCGGTGGATGACAGCCTTTTGGTATTCGGGGTCCGTAACCATCGCGAGGAAAGCGCCCGCTGTGGGATAGTGGGCGATGAACATCGCGTCCCACTGCTCCGATGGATCGCCGATCAACGAAACGTCGAAACCGCCGCGCCAGATGATTTCCCCGCCGACCCGTTTGAGAACCGGGCCGCTGGCGATGCCGTAGTTGGCATAGGCCTGCGCGCCGGTCAATCCCTCGCTGGCGAGTGGATGATCGTCCGGGTAGGCGGCGTGATCGTGAAACTGCACGAGGTTGAGCATGTGGATGGGAGTCGTGCGGTCGAGCGATTTGAAAATCTCGAACTGCGCGCGGTCCGTGTCGCGGTATTCGGTCATAGAGAGGCCTCCAAAAGTCCTGCAGGAAATTGATGTTCCCCGTTTTCAAGCGGCAGGGGCTGTGCCCAGACCACGTCGGCGAGGGTCATCTTGCGGTAGAGATGTGGAAACAGGGCGTCGCCGCGCGACTCTTCCCATTCCAGCGCATCGCCCAGCGCATCGGTTTCGGCGGCAACGAGGAACAATCCGTCCTGTCCGGCGAAATGTTTGGCCGCCGTTTCCGGGGCCTGTTGCGCGGTCGAGAAATGAATGTAGCCGTCTGCGACATCAATGGGCGCGCCTGCGGTTTCGCGCGCGTCGCGTAGCGTCTGCCATTCGTCGGTGCGGAAGATTTTATAAATAAGCATGGTCTTGTGATGCATCTTGGGCGCGGGGCGGTCAAGCCTGATCGGGTGCCTAGAAACCGCCCGCCTGACGTCGGGCAAGTTTACCGGCGGTGCACATCCGCTTTGACAGGTCAGTGAGTGCGCGCCACCATGGGTGGTATGATCCAACCGGGAGCCCAGACGATGAAACGATTCCTTTTGAGCGCCGCCGCCCTGAGCCTGACGGCAGGCACGGCCAGCGCCGAGTACAACCTTACCATTCTGCACACCAACGATTTTCATGCGCGGTTCGAGCCGATCAGCAAATACGACGGGCCCTGCGCCGCCGAGGACAACACCGCGGGTGACTGTTTCGGCGGCACGGCGCGCCTTGTCACCGCGATCAGGGACGCGAAGGCGCGCAGCAACAATGCGATCCTCGTGGACGGCGGTGACCAGTTTCAGGGCACCCTGTTTTACGCGTACTACAAAGGCAAGCTCGCCGCCGAGATGATGAACAAGCTAGGCTATGACGGGATGACCGTGGGCAACCACGAATTCGACGACGGTCCCGAAGTGCTTGCATCGTTCATGTCGGCGATCGATTTTCCGATCCTGATGTCGAACGCCGACGTCAGCGCCGAGCCGTTGTTGGCCGACAAACTGGCGAAATCCACCGTCATCGAACGCGGCGGCGAGCAGATCGGCCTGATCGGCCTGACCCCGCAGGACACCCACGAACTGGCCAGCCCAGGTGACAACATCACCTTCACCGATCCGGTTGCCTCCGTGCAGGGCGAAGTGGATCTGATGGCCGCGCGGGGCGTGAACAAGATCATCGTGTTGAGCCATTCGGGATATAGTGTGGATCAGCGGGTCGCGGCGGAGACCACGGGCGTCGACGTGATCGTGGGCGGGCACACCAACACGCTGCTGTCCAACACCAACGAGCGGGCCGAGGGGCCGTATCCGACCATGGTCAACAACACCGCCATCGTGCAGGCCTATGCCTATGGCAAGTATCTGGGCGAGCTGAACGTGACCTTCGACGACGAGGGCAACATCACCGAAGCCAGCGGCGAGCCGATCCTGATCGACGCCGTCGTGGTGGAAGATGCCGAGACGGTCGACCGGATTGCCGAAATGGCCGCACCGCTGGAAGAGATCCGCAACAAGGTGGTCGCGCAGACGAGCGAGATGATCGGCGGTGAGCGTGATGTGTGCCGTGCGCGTGAATGCACCATGGGTAATCTGATCGCCGATGCGATGCTGGCGCGGGTAAAGGACCAAGGCATCGAAGTGGCCATCCAGAACGGCGGCGGCATCCGGGCATCTATCGACGCGGGCGAGGTGACGATGGGCGAGGTGCTGACCGTACTGCCGTTCCAGAACACGCTGTCGACGTTCCAGGTGACGGGCGCGACGTTGGTCGAAGCATTGGAAAACGGAGTGAGTGAAGTGGCCGAAGGGGCGGGCCGTTTCGTGCAGGTGGCGGGCATGACATATGCCTTCGACGCATCGAAAGAGCCCGGCAACCGGGTGTCCGACGTGATGATCGGCGGCGCGCCCGTCGATCCCGACAAGGTGTACGGCGTGGTGTCCAACGATTATGTCCGCAACGGGGGCGACGGTTTTGTGATGTTCAAGACGGCTGAGAATGCCTATGATTTTGGGCCCGATCTGGCCGATGTCACCGCGGAGTTCCTCGCGGCGAACGCGCCCTACAAGCCCTATACCGATGGCCGCATTACCGTGAAGTAGAGAATGGCAGATCATGCGAAAGGGCGCACCGGATGTCCGGCGCGCCCTTTTTCGTTGCAGGGGAAGCCGGGAATGGAACCGGCGTTTGGGGGCGTGGCACCGAACGGTTGCTGTTGAAGGCGGTGCGCCCGCGATGCAGGATCGCTGTGGTGGCGGGACGCGAAGGGGATGCGGATGTGTGGACGGATGGCGATCACGGTTCCGGTGCAGGCCATGGCGCAGGCGTTCGATGCAGCGCCCGCGAACACGCTGCCGGAGATGCCGAATTATAACATCTGTCCGACGACGCAGATTGCGGTCGTGACCGGCGGCGCCGACCAGCCGCGCCAATTGGAGACCATGCGCTGGGGGCTGATCCCTGCGTGGTACAAGGCCGCAACGGATGGCCCCTTGTTGATCAACGCAAGGGCAGAGACGGTGCTGGAGAAACCGGCGTTTCGCGGTGCTGTGCACGATCGCCGCGTGCTGGTGGTGGCCAGCGGTTTCTATGAATGGAGCAAGAGCGCGGATGGCGGGCGCGACCCGTGGTATATCACCCGGCGCGACGGAGCGCCGCTGGCGTTCGCGGCGCTGTGGCAGGCCTGGCAGGATCCGCAAAGCGGCGAGACCCTGCGGGGCGTCGCGGCCTTGACCATTGCGGCGAACGAAGCGATGCAACGGATCCATCACCGGATGCCGGTGGTTGTCGAGCGGGCAGATTATGGGCTGTGGCTGGGTGAACGGGGTAAAGGCGCCGCGCCGCTGATGCGGGCGGCGGCAGAGGAGACGTTGCACTGGCACCGGGTCGGGCGCACGGTCAATTCAAACCGCGCTTCGGGACCGGATCTTGTCGAACCCTTCGAGGCACTATCCGAAACGGAGTGATGCCGGGCCGCGCGCCGAGGTCAGTAGCGGGTGCCTGCGCGGTTCTGGATCAGTTCGACGAAAACTGCGGCGGTGCTGCAAAGTTGAGTTTGCCTAGGATGAGATTTTCTTCGGTCTCCGGATCCGCTGCTGCGGTGTCGTCGGTCAGCACGTTGTCGTCCGTCAGGGCACCGTCTTCCCCGTTCCCGATGGCCTCTTCGTCCCCTTCGGTCTCATTCGTTAGGGAGATGCGGAAATTCTTTTCCATCTGCTCCACGACGTTTACCACCGAGGAGTCACCGTCGCTCAGGCTTTCGGTTGTCCAGCTTGCGTCCGTGGCCTGTACCGCGCGCTCGATCCCCGACATGTTGATGAACGTGATCGTGTCGCCGGGCTGAACATAGCTCAGTTCCGGGAAAAAGGCGTTCTCCATGATCAGGATATCCTGATTCTCGGCTGCGACCGGGCTGGCCGCGATGGTCAGCGTGGCGGCTGCTGCTGCGGCGCCTGCGCGAAATGTCTTAAGCATCCGAATGCTCCTATGTGTCGGCCCCACCCGGTCACAGATGCAGTTTCTCTACGCGGTGATTGTGGCGGAATTTTGACAGATTGTCCTGATTTGGTCGGCACGGTGCGGTCAACCCGGTTCGGATTGTCCGGCAAGCCAGTCGCAAAACGCGATGAGGGCGGCAGGGGCGGGGCGGTCGTCGGGCCAGACAAGATAGTAGCTGCCGATACTTTCGTTGGTCTTGTCGGAGGCGAGCATCAGTTGCTTTTCGCTCAGATAGGGGTGCGCCACGAAAGTGGGCAGAAGAGCGATGCCGAGCCCGTGCATTGCGGCCTGTGCCATCGTCGCGAACTGGTCGAACACCATGCCGTTCGGCGGCTCGGTACGCAGGCCAACCGCCTCGAACCAGCGCGACCACGCGCGGGGCCGTGTTTCGAGATGCAGCAGCGGATGGCCGAGCAGTGCTGTCGCCGCATCGAACGGCGCGCCCGCCAGGTCGGGGGCGCAGACGGGCACCACGATTTCGGGTAACAGCGGCATGTACTGCACGCCCGGCCAATCCTCGCGCCCGAAGTGGATGGCGGCGTCGAAGGGGCTGGAACCGATGGAGAAGGGGCGCAGGCGGGTGGACAGGTTGACCGTGATTTCGGGGTGTGCGGCGGAGAAGTCCGACAGGCGTGGCGCCAGCCAGTGCATCCCGAACGCGGGCAGAATGGCCAGTGTCAGCACACCGCTTTGCCGTTCAGTACGTGCGTTTACAGAGGCCTGCGCCAGCCGTCCCAGAATTTCGCGCACTTCGCGGACATACTCCGTGCCGGTCTGCGTCAGCACCAGCGCGCGGCCCTTGCGCGCCATGAGCGATACGCCAAGCTGCTGTTCGAGCGTCTTGATCTGCCGGCTGATCGCGGATTGCGTCAGCGACAGCTCCGTCGCTGCCTGTGTCGCGCTGCCAAGCCGTGCGCAAGCCTCGAACGCAAGCAGGGCTGACACGGAAGGCAAATAGCGGCGCGGCGCGATCATCTATTACATTTTCTCATAGGTTGAGGACTAAGGATCGTTAGAACTTTGCCTTAGAAAATGCAATAAGAGGTGCAGAGAAGTACAAATCGTTTCCCTGAAAGGATATGCCATGAACGCCGAAGCACCGATACTCAAAGCCAAGGACGCTCCCGATCTGGGATCGTTCGAATGGTCCGATCCGCTGCGTCTGAATGACCAGCTTGAAGAGGACGAGCGCATGATCATGGAGAGCGCGCGCTCTTACGCGCAGGAGAAACTGCAGCCGCGCGTGATCAAGGCGTTCGAAAATGAGGAAACCGATCCGGGCATCTTCCGCGAGATGGGCGATATGGGGCTGTTGGGCGTGACAGTCCCCGAAGAGTACGGCGGTCTGGGCGGCAACTATGTCTCATACGGTCTGGTCGCGCGCGAGATCGAGCGGGTGGACAGCGGATACCGCTCGATGATGTCCGTGCAGTCGTCGTTGGTCATGTACCCGATCTATGCCTATGGCTCCGAAGCGCAGCGCAAGAAATTCCTGCCCAAGCTCGCCTCGGGTGAGTTCGTCGGGTGTTTCGGTCTGACGGAACCTGACGCGGGATCGGATCCTGCGGGCATGAAAACACGCGCTGTCAAGACGGCGAACGGTTACAGGATCACCGGGTCCAAGATGTGGATTTCGAACGCGCCGATTGCGGATGTTTTCGTGGTCTGGGCGAAGTCGGAAGAGCATGGCGGCAAGATCCGCGGCTTTATCCTTGAGAAAGGCATGAAAGGTCTGAGCGCGCCGAAAGTCGGCAACAAACTGTCCCTGCGCGCGTCGATTACCGGCGAAATCGTGATGGATAATGTCGAGGTCAGTGAAGACGCGCTGTTGCCGCATGTGCAGGGTCTCAAAGGGCCATTCGGCTGTTTGAACCGGGCGCGTTACGGCATCAGCTGGGGTGTCATGGGCTCGGCCGAATTCTGCTGGCACGCGGCACGGCAGTACGGTCTGGACCGCCATCAGTTCAACAAACCGCTGGCGCAGACCCAGCTGTTCCAGAAGAAGCTGGCAGACATGATGACCGAGATCAGCCTTGGACTTCAGGCGTCGTTGCAGGTGGGCCGGTTGATGGACAAGGCGAACGCGGCCCCCGAGATGATTTCGATCATCAAGCGCAACAACTGTGGCAAGGCGCTCGAAATCGCGCGTCACGCCCGTGACATGCACGGTGGCAACGGCATCTCCGGTGAATTCCAGGTGATCCGTCACATGGTGAACCTCGAAACGGTGAACACCTACGAAGGGACGCATGACGTTCACGCGCTGATCCTGGGACGTGCGCAGACCGGATTGCAGGCGTTTTTCTAGATCCTGATCCCGAGTACACGAGTGATCCCGCGCAAGGCACTGCTTGCGCGGGATTTTCTATAGGCGGTCGAGGCGTATCAGGCGCAAGACGGCGAGCATCCCGAGGGCGGCCATCGGCACCCCCGCGAGGAAAACCATGCGCGCGGCGTGCAACGGTTCAGGCTCTGCAATGCCCGACATGTTGGCGACGATGCCCAGATAGGCCGCCCCAACTGCGTAGCCGGTGCGTTGCACCGTCGGCACAGCCCCCGCGACGATGCCCTGATCGCGCGGCGCGCACAGCCGGGTGGCAAGACGGGGCATGAAAGTAAATGCGACGCCGAAACCGGTGCCTTGCGCGGCGGCACACCCCATGATGAGCCAGACATGGCCGCCCGGCACCGCAAAAACGAAACCGACGGTGCTGAGCATGACCAGCGTCAGGCCAAGCGCGATCCAGGGGGTATCGCGCCGCTCGGGCTGGCCCGAAAAAAGTGCCGAGGAAATCGCCCAGAAAACCGCCTCCCACGCGATGATGTAGCCAGCTTTGATCGGGCTGTAGCCGTAAAGCGTGGTCAAGAAATAGGGGATGAAAGCACCGATCGCGACGCTGGCGGCGGCAAAGCAGAAGATCATCGCCAGAATCGCGGACACGCCATCGCGCAACAGCGGATCGAAAGGCGGCAACAGCCGGTTGTTCGAACTGTGCGCGTCGCGCCAGAGAAACCCGGCAAAAAGTGCCAGACCAAGCGCCATGAACAGGGGCGTGGTGAGCGTGGAAATATGCTCGCCTCCGTAGGCGATGAGTATGATCGCGCAGGACAGCAACCCGAGGCGATAAAGCGGGAACGCTGCCGTTTCCCCGGTACGCGGTGGGGTCGCGGGGCACGACCGCCACAGCCAGAGCGCAAGAGCGGTAGCAACTACCGCAAAGCTGCGAAAGGCCGCTTGCCAGCTGAGCAGATCCACGAAGAGACCCCCGATAAGCGGTCCGACAAATGCGGAAGTTGCCCAGACCGTCGAGATCAGGCCGATGACGCGGGCGCGCAGGTGCGCGGCGAAGAGCATGGTAACTGCGACGAAGGACATCGCCATCAACCCGCCGCCGCCCAGCCCTTGCAACAGGCGGCCCCACAGGAACAAAGACATCGTGTCTGCCAACGCGCTGACCAGACATCCGACGCTGAATAAAAGGGCTGCCGCCGCCATCGGCAGGCGCAATCCGCGCCGGGCGATCAGCAGACCGCCCGCTGCCCCCGCGACGATGGAGCCGACTTCGTACAGCATGACGGCCCAGGCGATTTGCGTGACACCGCCGATTTCCGCCACGATCGCGGGCAGCATCGTGGCGACCAACAGCCCGTCGGCGGCGTGCAGGAAAACGGCAAGGCACGTGATGCCAAGCGCGGTCGCATTCGCGCGGGTCAGTACAGCGGACCAGGCGGTTGACATATCGGTGTCGGGTCGGTCGGACATGCGCATCCCGTGATTGGTATCGGTGCACTCAAACAGGCGCGTCATGCGCGCGCAACGGGCGCGTCAAACGTGGATACAAAAAAGGCCGGCGCAAATGCTACCGGCCCTTCCATTCGTGGCTTACGCCGGAGGGGTGTCGAGGAATGGATAGTCCGTGTAACCCTCGCGACCGCCACCGTAAAACGTGTTCTGGTCCTGCGGGTTGAGGTCCGCACCGCGCCGGTAGCGTTCGGGCAGGTCGGGATTGGCGATGAACGGACGTCCGAACGTGACCGCATGGGCGTGACCGCTTTCAATCGCGTCCGCCGCCGTTTTCGCGTCGTAGCCGCCGTTCGCGATGTAGAACCCGGTGTAATGCGGGCGCAGCGCCTTGATCACGCTTTTCTCGCCGTCGTTCCCGGGAAACTGTTCCACGATGTGGAGGTACGCCAGCTTGCGCGCGTCCAGCATCTTGTAGATCGCGGTAAAGTGGGTTTCGGGATCGCTGTCGGACATATCGTTCGCCTCACCGAGCGGCGACAGGCGCACGCCGGTGCGATCCGCACCGAACACATCCGTAACGGCGTCGAGCACTTCTTCGAGCAGGCGCATGCGGTTCTCGATGCTGCCACCGTAGGCGTCGGCACGGTCGTTCACGCCATCCTGCAAGAACTGATCGATGAGATAGCCATTCGCGGCGTGCACCTCGATGCCGTCGAACCCGGCCTTCTTCGCGGCCTGCGCGGCGGTGACATAATCCGCGATGGCCGTCTTGATGCCTTCGGCGTTCAGCGCTTCGGGTTTGGAAGTGTCCTCGAAACCGTTGGCGGTGAACGTCTGCGCGTTCGCGGCCTTGTCGGTGGAGGACACCGGTGCGCGTCCGTCGGGCAACAGAGACGTGTGACTGATCCGTCCCACATGCCAGAGCTGACAGTAGATGCGCCCGCCCGCTGCGTGCACGGTATCGGTAATTTTCTTCCACCCGTCGATCTGTGCATCGGTGTAGATGCCCGGTGTGTCGAGATAGCCTTTACCCAAGGGTGAAATCTGGGTTGCTTCCGTCAGGATCATGCCCGCACTCGCGCGCTGGGCGTAATATGTCTGGGCCATGTCCTTGGGCGTGCCGTCCGTGTCGGACCGGTTGCGCGTCAGCGGCGCCATCAGAACGCGATTGGGAAGGCCGGTGCCGCCCATCTGGATCGGGCTGAACAGGATGCTGTTGGTGCTCATGTCGGGGTGTTTCCTTGTCTTGAATCTATTGCAATCGGAATGTATCGGCGGCCCAACGCGCCGCGTGCGGCGGTGTTCCGGCCATCTCCGGATTATTCGTGCAGTGCAGCATTGCGCCTGACGCAAGGTTCTTAGTTTGGCGGATCCTTCGGCGCGGGTGCGCCGCCCTCGAAGGCGTTTCCGTTGACGTAGTCACAGGGTGCTTCTTGCATTTGCAGGTGGAGGCCCTCGCCGTCATAGGGATGGGCGCGCGCGAAATCTTCGTCCACATTGATGCCGAGGCCGGGAGCGGTGGGTGCCGCGACGAAACCGTCCTCGACACGAATGCTGCCTTTGATCAGTCGGTCGTGGAACGGTGTCTCGATGGTTTCTGCCATCAGCAGGTTGGGAATGCTGACGGCGAAATGGACGTTGGCCGCCCATTCGACGGGGCCGGCATAAAGGTGGGGTGCCATCTGAGCGTTATAGACCTCGGCCATAGCCGCGACTTTTTTCATCTCCCAGATGCCGCCCGCACGGCCCAGCGCGGGCTGCAGGATGGTGGCCGCGCCGCTGCGCAGGACGGGGGCGAACTCGGCCTTGGTCGTGAGCCGTTCGCCGGTGGCAACGGGAATGCCCACTGCTGCCGCGACCCTGGCCATTTCGGCCGTGTTGTCGGGCGGGATCGGCTCTTCGTACCACAGCGGATCGTAGGGCGCGATGGCGCGGCCAAGGCGGATCGCCCCCGCCGTCGAGAACTGTCCGTGGGTGCCAAACAGCAGGTCGGCACGGTCGCCTACCGCCGCGCGGATCGCCCTGCAGAAGGCCACGGACTGCGTGATGTCGGTCATCGCGGGCATGTGGCCGCCGCGCAGGGTATAGGGACCTGCGGGGTCGAACTTGACCGCCGTATAGCCCCGTTCGACCGCATCCAGCGCAGATTCGGCGGCCATGTCGGGGGAGGTCCAGAACGCGTTCAGGTCGTGATGGGGCAGCGGGTAAAGATAGGTGTAGGCGCGCACGCGCTCGTTCATCCTGCCGCCCAGAAGCGCGTAGACAGGCCGCTCGCGCGCCTTGCCGAGAATATCCCAGCAGGCGATTTCCAGCCCCGAAAACGCGCCCATTACCGTCAGATCGGGGCGTTGGGTGAAACCGGCGGAATAGGCGCGGCGGAACATCAGCTCGATGTTCTCGGGATTCTCGCCTTGCATGTGGCGCGCGAAGACGTCCTCGATTACCGCGCGCATCGCCGCCGGTCCCACGGAAGAGGCATAGCATTCGCCCCAGCCGATGATGCCGCAGGCGGTGGTCAGCTTGACCAGTATCCAGTACCGCCCGCCCCAGCCGGGCGCGGGTGGCGCCGTCACGATAATGTCGAGATCGCTCAGTCGCATGGCTGTCCCCCCGCGCGTGGTCGGCCTTATTGATTGAGCATGATCACGTTGCGCCGCGCCGCACCGGTCTTGGTATCGGCGATGGCCTCGTTGATCTGATCGAGCGACCAGCGGCCCGAGATCAGCTCATCGAGTTTGAGACGGCCCTGGGTGTAGAGGTCTTCCATCCACGGAATATCGCGCTGGATCACGACATCGCCCATTTTCGATCCGACCATGCCCTGACCGACGGCGGCCATGACGACGGGCTCGTAGGTCGAGGTCGCGCCGGAGTGGGGCATGCCCACCATCACCACCTTGCCGCCGTAGGCGAGATAGCGTGGAGCCGTGTCATAGGCGGGGATCGCGCCGACGGTGACGATCACCGCGTCCGCACCCCGGCCCATTCGCTTTTTCGCGTCCGACCATGGTTTTGCGCCGGTGGCGAGCACGCCGTCGGTGGCACCGAATTCTTTGGCGATCGCCAGCTTTTCCTCGCTCATGTCGACAGCGACGATCCGGCGCGCGCCTGCGATGCGCGCGCCTTGGATGGCATTAAGCCCGACACCGCCCGCGCCGATGACGACAACATCCTGACCCGCCTTGAGCCCGGCTGCGTTGACCACCGCACCAACACCGGTGATCACGCCACAGGCGATGAGGGCAGCGGAATCTTTGGGCACGTCGGGGCTGATCTTGACGATCTGGCGCTGGTCCACAACCACCGCCTCGGCAAAGGCACCGCAGGCCATCGCCTGATGCAGCCTGCCGCCATCGGCTGTCTTGATCGGGCCTTGGTCGCCGTCGTAGGGGGTTGTGCACAATGTCGGTGCGCCGCTGGCACATGATGCGCAGGTGCCGCAGGAGCGGATGAGTGTCACCACGACGCTGTCGCCGACGCTGACGCCCTTCACCCCGTTACCGACGGCTGCCACGACACCCGCCGCCTCGTGGCCATAGACGGCCGGCAGCGAACCACCCCACGCGCCTTCGGCAAAGGAAATGTCGGAGTGACAGATGGCGACGGCATCGAGCCGGACCTCGACTTCGCCGGATTCCGGCGGGCGCAGGGCGATTTCCTCGATCTTCAGGGGGGCGCCAAATTCATGGCAGACGGCGGCTTTGATCTTTTTCATCTGGTTTGGTCCTTGAGGGCGCTTGAAGGGCTCGCCGCGAGGGTCGCGCAGATCGCGGCGAGCGGCAAGCAGTTTTCGGTCGAACCTCGGGGCGGTGCATCGGCATTCCAGAAGAAGGGCGACGGCATTCGTCGACACCTGCGGCGACAGGCTTATCGCCAACGTCTGGTCGAAGGGCGGCGCGCCCGCTGCATCAACGGGCTCAGGTGCCGACAAGATGTCCTGCAAAGCGCGCCGGATGATTCCGCCCGATCCCGTCATAGAGCCAGACGGAAGGATAAACCGCGAAACCGATGCGGTAGACGGCGTAGACCGGCAGCGGACGGGTCACACCCGACAGACAGGCCAAGCAGCGCGCCCGCTGGATGGACGCGCCACCGGTTGAAGACGCGTCATGTCGCGTTTGTGGCTGTAGAGCATAATGGGACCGAAAGAGCGTTTGCCGTCGGAAGGATACTGTCCGGGATCCTGACCGCGACCCGTGTGCGTCTCCCGTAGGTCGCGAACCAGATCTCGCGGGTGTCCGTCGCGTCGGCACTCACCGGCGCTGCGGCTCATGCTGCGCGGGTGCGGGCACGGGCGGCGAAGGCGCGGGCCTGTGCAGGGGCATCGCCCAAGCTGTGCGCGGCGGAGAAAAGATCGTCGGGCAGATCCGGATGGGCGCTGCGGGCAAGCGTTTCAAGGGGTGTGCCGCTGTCTCGCGCCGAGGCGCACAGCGATTTCGTGCGCTTCTGTGCCTCTGGCCGGGGCAGGTTGCGCGCGAGTGCAAAGCTGAGCGCCTCGGCGTGGATCAGACCTTGGGTTCTATCTACATTGGCGCGCATGCGGTCCACGTCGGGTTGCAACGTGGCGACGATCTTTCCCGCGTGTTGCAAGGCACAGGCCGCACCGAGGCATAGCTGTGGCAGGACCATCCATTCGGTGAACCATGCCGCTCCGTCGCGTTGGTGCATGTGCCGTCCGGCGGGGCCAAGTGCTGCGCGCAGACCGGTCGCCTGATGCCCCAGAGCCTGCAAGACACCTGCGGTCACAGGGTTTTGCTTTTGCGGCATGGTGGAGGATGCGCCGGTGGCACCAAGGCCGATCTCGGCCAGATCGGTCGCGGCCAGCGCCGTCAGCGTCGCACCCATGCGCGCGAATACATCCGTTACCTGCACAAGCCAATCGGCGATGCGCAGGATCGGTCCGCGGTCCACATGCCAGCTGCGCCCCGGATCGCCAAGCCCGAGCGCTTCGGCCATCGCGGCACGGGTGGCCGCGGCATCCGGTCCCAGCGCCGAAGATGTGCCGGCGGCACCGGACAGCGAGACCAGAAGCGAGACATCGCGCAACGCGGGCAGTGCGTCGCGCAGATCGCACAGGGCATGGCCCCAGTCGGCCACCACCGCGCCCCAGCTTGTCGGCGTGGCGTGTTGGCCCCAGGTGCGCGCGGCCATCGGGGTTTCGGCATGGGTTTCGGCCTGGGTCGCGAGATGCGCAAGAATGTCGTGCAGATCGGCCTCGGCCAGCATCAGAAGCTGGCGCAGGCGCAGCATCAGGCCGGTGTCGATGATGTCCTGGCTGGTGGCGCCCCAATGGACGAATTGCGCGTGCTCCGGCGCGTTCATCTCGGTGCGGAAGGCCGCAACGAGACCCGGCACGCTCACCCCGTTTTCCCCCGTGGCGGCGGCAATCGCGCCTGGATCAATGGCGATCTCGAGGCTGGCGCGGTGGATCGCGGCGGCGCTGAGCTCGGGGATGATGCCCTGCGCGCCCTGCGCCTTGGCCAGCGCGCCTTCGACCAGCAACATCGCGCGCACGGCGGCGCTGTCGGTGAACAGACGGCCCGCGTTGCCGACGGGAAACAGGCGGGCGTGCAGGGGGCTGTCGAAAACGCTTGCCGCCATGTCAGCGCTCCGACCGGACGCGCGCCGCTTCAGACATGGCCGACACCCTTGAGAAATTCGGTCAGCACGCGGGCGTATTCCTCGGGCTGCTCTACGCAGGGAAGATGACCCGTGCGACGGATCACGTGCAATTTCGATCCGGGGATGAGGTCCGTCGTCTCGCGCACCAGATCGGGCGGCGTCGAGCCATCCTCGGATCCCGCGATGCCGAGGCAGGGCAGGCGCAGACCGCTGGTGGGGGTGAAAAAATCAGTGTTCGAAATTGCGGCGCAGCATCCCGCATAGCCCTCGTCGGCCTGCTGCACCAGCATGTTGCGCCACAGCTCCATTTCGGGCTTGGCGCGGAACTCGGCGGCGAACCACCGCTCCATCACGGCATCGGCGAGGCTTTCGACGCCGTTCTTCTCGACGGTGTCAATGCGTTCGGCCCACATCTCGGGGTTGCCGATCTTGGCGGCGGTATTGCTCAGCACCACCGCGCGGATCAGATCAAGCCGTTTAACGGCGAGCCCCTGCGCGATCATGCCGCCGATGCTGAGGCCGACGAATACACATTCCTTAACGTCAAGATGATCGAGCAAGCGTTCGCAATCTGTGACGAGCGAACCCATCGAATAAGGTGCGGGCGGGATCGAGGACAGGCCGTGACCGCGTTTGTCCCAGCGGATGATGCGCAGGCCTTCGGGCAGCAAAGGCAGGATGGGGTCCCACAGGCGCAAATCGGTGCCAAGCGAATTGGCGAAGACCACCGGCGCGCCATCCTCCGGGCCGTCTACGCGGTAATGAATCCGAACGTCTCCGGTGTCGAAAATCTGCATGATCATTGGCCTTTCTTGCGGGTTAGAGCTTTTCCAGTGCGCGGGAGAACATGGCGGGATCCACGTTGCCGCCCGAAACGGTAACAATCACATCGTCACCTGCAATGTCGTCGCACCGGTAGAGGGCTGCGGCAAGGGCTGCGGCCCCGCCCGGTTCCGCAACGATCTTGAGCCGGTTCCACGCCTGTGCCATCGCTGACAGCGCCTCGTCTTCTGTGATCACCAGTCCCGGACCGCACAGACGCTGAAGGATGGGCCAGGTCAGATCGCCCGGTTGCGGCGTGACGATTGCGTCGCAGATGCTGCCGGAGGTCGCGGTGTTGCGCTGGCGGGTGGCGGTCGAGAGAGAGCGGGCAACATCGTCAAAGCCTTCGGGCTCGGCGGGGCGCACGCGCAATTCGGGCGCATCCGCCTCAAGCGCCAGTGCGATGCCGGACGTCAGCCCGCCGCCGCCGCAGCATACGATTACGTCCGCCGATGTGATGCCGTGCAGGGCGGCGTCCTGCGCAATTTCAAGACCGGTGGTGCCTTGGCCCGCGATGACCTCCGGCTCGTCGAAGGGCTTGATCAGGGTCAGGCCGCGCTCGACGGCGATCCGCGCGCCGATGCCCTCGCGGCTTTCGGTGTCGCGGTCATAAAGCACGACTTCGCCGCCAAATGCGCGGGTGTTTTCCATCTTGAGCGCAGGCGCATCCGAGGGCATGACGATCACCGCAGACGTACCGTGCAAGCGCGCTGCGTAGGCAACGCCCTGCGCATGGTTGCCGGAGGAAAACGCGATAACGCCCCGCGCGCGCAGATCGGGGTCGAGCGCGCTGAGCGCCGCGTAGGCGCCGCGAAACTTGAAGCTGCCGGTGTGTTGCAGGCATTCAGGCTTGACCCATAGCCGCCGGCCCGCGATCTCGTCCAGAAACGGCGAACGCAAGAGCGGCGTGCGCAGCGCGTGGCCCTCGATGCGGTGCGCGGCGGCACGGATCATGTCGATGTTCATTGCATCGCTTTCACCCAGGCGTGTAGCGCGGCGACGGCCTCGTCCTCGTCGAGGAAAGGGATGTGGCCGCGATGGGGCACGCGGCCCACGATCATGTCGGGGCGGCGGCTTTGCATCTCGGCTACTGTTTCCGCACTCAGCAGGGAGGAATTCAGCCCCCAGATCAACGCCAGCGGCAGCCCCTGTAGTGCGTCGAAAAAGGGCCACAGATCCGGCGTCATCTTGTCGCCCGCCGCGAGAACAGCGTCGCGCAGATGCGGGTCATAGACGAGGTGGAGGCCGTCTGCATCCTGTCTGTAGTGATGTTTGGCCTCTTCCAGCCAACGGCCCTCGGGCACATGGCTGAATTCGGTGAAGGCGCGCTCCATCGCCGCGGCGGCCTCTTCGTGGGTTTTCTCGGAAGGGGCGCGGCCGATGTAATCCGATATGAGCGCCATGCCCGAGGGTTCGATTACCGGGCCCACGTCGTTGAGCGCCACACCGAGCAGCCGGTCGCTGGCGCCCCTTGCGAGACCCATCGCGTTCAGACCGCCGCGCGACGTGCCAAGGATCGCCACCTTGTCGAGGCCCAGGTGATCGAGCAGTTCGATCACATCGCGGCATTCGACCGGCAGAATGTAATTCTTCCAGTCGGGGTCGAAATCAGACTGCCCGCGCCCGCGATAATCCATCTTGATCAGGCGGTGGTCCGACAGGTGCGGGGTCACATAGTCGAAATCCGCCGAGGTGCGGGTCAGCCCCGCGAGGCACAGGATCGGCAATCCCGCGCCGGTATCTTCGTAATAGATCGACAGGCCGTCGGAGCTGGTGAAATGCGCCATCACACACCTGCCAGGGCAGGGACGCCCGTCAGATCGGAAAGAGTGTGCGCCGGGGTCCACGGCAGACGGTCCATCGGATCGTCGGCCCGGTTGACCCAAGCAGTGGTAAAGCCATAGCCGGTCGCGGCGGCGGCGTCCCAACCGTTGGAGGAGACGAACAGCACCTCGTCGTTGGCGCAATTGAACGCCCCGCCGACCAGATCGTAGACCCGGGCGTCAGGCTTGAAGATGCCGACGCTTTCGACCGACAGCAGCGCGTCGAGTACGCCGTCGATGCCGGCGCTGTCTACCGCGCCGCGCAGCATCGCGGGCGATCCGTTGGACAGGATCGCGGTGTTCAGCCCGGCAGCTTTCAGGGTGGCCAGCATGTCGGGCACCTCCGGGTAGGCGCCCAGTTCCCAATAAAGCTGCAACAGCCGCTCGCGCAGGGCGGTGTCGCCCGCGTGGCCGGTTTTCTCCAGCGCCCAATCGAGCGCCTCTTGTGTGACCTGCCAGAAATCGCAGTGTGCGTGCGCGACCGCGCGCAGCCAGCTGTAGCTGAGTTGTTTGTTCCGCCAGTGCTCGGCCAGCGCGGGCCAGTCGTCGGCGATGGCGGCGTAATCGGGCTCGGACGCGGCCTGGCGGGCGGCGGCGGACACATCGAAAAGTGTACCGTAGGCGTCGAAGATACAGGTGGTGATGGGCATAGGCGCAGGCTCCGGCGGGAATTTCATAGGTCTGGCCGCAGAGTGGCACGGGGCAGGCCGCGCGAAAAGGGGCGAAATGGGGGTTGTCCTCGGGCGCAGGAGTTGAAAGGGTGCACCCGTCTTTCGGAGCACCCGCGCAGATACGCGGCCTCCCCCCTTCTTTTCCCGACAATATTGGAGATTCCCTATGGCCGAAGTCAAGGCTGGCGACACCGTACATCTGCACTATACCGGCACCCTGCTGGATGGCACCACTTTCGACAGCTCGGAGGGGCGCGACCCCTTGCAGTTCGTCGTCGGCTCCGGCCAGATCATTCCGGGCCTCGATACTGCGATCCCCGGCATGACCGTGGGCGAGAAAAAGGAAGTCACGATCGGCGCGGATGACGCATACGGTCAGCCGAACCCCGAAATGCGTCAGGCCGTACCCCGCGAGGGCATCCCGGCGGACATCCCGCTTGAGCCGGGTACGCAGTTGCAGATGCAGACACCCGACGGGCAGGCGATGCCAGTGACGGTGATCGAAGCGGACGACGCAACCGTAACGCTCGACGCGAACCATCCGCTCGCGGGCAAGGATCTGAAGTTCGATATCGAACTGGTCAAGATCGACGCCGCCTGATCCACATCAGCGCAGTGAACTGAGACGTGAAAGGCTGGCCTCGGGGCCAGCCTTTTGCATTATTAAGTGCAGAGTTCGGCAAAACCCGGTGTATCTGCGAGCTGTTGTTCAATCAACGGTCCACGAAGAGAGCGTTGCGAGCCACCTGTTCTAGATGTCCGCTATGCGGACGAGGTGCGCTATCGCTGCAGACACGCGCGCGTCCGGTTCGGTGAGCCGTTGAATATACGATCGCTTTGAGGCGATCCGCAAAAAAATATTGCAGATTCGGTCGCAACTCTTAAGCGCCTTCGCCGATTTCAGGATTGCCGGAGGTGGCGTGTTGCCCGGTAGTTTGTCTGCGTTATTTCCCGCGCATTGATTTAGCGGAGTTTGCTTTTGTCCGGTGTTTTTCAGGGAAAATTAGCTTATTCCCGAGTTGTGCGCGCTAGTCTACAAGAATGACGCAGATTTTGTTTACAATAATGATGAATATTTGGTATACAAATGAGATGTAACTTTATGAAAGTTAGGGAGGAGCCAGCATGAGGATCAATCGAAGGACACTAATCCGAACCGGCGGCGCGGCAATGGCTGCGGGTGGCATCGGGGGAACGGTGAAAGCGCAATCATCAGGTGGAAACTTGCCGCCTCATGTGCCTGAATGGATGCAGTATCAGGGACAGCCTTACCTGAATCCCGCTTACGGTACACCGTCGCCGCATGAAGCTGATGTAGTTCGCCGCTCCATAGCCGGATTTGTCACGGACACAGCTGTTGCCAGCTGGACACCGATCCATCGCCTGCACGGTATCATCACTCCCAACGGGCTGACTTTCGAGCGTCACCACGGCGGAGTTCCCGAGATCAACCCTGATGAACACCGGCTGATCATTCATGGACTTGTCGATCGGCCTCTGATCTTCACGATGGAAGATCTAATGCGCTTCCCTTCGGTTTCCGAACTGCACTTTCTGGAGTGTTCAGGTAATTCGAGTACAGAATTCAGTGAGAAGAGTTCGCGCCTGTCGGTACAGATGTCGCACGGCTTGCTCAGCTGTTGCGAATGGACCGGTGTGCGTCTTTCTACTCTTCTTGACGAGGTTGGCATTAAGCCAGAGAGTAAATGGTTGCTGGCTGAAGGCGCTGATGCTGCGGCTATGACGCGCAGCATTCCAATCGAAAAGGCGCTGGACGACGCGATTATCGTCTACGCGCAGAACGGCGAGGCGCTTCGCCCCGAGCAGGGTTATCCTGTTCGCTTGTTCCTGCCCGGCTTTGAGGGGAATTCGAATATCAAATGGCTGCGCAGAATCGAGATTGGTGAACAACCCTGGCAGACCCGCGAGGAGACTTCCAAGTACACAGACCTTCTTCCCGATGGGACAGCGAGGCAGTTCACCTTCAACATGCCGATCAAGTCAGTCGTGACTTTCCCCAACTTCGAGAAGTCTTTCACCGAAAAAGGTTTCTACGAGATTTCCGGCCTTGCATGGTCAGGCAACGGCAAGGTCGCCAAGGTCGAAGTTTCGGTTGATGGTGGCTCAACCTGGCAAGAGGCACAATTGCAGGAGCCGATTATCTCGAAATGTTTGACGAGGTTCCGTTTGCCCTTCACGTGGACTGGCCAGCCGTTCGAGGTTCAGAGCCGCGCGACCGACGAGCACGGGGACGTCCAACCAGCCCGCGAAAGGCTGATTGACGAGGTGGGGCGCAACGCTCTCTACCATTATAACGGTATTCAGGGTTGGAAAGTGGCAGAGAATGCAGAGGTGACAAATGCAAACGCATAATATGACAATGACCATGGTGGCTGCGACAACAGCTCTCTTGGCTCTGACGGTCGCCCCTGCAATGGCTCAGGATGCCGACGGGCGTTTCGACATTGGCTCATCCGCAACACAGGAACAAATTGCTGGCTGGGATATTGATATCCATCCTGACGGTACCGGCCTGCCTGAAGGCAGCGGTACGGTTGCCGAGGGCACAGAGATTTATGCCTATCAGTGTGCGCATTGTCACGGGGAGGACCCTACAGAGCCAGTTAAAGGGTATCCCGCACTTGCCGGTGGGCAGGGTTCCCTGGACACCGACAAACCGGTCAGGACCATTGGCAGTTATTGGCCTCACGCGACTACAATCTATGACTATGTAAATCGCGCCATGCCATTCGAGAGCCCTCAGTCCCTCGCCCCTGACGAAGTCTATGCTGTGACCGCTTATCTGTTGCATGTGAATGATATTCTGCCGGATGACGCGACGCTTGATGCGGGCTCGCTTGCCGCGGTCCGGATGCCCAACGCTGACGGATTTCACAGTGATATATGGCCTGCCAATCAGGCTGACGCAGACTGATTTAGGCTTTGTAACGGTAGTGCTGAAGTAAACACTGTCTTCACCCGACGGGACGGCCAGGTTTGGCAGGAATGCCAGATGTCACGTCGGCGTTGCCGTCCGAATCCGTGGCGCTGCACCTTGATCACCCCGCAGATTCTCTGGACCGCACAGGCCGATAACCGTGTGGTCCGGGGAAATTATTGGGGTTAAGAAACGGCGGTTGGCAGGCAACGCAATTCGCCCCGCAGCTGCGGATGAGGGCAACGATCTGCGCCGGAAAGCCTGTGATCTAAAACGGGTCTTGGCCGACCGGCCGGTTCTTTCCGGCACATGCATAAAAAATTCCGATTGTCGCTGGCACAAACCCCTTTCCAAGGCCGAAAAGCTGTCGGCGTTTGCACGGTTTACTGCTCAGGGCTGGTCCCTCAGGGGACGTCCTTATGTCATGTCCGGTCAAGCAGGACGGGAAACCAGTCTTCGCGCAGGCGGTCGCCCGTTACCATGCCGTGATCGGGAAATGGTGGCGATGTCGGACCGGGGCGTTGGGTATAGAGCGCATCGTCGCCGACCAGCCGCAGCGAGAATGCGCGGCGCCTGTCACGCGAAGTGTTCCCGCGCGCGCCGTGCAAAATGCCGAAATTGAACGCCACCGCATCGCCCGGTGTCATGTCCCATTCGCGTATGTCCATGCCTTCGGCATCGGGGTCGGGGACCGGCATGTAGGGGGCGGGGTCGAAGAACGCGTCGCCCTTTACCCAGCGGGTCGGCAGCACAGGTTTTTCCCACAGGTGCGATCCGGCGACACAGCGCAGCGTCGCATCGGTCACAGGATCGAGGGGCGACCAGAAACTGACGGTCTGACGGCCTTCCACGAAGTAATAGGGGCCGTCCTGGTGCCAGGGTGTCGCCATGGAGGTGCCCGGCTCTTTCACCAGCACATGATCGTGGAACAGTTGGACACGCAGCGAACCCATCAGATCGGCGGCGACCTGCGCTGCGGGAGAGGAGTGTATGACCGTGTTGAATTCGGGGATGCGCTGCCAGTTGCAGTAGTCGTCGAAGAAACGCCCGGTCTCGCCCGCCTTGTCGTTGTCGGAGGCGTAGGGGCCCGGCGCATCCATATTGCGCGCCACGCCGGCCCGGAGCGCGCCGACATGATCTGCGAAAAGGCCGCGCACGAGTGTGACGCCGTCGCGCCGGAATTGCGCGATGGCCTCATCAGTCACAAGCGGGTGGGCCATCAGCGTTTCTTGCGCAGGCGGATCACAACGTCGACAGAGGCGATTTCCGCGCCCGGCGGCACGTCGGGGAGTTGCGAGATCACCAGTTGGTCCAGCGGTGCATCCGTAAGGCGCGCCTCATCCTCCCAGAAAAAATGGGGATGGTCATGGGTGTTGGTGTCGAAGTAGCTGCGCGAGCCGTCGACGGTGACTTCTTGCAAAAGGCCCGCGTCGCAAAAGGCGCGCAGGGTATTGTAGACCGTCGCCAGAGATACGGTGCCGCCGTTGTCCTTGGCGGCGTCGAACAGGCTTTCGGCGGTGACATGGCGGTGCTGCCCGTCGCCGACCAGCAGGGCCGCGAGGGTAAGCCGCTGCCGGGTGGGGCGCAGCCCGGCGTCGGCAAGCCATTTCGTTCCGGTTTCGAGCTCAGTGTCCAGCATGATCGACCTCGTTCAGCATCCTGTGCAATATGGAGGCTGCGAGCGCGGTTTTCAAACGAAAACCTGATTCCGGCCCGCGATGGGGATCACGCACCGGGCGACCGTGTCCTTTGCGCAGCGCAGACAGGAGCCGGTTCGCAACCCTTGCAGCGACGCAGATCGGGGTGGTAGGAGCGTTGGGACAGAAATTTCAGCTTTCCAGACAAGGACCGCGACCCATGGCAGACTTTCCCACAAGCTTCGATAAAGACGATCTGTTGAAATGCGCCCGCGGAGAGCTTTTCGGGCCGGGAAATGCGCAGTTGCCCGCGCCGCCGATGCTGATGATGGACCGGATCACGGACGTGTCCGGCGACGGCGGAGCACATGGCAAGGGCCACATCGTGGCCGAGTTCGACATCACGCCCGACCTGTGGTTTTTCGATTGCCACTTCCCCGGCAATCCCATCATGCCCGGCTGTCTGGGTCTGGACGGGCTGTGGCAGCTGACCGGTTTCAACCTTGGCTGGCGCGGCTGGCAGGGGCGCGGCTATGCGCTGGGCGTGGGCGAGGTCAAGCTGACCGGCATGGTCCGCCCCGACCGCAAGATGCTGACCTACAAGATCGACTTTACCAAGGCGATCCAGACGCGGCGGCTGACGATGGGCGTGGCGGACGGCATCGTCGAGGCGGATGGCGACGTGATTTATCAGGTCAAAGACATGAAGGTCGCGCTCAGCGAAAGCTGATCCGGGGCGCGGGCCGGTGTACCCTATTTGGTTGCGCCGAACCGTTTTGCTGTCCTAAACAGGATCGAAGGTATCAAAGGAGTGCTGCGCATGCGCCGCGTCGTCGTCACGGGACTTGGCATCGTCTCATCCATCGGGAACAACGCCGAAGAGGTCACAACCGCGCTCAAATCCGGCACCAGCGGCATCGAAGCCTCGCCGGAAATGGCGGAGCACGGGTTTCGCAGCCGCGTCGCCGGGACGCTCAAGATTGATCCGTCCGAGCATATCGACAAGCGGACCTTTCGCTTCATGGGGCCGGGTGCCGCCTATGCCTATATCGCGATGGAACAGGCGATTGCCGATGCGGGGTTGGATGACGCGACGGTATCGAACCCGCGCACGGGTCTGGTCGCGGGGTCTGGCGGGCCGTCGACATCAGCCATGCTCACCGCGCACAACGTGGTGCGCGAAACGGGTGCGACCAAGCGGATCGGCCCCTTTGCGGTGCCAAAATGCATGTCCTCGACCGTGAGCGCGAACCTGTCAACCGCCTACAAGATCAAGGGCATCAACTATTCCATCACCTCGGCCTGTTCGACATCGCTGCATTGCATCGGCAACGCGGCGGAGCAGATCATGATGGGCAAGCAGGACGTGATGTTCGCGGGCGGTGGCGAGGAACTGGACTGGACGCTGTCGTGCCTGTTTGATGCGATGGGGGCGATGAGCAGCAAGTACAACGACACGCCTGCGCAGGCCTCGCGCGCGTTCGATCAGGATCGCGATGGTTTCGTGATCTCGGGCGGCGGCGGGATGGTCGTGCTGGAGGATCTCGAACATGCGCTGGCGCGCGGTGCGAAGATCTATGCCGAAGTGACCGGATACGCCGCGACATCGGACGGGCACGACATGGTGGCGCCATCCGGCGAGGGCGGCGAGCGCGCGATGCGCCTTGCTTTGCAGACGCTGCCGGAAGGCCGCAGCGTGAGCTATATCAACGCGCACGGCACGTCGACGCCGGTGGGCGACGTCGGCGAGATCGAGGCCGTGCGCCGGGTGTTCGGGAAGGGCAGCACACCGCCGGTCAGCTCGACCAAGTCGATGACGGGCCACGCCCAAGGGGCTGCCGGCGCGCTGGAGGCGATCTTCTGCCTTCTGATGCTGCGCGACGACTTCATCGCGCCGTCGATCAATGTGGGGACGCTGGATGACCGGCTTGACCCCGAGGAGATCGCGACAACGCGCGTCGACGGAGCGGCGCTCGATTCCGTTATGACGAACTCTTTCGGGTTCGGTGGCACGAATGGGTCGATGATCCTTTCGAAATTCAAGCAGTAGGATCGGGTAGATGGCGGGATTGCTGGACGGAAAGCGCGGCCTGATCATGGGTGTCGCCAATGAACGCTCGATCGCGTGGGGCATTGCGCGCGCGATGGCTGGCGCCGGGGCGGAGCTGGCCTTTACCTATCAGGGAGAGGCGTTCGGCACCCGCCTGAAACCGCTGGCGCAAAGCGTCGGGTCGGATTTCATGGTCGATGTCGATGTGACCGACGACGCGTCGCTCGATGCCGCGTTCGAGCAACTGGGCGCGCGCTGGCCGACGATTGATTTCGTGGTGCATGCGATTGCGTTTTCCGACAAATCGGAACTGACGGGGCGTTTTCTCGATACATCGCGGGCGAACTTCAAGCACTCGCTGGATATTTCGGCCTATAGTTTCATCGAGGTCGCCCGGCGGGCGCATCCCATGATGGTCGAACAGGGCGGAACGCTGATGACGCTCACCTATCAGGGCTCGAACAAGGTGGTACCCAATTACAATGTGATGGGCGTAGCCAAGGCGGCACTGGAAAGTACCACACGGTATCTTGCGAACGATCTGGGCCCGGAAGGCATCCGGGTGAACGCGATTTCCCCGGGTCCGATGAAGACGCTCGCCGGGGCGGCGATCGGCGGGGCGCGCAAGACCTACAAGCACACCGACCAGAACGCGCCCATGCGAGCCAACGCGACGCTGGAGGCGGTCGGCGGGACGGCCGTGTATCTGGCATCGGACGCCGGGGCCTGCACCACGGGCGAGATCATACACGTTGATGGCGGCTATCATATCCTGGGGATGCCGCAGGCGGAAAACCTCTAGCCTTTTTGTATGGTTCGGGCGGTCAGGGGGGCTCTGCCCCGTCCGCGGCCTTTGGCCACGGACTCCCCGGGATATTTGCGGCCAAAAGAAAATTGCTTAGCGGATGTCGAGTTGGGGCAGGGATTTGACGACGTCGTCGACGGCTTTCATCTGGGCGAGGAATGGTGCGAGTTTGTCGAGCGGCAGGGCGCTGGGACCGTCGCAGAGGGCCTGATCCGGATCTGGATGGGCCTCGAGGAAGAGACCGGCGATGCCGACGCCGAGGCCGGCGCGGCCCAGTTCCGCAACCTGGGCGCGGCGGCCTCCTGACGCCGCGCCGCCGGGATCGCGCATTTGCAGGGCGTGGGTGACGTCGAAGATGATCGGTGCGTCATCCGAGACGTCGCGCATGGTGCGCAGGCCCAGCATGTCGACGACGAGATTGTCGTAGCCAAAACATGCGCCGCGTTCGCATAGCAGGATCCTGTCGTTGCCGCATTCGCGCAGTTTGTCGACGATGTTCTTCATCTGGGGAGGACTGATAAATTGCGGTTTTTTCACGTTGACCACGGCGCCGGTCGCGGCCACGGCGGCGATGAGATCGGTTTGTCGAGCGAGGAAGGCAGGCACCTGGAGGATGTCGCAAACTTCGGCCACCGGAGCGCATTGGGCCTCGGTGTGGATGTCTGTGAGAACCGGAACGTCGAATGTGCGTTTGATCTCGTCGAATATCATCAGGCCTTCGTCCAGTCCGGGACCGCGGTAGGATTGGATTGAGGAGCGGTTGGCCTTGTCGAAGGAGGCTTTGAAAATGTAAGGAATGCCGAGTTTTTCGCAGACCTTCACGTATTCCTCCGCGACCTGCAGTGCCAGATCGCGTGATTCCAGCACGTTCATGCCGCCGATCAGTGTCATCGGGCGGGCGTTGCCTATCGTGAGGTCGGCGACGGATACATCGGTCATTTCGGGCTCCTTTGCGCTGCGACCTATTTAGCTGGGGGTGGAGCGGGTTTCTACCGCAAAGGCGGTGTTTGCCAGAACCATACCTTGGTGCCGCCGTGGGCAATGGCGGAGCCCTGCGGTTTCCAGGGCAGGCCTGTCGCCTTCGCGAGGCCGGGTTCGCTTGTTACAAGGCCGACGCGCCAGCCCCTGAACCGGGTGAGCAGGGTCTGCCCGAGGGTCCCGTAGAGCGGATAGAGCAGTTTCTTGTTGCCGATGCGCGCGCCGTAGGGTGGGTTTACGATGACCAGGCCAGGCGGACCTTTGGGCGGCGTGAGTTCTCCGGCCGCGTGACAGGTGAACTGCGTGAAGGCGTCGACGCCGGCCCGGTCGGCGTTGGCGGCGGCCATTCGGATGGCGCCGGCGTCGCGGTCAGATCCATAAAACCGGTGTGCCGGGCATCTGGGGCCGGCCATTTGTGCCTTCAGGGCCGCGAAGGTGTCGGCGTCGTAATTTGCGAGTTTCTCGAACGCGAAGGAGCGGTTGCGACCGGGCAAAAGCCCAGCGGCGATTTCCGCCGCTTCGATGATGAAGGTGCCGGATCCGCACATCGGATCGACCACGGGTTCGTGCCCGTTATAGCCCGCAGCCCGCAGCATCAGGGAGGCCAGCGTTTCGCGCATCGGTGCCTTGCCGACCGCTTCCTTGTGGCCGCGTTTGTGAAGGCTTTCGCCGGAGGTGTCGATGCTGAACACCACTTGATTGTCGTCGATGCGGGCTTTTAGGACGAGCGCAGCAGTTGGGTCCAGCGTCATGCCGTGACTTTCGACCAGCGCCTTTTCGATCCGCTGGGTGGCCGCCCCCGCGTGATAGATCCTTGATGCTTTGGTAGTGACCTGTACCCGCAACGGCACATCGGGGCGCAGCAGGTTGCCCCACGGAAACTTGCGGCTTCGCTTGTCGAGTTGGGCCAGATGGAATGCCATAAAGCCGCCGATCCTTGCCAGCACGCGCGTGGCGCCACGCAACGCGAGGTTTGCGCGCCAAACGTCCTGCCAGCCGCCGGTCAAGACCACGCCGCCGGGAACCGGGGCGGCACCGGCAAAGCCAAGCTCGAGCGCTTCTTCGCATAGAGTTGCCTCAAGGCCGGGGACGGTGGCGAGGAAGATTTCGAAAGTTTGGGTTTGGGTCATGACATCGGCATACTGTTTGCGGACATCCGCCGCATCCCAATAGTGACGTGTCGTCTAAATTTGGCCGTGTTTGCAGCGTAAGGGACGCGCATGAAGTTTGCCCAGATTTACCGTGAGGAACGGCTGATCAGCCGCCGCAGTCGTGCGCGCAAGGCACGGCTCGCAGGTCGGATCATCGGCTTTGGTCTGATGATTGGCTTTGCCGCGGTCCTGCGCAGCGATCCCCAGCTACAGGCGGTCGTCGCCGATATCGCACTCAAGGCGATCGGGACAGATACACAGCAAGACGTTGCGGATCCGCAAGCGCAGGCGATTGCAGATCTGGGATATGTCGCGGGAAGCGGGGAGGACGAGGTGCCTGACCAGCTCGGTTTGAATGCGCAGCCAGATTTCAGCACACTCGTGGTGGCGCGTTTGCCGCAGAGCCGGGTGAAGATCAATCGCCCCGCGTTGGACTAGGGCAGGGCGCGGCGGACTGGCGTTGGTACTCGGCGTGATACCTGCCCATCTTATTGCGATGAATTGGGCGATTTCGTCCGCAGGTTTCGAAATCGATTTGTTATAGGTCGTCGAGTTTGGGCAAAGTGCAAAAAAGGTTGGCATTTTTCGTAGGGCTTTGCCGCAAACGCGAATGCCGTGCAGACGAATAGCCAGATTGGTTTTGAGAAAATGTGTGGCCCTTACCATCCTATCTCTTCTAGGAAGAACAGGTTATTCCGTTACTGAGAAACTTCTGCTTACATGTACCATTGTAATGATCGTACATGTTAAAAGGCTACATGATGCCGGCGCCAAGTAATGATCTGACGGAACACTTCCGACCTGAGTTTGATTTCCCAACGCTGTTTCCTGAGATCCCAGCCGATATCGAGGATTGGGATACAAGCTCGGTAACATTGATGAACTATACTTTTGCCGGGTATGTCGGCGGCCTCGCTGCCAATCCGTTCAATCGGGATATTGGCGGTTGGGATACCGGTAGTGTCACCAGCATGACAGGTATGTTTCTTGAAGCGGATCAGTTCAATCAAGACATTGGAGGGTGGGATACAAGCAATGTAACTAACTTCGGGGCCACGTTTCAAAACGCTGTTTCCTTTGATCAGAACATCGGAGGTTGGGATACCAGTAGCGTTAGGTTTCTAGCAGGCACTTTTCTGGGGGCCACCTCCTTCGATCAAGACGTTGGAGATTGGAATACCGAGAGTGTGACGGATTTGAGAAGCACGGTCAGAAACGCTTCTGCCTTTAATCAAGACATTGGAGCGTGGAATACCAGCAACGTTACGACGATGATGGATTTCCTCGTAGGAGCCACTTCCTTTGATCAGAGCCTTGGGAATCAGGACGTTTCTTCACTGACATCAGCAAGCGGCATGCTGAGCGGTACCAATATGAGCATTGGAAAACTTCGATGCTACTCTTGCTGGGTGGTCCGCACTTGACGTTGGAGAGGCCCAAATCCCTACTGGTATTTATCTAGGCGCAGTGGGGCTCGTGTATTCAGATATCTGGGCCCTCGAAACGCTCGAAAATGACTACAATTGGCAGATCTCCGGTGCAACGTACTATCTTGAGGGTGCCGATGGAGATCATGTCCTTGACGGTTCTAGAGATACCTCAGGCGTGACCGTCAGCGGGCTCGTCGGCGATGACACCATCATTGGCAGTGGTTTTGACGATGTGCTCTCTGGTGATCAGGGCGAAGACACAATCGAAGGGGGCCTTGGTCGTGACATAATCATTGGCGGCGGGCAGGATGACTTTCTGTACGGCGGGCAGATTGATGGGGAGACCGCATTTTTGGCGGTAATGGCAATGATTTCATACACGGCGGCCACGGAAACGACGAGCTGCGCGGTGATGCTGCGTCGGACACATTGATCGGCGGGCAGGGCGCGGATTCTTTGTACGGTGGGGAGGGTGCTGACGTAATTACGGGATCAGGGCTGAGTGACTTGATCTTTGGCGTTTACGGTGATGATTTCATTAATGGTGGGTTCGGGTCTGATCGCGTAAACGGTGGCTTGGGCGCAGATCAGTTTTTCCATACCGGTGTTGCGGGGCATGGCTCTGACTGGATTCAGGACTACTCAGCAGCGCAGGGGGATGTCTTGCAATTCGGCGGAACGGCAAGCGCCGATCAGTTTCAGATCAAATTCGGGGACACGCAGAATGCCGGTGCCGCTGGCATCGCGGAGGCGTTTGTCATCTATCGCCCCACAGGCCAGACCCTCTGGGCGCTGGTGGATGGGCAGGAGCAGGCAGAGATTAACCTGTGGATTCAGGGTGCAACGTTTGATGTGCTCGCGTGAGGTAAAACGCTGAAGAAATGTTTTTCACCGCAAAAAATTGAGATTTATCCGGGAAATCCGACCATCCCGGCTAGAACCATTGTCCCGGCTCCATCAGGCCCAGATCAAGCAACTGCCGGGAGTGCCATTCGAACGGTGCGGAGTTATGCCATCTGAACGTGTCGATTTCGTATTTACTACCCGGATTGCTTTTCAGGGCCTTGGCCGTTCGGAACGAGCAGATCGTCGCGGTGATGTTGTGGTGCCACGGGCAGGCGTAGGTATTGTATTCTTCGTCCGAGAACGTGTGGTCCTCGCGCAGGCGCAGACCTCGCTTGGCGCGGAAAAGCGAGATACGGTCGATCTTGCGACGGGCGGGGGGCACGTGTTCTTCGTAGCGCCAGCGCAGGCCCCCGAAGAAATCAAGCTGGCGCTCCTTGGGGTGGCCGTGGTTGAGCACATCGGGGCGGGCCAACGCGTAATAGCCCGAGCGGTCGAGATGTGCGGCGTCCAGGGATACCGCCTTGGGATACCTGTCGAGATCGTCGGCGTAGAGATCCACGATGTAGGTCAGCATCGCATCGCGCCGCTCTTCGGTATGAAAGGCGAGCATTTCGGTGACAGAGCGCGTTTCGCAGAACGGGAAAAAGAAGTATTCCGCGTTATAGCAATAATAGATCCACTGGCCCGGTGCCGCGTCGATCACGGCATTCACCGCGACTTGCGCCGCGTCGATGGTGGCGGTGTCAAAGTCGATGCGGTGCACGGTTTCCTGCAGATCGCGCGGCAGGTCGAAGACATCGGGCATCAGCGCCAACACCTGAAGAAACCCTGATTGCAGGTGGTGGCGCAGGGTGGTGTCCACCTCCACATCGTCCTCGACGATAACGATGGCGATCGGCCCCATGGACAGCGCCCCGGCGTTCTGTGCGATAAAGCTTTCAAGCGAGGTATGGCGCATGGGATCCTGCATCGGTTGAGTTATCCGCAGAATCGGTTAAATCGCCGTGCATTGCAAGATGGTGCGCGCGCTGATAGCTGCCGCCTCATCCCCTTTACCCGATCCGTTTGTGAGACGCCCCATGTCCGAGACCAAGACCGACGCCCCGAAAAAGCTGTTTATAAAGACTTACGGCTGTCAGATGAACGTCTATGACAGCGAGCGGATGGCCGAGAGCCTTGACGGGTATGTGCAGACGGACCGCGCTGAAGACGCGGATATGATCCTGCTGAACACATGCCACATCCGCGAGAAAGCCGCCGAAAAGGTATATTCGGAGCTGGGGCGGTTGAAACCGCTGAAAGAACTGAAGCCTGATCTCAAAATCGGCGTGACCGGATGTGTCGCACAGGCGGAAGGGGCCGAGATCATGCGCCGCCAGCCTGCCGTCGATCTGGTGGTCGGACCGCAAAGCTATCATCGGCTGCCGCAGATGGAGGCGCAGGTGCGCGCCGGTAAGCCGGCGCTGGATACGGACTTTCCCGAAGAGGATAAGTTCGCCCACCTCAAGGGACGCAGCACCGCACGACGCGCCCCTGCGGCGTTCTTGACGGTGCAGGAAGGCTGCGACAAGTTCTGTGCGTTTTGCGTCGTACCCTATACCCGGGGTGCCGAAGTGTCCCGGCCCGCCGAGCGCGTCGTGCGGGAGGCGCAGGATCTGGTGGAGCGCGGGGTGCGTGAAGTCACGCTTCTGGGCCAGAACGTCAACGCGTATCACGGCGGCATGACGCTGGCGCAGTTGATCCGCGCGCTGGCAAAGGTCGACGGGCTGGAGCGGATCCGCTATACCACCTCGCATCCCAACGACATGGACGACGACCTGATCGCGGCGCACGCGGATACGGACAAGCTGATGCCGTATCTGCACCTGCCGGTGCAGAGCGGCTCCGACAGGATGTTGAAGCGGATGAACCGTAGCCACACCGCCGAAAGCTATCTGCGCCTGATCGAGCGGATCCGCGACGTGCGCCCCGACATCATGATGTCGGGCGATTTCATCGTCGGCTTTCCCGAAGAGACCGAGGCCGATTTCCAGGCGACGCTCGATCTGGTCGAAGAGGTCAACTACGGCTACGCCTACAGCTTCAAATACTCCACCCGTCCCGGCACACCGGCGGCGGAGCGCGCCCAGGTAGACGCGGGTGAAGCCGACGAGAGATTGCAGCGGTTGCAGGCGCTGATCACCCGCCAACAGCGCGCCATCCAGGAAAGCATGGTCGGACGTGATCTGTCGGTGCTGGTCGAGAAGGCGGGCCGTGAAGCGGGTCAGATGCTGGGCAAGTCCGAATATTTGCACGCGGTCCACATAGACGACGCACGCGCACAGGTCGGGGATGTGGTACCGGTTCGGATCACCCGCGCGATGACCAACTCTCTGACCGCTGTCGAGATGTGACACCCCATACGGGAATATTGCGTTGAAGGGTGCGATCCGCGAGCGAAGGCCGTGACAAACCAACCGGAATTGGGGGCTTTCGCAAGTTCAGGCACAATATCTGGCACATTGTACTTCCCTCAGCGTAAAGATTTGCTTAACCTGATGAAATGTGGAGGATGTGCGGGCGCTTGCGGGCGGCAGAGCATCCCCGGCGGAACAAGGTAAGGAAAAGAGCTGTGCCAAACACACTTTTGAAAGCAGCGCGCGGAGCGGCAGGGGCCGCGATGATCGCGGTGCTGGCGCTTCAGGGAACGGTCGCCGACGCCCAGACCAAATCGCAGCGCGACCGCGACGGCGGCCAGTACATTCCAACCGTATGGGTCGATCCGGACGGATGCGAGCACTGGGTCATGGATGACGGTGTCGAGGGATACATGACTCCGCACACCAACCGTCAGGGTATTCCGGTCTGCCGTCGGGGGAACGTCTGCGGGGTGATGCAAAGCGACCAGTTCTTCGCCACCAACAGCGCGCGCATTTCGAAGTCGGGTCAGGGGCGGCTGCGCGAGTTCTTTCAGCAGGCGAGCGCCACAAGCTATATCATCACCGGTCATACAGACAGCCGCGCGTCGGATGCCTATAACATGCGTCTTTCGCTGAACCGTGCAAATTCGGTGGCCCGCGTGGCGCAATCGTCCGGTGCGCGCATTGCGGATGTACGCGGATATGGCGAGCGTCAGCCCGCTGCCTCCAACGGCACGGCCTCAGGCATGGCGAAGAACCGTCGCGTCGAAATCATCTGTATTCGTTAAGGATCCCGAGACATGAAAATCACCAAAATCGTGGCGCTTGTGAGTTTGGGGTCTTTTCTGGCCGCCTGCGAGGACGCGCAATTCGTCAAGAACGGGCCTGATAAGACGATGGACCGCGGCGTCGACGCCAAACACCTCAGCCAGCTTGAGGCCGGTATCTGGGTCGATCCGAACGGATGCGATCACTGGATCATTGATGATGGCGTCGAAGGCTATCTGTCGGCGCGTCTGGATAAATATGGCAAACCCGTGTGCTCTGGCGTTGCGCCACCGACGCAGACCGTCGGCGACTTCAAGAAAGGGTCGACAAGCCTTATCGGGGATCCGATCTGATCTTGACCCAGGTGCACGACATCGACAAGGGGCCGTGGTGCAATGCATCGCGGCCCTTTTTGTTTTTTCTCCCCCAGTCACTGGTATTGACGGGGCCGCAGCCTTATCTCACGCATTCAGCTGCCTAGAAGGAGCCGCTCTTGCCCTCGAACGATATTGCCACAGCGAACGACACCGCAGCGCCCGGTCAAGTGCTTGATCTGCCGGACAACCGGCTCTTGATCGATCTGTGCGGACCATTCGATCAACATCTGGCCGCCATCGAAAAGGCGCTTGAGGTGCAGATTATCCGGCGGGGCAATCAGTTGAGCCTGCACGGCGATGCTTCCGCAGTGGAGCGGGCGGCGGCGATCCTCAACGCGCTCTACGCGCGGCTGGAAAGCGGGCGCAGCGTGTCTCCGGCGGATGTGGATATGGTCCTGCGGATGGGTAACTCCGCTGCTGGCACAGGGGTGCGGACGGGAGACCAGATCGAAATGCCGATTCCACAGGGGATCGAGATCCAGACCCGCAAAAAACGCGTCGAGCCGCGCACGAATGCACAAAAGGCCTATGTCCAATCGCTGTTCGAGAATGAATTGGCGTTCGGTATCGGGCCTGCGGGCACCGGCAAGACCTATCTTGCCGTCGCCGTCGGCGTGTCGATGTTCCTGTCGGGCAAGGTGGACAAGATTATTCTCAGCCGCCCGGCCGTCGAGGCGGGAGAAAAGTTGGGCTTTCTGCCCGGCACGCAGGATGAGAAGGTCGACCCCTACATGCAGCCGCTCTACGATGCGCTGAATGATTTTCTGCCGGGCAAGCAGCTGGCCAAGCTGCGCGAGGAAAAAACGATCGAGATCGCACCGCTGGCGTTCATGCGCGGGCGCACTCTGAGCAATGCCTTCGTTGTGCTGGACGAGGCGCAGAACGCGACGACGATGCAGATGAAGATGTTTCTGACCCGTCTGGGCGAGGGATCGCGGATGGTGATCACCGGCGACCGCACACAGATCGACCTGCCGCGCGGGCAGGCGTCGGGTCTGGCGGATGCAGAGCGTCTTTTGAAATCCATTCCCAAGATCAGCTTCAATTACTTCACATCGAAAGATGTGGTGCGCCACCCGCTTGTCGCCGCGATCATCGAGGCCTACGAGGCCGAGGCCGAACGCACGCAGCACCGCAACGGTTGAGCCGCGCGGCATGGACACCTTGGATATCGTCATCGAATCCGGACCCTGGGACGCAACGCAATTTTCATGCGTGGCTGAGCAGGCCGTGAGAGCCGTGCTGTCGCACATAATACTGGACCCGGAAGAGACGGAAATTTCCGTGCTTGCGTGCGACGACGCGCGCATCGCGGCCCTCAATGCAGATTTCAGGGGCAAGGCCGTGCCTACAAATGTGCTCAGCTGGCCCGCACAGATTCTCTCGCGCCCCGGCAGCGGTGCCGCACCGGGCACACCCGCGCGCGGCTTCGACGGTTTGATCGAACTGGGCGACATCGCGCTGAGCTTCGACACCTGCGCGCGCGAGGCGGATCTTGCCGGCAAACCGATGGATGACCATCTGACCCATCTGATCGTACACGGCGTACTGCATCTTCTGGGCTACGATCATGTAGATGACGGCGATGCGGCGCTTATGGAGAAGATCGAGGTCGAAATCCTTGGCAATTTGGGCTTGGATGACCCATACACTACCACTCAGACGACCACAGGCGCACAATAGGCGCGCTCTACATTAGACAGGACCCAATGGGCGATACAGACGGACCATCTGACGCGGCGCAGAGCGCGCAGTCAAAAACCACCCCCGACACAGAGCAACAGCATGCCGAAGCGGAGCCCGTCAGAAGCGGTTTTTTCAGCCGCGTCATCGGCGCACTCAGTTCCTCCGAGCCCGAGGAAGAGCCTCAGCAATCCAGCCCCAGCACCGCCGGCATGGGCAACCTGCGCCTCATGCGGGTTGACGATGTGATGATTCCCAAGGCGGATATCATCGCGGTTTCCGTTCAGTCGACGATGGACGAACTGGTCAAGGTGTTCAAGGAAAGCGGCATGACCCGCCTGCCTGTCTACGACGGCACACTGGATACGCCCGTGGGGATCGCGCATCTCAAGGATCTGGCACTGACCCACGGGTTCAACGGCAAACCAAAGAATTTCAACCTGCAAGAAATGCTGCGACCGCTGGTTTACGTGCCGCCCAGCATGACGATCGGCGTGTTGCTGACCAAGATGCAGTCCGAGCGACGCCACATGGCACTGGTGATCGACGAATACGGCGGTGTTGACGGTCTGGTGACGATCGAGGATCTGATCGAACAGGTCATCGGCCAGATCGAGGACGAACACGACGTCGATGAGGGCAAATACTGGTCCGTCGAGAAACCGGGCCAGTATCTGGCGCTGGCCAAGACGCCGCTATCGGATTTCGAAGAGGAAGTCGGCCTGTCACTTACCGACCACGAAGACGTCGACGAAGAGGAAATCGACACCTTGGGGGGGCTGGTCTTTATGTTGTCGGGTCGGGTGCCCGCGCGCGGCGAGGTCGTGGTACATCCCGACGGGCCCGAGTTCGAGGTGATGGACGCGGATCCGCGCCGGATCAAACGTTTGCGGGTCCGGATGAACGGCGCGCAGTCGGGATGAGCCTGTCGCGACGGCTGCTGCCGGTCGTGCTTGGCGCACTGGCAGCTTTGGGGCAGGCCCCCTTCGATCTGCCGTTGGTGATGATCGCGGCGATGGCCGTGGCCATCAGCGCAAGTGCCGTGGCGCAGACGGCGTGGCGCGCAGCGGTCTTTGGCTGGTCCTTCGGGTTCGGCTATTTCGCCGTGGCGCTGCACTGGATCGTGTCCCCGTTCCTGGTCGATGCCGCGCGGCATGGCTGGATGGCTCCCTTCGCGGTGGTTCTTTTGGCCACCGGCATGGCGCTGTTCTGGGGAGCCGCGTTCTGGGGCGCGCGCAGACTGTCGCCGGGTCACTGGGGATTGCTCCTGTGCTGGCCACTGGCTGAACTGGTGCGCGCGTATATTTTCACGGGATTTCCATGGGCGTCGCCCGCACAGGCGCTGGTCGGCAGCCTTGCAGGACAGGCGCTGGCGTGGATCGGGCCGCACGGGCTGAACATGGCTGTCGTGGGGGCGGCGGTCGCGATTGCGGCCCTGGTGGGACTGCGGCGTCTGTGGATTCGCTGGATCTTTGTGGTGCCTGTGTTTGTCGTTGTGCTGTTGCCTCCGCTGGCACCTCCTGCACCGCTTACGGACAATATGGTGCGGTTGGTACAGCCGAACGCGCCACAGCACCAGAAATGGGATCCGCTGATGATCCCCGTGTTCTACGATCGCCAGCTTGAATACACTGCCGCGCCCGTCGTAGCGGGCCAGCAGGCACCTGACGCTATTCTCTGGCCCGAAACGGCCATTCCATGGAGCCTCGAGCGCGCGGATGGGGTTCTGGAGGAAATTAGCGCGGCGGCGGGTGGCAAGACCGTCGTGATGGGTGTCCAACGCAGTGACAAGCTTAGCTATTACAATTCGCTCGTCGTTCTGGGGCCGCAGGGCGACGTCACACAGACCTATGACAAGCACCATCTGGTGCCGTTCGGCGAGTACATCCCGTTCGGGGATCTGGCCGCGCGTTTCGGGATCACCAGCTTTGCGCCCAGCCTCGGCAACGGCTTTTCCAGCGGTCCGGGGGCGCGTTTGCTGGATCTCGGGCCGCTGGGGCGGGCTTTGCCGCTGATCTGCTACGAGGCGGTGTTTGCGCAGGATCTCAACGCCGCACCGGCACGCGCGGATTTCATCATCCACGCGACGAACGATGCTTGGTTCGGCACCTACGCCGGTCCGCAACAGCATCTGGCGCAATCGCGTATGCGGGCGATTGAGCAGGGATTGCCGGTGGCGCGGGTGGCCAATACCGGAATATCGGCGATGATCGACCCGTGGGGGCGGAGTGTCACGCAGATCGGGCTGGGGCAGGCGGGCTATGTCGATGCGCTTGTACCAGAGCCGCGGGCAGCAACGTTCTATGGTGTCACCGGCGATTTACCTTTGGCGCTGATCCTGCTTGCGAGCACCATCGGTGCCGCGCTGTCGCGCCGCATCCGGGGCCGGAAATAGAGATTGACCTGCCTTGTCTGCGGGCATAGGTCGGTCGGGACGCGTCCCAACGGCTTCCTGACGGGGCGCAAGAATTTCATTGGAGCACTCAAATGTCCCGCAAAAGCTATATTTTCACCTCGGAATCCGTGTCCGAGGGACACCCTGACAAGGTCTGCGACCGGATCAGCGATGCGGTCCTCGATGCATTTTTGTCCGAGGAGCCTCATGCGCGGGTTGCGGCGGAAACTTTCGCGACCACCAACCGCGTGGTGATCGGCGGCGAAGTCGGTTTGACCGACAAGGCAAAACTTGACGAATACATGGGGCGGATCGAGAGCATCGCGCGGACCTGCATCAAGGATATCGGCTACGAGCAGGACAAATTTCATCACGCCACCTGCGAGATCACCAATCTTCTTCACAGCCAATCGGCGCATATCGCCCAGGGCGTGGACAGCCGTGAGGGCAAGGAAGAGGGCGCGGGGGATCAGGGTATCATGTTCGGTTTCGCGACGGACGAGACGCCAGAATTGATGCCGGCGCCGATTCATTACGCGCACGCGGTTTTGCGGCGTCTGGCCCAAGCGCGCAAGGATGGCACCGAGCCGACGTTGCGCCCCGATGCCAAATCGCAGCTTTCCGTGCGCTATGAGGATGGCAAGCCGGTGGGTGTGTCCTCGATCGTGCTGTCGACGCAACACGCGGACGAAAGCCAGACCAGCGACGACATCCGCGCCATCGTCGAGCCCTATATCCGCGAAGTTCTGCCAGAAGGCTGGATTTCTGAGGCGACCGAATGGTGGGTGAACCCGACGGGCGTTTTCGTGATCGGCGGGCCGGATGGAGACGCGGGCCTGACGGGCCGCAAGATCATCGTGGATACCTACGGCGGTGCAGCGCCGCACGGAGGCGGCGCGTTCTCGGGCAAGGATCCGACCAAGGTCGACCGGTCCGCAGCCTATGCCGCGCGGTATCTTGCGAAGAACGTGGTGGCCGCCGGGATGGCGACCAAATGCACGATCCAGCTGAGCTATGCCATCGGGGTGAGTAAACCGCTGTCGATCTACTGCGATACCTTCGGCACCGGCGAGGTGGACGATGCGGCAATCGAACGCGCAGTGGCGCGGGTGATGGACCTCACGCCGCGCGGCATCCGAGAGCATTTGCAGCTCAACAAACCGATCTACGCGCGCACTGCCGCCTATGGCCACTTTGGCCGCGCACCCGACGAAGACGGCGGATTCAGCTGGGAACGGACCGATCTGGCGGCTGCCCTGCAATCGGCGGTTTAAACGGGCGGATCGCGGACCTGATGTAAGGGGCAGGGATTTGATGTGCCTGCCCGTTCGGTTTGCGCAATCAGTCCGGTCTGCGACTGAACACCAATGGCGGTCGTTTGCCCTTTGCCGGATGGCGTGACCTTTCCTGACCAGGGCTGACGGGCTCATTCTCGTCGGGTGTTGCGGACTCGTTGCCAGGTATTGGCATCGGGCTGCTCTGGTCGATCGCCAGATCGCTAGCGGTATAGCTGTCGAGATCGTCAAGAAACTCCCACAATCGTTGGCACGATAACTCCATGCGATCGAACTTCGTCGCCGCCTGTTCGGGTGTCAGCCGGTCGAAGTCGCGCAATTCGCGCATCTGGCGCAACATGCGGCTGACCACTGGTTTTATCTCCTGCGCGCACTCGCGCGAAAACCGCGACAGGCATTTCTGCAACTCTGCGCGCAGGGCACCCTGGTTCTCCAGCCCCGCACTGAGCGTGGACTTTTGCAGCGCGTTGATTGCAGCGCGGCGCAGCGAGGCCGCCGACAATTCGTCCTTGGTCATGTAGTCGCTGAAACCGTTTTTGAGGGCTCGGACCGCGATCTCCATATCCTCGACACCGGTGATCATGATCGTCGCCGCGTGCCGGTTCGCAGGGTTGGCGCGGATCATCTCGACCCCCTGCAGACCCGTGCCGTCCGGCAGGTTGTGATCGAGCAGCACCAGATCGAACCGATCCTTGTTCAGGTGATCCAGCATTGCCGAGAGCGTATCGGCCTCTGCGATGTGGGTGTTGAACTCCAGCGCCGTACAAAGCCGTTTCAGGCGCATCCTGTCGAATCTCTGGTCTTCGACGATCAGAATGCGCGCGGAGCCTGGCATCGGCGGCGGGTGCGTGGCGTTGGGTCGGATCGGTGACAAACGGCTCATGAGCAGCCTTCTTTGGAATAGGATCAGCCCGCAGTATATGGCCCGGTGTCTTAACGGGGGGTGAAGCATCACCCGCTTGGCCCATTGCGGTATCGCGGTGCAGCCGCTACATCGCGCGGCATGAGCACACGTCCTGTCCGCCCCCGTCGAAATTTCTATGGCCGCCTGAAGGGCAAGAGCCTCAAGCAATCCCAGAAGGGCTATATCGAAGAGGACCTTGCCGCCCTCTCGCCCGGAGCGGTGGATTGGGAGGCGAACCCCGAACGCGCGCTGCTCGACCCGGACGCGATGTTCGGGGGCAAGCCTGCGTGGCTTGAAATCGGTTTCGGCGGCGGTGAACATATGGTGCATCAGGCCGCGGCGAACCCGCAGGTGGGTATCATCGGCTGCGAGCCCTACATCAACGGCGTCGCAATGCTTTTGGGAAAAATACGCCGCGCCGGTGTCGGGAACGTAAAGGTGCATCCCGGCGATGTGCGCGACATGTTCGATGTGTTGCCCGCGCAAAGCATTTCGCGCGCCTTTCTGCTGTATCCGGATCCTTGGCCCAAGACGCGCCATCACCGCCGCCGCTTTGTAACGCGCGAACATCTTGAACCGTTGCACCGCGTTCTGAAACCCGGCGCACTCTTTCGTGTCGCAACGGACATCGAAGATTACGTTCGCCAGACTCTCGAAGAAGTGCCGCGCGCGGGGTTTGAATGGCTGGCCGAGCGGCCCGGCGATTGGCGGCAACCGTGGGATGACTGGATCTCGACCCGATACGAGCAAAAAGCGTTGCGCGAAGGGCGCGTGCCGCATTATCTCACATTCCGGCGCATCTGACGCTGCCTTCGCGCAGGCCTGTCCTGCATGGACGCGGTTTGCCTGCTGCGGTAGAAGACGGCGAACGTACAAGGAAAGGCTGCTGATATGTCGGGTCACGGACACCCTATTCCCATGACCGCGCAGGCCTGTGGGCCGCTGACCGGTATTGCCGATGTGCCCGGGGACAAATCGATCTCGCACCGGGCGCTGATTCTGGGTGCGATGTGCGTAGGTGAAACGACGATCACCGGGTTGCTGGAGGGTCAGGACGTTCTGGATACCGCGCAGGCGATGCGCGATTTCGGCGCGCAGGTTGTGGATCACGGAGGCGGGTCGTGGTCTGTGCACGGTGTCGGTGTCGGCGGTTTCATGGAACCGAACGGCGTCATTGATTGTGGAAACTCGGGAACGGGGGTGCGGCTGATCATGGGGGCGATGGCGTCCCAGCCGATCACCGCGACGTTTTCCGGCGATGCCAGTCTGAACGGGCGGCCAATGGCGCGGGTGACGGATCCGCTGGCGTTGTTTGGCTGTCAGGCCGTAGGCCGCGCGGGCGGGCGCTTGCCCATGACGCTGGTCGGAGCGGCGGATCCCTTGCCGGTGCGGTACACGGTGCCGGTGCCGTCTGCGCAAGTGAAATCGGCGGTCCTGCTCGCGGGTCTGAACGCGCCGGGCCAGACTGTGGTGATCGAGAAAGAGGCGACGCGCGATCATACCGAGCGAATGCTGGAGGGGTTCGGCGCGGAAATCACTGTACGTGATACCAAAGAAGGGCGTGAAATTACGCTTACGGGGCAGCCGGAACTGCGCGCGCAGCATATCGAGGTGCCGCGCGACCCAAGCTCTGCTGCATTTCCGGTCTGCGCGGCGCTGATCGTGCCCGGATCGGATGTTCTGGTGCCGGGGATCGGGCTGAACCCGACGCGGGCGGGGCTGTTTACGACACTGCGCGAAATGGGCGCCGACCTGAGCTTTGAGAACGAGCGAACCGAGGGGGGCGAGCCTGTCGCGGATCTGAGGGCGCGGTTTTCACCCGATCTGATCGGTATCGAGGTGCCGCCGGCGCGCGCGGCAAGCATGATCGATGAATATCCGGTGTTGAGCGTCGTAGCAGCCTTTGCAAAAGGCCAGACATTGATGCGCGGCGTCAAGGAATTGCGTGTGAAGGAAAGCGACCGGATCGAGGCGATGGCCAAAGGCCTGCGCGCGAACGGAGTTGCTGTCGAGGACGGACCGGACTGGTGGATCGTAACCGGCGCGGGCCACGGTCAAGTGGCCGGAGGCGCAGTTTGCGAGAGCCACCTCGACCACCGGATCGCCATGTCGTTTCTTATCCTCGGAATGGCTGCCAACGCGCCTGTCCAAGTGGATGACGGCGGGCCGATTGCCACGTCTTTTCCGATTTTCGAACCGTTGATGGCGATTTTGGGCGCACGGGTGTCGCGCAATAGTGGACAGTAGTGGAGATCGGCGATGGGATGCAGTTTCACGGTTGCGATTGATGGGCCGGCGGCTGCCGGCAAGGGTACCGTGTCAAGAGCGGTAGCCGCCCATTTCGGTTTTGCCTATCTTGATACCGGCCTGCTTTACCGGGCGGTCGGCGCCAAGGTCATCGGCGGAATGGGCCCCTGCGAGGCCGCGCGTACGCTCGCGCGAGAAGATCTCGAAGCGGAGGGTCTGCGCAGCAGTGCAGTTGCTCAAGAGGCTAGCAAGGTTGCCGTAATCGGGGCCGTGCGTGATGCATTGACCGCATTTCAGCGGGATTTCGCGACACAAGAGGGCGGTGCCGTTTTGGACGGTCGCGATATCGGGACAGTCATTTGTCCGAATGCCGATGCCAAACTGTTCGTGACTGCGAGTGCTGAAGTGCGTGCGAAACGTCGGCATGCGGAAATGCAACACAGCGACAGTAGCGAGAGCCTTGCGCAGGTACTAGCGGATGTCCGGGCGCGGGACGCGCGTGATATGCAACGGGCCGAAGCCCCATTGCGCCCAGCGCAAGATGCCCTGCTGATCGACACATCAAACCTGAGCATCGACGAAGCCGTCTCTGCTGCCATTGGCGCCGTAAATGCCAAGAGGACCAAAACGTAGCGGGAGCAAACAAATTTTTTTGAAAAATTTGCGCCGGAATTTTGTTGAAAATTCCGGACACCATTGCATCAGGTGCGCGCGATTTCTGGCGGATGCAACCGGAGCGGATCGATTGACCTTGCCGCGTCGTTGACGGACACTAAGAGAAAGTCAGGAGGCCTACGATGGTCGCGGTCAATAAGCAGATTATCTGCATCAACTGGGGTTCCAAATATGGCGCGCCTTATATCAACCGCTTGTACGGCATGTGCGCGCGCAACATTACGGGCAGTTTTTCGATGACCTGCTTCACGGACAACGCCGATGGTGTACGCGACGAGGTGATCTGCCGCGATCTACCCCCAAGTAACATTGTCATGCCGAAGTCGAAAGGGATTTGGCCCAAATCGCGGCTTTGGAACGAGACGCTTGAAGGTGTCGAGGGACCGGTGTTGTTCCTCGATCTCGATCTGGTTATCACCGGAAACCTCGATGGTTTCTTCGAGTACGGCGACCCGGACGACATCATTCTGGCGCGCAATCCTACGACACCTTTCGAGAAATTGGGACAAACCTCGATTTTCCGCTTCCCTGTGGGCAAGCTTGCACCGCTTCTCGACAAGTTTCGCGCGGATCCACAAGGAATTGCCGATACCTATACGTTCGAGCAGCGTTTCGTAACGCGCAATGCGCCGGGTGGCGTTAAATTCTGGCCGAAGTCCTGGGTGCGCCATTTCCGTACGCAGTGTGTTCCCCTGTTTCCGCTCAATTACTTCATCGCGCCAAAATTGCCCGCCGATGCGCGTGTGGTCATTTTTCCTGCAACCCCAAACCCGCCTGATGCGTTGGTCGGCAGATGGGTGCCCGAAGAAGGCGACCGTAGCCGGTTCGAGCACCTGATGCGCGCGATTCGCGGGCCGCGGCATTTCAAGAAGAGGTTTCGCCATCTGCGTCGCTTCATGTTGCCTACACCGTGGATCGCGGAACATTGGCGCGAATAGCGCTGCAATAATAGGAGAAACGACATGAAAACGGCAAAAGACTATCTTGACGCTGCCAAGGACGACGTCCCCTCAATGAGCAGCGAGGATGCAATTGCAAAACACGCCGACGGGCAGGGCGTCTTTATTGACGTGCGCGATAGCGCCGATATTGCGGACAGCGGAACCATCAAGGGCGCCCACCGGGTGCCGCGTGGCGTAATCGAGTTTCACGCCGATCCGGCAGTTGAAAAAATGTATAACCCCGTCTTCCAGAAGGACGCCGATATTCACCTGATCTGCGGCGCGGGTGGACAGGCGGCGCTTGCGGGCAAAACTCTCAAGGAGATGGGTTATTCGAAGGTGACGAACATCGGCGGTTTTCCTGACTGGAAAGAGGCGGGGGGGCCAACCGAAACCTGATCTGATTTTTGGTGGCAGTTGATGTCTACAGTTTCAGAAGACAATCTGCGGCGGACCACTACTGGTCCGCCTTTTTCTTTGCGCGAAGGTATCAAGAGACCGTGGGTCTACCGGCTCTAAATAACCACGAACGTAGTCTTTTAGTTTATAATGACGCAGCATTATGACACCTCCCGCACCCGTTCCGCCCGCACGCCGGCAGCATTGGGGCATGACACCCGTCTGACGATATTCCGCCTTCTGGTGCGGGCGGGTAAGGAGGAGTTAAAATGTCGGCGAAATCGGCGCCCATCTCAGTATGGCGCCGTCAAGGCTCGCGCATCATCTGCGTACGCTGGTCGAAGCAGACCTTGTCGTTCAGGACTGCATCGGACGTCAGATCGTCAATTGCGTGGATTCCAATGCTATGAACCGTACGGTTTCGTTTATGACCTGCGATTGTTACGTGGGTCTGCGCGAGCAGCGTGTATGGATCGTCTCGCTCGCAAGTTCGATACGCTGAGAGACGGGATCGGCAACGGCGGTTGTGGCGTGTCGAAGGTCCGCACGGTGCAATCGGTGGTCTGGGCCTTCTGGCACGACGACACCCGTGTTGCAAAGTTTGCCCGCGAGGATTTTAAGACTACGCTTTTTCTCGCCAAATGGCTGACGCTGGCGTTCCTTCTGGAAAGCCTGAAGCTGACGTATGTTCCTGCCGATCGGGTCGCCTGCGCGTTGGGGGGTGAGGGCGTCGCGCCGATCGGGCTGGTAACAGTCGTGGGGGTGCCTGCATATCTGAACGGGTATGCCGCCCTGCCGCTGATTGGCGGCCTGAGGGGGCAGGGGACAGTTCGCTACCCGCTGCCCGCTGCGATCGCCGTGTTCGCGCTGGTCCGATGGAGGGTTTTTGCCCTCTACCTCGGGTTCGCGTTGACTGTATCGTTCGCGGCTGGCGTGCTGTTTCAGCTCTGGACCTCGGTTTGGCGGCAATCGCCTGCCGCTCCGCGCTAAAGCGGCGCTGCGGTCTTGTGCTGCGTGCCGCAATCGCTTATAGCGCGATTGTCTAAGGAGCGGAAACAGGCTCCGGGCGTGATAATCGGGGCAGGGTCGGAAATTTCCGGCCCTCTTTGTTTATTCCGCACGGCTTCGCTCTCTGGTCCAATTCACACGCAAGACCGGCGGAGACAACCGCACGGCCAGATACATCACTCAAAGGATATAATACGCTACATGGCGAATATGATGGACGAGTTTGAAGCACTCCTGAACGAAAGCTTCGAAATGGACACGCCCGAAGAGGGTTCTGTTGTCAAAGGCAAGGTGATCGCAATCGAAGCGGGCCAGGCCATTATCGACGTAGGCTACAAGATGGAAGGCCGCGTCGAGCTTAAAGAATTTGCCGAACCAGGCGAAGCTCCCAAAGTTGAAGTCGGCGACGAAGTCGAAGTGTTCCTGCGGCAGGTAGAGAACGCGCGCGGCGAAGCTGTGATCTCTCGCGAGATGGCGCGCCGTGAAGAAGCATGGGATCGTCTGGAAAAAGCCTACGCTGCGGAAGAGCGCGTCGAAGGTGCGATCTTTGGCCGTGTCAAAGGCGGCTTTACGGTCGATCTCGGCGGTGCCGTGGCGTTCTTGCCCGGCTCGCAGGTCGATGTACGCCCGGTGCGCGATGCAGGCCCGCTGATGGGTCTCAAGCAGCCGTTCCAGGTTCTGAAAATGGACCGTCGCCGGGGTAACATCGTGGTTTCGCGCCGTGCGATCCTCGAAGAATCGCGTGCCGAACAGCGTGCCGAAGTCATCGGCAACCTCACCGAAGGCCAGACGGTCGATGGTGTGGTCAAGAACATCACCGAATACGGTGCGTTCGTTGATCTGGGCGGCGTCGACGGTTTGCTGCACGTCACCGACATGGCATGGCGTCGCGTGAACCACCCCTCCGAGATCCTCGCCATCGGCGAGACGATCAAGGTGCAGGTGATCAAGATCAACAAGGAGACACATCGTATCTCCCTCGGCATGAAGCAGTTGCAGGAAGATCCGTGGGATCTGGTTGGCGCGAAATACCCGCTGGAATCGACCCACACTGGCCGCGTGACCAACATCACCGATTACGGCGCCTTCGTGGAACTGGAGCCCGGTGTCGAGGGGCTGGTGCACGTCTCCGAGATGTCCTGGACCAAGAAGAACGTACACCCCGGCAAGATCGTATCGACCAGCCAGGAAGTCGAAGTCATGGTTCTGGAGATCGACGGTGCCAAGCGCCGCGTTTCGCTTGGTCTCAAGCAGACCATGCGCAACCCATGGGAGGTGTTCGCTGAAACGCACCCTGAGGGCACTGAAGTCGAAGGCGAAGTCAAGAACATCACCGAATTCGGTCTGTTCGTGGGTCTGCCCGGCGACATCGACGGTATGGTTCACCTCTCGGATCTGTCATGGGACCAGCGTGGCGAAGAAGCCATCCAGGACTACCGCAAGGGCGACATGGTTCACGCCGTGGTGTCCGAAGTCGACGTCGACAAAGAGCGTATCTCGCTTTCGATCAAGGGTGTCGGCGGCGATAAGTTCGCCGAAGCGGTTGGCGGCGTAAAGCGCGGCTCGATCGTGACCGTGACCGTTACGTCCATCGAGGATGGCGGGATCGAAGTGGAATACGAGGGCATGAAATCCTTTATCCGCCGCTCCGATCTGTCGCGTGACCGTGCCGAACAGCGGCCCGAGCGTTTCTCGGTCGGCGACAAGGTCGACGTGCGCATCACCAACGTCGACACCAAGGCTCACCGCCTGGGCGTTTCGATCAAGGCGCGCGAGATTGCGGAGGAGAAAGAGGCCGTGGAGCAGTATGGCTCGTCCGACTCCGGCGCATCGCTCGGCGATATCCTCGGTGCGGCGCTGAAAAGCGGCGACGACTGACCACCCACGCGGGTTATTCCGTAAGCAAGAATGAGAAAGCCCTGCACAGCGATGTGTGGGGCTTTTTGCGAATCGGCGGAGTTTAAGGCGGGGTGAATGTTGGCATCGGCGATACAGCAGGGATTTCTACCGCTATGCGTGCAGTTTGGCTGGGAAAGTCGCGGTAACGATATAATATGCGACAAACTGGCCATGTCTGTGCTTTCGCAGCGTCCGGTTTTCAGTATACTACGACAAAATTAGCGGGGAGCTTGTGATGATCCGGTCCGAATTGATCCAAAAGATCGCAGACGACAATCCACATCTTTATCAACGCGATGTTGAGCGGATCGTGAACACCATCTTCGACGAGATAACCACGGCCATGTCACGCGGCGACCGGGTCGAGCTGCGCGGCTTTGGCGCTTTCTCCGTCAAGAAAAGGGATGCGCGTATTGGTCGCAATCCGCGCACCGGCGAGACTGTTCATGTCGAAGAGAAACATGTACCGTTCTTCAAAACGGGGAAACTGCTCCGTGATCGGCTGAACGGGAAAAGTTAATGCGCTATGTACGGTATGTGTGTATCGCCATCTTTGCGGTGGCATTGATTTCAGTTGCTCTGGCAAACCGCGATATGGTTTCGCTTCAGGTTGTACCCGTTGAAATCTCGGGGCTTTTCGCGGTTAACCCGACGGTTCGGATGCCTTTGTTCCTTGTTATTCTGGGCAGCATTCTCGCAGGACTTCTTGTCGGATTTATCTGGGAATGGATCCGCGAATACGGCGAACGGGCGGAGGCAGCGAAGCAAGCCCGCGAAATGCGCCGTCTCGAGCGCGAAGTGGCGCGACTGAAGGCGGAAAAGCACAGGGGCAAGGATCAGGTGCTCGCGCTTTTGGATGAAGCCGGTTAACCGGCGATGCCCACCGACACTTTGGTAAAAATTTGCGGTCTGCGCGATGGCGCTGACGTCGCGGCGGCCGCGTCTGCGGGTGCGCGCTATGTCGGATTTGTGTTCTTCCCGAAATCGCCGCGGCATCTGGCGCTTGCGGCGGCTGCGGCACTCGCGGCGGATGTCCCTGCAGGGATATGCAAGGTCGCGCTTACCGTCGACGCCGACGATGCGACGCTGGACAAACTGACGCAGACCGTCCCGTTGGATATGCTGCAACTGCACGGCGCAGAAACTCCCGAACGGGTCGCGCAGGTCAAGGCGCGGTATGGCTTGCCGGTGATGAAGGCGCTGGGCGTGGCGGGACCGGATGATCTGGCGCAGCTCGATCTTTACGCCGGTGTCGCGGACCAGTTGCTGGTCGACGCGAAGCCTCCCGAAGGCGCCGATTTGCCGGGCGGTAACGGGTTATCCTTTGACTGGCGGCTCCTTTCGGGGCGCGTGTGGCGGTCCCCGTGGATGTTGGCGGGGGGCTTGACGCCCGACAATGTAGCGGAGGCGATCGCGCGTACCGGCGCGCGCCAGGTCGATGTTTCATCGGGCGTGGAATCTGCGCCGGGCGAAAAGGATCCCACGCTGATTGCGCGTTTTGTACAGGCCGCTCTTGCCACCTGAACGGGTGCAATGGACGGATGCCTTCTTTACCATCGGGCGGGTGAAGGATACTGCTGTGACCAGCAAGATTCCCCTGAAGGACGACGCACAATGGCAAACGATCTGTTCAACAGCTTCATGACCGGCCCCGATGAGAATGGCCGTTTCGGCGATTTTGGAGGGCGTTTCGTATCCGAGACGCTGATGCCGCTGATCCTCGAACTTCAGGAAGAATACGAGAAAGCGAAAACCGACGATACGTTCTGGGCCGAGATGGACGATCTCTGGGAGCATTACGTCGGTCGTCCGAGCCCGTTGTACTTCGCAGAACGTCTGACCGACGAATTGGGCGGTGCAAAGGTCTATATGAAGCGGGACGAACTGAACCATACCGGCGCGCATAAAATCAACAATGTGCTGGGGCAGATCATTCTCGCACGGCGGATGGGCAAGAAACGCATCATCGCAGAGACGGGCGCAGGGCAGCACGGCGTGGCCACCGCCACGGTCTGCGCGAAATTCGGGCTGAAATGCGTGGTCTACATGGGCGCGCATGATGTGGAGCGTCAGGCGCCCAACGTCTTCCGGATGCGCCTTCTGGGGGCTGAAGTCTTGCCGGTGACATCGGGCCGCGGGACGCTTAAGGACGCCATGAACGACGCGCTGCGCGACTGGGTGACGAACGTGCGGGATACATTCTACTGTATCGGCACAGTCGCGGGGCCGCACCCCTATCCGGCGATGGTACGGGATTTCCAAAGCATCATCGGCAAGGAAGTCCGCACCCAGATGGACCGCGCCGAGGGTCGTCTGCCCGATACGGTAATCGCGGCAATCGGCGGCGGGTCAAACGCGATGGGCCTGTTCTATCCGTTTCTCGACGACAAGGAAGTCAACATCATCGGCGTCGAGGCGGGCGGCAAGGGCGTTAACGCCAAGATGGAGCATTGCGCCTCCCTGACAGGCGGACGTCCCGGTGTGCTGCACGGCAACCGCACGTATCTCTTGCAGGACGACGACGGGCAGATTCTCGAAGGCTTCTCGATTTCCGCCGGTCTCGATTATCCAGGCATCGGGCCGGAACATGCGTGGCTGCACGATATCGGGCGGGCGCAATACGTCTCGATCACCGACACCGAAGCACTTGCGGCGTTCCAGAAGTGCTGTGAGCTGGAAGGGATCATTCCCGCGTTGGAGCCGTCGCATGCGTTGGCGCATGTGATGAAAATCGCGCCCGAACTGCCTAAGGACCACATCATCTGCATGAACATGTGCGGACGCGGGGACAAGGACATCTTTACAGTCGCACGCGCGCTCGGTTTCGAAATGGGCAAGTTCGCCTAAGGTCCGGCCCCTAGCGGGTCAGTTCGAGAATGTCGAAATCGCTTTCGTTGACGGGGGCGGGAAACATCAACCGGGCGCGTGTCTCCGACACGCGTTCGAACACGGCGACATCGGGCGTCATCGTGCCAGTGCCGCGAAAACCGGGTTCAAGATCGCTGTAGGCTTGCGGCGCTTCCGATGAGACATATCCGACACCAAGATAGACAGCACGCCCGTCCCGCATTTCGATCCGGCCCGATGTGCGCTGTGAACCGGTCAGCTTTTCGAATGTGACACCGGTCAGGTCAAGCGTCATACGGCATGCGAAATCGGTATAGACCACTAGCCGCGCCAGCCCGCCCAACTTAATGGTCCGGCAGGTCCAATCCCCGTGCAGGCCCGGGTCAAAGGCGACAAGCGGTGCACCGGAAAGCGCCTCGGTCACGGCGGCGATGTCCACCTCCGAGCCATGCGCCAGCGCGTCCAGCAACGCTTTGCCAGCGGTCTGTTCGAACCGATCCAGACGCGATTGTTCCTGTGGCCGGATGATTTCCGCAAATGCGACTGTCGCGGTGAGCGTCGCCAAGCCGACGAGGACCGCGCGGATCATGAATCACCTCCGTGCGCATGGGCTCGCAACACTTCCAGCGGCACCACCTCCAGCGCCCGGATGTGCGTCGCGGCAAGATGCACCTGCGGTGCGCAGCCTTCCTCTGCGGCTTGCATGAAACGGCCTGCGCACAGGCACCAGCTGTCGCCGGGCTTGAGACCCGCAAAGCCGAATACAGGCTGCGGTGTCGACAGGTCATTGCCAACGTATTTGGAGAACGCAAGGAACTCGGCTGTCATGACGGCGCAGACCGTATGATTGCCATGATCGGCGGTGCAGGTGTTGCAAAGCCCGTCGCGAAAAAAGCCGGTGACAGGGTCGCTGCCGCACAGCGCGAGCGCCCCGCCTTCGACATTGATGCTGTCGTCCGGCTCCATCTGATGTCTCCTTACAAGCTGTCTGCGATTGCGCGGAACATCGCGAGGTTCTGATCGAAAACGCCGTTATCGCGGAATTTCCGATCCGCGGCGTTGGCGGCGATGACCACATCCCGCGCGCGGTTGACATAGACGTATTGCCCGTACACCCCCCGCGCCAGAAACTCCCCTGCAACCGCGTCTTCGGGGATCCACCACTGAAATCCATATCCCGTCTCGCCCTCGTCTGTTGGCGCGGAAGGGACCGTCGACGCCGCTACCCAATCCTGCGGCACGATCTGGCGACCGTTGTAGAAACCGTTCTGCAGGAACATCTGCCCCATACGTGCGTAATCGCGCGTCGTCATGTTGAGCCCGCCCAGAACGAAAGCGGTGCCGACGCCGTCCGTGATGTAGTAGGGGGCATATTCGAGGCCCATCGGCGCGATGATCTTATCGCTCAGCAGATCGGCAATGCCGCGTCCCGTTGCGCCGCGCACCACCATGGACAGCACATGGGTGTCAATGGAGACGTATTGCCAGTCGGTCCCGGGGGCGGCGAAGGAATCGTCGAGGCCGGCGGCGAAATCATCCATTCGGCCGCCGAGGGCCAGCACCCTGCCCATGCGGTTGATGTCGGATTTCGAATCCAGATAATCTTCGTTGAAGGTCACGCCGCTTGCCATATTCAGCACATTGCGCACCGTCGCCGCGTCATACGCACTACCCTCCAGCGCGGGGGCGTAGCGGGTTACGGGGTCGTCGATGGAGGCGATTGCACCTTCTTCGACCAGCACGCCGATCAGCGCCGAGAGATAGCTTTTAGCGACCGACCAGCTGATCCGCTTGTCATCCGGTGCGGTGCCCATGTGATAGCTTTCGTGCACGATCTGCCCGTCCTTGAGCACGACCAAAGCCGTTACATCGCGCTCTTCGACCCAGGGCGCGACGTCCGGCGGAAGTGCCGCGTCGGGGCCATAGCGCAACTCGGCTGTCGGGCCGGTGCCGCGTGATACGGGAACGGTCAGAAATGCCGCATCCATATGGCTGAAGTTTGAAACGATTTTATCTTCGGAGAACAAGGAGTTCACCGCCATCAGGCGCATGATCTCTTCGCGCTTCCACAAACCGACAACGGCAGCGGCCAGCACCAGTAGCAGCAAGACACGTCCCAACCATTTTCCGAATGTGCGCATCGCCGATTTTCCCCTTTGGTTTTGGTCAACTCAAACATGTCCGGGCGGCAGGGGCCAGCGCATCTTTGTGCGGCGGGGTGGGTCAGCCTTGGTACTGCCAGTCGATCCAGCGACCGTGGAAATCCGCGCGCCCCAGCGGCAGTGTCAGGTTGCCGGGCCAGAGACGCAATGTCAAAGCGGCACCTTTCCGGCCACCGGTATCTCCGTCGCTTTCCATGCTGAGCCAGCCCAGCGGGCGGTCCCGTTTGGCCCGCGCGCCCGCAGCTTCGATCATCGCGGTCCCGCGTGCACGGGTCGCGGCCGGAAAATACTGCCACGCGACGGAATGTTGCACCAGATGCAGATGCCCCTGCGGCGCGCGGGCCAGACGCTCGGAGAGCCAGTCGATCGCGTCGCCCTTGTCGATCGGGGCGTTCATGACGGACGCTGCAGCGCGTGTCAGAGACAGCCGTTCGGGCTGGTCAGGCCAGAGATAAGCGGTAAGCCGCAGCAGATGATCGCCGCGCTGCGGGTCGAGCGGATTGAGATCGACGCCCGCGCGTTTGGCGATACGCGGCTGATAGGGCGGCGGCAACGGGCCTGCCCACTCAGGTGTCAGGGTCAAGACCGGCATCTGCGGTCCGAATCGGGTGCCGGCGATTTCCAGCGCGTAATGGTCCCACATCAGGTTCAGCCCGCCGCTTGCCCCCAGTTCGCTCAGGATCATGGGCAAATCGAAGTGAGCCGCCGCGACATGCGCGCCCGCGATCAGCGCGGCGGCGCGGCGCACCTCATTGGTTTGAGGCGGGCTGCTCGTCCAGTCGATCAGGAAGGCACTGTGGGTATCGAGGGCTGCCAATACGGCGTCGCGCAGGTCGGGCGTGGTTGCCGTATTCGGCGGATAAACGGCGGCAAGGCGCGCGTCGCGACGTCTGAGCACCAGCGCGTGGAGACCGCCCGCAAGACGCAGTGGCAACGAGTGACCGGCAGGCCCCAGATCGCCCTGATACGCTCCGAATTGTTGCGCCAAAGCACTGTCTTCTGGCCAATGATCGGCAAGAAGATCCAGCAAACGTCCCATGAAGGGAGAACCGAGGGCCGTGCAACTCGTGGCCTGCTGGTGAAAAGCGTCCCGAAGGTTCATGTGAAGCGGTCCATCAGCTTTTGCAGGGCCGTGCGGGTGTCGGGTTCCACAGCGGGTTCTGGTTGCGCTGTCGCGTCTGGTGATTGTCTCGGGGGGTTCTTGCCTGTCGACGGGCGCGAGGGCGCGATGCGCTGGCTGACCGCGTTCATGAATTTGGCACCGTCGCCGCGCGCGAGCCATGGCGCGCCGTCGCTGACACCGCGCAGCACATCGTCGAGCCATGCCGCGTCGTCCTTGGCAAAATCGTGCAGCACATAGCCCGGTACGCGATCCTTGTGCCCCGGATGGCCCACGCCCAGTCGCACGCGGGCGTATTCCGGCCCGATGTGGCTGTGGATCGAGCGCAGACCATTGTGCCCCGCATGCCCGCCACCCTGCTTGTATTTCACCTTGCCGGGCGCAAGGTCTATCTCGTCGTGCAGCACGATCACGTCTTCTGGCCCGAGTTTGTAAAACCGCATCGCCGCCTGCACCGCATCGCCCGATTTGTTCATGAACGTCTCGGGTTTAAGCAAGACCGCGCGGTCCGGGCCGAAGCGCCCCTCGCTCATGCTGCCTTGATGTTTGCTCTTCCACGGCGCGAAATCATGGTCTGACGCGATTTGGTCCAACGCCATGAAGCCGATGTTGTGCCGGTGGCGGGCGTATTTCGCGCCCGGATTGCCAAGGCCGACGATAAGTTTCATGGAAGTTCTCCGCTTTTACAAAGCAAGATAGGGGGCAGTGCCGTCAGGGTCCAGCGACGAAAGTGCTTTGACGGTCATCGCGGCCTGAACGAAAAACGGGGCCGCGTGACGCAGCCCCGTAGAAATTTGCATGCCGTCCCTATGGGATCAATCGTCGGACTGTTCGCCGTCGGGTGGACCCATTTCGGTCGTCGGAACTTCGTCCGCATCGACGTCATCATCGTCGTCGGACTGGCTGGCCAGACCGGACGGCGCAGAAACCTGTGCAATCACGAAGTCACGGTCGATCGTCGGTTTGGACCCTGCTGGCAGCGTGACATCGGAAATCGTCAGGCTGTCGCCGATTTCGAGGTTGGACACATCGATTGTGATGCTTTCGGGGATATCCGCAGCCGTCACGAGAAGCTCGACCTCGGGGCGGACCAACGACAGCACGCCGCCTTTTTTCAGGCCGGGGCATTCCTCTTCACCGGTCACTTCGACACCGATGAACAGGTTGATCTTGGTGGTCCGCTTCAGACGCATGAAGTCGACGTGCGTCGGCAGGTCCTTGACGACGTGACGCTGGACGTCGCGGCAGATGACGCGCACGTCGTCGTGGCCTTCGACCTTCAGATTGAACAGGGTCGCTTTGAAACGGCCCTTGCGCAGCATTGTCAGCAGCTTGTTGAAATCGAGCTGGATGGGAAGCGGGTCCGCGTCGCCACCAAAAACAATTCCCGGAACCATGCCATCGCGGCGTGCCTGACGAGCGGCGCCCTTGCCTGTCCCCGTCCGTTCCAGGACTTCGAGATCTGGAATCTCTCCGGCCATAATAATCTCCAATACGATAGGGCGGGACTCCTCCAAGGCTGTAGTCCCGCGTGAAGCCGTGCCTATAGACCGGTTTTGCCGCTGTGAAAAGGGCTAATGCGGTGCGCGCGTCTGCTAAGACAGCTTGCACAGGGTGACGCGTCGGACAGAGCGGATGGGCTGGCGGTTCCAAGGGAATTCTGCGGGGCGTCTATGACAATGTGCCTACGCCAAACCGCTCGCCTGCAATCGCCATGTTCAATGCGGGTGGCACGGACAGTCTGCTGACTCTGATTTCGGCACTGGCGGGGCGGACGCGTCAGGTGCGTGGCGTTTGCAAATGACCGCCCCCCGATCTGATCGCGTCATAAAGAGCGAAATCCGCAGCGCGAACCGTGCGCAATCGGTCCAGAACGGGACCGCTGAGCAGGGCGTCGACATGCGGAGAGACGTTTTTTTCGCCAAGCTCGACCGGGTGCTTCAGCCGCTTCGACAAGAACGCCACGAAACCGTCCTGATCCTCGTAGGCGAATAGGTGATCGGCCATGACACGGTCCTTACCGTCAGTGAGAAAGCTGAACTGGCGCCCGATCTGTGCCCGCTCGGGCGGATTGTCGGCGCAGACTTCGCTCACGAACTGGTCGAAACTGATGCCTTGGGTGCTTAGCTCGCTGCCGTCCAGCCGCTTTTGGCTGCGGTATTTGTACCAGCTGCGGATCTGGTCCACCGGCTCGCGCATCACCGCGACAGACTCGGGCCGCACGTTGAACGTCTGTTCTAGAAACGGCGCGATCTGGTTGGCATAGCGGGCGGCGGTGACGTGCTTGCGGTTCTTGGCGAATATGATCTCGGCGCGCGACTTGAGGGCCAGTTCCACGGCGGTAGTCCCGGTTTTCGGTGTTGCGAGGAATGTGATCTTGTGGCGCAGAAAGACCAGCATGGCGTCAGAGCCTCCGTATTGGTCAGCTTGACTGCCAACGGCCGCTGAAATCCTGCGGGATCAGCAAGTTGTGGCGTCCCAGATCGGCAACATTCGTCTCGCCGCACAACGCCATCGTGGTGTCCAGCTCCTTGTGAATGACTTCGAGTGCGCGTGTCACGCCAGCCTGTCCCATCGCGCCAAGCCCGTAGATCCAGGCGCGCCCGATGTAGGTGCCCTTTGCCCCCATGGCCAGCGCCTTGAGTACATCCTGACCCGACCGGATACCGCTGTCGAGGTGGACCTCGATCTGGTCCCCGACCGCATCGAGGATCGCGGGTAGGATGCGGATCGAGCTGAGCGCGCCGTCGAGCTGACGTCCGCCGTGATTGGACACGATGATCGCATCGGCACCGACTTTCAGCGCCATTCGGGCATCCTCGGCGTCGAGAATGCCTTTGAGAATTACTTTTCCGCCCCACTGTTCCTTGATCTTGGCAATCTTGCCCCAGTCGAGCGTGGGGTCGAACTGTTCCGCGGTCCAGGCGCTCAGATCGGACGCATCCGAGATATTGTCCACATGACCCACAATGTTGCCGAAACTGCGGTTCTTGGTTTGCAGCATCTCAAGCCCCCATCGCCATTTGGTCGCGAGGTTCGCCATGGATTTCATGGTGAGCTTGGGCGGGGCGGACAGGCCGTTCTTGATATCCTTGTGGCGCTGGCCAATAATCTGCAGATCCAGCGTGATCACCAGCGCCGAGCATTTCGCGGCGCGCGCCCGTTCAATCAGGCGCGAAACGTAGTCCTGATCGCGCATGGTATAGAGCTGGAACCAGAAGGGCTTGTGCGTGGCACTCGCCACGTCCTCGATCGAGTTGATCGACATGGTCGACAGGGTGAACGGCACGCCGAACGCTTCCGCTGCCCGGGCCGCCTTGATCTCGCCATCGGCGTGCTGCATCCCGGTCAGCCCGACAGGCGCGAGGGCTACGGGCATCGCCACGTCCTGTCCGATCATCTTCCCCTTGGTCGTGCGACCGGACATATCGACCGCCACCCGTTGGCGCAGGCGGATCTGGTCGAAATCCGTGGTGTTCTCGCGGAAGGTCTGCTCGGTCCAGCTGCCGCTTTCGGCGTAGTCATAGAACATCTTCGGCACGCGGCGTGCGTGAATACGCTTGAGGTCGTCGATGTTGGTAATGACTGGCATGGGCGGCGTTCCCTCTCGTTGGTCACTTTTGCTTACCGATTGGAAGCATTCAGATCAACTGTCAAGGGAATCGCTATGGTGATGCAGGCGCCAACCTTCGCGCAGGCAGGTTCGGCTGATGAAGTGTCATGCCGCGTGCGCGCCATCGGCCAGCGTCTTGACGAAGGCCAAAACTTCTGCGGCACTCTTGCCTGCCGCGATCTGGCTGACAATGGCGGAGCCTACGACAACACCATCCGCGACTTCGGCAATCGCGCGGGATTTCTGGGAGGTGTTCACACCGAAACCGACGATGACGGGCAGTCCGCTGGCCTTCTGGATGCGCACGACTTCGGGGGCCACGTCGCCTGCATCCGCTTCGGCAGAACCGGTGATGCCGGTGATCGAGACATAATAGATAAAGCCGGATGTGTTCTGCGCTACGCGGGGCAGGCGCTTGTCGTCGGTCGTCGGCGTGGCAAGTCGGATGAAATTCAGCCCGGCCGCCTGAGCGGGCAGGCACAGCTCAGCGTCTTCCTCGGGCGGCAGATCGACGATGATCAGACCGTCGATGCCAGATTCTTTGGCCGCGACAAGGAAACGGTCGACGCCCATCGAATAGATAGGATTGTAGTACCCCATCAGCACGATCGGCGTGCTGTCGTCTTCCTCGCGAAATCGCCGCGCCATTTCGAGCGTCCGTTTCAGCGTCATGCCGGCATCCAGCGCGCGTTGACCCGCAAGCTGGATCGTCGGCCCGTCAGCCATCGGATCGGTAAAGGGCAGGCCCAGTTCGATAATGTCGACCCCGGCGGCGGGCAGGCCACGCACGATTTCGAAAGACCGTTCGAAATCCGGATCGCCTGCCATGACATAGGAAACGAAAGCTTTTTTGCCGTCGGCTTTCAGCCTGGCGAATGTGGCGTCGATGCGTGTCATGTGGTCATCCTCGGTCCTGATACGGGTTTCTTGTCCCAAGCGGCGGATTAATGCAATGCGGAACTGGCAGCGCGCGGGGCGGGCATGTGGGACGCGACCGGTCCGAATTCGCCGGGCGCCCCCTTTTCAAACCACTCACGTCGCCCCATATCTCCTCCATGAATTATATCCTCGCCATATTGCTCCCGCCCCTCTCAATCCTGCTGACCGGTCGTCCGATCCTCGGCATTGTCGTGTTTTTCATCTGGATCCCCGCCCTGCTTCTATCAGGCGGGCTTACGCATCCGATGTTCATCCTGCTCGCCTGGTTTTTGATCTTCACCTCGCGTGAACGCGCGGCAGCGCGGACCGATTGACATTTCGCCTGGCGACCGCTTGCGCGGAGGGCGCTGACGGCCTAGGACAGCGCAAACGCACAGAAGGACGCTGTCATGGGTTTCAAAATGGGTATCGTGGGTCTGCCGAACGTCGGCAAATCGACCCTTTTCAATGCGCTCACACGCACGGCTGCGGCGCAGGCGGCGAATTTCCCGTTTTGCACAATCGAGCCGAATGTGGGCGAGGTTGCCGTACCCGATGCGCGGCTCGACACGTTAGCAGCCATCGCCAAATCCAAAAGCGTCATTCCGACCCGCATGACCTTTGTCGACATCGCGGGCCTCGTGAAAGGTGCGTCCAAGGGTGAGGGTCTGGGCAACCAGTTTCTTGCCAACATCCGCGAAGTGGACGCCATCGCGCATGTCCTGCGCTGTTTCGAGGACGGCGATGTTACCCATGTAGAGGGTCGTGTGGACCCGGTGGCCGATGCAGAGACGATCGACACCGAATTGATGCTCGCGGACATCGAGAGCATCGAGAAGCGGCTTCAGAACATCGTGCGCCGTGTCAGGGGCGGCGACAAGGAGGCGGTCCAGCAAGAGCGCCTGATGCGGCTCGCGCTCGACGCGCTCGAAGCGGGCAAACCGGCCCGCGTGGTCGAGGTCGACGCGGACGACGCAAAGGCATGGCGGATGCTGCAACTGCTGACCACCAAACCGGTTCTTTATGTCTGCAACGTCGGTGAAAGCGATGCGGCCGAAGGCAACGCATTTTCCGCGAAAGTGGCTGACATGGCGGCGGCGCAGGGCAACGCACACGTCATCATCTCCGCCCAGATCGAAGAAGAGATCAGCCAGCTCGATCCTGAAGAGGCCGAGATGTTTCTGACCGAGATGGGGCTTGACGAGGCCGGTCTCGACCGGCTGATCCGTGCGGGATACGAGCTTTTGCATCTCGAGACGTATTTCACCGTTGGCCCCAAGGAAGCCCGTGCCTGGACCATCAAATCAGGCACTTCGGCGCCCAAGGCCGCCGGCGTGATCCATGGTGATTTCGAAAAAGGGTTCATTCGTGCAGAGACCATTGCATACGACGAGTTCGTGGCGCTTGGCGGGGAGGGACCGGCCAAAGAGGCAGGCAAGATGCGCGCCGAGGGCAAAGGGTACACGGTGAAGGACGGGGACGTACTTCATTTCCTTTTCAACACCTGATCGAGCCACACCACCGTGCGCTGTGCCGCGCGGCACAGCGGCCGTCAGGGGTACACTGATTTTCGATCAGAAGGCGCTGCCCCCCTGACGAGACCCCGGTTCGAACGGGCACTGCCGAATGCGTTTTCTCGCATGATATTTCCCCAACGGTTGCTTTTCGTGTCATTGTATTTCGCGCATGATCGGCAGGCGCACCCAACACGCATCCGTCCGCCAAGCCGGCCCCGAAGCCGGGGCAACATCGGGGATACTGCCGGGTTGCCGTCCAAGGCGACCTTGACCGAGAACCGCGAAGCCATGCGCCTGCGCACCGGCACCGATGGCAAAACGATCATCGACGCCCCGCCGCGCTACCTGCTGGTGCCCGCCGATCTGGAAACCGAAGCCGAGGAAATGCTTGCCGCGATCCAGCCCGGCAGCACTGCCGACGTGAACCCCTTTGCGGGCAAGTTGGAACTGCTGGTGGAACCGCGCTTACCGTCGGGCACTTGGTATCTCTTCGCTGACCCGGCACGTCTGGCCTGTCTTCGCTAAGCTTACATGAGCGGGGCCGAGGGTGTCCAAGTCCAGCGCCGCGAAAGCTGGGATACGCTGGGACTGTCCTTCCTGGACTTCCTCGACTTTAGCGCGGGCTGGCTCGACTCGCGTGGCGCTCAACGTGTGGCGACTTCCGAGTATATTTGACGCTTGATCAGCCCACGCAACCCCGTGACGCGCTTTTGAAGGCGCGGGCGGTTGGCATGCGACGCTTGCGAGACCTGAACGGCGAAGAAGTCGAATACAAGTCCGACGCCTAAAGGTCCGCCGCTCTGGCGTCTTTGGAGCGGCATACTGCCGAGCTGGCAGCGCGTCGCACGTCAACAACCCTAAACTTCCGTACCTCGAAAGGACTCTAATATGCGCAACTTCGTGCAACCAGGTGACAACCTGACCGTCACCGCCGAGGCTGCCGCCAACGCTGGCGACGGTGTGAGGCTCGGCGACATCTTCGGTATCGCGTCCGGTGACGCGGCCATTGGCGATCCCTTGTGATTGTCACGACCGGCTTTTTCGACATGCCCAAAGTCTCGCCCGATGACTTGGCCGTAGGCGACGCAATCGATTGGAAGGCTGCCGACTCTGCTGTCATCAGCACGGCCAGCGCCAACCCCAAGATCGGCGTGGTCGTCTCGGCAGTGGGCAACCCGTACAAGTCCGTCCGCGTCCGCCTTAACGGCACGTTTTGAACCTTGAGGCCGGATGAATGGGATCACCCGGCCACGCAAGCGCGGGGGCTGACCACCTCGTGTAATTTAGTGCCGCGCGGCATCTCTCCACGCAATGCGCCTGTCACGGTAAAAACTAATGGAGACACTCGAACGCCTTAAAGCTGCGCGTGAAAAGGTTGCGCACATGATGTATGATAATCCGGTCTATGTGCCGATCTTTCAGCGCATAGACGCAGACATTGCCGAGTTGGAAGCCATCGCCGCCAACGATGTGGTGGCCCGAGCACGGGCCATCATTCAAAGCGCAAAACGCTGAAGCAACTTCTGTACATTGGCGAGGGAACCCCCGTCGCCATACCGCTCTCGGCCAAGGGCGTGCCTAACAGGTCACGCCTAATCCGTTCATCAATTCCGCTGCCAACATCCGGTCTTCAAAGCTATGCCTCAAACCGTAAAGAGAGTGTTCTGGCGTCTCCAAAAGCCCATTTGCCCCGAGATACTTATTCACCGTACCCGAGAGGGTGGCGGAGCTGTTGAGGTATTGGGGGAAGCCGTCGGGATTTTGTACCACTGCTTTCAGGCTCACTCCGGTAAAAGGGATGACTCGCCGGGCGTTTTGGCTCTCTATTTGCCGACCAACCGGCTCGATCGAGATATCCGGTACGGCGGCCCGAAGCCGTATCTGGTCGCGTGTGAGGGCAGCCAGCTCGCTTGGCCCCGCTCCGGTGTTGACCATCGTCAACACGACACTGGGAGCCTCATTGTTGAGCCCATCCAGCGCACCAGCAGCCAAGAGTAAGCGCCGCAGCTTCGCGCAAGCCGGGCTCGCCGTCTTTACCAACTACGGCTTCCATGCGTTCCACGAAATCCATGCGGGGCAGCTCGGCCACGCGCTCTACGGGCAGATAACGGAATCCGCGCACAGCGGCTAGATTCTTGGCGGCTTCAAATCTCTTTTCGGCGTCGCTGGTGTCTCCGGCAAGCCGGGCTTCCCAGCCTTCGAGAATGTGCTGCCAAGCTGCGTGTGCCTTCTCTTTGGCGACGCTAAAGGAATCAGCATGCAGGCTGACCCATACGCTCCTGCGCTCTTCCACGTTCTGATACCGACGCGGCACGCGCTTTTTCAAATAATAGTTATTGCCGCGCTTCATTATGGTCGCGGTCGATCGGCGGAAAAGAGCTTGTGCGGCAGAATTTGCGGCGAAATGTGTTGCAAAACGGGGCAAATTAGCGGAGCGGAGATGAGTCGTGGATTATTAACTGATCGTTTTCATTTGATAAAACTCCAAACCGTAGTCGGTTTTGGTGGCGGAGACGAAGGGATTCGAACCCTCGAACGCTTGCACGTTACTCCCTTAGCAGGGGAGCGCCTTCGACCACTCGGCCACGTCTCCACCGACGCGTATAGCCGCGCAAATACCTATATTACAAGGCGGTTTTTCAGCTTTTTTCAACTTCGTCGGTGTGGCCAACGTAGGCAGGAGACGGCAGGAAACAAGAGTTTTCGACACCGGGTTTGGGTAAGATCTGGTCAATTTGAACAGCGTTTTTCCATGAGAATAAGGGCCATGGTGCGAGATTCCGGATCGATAGTGTCGCGGATCAGAGTTACCCTTCTCGAAGTCTTCGCATCACCGATCCAATACAAGTGTTGCGAAGTTTAGATCAGTCAAACTATCAACAGTGTCACAGCAGTTCGAACCGGTGGTGCATTATAAGGGAGCGAAGCCAGGCGATAGAATCGGAGATACCCGGCGTGCGCTCTGCAGTCGCCGGTAATGAGTTGGGTTATCAAAGCCCCGTTGCAGCATGGGTTCAGCGAACCGCTCCAACCACTCAGAGAGCAGCTGCGAACAGACCCGCAGACGGTTTGAACTGGGCCGGATCTGAAGGTACCGCGTACGGTGCGCTTGCCTGAACCAAAGAGAAGCGCTGGGAAGCTCGGACCCGCAAACCATCCCCGAGAATGCAGGAGCATTAACTGACCGCTCACCGCGCATCGCCGCTTGCGCAGACCGGTAATTCGATTATTCTGGAAGTATGGAAAAACAGATTCCCTCACGCCTTTCTACCTTGGGACATCCGCAACGGCTGGCCATCTTCCGGCTTTTGATGCGGCGTTATCCCGAAAAGGTTGCGGCAGGGGAGATGATCGCCGCTCTTGCAATTAAGCCATCCACACTATCAGCCTATCTCGCGGCGTTGATGCGTTCGGGGCTGGTGACGCAAGAGCGCACGGGTACGTCCTTGCGTTACTGTATTGCGATGGCGGAGGTTCGGCGCACCTTCGATTACCTGTTCCTCGATTGCTGCCGAGGGCGGGCGGATCTGTGCTCGCCGGGCTATCCGCTGACAGCCCCGGGGGTCGGCCCCATGCCCGAGCGCAAACGCAACGTCCTTTTCATCTGCACCGGCAACTCCGCGCGCTCGATCTTTGCGGAAGCGATCCTGCGGCAGGAGGCTGGCGATCGGTTCGAGGTGTTCTCGGCCGGCAGCGACCCTCGACGGGGTGTGAACCCGTTCGCGCGCGAGGTGCTTGAGCGCAAGGGCCATGACGTTACGGCGCTTCGGCCCAAAAGTGTGACCGAGATGCAGGGACCGGACGCGCCAAGGTTTGATTTCGTATTCACTGTTTGCAGTAAGGCGGCCAACCAAGAATGCCCGGCGTGGATCGGTCAACCCGTGAGCGCGCATTGGGGCATTCCCGATCCCGCAGCCGCACAGGGGACACGGACCGACAAGAGCCGCGCGTTCGAAGCTGCTTATGACGCGGTCGCCGACCGTGTGCTGGCGTTTGCCATCTTACCTTTCCCCGCGCTCGACCGGGTTTCGCTGCAAGATGCAGTGGATGCGATCGGGCGCTTGAACTCTGGAGATTTCGTATGACCGTCTATGCGTTGAATGGCCTCGGCCGCATCGGAAAACTGGCGCTCAGGCAGTTGCTGGAGCGGGGCGCACAGATCGCCTGGATCAATGATACGGTCGGTGATCCCGAAATGCACGCTCATCTGCTGGAATTCGATACCGTGCACGGCCGTTGGGACACCACATTCGCCCATGACGGGCAAAGTGTGACTGTCGGCGGGACCCGGTTACCCTTCACCGGCACGCGGGATCTCGCGGCGCTGCCGCTGAATGGTGTCGACGTGGTGATTGACTGCACCGGTGCCTTCAAGACCGAGGCCAAGCTTGCGCCCTATTTCGACGCAGGTGTGAAAAAGGTTGTCGCCTCCGCCCCGGTCAAGGACGGGAATGCCGCAAACATCGTCTATGGCGTGAACGATGACATTTACGACCCGGCACGGCACCGGATCGTCACGGCGGCGTCCTGCACGACGAACTGTCTCGCGCCGGTGGTCAAGGTGATCCATGAGGCCATGGGCATCCGGCACGGCTCAATCACGACGATCCATGATGTGACGAACACTCAGACGATTGTGGACAGGCCCGCCAAGGACTTGCGGCGGGCCCGGTCTGCGCTCAATTCGCTGATCCCGACTACGACGGGCAGCGCCACGGCGATCACCCTGATCTATCCCGAACTCAAGGGCAGGTTGAACGGCCATGCCGTGCGCGTTCCGTTGTTGAATGCGTCGCTTACCGATTGTGTGTTTGAGGTCGAACGGGAAACAACGGCGGAAGAGGTGAATGCGCTGTTCAAGGCGGCGGCGGATGGGCCGTTGAAGGGGATCCTCGGCTACGAGGAGCGCCCGCTCGTTTCTGCCGATTATACCAACGACACCCGGTCGAGCATTGTCGACGCCCCCTGCACCATGGTGGTGAACGACACCCAGGTGAAAATCTATGCTTGGTACGACAATGAGATGGGCTATGCGCATCGTCTCGTGGATGTGGCATTGATGGTGGGAGAGGCACTTTGAACGCGCCCTCGCGGCCCGAGGGCTTGTCGGCCTATATTGCCGTGACCGCTGCCTATTGGGCGTTCATGCTAACCGACGGGGCGCTGCGGATGCTGGTCCTGCTGCATTTCCACACGCTGGGCTTCACACCGGTGCAACTGGCCTGGCTCTTCGTATTCTACGAAATTGCGGGCATCATCACCAACCTCTCGGCGGGCTGGATCGCGGCCCGCTTTGGGTTGGTTTCCACACTTTATGCCGGACTGGCGCTTCAGGTTGTGGCGCTGATGGCATTGGCGCAGCTCGATCCGGCTTGGGCGATCGGTTTGTCAGTCGCCTACGTGATGATTGTCCAAGGGGCGTCCGGCGTCGCGAAGGATCTGGCCAAGATGTCGTCGAAGTCCGCCGTAAAGCTGCTTGCGCCGATCGGGCAGGGCGGTCTTTTCCGTTGGGTTGCTGTGCTGACGGGGTCCAAGAACGCGGTGAAGGGGGTGGGCTTCTTGCTTGGGGCCGCTCTGCTGGCGGGGGTCGGCTTTGTCGGGGCGCTGCTGGTGCTGGCGGCGGTGCTGGCCATCATACTCCTGGCGGTTCTGCTGGCCATGCCGCCGGGTCTGCCCAGGGGGCGCAAGGGCGCGAGGTTCTCCGAGGTTTTCTCCAAATCGGTCAATGTGAACTGGCTCAGCATCGCGCGCGTCTTTCTGTTCGGGGCGCGTGACATCTGGTTTGTCGTGGGTATTCCGATTTATTTCTACGCCGTTCTGTCGGACGGCAGCGAGGCCGGCAACCGCGCCACTTTCTTCATGATCGGCAGCTTCATGGCGATCTGGACCATCCTGTATGGCGCCGTTCAGGCCGCGGCACCGGCATTTCTGCGGGCGTCGACCCGACCGGAGGCGGATCTGGTCGCCGCCGCGAACAGGTGGGCATGGCTGTTGTTCGCCGTGCCTGCCGCTTTGGCGGTAGCAGCATGGGCGGCATCTGGACCTCAGCCTTGGTTGACGGTTACGCTCGTCGTCGGGCTTTTGGTCTTCGGCGCTGTCTTCGCGGTCAACTCGGCGCTCCATTCCTATCTTATTCTGGCGTTTACAAGGGCCGAGCGGGTGACCATGGACGTCGGGTTCTACTACATGGCGAACGCCGCCGGGCGGCTTGCCGGTACGGTTCTGTCCGGGCTGACGTATCAAAGCGGCGGTTTGCCTTTGATGCTTGGTACAGCGGCAGTGATGGTCGGGCTTTCCGCTGGCGCGGCGGGGCAGCTGCGCCCGCAAGAGACCCCTGCATGAGGGTCTGGCAACACCATGCCGCAGATCAACCAGTTCTTGCCATGATCGCGGCGCCTCAGGTGCCGACGGTACGGGGGTGTCCGGTCACAAAGCCGGTGCAAACACGGTTCTCAGATATCGAAAAATATCGTTTCGAGCGGTCCTTGCAGGTGAATGTCGAACCGGTAACTCCCATCGTCCTGTTTGGTGGCCAGCAGGGTCGGAATCCGGTTTTGATGCTCGATCCGTGTTAGAATGGGATCTTTCGCGTTTGCTTCGGCCTCGTCCCCGAAATAAAGTCGCGTGTGCAGTCCGATATTGATGCCGCGCGCAACGATCCACACTGTGACGTGCGGAGCCTGCATGCGCCCGTCGGGGAACGGAACGGCGCCCGGCTTGACCGTCTCGAACGTGAACTCGCCCGTGTGCATGTCGGCCGCCGCGCGGCCCCAGCCGGTAAAGTTGGGATCGGGCGTGCCCCGCGTCTCGTTGGCGGACGCAAAAAGACCTGCGGCATCGGGCTGCCAGATCTCGACCATCGCATCGCGCAAAGGCGTGCCGGTACCGTCGTATACCGCCCCCTTGATCGTGATTGCGACACCCTGAACCGGGCCGGTTTTCATCGAGACGCCCATATCGCCACCGTACATCGTGAGCCCGGCAAAGTTTGGTGTGCACCCGATGTGGACGTAGGGGCCTGCGGTCTGGCTCGGGCTTTCGCGAAGGTGATTAAGACGTTGCATGCTACAGTCCTTCCTTGCGGTTCTCGAAAAAGGTCTGCCTGCGGCCCCGGATCACGAGGTCGAACTTATAGGCGCGGCTGTCCATAGGTACTGCGCTGTTCATGTCCAGCCGTGCGGTCAGCGCATCAACCGCTTGCGGTGTCTTGAGGGTGCCGACGATCGGGCACAGCGGAATGTGAGGATCGCCTTCGAAATACATCTGGGTGATTAGGCGCTGGGCAAAACCATGCCCGAATATCGAGAAATGAATATGGGCGGGGCGCCAGTCGTTCATGCCGTTCGGCCAGGGGTAGGGACCCGGCTGGACCGTGGCGAATTCATATCTGCCGTCTGCGTCCGTGATCGTGCGTCCGCAACCGCCGAAGTTGGGGTCCAGCGGGGCGAGGTAGCTTTCGTTTCTGTGGCGGTAACGGCCGCCTGCGTTTGCCTGCCAGACCTCAATCAATGCGCCGGGCACCCCCCGGCCGGATTCGTCCAGAACCTGGCCGTGTACGATGATGCGCGGACCGATCGCGCTTTCCCCCGCTGCCGCGTAGTTGTGGATAAGGTCGTTGTCATGTTTGCCCAGCAGGGTATGCCCGAAAACCGGTGATGTCTCCTCGCTGATGGTCGAGGGGAACGATAACGGTGCGGCTTGCGGACTGCGTTTGATGCTCGTCCTGTAGGGCGGTGTCAGCGCATCGGGCTGCCAATTGCGGTCGCGCGGAATGAAGCCGCCCGGTTTCGGCGGCGGGCCAGCGGACCTCACAGGACGATCCCCATCTCGGAAAATGTCTGTCTGGCAAGCTTGATGGCGTGGTTGGCCTTGGGGACGCCTGCATAGACAGCGACGTGCATGAACGCCTGTACCACATCCTGCGGGCTGGCACCGGTATTTGCCGTGGCGCGGATGTGCATTGGAATTTCCTCGAAATTGCCGGTTGCGGCGAGCAGGGACAGCGTCAACATCGAGCGTTCACGCTTGCTGATCGTGTCGTCGGACCAAAGAGTGCCCCACGCCCCTTCGGTGATCATGGTCTGGAACGGTTCATCAAAGGCCGTTTTCCCGGCTTCCGCCCTGTCGACATGCGCGTCGCCCAGAACGGACCGGCGCATGGCCATTCCTTGTTTAAGACGGTCGGACATGGTATGCTCCTTTAGTCGGTAAGTTGGGCATATCGGCTCCTGCATGATCGGATTTTGGCGCAAACGAACGGGCAAACGCAATGGCTGCGAACGGGATCAGTAGGGTAGCCCGACATAATTCTGCGCCATCGCCTTTTGTGCCGCTTTGTTAGAGCGCAAAAACTCGATTTCGGCGACCTGCATTTTCAGGTCGAATTCGGATTGGTGCGGATAGGTGTGCATCAGCGACGAAAACCACCAGCTGAATCTTTGGGCCTTCCAAACGCGGGAGAGCGCCTTTTGTGAATAGCTGTCGATGCCATCGCTGCGGTTGTCTTCGTAGAATTCGCGCAAGCCGTTATAGAGGTAATGCACGTCCGACGCGGCCGTGTTCAGCCCCTTCGCTCCGGTCGGCGGTACGATATGGGCCGCGTCGCCGCACAGGAACAGACGACCCCAGCGCATCGGTTCGGTCACGAAGGACCGCAGGGGCGCGATGGATTTTTCGATGCTCGGCCCGGTGATCAATGTTTCGGCCTGTTCGGCAGGAATGCGGCGTTTGAGCTCTCGCCAGAAAGCCTCGTCCGTCCAGTCTTCGGGTTTGTCGGACAGCGAGCACTGGATGTAGTACCGGCTTAGGTTTTCGGTGCGCATGGAGCATAAGGCAAAGCCACGGGGCGAGTTGGCGTAGATCAGCTCGGAGTTGACGGGCGGTGTCTGCGTCAGGATACCGAGCCAGCCGAAAGGATAGACCTTTTCGTATTCCCTGCGTACCTCTGGCGGGATCGCCTGCCGACTGACGCCGTGAAACCCGTCACAGCCTGCGACGAAATCACAGTCGAGCCTGCGCGCCTCCCCCTCCACGGTATAATCGACGTGCGGGGCATCCGTATCCGCGCCTTCTATGACGACATCCGCGACATTGAATTCGATTCCGCCACCGGCCTTCTCGCGCGCTGCGTACAGATCGCGGGTGACTTCGGTTTGTCCGTAGATCATGACCTGCTGGCCGGTATGCTCGGTGAAATCCACGCGAAACATCTCGTCTCCGTAAGAGATCAGCGTGCCGTGATGCGCGATGCCTTCGGCGTGCAGACGCGCGGCACAACCCGCTTCTTCCAGCAACTGCACCAGCCCCCGCTCCAGCACACCGGCACGAATCCGGCCCAGCACATACTCTCTCGTCTTGCGTTCCAGCACGACGCTTTCAATGCCGCGTGTCTGCAAGAGCTGCGCGAGCAATAGCCCGGAAGGTCCGCCCCCGATAATCGCAACCTGGGTTTTCATACCACTCTCCCGTGCATTCGTATCTGCTTCGCATAGTTCTATTGGTACTTAAAATGAGATATTGAGCAGTTTGTATGTCGAAAGTGGAATGAATATGGACCGCCGGATCAAGTTTCGTCATCTCGATGCGTTCAGCGCCATCGCACGGGCCAGCAGCTTCAAGGCTGCCGCCGAGCAGTTGAACCTTACCCAGCCCGCGATTTCCAAGACGCTAAAGGAACTTGAAGAAATTCTGGGTGTCGTGGTGATGGACCGAAGCCGGGCAGGCATATCGCTCACGCCCCAGGGCAAGGTGTTCTTGCAATTCGCGGAGCAGAGCACGGCAGCCTTGCGGCACGGTCTGCGCTCTATCCAGGCGACAGGCGGTGCGGCGGGACAGTTGAAGGTGGGCGCGTTGCCGACTGTTGCGTCGTCGCTGCTGCCTCAGGCGGCCTACGCCTTTGCCGGGACGAATCCTGACACGCTTCTGGAGATCCACGAAGGCCCGCACCATGATCTGACCGCGCGGCTCAGAAGTGGGGGACTGGATCTGGTCGTCGGTCGGCTTGGACGACCCGGTACGATGATCGGCCTGAGCTTTCAGCAGCTCTATACCGAGGAGGTGGTGATCGTGGCAAACCCTGCAAGCGAAGCACTGCAAATCGAAGATTGCGCCGATCTTGAACAGTTTCGGGTGCTGTACCCGCCGCAGGATTCCGCCATCCGGCCCCTTGTCGCACGGCTGTTGATCTCGCGCGGTGTGCCGCTTTTCCGAAACCGGATCGAGACTGCGTCAGCTGCTTTTGGCCGTGCCGTCACCTTGGCGGACACGAATACCGTCTGGTTCATCAGCCGGGGCGTCGTTGCGCAAGACATCGCGGATGGACGGCTGGGGCTTCTGCGGATCGACATGGCGCCGACCCGGGGAGCAGTGGGCATCATGAGCCGCTCTGAAGAGACGCCTTCCGTCGCCGCGCGCGCGTTTAGCGCGTTATTGGCCGACATGTGTCTAGATCCGCGCTGAATTTTGCCGATCTGGCGGATCACTCATAGCCCGTCATTTCCAGATAGCCCACGCCGGATGCACCGCCGACCATTCGGACCGGACCTTCCCAGTAGGGAACGGACAGATCCATCCAGCTTTGGGGATTTACGGCCTCGACGATTGTATCGACATCGCGCGACGGCACCTGCACTCTCCAGCGGGTGGGGATGTCGCGGCCCGCGACGGCAGTGGTCGCCAGCGGTTCGGCGTCGAAACTGCCGTCCGGCAAAGCAGTCGTGTGTCCGTCCGGCGTGATCCATGTTCCCGACGTATAATAGCTGCCATCACTCTGTCGCAGCCGAAATCCCATAAGTTTGTTCCCCGTATCGAACGAGAGCGAGAACCAGTCCCACCCGGTCTGATCTGCCGCCAGCGGCTGCGAAGACCACTCCCGGTCCAGCCAGGCGGTCCCCGTTACGTCGACCTTGCCCGTGGGCAGGGTGATCGTGCCTGCCAATTCGAAAAACGGCTGCGAGTAGTAATAGCTGGCCTGTCCCTGTGCGGATTTCACCGAGTATCCGCCGTCACCGTGAAACACGAGCGGCCCTTGCGCCTCAAGCGCGACGTCATAGGCAAAATCAGGCCCGGATGCGGTCAGGCGCAGACGGTCGATACCGGTGCCGGCCAACTGCCATTCGTCGATCCATGCAGTAAAAGGATCGGCCTGCACGCCGGCCTGCCCGATCCCGCCACGGGCATAGCGTTCGGTGGCAAAATGCGCTTCGGGCGTCGTCACTGCCGCATGGCCGAACCAGATTTGCGGGCTGTCCCAGCCTTCGGTCGTTTCGGGGGCGAGGGCGGATCGAAACAAGGTCCATTGCAGTCCATAGGGTGTCCCGTCGGGGCCCGTCATGTTCGCGGTCAGATACCACCATTCGATCCGGTAGTCGGGATGCGCTCCATGGTCGGCGGGAAAGTCGAACTGGGGGGCGGGCGCGGGCATGGCAAAGCCCTCCGCCTGCGTCCCCAGCCCCGCGAACCCTTGCGCGACGGCACATACCGGTAGCAAGAGAAACGTGATCAGTATCTTAACGTTCATTGGCAAACACCTTGAGCAGATCCGAGGGCGGTGTACGCGCAAGCCTGCGGGCGGGCAGAGTGGCCGCGATCACCGCAGCGACAAGGGCGAACAATGCCAGTGTGAGATAATCGAGTGGAAACAGGAACATCGGCAACCGCCATCCAAACGCTTCGACGTTGACCACCGCCAGAAGCACCCACGCCAGCGCCAGCCCGAGCGGCAGCGCACATAGCGCCGTGAGCGCCGCAAGCACGACCGCGCGGACCAGTTCCAGCTGACCCAGACGTCGCCGTGTCAGCCCCAGTGCCCATGCCGGCGCCAGTTGCGGCAAGCGCATGGTGGCGAGCGTCAGCAAGCTCATGAAAATGGCAAAGGCCGCCACGGCAAGCGTCAGAACATTGAGCGCGGCGGTGACGGTAAAAGTGCGTTCGAACACCGACAGCGAAAATGCCTTGATCTGCGCCTGATCGGTGATGTTTTGCGCAGGCAGGCCGAACTCTTCGATCAGGGATTCGCGCAGCGCCTGAGGCGTTTCGCTGCGCACCCCGAAGCTCAGGGCCTCCACCTCCGGATACAGGTCGCGGAACAGCGGCTCCGCGACGATCGCCTGACCGATGGGATTACCGTAATCGCCAACAATGCCCGCGATCGGCAGGGCCAGTCCGGTGCCGATGGTCAGGTCATCGCCGACCCAAAGCCCCGCGCGCCGCGCCAGTTGCTCGTTCACGATCAACGCCTGCTGTTCGGCAACGCGGGTCCACACGTCAGGTGCCTGCGCCAGCAAGACCCAATTCTCGCGGTATGTCGCGCCGATCCGTGCGCCATACAGTTCGGCGGGAAGGTCTGCGAGCGTCGTATCGACCGACAGCAGCGGTAATGTTTCGCGCGCAGGATCTGCGACGAACGCTTCGAAGGCCGCTGTCTGTGCGGCACTTTCGGTTGTGACATAAAGCTCGGACGCGAGACGCTGGTCGAGAAAGCCAGTGAACGTCAGTCTGAAACTCGACACCATGGTCGAAACACCGATGTTGGCCGCCATCGCCAAAAGAAGTGCCATAAGCGCCAGGCTGAGACCGGGCAGTTGCTGGCGGGTATCGGCCCAGAACCATTGCGCCGTGACGTTTGTTGCCAACCGCTGCGCCCCCGCAAGCACCCGGTCGAGCACAGGAGGCAGCAGCAAGGCCGCGCCGATCAGCAAGCAGCCGAGCAAACCAAAGCCCATGATCAACCCCTCGCCTGCGAGAGCAAGGAGGCCCGCCACTGCGAGAAGTGCCAGCGAGCCCATGGCCTGCAGCCTGCGCGCTGTACCGCGCGCGGTGGCCCACGCCCGCGGTTTCGCGCTGGCCAGCAGTGGCATGCGCGCGATCCCGACCAGCGCGCCCGCTGCCGCCAAACCGGTGCCCAGCACGGAAATTGCAAGCCCGGAAAGCCACCATGCAGGCCGCAGTTGCAAGGTGCCGGAGACCTGCGCGCCGTACAGCCCTTCGATCGTTGCAGCGACATCGGGCAACAGGCTGGCCGCAATCAGATAGCCCAGAAGAACACCGACGACCCCGCCCAGAAGCGCCAGCGCCAGCAGTTCTGCCGCCATCAGCACGATCAACCGGTTCAGCGGCATTCCAAGAGCGCGTAACGTGCGCACCATGCCGCGCCGTTGCTCGAACACGAGGCCGATCGCACCGTGGACAATAAAGATCCCGACGGCGAAGCTGAGAAGACCAAAGGCCGTAAGGTTGAGATGAAAGCTGTCCGTGAGCCGCCCGACATCGCCGCCGCCCTGTGCGGGCCGGCGGATCAGGTCGGGTGCGATTTCCGCAAGCGGCGGGCGACCGATCGGCTGGACCGGAGCCACGATCAGACGGCTCAACTGCACATCCATGCCCAACAGGCGCTGTGCGACCGAAATATCGGTGATGGCGGTATCGGGCGCGATATCCGCATCTATCACCACTGGGGTATTCAGCAGGCCCTCCAGCTTGGCTGCCGTTGCCGCGTTGGCATAGACGGGCAATTGCTCAAGGTAGTCGGGCAGGCCGGTGGTGGCTGCGTCTCCCAAGGGGCCAAGCCCTGAGGGCGTGGTAAGCGGATCAAGCCCTACCAAACGCACACGGTTGTCCGGTGCGCCGATGCGTCCTTCGACCACCGGCCCAACCAGCCAGCCAGCACGGCGCAGCGCAATGAACGTTTTCTGCGCGATCAAATCACCCCGTTCGGGCAAAAGTTGATCGTACTGGCCGTCCCCCAACGTGGCGGCAGCGGCATCATAGCTGGCCCGTGCTTCCGCATTGACGGCCTGGACGCCGGACCAAAGCGCTGTCGCCAGTGCGAGCCCCGCCACAAGCGTAAACAACTGCAACGGATTGCGCCGCCAGTGCGACCAAAGCGCCGAGAGTCCTGTGCGCATCATTCGAGCGTGCCCTGCCGCAGGTGCACTTGCCGTTCCATCCGGGCAGCAAGCCCGCGCGAATGGGTGACCATCATCAGCGCGGCACCCGTCCCGGCGACCAGCGCGAGCATCTGGTCCAGCACGTCTTCGGCGGTGGTTTCGTCGAGGTTTCCTGTCGGCTCGTCCGCCAGAATGATCCGGGGCCGCACGGCGAGTGCGCGCGCGATTGCGACGCGCTGCTGCTGTCCGCCGGATAACTGCTCGGGGTACTTCGCCATTTGCGCCGTCAGTCCAAGTGCCTCGGCGAGATCCTGTGTGGCGTGCGGATCGTATCGGCCCGCAAGACGCGCCTGAAACGCGATGTTTGCCGCTACATCGAGCGAGGGGATCAGGTTGAACTGTTGGAATACGATGCCCACCGCATCGCGCCGCATCGCTGCGCGACCCTTGTCATCAAGGCGCGTCATGTCATGACCGTCCAGCAGGATTTCTCCACTGTCTGCGGTATCGAGCCCGCCCACCAAATGCAGTATGGTGCTCTTTCCCGATCCGCTTTCGCCGGTCAACGCCAGCGTTTCACCCGCCTGCATCGCCAGATCGACGTGCCGCAGGACCGGCACGGGGCCATCAGCGCCCGGATATGATTTAGCAAGAGCTTTGACGCTGAGTAACATGGCAATCCCCGTTATTGCACAACAGGTAAACTGCCAGCCTGCGAAGGCCAGCGTCTTTTGGTCAGCGGCGCGGCAAAGTTGCACTGGTCAGTGCGGATGGCGCACCTATTTCATCACCCGAGAAGACATCGGATGTGCATATTCTCAAACCTGGTGCAGTTGTGCTGGGTTTCGTCGGCACCTGCGCAACAGCGAAAGAAATTAAAATGAAATTAAGTCCCGATTGGGAATACGTCTCCGATACCGTGATGGGCGGCGTTTCTACCGGAGAAGTGACGCACCGACCCGTTGCGGGGCGTCCTGCCGCGCGGCTGACCGGCGCAGTGTCGCTCGACAACAACGGCGGCTTCATCCAGATGGCTTTCGATGTCGCGGACGGTCAGACGGTCGACGCTTCTGTATGGGAAGGCATCGAATTCGAGGTGCGCGGCAACGCGGCGACGTACGAAATGCGCCTGCGAACGGACCAGCTCGCGCGCCCGTGGCAGTCCTTTCGCGCCGCCTTCGATGCCCCCACCGAGTGGTCAGTCCGGCGTCTGCCGTTCGATATATTCGAGCCGCACCGGACAGATGTCCGTTTCGATTCTGCGCGCTTGCGACGGATCGGAGTTCTGGCGATCGGTTCGGAAATGGAGGCCGATATCGCGATTTGCGAAACTCGGTTTTATTGAGCAGTTTCAATCGTCAATAGTCAGTATTGAATGTAAAGGATGAGGCGGAAATGACCGATGCGCGCAGCAAGGGAATGGCGGTGCCGTCAAGCCGCATCGGCCGGCTCACGCGCCTTGGCTCGATGACAGCTGGAATTGCGGGAAACATGGCGCTTGGCGGGGCGGCGCAACTTGGCCGGGGTCAGCGACCGACCTGGCGCGGCCTGCTGCTGACACCATCCAACGTTACCCGGATCGCGGATCAACTCGCGAAAATGCGCGGTGCCGCGATGAAAATCGGGCAATTGATCTCGATGGATACAGGGGATGTTTTGCCCCCTGAACTGGCCCAGATCATGGCGCGCCTGCGCGACGATGCGTATTTCATGCCCCCGGCACAGCTGAAGAAAGTGCTCGCGGCGCAATGGCCCGCCAACTGGCTGCGCGCTTTCGCGCGGTTCAATGTCCATCCGATTGCGGCAGCCTCCATCGGCCAGGTTCATCGGGCGGTGCTCAGGGACGGGCGCGACATGGCCGTCAAAGTACAATATCCCGGTGTGGTGCGCAGCATCGACAGTGACGTGGCCAATGTCGGTACGCTGATCCGCATGTCAGGTCTGTTGCCGAAAGGGATCTCCCTCGATCCCTATCTTGAAGAGGCGGCCCGACAGCTGCATGAGGAAACAGACTATGCGCTCGAAGCGCAGCATCTGACCCGCTTTGCGACGTTGCTCAAGGATGCCGAAGGGTTCGTGCTGCCGCAGGTCTATCCCGATTGGACGACGCCAGCGGTCCTGTCGATGCAATTCATCGAGGGTGCCCCGATCGAGACTGCCGCAGACGCATCGCAAGAAGAACGCGATCTGATCATGGCCCGCCTCGTGGATCTGACGCTCAGAGAATTGTTTCAATTCAGATTGATGCAGACTGACCCTAATTTTGCGAACTATCGTTATCTGGCAAGCACGGGCGACATCGTGCTGCTGGATTTCGGTGCGACCCGCAAGATCGGCGCTGAGATTTCACAGCATTATCGGACGCTCCTTAAATCCGGTTTGAACGGTGACCGAAAGGCGGTCGAGGAAGCCGCTGAGGATTTGGGATTTTTGGACGATTCCGTTAGTCCCGATCACAAAGAGCGTGTGCTGCGCCTGATCATGTTTGCTTTCGATGCGCTGCGCGAGCCGAAGTTCGACTTCGCCGATACCTCGCTTAGTCGCCGGATGCAGCAGGAGGGCGAGGCGCTTGCGCATGACGGGTTCGTACCGCCGATTGTTCCGATAGACGTCCTGTATCTGCAACGTAAGATCGCCGGGATGTTCCTGCTTGGTGCGCGTTTGCGCGCCAAACTACCAGTCGCGGAAATCCTTTTCAGGCATCTGTGAAATTTGTAGCGCGGTCGTACGGAAAGCCGCATCAGCGGGGCGCGGCAAACCGTTTACCTTTGTCTCGACGAATGGTAACATATGAACAATTAGCGATATAGAATTTGGTTGACATATCAACTAAATACTGCAAAAAACAGCTATGAGCGACACGAATGGAAAAGAGCTGTTGGCCGGGCACCTTACGTCTTTCATGACGTTTCGGCTTGCGCGCGCGCACAATAAGCTGAATGCGCAGATATCTCATTACCTTCGAATCTATTCCGATATCGGTCTCGTAGACTGGCGTGTCTTGCGCCTGCTCGAAGCGATGGGCGATACCACGATGTCGCAACTGTCGCGGCTGCTTCAGATGGACAAGGGACAGCTAAGCCGTAAGATCCGCGGATTGGTGGAGCGCAAGCTGGTGACAAGCCGGGTCGATCAGGTCGACAGCCGCCAGCAAATCCTGCGCATCGACGAGGCGGGACGGCAGCTTGTCAGAGATATTCTTCCGAAGGTGCAGGAGCGACAGCGACTGTTGGTCGAGGGCATTTCGCAGGCTGATCTGGAAGTTTTCTTAGAAGTTCTGGCAAAGATCGACGCAGCATCGGAAACGCGCGATCCGCTCTAGCGATGCTGCGCAATCTTGGCCCCACCTGGCGGCAGGATACTTCGTCAGCTCTTTTTGGAATCGTCGATGACGTTCATATTGGCAAGCCCGGAGTTGCCCAGATCGACGCCCGCGAAAGGACCGCCGTGACGCATATGGCTTGGATCCTGCGGATCCATCGGCGGCTCGTTCTCCAGCACCTCTTCGGCGAACACCTCCGCGTTGTCCTTCGGGCGATAGCCGATAAAGTGCGCGTTTGCGTTGTCCACAGGCGCGCGGTCGTTGTCGGACACGCCGTAGATGATGGCGAAACCGGTTACGGGGGTGTCAATGCAGCGGGTGACAAGCTGGATCAGGTCGTCATAGCTGAGCCAGGATCCCAATGCGCGGGCATTGTTGACCTGAGCACAGGACAGGATGCGCATGTGCACGCTTTCAAGCCCGCGCTTTTCCCAGTACATCCGGCCCAGATCCTCGGTAAAGCATTTGGCAAGGCCGTAGAACGTGTCTGGGCGGTGGGGAACGTCGGTGCCGATAAATTCGTTCTTTGGGTACATGCCGACCGCGTGGATGGACGAGGCATAGACCACCCGGCGCACACCGTGGCGGTAAGCGGCCTCCCATACGTTGTACGAGCCGACGAAGTTCGGTCCGAGCAACTGCTCGAACGGACCTTCGTCCACGAAAGCGCCCATGTGAACGACCATTTCGGCACCCTCGATCACTTCCATCATGGCGTCGAAACTGGCCAGATCAGCCTGCTTGTACGTCTCGCCGGGATAAAGCGTAGCGGGCTGCTCCGCAATGTCTGTGGATACGAGCGTTTCGCACATGTTCGCAAGCGGTTCGCGCAGATAGGAGCCAAGGCGACCTGCCGCACCGGTGAGAACGATTTTCTTAAGTTTTCTGGTCATGTCGGGGCCTTTCATTCAGAGGGGGGCTAGATGTCTTCGCCCGCGCGGATCGCGCGCTGGACGTCTGCGATGTCAGCGGCGTTCAGGCCGTAATCCTGGGCGGCGCTTTGCGCTGTGATGTAGCCGCGCGCAAGGTCGCGTTTGATTTCCTGCTGCTCGCGCTCGGACGCGCTGCCGTAGCCTGCGCCGCCCGGAAAGGCCATCAGGACGCGCCGTTCCGCCGGGACGCGTTGGCGGCCCTTGCCTTTCATCGGGGTGCCGTCGTCCAGTGCGATCGTCGTCGGCGCGCCGGCACCGCCACCACGACGCCCGCGCGCCGGATGGTTTACACGGTCGAACATGGCGGAGAGATCAAATTCGTATCCTGACCGCGCGCCGACCTCCATGTACTGGCCCAGTCCGCCGCGTTGCTTGCCAGTGCCACCGGATCCGGCGCGCAACTCCTTACGCCAGATGATGACCGGGCCTGCGTGTTCGGTTGCCTCGACGGGCATCGTCATCACCCCCGAGGGGAACGCCGTCGCATTCAGCCCGTCGACGGTTGGCCGCGCACCCGAGCCGCCCGAGTTGAAGGTCAGCACCTCGACACGGCGCGCGCCCTCGGCGGCGTGTGCAGTGGGACGCAGGGACATCTGAAAATTGCACAGGCATCCCGCGCCTTCGGCGGGTACCAGATCCGGCAGCAACTGGTCCAATGCGGCGTAGACCGTATCGGGGACAAAGTGCCCGACGATATGGCGCAAGGCGACAGGGGCGGGATGCAGCGCGTGCACGATGGTGTTTTCCTCCGCCGCAATCTCGAAAGGTGCAAGCGATGCCGCATTGTTGGGAATTTCCGGTGCAATCGCGCATTTGAGCGCGTAGCAAGCGTAGGCCTTGGTATAGACCAGCGGACAGTTGATACCCTTGGGGTCCAGACCGGAAGAGCCCGAAAAATCCGAAAGGATGCGGGTTTCCTCGATCGTCAGTTTGACACGCAGGGTGATCGGCGCGGCAAATCCGTCGACCGTCATCTCGCCGTTGGCGCTGCCACGGGGAAGGGCGGCGATCCGCTCAAGCGTTGCGCGGCGCGAGTTTTCAAGAATGAAGCCGGAAATGCCGCCCAGATCGTCGAGCGTGAATTCCCGCATCATGTCGATTAGGCGGCGGTGGCCGATCTCGTTACAGGTGGCCAGCGCATAGAGATCCCCGATCAATTGATCCGGCTCGCGCACATTGCCGCGCAAAATGGCGATGAGCGTCGCGTCGACCGTGCCGGCATCGACAAAGCGCATGATCGGGATGTGAATACCTTCCTCGTACACGCTGTTGCCGTCTGCGCCGAAACCACGCCCGCCCACATCGACCACATGCGCGGTACAGGCAAAGAACCCGACTAGAGCGCCGTTGTGAAACGATGGTGTGACCATGGTGAAATCATGCAGGTGGCCGGTACCTTCCCAAGGATCGTTGGTAAGGTACACATCACCTTCACGGATGTTGTCGCGCCCGATGCGGCGGATGAAATGCGGCACTGCGTCAGCCATTGCGTTGACGTGACCGGGGGTGCCGGTAACCGCCTGCGCCAACATGCGCCCCTGCGCATCGTAGACACCTGCGGAGAGATCACCGGCCTCACGTACGGACGTCGAAAAAGCCGTGCGCACGAGCGCCTGCGCCTGTTCCTCTACCACCGAAATGAGGCGGTTCCACATGACCTGATAGGCGACGTTGGAATGTTGGGCCATCGGTTCAATCCTTTGCGGTGATGTCGATGCAGCCATCGGGTTGACGGATCGCGCGGCGCGAGGTGGGCAGGATGATCGTCGTCTCGTCTTCGGTGAGGGCGGCGGGGCCGTTCACGGTCTGCCCGGTTTTCATTCTGTTGCGCAGAACTACTTGCGCCTCCGCGAACTCTTGTCGCGCAGGATCGAAAAGGCTGCGGGACGTGTGCGACGTCGCCGGCGCGCCGGGGGCCGCCTCGCGTACCTGTGCGACGCTGTCAGGTTCGGTGGTCGCGTTAACGGACCAGACGGTGATTTCGACGTCCAGCCCGGCAACGGGCCGTCCGAACAGGCGCGTGTAATCCTCGTTGAACAGCCGGTCAAAGACGACGGCATCGGGCGCCATCGCCTGCGCTTCGGTCAGAATGATCGGGATTTCCCAACCTTGGCCCTTGTAGCGCATGTAGACCTTGAATTCGCTCAGGATTGGCGCGTCGGGTGCGCAGGTGCGCACGAACCCCTGCGCCTCTTCGCGCAGTTCGGTCAGCAATGTAACGATGCGCGCGGGATCAAAGCCCGCCAAAGTCATATAGACCGAGCGGTTCGCTTCGAAGCTGAAGGGGGCGCGCAGAAAGCCGATAGCGGACCCGACACCGGCGCCCGGCGGCACCAGCAAACGATTTACGCCCAGCTTTTCGCACAACCGTCCCGCGTGCAGGGGCGCGGCCCCTCCGAAAGCGATCATGGTATACCCGCCTAGATCCTCGCCGTTCTCCACCGCATGGACCCGCGCTGCGTTGGCCATGTTTTCGTCCACCACCTCTGCCAGACCGAAGGCGGCGGTGGTGGCGTCCATCTCCAACGTGTCGCCGATTTCATTGGTCAGCGCCGTTTCCGACGCGGCGGGGTCGAGCGGGATGGTGCCGCCTGCGAAATTGTCGGGGTCTAGTTTGCCCAACACCAGATCGGCGTCCGTGACCGCAGGGCGTATACCGCCGCGACCGTAGCAGGCGGGGCCGGGCTCCGATCCGGCACTCTCCGGTCCGACCCGGATCTGTCGCATCGCATCGACGGAGCCAAGCGAGCCGCCCCCCGCGCCGATCTCGACCATGTCGATTACGGGGATGGAAATGGGCATTCCCGATCCTTTCTTGAACCGGTAGGTTCGTGCGACTTCGAAAACGCGCGATGTCTTGGGCGTTTGGTCGCGGATCAGGCAAATCTTGGCAGTGGTGCCGCCCATATCAAAGCTCAGGACCTTGTCCAGCCCGTAGCGCGCGGCGATATGTGCCGCGAAAACGGCACCACCCGCCGGGCCGGATTCGACCAGCCGCACCGGGAATTCCGCCGCACTCTCGATCGATATGATGCCGCCCCCAGAGTGCATCAGGAAGACCGGACACCGTACGTCCTCGTCGTGCAATCGGCCACGCAGACGGTCAAGATAGCTCTTCATCAGCGGCTTGATGTAGGCGTTGGCGACCACGGTGTTGAACCGTTCGTACTCGCGCATCTGCGGCGAAACCTCGCTCGACAGCGAGATCATCACATTGGGCATGCGGTCGCGCAGCACGTCGCGGACCAGCCGCTCGTGCGCGTCGTTGAGATAACTATGGATCAGGCCGACGGCGACACTCTCGAACCCCGCCCGCGCGATGGTGTCGACGACCGGTTCGATGTCCGTGCGGGTCAACGGCACCAGTTCAGCGCCGGTCGCGTCCATCCGCCCCGGCACCGTAAATCGCATCTGGCGCGGCAGCAGTGGTGCGGGCAGTTGCAGGTTCAGGTCGTATTGCTCGAACCGCGACTCAGTGCGCATTTCGATCACATCGCGGAAGCCTTCGGTGGTGATCAGCGCGGTTTTCGCCCCGCGCCGCTCGATCAGCGCGTTCGTTGCCAGCGTTGTGCCGTGAATGATCTGGCCGATGTCCGCCGCCGCGATTCCGGCTTTGGTGCAAACCTGATGCATCCCGTCGATGATCGCGTTTTCGGGCGCGGCATAGGTGGTCAGCACCTTGGTGCTGTACCGGTCATCGCCGGATTCAAGAACCACGTCGGTAAATGTACCGCCAATATCGACGCCAAGCCGGATAGAGGGTGAGGCCATGAGTATTTCCAGTCTTTCGATGTGCTGCCGGTTTCTGCGCGCGTGCGATCAGATCTTGATGTCGTAGGTCAGCCACTGTGTACGTGTTGCCATCTTGTCGTATAGCGCCCGGGCGCGGTAATTATCGTCTGCCGTGATCCATCGGATCAAACTCCAACCGCGCCGCTCGCCCTCGGTCCTGAGTGCGTCGATCAGCGCGGCGGCAGCCCCGCTGCCGCGGGCCTGCGGATCGACGAAAAGATCGTCGAGAAATCCGCCCGTCGCCGCCGCGAGAGGGCGCGCAAAGGGGCGATAATGGGCAAGCCCGATGACTTTACCTTTCGCGTCCTGCGCAATGAGACCGCAAGTCTGGTGATCTGCGTCGTGCAGCCATCCCCAAACGGTGTCCCGCATCGGCTGGTCCTGCACAACCCCGTAGAATTGCGCGTAGCCCTCATAGAGCCGGTTCCAGTGCTCGAAGTCGTTTTTCGCTACGGGGCGTGTGGTGACCGTCATCGTGGCATCCTTTCGCGGCGGGCTGGGTTTAGGGCATCATTGCCGTCCGGCCCTGTCAATATCCAAAACTGCCTGCGGGCTTCGAACTGCGGGCTTCGATCTGCGCGGGCGGCCGTCAGATTACCGCCGTTTCCAGAAAACTCTTTCCACGCAGCACCCGGTTTACATCGAACGCGCGCAGGTCAAGGCTACGGTAGCCGCCAAAGGTAATCAGTTCGGCGATGCCGCGTCCCATGGCCGGGGCCTGTTGCAGGCCGTGGCCGGAAAAGCCGTTAACGAAAATGAAGTTTTCGCATTCTGCGGCGCGGCCCAGCAGCGCGTTCTGATCCAGCGTGTTGTAGGCGTAATGGCCGACCCATTCGTTGATTACCTTCACCGCCTCAAACTGCGGCACACGGGTGGCGACTGTGGGCCAGACCTTGTTCTCCCAAAGAGAATGATCGAAGTCGAAATCGTCAAAGGCGACGTCAGGATCCGCATCCGGAGTGCAGCCCGCCATGTAGTATCTGCCGTCGGTACGAAAATGCACGCCCGAGGGATCGATGGTGAGTGGCAGATCCTGCTCCAGCGGGTGCGCGGCATCGAAGATAAAGGTGTAGCGCTTACGCGGAGCCACCGGGATTTCAAGCCCCGCCATCCGCGCCGTTGCCGCCGCGCGGGGGCCGGACGCGTTAACCAGTGTGCCGCAGGAAATGGCCGTCCTATCCGCCAACGTCACGCTTTCAACGCCCTGCGCGCCGCGCGTGATCGCGGTCACTTCACCGTGCAGGAATTCGACACCGTTGCGCCGCCCCATGCGCTTGAACCAGTCGAACATCGTTCCCCCGTCGAAGTAGCCTTCGTTCACCGTGTTGTGGTTGCCGGCGACGATGTCGTCGAGATTGTAGAAAGGATAGGCGGAAGCGATTTCTTCGCGACCCATGTGGCGGGTGCCGGCCCCGAGTGATTCCTGTATTCTCTGTGCCTGCTTTAATTCGGCTGCGAATTCGGACGTATCGGCAAGATACATATACCCGAAGTTCTGCAAAACGATTTTTGGCACTTCGGGATCACCGCCCATGAAATCGCGAAAGCTGTGGATGAATTCGGCACCGAATTGCGACACACGGATGTTCGCCTCGTTGCTGAACTGCTGGCGTATGCAACTGTTGGTGTGGGAGGTGGATGCAAGAGCGTAGGAGGGATCACGCTCGATCACGAGAACGGTGCCGTTGAAACTGTCGTCGCGGCTGAGCCACCAGGCAACGGACGCGCCATGCATTGCGCCACCGATAATCACCACATCATAGGCCGAGCGGTTCGGGGTCGTCATGGTCCGGGCCTTTCGCTGAAACGGATAGGCTGACGTAAACACAGGGCTAGTGCCATGCCCAGAAATATTTTTCCCATCGGTCCCGGTGTCCGGACAGACCGCATGTTTTGGCGCATTGGCAATCTGGCTATTTGACATTCCGCGCTGTTGCGTCACCCTGTAGGCTGTAGTGAATGGAGTTGTGCAGTTATCATGGACCTTCAGGACATTGAGGATCTGATCGCGCGGGTGGCTTTGAAGGATCGGGATGCGTTCAGCAAGCTGTATGACGCCACCTCCGCGAAACTCTTTGGTGTTGCCTTGCGTGTATTGAACAATAAGGCCGCGGCAGAGGACGCCATGCAAGACAGTTACGTCAAGATCTGGAAGAATGCGCACAGGTATCAGTCCAATGGGCTGAGTCCGATGACCTGGCTGATCACGATCACACGCAATACCTCGATCGACCGTCTGCGTGCTCGGCGCAAGGGTCATCAGGACATCGACATGCCGGGTTTCGAGCTTGCCGCGCGTGGTCCGTCGCCGGAGCAATCTGCCATCGCCGCGTCGGAGGCCAAGCGGCTGATGGGGTGTCTGGACGAGTTGGAGGGAGATCGCGGCGCCGCCCTGCGCGGGGCTTATCTTGAAGGGAAAAGCTACGCGGAACTGGCCGAGACATTCGCCGTTCCGCTCAATACCATGCGCACTTGGTTGCGGCGTGGTCTGATATCCCTGCGGGCGTGTATGAGCCGATGAGTGACGCACCCGACATGCCCGAAGACGATGTACTGGCCGCAGAACTGGTGTTGAGCCTTCTGGAAGGCGAAGAGCGCGAGGCCGCATTGCGCAAATATGGCCGCGATCCTGCCTTTGCCGCGTTGGTTGCGGACTGGCAGGAACGCCTTGTTGCAATGACCGATGATATCGCCGCCGTCCGACCTTCGCGCCGCAGCCGCAAAAAGCTGATGAAGCGGCTTTTCGGCTCTTCGTTCGTGCCGCTTTCCGAACGGTTGTGGGTGTGGAAGGGGCTCAGCCTCGCGGCGATTGCCTTGGCGGCCTACATGGGCATCCAGCAACTTGGTCCCGCGCCGCAGGATGCGGATGCGAGGGTCCCGGTCTATGCGACGCAGCTCACCGGGGATGCGACCGAGCTTCGGGTGCTTGCGGTGCTGAACCCCGCAACCTCGCAGATCGCGATCAACCGGGTCGCGGGGGAGGCGGCAGCCGACCGCGTGTTTGAACTCTGGGCGATCCTGCCCGATGAAGCGCCCGTGTCTCTCGGTGTGTTGCCGAACAACCCGGCGGTCCGCATTGCGCTGCCGCCGGATCTGGTTACGCAGGCCGCGCAGATCACCTTGGCAATCTCGGACGAGCCACCGGGCGGCTCACCGACCGGCGCACCGACCGGCGCAGTCTTGGCAGCATCACCCGTCAGCGAGCTATAGCGACCGCGACAGGTGTCACAATTTTGCAAAATAATGCACTTCGATGAAACCTAAGACGCATCTCGCGCGTGGTACCTCGTGTAGCAATCGGCTGGTAAGAGCCGTGCGCTCTTTCGTGCAGGGCCTCATGAACGTGAGCCTGCGCAAAGTTGAACAGTTAGGGGCGCAGCCCCGTTTAACGAGTGGATCACGGGTCCGTGCGGAATGGCACGGGCCCGCGGTTTTTCACAACTTCACAAAGCTGAATGCATGATGGTTCTTTGGATCGAACGCATCGGTCGGTATTGTATCGCCCTGTTGTTTATCGCCGGCACCCTGCAGAAACTGGTGGACCCGGATGCGACACAGGCGTTGCTGGCGATGCGGGGGTGGCCTGTGTGGCTGATGTGGCCAGCCTTGGCGCTCAACGCGGTCGGGGCTGCCCTGCTTGTGGCGGGGATTTTGCCCGGTCCGGTCGGGATCACCCTTGCGCTCTATTGCGGCGTGACCAGCTATTTCCATTTTCTGCCCGATGATCCGTGGCAGATGAGCATCGTGGTCAAGAATTGGGCCATCGCAGGTGGTTTGCTGATGCTGGCCGCACGCGGCGCCGAACGGGGATTTTGGCGCCCTTAGCCGTCCGCGAAGGGCGGATTGGGATATCCGACACCGGCAAGGTACAATCCTTGCGGCGGGCAGACCGGCCCGCAGGCGGCGCGGTTGCGCGCCTCAAGCGCGCCCTGCACGTCATCCGCGCTCATCGCGTGGCTGCCGACCCGCTCCAACGTGCCGACAAAACTACGCACCTGGTTGTGCAGGAACGACCGTGCGCGCACGTCGAAATGAACCTCTTCGCCCTGGACCGTCTCGACCCTGCTGATATTTAACCTGTCCAACGTCTTCACAGGGCTTTGGGCCTGACAGATCGTCGAACGGAAGGTGGTGAAATCATGCTTGCCCAATAGCCTGTTGGCGGCGTCCTGCATTACGTCAATATCCAGATCGTGTTTGACCTGCCAGACAAGGCCCGCCTGATGTGTCGCAGGCGCGCGACGGGTGAGCAGGCGAAAAAGATAGCGCCGTTCGACCGCCGAAAACCGCGCGTGAAAACTGTCGTCAACAGGCGCGCAATCCACGATTGCGACCGGCTGCGGCTTGAGATGATAGTTCAGCGCTTCGGACAGTCGAAAAGCCCCCCAGTCGCGGTCCATGTCGCAATGCGCCACTTGTCCGAGCGCGTGGACGCCGGCATCCGTGCGCCCCGCGGCAGCGATATTGTGTACGCGCGGCTCCAGCTTGGCCAGGGCGGATTCGATGGCACCTTGCACCGATGGATGCTGTTTCTGCCGCTGCCAGCCACGAAAGGGTGCGCCGTGATATTCGATTTTCAGGGCAAAGCGGTACATGGCGCGGGCTTAGCGCGCGGGCGCGGTTCTGGCAATCCCCGCACGCGCGCCTTATGTTGAGGTGCTGGAACTGGAGCAGGGCGCAGACGGGTGGTCATTTCTCAAATCGCGGATGGTATCTGGCGGCAGGTCGAGGCCGTGCAGGACACGGTGTCGGAAACATTCTTCGAACCGGTGATCCGCCTTGGCGTGACCGGCCTTGCGCGGTCGGGCAAGACGGTTTTCATCACGTCACTGGTGGCCAATCTGATGGATCGGGGGCGGATGCCCGGTCTGGTCGCTGCCTCCGAGGGGAGAATCGAGGCTGCGTTCCTGCAACCGCAACCGGACGACACCGTTCCCCGGTTTGATTACGAATCGCATCTAGGCGCGCTGACAGGTCCGCAGCCGAGCTGGCCGGACAGCACCCGTGCGATATCAGAACTTCGGCTGAGCCTGCGGGTGCGGCCGAAGGGAATGCTTTCAGGGTTGCAGGGGCCGCGCACGATCCACCTTGATATCGTCGATTATCCGGGGGAATGGCTGCTCGATCTGGGGCTTCTGGATCTCACCTATGACGCATGGTGCGCGCAGACGCTGGCACGCATCGCCGACCGTCCGTCTGCGCAAGGCTATCTGACGCTGATGGCGGATACCGATGCGCAGGCAGAGCTGGACGAGACCAAGGCCAAGGCACTCGCCGCAAGCTATGCGGCGTACCTGCAAGAGGCGCGCGCACAGGGCTTTTCGGACTGTACGCCGGGGCGTTTCCTGCTGCCGGGGGATCTGGCCGGGTCGCCGGTGCTGACGTTCGCGCCGCTGCCGGGCGATGGCGCGGACGCGCGCAAATCGCTGCGGCGCGAAATGGCGCGACGGTTCGAAGCCTACAAGCGGGAGGTCGTAAAACCCTTCTTTCGGGACCATTTCGCAAGGATCGACAGGCAGGTCGTGCTGGTCGATGCGCTGGGCGCGATCAACGCAGGACCGCCCGCGATCGAGGATCTGCGCGCCGCCATGAGCGAAATTCTCGGCGCGTTTCGGCCCGGACGCAATGGCTTTCTATCGGGGGTTCTGCGCGGCAAGCGGGTTGAGCGGATCCTCTTTGCGGCAACGAAAGCCGATCATCTGCACCATACCCAGCATAAGCAACTGACCGCGATCATGGAGGCGCTGACCCGTGACGCCCGTGACCGCGCCCGGTTCGCCGGGGCACAGACTCAAGCTTTGGCGATTGCATCATTGCGTGCGACGACCGAAGAGATGGTGACCCATGAAGGCGCCGCGCTGGGTGTGGTGCGCGGAACATTGCTTGATACGGGCAAGCAGGCGGCATTTTATCCCGGTGATCTGCCAGAGGACCCCAACGTGCTGCTGGCCCCGGCGCGGGCGGGCGCGACAAGCTGGCTTGACGGGGATTACCGGGTGATGCGGTTTGCCCCCAGCCCGCTGAAGCTGCGCCCCGGCGACGGACCGCCTCACATCCGGCTCGACCGGGCCGCCGAGTTCCTTTTCGGAGACCGTCTGTGAGCGATGTGCACTTGCGCGCGGCCCGACCGCTCGACGCCGGGGCGTTAGGCGCCATCATGGGCGAAGCGAACGCGCGTCTGGGATTTTTGCCGCAGCTTTACAGCGGCGCGCAAGAGATCGGTTTTGTTGGTGATCTGATCGACGCCGGATGGGTCCGCGTCGCAGTGAGCGGTGACCAAACGGCGGGATTCGTCGCCCGCAGGGGCGGCGAAATACACGCGCTGTATCTGCGCCCGCATTTGCAGGGTCGCGGAGTTGCGCGCGCGTTGATCCAAGAGGCGCAGCGCGAGGCGGATATGCTCGGCTTGTGGAGTTATGCGCAGAACGCGCGGGCGGCGCGGTTCTATCGCAAGGCCGGTTTCGTCGAGGTGGCGCGCAGTGACGGGGCAGGCAATGACGCCCATCTGCCGGATATCCGCTTTGAATGGCGAAAGGAGCCTGCGTAATGGCCAAAGGTCCCGTTTTCTTTGATCTTGATACAGACACCGGCCCGCGTCCGTCGGTGACAGAAGCGCCGCCGGTGCTGGATACGCCCGACGAAAGAGCGCCGCAGGGTCAGGCGATGCAGATCGCCGCACGGCTGGCGGCGCGCAAACCCTCCCGTCTGACGCGGCTCTTCTGGGCTTTGGCGGGCGCGCTTGTCGCGGCCCTCGTGTCACTGGCGGCGTGGACCTTCATCACCGATCTGATGGCGCGCTATCCGGTGATCGGTCTGGCGATGAGCGTGCTGATGGGGATGTTCCTGTTGGTGCTTGCGCTGGTGGCCCTGCGCGAGATCGCCGCTTTTGGCAGGCTGGGTCGGCTCGATGGGCTGCACCATGCGGCCGCTCAAGCGCTGGCACACGAGGATTTGGTGCAGGCCCGCGACGTAACCGACCGCCTGAAGGCGCTCTACAAGGGGCGCGAGGATACCCGCTGGGGGCGTGACCGTCTGGCGGAATTGCGCGGGGACCAGATGGATGCCGCGAGCCTTCTGGGGGTTGCCGAAGCGGAGCTTCTTGCGCCGCTTGACCAAGCGGCACAGCGTGAAGTCGAAGCGGCGGCGCGCCAGGTGGCGACGGTGACGGCGCTGGTACCGCTGGCGCTGGCGGACGTGGCGGCGGCGCTTACCTCGAACTTGCGGATGATCCGTCGGATTGCGGAAATATACGGCGGGCGTTCGGGCTTTTTCGGCTCATGGCGTCTGACGCGGGCGGTGCTATCGCATCTGGTGGCGACCGGTGCGGTGGCGGTGGGCGATGACATGCTGGAGCCGATTCTGGGTGGGTCGTTGCTAGCCAAGCTCAGCCGACGTTTCGGAGAGGGGCTGGTAAACGGGGCGCTGACCGCGCGGGTCGGTGTGGCGGCCATCGAGGTCTGCCGTCCGCTGCCGTTCGGGGCAGGGCGCAGACCGAAAGTCAGGGGTATCATCGCCCGAAGTCTGGGCGGCCTGTTCGGCGCGGGCAAGGCCGGCTGAACCGGGGCGGCTTGCGCGGCGGAGGGATTGGAAAGGGGCGAGTATGGAAAGTCTGTTGGTGCTCTTTGGCGCAATCGTACTGGGTGTTCCGCTGAGCATTGTCGTGCTTTTCCTGCGTCAATCGGGGCTGCGGCGGCAAGTTGCGTGTGCGCAGGAGGAGATCGCAGAACTGCGGCGCGATCTGAACGGCCTGCGGGCAAATAGCGCGATCGTCCCGACGCAAAGCGAACCTTCCGCAACCACACCCGTGGTCGCGCAGGACGCCTCTGATAGCGCAGATATCGTCGGCCCTTCGCGCAAAGAGATCGTGGCACCTCCACCCGTGCCGCAGCAGGCCGAAATCGCCCCTTTGCGCACCTCGGACGCGGTGTCGGCGGTCGGGCCATGGCTGCAACGCAACTGGTTTTATGCTGTATCCGCCGCCTCGCTGGCGCTGGCGGGAATCTTTCTTGTGCAGTACGGAATGGAAAACGGGCTGTTGCCGCCGGGTGCGCGTATCGCGGCGGCACTTGCGTTCGGCGCTGTCCTGATCGCGGGCGGCGAATGGATTCGCCGCCGGTTCGGTGACGGAGAGGAGACGACGACCGCCTATCTGCCGTCCGTATTCTCCGGTGCGGGCATCGTCACGCTGTTCGGAGCGGTGTTGTCCGCGCGACTGCTCTACGGGTTGATTGACGGCGGTGCCGCGATGGTCGGCATGGTGGCTGTCGCGGGGGTTGCGGTGGTACTGGGGTGGATGCACGGCCCGCTTCTGGTGGCTGTCGGCGTGATCGGCGCGTACAGCGCGCCGGTGGTGCTGGGCCGATCAGACGCGGATGCCAGCCCTCTTTACGGATACTTCGCCGCAATCGCCATAATGGGGCTTGGCGTTGATACGATCCGGCGCTGGGGCTGGATCTCGGTTTTGACGCTGGTTCTGGCGTATTTCATGGGCTTCGTGCTCACATGGGACGCAGGGCGCACCGTCGCCTTTAGCGCACAGCTGTATTTTCTAGCCTTGCCGCTGCTGGCCACGCTGATCCCCGCACGCGGGCTTTGGCCGGACCACGCAGGTCGCCCGGTTTCGGCGGCCTTGTTCCGGCGGGGTGCTGCGGGAAAGACCCAGCTTCCGGGGTTTGCAACGTCGCTCGCGTTCGGCGGGATGCTAGCAAGTTCCGTCATGCTGTTGCTCCTGTGGAAACCGGGAGCGGTCGAATTCTGGCTCAGCACCGGGATCTTTTCAATCTTGGCACTGATCGCCGTGATCTGGTCCGTGCGCGCACCCGCGCTTCAGGATCTGGCCGCGATGCCGGCGGCGGCCCTGCTGCTTTCGGTCCTCGCTCAGGCCGAAAACAATGCGGTCACCTACCGTATGTTCGCATCGACCTACACCGGCGCGCCCGAAGCCGCCTTTCCCTGGACGGTGACGTTTCTCGTCGGACTGGGTATCGTGCTGTCGGTGGCCGCAGCGTGGCGGTCCTTGCGCGGCGGACGGTTCGCAATCCTGTGGGCCGCGTTCGCAGCCCTTTACGCGCCCGCGATGGCAATCATGCTCGAAGTAACCTGGATTCCGTCGACAGTGATCGGCACTTACCCTTGGGCGCTTCACGCGGCGGCGCTTGCGGCACTTATGGTCGGTTTGGCCGAGCGCTTTGCGCGCCGCGACGGGGCGGCGCAATTAAGGGTCAGCTTTGCGGTGATCTCGGCGTTGTCGTGTCTCGCTTTCGGGTTCGTGATCATTCTGAGCGATGTGGCACTGACCGTCGCACTCGCCGCCACGGTCGTTGCCGCAGCCGCACTCGACCGCAGATGGGATTTATCCCCGCTTAGCTATTTCATCGCGGCGGGCGTGGTTACGCTTGGCTACCGGTTGGTTGTCGATCCGGGGCTGGCCTTTGGCCGCAGCGGACCGCTGGGCGGCACGCTCCTGTCCTATGGCGGCAGCCTGGCGGCGCTTGTCGCGGCGCTTGGGTTGCTGCGGGCGCGTAGGCGTCCGATGGCCAGGATAATGCTCGAATCTGCCGCGTGGTCGTTCGGCGGCATGACCGTCAGTCTGCTCATCTTTCGCTGGATCGCCTTCCGCTTCGACGCTTCCTATTTCGATGCGCACTGGAGCCTCGGTCTGAATGCCGCGATCTGGTTCGGCCTGTCACTTGCGCAGGTGCAGCGTGCCGGGTCGGGCGGACCGCGACTGTTGTCCGGCATTCGCTGGGGGCTTGCGGTCGGTTTCGCGCTTTTGGGCGGCGCGGCGATTGTCGTGGCCCTGACCGAAGCGAACCCGCTTTTGAACAGCAGTGTGCGTCAGATCGTTTTCGGCCCGGTTCTGTTCAATACACTCGGTGCGGCGTATCTGCTGCCTGCCTCGGTACTGCTGGCCGGCGTCTGGCGGTTGCGGTCGTTGGACGCGAGGGCCCGCCGCGTGCTGTGCGGGCTGGGTCTCGCGCTTGCCGCATTCTGGGCCGTGACGGTCATCCGGCATTTCTGGCAGGGCGGGGCGGCAATGGATCTGACGACCGGAATCGGACAGCCGGAGCTTTATACCTACACGGTCGCCTTATTGCTGCTGGGGGCGGGGTTGTTCTATCAGGCGCTGGTGCGTGGCTCTGCTGGGCTGCGCCGCGCGGGTCTGATCGCGATCGGGCTGGCCGTGGCCAAGGTGTTCTTCATCGACATATCTGGTCTTGGCGGGCTCACGCGGGTGTTCTCGTTGCTGGTACTGGGTCTGTCACTTGCCGGGCTGGCGTGGCTTGACCGCTGGGCCCGGGCGAAGGGGCAGGTCCGGCCGCCCCTGCGCCCGAGCGCGGACTAAGACGCGCTTGCTCCGGTCGGGGCTGCGGCCTATAAGCGGCGCGAAGATGACGCGGATATCGATCATAAAGCGAATTATTTCCCCGGCGCTCGGCCCTGTCTGAGCCGCCGGGCAAAGGTGTTCGAACCGCTCGCACCGACCCCCTCAATTCTGAACGTATCCGACGAAAAAGGACGCCCCCCATGTGCGCCGAAACGCCCGACTATAAATTGACACTGAACCTGCCCAAGACCGATTTCCCGATGCGCGCGGGCCTGCCCAAGCGCGAGCCCTCTTGGCTGGAACGCTGGGAAGAAATCGGTGTCTACGACCGTCTGCGCGAAAAAGAGGACCGCAAGCCGTTCATCCTGCATGACGGTCCGCCCTATGCAAACGGGCATCTGCACATCGGTCACGCGCTGAACAAGACAATCAAGGACATGATCGTACGCTCCCACCAGATGATGGGATACGACGCGCGCTATATCCCCGGCTGGGATTGCCACGGCCTGCCGATCGAGTGGAAGATCGAAGAGCAGTACCGCAAGAAGGGACGCGACAAGGATCAGGTGCCGATCAACGAATTTAGGGGCGAATGCCGCGAGTTCGCGCGCGGCTGGGTGGATATCCAGCGCGAGGAATTCAAGCGTCTCGGCATCACCGGCAACTGGGCCGACCCGTACCTGACGATGGATTTTCACGCCGAGCGCGTTATCGCGGAAGAGTTCATGAAATTCCTGATGAACGGCACGCTTTATCAGGGATCGAAACCCGTCATGTGGTCCCCGGTCGAGCAGACAGCACTTGCCGAAGCCGAGGTGGAGTATCACGACAAGGATAGCTTCACCATCTGGGTGAAGTTCAAGGTCGCGTCGTTCGACCTGCCCGAGCTTGTCACGATGGGCGAGGACGAGACCGCCGAAAACCGCGAGGCCATCGAGCGGGCGCAGGCGGACGTCGCCCGCGACGTCGAGGGCGCGTATGTGGTGATCTGGACGACGACGCCATGGACCATGCCATCCAACAAGGCGGTCGTCTTCGGCGAGGATATCTCCTACGGGCTGTACGAGGTCACGGGGCGTCCCGAGGAAAGCTGGGTCAAGATAGGGGATCGCTATCTGCTGGCCGACAAACTGGCGGCTGATGTGCTGACTGCGGCACGGCTGGACGACACGATGTACCGCCGCCTGCGCGATATCACGCCGGCCCAGCTGTCCGGCATGACGCTGTCGCATCCTCTGTCGGGTGCCGAAGGGGCGGATGGCGAGTGGGACGATATCCGCGATTTCCGCGCCGCCGACTTCGTGACCGACACCGAGGGGACGGGTTTCGTCCACTGCGCGCCGAGCCACGGGTTGGAGGAATACGACCTTTATCGCGGGCTGGGAATGCTGGAGCAGGTGATCACCTACAACGTGAATCCCGACGGCCGCTTCCGCGACGATCTGCCGTTTTTCGGCGGCAAGGCGATCCTCAAGCCGAACGGTAAGGAGGGTAACGCCAATGCTGCTGTGATCGACAAGCTGGTCGAGGTCGGCGGCCTGCTGGCGCGCGGCAAGATCAAGCACAGCTATCCGCATTCGTGGCGCTCCAAGGCGCCGGTGATCTACCGCAACACGGCGCAGTGGTTCGCCGCGATCGACAAACCGGTAGGCGACGGTCAGGACCAGTTCGGCGAGACGATCCGCGAACGTGCACTGACCGAGATCGACAACGTCAAATGGACGCCTAAATCGGGTCGCAACCGTCTGCACGCGATGATGGAGGCGCGTCCGGACTGGGTGCTGTCGCGCCAGCGGGCGTGGGGCGTGCCGCTCACCTGCTTCACAAAGAAGGGCGCGCTCCCGACGGATGCGGATTTCCTGCTGCGCAACGCGGATGTGAACGAGCGCGTTACGCAAGCCTTCGAGGCCGAAGGCGCGGATGCGTGGTATGAAGAGGGCGCGAAGGCGCGGTTCCTCGAAGGGATCGTGAACCCCGACGACTACGATCAGGTGATGGACATCCTCGACGTGTGGTTCGACTCCGGCTCCACCCACGCGTTCACGCTGCGCGACCGTCCCGACGGGTCCGACGACGGGATCGCGGACGTCTATATGGAAGGCACCGACCAGCACCGTGGCTGGTTCCATTCCTCGCTGCTGCAAAGCTGCGGCACCTACGGGCGCGCGCCGTACCGGCAGGTGGTGACGCACGGATTCACGCTGGACCAGAAGGGCATGAAAATGTCCAAGTCCATCGGCAACACCATCGTCCCCGACGAAATCATCAAACAGTACGGTGCCGATATTCTGCGCCTGTGGGTGGCGCAGTCTGACTATACCGCCGACCAGCGCATCGGGCCGGAGATCCTCAAGGGGGTGGCTGACAGCTATCGCCGCCTGCGCAACACGATGCGGTATATGTTGGGATCGCTGAACGATTTCACCGAGGCCGACAGGGTAGATGCGGCGGACATGCCCGAGCTTGAACGCTGGGTGCTGCACCGTCTGGCAGAACTGGATACTGTTGTGCGCGACGGTTACGCGCGCTTTGATTTTCAGGGTGTGTTCCAGGCGGTGTTCAACTTCGCAACGCTTGATCTGTCCGCGTTCTACTTCGATATCCGCAAGGATGCGCTTTATTGCGATGGCGACACGCTGCGCCGCCGTGCCGCGCGCACCGTGCTTGATCTTCTGTTTCACCGTCTTACGACGTGGCTGGCCCCGGTGCTGGTATTCACGATGGAGGAAGTCTGGCTTGAACGGTTCGGGGGGGAGGGCAGCTCGGTCCACCTGCAAGACATTCCCGTGACACCCGAAGGCTGGCTCGATGTCGACCTTGCGGCGAAATGGGCAGCGGTGCGCGCCGCGCGCCGTGTCGTGACCGCCGCTTTGGAGGTTCAGAGGACTGACAAGGTGATCGGCGCCTCGCTGGAGGCGGCGCCGATCGTCTATGTCGAGGACGACGCGCAGCGTGCCGCGTTGAAGAGCGTATCGTTCGAGGATGTGACCATCACGTCAGACATCGCCGTGAACGGCGACGCGGCCCCTGCCGACGCGTTCCGCCTACCGGAGATCGCAGGCGTTGCCGTGGTGTTCGCCAAGGCGGCGGGCGACAAATGCGAACGCTGCTGGAAAGTGCTGCCGGATGTCGGCACGCATACGCATCCAGGCATCTGCGCACGCTGTGATGAAGCGGTAGACGAAGCTCTCGACTGATTGCGCAGCTTCCGGATTGCGCCTGCGGGCGCGATCCACCACTTTGGTGTCATGAATCAATGCACCGTTCCCACGCCCTTCGGCGATCTGACCCTCGTAGAGGAAGACGGCGCCATCGTGGCGCTGCACTGGCGTCGCGTACCGGGCGGCGCGCGGACCGATCTGTTGACCGAGGCTGCCACGCAGCTTGCTGCCTACGCGTCGGGCACGCAGCAGCACTTCGATCTGCCGATGCGAGTCACGGGATCCGATTTCCAGCGTGATGTCTGTGCCGCGATGTCCGCGATCCCGTTTGGCGAAACCTGCACCTACGGTGATATCGCAAAGGCGCTGGGCGTACCCGCGCAAGCGGTCGGGCAGGCGTGCGGCAATAATCCGATTCCGGTCATCATCCCATGCCACCGGGTCCTGGGTGCGAAGGGGCTAACCGGTTTTTCGGGCGCGGGCGGTGTCGAAACCAAGGTCGCACTGCTGCGCCATGAGGGCGCGGGCAGTTTCCTGATCTAGTTGTCTTTGTCGTCGAAAAAGAACTGCTGCACGATCCCGGCAAACATCAGATACACGGACGTCACGACAAGCCCCCACTGCGCCCAGCTTTCAGGGTGGAAATTCACCCACGCGGCCCAACCGGCAAAGAACGTCCAGGCCAGTGCCATAGGCAAGGTGACGCTGCGCCAGCGTTCCGTGCGCACGGGGTGGACGAATTTAAGCGGCAGGAACATCGTGATGGCAAGAAATGTCACCAGAACGAGGCTGATGTACCATTCCACGTCCAGCGCAAAAATCACCAGCACCAGCATGTTCCAGCAGCCCGGAAATCCCCAAAACGAATTGTCTTTCGTTTTCATGCGGGTATCGCAAAAATACATCGCGCTGGCAAAAGTGACGATGATGATCATCATCCACCCGCTCCATCCGTCCATCAACCCCGACTGGAACAGCGCGAAGGCAGGAATGAAAACATATGTCAGATAGTCGATGATCAGATCCAACAGCACCCCGTCGAACTGCGGCGCGTTGGTTTTAACGTCATATTTACGCGCCAGCGGTCCGTCGATACCGTCGACGAAAAACGCGACGACGAGCCACAGGAACATCATGTCATATTCATCGTTCACGGCGGCGAGCATGGCCAGCATGGCGAAGACGGCGCCGGTCGCGGTGAACAGATGGACGGCGAGAGCTTTGTTTTGTGCGTTCATAGGTCTGTGTCTCAAATCCGCAGGAGGGATGCAAAAGGAAAAGCGGGTCAGGCGCGGGGATGGGCGCGGTTGTAGACTTCCATCAGGCGCAATGTGTCGACGGCCGTGTAGGCCTGTGTGGTGGACAGGGACGCATGGCCGAGCAACTCCTGTATCGTGCGCAGATCCCCGCCCGCGTCCAGAAGATGCGTGGCAAAACTGTGGCGCATCGCGTGGGGGGTCGCGCTCGCGGGCAGGCCAAGTTGCATGCGGGCGGAGGCCATCACCTTCTGGATCGCGCCGGGGCCCAACTTGCCCCCTTTTACCGCGCGGAACAGCGGCCCTTTCGGTTCTTGCGCATGCGGACACAGACGCAGATATGCCGCGACCGCCTCGCGCGCTGCAGGAAGGACCGGCGCAACGCGTTCCTTGCCGCCCTTGCCTGTGATGCGCAACACGTCCGGCAGGGGCGCATCCGACCCCCTCAGGCCCAACGCCTCGGAAATCCGTAACCCGCACCCCCACAAGAGCGTCAACACCGCCACATCGCGCGCCCCGACCCAGGGCGCGCGGCCCTGCGTTTCGACGCAGTCGATCAATTCGCGCGCGGCATCGACAGCCAGCGGGCGCGGCAGCTTCTTGGTGAACTTCGGCGCACGGGTGGAGAGCACCGCCGTAGGCTCGAATCCCTCACGCGCGGCCAGCCAGCGATAGAACGCCTTGACGGCAGAGAGCTTGCGCGCGAGCGAGCGCGGACCGACGCCCGCGCCGCGTGTCTGTGCCATCCACGCGCGCATGTCGCTGACGGTAATCTTCGCAAGCGCGCCCAGACCCTGCGCGCCACCGTGATGGACGCTGATGAAGGCGAGGAATTCGGTGACATCGCCGTGGTAGGCGATCAGCGTGTTGTCGGCGGCGCCTTTCAGCGCGCGCTGATGGTCAAGCCATGTTTGAAGGGCATCGCGCGCGGCGGGACTGATGGCGAGTGTATTTTGAGGCCCGCTCAAGACAGCCAGCGGCGCATCGCGCGCTCGAACACACCGGTAAAGAACGCCAGCAGATCAGTGCCCTGTTGGGGTCCGAACATATGCGGATCCTCGGCACCAAGCACCAGCATGCCGGGCAGGCGACCCGCGCCGAAATCGAGCTTGAGGCAGGCCTCAGAGCGGATCCACTCTGCGTTGACGCCGTAAATCTGCTCTGACGCGTCCTGTACCGAGCGCAGCGTGACTTGCCGCACCGTGCTGGCACGGGACTGGGTGAGATAGCGGTCGATAAATCCTGGCTCGGCCACGCTGAGCACGTCGCCAAGACGCTGAACCGCCGGATCGTTGTCGTTTTGCACGGATTCGAGGACCAGTTTAACTGCGTCGACGCGCAGGGTTTCGGCAACTTCGCCGCCCAGATCGCGCAGAAACGGCTCGAAATCCAGCGGATCAAGCATCCGCAAAATCGCGCGGTGGATCTGGTTTGTGCCGGCAAGATTTTCGTAGGCCGCGGCAATGACACTGCGGTGCGTATCTTCAAGCCGGTCGAGACGGGTCTCGAGGCGCTCCATCGCAATGCCGCGCAGGTCGACGATATTGCCGCCCATCGCTTTTTCGTTGGCCGCGATCAGCGCCTGCATGACATCGCTGTCATCCAGAATCACGTCCGGTTGAGAGATGATCGCCTCGCGGACGGCATCTTCGATCTTGGGGCTGCTGCTCATGCTGCTCTCAGTTTCTTGTTGGCACTTCATAGCAGGGGCCTGCGCAAAAAGCTGCCCCTTTTTGTGCGCAAAGCGCGCTTTTTGAGATAGGCGTCGGATTTTTCCGTCACCTGTGGCCGATCCGCACGACCGGCCACCTGACGCTATACGGTGATGGTTAACGACATGCTAATGTCACTGCCGATCCAGCGCTGCTGTCACAGAATCTTCTGGCCGGTCTTGGCCCAATCTTTCATAAACTGCTCCAACCCCTTGTCGGTCAGCGGATGGCTCGCCAGCTTGCGGATCACTTCGGGCGGTGCGGTCATTACGTCCGCACCGATGCGCGCGCAGTCCTGTACGTGCCCCACGGTGCGGATCGATGCGGCAAGGATGTTGGTCTCGAAACCGTAGTTGTCGTAGATTGTGCGAATGTCCTCGATCAGGTCCATACCATCGAGGTTGATGTCGTCCAGACGCCCGATGAACGGCGAAATGAACGTGGCCCCCGCCTTCGCCGCCAGCAGCGCCTGATTGGCCGAAAAGCAAAGCGTCACGTTGACCATCTTGCCCTCGCCCGACAGCACCTTGCACGCCTTCAGGCCGTCCCACGTCAGCGGCAGCTTGACGGCGATGTTATCGGCAATCTCGGCCAGCTTTCGGCCCTCGGCGATCATCTCATCGGCTTCGAGTGCGACAACCTCGGCCGAAACGGGGCCGGACACGATACCACAGATTTCCTTGGTCACTTCCAGAATATCGCGCCCGGATTTTAGGATCAGCGAAGGGTTCGTCGTAACCCCGTCCACCATGCCCAGATCGTTGAGCTCCTTGATGTCGTCGATTTCGGCCGTGTCTACAAAAAATTTCATGTCGGGTCCTTCGCGGTTGGATTGGCAGCGGCGGTCGTTATATCTGGCTTTGCTTTACCGCATGATCTGCGATGCTGAAAGCCCTCAAACCCGTTGATCCACAGAGAGGCCGCTCCTTGGCGCAAAAGACCTATTTCGATCCCGGAGAGCTTGTCGCGGTGCAAACCACGCAACCTCTGGACCGCGCGCTGGACTACAAGGCGCCCGAAGGCGGCTGCCATCTGGGCGCGTTCGTCGAGGTGCCGCTGGGGCCGCGCAAGGTGCTGGGGGTCGTCTGGGGGGCGGGGCAGGGCGATTACGATTACGCGAAGGTGCGCCCGGTGATCCGGGTGCTCGATGCACCGCCCCTGCGCGACGAGATGAAGTTGTTTCTGGAGAAATCAGCCGCCTACACGCTGACACCGCTGAGCGCGATGCTGCGGTTGGCCACCCGCGCGCCGGGCCTGGGCGATCCGCCTTCGATGCGCAAGGTATACCGGCGCGGTACCGGCGCGCCGGATCGCGTGACCAAGGCGCGCACGCAGGTGCTGGAGACATTGGCCGAATACGGCGATCTGTCGTTCACCCTGAAAGAGTTGGCGGAGATGGCCGGTGTCACGGCGTCCGTGATCAAGGGGCTGGTAAAACAGGGTGTGGTGTTCGAGGAGGACAGCCCGCGCGATCTGCCATTCGCACGGCTCGATCCCGATCTGCCCGGCAAGGTTCTCACGGCGGATCAGGCGGCAGGCGCGGCGGCGCTGGGTGCGGGCGTTGCTTCGGGCGACTATGGCACGACCTTGCTGCGCGGTGTCACAGGATCGGGCAAAACCGAGGTGTACCTCGAAGCGGTTGCCGCCGCCATGCGGCAGGGGCGGCAGGCGCTGGTGCTGTTGCCCGAGATCGCGCTGACAGCAGAATTCCTGACGCGGGTCGAAGCGCGGTTCGGCGCCAAGCCTGCGGAATGGCATTCGGGGGCCACGATGACCGAACGCCGGCGGATCTGGCGCATGGTGGGCGAAGGGCAGGCGCAGCTTGTAATCGGTGCACGTTCGGCGCTTTTTCTGCCGTTCCAGAATCTCGGCCTGATCGTGGTGGATGAAGAACACGACACCTCCTACAAGCAGGAGGACGGCGTGCTGTATCACGCCCGTGACATGGCCGTGCTGCGCGCCTCGATCTGCGGTGCGCATGTGGTGCTGGCCTCGGCGACGCCGTCGCTCGAAAGCTGGTCGAACGCGCAGGCGGGCAAATACGCGCGGCTTGATCTGGTGTCGCGGTTCGGGCCTGCCGTAATGCCGCAGATGGGCGCGATTGACATGCGCGGCGAAGGATTGCCGAGCGATCGCTGGGTATCGCCTGCGTTGAAGAAAGAGGTCGATGCGCGGCTGGCGAACGGCGAGCAGGCGATGTTGTTCATCAACCGGCGCGGCTATGCGCCGATCACGTTGTGCCGGGCCTGCGGGCACCAGATCGGATGCGATCATTGCGACGCGCGCATGGTGGAGCATCGTTTCCTCAAGCGTCTGATCTGCCACCAATGCGGCGAGAGCAAACCGATGCCCGAAGCCTGTCCGTCGTGCGAGGCGGTGGGCAAGATGGCCCCGGTCGGCCCCGGCGTGGAGCGGTTGGGCGAGGAAGCGGCGGCGCTGTGGCCCGACGCGCGCATTGCCACGCTGAGTTCCGACATGTACGGCACCGCGCGGGCGTTGAAGGCCGAGATTGCAGGCATTGCGCAGGGCTCTGCGGACATTATCATCGGCACACAGCTTGTCGCCAAGGGGCACAATTTTCCCAATCTCACGCTCGTCGGGGTCATCGACGCGGATTTGGGCCTTACCGGATCCGACCTGCGCGCGGCGGAACGGACGTTTCAACTGATGCGGCAGGTAGCGGGACGCGCCGGGCGCGCGGACAAACCCGGCACCGCACTCTTGCAGACGTATCAGCCCGATCATCCGGTAATCCGCTCCATTCTCGCAGGCGACGAGGAAGCGTTCTGGCAAGCCGAAGCGGCCGAACGGTCACAGGCGGGTATGCCTCCCTATGGTCGGTTGGCGGGCATCATCCTGAGCGGGCCGGACGTGGCGGCGGTATTTGACGCAGGCAACCAACTGGCGCGCAACGACCGCGTGCTGCGCGATGCGGGCGCGCAGGTATATGGGCCCGCCCCGGCGCCGATTGCGCGGGTGCGCGGACGGCATCGCGTTCGGTTGCTGGTCAAAGCGGACAAGAACGTCGCGCTGCAAAGGGCGCTGGCACAATGGGTCGGGCAACTACGGCTCAAGGGGGATCTCCGGTTGGCCATCGATATTGATCCGCAGAGTTTTTACTAGGCTACCGCGCAAATCCGGACATGCACGATGCACGTTTTTATCTCGTCTTTGTGCCGGTGCAGGCGTAATGCTGCTGCATGACAAAGATCTTGCCTCTTGATGCCGCATCCGACCAACCGCTCTGGCGGAGGCCCATTACGTTGCTCTTCGTGATGGCGCTGGCGATGCCGGTAGCGTTCTTTACCTGGTATGCGCTGCTCAACAACTTCGTTCAGGAGGTGGCCCAGTTCGACGGGGCCGATATCGGCCTGCTGCACACGGTACGCGAGATACCTGGGTTCCTGGCGTTTCTGGTGATTTTTTTGATCATCTTTATCCGCGAACAGGTGTTGGGGCTGGTCTCGCTGATGTTGCTGGGGACGGCAACCGCGATCACCGCTTGGTTTCCGCAACTCACCGGCATCATGATCCTGACGTTTCTCAGCTCCGTAGGATTTCATTACTACGAGACGGTCAACCAGTCCTTGCAGCTGCAATGGCTGCCCAAGGACCGCGCGCCGCAGATCCTCGGCTGGCTTATGGCGACGGGATCGGCGGCGACGTTCTGTGTGTATTTCGTGATCATGCTGCTGTGGGAGCCGCTGGGCCTTACGTATAACGGCGTGTTCATGGCGGGGGGCGGTATCACGGTCGCGGTGGCGCTGTTCGCGCTGCTCGCCTATCCGCAATACGAAAGCCCGCATCCGCAGATCAAGCGGATGGTGGTGCGGCGGCGCTACTGGCTCTACTACGCGCTGCAATTCATGTCCGGCGCGCGGCGGCAAATTTTCATGGTGTTCGCTGGTTTCATGATGGTCGAGAAATTCGGATTTGCGGTGCACGAGGTCGCAGGGCTGTACCTGGTCAACCTGATGCTCAACATGCTCATCGCGCCGCTGCTGGGGCGTATCGTCGCCCGCTTTGGCGAGCGCAACGCGCTGGTGTTCGAATATGTCGGTCTGGTCTGCGTGTTTCTATCCTATGGCGGAGTGTACTTTTTTGACTGGGGTTTTCAGGTGGCGGCGGTGCTTTACGTGCTTGACCACATGTTTTTCGGGTTGGCGCTGGCGCTCAAGACCTACTTTCAGAAGATCGGTGCCCCCGGTGACATGGCACCGACAGCCGCCGTCGCTTTCACGATCAACCACATCGCGGCGGTATTTTTGCCGGTGACGCTGGGCCTGCTGTGGCTTGTCTCGCCGACGGCGGTGTTCTTGCTGGCGGCGGGCATGGCGTCCGTATCGCTTATGCTGGCCATGCTGATCCCGCGCCACCCTGAACCCGGACACGAAACAGTGTTCGCCGCAGCGGTACCCCAACCGGCAGAATAAGGCCGGTTTCTGACCGGCTCGACCTTCGGCCAGAGCTTTAGCGCGGCGCAGCTCGACCTTGTGCGCACGATGTACCGCGACATGCCGATCTTCTGCTTTGGGTATACGCTGGTGACGTGAGGGGGCGTTGGTAGATTGTACGCACTATGAGGCTGGATCTATCTGCGCAACCTGCGCGTGGGCGATCCGGCTACCCTTGACCCGGCGCCCGTGCGGGCCTACCCGAACCCTGACAGACACAGGAGCCGCCGATGCCGACCTATACCGCCCTCACCACCCTTGCGGGCCGCGATGCAGCCTATACGCTTGGCGATGCAATGGAGACGTTGAATCCTGAGCCGACCGGCGTCGGCGTGTTCGAAATGGAGGACGGATCGGGCCTGTGGGAAGTGGGCGGCTACTTCGAGGACGTACCCGACGATACCGCGCTTGCGGTTCTTGCCGCTGCTATGGGGGCGAAACCGTTCATTGTATCCGAGCTGCCCGAAACCGATTGGGTCGCCCATGTGCGTCGCGAACTTGCGCCGGTCGAGGCGGGTCGTTTTTTCGTCTATGGCAGCCACGACGCCGACAAGGTGCCGGACGCATGCGAGCCATTGCTCATTGAGGCCGCGATGGCGTTCGGCACCGGCCACCACGGCACCACACTGGGCTGTCTGCGTGCGCTGGACCGGCTGGCGCTCGGCGGCTTCGTCGGGCGGCGGGTCGTGGACATCGGCTGCGGCACGGCGGTTCTGGCGATGGCGGCCGCGCGGATCTGGGGTGATCCGGTGCTTGCGTCCGACATCGACGAGGTCGCGGTCGACGTCGCCCAGGCCAATGTGACGGCGAACGGACTGGAGGGAAAGGTGATCTGCGTGGAGGCGGCGGGGTTCGACCACCCGGCGCTCGCGGCGGGCGCGCCCTTTGATCTGGTGTTTGCCAACATCCTCAAGGGACCGCTCGTCGCACTCGCGCCTGACATGGCACGGGCAATGCAGGAGGGTGGTTTTGCGATTCTTTCCGGTATCCTGAACGAGCAGGCGGACGAGGTGATCGGCGTCTATGCACAGAACGGCATCAATCTGCACCACCGCGAAAGCATTGGTGACTGGACGACGATAACGCTCCTGAAAAAGACCTGATATTCGACATGATTTGGGTGGTTCTGCCTTAATTGCCTAACTTTTGACACATTTGAAACCTAAAAATTTACTTAACAGCGGTGGGGGCCGACTGTTGAAAGAGACCACTGCCATGGTTGAAACAAAAGACCACTTTTCGCGCCGCCTGACAGGCCTTGAACGCAAACATGCCAAAATGGGCAAGTACGGTGTCTATACCCGTGTGGACAAGAATGGGGTCGTCATCCTCAAGGCGAAACGGGCCCGGATCTATTTCCCAGCCAAGGGCCTGCTGATCCTTGCCGCTTCCTTCTTCGTATTCAAGGCTTTTATCCTGTCCGCGAATGGTCCGGATGCCTACAACGACCGGCTTGCGATGCTGGAAAGCGGAACGGTGGTCGAGGTGATAGGCGCCAGACTGCTTCAGGTCGATCCGCTTACGCAGCTCATCGCAAACCAGATCGGACCCCTTCTCCGGTAGAGCATTTCAACTGCTGCGCGGTAGGGCCCGCGTGTCTCCAAACACAAGAGAAAGCCGCGTCGGACATATTCCGGCGCGGCCATTGTATTTTTCGAAATGCGCGTCGTCGCTTGAAGCCGCGTACCAGACGGGGTCAGCGGATGAAAACGCTCCGTGCGACGTCTTCTATTGCACCGCGCTCGAGGCCGATATCGGCCAACTCGCGATCGGTCAGACCAGCCAGTGCCTTACGTGTGATGCGCGAGTCGTTCCATGAGATCGCAGAGGTTATCAAGTCGCTGATAAGGAGGGCTGTCCGGTTTGCAAACGATGCAACGCCGTAGGTGGTGCGGGAGGTGTCAAAAGCAGCCATTGGAGCCGTCCTTCTTGCAAAATTGGTTATGCCGAATTCTTCGGCTGGTTGATCCGCAGTTAGGCAGAATGGGACCATACCGCAATGGTCCAAAATGCAACGCTGATATGCGATTTCTGCATAGGTTTTGTTTGCGGTAACATACCGTTAATAAAAGAAAAAATAGGGGGAGGTCGCGTGTCGCTCGCAGGTGACCGGAGGTCGTTTTCAGGGTAGTTTTCGCCACGCGCTGCAAAAGCGACACGCGGTTTGTCGCAATTGTTCCATCGGTTGAATTTGTTATGCAGTGTTCGCGTTTCGTGCTAGTGCATCCAAAAAGCAACAATATCGAGGATGAGGCAGATGATACGGGTGATAGGCATCGATCCGGGGCTTCGAAATATGGGGTGGGGCGTGATCGACGTGACGGGAAGCCGTCTGAGCCATGTGGCGAACGGCATTTGCCATTCCGACGCGGGGCAGGATCTGGCGATGCGCCTTCTTGCGCTCCACGGACAGTTGACCCGCGTTTTCGCGACTTACCGCCCGCAGACGGCAGCGGTCGAACATACCTTCGTCAACAAGGACGGGGCGGGCACGCTCAAGTTGGGCCAGGCGCGCGGGATCGCTTTGCTGGTGCCCGCGCAGATGGGCCTTGCCGTGGGCGAATACGCCCCCAACAACGTCAAGAAAACGGTGGTGGGCGTCGGCCACGCCGACAAGGGGCAGGTGGCGCATATGGTGCGGATGCAACTGCCGGGGGTCGATATCGCGGGGCCAGATGCCGCGGACGCGCTGGCGGTGGCGATCTGCCACGCGCACCACGGCGGGGCGTCGACGCTGGCGACCGCAATCGCAAGAGCCAGCGCATGATCGGCAAGATCACGGGACGCATAGATTACCGCGCGCCGGATCACGTGCTGATCGACGTGCGCGGTGTCGGCTATCTGGTCTATTGCTCGGACCGCACGCTGGCGGGCCTTCCCGGTGTCGGCGAGATGACGGCGCTTTATACCGATCTGCTGGTACGCGAAGACCTGATGCAGCTGTTCGGCTTTGCCACGCTGGCCGAAAAGGAATGGCACCGTTTGCTGACGTCCGTGCAGGGTGTGGGGGCGAAGGCGTCGCTTGCAATTCTGGGGGCGCTCGGTCCCGACGGGGTAAGCCGTGCGATTGCACTGGGCGACTGGAACGCGGTCAAGGCGGCCAAGGGGGTCGGACCGAAGCTCGCACAGCGGATCGTGCTGGATCTCAAGGACAAGGCGCCCGGCGTGATGGCGATGGGTGGATCAGTAGCCCAGGCGCACGGAGACACCGGGGCCGAGGTGATCGAAGCACCCGCGGCACCGCGCGCAAAGCGCACAGAGCCCCCCAATGCCAGCGCCCAGTCGGAAGCATTGTCGGCCTTGTCCAACCTCGGTTGCGGTCCCGGAGATGCGGCGGGTGCCGTGGCGCGGGCCGCAGCCGACATGCCGCAGGCCGATACGCCCGCGTTGATCCGTGCGGCGTTGAAACTCCTCGCCCCGAAAGAGTAAGGTGCGCGCACCGGCACCCCGGCGGGCGATCTGCGCAGGATGAACATGATGGACAGCGATCCGACATTGCGGCCCCAGCCGCTGCCCGAAGACCACGACCGCGCCCTGCGTCCGCAGATGCTGGACGAATTCGTGGGTCAGGCGGAGGCGCGTGCGAACCTCAAGGTGTTCATCCAGTCCGCTCGCCAACGCGAAGAAGCGATGGATCACACCCTGTTTCACGGCCCTCCGGGTCTGGGTAAGACGACGCTGGCACAGATCATGGCGCGCGAGCTGGGCGTGGGGTTTCGGATGACGTCCGGTCCGGTGTTGGCCAAGGCCGGTGATCTGGCCGCGATCCTCACCAATCTAGAAGCGCGAGACGTGTTGTTCATCGACGAAATCCACCGGCTCAACCCGGCGGTCGAAGAGGTGTTGTACCCGGCGCTGGAGGATTTCGAGCTGGATCTCGTGATCGGGGAGGGGCCTGCGGCGCGCACGGTGCGCATCGAATTGCAGCCCTTCACCCTAGTCGGTGCGACAACCCGCATGGGGCTGTTGACAACGCCGCTGCGCGACCGGTTCGGGATCCCCACGCGGTTGCAGTTCTACACCGAAGACGAATTGTTCATCATCGTCGAGCGCAATGCCCGCAAGCTGGGCGCCCCTGCGGATGAGGGTGGCGCGCGTGAGATCGCACGGCGCGCACGTGGCACACCGCGCATCGCGGGACGTCTGCTGCGCCGGGTTGTCGATTTCGCCGTCGTCGAGGGCGACGGACGGGTGACGCAGGCGTTGGCAGATATGGCGCTGACGCGGCTTGGCGTCGATCATCTGGGCCTTGACGGCGCGGATCGGCGGTATCTGCGGTTGATCGCGGAGAATTATCAGGGCGGGCCTGTCGGGATCGAGACGATGTCGGCCGCCCTGTCGGAATCGCGCGATGCGCTCGAAGAGGTGATCGAGCCGTTCTTGCTGCAGCAGGGATTGATCCAGCGCACCCCGCGCGGCCGGATGTTGGCGCGCAAGGCGTGGCAGCATCTGGGAATGGCACCACCCAAACCACAGACGGATCTGTTTGGCTGATCCCGGAATTGGATATTTTTGGCCAAAAGAAATAGGGGCCGGAAGAGGAGACTTGGCGATGGAGCCGGACGAGATCGAAGCGCTTTTCACCCGTGAGGACGGGCAGTTCGTATTTGCCCGCTGGGGCCGGCCGATTGCGCCGGTTATTTTCGGGGTCGAGGATGCGACGCTGGGAGTGGTCAAGGGGGCGCTTGAGGCTGTGGCGGTGCTGACGGGGCACAGGATGGCGGAAACGGACCCGGAGCTGGGTGCGAATCTCATGATGTTCTTCTTTGAGGACTGGGCGGAGCTTCTGGAGGTGCCGGGGATGGACCGGTTGGTGCCGGATCTGACGGAACTGGTCGACAGGCTTGGCGCCGCGGAGGCGAACCAGTACCGGTTCTTCCGGTTCGACGAGAAGGGTGCGATCAAGGCGTGTTTCGTATTCTTGCGCATGGATGCGCATCTGTCCGCGGTGCCGGCGCAGACGCTGGCCCTGAGCCAGATCGTGCAGTCCTATCTGTTGTGGTCCGATACGGCCTTCCGGGAGAAATCGCCTCTGGCCGTTGCGGGGGAGAGCACGATTTTGCGGCCAGATGTCGCGGCATTGATCCGGGCGGCTTACGATCCGGTCCTGCCGCACGCCGCACAGGATCCGGCATATGCCCTTCGGCTTTATGCGCGCGCAAAGGCGGGGAACAGTGTGCAATGAGCCATAGCATGACCGTCCGGGTGTATTACGAGGACACCGACATGGCCGGTATCGTCTACTATGCGAACTACCTGCGCTATATCGAGCGCGGGCGCAGCGATTGGGTGCGCGAGATCGGCATCGATCAGTTGGGCATGAAAGGCGGCGGCGTGGTCTTTGCCGTGCGCAAGATCGAGGCCGAATACATCCAGCCCGCGCGGTTCGAAGATGTGCTGGAGGTGCGGACCACGCTCGACAGCCTGTCAGCGGCACGCATGGTGATGGCGCAAGAGGTCTGGCGCGGTCCTGACCTGCTTTTTACCGCGAAAGTGCAGATCGTGTGCATCGGCGCGGCGGGAAAGCCCACACGTTTGCCAGCGGAACTTCGCCTACTGCAATCGTGATCGTGCGCCTTTGCACCTAGCCCTCGCTTTTCCATTTGCCTTGAGATAGATTTCGTCCAAATGGAGCCTGTAAAACAGGCCCGTCCGAGGCAGACAAGCAAAGAGCAGATATTATGCAAACAGCACTGATCGCCGCCGCAATCGGCGGCAATATTACCGTTTGGGGGATGTTCGCACAGGCGACACTGACCGTGAAACTGGTGATGGTCGTATTGGTTCTCGCCTCCTTTTGGTGCTGGTCGATCATTGTCCAGAAAATCATGCAATATCGCGCGGCGCGGCGCGAGGCGGGCCGCTTTGATCAGGCTTTCTGGTCGGGCGAGCCGCTGGATGCGTTGTTCGACCAGATCGGTGCGGAGCCATCGGGTGCCGCGGAAAAGATATTCGCCGCCGGTATGACGGAATGGCGCCGCTCGCATCGTGAGGATGGCGGGCTGATCCCCGGTGCCACCGCGCGCATCGACCGGTCGATGGACGTCGCTATTGCGAAAGAAGCCGAGCGGCTGCAGAAGGGGCTGCCGGTGCTGGCCACGACCGGATCGACCGCGCCGTTCATCGGTCTGTTCGGGACGGTGATCGGGATCATGAACGCCTTTATCGAGATCGCGGCGCAGCAGAACACCAATCTGGCAGTGGTCGCACCCGGCATCGCCGAGGCGTTGTTGGCGACGGGCATCGGTCTTCTTGCCGCGATCCCTGCCGTGATCTTCTATAACAAGCTGAACGCCGACAGCGAGCGTATCCTGAGCGGGTACGAAGCCTTTGCCGACGAGTTCGCCACCATTCTCAGCCGCCAGTTGGACAGCTGAGCCATGGCCGCAGGTATAATGCAGAGAAAGAGCGGTGGTGGACGGCGCAGCCGCAGAGGCGGCGCGCAACCGATGGCCGAGATCAATATCACGCCATTCGTGGATGTGATGCTGGTCCTTTTGATCATCTTCATGGTCGCGGCACCGCTTTTGACTGTCGGCGTACCTGTGGAGTTGCCGAAAACGGCAGCGACCGCACTGCCGAGCGAGCAGGAAGAGCCGCTGACCGTGACGCTCACCGCGGATGGGTCGGTACAGATCATGACCACGGAAACAGCGCGCGAGGAACTCGTGGTCAAGTTGCGTGCGGTCGCGGCGGAGCGCGAGGGCGACCGCGTGTTCCTGCGCGCGGACGGTACCGTGCCGTATAGTGCGGTAATGGAGATCATGGGCGCGCTGAATGCTGGCGGGTTTTCCAACATCGGACTGGTGACGGACATCGGCGGGCCGACGCTGGACGGAACCGGGAACTGATCCCATGTCGCGCGCACGCAAGACGGGCAACATTATTTCCGGAGTGGGGCATGTCGGCCTTATCGGCTGGATCCTGTTCGGCGGTTGGTTTACGGCACGGCCCGACGCTGTCGAGGTGCAAGAGGTCGCGGTGATCAGCGGTGTGGAGTTTCAGGCGCTTCTCGATGCGCAACAACAGTCACGGGAAATCGCGCCGGAGCCGGAGACTGCCGCGCCGGAAATCACGCCGGATGCACCCGACGTCACTGTGGCCCCCGACATTTCGCCACCACCACCCGAACCTGTGACGGAAGAGCCCGCTGCCGAGCCGGTGGAGGAACCGGTTCCGGAAGTTTCGGAGGCTGCACCCGAAGTGCCGGAACCGCCTGCGGATCTTACGGTCGAGGAGGCGCCCGTCGCCGAGACGCCGGTGGAGCGTCCGGCGGAGCGGGTCGCACCCGAACCTGCGCCGCAACCAGCGCCCGACGTGGTGCAGGAGCCAGTGCCGCAGGACGCCGTAACACCCGAAGAGACGGGCGAGACGGTGCGCGAGCAGCAGGAGGCAGCGCAGACGCCCGAAGCAACAGACCGGATCATTACCGAGGCGGCACAGCCTCCCGCCTCGTCGCCTACCGCCTCTATGCGCCCGCCCGCCCGCCGTCCCGAGCGCCCCGCGCCCGCGCGTACCGCCGAAACATCTACGCCCACACCGGCGCAGGAAGACCCCAGTCCGGTGGACGACGCCGCCGTACAGGCAGCTCTTGAGGCGGCGATGAGTTCGGCGCAGGCGGATGTGCCCACCGGGCCGCCGATGTCGTCGGGCGAAAAGGACGCGCTGCGTCTTGCGGTCCAGGGCTGCTGGAACGTCGATCCCGGTGCGCGCTGGGCTCAGACCACCGTCACGGTGGCGATGTCGATGACGCAGGACGGCAAGGTTGTCGGCAATTCGCTGCGGATGATCGGTAGCGAAGGTGGGGACGCGGCGACGGCGGAGGCCGCTTTCGGTGCAGCACGGCGGGCGATCCTGCTGTGCCAGAAGGGCGGATACCCGTTGCCGGCGGAAAAATATGGCCAATGGCAAGAGATCGAGATGACATTCAACCCGGAACGGATGCGAATCCGGTGACGAGCCTGCGCGCAACCTTTGCGGCCTGTGCCGCGTTGATGTCGCGTGACCGGCTGGTACAGTCGGTGAGAAAGCCGCACGCTGTGCGGCGTCGGGGGTCAGCGTGCTGGCGAACGATGAGAAAGCCAAGATTCAACTGCGAAAGGATGAGTGGCGTATGACTTTTCTAAGGACCGCTTCGGCGATTGTCTGCGCCTGCGCGCTCGCACTCGTGTTGCCAACCGGCATGGCCTCCGCCCAGCAGGGCCCACTGCGCATCACGATCGAGGAAGGGATCATACAGCCTTTGCCGTTTGCGGTGCCGGACTTTCAGGCCGAGACAGATGAGGCGGCGCAGCTTGCGGGTGATCTGGCCCGCGTGATCGCGGCGGACCTGGAAGGCACAGGCGTTTTTCGTGAGATCCCGAGCTCTGCCTTCATTGCGCAGTATACCGATTTCGAGACGGCGGTACAGTATTCCGACTGGAAGGCGATCAACGCACAGGCGCTCGTGACCGGCGCGGTGTCGGTCAGCGGTACGAACGTGAACGTCAAATTTCGCGTCTACGACGTGGTGTCGGGCACCACGCTTGGCGAAGGGTTGCAGTTCTCGGGAACCACTGACGGTTGGCGCCGAATGGCGCACAAGATCGCGGATGAGGTTTACAGCCGGATCACCGGCGAGGGCGGCTATTTCGACAGCCGGGTGGTTTACGTTTCCGAAACCGGACCGAAAGATGATCGCAAGAAACGTCTCGCAGTGATGGATTACGATGGCGCCAATGTACGCTACCTGACCGACAGCAGTGCGCTTGTTCTTGCGCCGCGATTCTCTCCTACCGGTGACCGAGTGCTCTATACCAGCTATGAAAGCGGATTTCCGCGGATCAATGTCCTTGATGTCGGCTCGGTGCAACAGCGTGTGCTGGAAAGCGCCGAAGGCACGATGAGCTTTGCGCCGCGCTTCTCGCCGTCGGGCCAGACAGTTGTTTATTCCCTTACGCAGGGCGGCAATACCGACATCTACACCATGGACATCAATTCGGGGCAATCTGTGCGCCTGACCAATACACCGTCCATCGAAACTGCTCCCAGTTTCAGCCCCGATGGCAACCGTATCGTTTTCGAAAGCGACCGATCGGGCTCGCCGCAGCTCTACATCATGTCGGCAGGTGGCGGGGAGGCGCAGCGGATTTCCTTTGGCGAAGGGCGCTATGGCACGCCGGTCTGGTCCCCCCGTGGCGATCTGGTCGCGTTTACCAAACAGAACGCGGGTCGTTTTCACATCGGCGTCATGCGCACCGACGGGTCCGAGGAACGTCTGCTGACGGCTTCTTTCCTGGATGAAGGTCCGACTTGGGCGCCAAATGGGCGCGTGATCATGTTTACCCGCGAAACCCAGGGCGAAGACGGTGCCTCATCGCTTTATTCAGTGGACATCACCGGACGGGTGCTGCGCAAAGTGGCCACGCCCGAAGGCGGGTCTGATCCGAGCTGGTCGCCGTTGCAGCAGTGATTGCGGGCCTTTCCCCTGCCGGGCAGGCTGTGCTAGTCTGCTCGCCAAATTGACAAGAAACATGACATTCAACCCGAGGTCGAGACATATGAAATTCCTGCCCATGACGGTCCTCGTCGCAGCCGTTGCGCTGTCGGCCTGCACCAACCCTGATCGCTTTGGCGCCGATGATGCGTTGGCCGGCAACGGGAATCCGAACGGAGGCGTGCCGCTGAATTCGATCCAACCCGGCAGCGCCAACGATCCGGCTTCCACCGCTTATTTCAACCAGACCATCGGAGACCGTGTGCTGTTCGAGGTGGACCAGTCCAACCTGACGCCCATCGGGCGCTCCACGCTGGACGGGCAGGCGACGTGGCTGCTGACTAACAGCGATTATCAGGCGGTGATCGAGGGGCATGCGGATGAACAGGGCACGCGCGAATACAACCTTGCGCTGGGTGCGCGCCGGGCAAATGCCGCGCGCGAGTACCTGTTGTCCAAAGGCGTACCGGCGGGACGTCTGCGTGTGGTAAGCTATGGCAAGGAACGCCCGATCGAAATCTGTTCGAACGAGGCCTGCTATGCCAAGAACCGGCGCGCGGTCACAGTGCTTGCGGGTGGTCTGACAAGCTGATCGCCACAGGCCATCGTACAGAAGGATAGTCGCGATGCGTTTTGCTTTTATTTTCGCCGTTGTTCTGGGGGCCGTGCCGCTGGCCGCCACCGCACAGGATGCGCAAACCCTGGCCGATATCCGGCAGGAACTGACCGTGCTCAATACCGAGATGACGAAGCTCAAGCGCGAGTTGTCGACAACCGGGACCGCCGGCGCCGACTCTCAATTGGCGGCTGGATCGGTGCTGGACCGTGTGGCAACGATGGAAAGCGAACTGGCGCGTGTCACGGCCAAGACGGAAGAACTTGAATATCGCATCAACCGCATCGTCGATGACGGTACGCGCCGGATTGCCGACCTTGAATTCAGGCTCGTCGAGTTGGAAGGCGGAGACATCTCTGCGCTGGGCGAGACGCAGACGCTAGGTGGCGAAGGACAGGCGTCTGCGCCCGCACCGACACCGGCACCGGAACCCGCTCCGCAGACCGGCACGACACAGCAACTCGCCGTGGGCGAACAGGACGATTTCGCGCGGGCGCAGGAGGCGCTCGCATCCGGTGACTTTCGCACCGCCGCTGACCAGTTTGCGGCCTTCAACCAGACCTATCCAGGCTCTCCGTTAGCCGCTGACGCCGATTTGCGCCGGGGCGACGCGCTGCGCGAAATGGGCGACACGCGCGAGGCCGCGCGCGCCTATCTGGCAAGTTTCGGCACCGCCCCCACCGGCGAGAACGCGCCCGAAGCTTTGTTCAGGCTGGGTGCCGCTCTTGGTGCGCTGGGCCAGACTGAGGAGGCCTGCGTGACCCTGGGCGAGGTACCGGGCCGTTTTCCGGGCACGCCATTTGCGGATCAGGCTCTGGCGGAGCGGCAACTGCTCGGCTGCTCCTAGATCGTGGATCCGCTGGAAGAGGCCGTTTCGGCGACTCTTGGCGCAACCGATATCACTCGTTTGGGTGTCGCGGTTTCGGGGGGGAGCGATTCTGTCGCTTTGCTGACCATCCTCCACCGCATCGCCGACGCTCATAGCATATCGCTTTCAGCTGTTACCGTCGACCATGGGTTGCGCCCCGGATCCGCGCGCGAGGCGGAGAGCGTCAAGGATCTGTGTAAAACCAGCGGTATTAATCACCAGACGCTTCGCTGGGAGGGGTGGGACGGCACCGGCAATCTGCAAAACGCGGCACGCGATGCGCGGTATGCTCTTATGGGGGTATGGGCCAAATCGCTCCAACTGGATGCGGTCGCTTTGGGTCATACCGCAGAGGACCAGGCAGAAACCGTTCTCATGCGGCTAAAACGGCGCGCGGGCGTCGACGGGCTTTGTGCGATGGCGCGGCAAAGCGAACGGGGCGGTATGGTCTGGCTGCGTCCCTTGCTCGACCAGCGGCGCGGTGCCTTACAGGACTATCTGGCAGCGCGTAGTATTGAGTGGGTCAGCGACAGCAGCAACGAAGACCTGAGATTTGACCGGGTCAGGGCGCGCAAAGCATTGTCCATGCTGGGTAATCTAGGCATTGATGTTCCGGCCCTGTCCGCAGTGGCGCAGAACATGGCGGATGCGCGCGCGGCGCTGCGCCATGCAACGCAGGCGGCCGTTCGCGACAGCGCAAGACTCGTACAAGGAGGCGTCGCGATCGACGCGGCAAAACTCGCTATGTATCCTCGCGAGATCCGCAGACGGCTGTGGATACATGCGCTCGGCTGGATTGCAGAGCATCGCTATCCGCCCCGGCGCGCCACCGTCGACAGCTTGATGGAAGCAGCAAAGACCGAAAAACAGAGCGTCGGGGCGGGCTGCGCTGTCATAAAACGGCGCGATACGATCTGGCTTTTCCGTGAATCCGAGCGGGTGCGAGATACTGTTTGCGACATCAACGCCGCATGGGACGGGCGGTGGCATGTCACGCGCAACCAAGAACGGGAAGTGAATGGCCCTTACGAAATCCGCGCACTTGGTGATAAGGGTTTGAAACAATGTGATAAGTGGAGATCTCTTGATCTGCCGCGCGGCTTGCTGCTGGGTCATCCAGCCCTGTGGCACGGTGACACGGTTATCTCATCGCCGTGCGCCAAACCCCATCAGAATTGGCGCTGGACACTCAAGCGCGATGAAAAAGCCTTTTTCGACACCCCATTATGACATTGAACTGACGGCATGCATGTCTATCTTATGCCTGTGGCCGGGGATCCATCTCTGGCCGAAACGCATTCAGGAGAGTTCCCTTGGGCAATTTTCGCAATCTCGCATTCTGGGCAGTCCTGCTGATCCTCGTATTTTCGCTGTTCAACCTGTTCAACGGCGGATCGGGCGGACTTCAGAACCGCGAGATAAGCTATTCCGATTTCGTCAGCGCCGTTGAAAGCGGTGATGTAAGCAATGTTACGCTCGACGGAGAGCAAGTACGCTTTCGGCGCTCGGATGGGGGCGACTATGTTACCATCAAACCGACCGATGCCGAAATCACCAACCTGTTGATCGATAACAACATCCCGTTGCGTGCCGAAAGTCAGCAGGAAAGCGGCTTGCAGACATTCCTTGTCTCGCTGCTTCCGATCCTGCTGTTGATCGGGGTCTGGATCTATTTCATGAACCGGATGCAGGGCGGCGGTAAGGGCGGCGCGATGGGCTTCGGTAAATCCAAGGCAAAGATGCTGACCGAAAAACACGGGCGCGTGACGTTCGATGACGTTGCGGGTATTGACGAGGCCAAGGAAGAACTTGAAGAAATCGTCGAATTCCTGCGCAATCCGCAAAAGTTCTCGCGCCTTGGTGGGAAAATCCCCAAGGGCGCGTTGCTTGAGGGCCCTCCCGGTACCGGTAAGACGCTTCTGGCGCGGGCAATCGCGGGCGAGGCGGGCGTGCCGTTCTTCACCATTTCCGGCTCCGACTTTGTCGAGATGTTCGTTGGTGTCGGCGCAAGTCGGGTACGCGACATGTTCGAGCAGGCCAAGAAAAACGCGCCCTGCATCGTGTTCATCGACGAAATCGACGCTGTGGGCCGGCACCGCGGGGCGGGTTATGGCGGCGGCAACGACGAACGTGAGCAGACACTCAACCAGCTGTTGGTCGAGATGGACGGTTTCGAGGCGAACGAAGGCGTGATCATTATCGCGGCGACAAACCGCAAGGACGTGCTGGACCCCGCGTTGCTGCGTCCGGGCCGTTTTGACCGTCAGGTTTCGGTCGGCAATCCCGATATCAAGGGCCGTGAAAAGATCCTGGGTGTGCACGCCCGCAAGACCCCGCTTGGCCCCGATGTGGATTTGCGCATCATCGCGCGCGGGACGCCCGGATTTTCGGGTGCTGATCTGGCGAACCTTGTGAACGAAGCGGCGCTGACCGCGGCGCGGGTCGGGCGGCGGTTTGTTGCTATGTTGGATTTCGAGTCCGCCAAGGACAAGATCATGATGGGTGCCGAGCGCCGGTCCATGGTGTTGACGCAGGACCAGAAGGAAAAGACGGCCTACCACGAAGCGGGCCATGCCATCGTCGGCATGAAGCTGGACAAGTGCGACCCCGTCTACAAGGCGACGATCATTCCGCGCGGCGGTGCCTTGGGCATGGTGATGAGCTTGCCCGAGATGGACAAGCTGCAGATGTTCAAGGACGAAGCCGAGCAAAAGATCGCCATGACAATGGCGGGCAAGGCGGCGGAAATCCACAAATACGGCGCAGAAACGGTGTCCTCCGGTCCGATGGGCGACATCATGCAGGCAAGCCAGCTTGCGCGCGGTATGGTGATGCGAATGGGGATGTCCGACAAGGTCGGCAACATCGACTACTCCGAAGCCGCCGCAGGGTATCAGGCGAATGGCGGGGCCGGTGGCTTCAGCGTCTCTGCGGCGACGAAAGAGCTGATCGAGAGCGAAGTGAAGCGGATCATTGACGAAGGCTACGCGCGCGCCGTGCAGATTATCACTGACCATGAGGACGAATTCGAGCGACTGGCCCAAGGTTTGCTGGAATACGAAACACTCACCGGTGAAGAGATCAAGCGCGTGATGGAAGGCAAGCCACCACAAGCGCCCAACGACGACGATACACCCGATAACGGATCCGCACCCAGCGTAACCGCGATCCCCAAAGCGAAGGGTAAGAAGACACCTCCCTCTGGCGGCATGGAACCTGAACCTTCGGTCTGAACGACGCCCTTTTGATTGACAAAGGCTCCGCCATATTTCGGTTCGTTCCGGAAATTGGGGCAAGACCGCCGGGAAGCAGTTTGTTTCCCGGCGGTTTCATTTCTAGTATTCGTATCAGAGCGCAAATGTAAAATTTGTCATAAAAAATAGCCTTTCCCGTTTCTCCCAGCCAGACCAATATCATCGGTGTGGACCTTCGCAGCGCATGCAGCTGGTCGGTCCGTTTTCGGGTTGTGTAATAAGGAATTTTCAATGCCGGATGATCAACAAAGCGAGCCAGCACTGGCGAAAGGGCAGCATGGGACTGTTGGGATGGTAGAGCACCTCATCATAGGCGAACTATTGATGACATCACCTCAGTCTACGCATCCGACCTTAGTGCCGCCCAATAAGGCAAACTGCGAGAGTTAAACGATTGCGCACCAGATCGGCCACTTCTCGAGATGTTGGCGGCGCTCTATTCGATGCATGAAACTCCGTCGAAGACGCCCCCCTTCGGCCCCATGATCGTGATGGCAGATGGCTCGCGCTCAGCGACATCTGATGATTTCGCAGGACCACTGGTCGAAGTGATTATAGCAACGCTTGGGCGTGTTTCTCGTTTGATGGCTCGCGCACGACTGTCGCACCTTGCCTGGTTCACTGAGCACCGAAGAAAGGAGAGGTGCATACTGCACTAAATGTATACCTTTGAATTGGCGCAGATGATCCGCATCATATGGCGCATCCGCCATGACATAGCCAATACCCGTCAGCCCTTCGATCAGGCCGCGTGCCAGAGGGCTTCCCCCGAATTTGGCCCGGTGCGATCGTGAACCGGATCGGCAGGGCAAGAACATCGACGGCGGCATGTATCTTCGTGGTCAGGCAGCCGTTTGAACGTCCGATTGCGTGAGTTTGAGCCCCCTTTTGCGCCGCTGGCGCCCACTGCCCGCCGGGCGATCACGTAGTAATCCGCCGAGAGGGGGCGTGTGCCTTTCAGATCGTAGCGTCCACCAACATATATCCGAAGTCGGGGTCTTGGCTTAACGGTTCTTAGAAGTCTCTCCCAAACGCCCGCTTGCGTCCATCGCCGAAACCGGAAATGCCTCGTTTTCCAGTTGCCCAGTTTAGGTGGAGGATCACGCCACCGCGACGCCGTTCGCACAAGCCACACGATCGCGCCAAGGAAAAGTCTGTTGTCAGTGACAGTACGCTCACGACCACCAGTCTTGCCCGGTACAAGTGGTTCCGCCCGCGTCCACTACGCGTCCGTCCAGAGTTCTGGTACAAGATCGGCTCCGTTTTTCGATCTTGAATCAGAACCCACCGCAAATGGGAGTTTCCTAAATGAAGACACCGCCTAAGCGACAGGATGCCTATTCCCGCGATTTCACGGGGGACAGGGCTGTCTCGCGACACCATCAGGAAATATCCGCGGGCTGATATAGTTGAGTCCGATTTCAGGATGTCGACGCGGCCAAGCAAGCTGGATCCGTTTGCGGGAAAACTGACGGGTTGGTTGCTGACGGAGCAGTGTAAATCGCGCAAAGACCGGCCCACTGCCAAGCGGATGCATGCGGATCTGGTGCAACTGGGATTTGACGGTTCTCCTGAGAGCGTGGTGGCATGTGCGCGCCTGGAAGGTTGATCGGCAGCACGTACGGCAAACGACTGGGTGGGGGACATTCGTTCCGCTGGTGTGTCAACCTGTCGAGGCGTTCCGGTGGGATTGGAGCGAGGATTGGGCTACCATTATCGGCAGTGAGGGCGTTGAGCTTCAAATCGCACGCATCAAGCTGTCACATGACCATGCGTTTCTGTTGCGGGCCTATTTGCGGCAGACCCACAAGGTGCTGTTTCGATGCGCACTGGCCTGCTTTCCGTAAGCGTTGCGCTGACCCCACCTTCCCGACGACGGCTTGATCTGCGAGTCCGTTTCCATGTGTAGATTTGGAATGGAAACAGCGTTGGTAGGACATATAGAGCATCATATGGAGGACACTGGCCGAATGGAGGTCATGTTTGGGCCTTCGGGAAATCGGCATTGGTCTGATTCAATTAGTGGCCGGGTTGTCGCCGAGACTTTGGTGCCCGGTGTGACGATCAATGAGGTTGCGCGGCGGCATGATCTGCGGCCCAATCATTTGTCATCGTGGCGGCGGTTGGCGAAGAACGGCAAGCTGGTTGTGCCGGATTTGGCGGGTGCCGAATTTGCCCCTGTTGTGCTGGCACCTGAGGCTGCGCCGGTTGCGGTCCCGTCGGAACGTGCTGTTGAGATCATTTATGGTGCAATCACTATTTGTTTGGATGCTGGAACCCAACCGGACCGGGTTGTTGAGATTGCGCACGCCCTGTCCACAACCCCATGATGTTTCCGTCAAACCGGGTGCGGATCGTCGTGGCGACCAAACCTGTGGACTTCCGCAAGGGTCATGACGGTCTGGCAGCTCTAGTCAAGATTAAGCTACGCAAGGACCCCTTCACCGGCACGGTGTTTGTGTTCCACGCGAAGCGGGCGGATCGGCTGAAGCTGCTTGACTGGGACGGAACTGGTCTCGTGATGGCCTACAAACGCCTGGAGGAAACAACCTTTACCGGGCCTGCGATCAAAGACGGCCTGATGGCATTGAACCATCCGCAATTTGAGGCGCTGTTCTCGGGGTTGGACTGCCGCAAAGTGAAGGCTTTGGCACCACGCCCACCGACTGCGGCAGAGTGAAACAAGCAGGCTTTTGCACGGGCGATTAGCGGCATCTTTTGGTAGGTATCCGCCATGATGACGGGTTCAAATCTTCCAGATGATATTGATGTGCTGAAGGCAATGATCTTGGCTTCTCAGGCTGAGATTGCTCAGCGGATGCGCTGGTCGCGGACCGGGACACTGTGATTGAGCGCAAGGAAGATTGTATCCAGCGGTTGCAGAAGTTGGTCCCTGACTTCAAAAGCGCCTTGTTCGGTACGCGCTCCGAGAAAGCCAATCCTGAGCAATTTGAGCTGGCGCTGGAAGACATCGAAACGGCAATGGCGGCGGTTCACGCCGAAGACGAAGCCCCTGATCCGCCTGCGTCGCCCACGGCAAAGCCGCGTAAAACCAATCGTGGGTCGCTGCCCAAGCATCTGCCCCGCATTGAAGAGGTGATTGCGCCCGACAGCACAATTTGCGGCTGCGGTGCCGAGCGCCAATTGATTGGTGAGGACGTGTCCGAACGCTTCGATATTATCCCGGCACAGTTCCGGGTCATTGTTACACGCCGCCCGAAGTACGCCTGCCGGTCCTGCACGAATGGGGTTGTTCAGGCGCCCGCACCCGCGCAGCTCAATTCCGACGGCATGCCGGCAGAGGCCACAGTGGCGCATGTGTTGGTCAGCAAATACGCAGACCATCTGCCGCTTTACCTGCAGGCGCAGATTTACAGCCGCCAAGGCATTGATCTGAAGTGCTCCACAAACTGTTCATGGATGAAGCGCGTGCGCCAGTTCTTGCCCCCCCCCCTCTCATCGCCGCAAGCGGCGACTGCCGGGCAGCGGGCAAACGCAAAACCAAAACTGGATACTTCTGGGC
>NZ_CANMFS010000006.1 GCF_947497275.1 uncultured Sulfitobacter sp.
GGCTGCCGGTGGTGTCCCCGGTGAGGGTGACGCCGGTGCCGCCGGTCTGGGTCCAGGCGTAGGTCAGGGTCTGGCCTACATCACCCGCGTCCGAGCCGGAGCCGTCCAGCCTGACGGATGCGGCGGGGTCGACTTCTTGATCGAGGCCCGCATCTGCGGTGGGCGCGGTATTGGCGGGGGCGGTGACGGTGACGGAAACGCTGTCAGCGGGCGAAGGATCGAAACCGTCGTTGACCACGAGCTGGAAGGTCAGCACCACATTGGCAGCACCCACGGCCAGGGTCGGCGCGGTGAAGCTGGGGCTGCCGGTGGTGTCCCCGGTGAGGGTGACGCCGGTGCCGCCGGTCTGGGTCCAGGCGTAGGTCAGGGTCTGGCCTGTGTCGTTTGCGTCCGAGCCAGAGCCGTCCAGCCTGACGGATGCGGCGGAGGCGACTTCTTGATCGAGGCCCGCATCTGCGGTGGGCGCGGTATTGGCGGGGGCGGTGACGGTCACGGTGACGCTGTCGGCGGGGGAGGAATCGATGCCGTCGTTGACCACGAGCTGGAAGGTCAGCACCACATTGGCAGCACCCACGGCCAGGGTTGGCGCGGTAAAGCTGGGGCTGCCGGTGGTGTCCCCGGTTAGGGTGACGCCGGTGCCGCTGGTCTCGGTCCAGGCGTAGGTCAGGCTCTGGCCCGCATCGTTTGCGTCCGAGCCAGAGCCGTCCAGCCTGACGGATGCGGCGGAGGCGACGGATTGATTCAGGCCCGCATCTGCGCTCGGCGCGGTGTTGGGCAAGCTGCCGGACGCGGTATTGGACGCCGTATTCTGGATATTCGCACCGTTGGTGAATGCGCCTGCACCCACACGCACCGTAAATGTACCAACATTGGCCGGGGTCACCGTGATCGTATAGGACGTGTTTGATCCGGTGAGACTGGCACTTGACGTGTTGGTTGTGATCAAATCAGCGGATGTAAAGTTCGCCGACGGATCGGACAACGTGACCGGTGCGGTGAACGTGCCGCTCCCGCCCGGCGAAAATGATCCGATGGAGATCGTGGGCGGCGTAGTGTCGTAGCTGTAGGGTTGGGAATTTATTGTGTTGGCAAGGGTGTTTCCAGCAAGATCCTCAATGCCGCCTCCGCGATTTCCCACTTCGACATAACCATCCAAGGCACTGGAGTTTCGGGTGAACTGTGCCGTCAAATTGTAAGCGCGTGCGTCGATCGGTGTGAGCGAGAGGTTTAAACCGCCAGTTACCACACCGGTCGGAACATCCCTCAACCCGAAGTCGCCGACATCCACGTTCTGCACATCCTCGCTGAATGTAACGCGCCATGTCAGTGTCGTCGCCGTTGTGAATTCGGTCGATGGGGTTAGCCGGTTGATCGACTGGATGGTGGGGGGTGTTGTGTCGGTTGGGCCTGATGGTTTGACCGATGTGCCGGATACCGTTGCGCTGATGGGTGATCCGCCGTAGGTGCCCGAAAGGCTACAACCGGATGGGCAAGAGACGCTGGATGTAAAATTACCCTCGGTGAGGGTTATACCTGCGAATGAGACGGTCCCGAAAGATTGGGCATTCGGCGGCGAGGCTGAAAAGTAGGCCACACGGTATGTCTGGGCGCCGGAGTTGTATTCGATCGTTATCACGTCCGAAGAAAACGGCGGCTCAGGGTTGGAGCATTGGTTAAGTGTCAGGTCCAACCAGACAGTGCCGCCGCCGGCTCCGCCAGTGAGGGGAGGACAATTGTTGTATTGCGCCTGGGCAGGGACCGCCGCCGTGAACCAGAGCATCAGGCCCAATAGCGCCGGGAGGCAGGACCGCGTCAGCCTGGACATCAGAGCATCGCGTTGACAGGGCTGCCCACTGCGGGATGCAAGACCAAGAATTACCGCAATAAAATATGCGAATGAAAACTTCATGACTGTCAGACCCATTCCAAAAAGCTTCGGGCAAGCGAGCTTTGTTAACTTGCGCAAGAAAATATCGTAGATCGCTGGCCTTACGGTCACCAATTTAACAACTTAGAGTAGTTAGCCGAAGCCTCCCTTCAAACACAACATTCTGAACGGCTCATGATAATTTTCTCCTAGCTGGGGCATTCTTAACACAATACATTTCCGACTCTCTCAAATTGAACGCGCCTCGGATTTCATGGTGGGCGATACCTAGTGATTGGCTGGAGAAAAAAATAATGGCACAGCTTCGCGGCAAAACCCGTACGTTTCTGCCACTGGCTAAATAGAGGGTTTGGTGTCGCGAGCCTATCAGGCCGCCTGCTGTTCGTCTTGCCTCGTCGAACCCACGTACGCAGCGTGTCCGGCCCACATCCAATCTTGCCCGCAATCGATTTGATCGCAGCAGATTGATGCTCAAAAACCATCCGCACAGCACGCTCGCGCACTTCTGGTGAATATCTGTTTCCACATTTGTTCTTTTCCATAACCCAGTATCGTTACTTCTCGGACTCCGGCAAACAAGGGGCGGTTCATGAAGGCTCTGAATGTGAACGAGCGGGTGAAGGTGATGCAGTCCGGGTGAGTTTCATCTTGCTAAAAATATTCCTCCGGACCAAAGTCCCCTTGGAAAACTGAAGTGGTCCCACTAATTAGGACAGTTTAAATCGCGAGGAGGCGACAGATGGACAGACGTAAATTTCTAACCCGCTCGGCAGTGGCTGGAACAGGAGTAGCAGCGTTTGCAGCGCCAGCTTTGGCGAAGGATAATATTACATGGCGCATGGTCACGACATGGCCTAAGAATTTCCCTGGCCTTGGGGTCGGCGCACAGCGTCTGGCCGATCGGATTACCGCTGCATCGGGCGGGCGTCTGACCGTGCAAGTCTATTCAGCCGGTGAACTTGTACCGCCACTTCAGTCCCTTGACGCCGTCATCGACGGGTCCGCCGAGATGAGCCATGGTGCTGCCTATTACTGGCAGAACAAATCAACCGCGCTGTCCTTCTTTACCGGTGTGCCCTTCGGAATGACGTCGCGCGAGCTGACAGGCTGGGTTCGCCACATGGGCGGCCAGGAACTGTGGGACGAAATCTACGACCAGTTCGGCGTGCAGGGGTTCCTTTCGGGGGATACCGGAACGCAGGCTGGCGGTTGGTTCCGCAATGAACTGACCGGCGTATCCGATGTGCAGGGTTTGCGGTTCCGCACGCCCGGCCTTGGTGGTCAGGTTTGGGAGAAGCTGGGCGCAAGTGTCACGAACATGGCCGCTGGCGAGATCTTTCAGGCGCTGCAATCGGGCACGCTTGATGCCGCAGAATTTGTCGGACCGTACAACGACCTCGCACTTGGGTTCTATCAGGTCGCAAAGAACTACTACTTCCCGTCCTTCGTGGAGCCGGGTCTGGCGACAGAACTTGTAGTGGACAAGGCCAAGTATCAGGATCTGCCCGATGACTTGCAGGCATTGATCCGCGACATCTGCCAGGCTGAGTACGATCAGGTTGCGTCCGACTTCGCAGCCAACGATCCGCGCGCGTTGCAAACGCTTATCAACGACCACGATGTCAACGTTATGCAGTTCCCCGACGAGATCATTCAGGCAGGTGCCGAAGCGGCCAAGGAAGTGCTGACAGGCCTGCGCGACTCGAGCGACGATCTGACCAAGCGCACCGCCGAAAGCTTTATCGAGGCGCTGAACATCATGCGCGTCCGTACCGAAGACACCGACGGTGCCTTTGTCGAAGCACGGCGGAAGTACTTCACCATCTGATTTCTGGAAGAGTAGGTATCAGGGGCGGCCTTCGGGCCGCCCTTTTTCGTTTACGACTTACGGCAAAAAATGCCGCCGCACGAACTTAGCCGCGCGGCAACCACAGCACGATCTGAGGGAAGACGAACAACAGCACGATTGCAATAAGCTGCAATACCACGAACGGAATGATGCCCCGGTAGATGGCGCTGGTCGGCAGGCTGTCCGGGGCGACGCCTCGCAGATAGAACAGCGCGAACCCGAAGGGGGGCGTCAGGAATGAGGTTTGCAGGTTCACCCCGACCATCACCCCAAGCCAGATAGGGTCGATATCCAGTGCAAGCAGGACCGGAGCCGTGATCGGGATCACGATGAAAATGATCTCGAACGTGTCAAGAATGAACCCCAGCACGAACATGATCAGCATGACGACCACCACAGCCGTCATGGCGCCGCCCGGCAGGCCGGTCAGCAGGGCATGCACCAGGTTGTCCCCCCCCATCAACCGGAACACGATCGAGAAGACGCTCGCACCGAACAGGATGATGAACACCATCGAGGTGATCGTCGCCGTCGCAACGATCGTTTGGGTGAGAATGCCAAGAGACATCCGCCAGCGCAGGATCGCAAGGACCATCGCGCCGACAGCACCTACCGAAGCGGCCTCTGTCGGTGTGGCGATGCCACCCAGAATCGAGCCAAGCACTGCCAGGATCAGCAGGAACGGCGGGATAAGGGCCACCGCTACCTCTCGCAGCAGACCACTGCGTTCTTCAGGCGGAACCGGCGTAGCAGGGCAGCTTGCCGGGTCGGTGATCGCCTTGAAAATCACATAGCTGGCGTAAAGGCTGACAAGCAGAACCCCGGGCAACAACGCTCCGGCGAAAAGATCGCCGACGGACACCGGCACCGGGGCAAAATTGCCTTTTTCCATCTGTACCTGCGCGTTGATACCCGACAGCATGTCGCCCATGAAGATCAGCACGGTCGAGGGCGGGATGATCTGGCCCAGCGTGCCCGACGCGCAGATGACACCTGTGGCGAGTTTCGGGTCGTACCCGGCCCGCAGCATCGCAGGCAGCGATATCAGGCCCATCGTCACAACCGTGGCACCGACAACCCCCGTCGAGGCGGCCAACATCGCGCCCACCAGAACCACCGAAAGCCCCAGCCCGCCGCGCACATTGCCAAACAGCTTTGACATCGTCAGCAGCAATTGTTCGGCAATGCCGGATTTTTCCAGCATGACCCCCATGAAAATGAACAATGGCACGGCGACCAACACTTCGTTGGACATGAAACCGATATAGCGGTTGGGCAAACTGCCAAAGTTCGACGGATCAAAAACCCCGAACGACCAGCCCACCAGTGCGAACAGCAGTGACACGCCGGCCAACGTGAAGGCGACCGGAAAGCCAAGCATCAAAAAGCCGATGATGCCAAAGAACATGAGGCTGGCGAGCAACTCTCCAAGCAGAACCGGATCCATCAAAGAGTTCCTTCGTGACCGGTCTCACCGGGTGTCTGCAATTCTGCGGCGACGTTTGGCGGATAGCGCAACTGTTCAGGCAGCAGATATTCACGATCGGCCAACACCAGGATCGCGCGCAATGCCATCGCAATCCCCTGCAAGGTTACCAGCATGGCGAATACAATGATGAACGATTTCAGGATGAACAGGCCCGGCATCCCGCCAACATTCGAAGACCCTTCCCAGTAGGACCAGGAACGCGTGACGAACGGCCAAGAATAAACCACGACAATGGCCATGAAAGGCAAAATGAAAACGAGCACGCCAAACAGGTCGATTATGGCTTTTCGGCGCACGCTTGCGGGACGGTAAAAGATATCCACACGGACATGATCGCCCCGTGCCAGCGCAAAGCCAGCAACCCCGGTAAACATCGCTCCATTCAGCCAGATATAGAGATCGCGCAGCCACAGGTAACTGACACCGAACAGATAGCGCTGCACCACGACGGTAAAGCAGGCAATCACAATGCCAAGGGCAAGCCAAGATACCACGCGACCGATCACCGCATTCAACGCGTTGATGCCGCGCACGATCGCTGCCATAGCTTGCATGAATTCCTGCCCCCCTGTTTTCCCCAATGAACCGTTTTTCATATGTACCGACATTTCACAACGGAGCACACAAAAAATAAGGGACTGTTGCATTAACCGGCACTTTTCCCAATCGTGTTCGAAAAACGGAGGTGATCGATGTCCAGCCCGCAACCGTTCAAGCACCACCATTTCGCCGCGAGCGTCATCCTGTCTGCCGTTCGCATGCATCTACGCTATCCCCTGTTTTAACCAAGACACTGCGGATTTGCAGGTCGAACGCGGGGTGACTGTTGATCGCGCGACGGTCTACCGCTGAGTGCAGAAGTTCGGGCCGCGTCTGGCTGACCAGATTGACAATCGGCGGCGTTGAATCAGCCTGGATTGGCACGTGGACGAGACTTGTGTCGCGTCAGTAGGAAGTGGCGCTACCTCTGGCGGGCGATTGATCGTCACGGAAAGATGGTCGATTTCAGACTTACGACCTGGCGCGATGCGAAAGCTGCGAAGGCTTTTTTTTGTGAAAGGCCCCCCATTATCAGGGCATTGGCGTAGCATGGCCGATAAAGGGAACTGAACCGCGCAGGGTTTGTCGGAGACTGATTTGTATTCGTTACGCGGCCATGTCTGATCTTTCCAGAGCGGCGTAGAAGTTGGCCTCGGCTTCTGCGGGCGGGATATTCCCGATAGGCTCCCCCAGGCGGCGGTTGTTGAACCAGTCCACCCATTCCAGCGTTACATATTCCACGGCCTCGAAGTTGCGCTAAGGTCCGCGTCTGTCAATGACCTCGGCTTTGAACAATCCGTTGATTATTTTGGCCCGCGCGTTTTCATAGGAAACCCCGACGCTGCCGACAGATGGTGCAACTTTTGCCTCGGCCAATCGATCAGTGTACTTTATCGACAGGTATTGCGAACCGCGATCCGTGTGATGCTCCAGCTGATCGCGCGCGGGTCTACGTTGAGGAATGGCCTTTTCCAAGGCATCGAGGAGGAAGCCCGCATTGGGCGTGCGACTGGCGCGCCATCCCACGATCCGTCGTGCGAACACATCAATGGCGAACGCCACATAAACGAAGCCCTGCCATGTAGCGACATACGTGAAGTCACTGACCCACAAGACGTTTGGGGCTGGCGCATGGAATTGGCGGTTCACACGGTCCAGTGGACAGGGCAGCGCCTTGTCAGGCGCGGTTGTTCTGGACTTCTTGCCGCGAATGACATCTTCGACCCCGATATCCTTCATCAGGCGGGCAACGGTGCAACGCGCGATGTCAAAGCATTCTCGGCGCATCTGATGCCAGAGCTTCCGCACACCGTAGACGCTGAGATTTTGCTCAAAGGCCCGTTCAATCTCGTGCTTGAGTTGCTCATCACGCTTGGCACGATCCGAAAGGAGGAACGGATCTGTCCGCTTGGCCATGTTGTCATAGAAAGTGGCTGGGGCAATCAGCAGAACCCGGCAAATCGACTCGACCCCATGGTCTGCGCGGTGATCTTCAATGAACTGGATCATTTCTTGAATGCGCGGTCGAGCTCCGCCTGTGCAAATACGCTGATGCTTTGCGAGAGGAAACTGAAACAAGTGGGAGCGTCTTCTTTAAGATCAATCGAAAAAATTCTTGCCTATTCTGGGGTTAGCGGGCACGTTCGGACAAAGCAATGTATCACAGTCGTTGTACCGCTCTTATACAAATTCTAGATAGGGATCGAGCGATGTCGAATGTTCAGTTGGTAACTGTTGGAGAGCCGTTTCAGATCAACACTTACTTTCGAGGCGAACAGATCCAGCCAACAATCGCAACGCTAAGCAGTGGGGCCTTTGCGACGGTTTGGCAATCACAAGGGCAAGATGGCGACGGCTACGGGATCTACGGACAGCTTTTGAACAGCGACGCAAGTCGGCGTGGCGCGGAGTTCAGAATCAACAGCCATACCGATGGTAATCAAACCAATGCTGCTGTGGCACAACTGGATGGTGGTGGTTTCGTTACCTTGTGGAATTCCGGTGATGCTGATGGAGATCACGTTGGTACCTACGGGCAAATTTTTGATGCGGCAGGCGTAGCAATCGGTGACGAGTTTCAGGTATCTGTCTCAACTGGAGCGTTTTCGGTATCCGCCCTGACCGAAGGCGGCTTTGTCGTTTCTGGAACAAATTCGGCTCAACGATTTGATGAATCGGGAAACATGGTCGGCGAACCCTCCACTGTGGAAAGAGTAGATTACTGGATAACAAATTCCGTGGTTCAGGGACTTGAAAACGGTGGCTTCATAGTAGCCTCGGGTGGATCGTATCTTTTTTCGGAATCTGTGTTCTTGCAGGTTTTCGATGAAAATGGTGCCGCAGTTGACGAAACTCAGATTGTGGCAAGCGCCGGTTCGTCAGGTGGTGATATAGGACTTCCTAAAATTTCACCGGCGGAATCTGGCAGAGTTCTGGTCTCATTCGATTACAGGGCAGACTACTGTTGTAGCATACCACAAACAACCTACACACGTGGTGTCTTCTTTGGCGAGAGCGGAAAGAAATTCGAAGACATCGGGCTTGGTCCGTATGATGTGATCTTGCAGACTTTGGCGGCAGAGGCGCGCACGCAAACCGTGCTCGTCAGTACAGTCATTGGCGCAGATGGCGACCCGCAAAGTTCCTCAGGTGTATTCGGGCAGCGCTTTGTTATAAATACACTGCCGCAAGGTGAAATTTTCGTTTCTGGTCGCTATGCTCAGGGTTCTGATTTGATCGCCGAGACAGACGGCATCACCGATGCAGATGGGATCGGAGATTTTACATTTCAATGGCTGCGAAATGGTACCGAGATCGTCGGCGAAACAGATAGAATATATACTCTGACGATTGATGATGCGAACGACATTGTTAACGTACGAGTCAGCTACGAAGACGGTCACGGTGTCGTTGAATCTCTTCTTTCTGAACCACCCAGCATAATCGTCGGGGGAGTATTCGAAGGAACCCCCGGTAACGACATACTCCGTGGATATCGTGGTAACGATACCGTGTCGGGAGGCACAGGAAACGACAAAATTGAAGGGCATGAGGGCGACGATCGCATTCTGGGCGGCGATGGGTCTGATTATCTGGGCGGAGGGACAGGAAACGATACGATCATCGGGGGGGATACCGAGAATGATCGCCGCGACGAAATCTTTGGTGGCGACGGCGATGATGTAATCGATGCTGGCTATGGAAACGACGCCGTTTTTGGTATGGACGGCAACGATAGTATTCTTGGCGGGTTCGGCGCGGATTTCCTCGCTGGTCAAAACGGCAACGATACTCTTACCGGATCGGCATTGGGTGATACCCTATTCGGCAATGACGGTGACGATTTCATCAATGGGGGATATGGCAGCGACAGGATGAATGGCGGGACTGGGGCCGACGTTTTCTATCACCTTGGCTCACGCGGTCACGGATCCGATTGGGTACAGGACTATTTTTACGGTGACGGCGACATACTGCTTTTGGGCCGGGAAGATGCGCAGATGTCTGATTTTCAGGTTAACTACGCCAATACAGTCAATGCGGCCGGCGTCTCTGCAGGAAACGCTGATGTGGAAGAAGCTTTTATCATCCACAGACCAAGCGGGCAAATTATCTGGGCTCTAGTCGACGGTGCAGGGCAGTCATCAATCAACATGCAGATTACAGATATCGGAGATGTGTTTGATTTGTTGGTCTGATCTTACTGAAAGGCCAAGACACCACAGCCAGATATCGATGCTAGTGTTCAGTCCCGTCAATTGGCGGCTCGGATCTCAGCTGAATCGATCTGGCTCTGAAGTCCAGTTTTTGTAGACGTATTCGTAGGGCGTGAGACCGTCAAGGGTCTCACGCCTGCGTGCGAAGTTGCATGCGTCCATGAAGTCGGTAAGGTGCGTGCGTAGCTGATCACGGCTGTCGTGGTGGTATCTTCTTACCGTCGCATCCTTGATCGTGCGGTTCATTCGCCTTGGCCATTGGTCCACGGATGGTTTGGGCTGGTCAGTCGATGCTCGATCCGGTTGGGCTCGCAGATCATGTCGAAGCGCATTTGCCGCGGGTATGCTGTGTTCCGGTTGCGGGGCTGCCCGGCAACATATGCCTGCATGTGTGAGAGGGGCCATCGACATCTGGCAAGCGAGAGATGCCATGCCTGTGAATGCGCCGATGTAGTGCCGACCGGGCCAGATGTGGGATCAACGGTTGAAGGACATAGAGGCAGTCGTCCAGCGGTAAAAGCGTGTGCCGTCGGAATGTGGCGTCCTCTTCTTCGTTGAGACCCGTTGAGCACGGCTCCTCTGGACCGGTCTTCTGATCCTCGACCGTCCGGCGCTTGCGCCACTTGGCGCCTGTCTTGAGATTGATGTCGCGTTCTTGGCTCAATTCCAAGAGCGAAGCCCGCGCCTCTCATCGTTTGCTTTGCAAACGACTGCCGGCCAGTGGATCGCTGTATTGCAGCTCTGACGGCGTACGTGCCCTCTCGGCAGAACTGCCTTGCAAATCACCTGCAGGGTAACAGGGCGTGGTGCTCCCGTGACGAACTTGTTCCATAAGGCTTCCGTCCATTCCTGAAAAAAGATCACACCATCAAACCGTGGGATCGAAGACCTAAAGGTCGTCAATGGTCCGGGAGGGTAGATACGAAGGTCGCGGAGCATCGTCTTTGCGATCTCGTTTACGCGAATTTTTATCGCAAGGAGAACACTATGCTGCACCGGGTTTTTGACAATTCTGAATGCGAAGATGACCTTCGATCAGTTGACGGTCCGCTTCCCGGATGCAACCACGCATGTCTTTGACCCATCCACTGGAAAACAAGCAGCTATTCATATTGCTGACGATACAACTGTCAATGCGCTCTGCCTTAGTCAGCCACTCGAAGGCTATATGAACCAAAGCATCACGCTGCCATTTGACGATCGAAGAAACGTTGAAGCTGTTTTACCGCAACCGTATGATAGGAACATAGCCTAGTTGACAGCGCGCGGCCAATCGGTTCCGGTTTCTCATCCGCAACTTAGTTCAGCGGAATGCACCGCAACGCGCAAAGACCAATGTCGCGGACCATTACGATATTTCCGATGATCTCTATGCAGTGTTTCTGGACGGTGATCTGCAATATCCCTACGCCTATTTTACCAACCAGACTTGGATCTGGACGCCGCCCAGAGGGCAAATAAAACTCATATCGCAGCCAAATTACTGCTTGAGCCGGGCGCAAGGGTACTCGCCATCGCGTTGCGGTTGGGGCGGCATGACGCTTACACTCGCGCGCGATTGCGCCGTAAGGGTCACGAGAATTACCCTGTCAGAAGACCGAACAGGAAGGTCTGTCTGAACTGGCGACATTTGAACTGCAGGACTACCGTGCCACGACTGGCACATATGACCGGACCGTGAGTGTCGGCCTGCTGGAGCACGTCGGTGCGTCCAATTACGGCGAGTAATTCGAACGTGTGGCGGATTTGTTGGCGCCGGGCGGCGTTGCCTTGATTCAAGCAATTGGCCGCAGCGGTCCGCCGACATTCCATGATCCGTGGATAAACAAACTATGTGCAATCCCTGTTAGAACTTGTGCCTTCAATGGAAGGCGCGGGACTGTGGCAGACAGACATTGATATCTGACGTTTAAATTACGTGCGCACGCTGCGTCATTGGCGCGCACGGTTTTTGAACCATCATGGTGACGAAACGTACGACGCCCAACGAACGATTCGCTCATAATAGCAAGATGCCAAGTGCAGTGGGCTTGCTTTTCCAATTTTGTGAAACTGGCAGACGTGCGATTGGGCCAACCGCACTATAGAACCTGTCTCACTTTTGCATGACTTACATCCGGCGTGGTTTCGAGATCGGTCTGGAACATTTTTCTGTTTTAACCGTTCTATCTTAACAGCTGATGTTCATGTCGGCGCGGGATTTTGGAGGATAAAATGAAAACACTTACTGCAGCCATTCTTGTCGCCGGTCTGGCGGCTCCGGCACTTCAAGCCGCCGAGGTCAGCGCGGATGTCACGGATCGCGATGGCAACCGTCTTGGCGCTGTTCGTGTGCACGATACCCCTTCGGGGGTGGCCGTCGCAACGCTCACGCTCAACAGTGTTCCTGCGGGGATTCATGCAGTTCACCTGCACGAAACTGGCGACTGTTCCGCGAGTGATTTCAAATCCGCTGGCGGCCATGTGGCTGGGGACCGTGCGCATGGTGTCATGACCGAAGACGGACCGCATCCCGGCGATATGCCGAATCTTACGGTGAAATCCGATGGAGTCGGTGAGGTAGAGGTGTTCTTGCCGTTCCTCAACGTAAGTGAACACCTTCTTGATGAAGACGGAGCAGCATTTGTCATCCATGAGGGGGTTGACGATTATGAAAGCCAACCCGCCGGAGATGCAGGCGAGCGGATTGCGTGCGGAGAGCTTACCGAGCGAACACAATAAAAACCGGGCGGCAGGATCATCGCAGCCTTCCGCCCCTGAATCAGCAGCACTTCGCCCACACAACGGTACGATTTCGCACTAAGCGCAGTAGCATAAGAAAGCGCTTCTCAAAAATCCAGTTCGGGTTACTTCAACTTTTCCAAGAATCACCCCGCTTTCGAAACCGGGTTGGGGAAACATCGGCGTGACAACAGCACTGAATACAGAATTTGGCCCTGGCAAGAAAACTGTCTTAGACACTTAGTTGCGTACCAATGATGCGCAAAAAAGGGAAACCGATCATCGGATTGCCAACCGCCACCGCGCTGCTGCGATACGAGAGGCCAGATAACCAGTGTCGCTGCGGCGCGCGGCGCACTGATCAAGGGGGCGGACCGCTTGGGCACCATAGCACATATACACCGAAAATTCAGCCCAACTCTGCCAGACCGTGACGTCGACCTCGTCGAATTCATCGCGCCCTTTTGCGAGCATATTTGCCGGAGCATCGGAGCGGTAGTGAACGTCGTATCGGATGCTGTGACGCCGCGCGCCCATGTCGAGGGTCAAATCTGTATCATACTGAACGAGTTGGCGAGAAACGACGTGAAACACAACGGACACGATCAAAAGAAGAGTACTCTGGCACTGAAAATGTTGTGCAACAGTTCCGATTGTCGGCAGCTTACGGTTCAGGACAACGGCAGTGGTCTGCCCGAAGGATTTTCAATGCATGACAGGATTCCAGAGGCATTGCCGAGTTTGTTGCAAGGCTCCTGAAGACGTGGACTCAGCATCTTGTCCAATCGCAAAGCGAGAGAAGTAGCGCGGAGCCGATCGTCACGCCCCTGCGATGCACCCCCAACATAATCGACAGAAACTCATGGGTCAGGTTCATCTCGTCGCTGTTGATACGGTAGCGACACATCAGCAGCCACCGCTCTTCTAGTTTGGCCTGTCTGTTCGACAATGCGGTTTGCGAGGTCTGCGTCATCATCGTCTGAACATATCGCATGGGCGTAAATTCGGTTTGCAGGATCACTGCGGTCCCCGACAAGCGTTCATAGCCGAACAGCCCGGTTTCGATGCGGCGACCATTGTTGCTGAAGGCCACCGTCGACCCGACACCGGTTTCCAGAAAAAATAGACAAATTCGATAGGCTCGTCGGGTTCTTCCAACATAATGCCAGTGCCCATTTTCACCGATGTCAAATGCGGCCTGATCAGAGGACGGTCTGCCTCAGAAAAAGTCGAAATGAGATTAGACTGACCGAGTGGACAAGACAAGGCTTAGGGCAGACGTACTCGCGCGCTTGAGCCAAGAGCACGGAGTGCGACGTTCCTCAACCGGGGCCGCCCTTACGGAATAACACCGGCGTTTCACTCTACCAGAAGCCCATCATATCGTAGAGAGTCAACTTGTCAGCGTGCCGTTCCGCACCGGGCGCCTTTCAACCGAAACTGACATCCGCGCGTTTCAGTAGCAGGTCAGATCCTGAGCCTTCTACCGCTCCTAGCAAGAGTTTTCCGGCGCCCTGCGCGGTGCGGTGTGGCGGCTTGACCGGCGGGTCAGACGGCGTTCGATCTGTAGGAAAGCATCATAGGTCAGCACCGCGAACAACCCCACGATCAAACCGCCTTGAAGCACATAAGCCGTGTTGTTGGTCAGCAGCCCGGCGATGATCGGTTCGCCCAGGGTGCGCGCCGCGACGGTCGAACCGATGGTGGCGGTGCCAAGCGCGATCATCACGGAAATACGGATACCGGCCAGGATGACTGGGGCGGCCAATGGCAACTCCACCTGCACCAAACGCTGCCAGCGGTTCAGGCCCATGCCGCGTGCGGCCTCCATCGTGGCTGCTGGCAGGGTTGATAATGCAGTCAGTGCGTTCTCGAATATCGGCAAAAGACCGTAGAGGAACAGCGCCACAAGTGTCGGACGCGCGCCGAACCCCAGCGCCGGCACCGCCAATGCCAGAACCGCGACCGGCGGAAAGGCCTGCCCGACATTGGTGATGGTACGAGACAGAGGCCCAAAGGCGGCTCCCACTGGGCGGGTGACAAAAATCGCCAGCGTCACAGCAATCAGCGTTGCGGCAAGGCTTGCGGTGGCGACCAGCGCAAGATGATTGAGCGACAGCGACAATAGCGAAACCCGGTCGTAGATCACCGGGCCGCGTTCGGGTGCGAAGGGGGCAAACACCGCCGTGAAAAGATGCGGCTGCACCACCAGCGCCAGCAACAGGGCCACAAGGGCGATGCGGATGACATGTGACGCCGTCATACGTACCGCCTTACCCGCTGGCGGATTGCCTGCAACGTCACGCGGCCAGCCTGAGTGCCGTCGCGCTCAACCGGAATCGCATCGCGTCCCGACCATAGGCAGGCCGACAGCGCATCGCGCAGACTGGCGGTTTCGGGCAGGGGATCGCCGTCGGCGGTCCCGTTTTCTGCCAGTTCCGACACCGGGATCAGCGACAACAGGCGCATCGGACGTTCGGCATCCCCAACCATATCGGCCACAAAGCTGTTGCCGGGGTGCGCGACGATATCTTCGGGTGGGCCGTATTGCACCAGCCGTCCCTCATCCATAACGCCGACGCGGTCGCCCAGACGGATCGCCTCTTCCATGTCGTGGGTGACCAGAACGATGGTCGATCCCAGTTTGCGCTGGATCTGTTTCAGATCGTCCTGCGCTCTTGCGCGGATGATCGGATCAAGCGCACCGAAAGGTTCGTCCATCAAAAGCACATCTGGCCTCGAGGCCAGCGCACGCGCCACACCAACCCGCTGTTGCTGGCCGCCCGACAATTCCTGCGGATAGCGGTCGCGAAACGCCGCCGGGTCCATGCCGAACAGCGTCAACAGTTCGTCCACCCGGTCGCTGATCTTGGTGGTTGACCAGTTCAGCAGGCGCGGCACTGCGGCGATATTGCGCGCGACCGTCTGGTGCGGAAACAACCCGTGCCCTTGAATGGCATAGCCGATGCGCCGCCGAAGCAGGTGCGGGGCGACGGCGTGGGTTGGCTCGCCGTTGATCCGAACCTCGCCGGACGTGGGTTCGACCAGCCGGTTGATCATCCGTAAAAGCGTGGTCTTGCCCGACCCCGAGGTGCCGACGACAACTGTGATGGTACCTGTGTCCATCTGCATCGACACTTCGTCAACCGCGTTGATGGTGCCATAACGCTTGGTAATCTGGTCAATTTCGATCATGTGGTGTTCCGGTTCTGTGCGGGCTGCGCGAATTCAACAAAGATATCCATGAGGATGGCGGCAACGATGGCCATGGCGACCGTGGGCAGCGCCCCCAACAGGATCAGATCGGTCGCGGTCTGGTTGAGCCCCTGAAAGACGAAGGTGCCGAACCCGCCACCGCCGATCAGCCCGGCAATGACCGCCAAGCCGATATTCTGCACTAGCACGATGCGCAGCCCCGCGAGGATCACCGGCAGCGCAAGCGGCAGTTCCACCGCCCGAAGCCGTTGGCCCATCGTCATGCCCATGCCGCGTGCGGCTTCGATGGCGGGGGCGGGAACGGAGGCAAAACCGGCAACGGTATTGGAAACCACCGGCAGCAGCGAATAAAGCAGCAGTGCGACGAATGCGGGCGCAAAGCCGATCCCGGCAATACCAATGTCGCGCGCCATGGGCACATTGGCCCCGACCCAGCCCAGTATCGGGATCATGATGCCGAACATCGCAAGTGACGGAATGGTCTGGACAAAGCTGAGAACTGGCAATGTTGCGGCGCGCAGACGCGCATTGCGGTGGCACCAGATGCCCAGCGGAAAACCGATGACGCCGGCAACACCGAGCGACCCTAGCGCAAGTGCGACATGCCGCGAGGCGGCGGTCCAGAAACTGCTGGCGCGGGTATGGTATTCCTGAAGCGGTGACAGGTCGTCCAGAACGCCCGACCAGAACAACAGCGCCATCGCGACAAGCGCGCCGCTCAGCAGTGCAAGGCGCAGGCGCGGTCCCGGTGCAAACCCGCCCACCGCATCGGCGATGAGCAGCATCGCAACCGCGAACAGGCACCAAAACCCCGCACCCGGCGACAGGCGCGCCAGATCTCCGGCTTCTGGCAGTTGCACGCTGGCCGCTCGCGACAAAAGCAGCAGGATACCGCCAAGGCAGACAAGCCCGCCAAGCATCCGCAGCCAGGGACGAAGCCGTGACAATCCGCACGCTAGCCCCGCCAGAATAGCCAACAGGGCCACTGCCGTCACCCCCGGCCCGGCCGTTGCCCATGCCGCCAGCCCGTCACCTGCCACGATCCGGTTGGCCCGCAGCGTTACGAACGGCAGCAGCAGCGACCCAAGACCAAGGGCGGCAAACAGCGCGCCGGGTGGGGAAAGCGGAAACCGCGCAGCCCGCGCCGCCATCGCCCCGCTCAGTCAAACACTCCTGTACTGATCAGATGATCCCGCGCAACAGCTTCGGATGCCTCGCCGCCAACTTGGATACGCCCGTTCAGTTTTTGCAGTGTGGTCATGTCCAGCCCGCCAAAGATCGGGTTCAGCACGTCGGCGATCGCGGGATATTCGTCCAGCACCTCGGCGCGCACGATCGGTGCGGGTTCATAGACCGGCTGAACGCCCTTGTCGTCCTCCATCACCACCAACCCGGTCGCGCCGACACCGCCATCGGTGCCGTAAACCATTGCCGCATTCACCCCCGAGGTACCGCGCGCGGCGGCTTGGATGGTGGCCGCCGTGTCACCCCCTGAAAGGATCACTGTCTGATCCTGACCCAGGTCGAACCCATAAGTTTCCTGCATCGCTGGAAGCACAGCGGGCGAGGATACGAATTCGGTCGAGGCCGCCAGCTTGACCTCGCCGCCACCCGCGACCCATTTGCCGAAATCGCTCATTGTGGTCAGGCTGTTCTGTTCGGCCAAAGGACCGGTCACGGCAATCGCCCATGTGTTATTGGCCGGTGCCGCCTGAAGCCAGACGATGTCATTGGCCTCTCCGTCCAGTTCCTTGGCGCGCTCATATCCGTCGCTGGCGTTCTTCCACAAATCCTTGTCCGCCTCGTTGAAAAAGAATGCTGCATTGCCGGTGTATTCGGGATAAATGTCGATCTGATCGGCGAGAAGCGCCTCACGCACGACCTGTGTGCCGCCCAGTTGCAGACGCCGCTCGACCGGTAGCCCAGCATCCTCAAGCGCAAGTGCCACGATATTGCCCAGCAATCCGCCTTCTGTGTCGATTTTCGATGACACGACGATATCAGCCTGCGCCAGGGTACCAACACCCGCCACGAGCCCGAGGGTCGCGAGAAATTTGTCTACGATCATGACCTGTTCCTTTCTTTCCCATGCACGTTGTTTGATCTAGCGTCGGGTCGGTTGACGCCAAGTGCTTTTTTGCCTGCAATGAAGTTTGCCCGCAAACCGATATAAACTGATCGCGAAAGCGGTTGAAAAATTCTTCTGAATGATAGTGTAGATGGCAACCAGCCCGCCGGCGATCATTGATCCGATGGCTGGCACGAGATCAGCAGAAACGTCAGCAACGCCACATGAGCAAAGGCTCAAGCCCGAAGAACCAAAGCCAAACCGCATAGAGCCCGACGGTCACCATCCCCGAGGATCGTGCGGATCAGCAGGTAACGCCGCAAGCGCGCTGCGACGACAGAGACGGCATGACGTAAACGGCGAAGATCACCGGCACGCTGATACTGGCCGTTGCCCAATGCGATCACATCGACAGGATGACCGCGAAGAGTGTCAGCAGCCAAAGTATTACCGAACGAATGTTGATCGCGTCTGATCTAGATGCCTTTGACTCTTCCATCAAACGTTGCCCGGGTCAGTTTGGGAATCTGTTCTGGCGACAATTTATAGACCGGCAAACGGGAATGCTCGTTCCCAGACCTTCGATGGGTAATTTCATCGTGCATACATGCAAGCGTCAGACACGCGTTGATCCACCGCCCGTTCAAAAGAATGGTACAGGCCCCGCATTACCCGTGATCGCATCCCTTTTTTGCCCCAGATTGTTGCGCAGGATGTCAAGCTCGGGGGTGGGCGGATCGTGTTCGACCTAATGGTCCGGTCGTTAAGGCTAATGGTCCGGTCGTTAAGGGTGAGCGTCGTACGCATGGCAGGTTTCTTCGTTACGGTGAGGCGCTTTGCTTGGCGATCGGACCGCAGATCCCCGAAGAACTGGGGTCCAGTGGCGGCCCGCTGCCAGTCATGGAACCATTTCCACTCACGGTTGTTTCACTCGTATGTGAATGATTGCGCTCCGGATGACACGCAGTGCCTTTGTCGGATCATGTCGATCCACCAACGACCGGTAAACGTTCGGGCCGATACGGAATGTTCGGACAGGAGATATCCATGACACAAATTACACGTCGAAATCTTTTGAACATGATCGGCACCGTCGCAGGCGGTACAGCGATGTACCATGCCATGGCCGCAATGGGGCATGCCGCGCCGTCCAGTTACACAGGTCCACCGAAACTGGATGGCGATCCGCAGGGTACCAAAGTTCTGATTCTGGGCGCGGGTCTTGCCGGGATGACGGCGGCGCTCGAAATGCGCGCCGCAGGTTATGAGGTCGAAATTCTGGAGTTCCGCGAGAAAGCTGGCGGACGCTGCTGGACGCTGCGGTCCGGTGATGAATTTACCGGACTGGGCGAAAAGAAGCAGACCGTGGATTTCGCCGAAGGGAACTATATCAACCCCGGACCGTGGCGCATTCCGCATCATCATTATGCGGTGTTGGACTACTGCCGCAGGCTGAACGTGCCGCTGGAAGTCTTCGTGCAGCAGAACTTTAACAGCTATCTGCACCGCAGCGATGCTTATGACGGCAAACCACAACGTCTGCGTGAGATCGAGACCGATTATCGCGGCCATATTACCGAGTTGCTTGCGAAGGCGGTCGATCAGGACAAGCTGGATGAGTTGGTCACGCCCGAAGATCGCGAAATGTTGCTGGAAAGCCTGCGCAGCTATGGCGTGCTGGATGACCAAAACGAATATGTCAAAAGCCTGCAAACCAGCGAATATCGCGGCTTTGACAGAAGGCCCGGTGGCGGTGTTGACGGTGCACCCATCGCATCGGACCCGATGGATCCCCAGCAGATCATCAAGTCAGGCCTGTGGGCGCATCTCTCTACGCATTATTCGCTTCAGCACCAGGCACCGATGTTCCAGCCGGTTGGTGGCATGGATGGCATCGCCAAGGGGTTCGAGCGTGAAGTCGGCGATCTGATCACCTACCACGCCAAGGTTGTGTCACTACAACAGGACGACGAAGGCGTGACCGTGACTTGGGAAGATACCCAAGGCGGCGGACAACGCACATCAACGGCGGATTGGTGCGTCTGCACGATCCCGTTCTCGATTCTGGGCCAGATAGATCACAATCTTTCGGGCGATCTGGCAACCGTCGTGGACACGATGTATTACAACGGTTCCGTCAAATGGGGTTTGGAATTCAAGCGTCGCTTCTGGGAGCAGGACGAGCACATCTACGGCGGCGTCTCCTACACTGATCAGGCGATTTCGGAGATCAGCTATCCGTCCACGGGTTATCATTCCGAAGGGCCGGGCGTGCTGCTCGGGGGCTACACTTGGCGCGGTGCCAATTCGTTCAAGTTCAACGCGATGTCGCCGGAGGACCGGATCAAAGTCGCGCTTGATCAAGGGGCGAAAATTCATCCGCAATACCATGACGAATTCAAGACCGGCGTCACCGTATCCTGGCACAAGGTGCCTTGGGTGCTGGGCTGCGGTGGCGTTTGGGAAAACCGCGACCAATATCCCGGCGCAGTGGAAATCGACAATCGCGTGGTCTGCGCAGGCGAGCATCTGTCCTATCTGCCAGCCTGGCAGGAAGGCGCGATCCTGTCCTCGCTTGACGCGATTTCGCGTCTTCATGACAAAGTTATCAACGGGTGAGAGCAATGAGAAAGCAAACCAGAGTTTTTGCGGCGGCCCTGCTTTTCGCGGGTTCTATTGCCAATGCGCAGTCCAGCAACGAAATCGTGGGGGACGACGCGGCGCCGAATGTCGATACCCCGATGGAAGAAGCCATCGCGCCGGACCGGCATGTACCGGATTTCGGCAAGGCGGGTTATTCGGCGACCGATGGCAAGGCGCTTTACGAGTCACTTTGCGCGGGATGCCATATGCCCGACGGCAAGGGAGCTATTGGAGCCGGTGAATATCCGTCGCTCGCAGGGAACGACTTGCTGTTGTCCGCTGCCTACCCAATCTATCTGATCATCAATGGCCAGGCCGCAATGCCGAGCCTCGGCCATCTGCTGGACGATGAGCAGATCCTGGCAGTGACCGATTATATCCAGACTAATCTGGACAATGATTATGAAACCGACGGCACGCTGGAACTGGTGGCGGACTCGCGTCCCGAAACGGAGGAAGAAATGGCAACCGAAGAACATGCCATTCCTCAAGAGTCAGCTGAACCTTCAGCGAAACGCGACACCGTCGCAAACGTGGTGCGTCACGGTTTGCCCAATTCAGATTTCCCGATCCTGCAAGCCGTGGAAGTGCCCGCCGATGCGACGTTAGTCTATCTCAGCGGCACGGTTCCACAGGTGCTCGACGATTCCGCGTCCGAAGGGGCGCCGGAGCGTTTTGGCGACACGGCGGCCCAGACGGACAGCACGCTTACCTCGATCCGCTCCAAGCTGGAGGCGCTCGAGCTCGGGATGGGCGATGTGATCAAGATGCAGGTCTATCTGGTCGCACCTGACGGACAAGACAGCATGGATTTTTCAGGCTTCATGGAAGGATATACCAAGCATTTTGGCACCGACGCCCAACCCGAACTTCCCACCCGGTCGGTTTTCGAGGTGGCGGGTTTGGCCAATCCCGACTGGCTTGTCGAAATCGAAGTGGTCGCGGTGCGCCCGTGACAACGCGCGCGCAACCTTGAGATCGCTGGCTTTCCGAGCACACCGACTGGGAGGGTCAGCAACGTCCCGAAAACGTGATAACTTCGCTTACTTAAGCCGTTTTATCAGCGGCGACTCGAAAAAAGAAAGACGAAACCAACAATGGATATCCCTCTCGAAATCGCATGGCGCAACGTCGAAAAATCAGAACCGCTTGAGACGATCATCAGGGAAAGAGCCGAAAAGCTGCATCGTTATTTCAGCCGCATCAACTCCTGTCGTATCGCTGTCGAAGTGCCGCATCGCAGCCAATATCATGCGCACGAATTTCATTTGCGAATTGAGGTGCGGGTGCCAGAGGATGAAATCGTGGTCAGTAACGATCCCGGCGACCGAAATGACCATTTCGACCCCAATATCGCGGTGCGGGATGCGTTTAACGCGATGGAACGTCGGCTGGAAACCCATTCGCAGAAGATGCGCGGTGAAATCAAGACACTGTCAGGCCCGCCACAAGGCCGGGTGATCCGCAAGTTCGACGGTTACGGCTTTGTCAGGATGAACGACGGGCAGGAGATTTATTTCGCGCCCAACGCGGTGGTGGCGGACGATTTCGAAAGCTTGGACGTGGGCGACGCGGTCGAGTTGACGGTGGCTGAGGGTGAGGGCGCAATGGGGCCGCAGGCCTCCATGGTGCGGCCGATCAGTGATTTGCAGATCAATCCCGACAAGCGCGAAAACATCTGACAACTGCAAGAACCAGAGGGTTCACTAAACGAGGGAAAGCTGATGCAAGGCGACGCCCATCATGAAACCGATCAGGCCGAGGCCATCGCATTTTGCGAAAATGGCGCGGGGATTGGGGCGGAGGCTGATCGGACAGACACCCACGGCGCAATCATATTCCTGATCGGCGACCGCGCGCTCAAGATGAAGCGCGCGGTGCAATACGACTATATGGACCTGTCGACTCTGGAAAAGCGCAAGGCATTGCTGGAGCGCGAATTCGAATTGAACAGCAAGACAGCTCCCTCGATTTATCGCGGTGTCATCCCGCTGACGCGCGAAGCGGATGACAAGCTTGCCCTTGATGGTGATGGCGATGCGGTGGAGTGGGTTCTGTCGATGTGGCGGTTCCCGCCCGAGGCCGAGTTGACGCATATCGCCAGCAACGACGGCATTGATGACACGCTTGCCCAGGATCTGGGAGAAGCGATTGTGCGCTATCACGGGGATGCCCCGGTGAAAGACGCCGACGGGGTTACGCTTATCACGGAAATTCTGGATGAGCTGGACCGCGTATTCGGCGCTATGGAAAACGAATTTCAGGACAATGCGCTGCGGTTCGTCCGGCAGGGCAGGGCGATGCTTTCTGATCGTGCCGGGGTGATGCGGGCGCGGTCGCGCGCGGGCTTTGTCCGCCGCTGTCATGGCGATCTGCACCTACGTAATATCGTGCTGCTTGAAGGTGTGCTTACACCGTTCGACGCGCTGGAATTCGATGAACGTCTGGGCACCTGCGATACGCTCTACGACTTCGCGTTTCTGCTGATGGACCTGTTGCACCGCGGCTTCGCCCATCCGGCAAACATGGTACTGAACACCTATTTGAACGGGGTGTCCGATCACATGGAAGATGCCGGATTGGATATCCTGCCGCTCTTCTTGGGAATTCGTGCGGCTATCCGTGCCATGGTCAGCATCCAGACCTCCGAATTCTCCTCAAGCTCGGAGAAGATGCTGACCGACGCCCGTGACTATCTGCAAGAAGCGCTTGACTATCTGGACCCTCCGGCCCCGGTCCTCGTTGCCATCGGCGGGCTGTCGGGCAGTGGTAAAACCACAATTGCCCGCGCCATTGCGCATCGCATCGGCGCGTTCCCGGGCGCGATCCATATCCGCAGCGATGTGGTGCGCAAGAAAATCATGAAGGTGGATCCGCTGGAACCGTTGGACTCCGAAGGCTATGCGCCGCCGATCACCGCCCAAACCTATGAATCGATCCGCCAGCAGGCCACACAGGTTCTGGCGCAGGGCCATGCCGCGATTCTCGATGCCGTGCATGACAATGCCGAAAGCCGCGCGGCAGCCAGAGATGTGGCCCAAGAGGCGGGATGTGAATTTATCGGGATCTGGCTTGAAACGCCGACAGATGTCCGCAGCAACCGTGTCACAGGACGCGGGCCTGATGCATCGGATGCCGACCCGTGGGTCGTCAAGCAACAGGAGCGGATCGACCCCGGGCCGCTCGACTGGCAGCAGATAGATGCGGACCGCCCGTTGGCAACGGTTATTTCGGATATAGCGGCAAGGCTGCCGAAGCGTTAACAAGCCAAGACTGCCTAAACCGCGATCAGGACCTGCACGCGATCAATTCGGTCGCCGCCACAGTCCAGTTCGTGCCAGGTGCCGTCCAACGTCAACTGTTCAGGACAAGCGCGCCGGGGTCGTCCAGCAGCGCCTTGACCCGTTGGACGAAACGCGCGGCTTCTGCACCGTCGGCAACGCGGTGATCGAAGGTTAGGCAGACCGGCAAGCAAAGCGCGACTTCGGTAGTGTGTTCGTCGATATCGCCTCGAACGACATGCCGCAACTCGGCCCGCGCCACACCAAAGATCGCGGTTTGCGGCGGGTTGATGATGGGGGCGAGGCCGGTACCGCCGATCGCGCCCACATTGGTCAAGGTAAACGTCGCGCCGCGCAGATCATCGCGCGTTGCAGCGTCTTCGCGCAGTCGGTCGCCCAGCTTTTTCAGGTTCACTGCCAGTTCCGCGATGCTCTTGGCCCCCGCATCGCGTAACACCGGCACCAGAAGGCCGCGGTCGGTGTCGAGTGCAACACCGATATTGACGTCGGGTAGCTGATGCACGGCACAGGCGTCCGCGTCGAAAGTGGCATTGAAATTGGGAAAATCGGCCAGCGTGATGGCCAGTGCCTTGACGATGAACGGCGTCAGGGTCAGTGCGCCACCCTGCTGTTCGATCTCGGCCTCATGTTCCCGCCGGAGACGTTCCAGCGCCGTGATCTCGATCACGTCCTGATGGGTGACATGCGGAATCTCGCGCCAAGCCTGCGCCATACGGCGTGCCGTGGTGCGCCGCAGCGAGCGCAGTTCGACGATTTTCGCACCTTCCGCCCGTCCTGCGTCTCCTTTGTCTCCAGCGGCGTCCTGGACATCCTTTTTTAAAACCCGGCCGTCCTTACCGCTGCCTTTGACATTCGCCAGATTGATCACCAATTCCCGCGCCAACCCGCGCACGGCGGGTGTGGCCAGCGGTTTTTTAGCGGCGGAAGATGTCGTGTCGCCGCTCTTTTGCGTGCTACCATCTTCTGTGACCTCATTGTCTTGCGTGTCTGTGTCGTCATGCCCGGTATCCGCGCCATCACTCTCGCCGGACGGTGCCTCATCTGAGGTCTCGCCATTCTCGTCGTCTTTCCTTGCGTCCTCGGCGCTCTTCTTCTCATCCGTATCCGTGTCGCTGTCTTGCTCGGCCGCGCCACTTCTATCGGCGTCCTGCTCTGTATCATCACCGGCCTCGCCGAACACCATCAGCACGTCGCCCACTTCTGCGATGTCGCCCACGGCGACGCGGATCTCGCGCACCTCACCATCCACCGGCGCAGGAATTTCGACCGCTGCCTTGTCGGTTTCGGCCACGACAACGGTGTCGCCTTCAGAGACATGATCGCCTTTGCTGACGGTGATTTCGAGGATTTCCGCCTCGTGAATGCCTTCGCCGGGATCTTGCAAGCGAAATTCATGTGCCATTTACACGCCTCCTAATAGTCGAGAACCGATTTGCAGACACCCAAGATGCGGGCGCAATCAGGCAGATACCGCTGTTCGCGGGCGAAATAGGGAACATGCACATCCGGTCCCGCAACCCGTCCCACCGGCGCCTCAAGGCTGAGAAACGAATCCTCCATCACCCGCGCTACGATCTCGGCGCCGGGACCATAGCTTAGCGGCGCCTCATGCACGACGACACAGCGTCCGGTCTTGCGAACCGAGGCCGTGACCGTCGGCCAGTCGAGCGGTGAAATTGTCAGGAGGTCGATCACCTCAGCGCTGACGCTATCCTTGGCCAGTGCCTCCGCAGCCTCTATTGTGCGCGGCAGCATGGCACCGTAGGCGACAATCGTGATGTCTCCGCCCTCTCGCACCGTGACCGCCTTGCCAATTTCGGCAATTTCTTCGTCGTCCGGCACCTCCTCACGGAAGGCGCGGTAGCTGGCTTTAGGCTCGAAAAACACCACCGGATCGGGGTCGCGGATCGCCGCCAGCAGCAGGGAGCGCGCGTTGCGCGGCCCCGACGGCACGACGATCTTCAGCCCCGGCATATGGGCATAGAACACCTCGCGGCTTTCCGAGTGATGTTCGAGCGCGCGCACTCCCGCACCGTAAGGCATGCGTACCGTCATTGGCACGCTCAGACCGCCCTGCGAGCGCCAGCGCATTCGGCTGGCGTGCGATTCAAGCTGGTGAAACCCTTCATATGCGAAGCCGGAGAACTGCAATTCGGGCACCGGGATCATGCCGCGCATCGCCATGCCGATGGCAAACCCGAGGATCCCGCTTTCGGCCAGCGGCGTGTCCATCACGCGAGCCTCGCCGAATTCCTCGATCAGGTCCTTGGTGACACGAAAGATCCCGCCGTCGACACCGACATCCTCGCCCAGCAGCACGACGCGTTCGTCGCGCTGCATTTCTTCGCGCAGCGCCAAGTTGATTGCCTCGACCATAGTCAGTTCAGCCATCGGACCATCCTCCGGGGTTCTGGCCCTGCTCCATGCGCTTGCGCTGGCGGGCCAGTTCGGGCGTTTCTTCGGCGTAGATATGGGCGAACATCGGGTCGGTGTCTTTCAACTCCTCGATCCGGTCGGACGCGGTCTGCCATGCTGTCTCGATTTCGTCCTTGATCTCGTCCTCCATCGTGGCGATGGCATCGTCATCGAGCAGGTCGCGTCCCTTCAGCCACTTGCCGAACCGCTCGATAGGGTCGCGCTTGCGCCATTTATCGACCTCATCGTCTTCGCGGTAACGGGTGGGATCATCGGCGGTGGTGTGCATTTCCATCCGGTAGGTCACACATTCGATCAACGTCGGCGTGCCCGTGTCGCGGGCGCGCTCAACCGCCTCATGGGCGGCAACATAGCAGGCGAAGATGTCGTTGCCGTCCACCTGAATGCCGGGCACACCGTATGCGACAGCCTTCTGCGCCAACGTCTCGGACCGGGTTTGGCGCGCGCGAGGCACGGAAATCGCGTACTGGTTGTTCTGGCAGACGAACACCACGGGGCAATCAAACACACCGGCAAAGTTCATCGCTTCATGGAAATCGCCCTGACTGGTGGCACCATCGCCGAAATAGGTCATGGCGATGTCATCCGCTCCCAGCATCCGCGCCGCGTGGGCGATGCCTGCGGCCTGAAGCATTTGTGTGCCGACCGGCACCGACAGCGGCGTCAGCCGCCCGTCCTCGGCCAGCTTGCCGCCTTCGTTGTAGCCGGCGTCGTAAAGAAGCATGTCGGCTGGATCGGTGTCGCGCCAGAAATGCGCCGCTGTTTCCCGATAGGACGGAACGAACCAGTCGTTTTCGGCCAACGCTGCAATGGTACCGACTTGCGCAGCCTCCTGCCCGGTGACCGGGGCAAAGGTGCCGATACGTCCCGAGCGTTGCAATTTCAGCCGCCGTTCGTCAAAGCGACGCGCCTTGATCATAGTGCGGTACCCTCGCAGCAGCATGTCGTCTGGAATCTGCGGCACCAGTTCGTTGTCGGCCTCGCCGGATGGGTCAAGAATGGACAGATGTTCGATCTCAAGGCCGAGATCCAGCGTCTTTCTGGGCATGACAACCTCCGTAAATCCGTACAACTGAAACGCGAAACTGCTTAAGAAAGTTCCGACCGGAACCGCGCGGGTGAGTACGCCTTGGTTCAGAACCAGTCCACGCGACACGACAGGCCAACCCTCTATGCCCAAGAGCCCCACCCAAAAGCTAACTGCCGACCATCTGGCAGAAAATAAAATGACCCGGGACGATTTGATTGGTTTGCGGATCGACCAGACCTTGGCACAGGATGCGACGGGAACGTTGGAGATGCTGGCACTGGGGGCGTTGAAGCTGCCGCACATGCAGACCGAGCTGTCGGTGCAATATGTCGATCATAAACTTTTCCCGACCGACGATCATCTGTTCCTGCAATATGCTGCGACGCGGTTCGGCTTGTAGTTCAGCCCGCCCGGAAACGAGGTCAGTCATCCGTTGCACATGAAATATTCTAGCCCTCCGCGGCGCACGCTTCTGGGCTCCGATAGCGACGTTATCGCCAATATGGGCACGGAACTGGACGCCACTCGACGGTGTTCCGCCGGATGATGCGGTCAGGGATTTCCTCGTGCGGCATGGTCGCGGTAATGAATGGCAGCCGCGCGCCCGCCTCTATCAACGCCGCAAGCCGACCATCGGGGATAAGATCCGACACCAGATTCATATCGAACGATTCAAACGATACGCCAGCCGGCGCGCGTCGCCCCGGACCATGTCGGCCACAACCGCGAAATCGCAAAACCCCGGATTGGCGGATGAGCCGATATAGGCCGCGAGCGGCTGCCAATCATCGCCACGGTGCCCGAGGCCGAAGCGCAGCGACGGAGTTAATCAAGGGGCCGATTAAAACCGATTTCCCGATGTCCAAACCCTTGCAAGACACGCGCGAGATGCCGGTTGTGCTCAGGGTCGGTGACGATACATCGACCGACGAGATCATGCCGCGAAGGCCGCGGTGCTGCTCTATCGCAGCAGCATTCTGAAAATTGCGGATTTCGAGTTTCGCGTGGTGGATAAAAACTATCTCTCGCGCGCGCTGGAGGCCCGGGATGCCGATGGTCATCTAGTCGTGGCAGACGAGAATAATGATCAGGAGTCGAGCCGCGAACATGCGGTGGTGGCACCGCGCTTCCTGGGCCTGCGCGCCGTGCTGGCAAAGTCCGTTGCCCGAATTCACTACCAGAACCTCGTCAACTACGGCATCATCACTAGCCTTTCAGTGTCGTAGGCAAATCTTAAATGGGGCAAAGATGCTGATGGTTAAAGACGAGTTCAGCCCGACGATGATGTTCATTGGGATGCCGATCTTAAGAAAATCCGTGAACCGGTAGTTTCCGGCTCCGTAAACCAGCGTGTTTTGTTAGATACCCGATAGGTGTGGCGAAGCTTGCGCTGGACGCAATCATCACCGCGACACGGCATATAGCCCTGTGACGACCGATATCGCCAAGAACAAAGATATGGTCGCGAGTTCCGCGAATGCATCGCGCCTGTCCGCTATACCAAACCCCTCGCGGTCGGGATCGTTTTTTCCGCCAGCTACGACTGGCGTTTCGGCAATGATGTCTCGCCGACCCTGGATGGTGGCCCGATGGGCTCCTGCGTCGTTGCAATGATGGCGTGAGAAGGGAGATAAAGCTGCGTAGCCCGGAGGCGCGCCCAACGGCCGGTTCGCCTACCCCGCCGCGCATTATTTTTCGCCGGCGGTGAAGCTGCCGGGAGTTCAGGTCACAAGCACCGATCCGAACGGGAACATTCCGCTCATCTCACTCGTTAAAACCTAAAAGAGGTTGCTGGAGAGCGCGCAGATGACCCACAACATCAAACCCCGAACGGAGACTACGAAGCCGGATCATGCCGCGACCGCCGCCATAGCTGGGCACCAGGTCCATGCGGCGCTGGTTCCGGTCCCGATTGTCTGTTTCGGCCTCGTTCTCGTGACCGATATTCTCTACTGGCAGACCGCCAACCTGATGTGGAGCGACTTTTCATCCTGGCTTCTGCTTGCCGGGTTGGTCGGCGCCGGTCTGGCCGCAATCGCCGGTCTGATCGATTTACTGGTGCGCCGCGCGCTGCGCAAACGCGGGATCGCGTGGGTCCACGGTCTAGGCAATCTGGCGGTGATGGTGTTGGCCTTCTTCAATGCTCTTGTCCATGCGCGCGACGGCTGGACGGCTGTCGTGCCCACCGGCATGATCCTGTCGGTCCTCACCGTCCTGATCATGCTGGTCACCGTCTGGCTGGGGCGCGAGATGGTCTACCGTCACGAAATCGGAGTACGTTCGGATGACTGAGTTCACCTACATCCTCCTCGCCTGCGCTGGGCTGTTACTGGCCGGGCCCCTTGCTGCTCAGGACGAGATCGAGCCACAGGACCAGATCGGCTTCGATCCGGTGCTGCCCGAACCCCGCCAGCCTTTGTTCGCCGAGATGAAACTGGCCGAGGTGGTGGGCTGGCAAGACGGCCAGACGCCCGATGTGCCCGACACTTTGACCGTCACGGCCTATGCCACCGATCTCGTCAATCCGCGTACCGTTCATACTTTGCCCAATGGCGATGTGCTCGTCGTGCAGTCGCGCGGGCCCGGAGGCAAGCCGGTGTCGCGGCCCAAGGACCTGATACGCGGTTGGGTTATGTCGCTGGCCAAGGGATCGGGCGGACCGGAACGCGACAGCAACTTGATCACGCTGCTGCGCGACACTGACCGGGACGGAACCGTGGACGCCCGTCACGATATCCTCACGGACATGAATTCGCCGTTTGGAGTGGCTTCGGCCGAGGACACGCTCTACGTTGCCGTCGCCGATGCAATCCTGTCCTATCCATATGAACTGGGTCAGACCGAATTGCCCGACGAACCGATCGAGCTGACCGGGCTGCCGGGTGGACCCATCAACCATCACTGGACGAAGGACCTTGCGCTTGGCCCTGATGGTACGCATCTCTACGTCTCGGTCGGGTCGAATTCCAATGCCGGTGAGCGCGGCATGCAGGCCGAAAAGGGCCGCGCCGCAATCTGGGAGGTCGACCGTCAGAGCGGCGCGCGACGGCTGTTTGCCACCGGTCTCAGAAATCCCAACGGGCTGACCTTTCATCCGGACACCGGCACGCTCTGGACCGTGGTGAACGAACGCGACGAACTCGGCCCGAACCTGGTGCCGGATTACCTGACATCGGTCGAGGAGGGCGGGTTCTATGGCTGGCCATGGAGCTATTTCGGCGGTCATGTGGATATCAGGGTGCGTCCCGAGCGTCCGGATATGGTGGAAAAGGCGATCAAACCGGACTACGCGTTGTCCAGCCACGTCGCGCCGCTAGGTCTGACGTTCACCCGTGACGCCGCGATGCCTGAGGCCTATGCCCATGGTGCCTTCGTCGGCGAACACGGCAGTTGGAACCGCAATTCTTTCAACGGATACAAGGTGATCTATATCCCCTTTGAGGACGGATCACCGGCAGGGATGGCGCAGGACGTCGTGACAGGCTTTCTTGTCGGCGATCAGGCCCGTGGACGACCGGTCGGCGTAACCATCGACGGGACCGGCGCCTTATTGATTGCAGATGACGCCGGGAACACGGTTTGGCGGGTGGCCGTCGCAGATGGATCGGTGACGGATGCGCCGCTGGGGTCGGATGGCGGCGCCGCGCCGCCCGAAGAAGACGTTGATTCACTTGCACCCAAGCCGCTTGAAAGCGACCCTGTGGGGGACGAAATGCCGCGAAGCCAGAAGAACAATCCCTAGGCGTCCCGCTACAATGTTCGGATCACGTCATATCTGGCGCCACGTTCAGCGGCCTCTCCATCCGCAAGCGCGGCGGTTTTGTCCCGGCGATCGTACGTCTTTGTACGCTTGCCCAGTTCCGGATCGAACTCGCTTGTAATAGCCAAGCACTGCGACCGCATCCTTTGCCGGTATCACTCCGCTTTCGGACCACGGATAAGAGAATGTTGTCGTGACGGGAGCATGTAGTGACGAATTCGACAGAAGGGCGTGCTCCGTTCAGGATATCGCTATGCGCGTCAGCCAGGCACGGCAGCGCGAAGCCGACTACCAGCGACGCCATTTCCGAGAAGTTGTGTATCGTGTCCGCGATCAGCGCGAAACTGGCTCGCCAGAATACCGGCCACGATGTGGGCGACGGTCAGAAGGCCATGGTAGACAGATTCGCGGAGCGCAAAGGTCACGAAAACGGGTCACGATCACACCTCCCAAATTGCGTTCCGCTTTTTACCAAAGCGGGCAGGTCATGGAACAAGGACACGATGAAAATCGTTATCCTAGTGAAGCCATTTTGGAAAACGGAGGTTGACATGGGACGGCTCAATAACAAGACAGCGATCATTACAGGCGGTGCGGGTGGTATCGGGTCGGAGACGGCCAAACTGTTCCTAAAGGAAGGCGCGAAGGTTGCGCTGGTTGATCTGGATCAGGATGCTTTGAATGACGTTGCTGAAACGCTTGAAGAGCACGGCAAGGTTGTGGTCATTGCCGCCGACGTGGCGAATGAGGCGGACGTTGAGCGTTACGTTCAAGAGGCGAAGGAGAAGTTGGGCGGTATAGACATTTTCTTCAACAACGCGGGTATCGAAGGCACTGTCGCACCGCTGACTGAGCAAAAGGTAGAGGATTTTGACCAGGTCATGGCCGTAAATGTGCGGGGCATGTTTCTGGGCCTTAAGCACGTAATGAGGGCCATGAGCGAAAGTGGCGGAAGCATCATCAATACGTCGTCGGTAGCGGGCTTGTCAGCCGGACCGGGCCTGACACCTTATGTTGCGTCCAAACATGCGGTCGTCGGTCTCACACGTAACGCATCCGCCGAGGGTGCGGGTCAGAATATTCGCGTAAATTCGGTGCATCCCGCACCGGTGAACACCCGGATGATGCGCTCTATCGAAAAGGGTTCGAGACCCGAGGATGCGGCTGCTGCAAAGGCGGAGTATGAAAAACGGGTTCCGCTGGGCCGCTATGGCGAACCCAACGATGTGGCGCAGCTTGTTCTGTTTCTGGCCTCCGACGAGGCAAGCTTTATCACTGGTGCGCAATATGTCGTCGATGGGGGCATGACCGCATAATTTAAGACTGACATGCCCCAGAAGCCTTCCGGCAATTCGAGGCATTTCGCCTCCGCCGAATAGGTGCGCGAAAGTCCCAGCGCCTGCCGCAAGCGTCCTGACAGAACTCGTAGCGGCACTCACATGGTTCATTGAAGGTAAAAGCGGCAAAAATTGAGGCAAGACCCATGACACTCAACAACGCCAGACATACCCCAATCAATCTGCGCCAAAGCGGTGCACCGCGTATCGACATGCTCGTTGGAACCCGGATCCGAAAGTCGCCGTTCTGGCACAAATCGCTGGAGCACGGCGTCCGCGTCGTGACGGTATATAATCGCATGTATCATCCCCGGCTGTATTTTTCGCCCGATCAGGGAGGGCTGTTGGGCGAATACGAATATCTCACAAAGCATGTCACCCTGTGGAATGTGGCGGTTGAACGCCAAATTCAGGTGAAGGGGTCGGATGCCACGGCCTTCATCGATTATCTTGTGACCCGCGCCATGACCGGCGAAAAGGAACTGGCGCCGGGCAAGGCACGCTATGTCGTTCTTTGCAATCGGGACGGCGGCATCGTCAACGACCCGGTCCTGCTGCGGATCGCACAGGATGAATACTGGCTGTCAATCTCGGATTCGGATGCCGGGCTCTGGGCCCAGGGGGTGAATGCTGAGGGCCGTTTCGATGTCACCATCCGCGAGCTCGATGTCGCCCCGGTTCAGATTCAGGGGCCCGACAGCGCGGCCCTGCTGACCGATGCCGGCGTGAAGGATGTGCAGAGCCTTAAATTCTTCAATCTGGTCGAGACGACCCTATTTGGCAGCGACGTGATTATTTCAAAGACCGGATTCTCCGGCGAGGAAGGTTACGAAATCTATCTGCGCAATGCCACCCGGGACGCGGACGCTCTCTGGGACGGGCTGGTGGCCGCCGGAGAACCCCATTCCCTACGTGTGATCGCGCCCGGCCATATCAGTCGGCTTGAAGCCGGGATTCTCTCTTATGGGCAGGACATGGATCTGGAAACCTCTCCTTATGAGGTCGGGCTCGACTGGCAGGTGGATCTGGACAAGCCACACTTCATAGGCAAGGCAGCACTGACGGATATCGCAAGGCAAGGAGTCAGTCACAAGCTGGTCGGGCTGAAATTTGGCGGTCGCCAGATCGACTGGTACAACGCTGATTTCTGGCCGGTGCTGAACCCGCAGACAAAAGACCGGATCGGCTTTGTCACCTCGGCATTCTTCTCGCCGCGTATCGGTACGAACATTGCTCTCTCAAGGGTTCCGGTTAGCCTGACCGAGCCGGATACGGAGGTGCTGGTACAAATTCCGGGCCGGGTTGAACCGCTGGAGGCACGTGTTTGCACCACGCCGTTTCACGAACCGGCACGCGGGATGAACAGGCCCGTGGGCGGGGGCAGTCAGCCAGCCCAAACCTGATTGTCGTAATCACCGGTGCCGTGGGAAATATCGGTAGTGAGCTGAGAGAAAAACTGTCGCGCAAGTATCGTGTAAGCGACCAGCAAATCAGAACGTGCGCGATTGATCGGCGGTTCCATATGCAGCCTCTGGGTGGTTATCGAACGGCAATAACAGTTCTTTCCGGAACCCACACCGTCAAGATTGTCGGTGAATTGCCGAACGTCGTTAAGGAGTGACGTCCAATGTCTCGTCTGCCGGACATCAACAAGACGCATTCGGAGATGTCCGTCGCCTCCGCAGGTTTGGATGTGTCGTATTACCGCTCATTAAACTCGTTTAACGAGCATCCTGTCGTGGTCCGTTATGAAACGGCATGCGCTGCTTTCCGCGCATCGCTGCCAAAATAGACCCTATGGATTTCCACAACACATGATCCTAACGTTGTCATCATGAATATTGATCAGCCCCTCATCGTCGGAATAGGTGCCTCTGCCGGGGGAATCGACGCATTATCGCAACTCTTTGAAAACATGCCGATCCGATGCGGGATGGGTTTTGTCATCGTGACCCATCTCAGTCCGGATCGCGAAAGCATGCTGCATTCCGTGTTGGCGCGCCAGACCGACATGGTCGTGAAGGTAGCGAAAGACGGTGAAAGGGTCGATGCTGACACTGTTTATGTCATGCCCGAAAAGGCGTTCCTACGGATCGAAGGGGGCCGTCTGAAGTTGACGGAGACTGCTGCGGGTGCCCGGACCCACAAGCCGATCGACATACTCTTTGGCTCTCTGGCTGAGGATCAGAAGGAAAACGCAGCGGCCATCGTGCTGTCGGGGGGTGACGGCGACGGAACGCTGGGCGTCAAGATTATCAAGGAACAGGGCGGCGTGACCTTTGCCCAGATCGCCGATGGCGACCCGCCGCTCAACAGGGAAATGCCGCAAAGTGCCATCGCCACAGGCTTTGTTGATTTTGCCATTCCCGCCGGACAGATGGCCGAGAAACTGATCGAGATCCGCGACGGCCGGGTTGCGCTGGACGCATTGGTCATCGCGGCGGACCCTGACCACGAGGTCAATTCCGCACAGGTGCAAAAGATCATTTCCGGAATTCTGTTGAGGGAATCCGGCCATGATTTTTCCGGCTACAAAAGCAAGACATTCTTCCGGCGCGTGGCACGCCGCATGCAGGTGCGCCAGATTGGCGATCTGGAAGAGTATTGCGCGTTGCTGAAAAAGGACGGTGACGAAATTACCGCGTTGTTTCGCGATCTGCTGATCAGCGTCACGAATTTCTTTCGCGACACCGATGCTTTTGCCGCACTGGAAGAGAAGGTCATTCCGAACCTCTGCGAGAACCGCGACGCCAGAAACCCCGTCCGCGTCTGGGTGCCGGCCTGCACCACGGGCGAAGAAGTGTATTCGCTCGCGATCCTCATCTGCGAACATATGGAGAAGAAATCAATCACCGCACCGGTGCAGATATTCGCGACCGATATCGACGATCCGGCGCTCGCCGTGGCGCGGCAGGGGCGTTATCCCGAGCAGTTGCTCCGCGAAGTCAGCCCCGAACGGCTGGACCGGTTTTTCCATCGTGACGGCGCCAGCTACGTCGTTTGCAAGAAGGTGCGCGAGATGTGCATTTTCTCACCGCACAACGTGATCAGCGACCCGCCGTTTTCGCGCATGGACATGGTCTCGTGCCGCAACCTGCTGATCTATTTTGGTCCCGAACTTCAGCGCCAGGTGATCCCGACGTTTCATTATGCGCTAAAACCCGAGGGCTATTTGTTTCTCGGCACGTCCGAGAGCATCAGCCAATACAGCGACCTGTTTCATACCGTGGATAAGCGCAACCGGATCTTTCAGGCGCTGGAACAGGTCAACCGCCGCTGGAATCCGGCGAGCATGCTCCAGACTCTGCCGGATCGTGATTCGCGTCCGAACGACGGCGAAGGTTTGTCCGACATCCAGTTGCGCCACAAGGTCGAACGCCACATCATTGAGCAGCATACGCCGGCCCATGCGGTCGTGCGCAGGGATGGCGAGATCGTATTCGTATCCGGCGGCACCGGCGGTTTTCTGGAAATGCCGCGTGGAGCGCCATCGCACGATCTGCTGGACATGGTGCCGCGCGATCTGCGCTTGGAGCTGCGCGGAACGTTGCGGCAGGTCGTCGAAAGCCGGCGCGCCGTGACCCGGCGCGATTTGTCCATCGTAACGGCGTCAGGCGACACGCAGCGCCTGACCCTCAAGGTGGAGCCATTACGCGCAACAGGGGCGAGCGACGGGCTGTTTATCGTGTTCTTTCATCCCACCGTTGCGCCCGCGCCAAAAGCGCAAGTGCAGACCGATAACAACCGGCGCAGCGAGGCGGCGGAAAATGAATTGCGCGACATGCGCGAACGCCTGCAATCCACCGTCGAAGAATATGAGACCGCGCTAGAAGAGCTGAAATCCTCAAACGAAGAACTTGTTTCTGTGAACGAAGAGGCCCAATCGACGAATGAGGAACTGGAAGCCTCGAAAGAGGAAATGCAGTCTTTGAACGAGGAACTGAACACGATCAACATTGAACTGAACGGTAAGATCGAGGAACTGGACCACGCCAATGCCGATCTGCGCAATCTGTTCGATGCGACCCAAATCGCCACAGTGTTCCTTGACGGCGATCTGGTCATCCGCAATTTCACCCCGGCGGCGGCAGAGCTGTTCAACCTTCGCGTTGCCGATCTTGGCCGCCCGCTGCCGGAACTGGCCAGCGTCAGCGATTATCCCGAACTCAGGGAACACATCAACGAGGTGTTCGAGTCCGGAACGATCTATGAGCACCGTCTTGCACGCGATGCGACCAAGACCGATTATCTGGTCCGGATCACGCCGTATCTGGGTGGCAATGAAAAGGTCGAAGGCGCGGTCGTGACGCTGGTGGATGTCACGTCACTGGCCAAGGCCGAAGAACATCAAAAAGTTCTGATCGCGGAACTCAACCATCGCGTTAAGAACATGCTGGCAGTGATCGTCACCATCGTAAAGACCACGCTGCGGGGCAAGGGCGTCGGACGCGATGTCATGGATACCTTGACCAATCGTCTGCAGGGGTTGGCACGGGCCTACGGTCTGCTGTCCGAGCGATCCTGGACGACAGTGGGCCTGCGCGACATCATAGAGGGAGAAATGGCGGCGTTCGATGCCGAACGCCTCCATCTCAGCGGGCCGAATGTCGATCTGGAACCGGCGCAGGCGCTGGCGGTGAGCATGGTCATGCATGAACTTGTTACCAATGCCGTCAAATACGGTGCTCTTTCGAACAGTCACGGAAATCTGGATGTTCGATGGAAAGCTAAAGACCACCGGCTGTCGCTGGAATGGATGGAACAGGACGGCCCGGAGATGGAAAACCCGGAACGAAACGGTTTTGGATATGTTCTGATACAAGGACAGGTTGAGCAACAGCTGGGCGGTAACCTTGAGACCGATTTCGGCCCTGATGGCTTGTGCGTGAAGATGGAGTTTCCATTGTAGAACAGGGGTATCGATCATGCCGTGACCGGAAAATTCTTACAATGGTCGTCGAAGATGAATGGCTGATCGCCCTGGACATCGAGATGATGATTGAAGAAGCAGGCCACACTGTCGTGGGCCCGGCGCAAATTGTCGCCGCGGCTTTGACCATGATACAAGACAACGCGATCGAGGCCGCGTTGCTTGGTGTCACATTGGGATCGGAGAAATTTCTCTCATTGCTGAAAAACTCGATGAGGTGTGCGTTCCGCTGACGTTCATTTGCATCCAGACCGGAAGGCCAATTGACCGTTGCGGAACTGCTCGTACCGGGCGCGGATCATTTGCCCTATGTCTACCCTTTCGCCGAACTCTGGACGGGTTTGGGCATGATGAGCTTGATCGGCACCGGGTCGACCCTGATCTGGCTGATGGCCCCTGTGGGCATCCTGATTGGCACGATCAATGCGATCAGCGGATGTTAGGCCGTCTATATCGACAAGCGCGAATTAACCTGCGCCGGCGTCGCGGTGGCTCGAACGTGCCGCTCCGATTCATCTCGCTCAGCGAGAATCTAATCATGCTGGGCATGGGCATCTGGATGCTCGCAGGATGGTTCGTCGGGCTATAAAATCAGCCAAATTGGAAAAAATCCGCTGGATTTCCGGTCCTCACAACCGCACGCGGAACCACCCAACACACTTAGTCGTTTTTCAAATACACCTACGGAGGCTCAGATGACAAACGATAACTTTGAACCGATGAACAGCCCACAGCGTCAGCCCGGGCTCGAGCATAAAATGAATCCCGAACCGGACTACATGCCACGGTTTGCCGGGTCAGAGCGGCTGGTAGGTAAAGTCGCGCTGATAACGGGCGGGGATTCTGGCATTGGTCGGGCAACGGCCATTCTCTACGCCCGCGAAGGCGCCCAGGTGGCCATTGTCTATCTTGACGAGGACCGTGATGCCGAGAAAACCAAAGAAATGGTTGAACAAGAAGGTAGTGAGGCCTTGCTGATCCGTGGTGACATAGGCGAAAAATCGTTTTGTCAGGACGCGGTGAAGCAAACCGTCGAAAAATTCGGCCGACTTGACATTCTGGTCAATGATGCAGGTGAACAACACGCTCAGGACGATCCTGAAGACATTGAAGAAGCACAGATCGAGCGGACTTTTCGCACGAATGTTTTTGGCATGATGTTCATGACGCAAGCAGCGTTGCCGCATTTGAAAAAAGGCGCGCGCATCATCTGTCTAACGTCGATTACCGCCTACAAGGGGCAGGACCTGTTGATTGACTATGCTTCGACCAAGGGTGCAATCCTCGCGTTCCTGCGGGCAATGTCGAGCAAACTGGCATCGAAAGGAATTCTGGTAAACGGTGTGGCCCCGGGGCCCATCTGGACACCTCTGATACCGGCATCGTTCCCCAAAGAGGCGGTTGAAGATTTCGGACAGGATGCGCCGCTAGGTCGTCCGGGCCAGCCGAATGAGGTTGCTCCCAGCCTGTTGTTCCTCGCTTGCGAGGATTCCTCTTACATGACAGGCCAAGTGCTTCATCCCAACGGTGGAACCTTGGTGGGAAGCTGACAATTACAGGAACTGACCGGACCCTTCATTGGTTTAATCCCTATCAGAATGCCGTGAGGAAAGGCGAATGGCCCATCTGCCGGATATCAGTAATAGGGATGCGACAACTTCCGTCGCTGCCGCAATCCGGTATGCTTTGAAGAGACAAAATATTGAGCCGGTTTCTCTTGGTGCGCAAGTCGACATTCAACATGAAGGAGACCGCCCCAAGTCGATGTATCTGGTTAAATCAGGTTGGATTTACTCCTACGCCTTACTTGCAGACGGACAGCGGCAAATTCTCTTTCTTCATCAGGCAGGTGATATTGCAGGTCTGGCGGATTTCGGCGTGGAGCGAGTCAGTTGCTCGTTGCGCAGTATGGGCGGTTGCGTGGTTCTCCCAATCCCGATCACGGCCATTGCGACAGCGGATTTTTTGACGCCTGAGATAATCACCTACTTCTTGCAAAAATCGGCCTAAATGCAATCTATCTTGATGCGAACTCTTATCGCAGTCGGGCGCATGGACGCACGGCACCGGATAGTTTGGCTTATCCTCATGTTGGACGATCGGCTTCCTCATTCTGGAGATCAAAGGCCGATCGTCGAAATTCCCTTAAACAAATCTGAAATTGGCGATCTCATTGGTTTGACAAACGTGTCGGTCAGTAAAATGCTGTGTCAGCTATCCGACGAAGGGTATATTGAACGGAAAGGAAGAAAGATTTTGATCCGGCGAAAGGCCGACCTGCAGACCATGATCAATTATGAACCGATGGGATTTTCTGCCGCTCCACTTTCAAACCCGAAAGCTATTTCGCAAGATACAAACGATAAAATTCGAAATTTTTGATTTTGTTAGGAGAATTACTTCTTGGGATGAAAAGAAAAAAAGGCCATGCCGCATTGGCATGGCCTGACCTGCTGAAATCACTTGGAGCTGAAATTTACTTAGGCTTCTGCGTGTTCGAACTGTCATCTTCCTGACCGGACTGCGATTTTTTCACGCGCAGGTTATTCTGGACATGTTCCACACCGGAGCACCCATCCGCGCAATCTTCGGCGTAGCGTTTGGCCTGTTTTGAATCGACCTCACCTGACAAGGTGACTTCACGGTCGGACACGGAAACGTCGATGTTTGATGCGTCGACGTCATGATCGTCCGACAGGCGGTCGCAGACATCTTCGCTGATGCGGTCGTCGGAGCGCTGATAGTTTTTCGGTCCCCGGCCACGGTGGGACTGCCCGCCACTATCATTGCCTCGTTGCATGCCACCATTCTGACCCCAAGACGAACCACCCTGATTTCCGGCCTGCTGATAACCGCCGCCTTGATTTGGACCATATTGGCCTTGCCCGCGATCATACCCGCCGCCACCTTGAAAGTTGCCGCGCTTATAGCTGTCTTGCTGATAGCCGCCCTGACCGCCCTGCGCGTAACCGGAGCCATATTCATCACGCTCAAACCCGTAATTCCTATCGGACTGACCGCCACGATTACCGCTCCGGCCGCCTTGATGGTGCCCGCCGCGTTGATTTTGACCAAAGTTTTGCTGGCCATAGTTGTCCTGACCATAATCGTCTTGCCGGTAGTTGCCTTGATCGTAGTTGCCTCGATCCCAGTCTTGAGGGCCGCCGCGTCCCTCTTGTTCGCGTGAGCGATAATTGCCGCGATCCTGATACTGACCCCGCGAACCCTGCTGGTCACGTGGATCGTCCCAACTGCCTTGGCCGCGATCTTCATTACGGGAACGTTCTTGGCGATAATTTTGGTTACTCATTTTGTATTTCTCCTCCAAGTGAGTCGTCTGCATGATGCTGACTGACCCTTGCAGCCTTCGCCGTTTTGCAGCGGCGCTCATTAAAGTGTTTTAAGACGCGCTTCGATCCGGTGGGCTGGAAAGAGGGATGCGCCATTATCCGCGCATTGGTATCAGAACAGTCCTTTGTGGATTTACCTTCGACAAAACCGTAGCGTGATCCACATGAATACTGATTTGCCACTTATCGTCGGTGGCGGTGCCTCTACCGGGGGCATCGTGCACTGTCATAGCTTCTAGAAGTGGTCCTGTCGCAATGCGGCATGGCCTTCACCGTCGTGACCCACCTCAACCCCGATCGTGAAAGCATGCTTCACGCCGTGTTGGCGCAAAAAACCGGAATGAGATGAAAGTCGCTCGGGACGGTGAACGGGTTGAGGCGGACACGGTCTATGTCATGCCTAAGGAGGTATTTCTTCTGATGAAGGGTGGCCGAATGCACTGATGAAGTCCACGAACTATTCACCAACGCGATCAAATACAGTGCGCTGTCCAAAGGTGACGGCGCGCACGAGGTGAGATGGAACGGCAAACAGCCGGTTGGCTCTTGAATGGCATGAACGTGACGGCCCGACGGCGGTTGAGCCGGAACGAAACGGCTTTGGATACGTTTCTATAGAAGGTCGCATCCAGAAACAGCTTAACGGTAGACTGGAAACCAAATTCGAACCGGAGAGGTTGAACCTGAAAATGGAGTTCCCTCTGTAAGACAGGAGTGCCAACCATGTCGCGACCAGAAAATTACCGCAACATTTTGGTCGTTGAAGATGAATGGCTTATCGCTATCGATATAAAAATGATGATCGAGGAATTGGGTCACCGCGTGATCGGACCTGCACGCGATGTTGCCTCAGCCATGACCCTGATCGGTTCCCATCAGATCGACGCCGCCTTTCTTGATATCACGCTTGGGACAGAGAAATCTTATCCTGTAGCGGACAACCTTGATGATCTCGGCGTGCCATTTTCCTTCGTCAGCGCCTACGCGAAAAACCAAATTCCCGCACGCTTTCATGGGTTTGATTTGCTGCCGAAACCTCTCATGCCGCATAATCTTACCCGTCAATTGACCAAGATGCTCGGCAAAGCTCCCTAGGTTTTATGCGCTAGAAGTTTTGAATGTATAAGATCGACGCTGACGAGCGTCAGGTCATGGACGAGGACATGGGTGAAGGCGGTCGCTACATGAACACTGTTTCGTAATTTTTCGGAATCTTCAGGTGGCCCCAAAGGGCCACTTTTTTCCTTGCTGACGTTGCAGGAACTCACTGCAAGTGTTTCACACAGAGCTAGGAAGAACCGATGTTGCCTCCCGACTGAAAAGTCGCTTGCGAAGGTAGCTAACCCGGAGGGACCTTGCCAGGTGGTTCAGGGGCTGAATCATCAGTATTCCTGACCGGAATTTCGTCTAGGTAAATCACCGGTTCCTCCCAAGATGGGCGGACTGGAGTTTGGATGGCTTGCAGACAGGTATTTCAGGACGAGCCGGGTTTGGGCTGTCCGTTATCATCAGTCCGCCAACCGCGACCGCTCAATGGGGTTCGGATCACTAGCTGGCGTAGGATCCCTTAGCCGATCTGAGGTAGTGACAAGCGCAGATGAACCGGACGTTCAATATTCGCGCGCAGCGTGATGCCCGCTGCTCCCGGTACGTGCCGGGACAGGTATGATCATCATTTCATCAAGTTTTCCTGCAGCTCCCGCTTAAGCCTGTAGCGACCCCACCAAGACCGAATTTGCGTCGCATAAAGCGTTTTTGGTCGGATTTGATATTCATTCGCGGAACACTCGACGTAAAACTGCCGTTTGGATGCCACCACGGCGGAACTGGCCGCAGAGATTGCTGCAACCTTTACCTCCACACGGTTGATCGCCCCAGGATCCAGATCGTCTGAGGTGTTCCAGCGGGCGCGTTTCAGCAGGTCTTCAAAGCTCCCGATATCGATAAAATCCCCGCTATTCAGAGGACCTTGAAAGGTAGCTGCGCTCGGGTTCGATAGATCGCCTTTTGCCGTTTCAGTGCGATCAGCGATAGAGGTCTCGCGTTCGCCATCCGTGGACCAGATTGTCAGGAGGATCTCAAGAATGTAGATTGGCTCGAAGCCAAGGTTGCTGATGAAGACGCGAGCATCCAAGCTCTGACTGCCACCCAGATGGATCAGAACCTCGGTGCGGCGTTGCCGGCGTAGTCCTGACACAAGAATCTGCAGATAGACGATCCACACCAGAGCGGTGATCGCACCTACAGTCGCTTGGATGGATGACGCATTCTCGGACAACCAGTTCCACATGATACCTCACAAACTTAATAGAGCATTCTCAATGAGATATCGGCTGTACGAAAAGGCGGCTCTCTAAGAGAGCCGCCACCGATACTCTCGGTGCATTTGCCATCAGAGCCAATAATGTGGAACGCCGTAATGCTCGTGCGTCCGACGCTCCCAGTCTCGGTCTCCATACCAATTGTCGGTACGGGTAGGGGCACCTTTTACTTCTTGCTCCGTGATGTCTGTCATGAAGCCGTTCTTGGACGTATCGTAACGAAGTTTTCCCCACGGGACCGGATGATGGTCTTCGCCCAGACCCAGAAAACCGCCGAAGCCCATCACCGCGTAGGCGACCTTACCAGATTGCTTGTCGATCATGAGGTGATCAATTGTGCCGATGTGGGCACCATCGTTAGCATAAACGTCAGTCCCGTTCACATCGTTTGATGAGACTAGATTTGAATGTGCAGAATTAGTCATTTGATTTCCTCCTTTTTCTAACAGGAAAACTGAGACGCAGGCAGAATGGTTCCGTTGGGCGGGTGCGGCTGGCAGCATTTCGCTGTTTTGGCGGGAATTGGTCCGAGGGTAAAAGCGCAGCTATTCTTCCGAAAGAGCCTGAAGCGCGTTGATCACGTTCTCGCTTAGGGTCTGCAGATTGTCCTGCACCATTGCCGCAGGGCAATCCGCCTTCAGCCGCGCATCCATGTCAGACATTGTGAACCGGTTGGCGCCATCCAGTTTACTAAGCTCGTCCCATGTCACGGGCACGGCCACCGGGGCGCCGGGGCGGGCGCGAAGGGAGTAGGGGGCGATTGCTGTCGCACCACGTTCATTGCGCAACCAGTCGATGAAGATACGCCCCCGGCGTTTGGATTTCGACATGGTGGCGGTGTAGCGGTCGGGGTGGTGTGCCGCCATCACATGCGCAAATGTCTTGGCGAAGAGCTTGACCGTATCCCAGCCGCGGGTGCGCCGCAGCGCCATCCAGACATGCACGCCCTTGCCACCCGTGACGATGACGCCGCTTTCCAGCCCCAGACCCGACAGCGTATCGCGCATTTTGAAAGCCGCGTTTTGCACATCGGCCCAGTCCAGCCCTTCATCAGGGTCCAAATCGAACACCAGCCGGTCGGGTCGCTCCAGCCGGTCGGTGCGGGCGCCCCAGACATGGAATTCGATACTGCCCATCTGCGCTGCCGCGATCAGGCTTTCTGCGCGCGTGGCATAGAGATAATCGGCCGTGTCGCCGTCACTTTCTGTAATGCTGATGCGGGACAACTGGTGAGGCATGCCCCCACCGTCATGTTTTTGGAAAAAGCACGGATCGTCGATGCCGGATGGGCAGCGGTAGAGCGACAGGGGCCGGTTTCCTGCCAGGGCAATCAGCCGCTTGCCCACCCGCGCGTAGTGGCGTGCGACATCCCCCTTGGTGCAGCCCGCCTCAGGGAAAACAGCGCGGTCCGCGTTGCTGATGCGGATGCCCTGAACGGTGGTGTCGCTGCCGTTCGTCATCGGTTCCTCCAATCGTACATCGTCGGCTTCTTTGTCATCGCGCAGGCCAAGGAAACTGCCGTGCCGGACGTTTCCGTCAGAGGTGAATTCCGAAAACTCGACCTCTGCAACCAGATCGGCGCGCACCCATGTCGCATTGCGCGCGATATCGTCGGGAACGTTGACGCAGGGCGGGGTGTTGCGCAGGGTCATCGCCTGTTTCACATCCGCCATCGCAGCGTCGGAAAACCCGGTGCCGACCCGACCTTTGTAGCGCAGGCTGTCGCCTTCGTGACTGGCGAGCAGAAGCGAGGCAAAGGGCCGCCCCGCCTTGTCCGAAGGGGAATAACCGACGATGACGAATTCTTGCCTACGGGTGCATTTAACCTTGCGCCACGCTTTGTTGCGGGTGCCGCGATAGGGCGCGTCAATGCGTTTACTAATGATGCCCTCTGCGCCCGCCTTGCAAGCATTGGCAAAGACTACCGCACCGTTGCCGACAATATGCTCGCTTAGCCGCAGGGCGCCGCCGGTCGGCACACCTGAGAGCAGCTTTGCCAGCCTTTCGCGGCGCTCGATCTGGGGCTGCTTGCGCAGATCCTCTCCGTCGATGCGCAGCACGTCAAAGGCGAAGAACACCAGCGCATTGCCCTGTTTCAGTGCCTTTTGAAGTGAGGAAAAGGCCGAGCCTTGGATGCGTGCGGCCATCACCTCGCCATCGATTAGGGCAGCGTCGCAGGGCAGGGGGTCAAAGGCACCGTCGAGCGCGTTAAACCTGTCGGTCCAGTCCTTGCCCGACCGGGTGTAAAGTCGGGTGCCGCCCTTGCCGAGTGCCGCGAGGCAACGATAGCCGTCGAATTTGGTTTCGTGCAGCCAATCGTCGCCCTCGGGGGCCGCATCGACCAGAGTTGCCAGTTGCAGTTTGGTAAAGGCAGGGTGTTTGCGGGTTCGGTTCGGAACAGGATCAGGCGTTGTCTTGGCAGGGGCGTCATCGGCGATCTGCTTCATGGTGCGGCCGGTCTTTACCGAGACGGCATTGTCCTTGGTAAAGGCATCCGCCTCGTCTCTCGCGTAATCGTCACGTTCCTTGATCAGCAGCCAGTTTTCGCGTTTCTTACCCGGTTTCCCGCGCATCCGCACCAGCGCCCAGCCGCCTTTCATCCGCTGACCTTGTAGGGTAAATTTCAGTTTGCCGTCGGTGAGCCCCTGCTCGAAATCCTCCTGAGGCACCCAGCCGCCGGTGTCCCACAGCATTACAGTGCCGCCGCCATATTCGCCTTTCGGGATCGTGCCCTCGAAATCGCCGTAGTCCAGCGGATGATCCTCGGTCCGCACCGCCAGACGCTTCTCGCCCGGATCGGGCGACGGCCCCTTTGTGACCGCCCAGCTGAGCAGCACGCCGTTCCATTCCAGCCGGAAATCATAGTGCAGACGGGAGGCCGCATGTTTTTGCACCAGAAAACGGCGTTTTGTGCGACCCTCGCCTACTTGGCCGCGCGGCTCTGACGTGCGGGAAAAATCCCGCTTGGTGTTGTAATCGGCCAGTGGATCAGGGGACTTGGCCATCTAGGATGCCTTCTTGGCCGGTTTCTTCTTCTTTTTGCCGTCGGCATCCTTCAGGCTCTGCTTCAGCGCGCTCATCAGATCAACCACGTTGTCGCTACCGCCGCTGTCATCATCGTCTGCCCGGACGCGCGGGGTCTTTTTGTTCTTGATCTTGGCATCCAGCATCGTCTGCATCGCCTCGGCATATTTGTCATGATAGGCGCCGGCATCGAACGGCGCGCTTTTGCGATCGATCAGCGAGGTCGCAACCTCCAGCAGCTCCTTGTCTACCTTCTCATCCTCGATGTCGGTAAAAATCTGGTCGGCCTCGCGCAATTCATCCTCGTAATGCAGCGTTTCCATCAGCAACCCGTCACCGCAGGGCTTCACGGCTGCCAGATATTCCTTGCCGCGCATGGTCACCTGCCCAAGGCCCACCTTGCCCGCCTGTCGCAGCGCGTCGCGCACCACGCGGTAGGCATCCTGCGCCAGATCGTCCGATGCGGTGATGTAATAGGGTTTGTCGAAGTAAAGCGGGGAAATCTCGCAGGCATCGACAAATTGCACCAGTTCGAAAGTTTTTTTCGTCTCCAGCTTGATCGCGTCGATCTCGTCAGGATCCAGCAGGATGTATTCGTCGTCATCGACCTCGTAGCCCTTGACGATTTCGTCGGTCTTGACCGGCCCGATACCGGGAACGGACTTTTCATAGCGGACACGCTTGCCCGAGGGTTTGTGAATCTGGCGGAACGAAACACGGGCGCCCGATTTGGTGGCCGAGAATATTTCCACTGGGATCGATACCAGCGACAGGCGAAGCTGTCCTTTCCAAAGTGCGCGAGCTGCCATGTCGGTCCTTTCCCGGCGGGTTTTACCGGTATGATCGCAAAGGGGGTATCTTAGTATATAGATTTGAACCGACAATCGTTCCACAAATTAGACACGGATCCTATTTTCGAGCCCTTTGTTTCAGAGTGAAGTGCAACTTTGCGGCGGCTGCACCGAATTTGCAGGAACACCCGTGCGCTCACTAACGACCTCCTCTCAATTGTTGCGCGCCCTCGTCGCGGCGCTGACCCTGTCGCAGTTGTCCGCGTGTAAATTTCCGGACGATCCCGAAGGCACGACGCAAGAAGTAACTGGCGGTGTTCTCGAGGTCGCGGTGTGTTGATCCAACCCCTCGACCAAGTGGATGCCGCAGCGGTAGCGCGGCGCATCCATATCCACGGAGGGCATAGAGCTTTTGCACGAGATTTTTGTATTCCCCTCGCTGGTGGCAGGCTCCGTGTCCATGCGGTCCAGATCGCCCGCCTCTGCGGGGATAAGATAAACTCTGCCACAGACCGCGTCTGCAGATTTCAGCGGGTTAATATCGGCCGAGACTCATTCAGGGGCTACGACGCAATCGGCGTCCGTCGTGAGCAAATATTCCAGCCCTGGCATCACATGCCGCGCAACATCACATCCCATGCGGCGGGTAAGTCCGACGCGGTGTTCCGTAGGCAAAACGCAGTCCGGTATCTCCAGACCCAGTCCATGCCGCACAGCAAAGTCCCGCGCGTTATCGGCAGAGGCAGACCTCCTCTACCGTGACAAGGGTGATGGTAAATTGTCTGAGCGCCACATCCGGGAATCCGACAATATCACCGGGGTGGTGAATCTTGATGATCTGGCGTCTGCCGTCCGGCAGGTCCGTATAGCTGAACTTCCATCATATTTGACCCCATAAAGATTGCTGCTGACATCGCCCCCTTGATAGACATCCTGCCCCGCGCGGAACGTGCGTTCGGATTATTCCAGCATCGCCAGTTTGCGACAGCTTAGTTTACTCATCGGCTAAACCCACTTGTTTGCCGCCCCGGATGTGAAGCCAGTCGAAAATGTTCAGCACGATGAATATCAATGCTGACAAAAACGCCGCTTCTTTAAGAAAGCCTAATCCGCAGGCGATACCGATGGAGCCCACCGCCCAGATTGCTGCCCCACTACGCACACCTTTCAGACGCCCGTCCTTGCTGGGCGACATGATGGCACCTGCACCCAGAAAACCGATCCCACCGACGATTCCCTGGATCAAACGTGTTGGATCGATTGAAATCGCATCGTCCTCGACCGTGCCACTGAGTGCAAAACTGAGGGTAACGCTCATGAGCGCTGCGGAACCGATCGCAACCAGAACGTAGGTGCCCGCGCCCAGAGGTTTGCCCTTGACCTCGCGATCGATCCCGACAAGCAAACCGCACCCACCCGCAAACAACACCCGAAGAATAAATTCACTGAATTCGACCATTTAAGAACGTCTCCTACCCTGTGCTTTTGCACTTATGCCCGTCTATCTTGTCCATAGACATTCCAATTCAATATAGATGCAAACAGGTTGATGAGGGCCGGTGTAGGATGCCCAAACCGACCAATTTCATAATATTTTCGATGAGGGTTCAGCCATGTTTTTTGAAGGACAGATCGTGGACGCGGTCGCCAAGGGCGCGTTGCTGAGCGCATTCGGACTGTGTTGGATAATACTTCTTGTCCGTATTGTCGGACTTCGGTCTTTTTCCAAAATGACCAATTTCGATTTCGTCATGACGGTGGCAATGGGATCCCTGCTGGCAGGTGCATCACAATCGGATACATGGCCAGGACTGGTTCAGACACTGACCGCGATGGTCTGCCTGTTTGCAACACAGTTCACTGTTGCGAAGTTACGCCTGAAATCCCCCCGATTTGACGAGTTGGTGCAGAACACCCCTGAGCTGCTCGTAAAAGACGGGGTGATCCTGCAGGATGCCCTGCGCCGGACCCGCGTGTCCGAGGAAGACCTGATCGCAAAACTGCGTGAAGCGAACGCGCTGGAGCTTTCATCGGTGCGGGCCGTGGTCCTCGAGACTACGGGTGATGTATCCGTGCTTCACGGCGATCAAGTTGATGACCGGCTATTAATGGGTCTGGCCGAAACCTCTCCTCCGACAAATTGAAAGCAGCCAAAGAACGCTCATGGAACAGGAACCGTTTTTCGAGCTCAGTTCATATCATCTGATACTTGCCATCGTCGGGACCATCATCATCCTGTCCCGCTGGATACCCCGGCTGATATCATCGCGTGATCCGGCGGCAGCTTCCTTGATGATCCTGTTCGGCGCTGCGGCAGTCTTGATCTTTCCCGATATCCCCGCACCACCCGACCCAAGGGACAGCCCGAAACTGTGGGAAGTTGTTGCCGAAGTGACCGTTATCGTGGCCCTGTTCGGCGCCGGCATGCGCGTCGACAGCATCGGTCCGCTCCGGAAATGGGCCCCGACCTTGCGGTTGCTGATCATTGCGATGCCCCTGACGATCCTGGCCATCACCCTGCTGGGTGTCACTATCGGCGGGTTGACCGTGGCAGGGGCGGTTCTGCTCGCGGCGGTGCTGGCCCCAACCGACCCGGTTCTGGCCGAGGAGGTGCAGATAGCACCCCCTCAGGAGGGCGAGGAACACCCCGTAAGGTTCGCTCTGACCACGGAGGCCGCATTGAACGATGGGCTCGCCTTTCCGTTCGTGTATCTGGGCCTGATCATCGCGGTGCAGGGGCTGGCAGTCTATGATTGGGGTCTGCAATGGCTTCTGCGGGATGTGATCTATAGGATCGGTGTCGGTGCCTTGATGGGATGGGCCGGGGGATGGTTGTTGGGTCAGGTGTTGTTCAACCTGCCGCGGGAAAGCCGGCTTGCCGATACCGGATCGGGCGTCATCGCCATCGCGGGTGTGTTTCTGTGCTATGGAACAACGGAACTGGTTGAGGGTTACGGGTTTATTGCCGTTGCCGTCTTGGGGCTTTCCTTGCGCCGGATCGAAAGTGATCACGGCTATCACCGACACTTGCATGATTTTTCGGAATCGATTGAACACGTGTTGACCGCCATACTGCTGACCGCCCTCGGCACGGCGCTCCCGATCCTGATGATGGATCTGACCTGGCAGCATGTGGTGATGTCGGCAATCGTCTTGTTGGTCGTGCGTCCGGTGGCCGGTTGGGTGTCGTTGACTGGAACCGGCTTGCAGCGCCCCGACCGCGCGGTCATCGCAGTTTACGGTGTGCGCGGCATTGGTTCGATCTATTATCTTGCCTACGCCGCGACATACGTTGAGCTGTCCAACATATCAGACCTGTGGCTGATCATGGCTTTCACAATCCTTGCATCCACCATCCTGCACGGATTCACAGTAGGTCGGGCGATGGATTGGATTAATCGCTGAAAAGCCGTTTGCTTGGAAAACGAGGTGTAGCATTCAAATGCAAAGACCGGCGTAGCGCCCTTCAAAAGAGGCGTGGGGAACAAGCCCATTCGCGCAGACGCGGTATTGATATCTCCATACCAAAGACTGACCCACCTGTGTGCGAGCCAGTGCCCTACACTCCGATTACGATAAACTATGGAACCTTTCACACGCCGGAGTCGTTATGGATTGATTGCAAAGCGCCGGTGGCAGCCATGCGGGCCGTTAGATAATCAACTTGAACCTCACACAGGAAATTTCATGGACTATGTTTCGATCGACCTTTGGGCTGCCAATCTTGAACCGGTCGTGCCGGATCTGAAGTCGTGGCTGGCAAAGTTGGAAGCGCGCGTTGCCCAGACCGCAGCACGAGGCGGGCATATGCTTGTCCTTCCCGAATTTGCCTGTGCCCAGTGGTTAGGTTTTGCTCCTGCCGACATGCCGAAATCCGACACCCTTGGCTGGCTGTTTGAATGTGGAGAGACCGCACTGGATGCGATTGCTGCCATGTCCGCGACCTATGGCGTTTCGATCCTTGCCGGCACCATCCCCTTCCCAACCGAAACGGTGGATGGCGACACGCCGTATTTTAATCGGGCGTGGTTACTAACACCGGATGGTGTGCGTCACAGCCAAGACAAACTGAGCCTGACCCCCCTCGAAGAGCAGGGCGCCGGCGGCGTAACCGTCCACGGCAAATCGATCAACGTGATAGAATGGAATGGTCTGCGGATTGCCATGATCATCTGTCTCGACAGCGAGTTTACGGACTTGTGGTCCCGCCTGGGGATGCTCGACCTTGATCTGGTGATCATTCCGGCCAAGACTGACATGATCACCGGCTACAACAGGGTTTTCAGCTGCGCGCGGGCACGCGCCATCGAACTTCAGACGGTCGTTTGTGTTCTTGGCGCAGTTGGCGTGCCTTTTGGTCTCGCTTCGACAGATACCGGCGTAGGTGGCGCCAGCGTCTTTACGCCTTGTGATGTCGGTGTATCGCTTGATGGCATTCACGCGGCACTCGCGCCCCAGACTGCGGCGATGATGACCGACCATGTCTTGGCTGCCGTCGATATTCCCGTTGGGGCGTGCCGCAGGCTGCGCAACGGCCATGCCGAAGCAGAGGTTTGCCCTGCCCTTTGGGATGCAGGTCATTTGACGGTGAATGATCCTGCTTCACCGGAACCAGTGACGTGATTGTAGCCTCCGCGTAAATCGCTCATCCGGTCTGGGGCAGCGTCGCCCGTCGTTTTTTGGTGGTTCGATGCCGCATAAAAAAGCGCACCATCTCGCGTGAGGCGTCTGGGCCCTTGGGATCGGTATAACTTCCCGCCACATGGCCACCGGACCATGCGTGGCCGGCTTCGTGAACGACCCACTGTTCGACATATGGACGCCCTTTACCAATGCGATATTGAATACGTGTGTATCCCCGTCCGTTGGCTCCGCTTCGTGTCTGCTCATTCTTGGAAAGCGCCGCAAAGGGCTCCACCGCGCGCATGGTGACGAACCTGCCGTTGCGTGGATTGACGACCTTGTCCGCATCACCGTGAAAAATGATCGTGGGTGTGGGAATTTCCTGACGCTTGCCGGGATCTCCGCCTTGCATGGCGCGCGTGGCAGAGCCCGCATCATGGGCAGCACCTGCGGCCATACCGGAATGGACCCCGACAGCGGCAAAAATATCGGGATATGCAGTAGCAACGATCATTGCCGCGGCCGCACCTGCCGACAGGCCCGCAACATAGACTCTGGCAGGGTCGACGTTGTGTTCAGCAATAACTGTGCGGGTAAGGCTGGCGATTAAAGCGGGCTCTCCCGCGCCCCGCATCTGGTCACCGCGCCTGAACCAGTTCCAGCAACGATTCAGATGCGCTTTGCGGGCTTGGGCCGGATAAAGGACGATAAAGCCGAATTCTTCCGCCAAAGTGTTCATACCCGTCCCGCGGGCGAAATCCTGCGGTGTTTGCCCACAGCCGTGCAGCATGACGACCAGAGGTAAGGGGCCGGAGTTCTTCCCGGCGACGACGGGCAAATACAGCTTGAAAGTCCGAGTGCCAAAGGCACAATCATGCGTCCCGCTCTGAAATGAAGCCCCTCGTGGCACGGTCGAGCGAGATCTCGAAGTGGCCGGTGTCTTCGACTTGACGGGTGCCGCGCCCGATTTTCTGTTGCGCGTGGTAACGCTCGACGTGTTGGCTTTCTTTTCCGTCTTGGACTTCGTCCGCTTAACGGATTTGGCGGGGCCGAGCAGGTTGCCCCATGTGTCTGTCACCGTCGAAGCGACCGATCGTCTTATTTTTTTCGCCGCTCGGACACGCGCGCGTTTGAAAGGATCAAACATCCTGCCTCAATTGCTGTTGGAACGTATGATGAATGCTTGCCCAGCCAAGCCCACAGCGATGTCTCTATCCGCTGCGCAAGTGCAGGTCGCATGGCTGGATGTTCCGGACAAGCCATAAGTCAGACGATGCCACTGACACCAGCACTGCGCGCAGCTTTCCGCCTGAAAACGAGCCGACTTTGGCAAAGCAGAACCAGCCACCCGTCAAACAGATTTCTCCAGTAATGGAAAATCATTCAAAGCGAGGTTACCAATGGGCCATTCCAAACACACCTCCCTTCGCCCCGACGAATTGAATTCCGAGTCCGCCGATGGCGCGAACGTATACGGCCCGAGGATAGCCATATCGGCGATGTGTCTCATTTTCACGGAACCGGCCAGACCGCACAGGCGGTAGTCGATGCCGGTGGCTTTCTGGGTCTCGGTGCGAAGCCTGTTTCCCTACCAGTTTCCAGTTTGAATTTCATGCGTGACGAAAATGCCAAGGTGCATTCGACAACGGTCTCGGCAAAGCGGAACCTCTGCCCGCAATTTTCCCTAAGGGAACAGCCCTACCATAAATCCTGATCGAGGTGCGGACCGCGCCCTTTGGAACACGCATAGGGGCTTCCTGCTTCTACGAACCTTTAAAAAGACAGGCAAACCGATCCAGCGCAGAACGGTAAACAATGCCCGTAATGACAAGTTGCGCACTTCATCATTTTTGGAAAAAGACCTCACGGAGCGTCTATGCCTGATCCCTGCCACCAGTTTCTACGAGGCCAAGGGGCGTAATCCGGCAAATCCTATGCTGGTAATCCTTTGCTGGCGCGGGATCAGTCTAGACAGCTACCGGATAAACAGCAGTTTAGAGCAAACCATGAACAATAAGAAGTCTCTATGCCGGTGCATTGCGCCGACCAACTTGTAATTTCCTGCGGTATCCGCGCATGGGGGGGCAGCGACAATGGAACGGAACTGACATCAAACGCCATCCTGAGATGGCAGGAGGAACGGAAGGTCGAGTGGCACTACATCGCTCCCGGAAAGCCCATGCAAAACGGCTTCGTCGAAAGCTTCAACGGCCGTCTGCGCGACGAGTGCCTCAACGAGCACCTGTTCGCCCACTTGCGCCACGCCCGGGATCTGATCTCTGCTTGGCGCGACGACTGCAATCACCATCGCCCACACACGAGTCTTGATGGGCTCACCCCGTGGGAGTATCACCAAAGGTCAGTAGAGGACCAAAACCTGAACAGAGCGAACTAAAAACCGAGGTCTCTTCGGGGAGCAGGTCACGGCGCACAGCCGATCTTCGCAGAAATCGACAAATCACAGCCCAACGCCTCTCATGGTGCCCTGCGCCATCCAAAACCAGCTGAACCGCTCGTTCGCGTACTTCTGGTAAGTATTTGTTCGTTGTCTTGTTCATGATGCTCCACCCTACTCATGAGTTGGAGCCTCCGGCAAACACGGCGCGGTTCAGTTCTTCATCGTAAATTTCCTCAGATATCTTTCCGAGAAAACTCGACTTTTGAACACCACTAATTTTGGAGCGGATTATCATAGTCTGTGGGTTCTAAGCAAAAATAGTGCTATTGGGCAGGTGGCCTCTGAAGAACTTTGGTACTATACCGTGGTTTATCAGTCTCACCAAACAGGATTTTTATACATGTATCGTGTTGCAAGAGCTTTCCCTTTTGATGACCTTGATCGCCCTTTCCTGTCTGATGTTCCCCCCGACCTGATCAAGCATACCGCTGGCCCCAAATCCTTTGAAGAGTTTCAAAAGACAGCGTTCGAAGTAGCAACGATGTTTGAGGCAGCGACTACCAAACATGCTGGCAAAAGGCTAACGGACTTTGATTCCGTCCTTGATTTCGGTTGTGGAGCAGGGCGTCTTCTTCAATTCTTTTCGCCAGAGAAGCAGAAAATCTCAGGATGCGATGTTAACAGACCACTAATTTCGTTCATGGAGAAACACTTCCCAAAGGCTGATATCTACCAGAACAAAACAGAGCCAAAGCTCAAATGGGCTGCAAACAGCTTCGATCTAGTTATCAGCTTCTCGGTATTCTCCCATCTCACGAGGGATAGCGAGGACCGATGGCTTACCGAACTAGAGCGCGTGGGGCGACCCGGTGCCATTTATCTGATTACATTTCAAGGTGATTGGTGTATTGAATCCAAGTTTCCGATTCCGGTACAGAACAAGCTTCGTAAAGCAGGTTTCCACTACTTTGATATTCATACTCCCAAGGGTAGCGTTATGGACTTTCCGTCGAACTATGGGTCCTCGGTCCATACCGCTGACTATGTTAGAAACGAGTGGAGCCGGACATTCGATATCCTTGAAGTTTACAAGGGTCGTCCTCCGTCTTTGTATGATCACGAAAACCTCACCTCTGTTCATCGAAAGGCGCTCGCAAACGTGCGCTCTATGGGGCAGGATATGGTAGTTCTGCGCAAACGATTGAGTGGAACATCTGAGCCATGAATTAAGGTCAGCGTCCAATAGCAACGGTACGCTGTTTCCGGTCACGCAGCTCCGGCGCAACACCATCGCACCAGTTTATCAATACGCGTGATTTTGTGATCGGCGATGCGGCCCAGGACATCCGTGACCATGTCTGCGGATCTACGCCGTTCAGCTTGGCCGTTTCGATCAGTGTATAGGCGATGGCGGTTGATCGGCAGCCGCGTTCGGACTCGGCGAAAAGTCAGTTTTTGCGAACTATAGCGATGGCCCGCATGCCTCTTTCGGCCATGTTGTTATTGATCTCAAGGATGCCGTTTTCAAGGTAGGGCATATGACAGAAACGGCCGATACTGGTGAAAAACTCTGCTCGTTTTCGGTAGTTGTCACACGAGGCCGTGGGCTTGCGCAAAAGGGTCCCAGTTCTTATCCGGGTGCCAGTCGTACTCGCTCCACGTCGCTACCCGTGACCTGCCACGAGATTTTTCCTCCATCTGCGATTAGAGTCCGCCCCAAGGAAGGGGGGGCCATGAAGCGAACGAGATACACGGAAGAACAGATCATCAGCATTTTGAACGAGCATGTGGCAGGCGCGAAGTGTGCCGATCTATGCCGCAAGCACGGGATGTCGGAAGGCACCTCTTATTCCGGGAAGGCGAAGTTTGGTGGGATGACGGTGTCGGATGCCAAACGGCTCCAGGCGCTCGAAGACGAGAATGCAAAGCTGAAGAAGCTCTTGGCCGAGCAGATGCTGGACACGGCGGCGATGAAGGAACACTTGTAAAAAAAATGGTAGGGCCCGCGGTGAAGCGCGAAGCCGTTGCGCATCTGCAGGCCAAGCTGGGCCTGTCGGAGCTGCGCCAGCGGCTGCGGGATCTGGCCAATGAACGCCGTCGGTTTGGCTATCGGCGTCTGTTCGTGTTGCTGCGCCGCGCGGGCGAGCCGTCAGGGATCAATTGAATCTACCGGCTGTATCGAGAAGAAGGGTTCACGGTGCGCAAACGGCGCGCCAGGCGCAAGGCGGTAGGAACCCGGGCACCGATCTTGGTCGAGGCCCGGCCCAATGCGCGTTGGTCACTGTATTTTGTCCATGACCCGATCGCCTGCGACCGACGGTTCCGCATCCTGAACGTGGTTGATGATGTGACCCGGGAATGTCTGGCGGCAATCCCGGACACTTCGATCTCCGGGCGGCGTGTTGCGCGGGAATTGGCGGCCCTGATCGAACGGCGTGGAAAGCCTGGCATGTTTGTCAGCGACAACGGCACCGAACTGACCAGTAACGCGATCTTAAGCTCTGCCGCGGATCGCAAGATTGAATGGCACTACATCGCACCGGGCAAGCCCATGCAAAACGGTTTCGTGGAAAGCTTCAATGGGCGCATGCGCGATGAGTTGCTCAAAGAGACGATGTTCCGAAACATGGCGCATGCTTGTGCCGTGATCCGGGCCTAGGTTGCAGACTTCAACGAAGCACGCCCGCATTCGGCGCTCGGCTACCAGACGCTCAAGGCATTCGCCGAATACCTCATTACCGTGACCGACACCCGCGCCGCGCGATCTGCAAGCTACGCGCGGATGTCGGTTGCTCCACTTGCGCCAATCGGGGTATCAACTCAAAGGGCTCTGGTTCCAAGTGGATGAAAGTTCATTGGCAGGTCACCCGCTATAGCGCTGCGGCCTTGCGCAATGCATCGTTGATCCGTCTTTGTCAGCCAGAACCTTCCGCCTTGAACGCCTCGATGATGTCCAGGTCAAGGCGGATCGTGATAGATACCTTCGTGACATCTGCCCTCGGCCGTGTGCGGCGCCGGAAAGATCTGCGACCGGACACACCGCAACAAAAAAACATCCCAAAAAGGCGTTGTTTGCCGCGGATTTCATCGCTGACCGCTATATTTCAGTCCGCAAAACCCTGGTGCAGACAGAATGATCCGATCAGCCGACGCGCGACAAACCGCAAACTGCGGAATGAAGTTCCGATCTGCGGTATTGGCACAACGTAATTATCCCCCTAAGCTGATTCCATGATCGAGTCGGATCCCTTCGGGAGGAAGGTGTCCGGCGATGTGAGAACATCGGGTTGGATCGGGTGTGCCCGATCTCGCTGGAAAAAGCGATCTGCTTTGGGGAGGGCAAGTTTCATGAACAGAAAGACGCACCGTTGGCATCTGGAGCTTGGAACAGCATCCAGTGCGCTGATTCCTGCGCCGTACATGACTGTGGCTTTCCCGAACACCTTTAAAAAAAGCAAACGGGAGTAAACGTGTATGAATGGATTTATGAAATCTGCTGTCGGAGCCGCCGTTCTGGCGGTCGGGCTGTCAGGCGGTGCCCACGCGCAGGATTATGATTGGCCGCGCCTGATGGTCATCGCCACGCCGGGAACGTCGACAGGCAGCTTTGCATCGACCAACGGTTGGGGTCCCGTGTTTCAGCAAGAGACAGGCACCACCGTCCGAATCGTCCCTGAAGACAGCGAATTGATGCGCAACAAGCGCCTGACGGACCGCAAGGACGTTGCGATCGCATCTGTTTCTGCCGCCGAGATCGCGTCGCAGACCGAAGGCATCGGCGGGTATGCGTCGGCAAAAGCCATTCCGCAGCGAATTTTGTGGCACCACAACGATACGCCATGGGGCTTTGTCGTGGCGGGCGATTCCGACATCGAAACGCTCCAGGACATCGGCAAAGGCGGCGTGCGTGTGACGTCGGGTGTATTCTCGCCCGCGATCGTATCGGTTGTGACAGAGGCGTTGCCGGGGTTTATTGGCCTGACGCCCGAAGAAGCGCAGGAAACGATCACTTACGTGCCTGCGTCGAGCTATGGCGAGAACTGCCGTTCCGTGATCGAAGGCAAATCTGATGTGGCCTATTGCTCGCCCATTTCGTCGGTCCTGTCCGAGATGGAAGGCGCACCGGGCAGCATTCGCTGGTTGGAAATGGACCCTGCGGACAAAGAGGGCTGGAACCGGTTTCTGGATTATCGGGGGATGACTATACCCACGAATGTCTCCATGGGCGTCAAGACGGCGCAAGGCGTGGATTCGATGACATCCAACTTTGTCTACGCCGTTCCGGTGACGGCGGATGCGGATTTTACGTACAACATGGCGAAGTGGCTGCATCAGTCGCATGATGCCTACAAGGGAACGCACGCGCTTGCCTCTCGGATGTCCATCAAGCAATTCCGCGATTTCCTGAATGCCAATCCCATTCCGATCCACGAAGGAACCGTGAAGTACCTGCGCGAGATCGGTGAATGGAGCGATGAGGATGATGCGTGGAATCAGGAGGCCATCGAGAAGATGGATGCTTGGGTTGCGGCGCGTCAGGCCGGAATGAAAGCCGCGATGGAGCAGGGTGTCGAAATCAACTTCGAAAACGAAGAGTTTCTGAACATCATGGCCGACCACACCGAAGGCCTGAAGACTTTCCGCTCACGCCTGTAAGCGCGTTCTTATAACTTTCGGACGGAGCGGTGATGCCGCTCCGTCCTCTTTCGCAACGCATGCCGACAGGCTTTCATATCGGGGACCAGCACATGTCAGAAACGCAGACCAATGCCGCCACGCAGCCGGATCAGGATGAAAGCGGGGAAATGTCGCGTCTCGGGGGGCTGTTTTCCTGGACCAGCATTGCATTTACTGTTCTGTGTACCGGCGGAATCGGCCTTGGTCTCGCCTATGCGTTCGGTGTTCCGATCGCGGGCCAGCGTCTGATCGAAGGTCAGTATTACTGGGTCTTCATCGGCATATTTCTTGCAGCGTCCTTCATCGCGCTGCCAGGTCGGCGCGCGCAGACTTCCGTTCCGATCTATGACGTCATCGCGGCGCTGGTGTCTTTCGGAATCTGCATGTGGTTTTCGGCCCATGCGTGGGAGATCGTCCAGGCCGGATGGACCAATTTCTACGCCGGTGTCGTGCTTTGGGTGCTGATGCTGGAAATTGCACGGCGCTCTGGCGGGTTTCCCTTCCTGCTCGTGGTTTTCATTCTCGGATTGTATCCGCTTTTCGCGGATTACTTTCCGGGTCTGCTCATGGGGATCCCCTATAGTTTCGAACGTATGATCGAAGCCCATGTGTTCCGCACCGAAGGTTTGATGGGCATCACAACCAAGATCGTGGCGGAAATCGTACTCGGCTTTCTGGTTTTTGCGGGGGTTCTGATCGCGACGGGGGCGGGGCAGTTCTTTATCGATATCGCAAACGCGGGTTTCGGCAAATACCGCGGCGGGTCGGCCAAGGTCTCGGTCGTGGCAAGCGCATTTTTCGGCTCCCTTTCGGGGTCGATTTTTTCGAATATCGCGGGCACAGGCTCCATCACCATTCCGACTATGAAAAAGGCCGGCTACCCGCCCCATTACGCGGGCGCTATCGAGGCGTGCGCCTCCACGGGCGGCGTCGTGATGCCGCCGGTGATGGGTGCCATCGCCTTTGTCATGGCGATCACGATCGGCGTTGATTACGCCACGATCATGGTTGCTGCGATCCTGCCGTCGTTCCTGTTCTATTTCGGCCTGTTGCTGCAAGTTGACGGGTATGCGGCGCGCAAGGGTCTGGTTGGCATCGCACCGGAAAACCTGCCGTCCGCGCGCAATGTGATGAAGCGCGGCTGGCCGTTTCTCATCGTCATGGTGTTTCTTGTCTGGGGGCTGCTGTGGATGCGGTGGGAGTATTACGCGCCCTGGTACGCAAGCGGCCTCATGATCGCGCTGAGTTTCCTGCAGCGCGAGACAATGATGACCCCGAAACGGTTGTTCGAGACACTGCGCCAGGTCGGTATCCTCGTTACGCAGACCGCAGCCATCATCATGCCCATCGCCTTCGTGGTCAGCGCGCTGACGATCACCGGTGTGACCGGGTCGATGACATCGGGTCTCGTCGCGCTGGGTGGCGACAACGTCTTTCTGATCATCGCGCTGGGTGTACTGGCATGTTTCATCATGGGTATGGCTGGCCTGGCGATCGTCGCGTACATCTTTCTTGCTGTGACGCTTGCACCCGCGATCATCGAAATCGGTGGGCTCAATACGGTCGCCGTCCACTTCTTTATCGTCTACTACGCCATGCTGTCGGTCATCACGCCACCGGTAGGGGCGGCCGCATTCCTTGCGGCAACAATTGCAGGAGCCAGACCGATGAAAACTTCCTTTACAGCGATGCGCCTTGGCGTGGTGATCTATTTCATACCGCTGTTCTTCATGTTCCAGCCCGCATTGGTGCTGCAAGGGGATCTGACGCCGCTGATCTATGTCCTGCCGTCAATCATCGTCGGCATCATCCTGCTGTCCGGCGGATTGGAGGGGTATTTGCTAGGTGTAGGTAGGGTAAAACCCCTGCTGCGGCTGCCGCTCGCTGTGGCTGGCTTTGCCTTCAGCTTTCCGGGACTCATCACGACGCTGGTCGGCGGCATCGCTTCCGCAATCCTGATCATGCTGGTTTGGAAGGAGAACAATAAACAAACAGAGGCCGCGACTTAGGTCTCGCCGCGCTGACCGGATCTTTCTGACCGCAGGGAAACGATCCAGTCGCCCCGGTGATCCCGCCCATGTGATGCCTGTCACTCACAGCTGATCAGATGATCGCCTCGAGCTGTCGCCGATCCAACGTGCTCAGCGACAATCTGGCTTCCCGCCATATCAATCAAAGTGGCGTATGTAGCCAATTCGGGCCGAGATGCCCGCTAAGCTGGCCAGACGCGCAACTCGGTTTCCAGAACAGGTCTCACCTTGATCCAGAAGGTCGTCGCGCAGCTTGCGATACCCGTAAACCTTGCGCCTAACTGTTCATGCCCGGTGAATCAGGCCCATTTGACGCGCGTCTTCCTGCACGTGCTGACGCAACGGTTCTTTAAGCCATGCATGAGCTCACGGAAACGCTCAGCCAGCACACGACACAATGACCGCACGGAAAAACTGCGCAAGATGCGCCTCAATAACTGCGTACCCCACCAAGGCTACCCCTCGAAGTACTCGCTCGCCTTTATTCAGATTGTGGGCTCTGAGGTAACTCTTGCAAATTCCCGCTTCAACCGTGTCATCTCGTCCAACTGTTCCAATTCGTCTCGTACAAGCCGGAGGCTTCGAAAACTGCGGTTTCCATATGTGCAATGATCTGGTGCTGACACAGATAGTATGAAGCTCGGTTCCAAGACATCTTCCAATTAGGCTGTAAGATGTGAACGTCACAGGCAATGCGGGGCAACTTCACGGAAAATTCGTCGAAAACCTTCAAAATCGAGTATACTCGACTTCAAGGGTTGGCGAGTGGTGCCCAGGAGAGGACTCGAACCTCCACACCGTTGCCAGTACTAGCACCTGAAGCTAGCGCGTCTACCATTCCGCCACCTGGGCACATATCGTGTGGGGTGCGTCTACGGCGGGAATACGGTGGTGTCAACGGGATTTCACAGCAGGATCGCAAAGTTCTGGCCAGCGAAACGGGCAGCACCTTTTTGCGCCTTGTTTGGAGGGCCATGGAACGGTACATCAGGGCCTGAAAAGCGGCGGAAGGACATGGCATGTCGAAACTCGTGACTATTTATGGCGGCTCCGGCTTTGTCGGGCGTTATGTTGCCCGGCGGATGGCCAAGGAAGGTTGGCGCGTCCGCGTGGCCGTGCGCCGTCCGAACGAGGCGATCTTTGTCCGTACCTACGGTGTCGTCGGACAGGTTGAGCCTGTACTGTGCAACATTCGGGATGACGCTTCTGTCGCCACCGTGATGCGCGGCGCGGATGCTGTTGTGAACTGCGTCGGTGTTCTTGCCGAAAACGGGCGCAATACCTTCGATGCGGTACAGTCGACCGGACCGGAGCGGATTGCACGGATCGCAGCCGAGACTGGTATCGGGCGCATGGTTCATATCTCCGCGATCGGGGCCGATATGCAAAGCGATAGCGATTATGCGCGCACCAAGGCGGAAGGCGAGGCTGGCGTGCTCAAGCACCAGCCAGACGCGGTGATCCTGCGCCCGTCGATCGTCTTCGGGCCCGAAGACGCGTTTTTTAACCGCTTTGCGAATATGGCGCGCTTCGGCCCGGTCCTTCCTGTTGTCGGTGCGAAAACCATGTTCCAGCCGGTCTATGTAGATGATGTCGCGCGGGCGGCGGTCGAGGGTGTATTGGGCAATGTCGGGGGCGGGGTCTATGAACTTGGCGGTCCGCAGAAAATGGCGTTTCGTGATCTGATGAAGATGATGCTTCAGGTAATCCGGCGTCGCCGTGCTGTCATGAATATCCCGTTCTTCGTGGCCTCCGCGATGGCCTTCGTGTTCGATATGGTGCAGACAATGACTGGGGGCATTGTGCGTAATGGCATGATCACGCGCGATCAGGTCAAGAATCTGCGGAACGACAATGTTGTGGCGCAGAATGCGACAGGGTTCGAGGCGTTTGGCATCGAACCGACCGAAATGATTCTGGTCTTGCCGGAGTATTTATGGCGTTTCCGGCCATCGGGTCAGTATGACGCGATCAAGGAATCGGCCCGCAACCTGCGCTCCAGCTGATGGAGAGTACGACGCTCGTCGCGGCCTTTCTCGGGCTGTTGGAGGGGCTGACCGAGTTCATTCCCGTTTCTTCGACGGGTCATATTCTTTTGGCCGGCCATTTTCTGGGGTTCGACAGCGCGGGCAAGACCTTTGAGGTCGTTATCCAGCTTGGTGCGGTGCTGGCGATCCTGACGATATACGCGACACGCCTGGTTTCCATTTTCGCGGCGGCGCCCCATGATCCGAAGGCGCGGCGCTTTATCCTGTCCGTGCTGGTGGCGTTTCTGCCCGCCGTTTTCATCGGCGTTCTCGCGCATGACTTTATCAAGACGGTGCTGTTCGAGACGCCCAAGCTGATCGCGATCATGCTCATCCTCGGCGGGATTGTACTAATTTTCGTGGACCGGATTGCACCTGAGCCGGTGCATGAGGATGCGATGGAACTGCCGATTCCGATGGCGATCAAGATCGGATTTATTCAGTGTCTGGCCATGATCCCGGGCGTTTCGCGGTCGGGGGCGACCATTGTCGGCGCCCTGATGCTGGGTGCGAGCAAGCGGGCGGCGGCAGAATTCTCTTTCTTCTTGTCGATGCCTACGATGGCAGGTGCCTTCGCCTACGATCTCTACAAGAATCGCGAAGTTCTTGATATTTCCGCGATGGGAGAGATCGCCGTCGGCTTCGTCATGGCGTTTATCAGTGCGGTATTTGTCGTGAAATGGCTGCTTGGCTATGTAAGCCGGAATGGATACGCTTTGTTTGGCTGGTGGCGTATTGTGGTGGGATCTGCTGCTTTGATTTTTCTTTTCAGCGGGTTCTGACCCAAAAGGGATTGATCGGACCTAATTCGGACGCGAAAATTGATGCGGACTACAGCAAAAGCGAAAAAATCTTTAATATAGGTCAGCATTGCTGCCTTTTATTCCAGTCAACGATCCGATATGCGGTGAGCCTGACGGGAATCTTAGGAACTGTGCGCCATGGCCAAGCAACCGATGTTGAAATTCACGAGTGTCGAACGGGATATGCCGGAGAAGCGGCCTCCCAATCTGCGCCGCGAGGATTTCAACGAGATTTATGCGGAATACGCCGATGCGAAGGCGAAGGAGCAGTCGAGCCGGTGCAGTCAATGTGGCGTACCCTATTGTCAGACCCACTGTCCGCTGCAAAACAACATCCCTGACTGGCTGCGACTGACGGCCGAAGGACGGTTGCACGAAGCGTATGAAGTTTCACAGGCCACGAACACCTTCCCCGAAATCTGTGGACGCATCTGTCCGCAAGACCGTCTGTGTGAAGGCAACTGCGTGATCGAGCAATCGGGCCATGGCACCGTGACCATTGGGGCGGTCGAGAAGTACATCACCGATACCGCGTGGGAAAAGGGCTGGGTCAAGCCCATTTCGCCCGCTCAGGAGCGCGCGGAGAGCGTTGGTATCATCGGCGCGGGCCCGGGTGGGCTGGCCGCGGCGGATGCGTTGCGACGGCAGGGCGTGCAGGTTACGGTCTATGATCGTTACGACCGCGCGGGCGGGTTGCTGACCTACGGCATTCCCGGTTTCAAGCTGGAAAAGGACGTGGTTATGCGGCGCAATGCGCAGCTTGAAGAAGGCGGCGTGACGTTCAAGCTGAATTGCAACGTGGGTGAAGATATCACCTTTGACGAGATCCGCAGCACCCATGACGCGGTGATCATCGCGACCGGCGTTTACAAAAGCCGTGATTTGCAGGCGCCGGGTGTCGGTGTCCCCGGTCTGGTGCGGGCCATTGATTTCCTGACCGTGGCGAACAAGAAAAGCTTTGGCGACGAGGTGGCCGAATTCAACGACGGCAGCCTGAACGCGCAGGGCAAGAAGGTGGTTGTCATCGGCGGTGGCGATACGGCGATGGATTGTGTCCGCACGTCGATCCGGCAGGGTGCGACCAGCGTGAAATGTCTCTATCGTCGCGACCGTGCCAACATGCCGGGCAGCCAGCGCGAGGTGGCAAATGCCGAAGAGGAAGGCGTTGTTTTCGAATGGCTTTGCGCGCCGAAGGGCTTTACCGGTGATCCCGTCAACGGCGTGATGGTGCAGAAGATGCGCTTGGGTCAACCCGACGCAACGGGCCGTCAGGCGCCTGAGATCATCGAGGGATCCGACTATGTCGAAGAAGCGGATCTGGTGATCATGGCGCTGGGGTTCGAGCCGGAAAACCTGCCGAAGCTCTGGGGCTGTGACGATCTGCCGGTGAACCGCTGGGGCACTGTGAAAGCGGATTATATCACGGGCCGGACCTCGGCCGAGGGGGTGTATGCGGTAGGCGACATCGTGCGCGGTGCGTCGCTTGTTGTCTGGGCGATCAAGGACGGGCGCGATTGTGCCGAAGCGATCCTGGAACAGTTGAACGGCGCGGCTGCCGTCGCGGCGGAGTAACACCGAGATCATGAGGCGGCAGCGCGTACACAGAACGTACACAGAAGCGGCATACACCGCGACGCCGGTGCGCGATGCCGGTGACGGGTCGCTGCCGTGAGCGTGCCACATGCAAATGACCGGACCGTTGCCGTCGTGGGCGCGCGCAGCGAGATCGGGCAGCACCTGCTGCCGATGCTGCGCGATGCCGGATGGCAAGTCCGCGCGATCTCCTCGCGCCCGCCGCAAGGTGTCGGTGTGGCGGGGATCGATTGGTACCGGCGCGACGTCGCGGCGCAGGCGTTCCCGCAAACGCGGGCGTGGATCTTTATCGCGCCGATCTGGATCGTTCCGGACTGGTTCGACCGGATGAAGGCGGGCGGGGCGCACAGGGTCGTGGCTGTGTCGTCGACCAGCGTCACGACCAAGACAGACAGCTCGACCGACGCGGAACGCCGGACCGTGGCGCGGTTGACGCAGGGAGAAACCGCGCTGCGCGACTGGGCACAGGCGCAGGGCGTCGGCTGGACCGTGTTGCGCCCGACGCTGATCTGGGGCGGTGGCAGTGACAAGAACATCTCGGACATCGCGCGGGTCGCGCGGCGGCTCGGCTTTCTGCCGATGCCGGGGGGCGGGCGCGGGTTGCGCCAACCGATCCATACTGCCGATGTGGCGGCGGCCTGTGCGGGCGCATTGCACAGCGATACGGCGTCGGGCCACAGCTATGACATTCCGGGTGGTGAAACGCTGAGCTATGCGGAAATGGCGCGGCGGGCGTGCATCGCCGCGACGGGCCGCGCGCGGCTGTTGCGGTTGCCGGTGTGGTCGGCGCGCGCGGCGATCCGCGCCGGGCGCCGGTTGAAGGGGAACACCCATTGGACGCCGGACATGATCGACCGGATCAACCGCGACATGGTGTTTGACGCTGCACCTGCCAAGCGTGATCTGGGACACAGCCCCAGAGGATTCGCGCCGGTGCACAGCGATGTGCGTCGTGACGTTGTGCGGGGAGAACGGTGATGGGCGCGCGCAGCCAGGGGCGCTGCTTGTGCGGTGCGGTGACCGTTAATGCAATGCTGGGTGCGCGGCTGCGCGCGTGCCATTGCGAGATGTGCCGCCGCCACTGTTCGGGGCCGTTCTTTTCGGTCGAGACGGTGGGCGATTCAGCCGAGGTGACGGGGCCGGTGCAGGTCTTCGGCTCGTCCCCTTGGGCCGAGCGGGCGTTCTGTTCCACCTGCGGTTCGACGCTGTGGTACGCAACCCTACATGACAAGCACCGAAATTTTTCCGCCGGCCTGTTCGAAGACGCAGGCGGCGCCACGCTGGATATCGAATTTTTCGCCGACAGTTGCCCGCAAGGGTACGCGCTGGCCGGTAACCATCAAAAACTGACCACGACAGAGACAATCGCGCTTTTTGCGCCGGATGAAGGAGATGCCAAATGACCGTTTATGATGACGCATGGGTGGCCCGCGAGGAAGCAAAGCGCGCGATGATGGCCGAAAAGGGTCTTTATTCCCCCGAAGAAGAGCATTCCTCGTGCGGGGTGGGCCTTGTGGTCAACATCGACGGGTCGCGGTCGCGCGAAGTGGTCGAAAACGGGATCAAGGCGCTCAAGGCGATCTGGCATCGCGGTGCCGTGGACGCGGATGGCAAGACCGGCGACGGGGCGGGCATCCATGTGCAGATTCCGGTGAATTTCTTCTATGATCAGGTCAAACGAACGGGCCACACTCCACGCAAGGACGAGTTGATCGCGGTCGGCCAGGTGTTTCTGCCGCGCACGAATTTCGGCGCACAGGAAACCTGCCGGACCATCGTCGAAGCCGAAGTGCTGCGCATGGGCTATTACATCTATGGCTGGCGGCATGTGCCGGTGAACGTCGATTGTCTGGGCGAAAAGGCGAACGCGACGCGCCCCGAGATCGAGCAGATCCTGATTTCGAACGCCAAGGGCGCGGACGAGGAAACATTCGAGCGTGAGTTGTACGTGATCCGGCGGCGCATCGAGAAGGCGGCGCTGGCTGCGCAGGTACCGACTCTGTACATCGCGTCGATGTCGTGCCGGTCGATCATCTACAAGGGCATGATGCTGGCGCAGGACGTGGCCGAGTTCTATCCCGATCTGATGGATGCGCGGTTCGAGTCCGCATTTGCGATCTATCACCAGCGCTATTCCACGAACACCTTCCCGCAGTGGTGGCTGGCGCAGCCGTTCCGGATGCTGGCGCACAACGGCGAGATCAACACGCTCAAAGGCAACCTGAACTGGATGAAAAGCCACGAGATCCGGATGGCGTCCGCCACATTTGGCGACATGGCCGAGGATATCAAGCCGATCGTAGCCGCCGGATCGTCGGATTCCGCCGCACTCGATTCGGTGTTCGAGGTTCTGGTGCGCGCAGGCCGGTCCGCGCCGATGGCGAAAACCATGCTGGTGCCGGAATCCTGGTCCAAGCAGGCGGTGGAACTGCCGCAACCGTGGCGTGACATGTACTCCTACTGCAACTCGGTGATGGAGCCGTGGGACGGTCCTGCGGCGCTGGCAATGACCGATGGGCGCTGGGTCTGTGCGGGGCTTGACCGCAACGGGCTGCGCCCGATGCGTTTTGTCGTGACATCCGATGGCATGCTGATCGCGGGATCCGAGGCCGGGATGGTGCCGCTGGACGAGGCGCGGGTGGTGCGCAAGGGCGCGCTGGGGCCGGGGCAGTTGCTGGCCGTGGATATGGAAGACGGTACGCTGTACGACGATACCGAGATCAAGGACCGGCTGGCCAACGCGCGCCCGTTCGGTGAATGGGTCGGCAAGATCAACGAGCTGGACGATGCGCTGGCCGGTGTCACCGAAAAGCCGTTGTTTGAGGGCAACGAGCTGCGCCGTCGGCAGATTGCCGCCGGGTACACCATCGAAGAGCTGGAGCAGATCCTTGCGCCGATGGCCGAGGACGGCAAGGAAACGCTGGCCTCGATGGGGGATGATACGCCGTCGGCGGTGCTGTCGACGAAATACCGTCCGCTGAGCCATTTCTTCCGCCAGAACTTTAGCCAGGTGACCAACCCGCCGATCGACAGCCTGCGCGAATTTCGTGTGATGAGCCTGAAGACGCGGTTCGGGAACCTCAAGAACGTGCTGGAGGAGAGCAGCAGCCAGACCGAGATCCTGGTGCTGGACAGCCCGTTCGTCGGCAACGCGCAATTCGACGCGTTGCTGCGCAATTTCAACGCCGATCTGGTGACAATCGACTGTACGTTTGCGCCGGGACGCGGGAACCTGAACGCGGAATTGTTCCGCATTCGGGATGAAGCCGAAGATGCCGTGCGCTCGGGTGCGGGTCACATCGTTCTGACCGACCAGAACAGTGGCGAGGGCCGTGTGGCGATGCCGATGATCCTGGCGACCAGTGCGGTGCATTCGCATCTGATCCGCAAGGGGCTGCGCACCTTTACCTCTCTCAACGTGCGGTCCGCCGAATGTATCGACCCGCATTATTTCGCTGTGCTTATCGGGTGCGGTGCGACGGTGGTGAATGCCTATCTGGCCGAAGATTCGCTGGCCGACCGGATCGGGCGCGGATTGATGGACGGTGATCTGACGAGCGTGATCGCGCGCTACCGCGAGGCGATTGATCAGGGGCTGCTCAAGATCATGGCGAAGATGGGGATTTCGGTGATTTCCTCCTATCGCGGTGGCCTGAACTTTGAGGCGGTGGGTCTGAGCCGTGCAATGGTCGCCGAATTCTTCCCCGGCATGACCAGCCGGATCAGCGGGATCGGCGTCAGCGGCATTCAACACAAAACCGAAGAGGTCCATGCAAAGGGCTGGGCCGGGACAGATACGGTGATGCCCATCGGTGGTTTCTACAAATCGCGCGCCAGCGGAGAGACCCACGCATGGGAGGCGACGTCGATGCACATGATGCAGGCGGCGTGCAACCGGGCCTCCTATGAGATGTGGAAGCAGTATTCGGCGAAGATGCAGAGCAATCCGCCGATCCATTTGCGCGATCTGATGAACTTCAAGGCGCTGGGCAAGCCGGTGCCGATCGAGGAGGTCGAGAGCATCACGTCGATCCGCAAGCGGTTCGTGACGCCGGGGATGAGCCTTGGGGCGCTGAGCCCGGAGGCGCACAAGACGCTGAACGTGGCGATGAACCGGATCGGCGCGAAATCCGACAGTGGCGAGGGCGGCGAGGATCCGGCGCATTTCCTTCCCGAATCCAACGGCGACAACCCGTCTGCAAAGATCAAGCAGGTGGCGTCGGGGCGTTTCGGCGTGACGGCGGAATACCTCAACCAGTGCGAAGAGCTGGAGATCAAGGTGGCGCAGGGTGCCAAGCCCGGCGAGGGCGGCCAGCTGCCCGGCATGAAGGTGACGGAGCTGATCGCACGGCTGCGACATTCGACGCCGGGTGTCACGCTGATCTCGCCGCCGCCGCACCATGACATCTATTCCATCGAGGATCTGGCGCAGCTGATCTATGATCTCAAGCAGATCAACCCGCGCTGCAAAGTGACGGTCAAGCTGGTCGCATCCAGCGGCGTCGGCACGATTGCCGCCGGGGTGGCCAAGGCCAAGGCGGACATCATCCTGATCTCGGGGCATAACGGTGGCACCGGCGCGTCGCCCGCGACGTCGATCAAATACGCCGGTTTGCCGTGGGAGATGGGCCTGACCGAGGCGCATCAGGTTCTGAGCATGAACAATCTGCGCGGCCGCGTAACCTTGCGCACCGATGGCGGGTTGCGCACCGGCCGCGATATCGTGATGGCCGCGATGCTGGGGGCCGAGGAATACGGCATCGGCACCGCAGCCCTGATCGCGATGGGCTGTATCATGGTGCGCCAGTGCCAGTCGAACACCTGCCCCGTGGGTGTGTGTACGCAGGACGAAGATCTGCGCGCCAAGTTCACCGGCACGGCAGACAAGGTCGTCAACCTGATCACGTTCTATGCGACCGAAGTGCGCGAAATCCTCGCCTCCATCGGGGCGCGCAGCCTCGACGAGGTGGTCGGTCGTGCGGATCTGTTGGCGCAGGTGAGCCGCGGATCGGCGCATCTGGACGATCTGGATCTTAACCCGCTGCTGATCTCGGTCGATGTGGAGCGCGACGTGGTCTATGACCGCAACAAACCGCGCAACGCGGTTCTGGATACGCTGGACGCGCAGATCGTGAACGATGCGGCGCGGTTCCTTGAGGATGGTGAGAAGATGCAGCTTTCCTATGCTGTGCAGAACACGCACCGCACGGTCGGCACGCGGACATCAAGCCATATCGTCAAACGGTTCGGGATGCGCAACGACTTGCAGCCCGATCACCTGACGGTCAATCTGGCCGGGTCTGCCGGGCAGTCGCTGGGTGCCTTCGCGGCACCGGGGCTCAAGCTGGTGGTGGCAGGTGATGCCAACGATTACGTCGGCAAGGGATTGTCGGGCGGGACCGTCGTGGTGCGCCCTCCGATGTCAAGCACCGTGGTCGCGTCGGAGAACACCATCATCGGCAACACTGTGCTGTACGGTGCGACCGACGGCTATCTCTTTGCCGCCGGGCGTGCGGGGGAGCGGTTTGCGGTGCGCAACTCGGGTGCGCGGGTCGTGATCGAGGGATGCGGGTCGAACGGGTGCGAGTACATGACGGGGGGCGTGGCCGTGATCCTTGGCGATATTGGCGCGAACTTCGGCGCGGGCATGACCGGCGGGATGGCGTATATCTACGATCCCGAAGGCCGTGCGCTGAACCGGATGAACCTTGAGACGCTTGTCACCTGTGCCGTGACGCAAGACCATTGGGAAGAACAGCTACGCACTCTGGTCGAGCGGCATATGGAGGAAACAGGCAGCCGCAAGGCGGCGACGATCCTGCAAAACTGGGACATGGAGAAGGAGAGCTTTCTGCAGGTCTGCCCGAAAGAGATGCTCAGCCGTATCCCTGCGCCATTGGGGATCGAGCCGGAAGCCGTTCCGGCGGAATGATCGCCGTCGGGCGGCAGGACCCGTTTCGGTGTTCTGCGGATGGCGGAGGGGGCGAGCGTCTTCTCCGTCGGTCCACCCGCTGCGCGCGCAGTGATCCCGAAGTGGCGCGAAGGGCCTGAATGTTCGTCTGACCGTCATGCTGCGGGCGACAGTATCCATTCCGATGAGGCGTTTTGCAGGGGCATCGGTGAGTTCCAGCGCCCGACTGCGCTGCATATGGTGGGGCGAGCGTGGCCCGTTGTGACGCAACGTGACATCGGAGCACTCTTTACGTGCTGAAACCCTGGCTTAATTTGCTCGTGATGCGCACTATATTTCCCCTCCGACGCTTCTTTGCCGTTTTGGTCGCCGTTCTTTCGCTCGGTGCCTGTTCCGCCGTTTCCATCCCGCAGGATGGGGATATTCTGGTGATCGGCGATTCGATCATGGCATGGAACCAGAGCAGCAGGCAGGCGATACCGGACGAGATCGCGAATGCGCTGGGCCGTGAAGTGCATTCCCGCGCGGTTGCCGGGGCGAAGTTCGACAACAGCTCTGCCTTGATGTCGGCGGTGGGATTCGACATTCAGACGCAATATCACGGCGGGCGGTGGAACTGGATCGTGCTGAACGGCGGGGCGAACGATCTGGGGTTCGATGACTGCAACTGTGGCGATTGCAGTGTGGTGGTTCAAAGGCTGATCTCGGATGACGGGCGGCGGGGCGAAATTCCCGCTTTTCTTGATCGGTTGCAGCCGTCAGCTGCGCATATTCTATGGATGGGGTATTATGCGTCGCCCGGCACCACCTTCAAAGCGTGCGGCGATGATCTGCTCGAACTGGAGCGGCGGGTGATGTTGTATCTCGACCGGGTGCCGGACGGATATTTCGTTGACGCACGTAGGTTCATTGACCCCAAGGATTCCAGCCTTTTCGCCAGTGACAATACCCATCCGTCGCCTGAAAGCAGTGCCATTCTGGGCACGGCGCTGGCCGAAGTGATTGCGAGTGTCGAGGCGCGTTCCAAAAACCGTTGAAGCGATCTATAGCTCTCGCATGGCAAAAAGCACGACCCGCGCATCGAAGGCAAAAAAGAAACCCGATCCCAAACCAAAGCTTTCCCTGCGGCGCAGGGTACGGCGCGTGGTGTGGGGGGGTGTGGCACTCGCGTTTCTGGTGGTGGTGGCGGCGGTTCTGCTGGGCCGGGTCGCGAACCCGCCGACGACCGCCTATATGTTCAGCGAAAGCCGCCGGTTGGGCGGTGTTGACCATCAATGGGTCCAAATGGACCGGATTGCGCCGGTTATGGCGCGTGCCGTTGTCGCGGCAGAGGACGCGAATTTCTGCGAGCACTGGGGTTTCGATCTGAACGCGATCAAGGCGGCGATTGCCGAAGGGTCCAACCGGGGGGCTTCGACGCTCAGCCAGCAAACGGTCAAGAACGTCTATCTCTGGCATGGCCGAACCTGGGTGCGCAAGGCCATGGAGGCCGGCATCACCCCGATTCTCGAAGCCCTCTGGCCGAAACGACGGATACTTGAAGTGTATCTGAACGTTGCGGAATTCGACGAAGGCGTCTTTGGTGTGGCGGCTGCGGCGCGGCACTATTTCGGTGTCGCACCCGACGTCCTGAGCGCGCAGCAGGCGGCACAGCTGGCGGCCATCCTTCCGTCGCCGAAAACGCGCAGTGCGTCACGGCCCACCCCGTACCTCAAGAAACGCGCGGCGCAAATCCGCGCAGGGGCTGCGACAATACAGGGCGACGGGCGTGCCGACTGTTTCGAGAGTTGAATAATCCCCGCGTTAAAGGCATCTAGGGACCATTCCCAGTTGTAACGGATTGACCATGGCCCGCCTGTTCCACGTTCCCCTTTCTCCCTTTTGCCGCAAGATCCGGCTGAGCCTTGCGGAAAAGAAGATCGAGGTGGAGCTGGTCGAGGAACGGTATTGGGAGCAGGATCCCGATTTCCTGCGCCGCAATCCGGCGGGCAAGGTGCCGGTGCTGCGTCTTGACGGGATCATGATGTCGGAAAGTGCCGCGATTTGTGAATACATCGAGGAGACGCGGCCGGAGCCGAGCCTGCTGCCGAGTGATCCGGCGCAGCGGTTGGAGGTGCGCCGGATGGTCAGCTGGTTCGATGACAAGTTTCACCATGAAGTGACGTCGAAACTGCTGTATGAGCGGGTCAACAAGAAGATGATGAAACAGGGCTATCCCGACAGCAAGAACGTCAAGGCGGGTGCCCGTGCGATCAAGTATCATCTGGGCTATATGACGTGGCTTCTGGATCATCGGCGCTGGCTGGCGGGGGATGTGATGACGCTCGCGGATTTCGCGGCGGCGGCGCATCTTTCCTCGCTCGATTATATCTCGGACGTGGATTGGAAAAGCTGCCCCGAGGTGAAGGATTGGTATGCCAAGATCAAATCGCGGCCCGCGTTCCGGTCGATCCTTGCCGATCAGGTGCCCGGATTTCCGCCGCCCAAACAGTACAACGATCTGGATTTTTGATACCCGCGCTGACGCTGGATCGAGACTTGGATGAAACATGGATCTTAAGGCGCGGCTGATACGGCAAGCTTTGGACGAGGGATTCGTGGCGTGCCGCGTGTGCCGGCCCGATGCCGTGCCGGAAGTCCCGGCGCGGCTGGATGCCTTTCTGGAGGCCGGATATCACGGACAAATGGGATGGATGGAAGAGCGGCGCAGTTGGCGGGGCGATCCGTCGGCGCTGTGGCCCGAGGCGCGGTCGGTGATCATGCTGGCCGAGAGCTATGCGCCCGAGCATGATCCGCTGGCGGTGCTGGACAGCCCCGATCTGGGTGCGGTTTCGGTCTATGCGCAGGGGCGCGATTACCACGATATCGTCAAGAAACGGCTCAAACGGCTGGCGCGCTGGCTGATCGACCAGGAACCGTGCGCCGTGAAGGTGTTCGTGGACACGGCACCGGTACCGGAAAAGGCGTTGGCACAGGCGGCCGGGCTGGGGTGGCAGGGCAAGCACACCAATGTGCTGAGCCGGGATTGGGGGAATTGGGCCTTTTTAGGCTCTGTTTTCACCACGCTTGACCTTGAACCCGACGCGCCCGAAGTGGACCATTGCGGCAGTTGCACCGCGTGTCAGGACGTTTGCCCGACCAATGCGTTTCCCGCGCCCTACAGGCTCGATGCGCGGCGCTGCATCTCGTACCTCACGATCGAGCACAAGGGGCCGGTGGACGTGGATCTGCGCGCGGCGCTGGGCAACCGGATTTACGGGTGCGACGATTGTCTGGCGATCTGTCCGTGGAACAAGTTCGCCGTGGCGGCGAGCGACATGCGGTATCATGGCGGGGCTGGAGGATCTCTTGCGGAACTCGCGATGCTTGACGATGCCGCGTTCCGCGCGCGGTTTTCCGGATCACCGATCAAACGCATCGGGCGCGACCGGTTCGTGCGCAATGTGCTTTACGCCATCGGAAATTCGGGGAATGTGACGTTGGCAGAGGTGGCACGGGATATGTGCGACGATGCAGATGCGACCATTGCGGATGCGGCCCGGTGGGCGGTCCAGCGGTTGTCGCGGGCTCGCGATATTTGAGGGAGACGGCGATGGCGCTGCTTTTGGGTGTGGATACGGGCGGCACCTATACGGACGCCGTGATCCTGCGCGACGAAGTGGAGGTGATCGCGAGCGCAAAGGCCCTGACAACGCGGCACGATCTGGCGATTGGCGTCGGCGCAGCGGTGCGCGCGGTACTGGCGCAATCGGGGGTCGCTGCGGGCGATATCGGGCTGGCGTCACTGTCCACTACGTTGGCGACCAATGCGCTGGTCGAGGGGCAGGGCGGGCGCGTCGCTCTGATCTATATCGGTTTCCGGAAGCGGGATCTGGAGGCACACGGGCTTGCGGCGGCGCTGAAGGGGGATCCGTCTATCGTGCTGGAAGGCGGTCATAATCACGCTGGCGCGGAGGCTGCGCCTTTGGATGAGGAGGGCTTGCGCGACTTTCTGACAGCGCATGGCGCTGGTGTCGGAGGTTTCGCCGTGGCGGCGCAATTCGCAACGCGCAACCCTGCGCATGAGGTGCGGGCGATGGCGCTGGTCGCGGAGATGACGGGGCGTCCGGTATCGGCCTCGCACCAGTTGTCGGCCAAGCTCAACGGACCCAAACGCGCGATGACGGCGGTGTTGAATGCGCGCCTGATCGGGATGATCGACCGGCTGATCGGACGGGCGGAGGATACGCTGATTGATCTCGGTATCCATGCGCCGTTGATGGTGGTGCGGGGGGACGGCGCCCTGATTTCCGCCGCGCAGGCCCGTGAGCGTCCGATCGAGACGATCCTGAGCGGGCCTGCCGCGTCGATTGTCGGGGCACGGTGGCTGACCGGGGCGACCGATGCGCTTGTCTCCGACATAGGGGGGACAACGACGGATGTGGCGCTTTTGCGCGGGGGGCGGCCCGCGATTGACCCGTCAGGCGCGCGGGTGGGGCCGTACCGCACCATGGTCGAGGCTGTGGCGATGCGCACGACCGGTCTTGGCGGAGACAGCGAGGTGCATTTCCTGACCGAAGGGTTGGCGGGGGGTGTCACATTGGGTCCGGGCCGTGTGGTGCCCGTGTCACTGGTGGCAATGGACGCGCCGGAGATGGTGCACCGCGTGCTGGACGCACAGCTGCGCAATGCTCTGCCGGGGGAGCATGACGGACGGTTTGTGCGGGCGGTCGCGGGGCAGACGGTGGAAGGGCTGGCCGGGCGCGAGGAAGGGTTGCTTGGGCGGATCGGCGATGGTGTGCATCCATTGGGCGATGTGCTGCGCAGCCGGATCGAGACGGGGGCGTTGGCGCGGTTGGTGGCGCGGGGGCTGGTGCAGGTGAGCGGCGCGACCCCGTCGGATGCCGCGCATGTGTTGGGATGGGCGGACGCGTGGGATGCGGAGGCGGCGGAAAAGGCGCTGGCGCTGTTCGCGCGGCGGCGGACCGGTTCCGGTGACCGGTTGGCGCAGACGCCGCAAGAGATGGCAAAGCTGATCGTCGCGCAGGTGCATGACCAAACCGCCCTGGCTTTGCTGGAAGCGGCGTTCGCAGAAGAAGATGCGGACTTTGGCAGCGCGCCCGAAACTCTGGCGCGACACGTTCTGATTCAGCGCGGGTTGGGCGGCCATCGGGGTCTGGTGCGGATCGAAACCGGCCTTGGTGTGCCGGTGGTTGGTCTGGGTGCCTCGGCCAGCACCTATTACCCGGCGGTGGGCGAACGGTTGGGGACGCGGATGATCCTGCCTGAACATGCCGGCGTCGCGAACGCCATCGGGGCTGTCGTCGGACGTGTGACCATGCGCAAAATCGGCACGATCACATCACCGGGCGAGGGGAAATTCCGGGTGCATCTGGTTGACGGCCCGATTGATTTTTCCCGGTCGGAAGAGGCGATGACCCATCTTGAGGGCATCTTGCGCCGCGATGCCATTGCTGCGGCGGATGCGGCGGGCGCGCAGGATGTACACGTCAGCGTGAACCGGGATGTGCGCACCGCCGGAGTGGAGGCGCGGGATGTGTTCGTCGAAGCGCAAGTAACAGTCGAGGCGACAGGCCGTCCGCGCGTCGCGCACGGTTAAGTCGCCCGGCCCGTCGAAGGCCGGGCGGACAGGGTGATTATTCAGCCGCCGCGCGCTTGGGTAGGACCCAGTCGGCACGCGGGAAATGGCAGGTGTATCCGTTGGGAATCCGTTGCAGATAATCCTGATGTTCGGGCTCCGCTTCCCAGAAATCGCCAACCGGTTCAACCTCTGTTACCACTTTGCCGGGCCATATACCGGAGGCTTCGATGTCTGCAATCGTGTCAAGAGCTGTCGCCTTCTGGTCGTCATTCTCGTAATAGATCGCCGAGCGGTAGCTCATGCCACGGTCATTGCCCTGCTGGTTGAGCGTGGTGGGGTCGTGAATCTGGAAGAACAGCTCCAGAAGTGCACGATAGCTCAGCACATCGGGATCGAAGATCACCTCGATCGCTTCGGCGTGGGTGCCGTGATTGCGATAGGTGGCATTGGGCACATCGCCGCCGGAATAGCCGACGCGGGTCGATAGCACGCCTTTGCGTTTGCGGATCAGGTCCTGCATGCCCCAGAAACATCCGCCTGCCAGTACTGCACGTTCACTCATGCCGCGTCCTCCACTTGGTTCAGGTAATCGCCGTAGCCTTCTGCCTCCATATCGTCGCGGTGGATGAAGCGGAGGGAGGCCGAGTTGATGCAATAGCGCAGGCCGCCGCGATCCTGTGGGCCGTCCGGGAAGACGTGGCCGAGGTGGCTGTCGCCGTGGGCGCTGCGTACTTCGGTGCGCACCATTCCCAGCGAGCGGTCCTGAATCTCCTCGACATGGGCGGGTTCGATCGCCTTGGTAAAGCTGGGCCAGCCGCAGCCGCTTTCGTATTTGTCGGCGGATGCGAAAAGCGGCTCGCCGGATACGATATCGACGTAGATGCCCGGCTCCTTGTTGGACAAGAGCTTGCCGGTTCCGGGGCGTTCGGTGCCGCTTTGCTGCGTTACGTGGAACTCCTCTGGGGACAGTCTGGCGATGGTGTCGGGGTCTTTGGTGTACTGTGGCATGGGTCTCTCCTTGCGCGGTTCCTGGCCTACTAGATGGGGCTTTTCGGGAAAAATCAAAGGGGGATCGCGCAGCGGTGATGAAACTCTGCGCATGTCTGCTACGTGAGGTAAGGACAGGACGTTCGACAGGAGGATTGGAATGCGCTGGATTATCGGACTGATGGCGGCTCTCTGGGCCGGAATGGCCGCCGCCTCGCCGCTGGAGACAAGTTTTCCATCCATCGACGGGGGGACGATTGCGCTGAGCGACTACAGGGGGCAGCCCGTCTTGGTGGTGAATACCGCGTCGCAGTGTGGGTTCACACCGCAATACGAGGGCCTGCAGGCGCTTTGGGAGACCTATCGTGATCAAGGTCTTGTGGTGCTTGCCGTGCCGTCCGACGATTTTAACCAGGAGCTTGAGAGTGCCGCCGAGGTCAAGGAATTTTGCGAAATCAACTTTGGACTGACCCTGCCTATGACGGACATGCAGCATGTCAGGGGGCCGCAGGCGCATCCGTTTTATAAGGCAGTCGCGGCGGAGACGGGATTTGTGCCCGGCTGGAATTTCAACAAGGTCCTGATCGGTGGCGATGGTCAGGTCGTCGGAACATGGGGGTCTGTCACGCGGCCGCAGTCAAAGACGATCAGGGGCGAGATCGAGAAGGTATTGAACAGCGGGCGCTGAGGGATCCGACGCGGGCGGAAATGCCCGCGCTGCGCACTCAGGCCTTTTTCTGCCGCGACAGCTGGACGGCAAGGATGCCCGCCGCGATGATTGCGACACCCACCACATCGCGCGGCCCCAGTTTTTCGCCCAGCAGCACCGCGGCAATGGCGACGCCGAAGAATGGATTGAGGAAGTGGAACGTCGCGGCGCGGGTAGCACCGATCCGCCCGACCAGCAGAAACCATACGAATGTCGCGGCAAGGCCGGGCACAAGGCAGGTGTAGACGAAGGCGATCGCCAGCGGCCAGCTTGGGTCGACACGCGGTGTCTCGAACGCCAGTGTAGCGACGGTCAGTGCGGCGCAGCCCACGAGCATCTGCAAGCCGACCACCATCAGCAGGTTGCCACCCGACGAAGCGCCGCGCACGGTCAGCGTGGCGATGGTCAGGGCAAGCACACCGATCACGCACAGGACGACGCCGGTGATGTCGACGCCCTGGTCGATACGCGCGCCCATGATCAACAGGACACCGCCCAGACCGGCGAGAAGCCCGATGATGCCGGTCTTTCCCAACCGTTCGCCCATGAATGCCCAAGCGGCGAAGGCGACCATCAGCGGCATGGTGGATGCGATGATGGCGGCAAAGGAGGCTTCGATGGTCTGCATCGCAATGAAGAACAGGCCAAGGTACACGGCGTTCTGCAAAATGCCGAAAACGATTGTCGCGCGCCATTGTGCCCGCGTGAGATACCAGGACTGGCCAAGCGCGCGGGCCAGCGCGATGCCGATGATGCCTGACACGAGGTAGCGCAGCGACAGGGCGAACATCGGCGAGGCGTATTCCACGATGATCCGGGCGGATGTAAATGCCGAGGACCACATCAAAGCAAAGGCCAGGCCCATGCCGATCGCGCGTAAATCCATGATATGTACCTGCGTTCCTGCGTCGCGCGACCATCTGCCAGACCGGGGCAAAGTGCAACCTTTGCTAGGGCGCGGGAAAGACCAGCGTCATGCGTGCGCCCTGCGGCGTCAGATCGGTCGTCACCGCACCGCCGAGGCTGGATGCGGCGGCGGCCACGATGCTGCTGCCGATGCCGCGTGCGCGCGACGGGGCTGCGGGTGCGTGCTGCGACCCTGTGCCGGTATCGGACGCGTGCAGTGCGAGCTTTCCCGCGTCCGTGTGGGCCAGTGAGATATCGACGGCACCCTCGGCATTGCCCGGAAACCCGTGTTTGAGCGCGTTGGCGACGAATTCCGACACGATCACGCCCAGATCGCTTGCGGCGGTCGAGGGCATCAGGACATCTTCTGCGCGTAAGGTCAGGCGGATGTTTTCCGGCACGGTCTTGCGAAGGTTGTCGATGAGTTCGGAAAGGTAGTCCGCAACCTGCACCGTTCCGTCAATGCTGTTGGACTGAAGCTGTTCGTGGAGCGCCGACATCCCGTCGAGCCGTCGCTGGACGGCTTCGAGTGCTTCGCGCGCGGCCTCGTCGCCGACCCCCCGTCCGTACAGCCGCACGAGCGATGCGGTGGCTTGCAGGGAATTCTTGACGCGGTGGTCCATCTCGGCGCGCATGGTTTCCTCGTTGCGCAGCGCGCGTTTGAGTTCGAGCTGTTTGACGATTTGTGTCGCCATGATCACCAGCGTCCGACGCTGGAACGGGGTCAGCTTGCGCGGGGCGTGATCCAGTACACACAGCGTTCCCAGCGGCAGCCCGTTGGGTGCGGTCAGGGGCGCACCGGCGTAGAAGCGCAGCGGCGTTCCTTCGTGAAGCAGCGGGTTGTGCTTGGTGCGGGCATCGATGCGGGTGTCTTCGACTTCGAGAATGCCGTCGCCGAGAATCGCGTGCGCGCAGACGGATTCAGTGATCGGCGTCTGCGCAAGGTCCAGACCCTTGCGCGCCTTGAACCATTGGCGGTGTTCGTCGACAAGCGAGATCAGGACGACAGGCACGTCCAGAAACTCTGCGACCCAGTCGACCAGATCGTCGAAATCGGCCTCGGGGGCGGTGTCGAGAACCTCGAACTGCGCGAGAGTGGCAAGTCTTTTTGTATTCTTGGGATGTTGCGGTGCGCGCATGGGGTCACTTTGGTCAGTTGTCTTGTTGATGTCGCCATCGCCGTGCGGCAGGCAGAGGCGGTGGCCGTCGGTCGAATACGAAAAAGGGGTCGCTATAACCGGCGACCCCTTTGCGAACGTGCCCCGCGGGGACTTATTCGTTGACACTGTCTTTCAGGGCCTTCGCGATGGTCATCTTGACGACCTTGTCCGCGTCCTTCTTGAACTGTTCGCCGGTCGCGGGGTTACGCACCATCCGCTCGGGGCGTTCGCGGCAATAGATCTTGCCGACGCCGGGCAGGGTCACTGCGCCGCCGCCGGAGACTTCGCGGGTGATCAGCGCGCATACCGCATCCAGTGCGTTGCCTGCGGATTTCTTGTCTGTGTCCATCTCTTCGGCCAGTGCGGCGACGAGCTGCGTCTTTGTCATTGGTTTGGTTGCCATCTTATGTGTCTCCTTCGACCGCCCGAATGTTGGGCCTCACGCCGGGAATGTAACGGTATGTAGTAATCAAACACAACGAATAGTGGCATCTATTCCAGCAAAATATGGTGTTTTTTGCATTTTTCCGCCTGTGCAGCCCCTAGAGGAAGGCCGTTTCGTCGAAAGAACGCAGTTTTCGGCTGTGAATCCGCTCCAAAGGCATGTTGCGCAACCGCTCCATCGCGCGGATTCCGATGCGCAGATGCCGCGAAACCTGCGTTTTGTAGAAGTCGGAGGCCATGCCGGGCAGCTTCAGCTCGCCGTGCAGCGGTTTGTCGGAGACGCACAAAAGCGTCCCGTAGGGCACGCGGAAGCGGTAGCCGTTCGCCGCGATCGTGGCGCTTTCCATGTCGAGCGCGATGGCGCGCGACTGGCTGAGCCGCTGCACCGGGCCGGATTGGTCGCGCAGTTCCCAGTTGCGGTTGTCGATGGTGGCGACGGTGCCGGTGCGCATGATCCGCTTGAGCTCATACCCTTCCAGCTGCGTCACCTCGGCGACGGCCTTTTCCAGCGCGATCTGGATTTCCGCGAGCGCGGGGATCGGCACCCAGACGGGCAGATCATCGTCAAGCACGTGATCCTCGCGCAGGTACGCGTGGGCAAGGACGAAATCGCCCAGCGCCTGCGAATTGCGCAGGCCGGCGCAGTGCCCAACCATCATCCACGCGTGCGGGCGCAGCACGGCGATGTGATCGGTCGCCGTCTTGGCGTTCGACGGACCGACGCCGATGTTGACCAGCGTGATGCCCGAGCCGTTCTCACGTTTCAGGTGATAGGTCGGCATCTGCGGTATCTTGCCGGTGTCCTCGATCGGCGCGTCCGGTTCGGTGATTTCCCTGTCGCCGGTGGAGACGAAAGAGGTGTAACCGCTGTTTTCGTCGCGCAGCATCTCGCGGGCGAATTGTTCGAATTCGGTTACATAGAACTGGTAGTTGGTGAACAGGACGTGACACTGGAAATGGTCCGGGTCGGTGGCGGTATAGTGGGCAAGCCGCGCGAGCGAATAGTCCACCCGCTGTGCGGTGAAGGGCGCCAGCGGCGCGACGCCCCCTTCGGGCACGTAGGTTCCGTTGACGATGTCGTCGTTGGTCGTGCTCAGATCCGGTACGTCGAAGACATCGCGCAGGGTGAAATCGGCCGCGCCTTCCCGGGGCACGTTCAGGGCGGCGTCGTTGGACACCGCGAAGTGCACCGGAATGGGCGTGTTCGAGGGGCCGATGACGACGGACATGCCGTGGTTTTCGATCAACAGGCCGATTTGCTGGATCAGGTAGTTGCGGAACAGATCGGGGCGCGTGATCGTCGCGGAGTAGGTGCCGGGAGCCGAGACGTGACCAAAGCTCAGCCGGGTATCAACGTGGGCGTAGCTTGACGTGGTAAAGCGGATTTCAGGGTAGAAGGCGCGGATGCGTGCGTCTGGCGGGGCGTCCGCCATTGCGGATCGGAAATGCGCGCCCAGGAAGTCGGTCGCTTGCGTGTAGAGCGCGGTCAACCTGTCGACGGCGGCGGTTGCGTCGCTGAACTCTTCCGGCTTGTCGGCGTTAGGGGTGAGGATCTTGTATTGCTTCATGGGATTTCTTTCACGGATCCGTGCGGGTCTGAACGCTCATCTGGAGATCACGTCGATGAATTCGAAACTGCGCACGTCGACGAGGCCGAGATCGGAAATCCGCAATTCGGGGATGACGACGAGCGCGAGCAGAGAGTGCTGCATATAAGCGTTGTTGAGGGTGCAGCCGCAATCGCGCATCGCCTGCATCAGGGTATCTGTCTTGGCGGCGACTTGGGCGGCGGGGCAGTCCGACATGAGGCCCGCGATGGGCAGGTCGATCGTGGCTAGCGGGGTACCATCGCGGAATATGGTGATGCCGCCACCGATCGCGCGCAGATGGTTGGCGGCCAGCGCCATGTTCCCGGCGTCGGTGCCGACGACGATCATGTGGTGGCTGTCGTGCGCGACGGTCGAGGCCATGCCCATGCACCCGGTATAGCCAAAGCCCGACACCAGCGCATTGACCACGCCGCCCGTGGCGCGGTGCCGTTCGACCAATGCGATCTGGCACACGTCGCCGTGGGCTGTCACGCGGCCTTCGGTCACGGGCAGTTCGAATTGCAGGGCCTTGGTGGGGGCCTGATTTTCGATCACACCGATGACGTTGGCCGTAACGGCGTTGGCGCCTGCGGGGGCGGTGATGGTGAAATCGTCGCCGCACAGATCGCGCGACATGTTGACGGTCCGGCGCGCATGTGCCGGCCAGTCGTAGTGCGGGCAGTCGACCAGACATGCGCCGTCCTGCGCCACCACCTGTCCACGCGCGATCACCATCTCGATGGGCAGGGTTTTCAGATCGGACGACAGGATCACATCGGCGCGTCGTCCGGGGGTGAGCGATCCGATTTCCCGTTCCATCCCGAAGTGGGTCGCCGTGTTGATCGTGGCCATTTGCAGCGCCACCAGCGGATCGCAGCCGCAGTTGATCGCGTGGCGCACGACGCGGTTCATATGGCCGTCATTGACCAGCGTACCGGAATGGCAATCGTCGGTGCACAGGATCATGTTGCGCGGGTCCAGTCCGCGTTCGGTGATCGCGGTGATCTGGGATTCGACATCGTACCACGCGGAGCCGAGCCGGATCATCGACCGCATTCCCTGACGCATCCGGGCAATCGCGTCCGCCTCGCAGGTGCCTTCGTGATCGTCCGCCGGACCGCCCGCGACATAGGCCGCGAAGGCGGGACCAAGATCGGGCGAGGCATAATGCCCGCCTACTGTCTTGCCGGCGTTTTGCGTCGCCGCGATTTCGGCGAGCATCTGCGGGTCGGCGTTCGAGACACCGGGAAAGTTCATCATCTCGCCCAGACCGACGATGCCGGGCCATGCCATCGCCTCGGCCACATCCTGTGCTGTGATCTCGAATCCGGTGGTTTCCATCCCCGGCGCGCTGGGCGCGCAGGAGGGCATTTGCGTGAAGATATTGACCGGCTGCATCAACGCCTCGTCGTGCATCATCCGCACGCCTTCGAGGCCCAGCACATTGGCGATCTCGTGCGGGTCGGTGAACATCGACGTGGTGCCGTGCGGAATCACGGCGCGGGCAAATTCGGCGGGCGTGAGCATCCCGCTTTCGATATGCATGTGACCGTCGCACAAACCGGGGATCATGTAGCGGCCCTGCGCTTCGATGATCCGGGTCTCGGGGCCCGTGCAATGGGCCGCATCCGGCCCGACAAAGGCGATGCGGCCGCGTACGATTGCAATGGCGTGATCCGGCAGCGCCTCGCGGGTGTGCACGTTCACCCAGATCCCGCCGGTGATGACCAGATCGGCCGGGCTGCGCCCTGCGGCGACGTTGACCAGATCGGCGGCTACATCGGCCCATGAAGAAAGCGGCGCAGGGGAATTTCCTTGTGTCATGGCGCAAGGTGGCACAGGGTCTGGATGGGTTCAAGCGGGAGGAGACGCGATGGACTACGATAGTGTATCGGCGCCTGATTTCGGCGCATCGCTGCGCGGCCTTGGAATCAATCTGCTGGTGCGCGACGTGGCCGCACAGGCCGCATTTCTCCGAGTGGTGTTTCGCATGACGGTGCATCAGCCGACGCGGGATTTCGCGATTCTGCGCTATGGCGAACAGGTGTTCCAGATCCACAGCGACGGCACCTATCACTCCCACCCGCTGCTGGGTCTGGTGCCGGAAACGCCGCCGCGCGGCGGCGGGGTCGAGCTGCGGCTGTACGACAGCGATCCCGACGCGGCCTGCATCCGGGCGCAGGCCGCAGGCGGTACGATCCTGCACGCAGCGGCGGACAAGCCGCACGGCCTGCGCGAGGCGTACATTCTGTGCCGCGACGGATATGCGTGGGTGCCAAGCTGCCCTTTGACAGGGTCGGATTGATGGCGCAGACAGGTCGTACGGGCCATTCGGAGAATGGTCCTGTCGCACCCAGCCGAAGGAGCCAAAGATGAGCGTTACGCAGATGAAACCGAACATGGACCATTGGCAGGAACGTGTCGATCTGGCCGCCGCCTTTCGCTGGACCGCGCGTCTGGACATGCACGAAGGCGTGGCCAATCATTTTTCTCTGGCGGTGAACGATGCGGGCACGCAATTTCTGATGAACCCCAATCAGGTGCATTTTTCCCGGATCAAGGCATCGGACCTGTTGCTGATCGATGCGAACGACCCCCAAACGCTGGAAGGTCCGAACGCACCGGACCCGACTGCATGGGGTCTGCACGGCGGGGTGCACCGGGCGTGTGGCCATGCGCGCTGTGTGATGCATGTACATTCGATATTCGCCACCGTGCTGGCCTGTTTGCAAGACAGCCGCCTGCCGCCGATTGACCAGAACTGCTGTACCTTCTACGACCGCGTGGTCATCGACGAGGACTACGGCGGGCTCGCGTTCGAGGATGAAGGCGCGCGCTGTGCGGCGCTTTTGACCGACCCGCGCCAGAAGGTGATGGTCATGGGCAGCCACGGTGTGATGGTGATCGGCGATACCGTGGCCGAGACGTTCAACCGGCTGTATTATTTCGAGCGCGCGGCGGAAACATATATCCGGGCGCTGCAGACCGGCCTGCCGCTGCGCAGCATCCCCGACGACATCGCGGAGAAAACTGCACGGCAACTGGAGGAATATCCCGAACAGGATGCGCGTCACCTGGCGGAGCTGAAGGCGATTCTGGATGCGGAAGGCTCGGACTACGCCGGATGAGCCGCGCAGAGTGGAACCACGCGCCCGAAGGTGCCATCGCAGTATCGCCGCTGTGGCAGTGGCCGCTGCGCCCGGTCAAGGTGCTGAAATGGTACGCGGACGGGTGGTTCCCGCTCAGCATCAACCTGTCGATCCTGGCCCTCGCGTTCCTGAGCTGGGTCTACCTGAGCCCGACTCTGGACACTGCGCAGGGGTTCGGCCCGTGGGTTCTGGGCATCTGGGCGCGCAATGCCGTGATTACGGTGGCCGTCGCAGGGGGCCTGCACCTGTGGTTTCACGCCTATGCCTTGCAGGGAACGCGGATGAAATACGATCCGCGCCCCTTTCCGCGGCGCGGTCGCGTCTTTAGTTTTTCGGACCAGTTGAAAGACAACATGTTCTGGACGCTTGTCTCAGGGGTGACGGTGTGGAGCGCCCTTGAGGCGGCGGCATGGTGGGGATTGGCAAACGGTCTGATGCCACGCACCACATTCGCGCAAACGCCCGTCTGGTTCATCGCGTTCTTCTTCCTCATTCCGGTCTGGGAGAGCTTCTATTTCTACTGGATCCACCGACTGCTGCATACGCGGGTGTTCTATCGGTTTCACGCGCTGCACCACCGCAACACGGACGTCGGGCCGTGGTCCGGCTTGTCGATGCACCCGGTGGAACACCTGCTTTATTTCGGAACGGTGGTCATCCATCTGATCCTACCGACCTCGCCGGTCCACGTGATCTTTCACCTGATGTTCTACGCGCTTCTGGCCATCGTGACGCATACCGGTTTCGAAGGGCTGTGGTTTCGCAATGCCAAGCGCGTGCATCTGGGCATGTTCCACCACCAGATCCACCACCGCTATTTCGAGGTGAATTACGGCAATCTTGACGTTCCGTGGGACAAGCTGTTCGGCTCGTTCCACGATGGAACAGATGCAGGCAAGGCACAGATGCGCGAACGACTGAAAAACAGGAAAAGACCATGATGTACGGGCTTACAGATGAGAACCAGATGATCGCGGACACGGTGCGATCATTCGTGGAAAAGGAAATCTATCCGCATGAGGCTCTGGTGGAGCGGACCGGCGAAGTGCCCGCGGAAATCGGCACTGAAATCAAGCGCAAGACGATTGATCTTGGCTTTTACGCCTGCAATTTTCCGACAAGTGTGGGGTGTGCAGGCCTCAACCATCTCGAATTCGCGCTGGTAGAGCGGGAATTGGGACGCGGCTCCATGGCATTGAACCATTTCTTCGGGCGGCCTCAGAATATCCTAATGGCGTGCGAAGGCGAACAGGTGGAACGCTATCTGATGCCCGCTGTGCGGGGCGAGCGGATGGACGCGCTCGCGATGACGGAACCGGGCGCCGGCTCGGACGTGCGCGGCATGAAATGCGCCGCGGTGCGCGATGGCACGGATTGGGTCGTGAATGGGACCAAGCATTTCATTTCGGGGGCGGATCACGCCGACTTTGTCATCGTGTTCGTCGCGACAGGCGAGGACCAGACGCCGAAAGGCCCGAAGAAGCGCATCACGGCATTCCTGGTAGACCGCGGCACGCCGGGGTTCACGATCCGCGACGGCTACAAATCGGTAAGTCATCGCGGCTACAAGAACATGATCCTAGAGTTCGACGACTGCCGTTTGCCCCAAGCGCAGGTTCTGGGGGCGGTCGATTGCGGGTTCGACGTGATGAACACATGGCTTTATGCAACCCGTATCACCGTGGCCACGATGAGCGTGGGACGCGCTAGGCGGGTATTCGATTACGCGCTGAATTACGCGGCGGAGCGGCAACAGTTCGGGCAGAAGATCGGCAAATTTCAGGGCGTCTCGTTCCAGCTCGCCGATATGATCACCGAAATCGATGCCGCCGATCTATTGACCCTGGCGGCCGCCGACAGGTTGGATAAAGGCGTGCCCGCGAACCGCGAAATAGCATCCGCAAAGCTCTACGCTTCGGAAATGCTGTCGCGGGTCACGGACGCCGCTATTCAATTGCACGGGGGGATGGGGCTCATGGATGATTATCCGCTCGAAAGGTTCTGGCGCGACGCCCGTGTGGAGCGCATCTGGGATGGGACGTCGGAGATACAGCGACATATTATCAGTCGTGAATTGCTCAGGGCCTTAGGGGCATGACGAAAACTGCGGTTCGTGCACTGGGCGGTGTACAAAGGGGGCCAGCCCCCAATCGGCCAAGGCCGATTTCCCCCGGGATATTTGTAGCCAAAAGAAATAGGGAGACCCCAACAGGAGCCTCCCACTTGAAAAACAGCACAGCTATTTCCCTTGGCGCAGTCATCGGCGTCCCCGCCTGTTCTGCTTTCTCAGGTTACTCCGCGCATGGTTAACATTTGGTTATTTTCTTTGGCCGGAAATATCCTCGCCGAAGGCAAGAATCTTTTTTGGGAGACCGCTTCGAATGGTGCGTGATCTGCAAAGGTTGCTGCGACCCGGAAGAATCGCTGTAGTGGGCGGGGGAGCATGGGGGGCGCAGATCATTAGGCAATCTCGAGCATTTGGCTTCACGGGCACGATTGAACTGGTCCATCCAGACCGCGGGGTCGTCGAGGGCGTCGTCGCCGTCAGATCTTTGGGTGATTTGCAAGAACCACCAGATGCGGTTTTCATCGGTGTGAACCGGTCAGCCACGATTGAAGTGGTAGCTGAACTTGCACGGATGGGTGCAGGGGGAGCAGTATGCTTCGCGTCGGGGTTCTCTGAGGCGATGGGTGAAGACAGTGACGGAAGGTCTTTGCAAGGGATCCTGACAGCGGCGGCGGGTGATATGCCGATATTGGGGCCGAACTGCTATGGTTTCATCAACGCGCTGGACGGGGCGTTGCTCTGGCCGGATCAGCATGGCTGCGAACCCGTGGATCGTGGCGTTGCGATCCTGACGCAATCGTCGAATATTGCAATCAACCTTACCATGCAGCAGCGCGGTTTGCCGATCGCCTACATGGTAACCTGCGGGAACATGGCGCAAACGACGCAGGCGGAAATGACGAATGCATTGCTAGATGATCCGCGCGTGAGCGTGATCGGGCTGCACATCGAAGGTTTTGCGGATCTGGAGGATTGGCACCGGGTGGCGGTCAAGGCGGCTGAACGAAGGGTTCCTTTGGTTGCGCTCAAGGTCGGGAAATCTGAGCAGGCACAGGCGGCGGCACTTTCGCATACCGCTTCTCTGGCAGGCAGCGATGTTGGAGCCGATGCCCTTCTGCGACGGCTCGGCATAGGTCGGGTTTCGGATCTGCCGACGCTCATCGAAACGCTCAAGCTCTTGCATATGGTCGGTCCGCTCGATGCGCCCAATTTGTCTTCGGTCAGCTGTTCGGGAGGAGAAGCGAGCCTGGCGGCCGATGCGGCGGCGGATCGGCGCGTGCGTTTTCCGGCCTTGACCGACACGCAGCATCTTGCGCTTAGAGAGGCGCTGGGCCCGCACGTGGCGCTGGGCAATCCGCTGGATTATCACACGTACATCTGGCGAGATGCCGAGCGAATGGCCGCCGCCTGGGCGCCGATGGCCGCGCCCCATATCGGACTTACCTTATTGATCGTAGATTATCCGCATACTGACGCAAGCGATTGGATCTGTGCGACCGAGGCGGCGTTGCGGGTGCGTGCGCGCAGCGGGCGGCCTGTGGCTGTCGTGGCGACATTGCCGGAGCTGATGCCGGCGGATATTGCCGCGCAGCTGATCGCAGGGGGTGTGGTGCCGATGCATGGGCTGACCGACGCAATCGCGGCAGCCGAGGTTGCCGCCACACTTGCTGGCCCCGATCCGGTGCCGCCCATGCCGCCGGGGCCGGACCGCACCGTGTCGCTGGTCGATGAGGCGCGGGCGAAGCGACGGTTGGCGGCTTTTGGACTGGCGGTGCCCCGTGGGGTCTGCGTTGACAGCGCTGGCGATCTTCGCGCTGCTGCCGCCGGGGTTGCCGCGCCGTTGGTGCTCAAGGTCACCGGGCTTGCCCATAAATCCGAAGCGGGCGCGGTTCGGGTCGGACTGGCGGCGGATGCTCTGACGGACGCGGCGCGGGGAATGCCTTCCGGTAGCTATTTGATCGAGGAAATGGTGCAGGGGGCGGTGGTCGAGCTGTTGATCGGCGTTCTGCGCGACCCTGCGCACGGGTTCGTCATGACGCTTGGTGCGGGCGGGGTGCGCGCGGAGTTGTGGCAGGATACGACATCGTTCCTGCTGCCCGCCACGCGACCGCAAATCGAAAAGACGCTGCGCCAATTGCGCATTTGGCCCCTGATCGAAGGATACCGGGGCGCGTCGGGCGCGGATCTGGCGGCGATACTCGATGCGGTCATGGCGGTTCAGGCCTATGTGGTTGCCAACGCGGACTGCGTCGGAGAAGTTGAGATAAACCCGTTGATGTGTAAGCCGGATGCGGCGATTGCCGTAGATGCGCTGTTGCGCGAAGCCTGAGGAGAGCCCAATGGAGCCGATCAAGACCCGCCGCGAAGGTGGCATACTCGAAGTCACGCTGGACCGACCCAAGGCCAATGCCATTGATCTGGTGACATCGCGCATCATGGGTGAAGTATTCACGGATTTCCGTGATGATCCCGATCTGCGCGTGGCGATCATCACGGGCGGGGGCGACAAGTTTTTCTGCCCCGGCTGGGACCTGAAGGCGGCCGCGGAGGGCGATGCGGTCGACGGCGACTACGGTGTCGGCGGCTTTGGCGGCTTGCAGGAATTGCCGGGGCTGAACAAGCCTGTTATCGCTGCTGTGAACGGCATTTGCTGCGGTGGCGGGCTTGAGCTGGCGCTGAGCGCGGATATGATCCTTGCGGCGGATCACGCGACGTTTGCGCTGCCGGAAATCCGGTCCGGCACGGTGGCGGATGCGGCCAGCGTGAAGCTGCCCAAGCGGATCCCCTATCACATCGCGATGGAGCTTTTGCTGACGGGACGGTGGTTCGATGCCGAGGAAGGCAAGGGCTGGGGCCTGATCAATGAAATCATGCCCGGTGCGGCGTTGATGGACCGCGCGTGGGAGCTTGCGCGGCTGCTGGCCTCGGGGCCGCCGCTTGTCTATGGGGCGATCAAGGAGATCGTGCGCGACGCGGAAGATGCGAAGTTTCAGGACACGATGAACCGGATCACCCGCCGCCAGCTGCGCAGCGTCGATACGCTTTATGCATCGGAAGACCAGCTTGAGGGCGCGCGTGCCTTTGCGGAAAAGCGTGATCCTGTCTGGAAAGGGAAATAGGGCGTTTGCATTTGCGCGGGCCGAAGGGTTATCTGACTGGGTCGAACTGTCGCCTTCCAGACCAAAAAGTCCTGATCAAATGAATATTCTCTTTGTCCACCAGAACATGCCGGGCCAGTATCGTGAGTTGCTGGAGTGGCTGGCGGCCACCGGTGAGCACAAGATCTATTTCCTGACACAGCGGCTGAATCCGCCAAAGTACGCCGGTGTCGAGACGCGGATCTACAAGCCGCATCACAAGCCGAAGCCGGACGCCTACGGGCTAAGCAAGGTGTGGGAAGAGGCGACGGGTATGGGTTTCGGCGCGGCGGTCGCGGCGCACAAGCTGGAAGCCGAAGAGAACTTTAAACCCGACATCGTGATCGGTCATATCGGTTGGGGCGAGCTGACGTTTTTCAAGCAGGTCTGGCCCGATGTGCCGATTATCGGGTTTTTTGAATATTACTACCGCCTTCACGGTGGGCCGGTGAATTTCGATCCCGAAGAGCCGACCAACGCCCATACGCCGTTTCTGCTTCAGGCGCGCAACGCGGTGCCGCAGGCGAACATCCAGACGGTCGACCGCGGGCACAGCCCGACGCAATGGCAGCGCGATTGTTTTCCCGAAGGCTTCCACGACAAGATCTATGTCTGTCATGATGGCATTCGTACCGACAGGCTTCGCCCTGACCCGAAAGCCACACTGAAACTGGGGCGGGTGGATAGGCCGATCGGGCGGGACGACGAGATCGTGACCTATATGGCGCGCAACCTTGAGCGGATGCGCGGATTTCACCAGTTCATGCGGGCGCTGCCGGATATTCTGGAGGCGCGACCGAATGCGCGGGTGCTGGTGGTCGGCGGCAATGACGTGTCCTACGGCAGCAAGAGCAAGGACCCCGCGGGCCTGCGCGGGGAGATGGAGGCCGAGATCGGGCACCGTGTCGATTGGAGCCGTGTGCATTTTCTGGGGCAGGTGCCTTATGCGGAATATCAGAAGATCATTCAGCTGAGCCGCTGCCACATCTATTTGACGATGCCGTTCGTGCTGTCCTGGTCGTTGCTTGAATCGATGGCGATGGAAGCGACAATCGTGGCCTCTGATGTCGCGCCGGTGCGTGAGGCGATGACCCACGGGGAAACCGGCCTGTTGGTCGATTTCTTTAATCCGCAGGCAATTGCGCGGCAGGTGGTCGAGGTGTTGGAACGTCCGCAGGATTTTGCGCAGTTGGGCAAGGCGGCGCGCAAGCATGTGGTCGAGAAATACGATTTTCTGACCAAATGCCTGCCCGAGCACATTGCGCAGATCAACGCGCTGGTTCCCGGAGAAAAGCGGATCGCGATGCCCGGCTGACCGGGCACCGGGGATCAGTTGGTGGCGACGGTGACGAGGCCGAATGCCGAGCCGATCAAGCTAAAGATCGTGCGGGTGTTGCTGACCGGGCTTTCGGTTGCCAGCACAAGATCGCCCGAATTGATAAAGAAATTGCGCGCCGAGAACAGACCGTCGGAGGATGTGAGGTCGATGGTGAACACCACCCGTTCCTGTCGCGGTCCCCGGTTGCCTGCGCTGAGGGCGGTCGCCGGATATTCGCGCAGGATCAGGATGCCCTGCGGATTGGCGCGGGCATCGTTCACGCCACCGATGATCGACAGCGCGTCCAGTGCGGAAACGCGGTCCCGGTTGAAGGGAAACTGGCTTTCGACTCCCGATGCGCCAAGCGACAGGAAATAACGACGATCCTGTTCGATGATGACCTTGTCGCCGCCTTGCAGCCGGGTGTCCAACTGCGGGTCTTCGTACAAACGCGATACGGACGTGCGGTAGATGTTCTGGCCGCGCACCAGTTTGACCTGCGGGTTCTGCAAACCGTTCTGGACGCCCCCGCCGGCGGAAATCGCGCCGAGCACGGTAAAGTTCTGGTCCGGCATCGGGATGATGCCTGGCGCGGTTACGCCGCCCACGAGATCCACGGAATTGACGCGGCCTTCGGCCATGTTCAACTGGACCTGAGAACCGGGCACCACGGCTTCAAGTTGTCTTTGCAGTAACTGTCGTGCGCTGTCAGGGGTGCGCCCCGCGATCCGGACCTTGCCGACGTAGGGAAGAAAGATAGATCCGCTTTCCGAAACGCGCATCCCGTCGAGGTTTGCGGTACGTTGACCCGGTGTCGTGATCAGAGAGTTTTCGGCGCTGTCCCAGATTATCACATTGACGGTATCGCCGGCCCGGATGATCTGGGCGTTTGATCCGGCGCTGCCGGAAACCCAGCTGAAGTGGCGGTCGCCGACCACTGGCCATTGATCAATACTGGGCAAAAACGCCTTGGTGACCTGATAAACGGCAAAGTCCGCTTCGGGCTGGTCCGAGCCCTTTATGATCTCGGATTTCAGTGCGGCCCCACGCGGAAGCGTGCCGCAGGCCGCGAGCGCAAGGCTGAGCACAATCCAAAGAGAGTATTTGATGACTGTGCCCATTATCGCTACCGCTCTTCTGTCAGGAATTCTCTTGTGTGTTTGCCATGCATGTGACCAGCGGGGCAAGGCTTGGAAATTGCTTCCGGGCAAGATACTGCATAGAGACGCGAGGTCAATCATTTCGGGGTCGAAGGTGGCAAGTATTGGCAGGGTTTGGTGCGGTTTTGTCGTGCGAGGGTCGCACATGTTGCGGTTTCGGCGCGGCGGACCACATTTTATGCGACGAGGCACGATGCAGGCACAAAGTATCGCGGGCGGTCGGTGGCGCGATTGCGCAGGGTGCGGGACGGCCGATGGATGATATTCAGGTCGCGGCCTTGTCGTCGCTGCTGTGCCACTGCTTTCGCTGCAGCGCCTTTATAGCTCCGCGCGCCTCTGGCTGTGAGGTGCAGCGATGACATGGCAAAAGCGCCTGTTCGACCTTTTGTTGGGCGGGCTGTTGGTCATCGTGCTGGGCCCGATCATTCTGGCGCTGGTTGTGTATGTCTATCTGAAACAGGGCAGGCCGCTGTTTTACGTGGCTGAGCGGATGAAATCGCCGGATCAGTCTTTCGGCCTGTTGAAATTCCGGACGATGACGGTCGTCGACCGGGGACAGGATGTGTCGGGCGCGCATAATGCGGCACGCATCACGCCGGTCGGGGCACGTCTGCGGGCGAAGCGGCTGGATGAATTTCCACAGCTGTGGAATATCCTGAAGGGGGATATGTCATTTGTCGGACCGCGCCCGCCGCTGCGCGCCTATGTCGAGCGGTTTCCCGAGATTTACGGCGCGGTGCTCAGGTCGCGCCCCGGTGTGACGGGGCTTGCCTCGATCCGGTTTCACAAGCATGAGGAACGGCTGTTGGCGCATTGCAAGACGGTTGCGCAGACCGACGACGTCTACAGCCGCATCTGCGTGCCTCGCAAGGCACGGCTTGACCTCATCTATCAACGCAATCAGAACCTTTGTTACGATGTGAAGCTGATCGTACAGACCGCGGCGAACCTGTTCCGGCGCAGCGGGCGAAAGCATTGATCATTGGCCGTTATCCGCCACTTTGATCCGGCTTTACCAATTGTTGCACTTTTTTCTGCAAATACGGTAGTGTAGCGCAAAATTTCCGGTACCACCGCTCCCGGTGCATTTGCGCGATTCGGGGCCGGGATCGTTATGAGTGCGTCGTTTTACAAGGCCGAGGGCGGTTGTTTGCTAATTATGCTTAGCTGGATCAAGTCACTGAACAAATCGCAGAAGCGCCGGATTATGCTGGTGCTCGATGCGGCAATCGTGCCGGTTGCGCTGGTCTTCGCGTTTGCGGTGTTCGATCTTCCGGGGGGCCTTGGCTCCAACCTGTACAGCTATCTGCCGGTGTTGCCTTATATGCTGGCCGCCGCTGTCGGGCTATCGTTCTGGATCGGGATCGGCGACATCCAGGTCAGCGCGTTCGAGGCCTCTGCCGTGGGTTTGACGGCTGTCTACGCAGCCTTGCTGACCGGAGCATCGCTGATATTCAGCGATATTGCCGGCCTGAACCTGCCGGTCGGGTTTCACATGGTGTTCGGCGTGGTTTTCTTTTGTCTGGCGGTGGCCAGCCGTGCCGTGATGCTGCAGCTGGTGCTGGCCGTCTATCGCCACAGCGCCGATCGGTGCCGCGTGTTGATTTACGGCGCGGGTACGACCGGCGCGCAGCTGGTCTCGGCGTTGCGCGGCCACGAAACCATCGAACCCGTCGCCTTTGTCGACGATAACAAGGGGTTGCAGGGTATGAGCGTGGCCCGCTTGCCGGTCTACACCCCGGTGCGGATTTCAGAGCTGGTCAAGGAAAAGCAGATCGACCGCGTGTTGCTTGCGGTTCCGTCGCTGAGCCGGCCCAAACAAGCGCAGATCGCGCGCAAACTTGAGAAAATGGGGCTTGAAGTGCAGACTTTGCCCTCGTTCTCGCAGCTGATCGGTGAGAAGGCGCTTGTCGACAAGCTGACCCCGGTTTCAGCGCAGAGCTTTCTGGGGCGTGCCGAAGTGGACCACCCGCTGGGCGATGCGCGCATGACCTACGCGGGCAAGGTCGTGCTGATTTCGGGCGCGGGCGGGTCTATCGGGTCCGAGCTGTGTCGCCAGGTGCTTGACTGCAAGCCGTCCAAGATAATCCTGTTCGAGTTGAGCGAGCTTGGCCTGTACCAGATCGACATGGAGATGCGCAGCATCGCCGAGCAGGAGGAGATCGCGGTGGACATTCTGCCGGTGCTCGGGACGGTTACGGACAGCCGTCAGGTGCGCAAGCTGCTGACCGTCCATGGCGTGCAGGTCGTTCTGCACGCGGCTGCGTACAAACATGTGCCACTGGTCGAAGCAAATCCGCTGACGGGATTGGTGAACAACGTCTTCGGAACGCAGACACTGGCAGAGCAGGCCGCGAAGGCGGGAGTCGAGCGGTTCATCCTGATTTCATCGGACAAGGCGGTCAGACCTGCGAACGTGATGGGCGCGTCAAAGCGGCTGGCCGAGATGGTCGTGCAGGACCTTGCCCAACGCGCCGGGAGTACGGGCACCACTGTCTTTTCGATGGTGCGGTTCGGGAACGTCCTGGGGTCTTCGGGGTCCGTCGTACCGCTGTTTCAGGAGCAGTTGAGCAGGGGTGGTCCGCTTACCGTGACCGACAAGGGGGTGGAACGCTACTTCATGACGGTGCAGGAGGCGGTCAAGCTGGTGCTGCAGGCGGGGGCGATCAGCCGCGGCGGCGAGGTTTTCGTTCTGGATATGGGCAAGCCGGTTCCGATCCTGCAACTTGCCCGGCAGGTGATCGAAAGCGCCGGGTATGAAGTGCGCGATGCGGACAATCCGGATGGTGACATCGAGATCGAAATAACGGGCCTGCGTCCCGGCGAAAAGATGACCGAAGAGCTGACGCTGTCAGATGACGTGATCGGGACGGTCTACCCCAAGATCTTCTCGACCCGTGAGGAAGGGTTGTCGCAGATTGAAATCGCCAGTGCGCTGCGCAGTCTGCGCGAAGCCTTCGTCGCCAGTGACGAAGACAGGGCCCGCGAAGTCGTGCGTCGGTGGGTCGAAGGCTTCCACGAAACCGTGGCGCTGGTCAGCGCATCCTGAAGGCACAGCGCAGATTTGTCACGACATTCACCGCTGCGCCGCCGAATGCCGAGTGCATGTTGCCATCGGGCCTTGTGAAGTGTCATAAGCAGGGCGAGCATATGCCGGGCAGAGAGCAGAAAATGATCCGACGCGCAGTACACAGAACAACACGCATTCTAGCGATCGGCACAACGGTTGCATCCCCCTCGTTTCTGGCGGCCCAGGATGCGGATGCGGTGTTCCGCACGCCGGACCGGCCCTCGCTGAACTTTTACGGGGCGGCGGGTCTGATCGACATGCCGTCGGGCGAGGCGATGCCAGATGGCCAGTTCACCGTTGGCGTATCCAGCTTTGGTGGACAGACGCGGACCACATTGACATTTCAGGCCATGCCACGGATCTCGGCGAGCTTTCGCTATTCCGGCATCGATGGGTTGGACATCGACGGACGGGACACCTACCGCGACCGCAGTTTCGATGTCCGCTTTCTGGTCAACCGCGAGGGGCGATATCTGCCCTCGGTGACGGTCGGGCTTCAGGATTTCGCCGGTACCGGTATCTATGCAGGCGAATTCGTGGCGGCGACGAAGAATTTCTCGGGCGGGCGTTTGCCCGGAAACCTCAAGGCGACGGTGGGTGTTGGCTGGGGCCGGTTTGGCAGCTCCGGCAGCATCGGCACGCCCTTCGGCGAGGACCGTCCAAGTTTTGATTCATCGACGCGCGGTGGCGAATTGTCGACCGATCAGTGGTTTCGCGGGCAGATGGCGCCGTTCGCCGGCCTTGAATGGCAGCTCAACGACAAGTGGGGGCTGAAGGCGGAGTACAGTTCGGATGCCTACGATGCCGAACAGGCTGATGGCGTTTTCGACCGCGATTCACGGTTCAATTTCGGCGCGGAATACCAGGTATCGGATTCCATCCGCGTGGGCGGATATTATCTCTACGGCTCCGAGATCGGGGTCAATCTGGCAATGCAGCTGAATCCCAAGCGGCCCGCGTCGGCCTTGCGCATCGCGGCACCGCGCCCCTATGACGTGCGGCCCGCGCGGCGCGTAGATCCGCAGGCGTACAACGGCGATTGGGCCGCGTCGCAAAGCGGTGCGTCGACAGCCGTGCGCGATGCTCTGGTTCCGTTGCTGGAGGCCGAGGGCCTGGTCCTGGTCGAAACGAAAACGACCGCGTCCACCACGGAGGTCCGCTATACCAACGAACGATACGGCGCGACGACGGTTTCCGTCGGTCGGGTGGCGCGTGCGATGGCGCGGGTTCTGCCGGCGTCGGTCGAAACTTTCCGCATTGTTCCTGTCGTGGACAACCTGGCGCAATCGGCCATTGTGTTGCGGCGTTCGGATCTTGAGGCGCTGGAAACACATCCCAACGCGTCGGATGCCTTGTTGGCGGTTGCGGGCATCGACAGCGCGGCCCCGAACCTTCCGGGCGGCGCGCACAACGAGGACCTGTTCCCGGCGTTCAACTGGTCGCTTGGCCCGTTCATCGAGCAAAGCTATTTCGATCCGGATGAACCAGTGCGTGTTGACGGTGGTATCCGCCTGAACCTGTCCTATCAACCAGCCCCCGGATGGACGGTGGCGGGCGAGGTCCGGCACCGCCTGTTCGGCAATGTTGGCGACACCGACCGCGAGAGCGATTCCGTTCTTCCGCGTGTCAGAACGAACGCTCCGCTATACGCACGAGGGTCGGACACGATGCTGCGGAGATTGTACGTTAACCGGCAATGGAAACCGGCACCGGATTACTACGCGCGCATGACGGCGGGCTATCTTGAGAAAATGTACGGCGGTGCTTCGGCAGAGGTCCTTTGGAAGCCCGCCACCAGCCGGCTCGCATTTGGTGTAGAAGCGAATTACGTCAAGCAGCGCGATTTTGATCAACGTTTCGGATTTCAGGACTATACCGTCGCGACGGGCCACGCCTCGGCGTATTATGAATTCGACAATGGTTTCATCGGTCAGCTCGATGTGGGCCGATACCTCGCGGGCGACACCGGCGCGACTGTGACCCTTGAACGGGAGTTCGACAACGGTTGGAAGGTCGGCGGGTTCTTCACGCTCACCGATGTGTCTTCGGATGATTTTGGCGAGGGATCGTTTGACAAGGGGATCACGCTTACGATTCCGGTGGAATGGTTCGTCGGGCGTTCCGATCGGCGGAAATTCGGGACCACCATCCGCCCCGTCCTGCGAGACGGCGGCGCGCGGCTGAGTGTTCCAAACCGACTGTACGATCAGGTGCGAAGTGGTCACCGCAACTCACTTGTAGGCAATTGGTCAGGGGTTTGGGAATGATGCGTGTCGCAAGGCGTGTTGGTTTGGCCGTCGTCGCGGCGGCGCTTCTTGCCGGGTGCGGATCCGAGAGTTCAACACAGCAGAGTTTGGCCGGGTTAATCGGCGGGACATTGAAGCAGGGTGTCGACGCGCGCCGTGCCGGTCGGCCCGCCAAAGTTGTCGTAACGCCCAAGATGCTTGCGGAGACCAAGGTTGCGGCGCTTCAGGTCAATCCTGAAATCGCGGGTGGCAGCGACTTCTTGCAGCGCGTTGCGACCCGCGATGATTCGGTTCCGGGGCGTGTCGAAATCTGGAAATCATCGGATAACGCGCTGGTCTTCCTTAGAAATGGCGTCGTTGTCGGCACACGTGGCGTCGGCGGCGATATTATTTCTGCAGATGCAGCATTGACAGTACGGGCGCTCGCGAATCGCGCGAGTGCAAGCGGTGTGCGGGAATATATTCTGTCAGACGGTGACGTAACGACGACCCGAATGCAGTTTCGGTGCACCGTGACAGTTGCCGAAAGAGGGTCAGTTACCGTCGTGAATCAACGGTTTAATGCAACCCGCATGCAAGAGGCCTGTATTGGGGGGCCAACAGGTGATCTGCGGATCGACAATGAGTACTGGGTAGAGGATTCAACAGGGCTGGTACGCAAGTCCCGGCAGTGGGTTGGCCTGAAATCCGGCTATTTTGAATTGATCCTCCTCAAGAGTTAGACTTTTTCGCAACAGTACGCTGAAATTGGGCAGAATAATTCCGACAGAAATTTTTAGCCCGTTGTGAAGCCGATAACTTTCCACTAGGTTCCAAACAAGAATGAACATGGGTTTCGGCTCGATCATTAGTAACATAGGATGACTAAAATGTTGAAAACACTCTCCGCCTCCGCTTTGATTGCCGCTCTGGCAACTTCTTCCTTTGCGGGTTCCTTGAACACAGCGACATACGAAGCTGAGCCAGCTGACGAAGGTGTTTTCGTTCCGAAAGTCGGTTCCGGCATCGGCCTTCCAGTTGTTGTTGGTGCCGTTGCAGCAGCAGCCGTTCTGGCAGCAGTCATCGACAACAACGATGATGACGACGACGCGACCGGCACAACCGGCGGCGAAGAAGACTAATATTCAAGTCACGGACTTGGATCAAGCGGCCTTCCCCTGGCGGGGGAGGCCGTTTTTTCGTGCGTATCTTCCGGGTATTGACTGACATACGCGTCTCTCAGGAGGACCGATGGACAAACGATTGTTGTGCTTTGGTTATGGATACAGCGCGCGCGCGCTTGCCGCGCGTCTGGTGCCCGAAGGGTGGCACATCGTCGGCACGACCCGCAGCACGCAGAATTTCGATCGGATCGCCGCAACGGGCGTCGAACCGCTGTTGTGGCCAGGGACCGATCCGCGCACACTGGTGCAGGAGTTCCCCAACGTCCTCATATCCGCCGCGCCGGAGGCGGGCCGCGATCCGGTGCTTGATGTGTTGCGCGATGCGTTCCAAGCCGCTGCGCCGAAGATGCGGTGGGTGGGTTATTTGTCGACAACCGGTGTGTACGGCGATCATCAGGGCAACTGGGTCGATGAACGATCACCGCTGAACGCGCAAATGGAGCGTAGTCGCGCGCGCATCAGAGCCGAAGCCGACTGGCTTGGGCTTTCGGATCTGCCGCTGCATATCTTTCGACTGGCCGGCATCTATGGGCCGGGGCGGGGGCCGTTCGAAAAGCTGCGTCGCGGGACTGCACGGCGGATCATCAAGCCGGGGCAGTTATTTGGCCGCATCCATGTCGACGATATCGCGGCGGCGCTGGAGCTGTCGCTCGAAGCGCCCGCAGGTCCGGCAATCTTTAATCTGACCGACGATGTGCCGGCCCCACCGCAGGACGTCATCGCTTTTGCCGCGAGCCTTCTGGGCCTTCCCGTGCCGCCTGAAGAACCGTTCGAGGATGCGGCGCTTTCCGGCATGGCGCGCAGCTTTTATAACGATAACAAGCGGGTCCGGAACGATCATGCCAAAAGGACGTTGGGATGGAAGCTGATCCATCCCGATTACAGGAGCGGCCTTGCCGCCAATCTGGCCCTCGCCGAACGTTGAATGTCGAAAACGAAAAACCGTATTTTGGCTGATCTGCTCGACAGTATCGAGAACGCCGCGCGGGAAAGCGATCCGGTATCGGTACGCGATGTTCTGGGACAGATCGGGACCAACTCGATCATGCCAGCCGTATTGGTGGTGACGATCCTTCTGGTGTCTCCCTTGTCCGGCATTCCCGGTGTTCCGTCATTTTCCGCAGCCCTCGTTATTCTGCTGTCGGCGCAGGCGCTTGGCGGTCGCAGGCGTCTCTGGCTCCCGGAATTTATGCTGCGGCGATCGTTGAAGGCGTCGCGGTTGATCGCGATGGTTGCGTGGCTGCGTCGGCCCTGCGCGTTCTTTGACCGGCTTACCCGCCCCCGCCTCATGTGGCTGAGCGGTGGGATCATACGGTTCGGAACGCTGGCGTGCTGCGTGGTGATCCCGTTGGGCTGGCCCCTGCTGGAGATTCTGCCGCTGGTATCGTCACTGGGCGCGGGGACGATCGCGTTGCTGGTTTTCGGGCTGTTCACCCGCGACGGCCTCTTCGTGATCGCAGGCTATCTGATGATCGCGCTCACGTTGTCGCTCGGGTTGTTCTTTCTCATCTGAAGGCGGCTGCCGACGCCTTGCTGCGGCGCGGCGATACGGCCATATAGGGCGAAGTTGCCGGCCAAGGAGACCAGCGTGAGCACACAGACATCCCTAAGCACATTTCTGGAATCTTCGCGCATTCGGAACATCATTCTGTACGTGATTCTGTTCAACGCCGTTATCCTCGGTCTGGAAACATCCGACGCCGTGATGGCGCGCGCGGGCGAGTTGATCCTTACGCTCGACAGAATTTGCCTCGCGATTTTCGTGGCGGAGCTGGTGGCAAAGCTGATCGCCTATCGGCTTCGGTTCTTTCGCGACGGCTGGAACGTGTTCGACTTCGTCATCGTCGGGCTGTCGCTGGTACCTGCGGCGCAAGGGTTTTCTGCCCTGCGTGCCTTGCGGATCCTGCGGGTGCTGCGCGTTGTCTCGGCCGCGCCGCGCCTGCGCCGCGTGGTCGAAGGGTTCGTGACCGCCTTGCCGGGGATGGGGTCCGTATTTCTACTGATGGCTCTGATCTTCTACATCGGTGCCGTGATGGCGACCAAATTGTTCGGGTCAAGCTTTCCCGACTGGTTCGGGACGCTGGGCAGATCGGGGTATTCGCTGTTCCAGATCATGACGCTGGAAAGCTGGTCGATGGGGATCGTGCGTCCGGTAATGGAGGTGTACCCCCACGCATGGGGGTTCTTCGTTCCGTTCATCATGGTTACGACGTTCGCCGTCGTGAACCTGCTGGTTGGTCTGATCGTGAACTCGATGCAGGACGCGCATCAGGAGGAATCGGTCGCGTCGACCGACGCATACCGCGCCGATATGCAAGAGAAGCTGCTGACCCTCGAAGCAAAGCTGGACCAGTTGATCGCTGCGCGCAGGGACTAGGCGCTTTGCGCGCCGATTTGCCCGATCCCTAGCGTATCGAGCACCTTGGCTTCGATCTGTTCGGCGTTCATGCCGGCGACCGCATACATGTCCGCCGGGCTGGCTTGGTCGATAAAGATATCGGGCAGCACCATCGAGCGGTATTTCAGCCCGGCGTCGAACACGCCTTCTTCCGCCAACAGCTGTGCGACGTGGCTGCCGAAACCGCCGACCGCACCTTCTTCGACGGTAATCAACGCCTCGTGGTCGCGGGCGAGGCCGAGGATCATATCGCGGTCCAGCGGTTTGGCAAACCGCGCGTCGGCGATTGTCGGGTCGATTCCACGTGCGGCCAAAGCTTCGGCGGCTTTTTCAACCTCATCAAGGCGGGTGCCGAATGACAAGAGCGCCACGCGGCTACCGGTACGGATCATGCGGCCCTTGCCGATGTCCAGCGGTTTGCCCCGTTCCGGCATCTCGACACCGCGCCCCTCGCCGCGTGGAAAGCGAAAGGCGATAGGGCCCGCATCATGCGCGGCGGCAGTCGCGACCATGTGTTTCAGCTCCGCCTCATCGGCGGCGGCCATCACAACGAAACCGGGCAGATTGGCGAGATAGGCGATATCGAAGGCACCCGCATGGGTCGCGCCGTCGGCGCCGACCAGCCCTGCACGGTCGATGGCGAAACGCACCGGCAACCGCTGGATCGCGACGTCATGCACGACCTGATCGTAGCCGCGTTGCAGAAACGTCGAATATATCGCGCAAAACGGTTTCATCCCGCCGGCGGCAAGGGCGGCGGAGAAGGTTACGCCGTGCTGTTCGGCGATGCCGACGTCGAAGCACCGCGAGGGGTAGCGTTCGGCGAAAAGGTTCAGGCCGGTGCCGTCGGGCATCGCGGCGGTCACAGCGCAGATCTTGTCGTCCGACGCCGCCTCACTCAGCAGCGCATCGGCGAACACGCGGGTATAGCTCGGCGCGTTCGACGGTGCTTTCTTTTGCTCGCCGGTGATCACGTTGAATTTCGCGGTGGCATGTCCGCGGTCGCGCGCCTTTTCGGCGGGGCCATAGCCCTTGCCCTTTTTGGTGAGCACATGGACCAGGATCGGTCCGGTCGCGCGGGCCTTTACCATGCGCAAAACCGGCAGCAACTGGTCCATGTCGTGCCCGTCTATCGGGCCGAGGTAGGAAAATCCCAACTGCTCAAACAGCGTTCCGCCGATGGCCATGCCCTTGAGCATGTCCTTCGCGCGTTTGGCCCCTTCGCGGAACGGGTAGGGCAGCAGACTGACCGCTCCCTTGGCCGCCAGTTTCAGGTCCTGAAACGGTTCTTCGGCGTACAGCCGACTGAGGTAGGCGGACATTGCGCCGACGGGTGGGGCGATGCTCATTTCGTTGTCGTTGAGGATGACGATCATCCGTTTCTTGAGGTGGCCCGCGTTGTTCATCGCCTCATAGGCCATACCCGCCGACATGGAGCCGTCACCGATCACCGCGATTGCGTCGCCGAGCCCCTCGGGCACCACGCCGCCCAGATCGCGCGCCACGGCAAAGCCCAAAGCTGCGGAGATCGAGGTGGAACTGTGCGCCGCGCCGAAGGGGTCATAGGGCGACTCGCTGCGCTTGGTAAATCCGCTCAGCCCGTCTTTCATCCGCAGGGTGCGAATCCGGTCGCGGCGTTCGGTCAGGATCTTGTGGGGATAGCATTGGTGGCCCACGTCCCAGATGATCTTGTCTTTTGGCGTGTCGAAAATTGCGTGCAGGGCCACCGTCAGCTCGACCACACCCAGACCGGCGCCCAGATGTCCGCCGGTGACGGAGACCGCCGAGATCGTTTCGGCGCGCACTTCCCCGGCAAGCTGGACAAGCTCGCGGTCGGAGAGCCGTTTCATATCGGCGGGGCGCTGGATGCGGTCCAGAAGCGGGGTGGCGGGTGTATCGGTCATGCGTTCGTCCCTAGTTCTTGCGCGCAATGACAAACTCGGCCGCTGCGCGCAAGGTCTCGGCATCGCTGCCATAAACAGATAGCGCATCGCAGGCCTCGTCAACCAGCGCGCGCGCGCGGGTCTTTGCGCCCGACAGCCCAAGAAGGGACACAAAAGTCGCCTTGCCTGCATCTGCATCCTTGCCCACGGCTTTGCCCACGGTCGCGGCGCAACCCTCAATGTCCAGAATGTCGTCGGCGATCTGGAACGCGAGGCCAAGAGCGCGTGCGTATCGGCCCAGCGCATTCGTGTCGTTGCGCGCCATGCGCGGCCCCGCCATCGCCGACCATTCGACAAGCGCACCTGTCTTGCCTGCCTGCAGCCGCGTGATCTGGTCGAGCGTAAGAGGCGCCGCCGCTGTTTCCGCCGCGATATCAAGCGCCTGACCGCCGACCATGCCGCGTACGCCCGCCGCGGTGGCGAGCGTTTGAACCAGCGTCAGCCGCGCGGCATCAGGCACACCGGCGTCTGCAACCAGCGTGAACGCCAGCGTCTGGAGCGCGTCACCCGCCAGAACGGCAGTGGCCTCGTCCCATTTACGGTGCACCGTGGGCTGGCCGCGCCGCGTGTCGTCGTCGTCCATACAGGGCAGATCGTCATGGACCAGCGAATAGGCGTGCAATGCTTCGATCGCCCCCGCCGCAGGGGCGGCATCGTCGGTCTCGACACCGTGCAAACGCGCGGATTCCAACACCAGAAAGGCGCGCAGCCCTTTGCCGCCGCGGGTTGCATACAACATTGCCTCGCGCACGGGGCCTTGGGTGCCTTCAAGCGCCTCCGCGATTTGCGTGGATGCGATCACGCGGGCATCTGCCAGCGCGCGCGCGAAGTTGCCCACCCTACAGTCCTTCGACCGGTTTCAGCCCCTGGGGATTGCCATCGGCGTCCAGCGTGATCGCCGCGACCTTTTCCTCGGCCTCTTTCAGCTTGGCCTCGCAGCGCGCCTTCAGGGCGGCGCCGCGTTCGTACAGGGCGATGCTTTCCTCGAGCGCCACATCGCCGCGTTCAAGCTGGCCCAGCACTTTTTCCAACTCGGCCATCGCCGCTTCAAAGCTCATGTCGTCTACGGGTGTGTCGGTCATAAAACGGCCCTCAAATCAGATACAGGCCGACACTAACGCCCTTCGTTCGCGGCGACCAGTGGTGCCGCCCGTCTGATTGTTGCGTTTTCGGGATTGTTGCGTTTTCGGGAATCGGTCCGGAAGCAAACCGGAATCAGTCGGGGGCAAGCATATAGCCAGCGCCGCGCACCGTTTGCAGATAGCTGGGCTGTTTGGGATTGTCCTCGATCTTGCGACGCAGCCGCGTGATCTGAACATCGACAGCGCGTTCCTGTGCCTGTCCCCGGTCGCGGCCCAGCTCTTCGACCAACTTTGTGCGGCTCAAGGCCTCGCCCACGTGGGCGGCGAAAATCTTCATCAGTTGGATTTCCGTCGCCGTCAGCCGCACCAGTTCTTCTCCCTGCCACATCTCGCCGCGCTCTATGTCATAGCGGATCGCCCCCAGCGTGAGCACCTTCGGAGCAGCGTCTTCCACGACCTGCTCGGGAATCCGCCGCAAGATGGCGTTGATCCGCAACAGCAGTTCTTTCGGCTCGAATGGTTTTGCAAGGTAATCATCGGCGCCCGCTTCCAGCCCTTCGATCCGGTTGTCCGTCTCGCCCTTTGCGGTAAGCAGCAGAACCGGCGTTTCGATGGTGGCGCGCAAATGACGGGTGAGGCTGAGGCCATCTTCGCCCGGCATCATCACATCCAGAACGATCAGGTCGAACTCCAGCCCTTCCAGAATGCGCCGCGCGTGTGCGGCATCGCGTGCGGTCGTGACGAGAAAGCCGTGCCGGATGAGGAATTTCTGCAGCAGGGTGCGGATACGCTCGTCGTCGTCAACGACCAGGAGATGCGTGTCTGGCAGGGTCATGGGCCGATGTCTTTCAACCGCGCGTAGCTGGCACGCATTTCATTATCCATCATGGCCTCCAGCACGGTGCGGAATCCGGCGACGGCTTCGGGTCCTGCTTCGCGGTAGGCGGCGCGCATTCTCGCGCGTTGGGCATCTGAGAGGGTCTGTTCCAATTCATGTCCCGCCTGCGTCAGGTTGAGGTGCCGCTCCCGCTTGTCCTGGCGGCCTACCGTGCTTTGTACCAGACCATCCGCGACCAACGTGCGCAAGACACGGTTGAGAGATTGCTTTGTAACGCCCAGCAGATTGAGCAGGTTGTTGACGGTCGTGCCGGGTGCGCGGTTGATGAAATGGATCGCCCGGTGGTGCGCGCGACCGTAGGCGAGATCGGCCAGGATCCTGTCAGGATCGGCGGTAAACCCGCGATAGGCAAAGAACATCGCCTCTATGCCTTGGCGCAGTTGCTCGTCGGTCAGAAACAGCAGGGCTTCGCCGCTTTTGAGTGCCGGTGTCCGCCTGTCCATCGTATTCTCCTGCTATATCGAGCGCGTCTGTCGGGTCCCACTGTCGGGCGGTATCACTTTATGTCAGTGTTGTTGACACTCCAAGGCCGAAAGGCTAGTCAAAACCAGCTTTTGTGTAATTTTATGTCTCCCGGCGGGAGGGATTACGCAACAATCGTAAACAATTGAATGATCTGGAAAGGATACAGCATGGCGGGCGGATACGATGACCGTGACGGGCACATCTGGATGGATGGCAAGATGATCCCCTGGCGGGACGCGAACGTGCATGTAATGACGCACGCGATGCATTATGCGTCGTCGGTGTTCGAGGGCGAGCGTGCCTACAACGGCAAGATTTTCAAAAGCCGTGAACATTCGGAGCGCCTGCGCCGCTCCGCCGAGATGATTGATTTTCAGGTGCCTTACACGGTGGATGAGATTGAAGCCGCCAAGAACGAAGTGCTGGCGGCGTCCGGTCTGGACGATGCCTATGTCCGCGCGATCGCGTGGCGCGGTGTGGGCGAGGACATGGGTGTTGCGTCGGCGCGCAACCCGGTGCGCATGGCCGTCGCCGCGTGGGAATGGGGCGCGTATTACGGTGACGCCAAGATGAAAGGCGCGAAACTCGACATTTCCAAGTGGAAGCGTCCCTCGCCCGAAACGATTCCGAGCCACGCCAAGGCGGCGGGCCTTTACATGATCTGTACCATGTCGAAACACGCGGCAGAGCAGAAGGGGTGTTCGGACGCGATGATGTATGACTATCGCGGCTATGTCGCCGAGGCGACGGGCGCGAACATATTCTTCGTGAAAGACGGCGAGGTGCACACGCCCGATCCCGATTGCTTTCTCAACGGGATCACGCGGCAGACGGTCATCGGTATGTTGCGCGAACGTGGTATCACGGTGCACGAGCGCCATATCATGCCCGAAGAGCTTGAAGGATTCGAGCAGTGCTGGCTGACCGGCACCGCCGCCGAAGTGACGCCGGTGGGCCAGATCGGCGATTTCAAGTTCGAGGTCGGTGCGCTGACCCGCGACATCGCGGAAAGTTACGAAAAGCTGGTGCGCGCCTGATGTGTCGGCGGCGGGATCAGCCCCGCCGCCATTGGTTCAGTACAGCGCGACCGGATTGATCATCGCCTGTACGGTACCGACGATGCGCGGCTGACCCAGAACGAACATGAACTCGGACACGCCCTCGCGCAGCAACGGGCCGACGTTCATCGTCTCCAGAATGTAGATTCCGTTCTTTTTCAACAGCGTGACGTGGCCATAAAACACCTTGTCACCTTCGGGGGTGGGAATCGGCTCCAGACCCCAGGTGTCGGCGCCCACCGCCATCGGGTTGAGCGAGGCGATATATTCCGCGCCTTCGTTGTTCAGGCCCGGCTCTGTACCGCCCCAGGCCATCGGCTCGCTCTCAAGCATGCCTTCGGTCCAGCCGGTGTGGAACAGGATGATATCGCCCTCGCCCATGGTGACGCCCTGCGCTTCCGCCGCCGCCTTGATCTCTTCCGAGCCAAAGCCCTGTCCCGCGGCCATCACCTCGACGCCCGCGTGTTTCGCCATGTCGAGGATCACCGCACGGCCGACGAGCGGCGGTACGGCATGGGTGCCCAGCTTGGTCAGACCGGCAATGGCGCTGATCTCCTTCTCGTCGAGGCAATTGTAATAGTGGCCGTTTTCGCCAAGGTGGCCCAACCCGTCAAGCTGCGAGCCGATGCCGATCCAGGTATGAAGGATATCGTCGTTGTAGTTGCCTTCGTAGCCGAAGCCCGAGAGTTTCTGGCCGCCTTGCTGGTTCGGCTGTACGATCTGCAAGTCGAGCGACCGGGGCGGGAAGGCCGGCGTGTTGGGGCCGATGGCGATGCCCAGCGGCATGGATTTCCCTTGTTTGATCAGCTTGACCGCCTCCAGCGTCCGCTCCGGCGTCACCAGGTTGGCGGAGCCGAGCGTGTCGTCCGCGCCCCATTGCTCGGAGTGTGCGCAGTCCTGCGCGCTGGCCGCTCCCGCGCCAAGTGCCAGGCTAAGGCAAAGTACTGAGAGATGTTTGAGTGTCATGAGGTTCCTCCACGGGTTGAGGGCGGCGCTCTTGTTCGCGGCGATTCGCCCTGTCAGGAAGGACAGGCTAGCACGCCTCCGGTGGATGCCGGAAAAACTTCAGGACTGCTTTTCCGTTTCTAGCCGCGCAGGGCGGGAAGGCCCACGCCGGTGCTTTCAAAGCCGCCGTCGGATGCGATGACCTGTCCGGTGACATAGCTGGCCCGATCCGAGCACAGGAAAACGATCACCTCGGCGATTTCGCGTTCCGAGCCGTAGCGATTGAGCGGGATCGCATCGTGATAGGCGTCGATGATGTCCTGCGAGTGGACTGCCATGGCAAGTTTCGTACGGACGGGGCCGGGGCAGACGCAGTTGGCGCGGATGCCGAATTCGCCCAGTTCCGCCGCTTGTTGCTTGGTCAGATGAATGACTGCGGCCTTGGATGTGCCGTAGGCAACGCGCAGCGTCGAGGCGCGCAGCCCCGAGATGGACGCGATGTTCACAAGCGCACCCCTGGTCTGCTTCAACGCGGGCGTTGCGGCCTGGGACATGAGGAAAACACCGTCGATGTTCGTCGCCATAACAGTGCGCCAGCGGTCATAGTCCGTTTGCTCGATAGGACCGAAATCCGCGACACCGGCATTGTTGACCAGGGCGTCGATGCGACCGAAGTGGGCGAGCACTTGTTCGATGGAGTCTTGCACCTGCGCCGGATCCGATACGTCGAATTCAAACGCGCTTGTGCCCTGGCCCAGCGCCGCCTGCGCCTTCGTCAACTCGGGCCCGTCGCGGTCGAGCATCGCAACAAGCCAGCCTTCGTCGAGAAACAGTCGCGCCGTGGCAAGGCCGATGCCGCGCGCCGCGCCGGTGATCAAAGCAACTTTTTGGTCCATAATGGTTTTGCCTTCAGAAATCGACGCCGCGCTGGGCCTTGATGCCGGTGTGAAACGGATGTTTTACCTCTGTCATCTCGGTGACGAGATCGGCGTAGGCGCAAAGCTCCGGTTTGGCATCACGCCCGGTCAGGATAACGCCGGTTCGGGTGTCGCGCGCGTCCAGTCCCGCGATCACTTCGGCGGCGGACAGATAGTCATAGCGCATTGCGATGTTGATCTCGTCCAGCACGACCAGATCGAATTCACCGCTTTCCATCATGTCACGGGCTTTGGCGAAAGCCGCCTGCGCCGCAGCGATATCGCGTTCTTTATCCTGAGTGTCCCAAGTAAAACCTTCGCCCATCGTGTGCCATATCACCCCGCCCAGACGGTCAAAGAACTGCCGTTCGCCGGTGATCCAGTTGCCCTTGATGAACTGCACGACCCCAACACGCTGTTTCCAGCCCAGTGCACGGATGATGACACCAAAGGCGCTCGATGACTTGCCTTTGCCCGCTCCGGTATGGACAAGGACGAGGCCCTTGTCTGGGTCACGCAGCTCCGCGACCTTTTCGCGCTGGCTGGTCTGCAGTTTTTGCATCTGTTCCTTGTGGGTCTTGCCGTTGTCGGACATCTGAAGTCTCCCTTTCCGAGGCGTTTGCCCCTGATTTCGGTTTACGATTTCGGCTCGCTTACCGCACGCACCTTACCGCGTTCGACGCCGAGCTGCCGTTCACGCCAGATCACCAGAATTCCCGCAACAATGACAAGCCCCGATCCCGCCAGCATCAGCGCCGTGGGCAGTTCGTCGAATATGAAATAGCCCAGGATGATCGCGAAAAGCATCGAGGTGTAGTCATACGGTGCCAGCATCGAAACCGCGCCGAAGCGGTAGGACGATGTGACCAGAATTTGCGCCACGCCGCCGATCAGCCCGGCAGCGATCAGCAGCCCCAGCGTTCCGGCGGTGGGCATGACCCATCCGAAGGGTGCCGTGAGCAGCGCCAGGACTGAAGCCGTGACCGAAAAATAGAACACGATCGCGGCGGTGTGTTCGTTCTGCACAAGCTGGCGCAGATGGATCTGCACGAGGCTGCGCACCAGGGTGGCGCCCAGAATCATGAGCGCGCCGATCGTCGCCATCTGGTCCATCCGCGCGCCGCCAAAGCGGGGCCAAAGGATGATGATGACCCCGATCAACCCGATGGCAACCGCACTGACGCGGAACACGCGAATACGTTCGCCCAACATCAGGGCGGCAAGCAGAACGGTGAAGATCGGTGTGGCAAAGCCAATGGCCGTCACCTCGGGCAGCGGCAAAAGGCCCAGACCGGCGAAAGTCAATCCCATCGCCGTGGTGCCGAACAGCCCGCGCCAGACGTGGCCCATCGGATTTTTCGCCTTCAGCCCGACGCCAAGTTGGCCGCGCTGAACCAGCCAGATCAGGATCACGGGGATCGCAAAGAAAGAGCGGAAGAACACCGCCTCCCCGGGCGGTACTTCGTCGGCCGTCGATTTGATGATCGCGGACATGCAGGTAAAGAGCAGAATCGCCATCACCTTGAGCGCAACGCCCAGCGCTGGCCGGGCGGAGAAATCCTCGACCTTCATGAGCGTCTCATGCGTTCGGTCCTATGATCCCGCGGTTGGTGCCGATCTGGCCCCGGTGCAGCAGCAGATGGTCAAGGATCACGCAGGCCATCATCGCCTCGCCCACCGGCACCGCACGGATGCCGACACAAGGGTCGTGGCGGCCCTTGGTGATGATCTCGGTTTCCTCGCCGGATTTGGTGATGGTCTGACGGGTGGTCAGGATGCTCGACGTGGGCTTGACCGCAAAGCGGACCACGATGTCCTGCCCGGTGCTGATCCCTCCAAGGATACCGCCCGCGTGGTTCGATGAATACTCCGGCCCGTCCGGCCCCATGAAGATCTCATCCGCGTTCAATTCGCCCGTCAGCATCGCCGCCGACATGCCTTCGCCGATCTCCACGCCTTTGACGGCGTTGATGCTCATCATCGCGGCGGCCAGATCGGTGTCGAGCTTGCCATAGACCGGCGCGCCGATGCCTGCCGGCACACCGCGCGCGGTGACTTCGATGATGGCGCCCACCGACGAGCCGGATTTGCGCAGACCGTCGAGATAGGCCGCCCAGTCGGTCGCGGCCTGTGCGTCGGGCACCCAGAACGGATTCTCCCCGATCTGGTCCCAGTCGAAGGCGTCGCGGTCGATCTTGTTCGGGCCCATCTGCACCATGTAGCCGGTGATTTGCAGATCCGGTGCGATGGCCTTGATCGCTTCGCGCGCCAGCCCACCCGCCGCGACCCGTGCCGCCGTTTCGCGCGCCGAGGACCGTCCGCCGCCGCGATAGTCGCGCACGCCGTATTTCTGGAAATAGGTGATGTCGGCATGGCCGGGGCGGAACTTGTCCTTGATGTCGCCGTAGTCCTTTGAGCGTTGATCGGTGTTCTCGATCATCAGCTGGATCGGCGTGCCGGTCGTGACCCCTTCGAAGGTGCCCGACAGAATGCGCACCGCGTCTGCCTCGCGCCGTTGGGTGGTGTATTTGTTCTGGCCGGGTTTGCGCTTGTCGAGCCAGTGCTGAATCATGCTTTCGTCGATGGCGACGCCCGGAGGGCATCCGTCGACCGTCGCACCAAGAGCCGGACCGTGGCTTTCGCCCCAGGTGGTCACGCGGAAAAGATGGCCAAAGCTGTTGATCGACATCGGGCGGCACTCCTTTACTCACTGCCATATCGGGGGCGGTGGCGCGCCTCAAGGGGTTTTGCCTTGCCAAGGGCGTGCGCGCGTCCTACCTGTTGAGGCACCTCGGGGGGCCTTTGGCTGAGATGTACGACAGTACGGACCCGTTGAACCTGAACCGGTTAACACCGGCGGAGGGAAGGTCTGGACATCCATCCAAACGCCTCTCGACGCCGCAATTTGGAGGATGCTATGAAGTATCTCACGTTTGCGACTGCAACACTGGCTGCCACGGCGGCACTGGCGGAGACGCCCGAGCTTACCGTCTATACCTACGACAGTTTCGTGTCCGAATGGGGGCCTGGCCCCGCGATTGAAAAGGCGTTCGAGAAGATTTGCGCCTGCGATCTCGATCTCGTGGGGATGGGCGACGGCGCGGCATTGCTGGCCCGGCTCAAGCTGGAAGGCGCGCGTACGGATGCTGATGTGGTGATGGGGCTTGATACAAGCCTGATCGCCGCGGCGAAGGAAACCGACCTGTTCACCGATACGCAGGTCGACGCGGCCTATACCCTGCCGATCGACTGGACCGACACGGTGTTCGCGCCCTACGACTGGGGCTATTTCGCATTCGTGCACGACACGGATCTGACCCCGCCCGCGAATTTCCGGGCGCTGGCCGAAAGCGATCTGAAAATCGTGATTCAGGATCCGCGATCTTCCACGCCCGGACTTGGGCTGCTGATGTGGGTCAAGGCCGCCTACGGTGACGATGCCCCGGCAGTCTGGCAGGGGCTGTCCGATAATGTCGTAACCGTCACCAAGGGCTGGTCCGAAGCTTACGGCCTGTTTCTGGAAGGCGAGGCCGACATGGTGCTGAGCTATACCACCTCGCCCGCCTACCATCTGATCGCGGAGGAAGATGACAGCAAGGCGGCTGCGGCGTTCGACGAAGGCCACTACATGCAGATCGAAGTGCTGGGCAAGCTGGCGGCGACGGACCAGCCTGCACTCGCTGACCGGTTCATGCAGTTCATGGTATCGGATGCGGCGCAGACGATCCTGCCCACAACCAACTGGATGTATCCCGCCGTGACACCGGCGGACGGCCTGCCCAAGGGGTTCGAGACACTGACAGTTCCGGAAAAGGCTTTGCTGACACCCAGTGACGAGGTGCCGGCGATCCGCGACGCAGCATTGGCCGAATGGCTCGACGCGCTGTCGCGATAAGCCGCAAATCGGGGATTGGTGCCACCCTTCTGGTGCTGGTGCTGATCCTCGCCGCGCTGGGCGCGGTGCTCAGCCGTGCGGATGCAGGGGCCGGACTGGTGCGCAGCGATTGGCTGGCGATCCGGTTTACCGTGGTGCAGGCGTTGTGGTCGGCGGTGCTGTCGGTCGTGCTGGCCGTACCGGTCGCGCGTGCGCTGGCGCGGCGGCGGTTCGTCGGGCGCGCGGCGCTTGTGACGCTGTTGGGCGCGCCGTTCATCCTTCCGGTGATCGTTGCCGTGCTTGGTTTACTGACCGTATTCGGGCGCAGCGGCTGGGCCAATCTGGCGCTGGATACGGCGGGGCTGCCGCTGATGTCGATCTATGGCTTTCACGGCGTTGTGCTGGCGCATGTGTTTTTCAACCTGCCGCTTGCCACGCGGCTGTTGTTGCAGGGCTGGCAATCCATCCCGTCCGAGCGGTTTCGTTTGGCCGCGCAATTGCGCCTGACCCCGCGCGCGATGTTCCGGGCCGTGGAGTGGCCGATGCTGATGCAGGTTGTGCCGGGCGCATTGGCGCTGGTTTTCGTGATCTGTCTGACCAGCTTTGCCGTGGCGCTGACGCTGGGCGGCGGGCCACGCGCCACGACCATTGAGCTGGCGATCTATCAGGCCTTCCGCTTTGATTTCGATCTGGGCCGCGCGGCGCTTCTGTCGATCTTGCAGCTGGTGCTGGCGGGGGGCATGGCGATTGTCGCTTTGCAGTTCGTGCCCGCAATTGCGGTGGGCGGCGGTCTGGACCGACCACTGCGCCGGTGGGACGCGCGCGGCGGCGCGCAACGGGCCATCGACGCGGTGGCGATTGTGGTGGCGGCGGCGTTTTTGCTGCTGCCGCTGACGGCTGTCGTTTTGCGCGGTGCCGTGGGACTGCCGCAGATGCCTGCATCCGTCTATCACGCGGCGGGCATCTCGGTTGCTGTGGCGGGGACGAGCATTGTCGTGATGCTGGCCCTCGCGTTGCCGATGGCGGGTTGGATCGCGGGGCGCGAGGGTGGCGGGGTCGAAGCGGTCGGCTTGCTTGGCTTGTCGGCCTCTCCCTTGATGATCGGCACCGGCTGGTTCATTCTGATCAACCCTTATGCTGATCCGTTCGATTTTGCGCTGGTCGTGACAGTGCTGGTCAACGCGATGATGGCGCTGCCGTTCGCGCTGCGCATTCTGGTGCCAAGGATGCGCGACACGCTTGATACCTATGGCCGGTTGAGCGCCACACTGGGTCTGACCGGGTGGCCGATGTGGCGGTTGTTGATCCTGCCGCGGCTGCGCGTGCAGATCGGGTTTGCCGCCGGTCTGACCGGCGCGCTGTCGATGGGCGATCTGGGGGTGATCGCGCTGTTTGCGGACCCCGATGCAGTGACGTTGCCGTTGCAGATGTACCGCCTGATGGGCGCCTACCGGATGGAGGCGGCGGCGGGTGCGGCGCTTTTGCTGCTGGCGCTGAGCCTCGGCATCTTCTGGATTTGCGACAAGGGAGGGCGCTGGCGTGCTGACATTTGAAGACGCGGTGATTGCGCTGGGTGACTTCACGCTGAAAGCTGATTTCTCGCTGCAACCGGGGTGCAAATATGCTGTCATCGGTCCGTCGGGGGCCGGTAAGTCGACCCTGCTGAACGCGCTGAGCGGTTTTGTCCCACTCAGCGCCGGACGGCTGGTGTGGGAGGGGCGCGACATTACCGATGCGGCCCCCGGTGCGCGCCCGATGACGATGCTGTTTCAGGATAACAATCTGTTTCCGCATCTGAGCGTACGGCAGAACGTGGGCCTTGGCATCCGGCCCGGTCTGCGGCTGGACGCGAAAGACCGCGCACGGGTCGCGGAGGCATTGGCGCGGGTTGGTTTGTCGGGTTTCGCCGATGCGCGCCCGGGCAATCTATCGGGAGGGCAGCAAAGCCGCGTGGCGCTCGCGCGGGTGCTGGTACAGGCGCGGCCCTTGCTGTTGCTGGACGAACCTTTCGCGGCGCTGGGCCCGGCGTTGCGGCGCGAGATGCTGGACCTTGTGCAGACATTAGTGGCTGAAACGGGGGCCGCCTTGGTGATGGTCACGCACGCACCCGAGGACGTGCGGCGCATCGCCGACGAGGTGATTTTTGTTGAGGGCGGTCGGGCCGCCGCGCCGCGACCGGCGGCGGCCCTGATGGACAACCCGCCGCCGGAGCTGAAGGCCTATCTGGGTTAGGTGCCTTTCGTGATCATCAGCGCTGCGCGCGCGGCCTCGCGGCCTTTCTCGACGAAATGCGCGCGGTAGATGGCGTTATGATGGTCCGTTTCCTGATACTGGTGCGGCGTGAGCGAGACGGACAGGACCGGCACGCCGGTATCCAGCCCGACGCGCATCAGGCCGTCCACGACCGTCGCCGCGACAAAATCGTGGCGGTAGATGCCGCCGTCCACGACGAAGGCGGCGCAGATAATGGCATCGTATTTACCTGTCTTTGCCAGTTGCTGCGCCCTGAGCGGCATCTCGAACGCGCCGGGTACGTCGTAGGTATCGCTTTGGTCGGCGGGGATCACGTCGCAGAACCCCTCCCATGCGCGGTCTACGATGTCTGCGTGCCAGCGTGCTTTGACGAAGGCGAAGCGGGCGGGGGTGTCTGTCATGATGTTCTCCTTTAGGTTCGACACGTCCACCCAAGGCGATCACAGGCTCGCGCGCCGCACCGGAGGGGCGCGGGGTCGGTCCTGCATTCTCTTCCATCCGGACTATGACCGTCGGCTCCGGCATCGCACCGGATCTGCTTGTCCTGCCGCCTCTCGCAGAGAGGTCGGCAGCGCTCGCGGGCTCGAAGGGGATCCCCTCATACCGCCGGTGGGGAGTTTCACCCCGCCCTGAGAATGATCGCAGATTGCCAAGCGCCCGCCGCCTCTGCAATAGCTTATTGGTCACACCCCCGAAGGAGGCGCCCGATGCACCCAAATCCGGTTTTTCACGACGCGGCGCAGGCGCGCAATCTGGCCTTCGCCCGCGCGCGCAGTTTTGGCGTTCTGGCCGTCAGCACCGATGCGGCGCCGCACCTGAGCCATGTGCCGTTCTTGCTGAACGCAGAGGGTACAGCGGCGGATCTGCATCTGGTGCGCTCCAACCCGATTGCGCGGATGGGGGAAGGGCCGTTTGCCGCGACCATTGCCGTATCGGGCCCCGACAGCTATGTGTCGCCCGACTGGTACGGGGTGGCCGATCAAGTCCCGACGTGGAACTACATCGCCGTGCATCTGTCCGGTACACTCGTCCGCCTGCCGCAAGAAACGATGCGCGACATGTTGGACCGGCAGTCGGCAGGTTTCGAAGGTCGCCTAGCGCCAAAACCACCGTGGCAGACCCGGAAAATGTCTCCGGAGGTGCTGGACAAGATGATGCGGATGATCGTGCCGTTTCGGTTCACGGTGACGGGCATCGACGGCACGTGGAAGCTGGGGCAGAACAAGCCGGAGGCGGTGCGGATCGCTGCGGCACGAGAGCTGGCACAGCACGGTATCGGCAGTGAAATCGCGCATCTTGCCGCGTTGATGCGGGATCTGCCGCGCGATTAGCGACGCTTGCCATGCGCGGCGAACGGGTGAACAGTGGCGCGCAACGCTTCACTACAAGGATGGCTCCGATGAAACTTTACTACGCTCCGACCTCGCCCTATGTCCGTAAGGTCATGATCGTCCTCGAAGAAACCGGACAGCGCGAGGATGTCGAGTTGATCAACACTGCGACGACCCCAGTTGCCGCCGATGCCGCGCTGCTGGCGAAAAATCCGCTTGCCAAGGTGCCCGCACTTGAGCGGCCGGACGGTCCGACGCTTTATGACAGTCGGGTGATCTGCGCCTATCTGGATGCGCGCGGCGGTGACCGACTGTACCCATCCGGCGCGCGGCGCTGGGATACGCTGACGCTGGAGGCGACGGCGGACGGCATTCTGGACGCGGCGTTGTTGATGACATACGAAACGCGGCTGCGCCCCGAGGAAAAGCGGATGCCGGAATGGGTCGATGGCCAGTGGGAGAAGGTCGCGCGGACCTGTGCCGCGCTCAACACCCGCTGGATGAGCCATCTGGAAGGGCCGCTCGACATGGGTCAGATCGCCATCGGCTGCGCGTTGGCCTACGTCGATTTCCGCCATGATGCCCGAGGATGGCGCAAGGGGAACGATGCATTGGCCCTCTGGTTCGAGAAATTCGAATCGCGTGACTGGATGAAATCCACGGTGCCGCCAACGTCCTGATAGACGCCGAATGCATCAAATCATTGTCTGAAATGCGCAAACTGCGACCCTTTGCACGCCTAAACCATCTGGACGTGTCCGCGCGGGCAAGCTAGACAACCCGCAATAACGGGCGCCCTGGGATAAGCGCGCCGCCATCCCTGCTGGCCGCCCAATGGCCCAAAATGGAGAAAGCATCGTGTCTCAAGCTGATGATACCGCAGGCAACCGGAGGGATTTCCTCTATTACGCGACAGCCGGGACCGGCGCTGTGGCCGTCGGGGCCGCCGTCTGGCCGTTGGTTAACCAGATGAACCCGTCGGCGGACGTGGTTGCGCTGTCCTCGATCCGGGTGGACGTAAGCGGTATCGAGACCGGAACCCAGTTGACGGTCAAATGGCTGGGCAAGCCGGTGTTCATCCGCCGCCGGTCCGAAGAGGAGATTGCCGAGGGCCGCGCGGTCGAGCTTTCCGATCTGCCCGATCCCATTGCGCAGAACGCGAACCTTACCGGTGATGTGATTGCGACAGACGAGAACCGCACCCTGGACGAAGCCGGCGAATGGCTGATTATGATGGGTGTGTGTACGCACCTGGGTTGCGTGCCGCTGGGCGAGGCGGGCGATTTCGACGGCTGGTTCTGCCCCTGTCACGGATCGCACTACGATACGGCGGGCCGCATCCGCAAAGGCCCTGCGCCGACGAACCTGCCGGTTCCGGTCGCAGCGTTTCTCGACGAAACAACTCTTCAACTCGGTTAAAGGAAACGCATATGTCTGGAATTCCTCACGACCATTACGAACCGAACTCGAAAGGCGAGAAGTGGCTGCACAGCCGTTTGCCGGTCGTCGGTCTCATGTACGACACGCTGATGATCCCAACGCCCAAGAACCTGAACTGGATGTGGATCTGGGGCATTGTCCTGACCTTCTGTCTGGTGCTGCAAATCATCACCGGCATCGTTCTGGCAATGCATTATACACCGCACGTTGATCAAGCGTTTGCCAGCGTCGAGCACATCATGCGCAATGTGAACGGCGGCTACATGCTGCGGTATATGCACGCGAACGGCGCTTCGTTGTTCTTCATCGCGGTGTACGCGCACCTCTTCCGCGGTCTTTACTATGGATCGTACAAGGCACCGCGCGAGATCACCTGGATCATCGGCATGGTTATCTATCTGCTGATGATGGCCACGGCGTTCATGGGGTACGTTCTGCCATGGGGGCAGATGTCCTTCTGGGGTGCGACCGTGATCACCGGTCTTTTCGGTGCCGTTCCCTTTGTCGGTGACGCGATCCAGACACTGCTGCTTGGCGGCCCTGCGGTCGACAACGCGACGCTGAACCGCTTCTTCTCGCTGCACTATCTGCTGCCGTTCGTGATCGCCGGTCTGGTGATCCTGCACATCTGGGCGTTCCACACCACGGGCAACAACAACCCGACGGGTGTGCCTGTCCGGACGACATCCAAGGAAGAGGCAGAGAAAGATACGCTGCCGTTCTGGCCCTACTTCGTGATCAAGGATCTGTTCGCGCTGGCGGTAATTCTGGTGGTGTTCTTCGCGGTCGTGGGCTTCATGCCGAACTACCTTGGCCACCCCGACAACTATATCGAGGCGAACCCGCTTGCGACGCCTGCACACATCGTTCCTGAATGGTACTTCCTGCCGTTCTACGCCATCCTGCGCGCCTTCACGGCCGAGGTTTGGGTCGTGCAGATCGCGTCGTTCGTGACCGGTGGCATCGTCGATGCGAAGTTCTTCGGTGTTCTGGCGATGTTCGGTGCGATTGCAGCCCTCGCGGCGACACCGTGGCTCGACACCAGCCGCGTGCGGTCCGGTCGGTATCGTCCGATGTTCAAATGGTGGTTCGCGCTTCTGGTCTTCGACTTCTTTGCGCTGATGTGGCTGGGAGCGATGCCGGCGGAAGAACCTTACGCGTCCTTCTCGCTGATCGCATCAACCTACTGGTTCGCCTATTTCTTCGTCATCCTGCCGCTTCTCGGCGTGATCGAAAAACCGCTGCCGGAACCCGAAACGATCGAAGCCGATTTCGCGGAGCACTATGCGCCTAAAACCGGTGGCACGAAAACACTCGTGAATCCGGCGGAGTAAACGAAAATGAACATGATAAAAACAACACTCCTCGGCGCTGTCCTCGCGCTTACCGCTCCTGCCGTGTTCGCGGCAGGGGAGGCGACCCACCACATCGAAAACATCGACTTTTCGTTCGACGGACCGTTCGGCACCTACGACGTGAACCAGCTGCAGCGCGGGCTGCAAGTTTATACCGAGATCTGCTCGGCTTGCCACGGACTGAGGTATGTTCCACTGCGCACGCTGGAAGCCGAAAGCGGCCCTGCGCTGCCCGAAGAGCAGGTCATCGAGTATTCCAAGCGGTACGATGTCTATGACGCGGAGCTCGATGATTTCCGCGAAGGGACGCCTGTCGATCATTTCCCCGGGTCGGCGCTTGAGAACGCGCCCGACCTGTCGTTGATGGCGAAAAAACGCGCCGCGTTCCACGGCCCCTACGGTCTGGGGATCAACCAGCTTTTGAAAGGCACCGGCGGCCCCGAGTATATCGCGGCGTTGCTAGCCGAAGGCTATACCGGCGAAGAGAAAGAGCAGGCCGGCGTGATCCTGTACGAGAACACCGTGATGCCGGGTGGCTGGATTGCCATGGCACCGCCTCTGTACGACGAAGCGGTGGAGTACGAAGACGGCCACGCCAATTCCATCGAAGCGATGGCGGAAGACGTTTCTGCGTTCCTGATGTGGACAGCGGAGCCCAAGCTCGGCGCGCGCAAGCAGGCTGGTTTTGCCGGTGTCATCTTCCTCACGCTGCTTTCGGTTCTGTTGTACCTGACGAACAAGCGGCTGTGGGCACGGGTTAAATACAAAGCCTGAGCCGATTTGCCCGGTGATTCCGGTGCGTCCCAAATAAATGGGCCCTCTCGCAGTGCGCGGGAGGGCCTTTCTTTTAGGCTGACCTGATCGCCGGAGCGTGAGCGATCTTTGGGCAAGCTTTAATAGGCGGGACCGGATCAGGCGTGTATCGCCCCCGACGTGCGGTTCATATGTGCTTAGCACCCATTCCCGCCAATCCGATCCCCCGTTAATAAATATCCGCCTTGGGACGATCCGAAGAAAAAGGAGGTCCGAGAGTCAAAGCAGGACTTACTATGGGCATAACCTAGTCAATGAAACACATGGCGGTCTGTGAACTCGATCACAGAAACTTCAGGTTTCCACGAATTTAGAAAGCTCCTCCAGAGCCTGACGGTCGAGAAGCCGCAGCCCTCCCCGCGTGGATTCGACGTAGCCGCAGCGCGCCCAGCCTGAAAGAATTTTGGATACCGCCTCACGACTGGCACCTGCGAACTCCGCCAATTCAGTCTTGGACAGCGCCAGCAACGGCGCGTCGTCTTTGTCATGTGCCGCGAGGTACAGCACCTTGCCAGCAAGCCGTGTCGCAAGGGGTTGGAATACCTGCTCGCTCAATTGGTGTCCCATCCAGCGCATCCGCTTGCCCGCGAGGCGCAACATTTCGATCCCGAGTTCGGGTTCATCACGCATCGCACCGAGAAAATCGGAACCGCTGACGGTCCAAAGGTTGCTGGGTTCCAGCGCAATAACGGTTGCGGTGCGCGGCCCCGGATCGAAGAATGCGATTTCGCCAAAGATCGCACCCTTGTGCATCACGTCGAGCGTCAGTTTGCGCCCGCCGGAAGAAATTACGCTAAATTCGAAAGAGCCGGACAGGATCGCGTGCAGGCTGTCGCCGGGATCGCCGTGCCGGAAAAGTACGGTGCCGGTATCCAGTGTAGTTTCCTGCGCCAGTCGTGACACCGCATCTTTCAATGCAGGTGATGCGTCGGCAAGGAAACCGGCGTTGATCGGGCCTAAATCGCGCATCTGGTTCGAACCCCTGTTGTCTTGCTGCGACGCTAGCAAACCGCACAGGGTAAGTGAACCATCACGCTGTCAGAGCAGTCCCATCGCACCCCGTGATGTCCGTTTCGACGATCTGCCCAACCGGTTGCGGCATGTCGAAATGTACTTCGGCGAATTGTTCGGTGCGGCCCATCTTTTCGTTTTCGATCAGGATCTTGTGGCGCTTGCCCACCTGGTCCTTTAGATGCCGCAGGACCTGTTGCGCCCCGGCGGCGCGCAGCAGCGCCGCGCGTTCCTTGATCGCTGTGCCGTTCACAGCGGGCATCCTTGCGGCCGGTGTCCCTTCGCGAGCAGAGTAGGGGAACACGTGCATCCAGGTCAGATCGCAGTCCTCGACCAGCTTCAGCGAGTTCTCGAACATCGCGTCCGTCTCTGTCGGGAACCCCGCGATGATGTCCGCGCCAAAGGTCATGTCGGGGCGCAGCGCCCGCGCCTGCGCGCAGAATGCGATAGCATCGTCGCGCAGATGCCGCCGCTTCATCCGCTTCAGGATCATGTCGTCGCCATGTTGCAGTGACAGGTGCAGGTGCGGCATCAGACGCGGTTCCGTCGCAATGGCCTGCATCAGGTTTTCGTCCACCTCGATCGAATCGATCGAACTGATCCGAAGGCGCGGCAGATCCGGCACCAGCCGCAGGATGCGCATCACCAGATCGCCCAGACGCGGAGCGGCGGGCAAGTCGGCGCCCCAAGAGGTGAGGTCGACGCCGGTCAGCACGACCTCGTTGAAGCCCTTGTTCACCAACCGCTTGATCTGATCCACCACCACGCCCGCAGGAACGGACCGCGAATTGCCGCGGCCAAAGGGGATGATGCAGAAGGTACAGCGGTGGTCGCAGCCGTTCTGAACCTGAACATAGGCACGGCTTCGGGTGCCGAAACCATCGATAAGGTGCCCGGCGGTTTCCGTGACTGACATGATGTCGTCGACCTGCACCGCCTCTGTTTCTCCGATGAAGTCGGCGGCAAGTCCCTGCCAGGTATCGCCCTGCATCTTTTCGGTGTTACCGATCACCGCGTCCACTTCAGGCATCGCAGTGAATGTCGCGGGCTCGGTCTGGGCGGCGCAGCCTGTCACGATCAGACGCGCATCGGGGTTGGCCTTGCGCAGCTTGCGGATGTCCTGACGCGCCTTGCGCACCGCCTCGGCGGTGACGGCGCAGGTGTTGACGACCACTGCGTCTTGCAGCCCCGCATCGGCTGCAAGCTCTTTCATCGCTTCGAGCTCGTACTGGTTCAGGCGGCAGCCGTGATTGGAGAAGACCGGCGCGCTCATGTGAAGGCCCCGATGAACTGGGCCGTGAACGTGCCATCTGCCACATGCATCGTCGGACCGGTCATCCAGACCCCGTCGTCGCGCCAGTCAATGTCAAGTGTGCCTCCATCAAGATCAATGCGCACGCGGCGCCCGGTCAACCCGCGTCGTGCCGCGGCAACCGCCGTAGCACAGGATGACGAGCCCGAAGCAAGCGTGATGCCCACGCCACGCTCCCACACGCGCATACGGATGTGATCGGGGCCGACGATCTGGGCAATCTGCACGTTGGTGCGCTGGGGGTAGAGAACGTGATGCTCGTGCGCGGAACCAAAGCGCGCAAGGTCCATTCCGGCGACGTCCTCGACAAAAAAGGTGCAATGCGGATTGCCCATGCCGGTGGCCGTTGGCGATCCGGGTATCGGCAGCGCAAGTGTGTCCATCTCGCGCGCGAGCGGTATGTCGGCCCAATCCAGTTGGGGATGGCCCATGTTGATCGACGTCAGCCCACCACCCCCATCGACCGCGAACAGATCACCACGGTCCGTCGTCAGGTGCAGCGCGGTCTGGCCGGTCTCGTCCATCAGAAAGCGCGCAATGCACCGGGTCGCGTTGCCACAAGCGGCCGAAGTCGAGCCGTCGGCATTGTAGAAAGTCAGGTGCGCGTCGGCATCGCCCGCTTTGATGACGGCCAGTTGGTCGAACCCCACGCCGGTGTGACGGTCCGCGATGGCCCGCACAAGTGCCTGAGACAGCGGTATTTCCAGCGCGCGGGCGTCGATCACGACAAAGTCGTTTCCAAGCCCGTGCATTTTCATGAACGGCAAATTTGTGGTATTGGATGAGGTCATAAGGCGCATATAGCGAGAGTCCGAAGCGTAATCCAGCACTTGCCCACGGATTGGCGAATTATGGGGTTGACCGCCCCCCGTGGTCTTTCTAAACACCGCACCAGTGGGCCCTTAGCTCAGTTGGTAGAGCAACTGACTTTTAATCAGTGGGTCGCAGGTTCGAATCCTGCAGGGCTCACCACTTTTCCATTTGCCGAATGACGGACAAAACCGACTTTTGTGACAGATGGCTGATCCAGATCGCGTGTTGAGAAGGATAGTCAGTCGTTCGTGCTAGGCGCAGCGACGGACGGAAAGAACCCCACTTCATCCTTTGCAGATACGCTCGATACGATTATTCTTCGGTTATGGAGCAAAGCTCATCAGGCTATCAATCGCTGAAAATCCTACTCGCTCAATATGTGCCTATTGATAGGGACATTCTGCATGTGGTGATAGGGTTCTTGCTGACTGTGCTAGCAGTCGCTATCGCGCGAAAATCAATGCGACTAATGCCATTCTTGATAACACTTGCAATCGCTTGCTTCTTGGGAATTGCGATGGAGGTTCTGGACATGAGGGACGACATACAATCGTTGGGTGCATGGCGGTGGCGTGCAAGTGCATTGGATTTCACCCGCACAATCGTTGTTCCTGTCCTCGGTCTTTCTGTCGTTTTGCTCATCCGCCGAAAGCGCAATTTGTGATACCACTTTTACGGGCTTCTTCGTCCCGCGATGTGGGCTTTTGCGCAGCGAAAATCCGGTAACGAGCCCAAAGTCACGAATACTGCGCGGTCAAAGAATAGCTGTTTCAGCCTAAGGCGCCATGAACCGACGCCTTGCCTCCACAGCAATATTGTAACGTTGCTGGAGGTCGGCGATCAAAGCCATCACAACGCGTTTGGCATCGTCGTCCGTTGCCTCCGCGTAGCTTTGCTGCGCCGTTTCCAACAGCTTTTTGATTTTGAACTCCTCGGGCAGTGCGCCAGCTTCTGCCATAATTCGGAACGCCACCGATGTAGCTATGTCGGTGTAAACCTCACCCGAACGGTCGGGCAACGGTTTCCCTTCGCCTTCAATGCCACGCAGCTTACCCTGGGCGAGGGCCTTCTGGATTTGCCGCTCCACGAGGCGGTCAAGAGATTGGGTCATACTTTGTTTTGCCTTTCTCCGGCGCTGCTCAAACAACTGCGTGACACTTTGTAATGCATAGCTTCTGAACGCAAAGCTGCCGCTCGACATATGGAACTGAAGGTCCGCTTTCGTCCGGAGTTCCAGATGGGCATTTCAAGGGATCAGCAGTAGTGCTTTGTCAGCAATCTCCTCCACTGTTTTGACGACGGACCTCGTGAAGAGAGTCCGCATTGCCCCATGGGAGCTGCGCCCGAGGACGATGCAGTCGGCTCCGTGCGTGTGCGAGACGCGGGCGATCGTCTGCGCCACATCCCCAGTCTGAACGAGGCGTTCCGTACCTTTCAGGCCCAACTCACGCGCAGATATAACCGCCGCAGCGAGACAGAATTCGGCTTCCTTTCGCAGCAGTGGAAAACTTGACGCGTAGATTCCTTCCAGCTTTGCGTAGTCCTCGATTTCCTTGGAGGCCCGAACCTCCCGTGCAACGGCAAGAAAGGTCAGCTTTGCATTGAGCGCCAGCGCGAGACGCGCAGCTGAAACCGCCGCCCGGCAGGCCGGAGCCGATCCATCGACGCCGACGAGGATGTGCCGGAACGATGCGGTGTGCGACACGGCACCCATCACGCGAGCCAGAGCTGGAACAGCAGCCCCGCCATCATGGACCCGGTGAGCGCGAAAGCGATGTAGAGAGCGAAGACTGCGCGACGCGTCAGCGCCCATACGGCGATGGCCGCCGGAAGCGATGTCACCCCGCCCGCGACGAGGAACGCCAGTCCCGCACCGGGGGCCATTCCCTGATCAACCAGGCCTGAGACGAGCGGCAATGCAGCATAGCCGTTGAGATAGGCCGGCACGCCAACCAGCGTGGCGATTGGGATCGAGACGAAACTGTCCCCGCCAACGGCCTGCGCCACCCATTCGGCCGGAATGAAGGCAATCATCAGACTCTCGAGGACGAAGGCGAGAGAGAGCCACTTGAACAAAAACAGCGAGGTCTTCAAAGCTTCTCGCCCGAACTTCGTGCGCCGTACCTCATCGCGCCAAAACGCCCAGACAGGCGGTTTGGGATTGCGGATACCCGATGCGCCGCAGCCGCCGTTACCCACACCCTCGCGCAGCGGATTGGCGAAAGTCCCCGACCGGGTGAGAATAAGCGTCACGTAACCACCAAACAGGCCCAGCCCGATAGCCGCCAGTGTCTTGGCGATGGCGAACTCCAGACCGAGGACCCCTGCGGTCAACGCAAACATCGACGGGTCGATGACCGGCGAAGCCAGCCAGAACGCCATGACAGCGGAGAGTGGCACACCCATTGCGAGAAGCGCTGCGATCAGTGGGATCACCCCGCAAGAACAGAAAGGCGAAAGACCGCCAAAAGCGGCGGCGATGAGGATCATGACAACTGGCGCACCGGTAAAGGCGCGGGCGATGAGATTGTCGGCACCCGTCGCCCCTGCGTAGGCGGCGAGGCCAATGGAAAGCAGCAGGTAGGGGGCCGTCTGGAGCAGGTTCGCGGCAACAAAGAACAGGCTTTTCTGGCCTTGGGAGGGGTCGAGACCCCAGACGAGAGCCAAGATCGCGGCGGTAGCGAGCCAGACCCACTGACCTGACCATAGACGACGGGCGATTAGGGTTCCTTGTTCGGTAAGTCGTATAGCTGCTTCTGTCATATTATATATCCGGTTATGTAGTTATTTATAAGCAAAGAAATTCGTTCGAATGTCAGGCGGCGTTTTCCTGCACAAGGGATACGCCTTGGCAACACTCGTCTGTCAGAAAGGCGAGTGCAGCATTCATGGCAGTAAAGTCAGCCCGGTTCACGACCTCGCGTCCGCGCCGCTCCTGCACAACGAGGCGTGCCCCGACGAGTGTGCGCAAGTGATGGGCGAGCGTCGAGAGCGGCAACTTCGTATGGCTCGCGATGTCCCCGACCACCAGACCCTCCTCGCCCGCACGCACGAGTAGTCGATAGACGTCGAGCCGGGCTTCATGTCCAAGGGCGGCGAGGGCGCGGGCGGTGATGGCGGAACGGGATGAAACAGTCATAGACAATTTTTATAACTACAAAACTAGTTTTGTCAACAGGGGATCAGCTACGGCGAGGAATTGGTAGAGTGCACCGTTAGACGGCAGGCCTCCGGAACGCCTTCTGCATCGCAGTGGGGTCAGCGGGATGGCTTCTGAGCATTTGAAACGGAGACTAAGGGCTATTGGGTGCGACCCCTTACTGACAAATGCTACGGACGGCGCGAAAGTCTGCTTTTGCGAGGTTAGCAAAAACTGTCGCCAACTCGATAGGTTTGAAACGGGCCTCCTGGAAGCGCGAATGAAGATGAATGGTGCACGTTCCTACAACGATCATTTATTGCTGAGCGCCATCTTCACTTATTCCAGCAGCGTATTAATGCGAACGTCGCCGTCGATGGTCGCAACCTCCACCTTCATGGCAGGAGACAAGCCCGCGGTAGCGCGTGATATTTCGACCTCTGCGCAGGTCTCAGGCGCACTATCACAGAGTACGACCCTCCGCCCATTCAACTGCTCCATGCGAAAGGTCAGCGCCAATTCGGATTGAATATAGCCCGCCCTGGCGCTGCCCAGCGTCATCACATCGCCGGTGACCAAGACAGGACGTGTGCCCTCTGGATCAGCGTCTTCCAATGCTGCACTCAACGCGCGGGTCTCTGCCTGCCATGGGCGATAGATGGTGTATTGGTAAAACGTCAAAAGCAGATAGCTGATGACCACCAGCAGCGAAAGATTGCGCATGATGCGGCCCCCCGGACCAGGGGTTTCGCTGAGAAGGGCCGCTGCGCGTACCACGATCACGGCATAGAACACCCAGGCAAAAATGAACGTGCGCGGTGGGACGAGAACGCCAAGCTTCAGCACTTGGAGCACGATCAGAGCCATACCGGCCCACAGCCCTGCATGCAGATAAAGCGCCTCTTTCGGAGCAATGCGGATCATAACAATCGTGGCTACGAGCAGTATGCCGACGTGAAAATAAGCGGCGGGGATAAAGGAATAGGCCGTCAGAACCATCAGCGTCTTGAATGTTTCACCCAACATGGACAGGTTCGCGATCATACCCGCCATATCGGCGGCAGGCGTCGCATTTCGCCAGGCGTCCAGCGGTACGCCAAATACACCGTGGATCTGCCAGTTAATGGTGTAGGTCAGCAGGACGGCGGCGGCAAAGCTGAGTACGAAAAGCGCCATCAAGAGGCACAGGTCACGTAGTGATCGCTGTTGCGTGCGCATCAGGCACACGGCAAGCAGTATGAGCGGATAGGTTGTGTAGGCCAAGAAGCTGAGGATGACGAACAAGGGTAACAAAGCGCGATGGGTGCGCTGCGATAGCCGACATCCCAATACTGCATAGAGCGTGACGATGGCCAGACCCGGGATCAATGTGTTGAACCACGTCGAAATCAGTGTGGCGGGTGCTGACCCCAGGATGAACAAGGCCAGCACGCTTGCGAACCACGGACGCCCTTCAGGTCCCATTGCAGCAACGGCGAGGGCGGCGGCCAGCACAGCCCAAAGCACCTGATATAGCGCGAAGTTCAGCCATGCAGGCGTTACGACCTCGCGGAGATGCCAAATGTAGTTGAGCCAGCGACCTTCATGCAGGGTTTTGCCCCAGTACAAATGCGCTTCCCCAAAAAGGGCAGGATAATCATCGTGGCGAACGAAGGGGTCGATGAGGTTCGGCAGAGACACCACACAGACTGCCAGCAGTGTGACTATTAGCACCCTCCCGAGGGGTAGTGCTGCGGCGCGGTCGGCCACGTGGTCAGACAGTGGCGAGGCGTATTCTGCAAAACCTACGGAGGATGTCATGCGGTGCCCATCCTGTTGCCCGCGCGCGCTGCGATGATGCTGGCGCGGGTCTGTGCGATGCGCGTTACAGTGCCGCGCGGCAGGTGCGACACGACAGAGCGGCGCAGCTTCCACAGCGCATCGCCGCCATTCTTGACGGGTGTGCCTTCGGGAACCTTATGTTTGGTGATGGCCTGAGGCAAACCCTTGAGGCCCGCCTCATTCACGTAAAGCACCGCATTGTAGCGGTACCAAGGCTCAATTTCGCGATTATTTGAAAGATGCGGGCGGATGCAGTCGTAGGCAGTGTATCCGCGCGCTGAAAACAGATCCTGCCAGAAGGACAGAGGCTGCTCGTTGACGTGAAATTCTCCGCCTTGGCCCGTCACTGCTGCTGAAAACAGCACCCGGTCAGAGGCACGTGTGAGGCTGTCCACCAGCGTTGCCGACGCGGATGTGGGCAGGTGCTCTCCTACTTCGAGGCTCTGCGCCAGATCAAAGCGGCGATCGGTGATGACCGGTGCGGTCAAGTCAGCGGCCATGAATTGTTCACGTCCGATGGCCAACTGATCTCGATTCACATAATCGCCGTCAACAGCGACGACATCGCTTACGCCTGCTTTGCGCCATTCATCCAGCCACACACCGCGCCCGGACCCCAGATCAATCACAGACGCAGGCGTCAATAGAGGCCCCAACACCCCCAGAAAGTGCTGGGCAGAACGACGCGCGCCCTGATCGATGTAATCGAAAAATGTGTCGGAATAGATATGTGTCATGTGAGTTCTGCTTTCAGATTGCACGCTTGGAAAATACCCAGAGCGACATGAGAATGAAGTTCTGTACCGGTAGGATCACCGTGACCGCGAGGGCGGCGATCAAGGGAGGCAGCATGAAGTAGGGGGCAACAATCCCGGTGATCAACGCCGAGGTGGTAAAGCCGCAGGCGATCATGAAGCCAAAGCGCAGCATCTGGCGGAGATCATTCAATTGGCGTTGAAATGTGAACCGCGCCTGTCCGGCATATTGCACCATCACGGCAAGACCGAATGCCAGCGCATTGGCGGCGCTTTGCACGAGCCCCACGTGCAGGAATGCGAGGTAAAGCACCACGTAAAGCAGAGCGATTCCGACGCCTACCAAGGCAAAGGAAAATATGCGGTTGAGCTGCATTACGAGGTCAGACCACTTTGCGCAGCGGGAGCAAATCAGCACTGCGCGTGTCTTCTGACACGAAGTAGAGAGGACGGTTCTTGGCCTCTACGTAGAGGCGTCCGATATATTCGCCCAGGATGCCCAGGGTCAGCAGCTGGACGCCCGAAAAGAGGCTGATCACCAGCACAACCGAGGCCCAGCCCGGAGCCGTTTGGTAGACGATCAGAGAGTGGGCCACGTAGATCATCATCAAGGCGGAAAAGCCGAGGCTGGCAAATGACATACGCGTGGCGAATTTCAAAGGCTTCGTGGAAAACGCGGTCATTGCGTCAACGGCAAAGCGTATCATTTTCCTAAGGGGGTATTTCGTATCGCCCAATTCGCGTGGCGCACGGGCGTATTCGATTCCGATCTGACTAAACCCAGCCCAGGCAAACATGCCCCGTACAAAGCGCGCGCGCTCCGGCATCGACAGGATTGCGTCGAGCGCCTTGCGGCTGACCAACCGGAAGTCACCGGTGTCGCGTGGTATTTCAATGTCGGACATCGCGTTAAGCACGCGGTAGAACACCCAAGCGGTCGCGCGCTTGAACAGCGTCTCGCCCTGCCGCTCGTTGCGCCGCCCATAGACCACATCATAGCCCCGGTCCATCATACCCATCATATCGCCGAGCAACTCCGGAGGATCTTGCAGATCAGCGTCGAGCATAAAGATACGCTCACCCTGGGCGGCCTCAAGCCCGGCAGTTAATGCTATCTGATGGCCGCGATTGGCCGATAGTCTTATGCCACGAAGACAAGGAAAAGTTGCGCGTGCCCTCTCGATCGCTGACCATGTTGCATCCGTGGAGCCGTCATCGACGAGTAAAACCTCGGCGCGATCTCCGTATGGGGCTACCACTTTCGACAAACGCTCCACCAAGACCGGTATTGATGCTTCTTCGTTCATACAGGGCACAACCACGGAGATCAGCATATTGCCTACCTTATTGTTCATTTTCATTTACGGTCATTTTGAGGTTTAGCGACAGAATGTGTCCGCACTATGAGGGAAATTGGACCCGAAACTGTCGGTCGCTGCGCCGACAAAAACTTCCGAAAAACTGCGATTCCCTTTGCCGCTCCTCGGTTCCGCTGGAAGTCGCACCCGTCCGCACGCATGAGCCCTTCCACCCGCTACTTTTTCCGCGCGTCCTGCGTCGTAGGTCCGGTTTGGGTCACAAATGCTTGGCAGTTGGGTCAGCTTTGCTTGACACGGTCTGCGGAGACAATTCAGAAAATTGAACGCATCGGGGCAAGACGCGCGACATTTGACATCCTTCATATTCGCGGTCGCAGGATAGTGGCTTGTACCAGGTCAGGTAATCATCCTAGGTTTTCGTGCGTGAACATGGGACGTCATCATGAGCTTTCTTGGCATTGATCTGGGAACGTCCGGGGTGCGTGTTCTTCTGATGGATGAAGACGGTGCGCCGGTTGCTTCGGCAGAGGCGTCCTGCGGCGTGTCGCATCCCCATCCGGGATGGTCCGAACAGGATCCGGCGGACTGGATCGAGGCGCTGGAGAAGGCCGTCGCGGAGATACGTGATGCATATCCTGACTTTGCGCGGGTGTCCGGCATCGGCGTCGCGGGGCACATGCATGGTGCGACACTTCTGGATTCGCAGGATGCAGTGCTGCGCCCGTGTATTCTGTGGAACGATACGCGAAGCCACGCCTGGGCCGCACGGATGAACAGCGACCCCGCATTCCGAGAGATCACCGGCAATGTCGTATTTCCCGGCTTCACAGCGCCGAAACTTGCCTGGGTACGCCAGCATGAGCCTGAGATTTTCGCGCGCGTCGCCCGCGTTCTGTTGCCAGCGGCTTATCTCAATCACTATCTGACGGGTGAGCATGTGTCTGACCTGTCCGACTGCTCCGGGACGGCCTGGCTCGACGTTGCGGCACGCGACTGGTCCGATCCGTTGCTTGACCGCTGCGGCTTGCGCCGCGCGCAGATGCCACGGCTTGTCGAAGGGACTGCGCGCGCGGGCACGTTGCGGCCCGCTGTGGCGGATCGCTGGGGGCTTGGTTCGCAGGTCTGCGTCGCGGGCGGTGCGGGGGACAATGCGGCGGCGGCCTGCGGGATGGGCGCGCTGCGCGAGGGCAGCGGGTTCGTGTCCCTGGGCACCTCTGGTGTGATCCTGATGGCACGCGATCGGCTGTGCTCCGCGCCGGACTCCGCGCTTCACAGCTTTTGCCACGCAGTGCCCGACACCTGGTACCAGATGAGCGTGATGCTGTCCGCTGCCGACAGCCTGACATGGCTGGCCTCGGTCACGGGGCGCAGCCCTGCCGCCCTGACGGAGGCGCTTGGCGATGCGCTGCGGCCCCCTGGCGACGTCGGGTTTGCACCCTATTTGTCCGGCGAACGGACGCCGCACAATGATTCACGGATCAGGGCCGGGTTTGCGGGGATCAGCACCGCGACCACGCAGGTGGATCTTACCCATGCGGTTCTGGAGGGCGTCTGTTTTGGACTGCGGGACGGATACGAGGCAATCCGCGCCACCGGCGGACGGTTTGAAACGCTTTATGTCATCGGTGGCGGGTCGGCATCGCGCTACTGGTTGCAGATGCTCGCGACAGTTCTGGATACACCGCTGCATGTGCCTCAGGGGCGCGCATTCGGTGCCGCGCTTGGCGCTGCACGGCTGGGGCAGGCGGCGGCGACAGGGCAGCCGGCCGACCGGATCATGCCCGCACCCGCCACGGGCGATGTGATCACGCCGGATGTTGCGTTGCGCGACGCGTACGATGCGGCCTATGCGCGGTTTCGCAGGCTTTATCCCGCTTTCTCTGCGCTTTCCCGCAACGGCGGATGATCAGACCAGCGTTGTCCTAAAATCGCCGCGCAGCGCCACTTCGAGCAGCTCCAGATCTTTGGAGGCGTCGCGGTATTGCGCGACCATGCCCGGCGGGATCACGAAGGCGTCCCCCGCTTGCAGGTCGCGGTCCGGCTGACCATCGGCATGCAGCGTCATGGTGCCGTCCATCACGAAGGTAAAATAGATATCGGCATCGTGGGTAAAGGCTGGTGCATCGCCCTCCGCCCGGCGCACCACTTGAATACCTGCCACGCCCTTCGTCCCCTGGGTGATGCCGGTGTCGCGGGCGACGAAACCCGGCACGTGGAAGGGGTGCCATTCGGCACGGTCCTTGACATGGTGCACGAAGGTCTGGCCGTCCCATTCGCGCGCCGGATCGCCTTTGCCGTTGGGCAGGGTAAACTCATGGTCGATGGTGGTCACATGCTCGGCGGGAACGCCGATCTCGATCACTTCGATGTTGGGGGAGGCTTCGACCACGCGGTGCCGGATGCCAGGAGGCTGGGTGACGCAATCGCCCGCGTGCAGGCGGATCGTGTCGCCCTGGTCTTCGTAGAGCACGTCCACCCAGCCGCGATAGCAGAAGATCAGTTGAAACCCGACGGTGTGGTAATGCACCATGTCGGGCACCGGACCGCCGTCGGGAATGCGGATATGGCTGGCGATGATCGAACCGCCGAGCCGCGAGGGGATCAGATCGCGGTAATGCATGCCCGCGCGCCCGATCACCCAAGGCGCCTCGTCGCGCAGGCGGCGCACGGCGAATTCATGCTGTGTCGTGATCGCGTCGACCTGAGGCGTGCGCGGCACGACGGAGATCCGCGTGCCGTTGGGCGCGGTCATCTCGCGCAGGCCATCCGCAAAGCTGTCGGGATCATCCGTGAGGATGCGCAGATGTCCGGGCGGCACGTCCGCGCCCTTTTCGATGCGCAGGCGCAGGCCGTGGCCGGAAAAGCTGGCCACCGAAGGATCGTCGGCCGGAAATATGTTTTCCAGCCGCATGCCCAACGTCTTGGTAAAGAACGGCAGGTCGTCGCGCAGCTCGTCGGTGGGCAGCAGAAACTCTGCAAGGATGTCTTGGCTCATCGGCAAGGTGCTCCGGATCTTCTGGCCCGATCCTGCACCTGATGAAGCCGGTGCTCAAGGGCCGGCAATGTCGCCCGCCATCCCAAGCGGGGGCAGGCGACAGGTTTCAAAGGGACGCGTCCAGCGCGGCAAGGATGGCGTCGCCCATCTCGGCGGTGGTGATCGGCGTTCCGTCTTCGGGGCCCATCAGATCGGCGGTGCGCGCGCCGTCCGCCAACACCTGCTCCACGGCCTTTTCCAGCCGCGCCGCCTCGTCCCCCTGATCGAAGGAATAGCGCAACGCCATCGCAAAGCTCAGGATGCAGGCGATTGGATTGGCCTTGCCCTGACCCGCAATGTCAGGCGCAGAGCCGTGTACCGGCTCGTACAGCGCCTTGGGGCGGCCATCGGCATTGGGCGCGCCGAGGGACGCAGAAGGCAGCATGCCGAGCGATCCTGTCAGCATCGCCGCGCAATCGCTCAGGATGTCACCGAAGAGGTTGTCCGTGACGATCACGTCGAACTGTTTGGGCGCGCGGACGAGCTGCATCGCGCCGTTGTCGGCGTACATGTGGCTCAGCTCGACGTCAGGGTAATCCTCGTCGTGTACCTTCTGCACCACTTCGCGCCACAGGATGCCGCTTTCCATCACGTTGGCTTTTTCCATGGAACACACTTTATTGCCACGGCGGCGGGCCAGCTCGAACGCCGAGCGCGCCACGCGGTCGATCTCGCTTTCGGTATAACGCTGGGTGTTGATGCCGACACGCTCGTTGCCTTCCTCGAAGATGCCGCGCGGCTCTCCGAAATAGACGCCAGAGGTCAGCTCGCGTACGATCATGATGTCCAGACCCGCCACGACGTCCTTTTTCAGCGATGAGAAATCCGCCAGCGCGTCGAAACATTGCGCCGGGCGCAGGTTGGAGAACAGATCCATCTCTTTGCGCAGACGCAGCAGGCCGCGCTCGGGCTTTACTGAAAAGTCCAGATTGTCGTATTTTGGTCCACCCACGGCCCCCAACAGGACCGCATCCGCCGCCAGCGCCCTGGCCATCGTATCATCGTGCAGGGGCGTGCCGTGTTTGTCATAAGCCGCCCCCCCGACCAGATCATGTTCGACGTCGAAGGCAAGATCGCGCTTGGCGCCGAACCAGTCGATGATGCGTGTGACCTGCCCCATGACTTCGGGGCCGATGCCGTCACCGGCGAGGATCAAAAGGGTGGGGTTTGCCATGTGTCGCTCCTGAAAATAGTTGGTTCAGGGCGTAGCGCGGCGCGCCAGAAGCGTCAAGGATCGCGGCGTTCGAGGTCTGCCCACAGCAGGTCATGGCGGCTGGCCGAAGGGGTGCGGATCGTGCCGAAATTCTCGACCTTCCAGTCGCTTGACGGCAGCAGATAATCAACCCGCAGATCGCCGGGATCGGGATCATCGAAATCCGCCGTCGGCGTGTCCGGGAACGGATCTTGCAACTGCGGATGGGTCAGTAGCGCGCGTATCGCTTCGGGTCGCCCCTGTCCGCGGTCGGGGTCCATGTTGGCCACGCCCAGCAAGACGAAAGGCAGGGCGCTGTCGGCGCGGGCGAGATAGTCGAGCCAGAACGCAGCCTCGTCATGGTTGCGCCGTCCGTTGCGGTCTTCAGCACCGTCGAAAACGGGGGGGGCCGCGTGAAAGGTCATCACCCGCACCGTGCCGTGATCGGGCGTAGCGACCGGTACGATCCAGTGGCCTTTGGATGACAAACGCTGCGCTGCGTGAACTTGCGCACCGCCGAAGGGCGCGCCGTCAACCTGTGGATAGATATTGTCAGGCAGATCGCGCCACAGGAGCGCGGTGTAATCTTCGACCTCGTTTCCCACGATCGGAAAACGCGACAAGATCGCCATCCCCCCTGCGCCGTAGAAGCGGCCATAACCCTGCGCGTCGTCGGCATCGCCCAATCGCCCGTCCGCGTTCAGGTCCAGACCGCTTTGCCTGCCGGCGTTCGTCGGCCGCGTGAAACGGTGCGGATAGGACAGCCCGCGCGCTGCCAGAGTGTCGGCGAAAGCGTTCAACGCAGTGGCGCGCAGGTCAAAATCGAAATCCTGAACCACGATAATATCGGCGTCCGCCTGGATGATCGTATCCTGCACAGCAGTAATCTGCGGGTCGTCGCCGCGCAGGATATCGCGCAGCAACAGGCCCGGACCCTTGCGCGAGGCGTCGGTGTGAAACGTGGCGATCCTCAGCGGCTCGGCCCAAAGCGGCGCACCGGCGAAAACCAATGCGACTGCAACCGCGATCAGGCGGGTTGCATACCCTCTGCGTCGGCATCCGCATATGCGCGGCGACGCTTCTTGTGGATCATGTCTGCGATCTTGCCCATCGCGATGCCGCGCATGATGATGCTTGCCGGAAGAAAGGCCCATGCTGCGATTGTCCAGATCAGAGTTTGCGGATTCTGCAATGTAATCGGGTCTATCAGATCCGCCGCCATCTTGACCACAGCAGGTACGAGGAAAGGCAGCAGGAAGCCAAGCGCGATGTTGATCCGTGCATCGCGGTGCAGCCGGTCCAGCACATCTCCGCCTGCCGTTGGATCGAACAGCGGGAGATTGACCCAGACGTTGAATGCACGCCCCCGCGCGGGCCAGTTCAGTACCCGCACCAGAACGAGGAACGCCGTCATGGCAATTAGCGAAATGACATAGGAAAGCCCGGCGGCGGTACGCACGAAATCGATCGTCTGCTGCGACGCGTTATCGGGCAGCATCAGAACCATCAACCGCACCGGCGAGAACGGGAAATCGATGCTGTTGCCGACGATCGTACCGATCGAGGTGAAGGCTCCGGTCAGAACGGTTGGCTGGGTGAGACCTTTGAGGATCGCGCTGAGCAGGAATACGATGAAAAACAGGGCGAGAAAGCGCAGGCGGTTGAACGGTGCCGCGTCGCGGAATTCGACAATGCTGGGAAAGACGGAGTTGTATTCGACGAAGGTCAGAACAGCCGCAAGCAACGCCGCAAGAAGGACGATCTGAGTCGAATCGCTGGCAAGACCCGGCAACATGAGGGCCGGTGTCATTATCAAAATCGCCACCAGCAGTCCGCGCGCAGCGGCACTGATCATACGTGCTATCAAAACTCTATCCCTTCAAACTGGCCAGCCGCGATTCGATGCCGCGTACTTGTTCCAACTTGATGCCTTCAGGGTACGGAAGGCCTGCCTCATTGTTGTCACAATCGTGCCTTCTTTCGCCTTAATGCTCAAGACCATTGCTGTATCTGGCTGTATTGTCGGGGCGTTTTCAGGGAAGGGGTGGTGCGTTCTTGCATCATTTCCGAGGCAAGATTTAGGCAAGCGCAACATCTTGTGGGCGCTGCATGCGCGCCCACAAGGAAATCCGGTTCAATTTGAACGAAGTTTACGGAAAGGTTAAACCCAAGGGCGACTTTGCGCAGCCGTCGCCTCGAACGCGTCAATGGATGTCTCCTTTTCCATCGTCAGGCCGATGTCGTCCAAACCGTTCATCAGGCAGTGTTTCTTGAACGGGTCGATGTCGAAAGTGAAAACGTCACCGTCCGACGAGGTGATTTTCTGGCTTTCCAGATCCACCTCGATGCGCGCGTTTGCGCCTTTTTCAGCGTCCTTCATCAACAAATCCACCTGCTCCTGTGGCAGCACGATGGGCAGGATGCCGTTCTTGAAACAGTTGTTGTAGAAGATGTCCGCGTAGCTGGGTGCGATTACGCAGGTGATGCCGAAATCCGCGATGGCCCAGGGCGCGTGTTCGCGCGACGAACCGCAGCCGAAATTGTCGCCGGCGACGAGGATCTGTGCCTCGCGGTACTGTGGCTTGTTGAGGACGAAATCGGGAATTTCGTTGCGGTCGTCGTCATAGCGCATCTCGTCGAACAGATTCACGCCAAGACCGGACCGCTTGATCGTCTTGAGGAACTGCTTGGGGATGATCATGTCGGTGTCGATGTTGATCAGTGGCATGGGTGCGGCAATGCCGCTGAGTGTGGTGAACTTGTTCATGTCAAAGAACTCCTGTTGTCCGACCGGCACAGGTCCCGGTCGTATATGAATGAGAAAGGCGCGCAGGATACCGCGCGCAAAAATGGGCCAGGCACCCGTTTGGGTGTCCGGCCATCAGGTCGGGGCAGGCTGTTCGGGTGGCTCAGACGGTGGTATCGTCCGGCAGATTGCGGGCGTTCGGCGCGCGCGGACGCAGGGTAAGCAGGGCAAATCCTGTCGTGATCAACTCGATCCCCAATACAATTCCGGGCAGCGTGACAGACGCCGTAAACAGGTTGAAAGCAATCATCAGTGCCAGTGCGACGGAGACGACGCCTGACAGTACCAGAAACAGCGTCCGGTCCGCCATCCGCCGTTTCCACGCAAGATACAGCTGCATCAGGCCGGAACCCATGAACAATACACCGAACAGGCTGGTAAGCGAGAGCATCCCGCCGAACGGATTGAAGAGGAACGAGACGCCCAAGAGCACCCCGAGAATACCGAAGCCGATGTTCCAGAACCGGTCCTCTGCGTCCCGCAGCCCCTGTACGATGTGCAGGATCCCCGCCGCGATGAAGGCGATGCCGACATAGATCGTTGCGGCCAACGACGCGGCAAAGGGCGCGAACAGCGCCCAGATGCCACCGATCAGCAGAATGATTCCGGACAGGATAAAGAAAATGCGATTGCTCATGGGGTGTCTCCAGCGAAGTTGCTTTCGCTGGATCAACGTGCATCCACACGCGGCGGTTCCCGTTCCGAAGCCGTGGATCGGGGCGCGCCGTCATGCTACATCATCTCCCGCACGTCGGTCAGGTGGCCCGTCACTGCCGCCGCCGCCGCCATCGCGGGGCTCATCAGGTGCGTGCGTCCGCCGCGGCCCTGACGGCCTTCGAAGTTGCGGTTGGACGTGGCCGCACACCGCTCGCCGGGGGCGAGTTGATCGGGGTTCATCGCCAGACACATCGAACAACCCGCAAGCCGCCATTCAAAACCGGCATCCCTGAAGATATCGGCAAGGCCTTCTTCTTCGGCCTGCGCACGCACAAGGCCGGATCCGGGGACGACCATCGCGCGCATCCCGTCCTTGATCTTCTTGCCTTTCAGAATTTCGGCGGCGGCGCGCAGATCCTCGATCCGACCGTTGGTGCAGGACCCGATAAACACGGTGTCGATCGTCACCTCGTTCAGCGGTATGCCCGCCTTCAGTCCCATGTAGTCAAGGCTGCGCTGTGCGGCTTCGACCTTGCCGCCCTTGAAATCGGCGGGCGACGGTACCTTCGCCGTAATGGGCAGCACGTCTTCGGGCGATGTACCCCACGTGACCACGGGCGCGATGTCTTCGCCTTTCAGGGTCACAACCTTGTCCCAATGGGCGTCGTCGTCGGAATAAAGCGTCTTCCACCATGCAAGGGCGGCTTCCCACTGGGCGCCCTTGGGCGCGTGGGGGCGGCCCATGCAGTATTCAAACGTCTTCTCGTCAGGGGCGATCAGGCCCGCCCGTGCGCCCCCCTCGATGGCCATGTTGCACACGGTCATGCGGCCTTCCATCGAGAGGTCGCGGATCGCCTCGCCGCAGTATTCGATGACATAGCCGGTGCCACCCGCCGTGCCGGTTTCACCGATCACGGACAGGGTGATGTCCTTGGCGGTCACGCCGGGGCGCAGCTTGCCAGTGATTTCCACCTTCATGTTCTTGCCTTTGCGCTGAATAAGCGTCTGGGTAGCCAGAACATGCTCGACCTCGGATGTGCCGATGCCGTGGGCCAGCGCGCCGAACGCACCATGCGTGGCGGTGTGGCTGTCGCCGCACACCACGGTCATGCCGGGCAGGGTCCAACCCTGCTCGGGGCCGACGATATGCACGATGCCCTGACGGACATCGGACACGGGGTAATAGTGGATGCCGAAATCCTTGGCGTTCTTGTCCAGTGCCTCGACCTGAATGCGGCTGTCCGCCGTCATCGTCTCGGCGTTCGCGCGGTCGAGCGTCGTGGGCACGTTGTGATCGGGCACGGCAATCGTCTTATCGGGTGCGCGCACGGTACGATTCGTCATGCGCAGTCCTTCAAAGGCCTGCGGCGACGTCACCTCGTGTACGAGATGCCGGTCGATATACAGAAGGCAGGTGCCATCGTCCGCTTCATGCGCGACATGGGCATCCCAGATTTTATCATAGAGCGTTTTGGGGGACATGCGGTCCTCTCCCTTGGGTCAGGTTGTTTGAAAACAGTCGGGGCCGCGCGGCGATGCACGGTGCGGCACGCTTATAGTCGTGCAAGCACGGTATGCGTCGCGCCGAAAAAGCGTTCGCGCAGGCGGGTGCGGTCGGTCTGGTTGAAAACAGGTCTCATGGCGCTATCAGTTACAGGCATCGGTGCAATGCTGCAAGGCTTGCGGGGGGTACTGCATCGTGCGACGATTCGCACAAAAGGAGATTCGATGGACGAAGCTGTAGACCCGTTTGCCGAATTCCTGTTCACGCTTCAGGGAATTTGGGTCAATGTGCTTGGCTTCGTCGAAGGTGTGGCGCAACCGGGGTGGCGGCAGAACCAGCTGTTGATCGTTTTCGGTCTGGCGATCCTTTCTTGGCTGCTGCACCGCAAATCCGGAACGTGGCTGGAAAACCGTGTCCGTGCCCGCGAGGGCTGGGCGAAATGGCAGTTGCGCGCGGTCGTGCAACTCAAACGTCGGCTTGGCCTGATCTGGTTCTCGGCGATGGCGTGGGGCGTGTATCTGGTCATGCAGAACATCACCTGGCCGTCGCGCTCGTATCTGATCGGACTGGCGGCGACGCTTGCCGCCGTTTGGGTCGGCATCGCCTTCGCATCGCGGTTGGTGCGTAATCGCCCGCTGCGGCGGACCGTGACCTGGGCCCTGTGGATCTACGCGACGCTCTATTTCCTCAATGTGTCCGACGACGTGGCCGTCTTTCTTGACAGAATCGCATTGCAGGTCGGTGATTTCCGGCTGTCGGTGCTGACGCTGATCACCGCGCTGGTGGTGATCGGCATGATGCTCACACTGGCCCGCGTGGCGTCGCACGCCAGCGCCACCACGATCCGCAAGAACGAAGACATCAGCCCGTCGATGCAGGTGCTCGCCGTCAAGGGGGTGCAACTGGCGCTTTACGGCGTTGCCTTTTATCTGGGGGTCAAGGCGGTCGGAATCGACCTCACCGGCCTTGCCGTCCTGTCCGGTGCGATCGGCGTGGGCCTCGGTTTCGGTTTGCAAAAAGTCGTATCGAACCTTGTTTCCGGTGTGATCATCCTGCTGGATAAATCGATCAAACCGGGTGATGTCATTTCGCTGGGCGAGACGTTCGGCTGGATTCAGACGCTGGGCGCGCGCTATGCGTCCGTCGTCACGCGCGACGGCAAGGAGTACCTGATCCCGAACGAAGACCTGATCACCGGACAGGTGGTGAACTGGTCCCATTCCAATGACTTCGTGCGCCTCGATATCTATTTCGGCACCGCTTACGCGGATGATCCACACGCGGTCCGCAAGCTGGCGATCGAAGCGGCATCGGGTGTCGACCGGGTGCTGAAAAGCCGCGCGCCGGTTTGTCATATCGTCGGATTCGGGGACAGCAGCGTCGACTACATCCTGCGGTTCTGGATTCGCGATCCGACGGGCGGGCTGACTAACATTCGGGGCAACGTGTATCTGGCGCTTTGGGATGCCTTCAAAGAGAACGATATTTCCATCCCATTCCCGCAGCGCGAGGTACGTATGCTGAACCGGCAGGACACAGAGGCGCAACCGGGCCTTGCCGACTGAGCTTGCGGCGGGAACTTGCGATGCCACCGGTACGTTGGTTTTCGAAGGAGTTCACCATGACCCAGACGATCACGTTGATATCGAAAACGCGACTAACACCCGACACCAACCGGTACCTCTTCGAGCGCCCGGACGGGCTGGAATTCGAGCCGGGACAGGCGACCGAACTGACCTTGAAAAAGGAAGGCTGGACTGACGAGGGCCGCCCATTCACATTCACGTCCCTGCCGGATGAAAATGCGCTTGAATTCGTCATCAAGAGTTACCCCGATCACGACGGCGTCACCGAACAGCTTTCCAGGCTGGAACCGGGCGACCGGGTCGAGATCGCGGAACCCTTCGGTGCGATCAGGGACCACGGTCCGGGCGTCTTCATCGCCGCCGGTGCAGGCATCACACCGTTCATCCCGATCCTCGAAAAACATGCTGAAACCGGCAAGATGGATTGCACTTTGATCTTCACCAACAGCACGGAGAAAGACATCATCCTGCGCAAAAAGTGGGAACGCATGGACGGATTGACGACGGTTTTCACCGTTACCGATCAGGAGGGCGCGCAAGTCGAAGAAGAAAAAGTCGACAAGGCGTTCCTGCAAAAGCACCTTTCACGGTTCGACCGGACGTTTTATCTGTGCGGTCCGCAGGAATTCGTCAACGATGTGCGCGACGCGTTGAAAGAGCTTGGCGCCGACGGCGACAAGATTATCACCGAAGAAGGGTGGTAACGCAGCGTGCCGGCCCCTTGTCATTGAAAACGGGCGCTGCGATTGCTATTTTCCCATTAGCCCCAGCGTCGGGGGCCCGGCGACGCGATTTAAGGAGGACAATGTCCTGTCTATACACACCAGCGCAGCCACGTCTGCGGACAACGGTGCGGCGGTAATGGCCGGTGCCCGGAAAAACGCCACCAGCGATCTGCTTTTGGCGACCGTTCTTTCCTCACTTGATGACGACAAGGCCGAAGATATCGTGCAGATCGATCTGCGCGGCAAGACCGAGATCGGTGATCACATGGTCATCTGTTCGGGCCGGTCCACCCGTCAGGTAACTGCAATCGCTGAAAAACTTGCCCAGCGGGTCAAGGATGAATTCGGCCACGCGGTTCGGACCGAAGGCAAGGATTCGGGAGATTGGGTTTTGATCGACACCGGCGATGTGATCGTCCACGTCTTTCGTCCCGAAGTGCGTGAATTCTATCAGCTAGAGAAGATGTGGTCGCCTCAGGGTGACACGACACCGGCGTCCTGACCGTTTATGAGGGTCCATATCTGTGCCGTCGGACGACTGCGTCCGGGGCCGGAGAAATTGCTGATTGACGACTATGCGAATCGTTTTGACAAAACCGGTCGGGGGCTTTCCCTTGGGCCGGTTTCTGTCGTTGAGGTGGACGAGCGCAAGGGCGGCGGTATGGCGGGGGAGGCTGCATTGCTCAGGCGTGCAATCCCTGAGGGAGCGGTCGTCTGCGCTCTGGACGAACGGGGCACAATCGAGGGGTCGCCCGACTTTGCGCATCGTGTGACCGGCTGGCGGGATGATGGCGCACGCGATCTCGCCTTTGTCATTGGCGGTGCGGATGGCATCGACCCGACGTTGCGTGCCGAGGCGGATCACCTTCTGTCGTTTGGAAAAATGGTCTGGCCGCACATGCTGGTGCGGGTCATGCTGGCGGAGCAGCTTTACCGCGCCGCCACTATTCTGGCCGGTGGTCCGTACCACCGGACCTGACTGCATCAGGGCAGATTGACCTGCCTCACATCCGGCCCCCAACCGCTGACCGTGTCGTGCGCGATGATTTCGACCGTTCCCACGCCTGCGGGCACCTGCACGTTCGACAACGACCGTGTAAGAGGTTGTTCTTCTACATGGGGATGGGAAAGGCTTCGCTCTCCCAAAGTGGTGCCGTTCAGATCGCGCACCTGCCACTTGTCGACGTAATGTTCCCATCCGGTATCCGGATGCGAAATCGTCACATTGAAGGTGTAGCCGCCTCCCAGCTTTTCGACAGTGACGTTGTTGATCTTCGCGGGTTCTGCCGAGACCGGCGCCGCCAGAAGAGCAAACGCGATCAGTGTTTTTTTGATCATGATATCAGGTCCAATGATTACCAATCTATATATAGATGCTTGCAGCGTCCGATCCAAGAGGACCCTGCGCAACCGCTGAACATCTTATTCGGGCGTCATCCAATAGTGCGCCGGGGAACCCATCATCGTTTCTGCGCGGTTGGCGCGTGCAGCCACAACGAGCCACGTTTACCCAATCTAGAGCGATCCCCGTTACACCCGGGCGGGCTGAACGGGACGCCGGTGCCGACGCGGGCGGGATGCCGCAAGGGTTGTGAATTTTGAAGATTGGTAATATAATTTTACCAGATTGCGGGCAGCCTGCCCGGAGCGAAGGATGCCTGTCATGGAAATGCCTGTCCCAGATGCCGCCGTGCTCGCCCGAAAGGGGCGCGTCGTTCAGCGCCTCCTGACAGTGCTGCCATCTGACGCGGTCATTCACGAAGAGGCGGAAACCCGCGCGTATGAGTGCGACGCTCTGACCGCCTATCGTTGCGCGCCGATGGTGGCGGTGCTGCCATCGACGACCGAAGAGGTCGCGCAGGTCCTGCGCATCTGCCATCAGGAAGGCGTGCCGGTGGTGCCGCGCGGATCGGGAACCTCGCTTGCCGGCGGCGCGCTGCCGACGGCGGACAGCGTGATCCTTGGCGTGGCGCGGATGAACGACGTTCTGGAAACCGACTACGACAATCGCTTTATCCGGGTGCAGACCGGACGTACCAACCTGAGCGTAACAGGCGCGGTGGAGGAGGGCGGATTCTTCTACGCGCCCGATCCGTCAAGCCAGCTTGCCTGCGCGATTGCCGGCAACATCGCGATGAATTCTGGCGGCGCGCATTGCCTGAAATACGGGGTGACGACGAACAACCTGATGGGCGTGACGATGGTCACGATGGAAGGCGAGATCGTTAAGATCGGCGGTGCGCATCTGGACGCGGCTGGGCTGGATCTGTTGGGCCTCGTCTGCGGCTCCGAAGGGCAGCTGGGCGTGGTCACCGAAGCGACGCTGCGCATTCTGCACAAGCCCGAAGGCGCGCGGCCGGTGTTGATGGGGTTCGACGACAACGAAGTGGCGGGCGCCTGTGTGAGCGACATCATCAAGGCGGGCGTGCTGCCGGTTGCGATCGAATTCATGGACCGGCCCTGTATCGAAGCGACAGAGGCATTTGCGCATGCGGGCTATCCGATGTGCGAGGCGCTGCTGATCGTCGAGGTGGAAGGATCGGATGCGGAGATTGACCACCAGCTGGAATTGATCATGGAAATCGCGCGGCGGCACAACCCGGTCGAACTGCGCCAGAGCCGTTCGACGGAGGAAAGCGCCGCGATCTGGCTGGGCCGCAAAAGCGCCTTTGGTGCCATGGGGCAGATCAACGACTACATGTGTCTGGACGGCACGATCCCCGTATCGAGCCTGCCGCATGTGCTGCGCCGGATCGGAGAAATGTCGAAGGAATACGGCCTGAAGGTTGGCAACGTCTTTCACGCGGGCGACGGCAACATGCACCCCCTGATCCTGTTCGACGCGAACAAGCCCGGAGATCTGGAGCTGTGCGAGGCATTCGGGGCCGACATCCTGAAGCTTTGTGTCGAAGTCGGTGGATGCCTGACGGGCGAGCACGGAGTGGGCATCGAGAAGCGCGACCTGATGCGAGAGCAATACGCACCAGCGGATCTGGAGGCGCAGATGGCGGTGAAGGATGTATTTGACCCGGCGTGGCTTCTCAATCCGGCAAAGGTGTTTCCGCTGGATGCTTCGCGGTCGCGTCGCCAGCCTGCGGTTGCCGCGGAATAGAGAGATCATTGGGAGGCCAGCCTCCCAAACCCACCGGGATATTTGGGGCCAAAAGAAATATGTACAGACCGACTACGGAGGCCGAATTGGCCGCGATCATATCAGCTGCGCGGGAGCCTTTGCACATTGTGGGCGGTGGCACGCGTGGTGTGCATACAGCCGGCGCGCCACTGGAAACCTCTGCGCTGTCGGGCATAACATTGTATGAGCCGGGTGCCATGACGATGGTGGTGAAGGCCGGAACGCCGGTGGCCGAGATCGAGGACGCTTTGGCGCGCGAGAACCAGCGTCTGGCATTCGAGCCCATGGATCACCGTCGGCTGTTGGGGCGGACGGGCACACCGACCATCGGCGGTGTGATGGCGGCGAACGTAAGCGGACCACGCCGGATATCGGTAGGAAGTGCGCGCGATTTTCTATTGGGCGTTCGGTATGTCGATGGCATGGGCCGGACAATAAAGAACGGCGGCCGGGTGATGAAAAACGTGACGGGCTATGATCTGGTCAAATTGATGGCGGGCTCGTTCGGCACTCTGGGGGTGTTGAGTGAGATTTCGATGAAGGTGCTGCCCTGCCCCGAGACGGAGGCGACGTTGGTTCTGCACGGTCTTGAGGATGGGGCGGCTATTTCCACGCTTGCCCGTGCGCTGGGCAGTCCGTTCGAAGTCACAGGTGCGGCGCATGACCCGTCGCAGAAGCAGACCTCGCTGCGGGTTGAAGGGTTCCGCGCGTCGGTTCACTATCGCACCGGGGCGTTACAGAACCTACTGTCCGTTGCGGATATGACGGTTCTGGACGCCGATGCGAGTGCTGCGCATTGGTGCGCCATTCGGGATGTCGATTGGTTCAAGGACGTGGCAGGCGATCTCTGGCGGGTTTCGTGCAAGCCGTCGGACGGGCCGGTGCTGGCTGCGCGAGCGGGTGCGCAGGGCGTCCTGTACGATTGGGCTGGCGGGCTGATATGGTTAAGGTGTGCTGTGGGCCATGACGTTCGCGCGGCGCTGGGCGATTATGACGGGCATGCGACGCTGGTGCGGGGCGACGGGTTCGCGCGGTTCGAACCCGAAAGCGCGGCGCTGGCGCGGTTGACGTCCGGTTTGCGCACGCGTTTCGATCCACGCGGTATCCTGAATGCGGGGCTAATGGGATGACTTATATTGCCTTGTTCGTGCTCGCTTTCGTCGGTGGGCCGGTGGCGTTTCGTTCATTGACCCGGGCGGGTCCATCGCGGACGGCGTTCCGGCGGCTGGCTCTCTTCACTGCCCTGTGTGCCGCTACGGGGCTGACGTTGCGCTATGGGTTCGCGGACCTTTGGGGGCTTGATTACCTGCTTACGGGGACCGGAATGCTGTTTATCTGGGGGGGATGGATCGGCGTGCTTGCCTACGGGGCGCAGGCGCTCAGACGGTTGGACCGCGGGCGTGCGATGCGACAGTGGACAGCCGTGATGGGTGCAGTGGGGACGACGGTGCCCTGGTTCGGTCTGGCGTCCGCCAGTCTGATTGCGGGCTAGGGGATCAGGTATGCAGACGACGTTTACAGACGCACAGCTGGAAGACCCGGCAGTCCGGCGCAGTAATGAAATCCTCCGATCCTGTGTTCATTGCGGGTTTTGCACGGCGACCTGCCCGACCTATCAGGTGCTGGGCGACGAATTGGACAGCCCCCGGGGCAGGATCTACCTGATCAAGGATATGCTGGAGAACGAGCGTGTTCCGGACGCCAAGACGGTCAAGCACATCGACCGTTGTCTGAGCTGTCTGGCCTGTATGACGACGTGCCCCTCGGGCGTGCATTACATGCATCTGGTGGACCATGCACGGGACTACATCGAAAAGACGTACAAACGTCCTTTCAGCGATCGCGCCCTGCGGTGGGTGCTGGCGCGGATACTACCCTATCCGATGCGGTTTCGGGTGGCGCTGATCGGTGCCAGGATCGGTCGCCCATTTGCAAGACTGATGCCCGATGCACGGCTGCGCGCGATGCTTGAGATGGCGCCGAAGTCCATTCCTCCGGTAAGCCGGAACGACGATCCGCAAAGCTTTGCGGCGCAAGGGGAGCGAAAGATGCGCGTGGCGCTGATGACCGGCTGTGCGCAGAAGGCGCTGAACACCGATATCAACGATGCGACGATCCGTCTGCTGACGCGGCTGGGGGCAGAGGTGGTCGTGGCCGAGGGGGCGGGATGCTGCGGTGCGCTGACCCATCACATGGGCAAAACGACGGAAAGCCACCAGACCGCAGCGAAGAACATCCGTGCCTGGGTGCGCGAAATGGATGCCGGGGGCCTTGACGCCATCGTAATCAACACGTCCGGCTGTGGCACGACGGTCAAGGACTACGGTCACATGTTCCGCAACGATCCGCTCGCTGCTGATGCCGCACGGGTGTCCGCCATCGCCAAAGACGTATCGGAGGTGCTTGTGGATCTGACCGGCGCGGATGGACAGGATGCGGTGTGGCGACCCGCGCAAGAAGAGATTGCAGGCATCGACGCGCGCGCTGCCCCCGCGGGGCCTGACGCAGGCATGGTGGTTGCGTATCATGCGGCCTGCTCGCTGCAACACGGCCAGCAGATCAAGGCGCATCCGAAAACGCTGCTCAAGCGGGCGGGGTTTACGGTGGTGGAGCCGTCGGATCCGCACCTGTGCTGTGGGTCCGCCGGCACCTATAACCTGATGCAGCCGGAGATTTCCGGGCAACTCAAGGACCGCAAGGTCAGAACGCTTGACGCAAAGAACGCCGATGTGATCGCGGCAGGCAACATCGGGTGCATGATGCAGATCGGATCGGCGGCCAAGACACCGATTGTCCATACCGTTGAATTGCTCGATTGGGCGTGGGGCGGTCCCAAGCCGCCGGCGCTTTGCGGTGCGGAACTGCGGAAAGACGCCGTTCCCCGCTTGCGCTGAGAAAACTGCCCTATTCTTGCCTTATCCGGCCCGTATAGGAACGGTCTGTCAAATGGTTCGGGGGAATTGGCGTGCGGCGATGGATGGCTTTGTCTCTGATCGGATTGATTTTTTCAACCGGTGCGACGGCACAGAACGCGGTTCTGCGGCGTCTGGACAATGGCGATGATGCGAAAGCGTGGGAAGCCGTCGGTCGCATAGACATCAACGGTACCGGCTTTTGCACGGGTGCCTTGATCGCGCCGAAACTGGTGCTGACAGCGGCGCATTGTCTGTTCGATCGCGAAACCCGCGCACGCATCACCGAAGGCCGGGTGCAGTTTTTGGCCGGCTGGCGAAACGGGCGGGCGGGTGCCTACCGCGACGTGTCCCGCGTGGTGGTGCATCCTAGCTATATTTTCGACGAGGCGCTTTCATCCAAGCGGGTGCGTTACGACCTCGCGCTTCTCGAACTGTCGAGACCGATCCGCAATGGCTCCATCACGCCATTCAAAACCGCGGCCCGACCGCGCGAGGGCGACAGCGTCGGAGTCGTCAGTTACGCGCTCGACCGGTCGGAGGCACCGTCGCTGCAGGAGGTCTGTGAGGTTCTGGCCCGGCAGGAGGGCGTGTTGGTCACGTCGTGCACGGTGGATTTCGGGGCCAGTGGCGCGCCGATCTTTGTTGTTCAGGACGGCGAGGCCAAAATCGTGTCCGTGGTCTCGGCCAAGGCCGAAGTGCGCGGCGCGCAGGTCTCGCTGGGCACCGCGCTGGGGCAGCCGCTCGCCGAACTGCAGGCGGAACTCATCGCGGGCAAAGCTGTGTCTCTGGACGGCAAGCCCGGTGAGCGGCGAATCCGTGTCGGTGAGGCAAAACAGGGGAGCGGCGCGAAATTTGTCAAACCTTAAAGCCCTTCTCACCGCGATCCTGCTGAGCGGTCCCGCCGTCGCCGAAACCCCGCTTGTCGGGCTTGACCGGATTGAGAAGGCCAGCCCATGGACGGCCGTCGGCCGGTTGGAGATCGGGCAAAGCGGATTTTGTACCGCGTCGCTGATCGCGCCGGATCTGGTGCTGACGGCCGCGCATTGTACCTATGACACCGACGGCACGGCTCTGCGCCCGCAGGCGCTGCTGTTTCGTGCGGGTTTCCGCGAGGGGCGCGTGGCGGCAGAGCGCAAGGTGGTGCAGATCGCACGCCCCGACGCGTACAGCTACACTGACGACTCGTCCGCCGTTCGCATCGCCAATGACGTTGCATTGTTGCGCCTGCACCAGCCCATAGCCACCCATGTGATCGCGCCTTTCGTGGTCGAGCCGCACGCCGTCACCGACGGGCCGGTCAGCGTGGTGTCCTACGGTCGGGGCCGCGAGACGCTGCCGTCACTGCAACAGACATGCCACGTCAAGGCCAGCTTTCGCGGCGTCGTGGCGATGGATTGCAACACCACATTCGGCTCCTCGGGGGCACCGGTGTTCCGGCGCGACGGGGAGCGCGTGCGCATTGCGTCCATCGTGTCGGGTGCGGCGCAGGTGAACGGCGAGCATCTGACAGTCGGCATGGCGCTACCGGTGCTCGTTGCATCGCTCAGGGCAAAACTGATCGCAGAAGGGGCCCCGCCCGTCGCCAACGTGCGCCGCATCGGCGTGGGTGGGCGCACGTCGGGTGGTGCGAAATTCATCCGTCCCGGCGGGTCTTGAAAGCGGCAAAACAATCCCCACATTTACAGGACCAGGATGCCTATAGAGGGTTCTGGTATTTGAAAGCAGGGTCTGTCCGGTTGCGGAAGACCCGATCAACAATCGCTCTACGATATGAGGATGACACAATGCGTAACTTTGATCTTGCACCCCTTTACCGGTCTACTGTCGGTTTTGACCAGATCGCCAACATGATGGACCGCGTGCTGACCGCGGAAAATGCACAGCCGACCTATCCGCCCTACAACATCGAAAAACTGGATGACGATGCGTACCGCATTTCAATCGCGGTCGCTGGTTTTGCCGATGGAGATCTCAGCGTCGAAGTCCGCGAGAAGGCGTTGATCGTTTCGGCCCGCAAGGCCGAGGATGATGCCGACGACAAGACGTACCTGCACCGTGGTATCGCCACCCGCGCGTTCGAGCGTCGCTTTCATCTGGCCGATCATGTGATCGTCACGGGCGCCACCCACGCCGACGGCATGCTGCACATCGAGCTGGAGCGTCAGGTGCCCGACGCCCTGAAGCCGCGCCAGATCGAGATCGCGTCGAAAACCCGCGCCATCGGCAAAGACGTCGTGGATGCGAAATCCGTCAACTGATCGACCTGAGCTTTGACTAGGGGTGCCCGGCGCGCGATTGCGCCGGGCATTTTTCGTTCTGCCCCCTAAGTTTTCCGACCGTTACTGAATCTCAACCCATTGCTGGCACCTTGCGCATGTCGGAATGATGCAGGCAGGTGTGATGCGGGAATGGTTGGGAGGGATCTGTACGATTTGCGCATTGCTCGCGGGTACTGGCCTACAGGCGGAAGCAGTATCGCTTTTCAGCGCCGGTGTCGCCGTGCGCAGCCCGCTGTACGAAGTGGCCCCGCAGGCGGCGCGCACGGCAGCCCTGGGCGCGAACAGCCTTTTCATCGGGCGCGAAGGCAGCAGCCTGTTTGCGGACCGGCCCGAGACCGCCCCCGCCTTCGCGGACGCAACGGCATCCGGCATGACAGGCGACGCCGTTACGCTGGTCCGCCAGATCATCGGACAGGCGGAATCGCACCGTGCGGGCTATGATGCGGTTCAGCATGGCGCCCGGATCAAGCCGCGCGATCTGCCCACGCAAATGACGGTTGCCGAAATTTACGATTGGATCAAGGCGACGCCGGGCCAGCCGCACGCCATAGGCCGCTACCAATTCATCCCGCAAACCCTGCGCCGTGTGATGAAAAAAATAGACGCCGCGCCGCAGCAACGCTTTTCACCGCAGTTGCAGGACCGGCTTGCGGATGTATTGCTGGCGGAAGCGGGATATCACGAGGCGCAAAGCGGAAGGTTGAGCCGTCGCGGCTTCATGAACAACCTTGCAAAGATCTGGGCCGGACTGCCGAACGATACCGGAAAATCCCATTACGAAGGTTATGCGGGCAACAAGGCGAGCATGACGTGGGCGCGATTCGACGCGCAGATGGCACAAGTTTTCCCGCAATAGATCCGCCGCCGGAACCAGACAGCCCCGGCGGCGACAGCGCCGGTCAGACGCTCATGCAGATGTATTTCATCTCGAGGTAATCCTCGATCCCGTGGTGCGATCCCTCGCGGCCAAGGCCCGATTGCTTGACGCCGCCGAACGGCGCGACCTCGGTCGAGATGATGCCGGTGTTGACGCCGACAATGCCATATTCCAGCGCCTCGGCCACCTTGTAGACGCGGCTGAGATCCTTGGCGTAGAAATACGACGCCAGACCGAAAATCGTATCGTTCGCCATCGCGATCACGTCATCGACATCGTCGAACTTGAACAGCGGCGCGAGCGGGCCGAAAGTCTCTTCCTTGGACACCTTCATGTCCTGCGTAACGCCCGTGATGATCGTCGGCGCAAGAAAGTTGCCCTCCATCTTTTCCTCGGCGGAGCCCAGCAGGATTTCCGCACCTTTCGACAGCGCATCTTCGACGTGTTCCTTAACCTTTTCGCTGGCGTCGCCGTTGATCAGCGGCCCCAGCTCGACGCCCTGCTCGAACCCGTCGCCTACCTTCATCTGGCTGACGCGGTCCTTCAGCTTTTCGGCGAACGCATCGTAGACGCCCGCCTGCACATAGATCCGGTTGGCGCAGACGCAGGTCTGGCCGTTGTTGCGAAACTTGCACAGGATCGCCCCCTCGACGGCGGCATCCAGATCGGCGTCGTCGAACACGATGAACGGCGCGTTGCCGCCCAGCTCCATCGAGCATTTCATCACCTGATCGGCGGCTTGCTTGAGCAGGATGCGCCCCACCTCGGTCGATCCGGTGAAGGTCAGCTTGCGCACGGCAGGGTTTTCGCAGAATTCCTTGCCGACCTCGGACGAGGACGACGATGTGACGACGTTGAACACGCCCGCCGGGATGCCCGCGCGTTCGGCCAGAACCCCCATCACGATCGCGCTCAGCGGTGTTTCCTTGGCAGGCCGCGCGACGAAGGCACAGCCGGCGGCCAGCGCAGGCGCGGCCTTGCGGGTGATCATCGCGTTGGGGAAGTTCCAGGGCGTGATCGACGCGGCAACACCGATGGGTTGCTTGATCACCATGATGCGCTTGTCGCGTTGGTGGCCGGGAATGGTTTCGCCATAGACGCGCTTGGCTTCTTCGCCGAAGAACTCGATGAACGACGCGCCATAGGCGATCTCGCCCTTCGCCTCGGCCAGCGGTTTGCCCTGTTCGGCGGTCAGGATAGCGCCCAGATCATCCTGGTTTTCCATCATCAGGTCGAACCATTTGCGCAGCACCGCCGCGCGCTCCTTGCCGGTCCAGCGCGCCCATTCCTTCTGGGCGTCCTCGGCTTGCGCGATCGCATCGGCGACTTGTGCACGGCTCAGGTTGGCAACGTTTGCCACCACGTCGCCGCGCGCCGGGTTCGTCACGTCAAATGTGCCGTCGTCGCCGTCCACCCACTCGCCTCCGATATAGGCGCGGGTTTCCAGAAGGGAGGGGTCGTTGAGCATTGATTTCAGGTCTGTCGTCGATGCAGTCATGGTCTATCTCCACAAATCGTTATGGTCTCCAAAGCAAGTCTGGGTATGATTGTCCAGTTCGCTTTTGAAAGGACCCCTGTGATGAAGCTTGATGACGCCTATGCCAACGCGGCCCATATTCCAGATGCGGATGCCTATCCGCCGCGGTGGAGCGAAGATGCGGCCGCGTTTCGCAAGAAGCTGGGAGCGCGCGCGCAGACCGGCGTGTCGTATGGCCCGTCCCAGCGTCAGACGTTCGATTTCTTCCAGCCCGAAGGCGTGGCGCGCGGCACGGTAATTTTTGTGCATGGCGGATATTGGAAAGCCTTCGATCAAAGCGATTGGTCGCACCTCGCCGCAGGTCCGCTGGCGCGCGGCTGGGCGGTGGCGATGCCGGGCTATGACCTGTGCCCGGATGTGCGGATTGGCACCATCACGACCCAGATCGCCGCCGCCATCACAAAGATCGCCGAGAGGACGTTCGGGCCGCTCGCACTGGTCGGGCATTCGGCGGGCGGTCAGCTTGTGTGCCGGATGACCGATCCGCTGATCCTGCCATCGGAGATCCGCGACCGGATCAAACAGATTGTGCCGATTTCGCCGGTGGCGGATCTGGTGCCGCTGATGGACACGACCATGAACGAGATCTTGCGCATCGACGCTGCAGAGGCGCAGGTGGAAAGCCCGGTCAACATGCAGCCCCCGCACGGTCTGGACGTCACGATATGGGTCGGCGCGAACGAGCGTCCGGCGTTTCTCGAACAGGCCGAGGGGCTGTCACGCGCGTGGGGCGCGCGGCGGGTGGTGCCCGAAGGCAAACACCATTTCGATGTGATCGACGCGCTTGAGGACCCCGAAAGCGATCTGGTCAAGGCGGCCCTTGGCCTTAAATGATGCGCGGCAACGCTCCGAAAGACGTTGTTTCGGGGCGCGCACAGCATGCATCGTGCCATGGAAGGGATGTATCAGTCGGGTGGATGTAGATTAGGCTTACGTCGTTTACACTTGGAGAAGTATCTCGAAATGGAAGCGGCCAAGCGCGAGGTGCTGGACCAAAAAGCCAAGGCCGACAAGCGTTTCGCCCCGATCATCGAAAACACGACAGCAATGCGTATGGGGAATGATGCGTAAATCCGGGGCGGATATTCCCAAAGCGTGGCTTTCTTCCCAGGGGATAAAGGATCTAGTCGTTGGAATTTTCCTGATCGTCCTGCCGCCGCAAGTGCTCGAATTCTTCGGGCTAGGTATTGGGAGGTCAGTATATCTGGTGCAATCCTGATCATCCGGACCTGGAGCCGAGAATTAAACTGGATCATCGTTAAACGACGGCTTTATCGGTCGCGCGATCAAGAACATCACCGGCGCGGTTCCCCGATGAATGGATGGAACAGCCCAACCTGTTCCTGTTCAAAGCCCATGACCAGAAGAAAGCGATGATCGAAGACATGCGCCAGCCGATCGCAGTTGAGATGGTGATACAAGAGATCAATCGCTATGCTGACAAGTCGGACAAGGTGGCGATTGAAGGAGCGGTGCGGGTGATGCTGCGGATGGAAGAGGCGAAGAAGCGGTACTTGGGGGGGGACGAGGGTGAACTGGATAGAAATTTCTGAACTCGCGAGAAATGTATCACTTATTTTTCTTGGGATGATTGGCGCATACGTCGCGCTGCAGGGATTGGGCTCTTGGAAGAGGCAAGAAGAATGGAAGATAAACAGAGAGGTGGCATCGGATGTCTTTGAAAGCCTCCTAGAGTATCGCGAAGCTATTTCTCGTTTCCGGACACGCAAGGTTACTAGTGAAGAGGTTAGGCAGTATTTGAGTGGTGAAGAAGTATTCGAATGTACAATGTTAGAGTACTTTGAACGACTTAAACCAATATTAGAGCACCGCTTTGGAATACTAGAGGGTAAGGTCCGAGCCTTGCAGTTATCTATAGAGCGTGCACGATTTCTTTGGGGAAATGAACTTGGCGTTGAGTACAATCAAGTGTTCTTTTCGGTCGGCATGATTTCGAATTTCTTAAAGACCATATATACGTCTGTTCCCTTCATGCAGCCTACTCTTCGCAGTGCAATCCTTGGCCAACTAGAAGCCGAATGGGGTACTGTATTGGAGGGCAAAAGTGGTTCTGATCAATTTGAAGAAGACTTACTCAAAGCAGTAAAGGCCATCGAAGTCGATTTAAGATCTAGGGTGGGGGTGCTGACATGAACCGCCTCATCCGCGCCGGTCTGATGTTCGGCAATCTCTTGCATGTCTCCTCCCGGCGCTGGTCGAGCGGTGCAACAGCGCGCTACACCACCTCACGGGGCATAAAACCACCCTCACTGATTTCTACTTCGATAATTCCAGCTACTCCCCCGAGATCGGGGAGGAACTGGATGACCTGCTCTACCTCAACCACAAAGGCGTGAAGCGGCAGTGCATCCTGCTCAGCATGAAGCAGCGCACCGACCCCTTGCTCAACACGAGATTCTCCACCTCCAAGAGCACCCTGCGCAACGCGGACAAACTGGCAGAGATGGTCGACACATTCCGCGAGACGGGTGGTACGATGACGGGCTCATCTTCGACATGATCGCGCAGGCGCACAAGACCGGCGATGTGTTGCGCAATCCTGTGCGGCTCAAGGAAATGTCGTTCGATCAGCGCAACGAGATCGCGCAATTCCTGCGGCTCAACGGGCTGGTCGGGACGGTGCTGGAGGCGCGCGGAATTCGCCCGGCGGCGATCCTGCGCCAAAAGATAGATTTCATCACGATGGACGCGGTGGCGAAGGAGGGGACCAAGCTGGACGGTTTGACCCACGCCGACCTGCGCCGACCCGCCGACATCCTGCCGCCCGAGTTTCACAAGCTGGGCGCGCTGGTCAACTGGGCCGAGATCGGCGGTACCTTTCCGGCGATAGACAGCAGCGATCCGGTCTATTTCCACATCCTGCGCGCGGCGGACACGCCTGACGCCGAACTGGTCAACATGCTGCTGGCCAAGCTTGCGCCCAAGGACATCCGTCAGGTTTTCAACTGGCATAAGGATCTTTCTACGCGACCTACGCGCGCTGGGTTGAGGCAAAGAAGGCTTATCTGGTGGATTTTCTCTCAGCGGAGTATCTTGTGGGAAAAAACCGGTGTGCGCGATGGTTTCCTCGGCCATGAGCCACCTTTGGAGGTGCCGCCGCTGCCCCGGCGCGAGACCCCCCCGTGCCCGTTCGGGTGGCAATGTCAGGCCCCTGGGGGCGCTGTGAAAAGGAGATAGAATGTTTGCCCTTGCCCGCCTTATGGTCGTCGGTTTCCTTGCGCTTTCGGTCATTTACCTGTGCCTGTCGCTCTATTCGCGTGCGGTGCGCAAAGACAAGTTGCGCGAGGCATGGTACAAGGGGCCGCAGGATGTCCCGCTGGAGCATTTCCTCGAAGAGGGGTTAGAAGACTACGACAAGTCACTGCGCCGCAAATTGATCCTCGCGGTCTATGTCATTCCGGTCATCCTTGTGTCAGTGATCATCTACCTGACGAATTTTAGTTAAAGAGGCCCTAGATGCTTAATCTTCTGCGTTGGACATTCTGGTTGACCGTTTGGGCGCTGGTGGTGGCGTTCTTTCACTATACACTGCCGCAGACGGATATCGTGCGGATCATCAACACCTATGAAGAGAGACAGGATTTCGGCGAAAACTCGATTTTCTGGACCGGGGCGAATACCGGCAATGATCCGACCGTTACGAACCGCGACGTTTTCTTTATCCAGACCCGCCGCGCCAAGGGCGATGTGATGGTCTACCGCAACGAAGACACCGGCTGGGGCTGGCCGCCGTATTTCAAGTTCGACACAGCCAATCTTCAGGCCGAAGCGGCGGATGCCGCGTCGACGGGCGAAACCGCACGGTGGTTTGCAATGAAACACTATGGCTGGCGCAATGAATTCCTGACGGTCTATCCCAACGCCATCTCACTCCGGCCCGTTTCGGGGCCGGGTGCGTCCAAAGGCATTCCGTGGCTCAATATCATCATCATCACGCTGTTCGTGGCGGTCGTCTATGGCATCTGGGTACGCTGGCGCAGGTTCCGAAAGGCGCGCATCGATCCAACGATGGAAGCGATCGAGGACGATCTGGCGGTACGCACCGGGGCTGTGCGGGGATGGTTTGGCAGCAAGAAAAAGAAACGCGGAAGCGACACCCTGTAACCAAAGCTGGTCCCGCCGCTCGCTGCGCACCTTCGCGGTACTTCGCTGTGCACAGACCTGTGCGGTCCCGCCTTTCGGCTTGTTCGATTCCGCCGCGCCACTGCCCGATGTGGTGTCCGCGCATACTGTTGCGCTGCGCGCCTGATACCGCAAGACGGCAACACCCGCCTGCCTACCCCGCCCAAAACGATCGGGCGGGCAGGCGATTGGCGCCCCGCCGCATTACTTGGCGGGCTGTACCATTCGGCCCATGCGCCGCCCGCCCAGAATATGCAGGTGCAAATGCGGCACTTCCTGCACGCCGTGCGCACCTGCGTTACTGATGATACGGTAGCCTTCGTTGGCATCGATGCTGACGCCTTCCTGCGCGCAGATCTTGGCAATGGCGCGGGTGTAATCGACGATCTCCGCATCCGACGCCTCAGCTGCAAAATGGTCATAGCTGACATATGCCCCCTTCGGGATCACCAGCACATGGACCGGTGCCTGCGGTTCGATATCGCGGAAGGCAAGCGTGTGATCGGTCTCCAGCACGGTATCGTTGGGGATCTCCCCGCGCAGGATTTTGGCAAAGATATTCTGGTCGTCATAGTGATAAGCCATGGTGTTATTCCTTAATCGGCAAACAGGTAGTCGGTACTGGTGATTTCTTGCGCTTTCTCGGCGCTCACCCCCAGAAATTTGGCCAGCTCTTCCGCGTTTTCGGCAGAAGAGGCGCTCTCGCGCATCCGGCTATGGTTCTCGAACTGCGCATCGCGGATCGCGTCGCTTTCAAACGTCATGTCATTGCGGATCGTCGGCAAAAGCCTGTCGAGCGTCTCTTGCGATGTCTGCTCCCCGGCAAGGCCCACGCGCATCGAATGGCCGATCAGGTACTCGTCGGTAAAGGTACATTCAATCTCAAGGATCCGCGTAACCGACCGGTCTGCGGCAAAATCTTCGAGCAATTCGAGATTGGTCGGGTCCATGCAGACGATCAGGCGGTCGGTCTCGAAATAATCGAACAGCATCCGCATCAGGGCGCGGCGATGGCGCGTGCGCTTGCCCAGTGTTTTCTCGATCCCGCCAAGAGCCGGCAGCGGCGCGTCCTCTTCGTTGAACACATACTCGATGGCGGGCACGTTCGTCGTCTGGCGGATCCGCTCCAGCACCCGCTTGGCCACATGCCACTTCTTGCAGACCACGACCAATAGCTCGCGCTCGCGGCCAAGGGTCGATTCCGTCTCCCAGAAGCGGGTGGAGAACCGCCGCCCGATCCGGCCCCGCCCGGTCAGAAATCTGAACAGGCTGCGGCCCTCGTTGCTGATCTGGAACTGCGTGCCCTTGGCTGAATAGAGCAGTCCCAGCCGCCGCTTGAGATCCTGCGCATCGGCGCTGATCTTGCGCGCGAACAGATAATCCTGCCCCAGCAACAGATCGTAATGATCGTTGTAGAACGTCACCGGCATCCCGTAGTCGGTGAACATCAGAAACGTCAGCGTGCGCGGGCGTATCTCCCTTTCGGGCACCAGGTGGCGCACCACCGTCTGGAAAAACGTCTCGTCCGGGATCCAGGTGGTCCGGAAAAACCGGATCACGTCGCGCCGTTCCTTGCAGAACTCCAGCAGCCATTCGATCGTGCGTCTGCGCAGGCACCACCACTGGCTGCCGATCTGCACCTGAATGTCACTGGGGATGTCGCGCGTCAGCCCAAGGCGCTTTTGCAACTCGAACATCGCGTAGAACCGCTTTTTCTGGGTCCGCTCGTTGAACCAGTGGCGATAGATCAACCGCTCCTCGGTCCAGCCCGTCTTGATCCAGTCGCTCTCGAAGTAATCAAAGCTCTCGATGTAATCGACATCGTCGTTGTCGAGAAAACCGTGGGTGTACTCCGCCGATTTGATCGCCATGCAATCGCCAGACAGCATGTAGAAATGCGTCGCGCGCGGAAACGCCTCGACCGCCGCCTCCACCGCGTGCAGCGTCGCCTGCACCAGCGACCATTCGCCCCAGCCGCATTTGATCCGTTTGGCCGCGAAGGTCACGTTTGGATTGTCGCGCAGGGCATCGCGGATCTTGCTGAAATGCGCGGCATCGGCAGAGGCGTCGAAATGGATCGACATGTAGTCGCCCACAGCCGTCAAACGCTCCGCCTGCCTGATGATGGAGTCGGGATCTTTATGGCAAAGAAGGATGTAGGCGATTTTTGCCATTCAGGAACCAGTCACCTGTTTTTTGCTCGATTGTTACATAGATAATCGTGAACACTGATTGAATAAACCGCAATAATTTGGTTTTGTCATGGAAAAGGCGCCGCAGACGGCGAAGCAAGCCTTGAGCAGGAGCGCGCACGTATGGGTTTTCCCGGAACCTGGATGACCGAGAGCGAGAGCATGGTGTACCGCGTTGTGCCCAAGTGCGCGTGCTCTACCATCGGCCAGATCATGTATTATTCCGACCACGGCGCGTTTTTCGACGGCGACATTCATGACGCGAAATCCGGTCTCCACAAATGGGCGCTGGAGCCGAGCCAGCAGCCGATCAGCACGAATGTGCAGAACCATACCTCCTACTCCTTCACCTGCGTACGCAACCCGTACACCCGCATCCTCAGCTCGTTCTTCGACAAGATTTGCGGGATCCAGCGCAACGGCAAACGCTATCGCGGCAATCTGGTGCCCCTGCTGATCCAGAAATACGGCATCGAAGTAGGCGGCGAGGACGGCAAGCAGGAGTTCGACCAGATCGCGAGCTTCCGCCGGTTCCTGCTGTTCGCGCGCGACACGATCCGCTGGCGCCGGCCGATGGATCCCGACATCCACTGGTCTGCCATGTCCGGCCACGTCAGCACGTTCATCGTGAACGGCGGCAAATACGACAACATCATCTGGACCGAAGCGTTCAACGACGGCATGCGCGATGTTCTGGACGCCATTGAAACGCCGAAATCGCTGAACCTCGAAGAAATTCCCCGGTTCAACGAAAGCGAGGGCCACGGCCCCAAACGCGCCCATCCGGTCGAAGATTACTTCGACGACCTGTCGATGCATCTGGTCTACGAGATCTACAAACGCGATTTCAACCTGTTCAAGTACGACTTCGAGAACCCGGCAAACAAGATGCCCACCGGCGAGATAGACCTTGACGAGGTGCACGCCAAACTCGGCGATTAACCGATTGTTAATAATCAGAAAACCTTTCGCGTGCGAAAGAAGCGGTGGACATCGCACACGCCCTGCGCTTTATCTGAAATCCATATCATTCCATCCAAAGGCCCTCTGATGTCATATGTGTTTGCAGCGCCGCCACAGGCCAGCCTCGCCGTTCAGGATACCGATGCTCGTTTTCCCGTGCGCCGCATCTTCTGTGTCGGCCGCAATTACGAGGCGCACGCCCGCGAGATGGGCAATGATCCCGACCGCGAGCCGCCGTTCTTCTTCACCAAACCCGCAGACGCGGTCATGGACACGCCCTGCACCTTCCCCTATCCGCCCCTTACGCAGGATCTGCACTACGAGATCGAACTGGTCCTTGCGATCGGCAAAGGCGGCAAGGACTTACGCGAAGACGCGGTCATGGATCACATCTGGGGTGCCTCCGTCGGCATTGATTTCACCCGCAGGGATCTGCAGGCGGAGGCCAAGAAGACAGGCCGCCCCTGGGACTGGGCCAAGGCCTTCGACCATTCCGCGCCAATCGCGCCGATCAAACCCATCGCACAGGTCCCAAGCCTCACCAAGGCACGCATCTGGCTGGCCGTGAACGGCAAGATCCGGCAGGATGCGGACATCGCCGATCTGATCTGGTCTGTACGCGAACACGTCTCGACACTTAGCCGTGCGATGATCCTCGCACCGGGTGATCTGGTCATGACAGGCACCCCGGCCGGCGTCGGCGCGGTTGTTCCTGGCGATGTCATAACCGGAGGGGTCGACGGCATCGCCGATCTCGAAGTGACGGTCGGCCTCCAAAGCTGACCAGCGCCCATTTCTTTTGGCCCCAAATATCCCGGGGGGCCGTTCCCCTCGTTGGGGAACGGCTGGGGGCTGGCCCCCTCATGTTTCGAAGTGCGACTTCCTGACCGCAAATCAACGGCGCGGCGGCGGACCCCACTGGTTCACTTCCTCCTTGGTCGCGGTGCAGAAGAAAACGATCAGCACGATCCATCCGACCAGCGGGACCAGAATGATCAGATACCACCATCCGGTGCGCCCTATGTCGTGCAGCCGGCGGACGGATATAGCAATCGAAGGCAGGAACAAGACGAGCGAGACAAGCCCGTTCACCGCGCCGACCTCGCTCAACCCCAGCAGCGAATCCACGATCGATGCGGCAAAGCCGAGCACGACCGACCATACCACCCACCACCAGAACTGGGCGCGCGTCGAACGGGTCCTGAAATCGACATAGCGGGCAAAGCCGTCCTTCAGCGCGCCCATGAAACTGTTGGCGTCTTCGCGCGCGGGGTCTTCGGCGTCGACACGGGGCGCACCCGGCGGCATCGGGTCTTGGCCGGTCCGGGTCGCGGTCGTGCCGAGCGGAAGCCAGTCTTCCATGCCCTCCTGCCAAACCAGCGTATCGCGGCGGATCGTGCCGTTCTCGACCAGGGCGTCAAATTCGGCTTGGTTCAACGGCCCTTTCGACGTGCCGTCCTCGGCGTAATACCATTCTTTGTCCATGGCGCAGGACTCCTTTAATTAGCCATCATACCAATTCCGCGAAGGTAGCGGTCCTTCGGGCGCGCGGCAATTGCCCTCAGGACCGCTGCGCGGACAGCGTGCGCTCAGCGCGGGCGCGGGCCTCTTGTGCCAGCGCGGGAAGGCCGGTGCTGGCATAGACATCACCCAGCATGAGGTTGAGCGGAACTCCGTCGGGATCGTAGGTCCGGCGCATTTCCAATATCTGCTGCGCGGATGACGCACGTCCGTCACGCACCAGCGCATCGAGGTGAATCTGCTCGAACAGATCGCGCTGTGCATGACTGCCGCCGCATTCCGCCATGCGTGGCAACGCCCGCGCAAGCTGCGTGATTGCTGTATTCCAGTCGCCTTTCGCATGGGCAAGAATACCTCTCGCGGCGGGCAACGCCACGTCACGCCATGCAATATGGTCGTGCCACTGCACGTCCGCGGCGCGCGCCTCGATCGCCTGCATCAGCGCGGTAGCCTCCGGCCTGCCGGTCCGCCCAAGCGCGTAGAGATATTGAAGCGAGAGAAACGGATTGACCGTGTCGGCGCCGCGTTGCGCCACATGATCGGCCACGTCCCCCCACCTGTCGCCGACATCGACACCGGCGAACTCCATCCGCGCCAACAAGGACGTCGCACCGACCTGATCCTGGGAATAGCCTTTTTCAAGGCCCCAGACATGAGTGTCATAAGCGCGGCGCACGTCGTCATGCCGCCCCTGGCTGAGATAGAACAGTGCCAGATGCCACCAGTTGTGGCTGTGCATGAAACTGTTCAACCCGCTCCAGGTGTCTGCCACACCTTCAAGGAACGCCGCACCTTCGGCTACCCGGCCTTGCGTCAGCATGACGTGCGCGATGGCGTGGTGCGCCCATGGCTCATCATGCCGCAATTCCATCGCCCGGCGCGCTGCGGCTTCGGCGCGGTCCAGCAGGTGACATTGCTCATAGCCGAAGGCGATCATGCCGTGGGCATAGGCGTTGTCCTCGGCCTGCGGCAGCGCCCTGAGCGCAATGCGCAACATGCCGGGCGCATCGCCAAGGTTGAACAGATGGTACTGCGCCAGTTTCTGCATAACCATATCGCGGGGATGATCCGTGGTGATACGGTCACAGATCTTCAGCAGCGCCGGAACGTCACCCGCCACCCATGCGGCGGCAGCGTCGATCACCAGAGCCTCGCGCGCCGTGATGTCATCTGCCGCCGCGCGGGCGCGCGCAACATAGGGGGCGGCATTTTCCGGGGCGGTGGGGGCTTCGAGAAACATCCACAAGAGCGCCGCATAGGCATTCGCAACCGCACAGTCTGGATCGGCGTCCGCCGCCGCCATCACGCTCGCCGCCTTGGGCTGATAGCTGAGGAAGCCGTGAATGAAATCGTTGATCGCCGACAGGGTTTCGGGGCGGTCGCAGGTGACGGGCAGTCCATAGAGATCATCGGGCATGGCAGTCTCCTATGTCAGTGGGCGTTTGCGAATTCATGCAGGCGGTCGACGACGGCCTGCGGTTGGTCCCAATGGATCGAATGGCCGGCACCTTCGATCATGTGTACCGGCATACCCTCCAGCGCGGGCCGCGCAAGGGCGGCGGGGATCAGCAGATCATCCTGCGCCAGCAGCGCCTGCGCCGGGCAGCGCAGATCGCAGATCGCGTCCACAACGTAGCCGTCAAGCGCGGCCAGTTGATGCGCCATCGCCGGAGCCGTTTGCGCGAAGGGATAGGCAAGCGAGGCTGCGAGCGCCTGCTCGATCATTCCGTCGGCCTCGTAGGCGGCGGGTGAAAAGAGCCAGGGGAACAGCGCGTTCAGCCAGGTTGCGGGGGCCGCATTGCTTTGCCGCACCGCCAGCAAGGTGCGAAAAAACGCGATGTTCCGCTCAAGCCTGAGCGGTGCGGAGGCGGCCAGCGTGAGCGAGCGGACCGTCTCGGGAAACCGCCGTGCTAGCCGCATCCCGACCAGCCCCCCCATCGAATGACCAAGGACATGCGCCCGCCCCAGATTGACGCTGTCGATCAGGCCTGCGCAATCGGCGGCCATCAGGTCGACACTGGCGGGCGCGTTCCACGGCACGGTCTGCCCGGTGGTGCGGTTGTCGAGACGTATCACCGTGAAGTGCGGCTCCAGCAGCGGGACCAGCGGTGCCCAGCTTGCATGATCGCTCATCATGCCGGCGATCAGCAGCAGCGGCGGGCCATCGCCTGATCGTTCGAAGTGTATCTTGACGGTGTCGCGTTCAAATGTCGGCATTGGCGCTGCTCCAGCAAGGCATGACATCGCCGTCCGCCGGGGTGGCGGCATAAACCGCGCGCGCGATCGCACGGGCAAGGCAAAGGGATGCCGCATGCCCGGTCAGCATAACATCGGCGGCGGGCCGCGCAGCGGTGGTGAGGGCAAAGACCAGATCCCCGTCGTGCGGGGTATGGGCGGGCACACAGGCGCGCGCGATGCCGTCGTGCGCGGCGGTGGCTACACGGTGGCACTGCGCCTTGGTCAGTTCGGCGTCGGTGGCGACGATGGCGATCGTGGTGTTGGCGCGCGCGCCCATCGCACGCGTCTTGCGGCTGTCGAGCGACAGGCCCAGACCGCCGCGCGGATCGGGGCCGACGCCGCCGAATTCGGCACCCATCTCGAAAGGGGCGGCATAGAAGTGCCGGTCGCCCGGTGTCGTGACGGCCCCGACCGCGTTGGCCGCGACGAGTGCGGCGACAGTGCTGCCATCGGGCAGCACCAGCGACGCAGTACCAAGCCCGCCCTTGAGCATCGCCGTCAGCGCGCCGGAACCCGCACCGACACTGCCAATGTCGAACGATGCTGCGGCATTGGCGTAGGCCGCGCGTCCCAGCGCGCGGTACGGGTTCTCGGTCCAGCCCTTGTTACCGCCGTTGAGCAGGTCGAACAGGATCGCACCCGGCACCAGCGGGATCTGGGCCGGTCCGATGGCGTAGCCACGCCCGTCGGCGCGCAGACTGTCCATGACGCCCGAACAGGCATCGAGCCCGAAAGCGGACCCCCCTGACAGCACCAGCGCATCCACGGCTGCTACGGATTTGTCGGGGGCAAGCAGATCCGTCTCACGCGTGCCCGGAGCGCCGCCCATCACCGCGACAGAGGCGGTAAAGGGCGCGTCGCCCACCACGACTGTCGTGCCGGATTTTAGATTTGCGTCCTGCGCATTGCCGACCCGCAGACCGGCGATGTCGGACAGGCTGTTGGTGGGGCCGGGCGTCATGGTCATATCCGTGGCTTGCTGCTGGCGGTGGCTGCGTCGCCGGTGTTGGGCGTGCCCGCGGGTTCGATCAGCAGCACCTTGCATTCCGTGTCCGCACGGGGCCGGTGGGTCACGCCGCGCGGCACGATGAACACCTCACCCGCACGCACGGTGTGGCTGCTGTCTTCGATGTCCATGGTCATCGCCCCCTCAAGCACGAGAAAGAAATCATCGGTGTCCTCGTGCAGGTGGAACGGAAATTCGCCTCTGAATTTGACGACCATCACATCGTTGTCGTTGTACTGCGCGATTACGTGCGGATCCCAGTGCGTCGTCACAAGATCGAGCTTGTCTGCGAGGTTTATCGGCTTCATGCGGTCAGTCCTTGAATGTCGGGCAGTGTCGGGGCGGCGTCGATCAGAGTTTGGGTGTAGGGGTGCTGCGGCGCGGTGAATACATCCTCCGTCGGACCCTGTTCAACGATTTCACCGGACTTCATCACCAGAACCCGGTCCGTGATGGTGCGCACCACGCTGAGATCGTGGGAGATGAACAGATAGCTCAGGTTGTAGGCGGTGCAAAGATCGGCCAACAGATCAAGGATCTGCGCGCGCACTGAAACGTCGAGCGCGCTCACCGCCTCGTCGAACAGGATCAGGTCCGGGCGGATGATCAGCGCACGCGCGATGGCGATCCGTTGCCTTTGTCCGCCGGAAAACTCGTGGATGTACTTGGTGGCGTCCGACGGGTGCAGGCCGACGGCAACCAGCGCCTCGTCGATGGCCTTTTGCCGTGCCGCACCGGTGGGCGGATCGTCGAGCAGGTGAAATGGCTCGCAGATCTGGCGGGCGACGCGGTGCCGGGGATTGAAGCTGCCGAAGGGGTCCTGAAACACGACCTGCATGTGGCGGCGCACCGCAAGGTTGGGCTTGGTCGCGGTAAAGACGGGCGCACCGGCAAGCGTGATCTGCCCTTCCTGCGCCTGTTCTAGGCCCAGAAGTGCCCGCGTCAGGGTCGATTTCCCACAGCCACTCTCGCCCACCAGCCCCAGCCGCTCGCCCCGATCGAGGGTGAAACTCACGTTGTTGACGGCGCGAAAGCGGCCCGGTTTTCCAAATAATGTCTTGCGGGGGGTGGCATAGTCGCGCGAGACGCCGGTCACTTCGAGAAGCGGGCCGCTGGCTTTGGCCGGTGGCAGGGTGACGCGGTGGGCCGAGGCCGCGAACAGCATCCGCGTGTAGGGGTGGTGCATCTCGCGCAGAAGCGCACGGGTCTCGCCCTGCTCGACCATTTCGCCTTGCCGCATGACGATGATGCGGTCTGCCATGTCGGCAACGACGGCCAGATCGTGGGTGATCATCAAAAGACCCATACCGTCCTCGCGCGCCAGCCGGGTGAGCAGGTCGAGGATCTGCGCCTGTGTGGTGACATCCAGCGCCGTCGTCGGCTCGTCCGCGATCAGCAGGCGCGGGTGGCGTGCGATCGCCATCGCGATGACGACACGCTGGCGCTGGCCGCCCGACAATTCATGCGGAAAGCGCGACAGGGGGAACTGTTCCGGTGGCAGACCAACACGCAAGAGCGTCTCGGCGGCGCGTTTGCTGGCGTCCGCCTTGCTGGTGCGTTCATGCAACAGGACCGTTTCGGCGACCTGATCGCCGATGGTCTTGACCGGGTTGAGCGCGGTCATCGGTTCCTGAAACACCATGCCGATCTCATTGCCCCGGATTGCGCAGAGCTGTGTTTCGCTGAGCGTCGTCAGATCCCGGTCGCCCAGGATGATCTGGCCACTGGTTTGCGCCCCTTGCGGCAACAGCTGCATGGCGGCGAGCGCGGTCATGGATTTGCCGGACCCGCTTTCGCCGGTGACGGCCACGATTTCCCCCGCCGCGATGTCGAAGGTGATGCCGCGCAGGATCGCGTAGCTGTGGATCGACAGGCTGACGTTATCGAAGGACAGAAGGCTCATACCCGCGCCACCCGCAGGCGTGGATCGAGGTAGTCGCGCAGCCCGTCGCCCATCAGGTTGAGACCCAGCACCGCCAGGATGATGGCGAAACCGGGCATCAACGCTATGTGCGGCGCGATCGAGACCATCGTCTGCGCGTCGGCCAGCATCCTGCCCCAGCTTGGCGTCGGAGGTTGCGCGCCGAGGCCCACATAGCTTAGCCCCGCCTCGGCGAGGATGCCCAGCGAGAACTGGATCGTGCCCTGAACGATCAGCAGATTGGTGACGTTGGGCAGGATGTGTTCGAACGAGATGCGCAGGCTGGATTTGCCCGCGACCCGCGCGGCAAGGATGAATTCACGTTCCCACAGCGACAGCGCGGCGCCGCGTGTAATGCGGGCGAAAACGGGGATGTTGAAGATGCCGATGGCGATGATCGCGTTGATGGCACCGGCGCCGAAGACGGCGGTGATCAGGATGGCAATGACCAGGCTGGGAAAGGCGAAGACCAGATCGTTGCCGCGCATGATGATCTCGTCCACCAGCGATCCGCGCCGGGCCGCCGCCCACAGACCCAAGGGCACGCCGAGCAGCATTCCGATGCCGACCGCCACCACCGCCACGGCGAGGGACGTGCGCGCGCCGACCATGATCAGGCTGAGGATGTCGCGCCCGAAGTGATCGGTGCCCAGCGGATGCGCGCCACCAGGCGGCAGCAGGCGCGCGGGAATATCGAGGCCGGTATAGGAATGAGGGGTCCAGACGAACGACATCAGCGCGGCGATCACGAAAACCGCGGTCAGGAGCCCGCCGAGGATCAGGTTGCGATTCATGCGCGCGCTCTCAGTCGTGGATCGACGGAGGCATAGGCCAGATCGACGGCGAAGTTCACGAAGATGACGGCGAAGACCAGGAGCATCGTCACGCTTTCCACCACGATCAGATCGCGCGCCGAGATGGACTGGAAGATGAGCCGCCCCAGGCCGGGAAGATAGAAAACCTGCTCGATGATGATGCCCCCCGCCAATAGAAACGAAAATTGCAGGCCGATGATGGTCAGCACCGGGATCATGGCGTTGCGCAGACCGTGACGCCACAGCGCCTGCCGCGCGCTGAGCCCCTTGGCGCGCGCGGTACGCATGAAATCCTCGCCCAGAACATCCAGCAGCGCCGAGCGCATGACCCGCGCGAGGATCGCGGCCTGCGGCAGGGCAAGTGCGATCGCGGGAAGCGTGAGAGAGCGCAGGGCGGGCAGGGGGCCATCCTGCCACCCGGCAAAACCGCCTGCGGCGAACCAGCGCAGTTTGATCGCGAACAGGAGCACCAGCATCATTGCGAACCAGAAATTCGGGATCGCCACGCCCAGTTGCGTCGCCGCCATGACGCCCATGTCGCCCGCGCGCCCGCGACGGGCCGCTGCGTAGATTCCGGCGGGAAAGGCGATGAGCGTGGACAGCGCCAGAGCATAAAGCGCCAGCGGCAGCGACACCCACAACCGCTGCGCCACCATATCGGCGACCGGCGTGCGGTAGGTGTAGGAGGTGCCGAAATCACCGGTCAGCATACCGCCGACCCATGCCAGATACCGCTGCGGTTTGGAGGCGTCGAGGCCCAGTTCGCTGCGCAGCGCGGCAAGGGTCTCCGGCTGGGCGTTCATGCCCAGCATGAATGCCGCGGGATCGCCCGGCGCGACCTCGATCACGGCAAAAATCACCAGCGACGCAACGGCGAGACTGATGATCAGTGAAAGCAGTCTTTTGAGAAAATACCGCAGCATAAGGCGGAGGTTATGCCCAAGTTCCACCCGCCGTCCAGCCAGTAGCGCGCCGTCGAAAGATTAAAGGGCAGGGGTGGTCAATAAATCGTTATATCTCAAGCCTCTTTTCGCGGGAACGAAGTGCTGAGAGGTGACGTTCTCCTTTCGCAATGACAAGCAAACAACATAAAATTTACTGGAGTTTAACAATGAACACGTTTCTGAAAACAGCCGCCGCCGCATCCTTGATGGCAACACTTGCAGCACCCGCATTCGCAGCCGCACACATTGATGCAAGCACCATGAACTGCGCCGAGTTCAACGAACTGGAAGCCGCAGATCAGGCGAAAGTGGCCGAGATGGCCCTGTCCGAAATCGGCGAAGGCGGCGATGAAGGTCGTGCCGAACTGCTGATGCGCACATGCGAACGCAGCCTCGACGCGACAGTGATCGAGGCGGCTTCCGGTCAGGCCGGCACCGACTAAGACAGTCCGACTTGCGCCGAAGGGCGATTGACGACTGAGTGACGGGAGGCGGGTGCAGCGATGCGCCCGCTTTTCTTTTGGCGCACGCGGTTTAGGTTTCGCGCGTGGACACCCCGATTTTCATAGGGCACGAGATCTTTCGCGGCTCCAGCTATGGGCGATGGCACCCGTTGCGGGTGCCGCGCGTGTCGACGGTGATGGATCTGTCGCGCGCGATGGGGTGGCTGCCCGATACGCAATACATCACATCGCCGCGCGCCAAGCCCAAGGCGTTGACCGGCTGGCACGATCCCGACTATATCGCGGCGCTTCAGCGGATCGAGGCGGAGCAGCATGCAACGCCCGATGATCTGGCGCGCTACGACATCGGCAGTGTGACCAATCCGGTGTTCGGCGAGATTTTTCGCCGTCCCGCAACGGCGGCGGGTGGGTCGATCCTTGCCGGTGAACTGCTGGCCGGGGGTGGTGTCATCTACAACCCGGCTGGCGGTACGCATCATGGCATGCGCGCGCGGGCGAACGGATTTTGCTATCTCAACGATCCGGTTCTGGCGATGCTGTCCCTGCGCCACCATGGCGTGCGGCGCATCGCCTATATCGACATCGACGCGCATCATTGCGACGGAGTGGCCGAGGCGTTTTCGGGGGATGCCGATTGCCTGATGGTTTCGGTGCACGAAGAAGGCTTGTGGCCCCGGACTGGTGTGCTTGAGGACGATGCGGGCGGCAATGCCGTGAACCTGCCGGTGCCGCGCGGGTTCAACGATGCCGAAATGGCCTTTGTGCGCGAAGAGCTGATCCTGCCCAAGGTAGCTGCGTTCCGTCCCGAGGCGATCGTTTTCCTGTGCGGTGCCGATGCGGTGGAGGAAGATCCGCTTGCGCATCTGTCGCTGAGCAACAATGCGCATTGGGAGATATTGCGCGGCTTGATGGATCTGGGCGCGCCGCGTCTGCTGGTGCTGGGCGGCGGTGGCTACAACCCCTGGACCGTCGGGCGGTTGTGGACGGGGATTTGGGGCGTGTTGAACGGGTATGATCCCGCCGGAACGGTGCCGCAGGCGGCGCAGACGGTCCTGCGCGCGCTGACGTTTGAGGGAAACCGGCGCGGGCGCAACCCGCCGGAGCACTGGTTCAAAACTCTGCGGGACGCCCCGCAGGAGGACGCAGAGATATCGCAAGCTGTCCTTCAGCGGGTGGCAGTCCTTGCACGGCAGCCGTTGCCTGCGCGGTCCCTGCGATAACCGCGCCCGGCGCTGGCACAAGCGCGAGTAGGCCGATCACACCCAGAAAGGTCATTACCAAGGCGACATGCAACACGCCGATGACGTTGAGCCGATGGGCGAAAGGCTGTTTCCGGGTCTTGTGCCGCAATCTGTGCTGGGCGAATTTCGCACCGCTCCATCCGCCGATATGGGCCAGATACAACAGGTCGGCTTCGGGGATACGTTGTTCATCCGCGATTGCGCTGCGCTTGTCCGCGGCGAAAGCGCGATAGGTCACCGTATTGATGAAGCCAATGTAGAGAAGTGCAAAGAGTACCGAAAGTGCCATCAATTAAAGCCGTGTTGCTGCCATTGGGCATCAGCTTATGAAAAAAGACCCCGCGTTGCGGGGCCTTTTTGGGGTTATTTCTGGGCGAATTGCGCCTTATTCCGCCCAACTGACCGCCGTCAGATCATTGGCCTGGGTCGGCGCGTTCGACCACAGCCCTTGCAGGCCGGCCTTGGCGACCGAAAGGGCTGCAAGCTGGAACAGATACGCGTTGACGTAGTCTTCGGCGATGATGTTCTGCGCCTGCGTAAGCAACTCGGTCCGTTTGGCGGGATCGGTCGTGGCGTTGAGCGTTTTCATCAGCTCCTGAAGCGCCGCATTGTCATACTGGAAATAGTAATCGGGGTTGGCGTAGATGCCGATGTCCATCGGTTCGGTATGGCTGACGATGGTCAGGCCGAAGTTCTTGCCGTTGAACACGGACTCCAGCCACTGCGCCCATTCGACATTGGTGATCTCGGCCTTGATGCCGACTTCGGCGAGTTGGGCTGCGATGATCTCGCCCCCGCGACGGGCGTAGGAGGGGGGCGGCAGGAACAGTGTGGTCTCGAACCCTTCCTCCAATCCCGCCTCGGCCAGCAGGGCCACGGATTTTTCCGGATCATAGGCGCTCATCCCCGTCAGATCGACGTAATCGGGATTGTGCGGCGCGAAATGGGTGCCGATGGGGGTGCCATAGCCGAACATCGCGCCGTCGATGATCGCTTGCCGGTCGATGGCGTGGGTCACGGCCTCGCGCACCTTGGGATCGTCGAAGGGCGGTTGCTTGTTGTTCATCGCCATGATCGTCTCGCCCTCGGTCGAGCCGACGAGCACCTGAAAGCGCGGATCGGCTTCGAACTGGGGCAGGTTTTCGGGCGCGGGGAAGCCGGAGAAGACGTCGATGTCTTCGGCCATCATTGCGGAGAAAGCGGCGGTGGGGTCAGAGATGAACTTGAACGTCGCCTTCGACAGCTTTGCGGGTGTGCCCCAGTAGTCGTCGAAGCGGCTGATCTCGATCTTGTCGCCCTGTGTCCAGCTGTCGAACTTGAAAGCACCGGTGCCGACGGGCGTCTGTTTGATGCCCTCGACGGATTCGGGTGCGACGATTACGGCGTCGCCCCACGCGAGGTTGAACAACATGTTGCCGTTGGGTTCCGACAGCGTCACCTTGACGGTCAACGGATCGACGACGGTGACATCGGAGATTGCGGAATAGAGTGCCTTTTGCGCGTTGGCGCTGTCATCCGCATTGATCCGGTCGAGGGTGAATTTTACGTCCTCGGCATCCATCGTGGTGCCGTCGTGGAATGTCACGCCGTCGTTCAGGGTGAAGGTATAGGTCAGCCCATCCTCGGAGATCTCCCAGCTTTTGGCGAGGCCGGGGATGACCGCGCCGTCGCTGTCGAACCGGGTGAGCCCTTCGAATACGTTGGAATACAGAACGGAATCGATGGCACCGGCGGCGGCGCTGGTAGGATCGAGGTGCGGAGGTTCGAGCTGCATCGCGAGAATGACATCGTCCTTGGCGGCGGCGGCACCGGCCAGCAACGCGGACGCGGCGACGCCGAGCAGGAGGGGGCGAAGATGGAACATGAGAGACTCCCTGAATTCTGTTCTGGAAAAAGGGTAGTGGCTGATCCCTGCCGTGGCTAGATCAAACCTTGCACGCGCAGGGGCAGCGCGATATCTCCGCGGCCTTTGCAGGCAAGCGGGGAGTGCATTGCATGACGGATACAGGGGCGGTCCTGGGCGTGGACTTCGGGACGTCCAATTCGGCGGCGGGAACCGTGCGGGATGGTGCTGCGCGTCTTATTCCGCTCGAAGCGGGCGGGGAGACATTGCCGACGGCTGTTTTCTTCGACGTGGAGACGCAAAAGATGTTGATCGGTACGGCGGCGGGAGAGGCGCTTTTGGCGGGCGACGAGGGGCGGTATATGCGTGCGCTCAAAAGTCTTTTGGGTGCGCCGCTGATGCGGGAGAAGCGGATGCTGTTGGGGGAGCGACTGGATTTCATCGACATCGTCGCGCGGTTCCTGGCGCAGTTGAAAGAGGCGGCCGAGGCAGCGACCGGTTTGCGCTTTGACCGGGCGCTGTCGGGTCGACCGGTGCGGTTCCACGGCGATGACGCGCGTAACGCGCAAGCGGAGATCGACCTGCGCGATGCCTATCTGCGGGCGGGGTTCAAGGAGGTCCGGTTCATGTTCGAGCCGGAGGCGGCGGCATTGGCCAACCGGGATATGCTGGCGGCGGGGGATCTCGGGCTGGTCGTGGATATCGGCGGCGGCACGTCGGATTTCACGGTTTTTCGCAGCGACGACAACGGTATCGATATTCTTGCGAGCCACGGGGTGCGGGTTGGCGGGACGGATTTCGACCGCAAGGTAAGTCTGGATTTCGTGATGCCGCTTTTGGGGAGGGGCAGCGACATTCGTCATGCATTCGGCGGCGATACTCATGCAGCGCCCGCGACCATCTTCAACGATCTGGCGACCTGGCAGAAGATCCCGTTTCTTTATGCTCCGGACAGTCGGCGGCTGGCACGGGATCTGGCGCAATATGCAGTGGAACCGGCGCGTCTGGCGCGGCTTGTGGCCGTGTTGGAGGATGAGTTGGGACATGACATCGCCTTTGCCGTCGAACGCGGAAAAATCGCGGCGAACACGGGGCGCGTCGGGCTGATCGACCTTGGTGTGGTCGAGCGGGGGATGGATGTGACGGTTGCGGCGGCGCAGATCGGTGCGGCGCTTGACGATCTGGCGCAGGAGATCGCGCGGGCGGCATTGCGTACGGTGACGGATGCGGGCATCGCCCCGAACGGGATCACGCATCTGGTGTTCGTGGGAGGATCGAGCCTGATGGGAGTGGTGGAAGAGACGCTGTGCCCGCAGTTTCCGGGGGCGGCGGTGCACCGGGGATCGGCGTTGACGGCGATTGCGGACGGTCTTGCACTGGGAGCGGAGGCGGCATTTGTGTTGTCCGAGGATGGGGGCCAGCCCCCATCGCCCTGACGGACGATTCCCCCGGGATATTTCTGGCCAAAAGAAATGGCCGGGTCAGGTCTTGAGCAGCAGTGTTTCGAGTGTGGCGCCCATCACTCTGGCGCCGTCGATCATATCGTCGACGCCGATCCATTCGTCGGGTTTATGTGCGAGTTCCAGCACGCCGGGGCCGTAGGCAATGCAGTTTTTGAGTTTGCCGATGCGGTCGATGTGTTTCTGGTCGTAGGTGCCGGGGGAGGCAACATATTCCGGCGCGCGGCCCATCACCTTTTCGATCGCGGCGGCGACGGTGCGGACGACCGGTGCTTCGCGGTCTGTCATCGAGGGGAGTACCGCGTTCAGCTCGGTGAGTTCATAGTCGAAATCGGGGCGGGTGGCGCGCAGACCATCAAGCAGGCCTGTGACTTCGCCGCGCACCTCGTCCAGCGGTTCTTCGACCAGGAAGCGACGGTCGATGGTGATGCGGCAGCTGTCGGGGACGCAATGGGCGGGCAGGCCGTCGAAGTCCGGATCGTTTTCCTTTTGCCCGCCGTGGATGGAGTTGATGTTCATCGTCGAGCTGCGGGCGCCTTCGGGGACGACGGGCATATCTGTCGTTCGGGCGGCCATGGCGGGGAAGAGATTTTGCTCGAACGAGTGGAGCACCGCCCCCATGTGGCGCACTGCGCAATCGCCGAGAAAGGGCATCGAGCCGTGTGCGATCTCTCCCTTGGTTTCAATCTCGGCCCACCATCCGCCGCGGTGTCCGAGACAGATCCGGTCCTTGTTCAGCGGTTCGGGGATAATGACGTGCTGCACCCGCGCGGGATCGAAGTATCCTTGTTCGGCGAGATAGGCGACGCCGCCGTAGCCGCCGGATTCTTCGTCGGCGGTGCCGGAGATTTCGATGGCGCCCGCGAAGTCGTCGTATGTTTCGAGAAAGGCTTCTGCGGCGATGATTGAAGCGGCGAGGCCACCTTTCATGTCGCAGGCACCGCGACCGTAGATTTTACCATCGATCAGTGCAGCGCCGAAAGGATCGGTCGTCCAGCCGCGTCCGACTTCAACGACATCCGTATGGCTGTTGAAATGTACGCAGTCGCCTGCACGGGTACCCTCGCGGCGGGCAATGATGTTCCAGCGGGGGTATTTTTGGCTGTCGCCCGGGGTGCCTCGGGCGCGGATAAGCTCTATGTCGAAGCCATGCGATTTCAGGCGCTTTTCGAGGTATTCGCAGATCAGGCGATAATCCTGACCGGGAGGATTGAGTGTCGGAATGCGGATGAGATCCTGGGTCAGCGCAATAAGATCGTCACGTTTTGCCGCAATTGCGTCGGAAAGGGAGGTCGCCATCTTCATCGCCTTGTATCTGAACCTAGCATATGAACCAATCGGTCGCCGAGGTGTTAGAAGGAGTGGACTGTGCCGTAAAGCTGTCTACATCATTGCGCAAATGCACCGATGCGCAACACCGAAAACGCCTCAGATGGGTCTTGTACCTGGGTTCGCCTTGTCGATCGGGACAGTCATTGCAGGCCATATTTGAGAGACGACCCGAATGAGCCCGCTTATATCTCCTCAGCGACAGCAACAACAAATGGCGGAGGAACAATCCGTCGAAGAGGCTGCATCGCTGTCGCCCCGGATGATCTACGAAGTGATCCGGCGCGAGGGTGAGGAAGAACTGAACCGGACGAAGCGGTCGCTCTTCTGGTCGGGTATCGCGGCGGGCATCCTGATCAGCCTGTCGGTTCTGGGGGAGGCGACATTTCGGGCGTATCTGCCCGATTCAACTAGTCGGTTTCTGCTTGAAAATCTGGGGTACTCGCTGGGTTTTCTGGCCGTGATCATGGGCCGGATGCAGCTTTTTACCGAGAATACGATTACGACGGTACTGCCGATCATGCGCAAACGCACGTTTGATTCCGTGTGGTGCATGTTGCGGCTTTGGGCGATTGTGCTGGGTGCCAATGTGATTGGCGCTTTTGCGGCCGCGGCACTGTTCGTGTTCACGCCCGCAATCACCCCCGAGACATTCCTGGCGGTACTGTCGCTGTCGGAGCACGCGACGGGAATGCCCGCAGCGCAGGGTTTCTGGCGGGCCATTCCCGCCGGGGTGATCGTGGCGCTGATCGTGTGGATGCTGCCACAGGCGGCGGAGGCTGCGTTTTTCTTGATCCTGACGTTCACTTGGGTGATCGCTGCCGGGGATTTCACCCATATCGTTGCAGGCTCGGTCGAGATGGCCGTTTTGCTGCTGGAAGGGTCGCTGGGGCTGTCCGATGCGATTTTCCGGTTTTTCCTGCCGGTGCTGGCGGGTAACATTATCGGCGGGACCATCATATTTACTCTGGTGGCCTGGGGTCAGGTGCGCGATGACGTCGAAGGAGCGGAGGAGAAGGTGTAGCGCCGTCTGGAGGACGTATGAGCATGACGCGAGAGGAAGTTTTACAGGCGAGTGCTGTAAAGCGAACATGGTGGGCCTTTCGGGACGGGTTCGTACAGATCGGGGAAACAAATCTGGCGCTTGTTTCGGCAGGCGTGGGTTTCTTTGCCATGCTGGCGTTGTTTCCAGCAATGGCGGCGATCATCGCATTGTTGAGCCTTGTCTCCGACCCGGTGGTGGTGATTGCACAGCTTGAGGAATTGCGGGGCTTGTTTCCAGACGATGTCTACCGAATATTCAACGCGCAGATCGTGAGCCTCGTCACGACGAGTCCCGATACTTTGGGTTGGGCCAGCTTGATTTCCTTGTTTGCGGCGCTGTGGTCGGCACGTGCGGGTGTCGCGGCGATGATGACGGGGCTGAATGCGGTACACGGTGAAAAGAACCGGACCACCATGTCGCATTATATCCGGGCGCTGTTGCTGACAGCTGGTCTGGTTGGTGTCGGGATCGTGTCGATCCTGACGCTAGTGGTGACACCGGTGGTGCTTTCATTCTTTCCGTTGGGCTGGTTTGGGACGATATTGATCGAGGGGTTGCGCTGGATCGTGGCCGTCGTCGTCCTGTTGGCTGGCGTAAGTGTTCTGTACCGTTACGGGCCGAATCGCGTGATGCCGAGCGGGCGGGCGATACGGCCCGGCGCTGTCGTCGCCGTGATCAGCTGGGCGGCTCTTTCGGTCGTATTTTCGTATTACGTCGCGAATTTCGGTAATTACAATCAGGTCTACGGGTCGATCGGCGCTGTTATCGCCATGTTGGTCTGGATGTGGTTGAGCAGTTTTCTGGTCTTGCTGGGTGCGGTCGTGAACGCACAGATAGAAAAATACGTCTACGGTCTCGAAGTTGCCGAAGGAACGTCGCCTTTCGAGGATGATCTGGTGCCGGCGCCGGAAGAGATCGTGGACGAAACACCGGCGACATCGCTGCCATAACCTTAGATCAGCGGGCGTTTAACCGGTGGGCGAATTTCCGTCAGCGCGATTTCGGCCAGTGTTTCGAGATTGTTTATCTGCAGAACGCGGTCGGACCATGACGCCAGTTGCCGGTCCTTGAGCTTTCCCAACGTCTTGTTGGTGTGCACCAGCGACAGGCCAAGCGCGTCTGCGACATCACGCTGGGTATAGGGGAGTTCGATGGTGTTGTTATGGACCATCCCCAACGAGTCGCCCCGCTGGAAAATCTTGATCATAGTCCATGATACTGCCTGTATCGCGCTGCGTTGACCGAGCGTTGCGAGGCTTTCGCCGAGGAAATTTTCTTCCATCGCGGCGAGCCATGTAATGTCATAGGCGCGTTCGGGATGCGATTTGAAGAAGTTCCAGAACTCGGAGCGGTTGAAGACGCACAACCGCATCTGTGTACGGGCTTCGACAGCGTGACCCATTTCACCCAGCAAACCAGCCTGAAGGCCGATGAAGTCGCCGGGGAACACAAAGTTAATGACCTGCTTGCTGCCGTCTTTCAGGTGCCGCTCCCTGATTCCCATACCGGAAAGGGCGGTAAAGAGTTGCGGCGCATTGGATCCCTGCATGAGGATTGGCGTGCCGGGTTCGACAGCCAGTTCGCCGACCTTGAACTTTTGCATGAATTCCACTTCATCGGGCGAGAGCCTTACAAACGCATCCTTGCGGTTCAGGGGGCAGTATTTGCATTGCGTGGTCATCGGAAAAAGTGTCACTCCGTTATGTCATAATTTATAGAGAGTTGTCTGTCCTTACCGTAGCAAACTGGAATGACAGAAAACAAAGCACCTGCGACATTCGTAGTTTATGAGGAAGACCCGCTTGTCCATATGGACATTGTGGACCTGCTTGCTCGTGGTTTTTGTAATTGGCCTCTTATCGTTGTTGACGTATTGGAGAACCTGCCGGAAAAACTGGCCGCGATCAGCGGTCACAAGATCATCGTGACGTCCGCAAATCTGAAAGACATCGTTTCAATCGCGGTCAAGAACGCCGAGCACACGAAAAACACCGCCGCTGTCCTGATTTCGGAAGGGATGGGCGCGGTTGGCTGTCATCCCGTGCCGCTGACCCTGGTTCCGCTGCCGTTTAAAAGCGAGCACCTGCTCGACGCCGTGACCCGCGCACTCGAGAGCCTGCTTGAACGCCCTTCATGAACGAATCCACCAACCCGTCTAGTCCGACGGCAGGAGGCGGGGCTGGTGGTGCCACAGCAGCCGGCGGCACTCTGCGTCTGCGCAGGGAAAGAACGCCAAGGCCGATCAATCCGGCGCCTGTGTAGGCGCATGCCAGTACGACTGCGGCCGCTCCCGCCGAGGTGACGGAGAGCAGGAATATCCACGCGGCGACTGTCCAGAAGAACAATCCGATGCATAAACACACGCCCGCCCCGAACCCGATGGCCGCAGAGCGGGCAGTGCGGGCGGCCTTCGCCTCGGCACGTAGAACGAGCTGTGTCAGCATATCAGCGGCGCGAGGTCGAGAATATGCCCATCAAGAAGCCGAGACCGGCAGCGATGCCCAACGCAGTAGCGGGCTGTGTCCGAACGAAATCTTCGGCTTGCTCATAGCTTGCGGCGGCACGGTCGCGACCGGCTGTTCTGAGCTCGGTCGCTTTAGCGCGGGCGGCATCAGTTGCCTGGTGAGTCTTCGCTGATCCATACTCGGAAATCGAGTTTGTAAGAGATGCCAGATCGTCCTTCAGGATTTCGATCTGCACTGAAAGATCCTCGACCGTGACGTCTTTTTTGTCGGAAAGGGAGGAAGTGCCTGCTTTAGCCATTTGAGAACTCCTGTTCGTGTATTCTGTTGTGGGCTAAACGTGCCGTGATCGTCATCGTTCCGAACGTCGCAAATTTGTTTGGGGCGCGCAAACGAAAAAACCCGGCCGGTGTGGCCGGGTCTGTCAGCACAGATTTTAAGGCGTCAGGCGTGCAATGTCTCTGTCGAGGAGAAGAACATCGCCTGGCTTACCGCGGAAATAACCTGATCCTCGGTGTAGGGCTTCGAGATGAGGAAGGCAGGCTCGGGTTTGTCCCCGGTCAACAGCCGCTCCGGGAACGCCGTGATGAAGATGACCGGACGCTGCCCGAGTTCCGTCAGCAGATCGTTAACCGCGTCGATGCCGGACGAATTGTCGGCAAGCTGGATGTCGGCCAGAATGAGGTCGGGCACGTCGGCTTTGCCCAGCTTGACCGCCTCGTCGCGTGTGCGGGCGATCCCCGTGACGCGGTGGCCCATTTCTGCAACGATGCTTTCGATGTCCATCGCAATGATTGCCTCATCCTCGATGATCATCACCGATCCGGTCACGCTGTCTGCCATCTCGCGGCGGGCAATCGCGACAAGCTCTTCCGCCTCGGATTCGTCGATGCCGATGATCGTAGCGATATCGGCGTAGGAAAAGCCTTCGATGGTGTACAGCAGGAGTGCTTCGCGGCTGTTGTTGGTCAGCTTGGCAAGATGGATCTGCGCCCGGGCGCGCGCACCGGATTCGCCATCTTCGACCGGCGCGCCTGCGCTGGACCAGATGCCATAGAGGGTGCGGAATGTCCCTGTCTTGACATCGGTGCCATCCAGTACCGAGCGATCTGTCAGGATCGCCTCGAGCGTTGCTGCGGCGAAATTGTCACCGCTGGTCTGGCTGCCGGTGAGGGCACGCGCGTAGCGACGCAGGTACGGAATGAATGTACTCAGCTGATCGCTGATCCCCGATGTCGTCGTATTGTCACTCATTCTGAAGTTCCTTGTATATTTCTGGGAACCAAACGATGTATCTGTGCGTTCGGTTCCGAAGTTGGTAACATATTTCTAACAAAGCGGCGTAATCAGAGGATTTATGACAGGTCAGAGACAAGATAAAGCGCGCGAGGGCGTAATCGACGAAAATCTCAAGCGGGTTTATCATGAGGCGATGGAAGAAGGTATTCCGGACCGGTTCAAGGACCTGCTTGAACAACTCAAACGTCAGGATGCGGATCAGGAAGCCAAGCGATGAGCAATGCCGACCCGCGCGACGAATTGGTGGAGCATTTGCCCGCCATGCGCGCTTTCGCTATCTCATTGACCCGGAATGGTTCGCTCGCGGATGACATGGTGCAGGACACCGTGGTGAAGGCGTGGACGAACATCGAGAAGTTCCAGCCCGGCACGAACATGCGTGCGTGGCTTTTCACGATTCTGCGTAACACCTATTATTCATCGCGTCGCAAATCCAACCGCGAGGTGTCCGATGTAGACGGTGTGTTCACCGAAGGGCTTGCCGAAAAGCCCGCCCATGACGGCCATTTGCAGATGATGGATTTTCGCGAAGCCCTGGCCAAGCTCAAGGTGGAGCAACGCGAGGCGCTGCTGCTGATTGGTGCGTCGGGGTTTTCGTATGAAGAAGCAGCGGAAATGTGTGGGGTAGCGGTCGGTACGATAAAGAGCCGGACAAATCGGGCTCGGGCGCAGCTTGCCGAATTGATGGGGCTGAAAGAAGATGAAGCGATGGAGATGACTGACGATGCGACCATGTCTGTGCTGTCAGCGTCGCGCGTTTCAAACTTTTAACGATGACCTCGGGCTTTTTAAGCACAAACATTCTTGGAGGACTCGCGTTCCGGGTCCTCCTTTTTCTGTCGTTGGCGCTGTTGCCGCTGGGGCTGATCGCCGTTTCGCAGACGCGTGAAATCGCGCGCCAGAGCCGCGAATCGGCAGAACTGTCTCTTATTGCCGTGACCGAGCAGGCGACGGCGACCGAGCGCACCTCCATTCAGGAGGCTTTGGGTGCGGCGGATGCGCTGGCGTCGATCGTTGTTCTCGTCAGGGACGATCCACAACGCTGCTCCGACTTTCTGCGCAGCTATGCCGCCCGGGCGGATCGGTATCGCAACGTGGGCTTTGTCGATATGGACCGGAGGATGAATTGCTCGTCTGCCCCCCGTGCGGCGGATCTGACGCGCTTTGCAGCCGTTCAGGACGCATTCGAGACACAGAAGCGCACCGTGACGGCGGCCGCCGAAGGACCGATTTCTGAACAGGAGATCGTGATCGCTACTGTTCCGGTGTTCGACAACGATCAGATGGTCGGTATTGTCAGCGTCTCCATGGCACAATCCGATCTGATCGATCCGGAACCGGCAAAACCCGCGCACAAGCCCAACTCTCTCGTGACCTTCAACCACAAGGGCGAAATCCTAATTTCAGAGCGAGCCAAAGAGACCACGCGTCTGGAATTGCCCAAAGAATACACGCTTCAACAGTTGACACAGAACACACGTCAGGTTTTCGAAGCCGAAAGCGTCAGCGGAAAGCGGCGTGCCTACGCCGTGATCCCGCTGGTGCCGGGATCGGTTTTCGCAATGAGCATCTGGCCCTCCAATACGCCCATCCTGCAAACCAACTCATCGGGGTGGATGTCCTCACTCCTGCCGTTCATGATGTGGGCGGCAAGCCTCGTCGTGGCATTTTGGGCGCTGAACAGGCTCGCGATCACGCACATCCGCAAGCTGGGGCGCCAAATGCGCCAATTCGCGTTGAACCGGACCCTGCCGCGCAATTCACTGGGCGGGCGCGTGCCCTACGAGATCGTCGAGATGGAGCGGTCGTTCATCGGTATGGCGGATTCCATTCTTCAGGACGAGGCGCGGCTGGAGGATAGTCTGCGTGAAAAGAATATTCTGCTCAAGGAAGTGCATCACAGGGTCAAAAACAATCTCCAATTGATCTCCTCGATCATGAACATGCAGATCCGTCAGGCCCCGACCCGGGCGAACCGATTGGTCCTGCAACGTTTGCAGGACAGGATCCTCGGCCTCGCGACCGTGCACAAAAGCCTGTATCATGGAGACGAGATGACGCGCGTGAATGCGCGTGATCTGCTTAAGGAAATCGTTGCACGGAATCTGTCTGTCGGTCTGGCCTCACCCGATCTGGTCGACGTGAAAGAGCATTATGATGAAATTCTGGTAAGCCCGGATGATGCCGCCCCTCTGACATTGCTTGTCTCCGAAGCAGTGACGAACGCATTGAAATACACCCCGCAAAAGAAGAACCAAAAAGGCAGCATCGATATTTCCTTGAAATACGTACAGGACGATATGGCTTGCCTGCGGATCGTGAACACCAGCGGCGGGGTACCTGCGGACGAAGGCACCGGTCTTGGGTCCAGGTTGATACAGGCGTTCGCGCGCCAATTGAACGGCGACCTCAAAATCGTCGAGGAAAGCGATACCTACGCAATCGAACTGACGTTTCCCGTGCCTCGCACGGACAAAGCGGTGTATGATTATTAGAAAATGTGCGCATTTTGTCGCAGCTTCTGAAAGGTAATCCCCGCTAACTCCCTGTTTCTGAAACAATTCGAAAAATGGCACCTTGGCCATAGCGGTTCAAAGTCGTGTCCGTTCAAAGTTTCCGCACCTGCACGGGAACGCTGCGGGTGCACAGCGGTTGACATACTGAACGACGCAGAAAGGAGCCCCTAATGACGAGCGATCCGTTTTTTGGTGGCCTCATGGTTCTGACGATGGTGGTCGCGCTTGTGGCTCTGATGACGTCTACGCGCAGAAATACAGACTCCAACGACCGCAGGGACGCCAAATCCCTGATGGAGCGCCACAATGACACCGCGCAACATCGCGGGCGACACACGAACCGGGAGTAGCCACCCGTTACCTTTGAACACCCTCCGCCTTTGCGGGGGGTGTTTGCAATTCCGGTCCGTTTCTCAGCCTGATCGACCCATCAGAACACGGGCGGGGTAAGGGCGCTGACGATTTCACAGGTATCCTTGCCGATGTTGCGAAACCTGTGCGGTTGACGGCTGTCGAAAAGATAGCCATCCCCCGGACCGAGAACGGCAATCGCATCGCCCACCGTGATTTCGATTTCGCCCAGAGTGATGATTCCCGCTTCTTCACCGTCGTGGGCCAATAGTTCCGCACCGGTGTCCGCACCGGGTGGATAAACCTCGTGGAACACCTGCAACGTATGCTCTCGGGCGTTGCCCAACTGCCGCAATGAAACCTGGCCGGGACCTTCGGGCGACACTTCGGTAAACTCGGCGGCTTTGTAGAAGACTTTGGGTGTATCGCTGTCCTCGATCCGGGCAAAGAATTCCGCCATCGAGATGGGAATCGCGTCGAGCAGGCTTTTAAGTGATGCGACCGAGGGGCTGGTTTTGTCGGTTTCGATCAAGGAGATCGTTCCGTTCGTCAAACCGGCGCGGTTGGCCAGTTCACGTTGCGACAACCCGCGCTCGATGCGGATCTCTCTGAGGCGCTGTCCTATGTCCAATGGGATGGTCCTTGCATGGCCGCGTCATACCCGTGCCGGGCATGACAGCAGTGCGTTCTTTCGCGCGACATCATCACTCTTTGAGCGGAAATTCAAGCACGCCGGAGAATCTCAATTGACAATTAAATTAAACACCATAAAGGCTATTTTAAACGCGGGCGTCCGCGTCGGTTTCTTTATTCAAAGGATACGCTCATGGCTAGTACTGCGAAACGTACGCCCCGCAAAGGCGCAAAGAACAAGACCCAGATCTCTATCGTCGAGGATGTGGTACCAGTGACCCATACAAATTCCGATCTTGCCGCGCGCCGTGATGCCGCCGTCCCGCGCGGTGTCGCTTCCGCAGCGCCTGGGGTCTATGCGAAGTATGCCGAGAATGCCGAAGTCTGGGATGTCGAAGGCAACCGGTACATCGATTTCGTCGGCGGTATCGGCGTCTTGAACACCGGCCACCGTCATCCGTCCGTGATCGCCGCTGCGAAATCGCAGGAAGACCACTATACGCACACGTCCTTTCAGGTGTTGCCTTACGCACCGTACATCGAACTTGCCGAGCGTCTGAATGCGCTGGCGCCCGGTGACGCCGATAAAAAGACGCTGTTGGTGACAACGGGCGCCGAAGCTGTCGAGAACGCGGTTAAGATCGCGCGCGCCGCGACGGGCCGCCCGGGTGTCATCGCTTTCACCGGTGGCTATCACGGCCGGACGCTTTTGACGCTGGGCATGACCGGCAAGGTGTCGCCTTACAAAAAGAACGTTGGCCCGTTTCCTGCGGATGTCTTCCGCGCCCCGTTCCCGAACGTCCGTGACGGGATCACCGTGCAGGACGCGCTGACCGGGCTGAAGAACCTGTTCTTGACGGATGCACAGCCCGATCGCGTCGCCGCGATCATCATCGAACCTGTGCTCGGCGAAGGCGGTTATACGCCGGTTCCGTTCGACATGATGCAGGCGCTGCGCGAGATCTGTGACCAGCATGGCATCCTGCTGATCGCCGACGAAGTGCAGGCCGGTTTCGGCCGCACCGGCAAATGGTTCGCAATCGAACATTCCGGCGTGGTGCCGGACCTGATCACCGTGGCGAAATCGATGGCCGGTGGCTATCCGCTGGCGGGGGTGATCGGTCGTTCGGACATCATGGACGCGATGGATCCCGGCGGTTTAGGCGGCACCTATGGCGGCAATCCCGTTGCCTGCGCCGCAGCTCTGGCCGCGATCGACGCGATCGAGCAGGAGGACCTGCTTGCCCGGTCCATCGCGCTGGGTGACAAGCTGAAGGCGCGGTTCGCCGAGATCGGTGCGCGGGCCGCACCCTACCGGATGTGGGACGTGCGCGGCCTGGGTGCGATGGTCGCGGTCGAGTTCGTGACTGACTTCGATACGGCAGATGCGGATGCTGCACTGACCAAGCGTCTGATCGCTCATGCGCTCGAGCGCGGGCTGCTGCTTCTCAGCTGTGGCATGCACGGCAACGCGGTACGCGTGATGGTGCCCCTGACCGCCTCGGACGAGATCATCGACGAAGGTCTGGCGATCTTCGAAGACTCGCTGAAAGCGGCTGTGGCGGACGGGGTTCTGTAACCATTCTGTCGTCGATACCGATGAAAGAGCGGCGCGCGGGATGCAGATCCTTGCGCGCCGTTTCCTTTTGCCGGATGGATTGGCGCAAAGTGTAGGCGCGGCGGAGGACAATGATGACGTCTTGGCTGACGGGAGCCGTCTTGGCGATTTGCGTGGCCGCGCCGGTGGCTGCGCAGGGCACGCTCGACATCGGAATTTTCGGAACAGTCGAGAGCGTCGAGCCGCTTGTGGTGGCGGGGCAACGGATCGTTGTGCCCGCCGGGGTGCCGGTGCTGAGTGCGTTAGGCCCGGGCAGGCAAATCCTGATCGGTGACACGCTTGCCATTACGGCGAACTTCGATGGTGCCGGTTTGCTGGCGCGTCGGATGCTCGAAATTTTTGCAATCGCCGGTCCGGTTCAGAATGTCGAGGGGGAAAGGGCCACCATTCTGGGCAGCGAGGTTTACCTGCCGCAGGGGAGCGCCGTGGCGTCCGGTGACTGGATCGTCGTCAGCGGGTTCTGGAGCGGGGCGCCCGTTATTGCGCGGCGTTTGCGCAAGGTGGAAGGTACCGGTCTCGCGCAGCTGACCGGGGTAGTGGAACCGGCAGGTGCGCGCGTCCGCATCGGCGGCAGCGTGGTGCAGAATGCGCCGACGCCGGTGGATGCGTTCGGCGGGGGTGTCTGGATACTGAATGGTGACGCATCGGCAGATGGCCTGCGGATGCGCTTGATGACCAAGGGTGTTTTCGCGGGTCAGATGGATGTGGAGCTGTGGCAGGGGCATGCCTCCGCTCCAGTCGCGTCGCAGACCTATATGATCCATGGCACAGCGATTCACGGCGCTTTCGCGCGTGAGGCCGATATGCCCGCACCCGGCGCGTTCGTAAGTGTCTGCGCCGTCGACGGACGGGTGCGGCGCACTGCGCCTCGGGGGGCGGATCCGGCTATCGACCGCGCGATGACGTTGCTAGGATGTGCGGGATAGGACATCGTTCTCCGGGGGGGTGAATGTCTGTGCGCTCGCCCGCGACCAACGTTCCTTGTATCCCAGATGATCGGCGCCATCGGGATCGACCAGAAAGCCGATTGGCAGATAGGGGTATACCCGATGGCCCTGTACCATCGAGCGGTCCGATTGCCGCTGCATCAGGTGATGGGGCAGGAAATCGCAGGGATTTGTAAGCCCCGCCGCGCCCGTCATCTCACCCAGCGCGTCGAGCGTGTTCCGGTGGAACCGCGCCACGCGTTCAGACTTGTGGACCGGATCGAGCGCGCGGGCGCGCAACGGATCCTGCGTGGCGACGCCCACGGGGCAGTGATTGGTGTGGCACGCCTGCGCTTGGATACAGCCGATGGCAAACATGAAACCGCGCGCGGAATTGCACCAGTCCGCGCCAAGCGCCAGCGCACGGGCGATGTCGAAGGCTGAAACGATCTTGCCCGCCGCCCCAAGCTTGATCTGGTCGCGGATTCCCGCCCCGCGCAGCGTGTTATGGACAAACGTCAGCCCCTCGACCATCGGCATGCCAACGTGATTGGCAAATTCGAGCGGCGCCGCGCCGGTGCCGCCTTCGGTCCCATCGACAACAATGAAATCAGGGATGACATTGGTCTCCAACATCGCTTTGACCATGCACATGAATTCACGCTGGTGCCCGATGCACAGCTTGAAGCCTACAGGTTTGCCGCCGGACAATTCGCGCAGGCGACCCAGAAACTGCATCATCTCGATTGGTGTCGAAAAGGCGGAGTGCGTGGCGGGGGAAATACAGTCTATCCCCATCGATACATCGCGGGCTTCGGCGATTTCCTCGGTAATCTTGGCCGCGGGCAGCATCCCGCCGTGACCCGGTTTGGCACCCTGCGACAGCTTCAACTCGATCATCTTGACCTGATCGCGACCCGCCTGTTCTGCGAAGGTATCGGGATTGAACCGACCGTCCTTGGTGCGGCAGCCGAAATAGCCTGATCCAATCTCGTAAATCAGGTCGCCGCCGCCGTCGCGGTGATAGCGGCTGATGCCGCCCTCGCCCGTGTCGTGGGCGAATTGGCCCTTGGCGGCGCCCCTGTTCAGCGCCGAAATCGCATTGGCCGACAGGGAGCCAAAGCTCATCGCGGAGATGTTGTAGATCGACGCGTTGTAGGGTTTCTTGCAATCCCTACCGCCGATGGTGATGCGGAAATCGGTGTCCCCGATCTGCACCGGTTGTACCGAATGGGTTACCCAGCTGTATCCGCCGTCATAGACTCGCATCCGGGTGCCGAAGGGTCGTGCATCTTCCTGCCCCTTGGCACGTTGATAAACAAGGCTGCGGGCATCGCGGCTGAACGGTTCCTCGTCCTGATCGCTCTCGATCAGGTATTGCCGGATTTCCGGCCTTACCCCCTCGAACAGGAAACGCATGTGTCCCAGCACGGGATAGTTGCGCAGGATGGAGTGTTGCGGTTGGCGCACATCGTGCCATCCCAGTGCAGACAGCGCGCCGAAAAACACAAACGACAGCGCGAACCACCAAGACCAGATCAGCATCGCGAAAAAGCTGAGCACGGCGAGAACGACCACCCCGGCGAACGTGCTGTAGCGCGTGAAATTCGAGGGATCTGGCATGGGCGGCTCCGGTTCTGGGGTGCTTTCTAAAGTGCTCCGGTATAGAGCAAGTTAACGGCCCTTTTGGCAAGTTGCTTGCTGGCGACGGCGAGACAGAGGGAAACCCCGGAAAACGGCTCGCAAAGCATGTGACCGAGTTGCTGCTGCCGCTTAATAAATACGCAATTTCAATTGTTTGTCGGGATCAATCGCTGATGTGTAGAGATTGCTTGCTCAACACCTTAAAGCTGCATAGGCTGGTTTTACATTTCGGAACTTAATTGATTTCGAAACCGGAAGCAGTGCAGACAGGACGGTGCCCGGAATTATCGCGGCACCCTCTCTTTCGCCGCTTCCCGAGCCAGAGGAGGCAGCGATCAACGCTGATCCTGTAAGTAATAAAGGGAGAGTACCCATATGAAAATGTTCAAGACATTGGCTTTTGCCGGTGCGATGATTGCCGGTACGGCAGCTGTTGCGCAGGAAAAATTCATCACCATCGGCACCGGTGGCCAGACCGGCGTTTACTTTGTGGTCGGTCAATCCATCTGCCGTCTCGTCAACCGCGGTTCGGAAGAACACGGGCTGAAGTGTACCGCGCCATCCACGGGCGGTTCCATCGCGAACATCAACGCGATCAAGGCCGGTGACATGGACATGGGCGTGGCCCAGTCCGATTGGCAATATCATGCGTATAACGGCAGCTCTACGTTCGAGGGTGACAAGTTCGACAACCTGCGCGCGGTGTTCTCCGTGCACGGCGAGCCGTTCAACGTGATTGCGCGCAAGGACAGCGGTATCAAGACGTTCGACGATCTCAAGGGCAAGCGCGTCAACATCGGCAACCCCGGCTCCGGCCAGCGTGCAACGATGGAAGTCGTGATGAACGCAAAGGGCTGGACGCTGGACGATTTCGCGCTGGCATCCGAGCTGAAGCCGGCGGAGCAGGCGGCGGCGTTGGGCGACAACAAAGTCGATGCGATCATCTATACCGTCGGGCACCCGAACGGGTCCATCCAGGAAGCGGTATCGACGATCGACGCGGAACTGGTTTCGGTCGAGGGACCTGAAATTCAGGGTCTGATCGACGAGAACCCGTTCTATGCGGCAGCGACCGTTCCCGGCGGCATGTACAAAGGGACAGACAGCGACGTGAACACCTTTGGTGTGAAAGCGACGTTCGTGACATCTGCAGATGTGCCGGAAGATGTTGTCTATGAGACCGTGAAGGCGGTGTTCGACAACTTTGACCGGTTCAAGCGCCTGCACCCTGCATTCGAGAACCTTAAGGAAGAAGACATGATCAGCGCCGGCCTGTCCGCGCCGCTGCATGACGGTGCTGCAAAGTACTACAAAGAGCGCGGCTGGATCGAATAAGCCACGCGTTTCAGATACTGATGGCGGCGCTTTGCGTGCCGCCATCGTGATGGCCAGCGATGCTTGGCCACAAAAATGCACGCGCGCAAAGTGCGGCACGCAACGGGGATGATTGCGATGACAGATAAAGACCAACAACAAGCAGCCGCCGTCGAAGCAGCTGCTGCGGGACATGGCGGATTGAACCAGACGGAGCTTGACGAGCTTGTCGCCTCCTCCGACACAGGTGGACGTGCAGTCGCCGGACCGGTTGGTTTGTTCCTGATGCTTGTGGCCCTCGCGTGGTCCCTGTTCCAGCTTTATATCGCGTCGCCCTTCGGACTTTTCAACGACACACTCGCGCGATCAATTCACCTTGGTTTTGCTGTTTTCCTCGGCATTCTCGCATTTCCTGCGGCACGGACGAAATTCCAGCTTGCACTTGGGGTGATCGTGCCGCTGGCACTTGCCGCGCTGTTCATGATCAGCGCAAAGGACGGCACCGCGACGTGGTGGATCCCGATCCCTGCGATCGCCGTTGCCGCCACCGTCGTGCTCGGCTCGCCCAAGAATTACATCCCCGTGTGGGAGTGGATTCTCGGATTTGCCGCTGCCGGTTCGGCGCTGTATCTCTTCTTCTTCTACCGCGAAATCGCCGACCGGGTCGGCGCTCCGATCACGCAGGATTATGTCGTCGCCGTGATCGGCATCCTGTGCCTGCTCGAAGCGACACGCCGCGCGCTTGGGCCTGCGCTGATGATCGTGGCTTCGGTCTTTCTGATGTACACCGTGCTTGGCCCCAATATGCCGAGCATCATCGCGCACAAGGGCAATTCGCTCTCTGAGATTGTCAACCACCAGTGGATCACGACCGAAGGTGTGTTCGGTATCGCTTTGGGCGTGTCGACCTCGTTTGTGTTTCTCTTCGTTTTGTTCGGCTCCCTGTTGGACCGTGCGGGTGCGGGCAACTATTTCATTCAGGTCGCGTTCAGCCTCATGGGCCACATGAAGGGCGGACCGGCAAAGGCTGCTGTTGTGTCCTCGGCCATGACGGGTCTGATTTCAGGCTCTTCCATCGCCAACGTGGTGACGACGGGGACGTTCACGATCCCGCTGATGAAAAAGGTCGGGTTCTCGTCCGAAAAGGCGGGTGCTGTCGAAGTGGCGTCGTCGGTCAACGGACAGATCATGCCGCCGGTGATGGGGGCCGCAGCCTTTTTGATGGTCGAATATGTCGGGATTCCGTATTTTGATGTGGTCAAACATGCGTTCCTGCCTGCTGTCATCTCGTACATCGCCCTTGTCTACATCGTGCACCTCGAAGCGATGAAGGCGGGGATGGAAGGCCTGCCGCGCCCGGTTCCGGCAAAGCCATGGTTGGCATGGCTGATGTCTATCGCGTTCACCATTGCGGTGATCTGCGGGCTGAGCTTTGCGGTCTATTACCTCATGGGGTGGATCCGTCCGGCATTCCCGGAAACGGCGGGTTACATCATCTTCGTCTTCCTGTCGGCTGTGTACATCGGGCTGCTTTATGTCGCCTCGAAGGAAGAGCCGCTGGAGTTGGATGACCCGAACGAGCCGGTGACGCGGCTGCCGCTGCCGGGACCGACCGTTCGGTCCGGTCTGCATTTCATCCTGCCGGTTGTCGTGCTGGTCTGGGCACTGATGGTGGACCGCCTGTCGCCGGGTCTGTCCGCGTTCTGGGCGACTTCCTATATGGTGTTCATCCTTGTGACCCAGCGTCCTCTGATGGCAATGTTCCGTGGGCAGAGCCGGTTTGCAACGGATGTGAAAGACGGCCTGCTTGACCTGATCGACGGTTTGGTGACCGGGGCACGCAACATGATCGGCATCGGTATCGCCACGGCGACCGCAGGTATCATCGTGGGCGTCGTCAGCCAGACGGGCGTTGGTGCGGCCCTTGCCGATGTGGTCGAAGTGCTGTCGGGCGGCAACATCCTTGCCATTCTCGCGCTGACGGCGGTTCTTTCGCTGATCCTGGGTATGGGGCTGCCGACCACGGCAAACTATATCGTCGTGTCCGCGCTGCTTGCGCCGGTGATCGTGACGCTGGGCCAGCAAAACGGGCTGATCGTGCCGCTGATCGCGGTGCACCTGTTCGTGTTTTACTTCGGGATCATGGCGGATGTGACGCCACCTGTGGGCCTCGCCTCGTTCGCGGCGGCGGCCGTGTCGGGCGGCGATCCGATCAAGACAGGTGTTGTGGCGTTCTTCTACAGCTTGCGCACCGCCGCGCTGCCGTTCCTGTTCATCTTCAACACCGAGCTTTTGCTGATCAACGTCAGTTGGATACAGGGTATCTTTGTCTTCATTGTCGCGACCATCGCGATGCTTCTGTTCGCGGCGGCAACGCAGGGATGGTTCCTTGCCAAGAACCGGTTCTATGAGACGATAGCCTTGCTGCTGATCGCGTTCACCCTGTTCCGTCCCGGTTTCTGGATGGACATGGTATCACCGCCCTATACCGAAGCCGAGCCGACCGAAATCGCGCAGGCGGCGGCCGACACCCCGGCGGGAGAGCCTTTGCGCCTGCGGGTGTCCGGAGTCAATGATCTGGGCGATCCGCTTGAATTCGTGGCTCTCTTGCCCATCGGCGAAGGCGCGACGGGCGAGGAGAAGCTGGAGAACGCTGGTCTGATGTTCCGCGACGATGGGGGCAAGATGATCATCGACGATGTGTCGTTCAATTCACCGGCGCAGAATGCGGGGCTGGATTGGGATCAGGAGGTGCTGCGCGTTCTCAAACCCGAGCCGCAGCCGAGCAAGTACCTGATGTTCATTCCGGCACTTTTGCTGCTCGCGGGTATCGTAATGCTTCAACGGAGGCGCAGCGGACGCGCACCGCGCGAGACAGCGGTTGCATAAGATCACGCGCGTGGGGATGCCATATCTGCTTTACGAAAGTGTTACGTCAAACTGCGGAGAAGGCCGTTTCGCTTTGCACGCAAAGGGCGTAAGCACTTCGTCAAACGGCCGCTGCCGTATGATATGGAGTGAACAGATATGACACCTTTCGCAATCGCAGGCGTGCAGATGCACGTCGCCGCCTTGCATTCGAACGTCGATGGCATGATTCACCGCCTCGACATTCTGATGGCACGGTTCCCCTGGACGCAGATGGTCCTGTTTTCCGAGCTGGCGCCTTTCGGGCCGCTGGATCAATACGCCCTGCCACCCGAAAACGACGCGCTTGAACGCTTTCAGGAAGCGGCGCGCAAGCACCGTGTCTGGCTGATACCGGGGTCGATGTTCATCACGGACCCCGACGATGGCCGCATCTACAATACCTCCGTCGTGATCAACCCGGAGGGCGAGATCATCCGGCGTTACGCCAAGATGTTCCCGTTCCGCCCCTACGAATCGGGCATTGCGGCGGGGACCGATTTTTGTGTGTTCGACGTGCCCCAAGTAGGCCGGTTCGGCCTTTCGATCTGTTACGACATGTGGTTCCCCGAAACCACGCGCCAGCTTACCAGCCAGGGTGTTGAAGTGCTGTTGCACCCTGTTTTGACCGGTACGACCGACCGTGACGCCGAACTGGCGATTGCGCGCGCGACCGCAGCGCAGTTCCAGTGCTACGTTATCGACGTGAACGGTCTTGGCGCAGGTGGTGTGGGTAAATCCTGCGTCGTGGACCCGACGTCGATGGTGCTGCACCAGTCGGCGGGGCAGGAGGATATGTTCCCGATCGAGGTAGATCTCGATATGGTTCGCCGCCAGCGCGAGACGGGCATGAAGGGGCTGGGCCAGGTCCTGAAAAGCTTCCGCGACCGGTCCACGGATTTCTCGGTCTACGACCGCAGCAGTGGCACGGACAATTACCTCAAGACTCTCGGCCCGCTGGCCGTGCCGTTCCAAGGCACGACGGCTGGTCTGGAAACGACAGCACCGGCGATGCGGGTGCCACGGGTCGATTCCTTTCCCGGTCAGGATTCGCTGCCCGGGTTTGCTCACAAGGTACCGCCCGCGTTTGCGCCGGAACCCTTGCCCAATCCTACTGCCGGAACGGCGACGCCACCGGCCCCAGAACCCGAAGCCGCCGCCGTGCCAGCGGCGGCAGCCCCCAACCCGCCCGTCCGTCCCGGCGTTTTAACAGGTACGACCAATCACGATAACGATTCATCCAGCGGCTGAGCGGTTGCTGCGCGGAGGAGGGAGGCATCCTTCCCCCGCACCTCATGTCGAACGCTCAGCCGTGCAAAGCGCGGAGAACCACCGATGCATTCCATGAGTAACTATTCTTCGGCAATTCAGTTGCGGTCCGACCGCTGGAGCGCGCTACGGGAAGCCACGAGCGCGCTGACCCGCAATCCAAGTGCCGCCGAATCCGCGTCACAGCGCAGCACCGTCGAGGAGTTGTTCGATTCGCTGTCCACCATGGAAGCCTACTGGGCCTTTCCGGGTATCACCGCGTTCAACCAGATCCGGCGTCATTACGACCAGGGCAAGATTGACGACGTCAGTTTTGCAGTTGCCCGCATCACGCGGGCATTGACCACCGGTGCGTACCGGCGCCGTTCGATCCCGCTGGAGCGCGACAGCGTCGATCAGGATGAACAGGACGACGAGGCACACCACAGCCCCGAAATGCGCGCGTTGTCCAAGCCCTATTTCGAAGTCCTGATCGTCGACAGTGTGAACGAGCATCAGGAACGGTGGCTGAAATCGAACGTCACGTCGATGCGCCGCCCCGAAGACCCGTTCATCTACGAAGCGGTCGTGGTGCCGTCGATCGAGGACGCGCTGATCGCTGTTTTGTTCAACCACAATATTCAGGCCATCGTCGTGCGCCCCGGTCTGACGCTGCATTCCGAACTGGTCGAGGAAATCCTGACCCGCTATCTGGCGCGTGCCGGCGGGCGCAATGAGATCGACGCGATCCTGCCCGAAAACTACGGCCCGGAACTGTGCCGGATGATCGCGCGTGTGCGCCCCGAACTGGACGCATATCTGGTTACTGAACGGTCGGTCGAGGATATCGCGGGACTGGATCTTGGGATTTGCCGGCGCGTTTTCTACAACTCCGAAGATTTCATGGAGCTGCACCTGAACATCCTGCGCGGTGTGCAGGCGCGCAACAAGACGCCGTTCTTCACCGCTCTGGTGGAATATTCCAAGCAGCCGACGGGCGTTTTCCACGCGATGCCGATCAGCCGCGGGAAATCGATCACGCGGTCGCACTGGATTCAGGACATGGGCGCGTTTTACGGGCCAAATATCTTCCTTGCGGAAACCTCCGCCACGTCCGGCGGGCTCGATAGCCTTCTGGAACCTGTGGGGCCGATCAAACAGGCGCAGGAGCTTGCCTCGCGCGCGTTCGGGTCGAAACAGACGTTTTTCGCCACCAACGGAACATCCACCTGTAACAAGATCGTCGTGCAGGCGTTGCTGAAACCCGGCGATATCGTGCTGGTGGACCGTGATTGTCACAAGTCGCATCACTACGGCATGGTGCTCGCCGGGGCACACGTCAGCTATCTCGACAGCTATCCGCTCAGCAAATATTCGATGTACGGCGCGGTGCCGCTGTCGGAAATGAAAGAGCGGTTGCTGGAGCTGAAGGCGCAGGGCAAGCTGGATCGCGTGCGGATGCTGTTGCTGACGAACTGTACCTTCGACGGGCTTGTCTACAACGTCGAGCGGGTGATGCAGGAATGTCTGGCGATCAAGCCGGACCTGATTTTCCTATGGGACGAGGCGTGGTTCGCCTTTGCCCGGTTCAATCCGACCTACCGCCAGCGGACCGGCATGAACGCGGCGAACGTGCTGCGTGCGAAGCTCAAGACTGACGCGCACCGCGAAGCCTATGAGAAGCAGCAGGAGGAGTTGAAGGACGCGGATCACGAAACGCTGATGAAGACGCGGCTGATCGCGTCGCCTTCGGCGCGCGTGCGGGTCTATTCCACGCAATCGACCCACAAGACGCTGACGTCGCTGCGGCAGGGGTCGATGATTCACGTCAACGATCAGGACTTCAAAGGCGAGGTGGAGCAATCGTTCCACGAGGCGTACATGACGCATACGTCGACCTCGCCCAACTATCAGATCATCGCCTCTCTCGATGTCGGGCGTCGTCAGGTCGAGTTGGAAGGCTTCGAATTCGTCCAGCGCCAGATCGAGGCCGCGATGTCGATGCGGCGGGCGATCTCGGATCATCCGCTGTTGCAGAAGTATTTCCAGGTATTGACGGCGGGCGACATGATCCCTGAGGAGCACCGCGAAAGCGGCGTGACCAGCTATTACGATGCCGAACAGGGCTGGACCGATCTGTGGGACTGCTGGGAGCGCGACGAGTTCGTGCTGGACGCCAGCCGCGTGACGCTTCTGGTCGGTGGCACCGGCTGGGACGGCGACACGTTCAAGAACAAGGTGTTGATGGATAAATACGGCATCCAGATCAACAAGACCTCGCGCAATACCGTCTTGTTCATGACCAACATCGGCACCACGCGGTCCAGCGTCGCGTACCTGATCGAGGTTCTCGTCGAGATTGCGAAATCGCTCGACGATCTCATTGACGATGCGTCCGGGATGGAAAAGCTGTCGTTTGACAGGCGGGTGAAGGGGTTGTTGGAAACGTACCCGCCACTGCCCGATTTCAGCCGCTTCCACGAGGCCTTTGTCGATCACGACGATGCCAAGGAAGGCGATATCCGCTCGGCGTTCTTTCTCGCCTACGACGAGAAGAACTGCGACTATCTCGAGCTTGACGGCTCACTGAAAGCAGCGATGGACCGTGGCGAGACAATTGTTTCTACAAGCTTTGTCATCCCGTACCCGCCCGGTTTTCCCATTCTCGTGCCCGGTCAGGTGGTCAGTCAGGAAATCCTGAGCTTCATGCGCGCGCTCGACGTGAGCGAGATCCACGGATACCGGCCCGATCTGGGCTTGCGGGTCTTTACACAGAAGTCGCTGGCAGGTCTCGCGCCGAAGGCGAAAAAACCTTCCAAAAAAGCCACAGCTTGAAAGACAATTGAAAGAAAAGGAGCACCAACATGGCTACCGTTCTCAGAAATATCTCAGAAATCCGTCGGTTTTTCCATCGCAACGAGGACCCGATCTATTTCATCTCCGCGACCAACTTCAACTTGCTGGGGCTGGATGAGTGGGTCAAGAATTTCAAATACATCTGCTACATTGATTGCTACGGGGGCAAGCACCCCAATGTATTCTGCCCGTCCGAGCAGCCGCACGCGGAGTTCCAGTCCATCGAGGACATCAACAACTACCTGTTGCAGCACAAGGAGGTCATCGACTTCATCAAGAAACGCGGCGGCAAGCCCAAGTTCGTGTTCTTGATGTTCGACGAAGAGACGGAGCGTCTGTCCAAGGAACTGGGCGCGGACGTGTGGTTCCCCAAGGCCAAGCTGCGCCAGTCGATGGACAACAAGATCGAAACCGTGCGCATCGGTAATAAGGCAGGTGTGCCATCGGTGCCGAACACGTTGGCCGAGGTTACATCCTACGAGAACCTGCGCGAGACCTGCGAGAAGGCGGGCATCGGGCATGACCTGGTGCTTCAATCCGCCTTTGGCGACAGCGGTCATACGACATTCTTCATAAAGAACGAGGCCGATTTCCGCCGCCACGAATCCGAGATCATCGGCGAGGGCGAAATCAAGATCATGAAGCGCATCAATTGTCGCGGTGCGGCGATCGAGGCCTGCGCGACCAAGGAAGGCACGATTGTCGGCCCGCTGATGACCGAGCTTGTCGGCTTCAAGGAGCTGACGCCGTATCGCGGGGGCTGGTGCGGTAACGAGATCCTGTCGACGGCATTTCCGCCTAAGGTGCGTCAGCAGGCCCGTGACCTGACGTTCAAATTCGGTGAACAGCTTCGGAAGGAAGGCTATCGTGGCTACTTCGAGCTGGATTTTCTGATCGACAAGAAAACCGGCGATCTTTGGCTGGGCGAGTTGAACCCCCGCATCACTGGTGCGTCCTCAATGACGAACCACGCCGCCTTCGCCCACGCCGACGCGCCGCTGTTCCTGTTCCACCTGCTCGAATTTTCGCGCAAGAAGTTCAACCTTGATGTGGACGAGCTCAACAACCGCTGGGCGGAGCCGGACAACATCGACAGCTGGTCGCAGATGGTGATTAAACACACTAAGGACAGCGTAGATATCTGCACGGAAAGCCCCGAAACAGGCATCTACAAGATGCGCGAAGACGGCTCGGTCGTTTTCGACCGTTTCGATTACCACCGACGTGCGGTTGAATCGGAGAACGAGGCATTCTTTCTGCGCATTCTCCAGCCGGGCGATTACCGCTACGAGGGCGCCGATATCGGCATCCTCGTGACGCGCGGTCGCTCTATGACGAAAAGTTTCCAGTTGAACGAGCGCGCGAAAAAGTGGATCCACGGGATCAAGCAAAGCGTCGAAGGCAAACCATTGCCCGTTGCATCGGCCAGTCCCGATCTTGCGGATCCGGCGTTCAAGATCCTGTAAACCGTTTTTGGAAAGGCGCACCTGCGATGTATTGGCGCGCGATATCAGAGGATTTGCCCGGCCCGAAATGGGCCGGGCTTTTCCGCGAATACTGGTCCGACTACCGCGCGTGGTGGCTCAAGGAGGGCGAAACCGCCCGTCCGACCTATGCCGAGTCGCGCCGCGCCCTGATGGATCACATGCCTGAGATCGTACCGCTCTATGACGAGTTGTGCGAACTGGCGGGCGGTGGCGATCACGCCGCGCGATTTCTCAGCTTTTTCACGCCACCGCCCTATTTGGCCGGCTGCTCTCAGGCGATCTGGGCGGGCAAGGAACCGGTCATGGTGCGCAACTACGACTACGACTCCAAGGCGTTCGACAGCCTGGTACTGCGCACACGGTGGCAGGGGCGCACGGTAATGGGAACGTCCGACGGACTTTGGGGGCTGGTCGATGGTGTCAACGACAAGGGGCTCGCCATTTCGCTGACGTTCGGCGGCAGGCGGGTTGTCGGCGAGGGGTTCGGCGTGCCGCTGATCCTGCGATATGTGCTGCAGACCTGTTCGACGGCAGATGAGGCCAGTGAAGTGCTGGCGCGGGTGCCGACCCACATGAGCTATAACGTGACGGTAATTGATCGGAAGCGCAAATATTCGACGGTGATGATGGCGCCGGACCGACCTGCGGTGGTGACACATGCGGCGGTGGCGACCAACCATCAGGAAAACGTGGAGTGGATCAGCCATGCACGGTTCACAGCGACAGTGGAACGAGAGCGATTTCTACTTCAGAGGCTGCGCCTTCACCGGGATCCTGAGGAGAAATTCATCGGCGCTTTTCTCAAGCCACCACTATACTCGACGGCGTTTCAGCACGGGTTCGGCACGCTTTATACCGCAGTTTACCGTCCACGTAAAAAAGAGATGGAACTGCGCTGGCCCGGTACGGTATGGCCATTTTCCCTGACCGATTTCGAGGAAGGTGCGCGGGAGGTTCTGCTGCCGGGGGCGGTGGCGTAAGACAAGGAAAAGGCCCGCGATTTACGGGCCTTTTCAGTAGTTTTCAGGCAACGTCGCGGTCGTGTGCGCCTTCTTCTATTTCTTCGACGATCTTGGCCACGAAAGCTTCCAGATCTTCGGGGGAACGGCTGGTCACGATGCCTTGATCGACGACGACCTCGCTGTCTTCCCATTTTGCGCCCGCGTTCTTTACATCCGTCTGGATCGAGTGGAACGACGTTGCCTTGCGTCCTTCGATCAGGCCCGCCTCGATCAGAAGCCAGGGCGCGTGACAGATTGCCGCAATCGTTTTGCCCGACGCGCCGAACCGTTTGATCAGATCAACAGCGTCCTTGTTGACGCGCAGGAGATCGGGATTGATCTGTCCGCCGGGCAATACGAGCGCGTTGTAGGCCGCAACATCCACATCGGTAATCTTCATGTCGCTTTGAGCAGTACGGCCCCAGTCGTTCTCGTCCCACCCCTTGATGTCATCGCCATCGGGCGTCGCGATATGGACGGTGGCGCCGTGTTTGCGCAGAGCGTCGCGGGGGTGTTCAAGTTCGGACTGTTCGAACCCGTCGGCCGACATGATCAGGATTTTCGCGGAAGTGATACTTGGCATGGTTTCCTCTTTCGGTTTGCAGTGCTTGCATCTAGAACACGTAAAGACAGCAGTCGTTCCTGAACACTTCCGCTTGACTGTCGCCATGCGAGCATCAATTGCAGTATCAACCTTGCTCCGAACCCTATAAGTATTCTCAATGTCAGATGCCGCGACCCCAATCACCGGAAATATGCCGCTGGACGAGTTGATCGTGTGCCCGCAGTGCGACGCGGCGTACCGGCTTCGCAAGCCGGAAAAGGGCGAGCGGGCGGTGTGCCAACGCTGCCACAAGGTGCTGATCGCGCCACGCCACAAGGCGGGCAAGCAAATTATTGCGGTCTCGATCGCTGTTGTCGTCCTGATCATCGCGGCGTCGGTGTTTCCGTTCCTGTCGATCTCGGCGGCGGGCCGCAGCAATGCGGTCTCGATCCTTGACGCGGCGCTCTCGTTCACAGAGGGCCCGCTGCTGGTGTTGTCCCTGTTGACCGCAGGGTTCATCATCTTTGTGCCGCTTTTGCGAATGCTGCTTACGATATATGTGCTGGTACCGGTCGTGCTTGACCGGCCGCCGGCGCGGCACGCGATACGTGCGTTTCGCTTGTCGGAGGCGATGCGCCCGTGGTCCATGGCAGAGATCTTTGCACTGGGCTGTGCCGTGGCGCTGGTCAAGGTCGCGGATCTGGCGACAGTGGATTTTGGTCCGGCATTTTGGATGTTCGGGGTTTTGGTTGTTCTGGTGATCGTTCAGGACGGGTATTTGTGTAAGTGGTCGGTATGGAATTCGCTGGAACATCCAAAAAAGTCATAACGGCGCGCGAGGCGGGGCTGGTCGCATGCACGCGGTGCAACCGTGCGTGGCCGATTTCGCATTCCCGGTGCGGTCGCTGCGGCGCCAAACTGGTATCGCGTGACGCAAAGAGCCTGCAACGGGTCTGGGCGCTGTGGATCGTCGGATTCATCTGCTACATCCCGGCGAACATCTATCCAATGTTGCGCACACGGCAATTGTTTCAGGTGGACGAAAGCACCATCATTGGCGGCGCCGTCGATCTTGCGCATCACGGCACTATGGGCATCGCGGCGATCATCATCTTCGCATCCGTGGTCATCCCGCTGGGCAAGTTCTGGGCCATCGCCTTTCTTGCCGTCACCATCCGGGCAACCGAAGGGGCCGCCGCGCACCGTAAACTATGGCTCTACGAGATGGTCGAGTACATTGGCCGCTGGTCAATGATCGACATATTCGTGGTTGCGATCCTGTCCGCGCTCGTGCAACTCAGGGGGCTTGCGACCATCACCCCAGGCCCGGCCGCGTTCTTTTTTGCCTTGTCCGTTATTTTTACCATGCTTTCCGCCCAGGCCTTTGATCCGCGTATGATATGGAACGGGCTGCCAAACGAAGATGAGGCCCCCGACCATGCCTGACACACCCGCCGACGTTTCGATCCGTCCTGCGCGCGCATCGCGCTTTTCGGGCGCATCCTTTATCTGGATCATCCCACTGCTGGCGCTTGTCATCGCCTTTGGTGTGGCTTGGCAATCATTCAACGCGCGGGGGCCCCTGATCACTGTAGTCTTCGAGGACGGATCGGGGATCGAAGAGGGCGAGACCGAGTTGAAGTACCGCGACATCACGGTGGGTCGCGTCGAAGAAATCGGTTTCAGCGAGGGGCTTGCCGATGTCGAAGTGCATATTCGTGTCGCCAAGGACGTCGCCCCTTATATCGACACCAGTTCGGTGTTTTGGATCGTACAACCCGAGGTGACGGCACAGGGGATTACAGGACTCAGCACCGTGTTGAGCGGTGTGTATATTCAGGGGTCGTGGGACGAGTCGATCGGGGAGCCGGAAGAAAGGTTTTCGGGCGCGACCGCTGCACCGTTGATCCAACCCGGCGAGAGCGGTTTGCAGATCGCGTTTCGCACCACCGCCAACGGTACGTTGACCGACAACGCACCGATTCTGTTTCGCGGTATCGAAGTGGGCCGCGTCGGGCGCGCGCAGATCGCACGCGGCGGATCCTATGCCATCGTGGAGGCGCTGATCTATGAAAAACATCGCAACCTGATCAATTCATCGACGCGGTTCTGGGACACATCCGGTTTCAGCTTGTCTATCGGGCCGTCAGGCGCCGAGATTGATTTCTCGTCGATTGCGACGCTGATCGGCGGCGGCATTACATTCGACACTTTCGTATCGGGCGGCGAGACTGTGCAGGACGGCGAAGTGTTCGAGATCTTCTCCAGCAAGGAAACAGCACGCAACAGCGTGTTCAACGCCTCCGAGGTGGATCCACTGCAAATAAGCGTTCTGTTCGACGAAAACATCTCGGGTTTGACCGTCGGTGCACCCGTCGAATTGAGCGGATTCAAGATCGGGGTCGTGAATAGCCTATCGGGCGTCGTGGACTATAACCAGTTCGGAGACAGCCGCGTGCGCTTGAACGTGATCCTGTCCATTCAACCGGCAAGCCTCGGCCTCCCCGGTGAGGTGACGGCGGATGCGGCGCTTGCATTCTTGCAAGAACGCGTGGCCGACGGTTTGCGGGCGCGTCTCGCATCGGCGAGCCTTCTGACCGGTGGTCTGAAGGTCGAGATGATCGAAGTCGAGGATGCCTCCGCCGCTGAGCTTGAAACGGGAGACAACGATCTGCCTGTCATGCCCACCACCGAAAGCGTCACCTCTGACGCCGCCGCAACGGTCGAAGGTGTGTTTACCCGGATCAACAACCTGCCCATCGAGGAGCTGCTCAACAGCGCGATCGAACTGATGAATTCCGCCGAGAGCCTGGTATCGAGCGAGGACCTGCGCGAAACGCCGAGCGACGTGCGGGCATTGCTGAGCGATATTTCGGGTCTGGTAAGTTCTGACGAGATCCAGAACGTGCCGGTCGCGCTCAATTCGACGTTGGTGCGGATCGAAGGTCTGGTTGCCGATCTCGAAGAGCAACGCATCGTCGCAACCTTGCGCGAGGCGCTCAGTTCAACCTCCGAAGCCGCCGACTCGGTGACATCTTCTGTCGAGGGTGTGCCGGAGCTGGTCGACCAGATCAAAGCGGTCGCGGCAAATGTCGAGACGCTTGAGCTTGACTTGCTGGTTGACGAATTGACCCGTCTGACGACATCGGCCAACGCTTTGGTCAGCAGCCCTGACACGGCCGAACTGCCTGCCGCGCTGAGCGGCGCGTTGGACGAATTGAACCGTACCCTGGCCGAACTGCGCGAGGGCGGAGCGGTAGAGAACGTGAACCGGACGCTGGCGTCCGCGCGCAACGCGGCGGATCAGATCGCGGCATCGACCAATACCTTGCCTCAGATAGTGGACCGTCTGAACACGCTGTTCACCCAGGCCGGGCGGACCATCGAAGGCTATAACAAGGGCGACCAACTGAGCCGCGCGACCGAAGCGACGCTACGCGACATTCAGGAAGCCGCCGAAGCACTGACCAAACTCGCGCGTACGATCGAACGCAATCCGAACTCTTTGCTGTTGGGAAGATAACATGACATTCATCAAAACGATTACCCTTTGCACGGTACTTGGCGTGCTGACTGCCTGCGGTGCCTCCAACCGCATCGCGGTGCAGTCGCCGGAAATCACGCAGAACGTGCGGATCGGCTTTGCCTCTGTCGAGGTCAGGGACGTATCGCTGCCCGGCTATGCAGCTGCCGACGAGATTACACAGCAGATGCCAGACGGCACGCTCATCGCGTCTGACGTACTGTGGGGGGATACGCCCGCGCGCGCCATCGGCCTCGAGCTGAGCCGCGCATTGGCGGAGCTTACGAACGCACGGATCGCGCCCGAACCCTGGCCGTTCGAGGAAGACGCGGCGGCATCGCTTGATATCCGGTTCGTCGATCTCGTTGCCGGTACCGATGGTGTATTCCGCGCGGCGGGACAATACTTCGTCGGTGTTTATCAGGGCCGGGAACGTGCGGGTCAATTCGAGCTGAGCGTGCCTTATGACTTGGATGGCGGACCGGCGTCGATCGCGCGTGCACGCGGCCAGATCATCAGCGATCTTGCCGTGTATGTGGCGCGTAACGGTCTGCGCTAAGCGCGCCGCTCTTGCGCGCGCGGCTCGCGCGTCCTACATCGCTGTCCATGGCCCAGGTAAAATCATCCTCCAAATCCGATCCGAATTACAAGGTGATCGCTGAAAACCGCCGCGCGCGGTTCGACTACGCGATCGAGGATGACATCGAATGCGGCATCATCCTCGAAGGGTCCGAGGTGAAATCGCTGCGCATGGGCGGCTCGAACATCGCGGAAAGCTATGCTGCGGTCGAGGATGGCGAGTTGTGGCTCGTGAACTCTTATATCGCGCCCTACAAGCAGGCCAAGACATTCGGCCACGAGGAACGCCGCCGGCGCAAGCTGCTGGTCAGTTCAAAAGAGTTGTCGAAGCTGTGGAACGAGACACAGCGCAAGGGGATGACTTTGGTGCCGTTGGTGATGTATTTCAACCATCGTGGCATGGCGAAGATCAAGATCGGTATCGCCAAGGGTAAAAAGCTGCACGACAAGCGCGAGACAGCGGCAAAGCGTGACTGGTCCCGTCAGAAATCCCGGCTCCTGAAGGATCACGGCTAGGCCAATTGCGTTTCGCGCGCCTGTGCAGGGTGAGAACCCTTGTCAGGCCAACCTGTCAACGGTAGTCAAGTTGCGTGCGCATTTGCGAAGGGAGACGCCATGACAGACGATCCGAAAACACTTGTCTCGACACAGTGGCTTGCCAAGCATCTCAAGGACCCCGATCTGCGCATTCTCGACGCGTCGATGTATCTGCCGGCCGAAAACCGCGACTGCAAAGCGGAGTATGAGGCCGCACACATCCCCGGTGCGCGGTTTTTCGACATAGATGAAATTTCCGATGCGCGGTCCGACTTGCCGCACATGGTGCCGCCCGTCGAAAAATTCATGTCGCGGATGCGGGCGATGGGTGTTGGCGATGGGCATCAGGTCGTAGTCTATGACAGCGCCGGATTGTTCTCGGCGGCGCGGGTGTGGTGGCTGTTCAAGCTCATGGGGCAAGAAAATGTCGCCGTGCTGGACGGCGGTTTGCCGAAATGGCTCGCGGAGGATCGCGAAACCGAAGACATGCCGCCGATCCCGCGTGACCGCCATATGACAGTGAGATTCAAGAACCATCTCGTACGCGACGTGACGCAGGTGGCCCATGCGTCCAAGCTGGGCAGCCCGCAGATTGTTGATGCCCGCAGTGCCGCGCGTTTTCGCGGCGAGGCACCCGAGCCACGCGAAGGGCTCCGGTCCGGTCATATTCCGAAATCGCGCAACGTGCCTTTTGACACGCTGTTGAACGGTGACAAGACCCTCAAATCGCCCGATGCGATGCGGCAGATTTTCGAGGCGGCCGATGTCGATCTGGGTCAGCCGATCATTACCTCCTGCGGTTCCGGCGTTACGGCTGCGGTTCTTGCGCTGGCGCTTGAGCGGATCGGGCATCACGACTGGTCGCTCTATGACGGATCATGGACCGAATGGGGGATGTTCCCCACCGTGCCAGTCGAAACCGGAGACGCATGATGTTCGAGACGCTCAAAGCACAACCCGCCGACAAGATACTAGCGCTCATACAGGCCTTCCGCGACGATCCGCGCGCGGACAAGATTGATCTGGGAGTGGGCGTCTACAAGGATGCGTCGGGCCTGACGCCGGTGATGCGCGCGGTCAAGGCTGCCGAGCATCGGCTGTGGGAGGCGCAGGACACCAAGGCCTATACCGGGCTTGCGGGCGATCCCGCGTTCAGCGATGCGATGATTGCGCTGGTGTTGGGCGATGCGGTGCCGCGCGATACGGTCGCCGCCGCGGCAATGCCCGGCGGCACCGGGGCGGTGCGCCAAGCGTTCGAGATGATCCGCATGGCGGCACCGCAAGCGCGTGTCTTTGTCTCCGATCCGACATGGCCCAACCACCTGTCGATCCTGAAATACCTCGGAATGGAAACGGTGCCCTACCGCTATTTCGATGAAGAGACGCGCGGCGTCGACTTTGACGGTATGATCGCGGACCTCAAGACCGCGCGGAAGGGCGACGTGGTCTTGTTGCACGGCTGTTGTCATAATCCGACCGGCGCGAACCCCAACAGCGGCGAATGGGATACGGTGATCAAGGTGCTGCTTGACACCGGCGCGATGCCGATGATCGACATCGCCTATCAGGGGTTTGGTGACGGTCTGCAAGAGGACGCCGCCGCGACCCGTCAGATCGCCGCCGCCGTGCCCGAGTGCCTGATCGCGGCCAGTTGTTCGAAGAACTTCGGTATCTACCGGGAGCGGACGGGCATTTTGATGGCGGTCTCTGCGGACGCTTCGGCGCGCGGGCTCAACCAGGACACACTTGCCTTCCTCAACCGGCAGAATTTCAGCTTTCCACCCGACCACGGTGCGCGGCTGGTGACGATGATCCTGACGGACGACGCCTTGCGCGCCGACTGGCAGGCAGAGCTTGAGGATGTGCGTCTGTCGATGCTCGGCCTGCGCGAGCAGTTGGCCGCAGAACTGCGCCGCCTGTCCGGGTCGGACCGTTTTGCCTTTCTGGCGCAGCACCGTGGTATGTTCTCGCGCCTTGGCACCACCTCTGACATGGTCGAGAAGCTGCGCGCAGACCACGGCATTTATATGGTCGGTGACAGCCGGATGAACATTGCGGGGCTGAACGCAACGACAGTGCCGATCCTTGCGAAGGCAATCATCGACGCCGGAATATAACCCTCGGACATTCTATCGACGCCGTGCTTCCGACAGGGGCACGGCGTTTTTTCTTGCCTTGGTCGCGGACAGGAAAAAGCCCCGGACGTTTCCGCCCGGGGCTGTCGTTTGCCTGCCTGCAAACTTTGCTTAGCTCTTGGAGAACTCGGGGTAGGCTTCCATGCCCAGCTCGGAGACGTCGAGACCGCTGATCTCCGCTTCTTCGCTGACGCGGATGCCCACGATCGCCTTGAGGATCAACCAGACCACCAGCGACGCGACAAAGACGAAGATGCCGATGGAGGCAAAGCCGATGATCTGTGTCACGAAGGATGTGCCTTCGGTATAGACCGGTACCACCAATGTACCCCAGAAACCCGCGACCAGGTGTACCGGAATGGCGCCGACCACATCGTCGATCTTCAGCTTGTCGAGGAAAGGCACCGCGACGACCACGATGGCGCCACCGACGGCACCGATCCACAGGGCACCGAACAGCGTCGGATCAAGCGGCCCGGCGGTGATGGAGACCAGACCGGCGAGCGCGCCGTTCAGAACCATCGTCAGGTCGACTTTCTTGTAGATCAGCTGTGTGAGGATCAGCGCGGTCACTGCACCGGCGGCAGCGGCCATATTGGTGTTCGCAAAGATCTGTGCGACGGCATCGGCGTCAATCAGGGACCCCAGAGCAAGCTGCGAGCCGCCGTTGAAGCCGAACCAGCCGAGCCACAGGATGAATGTGCCCAGTGTCGCGAGCGGCAGGTTGGAACCGACCATCGGCATCACGCGACCGTCCTTGTACTTGCCGATCCGTGGGCCAAGTACGATTGCACCTGCGAGGGCCGCAAAGCCGCCTGCCGCGTGAACCAGTGTAGAGCCTGCGAAGTCGCTGAAGCCCGCGTCGGACAACCAGCCCGCACCCCACTGCCAGCTTGCTTCGATCGGGTAGATGAAGCCGGTGAGGACCACGGTGAAGAACAGAAAAGGCCACAGCTTGATCCGCTCGGCCAGCGTGCCGGACACGATGGAAGCGGTGGTGGCACAGAACATCAGCTGAAAGAAGAAGTCGGACGCGTTGGAATACCCGCCCGCGTCGATGGCCGTCTTGATGTCCTTGGTCCCGAAGGTGCCGAACCAACCCTGGATGATCCAGGCGTCGCCGGGGTACATGATGTTATAGCCGACAAGCCAGTACATGATGGCGGCGAGTGAAAACAGCGCGATGTTCTTCGTCAGTTGCGTCGTGACGTTCTTGGACCGGACCAGACCCGCCTCGAGCATGGCGAAACCTGCCGCCATCCAGAACACCAGAAAGCCACCGATCAAAAACAGCAGCGTGGTAAAGATAAAGGCCGTCTCGGATGCGCTTGCAAACTCGGCCTCCTGTGCAGATCCGAGGGTCGGCAACAGCGCGGTTGTCGCGGCCAATGGAATAAGAATACGTGGTTTCATGTCGTCATTTCCTAAAGCGGTAAGGGGGTCAAATAGCGTCTTCGCCGGTTTCACCGGTGCGCACGCGCACGGCCTGCTCGACATCGAGCACAAAGATCTTGCCGTCGCCGATCTTGCCGGTCTGGGCTGTCTTGCTGATCACGTCGACCATCTGATCGGCGACGCTGTCGGCAACGACCAGCTCTAGCTTCACTTTCGGTACGAAGTTCACGACATATTCCGCACCGCGATAGATCTCGGTGTGACCCGACTGCGCGCCGAATCCCTTGATTTCTGTGACCATCAAACCGCGCACGCCAGCTTCGGTCAGCGCTTCGCGGACTTCTTCAAGCTTGAATGGTTTGATTGTGGCAATGATGAGTTTCACCTAATTGTCCCCTCTGAAGGCGCAGGGTTTTCCTGCTTAATGCAGATGCAGCAAACCGGATTGGCAGCGCGAAAGGGAAGAAAAGGCGGGTGATGCGGCTTGCGTTTGCAGAGCGTATGCCTAATTTTTAGGCTATCAGGTGAAATGCGAGCAAAAATTAATCATCAAATTGAGGCCTTGATCGAGATGAAGCGCTAAACAATCCGCGCTAAGACAGATAGAATGCGCAAAACAATAGGCGAGCAGGCCCGAAAACATGAGTGATTCACCCAAAGGCAAGCGCCCGCTGGTCGCGGACAACCGCTATGGTCGCAAGGCCAAGGCCGCAGCGTCCAGACGCACGGCAAAAAAGGCCGCTGCGAAGCCAAAAGCCAAGGCAACACGCAAACGGTCTGCGCGCGCCCGCACAGCCAAAAAGCGTGGCGGCATCATGGGGTTTTTCGTCGGACTGGCGCGCTGGATCCTGCGGCTGATCTGGGTGGTCACATCGCGCACCGCACTTGTCGTCTCGGTGGTTCTGGCGCTGATCGTCGGCTATTTCTACACAACCCTGCCACCCGTCGCCCAGCTTCTCGACGGGCGCGCCAGCGGGTCTGTGACGATGCTCGACAGAAACGGCGAGGTGTTCGCCTGGCGCGGGGACCAGTTCGGCGGGGTGGTGACTGCCGACAATGTCTCGCCACACCTCAAGAACGCGGTTGTGGCGACCGAGGACAAGCGGTTCTTCAATCATTTCGGGATCAGCCCGCGGGGCATCGCCTCTGCGGTGCGCATCAACCTGTCCGAAGGGCGCGGACCGCTTTCGGGGCATGGCGGTTCCACCATTACACAGCAGACGGCCAAGCTTTTGTGTCTGGGCGAGCCGTTCGATCCCAGTGGCACCCAGACCGAGGCGGAATATGAGGCGGAATGCCGTCGCGGATCGCTCAAGCGCAAGGCCAAAGAGGCGGTGTATGCGCTGGCGATGGAGGCGAAGTATTCAAAGAACGAGATTCTGTCGATCTATCTCAACCGTGCCTACATGGGTGGCGGCGCATATGGCGCCGAGGCTGCGTCGGAGCGGTTTTTCGGCAAGCAGGCCGCAACGCTCGATCCGTCGGAAGCGGCGATGATCGCAGGGTTGCTGACCGCGCCCAGCACGCTGTCCCCCACATCGAATCTGGAGCGGTCGCGCAACCGTGCCGCGACCGTCCTGCGGCTGATGAAGGAGCAGGGTTATCTCACGGCGGAGGAAGAAGCCGTTGCACTGGCCAAGCCGGCGGAGTTGTCCGAGGCGGCGGAAGCGCGCGCGGGGGGCTATTTTGCGGACTGGGTCATGTCGACCGGGCCCGAATTTTTCACCCGCAACACGACCGAAGATGTGATCATTCGCACAACACTGGATCAACGCATGCAGCGCGCGGCCGTCGAAGGGCTGAACTGGGTGTTCGAGAACAAGGTGCGCGACGGATCCAAGGCGCAGGCCGCGATCGTGGTGATGAGCGCGGACGGTGCCGTGCGTGCGATGGTCGGCGGGCGCAAGACGAAGGTGTCGGGCGCGTTCAACCGGGCGACACAGGCGCTGCGCCAGACCGGATCGGCGTTCAAGCCGTTCGTTTACGCAGCCGCACTCGATCTGGGATATTCTCCGAACGATCTTGTCGATGACAGTCCCTACTGCATCAACATCCCCGGCTCGGGGCAGTGGTGCCCGAAAAACTATACCAACCGCTTTGTCGGGCAGACGACGATGACCAACGCACTGGCGCAATCGCTCAATATCCCGGCGGTCAAGATTTCCGAATCCGTTGGCCGCGAAACGGTCAGCACTGTTGCATCGCAATTCGGGATCAAGAACGATCTTGCCGCCGGTCCGGCGCTGGCGCTTGGCGCGTCGGAAAGCACGTTGATCGAAATGACGGGCGCATTCGCGGGCATCCTCAACGGCGGCTCGTCGGTCACGCCCTACGGGCTGATCGACCTGCGGCTGCGCGGCGACAGCGAGCCGTTGATGGGCACCGGCGGCGGCATCGGAGAGCGAGTCATTCAGGAAAGCGCCGCCCGGCAGCTTGTCTATATGATGGAAAAGGTCGTGTCGCAGGGCACCGGCACCAGAGCACAGTTCGGCGGTCGCCAGCTGGCCGGTAAGACCGGCACCACCTCGGCCGCGAAGGATGCGTGGTTCATCGGGTTTTCGGCGGATTACGTGGCAGGCGTCTGGATGGGCTACGACGACAACACACCGCTCAAAGGGGTAACAGGCGGCGGACTGCCAGCAGAAATCTGGCGTGAGGCGATGAGCCGCGTGCACGAAGGGGTGCCGCTCAATGCGTTGCCGATGGCCGATCCTGCCCCTGCTCAGGTCATCTTTGAGGGTGAGGTCAATACGACCGCCCCGATCACGCAGAACAATCCGGCGACAGACACGCTGGTCTCGCGGCCCTCTAACATCATTGATCAGGTGCTTCAGGACATCTTCGGAGGCGGACGCAGTGGGGGCGGCGGTCCGCCGACGTCGAATGGCGGGAACCGATAGGATGCAGGACCCGAGCACCGGCCTGCGGCTCCACAGTCCCAGTCGAAGCAAGCGGCCTGCAGATATGGCTTGTTAACCAGTTTATAGCTTGAGTACGGTATCGCGATTGTGTGCGATGCGGGTGGTTTCTCATCTTGATATAGCACAAAACAGCAAGATTAAGGACCGGAACCGGTCGGCGGGAAGGAAAAGATGAACACGGATGCTTTCAACCAGGGCCGCGAGGAATTGCGCTTTGTGCGCAAGCGCAGCCGGTCCTTGTACTGGACCGTCGGTCTTTTCTCGGCATTTGCAAATCTGCTGATGCTTACGGGCCCCCTCTACATGTTGCAGGTGTACGACCGTGTCCTCGGCTCCGGCTCGCAGGAGACTTTGGTTGCGCTGTCGTTGCTGGTGGCGTTTCTGTACGGCATCATGGGTATCCTCGATTATACCCGTGGCCGGATCATGGCCCGGGTCGGCGCGCGATTTCAGGATGATCTGGACCGTCGCGTTTTCGATGCGGTCGTGCGCAAGTCCGCCGTCGCGCCTGATGTAAAGACCAACGCAAGCCTTGCCGATCTGGAATCCGTTCAGCGGCTGATGACCTCGCCGGTGCTGATGGGCGCGTTCGACCTGCCGTGGACGCCGATCTTTTTCGCGGGGATTTTTCTGTTTCACCCCTATCTGGGGTATCTCGCGCTGGCCGGTGCCAGCGTCCTGATCGCCATCGCGATCGCGAACCAGTTTCTGACGCGGGGCGCGCAGGCGCGTGCCGCACTTGCGGGCCAGCAAGCGAACGGCATGTCGGATCAGATCCGGACGGAGGCGGAAATGGTTCAGGCGATGGGGATGCGCGATGCGGCATTCACCCGTTGGCAAAAAGCGCGCGGCGAAGCCCTGCGCGGACAAGTGCGCGCGACCGATGTGGGCGGCACCTTTACGTCGATGACCAAGACGATCCGCCTGTTTCTGCAATCGGCGATGTTGGGTCTTGGTGCCTATCTGGTGCTGCGTAACGAAATGACGCCCGGCGCGATGATTGCGGGTTCGATCCTTTTGGGCCGCGCGCTTGCGCCGATCGAAATGGGTCTGAACCAGTGGCCGATGGTACAGCGTGGCGTAGCCGGCTGGAAAAACCTTGCAGAGCTTCTGGGCACCGTTCCACCCGAAGCGCAGCGCACGGCACTGCCCAAGCCTCGGGCGATCCTGACTGCCAAGAACCTGACGGTTGTCCCGCCCGGCGAAAAGCAGGCATCGCTCAAGTCCATTTCGTTCAAGGTCGAGCCGGGGCAGGCGGTGGGGGTTATCGGTCCGTCGGGTGCGGGCAAGACGACGCTTGCGCGCACGCTGACAGGTGTCTGGCGTCCGGCGGGCGGGGCCGTGCGGCTCGATGGTGCCGCACTGGAGCATTACGGCAGCGAAACGCTGGGCCGCCATATCGGATACCTGCCGCAGCGGGTGCAGCTGTTTGACGGGACGATTGCGCAGAACATTTCGCGGCTCGCCGACGCACCGGATGATGCCAAGGTTGTTGCGGCCGCAAAGGCCGCAGCGGCGCATGACATGATTCTGGAGCTGCCCAATGGGTACGACACCGTGATTCGTGCCGGACAGGTGCGCCTGTCTGGTGGACAGATGCAGCGGATCGGCCTTGCACGTGCGCTGTATGACGATCCGGTGATCCTTGTGCTGGACGAGCCGAACTCCAATCTCGACAACCTTGGCTCGCAGGCCTTGAATCAGGCGATCCGCCAGATGAAGGCATCGGGCCGATCGGTTCTTATCATGGCCCACCGTCCGGCGGCGATCCAGGAATGCGACATGCTTTTGGTACTCGATGCGGGGATGCGGATGGCGTTCGGTCCGAAGGACGAGGTGCTGAAAGGCATGGTTGCGAACCACCAGAAAATTCAGAAATCACCGACCGATTCCGGAGGCGTGACATGAAGGCAACCAATGCATGGTCCGCTTGGCGACCTGTCGTCATCGGAATGATCGGGCTCCTTGTCCTGTTCGGGGGCTTTGGCACTTGGGCTGTGATGAGCAATATTGCTGGCGCCATCGTGGCATCGGGCCGCATCGAAGTCGACCGCAACCGGCAGGTCGTACAGCATGACACCGGCGGTACTATCGCGGAGATCCTCGTCGATGAAGGCGATTTGGTCGCAGCGGGCGATTTGTTGCTGCAGCTCGACCCACAGCAATACGCATCCGAACTGATCGTGATCGAAGGGCAGCTGTACGAACTGATGGCGCGGCGCGGGCGTCTCGAAGCTCAGCGTGACGAGCGTGAGACAATCACCTTTGCCAAAGAACTGGTGGAGGCCGCAGCGTCGAACGAGGACGCGCGCGAACTGATGGAGGGCCAGCGTAATCTGTTCGAGGCACGCCGTGACAGCGTGAACCGCGAAATCGAGCAGTTGGGCAAGCGACGCAACCAGATCGAAGATCAAATCGTGGGGATCGTCGCGCAGGAAGATTCGCTCGCCATTCAGCTTGGCCTGATCGAACAACAGCTCACCAGTCAGCAGACGCTGCTGGATCAGGGCCTGTCGCAGGCCGCGACGGTTCTTGGGCTTCAACGCGAACAGGCCCGTCTGATTGGCCAGATCGGCAATCTTGCGGCCAGCAAGGCCCAGGCCGAGGGGCGGGTCACTGAAACCGAAATCGAGGTTCTCAAGCTGGGTACGGCGGGGCGTGAGGAAGCAATTACGCAGTTGCGCGAAATCCGCTACCGTGAACTCTCGCTGATCGAACAGCGGCGCGCATTGATCGCGCAGATCGACCGTCTCGACATCCGTGCGCCGGTCTCGGGGATCGTCTATGCACTGCGGGTGACTACGCCGCGTTCCGTCGTACGTGCCGCCGAAGCGTTGATGTATCTGGTGCCGCAAGACCGGCCTTTGGTCATCGCCGCCCGGGTAATGCCGACCAATATCGACGAAATCTCGGTAGGGCAGCAAGTGAATCTGCGGTTCTCTTCTCTGGATCAACGGACCACGCCGGAATTGACGGGCGAGGTTGTCCAGATCTCTGCCGACGCGCTGGATGATGAAACCACCGGGGCCAGCTATTTCCGGGCGGAGATAATCCTGCGCCCGGGCCAGATCGAACGATTGCCCGAAGGGACACAACTTGTGCCCGGCATGCCGGTCGAGGCGTTTATTCGGACGGGCGATCGCTCGCCCCTTGCCTATTTGATCAAGCCGGTTGCGGATTATTTCGTCCGGTCGTGGCGAGAAAACTGATCTGCTCCCTTTTACGGCGCGCGCAACGGCGCTAGCGTCGGGCCAACCAGTCTTATCATAGGATCGCGACCATGAGCTTTGCCGAAAACCTGTCCCGTCTGGGCATTGATCTGCCCGATGCAGCGGCACCTGCCGCGAATTACGTGCCCTTCGTCAGGGTTGGGAACACCCTGTATGTGTCCGGTCAGATCTCGCGCAATGACGACGGGCTGATCACCGGCGTCCTGGGCGACGGGATGAGCGTGGAGGATGGTGCCGCCGCTGCCAAGACATGTGCCCTCTACCTTCTGGCGCAGGTCAAGGCGGCGTGCGACGGAGATCTTGACCGTCTGGTCCGGGTCGTCAAGCTGACCGGGTTCGTGAATTCCACCAAGGCGTTCACCGATCAACCCAAGGTCGTGAATGGATGCTCGGACTTTCTGGTCGAGGCGCTGGGCGACGCTGGACGCCACGCGCGCTCTGCGGTCTCCGCAGTCGCTCTGCCGCTGGGCGTTGCCGTGGAAATCGAAGGCATCTTCGAGATCCGATGAAGCCAACCATACCGCCGCTGCCGCAGCGGTTTTGCAAGCTGCCGCTGGCGCATCGCGCGCTGCATGACGTGGCGGGGGGACGGCCCGAAAATTCGCGTGCGGCCATTCGCGCGGCGGTCGCGGCAGGCTATGGCATCGAGATCGACGTGCAGTGCAGCCGTGACGGTGCCGCGATCGTGTTTCACGACTATAACCTTGAGCGGCTGACACCGGCGCGCGGTGTGGTCCGGCAGCACACAGCGGCCGAGCTGCGCGGGATCGACCTTTTGGGAGGAGACGAGACCATTCCGGATCTGCCGCAGGTGTTGGCACTTGTTGCGGGGCAGGTTCCGATTTTGATCGAAATCAAGGATCAGGATGGTGCAATGGGCGCAGATGTCGGGCCGCTTGAGCGGGCGACTGCAGCCGCTTTGACAGGATATACCGGCGAAGTGGCGGTCATGTCGTTCAACCCGCATTCGGTCGCTTTGATGGAAAAATTGTCTCCGGATATTCCGCGCGGCCTGACCACATCGGCCTACCGTCGGCCGGACTGGCCGCTGTCGGCGGAAATTTGTGCGCATCTGCGTGCCATTCCGGACTATGACCGGGTCGGGGCCAGCTTTGTCAGCCATGAGGTCGACGATCTGGAGGCGCCGCGCATTGCGGATCTCAAGGCTCAGGGGGCGGCGATCTGGTGTTGGACAGTGCGCAGTGCCGCGCAGGAGGCTGCAGCGCGAAAAATAGCGGACAACATCACTTTCGAAGGCTACTGCGCCGCGTTACCCGCTTGAACATCGGGCGCCCGGCCACACCTATAGCCACAGGCGGGAAACAGGCAGGACAGCACCGATGAGCGCGCAAGAGGTTGAAATCACGATCATCCGCTCTCTGGCGGAGATAGACGCGGCGGAGTGGGATGCCTGCGCCTGTCCAGAAGTGGCGGATGGCGGCCGGCCCAACGATCCCTTCACCACCCATAGGTTCCTCAAGGCACTCGAAGACAGCGGCAGCGTCGGCACGGGCACCGGGTGGCAACCGCAATACCTGACCGCAGCCATTGACGGGCAGATCATCGGCGTGGCACCGATGTACGCCAAATCTCACAGCCAGGGCGAATACGTTTTTGATCACAGTTGGGCCCATGCCTACGAGCGGGCGGGCGGGCGGTACTATCCCAAACTCCAGATTGCCGTACCGCACACCCCCGCGACCGGGCGACGGCTTCTTACCCGACCGGGTTTCGAAGACACCGGTTTCGCGGCCTTGGTGCAGGGGGCGGTTCAGTTGACGGAAAACAATCTGTTGTCCTCGCTGCATGTAACCTTCTGTACGGAACCTGAGGCAGCACGGGCAGAGGATTTTGGCCTGATGGTCCGCAAGGGCCAGCAATTTCACTGGCGCAATGACGGATACGCAGATTTCGACGCCTTCCTCGCCAGTCTCAGTTCACGCAAGCGCAAGAACCTGCGCAAGGAGCGGGCGACGGCGCAGGAATTCGGCGGCGAGATACATACTTTTATCGGCGATGAGATCCAGCCCGAACACTGGGACGCGTTCTGGGTTTTCTATCAGGACACGGGTGCGCGCAAATGGGGCCAACCCTATCTGACCCGAGACTTTTTCGATATCGCACAGGAAGTGTTGCGTGACGAAATGGCGCTGGTTCTGGCCCGTCGCGATGGCCGGTGGGTCGCCGGTGCGCTGAACTTTATCGGGCGCGATGCGTTATACGGTAGGTATTGGGGCTGTGTGGAGCATCACTCCTGCCTGCATTTCGAGCTTTGCTACTACCGCGCGATCGACATCGCGATCGAGATGGAACTTGGCACAGTCGAAGCGGGCGCACAGGGCGAGCACAAACTGGCGCGCGGGTATCTACCCACACCGACTTGGTCGCTTCACTGGATGCGCGATCCCGGCTTTGCCCGCGCGGTAAGTGACTATCTGGAAGCCGAGCGCGCGGCGGTCGATGAGGAAATCGAAGTGCTGACCGACTACGGCCCCTTCAGAAAAACACAGATCGAGGAACAGGAATGACCGAGAAGCTGAGCACCGAAACACGCGGCCCCTTGTTGGGTCCTTTGCTGGAAAACGGCTGGGCGCTGACCGAGGGGCGCGACGCCATAACCAAGACCTACACATTCGACGATTTCGCCGACGCCTTTGGCTGGATGACCCGGGCCGCAATTTGGGCTGAGAAATGGGATCACCATCCTGAGTGGGAGAATATTTACAATCGGGTCACAGTCACGTTAACCACCCACGACGTTGATGGGCTGAGCACGCTGGATGCCAAGCTTGCGCGGAAATATGATGGATTATGAAGTGAGGCACGCGGAGTGGAAACGATAGATAGTGTACTAAGCACGGAGATCTGGCAGGGAAAAACCTTGGCAGATCTTCTTACGTTGGAGTTCCTGGCGTCTACGGCGGGGTCCATCATCGGGGCGTTGGTCATCCTGTTCGTCGGGTGGATTGTGTCCGCCTGGTTGCAACGCCGGATCATGAAAATGAGCCGCAAACATCCGCAACTCGATGATATGTTATTCGATTTTCTCGCGTCTGTCGTACGCTATACGGTCATGGGCTTTACCGTCCTGTTCGTACTCAACACCTTCGGCGTGCGGACCACCTCTGTCGTCGCCGTCATCGGTGCTGCCGGTCTTGCCATTGGTCTTGCGTTGCAAGGCACGCTGTCGAATGTCGCGGCGGGGGTGATGTTGATCCTCTTCCGTCCGATCAAGACGGGGGATTTTGTAGAGGTCGCTGACAAGATGGGCACGGTGATGAACATCAATCTGAATTTCACCGAGCTTGCGGATCTGAGCAATGTGCAGGTGATCGTGCCGAATTCGGAAGTATGGGGGAATATCATCACCAACTATTCCACCAATGACATCCGGCGTGCGGAGTGGACTTTCGGCGTGGGCTACGGCGCGAATTTGAAAACCGCCGAAGATATTATTCGCGATACGATCATGGCGGACGCGCGGTCCCACGTGGAGCCCGAACCGTTTATCCAGGTGACCAACCTTGGCGACAGCTCGGTCGATTTTCTGGTACGGGTGTGGTGCGATGCATCCGAATACTTCGACTACCGGGCCGATATGACGCGACGCGTCAAAGAGGCGCTGGACGCAGGTGGCGTCGACATCCCGTTCCCCACGCGTACGTTTATCCAAGCGTCGTCTGATTGATCAATGGCGGCGCCCCGGATCTTTTGCAGTCCGGGGCGCTCGGCTCACATGTTGTCGAGCAGGCTTTCGCCCCCGGACACGTCGCACACGCCGGAGTTCTCTTCGGGCTGGAACAGCGTGACCTTGCCGTCCTCCACCAGCATGGCGTACCGCTTGGACCGTGACACGAGACCGGCGGGCGCGGCGTCGAAATCCATGCCGAGCGCCTTGGTAAATTCGGAACTGGCATCGGCCAGCATCGTGATCCCCGCATCGGTGGCACCCGTGCTTTCGCCCCAGGCCTTCATCACGAAGGGGTCGTTGCACGACACGCAGATGATTTCGTCCACGCCTTTCGCATCAAACTGATCCTTGGTGCGCACAAAGCTGGGCACATGGGCGGAATGGCAGGTGGGCGTGAACGCACCGGGCACGGCAAAGATAACCACTTTGCGGCCTTTGGTCTTGTCGCTCATCTTCACGGGTGCAGGGCCATCATCGCCCATCCGGACGAGGGTCGCGTCGGGAAGCATGTCCCCTTGGGAAATCGGCATTGGATCACCTTTCATCTGATTGTCTTCTTGTACCACGCAGATATAGGGTCTGCATAGGCAGGGCCAGAGCACAAGGAAGTTAATCCATGCGCCATATCGTGGTGATCGGAGCGGGACAGGCGGGGGCATCCTGCGTGGCCAAGTTGCGCAAGGATGGTTTCGACGGCAAGATCACACTCATCGGTGCCGAAGCGGTGCCCCCCTATCAGCGCCCGCCGCTGTCCAAGGCTTATCTGATGGGCGATATGGCACTTGAGCGGCTGTATCTGCGGCCGTTGAGCTACTATGCCGAACAGGGCATCGAGATGCGCCTGGGCACCCGTGTCGATGCCATCGACACCGCGCACAAACAGATCGCTGTGGCGGGAGGTATGCTCGACTACGACGATCTGGTGCTGACCACCGGGTCGGTTCCGCACCGCCTGCCTGCGGCGATCGGTGGCGCGCTGGACGGGGTCCATGTGGTGCGCAATCTGGCAGGCGTGGACGCGATGGCGCCGCGTTTCGTCAAAGGTGCGCGGGTGTTGATCGTGGGGGGCGGATATATCGGGTTGGAAGCCGCCTCCGTTGCGGCGAAGCTGGGACTGGAGGTTACGCTGGTCGAGATGGCGCCGCGCATCTTGCAGCGGGTCGCAGCCCCCGAAACTTCCAACTTTTTCCGCGCGTTGCACGCCCGTCACGGTGTCCGGATCCTTGAGGGCGTGGGGCTTGAGCAGTTGACGGGAGAGGGGGCGGTGAGCGGTGCGGTACTGACCGACGGCACGAAGTTCGATGTCGATTTCGTCATCGCGGGTGTGGGTATCGCACCTGATACCAAGCTCGCGGAGGCGGCGGGGATCGTGATCGACAATGGCATCGCGGTCGATCGGTTTGGTCAGACCGGCGTGCCGCACGTCTGGGCGGCGGGCGATTGCACCTCGTTTCCCTATCGCGGGCGGCGGATCCGGTTGGAGAGCGTTCCGAATGCCATCGACCAGGCCGAAGTGGTGGCGGAAAACCTGATAGGCGGGCAAAATGAATACGTGGCGACGCCGTGGTTCTGGTCCGATCAATATGATGTGAAGCTTCAGATTGCCGGGTTGAACACCGGCTACGACCGGGTGGTGACCCGCCGGGGCGATGGTGGGTCCGTGTCGTTCTGGTACTATGGAGGCGATACCCTGCTTGCCGTTGATGCCGCCAATGACCCGCGGGGGTACATGGTCGGCAAGAGATTGATAGAAAGCGGAAAATCGCCGTCACCCGAGGTGGTTTCAGACCCTGCAACCGATCTTAAGGCGTTGCTCAGGGGATGAGGATTATCGCAGGTATGTATCGTGGCGTGCCGCTGGCGCAGGTCGGCAAAGGCGATGCCGGCGCGCATTTGCGGCCAACCTCAGATCGGGTGCGCGAAAGCCTGTTTTCGATGCTGGTGCACCTTGATGTGATCCACAGCGCGCGGGTGCTGGATCTGTTCGCGGGCACCGGCGCGCTGGGGCTTGAGGCGGTGTCGCGCGGTGCGCGAGAAGTCGTTTTCGTGGAGAACGGGCGGGTGGGACAAAGGCTGATTTCCGAGAATGTTCAGAAGCTTAAGGTGGAGGATCAAACCACCCTGATGCGCAATGACGCAACTCAGCTGGGGGCCTGGACAGCCGCGCCCTTCGATCTGGTGTTTCTCGATCCGCCTTATGGAAAGCGGATGGGGCAACAGGCATTGGCGGCGGCGCATGCGGGTGGGTGGTTGGCGGCAGATGCCACGGTGGTCTGGGAGGAAAGTGCCCCGATGGAGCCGCCGGAGGGCTTCAGCCGCAGCGACCGGCGCAAGTACGGCGATACCCATGTGACCCTGCTCAGGCACCTGTGAAAGTTGTACACCGACTGTACACAGGGCGTGCATACGCGGCCCTTTGCGGATCGCCGGTCCGGCGCAACATCGCGTCATGACCGATGCGACATTCCGAGGCAGCCAGATAGCAGCGCGCGCGGCGCGGTCCGATGCCAAACCTGTGAGTCTGCCCCCGCCGAAGCCCTTCGGCGCGTCGGTGCTGATCAGCGAGACGGTGCTGTCGCTGCTGATTACGCGGGACGATCAGTAGGTCGGGTGAAACTTGCCTGCGGGCGACAGTGTAAAAATCTCGTAGCCATCTTCGGTCACGCCGATGGAATGTTCGAACTGCGCCGACAATGATTTGTCGCGGGTCACTGCCGTCCAGTCGTCGGCCAGCGTTTTCGTCTCGGCGCGGCCAAGGTTCACCATCGGCTCGATGGTGAAGAACATGCCGGGTTCGAGCACGGCACCCGTGCCGGGGCGGCCGTAGTGAAGCACGTTGGGCGGCGAATGAAACACCCGGCCCAATCCATGACCGCAGAAATCGGTGACGACGGACATCCTGTGGCCTTCCACGAAAGTCTGGATCGCGTGGCCGATGTCGCCGAAGGTGTTGCCGGGTTTGACGGCCTCGATCCCGATCATCAGCGAATCGTGGGTGACGTTGATCAGCCGCTCGGCCTTGCGGCTGAGTTTCCCGGCGACATACATCCGCGAGGTATCGCCGTACCATCCATCGACGATCACGGTGACGTCGATGTTCAGGATATCGCCGTCCTTGAGCTTTTTTTCGCCCGGAATGCCGTGGCAGACCACGTGATTGACGGAGATGCAAGAGGCGTGGGCATAGCCCTTGTAGCCGATGGTCGCGGATTTGGCGCCCGCTGCCGTCACCTTTTCTTCGATCAGGCGGTCGAGTTCCGCCGTGGTCTGGCCGGGGAACACATGCTCGGCGATCTCGTCGAGGATGGTCGCGGCAAGCTTGCCTGCCGCGTGCATCCCGGCAAAATCGGACGACTCGTGGATGCGGATGCCGTCCTTGGTCTGGCGGCCTGTGTGGGGCTGGTTCACCGGTTTCTCCAATCTGTCTTTGGGTCTATTTAGCGCGTGGGGCGTCCGAGGGCCAGAGGTGCTGCCAGTGTGATGCCTTCGGGCGTAATATGAGTGCCGATGCACAGGGTCTCGACACCCGCAGCCGATGCTTTGGCGTGCGCCGATGCATAGACAGGGTCGATGTCGCGCGCGATGTCGACGAACGCGCAGTCGGTGCGTTGCACAAGATACAAGAGCACGGCGCGGTGGCCCAGTCGGGCGGTTTCGGCAAGCTCTGCCATGTGTTTTGCGCCGCGCGCGGTGACGCTGTCGGGAAATTCGGCCAGACCGGGCGTGCGGTTCAGCGTGACCGATTTCACCTCGACGTAGGCGTCGGGCAGGCCGTCGCCGGACAGCAGAAAGTCGATGCGGGAATTGCTGCCGTACTTCACCTCCGGTCGCACAGTCGTATAGTCGGCAAGGTGCCGGACCGCGCGCGCCTCAAGCGCCGCGCGCAGAACGCGGTTGGGTATCGCGGTGTCGACGCCCGTGAAATGGCCGTTCTCGTGATCGACCAGACGCCAGCCGAATTTCAGCTTTTTCTTCGGATCGTCGTTGGGTTCCAGCCAGATTTTCGTGCCTTCCGCCGCTAGCCCCATCATCGAGCCGGGGTTGGCGCAATGGGCCGTTACCTCGCGTCCGTCCTCCAGCCGGCAGTCGGCCAGAAACCGTTTGTAGCGGCGGATCAGGCGGGCAGGCACAAGTTGGGTTTGAAAGCGCATGGGGTGCGGCCTATACCTTTGGTGCAACAGGCTCAAGGAGGGCACAATGGCGAATCCTACAGCGGCGATGCTGGTGATCGGGGATGAAATCCTGTCGGGCCGCACGCGCGATGCAAACATGCACCATCTGGCGGGCGAGCTAACCGAAGCGGGCATCGACCTGACCGAGGTGCGGATTGTGGGCGATGTGCCCGCCGTGATCGTCGATGCGGTGCGCGCGCTGGCAGGGCGGTACGATACCGTGTTCACCTCCGGCGGCATCGGCCCGACCCATGACGATATCACCGCCGACTGCATGGCCGAAGCGTTCGGCCAGGCCATCGACGTGCGCGACGACGCGCGGGCGCTGCTACAGGCGCATTATGACAAATCCGGGGTCGAATTGAACGCGGCGCGTCTGCGCATGGCGCGGATCCCGGCGGATGCGACGCTGATCGAGAATCCGGTTTCTGCCGCGCCGGGGTTCGTTGTCGAGAACGTGTATGTGATGGCCGGCGTACCCAGCGTGTTTCAGGCGATGGTGGCGAGCGTTCTGCCGACGCTGACCGGGGGGGCGCCGCTGATCAGCAAGACGCACGCGATCTTTCGCGGCGAGGGCGACATTGCCGGACCGCTGGGCGAGCTGGCGCAGGCCAACCCGGATCTGTCCATCGGCAGCTATCCGTTTCAGCGCGACGGACGGTATGGTGCGAACATCGTGATTCGCGGACAGGATGCGGCGACGGTGGATGCGGCGATTGCGAAAATCGCGGCGGTGTTCCCGTGAGCCCCGACGCGGCGCAGCTGTACGGCGTCACCGAGGCGACATGGCCGCCCGCACGGACCTGGAGCGCAGGCGTGTGGACGCTGCGCGATGGCGCGGGCGGGGGCAAGCGCGCGTCGGCGGCGACGGCGCGGGGGCCGGTGACGGATGCCGATATTCCGCAGGCCGAGGCCGCGATGCGCGAGATCGGCCAGCACCCCCTGTTCATGATCCGCGCGGGGGATTCCGCGCTGGATTCCCTGCTGGACGCGCGCGGCTATGCGCGGATCGACGAGGTGGTGATGTACACGCTGCCGATTTCACAGCTGACGGACAAACCGATGCCGCGGGTGACCTGCTTTCCCATCTGGGAGCCGCTGGCGATCATGCTGGAGATCTGGGCCGCTGGCGGCATTGGCCCGGCGCGGATCGCCGTGATGGAACGGGCAGCGGTGAAAACCGGCATCCTCGCCCGCTGGAACGAGAAACCGGCGGGCGTTGCCTTTGCCGCCGTGCACGACAGCGTCGTGATGGTGCATGCGGTCGAAGTGCTGGATCAGCAGCGCAGGCTGGGTGTTGCCGAATGGATGATGCGCGCGGCGGCGTTCTGGGGGGCGGATCAGGGCGCCAGCCATGTCTGCGTTCTATGCGCCGTGCAAAACACCGCCGCGCGGGCGCTCTATACCAAGCTGGGCTTTACCGAGACCGGCAGATACCATTATCGTCAATTATCTGAATAAAGGAGTTTTCCCGATGGCCAAAGACCTGCCAACCGCCCTTGACCTGCCGATGGTCGATCCGCTGCCGCCACAGACCCAGAAGTATTTCGACGTCTGCCAGGAAAAGCTGGGGATGGTCCCGAATGTGCTGCAAACCTACGCGTTCGACATCGACAAGCTGAACGCGTTCACGATGATGTATAACGATCTGATGCTGGGCGACAGCACGCTGAGCAAGCTCGAGCGGGAGATGATCGCGGTCGTCGTGTCGGCGGTGAACCGGTGTTTCTATTGTCTGACGGCGCATGGTGCCGCGGTGCGCGCATTGTCCGGCGATCCCATTCTGGGCGAGACGCTGGTGATGAACTACCGCGTGGCCAAGCTTGAGCCGAAGGTGCGCGCGATGCTGGATTTCGCGGTTAAGCTGACAGAAAGCCCCGAACGGATCGAGGATGAAGACCGCGAAAAGCTGCGCGCCGAGGGATATTCGGACCGCGATATCTGGGACATCGCGAGCGTCGCGGGGTTTTTCAACATGACCAACCGGGTCGCCAGCGGATCGGACATGCGTCCGAACGAAGCCTATCACGCGCAGAACAGATGAACGTAGCGGGCCGCGCTTTCAAAGTGGGGCTTGCATGTACGCTTGCCGCCGGTCCTGTCGCGGCTGTCGAGCTGCGCCTACCCCAGACGGCGCGGCAGACGGTCGAGCGCAATACCCCGCTTGACCGTTACCGCGCGCCGGTCGATGTGTACGAAAACGGGGCGCTGCGCAGTGTCGACATCGACGGCGCGGTGGCCCGCAGCGTCTGGCGGATCGACCAGCAAGGGCTGACGCCCCTGCAGATCGCGGCGCCGTTGCGGGCGCAGATCGAAGAGGCAGGATACGAGATCGTGCTGGATTGCGCAGCCACGGCCTGCGGCGGCTATGATTTCCGGTTCGCGACCGAAGTTTTGCCCGGCCCGAACATGTACGTCAATCTTCGTGATTTCCATTTCATCACCGGGCTGCGCGGCGACGCGGATGCACCGGAGGCGGCGGTGACCGTCTTTGCCAGCAGCGGCAGCGCAGTGTCCTATGTGCAGATCATTCAGGCCGGGGAGGCGGCAGCGGAGGATGCGCCGGACGTCGTGGCCCTGCCACCCGAGGCGCAAGTGGCAGTGCCGCCCGCATCGTTCGAAGAGGCGCTGGAGCGCGACGGGCGGATCGTCCTGACCAGTCTGGATTTCGCAAGCGGTACCTCGACCCTAGGTGAAGGACCGTTCGCGGCACTCGATGCGTTGGCGCAGGTGATGCAGGATCAGCCCAATCTGCGTGTGGCTCTTGTCGGACATACTGATACGGTCGGTGCACTGGATATGAACATCGGTTTGTCGCGCGCGCGCGCACAATCCGTGCGGGCGCGATTGATAGAACGATACGGCGTTGCCGCAGGGCGGCTGGATGCGGAAGGCATGGGGTATCTCGCGCCGCTGACCAGCAACACCACGGAGGCCGGGCGCGAGGAAAACCGGCGTGTCGAGGCCATTGTGGTGGCATTCTGAATGTCCGGGTTCACAGAATTCCCCTGTGTTTACAGACGTTACCGGTGCTGATAGGCAACGCCTGCATTGGCTAGTGGGAATACGACATGAAGCCGCTCATTATTTCGCTTACGACGATACCGCCGCGCATGGCGATGATCGGACCGACCCTGCGCGCCTTGCTGGCGCAAACGGCCAATGTGTCCGAGATCCGCCTGAACATTGCGCGCAAATACCGCCGCTTTGATTTTGATCCTGCGACGATGCCCTCCTATCCGGAGGGAATACGTGTGTGCCTTGTGGATGAAGATTTCGGTCCGGCAACGAAGGTACTGCCGACTGTTCGGGCGCACGCGGGCGAGGATGTCGAGATTCTGTTTTGCGATGATGATCAGATCTATGGCCCCGGTTGGGCACAACAATTCGTTGATGCGCGTGCCCAGGTACCGGACGCCTGCATCGTCGAGACCGGCAGAGACCTTTATGTCCGCGATGGGCATCGGACCTGTTCGGGTGTCGAAGCGATGCTGCCGCGTGCGGCGCGCCGGAAGAAGAATTTTCGCTACCGTTTGTACCGTGCGCTGACGCTGGGGCGCCGGTTGCCGCCACGGTACGCCACACCCGGTTATCTGGATCTGTTCAAGGGGTACCGCGGCGCGATGATCCGCCCCGATTTCCTGCCGGAAGCGACTTTCGAGATACCGGATGTGATGTGGACGCACGATGATTACTGGCTGTCAGGCCAGATGGCCGCGCACGGTGTCCCGATCTGGTGCTTTGCGGGCAAAACACCGTGGACTGCGCCGCACGGTGCCGCGCGGATGAGCGCGCTTTTGAACTGGAGCTATCAGGGGTATGGCCGCAAGGAAACGAGCGCGCTCATGCTGAGGTTCTTTCAAGACACCCATGATCTGTGGCGCAACGCGGACCCGCGCTGAACGAAAAGACCCCCGATGTTGCTGGGCAATACCGGGGGCGAGTTCACCGAGGGGAGATGGTGTTCGTGTGTCTGGTTACCAGTCGCTGGGGCCTTTTTCGGCGAAAGCGTGGACCAGAAAATCAATGAAGGCGCGGACCTTGGGCTGGGTGAAGCGGCCCGGAGGATAGACGGCGTAGATGCCTTGTGTCTCGAGCGGCAGATCCGGGATCGCGTCCTCGACCAGTCCCTTTTCCATCGCGTCGGCGTAGAGAAAGCTGGGCAGATAGGCGATTCCGAGGCCCGAGATGGCTGCGTTGAGCAGCGATTGGCCGTCGTTGACCGAGAGCCACCCCGCCGTGCGCACCTGGCGTTTTTCGCCCGAGGGGGCCGTCAGTTTCCAGACGTTGCCCGAGGACTGATTGGAGTAGTGCAGCAGCTTGTGGTCGTTAAGATCGTCGATCTTCTCGGGGCGTCCGAATTTCTGGAAATAGGAAGGCGAGGCGATCATGCGCTTCGTCGTTTCCGTCAGTTTGCGGGCGCGCAGGGTGCTGTCTTCCAGCTCTCCGATGCGCACGGCCATGTCGAAGCCTTCGGAGATCAGTTCGACGTAGCGGTTGTTGAGCACCATGTTGACGGTGATGTCGGGGAAATCACCCAGAAATTCCGACAGGACCGGCGACAGGTGATTGACACCGAAATCGGTGGCGACCGAGATCCGCAGCAGGCCCGACGGGGCCGATTGCATTGATGTCACCAGCGCATCCGCTTCGCCCGCATCATTGAGAACGCGGCGGGCACGGTCGTAGTAGGCGAGGCCGATTTCGGTGGGAGAGACCCGACGTGTGGTGCGGTTGAGAAGCCGTGCGCCAAGGCGGGCCTCAAGCGACGAGACGTGTTTGGAGACGGCTGATTTGGAAATCCCCATCTTCTTGGCGGCGTCGGTAAAGCCGCCCTGATCCACCACGGTGGCGAACGCTTCCATTTCTGTCAGGCGGTCCATGTGCCGTCCCCTTCAACTTTATGTTTCGAGGGTCAGCTATGATGGTTGAATAGGGCGCAAACGGGGCAGGGGTGGGACAGTAGCAAGGTAATTGCCGCGACCGTTGAAGTTTGGGAAACAGGTGAACGATGTGTTTCCGCGCTGTGTTTCAGATCCAGCGGGTGAGTTTGAGTATCACCAGCAGGGCCGCGGCCATTGCAACCATTGAAAGGCACAGGATGGCGAAGGCGGCAGGGCTCTCGACGCCGGGCATGCCGGCGACGTTCACGCCGAACAGGCCGGTGATGAAGCTGAGCGGCAGAAATACCGCCGCCGCGATGGAAATTGCGTAGCTGTGGCGTGCCATGCGCTGGGCGATCAGGTTCTCATGTTCCTCGGACACCGAGACGAGGCGGTCGCGCAACGCATCGAGTTCTTCGACCGCGATGGTCGAGCGGTTGGCCAGTTCGCGCAGTTGCAGGGCGGAGGGTTCGGGCAGTATCGGCAGGTCGATCGCGGCGAGTTTGGTCAGGGCGATGCGTTGCGGTTCAAGATAGCGGCGCAGGCGGATCACGCTGCGGCGGTTGTCGGCGAGATCGGGCGGCAACGGCGTTGCTCTGTCTTCGAGGTCGTCTTCGTAGAAATCGGCGATCGCGTCGATGCGCGCGACCTCCTGTTGGATCCGCAGGGTCAGGCTGGTGATGAGCGTTTCGAGAAAGGCGGCGACGGTGGGCGGGGCGGTTTGCGCCTGTGCCGATTGGCGGATTGTGTCGATGGCAAACACCTTTTGCCGGCGCACGGTGACGATGGCACCGGTTTCCACCCACATGCGGACCGATATCATTTCGTCGGCGTCCTGGCCTGTATTCATGTTGATGCCCCGGAGGTTGAGCAGCAGGCCGTCGTTGTAACGGTCACAGCGGGGGCGGGTTTCGTCCTGCAACAGGGTTCCTGCGGGGATCGGCGCGAGATGTTGTGTGGCCCAGGGTGCAAAGCCCGTATCGGACAGATCGAAGTGCCACCACCGGTAGGAACCCGGCCCGGTGAGCGCCATGTCATCGGGTGTTTTGGTCGTGCCGTCGGGGTAGACGTCGAAAACGCATAGGGGCATGGGCCGGGTCCTGTGGAAGGGCGTATGGTCCATGACTACGCCGCGCGCGGGGCGTTTTCAATCGGACATGGGCGCGGGATGGGGCGCAGGGGGCGCTGCCCGGCCGTTAATTGCAGTGTTTCCGTCGGATCTGATCCATATCAACCAGATGGTGCGCGCTCAATAGAGTGATCCACGCTATAAAGGCACTTTGCGTGCAGGAAATGCTTGCCTATCGACCAGTTAGCGCTTTCCTGGGCGTATTGTTAAACTTGTTCTCTTTCATAAGGCCGACTCGATCTACGAGGACGAGCCGGACGTCGTCTACGAATTTCCACGCCGCTATCTCAGGGCGGTTGAGGAGGCTGTCGATGACTGGGTCGTATACTTCGAGCCGGTCAAATCCGGGCCGCGCGGCTACTTCGCTGTGGCGAAGATCGAACAGGTGATACCAAAGCCGGGCGTAGTAGGGCGGTTCCTTGCGCTGATTGAGTCCAATAGCTTCCTGCCTTTCGACTGCGAAGTGCCGCGGCTTTTGAATGGACGGCCACTAGAGACATCCATGACACAGCCGGATGGTTCTCCCAAAAGAGGCGGTGCCGCACAGCTAGCTGTCAGACGTCTGCCGGAGGCAGACTTTGCGCGTATCGTTAACCTTGGACTACCGCAGGACCTAGAGCGGATCGAGGCGACGCGCTACAATCCGCAGTTGGCAGAGCTTGGCGAGGGAGCCGAGCCCTTTGAACGTCCTGTATTGGAGCGGCTGACGCGCCGACCTTATCGAGATGTTGCGTTCCGGCGCAAGGTGCGCGCGGCCTATGGCTATCGCTGTGCGATGGCGGGCCTGATGCTACGCAATGGTGGTGGGCGTCCGGAAGTGCAGGCGGCGCACAATCGGCCTGCTGAGAGCCAACGAAGCGACTCGGTGCGCAACGGGCTGGCGTTGTCGGGAACATTGCACTGGATGTTTGATCGGGGTCTGATCTCGATCGCTGACGACTGCGAGACGATCCTTGTGTCCTGGCAGGAAAACGGACGCTACGAGAATGCAAATAAGCTTATTCCCGAAGCATTTGTTCAGGAGCATTTTGTTCTTGGTAGGGAACCTGAGAGCGGCGTAGTGGTCATAAATATTCACAAATCCAAAAGTAAGGAATTTGACGAGGTCATAATTTTCGATGGTTTTAATTTGGTATTAAGGGAACAGGTCGTCCAAGGGCCATTCCAGCGTATTTGGTTTGATAATGCTGTCAACGACGATACCAAACAAAATTTGAGGGTTGCTGTCACTCGCTCGCGGTCGAGAACGACAATACTCACACCGCAATTCGGACCCTGTGGATTGTTGGATAATCTCGATAAATAGAGTTGTTGTGTCACTTGAACACGGGCATTTAACGCGAATGCTGCGCTGCATCGTCAGACGCATTGCTAAACTTCTGCTTTGGGCCGTTCTTGACGGACCAGCTTATGCTGAAAATGCGAAGACCTCCGCCCCGCATGTGTTCAGTTTGGGCTCGGGGCAGAATTTGCACTTTGAGGCTTTGAAGCAGTTAACTGCGCACTGGATGCGACGGCCTGTAAGTTCGCGTGGCGGTCTTTCTTTCTCGAGCTATACTGATCATAAAATTTTAAAATCGCTCAACAATTCACTGTCGGGCAGGGGGCTCTGCCCCGCCCCTGCTCCCTGCGGGATCAGGGACCCCCCGGGATACTTCTTGCCAAAAGAAATGGAGCGGGACAGGTGCTGTTTCAAAGGGTAGCGGCGAGGCGGGTGCCCTGGTCGATCGCGCGTTTCGCGTCCAGTTCCGCCGCCACATCCGCGCCGCCGATGACGTGGCAGGCCTTGCCTGCGGCCTCGAGCGTGTCGGCGAGGGAGCGGTCGGAGAGTTGGCCCGCGCACAGCACGACGGTATCGGCCGCGATCACCTGCGGGTTTTCGCGGGCCGCGCCGAACGTAATGTGGACCCCGTCGTCGTCGATGCGTTCGTAGTTTACGCCTGCGATCATGTTCACGTCCTTCATAGTGAGCGACGCGCGGTGGATCCAGCCTGTCGTCTTGCCGAGGCCTTTGCCGACTTTCGAGGGTTTGCGTTGCATCATCGTCACCTCGCGGGCGGCTTTTTCGGGTTGCGGTCCTTCGGGGGCAAGGCCCGCGCGGTGCTCTTCGATGTCGGCGACGCCCCATTCGCGCATCCATTCGGGCAGGTTGAGCGTGGTGCTGTTGCCGTCGTGGACCAGATGTTCGGACACGTCGAAGCCGATGCCACCGGCGCCGATGACCGCCACGCGGTCGCCAGGTGTGGCTGTGCCGTTCAGCACGTCGACATAGCTGACCACGTTGTCGCGGTCCTGCCCGGGGATGTGCGGGTCGCGTGGGATGACACCGGTGGCGATGATGATGTCGTCGAAGTCGCCGAGGTCGCCTGCGGAGACTTCGGTGTCCAGGTTGACCTTGATCCCGTGGTGATCGACCATCGTGCGGTACCAGTCGACGAAGCCCCAGAACTCTTCCTTTCCGGCGACCTGTTTGGCGAGATTGAGTTGACCGCCTATCTCGGATGCGCGGTCGAAGACGGTGACGGTATGGCCCCGCTCTGCAGCGGTGATCGCTGCGGACAGTCCGGCGGGGCCCGCGCCGACAACGGCGATCATCCTGGGGGTTTGCGTGGGTTCGACCACCAGTTCGGTCTCGTAACAGGCGCGAGGGTTGACGAGGCAGGACGAGATCTTGCCCGAGAATGTGTGATCGAGACAGGCCTGATTGCACGCGATGCAGGGCGCAATGTGCGCGGATTTGCCAGCGGCGGCCTTGTTCACGAAATCGGCGTCCGCCAGCATCGGGCGGGCCATCGAGACCATGTCGGCGCAGCCGGTGGACAGGACTTCTTCGGCGACGTCGGGGGTGTTGATGCGGTTGGAGGTGATGAGCGGGATGCCGACCTTGCCCATCAGTTTCTTCGTGACCCAGGCGAAGGCAGCGCGCGGCACGGAGGTAGAGATGGTTGGGATCCGCGCCTCGTGCCAGCCGATGCCGGTATTGATGATGGTGGCGCCGGCCTTTTCGACTGCCTGTGCAAGCTGCACGACCTCGTCGTAGGTGGAGCCGTTGGGCACCAGGTCGATCATCGACAGGCGGTAAATCACAATGAAGTCGGGGCCGACGGTTTCGCGGACGCGGCGCACGACCTCGATGGGCAGGCGCATCCGGTTTTCGTAGGAGCCGCCCCAGCGGTCAGTGCGTTTGTTCGTATGGGTCACCAGAAACTGGTTGAGGAAATAGCCTTCGGAACCCATCACCTCGACCCCGTCATACCCGGCCTCTTTCGCGCGGCCGGCGGTGGCGGCAATGTCGGCGATCTGCTTTTCGATGCCGTCCTCGTCAAGCTCGGTCGGCGGGAAGGGGGAGATCGGTGATTTGATCGCGGAGGGCGCGACGCATTTGGGGCCGTAGGCGTAGCGCCCCGCGTGCAGGATCTGCATCGCGATCTTACCGCCTGCGTCATGGACACGGTCGGTTACGATGCGGTGGTTGGCCACGTCCGCATCGGTGGTCATCATCGCGGCACCGGGCAGAACCGAGCCTTCGAGATTGGGACCGATGCCACCCGTCACCATCAGGCCGACGCCGCCGCGTGCGCGGGCGGCGTAGAATTCGGCGACCCGGTTCCAGTCCTTGGTTTCCTCAAGCCCGGTGTGCATGGAGCCCATCAACACGCGGTTCTTGAGCGTGGTAAAGCCGAGATCGAGCGGTGCGAGCATATGTGGATAGCTGGACATGAAAAAGGCCTCCCCTGGCGGATCATCTAGCGGCGAGCATGGCCGCGCGGACCCGGTTTGTCACCCCGTACGCGGCGTCAGACGGCATTGCTTTTGCCGCGCGGCGAGGTGATGTAGGTAGTGATGAAGCTGATATGGAACGGGATGCGCGGATGACCCCTGACGAGATTGCGAAACTACCCTATCGGCCCTGTGTCGGCGTGATGCTGGTGAACCGGGCCGGAGAGGTGTTCGTGGGCCAGCGGCTGGACCGGGACACCGATGCCTGGCAGATGCCGCAGGGCGGTGTGGACCCGGGCGAGGATCCGCGCGACGCGGCGTTGCGCGAATTGGAGGAAGAAACCGGAATTCCGCGCGATCTGGTGCGCGTCGAGGCCGAGAGCGCGGGATGGCTTCCGTATGAATTGCCGTATGATCTGGTGCCGAAGATCTGGAAGGGCCGGTTTCGCGGGCAGGAGCAGAAATGGTTCCTGCTGCGCTTTGAAGGGACGGACGACCAGGTGAACATCGCCACACAGATCCCCGAATTCAGCGCGTGGCGCTGGATCGGAGCGGATGAAATGCTGAAGGGGATCGTGCCGTTCAAGCGGGATGTCTATGCGTCGGTAATCCGCGAATTCCGGGAGCATCTGTGATGCGCGTGCTTGCCCTGATTGCCCTCTGCCTGCCGTTTCAGGCGCGGGCGCTGTCGTGTTTGCCGCACGCGATAGAGGCGACGTTTCAGGAGGCGGAGGCCTCGGAGGCGGCATTCGTCATTGTGCAGGGGCGGCTTGATTTCGATGCGGGCGCCTTGCCGCAGACCGATCTGGCAAACCAGAACGCCACGCCGCCGATGACATCAATCGACGCGGAGTTGCTGGGTATGGCGCTGGGGGCGTCGGGTTTTGACGTGCCCTACGACCAGCCGGTCACGCTGGTGGTTGCGTGTTATGGTCCGTGGTGTGCCAGTGCGCAAGAGGGCGGCGACGTGCTTGCCTTTGTCGAGCGGCGTCCGGGCGCGCGCGATGTCGTGACGGTGACGCCGTGCGGCGGATACCTGTTTGCCACGCCGACGCCCGCGATGATCGACGCGGTGCGCCAGTGTTTCAACGGCGGCGCGTGCGAGATCACTCGATAATCGGGATGTGCGCGCCGGCGTTCCTTGGCAGCGGACCCGCGAGGCGGGGATCGTCGTCGATCTCGACTTCGCGTTTGTAGGCGGTAAAGCCGCTGCGGCGGTAGAATTCGAGCGCCTGGGCGCTGTCGTTCGAGCAGGTGTGGACGTGAAAGCGGCTGACGCCCGGTGCCCAGGCGCGGGTTGTCGCCTCGTTCATCAGATACCGGCCCGCACCGGTGCCGATGAGCGACGCTGCCAGCCCGAAGTAGGCCAGTTCGCAGTGTCTGTCCTGCCGGAAATCAAGTTCCATCAAGGCGGAGTCGATGCCGTCGCGCGTCAGGGTGAAGGTATGCACCTTCGGATCATCGAGCGTGCCGGCGAGCGCCTCGTCGGACAGCTTCAGCCGCCCGTACCACAGCCAGTCGGTGCCGACGCGGTTGAAGAGGGCGCGGTATTCCTGCGGTGTGGGCGTGATTTGCCGGAACCTAACACCTTGGGGCGGTGTGATGTCGCGCAGGACGGGACGTGACAACATTTCGAGGTGAGTGACCACCACCGCCATTTTGCCCTGCGGGACGCCATAGACTCCATCGGACAGCATCATATCAGCCCGATCTTCCTGAACTCCGCCAGCATGTCGCGCTGGGGGCGGGGGCCAATGTGGGATATGACTTCGGCGGCGCACAGGTTGCCCATGCGCCCGCAGGCTTCGAGCGATTGGCCGGTCGCCATGCCATAGAGGAAACCGGCGGCGAACTGGTCGCCCGCGCCGGTGGCATCGACAGGGGTAACGCGCGTGACCGGGACATCGACGCGGTTGAACCCTTCGATCAGGGTGACGCCGTCACCGCTGCGGGTGCAGACCATCGTAGGGCAGATGGCGGCGGTGCGCGCCATCGCTTCCTCCAGGTCTTCGGTCTGGAACAGGGATCTGATTTCGGAAGCGTTGCCGATGACGAAATCGAGATCGTGTTCGATCATGTGGAGAAAATCCGCGCGGTGGCGTTCGACGCAAAACGGATCGGAGATGGTGATCCCGGCCTTGCCGCCACCCGCCTTGGCCGCGCGCGCGGCCTCGCGGAACGCGGTCTTGCCGGCGTCCTCGTCGAACAGATAACCTTCGAGAAACATCAGCTTGGCATTTCCGGCCACATCCGGGGGCACATCGACCGACGACAGGCCGGTAGAGATCCCGAGGTAGGTGTTCATCGACCGCTCGCCGTCGGGAGTGACGAAGATCATGCTGCGCGAGGTCGGGGTGGTGCCGTCGGCGACGGGCGGATTGACGAAGTCGATGCCGTTGTCGGTCATCGCATCAGCGTAGAAAGTGCCCAGCGCGTCGTCGCGCACCCGCCCGATGAACGCCGCATCAAGGCCCAGCGCACCGGCACCCGCGATGGTGTTCGCCACCGCACCGCCCGGCGTTTGCAGGCGGTCCTTCATCGCACCATAGAGGGCAACGGCGCGGTCCTGATCGACCAGTTGCATGATGCCTTTCTCGATCGCCATATGCGCGAGAAAGCTGTCGTCGGCATGGGTGATCACATCGACGACGGCATTGCCGATGCCGACGATATCGTACTTCTTCATTCGGTCTTCTCCTCGTACGGGCACAGATCGTTGATGATGCAGGTTTTGCACAGCGGTTTGCGCGCCTTGCAGTGATAGCGGCCATGCAGAATGAGCCAGTGATGCGCGTGCAGCTGAAAATCGGCGGGAATGTGATCTTCGATGGCGCGTTCCACCACGTCGACGGTTTTGCCCGGTGCGATTCCGGTGCGGTTGCCGACGCGGAAGATGTGGGTGTCTACCGCCTGCGCCGGCAGGTGCCACCACATGTTGAGCACGACATTTGCGGTTTTGCGCCCGACGCCGGGCAGCCCCTGAAGAGCGGCGCGCGAATTAGGCACCTGTCCGTCGTAGTCGTCCACTAGGATCTGGCTGAGCTTGATCACGTTCTTGGCCTTCTGACGGAACAGGCCGATTGTCTTGATGTATTCGGTCAGCCCCTCAAGCCCGAGATCAAGCATCTTTTGCGGCGTGTCCGCGACCTTGAACAGCGCGCGCGTCGCCTTGTTCACGCCCGCATCCGTCGCCTGTGCCGACAGCGCGACGGCGACGACGAGGGTGTAGACGTTCACATGCTCAAGTTCACCCTTGGGTTCGGGCTCCGCTTTGCGAAAGCGTTCCATCATCGCGCGAATGGTGTGGTAGTCGCGTTGTTTGCTGGGTTTTTCCATGGCGCAGGGTATGCGCGGATTTGGATCAGGGGGCAAGCGTACGCGGGGCGGTTTGCGCAGGAATCGGGTCGCGGCGGGGGCGGGTGCCGCGTAGTGTGGCGCCATGAATACGCAAGCCCCCCTGTCCGACACCACCGACACGCAGTACCACTACGGCGTGATGCGCCGCGCGATCGCCCTGATCGACGCGGCTGACGCGCCGCAAACGCTCGACGCGCTGGCGGCGCAGATGGGGATGAGTGCAGCGCATTTCCAGCGGCTGTTTTCGGCGTGGGTCGGAGTATCGCCCAAGCGGTACCAACAGTATCTGACGCTGGATCACGCCAAGGCGCTGCTGCGGGCACGGTTCACCACACTGGAGGCAAGCCATGCCGTAGGCCTGTCGGGGACGGGGCGTCTGCACGACTTGTTCGTCCGTTGGGAGGCGATGAGCCCGGGCGATTTCGCTAAACAGGGCGCGGGGCTTGAGATTGGATGGGGGTGGTTCGACACACCGTTCGGACAGGCCTTGGCGATGGGGACGGACAGGGGATTGTGCGGACTGGCCTTTGCGGCGGAGATGGGAGAGACGGCGGCAATGGACGATTTGCGCGGCCGCTGGCCCGACGCTACCTATACCGAGCAAACGGACCGGTTGCGTGGATGGGTCGAGACGGCTTTCGGCCAGGGGCGACGGGATGCGGCGGCACCGCTTACCATGGTGGGCGCACCGTTCCAGATCAAGGTGTGGGAAGCATTGTTGCGGCTGCCCGAGGGGCATGTGACGACCTATGGCGAAATCGCGCAGGCCATTGGCAATCCGCGTGCGGTGCGCGCCGTCGGCACCGCCGTGGGGCGCAATCCGATCGGGTATCTGATCCCCTGCCACCGGGTTCTGCGGGCCGGAGGCGCGCTGGGCGGGTATCGCTGGGGGCTGCCGGTCAAGCGGGCGATGCTGGCCTTTGAGAGCGCGCGGGCCGATTGCCGGTGATCCTGCGCCGGGATAGGCGGGATATTGCCGATTTTTGCCGAACAGGCGTTTCGCACCGACCCTACACACCGTATACTGCGTTCATCGCAAAGATGCTTCGCCCGAACGGAGCCGCAACAGTAAGGCAGTAACACTATGACTTTCGCTAAACTCCCTTTGGCCGCCGCGTTGGCGGGCATTGTCGCTCTCGGGGCGTGCACCAATCCCAACGGCTCCATCCTTGCGCAGCCAGACGATCCGAACCAGAAAACCAAGAACGGCGCCCTCATCGGTGCGGGCGCCGGTGCGTTGGTCGGTGCGCTGTCGCGTGGCGATGGCAACCGCGATCAGGGCGCGCTGCAAGGCGCGATCATCGGCGGCGCGCTGGGCGCGGGCGTCGGATATTCGCTGGACCGGCAGGAGGCCGAATTGCGCCGCGCGCTGGACAGTCGTGTGGTCATCACCAACACCGGCGACCGGCTGGTCGTGACGCTTCCCGATGCGATCACTTTTGCGACCGACAGCGCGCAGGTCACAGCGAACATCCAAGGCGATTTGCAGGCTTTGGCCCAGAACGTGCAGGTGTACCAGAATTCGACGCTGCAGGTGATCGGTCATACCGACAGCGACGGCGACGCTGCGTATAACCAGCAACTGTCCGAAAGCCGCGCGCGCGCGGTGGCTGGCGTCTTGATGTCCAACGGTGTGCCGGCGAACCGGATCCAGAGCATCGGACGTGGCGAAAGCCAGCCTGTCGCGAGCAACCTGACACCGCAGGGCAAGCAACAGAACCGCCGTGTGGAAATCGTGATCCTGCCGAACGCGAGCTGATCGAGACCGGCATCGTTTGAAAGGCCCCGGTGCGTGCCCGCGCCGGGGCCTTTTTCATGCCCGCCCGGTCCCTGCGTTTGCGCACATGACATGTTCGGTTCCCGGCCTTGAGAACGGGCTCGGGTGCCACAGGTGTGGGGCAACGCAAATGATGTGAGGAACGCGCCCATGGCCACGCCGAAACTTGTCGGAATTTCAGGATCGCTGCGCCGGACGAGCCACAACACCATGCTGCTTGCCGAGGCCGCACGGCTGTTCGGTGATGCGGAGTATCACCAGCTCGACATCGACTTTCCGCTTTATAACGGGGACGTCGAGGACGCGACGGGCATACCGGCGGTTGTCAAGGCGGCGGAACGGAAGCTTGCGCAGGCCGATGCGGTATTGATCTCCACCACCGAATACAACAGTGGCCCGTCGGGCGTTCTGAAAAATGCGCTGGACTGGATCAGCCGGGTGGAGGGCAATCCGTGGAACGACAAGCCCGTTGTTGTGATGTCCGCCGCTGCCGGGCGCGCGGGCGGCGAACGGGCGCAAGTGGTATTGCGTGGGTTTCTGACGGCATTCCGGCCGAGATTGCTGACCGGTCCGCAGATTCACGTCGCCGCGTGCCACGAGGAATTTGACGAGAACGAACGCCTGAAAGGTGAAATCTACGTCAGGGAGTTGGGGCAGTTGATGGATCTTCTGCGCAAGGACATCGCGCGCTAGAAACTGTCCTCGACCCGAAAACCGTCGGGGATGGTGTCGTGCCCGTCGAGCGCAAGATTGGCCATGACCTCTGCCACTTTCGGGGCCATTCCGAACCCGATCTTGAACCCGCCGTTGGCGATGAAATGACCCGGTCTGCCGGGCCAAGCACCGAGCATCGGCGCGCGGGATCGGGCGCGCGGGCGCATCCCGGCCCAGCGATGGATGATCTTTGCGTCGCGCAACGCAGGCACAGCGGCGCGGGCGGCGTCGATCACCGCATCAAGTCCGGCGTCGGTCGTGTGGGGGGCAGTAAAATCACGCTCGGAGGTGGAGCCGATGGCGGTGGTGCCATCGAGATGCGGAATGATGTGGACGCCGCCCGCGAATACCTGTGGCTGACCGCGGGCGTCATGTTCCAGCAGCGCCGCTTGTCCCTTTACGCCTGTTCCGGCGGGGCGCGGACGACCTGCGCTCAGATCATGCAGGCCGGTGACACCGGTAGCCCAAAGCGTGGGCATGTCTTGCGGTGCTTCTGGCTCCACCCAGACGTTATGCGCCGCAAGGGCAGCCACGAGGGCCGCGCAGGCGCGGCGCGGGTGCATGTGGGCGCTGAGCGTGTCGCGGATGAGCCAGCCGGACGGCGAGACGGGAGCCCATGCGGTGTCCTGTGCTGTGACGATTTCCCATCGGGCGTGGTCTGCCCACAGGTCCTTCGCCGTTCCCGCGCGCCGCCGGGCGAGTGCAAGTGCCGGGTCGTCGGCCACGGGTTGCAGGCGTCCGGTCCGGGCATAGCCGGGATCAACGCCGCCGACAGTGGCGACGGTGCGCCAGAAATCTTCGGCCATCAGCAGACTGTCGAGCTGGAACGCTTTTTTGGGGTTCCAGTTTTCCGGCACATGCGGGGCGAGCGCGCCGACGATGCCGCCGCTGCTGCCCGCGCCCGGCCCGTGCGGATCGACGATGCGCACCCGCGCGCCGCGCTGCACGCAAGCCCAGGCGATCGACAGCCCGAAAACGCCTGCGCCTCTGATTGTGATATCGGTCATTGCACCCCGGCCCCGTTTGCGCGCAGTGTCGCGCCAGATGAGACTGTTACAGGGCATCGGCGTGCAGGACCAGACGGCAGAGATTGAATGGCGCGCGGGCGGTGTTCCGGTGTCGACACGTTTCGACGATCCGTATTTCAGCCTGGATAACGGGGTCGCGGAGACGCGGCACGTTTTTTTGGCGGGCAACGATCTGCCGGTACGCTTTCGCGGTGGGTTTCACATTGCCGAGCTTGGATTTGGCACCGGGTTGAACTTTCTCGTGGCGCTGGAGGCGTTTCGAGCGGCGGGATGCGCCGGAAAGCTGATGTTCACCAGCTTCGAGGCCTATCCGCTGGCGATGGTGGATCTGCGCGCGGCGCTTGCCGCTTTCGATGGGTTGCCCGTTGGCGTTTTGGCAGGCGAAGAGGCGTTTCCGACCGTACTTGAGGGGGATGACTTCGCCCTGACCGTCATTGCGGGGGATGCGCGTGTGGCGTTGCCTGCGTGGGAAGGGCGTGCCGATGCGTGGTTTCTTGACGGGTTCTCGCCCGCGAAGAATCCCGAGTTATGGAGCCCGGAGTTGATGGCGGAGGTCGCGCGCCACACCGTCCCGGGGGGCTCTGCGGCGACCTATACCGCCGCCGGTTTCGTGCGGCGGGGGCTGGAGGCGGCGGGGTTCACCGTGACGCGGGGACCGGGATTTGGGCGCAAGCGGCACATGACGCGTGCCGTTCTGCCGTGACGCAGAGCAACAACATCCCGCTTGGCATCACGCTGATGATCGCCACCACTTTCGTCTTCTCGGTGCAGGACGGCATTTCGCGGCATCTGGCGGCGGAATACAATGTGATGATGATCGTGATGATCCGGTATTGGTTCTTTGCGGCCTTCGTGATTGCGATCGCCCGGCGCGGGGCGGGCGGGTTGCGAGCTGCCGCGCGCACCTCGCAACCGCTGGTCCAGATCCTGCGCGGCCTGCTGCTGTCGCTGGAAATCTGTGTGATGGTCGCGTCGTTCACGATACTGGGGCTGGTGGAGAGCCATGCGGTCTTTACCTGCTATCCGCTTCTGGTTGCCGCCCTGTCCGGGCCGGTTCTGGGCGAGCATGTGGGCTGGAGACGCTGGGCGGCGATCGGCGTCGGGTTTGTCGGGGTGTTGATCATCCTGCAACCGGGCGCATCGGTGTTCGACGTGCGGGCGGTCATACCGCTGTTCGCCGCCGCGATGTTCGCGGTCTACGGTTTGTTGACGCGGTACGTCGCGCGGCGCGACACCACCGCAACCAGTTTCTTCTGGACCGGCGTGACCGGATCGGTCGCGATGACCGCACTCGGCGTTTGGTTCTGGGTTCCGATGACGGGAGGCGACTGGATCTGGATGGGGTGTTTGTGCCTGACCGGCGTGAGCGGTCACTGGCTGCTGATCCGCTGTTACGAGGTGGCCGAGGCCAGTGCGGTGCAGCCCTTTGCCTATCTGCAACTGGTGTTCGCGGCGACCATCGGCATCACGGTGTTCGGCGAGACAATCAGCACCAATGTCGCCATCGGTGCCGCGATCATCGTTGCGGCGGGGCTATTCACCTTTTGGCGCGAACGGCAGCAGGGTTGAGCCGATCAGCTCTTCGGTGAACGTCACCGGCAGCGCGGGCTTGCCCCGCCGCGCGCGATAGATCGGCAGGCTTTCAGTGACGCGCATGACGTAGTTCTGGGTCTCGCGGAACGGGATCATCTCGATCCAATCGACGATGTCGATGTCGCCCTCGCGCGGGTCGCCGTAGTCGGCCATCCAGCGGATCGGGCGGCTTGGCCCCGCGTTGTAGCCTGCGGACATCATCACGACGTTTCCGTCGAAGCGTCGTGCGAGTTCCGAGAGGTACTGCGACCCCAGCCGCGCGTTGTAAACGGGATCGGCGGTGAGCCGGTCCGTTGTGTGCTGGGGCGCGATTCCGAGGCCCTGTGCCACTTCGAGCGCGGTCGCAGGCATGAGCTGCATCAGGCCACGCGCGCCGACGCTGGATTGCACGACCGGATCGAACTCGCTTTCACGGCGCGCGATTGCGAGGGTCATTTCGGGTGCCATTGGCAGATCCGCCTCACCTGCCGGATGCAGCGCATAATAGGGCGCAGCGATCTCCAGACCGCGCTGGGCCGCGCGTTTGCCGATCATCACGGCGATATGGGGTTGGTCCACATCAATCGCGGCCTGCCCCAGCAGGGCGAGATCATCGGGCAGCAGCTGTTCAGCGAGATGGGTCCAGAAGCGTTCGGCAAGGTTCTTGTCGCCCGATGCCTGCAACAGCAATCCGGCCTCGAACAGTGGCGCCTTGGCCAGGGGGCTTGTCCGCCAGTCCTGCGCGGGTGGCTTGCCGGACAGCGCCTCGGGAAAGGGGATGCCCGCGCGTTCAGCGGCGAGCAAACCGTAGAACGACGTCTGGAATTGCGCACCCTGTTTGTAGGCTTCCTGCGCGCCTGCCGGATCGCCCGCCGCCTCAAGCGCGCGGCCCTGCCAATAGCCGGCGCGGCCCTGGCTGATCGGGGACTCCACAGCATCGTCATGGTTGCGGAAATGCACCAGCGCCTGCACCGGATCGCGCAGGAAGCGCAATGCGATATAGCCGGACAGCCATTCCAGATCGGCGAAATCGGACCCTTCGGTCAGGCCGTGCCGCGATGCCATCAGATAGGCGCGCTGCGGATCGCCCGAGCGCATCTCGCCTCGAGCGAGGGCGCGGCGGCGGTTGCCCCATGCAGCAGGATTGCCGAGTGTCTCGACGCTTTTTGATGCGTCCAGCAACAGGTTCTTGGCATCTGCGATGCGGCCCTTGCGGACGCGCCATTCGAAACGTGCGTGGTTGAGAGCGCCCGAGTCGCGCACAGCCTGCGGCAGCGCCTCGAAGGCGCTGACGGCATTGTCCGTCATCCTGTAGAACGCGATGCGCGAATCGGCCTGCGCGCGCAAACCCGCATCGACCAGATCGTACATCTGCCGTGCGGTATCGTATTCGCGCTGCCAGACCATCGCATCCAGCCGCGCCGCGTGGTGCGGTTTGAGCAGCTCTGCGTGATCTTTCAGGAACGCGGCCTGAGAGAGCGTGTTCATCGGCATCGTGCGCCATGCCAGCACCAGATTCGCCTGTGCCGGGCCGGTCATATCCTTACGCTCCAACGCTTCGGCGTGTGCCAGTACACCCATCGGCGTCTGCGCCTCGACCTGCGCAAAGAATGCAAGGATGGCGTCGTCGTCCTGCTCGATCACCACGGGTTCGGAGCGGCGGCGCAGATAATCATCGCCGGGCCAGTCGGGGCGGCGCCGCAGAAAATCCACCACCTGTGCGTAGGTGCCTTGCGCCGCGCGCAGCCGGTGCCAGACGATGACATCCTGCGCCACGGCACCGTCGCGCCGGGCGATGCGTTCAGCTGCATCGAAATCACCGCCGCGCATCGCATCTATCGCCCAGCCCAGGGGGCGAGGCCGCTGCTCAGCCAAAGCGGGCAGTGCCATGGCACACAGCAGCAACAGGGCGGTCAGATGGCGCGTCATGTCTTGCATTTCCTATCTCGCTAGCGGTAGAGCCTATCCACAATAGCCCATTCACCGCACTGTTCAATTCAAGTGTCTGTGCGTCGGCGAATGTTCTTTGCGGGACTTCCCGCCAAATCACCGGAAGGCTTTTCGGCCTCCAGCGCAAAAAGGAGCGTGCACATGTTTACAGGTTCCATGCCTGCCCTCGTCACGCCGTTTCGGAACGGCGAGCTGGATATCGAAACGCTGAAAAAGCTGGTCGAGTGGCATATCGGCGAAGGCACCAGCGGGCTGGTTCCCGTGGGCACCACGGGCGAGTCGCCGACGTTGACCCACGAAGAGCACGAGCGCGTGGTCGAAGAGGTGGTCAAGGCCGCCGCAGGCAGGGTGCCGGTGATTGCGGGTGCGGGATCGAACAATACGCTGGAGAGCATTCGGCTTGCCCAATACGCCGAAAAGGTCGGTGCGAACGCTATTTTGGTGGTGACGCCCTACTACAACAAGCCGACACAGCGCGGGCTGATCGCGCATTTCACGGCAGTCCACGATTGCTGTTCGCTGCCGATCATCATCTACAACATTCCGGGCCGGTCTGTTGTGGACATGACGCCCGAAACGATGGCGACTTTGGCCAAACAGGAGCGGATCGTCGGCGTCAAGGACGCCACCGGCGATCTGGCACGGGTGTGCGATCAGCGTCTGCACTGCGGGCGCGATTTCATCCAGTTGTCAGGCGAGGATGCGACCGCACACGGGTTCAACGCGCAGGGCGGTGTCGGGTGTATCTCGGTCACTGCGAATGTCGCGCCGAAGCTGCTGGCAGAGATGCAGGCCGCCTGTGCGGCGGGCGATTATGCCCACGCGCTGAACATTCAGGATCTGCTGATGCCGTTGCACAAGGCGATTTTCGCCGAACCGGGGCTGGTGGGGGTAAAATACGCCATGTCCAGGCTCGATCTGTGCTCTGAAGAGGTGCGGTTGCCGCTGACGGGGCTGAGCGACGGCACGAAGGCGCTGATCGACGCAGGGATGCGCCACGCCGGATTGATCTGATTGTGCGGGGCGGGATTTCCCGCCCTACACAAGCGTTTGGATCGGTCGTAGGGTGCGGGCCTCAGCATCCCTGCATCCGGAGCCCGTTTCCATGAACATTCTGCCCGTCATCGCCCAGAGCACGCAAGAACTGACCGAGATTTTCCGCGACCTGCACGCGAATCCCGAAATCGGATTTACCGAAGCGCGTACCAGCGCCATCGTCGCGCAGAAGCTGCGCGAATACGGGGTGGACGAGATCCACACGGGCCTTGGCAAGACCGGTGTCGTGGCGTTGATCCACGGCAAGAAGCGCGGCAACCGCCGGGTCGGTCTGCGCGCGGATATGGATGCGCTGCCGATCCACGAGATTACCGGGCTGGACTATGCGTCGAAGACCGATGGAGTGATGCATGCCTGTGGGCATGATGGACACACGACGATGCTGCTTGGCGCGGCCAAATATCTGGCGGCGACGCGCGATTTCGACGGGACTGCCGTGATCGTGTTCCAGCCCGCCGAAGAGGGCCTTGGCGGTGCGCGGCAGATGCTGGAGGACGGATTGTTCGAGAAGTTCCCCTGCGACGAGATCTACGGGATGCACAATGCGCCGAACGGACAGCCCGGCAAGGTCGGCATCTGCAAGGGGGTTGCGATGGCGGGGGCCGCGTTTTTCGACATCACGGTGACGGGCGCGGGCAGCCATGCGGCACGCCCGTCGGATGGCAAGGATGCGCTGATCATCGCCGCGAGCCTTGCGACCGAGCTGCAGACCATCCTCAGCCGTAATGTGCCGGCGCTGGATTCATGTGTGCTGTCGGTGACCCAGATGCATGCGGGCGCTGCCTATAATGTGGTGCCTGAGGTGGCGACGCTGGCGGGCACGGTGCGCTATTTCAAAGATGAGATATGCGAACTGGCGAGCAGGCGAATGCGCGCGATTTGCGACGGTTTTGCAATTGCGCATGACGTCACGATCACACTGGATCTGCGCAACGTGTTCGACGTGCTGATCAACGACGATGCGCTGTCAGACGCCTATCTCGAGGCGGCGGCGGATATCGTGGGGGCGAACAACATATATGACAAGGATGAACCCGCGACCGGATCAGAGGATTTCGCGGATATGCTCAAGGCGGTGCCGGGCGCGTATTGCGTGGTGGGACATGCGGGCAAGGTGCCGCTGCACAACCCGGCCTTCACGCTCGACCCCGATATCCTGCCGATCGGGGCGTCGATCATGGCGCGGGTGGTCGAGAAACGACTGCCGCTGTAGCGGGAGGAAGCCGGAGGGCTCTGGCGCAGCGTCGTTTCCGCGTCGCTGCGCGGACTTACCTTTTGCCGTAGTAAAGGCCGACCACATGTTCGGCCTGCGCAAAGAAAAGCCAGCGCGCGGTGAGCACGCCCGCGACGTGGGACAGCACAGCCAGCAGTGCCAGCCAGTGGTTGAACGGCAGCAGCAGAAAGATCATGGGCAGCACCGTCATGAGGACGATGGCGATGATGCGCAGTTTCTGCGCGTGCTTGCGTCCGATGACATAGACGAATTCGCGCAGCAGGTAGTTGGTGCCGGTGTGCGGCGGCTCGAAGGCGCGGACGGTGCCGATGGTGCCTAGCTGCGTCGCGCTGGCCATGTCGGTGCCGCTGTCTGCCAGCGCGTTGTCGCCGCGCAGCCATGTGGCGATCTGGATTCCGCCGGCGAGTGCAAGCAGTGCCAGAGCCCAGATCACCTGTCCGGCCAGAAGCGCGCCGCCCGCGAGGCACAGCGACAGGAAATTTGCGGGGGTATAGACGCTGTGCCAGCGCGGCACCGTCCGAAGCTGGGCGTAGATCATCGAGGTGATGAAGACGGTGCCGAGCGACGCCAGAGCGCCGAGAAGGCCCAGTGCAGTCCATCGCTGGTCGAAGAAGACAAGTCCTGCACCGTAGATTGCCATCAGGATCAGCGCGGCCACGGCGCACCATGCCTCGCGGCTGAGCCAGCTTGTCTGCCACTGGGTGAACGCCTTCAGCGCGCGGTCGGGGCGACCGAGGTGGAACGCGGAGGAGACCAGCCCGCCGACGGCGAGGAGATAGGCGATAGTGAAAAATGCAAAAGCATTGAGACCGGTGTTAGCGGGCATCCCGAGGCCGAGAAAGATCAACAGGCCGAAGCCCAGGCCGGAGAACGTGGAGAAAACGATGATGGACGGCGCGGGATGCATCAAAGCTTCTCCAGAGCTTTGTCGAGCCAGCCGAGGAAGCCGGCGGGCTCTGTCGCGACGGGGGCGAGGAACGGCGCGAGCACGTCGATCTGGTTTTCGTCGCGGGCGAGGGTGTCGCGGGGCCGTGGGGGCAGATATTTGTTTACCGGCCTGGTGCCCTGTTCGGGCATCAGGTCGACGCCGCCGCGCGCGACCACAAGCTGGCTGACCGCGGACGCAGGATCGCTCAGATCACCGAAATGACGCGCACCTGCGGGACAGGTGCGTACGCAGGACGGTGTCCGGTCGATCTCGGGGAGGTTTTCGTTGTAGATGCGATCGACGCAAAGCGTGCATTTTTTCATCACGCCTTCCGCCGCGTCCATCTCGCGCGCGCCGTAGGGGCAGGCCCAGGCGCACAGGCCGCAGCCGATGCAATCGCTCTCGTTTACGAGCACGATGCCGTCCTCGACGCGCTTGTAGCTGGCGCCCGTGGGGCAGACCGTGACGCAGGGGGCATCCTCGCAATGCAGGCAGGATTTGGGGAAGTGGACGAGCTGTGCCGCGCCCTGTTCGGGCTGGACCTCGTAGCTGTGGACACGGTTGAGAAAGGTGCCGGAGGGATCTGCGCCGTAGGGGTCCTGGTCCGACAGCGGCGCGCCGTAGTTTTCGGTGTTCCAGCCTTTGCAGGAGATGACGCAGGCGTGGCAGCCGACGCAGGTGTCGAGATCGATCACGAGTCCGAGTTTTTTTGACGTGTGTGGGGGAAGTTGGGTCATGTCTGTGCCCTTTTGCGGAGGACGGACGGGGCGCTGCCCCGGACCCCGGGATATTTAGGGCCAAAAGAAATGAGGATCATCGTTGCACCTTCCATCTCAGGCTGTCCGGGCCTTTGCCCACCGGGGATTTGGCGGCGGGGAACTGGGGTTGCGATAGTGCGTGCTCGGGCTGCGCGGCTTTTGTGATTGAGACTTTGAGATCGAACCACGCGGCCTGTCCGGTGATGGGGTCGGAGTTGGCCCAGCGCAGGCCGTCGCCCTTGGGGGGGAGCAGTTCATGGATGAGGTGGTTGAGCAGGAAGCCCCTGGTCGCCTCCGGAGCATCGGTGTCGAGCGCCCAGGTGCCCTTGCGTTTGCCAATGGCATTCCAGGTCCAGATCGTATTTTCGTTCAGCGCGGCCATTTTCATCACCGGCACCGTGATGGTGCCGTGAGGGGACGTGATGGTGGCCCAGTTGCCGTCGGCCAGATCGTTTTCCTGCATCAGTTTCGTGGGCAGGTACATCGGGTTGTGGCCGTGGATCTGGCGCAGCCATGCATTCTGGCCACCCCAGGAGTGGTACATGGCCATCGGGCGCTGGGTGAGGGCGGTGACTGTGTATCCTTCGTTGCCCTGCTGGTCGGTTTCGTACCAGATGGGCAGGGGCGACATCGTTTCGCGGATACGTGTGCGCAGGTGGTCGGGGGGCTGGCGGTTGCCGTGGCCTTCGGCGGCAAGCTGGAAACGGCGCAGCGGTTCGGCGTAGAGCGAGAAGAGGTAGGGCTGCGGTGTGTCGTAGAGGCCGGTCTGGACGGCCCAGTCCTGATAGGCCGCGTTCCACGGTTTGTAATAGGTGGCGCCATCTGGAACGGGCTCGACGAAGAAGCCGCCGTTTTCGATGTAGTTCTGAAGCTGGCTGTCGTTGACGCCGCCGCGTCCGTTTTGCAGGCCGTGCTCTCCCATGCGCCAGCCGGCGAGAGGGCCGATGCCGGGGCGGCGTTCGTGGGTGACGATGTAGTCTGCGTAATCGGCATATTTCTGGGTGCCGTCGTCGTTCGTGAAGGCTGGCAGGCCCAGCCGGCCGCCCAGATCGCACAGGACGGACTGGAAGCCTTTGACATCGCGGTCTGGCTCTACCACCGGCCAACGGATTGCGTCGGCTGCCGCGTCCGGTTCGCTGATCGGACGGTCGAGCATGGAGATGCAATCGTAGCGTTCAAGATATGTGGTGTCGGGCAGGATGAGGTCGGCGTAGGCGACCATTTCGGAGCTGTAGGCATCGGAATAGATGATGCGTGGGATGACGTAATCGCCGTTCTCGTCCTGATCGGTGAGCATGTCCTGCACGCCGGTCGTGTTCATCGACGAATTCCACGACATGTTGGCCATATACATGAACAGCGTGTCGATTTTGTACGGGTCGCCCGCGTGGGCGTTGGAGATGACCATGTGCATCAGGCCATGTGCGGACATGGGGTTTTCCCATGTGAACGCCTTGTCGATGCGGGCGGGCGTGCCGTCATCGCGCAGCGCCAGATCGTCGGGGCCGTGCACGAAGCCCAGATGCGGGCCGTCGAGCGGGGCGCCGGGGGTGACTTTGCAATGCGGTATGGGATGCGCCGTCGCGGGCTTGGGGTAGGGTGGTTTGAAACGGAAGCCGCCGGGCACCTCGACTGTGCCGAGAAGGATCTGCAGCGTGTGCAGTGCGCGGCAGGTCTGGAACCCGTTTGCGTGGGCGGAGATTCCGCGCATGGCGTGGAACGACACCGGGCGTCCGGTCATCGTCTTGTGCGTCTCGCCCCGGAAATCGGTCCATGGGACGTCGAGCTCGAACGCCTCGTCGAAGGCGACGCGGGCCAGTTCAGCGGCCAGGGTGCGGATGCGTGAAGCCGGAATACCGACCGTTGCGGCGACGGTTTCGGGGGCGTATTTCTCGTCCAGATACATGTCGATCATTTGATGAAAGACAGGACGATGGGTGATGCCTGCCGCGCGGTGGGTCGCGGCCAGATCCGGCTTGACCCCTTTTTGATCGAAGGGTGCGAGCTTGCCCGTGGTGCGGTCGATGACCAGCTCCTTGCCATCGCCGTCGCGCAGCTTGAGGCCGTATTCGGGTGATTTCTCATCGCCATTGATGAGCACGGCGGCGTCGGTGTATTGTGCAAGATAGTGCAGGTCGATCTTGCCCGCCTTCATCAGGCAATGGATCATCGAGAGGATGAACAGCCCGTCGGTGCCCGGCGTGATGCCCACCCAGTCATCGGCGACCGCGTTATAGCCGGTGCGGATCGGATTGACGCCGATCATCCGCGCGCCGCGTGCCTTGATCTTGCCGATCCCCATCTTGATCGGGTTGCTGTCATGATCTTCGGCCACGCCGAACAGCATGAACAGCTTTGTATGCTCCCAATCGGGCTGACCGAATTCCCAGAATGCGCCGCCTATCGTGTAGATGCCCGCCGCCGCCATGTTGACGGAACAAAATCCACCGTGGGCGGCATAGTTCGGCGTGCCGAAACTTTGCGCCCAGAGCGATGTGAACGACTGCGACTGGTCGCGCCCGGTAAAGAACGCCAGCTTTGACGGGTCGGTGTCGCGGATCGGTTTCAGCCAACCTGCGGCGACGTCGTAGGCCTCTTCCCAACTTATCGGCTCGAATTCGCCCGATCCGCGCGGACCCACACGTTTCATCGGGGTACGCAGGCGGGAGGGAGCGTTGTGCTGCATGATGCCGGCGCTGCCTTTTGCGCAGAGCACCCCCTTGTTGACCGGGTGATCGCGGTTGCCCTCGATGTAGGCCACCTTGCCGTTTTTCATGTGGACGTCTATGCCGCAGCGGCAGGCACACATGTAGCAGGTCGTTTTGCGGATTTCGTCGGAAACCTTCGGGCTCAGGTCCAGGTCGGGCTGGCTGTGCGTCATGCTATGGCTCCTGTCGTGACCGATCGTGCCGGCGGCGCGGGAACGCGCCATCCGTCAGGCCGGGCGGCGGTGCGGTGAACGAAGCCGCGCAGGATGGATGCGGTATGTGGCTCGATCCTGCGCACCCGTATCAGACGACTTGCGCGCGCATGTCGGCGGCGTCGATACCCGCGACGGACACGGGTTTTTTCATGGCGTCACGGCGGAACGGCTCGCCCAGTTCCTGATTGATCATGGCCTCGATCAGCGTTGTTTTCCCGTGCTTCATCTGGTCCTCGATGGCAGTGTTCAACGCCTGCGTGAGTTCCTCCTGGGTGCGGGCAATGGCCCCTTGAAGGCCGCAGGCCTGCGCGATACCGGCATAGCTTACGTCATTATCCAGTTCGGTGCCAACGAAGTTGTCGTCGAACCAGAGCGTCGAGTTGCGCTTTTCCGCGCCCCACTGGTAATTGCGGAAAACGATCTGGGTGATCGCGGGCCATTCGCCGCGACCGATCGCGGTCAATTCGTTCACCGCGATGCCAAAGGCACCGTCGCCGGCAAAGCCCACGACCGGCATGTCGGGTTGGCCGATCTTCGCGCCGACGATGGCCGGAAGGCCGTAGCCGCAGGGGCCGAACAGGCCGGGTGCGAGGTATTTCCGGCCCGTGTCGAAGGATGGATAGGCGTTGCCGATGGCACAGTTGTTGCCGATGTCGGAGGAGATTATGGCGTCGTGCGGCAGCGCGGACTGGATCGCGCGCCATGCCATGCGCGGGCTCATCCACTCGGGTTTGTCCTTGCGGGCACGTTCGTTCCAGTCGGTGCCGGGGTCGTCTTGTTCGTCGTTCATCGATGTCAGTTCTTGCGCCCAGGTTGATTTTGTTTGGGCGATCAGCGCCTTGCGGTCGTTGCGGTCGGTGTCACCGGCGGACCCCGACAATTGTTCGGTAATCGCGGTGGCGACCTTGGCCGCATCGCCGACGATGCCGACGGTCACTTTCTTGGTCAGACCGATGCGGTCGGGGTTGATGTCGACCTGGATGATCTGCGCATCCGTTGGCCAATAGTCGATGCCGTAGCCGGGCAGCGTCGAGAACGGGTTGAGCCGGGTGCCGAGACACAAAACGACGTCGGCTTTGGATATCAGCTCCATCCCCGCCTTGGACCCGTTGTAGCCCAGCGGCCCGGCAAAAAGCGGATGCCCGCCGGGGAAGGCATCGTTGTGCTGGTACCCGACGCAGACCGGCGCATCGAGCCGTTCCGCAAGCACCCTGGACGCGTCGATGCCGCCCTGCGCCAGCACCACGCCGGCACCGTTGAGGATGACCGGAAACTTTGCGTTCGACAGCATTTCGGCGGCGGCGGCAATCGCTTTCTCGCCGCCGCGCGGGCGTTCGAATTCGACGGTTTCGGGAATCTCGATGTCGATCACCTGTGTCCAGAAGTCGCGCGGCACGTTGATTTGCGCCGGTGCCGAGGTGCGTCTGGCTTGCATGATCACGCGGTTCAACGTCTCGGCAATGCGCGAGGGGTCGCGGACCTCTTCCTGATAAGCGACACAATCGGCGAACAGATTCATCTGCTCCATCTCCTGAAATCCGCCCTGACCGATGGTCTTGTTCGCGGCCTGTGGCGTGACGAGCAACAGCGGCGTGTGGTTCCAGTAGGCGGTTTTCACGGCGGTGACGAAATTGGTGATGCCGGGGCCGTTCTGTGCGATCATCATCGACATCTTGCCGGTGGCGCGGGTATAGCCATCGGCCATCATCCCGGCGGATCCCTCGTGGGCGCAATCCCAGAACGTGATGCCTGCCTTGGGAAAGATATCCGAAATCGGCATCATCGCAGACCCGATGATCCCGAACGCGTGCTGGATGCCGTGGCGCTGCAGCGTTTTTACAAAAGCTTCTTCGGTTGTCATCTTCATGGCGCGCGATCCTTGATGGTGGAAAACTCGAATCCTGTCCTGCGACAGTCTAGTCGGACCCGCGCGGCAGGGTTAGGACCAGATTTTACGCCGGAATATGTCCAGCGCCGGTCATGAGATCGATCTCCTGTGCGACTTCGCTCAGCCCGTCCGCGATCCGGCTGACAGGGATTGAGGAATAGCCGAGGCGGTAGAAATTATGCGGTCGTTCAGCGCCTCCGAAGAACGAGCCGCCCGGCTCGATGAGGACGCCGCGCGACTGCAGGCGGCGGGCGAGATCCTGTGTGTCGACATCATCGGGCGCGCGCATCCAGAAAGAGGAGCCGCCGTGCGCGCCCTGTCCGGCGATCTGCAAACCGAAGCGCGCGATGCTCTTCTCCATCATGCTGCACCGTTCATGCAGTGCGCTGCCGGTGCGCCGGATCAGCGCATCGTAGTGCCCCAGCGACAGAAAGTAGGCCGTTGTACGCTGGATATGGCCGGGAGGGTGGCGCAGCACCGACGCGCGCAGCGCGCGGGCCTCGCGGATGAATGGCTCCGACCCGACGAGGTAGCCCAGGCGCAGGCCGGGGAACAGTGACTTGGAAAAGCTGCCGACATAGATCACCCGCCCATCGGTATCGAGCGATTTGAGTGCCGGGGAGGGTGCGCGCAGGAAAGACGTTTCGAATTCATAGTCATCCTCGACGATCAGCGCGTCGATCTCGCGCGCGCGGTTCAGCAAGGCGCGGCGGCGCGCCATCGGCATGGTGGCGTTGGTCGGGCATTGGTGGCTGGGTGTGGTGAAAATAACGTCTGTGTCGGGTGGGATCGCCTCGGGCGGAATCCCGTCACGGTCCACGCGCACGGGTGTCACATGGCAGCGGGACTGGGTCAGGATGTCGCGCAGTGCCGGATAGCAGGGATCCTCCAGTGCGGCGCGGCGCCGCTGGGTCAGCAGGACCTGTGCCGTGAGCCAAAGCGCATTCTGCGCGCCGAGCGTGATGAGGATCTGTTCGGGGGCTGCGGTTATTCCGCGCCGGGGCAGGGTGTGACGGGCGATGAATTCGATCAGGTTGGGGTCGTCCTGATCGTAGTAGTCGGTTGTCATCGCTGTGAAATCCCGCTGGCCCAGCGCCTGCAGGGCACACAAGCGCCAGTTTGCGTGATCGAAGAGCGATTGATCGGCCTGCCCGTAGACAAACGGATAGCGGTAGTGCGCCCAGTCCTGCGGTTTGCGCGGAGTTTCGCCACCGCTGAACCGCTGGCCGATCGCGCGCGACCAATCGACCGCATCCGCGCTGTCGGGACGCGCGGCAAAAGCCGGCGTCTGGGGCGCATTCTGCGAAACGAAATATCCCGACCGCCCGCGCGAGGTAAGATAGTCATTGGCAAGCAGCTCGGTGTAGGCAATCGTCACGGTGATGCGACTGACGCCGAGATGTCGTGCCAGCTTGCGTGTCGAGGGCAGCTTCTCTGCGCGCTGAAAGCGGCCCGACAGAATGCCCTGAGCGATCATCTGCTGGATCTGCGATTGCAGGGTGCCTTGCGCGTCTGGCTGAAGGAAAAATGTTTCTACGGGTAAGGCCATGCGCGGGACGATACACTGGACCTATCGCAAAGCCAATCTGGACGTAGATGCCGATGAAATGGCGGTAGTCGGCTCTGCCGTCGGGTTGGCAAAAAAAAGGCCCTGCGGATGAACGCAGGGCCGTCTTTCGGTGGGTCGTTCAGTCAGCTTCAGGGGCAGGCTGCTGTGTAACGCTGGCCCTGCGGGTTCTGGTACACACACTGGCCGCTTTGCGTGCGGCCGATGTAGTTGCCTGCCGCAGCACCTGCGGCACCACCGATCAACGCGCCAACAACTTTGTCGTCATCGCCGGATACGGCGGCACCCGTTGCGGCGCCCAATGCGGCACCGGTCAGTGCAGATTGACCGGGGGTGTCACATGCGGCCACCAGTCCGGCGAACGGCAAAATCATGATAAGCTTTTTCATTAATAGTCTCCTGTGTCTCTGCGCAGAACACCCAATTCCGGGAAAAGGTTCCAGCAATATTTACATTTAACCGACAACGAAGCGGATTTGTGCCGTTCGTTGCGGCGATTTCCGGCGGCAAGACGCCGATCGCAACTTTGGTCCCGGCGCCTTGGATGGGCCAGAACGAGGGGCCGACCGGACCCGTCAGCCGAAAACGCGGCCCATCGCGCCATCGACGGCGGTGATGATCTGGTTGACGTCATCCTTCGTCATGATGAGGGAGGGAGAGAAGCACAGGGTGTTGTTCTTGCCCGGCAGCGACCGGTTGGTCGCGCCGATCATGACGCCCTGTTGCATGCAGTCGCCTACGACGGCCTGTATGAGGCGTTCGGTGACCGGCACTTTCGTGTCACGGTCTTCGACCAGTTCGGCACCCAGGAACAGACCCTTGCCGCGCACCTGTCCGATGACGCTGTATTTGTCCTGCAGCTCCAGCAGCTTGTCCGTCATGTACACGCCCATATCGAGGGTGTTTTGCAGCAGGTTTTCGCGTTCGATGATCCTCATGTTCTCTATCGCGGCGGCGGGACCGGCGGTGCAGCCGCCGAACGTCGAGATGTCACGGAAATAGTTCAGCGGATCGCTGGCGTCATCCTTGAACATGTCAAACACCGCTTCGGTGGTCACAAGGCAGGCGATGGCGGCGTAGCCGGATGCGACGCCCTTGGCCATCGTGACCATGTCGGGCTTGATGCCGTAGTGCTGATAGCCGAACCAAGTACCGGTACGGCCAAGGCCACAGACGACTTCGTCGATGTGCAGCAGGATATCGTACTGGTCGCAGATCTCGCGGATACGCTCCCAATAGCCATCGGGCGGCGTGATGACACCGCCGCCGGCGGTCACCGGTTCGAGGCACAGACTGCCCACGGTTTCGGGTCCTTCGGCGAGGATGATCCGCTCGATCTCGTTGGCCGCCCAGACGCCGTAGTTCTCGTCAGGCGCGCCGTCCTGTTCATGCTTGCGGTACTCCAGGCAATGCGGCACCCGCACGAAGCCGTCGGTGAACGGGCCGTATTGCGCGTTACGCTCGTCCTGTCCGCCTGCGGAGAGGCAGGCGATGGTGGTGCCGTGATAATCGCGGTCGCGGTAGAGGATCTTGTGCTTTTTGCCGCCGAAACGTTTATGGGCGATCTGGCGGACCATCTTGAAGCCTTTTTCGTTGGCTTCCGTTCCCGAATTGCAGAGATAGACGCGGCTCAGGCCCGGCATCTTGTCGATCAGCATCTCCGAGAACATCGCGCCGGGGATCGAGCCCGCGGACCCCGCGGAATAGTTCAGCTTGATCAGCTGGTCGCGTACCGCATTGGCAATCGATTCGCGTCCGTAGCCGACGTTCACCGTCCATACGCCGCCCGACACCGCATCGAGATACTCCGTGCCGTTCTGGTCCCAGATGCGCATTCCCTTGCCTTCGACGATGATGCGCGGATCCGTTGTTTCATAGGGTTTATGCTGGCTCAGATGGTGCCAGACGTGGGCGCGATCGGCCTCGACGATGCGGGAGATGTCATTTTCGTTGAATGTACCGTCCATGAGTGCGACCTTTCGATTGGGCTGGCAACGGGGGAAATCGGCGCGTACGTACTTGCGTCAATACCATACCAGACAGGAGAATTCCCGAATAACATAGGTCCAGAGCGCGTGGATGAGTAAGGCCACATCTGCCCCCGCCCTGTCTGACGCGGTTTTCTTTGCGCCGCCGGACGACAGCGGACAGCGGGATTCCGCGGCGGATGGACCCGGCGCGCAGCCACGCATGAACTGGACTCACCCGGGGCCGCAAACTGGTTATTTGTTTTAGGTGGGCAGCGGTCAGAGTGGCGCAGACTTGGGAGTGGGGGAGCGTGTGCGTATTTCTTAGGCGCGCCCGAGAACGGCAGAGAGGGTCGGTGCGCGTGCCAAATCCCTATTTTGAAAAAGGAAACAGAGGGATGTGGCCGCATTCAAAGCCGGGTACCAATCGAAATTAAGTTGCAAGTGCCCGGACCATCACTAGGATGATGACGTCAGTTGCGGTATCTGCACCACGTTCCTGCGCTTTGGCAAAAGCCCTGCCGGAAAAGCGGGGAAAAAAAATGAAACTGGGAGAAATGAACATGATGAAGAAAACAGTGAGCGCATGTGTCGCCGGTGCCGTGATGTCCATCACGGGTGCTGCCGCGTTTGCCGAAAGCCACGGCGAAATCACCGTCGCTTATTTTCTCGAATGGCCGATGCCGTTCCAATACGCCAAGGAGACGGGCGCCTACGAAGAGGCGCTTGGGAAGACGGTCAATTGGGTCAGCTTTGACAGCGGCGTGGCGATGTCCGCCGCCATGGCGTCGGGTGATGTGCAGATCGCGATCAGCCAGGGTGTGCCGCCCTTTGTGGTCGCCACGTCGGGCGGGCAGGACATCCAGATGGTCGATGTCGCCGTCTCCTACTCCGAGAACGACAACTGCGTTGTTTCTTCAAATCTCGAAATCGACAAGGACTCCGCTTCGGAACTGGCGGGCAAGAAGGTGGCGGTGCCGCTGGGTACGGCTGCGCATTACAACTTTCTCAAGCAGATGGATCACTTTGGCGTAGATGTGGCCAGCATGTCCGTTGTTGACATGGCGCCTGCCGAAGGTGCAGCCGCGCTGAGCCAGGGTGCGGTCGACATGGCCTGTGGCTGGGGCGGCGCGCTGCGTCGCATGAAGGAATCGGGGAATATCCTGCTGACCGGTGCGGAGAAGGAAGAGCTGGGCATTCTGGTGTTCGATGTGACATCCGCGCCTGCGTCCTACATCGCCGAAAACGGTGAAGAGCTGGCGACGTTCCTCAAGGTGACGGCGGATGCCAACGCGATGTGGAACGCCGGTGGCGCGGATGCTGAAAAAATGCTGCCGGTGATCGCCAAGGATGCCGGCATGGACGAAGCTGCGACAGCCGAGACGCTGGCCAACTTTGCGTTCCCGTCCGTCGAAGAGCAGCTGAGCGCGAAATGGTTCGGTGGCGGCAGCCAGACCTTCATGGGCGGTGTGGCTGAGGTCTTCCTTGACAGCGGGTCCATCGACAAGGCGCTCGACGATTATTCCGGCACCGTGAACACCGGTCCGCTGGCAGCCGCGAAAGACATGTAAGATCAAGCGACCCGGTCCGGCGCATGTGGTGTGCGCCGGACCTTTTGCAGACGAGGCGGGGCCAACCCTGCCCGACAGGTCCGGGATTACGGACCAGAAAGCGGGGACATGTCAGGACTTTCCATCAAGAATCTATCCATGCGTTTCGATTTGCCGAACGGGGGGGCCGTGCAGGCGTTGCAGGACGTTTCGATCGATCTCAAGGCGGGGGAGTTGCTGAGTATTCTGGGGCCTTCGGGCTGTGGCAAGACCACCCTTCTGAACATTGTCGCGGGCTTTCTGGCTCCGACCGAAGGCGAGATGACGTTGAACGGGCACACGATCAAAGGGCCCGATGCCGAACGCGGCATGGTGTTCCAGCAAGGTGCCTTGTTCGAATGGATGAGCGTGCGCGAGAACGTAGGATTCGGCCCCTCGATGAAGGGAATGGCGAAGAACGACAAGGCGGAGATCGTCAATCATCTGCTTGATGTCGTGGGGCTTCAGGATTTCAAGGAAAAGGCGGTGTACGAATTGTCGGGCGGGATGCAGCAGCGGGTGGCGCTGGCGCGTTGTCTGGCCAACGATCCCGATGTGATCCTGATGGACGAGCCTCTGGGCGCGCTGGATGCGCTGACCCGCGAAAAGATGCAGTCGCTGGTGCTCAAGCTGTGGAAAGAAACCGGCAAGACGATTATCCTGATCACTCACTCCGTCGAAGAGGCGCTGTTGTTGGGGGAGCGGTTGATCGTGATGGCACCGCGTCCGGGGCGGATCCACACCGAATACCGGCTGCCGTTCGCCGAAGCCGGCGTGGGTGCGGATCTGCGCGAGGTCAAGAAGCATCCGGAATTCGCTCCGAAACGCGAGGAGATTCTGTCGATGATCTGGGACATGGAAGAAGAGATCATGGGTCGCTCGGAGGCGAGCGCATGACCGGCCTGATCCTGCTGGCGGTCTACATCGGCATTTTCGCCGGCGGTTATTTCGTTCTGGCGAAGCTTTTCGGCGGCATCGGGTCGCGGGACTATACCTCGCTCAAGACGGTGACGTTCGGAGACGAGAGTGCCGTGCGTCCCAACCGGGCGGCAGGCATCCTGTCGATCCTGACGCTGTTTCTTCTGTGGGGGATGTTCACCGGATCATCGCTTTTGCCGGGTTTTTTGCACGCACCGGGGCCGTTCGAGGGGCAGACATCCTTTGAATATACCGTGCAGGCAGGCAATGAGCGCGATACGGCCACGGTCGAGGTTCTGGTGCACAACCGGGAAACCAATCCCGACGAAATCGTCGTCGCGCCCGGTGATGGTTTTGCCAAGAACGACAGCATTACCGTGGCGCAGTACCGCAGCAAGCTGGTGCTGTTCGACCGAAACGATGAGATAAAGCGCGCCGACGGTGCGAAAGTCATCGAGATCGACGGTAAGAAGGTCGCGCCCGGCGACCGGGTGCGCATAACCGGCGGCGCGGTCACGATCTCGGACAAGGGCACGCCCAATTTTGAACCGGACAATGGCTTGCAGATGGAGCCGCTTTATCTGCCCGCGCCCGAAGAGGTCGTGTCGCGCACGTTCAAGGTGTTGGACGAAGGGTTTCGGGGCACATCGCTGCTGGGGCATTTGTCCTGGTCGCTGTTTCGGGTCATCGCAGGGTTCCTGTGCGGCGCGATCGTGGGGATCCCGCTGGGTTACGCGATGGGGCTGAGCAACTGGTTCCGGGGCTGGTTCGATCCCATCGTCGAATTCATGCGTCCGGTACCGCCGCTGGCGCTGATCCCGCTGGTGATCATCTGGGCCGGTATCGGCGAGGTCGGCAAGATCATCCTGCTGTTCCTGGCGGCGCTGTGGATCATGGCGATTGCGGCGCGATCGGGTGTGTCAGGCGTCAGCATCTCGAAGGTGCATGCAGCCTATTCTCTGGGCGCGAGCAAGTGGCAGATCATGCGGTATGTGATCATTCCGAACTCGCTGCCGGAGATATTTACCGGAGCGCGGGTAGCGATGGGTGTCTGTTGGGGGACGGTCGTCGCGGCCGAGCTTGTCGCGGCGGAAAAGGGGGCGGGCATGATGATCATGGTCGCATCGAAGTTCCAGAATACCGACATCGTTATCCTGGGGATCATCCTGATCGGGATCATCGGGTTCGGCATCGATATGCTGATGCGTGCGGCGGAACGGTTCATGGTGCCTTGGAAAGGTCGCTCTTGAAGAGGCGTTAGGATCGGGAGACGAAAAAGGCCGGAGCGTGTGCTCCGGCCTTTTTTGATCTTGCGCGCGGTTACTTGTCGCGTTTGGGGCGGGCGGGTTTGCCGGAGGGCTTGCCCGACTTTCCGGGTGGTGTGAACCTTTTGGACGTGTCTCCCGCGCGGTTATAACCACCTTCGGACGCCGGTTTTTCGCCGCGTTTGGGTGCTGCATCCTTGGCCGGCTTTTTCCAGACCGCTTTCGCGCCGGATTTTGCCGCCGGCTTGCCACCGGGTTTTCCGGCACCGTCGCGCGGCTTGTCCCAGACCGGTTTCGCCTTTGGCTTGCCCGGTGATTTGGCGCGGGGGGCGTCGCCCGGTTTCATCGGGCTGCGCTCGGTCTTGTGTGATTTCGGTGGACGCGTGGCGTCGCGCTTGCCCTTCGCGGGGGCGGCCGGGCGCGGCTTGTGCTCGGCGGCGGGGGCGTCGTCGCGCGGGGGGCGCGGCTTGTACGCCGGTTTTGCGCCATCCGGGTCATAGGCGGGCTTGGACTTGTACGCCGGTTTCGGGCCGCGCTCCGCGCGCTCGGGCTTGGGGCCGCCGCGCGGGCCTTTCGGACCGAAATCGGGCACGCCGTCTAAGCGGGTCAGCGTGACACCTTCCTCGGCGGTCATGTCTGCACCCAAGGCGTTCAACAGGCGCGGTACGGCGCTTTCCGATACTTCGACGTAGGAGTGACGCGGCTGCACACGGATCGCGCCGATGTCGTCACGGGTCATGTCGGCAACGCGGCACAGCATCGGCAGCAGGGTGCGCGGCTCTGCCCCGTCGTTGCGCCCGGTGGAGACGGTGAACCAGACCGATGGGCCGAATTCCTGGCGCGGGCGGTCGTCCTTGCCGTCTGCCGTGGCCGACAGTTCCTCGGGGGCCGATGCGCGGGCGCGGTGCAGATTGACGAAAGCGGTGGCAAGCTGCACGGGGCTGTAGCGTTCTGCCAGCGTCGCCACGAATTCGGCGGCATCTTCGGGCGCGGGAGTGCTCCATGCGGCGTCCGACAGCAGGCGTTCCTCGTCGGCGGCATTGACTTCGGCGGCGGAGGGGGGTGATGCCCATTCAGCCTGCAACTTGGCCCAGCCCAACAGGCGACTGGCCTTTGATTTCATCTTGGGCGGTACGATCAGCGCGGAGACGCCCTTGCGCCCGGCGCGGCCCGTCCGGCCCGAACGGTGCAGCAGCGTGTCGGCATTGGTGGGCAGATCGGCGTGGATCACCAGTTCGAGGTTGGGCAGGTCGATGCCGCGCGCGGCCACATCCGTTGCCACGCAGACCCGCGCACGCCCGTCGCGCAGCGATTGCAGCGCGTTGGTGCGTTCGGATTGCGTCAATTCGCCCGACAGCGCCACGACCGAGAAGTTGCGGTTCGTCAGCCGTGTGGTCAGCCGCGCCACGGCGGCGCGGGTGTTGCAGAAGACGATCGCATTCTTGGCCTCGTAGAACCGCAGGATGTTGAGGATCGCGTTCTCGGTGTCGCGTGGATGGACCGTCAGCGCACGGTATTCGATGTCCGCGTGTTGTTTGGTGTCAGACACCACCGAGACGCGCTGCGCATCGCGCTGATAGCTCTGCGCCAGTTTGGCGATAGCGGCGGGCACGGTGGCCGAGAACATCAGGGTGCGGCGGCTTTCGGGCGATTCGCCAAGGATGAATTCGAGATCCTCGCGAAAGCCCAGATCCAGCATCTCGTCCGCTTCGTCCAGCACCACGGCACGCAGATCGCTCAGGTCGATGTTGTTGCGTTTGATGTGGTCGCACAGGCGGCCGGGCGTGGCCACGACAACGTGCGCGCCACGGTCCAGCGCGCGGCGTTCGGTACGGGTGTCCATGCCGCCGACGCAGGTGGTGACGACCGCGCCCGCCTTGCCGTAAAGCCATGTCAGCTCACGACTTACCTGCATCGCCAGTTCGCGCGTGGGCGCGATGACCAGCGCCAGGGGGGCTGCGGCGGGGCCGAATGTTGTCCGCTCGCCCAGCAGGGTGGGGGCGATGGCGAGCCCGAAGGCGACCGTCTTGCCCGAACCGGTCTGGGCGGAGACCAGCAAGTCCGCACCGTCGAGCGCCGGTTCGGTCACGGCCTCCTGAACGGGTGTCATGGTGTCGTAGCCTTGGTCGGCCAGCGCGTCTGCAATCGTTTGAATCAAGGGGTGTTCCTGAACGGAGTATGAGGGATTTCGCCTGCCCCTACTCGGTCACGGGGCCTTTGTACACGGATGATTTCGCTGATGCCGCGTTGCGGCGCGTATATGTTGCGTGAAAAGGGGGCTGTCAAAAAGGGGGTTTTCATATAGAACAAAAGTGGAACATATGGAGGGATGCATGCAAGACGATTCTTCTCTGGGTCAGGTGATTTCGCTGGGCCACAAGCGCGCGGTGAGCGATGTACCGACCCCTGCGGCGGGGCAGGCGGTGCTCAAGGATGCGCTGTCGGCGGGGGGTTTCGACGCGGCGGTGACGGCATTCGTGCTGGCGTGCCTGCCGCGCAGCAAGGCGCCGGTGCTGTGGGTGCAGGACCGCGCCTCGCGGCAGGAAAACGGGCGGTTGTACGGTGCGGCGCTGAAGGGGGTGACGCTTTTGCGGGTAGAGGTCAGCCATCCGCGCGATGTGCTGTGGGCGATGGAGGAAGGGGCGGCCTGTGCCGGCTTGTCCGCCGTGGTGGGCGAGGTGCACGGCGCGCCGCCGGTGCTGGATTTCACGGCGACCAAGCGGCTGGCGATGCGGGCGGAGGCAACGGGTCTGCCGGTCTGGCTGATCCGGTCGGGGGCTGCCGAGGGGCTGAGCGCGGCGCGCGAACGCTGGCGGATCGGATCGCTGCCTTCGGAGACGCATCCCTACAACGCGCAGGCGCCGGGCGCGCCGCGCTGGGAGGCGGAGCTGTTTCGCGCGCGCGGACGCACGCCGGGCACATGGGTGTGTACCCATGAGCCGGACGCCCGCACCCCCGCGGATCGTCTCCGCTTTCTTCCCCGAACTGGCGATGGACCGCTGGCGGCGGATCACGGCGCAACAGCGGACGTTGCCGGATGAGGCGGTACCGGTGGTGCTGTCGCATGACGGTAGTCATGGGCCGGTGGTTCACGCGGTGAGCGACGCGGCGCGGGCGTTGGGTATCCGGGAGGGCGCGCGGGTAGTGGATGTGCAGGCGATCCACCCGGATCTGCATGTGGAGCGTGCCGATCCCGAGGGCGACCGCGCGCTGTTGAAGCGGTTGGCGCTTTGGGCCCGGCGCTGGTGTCCGTGGACGGTGGCGGAGGCCGACGGCATCGTGCTGGACGTGAGCGGGGCGGCGCATCTGTTTGGCGGCGAGGCGCAGATGCTGCGCGACATCAATGCGCGCTTCGTCATGCAGGGGCTGCGCGTGCGGCTGGGACTGGCGCCCACGCGCGGGGCGGCGCAGATGCTGGCGCGCTACGGAGCGCAGGGGGCGATCTGCGGGGCCGATGATCTGGGCGCTGCGCTGGCGCCTTTGCCGGTGACGGCGCTGCGGCTGCCGGCGGATACCGTGCGACTGCTCGACCGGTTGGGGCTGAAGACGATCGGCGCGCTGGAGGCGGTGCCGCGCACCGGATTGATGCGCCGGTTTGCGGGCACGGCGGAGGCGGTCAATCCGCTGGTGTTGCTGGACCGTGCGATGGGGCGCAGCGCCGATCCGCTGGATGCGCCGGCGGATGCGCAGATCTGGATCGCGCGGGCGCGGATGGCCGAGCCGGTGCTCGATCCGGTGCCGTGGCTCGACGGGTTGGCCGAGGATCTGTGCGCGCAGCTGGCGGCGGCTGAGCGGGGCGCGCGGCGGCTGCGGCTGACCGTGTACCGTGTGGACGGCGAATGGCGCGCGCGTGCGGTGGCGACGGCAAGCCCGAGCCGCGACGCGGCGCATCTGGTGCGGCTGGTGACGGGCAAGGTGGAGGGGATTGATCCGGGATTCGGGTTTGATCTGATGACTCTGGAGGCGCTGCGGGTGGAACCGCTGAGCCTGCACCAGGGCCGGTTGGACGGGACGCGCGATGGGCGCGCGGATGTGGCGGCGTTGCTGGACCGGCTGACGGCAAAGCTGGGACCGGAGAAAATCAGTTGGCCCACGTGGGTTCAGAGTCACAAGCCCGAGCGGGTAGAAGGGCGCGTGCCCGCGCTGGCGGGACAGATCGAGCCGCCGCCGCAGGTGCTGCGGGAGCGGCCCTTGCGTCTGTTCGACCCGCCCGAGGAGGTGGCGGTGCTGTATGCGGTGCCAGAGGGGCCGCCGGCGCGGTTTCGCTGGCGGCGCGTGGCGTTTGTCATGGCGCGGTTCGAGGGGCCGGAGCGGATCGCGCCCGAATGGTGGCGCGACCGGCCGGGGACGCGGCTGCGCGATTACTACCGGGTCGAGGTGACGGACGGGCGGCGGTTCTGGATTTTTCGCGAGGGGATATTGGGGGACCGGCGCGGCGGTGCGCCACGCTGGTTCGTGCAGGGGGTGTTCGGGTGACGCACGACGTGCGCGCTGGTGCGCGACACCCCGCCCGCCATCCCGCAGGGCGCCCGGGGGACATGTTGTAAGACGGTAAGGGCTGCCACCTCATGCCACAGCAGGAAGGACACAAGCGCCGCACGCTGGATGCGGAGGATCCGTTCCAGCGGAACGCGCCCGGCCCCTATGTGGAGCTGGGATTGGCGACGTGTTTCTCGTTTCTGCGGGCGGCGTCGGATGCTGTCGATCTCACGGTGACGGCGAACATGCTGGGCTATCACGCCATCGGTGTGGCCGATCACAACACGTTGGCCGGTGTGGTGCGGATGCACACGGAAGCGAAGACGGCGCATGTGCATCCGGTCATCGGGGTGCGGCTGGAATTGCTGTGCGGGGCGCAGTTTCTTGCCTATCCGCGCGACCGGGCGGCCTATGCGCGGCTCAGCACGTTGTTGTCGAAGGGCAAGATGGCGGATGTGGACGGCGGCTGGCAAGCCAAGGGCGAGACACACCTGACGCTGGAGATGCTCGCGGCGCACAGTGAGGGTGTGGCGCTGATCGTGATGCCGCCCGCGCATCTGGACGTGTTCGAGGCGGGGCTGGAGCGGCTGGTGCGTGCGCTGCCGACGCTGCGCCATGTCGCAGCCGCGTATCTGTATGTGGGCGACGACGTGGCGCGGATCAACCGGTTGGACGCCATGGCACGGCGGCACGGGCTGGGCCTGCTTGCGACCAACGACGTGCTGTATCACTCGCCTGCGCGCCGTCCCTTGCAGGATGTGATGACCTGCATCCGGCATGGCAGGACGATCGACACCGCCGGCTTCCTGCTGGAAGCCAACGCGGAGCGGCATTTGAAGCCGCCCGAAGAGATGTGCCGGCTGTTCGCCGCCTGGCCGCATGCGATCCATGCCACCCGTGAGGTGGCGGATGCCTGTGCTTTTTCGCTGGAGGATCTGAAATACGAATACCCCCATGAGATCGTGCCGCAGGGGCGCAGCCCGATGGAGGAGTTGGAACGGTTGACCTGGGAAGGTGCCGCGTGGCGCTATCCGCAGGGCGTGAGCGACCGGATCAGGACGGTTATCGAGAAGGAATTCGACCTGATCCGCTCCAAGAAGATCGCGCGCTATTTCCTGACCATCAACGATATTGTGCGGTTCGCGCGCGAAGAGGCCAGCCCGCCCATCCTGTGTCAGGGGCGTGGATCGGCGGCCAATTCCGCCGTGTGTTTCTGCCTTGGTATCACAGCGGTTGACCCTGAAGAGCACGACGTCCTGTTCGAGCGGTTTCTGAGCGAGGAGCGCGACGAGCCGCCCGACATCGATGTCGATTTCGAGCACGAGCGGCGCGAGGAGGTGATCCAGTACATGTACGCGAAATACGGGCGTGCGCGGGCGGGCCTGTGTGCGACCGTGATCCATTACCGGCCCCGCTCGGCGATCCGCGAGGTGGGCAAGGCAATGGGGTTGTCCGAAGACGTGACCTCGAAACTCGCCTCTACGGTCTGGGGCAGTTTCGAGGGCCGGATGGGGGACGAACGGGTCAGGGACGCAGGCATGGACCTGTCGGACCCCTATCTGCGCCGGGTTATCGCGCTGGCGCGGCAGATGACGGGAATGCCGCGCCACCTGTCGCAGCATGTGGGCGGTTTCATCCTGACGGAGCGGCCCCTGACGGAGGTGGTACCCATCGGCAACGGGGCGATGCCGGAGCGCAGTTTCATCGAGTGGGACAAGGACGACATCGACGCACTGGGCATCTTCAAGGTGGATATTCTGGCGTTGGGGATGCTGACCTGCATTGCGAAATGCTTTGATCTTCTGGCCGCGCATCATGGGGTGGATCACGATCTGGCAAGCATTCCTGCGGATGATCCCGACACCTACGACATGCTGTGCGCAGGCGACAGTCTGGGGGTGTTTCAGGTAGAGAGCCGCGCGCAGATGGCGATGCTGCCCAAGCTGCGACCGCGCCGGTTCTATGATCTGGTGATCGAGGTAGCCATCGTGCGGCCCGGCCCCATTCAGGGCGACATGGTACATCCCTATCTGCGCCGCCGTCAGGGGATCGAGGGGGTGAGCTATCCCGCGCCGGGGCCGGCGTATCCGCAGGACGAACTGCTGCGCATCCTGGGGCGGACGCTGGGCGTGCCGATCTTTCAGGAACAGGCGATGAAGATCGCCATCGACGCGGCCAAATTCTCGCCCAGGGAGGCCAATGAGCTGCGCAAGGCGATGGCCACCTTCCGCTCGCGCGGGACGATCGAACTGTTGCAGCAGAAGATGGTAGGGCGGATGACCGACCGGGGCTATGATCCGGTGTTCGCGCAACGCTGTTTCGACCAGATCAAGGGGTTCGGCGAATACGGCTTTCCCGAGAGCCATGCGGCGAGCTTTGCCAAGCTGGTCTATGTGTCGTCGTGGATGAAGTGCCATTACCCGGCGGCGTTTGCCTGCGCATTGCTCAACAGCCAGCCGATGGGATTTTATGCCCCCGCCCAGATCGTGCGCGACGCGCGCGAACATGAGGTGGAGGTGCGCGGGGTGGATGTGAATTACTCCGACTGGGACTGCACGCTTGAGCCCTGTGCCGGTGGTTTCGCGCTGCGTCTGGGACTGCGTCAGATCGACGGGATGCGGCAGGATGCGGCGTTGCGCATCATGGCAGGGCGCGATGCGCCGTTTGTCGATGTGGGCGATCTCAAGGCGCGGGCACAGCTGGATCGCGGCACCATCGGCAAGCTGGCGGCGGCGGATGCGTTCCGGTCTGTGGGCATCGACCGGCGGCAGGCACTGTGGCAGGCGCAGGGATTGCGCGACGCACCGGCACTTGCGCTTTTCGATCATGTCGAGGCGGCGGGGGAGGGCGCGGAGCCGGAGGTGACGTTGCCTGCGATGGCACAGGCCGAACATGTGGTGGCCGATTACCAGACGCTGCGCCTGTCGCTGAAGGCGCATCCGATGCGGTTCTTCCGCGCCTCGCTGCGCAAGCAGGGGTTCGCGGCGTCCGAGAACCTGATCCACATGGCGCATGGAGCGCGGGTGTCTTTGGCGGGGCTGGTGTTGGTGCGGCAAAAGCCGGGCAGCGCCAAGGGTGTGTGTTTCATCACGCTGGAGGACGAGGGCGGGGTGGCCAATCTGGTGATCTGGCCGAAGTTGTTCGAGCACTATCGCGCGCTGATCATGACGGCGCGGCTGCTGGTCGTACACGGACGGGTGCAGACGGACGGGCGGGTGATCCATGTGGTTGCCGACCGGCTGGAGGACCGGACGGACCGGCTTGATACGCTGGCGGATGAACGGGTACCCGCGACCAACGTACGCGGCGATCATCCGACCCATCCCATCGCGCATCAGGTCCGCGGCGGGCGCAAGCATCCCCGCGATGTGCGGGTGATCCCGAAATCACGCGATTTTCACTGACGGATTGCTGGGCTAAGGTGATCGCAACGACAGAAAGGCACAGCCATGACCAACCCGCTTTACGATACGATATTCGCCCCGCACGCAGGCAAGCAGACGCCGTTTCTGTATCTGCCGGACGGCAGCGTCATCACGCACGACAGCTTTGTCCGGCGTGCGGCGCAGCTGGCGCATGCGTTGGCGGGGTATGGTGTGGGCACGGGCGACAGGATCGCCGTGCAGGTAGAGAAATGCCCTGACATGCTGGCGCTTTATGCGGCCTGCGCGCAGGCAGGGATAATATTTTTGCCGCTGAATACGGCTTACACCGGCGCCGAGTTAGCGTATTTCGTCGAGGATAGTGGTGCAAAGCTGCTGATCGGTGATCCGGCGCGCGGCGCGGAGTTGCAAGGTGTTGCGGATAAGGCGGGTGCCGCGTTTGCCACGCTGGACGCGCGGGGCGGCACCTTGAGCGACGCGGCGGATGGGCAGGCGGACACCTACGAGACGGTCGCGCGCAGCGGTGACGATCTGGCCGCCTTTCTCTATACGTCCGGCACGACGGGCCGTTCCAAGGGCGCGATGCTGAGCCAGAACAATCTGATTTCAAACGCGAAGACACTGACGGATCTGTGGCGGTTCACGTCGGATGACGTACTTTTGCACGCGCTGCCGATCTTTCACACGCATGGGTTGTTCGTCGCGACGAATGTGATGTTGGTCGCGGGGGGCGCGATGGCGTTTTTGCCCAAGCTCGACATCGATCAGCTGATCGACTGGATGCCACGTGCGACTGCGATGATGGGGGTCCCGACGTTCTATACCCGGTTGCTCGACGACGCCCGGTTCGACCGTGCTCTGACGCAAGACATGCGGCTGTTCATTTCCGGCTCGGCGCCGCTATTGTCCGATACACATGTCGCGTTCGAGGCACGCACGGGCCACCGGATACTGGAACGCTACGGGATGACCGAAACGAACATGAACACCTCGAACCCGTATGACGGCTACCGGCGTGCCGGTACGGTGGGCCTGCCGCTGCCGGATGTCGCGTTGAAAGTATGCGACGCGGATGGCACCGAGTTGCCCCGCGGGGAAACCGGCGTCGTAGAGGTGCGGGGGCCGAATGTGTTTCAGGGATATTGGAACATGCCGGAGAAGACCGCCGAAGAGCTGCGCGGTGACGGGTTTTTCATCACCGGCGATCTGGGGGTACAGGATGCGGATGGCTATGTAACCATCGTCGGACGGGGTAAGGATCTGATTATCTCGGGCGGCTACAACATCTACCCCAAGGAACTCGAACTGGTCCTCGATACACAGCCCGGCGTGCTGGAGAGTGCTGTCATTGGCGTGCCGCACCCCGATCTGGGCGAGATGCCCCTGGCGGTGCTGGTGCCGGAGGGGGGCGCGCAGATCGACATTGAGGCGATCGGGCGCGCCGTGGCGGATGATCTTGCACGGTTCAAGCAGCCGCGCCGCTACGAGATCCGCGAGAGCCTGCCGCGCAACACGATGGGCAAGGTGCAAAAGGCGGCATTGCGCAGTGAGTACGGCGCATGATCGATCCGCGCGCCCAGGAGTTTCTGACATCGCTGTTCGACGCGGCGGTCACGGCAGCGGACGCGCGCGCGGCGCTGGCGGCGCATCTGCCCGCGCGGCCCAGGGGACGCACCATCGTCGTGGGCGCGGGCAAGGGGGCAGCGCAATTGGCGGCGGCATTCGAAGACCTGTGGGAGACGCCGGTCGAAGGCGTCGTGGTGACGCGCTATGGCTATGCTTGCCCGACGCGGTACATCCGGGTGATGGAGGCCGCGCACCCCGTCCCCGATGCAGCAGGGGAGGCTGCGACAACGGCGCTGTTCAATGCGGTGACGGGGCTGACGGCGGATGATCTGGTAGTGGCGCTGGTATGTGGCGGCGGATCGGCGTTGCTGCCTTCGCCGCCCGACGGGCTGACGCTTGCGGACGAACAGGCGCTCAACGCGGCGCTGCTGGCGTCGGGCGCGCCGATTGGCGTGATGAACGCAATCCGCAAGCATGTGAGCGGAATCAAGGGCGGGCGCCTTGCCGCGGCGGCGCATCCGGCGCGGGTCGTGAGCCTTGTCGTGTCGGACGTGCCGGGCGACGATCCGGCGCAGGTCGCCTCGGGCCCGACCGTGCCCGATGCCGTGACGTTGGAGCAGGCCCGCGCGATGATCACGGCACGGGGCATTGTGCTGCCCCCGGCGGTGAGCGCCCATCTCGGTCAGGAGGCCGCGCGCGCGCCATCGCCGGACAATCCGGTTTTTGCGGGACATGAGGTGCGCGTCATCGCATCCGCACGGATGTCGTTAGCGGCCGCCGCGCGTGCCGCCGAAGCCGCAGGTGTGACCGCCGTGATTCTTTCCGACGCGATCGAGGGAGAAGCCGCCGTGATCGGCCAGATGCATGCGGCGATAGCCCGGCAAGTGGTCACGCATGCGCAGCCGTTCATCCCCCCGGTCGTCATCCTGTCGGGAGGCGAGACAACGGTGACCTTGCGCCACACAAACGGGCGGGGTGGCCGCAATACGGCTTTTTTGCTCGCGTTCGCCCAAGAGATCGACGGCACATCGGGGATCTGTGCGCTGGCGGCGGATACCGACGGGATCGATGGATCGCAGGATAATGCCGGGGCGTTCGCCGATGGTTCGACCGCAACGCAGATGCGCGTGGCGGGCGTCGACCCGGCAGAGGCGCTGCGCGCGCACGATGCGTGGGGCGCGTTCGCAGCGGCGGGCACGCTGTTCGCGCCCGGCCCCACGGGAACGAACGTCAACGATTTTCGGGCGATCTTGGTTGGCGAACCCCCTGCGCGATCCGGCACCGGACAAGCCGTCGTAGGTAAACAGGGTGTGAGACGTGCCGCAAGGTATCCCATTCAAACGAATGAATAAACTCTGGTGGTTTCAAACGCTGTTCTACCGCAGGTATCACGCAATTCCCTATTGTTTGCCAGTACGGCAGCGACCGTTCGCGGTAAGATCGACGAAAAGGGACCGGCCCGCAGACCAGCTTTTCACTCAGGGTACAAACCGACATCCTCGACGGCCGCTGGGACAACGCCGAAGTCGAGGTGAGGCAGGTGAATTGGGCCGAAACGGGTCAGCGCGTGCTGATGTGCCGGGACGCTAACGGCCAGATCCGGCGCGGGCGGCTCGCCTTCGTGGCCGAGGTGCGCTCGCTCGCACATGTGCTTGGCCAGACTGTGGGGCGGCGCACCGAGGTGCTGGGCCATGCGTAACGGACGGGGGTCGCAGTGCTGACGCTGCTTGGACCGCCAGTATGCCCCATCTCGAGCGGTGATGCTTTCACCATCCGCGCGGGGTGCGACAAACGCATCAAGACCTGCAGAGAGAAGTCCGTCAATACCGCCAGCTTCCGTGGGCTCCCACACATTCCGCGGCAAGGTGCGGTGCTGAGATACGCCACGAAGGATGGGGGCCACGAGGGGTCCGTACTGTAAGCGCCGATCCCGAGCGCGTCATCGCCATCGCGTGCTCCTCGCTCGGCACCCCGTATCACGACCAAGTCAGCCGCAGGGGCTTCGGCTGCGACTGCCTCGGCCTTGCGCGGGGCATATGGCGTGAGGTCGGGATCCTCACCGGCCCCGGCACCTTCTTTCAGGCCTATGAGCCGCTCGGCGTCATCGAGGAACCGCTCAGCCAATCCTGGCGGGGCGCATCGCCTTCGCTTTCCTGTTCCCGTAACGCTGGGACCCCGACATGACCACACCTGTTCGTGGAACATTACAATCACCAACGCTACCACGAGAGCCTGAGCAACGTTACGCCAGCCGACCTCTACTTCGGACGAGACAAAGCCATTCTACAGCAAAGGAAAAGGATCAAACGAAAGATACTCGAAACGCGGCGCTTGCATCACAGACAACGCGCCGTAAATCAAACCAACCAGATGAGCCAAACACTCTCTTGGTTTAGGCAGCCATTGGTTCTAAAAACCTTTGCGACGGATAGTCCGGTAGGACCAGTTTACATGAAGCCCAGCCAAGCAGCGTCGAAAAGATTTAGAAACCTTCAACAACCGATTTCATTTTGAACGGGGTTTGTGGTGGCGGGAAACCGGACAAGGGGGGCGTCGCTCCATAAAGGAGCGATTCTGAATGTCCGTAAGCGACAATCGATTCAGGCGTTTAAGCGAGCGCGACCAAATCGTTGTGATGCGAAACGCCGCGGATGTCGCGCCGCCGCAGGACAGGACGTGCCGTGGGTCCGATTGCCCTGGCGGCTTCCCCGGCATCACTGCTCAACAGGCAGGGCGCGAGTTGTCCCAGCTCCGTGAAGGCCTGTGACCCCAGCGCGCGCATCGCCTGCGGGCCTGGATAGAAACTCTCGGTATGCATTCCTTCTGCGATCAGCATCTCATGCCGCTCGCAAAGGACATGGAAATACTCAACTTGAGAGACCCCTCGGGCCACGCGTGCGCCTGCGCCGGGTATATCGGTCAAATACTTCGCCCGGAGAAAGTTATCGCCCACCGCGACGCAATGTTGCGGCGAAACCATAATATCGCGCACCAATCCGTGATGTCCTTGACGGATTCGGACTGGGCGCATGCTGGGCGAGGCTATCAGATCTTCAGCAGACACCTTTGTGCTGCCGACCCATTCGATCGGTCGACATCCGTTATCGGCGGTCGTCAGGAGGTCGCCGGGACGAAGCGCCTCAATGGCCGTATATCCACGTGGCGTCAGAAGACGTGTGCCGCGGGTAAAGCAGACCGCAAAGTCGCTGGATTGTCGATCAGCGTTCAGGCCACCGGATAAGAAGGGATCCAAAGTAAGAAGGTCCAGCGAAATCGACTGGATAGGCTTTGCCTCAAGCGCAGCCTGATCGGCATTGGCGGAGAATTCCGGCGCCAAGTACAGGTTTCCATTGGTGGCTTGAAAGACAACGGCCGTGATTGATCCAGTCGTGCCATCCGAGTAGGTCAGGGTCGCATTGTAAACGACCGATGCATCGAATGTTTGATCTGGCCCGCCATCGATGCGAAAGGTCTCCCCTCCCGCAACGGCAGCGTTGTTGGTATCGTATGCATTCGAGTTTCCTCCTGCGAAGCCGGTCGACCCCGGAGAAAACTGGGCGATGTTGTTGAGAAGTGGATTGCCGACGCTTCCGAACGTCGTACCTTGGAGTAACGGCGCATTTTCGACAACGTTGTTCCCTTCGATAGGATCAATACGAAGGCCACCAGTATTTCCCAAGAAGAAGACATTGAATGTCGTAGGCATGCGGACCTCCTGATCTCGATTCAATCTCGAGCTGTATGAAATAATGCGTTTAGAGGATGCCCCTCTTCGGACGCAGGTGGATCACTCAGCGGGGTGAAGCACCTTGCCCCGCGCGCGGATAGAATCTGCCGACCCGACTTCGGTTCCTTCGAGGTACAGGATATGGGGCGACGAAAATGATATCTGAAACAAAACTTCTTTTCGTTTTTCCGTCATTTCGACAAAGAGATCGTCCACAAGAGTTTTTGCTTCCACCAATGCGCGATCTGCCCCAAAGACCTCTCTTGCCCTCCAATTACGGACAAGCATCATCTGGTCGTGAGGCAGCATCAGTTCGGCGATCGGGCTCGTTTCATCCAAGGCTTGTGGCTGAAACTTGATGAAATGTGTTTCAACGATCTTTCGGTTGATCTCTGTAACACGTACCGTTCCAGCATCCCGGGTAATGACCCGCTCACCGATCTCAACGAACTCGACCGGGATCAATCCATCGCTGCAAAGCAGTCGCGTTCCAGCAATGAAGCCACCAGTTTTCTTTAACCTGTTCATTTCAGTTCTCCATTATTTGACCCTGCGGTCATCAGAATGCCCAAGTAAGAAGGTGGTACCACCCGAATGCGCCGAAGATGACTGAAGGCAATATCCACCAGCCGCACACGCGGCGGCTTTGACTGACAGTTTGGTTGGGGCGGTGCATCGAGACTTTGAATGCTGCCGATGGTGAACTGAGTGTCTTAGTCATCGCTTTCTCCAATCTGTATTTCGCATCAACTGCATGGGCGGAACTGGTTCGGAACTGGTACGGCTTCACTATCTGAGGTTCTCAACGGAACGCTGGAAGGAAACACATCTATAAGTTGATTGTAGTTCGAAGCGGGCCCTCAAATTACGTTAGGTAACATCATAAATTTTCTACCTATAAGTGCAACAAGTCCAGTGAAAACTGTTTGTTCCCAATGTTGAAACAATAGAAACACTAATTATAACAATTACTTATTCAGTAATATTTGCTTTATTCGTTGAACTGGGAGGAGCCCGATCATCAAAAGGACGATTCTATCTAAAGGGGAATCATCATGTCGAAAGAACTACCTGATGTCTGTTGAACCGGTTTATTTCTAGCTGCTGCAAGACTGGTTCAGCCCATGCTGGTCACTTTTAAAACAGTCTCAAAGTGCCGCGAGAGCTCGGACAAAACGGATCCGTTGTGACCGTACGCTTACGTTCGGTCTCTGCGGAAAAACGCCCGCCGTGAAGTCGATCAGAAAGAACTTGCTGGGCTGCCGGAATATCTCGATCAGGTGGCGACGAAAGCGGATCAGGCATGAGCAAGGATCTGTTCCAGCTACTCGCCAATGAGCTGTCCTTGATCCGCAAGGACATGGACCAACTCCAGCGCCCAGCGCCCAGCGTCGACAAGGACGAGGCGAAAACGCTGGATCAGATCATAACAACAGCAGTCTTGAAAATGGCGAAGGCGGCCGAGGATGCGACGAGGGAAATTCAGCAGGCCCCGGAAACGGACCGTGACCAGATGGCCCGCAGCGCCACACAAGCCGCTACAAGGGGCCTTGAGAGCGCCCTTGCCGGAATCCGGCAGATACAGGCAACGAATGCGCAAAGTTCTCACTAGGCCATCGGAGATCCCCATCGGGCGCTTGCCTTGACCGTTGCTTCTTGCGATCCGGGTCAGCCGAGGGCGACCGAATTGGCGAACGCGCAATCGAAGCGATCAAGCGGGTCATTGGACTTCACGCCCAAGGTCTTTGCCCTGTAAGGCAGCCATTCATAGACAGCGTGGCAGATTGGATGATTCGTCGTGGAAATACGAAAACTGCGCGGCATTCGCGCGGTGCTGCCTGCCTGGAACAAGGGCCGGATCGTTGGTCAGAAACGACCACTCAAGTCCAGGCACGGATAGACAATAAGGCGTCGACAAGAAACTTGCGAAGCGGCGGGTTGCCATCTTGCTTTTCAATCACGCATCACCCCACCTACGAGACCGAAGTAGGATGCTCTCCAACAAGCAGGACATGAATTGGCCTCTCGCTGGCCGCTCGGTATCCTATCGCCGACTCTACAAGGGCTGGAACCCAGAAGGTCTTGCAAGGTTATTCTCCTGCTAAGCCAGCAACGTTCCATCGCAATTAATAGGAGTTCGCAATGTTTCACCATTCCAGCAAGCTGCAATACAATGTCCGTGTTGATAAACCGGATCCTCAATTCGCGAAGTTTCTCCAGCAGGCAATCGGCGGGGTCGAGGGTGAGATCCGGGTGGCCATGCAATATTTCTTTCAGGCTATGGGGGCGCGCGGCGACGATAAGTATCGCGATATGCTCATGATGACTGCCACGGAAGAGCTTTCCCATATTGAATTCTTGGGCCATGCCGTCGCCCTCAATCTGGAAGGCGCACCTTTGACCGTACAAGAGGAGGCGGCGAAGGACCCTGTAGTCAATGCCATCATGGGCGGCGCTAACCCGCGTCATATCCTCTCTTCCGGCTTATCAGCCATGCCGGTAAACTCTAACGGTGTACCGTTCGACATGAGCCATGTTTATGCTACGGGCAATCTCGCTGCGGATATGATGGCAAATGTGACTGCGGAAAGCGGCGGTCGCGTTCTGGCATCGCGCCTTTACAATATGACTGAAGATACGGGGATGAAGGACATGCTGTCCTTCCTTATAGCCCGCGACACGATGCACCAGCAACAATGGCTTGCGGTGATTGAAGAGTTAGGCGGTTGGGAAGCAGCTTTGCCGATCCCTAATAGCACTCCGCAAGAGCACGAAGCTACGGAGCACTCCTACTATTTCCTCAACACATCGTTGGATGAACCCACACCTGAAGGCCGCTGGACCTCGGGTCCTTCGTTGGACGGCCGTAGCGAATTCTCAAAGCGCGACAAACCTGAGCCGCTGGGGCAAAAGCCCAGCCTGGGCAAAGCTCGACCGCACTCCGGCACCCAGACCGAACAACAGAAGTAACCGACAAAGGAGACCTATCATGCCAACCACTGTCGGAACCGAAAAAGCTGCTGGCGATCTTATCAAAAACCTCCTCATTCTGGAGCATGACGCCATCGCTGCCTATGACAGCACCATTGAACGGCTCGAAAGCGCAGAATATCGCCAGCAGATCGAGACCTTTCGGCACGACCATGAGGCCCATGTTCAGGAACTTGGCCGTATTGCCGATAGTCTGGGTATCGATAAGCCCATGGAGGGTGACATGAAGCAGTGGCTCACCACCGGGAAGGTAGCTTTAGCGGACCTCGCGGGGGACAACGCTATTTTGAAAGCGATGAAAACAAACGAAGACGATACCGTTGCAGCTTATCAGCAGGCACTCGACAACTCTCTCACAGATGCTGAGTTACGGCCCGTTATAGAAAAGGGCCTTGCTGATGAACGGCGTCACCGCGCTTGGATGGAAACGGCCCGGGGCTGAAGATAACTTTGGGGGGCGGCGCATTAATTGGGCCACCCCTTAAGGAACAGCGGGCACGATGATGAAACTGCCTGTTGGGTTAAACCACTTTAAAGAAAGAGCTCTCCATTTGCCGCCAGTATCTTGAGATATAATCAACCAATACAGCTCTCGCGTTCGGCGGAACCAATTGGAAGAAAAAGTAAGCCGTGAGATCGACCTCGCGTGCTAACCGCGCGGCTTACGAATAGGAGAAAACCATGAGTATGCAAGACAAACGAGTATCTTTGAAAGCTCCGGGGATAATACTAGGCATCGGTTTGGGCGGGTTCTTCGATGGCATTTTCCTCCATCAGATTTTCCAGCTTCACCATATGTTTAGCAGCCGCATTGCGGTTGAGAACCTGAGCGGGTTGGAAATGAACACCATTGGTGACGGGTTGTTCCATACCGTCACTTGGCTTTCGGTGTTGCTGGGGCTCTACCTTCTCTATTCCCGGATTGCTGATACACAGGGTCCGGTCTGGGGATCCAAGGTCCTATGGGGCTGGATTATTGCAGGCTGGGGCTGTTTCAACTTGGTCGAAGGACTGGTAGATCATCAGATCCTTGATTTACACCATGTGTATGCGGGGCCGAACCAACTGCTTTGGGATATGTTGTTTCTTGCTTCAGGCGTGATCCTTATTCTCGTCGGCTGGTTTGTCGCCCGCCAGGGTAAAAAGGACCCCGCTGCCTCCGGTAGAGTTTAAGCCATGAACGCAGCGCATTACGCTCATGCACCTTCAATGGCGTTGCCACTTATTGTCCTTCTGGTCGCAACGCTGTTCTATATCGCGGGCGCTTTACGCCATGGCGCTGGCTCTACCTTGACAACAACGCGCTGGCGTATTGGATCTTGGTGCTTGGGGGCCAGCCTTCTTGCAATCGGTCTACTGCCGGGTTTCCTACCGTTCCCGGATGGCGATGTCCGCCAGCATATGCTTCAACATCTCTTGCTCGGTATGGCGGCGCCTCTCGGGTTGGTCATGGCAGCCCCGCTCACAGTCCTGCTACGCAATGTCCCACCTGCTCAAGGGCGTGCAATCACTGGGTTTCTACAAAGCCGGGGGCTACAACTTCTGGCCAACCCTGTGGTTGCTTTGGTGCTTAATATCGGCGGGATGGCAGTGCTTTACTTCACACCACTGTACGAGATGATGATGACGTCGCCAGCGCTACACTACTTTGTGCATTTCCATTTTGTCGCGGCAGGCTGCCTCTATGTATGGGTCATTGCAGGTCCCGACCCAGCACCGCATCGACCCTCAGTTCCGACACGATTGGTCGTTCTGGGTATTGCAATCGTCCTTCATTCGGTAATGTCGCAGATGCTCTATGCTGGGATGTTCGTTACTTTGCAGGCGCCGACGTGGCAATTACAGCAGGCTGCCGAATTGATGTATTACGGTGGCGACATAACCGAGTTACTTTTGGCATTTGCTATGGTGAGCACATGGCGGCCCGCAAGAAAGCGTCTGGCGCGGAACCTTTAACGTGTGATGGCTTGGGTGTGATCCGAGATGGCAGTGGTCAGGCCCAGCAAAGACAAGCTTTCGCGATCAACTGGCCGCCGCTGTCGAAACCGATCCGGTTCTGCGCACCATCGCAGCCGCTCACACAGGACTTTGCAAAGCGACCTCCGACTTTAATCGCGCCTCGAAGACAAAATCCTGGAGTAACCCGATCACACGCCGCCTGATGACCATTTCGCACGTTGGTCCCATTGTATCGCTAAGCTTTGTGGCACTCGTCGACAATCCTGATCGGTTCGGCAAAACCTCCGAGGTCGGGGCATTCCTCGGCCTGACACCAAGGCGACATCAATCGGCTGAATTGGATTGGTCAGGCCGTATTCCGAAGTGCTGCGATGCCACGATGTGCGGGCTTCTGTCTCAGGAGGGGTCCTGCGTGATCAGACCGGTGAAGCGCTTCTCGACGTTGAAATCTTGGGCTGTTCGACCGGCTGGATGGCGCGGGTTGCGCAAAGCCGCTGTTGCCACAGCGCGCAAGATTGCCATGCTGATCATGTGAACATCATAAACCGACCCTCGATGGACGCAGGAAGCCAAAGCCTGACCATAATTTCCGCCGCAGGACAGACGGGTAGCGAAGTCCCGACGGGACGGAGGTTGATCGATCTCATAAAAACGGTTGGGGCGCGGCACTTGCTGCTCAACCCGAAAACGATATTGGAAACGATCCACCACCGAAAACCATCATGAGGCGCGCCACGCGACCACGGAGAGAACTATGACCCCGAACGGACAGCCCGCAATCCCGCTCGGCACAGCCGCAATCAGAGAACCAATATTCATGGTCTTCGCATATGGGATGCCTGACACCCGTACCGCGATCCGTCCAAAACCCTAAATACACCTTCTGAAAACTAAAGCAGGAACTAAAGTGATCCCGTATAGGTTGCAACTTAAGTAGTTGCGGGTGGCCGTTAGCGATGCGGATCAACCTGAATAGCAAGCCAGAAAGGAAAAATCATGGCCCAAACCCACACAGCACCTTCCCTCGTTTCAGAAGTTGAGCTCGATCGCGGGGGACGCACCGCATGGGGTGCAATCCTCGCCGGGTCGGTCGTGGGGCTTGCCATATTTGCGATGTTGAGCCTGCTGGGCATGGGCATTGGATTGACCGCTATAGAGGTGGACGCCAGTAACCCGATGGGTGTCGTGCCGACAGCTTCACCGATCTGGCTTTTCATCAGTCAGATCATCGCTCTCGGTGCCGCTGGCTATGTTGCCGGACGTCTTGCGGGGGTTTTGCACAAGGTGGGCTCGGTCCTGCATGGCGCAGCGGTCTGGGGCGTTGCAACCCTTGCGGCAGTCTGGTTGACCGTCAGTGCGGGTGCCGGTCTGTTCAACCTTGCGGGTTCCGCGCTCAGCGGGGCAGGCAATGCGATCTCGGCGACGGCCTCCGGCGCAGGCTCGGCTGTTCAGACGATCATCCCGGAAGACGTCAATCTGCCGGACCTAGCCGTCAGCCAAGTGGGACTGGAAGACCTGCCTGACCCGGTAGCATCGCGTCTTCGCGCAAATGGTATCACCCCGGAGAATTTCCAGGAGGAGGCTACAGAAGCATTTCGCAACGTGATCAGCCGTTCTGAACAGGCCCGTGCACGTCAGCTTGTCACGGGAACGACCATGGATATCATCCAGTCTCCGGGGGACGCCCGCGAAGAACTTTCAAGCTTGGCGGATAGCCTCGTCGGCGGTGAGAACGCTGTGTTGAATGAAGAAGACCGTGAAGAAGCAAAGCGGGTCATGCAGCGACGTCTCGACCTTTCTCCTCAGGAAGCCGAAGCCTATGTCGATCAAGTGCAGGCGCGTATGGAAGAAGTCCGGACCGACGCACAGCAAGCCATCGATGAGGCACAGGAAGCCTTGCAGAACGCACAGACAGCAGCAGTCGATGCGGCTGATGAGACGGTCGATGCAGTCGCAAGTGCCGCTTTATGGGCAGCCCTCGCTTCCCTGCTGGGCCTTCTGGCCGCTGCGGGTGGTGCCATTGCCGGACGCCCCGGTGATCTGGACTGAATATAATGCACCTCGATCGCTTGGCCTGAATGACGGGCCAAGCGACCACTTTATTGCCGACCCCGATATGTTTTCAGGAATGAAGCCTGACACTCGTTTCCAATTGCAGAGTGTGGATGTCGTTCGACCATAGAGGATTTGCATCGAGAGCAAGCGGAATTCTGCCAAAATCGACCCTGAACAAAGCTCCCCCGTATCTTTTGAAACAATCTGAGCACCGGGAAGTTGTTTACATATCAATCGCGCCAGCAGGCGCAGCCAAATCAGAAGAGGAGAACATCCAATGACTTTTCGGAAATTTGCCACTGTTACAGCCATCGCCTCCCTGCTTGCGGTCCCGGCTGCCGCCCAGATGTATGACGGATTTGACAGCAACGCAGGATATGACGGGTTCACCACCGGATTCAATGAAGCGGGCTATTACAATGCCTGGGACAGCGATTCCGACAACATGCTGAGCGACCGCGAGTTCGCCACCGGTATGTATGCCGACTGGGACTCCGACAATGACGTTCAAATCAGCAGCGACGAATACGCGGTTGGTGCGGAACGTTGGTATGGCGCGGATCATGACGGCGATTTTGATACACTGGACGAGGACAGTTCCGGCTATCTTGACCAGAGCGAATGGTCTGCTGGCTGGAACAATGATTACTACACCGCCTGGGATAGCGACAGCGATGGTCTGCTGAACAACGATGAATTCAGCACTGGCGTTTACAACACCGCCGATCTGGACGCTGATCAGTATATCTCTGTCGAGGAGGAAGGTTGGTTCGAGGGTTGGTTTGACGGCGACGATATCGAGGCCGAAGTCAAGGAAGTCGGCGACCTCTGGTAACCGACTACGTCTCATCCACCCGGAGGGCCGATCCCCCGGCGGTTGTGAACCTTGCGGGCAGTTACTGTTGATCGGACTATTCTGATTGGTAGTGGCTGCCCGCAAATCTTTGAGCACAAACAATATAGACGTGCGTTGGGTCGTATCTTGCAGCAAGAGAGTTCATCCCGATGATAATGACGGTTATAGTCGTATGCGTTGTGTCCGGCGCGCTTCTTTTGGGTGCGGCTTGGGGTGTTTTGTGGACACTGCCCCAAAAGCTGGAAGGGTTCCTGATCGCGGCGGCCGGGGGCGCATTGATCGTATCCGCGATGTCCGAGCTGATCGAACCTGCGCTCATGAAAATTTCTTTGGTGTCGGTCACCCTGTCGGTAGGGGCTGGCGCTTTGGTCTTCACAATTGTCGCACGCTTCATCAAAGAGAAGTTCGGTGAGGACAGTGGCGGCGGCCTTCTGGCGTCCGTAACCCTTGACGGCATCCCTGAAAATCTGGCGCTTGGCGTTGCGCTGATCGGTGCGGGACCGATGCAGATCGCGGCACTCGCAGGATCGATTTTCCTCTCGAATCTTCCAGAAGCGGCAGGCGGTGCAAAGGAAATGGTAAAAAACTGGCCCAAGCGCCGCGTTTTTCTGCTTTGGGGTATAACGGCTGTGCTACTGTCCGCTGCTGCCATCGCCGGCAACTTGCTCCTGTCGGACGTCGCGCCGGAATACCTTGCCGCTATTCGCTGTTTTGCCGCGGGCGCGGTCATCGCATCCCTGGCGACGACAGTGTTTCCCAAGGCCTACCAGGAAGACAGCTACGTTGCAGGAATTGCTACCGCCCTCGGGCTGCTTTTGGCACTGGCTCTGGGAGAGCTGGATGGTGGTTCCGGCAAACAGGAAAATGCTTCACAGTCAGTTCAGACCAGCAAGACAGCAAGCTTGCTTGAGGGGACGTTGGCGCTCCCTCGCGGTTCGACCACGTCGGACATCCAGCCTCTTCCTCGATGAACCGAACAACGGTTCGACGTCGCAAACGCGAAGCGGAAACCGAAGAAGCGGACGATATTCTGTGAGCGTTCCAATGAGGGGCAGGTGAGTGCTGGCCCATTTTATTCTTCGTTCACTACGAGGGTATGAAATCGCATCAAAGGGCACCAAACTCCACGCCGGCTTATAACTGCCATGCTTAATGTGTGCTGGAACCAAGAGATCTTTGGGAAGTTTTCTTCTTAGTGGAAACCATAATCATGAGGAGGTCCAAATGGATCATTCTAAACATACCCCCCTTCGCGCTGAAGAATTAAATGCTGCCAATCTTGAAGGAGCCGATGTCTATGGTCCAGACGACAACAATATCGGCAATGTCTCACATCTGCACGGCTCCGGGCAGAACGCTAAGGTAGTTGTTGATGTTGGTGGCTTCTTGGGCCTTGGCGCGAAACCTGTCGCGCTTGACCTATCGCGCCTGAATTTCATGCGCGATGAAAACGGCAAGGTTCACGCCACCACAATGATGACGAAAGACGAACTGAAGAACCTACCCGAACATCACGATTAATGGCGTATAGGCCGGTTGAGCCCTTCCCCGCGTAACGAGGCAACTGCGGGGATGCCCTGCCGGAAGCTTGTACGAGCTAGAGCGGATCGTAGGGCTGGCATGACCGAAGATCGCTACCCGGTTCCGAAGGTTGTTTGTTTGCTAGGGAAGACGGCGGCGGATATTAAGTGCAGTGGCCCGTCTTACCCCGCCGCCCTTAAATTTGTGCGAGTGCCCGGTTGACCTCGATCATGACGGTATCGTCCAGCTGACCGAAAACTTTCCGTAGCTTGTCCGTTCGGACTGTCACGGCCTGGCTCATCAAGATCTGTGATCGCATACGCAACCGGTTCTCCGTAAAAGGTTCGACCGTCAACCTCACTCCCAGCCATCTACATCGACTAAGGCGGCGTTTAGAAAATCGCTCGGGGTATCATCTGCGCGATCGGCTTTGGCTACAATTGCGACGTGCCGGCGGCACTCAACCTCAAAACCGGGGCGGCGGGTATGCCCGCAGAGCGAAGAATGCGGATTGTGCCAGTGTGCGGCGATTTCGGACAGGTGGGCCCTGAATCGCTCGACCAGAACTTCAGGAGTCATGCATACTTTATCGGTTGCACCAATACGTAATAAACCTCGGTTGATCAGGTGTTTGGCGACGGGGTTGACCCGTTGGGCCACGGCATCTTCAAGGGCGAGGGGGGCCATCATCCCTTCGGACCTTGCGATCCGAAGTAACAACCAAGCCTCTTCAGGTGCCAGATTCGTGTCGAGGTCGACGAAATACCTCGCAGCGCTTCGGTCCTGTTAGCCTTGATTGCGGTATGAGCGACGATGCGGCGCGTAGCTCGTCTAATGAGGTGGCATTGCGTGGCATGACAAAGCTGTCACCTATAACCGGGGCGGTCAGTGCAGTGCCAGCGGTCTCGCGCAGCAGGATCTTCTGCATCGCCCAAACAAGCACGAAGATCACGACAGCCAAGCCCGCTGCCGCCAGGAAAACCGGATGGAGCGCACCCGCACAGGCTGCGTGATAGTGCGAACGTAGGCTGTCGGGCAGCGCACTGATGGCCATCGGTGTCGTGGCCACGGCTGCATCTGGAGGCAGGGTGGTGACCATGAAGATGTAGATATAGGCAAGGTCGAGGAGTTCGTATTAAATACGGTCAATCGTTTCCGTACCCAGATCGGTTTTCGCTATATTCGCTTCGTCCGTTCTAGGCCCTCTTGCGGTCTTTAGCCGAGATATATGTATAGAACATCGGCACGACGAAAAGTGTGAACAGCGTGCCGATCACCAGCCCCGTGAAGATCACCAATCCCATTGCCTGACGTGCCCCGGCCCCGGCACCGGCGGCTGTCATCAGCGGAACCATTGCCACGGCAAGGGCAGCTGTCGTCATCAGGATCGGGCGCAGGCGCACTTTGGCGGAATCGACGATCGCCTCGCGGATCGACATGCCTGTGTCCCGGCGCTGGTTGGCGAACTCGACCAGAAGGATGCCATGTTTGGTGATGATCCCGATCAGGGTAATCAGGCCGACCTGCGTATAGATGTTCAGCGTCCCCAGCCCAAGATTCAGCGGTAGGATCGCGCCAAAGATCGACATCGGCACCGACATCAGGATGATCAACGGGTCGCGGAAGCTCTCGAACTGGGCGGCCAGCAGCAGGTAGATCACGATCAGGGCCGCGGCGAAAGCGACCAGAATGGTGTTGCCCTGTTCGACCTCCAACCGGGACTGTCCAGCATAATCGACGAAGAATGAATCGGGCAAGTCTTCGCGGATGATGTCCACCAGCGTCGCAAGCCCCTCACCCGTGGTGACCCCCGGCAACGGCAAGGCCGATAGCGTGGTCGAATTCAACTGGTCGAACTGCTCGATTGCCGCCGGGGCCGCATTGGTGGAAACCTCAATCACCGATGAAAGCGGAATGACCGCGCCGCTTGCCGAGCGGATGAAGTAATCGCCCAATTGTTCGGGATTCGATCGAAAGTCCTGCGGCACCTGAGTTATGACGTCGTAACTTTGGGAATCGCGGTCGAACTTGCTGATCGCGCCGCCGCCGACCAGCACAGCCAGTGTCGTACCGACATCCCGGATCGGCACGTTCAGCGCGGCTGCGCGTTCGCGGTCTATGGTAACGGTCACCTGCGGTGCGTCGAAAGACAGCGAATTCTGCACGACGATGAACCGCCCCGAAGCCTGTGCCTTCTGGCGGATTTCCTCGGCCACCTCATAGACCCGGCTGGAATTGTCCGTCGATTGCAGAACAACCGAGATGGGCAAGCCGCCCCCGGCCCCCGGTAGGGAGGGCGGGGAAAAGACCAGCGCCTCGACCCCGTCGACGCTGCTGATACGCGCCTGGATATCCTGTTGCACCTCTTTTTGGCTGCGCTCGCGGTCGCCCCAATCCTTGAGGGCCCAGACCGCAAATCCGGTGTTGGTCGCCCCACCCAGACCGACGATCGAGAACTTGTCGCGGACCTCTTCGATGTCGTCTGTGCGCTTCTCGACTTGGTTGGCATAACGGCTGGTATAATCGCTCGTTGCATAGCGCGGCGCCGTCATCAGAGAAAACAGCGCGCCGGCGTCTTCTTCCGGCGCCAGTTCGCCCGATGTATTGACGAACATGAAACCGGTCAAAGCCGTCAGCGCGACCACTACCAAAAGCGTCACGGGGCGGTAATCCAGTGACGTCTCAACCCGCCGCCCGAACCATTCCGACACCTTGTCCGATGTGCCATCGACGATCTTCTGAAACCGGCTGTGCGCACCCGCCTTGAGCAGACGCGCCGACATCATCGGCGTGATGGTCAGCGCCACGACCCCGGAAATCAGGACCGCACCCGCCAGAGTGAAGGCAAATTCGCGAAATAGCGACCCGGTCAGCCCGCCGGCAAAGCCGATGGGTACAAACACCGCCACCAGCGTCAGCGACATCGCGATAATGGGGAGCCAGATTTCCTGCATCCCCTTGATCGCAGCCGCCAGCGGTTCCATGCCATCCTCGATATGACGGTGGATGTTCTCCACCACGATGATCGCGTCATCCACCACAAGCCCAATGGCCAACACCATCGCCAGCAGAGACAAAAGGTTAATCGAATAGCCCATTACGGCCAGAAAGAAACACACCCCCACCAGCGACAGCGGGAGCGTGACCATGGGCATCAGGACAGAGCGGAACGATCCGAGAAAGAGCAGGATCACGACAATCACGATACCAACCGCTTCGGCGATGGTTTTGAATACCTCTTCGATGGAGGCGCTGATGGTTTCGGTCGAATCGTAGACCAGCGACACATCCATGCCTTCTGGCAGGCTGTCGCGGATTTCGGGCAATTCATCCAGCACCCCCCCCGCCACGTCCAGCGGGTTGGCTGATGGCGTGGGGAAGATGCCGACAAATGTACCGGCTTCTCCGTTGAAGCGGACCCTGGTATCGGTACTTTCGGCGGCCAGTTTCACGTCGGCGACATCGCGCAGCCGCACAACATCGTCACCCTGGCCTGAAATCGGCAGAGCGCCAAAGGCTTCTGGCGTCTGAAGTGTCGAACGCAAAGTGATGGAATACGTCACGTCGTCGTTCTGGGTCTTTCCGGGCGCCGAAAGGAAGTTGGACGCGTTGATCGCCGCCATGAGCTCAGCCGCGGTCACCCCACGGCTGGCAAGGCGCACCGGATCAATCCAGACCCGCATCGCGTATTTTGCGGCGCCGAGGATCTGCACTTCGGCAACGCCGTTGATTGTGGACATGCGGGGCCGGATAACCCTTTCGAGGTATTCGGTCAGTTCTTCTGGCGACATTTGCGGGTTCTGAAACGCCAGATACATGATCGCGAATTGCTGACCGGTGCCCTTGACGATCACCGGATCCTCGGCTTCGCCCGGCAGGGCACCCCGCACCTGTTGCACCTTGGACATGACTTCGGTCAGCGCGATATCGGGGTTGGCACCCAGTTCCATGTTCACCGTCACCGAAGACGACGACGGACGGCTGGCCGAGGTTACATAGGCGAGATTTTCAGTGGTCGAGACCGCCGAGGCAATGGGGGCGGTGATAAATCCTTGTATGAGATCCGCACTGGCACCCGGATAGACGGTGTTGATCGTAATGACCGTCTCTTCTACTTCGGGATATTGACGGATCGGCAGGTCAAGCAAGCCTTGCAGACCCAACAGCATGATAAGCGCGCCCAGAACCGTCGACAGGACCGGGCGACGGGTGAAAAGCTCTGGCAGGCTCATTCCGAAGCCTCCGCTTCGATTGCTTTGGAAACCTCGTTTGCATTCGTGTCAGGCGCAGCGGCGTTGCCGGCGTCGGCTGTGCCTACCTGTGGCGTGTTGATTGCGTCCGCCTGCGGTGTCTCAACCTTTTCCGCCTGCTGCGAGTCGCCGTTTTCGACAGAGGTTGCCTTGGTCAGGGTCACGGGGCCGCCATTCGACAACCTGTTCTGACCCGCAATGATGACCCGGTCGCCGGGTGCCACACCTTTCGTCACCTCGACCCGGTCATTCTGGCGCAGACCGGTTTCGACGAACACCTGCCGCGTGACGAAGCCCGCATCATCGCCTTCCTTGTCGTCGGAAACGACCTTGTAGACATGATCGCCGTAGAGGCTGGCCACCACTGCCGTTTGGGGCAGCGCAATCACCCCATCCGCCACCGGCAGGGAGATGCGGACGCGCACGAACTGACCGGGATTCAGCCCACTGTCGAAATCGTCCAGTTCGGCCCGGATAGACACCAGCCGGGTCACCGGGTCGATCCGCGGCTCGATCGCGGTGATGCGGCCGCGGGCCACAGCGCCCGCCTCGGACGTCACTTCGACCTGTTGACCGGCCTCGATGCGCGGGCGCTGTTGTTCGGGCAGGGAAAAATCGACCCGCAACGTCGAAGTGTCCTGAAGCGTCGCGATCGGCGCCCCGGTCGAGACGAATTCGCCGACTTCGACTTGCGGAATGCCTATCTCGCCGCCGAACGGCGCCTTGATGACCTTCTGGTCGATCTGCGCCTGAATCTGCTGCACCTGCGCCTTTGACGAGGTCAGGTTCGCCTGCGCTTCCTGCACCGCTGAACTGGCGGCCACCCCTCGTTCGCCAAGCGAGGTCACACGGTCCAGAGATTGTTGCGCCAGTTGCTGCGCCGCCATGGCCGCAGCCTTCTGCGCCAACTCGATGGAATCCGAAATCTTCAGCAGGACCTGCCCCTCTCCGACCGTCTCGTTGGCTCGGAAATTCACCTCGCGTACGATACCGCCCGCCTCGACCGATAATTCGATGCCTCGCGCCGCATAGACCGTGCCGATCGCCTCAAGCCCGGGCGTCCATTTTCCGGTGTCGGCGATGACTGTCGACACCGGCACAGCAGGCGCGGAACGCTTGGCAAAGATGTCCGCGATCATGTTGTCACGGTACATGTTGAAGCCCACGACGCCCACGCCAATCAGACCAAGGACGATAACGGCGAGAATGAGTCGTTTAACCATACGAAGTCCTGTCGATGTGGTGCCGGACCTGAGAGAGGCCTTGCGGCGGATGTGCGCTGCACTGTACCGTCTGGACGGTATTGTCAAGGAACGGACATGTCAAAGACCGTCACATCTTCGAAAATGACGACGCGCAACCGAATTGTCGCTGCGGCGCGCGATCTGGCCGCCGAACGAGGACCGCGCCACATCTCCATAGCAGAAGTGGCGGTCAGGGCAGGATTGTCCAAGGGCGGGGTGCTGTATCATTTTCACACCAAGGCCGACATGCTGGCTGCCATCGTCAGCTTTCACGTCGAACAGACCGCCATGCGGATTGAGCATCACATGCCGGTGACTGGACGGAATCGGCTGGCGCGGGCCTTGATCGCCGCGCATCGAGAGGAAAGACAAGAGCAAACGCCCACTTCGTCGGGGATTTTGGCGGTCCTGGCCGAACATTCCGACCTTCTGGACCCGGTCCGCCGCCATCAACAGACTATCCTCGACACAGTGCAGCGCGAATCAAACGACCCCGAGCTCGCGATGATCATGCTTCTTGCACTTGAAGGCATGCGTGCCTTTTCCCTGTTTGAATTCGACATCCTGGCGCCTGAGAAGGAAGAGGCACTTCTGGACCGGATGGATGATCTATTAACGGCTGCACTAATCCCCACCTGTGACGATCTCTCGGGAATGTGAACTACGCCTGGTCCAACTGTATAGGACGGCGGATATTCCTGCGATCTCGCACATCTGATTGACAGCACATCGTACTTGGTTCCGGTGCAGGACGGACTGGACATTCGGTAAGAGCTCCGGCGCTATGCCTTCAACCGTCGATTTCACATCTGACCCGATCGGCACGTCATCGGTGCTTTCACAGGCATGGCATCTCTCGCTTGCCAGATGTCGATGGCCCCTCTCACACATGCAGGCATGTGTTGCCGGGCAATGGACAAGCCGAAGCGACAGAAGTTCAAGCGGCACCCCATAGGCACGCCTCACCGACTTCATGGACGCATACAACTTCGCACGCAGCCAAAGACCCTCAACGGTCTCACGCCCTACGAATACATCTGCAAAATTTGGACTTCAGAACCAGATCGATTCAGCTGAAATCCGAGCCACTAAATGCCGGGACTGAACAACTAGAACTTCCCATCGTTCCACAAGACTTGTGGGAGGCCGCCAAAGCGCGCCAAGAGAGCCGCATAAACAAACAAACCAAACCGACTGCGTCTTCGCGTGAGTTGCAGCTCTCTGCAAGGAGTGACGGCTGGAGATGTCGAAATAGAGCTGCAAGAGCAAGCAGTCTGGATTGGAAAACCAACAGCTGACACCGACGAACTCGATGACGAAGTCCGACGCGCGATCAGCCGGGCATGGAAGCACCACGGCCTGCTGCCGCGACCAGAAGGATCAAACACCGTCGAGAAGACCTCAGCTTCGTTGCAAAGGTTCATTCGCGATCCTGACGTCGTCGCATGGGTCCAGCTCCGGGCCGACGGGAAGTGTGAGGCCTGCGAAAAGCCAGCGCCTTTCAAGCGCGATGTTGGTTCCGGATTTCTGGAAGTTCATCATGTGAAGACACTGGCGAGCGGTGGGCCTGACACCGTAGACAATGCAATCGCATGTTGCCCTAATTGCCATCGCGAGCTGCACTATGGAAAGAACAGGGGCACAATGAAACGAGACCTGTTCAGCAGAGTGCACCGGCTATTCAAACACTGAGTCCTGAAAGACGACAAAATCGGTAAAAGGCCAGTAATCAGGATCTCTGGTGAAAGCTTCTCAAAACCGCAGATGGAATGAATTATTCATTTCGAAACAGTAGTGAGTTCAATTTCCTGATATGCCTAAAGATATTCCCGCTTCCACCCGTGATGATGCCTCAAAGCTGTTGAGCTACTGGCGGGCCAGCGCTTCTGACAGCATGTTCGGCAAAGAGCGTTTCCGGATGACCGAGCTGAGACGTAACGCACGTCTGAGCTCGCATGCAATGGAAGCCGGTCGTCTTCCGCCGCAACCTGCCCGAGTATGCCAGCCAGCGGCGGCAGTATCAGGCCTGCACCTGGCTGCCAACCAAATGGGACTGGGTCGATCCGATGAAGGGCGCCTCGGCCGAAACCCTGCAGATCGAAGTTGGCCTAATATCCCGCACCCAAGCGATCTCCGAGCGCGGCTATGACGCCGAACCGGTCGACCGCGAAATTGCTGCCGAGCGCAAACGCGAACTGGCGATGGGCCTCGATTTCCGGCGGCCGGGATCGCCCGCGCAGGGGCCAGGAACTGCGGGCGGCAGTGACGACAAGCAGGATGGCGCGGAAAGCGACGGTACGCCGGAAGACACTGGAGACGAGCCCGACCCCAAGGATTAACCGTGATGCACCACGTGCAAATCGCCCAGCGGGCCTTCAACACGCCGCTGATGGTGGACCCTGCCAAGGCGCTGGCTTTCCTGTCCGGGCTGGGGCCGCGCATCACCGGGCAGGACATCACCTTTCAGGGTGTGGAGACCGATGCCGCCGATCAGGCCGCCGCCGCGCAGCCCGCCCACGCCTCGCTGTTCGGCAATTATCTCGCCCAGCGCCATCAGCACAATGGCAGCCAGCCCTACGCAGTGATCGACGGCATCGCGGTGATCGAAATCGCCGGAACGCTGGTGCATTGCGGGGCGTGGATCGGGCAATCCTCGGGCCTCACCTCCTATGAGGGGATCGCCGCCCAGATCGACGCGGCGATCGAGGATCCTGCGGTGCTCGGCATTGCACTCGATATCGACAGCTTCGGCGGTGAGGTCGCGGGGGCCTTCGATCTGGCCGATCGCATCCGGGCCGCCTGCGCGTAAAAGCCGTTGCAGGCCTTCGTCGCTGAACATGCGCTGTCCGCAGGCTACGTTCTGGCCTCCCAGGCCGACCGGATTATTCTGCCGCGCACCGGGGCAGTCGGTAGCATCGGCGTTGTGGCACTGCACACCGATATGAGTGCGGCGCTGGACCAGAAGGGTATTGCGGTCACACTGATCCATGCCGGGATCCACAAGATTGATGCCAACCCGTACTAGCCCCTGCCCGTGGCGGTGCACGACCAGATGCCGCGCGAGCTGGAGGTCGTGCGCTTCCTGTTTGCCGAAACCGTCACCGCCTTCGCCGCTGCTTCGCGTGACACGAATTCCACCAGCAGAAAGGGTCCACAGATGACCATTAACTCCACCGACACCCGAATTCGGATCAGATTGCCGATGCCACGCCGTCCGTCGCATCCATCGCACCGGGCACGCCCGAGCCGTCGGTCGCAGCGCCCGCGCCCACGCTTGAGGCACTTGCAACGGACGCCCCCGTGTTGGACGCCGACACAATTCGCGCCGAGGCGGCCGAACTGGCGCAGGTCTGCGCGCAGGCCGCCCAACTGGGTGTGGACATAGACGCCGCCGATGCCGTTGCGCGCAGGCTGAAACCTGAAGCCCTGCGCGCCCGCGCGCAGGCCGATCTTGCCTCGCGCGGCGATGCGGCAGGCATCATTGCCACTGCCACTGCCACTGCCACTGCCACCGCCACTGCCCCGGCTGCGGCGGCAGCGAAAGGCAGCCCCATCATCGCCGCAGCAAAGAAGGCCGCCACAGCCTCGCGCTGATCCCGCGCCGAACCCCCCAAACATGGAGACTGACCAAAGCCCGTCCTGACGGAACTGCCCAGCATGGGCGATGTTCTCAAATATGAGGTCAACCCGAACTACACCCGCGAGGTCGTAACCCTGCTGCAAGGCATGCCGTAATCTGTCGGCTCGTGCTCGGCCAGATCATGGCCAGCGGCAAGTACAAGCTGGCGACCAGCAGCGGCGCTGATGGCGCGCAGACCGCCAGCGCCGTCTCGCTCTACGCCGTCGACGCCACCCTTGCCGATCCGACCGGCATCCTCGTCGTGCGCGGCCCATCAATAGTCTCGCGCGCAGGCCTCGCCTATGACGGCACCGTCGATGACGCCGCGAAGATCACCACCAAAATCTGTCAGCTGGCCGCCGTCGGCATCATTGCCCGCGACGGCGTCTGATCCCGAACCAGCCCAGCGCATCCACATCCATTCCTCTTTCCTTCCGGAGCCCCCATGACCCCTGTCCGCAACCCGTTTGACGCTGGCGGCTATTCGCTGGCCGAGATGACGCAGGCCATCAACATCCTGCCCAACCTCTATACCCGCCGTGGCCAGATCGGCCTCTTCCGCTTCGAAGGCGTCAGCCAGCGATCGGTGATCATCGAGCAATATGAGGGCGTGCTGAACCTGCTGCCCTCGGTGCCTCTGGCTGGCCCCGCCACGGTTGGCACCCGCCAAGGGCGTGCCATGCGCAGCTTTGCCCTGCCGTGGATCCCGCATGACGATGTCATTCTGCCGGGCGACATCCAGGGAAGCTCGGCGCTGGGTATCTTCGATGCCGCCGACCCGCTGGTCGAGGTGATGAACCGCAAGCTGCAGCTGATGCGGCGCAAGGACGCCCAGACCCGGGAATACATGGAGATGAACGCCCTGCGCGGCATCGTCAAAGACGGGGCTGGGAACACGCTCGACAACTACTTCACCGAATTCGGCCTGGCAAAGATCTCGGTCGACTTCCTACGGGCACAGCAGGCACTAATGTGCAGGTCAAATTGCATGAAGTGCTGCGCGCGGTCGAGGACAACCTCTTAGGCGAGGCGATGTCCTCGGTCCGCGCCCTCGTCAGCCGTGAGTTCTTCGACAAGCTGATCTCGCATCCGAAGACCGAGGAGGCCTACAAGTTCTACGCCGCCACCGGCGCGCAGCCGCGGCGGGAGGATATGCGCCGCAGCTTTCCCTTCGCGGGCATCGTGTTCGAGGAATACTCGGGCACCGTCACGCTTTCGACCAACGCCAGCGAACGGCTGGTCCCTGCCAGTGAGGGGATCGCCTTCCACTTGGGCACGATGGACACTTTCACCACCTTTGGTGGCCCGGCCAACCTGCTGGAGGCTGCCAATACCATGGGCCTGCCACTCTACGCCCGCCAGCATCTGGACGAGAAAGGCCGCCGGATCGATCTGATGACGGAAGCCTCGATCCTGCCGATCAACAAGCGGCCGCGTATCGCGATCCGCCCGCATACGTCGAACTGACCGGCGCGTCATGACCGCATTCGCTACCGCTATAGACGGGATCTATGCCAACCCGTCCATGGCGGTGGCCGCATTGTGAATTTCGGCCAGCACCTCCGAAGAATGCAGCATACGGGTCGTCCGAAAAGGGCCGGATCGGATTGCCGAATTCGGATCCGCGCGCCTCTTGTCTGACACGACCACCATAGATGCCCAGGTGGTAGACCTCTCCGATCCGCGTCCGGGCGATCTGATCGTGATCGGCATCGACAGCTTCACGATCCAGGGAGAGCGTGTGCGTGACAGCGACCACCTGATCTGGATGTTGGACCTGCGGCCATCATGAAGCTGAAGCTCGACATCGATCCCGACATCGTCGCGATGATGGCAGCGGAGGTTGCGGGAGGCGAACGCACCGTGTCTGCTGCTATGCGCGAGGCCGGAACCGGGCTGAAATCCGACTGGCGAGGACAATTCACTGGCGCAGGGCTTGGTCGACGGCTTGCGAACTCGATCCGCAACCAGAACTTCCCGCTGTCGGGCGCAAGCCTCGATGCGGCGGCGCTGGTTTGGTCCAAGGCACCGGTGATTGTCGGCGCGCGCGATACTGGACCACTGATCCGCTTGAAGGACGGCTTCTGGCCTGCGATTACACCGGTCGCCGCCGCCAGAAGTCAGGACGACACCTTCTCCACGATCAGATGCGGTGCGCTATCCGATGTTTTTCGATGGCTGCGTCCGTCCACATCAAGGGTTCCACGGATGCGGCGACGCCAGTTCGAGAAGCTCTCAAACCGAACGGTATCAACCGGCTGATCGAGCTTGATCTCTACATGATGATGCCCTGCCGGTCCTGACAAGGCAACGATTTCGCCGGTATAGGCTTGCCCCAAATAATACCCGGCAACCCGATCGCCGAAGGCAAGCTCGGGGAGCACGTTTTGCCGGGTGAGCCGGGCATGCAGCGTATTCCAATCTCGTGCGCCGTGTTGCCGGGCAATAAGTTCAAGGGCCTGCGCATGACTGACGACAGTGCCCCTGGCTTGCAGTGCCTGCCGGAGAGCTTTGGCCTGTGCCTTAACGGCATCGAGCGATGGCTGTGTCATGATCTCTCCTTGGCAAGTAGTGTCGTGGGAGTTGCGTCGAATACGCGGCCTCGAAAAATGATCGTCAAAGCCACGAGAAGCACGGCCGCATCTGCGACAGGAAACGCAAACCAAAGGCGTGGAAGCCCAGAGTGCGCGTTCAAGGCGACAATGAGCACAGGCGTCAGAAGCCAGGGTTTTACCAGCGTCAGAATTGCGGTTCGCAGCGGATGCCCCATCGCTTGAAAATGCATGGCAATGACGAGGATCGGCCCGGTGACGGCGTAGAGCGCTGTCATGGGGCGCATGATTGCGCCAACTGCCGTGATGACCTCCTGATCTTCGGAAAACAGCGCACCGAGCGTTTCACCTGCCAGCATTCCAGTCAGTGCCACACTCAGGCACCACAGAAAAGCGCACCCTATGGCGAGCCGCAGGGCCGCGCGCGCCCGGTCCATTCGGCCTGCGCCGACATTGTTCCCGGTGATGCTCTGGGTGGTCAACGCGATGACCATCTGCGGCAGGAAGGCCAGACCAAGGACGCGCGTCACCACCCCGTAGGCCGCGACATAAGTGTCGTGATCCGCGGCGGTGTTGCCGATGGCAAGGAGGACGGTGCTGGCCACAAGCGCCATTCCGATGAAGCTCAGGCACAATGGCAGACCCAATAAGAGGATCTGCCGCCATCCTGTCAGCCAGCTTGCGTGCCGGATCGCGCTGAGGGGCAAAAGAGCCGGATTGCGTTTGCGCACCAACAGAAGCAGCGCCAAGCCGAATGTCTGCGCCGCCACCGTTCCGATCGCTGATCCTGCGATTCCGAGATCGAGGATCACGATCGCAATGTAGTTTGCCGCCACGTTCAGCAGGTTCACGAGCACCGACAGCAACGCGATGTGAACTGCTCGCCCCTCGTTGCGCAAGGCATCAGCGTGCAGGCCCAGACCGAATTGCACAGGCGAACCCAGGATCAGGATCAGCAGATAATCCCGGGCAGGCCCCGCGACGGCTTCATTGCCAGTGGCGAGGAACGAAACGATGCCCGGGCCTAACGTCAGTGCGCTGAGGATCACGGCCACACTCATGACGAGAACCAGCCCGTGCGCACCCGCAAAAACAGCGCCCGCCTCGCTTCGCGACCCCTTGCCCAGATGCCGGGCCAGAAGGCTCGACATGCCGCCACCTGCCAGAGTGGTCAGTGCCGTCAACAGCATGACCACCGGAAAGGCCAGGCTGACGGCGGCAAGAGCCTGGGCACCGATAAAACGCCCCACAAATATCCCGTCGACCACGTTCAGCAGGCCGCTTGTCGACATGACCACCGCCATGGGAATGGCGTTGGACAGGAACAATCGTCTGATCGGCAGGGTCAGAAAGGGGTTTTCAATTATATTGGCAGCGCGCCCGACAGACATCGCTCACTCCTCAAGAGAGGCATTTCGGATCGGGAGGGGGCCTGCATTACCCACCTGCGAAATGCTTCGAGGGTGAGATGTCGTCTTGCTTCGGGCTACACCGTGACTCGCGTCTGCAGGCGGCAGGTGCCCGGCACCTTGACGCTAAGATACGAGGAACCCGCCTTTAAGGCAATATGGGGCACTGATGGCACTTCATCTTTTGTTCCCTCGCATATGAGGCGCGCGAACCCCCGTGCGGTCGGTTTGGGCTGATTTTGTTGAAAAACTATTCCTTGATCCGAGGGCAAGTCGCTGATTCAATTCCTGTAGTGAACGGGAGGATTGGCA
>NZ_CANMFS010000007.1 GCF_947497275.1 uncultured Sulfitobacter sp.
GCCAGATAATCGAATACCAGATAGTCGATGTCGCCCTTGGACACCAACTGGCCAATGGCCTCCGGCGTGTCACCCCAAAAACCCGATGCGCACCCGATGCGCAGTTGTCGATCCGACATATACCCCCCTATCTGCCCGTCCATTCCGGCGCGCGCAATGTGTCACGAACAGCACGCTGGCCGGCCCGAAAGGCCGCAAATACCGTCCAAATCCGCAGAAACCCCGAAGGACGCTCGTTTCGATGACGTCCGATGGCCCCCCGTTTCCTCACCGCACCAAATCGCAAAAAGCGCGGCTTGCAAATATTTCTAACATATGTTTGATTTTGGTCAACAGGTCAATCTGACATTCTGCTCGGGAGGAAAACCATGAACAGTCAAGACAGTACGGGGATGGCCGATCTGCAAGCCATCAGGGCAAACTACTCGCTGACCAGCGAGCAGCGACAGATCGTCGATCACGTGGATCGCGTATCGCGCGAGGTGCTGCACCCGCTTCAAGCACGTATGGACGCGGAGGATTGGTGGCCCGACGATCTGTTCAAACAGATGGGAGAGCTCGGCCTTCTGGGGATCACCGCACCAGAGGAAATGGGCGGCTCCGGTCAGAACGAATTCACCCAGGCGCTGGTGTCCGAAGTGATCTCGAAATGGAATCCGGCGGTGGGTCTATCGCACGGGGCACACGACAACCTGTGCCTGAATAACCTGCTGCGCAACGGATCGGAGGAACAGGTAAAGAAGTATGTGCCTGGCCTGTGTTCCGGTGATCTGGTCGGAGCCCTGGGGCTGACCGAACCCGGCGCGGGCTCGGATGCGCTTGGCTCCATGGCCACCACGGCGCGTCGCGACGGTGACGACTATATCATCAACGGCTCAAAGATTTACATCACGAACGGGCCGATCGCCGATGTGGTTCTGCTTTATGCCAAGACTGACAAGTCCAAGGGTGCCAAGGGCATTTCGGCATTTATCATCGAAACCGACAATCCCGGATTCAAGGTAGCGCAGAAGCTGGACAAGATGGGCTTTCGCGGCTCGCCAACCGGCGAACTGGTGTTCGACGAGTGCCGCGTGCCGGCGTCTGCCATGGTGGGTGCCGAAAACAGCGGTGTATCAGTGGTGATGAGCGGGTTGGATCTGGAGCGGGCGATGGTCACTTCTGTCTGCGTCGGCATGGCCGAGCGGGCGCTGGAACTGGGTCTGGAGTATGCAAAGATCCGCGAGCAATTCGGCAAACCGATCGCAAGTTTCCAAATGGTGCAATCAAAACTGGCCGAGATTTACACCGAGGTAGAAACCGCCCGCGCCTTCAGCTATCGCGCATTGGCGGCCTGTGTCGGTCTGCCCAAGGGGGCCGGAGGACGTGGCGAGATTCACAAGCTGACCGCCGCCGCCTGTCTTTATGCGGGCGAAGCGTTCAACAAGGCCGTCACCGAAGCCTGCCACATCCATGGTGGGTCGGGTTACATGCAGGACACCGAGATCAACCGGTTGTTCCGCGCCAACAAACTTTTGGAGATCGGTGCGGGCACCAGTGAAGTCCGCAAGATCATCATCGCCGAAGAACTTTTGCGCGCCTGAGGGAGGACCCAGCCATGAACAAGCAATTACGCAACGACATCGACCTTCCGACTCATTTCATGACCGATGAACAGCAGGCGCTGGCCGATCAGGCCGGCAAGTTCTTCATGTCGGAGTTTCATCATCTGAACGCGGAAATGGACGACACCGATGATCTGCCGCCTTCGGTCTTTCCCAAGCTAGGTGAGATGGGATATCTTGGCCTCAACGTGCCGCCGGAATACGGCGGGGCCGGGCTCGATTTCACCTCGGCCTGCATCATAAGCGAGGAATTGTCGCGCGCCTCTGCCGCGATCGGTCTTAGCCAAGTGGCGCATGACAACCTGTGCGTCAACAATATCTACCGCAACGCCAGTGAAGATCTCCGCCGCAGATATTTGCCCGGCCTGTGCGACGGCACGCTGATCGGCGCTTTGGGCCTGACCGAACCCGGTGCTGGCTCCGATGCGCTTGGCTCGATGCGGACCACGGCGAAAAAAGATGGCGACGATTATATTCTGAACGGCGCCAAGATCTATATCACCAACGGGCCGATTGCGGATCTGGTGCTGGTTTATGCCAAGACCTCGCCAGAAAAAGGGGCCAAGGGCATTTCCGCCTTTATCGTGGAAACCGACACGCCCGGCTTCAAGGTGGCGCAGAAGCTCAACAAGATGGGGTTCCGCGGATCGCCGACCGGCGAACTGGTGTTCGAGGATTGCCGTGTGCCCGCCAAGAACATGGTCGGCAAGCTGGACGGCGGTGTCGCAGTGACAATGTCAGGGCTGGACCTGGAGCGTGCTATCGTCTGTTTCAATGCTCTGGGCATTGCGCAGCGGGCGCTGGATATCTCTATTGATTACGCGAAGACGCGCAAGCAGTTCGACAAACCGATCGCCAGTTTCCAGATGGTACAGGCGATGCTGGCCGACATGTACACGCGGATCGAGGCGGCGCGCAGTCTGTCACTGAAAACCGTCGCCATGTGCGAGGGTCTGGAAGAGGGCGAAGGCGGGCGCGGCGAAATTCACAAGCTGACAGCGGCGGCAATCTTCAAGGCTGCCGAGGCGACATCCTTTGTGCTGGACAAGGCCGTTCAGATCCACGGCGGATCGGGCTATATGCGCGATACGGAAGTGAACCGGCTTTACCGGACCGGGCGCGTGCTCGAGGTCGGTGCGGGCACTCAGGAAGTGCGCAAGCTGATCATCGCCGGCGAGCTTCTGAAAGAGTGAGGGGAAAAACATGAGCGACCGAAAGACACGGCGTTATGCCTCTGATCTCATGGCGGGCCAGGTGGCCCTCGTCACCGGTGCCGGATCGGGCATGGGCCGGGCCACGGCGCTTGAGATGGCGTCTTGCGGGGCCAGGCTGGCCCTGTTTGCACGCCGCGAAGAACCGCTGGAAGAAACCGCCGAGATGATTCGCGCCGCAGGGGGCGAGGCGTTTGTCGTGCCCGGCGACACCCGCGATGAGGACAGTATCGAAACCGCGATGGGGCGGATCAAGGAGCACTACGGGCAGCTTGACGTTCTGGTGAACAATGCGGGTGGTCAGTATATTGCCTCCGCCCGCGACATCACCAACAAGGGCTTCGAGGCGGTGATTCGCAACAATCTGATCGGGTCGTGGCAGATGACCCGCGCGGCGGCGGATCATTTCATGTATGATTCCGGCGGCTCGGTCGTATTCGTTACCGCGATTTCGGGTCGTACCGCCCTGACCGGTTTCGCGCATACCGTTGCTGCCCGTGCCGGCGTGACCGGGATGATGAAGACCTTGGCCGCCGAATGGGGCGAATACGGGATTCGTCTGAACTGCGTCGCGCCGGGCACGATCAAAACCGACGCGCTCGGCCGCTATCCTATTCCGCCAGACCGGTGGAAGGATCTGAACCGATCGGTCCTGAATCGCATGGGCGCGGCAGAGGACATCGCGGGTACGATCATCTTCCTTGCGTCCGATTTGGGGAATTTCATTACCGGCGAGGATATTTATGTTGACGGCGGTGAAACACTACATATGGGCCACGATGCCCGCGACATGATCAATCCAGACATGTTCGAGAAACGAGAGCGCGGAGACGGGAAAAATGAGTGAACCCAATGTCCTTCTGGATATCAAAGACCGCATCGCGACTGTTACTCTGAACGACCCGGAACGCCGTAATCCGATTACCGGAAACGATATGATCGAGGCACTTCTGGAAAAGTTTGCAAAAGTGCAGGCCGACCCCGAAGTCAGCGTCATGATCCTCACGGGTGCTGGTTCCGCTTTTTGTGCGGGCGGCGACATCAAGGAGATGAACGACCCCGACGGTATATTTCGAAAAGAGCCGCTGGCGGCCGCGCAAAGCTATGTCGACGGCGTACAAAGATTGCCGCAGGCGCTTTACAACCTCGATATTCCGACCATTGCAGCGGTCAATGGTGCGGCTGTTGGTGCGGGGTGTGACCTGACCATGATGTGCGACATGCGCATTGCGTCGGAAAAGGCGAAGTTCGGTGAGGTGTTTCTGAACCTCGGGATCATTCCGGGCGACGCGGGCAGCTGGTTCCTGCTGCGCCGTCTGGGCCATCAAAGGGCAGCCGATCTGACGTTTTCGGGCCGCATGGTCGCGGCCGACGAGGCGCTGGAGATCGGCATGGTGTTGGAGGTTGTGCCGCATGACACCTTGTTGGAGCGTGCCCGTGAACGTGCAGCTGTAATTGCTGCGAAACCGCCACGAGCGGTACGGATCGCCAAGCGCCTGATGCGCAACGCCGAACGGATGGATTTGCCGGATTTCCTGAATTCCGCGGCGGCCTATCAGGCATTGATGCATCAGACCGAAGACCACCATGAGGCAGTCTCTGCGTTCATCGAGAAACGAAAACCCCACTTCACGGGCCGCTAAGGAAAGAACGCATGGCTGAAATCAGCAGAGAATATATGGAGCAAGTCGCGCAAATGTGGAATGCGCGCGGCAAGGGTCTGATTACCCACATGGCGCTCGAGATCGAAAATGTGTCGAGCGAAGGCGTTCGGGTGCGGATGCCGTTCAATCCGGACTTTTGTGTGGATAAGGATCAGACCCTGCTTCACGGTGGCATTCTGACCGCCTTGCTGGACAGTGTTTTCGGGTTGGCGAACTTTGTGACCATCAAGGGGATCAGCTCGATGGCGACTCTGGACCTCAGGGTTGATTATCTGCGTGCCGCACGGTCGCGCGCGGACGTCATCGTCAACGCGCATTGTTTTCGGAAAACCCGCCATATCGCCTTTAATGCCGGCAACATCTGGTTCGATGGCCACGAGGATGCGGAAATCGCCCGTGGAACCGCTTCGTTCGCTTTGACCCGCGGTGACACCAGCCTTCTAGAAGCGATGACCAAAGGAAAAGCCTCGTAATGAACTTGCAAACCGTCAATGCCAACGTGGCCAGGGTGCCATTTTTCCGGTTTCTGAATTTCGAGGTTCAGAGCATGGACGACTTTCATGCCGAAGCCGAGATGACTTTTGAAGCCCATCATATCGGAAACCCTATCATGGAGCATTACCATGGCGGCATCATCGCCAGCTTCATGGAAGCGACAGCCGCTATTGCCGTCCAACCTGATTTCACCGAAGTTCCGGCGAAGCCGATCAATCTGACCGTGGATTATCTTCGGCCTGGTGTGAAGGGTCCGCTCTATGCCCGTGCGAATGTCACCCGCAAGGGCAAGCGTATCGCGAGTGTCAGTGTAATTACATGGCAGACGGGTCGGGAAAAACAGGTTGCAGAAGGACTGTATCACTTCCTGTTGGTCTGATCACAACCGTTGAGACGATCAGTTGGCCGTTTTGTGTTCGGTGTAGGTGGTCGTCTCTCTTGAGCAAACCCCTTCGAGAAGCAGTTTGATGAGCATGCCGGAGAATTCGGGCAGCGAAAGATACCCGTCTTTTGCGGGTTCATTCGGGTCGAACCACTCCACCGTCCAGTTCAGTGCCCCCAGCATCACCTGGCGCAATGGGACGATCTTGATATCCGACCGGATGGCACCGTCATCCTGCGCTTCGCGCAGGATCCTGTCCCACAGTCTTCCGTATTCATGACGAATTCCTCTGTGCCGTTCCCTGAAACTGTTGGGTAGCATCCCATAGCTTCGGATGTTCGCAGACGTGAACTCGCTCGCCTTGAAAAGAAAATCCAGATGCGTCCAGATTGCTGTCGCTATCCTTGCGTGATGATCGTAAGGGGCCTCAAAATCCTGAACTGCTGCGCTGACACCCGTCAAAAGGTCGCTCAACCCGGCGTTCAGAACCTCGTCCACGATCGCTTCCTTGGACTTGAAATGGTAATAAACGCTGCCCGCCTTCATCTCCGCTTCGTCGGCGATCTGTCTCAGCGTGGTTGCTTTGTAACCATTGTCCCTGAGAACGCGCGCCGCGGCGATCAGGATTTCCGCGCGGCTCTTCTCGGCCTTGCCGATGGGGTCAGGGATGTCGACAGAATTGGCGGCGTTCGTCTTTAGTCCTGTCGTAACTGCCAAGTGCCGGGAGCACATTCCATCAAGTATTAGCTTGCTCATGCGTTCAGCGAGAACATGCACCGGGTACCGATCCACATCATACCATTCCACTGTCCAGTTCATGGCACTCAGTATGAATTGGCGGATTGCAGCCACGGAGATGTCGACCCTCAGGTGGCCCGCATTTTTCGCATTATTCAAAAAGCAACTCCAGACCCGCGCATAAGCCGCGCGCAACTCACGGTGCGGAGCGCGCGCCTCATCCGACAACATCGGGTAGTTGCGGATATTGGCGGAGGTAAAGTCACTGTCGGTCAGCAGATAGGTCAGGTGCGTTTCGATGAGCAATGCGAAGGTCTTGCGAAAATCCTGGGAATCTCCCTTCGTCGACCGGACGATCTCACTGACCTTCTCGTAGAGTTGCCGCACACCAATATCCAGAACCTCGCTCAGAATCTGGTCCTTGGACTGAAAATGGTAATAGATACTTCCGGCTTCTATGCCGGATACCTGCGCAATGTCGCGCATCGTCGTAGCATTGTAGCCTTCGTGCCGGAACAGGCGAGCGGCCGCAACGAGAATACCGCCACGTGTCCGCTCCGACTTGCTCATTTCATCGTCGGTTCTCTTGATGGCATCAGTATATCTCACCATTCGTTGTCGATACTGAACAGTCACAACACTGTCCATTGTAATAAATCTAACAACTGTTAGAATACACTAAAGAAGGCTTCGAATCAAGTTCTTTGCCAAGGTGTAAGCGGAAGAGGAGGATCTCTCTATGCGAGGGTTGAATGGAAAACGTGTAATCCTGACAGGTGGCGGTAGCGGCATCGGTCGGGCCGTATGTGAACGGTTCGGCGAAGAAGGCGCCGAAGTCGCCGTTTTCGATATGAACGAAGACGGGGCGCAGGAAACTGTCCAGCATATTCTGGACGCCGGAGGCAAAGCGAAGGCGTTCAAAGTGGATATTACCGACCGTGCTCAGGTCGACAAGGCGGTGGCCGAATTCGAGGCCGGCGGGCCGGTCGACATCCTTGTGAACAACGCTGGTTGGGATGTGGTCAAGCCGTTCCTCGACAGCGATGCAGAACACTGGAAGAAGCTTATCGACATCAATCTATACGGGCCGTTGAACATGCATCACGCTGTACTGCCCGGCATGGTCGAGAATGGAAAAGGCCGCGTGGTCAACATCGCCTCAGACGCCGGCCGCGTGGGATCATCGGGTGAGTCTGTTTATGCAGCCTGCAAGGGTGGTATAATTGCATTTACCAAGACTGTTGCGCGTGAACTGGCCCGTAAGGGCATCCAGTTGAATGCGGTTGCACCTGGCCCAACCGACACACCGCTTCTTGCACAATTCGCCCAGGGCGATACCGGTGCCAAGATCGCCGAAGGCCTCAAACGGGCAATACCGATGAAACGCCTTGGCCAGCCAAGTGACTATCCCGGGATCATTTGTTTCCTGGCGTCGGATGATGCCGGATTCATCACCGGCCAAGTTATTTCGGTTTCCGGTGGCTTGTCGATGCACGGTTGATCGCTTGACAGCCGTGCTTGCTCTATTGCGCCGCTGCCAAGCCATTTCCGAAGTTACCTCCCCAACTGGTCGCGCCTTCAGTGCGGCCTTTTTTCATTGGCGGGAGATGACAATAAAACCGGGTAGCCTCCAAAATTAAGCGTTGCAGCACGGCTGCCGCTTTTTCGGATGGCCCTGGCACTACAACCGCCGAGTACCCGGCGCGCTGTACCGAAACCCTGAATGCCATCACGGCCCTTTGAAAGGAAACGGAATGATTACTGTATTCGGAGCCACCGGCACCACCGGCGCCCCCCTTGTCGATACACTTTTGTCAAAGGGCGCCAATGTGCGTGCTGTCACCAGCGATCCGAGCAAGCTCGACAAACTCAGGGACAAGGGATGCGAGGCGGTCACTGCAAGCTTCTCCGACCTTGCTGCGCTCGAACAGGCCTGCACAGGAGCGGACAGGATCTATCTGGTCACGCCCGCGCATCTGGACATGCGCCAGTGGAAAGCAAACGCGATTGCCGCGGCCAAGTCCGCAGGCGTGCAACACGTCGTTCTGGCTACCGGGCTTGGGGCATCGCCCAAGGCGGGGCTGACCTTTGGCAAGTGGCATTCCGAAGCTCAGGAGCTGCTGAAGGAAAGCGGTCTGGACTGGACCTTTATTCAGCCGACCTACTTCATGCAGAACCTGCTGTGGCAGGCCGACAGTATCGCAAAGACCGGCGTCTATCATGATGATCTGGGCGGACCTGTGTCCTGGATCGACGCCCGCGACATCGCCGATGTCGCCGCCGAGGCGCTGACCGGCGAGGGCCACGCAGGCAAGGGCTATGGCCTGACCGGGCCCGAGGCCCTGACCGGCGAAGATATTGCCGCAATCCTGTCAGACGAGACCGGACACTCCATCACATCAACACCCTTGTCGGCCGAGGACGCCAAGGCCGCGATGATCGCCGGAGGCATGCAAGACGAAGTCGCCGCGGCCATGGTGGAACTGGCTTCCATCGCGCCCAAAGGTTACCTCGGCGGCATCGAAACCACGGTCAGCGACGTCCTTGGGCGTCCGGCGCGCCGCTTCCGCGATTTCGTTGCCGAGAATCGTGATGCTTTCGTCCGATAACTGGGTGGCGGTGCCGCTCTATCTTGAGCTGGCGCCGCCTGCGGACGCTGCGGCGCAGGTCGCCCATCTATTTGTTTTCCGCGACACCGGCGCGTTGAGCGGGCGAGGCAGCGGGCGTTTCGCCACCGATCTCTTCACCCTTTCGGTGACAGGTGGCGACAGGACGCGAATATCGCTTGCGCCACCCCGCCCGGATTTTACCCGCCGACAGTCTTCCTTTTGCGGTATCGTGGCCGGGCTACGGCTGTCGGCCCGACCGGAACATATGCCAGAGGCCGCAACGCTGGAGCCCTTGGCATTGGCACTGGCCCGCGTTCGGGAGAGTGATGATGGCCTGCCATCGCTTGTTTCAGCGCTGGACGATGTTGCATGTAGGCTGAGCTTCGCGGCGCGCCCGAAGGCGGTTAGCGATCGGACCGAACGGCGCAGGACGCGCGCCGATACCGGGATTTCACGACGGCGGCTCACCGCCACCCGGCGATTTCGCCGGCTGCTGGAACAGCTCGCGGGACCCACCCCGCCGTTGAGCGATTTGGCGCTGGACGCGGGCTACTACGATCAATCGCATATGTCGGCGGTCTGCCGGGCCTATGCCGGCAGACCGCCGGGTGGGCTGCGGTCTCAGGCAACCCCGCGCGCTTTTGGCCTTTCGTTACAAGATGCACGCCTCAAGGATCGGCTACGATTGCTCATCACGGATGACTGCAAGGAGTGAGATCATAGTATGGCACAATTCGAGCCGAGGAACCCAGATTTTGACGCGCGCGTGCGCGAAAGTTTCGAGCGCCAGAAGGTGATGCACACGCTGGGGATCGGCATTGCCGACCTCTCGCCCGGTCATATAGTTCTGGAGATGGCAAACAGCGATGCGCTGACCCAGCAGCACGGGTTCCTGCATGCCGGTATTGTCTCGACCGCGCTGGACAGCGCCTGCGGATATGCGGCGTTTTCGCTGATGCCCGCGGACGCGGCAGTGCTGACCGCGGAATTCAAGATCAACCTGCTCAACCCCGCCGACGGGGAGCGGTTTCGATTCATCGCCGACGTGGTGAAACCGGGCAGAACGCTCACGGTCAGCGAAGCGCGCGCCTACGCAGTGAAGGGCCAGGATGAAAAACTTGTTGCCACGATGACCGGAACGCTGATGGCGCTGGTGGGACGGACGGGCGTTGCCGGGTGACAATCACCCCGACAACGGCTGCGGTGTTGCGCCGACGCCTGTGAACCGGCCACCGCACATCCGGGCGACCGGGCCGTTCTATCGGAAAGCTGGATTAGCTGTTCCAGCGTTTCGCAGTTTCAACCAACCGTTGACCATAAGACCGCGCCGTGTCCAGATCGCCGCCAGCCGGATATTCCTCGGGGGAGCTATCGGAGGGGGCAATCGCCAGAAGACCTGAATATCCGCCCGTCCAGTTTATCTTTTCAGGGCCGTCGGCCTTGGTGTTCGCAGGCATCAGGCCAACGCCGCACCAGAGCTGGCCGTGTTGCTGCGACAGGGTAATAAAATACTGGATGGTCGAGAACTTGTCACCATTTGCCGTTGCAGAAGTAGTAAAGCCACCGGCGATCTTGTCCTTCCAGTTCTGCGTGAACCAGGGCTTCGAGCTGGCATCGGCGAATTTCTTGAACTGCCAGGCGGGGGCGCCCATGTAGGTCGGGCTGCCATAGATGATGGCATCGGCCTTATCGAGCGCCACCCAAGCCGCCGCATCCAACTCTCCGTCGTCAGACAGTTTCAGCAATTCGACCTCGGCACCGTCGACACCCCTGGCTCCTTCGGCGACGGCATTGGCCTGAACGTCCGTGTGGCCATATCCGCTGTAGTAGACAATCGCTAGCTTCGTCATGGTCGGTATACCTTTTGTTTAAATCTCGAATAGCCATGACTTAAGAAAGACGGTTACTAAAAGAAAGCTGATTGTTTTTCCGACCCTCGTCAGTGGCCCGAAGGCCTATCATTGACAATCAACGTCATAGATTCTTAAACTATTGATAATACTAAATATAAGATCACGCCGGAGAATCATCCGGCCGAGTTCTGAGCGCAGCCGCACAGCATTTGTGCGCCGGTTCACCCTTCAGGTGCAAGGTTCTTCATCATTCAGACGGGCTTCAAGCAGATGGCGCTGAACCTTGCCACTGGTCGATCTCGGGAAATCATCGAAGGGAATAAACCGAATTTCGCGGGGCCGCTTGTATCCGGCGAGATACTCCCGGCACAGCTGTATCAATTCTTGCGCCTGCGGACCTCCATCGTCGCAGGCGACGAAGGCCACCGGGCTTTCGCCCCATTTCGCGTCGAAGGCCCGCACCACTGCAGCATCGACCACACACGGATGCGCAAGAAGCACCCGTTCGATTTCCGCTGGATACACATTTTCGCCGCCCGTCTTTATCAGGTATTTCGCCCGGTCCACGAAGTCGATGGTGCCATCGGAATTGCGTCGGAACAGGTCGCCCATGTGAAAGAACCCGTTGCGAAAGTCGCGGGCGTTGGTGTCGTCGGCGTTCCAGTATCCCGAAAATAGGGTCGGACCCCGCACCGCCATTTCGCCCGGCGTTCCAACCGGCACCTCTTCGCCGTCGGGATCGACCAACCGAACCTCGCAGAAGGCGCTGACGCGCTTGGACAATGTCTGTGGCACGACACCGGGGGCGATCAGGTCGGCGGTTCCCGGCGGCAGCCCAGTCTCGGTGGCTCCAAAGGAATTCAGATAGGGCGTGTCCAGAAGACCTGTCAGCTCCGCAATCTGATGCGGGGGCACCAAATCGGCCATCGCGCCGCAAACTTTGATCCCTTTTACGGGCAGCGGATTAGAGCGTCGTTCCGCGATGAAGGCCTCCAGCGTGCCCGGCATCATCACGAACCAACCGATTTTGTGACGTGACAGCGCCGCGTTGATGACTGCGGACTGCAACCCGTCCACCATGACCACGGTACCGCCGCGCAAAAGCGTCGCAAGAGCATGATCGGTGGAGGCCATGTGAAACATCGGTGCCCAGGCGATGAAACCGTCGCTGGGATCAAGCGCCAGTTGCGCGGCAAAGACCATGGACCGCGCGATGTGCGCGCGATGGCTGATGAGCGCCCCCTTGGGCAATCCGGTGGTTCCCGAAGTGTAAAGGATCGTCAGCCCCGCCTCCGGATCGTCCACCAGGGTGCCGACACGCGCGTCCGGCCGTGCCCCGGCCAAGGCTGCTTCCAGCTTGGGCCCGATTTCCAGACAGGGGGTTGAGGCAATATCCCGATACGCCGCCTTGAGGTCGGGTTCGACAACCGCCAGAACCGGTTCGACCAGTTCGACGCAATGCCGCAACTCGTCCGGCGCAAGCCGCCAGTTCAGGCAGGCAACGATCGCGCCGATCCCTGCCGCAGCCAGTTGCAGCTCCAGGTACTCTGCCCGGTTGTGCGACAGAATCGCAATCCTGTCCCCCGGTGCTATGCCCCTGGCCAAAAACACGGACGCCAGCCGGTCAACCCGGTCGTGCAATTCGGCATAGGTCAACCGGTTGCTGCCGTCCTCCACGGCCAGAGCCTCCGCGCAGTTGCGCACACGGGTTCGAAAGATTGAGTACAGATCGGCGCGGCCAGCGCGCATCACTTCGGGCAGCATTGTATTCTCCCTCGCTCTTGAGCCTCAGAGACTTTGCGCCAAACGCACCCCTTCATCAATAGCGCGCAGAGCGTCGAGCTCTGCCGCCTCCTTTGCACCACCAATCATCGTGACGGTGACACCCTGTGCGGCGAGGTCCTCTGCCAAAGCCCGTTCCGGTTCCTGACCGGTGCACAGCACGATGGTATCGGCGGCTATGATCTTTGGCTCACCGTCCATGACAATATGCAACCCGGCGTCGTCGATGCGGTCGTAGACCACGCCGCCCAAAGCCTCGACCCCGTGCTTGCGCAGCGCGTTGCGCAGGATCCAACCGGTCGAGACGCCAAGACCCGCGCCCGCTTTCGAGGTTTTCCGCTGTAGCATAACGACCTTGCGACGTGATGGTTTCGGGGCCAACGGATCGCCCGCCAACGCCCCCGACGTGGTGAACTGCGGGTCCACGCCCCAGGTTTCGCAGAACGCGTCGGTGTTGTGGGTCTCGGCCGGTTCGGTCACGAGGAACTCGGCCACGTCATGCCCGATGCCCCCTGCCCCCATCACCACGACGGTGTCACCGGCCGCGCGGTTGCCCGACAGGATCTCGGCATAGGTCGCGACACTGGGATGGTCGACTCCCGGCAGATCGGGAATACGCGGCGTGACCCCGGTCGAGATGACCACATGGTCAAAGCCAGTGAGATCGTCCGACCCGGCGCGCTGTCCAAGGCGCAGCTTGACGCCGTGTTTCTGCAACTGGCCACCATAGTACCGCAAGGTCTCGTTGAACTCGTCTTTACCCGGTGCCGCTTGCGCCAGATTCAATTGACCGCCCAGTTTGTCTTGCGCTTCGAACAGGGTAACATCATGGCCCAGCATTGCGGCCTCAGAAGCTGTGGCCATGCCCGCGGCGCCACCGCCGACAACGGCCACTTTTTTGGGTGATTCGGTCGGACTCTCCCGAAATTCGGTTTCGCGTCCGGCACGTGGGTTGACCAGACAACTGACCGGTCGATCCGAAAAGATGAAATCCAGACAGGCCTGATTGCAGGCAATACAGGTATTGATCTCGTCCGCGTGGCCCTCGCGCGTCTTTTTGACGAAGTGCGGATCGGCCAGAAAGGGCCGTGCCATAGAAATCATATCCGCCTCGCCGGAAGCAAGTATGTCCTCTGCGATCTCGGGCGTATTGATTCGGTTGGAGGCGACCACCGGAATAGAAACCGCAGCTTTCACGTTAGCTGCCGCCTGACGCCAGGCGCCGCGCGGCACCTGATAGGCGATCGTCGGCACGCGGGCCTCGTGCCAGCCGATGCCGGTGTTCAAAATATCCGCACCCTCTGCCTCGATCTTGCGCGCCAGGTCTGCGATTTCCTCGGCGGGCGCGCCGCCCTCGACCAGATCGGCGGCGGAAATCCGATAGATGACAAGAAAGTCTGACCCGCAGCGTTCGCGCACCGCGCGCACGATCTCGACCGGAAAACGGTGGCGGTTCTCAGCGCTGCCGCCCCATTCGTCTTCGCGCTTGTTGGTATGAATGACGGTAAATTCATTGATAAGGTATCCTTCGGAGCCCATGATCTCGACGCCATCGAACCCTGCTGCCTGCGCGTTTTTGGCAGCTTTCGCAAAATCCTCGATGGTGCGGCGGATGTCGGCATCAGTCATCTCGCGCGGAACAATGCGGTTGATCGGGGCGCGGATCGGGCTCGGGGCGACGCAGCTTTCGATTTTTGCATAGCGCCCCGCGTGCAGAAGCTGCGCGCAAATCAGACTGCCTTCGGCCTGGACCGCCTCGCAGATCGGACGCAGGCTGCGCGCGTCCTCCGGGTCGTCAATACGTGGCCCTTCGGGATCGAACATGCCCTCGGCATTGGGCGCAAATCCGCCCGTAACCAGAATCGCTGCCTCCCCCCGCGCCCTTTCGGCGTAAAAGGCAATCTGCCGGGCGATACTGTCGGGCTCGGTTTCCAGCCGAGTATGCATCGAACCCATGATGACACGATTTCGCAACATGTGTTGCCCTGCGCGTATCGGCGAAAGCATGGTTCCGAAGCTTTTCTTTTGCATGTCTGTCATTATGAGGATCCTCCTAAAACTCCGCTTGATCTGTATTCTAACATTTGTTAGATTTTAGGGAAGAACATATTTCGGTCATGGGGAGGATCGCGGGTGCAATTCCAGCCAACAGAAGATCAAAAGGCCTTTCGCGAAACGGCAAAACGATTTGCCACCGAGAAGCTGGCGTCGAGTTATCAAGAGCGCGCAAGCGGCCACACCTTCGACCGGGCGCTGATCAAACAGATGGGTGCGCTGGGGCTGATCGGTGCTGATCTGCCCGAGGAGTTCGGCGGGCTTGGTGAAACCTCGGTCACGTCCGGCCTGATCGTCGAAGAAATTGCATATGCCGATTTTAACGCAAGCTATGTGCAGCTTCTGGGCTCTCTCATGGGCGGCATGGTGGCGCAACACGCTTCGAAAGAGATTGCATCGGAATGGGTGCCCAAGGTTGTGTCCGGCGAAGCGGTCATCGGGCTGGGTCTGACCGAACCACGCGGCGGGTCGGACGCGGCGAACCTGATTCTGAAGGCTGAGAAATCCGGCAACGGTTGGCGTCTGAACGGCGAAAAGACATCCATGAGCTTTGCCAGCCAAGCCGATGCCGCGGTGGTTTTTGCCCGCACCGGCGATCCGGACGCAGGCGCGCGTGGGGTCAGCGCCTTTTTCGTTGATCTGAACCAGGAGGGTATCAAGCGCACCCATTTCGACGACATCGGTACAAAACCTGTCGGGCGCGGATCGGTGTTTTTCGACGACGTTTTTGTACCGGCGGAAAACATGATGGCTGAACAAGACCGCGCCTTTGGTACCATCATGGCCGGGTTCGACTATTCCCGCGCGCTGATCGGGTTGGAATGTCTGGGTGCCGCCCAGGCCTCGGTTGACGAAACCTGGGCGTATGTCCAGGAACGCGAAGCCTTCGGCGCGCCCCTGGTGCAGTATCAGGGCGTCAGCTTTCCGCTGGCCGAGGCCGAAACCCAACTGACCATGATGCGCCAGCTTTGCTATTATACGCTGGACCTGCGCGACCGTGGTCTGCCCCACACATCGCAAGCGGCGATGTGCAAGTGGTACCTGCCCAAGACCGCCTGCGAGATCCTGCACCAGTGCCTGATCCTGCACGGGCACTATGGCTACACAACCGACCTGCCGCATCATCAACGCTACAACGACGTTCTTGGCCTGCAGATCGGTGACGGCACCGCGCAGATCCAGAAGCTGGTGATCGCCCGCGAAAAAGTCGGGCGGATGGCGCTGCAATACGACAAGAGGGCGAAGGGAGGTTCGAAATGAGCGATCCCGTCATCGCCAGTATCGAGGGTGCGACCGGCATCATTGATCTGGCCCGCCCCGAGAAGTTCAATTGCCTGTCACTGGACGTGCATGAGCGCATCGCTGCCGCGCGTGCGGAATTCGAGGCGAACCCGGACATTCGGGCGATCCTCATTCGCGCGCAAGGCAAGCACTTTTGCACCGGTGCCGACCTGAACGAAGTGAAAGGTAAATTGAACGATCCCGCCGCGCTGGACCACTTCATCGCTTTTGGCATGAAGAACCTGCGCGCGCTCGAAACGTCCTCCCTCCCTGTCGTGGTGGCGGTGCAGGGGCTGTGTCTGGCCGGCGGGATCGAACTGATGTTGGCCTGTGACGTGTGCTTTGCGGGCGATAGCGCGCAATTCGGCGATCAGCACGCACAATTCGGCCTGATCCCGGGTTGGGGCGGGTCGCAGCGGCTGACCCGGCTGATGGGCCAGCGCCGGGCACTCGATTTGATGTTTTCGGCCCGGTGGCTGAAGGCGGGCGAAGCCAAAGAGGCCGGTCTGGTAAACTATGTCGTGCCCGATGCGGAATTGCACGAGGCCGCGCTGGAATACTGCCAGACGATCGCGGGCCGCTCGCGCAACGGTATCGCCGAGATGAAGCGCCTGGCACGCGAAGGTGCAGACCTTGGCATCGAGCAGCAGATGCGGCTTGAGCGTGACGCCGCCGTGCGCGCCCTGCCGAGTGATGATGTCGCCGAGGGGCTCGACGCCTTCGAGAACCGCCGCAAACCCGCTTTCAAGAGTTGAGTAGACACCATGGATTTTACCCTGAACGACGAACAACGCCAAATTTACGAATACGGCGGTCAGCTGGCACAGAAATACGACAATGCCTATTGGCTGGATCACGCCCGCAAGCATGAATTCCCGCACGACATGTTCAAACAGATTGCCGATGACGGTTTTCTGGGGATCATGGTGCCCGAGGAATACGGCGGTGCAGGTCTGGGAATGACTGAAATGGCCCTGTTCATGGAAGGTACCGCCAACCACGGCATACCGCTGCTGATGATGGTGGTCGGCCCGACAATGTCGCTGGCGCATATCGCCAGCCACGGGTCCGAATTCCACAAGAAAGAGCTTCTTCCAGCAGCATGTCGCGGCGATATCCAGTTTTGTTTCGCGATCACCGAACCGGGGGCCGGATCCAACACGATGAAGGCCACTACGCTGGCCAAGCGCCGAGGCAACCGGTTCAGCCTGTCGGGTGAAAAGACATTTATCACCGGTGCCGAGGTATCCGATTATTGCCTAGTGGTGGCGCGGACAAAGCCGCATGATGAAGTGAGCCGCAAGACCGATGGCTTTACACTCTTTGCCGTGGACCTGAAGAAAAAAGGCGTCGAAAAGCAGCGGGTCAAGATTTCGATCCCCCTGCCCGAGGAACAATGGACCCTGTTCTTCGACGAGGTCGATCTGGGCCCCGAAGATGTGGTGGGCGAGGTGGACGAGGGATTCTCGATCCTGTTCGACAGCCTCAACCCCGAACGGATCATCCTTGCCGCGTTGTGCTGCGGCATCGGACGGTTCGCGCTGAACAAGGGTGTGGCCTATGCATCCGAGCGCAGTGTTTTCGGCCAGCCCATCGGCGCGCACCAAGGTGTACAGCACCCGATGGCCAAGGCGCACACGGCGGTCGAGATGGCCAGCCTGATGACCCGTCGTGCAGCGTGGGAATTCGACAACAAGCTGCCTGCCGGAGCGTCTTCGAACATGGCAAAATACGCCGCCGCCGAAGCGGGGATCGAGGCCGTGGATGCCGCGCTTCAGGCCCATGGCGGATCGGGCTTTACCGAGGATACGGGGCTTTACGAAATGTACCCGCTGGTCCGCCTGCTGCGCACGGCACCGGTGAACCGCGAACTTTGCCTCAGCTTTATCGGCGAAAAGGTCATGGGGCTGCCGCGATCCTATTGATCGCGCGGCCGGGAAGGGAGGACGACATGCAATTTGGAATGCGCTTCCGGCGGCAAGACGCCGCCGACAAGGTGAACGACCGCTTCTGGCACGAGATCGAGGGTACGCCGCTTGATAAGGTGCGCGGTATTCAGGAAGAGCGGCTGCGCGATCAGATGGCCTATCTCAAGGCGAATTCTACCTTCTATCAGGAGAAATTCGCCGAGGCGGGCGTGGATTTCGATGACATCCGCACCATCGAGGACCTCCAGAAACTTCCCTTCACCTACAAGACCGAAATCCGAGAAAGCCTGGCCGCCGAACCGCCCTTTGGCAAGCACCGGGCTGCGCCGATGTCGGACATCATCCAGATGCAGGCGTCGTCCGGGACCACCGGCAACCCGTCCTATGTGGCGCTGACCGAAGCCGATACCGAAATGTGGCACGAGATGACGGCGCGCTGTTTCTTCGCCAACGGCGTGCGTCCCGGTGACATGGTACTGCACGCATTTTCGCTGGCCAAAGGCTTTGTCGGAGGCATTCCCGTGATGCAGGGCCTGCAGTACATGGGCACAATCGACGTACCGGTCGGGGCCGACGGCGGTGCCGAACGGCTGCTGCGGGCCTGTGCCGATACACGCCCGCGCTGCATTGTCGGTGCCCCGAACTTCGTGCTGCACTTGGCGGAAAAGGCGCCGGAAGTGCTGGGATGCAAGGCCAGCGAACTGGGCGTCGAGCAGATCGTCGTCGGCGGCGAACCCGGCGGCGGCATTCCAGCCATCCGTGCCAAGATCGAAGCGGCCTGGGGGGCGAAATGCACCGAGATGCTGGGCGGCACCGATCTGGGCGTGACCTACTGGGCCGAATGCGATGCCCAATCGGGGATGCATATGGTCAACATGGATTATATCATCACCGAACTGCTCGACCCCGAAAGCGGCGAAATCATTCCTTGGGAAAAAGGCGCCGAGGGCGAAATGATCTATACCGCTATCGGTCGTCAGGCGAGTCCGGTCGTGCGCTTCCGGTCGGGCGACTATATCGAGGTCATCGACACCGAATGCACCTGCGGCCGCACCGGTCCGAAAATCCGCTGCACCGGACGGACCGACGACATGCTGATCGTGCGGGGGGCCAACGTGTTCCCGTCGGCCATCAACAGCGTGATCACCGAAATGGTGCCCGAAACCAACGGCGTCATGCGGATCGTGGCCGATTTCGAAGGCCACACCACGCAAGGCGCGCTGACGGTGATTGTGGAACGGGGTCCTGACCGCAACGCGGCGGATGATGCTGGTCTCAAGAAAAAGATTGAACAGCGCCTGCGTGACGCTCTTGTCTTCAAGGCTGACGTTCGTCTCGTGCCCGCCGACACCTTTGAAAAACCCGGCGCCGCCAAGGTCGCCTTTGTTCTGAGAGAATATCCTGACTTGCCATGACGAAAATGAAATCCCTCCTCGACACCGGATCTGACGACTTCCGCAAGAACAACGCGCAGTATCGCGAAAAAATCGACGAACTGCATGCGCTTCGGCTCACGCAGCGGGTTGGTGGACCTGGGAAGGTGCGGAATCGACACATCGAAAAAGGTAAGATCCTGCCGCGCGAGCGCATTGAGCGCCTGATCGATCCGGGTACGCCGTTTCTTGAACTCGGCGAACTGGCCGGTTTAAACATGCACAAGGGTGTGCCGCCGGGTGCCGGCATCATTACCGGGATCGGTGTGATCGAAGGCCGCCAATGTATGATCATCGCCAATGACGCTACTGTTAAGGGCGGCACCTATTTCGGGATTACCTGTCGCAAACATGTGCGCGCGCAGAAAATTGCCTGGAAAAACCGCCTGCCCGTCATCACGCTGGTCGATTCCGGTGGCGCGTTTCTGCCCGATCAGGCGAATCTGTTCCCCGACGAAGGCCAGTTCGGTTCGATCTTCCATCAGCAGGTCGGCATGTCGGGCGACGGTGTGCCGCAGATTGCCGTGGTCATGGGCCCCTGCACGGCGGGCGGCGCTTATATCCCGGCACTTTGCGACGAAGTGGTGATCGTGCGCGGTCAAGGCTTTATGTATCTGGGCGGACCGGAGCTGACATTCGCGGCAACCGGTGAAAAGGTCGAAGCCGAAGAACTGGGTGGCGGCAAGATGCATTCGTCCGTCTCCGGCGTGACTGACCATCTGGCCGAGGACGATGCGCACGCGCTGGCCATCACCCGCGATATAGTCAGCCACTTGGGCGAAAAGCCCCTGCCCCGCAAAACACCAACCGAACCGCGCGCGCCTGCTTACCCGGTCGAGGAAATCTATGGCCTTATCAGCCGCGACCCCAAGGTGCCGACCGATAACCGCGAAATCATCGCGCGTCTGGTGGATGACAGCGATTTCCACGAGTTCAAGCCATTGTACGGTGACACGATCATGACCGGCTGGGGCCGCATCCACGGCCACGAAGTCGGCATTATCGCCAACACCGGCGTGCTGTTCGTCGAGGCTGCGCTGAAGGCCACCCATTTCATCAACCTCTGCGTCCAGCGCGATATTCCGCTTCTGTTTCTGGCGGATGTGAACGGCTTCATGGTGGGCCGCGAGGTCGAGCAGATGGGCATCGCCAAAGCCGGTGCAAAGATGATCACCGCGATGTCCTCGGCACGGGTGCCTAAATTCACCATCATCACCGGCGGATCCTATGGGGCCGGGTATCTGGCAATGTTGGGCCGCCCGTTCCAACCCGATGCGATGTTTGCCTGGCCAACCGGTCGATCGGCGATCATGGGTCCGGAACAGGCCGCCAGCGTGCTGGCACAGGTCCGCGCTCAAATCAACGAACGCGAAGGCGAAAGCTGGACGCCGGAAGAGGAGGAAGCCTTCAAGGCACCCATCCGCAAGGAATACGAGGATTTCCAAGGTGCTTACAATTTTGCCTCGAACCTGTGGATCGACAGTGTGATCGAGCCTTGTGAAACCCGCGATGTCATGGCGCTGATGCTGGATGTGACGTCGCGCAGACCCAAGGTCGAAACCAATTTCGGCGTGTTCAGGATGTGAGGCCCGAGAAATGAAAATCAAAACGCTTCTCATCGCCAATCGCGGCGAAATTGCCTGCCGGATCGCGCGCACCGCGCGGGCCAGCGGTATCACCCCTGTCGGCGTGCACTCGCAGGCCGACGCCAACGCCCTTCATGTCCGCGAGATCGGACACTCCGTCTGTATCGGCGGCGGCCCGGCATCCGAAAGCTATCTGAAGATCGACGCGGTGATCGACGCCGCGAAATCGGTCGGCGCGGATGCGATCCACCCCGGGTATGGCTTTCTCGCGGAGAACTCCGAGTTCGCCCGTGCGGTAGAAGCCGCCGGAATGATCTTTATGGGGCCGACACCCGACACGCTTGACCGTTTCGGCGACAAGGCCAGCGCCAAAAAAGCCGCCGTTGCGGCCAGCGTCCCGGTCATTTCAGGTGCCGAAGGCGCGCGGTCCGATCCACACGAAATTGCCACCGAGGTGCGTGCGATGGGCCTGCCCGTTCTGCTCAAGGCTGTCGGCGGCGGTGGCGGGCGCGGCCAACGGCTGGTGACCGACGAGACCACACTTGAGGAAGACATCGAAGGCGCGCTGCGCGAGGCAAGGTCCACCTTCGGCTCCGAAGGACTGTTGCTCGAGCGGTTCCTGCCAGAGGCCCGCCATGTCGAGGTGCAGATCGCGGGCGACGGCAAGGGCCATGTGGTGCATCTGTTCGAACGCGACTGCACGCTACAGCGCCGTCATCAGAAAGTTATCGAAGAAGCTCCGGCATGGGGGCTCCCCCGCACGCTGCTGGACCAAATCGCGCAGGACGCGGTGCGCCTGGGCGAAACACTTGACTATCGCGGTCTGGGCACGGTCGAATTTCTGGTCGCAGGGGAGGAGTATTACTTCCTTGAGGTGAACCCCCGTATTCAGGTGGAACACCCTGTCACCGAGGCAATAACCGGGCTTGATCTGGTCGCGCTTCACCTGCGCATCGCCGAAGGCGCAGGCCTTGGCCTGGTTCAGGGCGATCTGGCGATCAACGGCCATGCGGTCGAGGCACGGCTTTACGCCGAAGACCCGGCGATGCAATTCGCCCCCTCGACGGGCACGCTGACGACACTCAGCCTGCCGGATGGTCTGCGCATCGACAGCGGTGTCGAAGAAGGCGACGCGGTAACGCCGTTCTACGATCCGATGATCGCCAAGCTGATCGTTCACGCACCTGATCGGGAAACCGCCTTGGCCCGGCTGGCGACGGCGCTTGATCATGTCGCGGTCGAAGGTGTGCAAACCAACCGGGCTTTCCTGACGGCGTTGGCGCGCAACCCTGAATTTGAACAGATGCAGGTGCATACCCGCTGGATCGACGGCAGGCTCGACGCGCTGACACAATCAGGTTCCCTTGCCCGCCCCGAATTATGGAAGGCCGCCGCGGCCATTCTTTTCGTGGCGGCATCGCGCAGCGACGCAAGCGCCAATCCATGGACCAACCGCGACACCTTTACCGGTTGGCGGCTTGGCCTGGGTGGCGGTCCGATCGAGGTGGGACAGCGTGTCACGCTGACCGATTCCGCCGACACCTCCGAGGAATTGCGTGTCGGACCCGTGAAAGCACGCGGCAGGTACACCGTCCTGACGGAAACCGGAGATGCGGCAACCCTGTCGATGCGTGAAGTCGCGCCGGGCCGTTGGCGCCTGAGCGAGGGTGACACGGTCTACCTCATCGACGCACGGATCCACGCAGGCGTAATCGAGATGGCCACACCCGAGGGCCGGCTCGTCTACCGCCCGGCCGCGCCTTTGGACTTTGCCGGAGGCGATGCGGCGGCGGATCGGGCTGTTGCCTCACCGCTCACCGGTATGATCGTCGAAATCAAGGTGTCCGATGGCCAACCCGTGGCCGAAGGCGACGTGATCGCGGTCATGGAATCCATGAAACTTGAAATATCGATCCGCGCTGCCGCAGCAGGGATCGCCAGCAACATATCCGTCTCGAATGGGGACATGGTCGATCGCGGCCAGGTCATCGCCGAGATACTGCCATCCGAGGAGTGATAAAATGAGCGACTTTCCCAAATTCGTCGAGTTCAGAGAAGAAGGCCCGCGCGAGGGCTTTCAGATCGAAAAGAAAATTTACCCGATCGAAAAGCGGATCGAATTGATCGACATGCTTAGCGAAACCGGTTTGAAACGCATTCAGGTCGGCAGCTTCGTCAGCCCGAAATACGTGCCGCAAATGGCCGATACCGGCGAGCTGTTCCAGCGTATCAAACGCAAGCCCGGTGTGAACTACACGTCGCTTTGGCTGAACGACAAGGGGTTTCGCAAGGCCCTGACCGCGCATGAGGTCGATATCGACCCGCGCCTTCTGTTCTATCCCTCCGAGGCGTTTGCGCAATCGAACAACAATTGTTCGTCCGCCGAAATGCGCGAGAAGCAGCGTGACTGGGTCCGGCTTTACAAAGAAGAAGGCTATACCGTCGACGCCGCCTACGTAATGACGGCCTTCGGCTGCAACTTCGAAGGCCCCATTTCGCAAGAGCGCATTCTCGACGATTTCCGCTTTATCCTCGCGCTTTGCGAAGAGGAACAAATCCCCGTGCCGATCCTCGTCGTCGCGGATACAATGGGGTGGGGCAACCCCGAAGCGGTGAAGCGGATGATCGGTGCCCTGCGCGAACTGGCCCCGGACGCCCGGATCGGCATGCACATCCACGACACGCGCGGGCTTGGTATCGCCAATCTCCACGCCGCCCTTTCGATGGGCGTGGACATGTTCGAAAGCTCGGTCGCCGGTCTTGGGGGCTGTCCTTTCGCGGGCCACGGCCATGCGCGCGCCGCTGGCAATGTCTGCACCGAAGACGCGGTTTTCCTGTGCCACGAACTGGGCATCGAAACCGGCATCGACCTGGACAAGCTGATCGCGGCCGCACTCAAGGCGGAAGAGATCATCGAAGCGCCGCTCATGGGCCGCGTTATGCACACCGGCGGTCTCGACAAATACCGCAAGACAAGCTGAGGGAGGACGAAGATGGCAAAGGCACTTGACGGAAAGGTTGTTCTGGTCACCGGAGCGGGTGGCGGGATCGGTCGAGATATTGCGCTGATGGCTGCGGCCGAAGGCGCCGCCGTGGTGGTTAACGATCTGGGCGCGTCGCTGAAAGGCACCGGCCAGACGGAAACCGCGGCGCAAAAGGTGGTCGAAGAAATCAAGGCGACGGGCGGCGACGCGATTGCCGACGCCGGCAGCGTCACCGAACCGGACGCCGCGCGCGCGATGATCGAGGCAGGCGTTAAGGAATTCGGTCGCATCGACGCCGTGGTGAACAACGCCGGCATCCTGCGCGACTGCTTCTTCCACAAGATGACCTATGAGGATTTCGACGCGGTGGTGAAGGTCCATCTTTACGGTGCCTTCAACACCAGCCGCGCCGCCGCCGACTATTTCCGCGAACAGGAAAGCGGCGCCTTGGTGCATATGACCTCGACCTCGGGGCTGATCGGCAACTTCGCCCAGGCGAACTATTCCGCCGCCAAGCTGGGCATCGCCGCCTTTTCGAAATCGGTGGCGCTGGACCTTAAGCGCTGGAACGTGCGGTCGAACTGCATCGCGCCCTTCGCCTGGAGTCGGATGATCTCGTCGATCAAGACCGACACCGAGGAACAGAAGGCGCGCGTCGACAAGATCAAGGAGATGACACCGGCCAAGGTTGCGCCAATGGCCTGTTTCCTGATGAGCGACCGTGCGGCGGATGTGTCGGGGCAGATCTTCGCGGTGCGCAAGAACGAGATATTCCTGTTCAACCAGCCTCGCCCCCTGCGCTCCGTCCATTCCGGTGAAGGCTGGACCGCTGATGAAATCGCCGAGCGCGCCATTCCCGCGCTCAAGTCGCAATTCACACCGCTGGAAGTATCAGCGGATGTCTTTCCGTGGGATCCGGTCTAATGGCTAAACGCAAAGAGAAAATTACCTCCGACATCGGCTGGAGCACCCCCGACCAGATCAGTGTGCGCGGGCTCGACCTGCCGAATGAGATTTTGGGCCACATGAATCTCGGCGATCTCGCCTTTCTGCAACTGACGGGCCGTAAGGCCACGCCCGAAGAAAGCCGCGTTTTCAACGCCATCGTGATTACACTGGTCGAACATGGCATCACGCCGTCGGCACTGGCCGCACGCATGACCTATATGGGCGCGCCGGAGTCCCTCCAAGCGGCGGTTGCCGCCGGGCTTTGCGGGCTTGGCACGGTGTTTGTCGGCTCGATGGAGGGCGCATCGAAGATGCTTTACGAGGCGTTGCCCGAGGACAAGCTTGGCACCGGCGCCGATTTGGACGCCATCGCGCTGGAGACGGTCGAGAAATTCCGGGCCAAAAAGGCCATCGTGCCGGGCCTGGGCCATCCTGTGCACAAGCCGGTCGATCCGCGTGCTCCGCGCCTGTTCGAAATTGCGGCGCAGAACGGCAAGTCCGGTGAATACATCGAGTTGATCCAGAAGATACAGGCCGTTGCCGAAGAGAAGTCCGGCAAGATGCTGCCGATCAATGCCACCGGTGCAATCGGTGCGATCTGCTGCGAATTCGGCTTTCCCTGGAAAATCGTGCGCGGTTTCGGTGTCATGGCACGCGCCATCGGGCTGGTCGGTCATATCCTTGAAGAAAGCGAGAACCCGATTTCCTATGAGCTGTGGCAGCGCGCCGAAGAGGAAATCCTCGAAACCTCCGGCCCCGGAGCATCCTGAGCCATGCAAACATCGGCCCCTGAAACCCATAATGATCTGCGCGACGCGCTGCGTGCGCTCTGCGCGCAGTTCCCGCCCGAATACCATCGCAACTTCGGCGAGGATAACACCTACCCCGAGGAGTTTGTCGATGCCCTGACACGTGAAGGTTGGTTGGCGGCGATGATCCCCGAGGAGTACGGCGGATCGGGTCTTGGCCTGACCGAAGCCTCGATCATCATGGAAGAAGTGAACCGTTGTGGCGGCAACGCGGGTCATTGTCATGGGCAAATGTACAACATGGGCACGCTTTTGCGGCACGGCTCGGACGCGCAAAAACAGCAATACCTGCCCGGTATCGCCAGCGGCGAGCTGCGCCTGCAATCCATGGCCGTGACCGAACCGACCACCGGAACCGACACCACCAAGCTCAAGACCACGGCTGTCAAAAAAGGCGACCGCTATGTGATCAACGGTCAGAAGGTCTGGATCAGCCGTATCCAGCATTCTGATTTGATGATCCTGCTGGCGCGTACCACCCCGTTGAAGGACGTCCAGAAGAAATCCCAAGGCCTGTCGATCTTCATGGTCGATCTGAAAGAGGCCATCGGCAATGGTATGGAGGTCCGTCCAATCGCCAATATGCCCGGACACGAGACCAACGAAGTGTTCTTTGACAACCTCGAAATCCCCGCCGAAAACCTGATCGGCACTGAAGGGCGCGGATTCTACCATATCCTGGACGGGTTGAACGCCGAACGAACCCTGATCGCGGCGGAGTGTATCGGCGACGGCTACTGGTTTGTGGACAAGGCCCGCGCCTATGCCGGCGAACGCATCGTGTTCGACCGCCCCATCGGACAAAATCAGGGTGTGCAGTTTCCCATCGCCAAGGCCTATGTGAACGTCGAGGCGGCCAACCTGATGCGCTTTGAGGCTTGTCGGCGTTTTGATGCGGGGCAGGAATGCGGAGCGCAGGCGAACATGGCGAAGCTGCTGGCCGCCGATGCCAGCTGGGAGGCGGGCAATGCCTGCATCCAGACCCACGGAGGCTTCGGCTTCGCGCGGGAATACGATGTCGAGCGCAAGTTTCGGGAGGCTCGGTTGTATCAGGTGGCCCCGATCTCGACCAATCTTATCCTGTCCTATGTTGGCGAGCATATTCTCGGTATGCCGCGGTCTTTCTGAGGGACGCCCGATGCAGATCGATCTTGAATCGCTCAGGCCCTGGCTGGGACGGACAGAAACCAAAGAGGACATCCTGACGCCGAGCCTGATAGACAGGTTCCGCGCCACGTTCGACGCGCATCTTTGGGCCGGTGCGGGCGACGTCCCGCTGGGAATTCACTGGTGTCTGACCCTCGATTCCGCACCGGGAGGCTCTCTTTCGGAAGATGGGCATTCTCCCCAAGGCAGGTTTCTGCCCCCTGTTCCGCTGCCCTCGCGGATGTGGGCCGGGAGCGATGTCACGCATATCGCGCCGCTCAGTGTCGGGCAAACGGTCACGCGCCGTTCGACCATCGGGGACATAACCGCCAAACAAGGGCGCAGCGGAACCTTGGTTTTTGTAGCCGTCGATCACGAGTACTCAAATGGCGAAAAGGTCTGCATTCAGGAGAAGCAGACTATTGTCTATAAAGGGATCAGCCGATCGCAATCCGAAAATCACACGTTCGTAGCCCCGGACCCGGCGACGCTCAGATCGCGCCTTACCCCGGATTCGGTGCTGTTGTTTCGCTATTCGGCGCTGACGTTCAATGGCCACCGTATCCATTATGACCGGCCCTATACGACCGAAGTCGAAGCCTATCGCGGACTTGTCGTGCATGGTCCCCTGCAGGCAACGCTGCTCCTGAACCTTGCAGCGGATGCCTTGAACAAGGCTCCTCACGGATTTTTCTTCCGGGGCCTCGCTCCGCTGACCCTGCCCTGTGAAATACAGCTTAATTGCCGACCCGATGACACCGCAGGTACGGTCTGGTGTCAGGACGAAACCGGCGTGCGTTGTTCTTCCGCCGATTACTCCGCCACCTGACTATTTATGCGAAGTTATCAGAGTCAGTTGTTGATTTATTTTTCTAACATGTGTTAGTTTTAGATAACCGCTCGGTGAAAAGCCGGGCAAACTTCCGGCAAAGATTCCGGGAATAGCGCGGGGAGGAGCGTTGATGCGAGGAGACCTCGACTTCAATCGGGTGGCAGTTCATGCCATGTCGATTGACCGCACAACATGCTGTCGCAGGCAGACGTGGATCACGATGTGACCACATCTTCGGAATTGGCACCTTTGGCGGTTCGCGGCGCGACACTGAAATTCGGCGGTGTGACCGCGCTGGATGACGTAAGCATCACTGTGAATGACGACGAATTGCTGGCAATCATCGGCCCGAACGGTGCCGGCAAAACCTCGCTTTTGAACGTCACGGCAGGGTTTTACCGCCCACAGAAGGGGCGCGTCGAACTCTCCGGCAAAAACGTGACGGGCCTGCGCGTGGACCAGATCGCCCGACGCGGTCTGGCGCGTACCTTTCAGGGCACCCATCTTTTCGCCGGCCAAACCGTGGTCGAAAACATCATGATCGGTCGGCACATGCTGATGAAATCGAATGTGATTCAGGCGTTTTTCCAGTTTGGCCCCGTGATGCGCGAGGAATCTGAGCATCGAGAAGCGGCCGAGGAGATCATTGATTTTCTGGAGATCGAGGCGATCCGAAACAGGCCTGTGGGCACATTGGGTTACGGGCTGCGCAAGCGGGTCGATCTGGGGCGTGCGCTGGCGCAGGAACCTTCAATCCTGCTGATGGACGAACCGATGGCGGGCATGAACTCGGAAGAGAAAGAAGACCTGGCGCGCTTTATTCTCGATGTGCGCGAGGCGCGCAAGATACCGGTGGTTCTGGTCGAACATGACATGGGCGTGGTGATGGATCTTGCCGACCGGATCGTGGTGCTGGATTTCGGACGGGTGATTGCCGAAGGCACGCCCGAGGAAATTCAAAAAAACCCGGCTGTGATCAAGGCATATCTGGGGTAGCGGAATGGTCAAGCAACGAACAGCAATGGTTTTTTCCGACCCGGCAGTGACGCAAAGCGAAACCCTGCCCCAGGTCCTGCTGGCCCGCGCGCTTTCCGAGCCCGGCGGGCTTGCCGAACGGCACAAGCGTCTGGGTATCTGGCGCGAATTCACATGGGCAAATGTGCTGGAAAGGGTCCGTGCGTTGGCGCTCGGGCTGGAGAGCAAAGGCCTGAAAGCCGGCGATTCCGTCATGATGATCGGAGAAAATGAGCCCGAGCATTTCTGGGCGGAATACGCGGTACAGTCGCTGGGCGGGAAAGTCCTGTCTGTCTATCCCGACCAGACCGCCGAGGAGATCCTCTATCTCGCTCAGGATTCGCAGACCCGTATTTTTCTGGCGCAAGATCAGGAACAGGTCGATAAATGTCTCGAGGTCGCGGATGAGTATGACGGTGCCATTGCGATCGTGTACTGGGACGGGTCGGGCCTGTGGGGCTACGACCATCCGCTGCTGGATTCCTTCGAAAGCGTAAGCGACGCCGGGCGGCAGATCCACGACAGCGACTCCACCCGCTTTGAAGAGCACGTCAAGCGCGGAAAAGCAGAAGATACCGCGCTACTGTCCTATACGTCCGGGACGACGGGCAAGCCGAAGGGTGTCGTCATCAGTTATCGCTATCTGTTCGATAACTGCTCTCGGGTGATGGGCGCGATCGACATCACGCCGGGGACGGAATACCTGACATACATTTCTCCCGCCTGGGTGACGGAACAGATCTTTGGCCTGTCGATCGGGCTGATAGCGCCCATGGTGGTGAACTTTCCCGAAGGCCCGGAGGACGTGCTGACCAATATCCGCGAACTGGCGGTCGACGCGCTCGTGTTCAGCCCGCGCCAGTGGGAGAACCTTGCCTCCATCGTTCAGGCCCGGATGCTGGGGGCCGGTAAGGTCCGCAACGCGATGTACGATTGGGGCATGAAGGTAGGTCGCGCGGTTCACGTCGAACGGTTGGAAGGGCGCAGCCCGACCCTTGCAGCGCGGTTGCAACTGCCTCTTGCCGAGGCGCTGGTCCTGCATCATTTGCGCGACAATCTCGGTCTCGGCAAAGCTCGCAATGCGCTCAGCGGTGGCGCCCTGATGGCACCGGACGTCTTTCGCATGTTCCACGCCATGGGCGTGAAGCTGCGCAATGTCTACGGGGCGACAGAAATCGGGTTGCTGACCGCGCATGTGGGCGACAGCTATCAGCTTGAGACGAGCGGCAGCTGGATGCCGAGCAATACTGCCTATGGCGAACCGCTGGAATACCGGGTTTCACCCGAGGGCGAGCTTCAGGTTCGGGGCGGATCGGGTTTCGGAGGCTATCACGGCAAACCTGACAAGTCAGCCGAGGCGCTGACCGATGACGGCTGGTACGAAACGGGCGACGCCGTGTCGATGACAGACGACGGCGAGCTGCTGTTCTTTGACCGTGTCAAGGACATGCGCCGCCTGGCAAACGGACACAGTTATCCGCCGCAATTCATCGAGACACGGTTGCGCTACAGCCCTTTCATCAAAGACCTGATGACCTTGGGCGACGAGACCCGAGATTTCGTGAGCGCGCTGATAAATATCGACATGGAAGTTCTCGGGCGTTGGGCGGAAGAGAACAAGATCAGCTTTTCAACCTATACCGACCTATCGCAGAAGCCCGAGATTCTGGACCTTATCAAAGGCGAAGTGGCACGAATCAACACCCTTCTTCCGGAAGGTTCACGCGTTGCCCGGTTCGCGAATTTTCCAAAGGAACTCGACCCGGACGAAGGCGAGCTGACGCGCAGCCGGAAACTCCGGCGCGCGTTTCTCGAAGAGCGGTATGAGAAGCTTGTTCAGGCGATCTATGACGGCAAGGCGGAGACCGACCTTGAAATCGCCGTGACCTATCAGGACGGCCGGCAAGGCGTGCTGAAGGCCACGGTTCGGGTATCGGATGTGGAAAATGCATCGAAGGCTGCCAGTCGGCAGTCGCAAACCTAAGGGAGGTCGACAAGAATGGTCTATTTCATCAATGACATCATAACCGGGGCTTTGATCGGCCTGTTGTACGCATTGGTCGCCATGGGATTTGTCGTGATCTACCGCGCCAGCAAGGTGTTCAACTTCGCGCAGGGCGAACTTGTGATCATCGGTGGTTTCATCGTCTGGTTCACGACCATGCAGGTCGGGCTAAGCCTGTGGTTGTCGATACCGCTATCGTTGGTTCTGGCGGGTCTGGTCGGATATGCGATCGAACGGATCTTCCTAACAAAGCTGATAGGTGAATCCGTGTTTTCGATGGTCATGGTCACCGTCGGCCTGCTGATCCTGCTGCGCGGGCTTGTGCTGCTGCTGTTCGGCCCCGCTGTCCGGCCCTTTCCGATCATCTTTCCGCTGAAACCGCTTTTTCTCGGAGATATGTTGATCCCGATGAACCTGCTGATCGGCGGGATCATCACCGTCGTCGCGGCTGTCGGCCTGTCATGGTTCTTCAACCGGACCCGGTCAGGGCTGCGGATGACCGCCGTGGCGGAGGATCATGTCGTCGCCTCCTCGATGGGGATCTCCGTGAAGGGATCAATTGCCTTCGCGTGGATCTTGGGATCAATCCTGTCCACGATCGGTGCGATGATCTTTCTCAGCGGCAAGTCGCTGACCTTCCTCGCGTCCGATATCGGGTTCGCGGCGCTCCCTGTTGCGCTGTTTGCCGGGCTCGAATCCATCGGCGGTCTGATCCTTGCCGGGGTGATCATCGGTGTGGCGCAAAGTCTGACCACAAATTACCTCGATCCGATGATCGGCGGTTCGCTGGGCAGTGTCGTGCCCTATATAATCATGCTTGCCATCTTGCTGGTACGGCCCACGGGGCTGTTCGGCTGGCGCACGATCGAGAGGGTGTAAGTCATGGATCCTTCCGGCATTTTCCCCACCAGCTATCGCACCGACAGGCGCGTCGTCCGTACGCGCTGGCAAATGGCTGCTCTCGCGCTTTTCGTCGGTCTCATGCTGGCGGCGCCCTACTTGGTGAGCGGACGCATCGTCGCAATTCTGAACATGATGATGATCAGCGCGGTCATCGCCGTGGGGCTTCAGATCTGCACCGGATATGCGGGACAGATCAACCTTGGCCAAGCCGCGTTCATGGGTGTCGGGGCCTATACAGCCGCCATTCTGGCATCGAAAACCGGTCTCACTTTCCTGCTGACGATCCCGCTGGCCGGGTTCTCGGCGGCGCTGTTCGGTTTTCTCTTCGGGCTGACCGCAGCACGCATCAAGGGGTTCTACCTTGCGCTCACTACCATTGCGGCGCAGTTCATCTTTCACTTTGCCGTCCTGAACCTGCCCTCGAACTGGATGGGCGGGTCGAACGGCATCACCGTGCCTCCCGCAGAGCTATTCGGGTTACGCTTCGTCGGCGAAACCGCGCAATTCTACATGAATTTCGCGGTCACTGCGATCATGATCGCGGGTGCGTTCGGTATCGTGCGCTCGCGCTTCGGACGTGCCTTCGTGGCGGTCAGGGACGATGATGTGGCGGCCGGGATCATGGGGATCAATGTCGCGGCAACCAAGGCAAATGCCTTTCTCATCGGGGCGTTCTACGCCGGGGTCGGCGGGGCGCTCTGGGCCTATATGATACGCTTTGTGGGTGTCGATCAATTCACCCTCTTCCATTCAATCTTTTTCGTGGCGATGATTATCGTCGGCGGCATGGGATCCATTGTGGGCGCATTGGTCGGGGTGTTCATCATCCGTATGATCCAGGAAATCATCGCGACCGTCGGCCCGAATATCGCCGATTCGGTATCCTTTCTGGGGGGCGACATCGTGTTCGCCGGCATGAACGTCATTCTGGGCGGCGTGATCGCATTGTTCATGATCCTCGAACCCAAGGGGCTGATGCACCGCTGGAATATTATGAAATCGTCTTACCGTATCTGGCCGTTCCCCTACTGACCGATAGAACGGCTTTCAACCTGGGAGGAATAACAATGACCTACAAGACACGACACGGGCTTCGTGGCCTGCTGGCCGCAGGTGCCATGGCCCTCGCGGCGACCATACCGCTGAAGGCACAGGCTGAAACGACGTATAACCTTGCTCTCCTTTCGGACTTCTCCGGCCCCTATGCCGATATCATGCCGGCACTGGCTTCGAGCCGCGAAGCGGTTTTTGACTGGTGGAACGCCACCAGCGGTCAGAAACTTGGTGTGACGCTGAACTACAAGAACTACGAAACCCGTTATGACGCCGCCCAGGTGGCGAGCCTTTGGCCGGGAATCAAATCGGAACTGGACCCGATTGCGGTCGTCGGCCTTGGCGGACCGGATGTTGCCGCGCTTTCCGAACGCCTGCCGGAAGACAAGATCCCGATGTTCATGGCGACAGCCGCCTACGGCTATGCCTGGCAGTCAGACGCCTGGATTTTCAATCCGCGTCCGACCTATTCGCACGAGAGTGCTGGCTTCCTGAGCTGGATGCGTGAACAGCGCGGCGGTGATGAACCCCTCAAGGTCGCAATTCTGGCGTCCGAAGCCTCGCCCGCCTACGTCGACATGGCAAAGGGCCTGGAACTCTACGCAGAAGAACATCCCGAAGAACTCGATCTGGTCGAGATTATCTATACCGAGGTACAACCTACGGATCTGACGGCCCAGATGCGCCGCGTCGCGCGGGCAGGTGCCGAGGCGCTGATCGTCCAGACGAACACCTCTATCGTGGTTGCGGCGAAACGTGGATTGCAGGCCAACGGTGCCGACATCCCGATCATGATGAGCTCGCATAACGGGCTGCCTGCTTCGGGCAGCGCGCTTGGCGGACTTGATCAGCTCGAAGGCGATTACGAGGCCTACGGCATGGCGGTTGCTGCGGATGAAGACACGCCCGCGCGGCAATTCTATGAAACACTGGCTGCGGATTATGGCCTGGAAGCACCTTGGAACGTCGTCACGGCGATGGGTATTTCCCAAGGGCTTTATACCGTCGCCGTGATCGGCCACGCGATCGAGGAGAACGGGGCCGAAGGTTTGACCGGCGAGAAAGTACGCGAGGCGCTCTTTGCCCAGCCGATCACAGCGGAGGAAACCCAAGGGTTCCTGCCGACGCTGACCTTCACCCCCGATGCGCCATTTCCTCTGAAAGGTCTTCAAGTGAATGTTGGCACCGTCAAGGACGGCAAGATCACCATCGAAGCAACGGGCGTGGATGTTCCCGACGTCAAGAAGTGGTGAACACAACCGGGCGCCGCGGTCGCGGCGCCCGTTCTGAACCCTAACCCCGGGCACAATACCATGCTGGAACTCAACAACGTAGAAGTGACCTATTCCGATGTCATCCTGGCGCTCAAGGGCGTTTCGATGAATGTGCGCGAAGGTCAGTGTGTTGCGCTGCTCGGCGGCAACGGGGCGGGGAAAAGCACGACGCTGAAAGCTATTTCAGGCACGTTGAAATCGGAGGACGGAACCGTTTCGGCGGGCTCCATCACGCTGAACGGCACGCCGATCCAGAACATGGAAGCGTCAAACGTGGTCAAGACCGGTCTCATCCATGTGATGGAAGGGCGGCGCGTGCTGCGCCACCTCACGTCCGAGCAGAACCTTATCGTAGGCGGGCATATGGTGCCCAACTCCGCTGAGCTGAAAAACCGGCTGGAGCATGTCTATACTTTGATCCCTCGCCTGACCGAGCTACGCAGCCGAACCGCCGGATTCATGTCCGGTGGCGAGCAACAGCTGCTGCTGATCGGTCGCGCCATGATGGCGAAACCCAAGATCATCGCCATTGACGAGCCATCGCTCGGGCTCGCCCCGATGATGATCCGGGATGTCTACGCGGTGCTTAGGCAACTTAAATCCGAAGGGACGACCTTTTTCCTTGTCGAGCAGAACAGCGCCGCGGCGCTGTCGATCGCGGACTATGCCTATGTGATGGAAAACGGCCGTATCGTGATGGATGGCCCCGCCGACAAACTCGCGGACAACGAGGACATCAAGGAATTCTATCTTGGTGTCACCGCGTCGGGCGAACGCAAAAGCTATCGCGACATCAAACACTATCGGCGTCGCAAGAGATGGCTTGGATAGAAAGGGACAGACTATGAGTGAACTGCTCGACATCAAGGGCCGTACCGCATTTGTAACCGGTGCCGGACAAGGGGTGGGCCGTCAGGTCGCGCTGTATCTGGCGCAACACGGCGCCGGCGCCGTTGTGGTCAATGATTTTCACGCCGAACGCGCAGAAAGCGTTGCTGCGGAAATGGAAGCCGCAGGCGCCAAGGCGCTTCCGTTGGCATTTGACGTATCCGATTTCGAGGCCGTCGGCGCGGCCTTTGCCGAAGCGCAGGAAACCTTTGGCGGCGTTGATATCCTGGTAAACAATGCGGGCAACGCGGGTCCGACGTCGCGGCTTGACGATCTTGTGCCGTTCTGGGAATCCGACCCAACCGAATGGCGCCGTTGGATGGCCACGAATTACGACGGGGTGCTGAACTGTACCCGTCACGCGATGCCGTTGATGGTCAAAGGCGGCTATGGGCGGATCGTGACCGTCATATCCGACGCGGGCCGCGTCGGAGAGCCGCATCTGGCGGTATACTCCGGTGCCAAGGCGGGGGCTGCAGGCTTTATGCGGGCCATTGCAAAGGCCGGTGGCCGGTTCGGGGTTACTGCGAATTGCGTCGCCCTCGGCGGAACACGCACGCCGGCGGTCGCCGAGCTGATCCCCGACGCAGAGACCGAAAAGCGGGCCCTGTCGCAATATGTGATCCGCCGGTTGGGAGAGCCGGAAGACCCTGCCGGCATGATCCTGTTTCTGTGCTCGGACGCGGCGAGTTGGATCACCGGACAGACCTATCCGGTGAATGGGGGGTATTCCTTTGCCTGCTAGGGCCGAATGTGAATGTGGGCGGGCGACCTTAGTCGGATCCGCCCGCGAACACGCTTTCATTGTCGGCGCCAAGCTCGGGCGGAAGGCCCGAAATTCCGGATACAAAGTCATTGAATTTCAAGGGCTGAACCAGGAAGGTCTCTGTCTTGCCGCTGTCATGCGCGACGGTGCGCAGCAATTGCCGCGCACGTACATGCGGGTCGTCCAGCGTTTCGACCAACGAATTGAGCGGCCCCCAAGGCACGCCCGCGGTGTCAAACAGACCGCCCCAATCGGCACGCGTCTTGCTGACCAGCACCGCCGCGATCTCTTCGCGCAGTGCGTCCTTGCGGGCGACGCGGTCACGGCCTTTCAAACCGGCAAGGTCCGGCTTGCCGATCACATCGCAAAACGGCTTCCAGAACCAGTCCTCATGCGCGATGGACAGCGTCATCAGCTTGCCATCCTTGCAGGTGAAAACGCCATAGGCCGGTTCGGAGATGAATTCGCCCAACGGCGTGCCATTCGCGGCCGGAACGAGGAAGGCGGTGAGCATGGAGACCACTGCGTCCGACATCGAGACGTCCACGTATCTCCCCTGCCCCGTGCGCTGGCTGGAAACGACCGCCGACAGAATCGCAATGGCCGCGAACAGCGCCGCGCCGACATCCGCAAGTGGAACGGAGGGCAGCGGTCCGGGCTGTCCGGCATCCGCCTGATCGGCCAGCAACCCCCCGACACCTTCGTAGCTCAGATCGTGCCCCGCCCGGTCTCGATAGGGACCATCCTGCCCGTATCCCGAGATCGATACGTAAACGAGGTGCGGATTGATCGCGCGCATGTCCTCGAAACCGGCGCCGAGCGCGGCGAGTTTGCCGGGTCGGAACCCCTCGACGATGACATCGGCACCTTTCGCCAGATCGTGAAACTGTGCCATTCCTTCGGGCGATTTCAGGTCGAGCGCAACGCTGCGTTTGCCTCGGTTCAGCGCCCGGAACAGGGGCGGAAACTGCCGGGCCGGATCGCCGATACCCGGCCTTTCGACCATGATGACCTCGGCGCCCATGTCCGCGAGCAGCATCGTTGCATAGGGACCGGGGAATTGTTCGGCGAGGCTGAGAATTTTCATGCCGGCCAGGGGTGCAGTGCTCATATCAGGCTCCATCTGTCGTTTTCCGCGCGTGCGGGTCCGCCTCATAGCAGCGTATTCCGAGAAGAAAAGCAAGCCAAGAACGTAAATTAATGTTTTTATTCATGAGGTTAACGTGACTGAAGCACCCCTGACCCTATCCGTCGAACGTATGTCCAGAACCGAATGGATCACCCTCCAGCGGACTGACCAGATGAACGCCATGTCCATGCAGATGTTGCATGAGATGACCACCGCCCTGGAGAACGCGATGTCCGACGACGCAGTCCGCGCCATTGTTCTGACCGGATCGGGGCGGGCGTTCTGTGCCGGTGCGGATCTCAAGGAAGTCGCCGGTGCCAATCATGAACCCGGCCAGCCGGACCTGCTCGATCTGGTCGATCATACCTTCGGCCTGATGCGCGACGGCCCCAAACCCGTGATTGCCGCCGTAAACGGGCTGGCCATGGCAGGAGGGCTCGAAATGGTGATGGCCTGCGACCTGGTCTTTGCCGCTGAAAGCGCCAAACTGGGCGATGCCCATTCCAATTTCGGCGTGTTTCCCGGCGCCGGGGGCGCAGCGATTCTGCCACGGCGGATCGGTCTGAACCGCGCCAAATACCTGCTGTTCTCGGGCGAAAACGTATCCGCGCAGGAGATGATGGACTGGGGACTGGTGAATAAGGTCGTTCCGGATGCGGAACTGCACGACGCCGTCCAAGACTTCACCGACAAGCTGGCCGACAAAAGCCCTGCCGTGCTGCGCCGCATGAAAGCGGTCGCGAACCGATCACTGAATGTCGACGAAGCTGCCGCCTTGTCCGAAGAAATGCTGAACCTGCGCGCGCACATGCGGTCGTGGGATATGCGCGAAGGGCTGGCGGCTTTCAATGAAAAGCGCAAACCGCAGTTTCGCGGTTACTGAACAAGGAGACTGCAAGATGCAGGATATCTATGTCGTTGGCGTCGGGATGACGCCGTTCGGGAAATTCCGGGACAAGACCATCAAGGACATGACGGGCGAAGCCGTCACCGCCGCGCTTTCGGACGCCGGGGTGACGGCTGATCGCATTGACGGCGCATTCTTCTCGAACGCGGTGCAGGGCCATATGGACGGCCAGCACATGATCCGGGGAGAGATCGCGTTGCGCGAGATGGGCATTCAGGGCATTCCCGTGGTCAATGTCGAAAACGCCTGTGCCAGTGCCTCGACCGGGTTCAAGCTGGCCGTTGATTTTCTCAAGGCGGGGAACGGTGATTGCTGCTTGGCCGTGGGTGCCGAGAAGATGTATTCGGATGACCGCGCGCTGATGTTCTCGGCCTTCGACAGCGGTTGGGACGTCAGCAATGGCGAAGAAGTCGCGCAGCGTCTGGCCGATCTGGGCGCGGGGGTCGAGGAACCGGAAGGGTCGAAATCGCCCAAGCCCTACAGCGTGTTCATGGATGTTTATGCCGGGTTCGCGCGGTTGCACATGAAGACCTTCGGCACGACGCAGGAACAGTTCGCCGCCGTCTCTGCCAAGAACCATGCGCATTCCGCGCATAATCCGCTGGCACAATACCGCGATGCGATGACAGTTGAACAGGTTCTGAACGCTCCGCCCATCACCTACCCGCTGACCCTTCCGATGTGCGCGCCGATCTCCGATGGCGCGGCCGCGGCGGTTCTGTGCACCGGCGAAGGGCTCAAGCGGCTAGGCATCGATCCATCCCGTGCGATCAAGGTCAAGGCTGCGATCCTGCGCTCAGGCACCGACCGTTCGCCTGAGGATTACGAAAACCACCTGACCCGCCTTGCAGCACTTCAGGCCTATGAACAGGCGGGGCTTGGGCCAGAAGACATGTCGGTCGCCGAGGTGCATGACGCCACCGCGGTGGGCGAAGTCATCCAAATCGAGAACCTCGGTTTTGTCCCGTTCGGCGAAGGTGGCCCGGCCAGCCTGCGTGGCGAAACCAAAATCGGCGGACGGATCCCGGTAAACCCCTCCGGCGGGCTGGAATCAAAGGGGCACCCGGTAGGGGCCACCGGGATCGGACAGGTTTTCGAACTGGTCACGCAACTGCGGGGAGAGGCTGGGGCGCGTCAGGTTCAAGGTGCGAAGAATGCCATCGCCGAAAACGGTGGCGGCCTGCACGGCGTCGAAGAGGCCGCTGCCTGTGTCACCATTCTGGGCCGCTGAAACAAGGAAAAGAATATGGAAAATGTGATCGCCGCCGCTCAGGCAATCTATACAGACGAGCAGCGCATGTTGCTGGAAAACTTCCGCAAAATGGCCGAAGCGGAGTTCGCTCCGTTGGCAGAAAAATACGAGGATCTCGGCCACCCACCGGACGCGGACACGCTGAAATCCCTGTTCGCCAAAGTCGAGGAATTCGGTCTGATCAGCGGACTTATACCAGAGGAAGACGGCGGTGCCGGGATCGACCGAATGACCTACGGCATCCTCTACGAGGAACTGGCCCGCATCTGGGCCGATCTGGCGATTGCGGTGCTGATCCAGGGCCACGCTGTTTTCGCCGTGAACTTGCTGGGCGATGCGGCGCAAAAAGAGACATATCTGAAGCCGCTCCTGCGCAGTGAACGCATTTGTGCCACCTGCATTTCCGAACCGGAAGTCGGCTCGAACGTGCGCGAGGTCAAGACCCGCGCGGAACGCAAGGGAGACAAGATTTTCGTTACGGGCCAAAAGCTATGGATTTCCAACGGGGCACAATCGGACTTCGCAATCGTGGTCTGCAATCTCGACGATGGGATCTCCATGGTCATCGTCGATCGCGACAAGGGCGGCTATGAAAGCCGCGAGTTGCGCAAGATGGGGCTTGTCGGTGCCTCGACCTGCGAATTGTTCTTTGACCGGGCTGAAACGACGGACGCCCATGTTCTGGGGAACTCCGGCGGCGGTCTGTTCCAGACACTGAAGCTGTTCGAAAGCGCGCGTGTGTTTGTCGGCCTGACCAGCATCGGCATCGCCCAGGCCGCGCTGGAATGCGCCGTCAAATACGCGCAGGACCGCGAGCAGCACGGAAAGCCGATCGGCGGGCATCAGTTGATTCAGGGGTATCTGGCCGACATGGCCACCCATCTAGATGCAGGACGGCTGTTGTGCCAGCGCGGGCTGCAACTTCTTGATATGGGCGTGCGTTGCGACACCCAGACCTCGATGGCAAAATGGTATGCAACCGAGATGGCCGTCGAAATCGCCGGAAAAGCGGTGCAGATCCACGGCGGTAACGGCATCACCAAGGAGTTTCCCGTCGAACGGCACTTCCGCAATGCGAAAGTCATGCCGATCCCGGATGGCACCACCGAGATTCAGAAGCTGGTGATCGGGCGGAACCTGACAGGGTTGAACGCATTCTGAAAGCGGTCCCTGACCTGACGATGTAGGACCGTGCAAGTACCAAGGTTCGCGCGACAGCGCGCACCTGCCACAAACATCGTCGGGCCTTTGCACCGTGCCCGTCGGGTTCTCCGGTTATCGAAGGGTGATTGCAGTTTCATGCGATTGCGCTGGCCAAAACCAACGCGGCGTTCTCACATCAGTAGGACTTGGGCATTCCCAGCGCCTTCTCGGCCACGTAGGACAGGATCAGCTCCTCGCTGACAGGCGCGATGAAGTTCAGCACGCTTTCGCGGAAGTACCGCTCTACGTGGTATTCCTGCGCGAAGCCAAAGCCGCCGTGGGTGCGCACCGCCCGGAACGCCGCTTCGTAGGCCGCCGAGCCGGCGAGGTTGCGCGCGGTGTTGGCCTCAAGCCCGCAGGGCCTCCCCTGATCGTAAAGAGCGGCGGCCTTGTAGGTCATCAGTTCCGCCGCCTGAAGACGCATCCACACCGAAGCGAGCGGATGCTGGATCGCCTGGTTCTGACCGATCGGGCGGCCGAACACGATACGCTCGCGCGCATAGGCCGCCGCTTTTTCCAGAACGTACATCCCGAACCCGACCGCTGCCGCAGCGACGACAATCCGCTCGGCGTTCAGCCCGTGCAGCAGAACCTTGAAGCCATCGCCCTCGGCGCCGATCCGGTCTTCCTCAGGCACTTCCAACCCGTCAATGAAGATGGCGTTCGAATCCACCGCCTTGCGGCCCATCTTGGCAATTTCATGCACGTCAATCTTGCTGCGGTCGAAATCGGTATAGAATACCGACATGCCGTCGGTCGGTCGCTTACATTCCTCGATCGCCGTGGTGCGCGTAACCAGCAGGATATGATCTGCGCGCTGTGCAGTCGAAGTCCAGACCTTGCGCCCGTTGACCACATATCCCCCGCCTTCACGACGACGCGCGAAGGTGGATATGTGCGTGGTGTCAAGGCCGGCGTCCGGTTCGGTGACGCCGAAGCAGGAGCGGTGTTCCCCCCGGATCAGAGGTGGCAGCATCCGGGCCTTCTGCTCATCGGTGCCGAAGCCGACCACCGGTTGCAGCCCGAAGATGTTGATGTGCACCGCAGAACTGGCCGCCGCGCCGTAGCGCCCGATCTCTTGCATGACCAGCGACGCTTCGGTGATGCCGAGACCCGATCCGCCATATTGCTCTTCCATAGTCACGCCATAGAAACCGCCCTTTGCGATCTCGGCGGCGAAATCCTCCGGAAAGGTCCCGGTGCGGTCGCGTTCGAGCCAGTAGGCATCGTCGAAACGCGCGCAAATTTTGGCGACCGAGTCGCGGATGGCCCTTTGCTCTTCGGTAAGATCGAAATCCATGATGTCACTCCTCCTTCTGACTTGGTCGTGTCCCGTATTAAGGGTCGGGCATGGCGGGTTGCGCCATGTGCGGCCGCCAAGAGCCGGGATCGCCCGTGGCGAGATTGCCGAACTGGCGCTCGGCGGCGAAAACGTCGCTGCGGATATGAACGATGTGGGCCATGACCGGTCGGCCTTCGGGATCAAACAGGCGCGAGACAACGTGGGCTACCGGCTCGCTCAAGGTGACGTCCAGCAAGTGGGCGGTGGCGATATCGGCCCGGACAATGGTGATGATCTGGTCGCCCGACAGGTCCGTCAGGCCGGTATGATCGCGCAACAGTTGCGAATAAACCTGCGTTTCGTCGGCACCCTCGGGCAGCATATCAAAATAGCGCTGCGGCAACCAGAGATCGACCAGCGAATAGGGCTGGGTCCCGGTATGATGGCGCTTGCGCACATGAAGCAGCGGCGTTTCCATCCCCGTAAGGTCGCGGCCAAGATCGGGAAGCGCCTCGCAAGGCACGCGCGCCAGGATCTCGATGCGGACCTGCGAGCCCAACGTCAGCGGATCGTAGGCGGGCGCGCGCGGCTCGATCTGTTCGGCCTGCGCGCTAACAAAAGTGCCCAGTCCGCGCGTACTGTCGATCAGGCCTTCGCTGCGCAGAACCCCCAAGGCCTGGCGCACGGTCTCGCGTGCAATGCCGTATTCGTCGCACAGAACCGGTAACGTGGGCAACTGGGTCTGCGCCGGCCATTGCCCGCGACGGATCTTTTCCCGAAACAGACTCGCCAGTTTGAGATAGAGCGGTATGCCGTCACGCTGCCGGAGCAAATCCCGGATCGGACCTTCCGCGGAACGGGAAACGCTCCCGGTACCGGGGGGCCGGCCACCGCTCATGGCTGCTCGCCAGATCGACGCACCGCTGCCGTCGGACCGTCTGCGGTGGCCAAGTCCGGCTCGGGCTGAACGAGGGTCCCTGCCGCAATGAGCTGCGCAACCCGATCCGATGAGAAGCCCAATTCCTCCAGAATCTCCGCGCCCTGTGCGCCAAGCGCCGGTGCGGGAAGATCGGGCCCCGTCTCTACACCGTGCATCGTATACGGGCTGCGGACCCGGCGCATCGGCCCTTGCTGGGGATGGTCATAATCCTCGATCAGCCCGACCGCGCGGATATGCGGATCGTCGGGCAGATCCTCCATGGCCATGACCGGCGCGTTGGGGATGTCGAGAGAGTCGAACAGCGTCTGCCACTCTGCGGTGGTCCGTTGCGGCAGGATATGCGCTACAACGAGTTCATAGAGTTCGGGGAAGTGCCGCTGAGTGGTGACTGCGTCGGTCATCATGGGGCCGTCGACCACATCATCGCGACCCACCGCGCGCAAAAACCGCTGCCATTGGTCGAATTTATAGACCCCGTGTGCGATGAAGCCGTCGCTGGTTTGCGCCGGCTTGCGAAACGGGCTCATCACCCGGGCGTAGCCGAACCCGCCTTCCGGCGGCCGGTAGGCGGCACCGCTGAAATGTTGGCTCAGCATTACCGACACCATGGTTTCAAACATCGGGGTTTCGATATAGCACCCTTCGCCGGTGGTGCGCTGCCGGAACAGACCGGCAAGCATCGCCTGACCCAGCGCCAGCCCGGTGATCTTGTCTGCGGCCACCATCGGCACGAAGGCGGGCGCCCCAGTGTTGCGACCATTGGCCTCGGCCAAACCCGAGCGCGCCTGGATCAGATCGTCGAAGGCGGGAAGGTCCGCATAGGGGCCGTCCTGCCCGAACCCGATCGCGGCACAGTAGACGATGCGGGGATTGACTGCCCGCACCGCATCATATCCAAGGCCGAGCCGCTCGATCGCGGGCACCCGCATATTGTGAACCACGATGTCCGCCTGGCTCAGCATTTCCAACAGCGTCTCGCGCCCTTCGGGAGATTTGAGATCGAGCGCAATGCTGCGCTTGTTCCGGTTTACCGCCATCCATTGTGCGGTCATCCCCGGCACGCGAGAGACGCCGAGCTGCCGGTAATAATCGCCGTCCGGCGCTTCGACCTTGATTACATCGGCACCGAAATCGCCCAGGAACTGCGTGGCGTAAGGCGCAAGTAGAATGTGCCCCAACTCTATAACGCGCACCCCATCGAGCATCTGAAACATGACACCATCCCCCTCTTCCGGATCGCCGTCGACGATAACACGGTGCTCCAAAAGACCATAAGACTATATTCCTATATTTTTTACACGCGAAGCGTTGACTTGCAAGGGGGCCTTGCTAAGTTTGGCGCCACAATGAGGCAAAGGTGGTTTCTTCGGGTCCCGAATTTACCGCTGAATAAAGAGCCTGCAATAGTGAAAAACGGGAGCGAGATCGCAATGGAGCCATCGGAAGACAGGGGGGTTGCACGCACGATGTCAGTCGTCTCGCGCGGGTTGGCCGCGCTCGAGACTGGGCTCGCGGCGCTGGCCTGTATCGCACTGGCGGCAATCATGCTGATCGTGGTCGTGGATGTCGCGATGCGCTACGCGCTTTCGATGCCCTTGGGCTGGTCGTACGACCTGATCGGGCTTTACCTTGTGGTGGCGGTGTTTTTTCTGATGCTGCCCGACACGCTTCATCATCACGGCCATGTGGCAATCGATCTGTTCCAGAACGTGCTTCCGCGAAGGTTTCGGCACTTGGGTCTGGCGGTGGGCTATGCCGCCGGGGCAGTGGTTATGGCGCTGATCGGGGCCGAGGCCTTGGGCCGCTTTCAAAGCGCCTATGCCGGGCAGGACCGGATCGCCGCGCTGGTGCCTTGGTTGACGTGGCCGGCTTATCTGGTTGTTCTGATCGGCACCGCGCTGTTGACGCTTCGGCTGGTCTACCGGGCGGTCGGGCATGGGCTTTCCATTTTTTCGCATCACGATCTGGTCGAGATGCCGCCCCCGCCCGAGACGGCTGCTCCCCACGGGGAGGACGTCCTGTGACGGTGGCTTTGGTTATTGTCCTTCTGACCGGGCTGCTCGTGATCGGGCTTCCGGTGGCCCTGGCAATGGCAATTTCGGGCTCGGTTGGGCTTTACCTGTTCGGCGGCATGGCTGTGCTGGGTGGCATCCTGAAAACCGCGCCCCTAAGCACCGCGAATTCCTACGAGATCATTACCATCCCGATGTTTATCCTGATGGCCGAGTTCGTCATCATCTCAGGCGTGGCGCAGGATCTTTTCCGCGCCGCAACCGTATGGGTTGGCCGACTGCGCGGTGGTCTGGCAATGGCCACGGCGGTGGCCGGGGCCGGCTTTGGCGCGATTTCGGGATCGAGCACGGCCTCGGCGGCAACGCTTGCCTCCACCTCGATCCCGGCGATGATCGACGAAGGCTACGACCCCAAGCTGGCGAGCGGCGTGGTGGCGATTTCGGGCACTCTGGCGATGTTGATACCGCCGTCGGTGGCGCTGATACTGTATGGGATCATCGCAGATATCTCAGTCGGACAACTGTTGGTGGCGGGTGTGATCCCGGGGATACTGGTCGCTTTGACTATCATGCTCACGGTCGCGGTATTGGTGCGTATCGATCCTTCGGCGGCGCCCGCCGGCCGGTCTTACAGCTTTCGCGAAAAGATCGCGTCGCTGTCGCGCGTGGGGCCGATGTTGCTGCTGTTCATGGCCGTCACTGGCACGATCTACTCCGGAATTGCCACGCCAACCGAGGCATCGGGCATCGGTGCTTTCGGTGCGATGTTGCTGGCGCTGCGCGAGGGCAAGCTGGGATTCGGTTCGGCCTGGGGTTGCCTGAGGCGCGCGGCGCAGACCACCTGCATGATCTTCTTTGTGATCCTCGGGGCGCATATTTTCGGCTATTTTTTCACCCTCACGCGAGTGACCAACGATCTGACCCAATGGATCGGCGGTCTCGGTATGCCACCGATGGGGGTGATGGTGGTGATCCTGATCATTTACATATTTCTTGGCGCCTTCATGGACCAGATCGCCATTCTCATCCTGACGGTACCGGTACTCTTGCCGCTGGTCCTGACGCTGGGCTTCGATCCGGTCTGGTTCGGCGTGATCGTCGTGGTGACAGCCGAGGTCGGCATGGTCACGCCACCGCTGGGTATGAACGTCTTTGTGGTGGCCAGGTATACGCGCCGACCCTTGGGCGAAATTTTCCGCGGCACATTCCCCCATGTCCTGGCGCATTTGCTGGTGATCGCGCTGCTCACCGCCTTTCCCGCGTTGGTACTGTGGTTGCCTTCGACAATGAACTGACGACAGCGGCCTGCGCAATCGCGTCGGTCCATAACCCTAAAAGACAGGAGGAGAATGAAACCATGCCCAGAATATTCAGAGTTCCATCGCCCGTACGGACAGCCGGCCATGCCCTGGCCGTCGCTTTGCTGCCACTCGCCGCGCAACCGGTCTCCGCGCAGGAGATCGAACTGCGCGCGGCCGACAGTCTGCCCACCGGGCATTACATTGCCCAGAGCCTCATCGAACCCTTCATGGAGCGGGTGAGCGAGCGGACCGGAAAGACCGAGTTCGCCTATTTCCCGGCGCAGCAGCTTGGCAAGGCCAAGGACCTGCTGTCGCTGACCCAGACCGGTGTGACCGATATCGGCTATGTCGGCCCATCGTATGTCAGCGACAAGATGCCTTTGTCGGCGGTAGGTCAATTACCCGAAGCGTTTACGACCTCGTGCGAGGGCACGATGGCCTATTGGGAGATCGCCAAACCCGGCGGCGTACTCGATAAGGCCGAATTCGCACCGAATGGCGTGCGCATGCTGATGGCGATGGTGCTGCCGCCCTATAACCTGCTGACGTCCAGCCGCGAAATCACCGGACTGGACAGCATGGAAGGCCTGAAGATTCGCAGCACCGGCGGCGCGCTTGACCTGACCGTTCAGAAGATCGGCGGCGTGCCGGTCCAGATGCCCGCGCCCGAAGTGCGCGAGGCGCTGTCGCGCGGAACGATCGACGCCGGGCTCTTCCCCTATCCCAGCGTCACCCCCTACGGAATGGAAACCTTCCTTGACTGGGGAACGCAGGGAATGAACTTCGGATCTTTCGTTGCAACCTACGTGATCAGCAAGGAAAAATGGGACAGTCTGCCCGAGGACGTCCAGCAGGCGATCACCGAGATTGGCGAGGATGTGACCAAGGAAGGCTGCGAAACCGCCGACCGGCAGAACCTTGAAGTCAAGCAGCAGATTGCCGATGCTGGTGTGACCTTCGTCGACCTGCCCGCCGGAGACGTGGAAAAGCTCGACCAGATCCTGTCGACAGTGGGGTCCGAATGGGCCGAACAACTCGATGCCCAAGGCGAGCCGGGGTCCGAGGTCCTCGAAGCTTTCCGGTCAGCGCTGGGACAGAACTGATAACAGATCGCGGTCGGCCCGGTTCCTGTGTGGGCCCGGGCCGCCAAATACGCTCAGATCTCTGCCGGTGGGCGCGTTTGCATCCGTCGCTTCGACACCCGGCCCGGTCGCGCGTTATGCGGCTGAAATCCGGGCCGGCCGTGCATAGGTTCGGCCACCTTCATCCCGAGTCTGAAAATACGTTTATGCGGGGACCAAAGGCGGTAGTGTAACGAATCCGGCCAGTTGATTTGTGCATTCATCCAATTCAGAACCGAAACCACGTCTGCAACCGGTGAGGTTTGGCCGGATCAAATGACGGGCCGCACTACATGTATCTATAGCATGATCTTTGATTGCAAACCTGCTCGTATCCATTCGAGCCTCATCTTTGAGGGTGCATCGGAAATCACGACAGACGGGACCCCGATGATCAACAGACCCTTGGATCATGACCTTTCTTTCCCAGATTCCGAACAATTTCTTCACGCATGATCTTAACAATCTCGTTTTCGGATCGCAGGATGACATCCGTTGGGGCACCAACCCCGACGGCGAAAAGACGAGAACTCTGGTGGCTGGGAAAAGGCATGGAGATCAATCCAGCACCTTTGACAACTTGATCGGTGGAAAGATAGTACCCTTTGGCGCGGGTCTGGGCCAACGAGGCGACGAAGGCCTTCACGTCCACTGCCGGTTCGTCGGGCGCACGATAGGCATTGATTCTTCGCAACAGCCGGCACACTTCTTCATCGCTGAAACGGCTCATCAGAACCCGTCCAACCCCCGAAATTCCCAGCGGCCGTCGCGTGCCAAGTGAAATGTGGTGGATCGGCGACTTCTTCGGACGGATCAGGTGCACATACTCCGCCTCGTCACCGTTCTTGGTTGCCAAAACCACCACATGCCGGGTCCGTTCCGAAATAGCTTTCAGCAGCCGCTGAATGATGCCTTCACCGAACAGGTCGGGATTCATCCATGACCCCAAAAGCGGAACCCGCTCGGTGGGGAAATAGCTCTTCTGTTTAGCGTCGTGGGTCAGGAACCCCAACTCGACCAAACTTTTCAGGAGCGCCGAGGTACTCGATTGCGGATACCCCAGTTCCTTGGAGACCTCCACGACCGACAGCGGTCGACGAACCTCGTCGAAATACACCAAGGTCTGGCAAGTGCGTGCGACCGATTTCACGATGGGGGTCCCGCGTGCCTTCACAGAAGCCCGATGCGCGTCATCCATAATCCCCTCCCGGCATACTATTATATGAACAGTATTCAGAAAGTAGAATGGCGGCGGATGTAATTTCTGTCAACTGTTAGAAAATTACACAAATTCCGCCACATGCGTTGGAGGCTCGGGAAGGTGTCGGGTACGGGTGTCAGTGGCCTCCTCTTCTCGTGGGGATAATTACGCCATCTGCGGCCACGGCGCCCTGGCCATTCGGACCGATGATCAACGGGTTCACATCAATGGTCTCAAGCGCGGCGCCGTGATGGGCCGCAAAGGCGGACAGGCGCGCGAGCGCGTCAGCGAGCGCGTCGATGTCGCGTTCGGGCGCGCCGCGGAATGCGTCCAGCAGCTTGCGACCGTGGATTTCGTCGATCATGCGACGCGCTTCGGCGGGGCCGAAAGGGGCAACCCGGAAAGACACGTCCCCCAAGGCCTCGACCAGCACCCCGCCCAGACCGAACATCACGACCGGCCCGAATGCCGGATCCTGGGTCACGCCGAGTATGGCCTCCAGCCCCGGTGCAGCCTGTTCGGCCACGACCAGCCCGTCGATCCGCGCATCGGGCGCTTTCTCGGACGCCAGCTCCAGAATGCGCGCCCCGGCAGAGCGGACCTCTTCGGCTGAACGCAGGTTCAGTTCCACACCACCGATATCGGATTTATGCAGGATGTCGGGCGAAGCGATCTTGAGCACGATCGGAAAGCCAATCTCCTGCGCCGCTTCGGCTGCCGCCACCGGGGTCTTGGCCAGGGTTTCGCGCACGATCCCGATGCCGGCCTCGGCAAGCAAGGCCTTCGCCTCGATCTCGTTCACCATGCCGTCCGGCAACGGCGACAGGTCCGCCAGTTCGGGTATCGGGTCGTCTTCGCCCGCGCGCGCAAAGGATTTGGCGAAATAGCGCAATGCGGCCATCGCGCGGACCGCACGGGTCGGTTCCTCGAACACGATGAACCCCGACTTTTCATATGCGGCACGACCCTCGGGTTCGGTCAGCGAACAAAACAGCATCGGCCTGCCGGGGTACTTCTCGCGGATGCGCTCCAGCCCGGTCCGGATGGCTTCGTTCAGGTCGGCAACAAGACCGACCGTGGACATGAAGATGATGGCACCGTCAATTTCGCCGTCGCCAAACAACACATCCATGTTGGTTTCCAGGAGGTCGATCTGGTTTACCAATTGCGCCGTCACATCGACGGGGTTTCGGACACCGGCAAAGGGCAGCACCGCTTTCAGCTTCTTCTGCGCATGATCGGGAAGCGCGGGTACATCCAGCTTCAGTTTCTCTGCCTCGTCGGCCATCAGCACCCCAACGCCACCGGACACCGTCACAAGACCCAGCCGGTCGCCCTGCATCATCGACGCGGATTCGGCGCAGGCATAGGTCACATCGAACATTTCATCGACCGAGTGCGCCCGGTAGACACCGTATTGCCGGAAAGCCGCGTCATAGACCGCGTCGGACCCCGCCAGTGATGCGGTATGCGACTGTGCGGCCTCGGCGCCAACCGCGCTGCGTCCGACCTTCATCATGACCACCGGCTTTTCGCGGGCGCGGGCGAGTTCAAGAGCCTCGACCAGCCTGTCGCGGTCGGTCGCGCCTTCGAGATAGCCCATGATCACGCGGGTTTCGTCATCCTGCGCGCAATAGGCTACGGCATCGGCGAAATCGACGTCGCAGGAATTGCCCGTCGTCGCCCACAGGTTAACGCCCAGTCCGCGCATCCTGACGAGCGTCATACAGTACGACCCGAAGGCCCCGCTCTGGCTGACGATCGACACGCCGCCCGGCTTGGGCAGGTACTTTTCGACCCCCGGCGTGAAGGTCGCGTAAAGGTTGTGGCGGACGTTGGCGATGCCAAGGCAGTTCGGCCCGACAAGCCGCATACCGCCTTCGCGCGCGATATCGACCATGCGCGCCTGAAGCGCTGCACCTTCGTCGTTGACCTCGGAGAACCCCGAGCTGAAGATCACCGCGCCGCGCACGCCGCGCGCCGCGCAATCCTCGACCGCCTGAACCGCCAGCCGCGCAGGCAGCGCGATTACCGCCAGATCCGGTGTCGTCAGAGCCTCGGTGATCGACGGATATGCCGTCAGCCCCTGCACCTTGGACGTTTTCGGGTTTATCGGCAGGATCGTACCGTCGAACCCATGCCGCCTGAGAAAATCCACCGGTCGTCCGCCGATGCGTTTGGGGTCACTCGACGCGCCGATCACGGCAACAGAACGAGGAGCGAAAATGGCATCCATTCCGTCAATTCGCATGGGTTTTCCTTTGATGTTCGTATTAATAGGATTTCGGCAGGCCAAGCGCGTGCTCTGCAATGAACGACAACACCAGTTGCGGTGTGACCGGCGCAATGCGGAACAGGATGGCTTCGCGCACCAGACGCTCGACATGGTATTCCTTGGCATATCCGAAACCGCCGAATGTCAGCTGTGCGGTCTGCGTCGCCTTCACCGCCGCTTCGCCAGCCAGATACTTGCCCGCATTGGCTTCGTTTCCACACGGCTTGCCAGCATCGTAAAGCGCGCCGGCGTTCATCGCCATGAGGTTGGCCGCTTCCAGTTCGGCCCAGCAGGCGGCCAAGGGGTGCTGCACACCCTGGTTCTGGCCGATCGGCCTGCCAAACACGACACGCTCATTGGCGTAATCCGCAGCGCGGCGCAGCGCGTTGCGCCCGATGCCAACTGCTTCGGCGGCAATCAGAACCCTTTCGGGGTTCAACCCGTGCAGGATCTGGCGAAAGCCCTGACCTTCCTCGCCGATCAGATCCTCGGCCGGAATCGGCAGCCCGTCGATGAACAGCTCGTTTGAATCGACACACTTGCGGCCCATCTTCTCGATCTCGCGCACCGTGACGAATGTCCTGTCGAGATCGGTGTAGAACAGGCTCAGGCCTTCGGTGGGTTTCTTGACCTCTTCCAGCGGCGTGGTACGCGCCAAGAGCAGGATCTTGTCGGCAATCTGGGCGGTCGAAATCCAGACCTTCTGCCCGTGCACAACATAGCGGTCGCCCTGACGCACGGCACGGGTCTTCAGCTTGGTCGTGTCCAGGCCGGTGGTTGGTTCGGTCACGCCGAAACAGGCCCGTTGCGCGCCGGCCACCAGCGGCGGAAGGTGCTTTTTCTTCTGGTCGTCGGTGCCGAATTTGACAACGGGATTGAGGCCGAAGATGTTCATGTGCACCGCCGAGGCCGCGCTGTTGCCGCCCCCCGATTCCGCGATGGCCTGCATCATGATGGCCGCATCGACGATGCCCAGACCGGCGCCGCCGTACTCTTCGGGGATGGCGATGCCCAGCCAGCCATCGCGGGCCAGCTTTTGATGCAATTCGTGCGGGAATCCACCCTCGCGGTCCCGGTCTAGCCAAAATTCATCATCGAACTCTTCGCAAATCCGAAAGATCGCGTCCCGAATTCCCTGCTGCTCCGATGTCATTTGATAGGTCATGATTTTTCTCCTTCATTCTCGCGGACCCCGATCAGGAGTCCGGCTCGCCAACCGTGCCATTATCAATCAACGCGGCAATCTGTTCGGGGTCGAAACCAAGCTCTTCCAGCACCGCACGGCTGTCGGCCCCCAGTTCACCGCGCCCGAGCCAGCGCAATCGTCCCGGCGTCTTGTCCAGCTTTGGCACGGGTCCGACGACTCTCGTGTCGTCTCCCTCGACCCCGACGATGTCGCCGCGCGCCGCGATCTGCGGATCGGCCAAAATGTCATCGACGTCATAGACCATCGCCGCCACGGCATCGTGGGACTTGAAGATGTCGATCGCTTTCTGCGCGTCATGCTGTGCCACGAATGCGCCGAGCCGGTCGACGATCTCTTCCGTATGATCCGCAAAACCATCCAGGCTTTGGAATTGCGGCTGTTCAGCCCATTCCTGTCCGCCCGCGGCCTCCAAAAGACGCCGCCCGGTCGCCGCGCTGCCTGCGCTGACCGTGACCCACTTCCCGTCCCGGGCGCGGAATACGCCCGCCGGGGCGTAGGCGTTGGGAGCCTGAAGCCCGTTTCGATCAACCGGCAGGCCGGCGCCGGTCCGCGTTGGAACGTGATAGTCGATCAGACGCAACAGCGGCTCGAAGATGGCCAGATCCACCACCTGCCCCCGGGCGCTGCCGTTGTGCACCGCATGAAGCGCCATCATCGCGCCGTAGGCCGCCATAAGGCCAGTGGTTGAATCTGCCGCCGGAAAGCCGGGGTGCATCGGTGCGTTGTCGGCAAAGCCGGTCATGTTGGCCAGTCCGCTCATGGCCTCGCCGGCCCGACCGAAACCGGGCCAGGAGGACCGCGGCCCGGTCTGGCCATAGCCCGAGATCCGCACGATCACCAGGTCCGGGTTCCATTCATGCAAGACCTCCGGCGCCAACCCCGCTCTTTCAAGCACACCGGGGCGAAAGTTCTCGATCAGAACCTGCGCGTTTTCGACCAGGCGGCGCAGAACCTCGCGGCCCTCGTCGGTCTTCCAATCCAGCGCCACCAGCCGCTTGTTTCGGGCCAGTGTTTTCCACCAGACACCTACACCATCCTTGGCGCGCGCGCTCAGAACCCGCAGCATGTCGCCCTGCCCCGGTCGTTCGATCTTGATCACCTCGGCACCGAAATCGGAGAGCAGCGCGCCACACATCGGCGCGGCAATCACATGTCCCAGTTCTATCACCCTGAGATCGCTCAGCGGCCCGTCTTCTACCTTCATTCGGTCGTCTCCCAGATTGTCATTTCTCGGTCGTCAAGCCCCAACCTCCGGGTCCAGCGCCCTCAGTCTCCCTAAAACCGAAATACATTGCGAGAACAATCGAACGCTCGTTAGATCATTGAAAAGGGTAACGACGTTTTCACTTGACGGAGGAATAAATGGTTGATCCAGACACGAATCGATTGGCTGAACGCCGACGCTCGGTTGCACAGGCATTGGACGGTCTGTTCGATCCGGGCACCATCGCCGTGGTCGGGGCGTCCCGCACCAAAGGCAAGCTCGGACAAGCCGTGTTGGCGCTGCTGAAGAGCAACGGCTATCGCGGCAAGATCATCCCGGTGAACCCTTCTGGCGGCGAGATCGAGGGCCTTGAAGCTGTGCGCAGCCTGGAAGAGATCGACGGCCCGATTGACGTGGTCGTTCTGGCCACGCCGGTCGGTGTTGCACTTGATGCGCTGGAAACCTGCGCGCGGCTCGATGTCAAAGTCGTGGTCGGGGTGACGTCGGGGTTCTCGGAAGCCGGGGAAGACGGGCAGGAAAACGAACTGCGGTTGCGCAGGATCATGCAGAACGCATCCTTTCGTTTGGTCGGACCGAACTGCGAAGGCGTGGTGCGCCCTGCGTCGGACCTGCAACTGACCTTCAGTCCCATGTTCAACGACCTTCGCCCCGGCCCGGTGGCGATGATCTCCCAATCCGGTGCGCTTGCGGGTCTTATGGCGCTGCGCCTGGGCGAACGCGGCGTAGGGATCAATGCCATCGTCTCCAGCGGTAACGAAACCGATCTGACAGCGGCGGATCTGCTCGACTATCTGGGGAACGACCCGCAGACGCGTGTGGTTCTGTGCTATGTCGAGGAACTACGCGACGGGCGTCGGTTCGCCGAAGTTGCACGTCAACTGACAAAGGCAGGCAAACACGTCGTTGCGGTCAAGGGCGGGCGCAGCCGCGCCGGATCGCGCGCGGTCCAGTCGCATACCGGCGCGATGGCCGGGGACGACCGGGTGATCAGTGCGGTGTTTCGTGAAACCGGAGTTATCCGTGCGCGCGAGTCCGTGGCCGCGGTCGATGCGGTAACGGCGCTCGCCTCGGGGCGGCAGCCTGCGGGAAACCGGGTCGGCATCATCTCTGTCACCGGTGGGCTTGGCGTCGAAATGACCGATCTGGCCGAAAGCGCGGGGTTCGAGGTGCCGGTGCTGGCCGAGACGACGCAGTCCGCGCTGGCCCGCTATGTGCCGTTCTACGGGTCGGTCTCGAACCCGGTCGATCTGACCGGCGTGGTTCTGGCGAATCCCACCTATGTGGGTCGCTGTCTGGAGGCCGTTGCCGATGATCCGGGCGTCGATATCGCCATCGCAATCATCACATTTGTGCCGGATCAACAGTTCATCGAAGCCTTGGCCGAAGCGTTCGACAGCACCGGCAAGCCGATCCTGATCGTCTGGACCGGTGCTGCGCGCAGCAATGCCTCGGGCGAGGCGCTGCGAGAACGGGCTGTTCCAGTGTATGATTCGCCCGCACGGGCGGCGTCGGGCCTTGCGGCGCTGGCAGCCACGACGGGAGAAGTATCATGACCCCGAGAGAAACACTGGAAAGCTGGCACTGTGCCGGGCGTAAAGTGGTGCACGAGGCTGACGCGAAGGACCTGCTGCAGCGGATCGGCATACCGGTGCCAAAACGCAACCCCGCCGAAGGGCGCTGTGTCGCCAAGCTGTGTCACGACGACTATCCGCATAAATCCGATCATGGCCTTGTCCGGCTGGGTCTCTCGCCCGAAGAGGCGAAGCGTGCCACCGCCGAAATGGCGCAACGGTTCCCGGGCGGCACGACTCTGATCGAGGAAATGGAAGAAGGGTCCGTGGCCGAATGGATCATCGGCTGTAAATGCGACGACACGTTCGGCCCGATCGTTCTGGCCGGTCCCGGCGGCATTCTGGTGGAACTGATCGACGCAGCCGAAATCCGGCTCGCTCCGGCAAAACCACAAACCGCCGAATCTATGGTGCGCTCGGGTCCGGGCGCCAGGATGCTGGCGGGCCTGCGCGGCGCGGAACCGGCCGACCGGGGGGCCCTGGCGGACCTGATTTCGCGCATATCTGTTTTCTTTGCCGAGAACGCCGATCTGATCTCGGAAATTGAAATCAACCCTGTGATGGTTCGGGCGGACGGGAAAGGATTGGTCGCTGCCGATGCCTTGATCGTGTTGTCACCCAAGACGGACCAACAGGAGAATTTAACGTGATACGTCACCCTTTCGGAGAGTTGTCACTCGGCCAGACCGGCGTATCGAGTGGGCGCACGATGACGGAAACCGATGTCGTCAATTTCTGCATGCTCACCGGGAACTGGCTTGAGCTGCATTCCAACATCGAGCATGCCAAGGAAGCAATCTACGGCCAGCGCCTTGTTCAGGGCAGCCTCGTGTTTTCCATCGTTAATGCCATGATCCCCTTCGACAGCTCCGTGCTCGCCGCATTCTACGGCTGCGACAAGCTGCGCTTTCTGCGGCCCACGTTCATCAACGACACCCTCTGGGCGCGCGTGGAAATCGTCAATCTGAAGGACCATGACGAAAAGCACGGCGTTGTGACCAGCAAGCTGGAAGGCATCAACCAACGCGACGAAACAGTCCTGCGCTGCGAATTCAGTCTGCTGATCCGCAAGACACGTCTGGATCGCCCCGGCGAGCCCGCCAAGATCCGCGCCGCGCATGACAAAACACACGGAGAGAACGCATGAACTTTCTGACACCTGAGCAGGAGATGTGGCGCACCACCGTCGAGCGTTTCATCGACGAGGAAATCGGCCGCGACTATATTCGCAAATGCGATCTTGAGCGCGCATATCCCTATGAGGCCTATGAAAAGGTCGCCAAGCAGGGCTGGCTGGGCATCCTCTTTTCCGAGGAAAGCGGCGGGCTGGGCGGCGATATCATGGATTACGCCCTGATGTGCGAGGGGCTGGCGAAATACGGTTTCGATTTTTCCACCGGTCTGATGGTCGCCACCTTCACCGCGATGAACATCGAGAAATTCGGCACGCCCGAACAGAAAGAGCGCTACATCCAGCCGTTCCTTGATGGCGATATCCGCTTCTCGATTTCGATCTCCGAACCCGGAGCTGGGTCGGACGCGGCTTCGACCAAGACCCGCGCGCGGCGTGATGGCAATGGCTGGGTGGTCAAGGGGCAAAAGCTCTGGTGCTCGGGCGCAAAGGCCGACAATGCGATTCTGGCCATGCTGACCCGCACCGACCCCGACGCCCCCAAGCACAAGGGGCTTTCGGTCTTCCTGATCCCCAACGACGCTGAAGGGCTGGACATCCGCAAGCTGCCGACCCTGGCGCGGCGCGCAACGGGCACCACCGAGATTTTCGTCGACGATGTGAAACTGCCCGCCGACGCGCTGCTGGGCACCGAAAACGAAGGCTGGAAAATCATCACCGACCATCTGGAACTGGAACGTGTCGCCGTGGCCGCCGCCTATGTGGGCAACGCCCAGACAGCGGTGGACGATGCTCTGCGCTATGCGCATGAACGGATCCAGTTCGACAAGCCGATCTTCGACTTTCAGGTGATCCGCCACATGCTGGCCGATATGCAGACCCAGGTCGACGCCGCGCGTCTGCTGGTCTATCGTGCCGCCAACCTTGCAGCGGCCAAAACGCCCTGCACGCGCGAAGTGTCGATGGCAAAGCTCTTTGCCTCCGAGACCCTGCAAACCGTCACACGCAACGGCATGCAGATCCTCGGCGGTCATTCCATGTTGCCGGAGGCGGATATGGAACGGTATTTCCGCGAAGGAATGCAAAGCACCATCGGCGGCGGGACATCGCAGATCCAGCGCACGCTGATCGCCAAGACCATGCGCCCGAACTGACGTCGGGACCGCATCGGAACGACGGAACAACAGGGAGAAAGAGCATATGAAGAACGGACGCGATCCGGTGATCGTCGGCCTTGCCGACGCGCCAATCGAGGGTGGGAAATTCGTCACCAAGGCGTCGGTCCTGGGCCATGCCGCCTTAGTGGCAAAGGCCGCCGTTGAAGAAGCGGGCCTGACGCTGGACGATGTCGATGGTCTTCTGACCGCCGGCATGTGGGGTGTGCCGGGGCCGGGACAGTTGGCCACGGTAACGCTGGGCGAATATCTCGGCATCATGCCAACCTACGTCGATGGCACTAATATCGGCGGCTCGGCGTTCGAGGCACATGTCGCCCACGCCGCAATGGCGCTGCGCGAGGGCTATTGCGAGGTGGCGCTGATTGTCTACAGCTCGGACCAGAAATCCCTGCGCAGCCGCAATCTGGGCGGGCGTCCTTCGGTGCTGTCCATGCAACACGAAACCCCCTACGGAATGCCGACGCCTGTGGGCGGTTACGCGATGGCGGCGCAGCGGCACATGCATGAATATGGCACCACCTCCGAAAATCTGGCCGAGATTGCCGTCGCCACCCGGAAATGGGCGCAGCTGAACCCCGCCGCAACGCGGCGCGATCCGCTGACCGTCGATGACGTCATGTCCAGCACGATGATCTCGGAACCGCTGCACCTGCTCGACTGCTGCCTTGTCACCGACGGTGCGGGCGCCATCGTGATGACCACCGCCGAACGCGCCAAGGACCTCAGGACCAAACCCGTCGCGGTCAAGGGCTATGGCGAGGCTCACACCCATTGGGCCATCGCAGAGATGCCCGATCTCGCCCGCCTGCTGCCCGCGCAAAAGGCCGGCGAAACCGCGATGAAAATGGCCGGTGTAAGCCCTTCCGATATCGACGTGGTCGAGGTCTACGACAGTTTCACCATCACGGTCCTGCTGACGCTGGAGGCGCTCGGTTTCTGCAAGATCGGCGAAGGCGGCGATTTTGTCTCCGGCCAACGCACAGCGCCGGGCGGCGCCTTTCCGATGAACACCAATGGCGGCGGCCTGTCCGCGCTGCATCCGGGCATGTACGGGATATTCCTGCTGATCGAGGCCACCCGCCAGTTGCGGGGCGTCTGTGGCGACCGGCAGGTCGCAGGAGCCGAGACCGCGCTGGTGCATGGCACCGGGGGCACGCTGTCCTCTGGCGCGACTGTAATTTTGCAAAAGGACTGAGCCGATGAGCACTGAACAACCGCTTCCGGTGATCGACCACGACAGCGCCCCCTATTGGCAGGCCGCGCATGAAGGCCGCCTTGACATCCCGCTGTGCGGCGATTGTGGCAAGCATCACTTCTATCCACGGGCGATCTGCCCGCATTGCCATTCCGACAATCTGAATTTCGATACGGTCAGCGGGCGGGGCGAGGTGCATACCTTCACCATCGCCCGCCGCCCGGCGGGCCCGGCCTTTGCCGACGACGTTCCCTATGTTGTCGCGCTGATCGAACTGGAAGAAGGCCCGCGGATGATGAGCCGGATCCAGACCGACGACCCGGAGAAAGTGCATATCGGGGCCAAGGTCGAAGTGACCTTCGTGAAAGCCAGTGACGAGATCACCTTTCCCTACTTCACGATGACCTGAGACAGCAGGCACAGGTCCGCGCAACCAATCTTGATGGGGCCGCCGCAGGTATTCTGCGGCGGCCTTCTTTGCGAAAAAGGTACAGGCGTCACCCGGTGCTGAGGGTCTGCCGCTCTCCGCGCAGAAACCGCCAGACGATCAGACCGGTCAATGCCAGCCCACCGATAATATCGGCCATCGGCGCGGCATAGAACAGCAAGGCAGCCGACGCCAGAAACACCCCCCGCCCAGGTATGGACAGCGTTCCTCGAAAGTAACCGCTCAACCCGACGCTGACCGCAAAGACGGCGGCGCTTGCCACACCCAGATCCAGAACGATCTGACCGGTGCCGCCCTGCGCCAGAATGCCCGGTCTGAACACAAACAGGAAGGGCACCACATAAACCGCCCCGGCAAGCACCAGTGCGCGACCGGCAACTTTCCAGAAATTGGCCCCGGCCAGCGCGGCAGCGGCATAGACGCTGGCGCAGACCGGCGGCGTGATGGCTGACAGGATCGCGTAGTAGAAGACGAACAGATGCGCCGTCAGTTCCGGCAGGCCAAGCCGCACGAGGCTGGGTGCTGCAACCGCCGCCGCCAGAACATAAGAGGCCGTGGTCGGCACATCCATGCCCAGCACGATCGACAGAACAGCCGCCAGCAGCAAGGCGACGATCAGGCCTTGATCGGATACTGAAAACAGCAGGTTCGAGATTTTGACCCCCGCGCCCGTCGCCGTCAGAACCTTGACGACGATCGCCGCACAAGCCAGCAACGCGGCAATCATCACCAACGCGCGACCCGCCTCAACCATCCCCTCGTAAACGTCGCGGGCCAGCCCGGTCCAACATGCCTTCAGCCCCTGCTCCCGCGTGTCCCGGCCAAAGGGGCGCACGGCCGCACAGGCCAAGATCAAAACGATGATGGACGCGGCACCGGCAAAGCTTGGTGTGTAGCCCTGGAACAAAAAGTAGATCACTGTCCCGATGGGGAGAAACAGCGGGATCGCCTTGTCGGGTGCCAGGAAATCCGCCGGTTTCGGCATTTCGTTTTTTGGTGTGGGCTGAAGGCCCGTACGGCGCGCATAAAGATCCACTCCGAGCCATATCGCGAGGTAGTAGAGAAACGCCGGGCCCATCGCTGCCACAGCGATCTGGGTGTAGGGAATGTTCAGGAACTCAGCCATGATGAAGGCCCCCGCCCCCATCACCGGCGGCGTCAGCTGACCGGCGGAAGACGCAACCGCCTCGACCGCGCCGGCAAAGGCCGGCGGATAGCGCAGCCGCTTCATCGTGGGGATGGTGATGGAGCCCGTCGCCATCACATTCGCCACCGCCGATCCGGTCACAGTCCCGAACATCGCCGAGGACAGCGCGCAGACCTTGGCAGGTCCGCCGAAGGTACGCCCGGCGATCCATGTCGCCATCTTCATGAACACGTCGGTCGCCCCGGTGGACAAAAGCAACGCCCCCAGAAGCACATAGATCGTGATGACCCGCGCGCCCACATCCGCCAGATAGCCGAAAATACCGGTGGTCGAGCTGTAGAAGGTCTCGACCGCCGTGCGGGCCGAAACGCGCGGCGGGCGCCAGCCCCCGTCGATCAGATCGTATCCGAAGTAATAATAAAGAACGGTGATCAGTGCCAGTAAGGGCAGGAACCACCCGATCACTCGTCGGGCCGCTTCGAGCGTCAGCAGAACGGCCAGCAACCCCGCCGCCTTGTCGAGCGGCCCGTACTGCACCATGATGTCGGAAAAGCGATCCCGGTTAAGGATCACATAGAGGCACACGCCAAAGGCCAGCAGCCCGAGCGTGATGTCGATGGTCCGCTCCAGCCCGTTTCGACCGCCGGTCCGCGCCGCGCGCGCGGCGTAAAGGAAAAAGGCACCACCCAGACCGAAGCCGATAAAGATCGGTCGTTGAACCAGCGGTTCGAACTGTCCGAACAGGGCATTGTAGAAATGCAAAGCGACAAATGCCGCAAACAGCGCGCCGAGCGCCTGTGTTCCGCGCCGTTGCCAGGGCGAAGCCTCGGCCGATGAGTGTTTCATTGTCGTGTTCCCCTTCAGGCGGCGGGGCGCAAATTGCGCCCCGCTCGACCGGTCCTTTCGACCGGCGGCGTGACCGTCCGCAGTGCGGAATCAGTTACCCACGGCTTCTTTCCAGTAGCGCGCCGCGCCCGGATGATAGACGATACCGGCCTCCATCGTCGCGACGGCATCGGCGGCGGTATCGTACTCCGCCAATTGCGGCCAGGCCTCGACCAGCAGGTCCATGTTCTGGTGGATGCTGCGCGAGATGTCATAGGCCGTGTCGTCGTCCATGACGCCCGTTCGTGTCAGGAAAAAGACGTTGAGCTTGGGCACCCGCATCTCCTCGGACCCCGCAATAAGACCTGCGGGAAGGGTTGTGAAACCGACGCCTTCCATGGCTTGTGTCGCCGCTTTCTCCTGCTCTTCGGAGAACCCGATCAACCGCATCTCTGTGCTGGTCATCAACTCTTGCAAGGTCGCATCTACAGAGTTTGCGGCCCCGTATTTGCTGTAACCGATAATCTGGCGGTTCTTGATGCCTTCCACCGCGTCCCCGACGGCTCCGTGCACGAGGTCGGCGTTGATGTCGAACATCGACAGGACGGTGGTTGTCAGGTTCTCGGCAGCCGATCCGCGAATACCTGGATTGAATTTCTTGCCATCCAGATCGCCAAGCGTAGTCACACCCGATGCTTCGGTTGCGGCAATCAGCAACACCGACGCGCTGTAGGGATACAGCGCCACCGTATCGGCAATGGCGTTTCCGTCGAACTTGCCGGTTCCGTTTCGGGCAGCGATCAGAATGTCAGTGGTGGCAAGGCCAAGATCGATTTCATCCCGCGCGAGGCGCAGGACATTGTCCACGCTGGCGCCGGTCTCGATCACGTTGACGGTGGTATCCTCCATACCGGTCTCGATCGCCTTGCTCATCGCGACCGAGATCGTAAAGTGGCTGGACGTCGGGCTCGTGGTCCCCATCGTAAGGTCCTTGGCCGAAACCGCGCCGCCCACAAGAAGGGCACTCAACGCCACTGCGGCACCGATGGCCCCCCTGCTCCCGATTGTTTTGCGTTTGAACATGTCTTCCTCCCAGTTGTTGTTCAGAATTACCCGCACTTGCGCGTCAGGCGCGCAAAGTTCCGGTCTTGTCGATCCGCTCGCGCAGCGCGGTCAGTTCCTCCTCTGTTGGCAGCGGCGTTTGTGGCACGTCCTGAGTGATCCCAAGATCAAACCCCGTGTGGCGCTGAACCTCTGCGGCCGTATGGCCCGCGTGGACCGATTTCAGCCGCATCCGCAGCGTCTCCGGGTCGAAATCCAGAACTGCGCGGGGTGTCACTACGAACCGCGGCCCTTCATTGGTCAGGCCGGCGGCGCGCTTCGCCTCGGGGCCGGAAAGATGCCCCGGTATGGTGATGAAATCTACTTTCTCGACAAAATTCCGCGCCGTATGAAGCGTCGGGCAGATGTAGAACCGCGTCGACGTGTGGCAGTAGGACAGGTTGGCCGCCCCCGGCCCTCGCATCCCCGGCGCGTGCAGCGTGCCACCCACGTGATGCAGGTTGATGTTGCCATAGGCGTCGTGCTGCAACCCGCTGTGAAAGAAGAAATCCAGCCCGTGATGGCTGTGGCCGAACAGCTCGATGAACGTCTCGGCGGCCTCGCAGCGGCCCAAGGCGCGGTCGTCCAGCATAGAGGGATAGAGCCGTCCCGGCTCGGGGTTGAAGAACATCTCTCCGCCGACTGTCAGGTTGGGTGCGCGCAGTTCGCGCGCCAGCGCGATCGCCGCCATAGGCACCAGAGCCGCAGCACCCGCCGCACCCAATTCGCCATCGGCCAGGTCGCGGGCCAGCACCACGACCATCTGCTCAAGGGGGGAAATCGCAGCCCTCATCCTTTCCGCGCCTCCGCGCTAAGCTGCGCGAGATATTCTGCGCCCCCGACTGTTTTGATATAGTCTTCCTGATCTTTCGGCCCGGTCACATGGCGCGCGATGTAGGCATCCAGCCCCTCGCTGTCGCCGGCCCGGGCGGCATCGCCCAGATCGGCGTAGGCGTCGATATGATCCTCGTCCATCGCGTAATTGGGGAAGCTCGCGGTGGGGTGTGCGCCGTAAGGCACCTCGACCACGGCGTCGACATAGTGTGACGGCACCGTCACCCGTGACGGGTCGTCAAGGATCACCTCGTCCGACACGATCCTGTCCACACTGGCGATGACCATGTCCGAGGCCCGTGCCATCAGCTGATCGGCATAGACCATCGTGCTGAGATGGCGCAGGTTCCCCCAACGGTCAGCTTCCTGCGCGTGCAGGAAGGTGACGCTGGGCCGGATCGGTCCGACGGCGTGGATGCGGCGACCCGAAAACGGACAGTCGATTTCGCGGATCAGCGGATTGTGCTTCAGCACGTCCGACCCGCGCAACGCGTCGATCGGCTGAAACGGCACACCGTGGGCCGAGGCCATAAGCCCCCCCACCACGGTCAGCGCGTCCAGCGCATGGGCCGTAACCTGCCCCGCCTCGACCGCGCTTCGAAAATTGGGGCACAGACGATTCTCCAGCGTGACGCCGGGTATGAACACCTGCTCGACGGCGCCCGCCGCGATCATCAGATCGACGTCATAGCCCGCACCGGGCGAGGAATAGACATGCAAGCCCTTTGCGCCCGCCGCCAACAACCCGCGCACCAGTGCGACCGGCCTGCCCTGCTTGAACAGCCCGCCAAGGCACAAGTCCGGACGTTCCCGCAAAGCGTCCCGGGCCTGACGCGCTGCGTCTTGCAGCCCCGTGACCTTGCTGCGGCGCGTGAGTGTCGTTTGGCCTTCCATTGTTCGGTACGTCGCTCCGATGCTGCTGTTTTCCCGGGCCGACCGCCCGGGGTTTTCGCAGAACAACTGTACTGGAACGCACGCGATCCAGCACCTTCCGGGATGCGACAGGGAGGATCGAACACATATGTGCGATTGTCCGCGCAGGGCGCAGATCAGGACATCAGAGCAGCCCTGCCGCGACACCGCCCGCAACAATGAGGGCAATGAGAAGGATGCTGACCAAACCGAATAGCCCGTTCCATCCCAAACCGATGGTGAGGGGCCGTTCCCCCACGATGGAAGACGCATAAACGACGGCGGTGATGGCAGGCCCCATGCAAATGATGCTGCTCCATCCCCCAGCCAGCGCAAGGCCCAGAGCAAGGGGCGATAAACCATCCACGCCGATGCGGATGACCACTTCCGCCAGCAGCACCACCGAGATCATTGGGTGCACACCCAGCAGCCCCGTCAGGAACACCGTGATGATCAACAGCACAACCGTCACGACAGGCCGCGTTGCGATCCAGCCGAGATGGTCGGCAATCCACTCGACGGGAACGACCTCCAATGCGACGAGGCCGATGAATCCCGCCGAAGCGATAACGCTCATTTCGGTCGCGAATCCCGGTGCCTGCTTCACGAACCGTCGCGACATGTCGGAAATGCTGCCGACGCCCTTGCGCAGACCCGACCAGAGAAGCGCATAAACCGGCACGATGGTGATCAGGACGGTCTGGAAACTGTATTCCGTCGCCCTGTCCAGTACCACGACCACGCCACCCAGCATAAGGATATGACCTGCAACGACCACGACCGACCAACGGGCCCAGCCCGGCAAGCCCCCGGTCAGGGGCGCAACCCTGCCGCGCGACGACGGCGGACGCCACCATTCGACCGTGTCGAACAACCACCCCAAAAGGAAAAGCACGCCAGCCAGCGCGAGCCCGAATGGCGCCAGATGTGCCCATTCAAGACCCGGGATCGTAAGGATCATCAGATTGAGGGCGATCCCGAACGGCGTCCAGAACGCGATGGATGAAAACCCCCGCATACAGGCGCTTACCATCCTGCGCTTGCGAGCCTCGTACACCAAATCATCCATTTCATGGCGATGGGCCTGCAGACCCTTCATGATGATCTCCAGCATCACGCCTAGCCCGCCGAGGTTCAAAAGCACCCCGAACAAGTGACCCCCCGCGCCCAAAGATGCGTAGCGGCGGGTCGGCGGCTGCAACGTCAGGAACTCTCCGGCAACTTCCACAACCGGGTCCTGTATGGCCGCAATGCGCAGGAATGCGACAGCCGTCAGCAGCGCGGACAGGAAAACGACACGCGCCGCGGCCTCTGCGAAAATGCGCGTTCCGATACCATCGGCCAGCGCCAAAACGGCAATCGCGAACGAGAATGATAGCAGCACCCATCCGACCCGGGCAATGTGGCGGAACGCGACCAGGAGATAGATGCCGAAAAACGGCACGACCGCACCCGAAACACCGTTGCCGGGAAAGGCACCCTGCGCGATGCCGCCGCCAAGACAGATCGTCAGGCAGACAGCAGCAACCGGGTTGCGTGCGGCGGGCCGTTTCAGAGCATCAATGAACGGCATCTGCACCCGCTGTTACGAGGCATTCGGCCCGCCTGCAAAGCTGCGGCAGTTCCGGACACGCTGGTCGGGCTGGGATATCGCAGATGCCAACTCCCTCTGCGGCGGCCCGCAATGCGCCTGTGTCTTCTAGACCATTCACGCAGACATCCCCAACCGCAGTTGCGCTTCGCTTCGAAGTTATTCCGACGCGTCCGGCGTCTTATCTCCGAAGGGTTCAGATGACAGATGGCCGTCAGGCTGCTCTAACCCGGCGGGGATCACAACGCGATAGCCCAGTTCAACACATATGTGCGAAAAGGGGGTCATCCGAATTGATAGCACCTCCTGACTTGAGGCAATGTGCAGTACCAGAGAGGATCAGGACATGGTCAGCGATTTCACCCGCCGTCTGACGCGGTTCATTTCCGCACGGCATCGGCTGGACACGCCGAATGCCGAGCAGGCCGCGCTATGCGTGGAAGATACGGTGGCTGTTATCTACGGCGGCTGGCACGCGCCGGTGGTCCGCCGACTGGCGGCACTTGAAGGGGACGAGGCCGCAACGCCGGTGGGTTCCGTCGGAAAGCGCGGCGTCGAACGGGTCGCGTTCCTCAACGCCGTTGCAGGTCATGCGCTGGATTTCGATGATGTCCACACCCTCAGAGTCACCCACCCCAGTGTAGTGCTGGTGCCCGCGCTGCTGGCCATGGCAGAGGCTCGACCCGAGACGACCGCCCGCGTCGGCCCCGCGCTTGCGGTGGGAACAGCCGTCAATGTGGCGCTGGGTCAGGTTCTGGGCTTTGGTCACTACGCCAAGGGCTGGCACGCCACCTCGACGATCGGGGCAGTGGCGGCGGCGGCGGCGGTCGCGCATCAGCTTGCCCTTGACGAAGCGGCAATTTGCAACGCGCTGGCGCTGGCCGCATCGCAGGCCGGTGGATTGCAAATCAATTTCGGCGCGATGGCCAAGCCGATCCAGGCCGGCAATGCCGCCCTTGTCGGGGTGCGGGCCGCCCGCATGGCCGAGGTCGGAATCACCGGTACGCCCGATATTTTCGCGCCGCGCGGATTCTTCGATCTTTATGCCGGTCCGGACGGGCTTGCTGCCGACCCTGCCAAGGTGGAGCCAAGAATTGATCTCGGCAGCGTGTCACGCAAGCTTTATCCCTGCTGCTATCTCACCCACAGGATGATCGCCGCCGGGCGGCACCTTTACGCCCAACGCGGAGGAAACGCGGTGCCCGATGGCTCTGTGATCGAAATGACAGTGCCAAAGGGCGTCATGCTGCCCTTGCATATCGTTGATCCCAACGACGGAACAGAAGCCAAGTTCTGCGCCGCCTATACCTTGTCGGCGGCCCTGCATCAGGGCCGGGTCGGGCTTGCGGATTTCGAGGGCGACAGCCCTCACCGCCCCGAGATTCGCCGGCTCATGAGCATGGTAAACATCGAAACCGAACCGGACGCCGGACCGGATCGCGTCGGTGTGGACCACGGGGCGGTCCATGTCCGCCTGCGCAGGGAGAACGAAACCCTTGCCGAAACCTCGGTCGCGGCGCATCCCGGTTCGCCCGCAGACCCGGCAAGTCCCTCCGAGATCGGCGAGAAGATCGCCGATTGTCTTGAGAAATACCGCAAGGTCGGCGGCACGCCACCCGCCACTGGCGCGTTTCGTAAGGAACTGCGCACACGTCTTCATTTGCCGCCGCTGCGCGATCCGGCGACCCCCAATGGCAAATCGGACCGGTCCCGGAACAGAACACCGAGACAGGGCGTGGCTGCCGCCAACCAAGCACCTATTGAAAGGACCACCTGATGGAATCGATGATCCATGACATGGCCGAGCGGCTTTTCCGCGACCATGTCAGCCACGGCCTGCGCGCGGATGCCGCTGCAGGGCAATGCCCCGAGACGCTCTGGACCCGGATCGAAGAGGCCGGGCTGCACATGGCCCTGGTGCCCGAAGAGGCTGGCGGTTTCGGCGTGCCCGCCGCCGAGGCGCTTGGGCTGGTGCGCATTGCCGGTGCGCACGGGTTGCCGTTGCCTCTGGCCGAAACACTGATTGCAAATGCGGTACTGGCGGGCGGGGGTCTGGCGCTGCCGCGCGGCAGGCTGACCATCGCCGAGGGCGCGGCGCTGCGGCTGGAACGGCGCGGCGGTGCACTCCATGCGAGCGGGCACATGGCGATGGTGCCTTTTGCCCGCTGGGCGGACCGGATCGTGACCATCGTCGCGCTGGACGGCGTCGATCATGTTCTGTCCCTGCCGGTCAAGGATCTGACAGTCACCCCAGCGCAGGATCTTGCGGGGATGCCGCGCGACGATGTTGCGGTCGACCTTGCGCTAACGGACGCCGATGCCGCTCCCGCGCACCGATCGATGGGCGGAATGCGCGGGCTTGGTGCGCTTGTCCGCAGTCTGGCCACGGCCGGCGCGCTGGAGACTATCCTGCGGATGAGCGTCGAATACGCCAATGACCGGGTTCAATTCGGGCGGCCGATCGGCAAGTTTCAGTCGATACAACAGTACCTTGCGACATTGGCCGGAGAAACCGCCGCAGCGCGTGCGGCCGCCGAAATGGCGGCCGGCAGCTATGACACCGCCGCCTTCGCGCTGACCGTCGCCGCCGCCAAAAGCCGCTCCGGAGAAGCTGCGCAGACGGTTGGTGCGCTGGCTCACCAGATTCACGGGGCCATCGGCTATACCGAGGAACATGCGCTGCACCATTTCACCAAACGGATCTGGAGCTGGCGAGACGAGTTCGGCACCGAATTGGACTGGAACCGGGAATTGGGGCGTGCCGCCCTGTCGAGCCCCCACGACACTTTCTGGCACTTCATCACCGACAGCACTGCACAAGGCGTTCTGACATGACACTCACCGCATTTCCCCCGCCCCCGTCGGGGGCCGATCACAACGACCTGCGCCAAGAGGTCCGCGCGTTCCTGGCCGAGGAACTGGCCGATTTCTCGCCCGAGAAGCGTGCGAGATCATGGAACGGGTTCAGCCGGGACTTCTCGCGCAAGCTGGCGCAACGCGGCTGGGTAGGTATGACCTTTCCCGAGGAATACGGAGGCCACGCGCGTAGCGCGCTGGAACGCTATGTCGTGTCCGAAGAACTGCTGGCCGCCGGCGCGCCGGTAATCGCGCACTGGATCGCCGACCGCCAAAGTGGCCCTCTGATTCTGGCCAAGGGAACCGAAGAGCAAAAACGCGCGATCGTGCCGCGCATCGCTGCGGGCGAGCTGTGTTTCTGTATCGGGATGAGCGAACCCGATTCCGGCTCTGACCTCGCGGCGACGCGCACCGTCGCCACCGAAGTCGAGGGCGGTTTCCGCGTCAACGGCACCAAGGTCTGGACGACCTACGCCCATGTGGCCGATTATATGATCCTGTTTTGCCGCACCGGCAAGAGCGACGACCGCCACGGCGGGATGAGCCAGCTTCTGGTCGACCTCAAGGCCACGAAAAATATCCAGATCAGCCCGATCATCGACTTGGCCGGAGAGCATCATTTCAATCAGGTGATCTTCGATGACACGTTCCTGCCATCCGACGCTCTTCTGGGCGAAAAGGGCGAGGGCTGGTCACAAGTCATGAGCGAACTGGCTTTCGAACGCAGCGGCCCGGAACGGTTCCTGTCGTCCTTTGCCCTGATCGAGGAACTGATCCGACTGCTGCGCATCGACGCCACAGAGGCCCAACAAGCCGAGATCGGTCGCCTGTCCGCGCATCTGATGGTCCTGCGGCAAATGTCGCGCTCGGTCGCCGGGATGCTGAACGAGGGCAATAACCCCGCGCTTCAGGCCGCCATCGTCAAGGATCTCGGCGCGCTCTTCGAACAGGATATCCCGCGTCTGGCCCGCAGCCTGATCTCACGTCCGGCCGTGCCCGGAGGACGCGACAGCTATGCGGCGGTGCTGGCCTATACCGAACTTGCGGTGCCGTCGTTCTCGCTCCGGGGGGGCACCCGCGAGATCCTGCGCGGCATCATCGCACGCGGGTTGGGCCTGCGGTAACGAAGGGGTCCGACCGGACGGATCGGCGCGCACCTAATTCAGGGCAGTTCCGGTCTTGTCCGGACGATAGCCTAGCGCAAGAGAAAGCTGTTCGGCGCTCGCTTTGGCCGCTGTCACACACAGGTTCCGGTTCCGGGCGGCGCGTTCCAGCGGCGCGCCGATCACCAAAGCCCCTGCGAGATTTCCATTGGCACGAAACACCGGAACTCCAAAGCCCGCTGCATCGACATGCGCCGTACCGACCGTTCTGGCGTAACCGGTTTCACGAATTTGCGAAACCATGTGCCGCAATGCGTTTTCGTCGGTGATCGAATTGCCGGTAAGCGGCGTCAGTTCCGTCCGTTCGAAGTAGGCATCAAGCTCCTCCGGGGTGTCATAGGCCAGCATGACAAGACCCGATGCCGAACAGAACAAAGGCCGGTCGACCCCCGTCTGGGCCACGTACCGCACGGGCTGCGGGCTTTCGATGACCGACGAATAGACCACACGATCGCCATCACGAACCGCGTAAAGGACCGTCTCGCCGGTCTGTTTGGCAAGGTCGTTCATTACCCCTTGCAGGACCGACCCGAACGGGTGGTTGGCCAGGATGGACTGGGCGAACTGAAAAATCCGTGGCCCGAGGAAATACGCGTCGTTCTCGCGCATCAGGTAACTCATTTCAGTGAGAGGGCGTAGCAGCACCAGCAAACTGCTCTTGGGGCAATCCAGCGCGCTGCTGAGTTCGGACAGGGACATGCGCCGGTTGCTTTGCGCGAGCAGATCGAAAAGCGACAGAACGCGGTTCAGCGACCGCGGCCCTTCCGATGTGCGTCCGGCAGATCCAATTCCGTCAGATTGCGCGGTTTTCATGGTCGACGCCTCCAGTTTCGCGGTGCGACAAGGTATTGGCAAAACCCAAGCGGCAGTCCACCCATATTCGGCCGGGATCGGGCCTGCGCAGCGTACCAAAAGGTCTAGTCCTCTCCCGGTTCCTTGTCCGCCGTGCGTGCCTTGATCATCCGCAGGGGCGTGTAGTCCAGCACCTGCTCCCCGGTCTGTTTGAAAACCCTGTTCCGGGTCCGGACCAGCCCGCGGTTCGGCCGGCTCTTCGAACGGCGCGACTCGATGACCTCGACCTCGCAATGGATCGTGTCCCCCGCGAAGGTCGGTCCCAGAACCTTCAGCTCCATTTCCAGAAAGGCAAAGCCCGTGTGTTGCATCGTGGACTGGGTCAGCAGACCCTCCATGAAGGTATAGACAAGCGCGCCGGGTGCGGCGAAGCCCTCGATATTGGATTCCTTTTCGCGAAAGTCGCTGTTGATGAACAACACTTCGAGCATGCCGGTGACACTGACGAAATTCGTGATGTCTGTTTCGGTCACGGTACGGCCGATGGTCCGAAATTCGCGCCCCACCGGCAAATCTTCATAACAAAATCCAAGGCCCACAGTTTCCATGCCGCTCGTTCTCCCGTCGAGTCCCATCTGATGCGAAGGTACGGCCACGCCAGTCCCGCGACCTGAACATTCCCCGCTTTCCGCAGGTTAAGGTGCAACAGCGAGACTAATCAATCGAAGCGGCCATTTTTGTGTGGCGCACTCGAATCAAGCACATCCATGATGAATCCGGTTTGGCGGTCCGTTTCGCCGTTCTCGATGCGACATTGCACATATGTGGTTTTGCACGACCACCGGGCGTTAGTGTTTGGTCAGGACCGATTGCCAACCTACCGTCGGCCAACACCCAATCGATCTTCACAGCTACAAGGAGGTACTCCGGCATGAATTTCGGATTTTCCGACGAGCAGGATACCATACGCGAAACACTGTCCCGGATGCTGGGCGATCACGCCACCCTGGAGGTCGCGCACAACCGGCTCGACGGCGCAGAAGGGTTTGACACCGCAACCTGGTCCGCACTGGCCGATGGCGGCTGGCTTGGCCTTGCCATGTCGGAAGCGGAGGGTGGCTCGGGAATGGGTGCGGTGGAACTGGCGATCCTCGCCGAGGAAATCGGTCGCTGTCTGGCCGCCGTACCTTACCTGCCGGTCCTGTGTATGGCGGTTCCGGCCCTTCAATCCGCCGGAACGCAAGGCCAGCGCACATCGCTTCTGCCCGGCATAGCCAAAGGCCGCACGATCATAGCCACGGCGCTTGCCGAGGGCGGCGGCCTCGCACCCGATACCGTATCGGCGAAAGTGGTGCAGGATCGTCTTTCGGGACAGAAAGCGCCGGTCACGTTCGGTGCCGAGGCGACCCACGCTCTTGTTGCGGCGACGGATGAGGAAGACACCCCGCGTCTCTATCTTGCGGACCTTTCCGCCTCGGGCGTGACAATCGGTGCGCTCGACCCGATCGACCGTACACGTCCGGCGGCCAGAATCGACTTCGACAACGCGCCGGTCGAGCTGCTGCCCGGCTCGGACCCTGCGGCGATCCAGCGGATGCTGGACGGCGCCGCAGTGCTGGCCGCCTTCGAACAGATCGGCCTTGCGGAGCGCGCCCTTGCCCTGACCACGGCCTATGCCGGCGAGCGGCACGCGTTCGGGCGTCCGATTGGCGGGTTTCAGGCGGTCAAGCACCGGCTCGCGGACATGTTCGCCAAGATTGAACTGGCGCGGTCCAATGCCTTTTTCGGTGCCTGGGCGCTGGCAAGCGGCGACAGCCGACTGCCCGAAGCGGCCGCCGTCGCGCGCCTCACTGCGCTCGATGCCGTGCAATTCACCACCGAGGAATCGATCCAGCTGCACGGCGGTATCGGGTTCACATGGGCCGCCGACCCGCATTTGTTCTTGCGACGCGGTTGGCAGCTGAAGGCAGAACTCGGCCCGGCGGACATGTGGCGCGAGCGGCTCCTCGGGCATCTCGCGACACCTCTACGCGCCGCAAGCTGACAGGGAAATCAGACACATGGATTTTAGCGACAGCCCCGAAGAAGCTACCTTTCGCGCAGACGCGCGGAGCTGGCTGGATGCCAACGCAGCCCTGCGGGACGGCAGCGAGAAAGCTCAGGATCACTTTATGGCCCGCGACGCCGACGAGGTCGCGCGGGCGCGTGACTGGCAGGCCCGCAAAGCCGAAGCGGGATGGGCAGGACTGACCTGGCCGCGCGCCTTCGGCGGACGCGACGCGACGCCGATCGAACAGGTGATCTGGAATCAGGAAGAAGGACGCTATGCCGTACCGCCCAACGCCTTCCTGATCGGCATCGGTCTGGTCGGGCCGACGGTCATGATCCACGGCACCGAGGCCCAGAAAGCCGCGGTCCTCCCGCGCGCCCTAACCGGCGAGGATATCTGGTGTCAGTTGTTTTCCGAACCCGCCGCCGGATCCGATCTGGCAGGCATACGCACCCGTGCGCGGCGCGACGGCGACGACTGGGTGATCTCCGGCCAGAAAGTCTGGACTTCGGGCGCGCATTATTCCAGCCACGGCATCCTTTTGGCACGCACCGACCCGCAGGTGCCCAAGCACAAGGGGTTGACCATGTTCCTCGTGGACATGTCGGATCCGGCCATCGAAACCCGTCCGATCCGCCAGATTTCGGGCGGTGCCAGCTTCAACGAAGTGTTCATCGACGACCTGCGCGTACCGGACAGCGCCCGCCTGGGCGGCGAATCCGAAGGCTGGAAGGTGGCGTTGACGACGCTGATGAACGAACGGTTCAGCATCTCTGTTGGCCGCGCCAGCGGCGGGGCCCGCGCGGAGGAACTGATTGCTCTTGCCACCCGCGTCGAACGCAACGGACGCCCGGCCATCGAGGACGGCGAAGTGCGCGCACGTATTTCCGATTTCGTCGCGCGGCAGCGCGGACTGGAATTCACCTCCTACCGGGTCATGACGTCGCTTTCGCGCGGTGAGGCACCGGGCGAGGAAGGCTCTATCGGAAAGCTGCTGCTGGGCAAGCTGCGTCAGGAGATGGCCGCCTTCGGGATGGAACTGGCCGGGACGGCGGCGGGCATTTCGGCCAAAGCCGGAGACGATGCGGCGCGCTGGCGCAACGAATATCTGACCGCCCCCGGTAACCGCATCGCCGGCGGCTCGGACGAAATCCAGCGTACGATCATCGGCGAACGCATTCTCGGGCTGCCGCCCGACATTCGCGTGGATAAGAGCGCGCCATTCTCGGACCTATAAGCTTACCGCCCGGTCGCGCCGGAATAAACCAACAAGGAGGAGACAAACATGAACTTCAGATGGACAAGTATCGCTGCTGCCGGGTGTCTGGCGATGGCCGCGCCGGTCGGCGCGCAGGACATCGAGCTGCCCGACGTCATCGCCTGGTCGGCCTATGACACGGGGTCGGCGGGCCACGCGCATTCAATTGCCATCGGTAATATGATGCGCAGCCGGTTCGGCACGACGATCCGGGTGCTTCCGGGGCGCAACGACGTCTCGCGGATGACGCCTCTCAAGAATGGCACGGTGGATTACTGCCTGTGCGGGATCGCGTCCTACTTCGCCGGCGAAGGGGTGTTCCTGTTCGCCGCGCCGGAATGGGGTCCACAGCCGATCCGCGCTGTGCTTCAGGCCGTGGGTGACTACGGTCTGGGTGTGGCGGTCGCGGCCGATGCCGGTATCGAGACGGTTGCCGATCTCAAGGGCAAACGGGTTGGCCGCGCCGCCAGTTCACCCGCGATTGATGTCAATATGGAGGGCCTGCTGGCCTTTGCAGACCTGACATGGGACGATGTGGAGGCAGTCGAGTTTTCGGGCTATGTGAATTCTCTCAAGGGCATTCTGGAAGATCGCGTGGACGCCGCCTTTGCGCTGACGACAACCACCGTGAACTATCAGATCGAATCCAGCCCCCGGGGCCTCAAGTGGCTTGAAACACCGGCGGACGATGCCGAAGCCTGGGCCCGTTATACCGGGGTCACGCCCTTCGTAACGCCGCACATGGTGTCGGTGGGGCCAGCGATCGACCCCGCCTCGCCGTTGCCGATGGCGCAGTACCCCTATCCCATCCTCGTGACCGAAGCCGATCAGGATACCACCGAGGTGCGCAACATCGTCGCCGCCATGGATGCGGGATTTGACGAATACAAGGACGCCGCCCCCGGCGCCAATGCCTACGGGGTAGATCGCCAGATCCTGTCCTGGGTGATGCCGTGGAGCGACGGCAGCGTTGCCTATTTCAAGGAAAAGGGCCTCTGGACGGATGATGCTCAGGAAAATCAGGACGTGATGGTCGATCGGCAGAACGTTCTGTTGGACGCCTGGAAAGGCTTCGTCGACGGCGCCCCGGAGGATGAGGATGCGTTCACCGCTGCCTGGATGAAGGTGCGCGCCGAAGCGCTGGAAGCCGGCGGTCACGAGGTCTTTTTCCGCTGAAACGGCGCGGCGCTTTTCGGGCGCCGCGTATCATCGGATAGGCTGGGACAACATGGGGAAATCGGGCATGCCACAGGAAATACAGGACGAAGCGGCACAGCCGGCGGGCATGGGCACCCTGCCCCCCTCCCTTCGCGGACTGCTTGCCGCATCGGCGATTCTGTTGTCGGCGGCGTCAATCAACCATCTCTTCAATCTCGGGTTCTTCATGAACATCCGCCTGCTCGAGATTCATTACCTCTACGTGATGCTGCTGCTGACGTTACCGCTCGTTTACCTGATCTTTCCGTGCAGCAAGACGAACCCGCATGGGTCAACGCGGTGGTGGGATTACTTTCTTGCCCTTCTGGCGCTGATCACCTGCGCGTTCTTTGCCTATTACGGGCGCAGCGTGGTCAACAAAGGCTGGGATTTCGCGGCCCCCACCCATGCCGTGATTGCCAGCTTTGCCTTCTGGTTCCTGCTGCTGGTGGCGGCGCGGCGTACCGGCGGATGGATGCTTTTCGGCGTGATCCTGATGTTTTCCGTCTATCCGATGATCGCCGATTATGCGCCGGGGCCGATTCAGGGGTTCCAGCGCCCGCCCGTTGAGACGGCGATCTTCCACGCCATGAGCGGCGAAAGCGTTCTGGGCATCCCGATGCGCAGTTTCGTCAATCTTGTCGTTGGCTTCATGATTTTCGGGGTCGCGATGCAGCACACCGGGGCGGGGCCGTTCTTTATCGACATCGCCTTTTCCGCGCTCGGACATGTCCGGGGCGGACCTGCCAAGGTCGGCGTTCTGACCAGCGGGCTGACCGGCTCGATGAGCGGCAGCGTCATCACCAATGTGCTCACCACCGGCTCGATCACCATTCCGGCCATGAAAAAGGTGGGCTTCCTGCCCAGCTATGCCGCCGGGATCGAGGCGGCAGCCTCGACCGGAGCGGTGTTGATGCCCCCGATCATGGGCGCCACCGCTTTTGTCATGGCCAGCTTTCTGCTGACCGATTACACAAACATCGTGGTTGCGGCGGTGCTTCCCTCGCTGCTTTATTTCTTTGCCCTGTTCGCCCAGATCGACGCTTACTCAGCGCGCAACGGGCTGAAAGGCGTGCCGCGTGCCGAACTCCCCAGGTTCGGCAAGGTGCTGCGTGAAGGCTGGTACTTCCTCGCCGTCTTCGGGCTTCTCATCTGGATGCTGCTCTATCTCAAGCGCGAGGCGATTGCCCCGTTCTATGCGACCGCGTTGCTGATCGTTCTGAACCAACTGCTGTCGAAATCGCGCTGGGGGCGGCAGGAACTGATGAACTTTCTTGTGGCGACGGGGCGGCTGTTTGTCGAACTGGTGGCGATCCTCGCGGCAGTCGGGCTGATTGTCGGCGGGCTGGCGGTGACCGGCATGTCGGGCACGATTTCGAACGATCTTCTATTCATCGCAGGCGGCAACACCTTCCTGCTGCTGCTTCTGGGGGCTTTGACCAGCTTCATCCTCGGGATGGGCATGACGGTAACGGCAGCCTACGTCATCCTTGCCGTGTCTTTGGCCCCGGCCCTGATCGCCGGCGGGCTTGATCCGATCGGCGTGCATCTGTTCATCCTCTACTGGAGTATGCTGAGCTACATCACCCCGCCCGTGGCGCTGGCGGCTTTCGCCGCGGCGGCGATTGCACAGGCCCGGCCCTTCGCTGCCGCCTACGAGGCGATGAAGCTGGGCACCATCATCTATATCGTGCCCTTCTTCTTTGTGCTCGACCCCGCGTACACCTTGCAGGCGGGGTTGGTCGACAGTGCCTTGACGGTCCTGCGCGCGGGTATCGGTGTCCTGCTGATCTGCGCCGGATTGCAGGGGTACCTGCTGGGTGTCGGTCGTATCGAACCCGGCCCCAGGGGCGCGGTGGCACGGATTTTGCTCGGGATTGCCGGGTTGGCCTTCGCCTTGCCCGCGACCCCGATGCTGGCCATCCCGATTCCCGGCGCGGTTGGGGCCGGTGTCGCGATCACGGTGCTGGCGGCGGTCATCGTGGCGTTTTCGCGCGATCGAAAGGCCGCCTGAGATGAGCGCGCAGGATGGCAAACCCGAGATGCCGGCCCCGTTCAACGCCTTGCTGGGCGTCCGCTTCGTTTCCTGGTCCGAGGGCAGGGCGGAATTGCAAATGAAGATCGCCCACGACCACCTGAACGGCGCGTTCGCGGTGCACGGCGGGGTCTACGCAACACTGCTGGATAACGCGGTCACGTTTTGCGCCGCCTTTGCGGGCGAAGGCCGTCCCGGTCATCGCTGCCTGACACTTTCGCTCACCACCAGTTTTGTCGGACCAGCGGTCGAGGGCGACACGCTGACGGCACGCGCGCACATCGCCGGAGGCGGGCGCAAGCTGGTGTTCGCGCAAGGCGAGATTGTCAATCAGGACGGACTACGCCTGGCGCATGGCGATGCGGTGATCAAGCGGGTCGCGCCATCGTCCAGCGAACCCGGACGAAGCGGCGGCAACTGAATCGTGACCAGCAAACGAAATGAGGAGAGAGAAATGATCAATCCGATGTCATTGGAAAATCAGGTAATTATCGTCACCGGTGCCGGGCAGGGTATTGGCCGCGGGGTAGCGCAACTGGCGGCCGAGCTAGGCGCCAAGGTCGTTGTGAACGATCTTAACGAAGACGGGGTCAAGGAAACTGCTGAACAGATCGGCGGCAATGCCCGCGCCCTTGTCGGGAACGTGGCCGATCCGGACTTTCCCGAGAAACTGGTGAAATTCGCGCTTGACGAATTCGGGGACATCAACGGGCTGGTGAACAACGCCGGCATCGTGCGCGCCGCGATGATCCACAAGATGGACCGTGCCACATGGCAGCAGGTCATCGACGTCAATCTCACCGGCGTCTTCGCCTGCCTGCAGGCCGTGGGCAGCTATTACAGGGATCAGGCCCAGAAAGACCCGGACAGCGCGGCGCGCCGTGCCATCGTCAATATTTCCTCCGATGCCGGCCGCCGCGGCACGATCGGACAGATCAACTATGGTGCCGCCAAATCCGGCGTGCTTGGCCTCACGATGAGCGCCGCGCGCGAATGGGGCCGTTACAGGATTAACGTCAACTCGGTCTGTTTCGGAATGGTCGAAACGCCGATGACCGAAACGATCCGCTCGGACAAGTTCGCCGACAAATACATGGCACAGATCCCGATGGGGCGTATGAGCACCCCCGAAGAAGTGGCGCAGCCGGTCTGTTTCCTGTTGTCAAACGCGGCATCCTACATCACCGGCCAGCACCTGAGCGTGAATGGCGGCTATCACATTGGATTCTGAGATGACTGATATGAAAAACAGCCCGGGGCCAGACGCCGTCTTTGCCGCCAAGCTGGCCGAGGGCGTCTTCGAGATCCAGAAATGCGGTGCCTGCGGTGCGCATGTCTTTCATCCGCGCGTGATCTGCCCGACCTGTGGCAGCGCAGACCTTGAATGGGTGGCACCCACGGGGCGGGGAACGATCTATGCGCGGACGGTTGTGCGTCGAAAGCCGGAAAGAGGCGGCGATTACAACGTGGTGCTTGTGGACCTCGAAGAAGGTGTTCGGATGATGTCGCGCGTGGACGGCATGGCGCATGACGAAATCGCCGCCGGACTGAAGGTCAGCGCATCGGTCGGCGAAGGGGCGGACGGCGGACCTGCCGTCATCTTCCAGCCCGAAGGAGGTGTATCATGAGTTTGCGGGGAAAAGCCGCCATCGTCGGCGCCGCGCTGGCTGGCTGTGGCGAGGCCCATGGCAAGAGCGCGATGGAAATCACCGTCGAGGCCGTGCATGGCGCGCTGGCCGATGCCGGGGTGTCGCTTGGCGACGTCGATGCCATTGCCACCTGTCAGCCGCTGGACATGCTGTCAGGGCTGACGCTGGCGCAGGAACTTGGGCTGAACCCCAAGTTCACCATGAACAACCGCATGGGCGGCTCGTCGTTCCTGTCGCACACGCTCTGGGCCGCCATGCTGCTGGAGCTGCGGCTCGCCGATACCGTGCTGATCTGCTACGGATCGAACCAGCGCACCGCCTCGGGCAAGCTGATGACGGCGCTTGGGCTGCCAACCTACGAAGCGCCCTATAAGCCGATGTTCCCGCTGTCGTCCTACGCGCTTGCGGCGGACCGCCACATGACCCAGTTCGGTACCACGCGCGAACAGCTGGCCGATGTGGCGGTATCCGCGCGCGCATGGGCGCAAAAGAACCCCGAGGCGTTCATCCGCGATCCCCTGACGCGCGAGGATGTCATTGCCTCGCGGTTGGTCTCGGATCCGCTGCGGGTGCGCGACTGCTGTCTTGTCACCGACGGCGGCGGCGCGATCGTGATGCGGCGGGCCGAGACGGCCAAAGATCACCCCAGGCCTCCGGTCTATCTGCTGGGGGGCGGCGAAGGTACGACCCATCGCGACATTTCCGAAATGCCGGACCTGACCGTGACCGGGGCCGCCCAATCCGGCGCGTTGGCGATGGGCATGGCCGGCGTCAAGCCCGCCGACATTGACGTGGTGCAGCTTTACGATGCCTTCACCATCAACGTGATCCTGTTCCTTGAGGATCTGGGCTTTTGCAAGAAAGGCGAAGGCGGCGCGTTCGTGGAAAACGGCGGCATCGCGCCCGGCGGTCATCTGCCGGTCAACACCAACGGCGGCGGGCTGTCCTGCGTGCATCCCGGGATGTACGGCATCTTCACGCTGGTCGAAGCGGTGCGTCAGCTGCGCGGCGACGCCGGAGACCGCCAGATCGCGGGTGCCGAGCTGGCTCTGGCGCACGGCAACGGCGGTGTCCTGTCCAGTCAGGTCACGAATATTCTGGGCACCGAGTCGACGCTCTGATCAACGGATCGACACAATAAAAAATGGCCGTCCGTCGAAGGGCCGCCAATCATATCTGCCTGCGGTGTTGCGGATCGGTTGCAGGGTCGCCGCCAAACCCTGCCATTTCTCGATAAGCGCCTCCGGATTCCCGGTTTCGCAACATATCCCTGGTTGGGCCGCAGCCTCGGTTCGGTCGCCGAAAGTGGTCAAAATCTTGCCGCCGTACAACGCAAAGTCGTCATCGCCGTCGCGTCGGTGGTCGGATGCGTACCTGCCGGCGCGCATGGTGCGTCTTCTACGATGTCGAGTGTCCTCGCTACACCTCTCGAAAGTTCCGTCATACCGCGATCCGGTGGCTGTACATCAAACCGCAAACCCGCACGATGCAACCGTCATCTGTTGACCCACATCAATCCCCGCGGCCCTTGGACGACGTCGCGGCGGCGAGCGTTTTGCCTCTCCACACCCGCTGGAAAAACGCTAGACTGGGGCGAACGATAAAGGAAGACCGCCATGAAACTTGCCCGTATCCGCACCGCTGACGGCATTCGTCCCGCGCTCGTCGATGATGCCGGCACCCCGCGCGACATCTCCGGTGTGGTCGCGGACATCACCGCAGCGACGGTGACACCGGACCAGATGGCCGCCCTGCGCCGCCTCTCGCCCGACGACTATCCCAAGATCAAAGGCGCCTATGCGCCGGTGCTGGATGACGTGCGCCGGATGTTCTGCATCGGGCTGAACTATTCCGATCATGCGGCCGAAGCCGGGATGCCGATCCCCGAACAGCCCATTCTGTTCATGAAAGTATGCCCCGTGACCGGCGCGGAGGATCCTATCGTGCTGCCCAAAGGCTCGGAAAAGACCGATTGGGAGGTGGAGCTGGGCGTGATCATCGGCACTGCGGCGCATCATGTGGAAGAAACCGCGGCACTGGATCATGTTGCGGGTTACTGCGTGATCAACGACGTCTCGGAACGTGCTTTCCAGTCCGAAATGGGCGGGCAATGGGTCAAGGGAAAATCCTGCGACAGCTTCGGCCCCGTCGGTCCATGGCTGGTCAGCGCCGACGAGATCCCCGACCCGCAAACGCTCGATCTCTATCTCGATGTGAACGCAGAGCGGCGGCAGACCGGCAATACCGCCAACATGGTGTTCACCGTGGCGCAAATCGTCAGCTATCTGAGCCGCTTCGTTACGCTGATGCCAGGTGATATGATCTCTACCGGCACACCGCCGGGCGTGGGGATGGGGATGAAACCGCAGCAATTCCTGCGCGCGGGCGACACTGTCGAACTGGGCGTGGCCGGGCTGGGCGTGCAGCGCCAGAACGTCGTAGCCTATACCCCGTAACCACCACCGCTAATGGGTGGACGCCGCGCCCCCTGTCCGTCAACGCGCCCAAGATCATCGCAATCGAGAGCGTGCATTCGAATCTGGTCAACGCGCTCGACCATCTGTAGAAGCCATGCACGATCAGTTACGCCGGTTGTTCTCCATGGATCATTCACTCCCGCTCGATATGACCTTGAATGACGGTACCGTCATTCACATCCGCGCCATCGGACCGGACGACTGCTGCCTGCTGAGCCAGGGCTTCGCGCAACTGTCTCAGGATTCGCGCTTCATGCGGTTTCTGGGCGCACATCCAACCCTGTCAAACGCGGAACTCGACACCTATACCGCGCCAAGCGACACAGACCATGTCGCCATCGGTGCGATGGCCGGCGATGTGCCGGTCGCGACCGCCCGTTTCGTTGTGATGAAAGACGTGACACGCGCCGAAATCGCCTTGACTGTGGTTGACGCCTATCAGGGCAAAGGCGTCGGATCGGCGCTGTTACGGACGCTGGCCGCAATTGCCCGAGAGCGCCGCATCACCACGTTTCTCGCCCTGGTCCACGCCGAGAACCGACCCATGCGCGACCTGCTCAGGCGGTTCGGGGCAATACGGATCCGCAAGGAAGGAACCGAGGAAGAGCTTGAACTTGATCTGAATACGCTGAGCTCCCCCTAGCGCCAGTCGAAGAACTTCGGCCCCGCCTGATCCAGAAGCTTCTGCGCCATCTGCGTGCCTGCCTGCGCCCCGTCTTCGATCGGGCATGTCACGGCATCGGCAATCGCCTCGGATCCGTCCGGGCGCAAAACCTCGCCTCGCAGATGCAAGGCACCACCGTCCAACTCCGCAAGACCCGCGATCGGCGTCTCGCACGATCCGTCGAGCTTTAACAGAAAGGCCCGCTCCGCCGCGAGGCGTTGGCCCGTCGTCGCATCGTGGATCGCGGACAGCATCTCGGCCATCCGTCCATCATCGACCCGCCGTTCGATCCCGATGGCCCCCTGTGCCACGGCCGGCAACATCACATCCGTCTCAATCGCGGCCTTCGGCACCTCGTCCATGGCAAGCCTGTTAAGCCCCGCCATCGCCAGAAACGTCGCAGCGGCGACACCCTGCTCCAGCTTCATCAAACGGGTCTGCAGGTTGCCACGAAACTCCACCACCTCCAGATCGGGCCGCCTGAGTTTCAGCTGCGCGCGCCGCCGCAGCGACGATGTGCCGACGACGGTCCCCGCCGCAAGATCCGCCAGCGACGATACGGTCGGCGAGATGAACGCATCGCGCACATCCTCGCGCGGCAAATAGGTATCGAGGATCAACCCCTCGGGCTGCAACGTCGGCATGTCCTTCATGGAATGCACCGCGATATCGATCTGACCCGATAGCAGATCCGCCTCGATCTCGCGGGTGAACAACCCCTTGCCACCGATCTCCTTCAGGGGGCGGTCGATGATCTTGTCCCCCGTGGTCTTGATCACGACGATGGTGAACGCCTCGAACGGCAGATCGAAGGATTGCGCCAGCCGCTCGCGTGTTTCATGCGCCTGCGCAAGGGCCAAAGGCGATCCACGGGTGCCGATTTTCAGCGGTTGGGCGGGGGTAGGAAGGTTGAAGTTCATTGCGCAGTCCTAGCCCCGTAAACCTGGCCTGACAACTCTTGTATCGGCCCCTGCGGGCGGTGCATGGTACGCCGACGCAATTTGCAACGAAGAGAAATCTCATGACCGCCCAGAAAACCATTCTCCGCGCATTGGCCGGTGAAACACTGCCCACACCACCGATATGGATGATGCGTCAGGCGGGACGCTATCTGCCCGAATACCGCGCCACCCGCGCACAGGCGGGCGATTTTCTGAAACTGTGCTACAACCCCGATCTGGCTGCCGAAGTCACCCTGCAACCGATCCGGCGCTACGGTTTCGATGCTGCGATCCTGTTCGCCGATATTCTGCTGGTGCCGCAGGCGCTTGGTGCGGATCTATGGTTCGTCACTGGCGAGGGCCCGCGCCTCTCCACCATCACCACCCGCGCCGAATTCGACAAGCTTCTGCCGCCCGACGCGATCCACGACCATCTGTCGCCGATCTACGAGACGGTCAGGATCGTGTCGCGCGAATTGCCGTCCCAAACCACGCTCATCGGTTTCGCCGGTGCGCCCTGGACCGTCGCAACCTACATGATCGCCGGACGGGGCACCCCAGATCAGGGCCCCGCCCACGCGCTCAAATCCGAAAACCGCGCCGTGTTCGACGCGCTCATGGACCGGATCACCGAGGCCACGATCCATTACATGTCCGCGCAAATCGACGCGGGCGCCGAAGTGGTCAAGATTTTCGACAGCTGGGCCGGTTCCCTTCAAGGCGATGATTTCACCGACTACGCGATCAAACCGATGCAACGCATCACTGCCGCGCTCAAAGAAAAACATCCCGGCATCCCCGTCATCGCCTTCCCGCGCGGTGCGGGCGAAAGGTATCAGGGCGCACACAGGGCCATCGGCGCCGATTGCATCGCCGTTGACGATGGCGTTACCGCCGAATGGGCCGCCGCCCACGTCCAACCCGATGGCTGCGTTCAGGGCAATCTGAAATCCTCGCATATGGTCACCGGTGGTGATGCCCTGGTGTCCGAAACCCGCCGTATCGTAGATGCTTTCTCCAAAGGCCCGCATATTTTCAATCTCGGCCACGGCATCACGCCGGACGCCGACCCCGAAAATGTGCAACTGATGATCGACACCGTCCGCACCGGCTGACCCGCCTATTTCTTTTGGCCGAAAATATCCCGGGGGAATCGCTGCCCGGCAGGGCAGCGATGGGGGCTGGCCCCCTGCCCGCTTCAAATCAGACTGGCCTCGCAGAATGTAATAACGAGTGTCGGGAACGCGCGGCCCCGATCCCGCGGCGGCGGCCCTGTTTCGCCCGAAGATCGCGTAGATCGCATTGGATGGTACAGGTCGCAATGTCCGGCTGATCTGTAACCACCTTCGCTTGTCGGTCGCGTGGGGCGTGTTCATCCTTATGCAGGTCATCGCGATAGGCACGGCTGCGGACAGAGGGTTCATCTGGCCGCATGACAACGGTAAGGTATAGTTCAACCAAGAAGGTCGTGACAAAAAGGACAGTACCGGATTTCTGCGCAAGGAGGGCGGGGTTTCGGGCGCGCACAATCCAACGGGTTCGATGCGGTACTGCGTGAACGCCCGCAACGTGCCTTAGCCGAATATCAGCGCGCTGTGCTCGGCCATGTAGATGCGCAACCACGGCGTAAAGATCTGCGGCGTCTGCGCAATCTCCTCCCGCAATTGCGCAGGCGTGACCCATCGCGTGTCCATTACCTCGTCGGGATTGAGTTGCACATGCAGGTCCCTCTGTGCCTCCACGACAAATACTTCGACCAGTTCGTGTTCGGTCATCCCGTCGCCGACGTCGGCACGGTATTCGACCTGACCGCGATGTTCTGCGGTAATGCCACGAATACCCAGTTCTTCGTCCAGACGCCGCGTGGCGCAGATCATGTCCGGCTCATCCCACTCGGGATGGGTGCAGCAAGTATTCGCCCATAGGCCAGGCGTATGATATTTGCACAGCGCACGTTGCTGGAGCAGCAGCGCACCGTCCGCCAGGACAAACACCGAAACGGCCTTGTGTCGCAATCCGCGCAGATGGGTATCAAGCTTTTCGACCGGTTGCAGGGTATCACCGACCCAGGCGGGTATCTTTGTTTCTGTCTTCATATGTCCGTCACGCAGAGTAAGGTCCGTGTCTCCGAAACGAGTACTGTCAAATGTGCCAAGTTCTTAACCCCGATTTACAAATCCGCCAAGGGCCGTGTGCTAATCAATTTTTTGTTCATTTGCACCCAATACGTCAACCTTTGAACGTCAAGAGCGTAACACGGCACGCCGGGAGGGACCGCAGGCAATGACATGGTTGCCTGACGATAAGGAGCGGCAACGGGTTCGAACAGGCATGGAAAAAATGGACCGTAACATGTTCAGATCAGTGCGGCGCGCTGTCGCCGCACCGCCGAAACCGAAACGACCGGGTGCGTCAATTTCGCTGTGGACATTGTTTCGAGGCGGGCTTTACCTTGTGCCGTCGCGCTCTAACTAAGGCGCAAGAAGAGGAGAATATTATGAGACTATTCGCAGCAACAGCACTCGGCATGGCGCTCGCCGCCGCACCAGCCTTCGCAGACGAACACGCGAGCGGCGATGCGCAAGCAGGCGAAAAAGTGTTCAACAAGTGCAAGGCGTGCCACGTCATCACCGACGCCGACGGCGAAACGATCGTCAAGGGCGGTCGCACCGGTCCGAATCTTTACGGAATCTACAACCGCACGGCCGGCTCTGTCGAAGACTTCCGCTATGGCGATTCGCTCGTTGAAGCTGGCGAGAACGGCCTTGAGTGGAACGAAGAAGAATTCGCAGGCTATGTCGCCGATCCCAAAGGTTTTCTGGCCGAATACAATGACGACACGCGCGCACGCTCGAAAATGTCGTTCAAACTGCGTGACGATGAAGAAGCCAAGAACGTCTGGGCTTATCTTGTATCGGTCGGCCCCGAAGTCGAAATGGATGAGGAAGAAGAAACCGGCAGCGACAGCTGATTTTCTTCGCATGTCGATGATCAACAAGGGCGGCACCCCGAGGGTGTCGCCTTTTCTATTGAATCTGGCAGCGCCCAAGCCCCTGCCCTTTGCGGCTACCGGAGCCGCACTTCAAGTATCGCTTACATTTTCCCTCTTTGGCGAACCGACAGTGAAGCGGCTTTCCCGTGCCGTCACCCCGACGTTTTCCGCCCTTTTAACGCCTCGAAGCCGATAATTACATCCAAAAGCTCGGTCGTGATCTCATCCTGCCGCACCGTGCGCGTTTCCGACATCAACGCATCCAGCCGGTCATCCACGGATTGCTCGGCCTGTTGCATTAACGCAAGCCGCGCGGCGTTCTCGGTGACAAGGGCTTCGGCCGCAGCCCTGAACAGGCTTGCAAACAGATGTCCGCGGATCAGCGCCACAAACAAATCCCCCGATTCCATGGTATAATGCGGCAGGCTGCGCGAAACCCACGGTGTGCTTTGCAGCTCCTGCACCAACCCGGGGTCAAGCGGCAGTAACGGCGCGACGACGGGTGCCCGCATTCCGCCCTCGCTGCGCGCGAAATACGCCAGCGACACGGCAACCTCGCGCGGAAGATGACGCGTGCGCAGATCATCGAGCCGCCGGGTCAGCAGATTGGCGAGCCGCCCGATGCCATCGACGGACGCCGGAGGAAAAAGTGCCTTTTCGACGTCGATCCCTTGATCAGCAAGGGCATCCGCCATCCGCGCGCCGATGCACAGGACAGTCTGCACGCGACCCGGCGCGCTGCCGATGGTGCGCGCAACATGGTGGGCCAGGGCTTCGTTGTAGTTGCCGCACAACCCGTGATCAGAACCGAAGACGACCATAACCCGCGCCGCCGCTGCACCGCGCGCGGCGTGCACCGGCCCCGTTTGCGAAAGAAATGCGTGCAGCCCCTCCAGAACTGTCGCGTGATACGCCTCGATGGCGCGGGCGGCGTGTTCATAGGGGGCGGCGTTAATGACTGACAGTGTTTTCATCGTGTGCACCACACTGCGGATGCCCGTCATGCTGGTCGTGCGCCGGGCCAGCGCCTCAAGGGTCTGGGTCATGCGACTTTTCCAGATTTTCCAGCGCCAGCGCGCCAAGTGCCGCCATCCGCGCCCGCGCGGCATCGTCAAAGGGCACATTCTGCGCGATCTGCCCGGCGATATCGTCAAGGTCGCGCGCGGCGGCCTGACGGACCGCATGCATCGCTGACTGCATGCGGGCCTCGTCCAGCCCGTCGAACTGTCCATCCATCGCCGCGATCAGAACGGCAAGCTGTTCGACCGCCGGGATCGGATCGCGTTCGGCCTGCCGCAGCGACAACCGCACCGCCGCGCCGCGTTTCAACCGCGCGCGCGTCGCATCGTCAAGCCGGGTGCCGAACCGCGCGAAATCCTCCAGCTCTTCGAACTGCGAAAGGGTCACGCGCAGGTTTCCCGCCACCGACCGGAACGCGCGGCTTTGCGCCTTGCCCCCCACCCGGCTGACCGACACTCCTAGATCCACCGCCGGAAACTGGTTCTTGCGGACCAGACGCGGCGACAGATAGATCTGTCCGTCGGTGATCGAAATGAGGTTGGTCGGGATATAGGCCGACAGGTTTTCCGCCTGCGTCTCGACGACCGGCAGGACGGTGATGGACCCGCCGCCGATCGACGGGGCGAACTGGCCCGCACGTTCAAGAAGCCGTGCGTGAATGTAGAAGATATCGCCTGGAAACGCCTCGCGCCCCGGCGGTCGGCGCAGCAGCAGCGACAGTTCCCGATACGACCGGGCGTGGTGCGTCATATCGTCCAGCACCACCAGAACATCGCGGCCCTGCGCTGCAAACTGCTCGGCCATCGTCATCGCGGCGTAGGGCGCAATATAGGCAAGCCCCGCCGCCCCCTCGTCGCCCGCCGCCACGATCACCGTGCGCCCCATCATCCCACCGTCGCGCACCGCGCCAATGACCTTGGCCACCGCATCGCCGCGCTGCCCTATGGCGCAGTAGATACAGATGACATCGGTGTCCTTCTGGTTCAGGATCGCATCCACCGCGACCGAGGTCTTGCCGGTCTGCCGGTCCCCGATCACCAGTTGCCGCTGTCCCAACCCGATGGGGACCGCCGCATCTATCGCCTTGATCCCCGTCGCCAGCGGGCGGGTGATGGCCTTGCGGTCAAGGATATCGGGCGCTTGCGCCTCTACGGGGTGCCGCGCATCCGCCTTGATCGGCCCGCCGTCGTCCTGCGGATGTCCCAGGGCATCCACCACCCGGCCCAGCAACCCTGCGCCGACCTGCGTACTCACCACCCTGTGCGTCCGCATCACCCGTTCCCCCACGACGATATCCGCCGACGGCCCCAGCAGCACGACGCCCAGCCGCCCCGGTTCCAGATCCAACACGATGCCCTGCACGCCACAGGCAAACTGCAAAAGCTCATCCGAAAGCGCGCGCGCCAATCCCGTCACGACGGCAATCCCGTCGGCCACCTCGGCCACCTGCCCGACCTCGCTGATGCGGGGCGGCGGTGCGGGACTGTCCAGCAGCGCCCGGACAAGCGTCTCGGGATGCGGCCGCAGTATCCTGATATCATTGTCCATGCGAAGCAGGTTCCAGATCGCCACCACCGGCCAGCCGCGCGGTGATCGACGCGTCCAGCCCGTCGACGTAGGACTCGACCGTCCAGGCCAGCTGCGCCCCGCCCATGCGCATCACCAGACCGGGCGACTGATCCGCATCCGTTTCAAATTCGACGGTCACACCGGTAAACGCCGCCGCGATTGCGCTACGCAGCGTTTCGCGCACATCCGAACCAAGCGGCGCGCGGCTTGAAATCACGGCCTCCGTCGCCTGTCCCGCAGCGGTGCGCAAATCAGCCGCCACTGTCTCGATCCTTGCGATCAGGTGCCGTGCCACCCGTTCCTCGAACGTGTCGTCCGCCAGATCCGTCAGCGCCTTGCGCGTGAGCGACAACAGCGCATCGGCCCCGATGTCCTGCAATCTCGCAGCATATTTTTTCGCTTCCGCCGCCAGCTGCGCCTGCCAGCCGGCCTGCTCCTGCTCCATCGCCGCGCGGGCGTCCGCCAGCAGGGTGTCGCGCTGTTCCTCGGCCTTACGGCGCACCGTCTCCATCATATCCGCCTGCGCCACGTTCAGCGCCCGCAACTTTTCCTCATAGGCCTCTTCGCGCGCCTTCGCCGCTTCCTTCACCGTCTCCGCCTCGCGCATGCGGGCGGTGATTTCCGCCTCGCGGGCGTCGATCCCGTCAAGAATGGGCCGGTACAGGAACCGCTTGAGCAGCCACACGAGCACCAGAAAATTGGCGATCTGTGCCGCGACAGTGATCCAGTCGATGGACACGGGTCAGTTCCCTGCGCCCTGCGCCGCTTCCAGCGCGGCAATCCAGAACGGATTGGCAAAGATCAGGATCATCGCAACGACAAAGCAATAGATCGCCGTGGATTCGATCATTGCAAGGCTCACGAACAGGGTGCGCGAAATGGTCGGTGCCGCATCGGGCTGCTGCGCGATGGAGTTCAACGCAGTCGATGCCGCGCGCCCCTCGCCAAGCGCGGGACCGATGGCGCCGATGGAAACGGTCAGCCCGGCGGTAAAGATCGAGATGCCGGCGATAAGTCCAAGGTCTGTCATGGATTGTCCTTTTCGGAATGGGAAGGGGGCGGCGGTGCGGTCGCGCTGGAAATATAGACCGTCGCGAGGATCGCGAAGATATAGGCCTGGATCATGCCGGTCAGCAGGCCCAACACGTCCATCACCACCGGAAAGAAGAACGGCGCGACGCTAAGCAGGATCGCGGCGATCACCGCCCCGCTCATGATGTTGCCGTAAAGGCGGATGGCCAGAGAGACGCCGCGCGAAAACTCCGAGATGATGTTGAACGGAAGCATGACGACCGACGGCTGCACATAGGTCTTGAGGTATCCGCCGATGCCCCGGTTCGACACGCCGAACATCGGCACAGCGATCAGAACCGACAGCGCCAGCGCCGTGGTGGTCGACAGCGACGATGTCGGCGGCTCGAACCCCGGCACGACCAGCAGCAGGTTCGACACGGCAACGAACAGAAATAGCGTCCCCGCGAAATACAGCAGATGGCGCGACGGCCCGGGTGCGATCTCTGCGATCTGGCTCTGGATGCCCTGCACGATCACCTCCAGCGTCGTGCGCCAGCGGTTGGGCGGCACATCCGGGCGCAGCCTGCGCGTGATCAGCATTGAAGCCACCGTCAGCAACGCCATCACGATCCAGGTATAGAAAACCGTCGCGTTGATCGCGACGCCCGCAAGCTCGAACATGATGATTTGATCGGGGGTGAGGGTCATGGAGCGTCACCGGCACGGACCAATGTGATCGCGCCCATTCGCACCACGAGAAACGCAAGCGCAAAGCCCGCGAACGCCCAGACGCCGCCCTGCTGCACCACGCCCCACCCCGCTGCGAGCAATACCGCAATGCGCAACGCGGCGCTTAGCGCCAGAAAACCGACCGGCGTGCGCGTGCGCAGGGCGAGCCGCATGCCAACCTTCAGCCCGGCAAAGAACAGGACGCTGAGCACGGCACCAATCGCCAGACCGCCCGCAACCGCCGCCCAGTCAACCTCTGTCATTTGTCACCTCCTTCTCTGCCGACCCATGCCGCTGCAATGAAAGCGCCCAGAACGACGCCCCCGAGGATCAGCGCGATTGTCCATGAAAACCCCTGCGGTGCCACCCGGTCCAGCCAAAGACCCAGAAACGCGCCGCCCACCGTGGGCACCGCGATGGACCAACCGATCATCCCGAAAGTGCCGATGCCGCGCAGCGGACTTGGTCCCGGATCATCGCGGCGCGCCTTCATGCGGCGGGCCTGCCGCGCGATTTCTTCGGTGGATCTGTCGGGTTTCGGTGTCATCCCTGCGGCCTTTTCAGTTCTGCAAAGCGGCGCACCATATCCGCCTCCAGCCGCGACAGCGCGGACCGCGCCTGTCGTTCCTCCTCGTCCATGCGGACAAAGCTCGCCTCGACCGTGTCGCGCAACGTACCAAGGTCCTCCCCCCGCACCCCGCGCAGCGTCGCGACGGTCACATCGCGCCCCTTTTTCACCAGCAGCCCCTCGTCGAGGCCAAAGATCTCTTCGGTCCCGTCGGCCCGCCCGACGGTCAGCACCGACGGCACAAGGGCGGTTACGAAATCGATGTGGTTGGGCAAAATTCCGAACGCGCCGTTCGGGGCCACGCCCGTCAGCCGCGTCGCGGTGCCTTCGAACAAGGTGCGCGTAGGCAGGCGCAGCGTCACATCCATGTCGGTCGCCATGCTCATGGCGTTGCCTCCAGATCGTCGAGACCGCCGATCATGTAGTAGGCGCTTTCCGACAGATCGAATTCGGTCTGCGCCAATATCGTCTCGCAGCCTCGCAACGTGTCCTCGACCGGCACCAACCGCCCTTCGACGCCACTGAACGATCCGGTCGTGAAAAACGGCTGTGTCAGAAATCGTTCAAGCCGCCTCGCGCGCTCGACGGTGGCGCGGTCCGCCGATGACAGTTCTTCAAGACCCAGCATCGCAATGATGTCGCGCAATTCCTCGTATTCGGCCAACGTCCGGCGCACCGCGCGCGCAATGTCATAGTGCCGCTGCCCGACGATTGCAGGCGTCAGCATGACCGAAGCCGATGCCAGCGGATCCACCGCCGGATACAGCCCCTCGCTGGCGCGTTTGCGCGACAGCACCACCGACGCCGACAGATGCGAAAAGATATGCGCCGCCGCCGGATCGGTGAAATCGTCCGCTGGCACGTAAACCGCCTGGATCGACGTGATCGCGCCGCGCTTGGTCGAGGTGATGCGCTCCTCCAGTCCGGCCAGTTCGGTGGCCAGCGTCGGCTGGTATCCGACGCGCGAAGGCATCCGCCCCATCAGCCCAGACACCTCCGATCCCGCCTGAACAAAGCGAAAGATGTTGTCGATCAGCAAAAGCACGTCCTGCCCTTTGTCATCGCGGAAATACTCGGCCATCGTCAGCGCGGACTTGCCCACGAGGAATCGCAGGCCTGGCGCCTCGTTCATTTGCGCAAACAGCATCACGGTCTTTTCGCGCACCCCGGCCTCGCCCATCTCGCGGTACAGCTCTTCGGCCTCGCGCGACCGCTCGCCGATGCCGCAGAACAGGCTAACGCCCTTGTGGTGTTGCACCGTGTTGTTGATCAGCTCGGTGATCAGAACCGTCTTGCCGACGCCCGCGCCGCCGAACAGGCCGGTCTTGCCGCCCCTCTCGATCGGCGACAGCAGGTCGATCGCCTTGATCCCCGTTTCGAGGACCTGCGAATGCAGGACACGTTCTTCCAGCTTCGGCGGCGCGCGGTGGATCGCGCGATGCGCGCGCGCCACGGGGGCAGGCCGCCCATCTATCGGCGCACCGAAGGCGTCGAGCATCCGGCCCAGAACACCTTCACCCACCGGCACCCGGATCGGCCCGCCGGTCGCCCTGACTGTCATGCCAAGGCCCAGACCACGCACCGGCGCCATCGCCATCGCCCGCACCATGCCGTGCCCGATCAGCCCCGCCACTTCCATCGCGACCTCGCCCGCATAGAGCAGATCGTGGATACGCGGCACCGGCCCCTCGAACACGACATCGACAACACCCCCCCGAATGGCGGCGATGCGCCCGTCGGTCGCCTGCGCGGTGTCTGCAAGCGGCGCGGCGGTCATCGGTCTTCGAACGGCTTGTTCGAGACATGAGTGCCCGCCGTACCATCAAGGATTTCAAGCGCATCGGCCAGCCGCCCAATCCCCGCGATACCGCCCCGGTCCACGAAATCACAGGCTGCCGTCAGCTTTGGTCCCATGGATCCGTCCGGCAGGTCCAGCTTGCGCCCCTCCTCCGAGGTGAGCATCCGCAACGGTGTGGCTGCATCGGTGCCGAACCCGTCGTAGACCGCATCGACATCCGTCAGCAGCAACAGCGCATCCGCACCGATATCCGCGGCCAGAAGCGCGCTTGCCGCGTCCTTGTCGATCACCGCCTCGATGCCCACGATACTGTCATCGGCGCGGCGCACCACGGGGATGCCTCCGCCGCCCGCGCAAATCACGATCACTCCCTGATCCAGCAACATCCGCACCACCCGCAGATCGGGAATTTCAATCGGGCGCGGCGACGGCACAACGCGCCGCCAGTCCGCACCGTCCCGCGCAATGCTCCACCCCGCCGCTGCGGCGCGCGCCTGCGCGTCCTCCTGACTATAGACCGGCCCGACGAACTTGGTCGGATTGCCGAACGCAGGGTCCTGCGCGTCCACGACAACCTGCGTCAGCAGCGTGGCGACGGCATGGTCGTGCCCCAGCGCGTTCTCCAGCTCCTGCTCGATCAGATAGCCGATCATGCCCTCGGTCTCGGCCCCCAGCACATCCAGCGGAAAGGTCTCATCGGGCCTGTACGCCGCACCCTGCAACGCCAGCAGACCGACCTGCGGTCCGTTGCCGTGGGTCACGATCAAACGGTGCCCCACGCGCACCACGCGGGCCAGCGCCGCCGCCGCGGTTTTCACATTGGCGCGCTGCGCCTGCGCGGTCAGCGGCTCTGCGCGCTGCAACAGGGCATTGCCACCGACGGCTGCAACCACCAACATATCAGACCTCCCCTTTCACGGCATCTGTCAGACCACTACTGTGAAACATGCATCTGCCCTCAGACCGGGTCGCGCATGGTGGGACAGCTCATGCAATGACCGCCGCCGCGTCCCCGGCCCAACTCGGCCCCGGGAATCGCCAGCACCTCGATGCCTGCCGCCTTCAGCGCGGCGTTGGTGTCATCGTTGCGGTCGTAGCCGATCACCAAACCGGGCCGCAGGGCGAGCACGTTGTTGCCGTCGTTCCATTGCTCGCGCGCGCGCTCTTCGGCGGTCTCACCACCCGTGGGCACAATCTGGAGGGACTTGTATCCCAGCACTTCCGCCACGATGTCGAAGATCGGGCGCGGATCGTGTCGGTATTGCAAAGGCTCCGCGCCCTCGCCGGGGCGAATGTCGTAGCACACCAGCGCGTCCGCGACCTCCTTGAAGGTCGTCACAACGTCTCCGCCGCACAGCGTGAACACCGTGTCCAGATGCATCGCCGCGCGCGATTTCGGCATCGCAAATGCCAGAACCCGCTGCGCCGCACCGGTATCGAACAGCGCCTCGGCCAATTGCCCGACGCCCTGCGGCGAAGACCGCTCGCCCATGCCGACCAGCACCGTACCGTCACCCACAGGCATGATATCGCCCCCCTCGACCGTCGCCAGACCGTGGTCGGTTGTGGGATCACCCCAGTGCACCGTCGTCTTCCCAGCGAATTTCGGATGAAACCTGTAGATCGCTGCGTTCAAGAGCGTCTCCGGCCTGCGGGCGGGCCAGTACATCGGATTGACGGACACGCCGCCAAAGATCCACGCCGAATTGTCGCGGGTGAACAGGGCGTTCGGCAGCGGCGGCAGGATAAACCCATGCGCGCCCAGATAGCTGCCGAACAGCCCCGAAGGCACGAACGGCAGATCATCCACTGCCAGCCCGCCCAGCAGAAATTCCGCCAGCTGCGCACCGGGTAACACATCCAGCCACGCGCGCAACTCCGCGCCCATCCCGACACCGATCTGGTCCGGTCCCAACCTGTGATCAAGGATCCACGCGCGCCCTTCGGGAATGTCCACCGTCTCGGCCAACAGCGTATTGACGTCCAGAACCTCGACGCCCTCGCCGCGCATCGCGGCCACGAAAGCCGCGTGATCCTTCTGTGCCTGCTTGACCCAGAACACATCGTCGAACAACAGCGACTGGCAGTTGGCCGGGGTCAGCCGCCTGTGCGCCAGACCGGGCCGGCACACGATGACCTGCCGCAACCTGCCGGTTTCTGAATGGACCCCCAATGTGCCGGACGCGGCTGTATCTGACGGCATCTGACTGTCTCCTGCTGATCAAGTTGCGTCCGCGTGCCCACCCTTGGGGCGCGTGGCCTGCGCACTGAATGACACCGCGCCGCAGCGCCCGCATTGACGTAGGTCAATCACCGGCCACCGTTGGCCGCTAGTCAGGCGAAAACCTGATCGCAGGGGTGCCCGCGTGCTCCGGTCAGGCGGCTGTGCGCCGCGCGATTGATCTGATAGAAACACCGGGTGCGCATCGCGCGCTTCGACACACGCAGGACTCCGCAAGACCCCGAACCCAAAGGCAGACACAGATGCAATTCATCGAAAACAGAACCTACGAAGAAATCGAGATCGGCGAGACGGCAGAGCTGACGCGCACACTGAAGCCCGAAGATATCGAGATGTTCGCGGTCATGTCGGGCGATGTGAACCCCGCGCACGTCGATTCCGCCTATGCCCGTTCGGACATGTTCCACAAGGTCATCGCCCACGGCATGTGGGGCGGTGCCTTGATATCTGCCGTGCTGGGCACCGAACTTCCCGGTCCGGGTACCATCTACCTCAATCAGAACCTGAACTTTCGCCACCCCGTCGGACTGAACGACACCGTGACGATCCGTGTCACCGTGACAGCAAAGGACGATGCGCAGCATCATGTCGCGCTCGACTGCCTGTGCCTGAACCAGACCGGCGAGACGGTGATCGAAGGGCAGGCAACCGTTATCGCACCGACGGTCAAGGTACGCCGCCCCCGCGTGGCCCTTCCCGAAGTGCACCTGCACGAACGGGGCGCACGGTTCAACGAGCTGATCGATGCGACGGCGGCGCTTGATCCGGTGCGCACGGCGGTCGTGCACCCCTGCGATGCCCTCTCGCTCGAAGGTGCATTGGAAGCGGGCGCGCGCGGGCTGATCGTGCCGGTCCTGATCGGACCAAGGGCCAGGATCGACGCCGTCGCCACCGAGATCGGGCGCGACCTGTCGGGCGTTGAGGTCGTCGATGTGCCCCACAGCCATGCCGCCGCCGAACGTGCGGTCGCACTTGGCCGCGCCGGTGACGTCCACATGTTGATGAAAGGCAAGATTCATACCGACGAGTTGCTCAACCCGGTCGTAAACCGCGACACCGGTCTGCGCACCGAACGCCGGATGAGCCATGTCTTCGTGCTGGACGTGCCGAACTATCCCAAACCGCTGCTGATCAGCGACGCCGCGATCAACATCTTTCCCGACCTGCCGACCAAACGCGATATCGTGCAGAACGCGATCGAGCTCGCCCACGCGCTCGGCATCACTATACCCAAGGTCGCGATCCTGTCGGCGGTCGAAACGGTCACGCCCGACATCCCCTCGACAATCGACGCCGCCGCCCTGTGCAAGATGGCGATGCGCGGCCAGATCACCGGCGGCGTTCTCGACGGGCCGCTGGCCATCGACAACGCCGTGTCCATGGCGGCGGCGCAAACCAAGGGGATCGAATCGCAGGTGGCGGGCCAGGCCGATATCCTGATCGTACCCGATCTGGATGCCGGCAACATGGTGGCCAAACAACTGATTTATCTGGCCGGGGCCGATGCGGCAGGCCTGGTTCTGGGCGCGCGTATTCCGATCGTGCTGACCAGCAGGGCCGACGGCGTCATGTCACGCCTCGCATCTGCGGCGATGGCACAGCTCTATGTCCACCACCACACCGGCGGACATCGGACATGAACGGCGTCTACCTCACGCTCAATGCCGGATCGTCGAGCCTGAAATTCGCACTGTTCGACAGCGCCGCGTCATCGGCGGATCCCCTGCTCAAGGGCACCGTCGCGGGAGTTGGCGGAACCCCTGCCTTTACCGCGCGTGGGGCGGATGGCGCAAAAATCGACACCGGCGTCGCACTGGACGGCGCCAGCGACCATGCGGAGGTGATCGCGCGGCTGCTGCCGTGGCTCGCGGCGCAGCACGCGGGCCGCCCGCTTCTGGCGGTCGGACATCGCGTGGTGCACGGCGGACAGCATTTCCCCGAGCCCACCCGCATCACGCCCCCCGTGCTGGCACAGCTTCAGGACCTCGCCCCCCTCGCCCCGCTGCACCAGCATCACAATCTTGCCGCCATCCGCGCGGTTGCACAGCGCGAACCCGACGTGCCGCAGATCGCCTGTTTCGACACCAGCTTTCACCGCACGCAGAGCCATCTGGCGCAACAGTTCGCCCTGCCCCGCACGCTGACCGACCAAGGCATCATTCGCTACGGCTTTCACGGGCTGTCCTACGATTATATCGCAAGCACCCTGCCCGAACATCTGCAAGACGGCGCCGATGGCCGTGTTGTCGTTGCCCATCTTGGCAACGGATCCAGCATGTGCGCCCTGCACGCCCGTAAAAGCGTGGCGACCACAATGGGCTTCACCGCGCTGGACGGCCTGATGATGGGCAGCCGCTGCGGCACCCTGGATCCCGGTGTCATCCTGCACCTGATCCAGCACGAAGGGATGCGCGCGGACGAGATCGAAACCCTGCTCTACACCCGGTCCGGCCTGCTGGGCGTGTCCGGCACGAGCAACGACATGTACGTTTTGCAAAACACCGATACCGCCTCCGCCCGCGATGCGATCGACATGTTCTGCTACCGCGCCGCTTGCGGGCTTGCCGGGCTGGTGCCGTCGATCGGCGGATTGGACGCGCTGGTCTTTACCGCCGGGATCGGTGAGAACTCCGCGCTGGTGCGCACGAAAATCTGCGGATGGCTCGATTGGCTGGGCGTTTCGCTGGACGATGTCGCGAACGACCAAGCCGCGACAGTGATCAGCGCGGCATCCTCACGGGTGAAGGTTCTGGTCGTCCCAACCAACGAAGAGGCGGTCGTCGCCCGTGCATGCCGCGCGCTCGTGCGCTGATCCACCGCAAATCACGGGTTTGGTGTACCCCCAGACGACGATTGATGCGCGCGGTATCCGACGGCATCCCCGTATTCCAGAAAATCGGCATAGTGACGATGCACGCCCGCCATGCGCTTTGCGTGTTTGATCGGACACCATCGCTTTTCCGTCCGCGCCGCAATCTCGGCCGCATACCCCAGCAACCCGTTGCCATAGGCGCAATACATGCAGTTGAGCTTTTCCAGCCCGTTGAGATACGACAGATGCCTGCGGTCAAAGGTGATGAAATCCGACCGCCTGACCTTTTCGATGCCGTAGGCCGGAAAGCAGACCGCCTGATAAACCGACACGAACAGATCGAGCAGAACAAACGGCACGATGATCGAATAGATCACCGGCGCCGTCAGAACCACCGAAAGCCGCGCACCGGCAAGGTACGACGACAGCTTCTGTTTCAGCGCCCGGTGCTGCGCCTGCGCCTCGCGTTCGAACTCGATCCTGCGGTCCTTGATCCGAAAGCGCAGCTTCTCGCGCCGCCGCTCGAACTCCTGCTCCAGCTCTTCTTCCAAAGCGCGGATTCGCGCGACGATCTCACCGGCCTTGTCCATTCTCCGACAGTCTCCTTTGCCTGCGCTTGCAACAGCACCCGCGCCAATCGTGCCCTGCGCGTCTATCCGCCGGACGACTGGTCGATCTGCATCGAGATGAATGCGGGCTCGCCCATCCGGTCGAGCAAGGACAGCTGCAACTCCAGCCACGACATATGGCCCTCTTCGTCCAGCGCCGTGCGTTCGAACAGATCGCGAGTGCCGATGTCGCGCGCTTCGTCCGCCGTGCGTGCGGCAGTTGTGTAAAATTCAATCGCCTCTCTCTCATCCGCCAGATCCGCCTCGAACATCTTCTTGAGAGACCCGGCCGCCTGCGGCACCTTGGCCGCCTTCAACTCCGGAGTGCCACCCAGAAACACGATACGTTCGGCGTATTGCTCGGCGTGGCCAAGCTCTTCGAGCATTTCGGCCCGCATCTTGGTCGCCAGCTTGTCCAGCCCCCAACTGTCCGCCGTCAGGATGTGCAGCAGGTATTGGTTCACTGCCGCCAGTTCCATCGCCACCGCTGTTTGCAGGTTGCTAAGCGTTTCGGTCTTCTGTGCCATCGGCTTTCCTTTCATCTGTCTTCTAAATCTGTCATTTACCCGCCCGTCTCATTCGCTCCACGGATGTACATGCACATCGCGCCCCGAATGGCCTTTCAGGATCTTCACGGCGAACGCTTCCTTGTCGGCATCGGAGGTCCTCACCCACAGCAGGATACCACCCTGCGCGATCTGGTCGGCGTAGTAATCCTTGTGGTGCCGGTCCACGCGGCGCGCCAGCAGCGCACCCAGAATACCGGCCGGACCACCCCCGATCGCGATCGCCGCAATCGACGCGGCCAATGTCGCCGCCGGGGTCAGCATCGCCGCCATCGCGATATAGGATCCCAAAAAGAAAAAGCCACCCGCGATAGCGCCCTCCAACTCGCCCATCGCCTCTTCCGAGACAAAGGCCGCGCGCGGCGCATCCGGGTTGTCTTCCAGATCTTTGGCCTGCCAATAGGCAGAGCCAAGCTTTTCTTTCATCGCTTCTCTGTCGCCCAGCAGGCTGATGTCCGCACGGCTGAATCCGGACATGCGCAGATCATAGATCGCGGTCTGAAGGTCCTCGAAACTGTCGAATACGCCGACGGCCTCGGGGACGTTGATGAATGTTGCTTTCTCTTGGGTCATTTCATGCCTCGGTTGGGTTTGGTATCCGTCTCGACATGTCGTCAGCCCTCCGGCCCCGACATCCAGATCGCGTAGCGGGGGTCGTTTTCCAAAAGCCGCACCCGCCGCTTCAACGCCGCGTTTTCCTGGACAAGCGACAGCACCAGCGCCACACCCGGCACATTAAGCCGCAGATCGGCCTGAAGCCGCTGCACCTTGCGTACCACGGTGATGCTGGTGCTTTCGAACCGCCAGACGGTGCGGCTTTCGCCCACAGGCTCCAGAATGCCTTCCTCGACCAGTTCGATCAACCAGTCCGCCGATGACCCGCACACCCGGCACAGGTCCGACAGGCTCAGCGGTTTGACGATCTCGCCCGCTGGCACGAGCGCCGTTGATTTAGCCATCGTTCATGCTCCCAGTCTGGCGCGAGGGTCGAAATCCATCTCGCGCGCCATCTCTTCGTACAACTCCTTGGCCCGCGCGCTTTCCACCGGCGGGATGACGATCTTGAGCACCGCAAACAGATCGCCCGCGCGCTTGCCCGGTATGCCGCGCCCCTTCAGCCGCAGCTTCTTGCCCGTCTGCGCATGTTTCGGGATCGTCAGTTCCACGGTGCCGCTTGGTGTCGGCACACTGATCCGTGCGCCCAGTGCGGCTTCCCACGGGGCGATGGGCAGATCCATGAAAACATCCCTGCCCTCGACGCGGTAGGCCGGGTCGTCCCTGATCGCCACCTCCAGGTAGAGATCCCCCGGCTTGCCCCCGCCCATCCCGGCAGAGCCTTTGCCCGACAGGCGGATATGCTGGCCTTCGGTCACACCCTTCGGGATCGAGACGCGGATGGTACGTTCACGCAAAACAACATGCCCGTCGGGATCAAGCTCGGGCGCGCGCAAGGTAAAATCACGCGTCCCGCCCTGATAGGCTTCGAGCAGGTCGATGACGATCTTGGCATGATGGTCCTGCCCCGGCGCGCTGAACTGATGGCCCTGCCGCATGTGCGGTGACGGTCCACCGCGCTGCCTGCCCTGCCGCGCGAACAATTCGTCAAAGAACGATCCGAACCCGCTCGGATCGGCCTCGGTATAGCCGCCGCCGGAAAATTCAAAACCCTCGTCCCAATCGGGCGGCGGATTGAACGACTGTCCCTCTTTCCAGTTGGCACCCAACTGATCGTAGGCGGCGCGCTTTTCGGGGTCCTGCAACACCTCGTAGGCCTCGCCGACATCCTTGAACATCCGCTCCGCCTCTGCGGCGTCCGGCCCGGTGTTCACGTCCGGATGGTATTTGCGCACAAGTTTGCGGTAGGCACGCTTGATCTCGTCCTGCGGTGCAGTCCGCTCGACACCCAGTATCTTGTAGTAGTCCTTGTATTCCATTGCTCAACGGATCTCCGCACGCCCTGACGGCGGATGACTGGTACACGTGCCGCTCACCTGCCATGGGACGCTGTTCGATGTGTCCACGATAAACCAGCGATACCACGAAACCAGACCGCCGAATTGATAAACCGCAACTGATCCGTGCTTATCACCGGCGTCGCGCCGACCTGTTGCATATATTTTCACGCGCATCGCGCCCCGGCCCCGTTTTACCGGTGCGCCCGCCCGATGATATGCTATCCCGACGACATGGACATCATTCTGATCACGACCGTCATCGCGGCCCTGTTTCTTGTCATCGGCGTGGCCGAGCCGTTGGCCGCGCGGTTGCGCCTGCCCTACAGCGTCATTTTGGCCCTCGTGGGCATCTTGATCGCGGCGGGCGCGTTGTTTTTCCTGCGCACCGAGCTGACCGATGCGCTCAACCCCGTGGCCGAGGCGATCCTCGGCCTGCCGATCCGGTCGAATGTGTTCCTGTACGTCTTTCTGCCGACGCTGCTGTTTCAGGCCACCCTCGGCATGAACCTGCGCCGTATGCTGGACGACTGGGTGCCGATCCTCGTTCTGGCCGTCGTCGCGGTGGTCGTGGCGACGCTTGCCGTCGGATATGCCCTGTCTTGGACAAGCACCCTGCCGCTGGCCGCCTGTCTGCTGATAGGCGCCATCGTGTCCACCACCGATCCGTCCGCCGTGGTGTCGATCTTCCGCTCCATTTCCGCGCCCCGCCGCCTTGCCCGCATCATCGAGGGCGAAAGCCTGCTGAACGACGCGGCGGCCATTGCGCTTTTCGGCCTGTTCATGGGGTTCGTGATGCTGGGCATCCCCGATCCCACGCTCAGAGATGCGCTGGCGCGGTTTCCGCTGCTGATCGCAGGCGGCGCGGTTGTCGGCTGGATCGCCGCGCGCTGTGCTGTCTGGCTGATGGCCGCCTTTGCGCGCTACGAACTGGCACAAATCTCCATTTCCGTCTCCCTGCCCTACCTCGCCTACATCCTTGCCGAACAAAGCATCGGTGCCTCCGGCGTAATCGCAGTGGTCGCCGCCGGTCTGACCCTCAACCTCACAGGTCCGGGCCGCCTTCCGCCGCAGGCCTGGACCAACCTGCGCGAGCTGTGGGACATCCTCGCCCACTGGGCCGGCGCGTTGATCTTCATCCTCGCCGCCCTGCTGATCCCGCGCCTGCTCGAAGAGGTACGCATCGGCGACATAGCCCTCGTCGCCGTCGTGGTGCTGGCTGCCATCGCCGCCCGCGTGATCATCCTGTTCGGTCTGCTGCCACTGCTGACCGCGCTGCGCTTGTCGCCAGCGGTCGAGCGACCCTACCGCGTGGCGATCCTATGGGGAGGCCTGCGCGGAGCCGTTACGCTGGCGCTGGCGCTCGCCGTCACCGAAAGCTTCCGCGTCCCGGTCGAGGTCAAGCGACTCGTCGGCATCCTCGCCACGGGTTTCACGCTGTTCACGCTGGTCGTACAGGGGACCACGCTGCGCTCGGTCATCCGCTGGCTCGGGCTTGATCGCCTGTCGCCGCTCGACGAAGCCCTCTCGCGCCAGATCGTCGCCGTCGCCCTTCAAACCGTACGCGAGGATGTCGCGCGCACCACTGAAAACTATGACCTGACCCACGATATCGTCCGCTCCGAGGCCAAACGGTTCGGCGAAAGGCTCGATGCGGCGGTGAAATCAGCCGAGGAAAACGTCGACATTCTCGACCGCGACAAGATCACACTGGGGCTGATCGCTCTGGCCGGACACGAGCGTGACACGATCCTCGCCCGCGTGCGCGAACGGACGATCTCGGCGCGCATGGCCGAACAGGTACTACCGGACGCCGACCGCCTGATCGAAGGCGCGCGGTCGGACGGGCGAAACGGCTACCAGCGCGCGGCCCGGCGCAGCGTCGCCTACGGGCGCGGCCTGCGCGCCGCCGTGGTGCTGCACAGCCGCCTGCGCCTGTCCGGTCCGCTCGCCCGTATGACCGCCGACCGGTTCGAGCTTTTGCTATCGCAGCGGCTGGTCCTGCGCGATCTGGGCGCGTTCATCGACGGGCGCATCCGCCGCATCCACGGCCGCCGCGTCGCGGACCTGCTCCACGATCTGCTGTCGCGCCGGATTGAAACGGTAGAGACGGTACTCGAAGGGATGCGGCTGCAATACCCCGGTTACGCAGAAGAGCTCGAACGCCGCTTCATCCGCCGCACCGCTTTGCGGCTCGAAGAACGCGAATACGCCACCATGCGCGAGGATGGCCTGATCGGCGCTGAGGTTCATACCAAGCTGATGGAGGACCTGAATGCGCGGCGCGCCGCCGCCGAACTGCGCCCGCGTCTCGACATCGCGCTCCAGCGGATCGAACTCGCCCGCCAATTCCCCCTGTTCGCCGATCTTGACGCCGCCGGTCTCAAGCGGTTGGGGCGGGTGTTCCAGACCCGATACGTCAACGCGGGCGACACCGTCATCAGCAAGGACAGCCCGGCCAGGCAGGTGTTCTTCATCGCCTCCGGCGCGGTCGAACTGGAAACCGCCGGGCAGACGTGGCGGCTGGGCGGTGGCGAGATGTTCGGCCAGATGGCCATTTTGATGAAACGCGCCCGCCGCACCGAGGTCCGTGCCATCGCGCCTTCGACCCTGCTGGTGCTGGATGAAACACGGTTCCGCCGGCTGCTCGACCGCAGCAAGACCCTGCAAAAGGCCGTGCGCGCCAGTGCGGAAAAACGCGGTATCGAACCCGATGCTTTCCTGCTGACTGAACGCTAAACCCCGTCGATGAGGATATCCAACGCGCGTTTCAGCGCGTCCCGGTGCGCGTCCAGCGATCCCACCCGCTCGCGCAATTCCGATCCGGTCACCGCCGCAAGCTCCATCACCCGCACGATCCAGATCTGGCCGTCTACCTCCACTTCCGGCGTCAGGCCGGGAAACGCGGCATACCGATCCGCCGCCCGCAGCGGTGCTACGACACGCGATGCGTCGATCCCGATCAGATCCGTCTGAAGATCCACGACAAGCTGCCCACCGGTCAGGCGGTATACGTCAAACTGCGCCATGCCGCGCCTAGAAGCTTCTGTACTGTGCCAATGGTAAACCGTCCCGGTCCACCTCTTCGCCGTAGGCCGCGATCGCCGCCTGGTTTTCCAACCGCCACAAGCGGTTGCGTTCGGTCTTGGCCGCCTCAAGGATTGCCGCTTCGGCAAGGCGCGACATGTTCAGGCCCAGCGTGCGCGCCGTTTCCGCGACATCCGCATCCAATGTCAAATTCACTTTCACGCGTCCCATCTTTGACCTCTATTATCCGCATCTTGCAGGAGTATACTTCATACGCATAATACGCACAATGCAAGCGGCGGCAAAGGTTTCCCCCGCCGCCGCGCTGCTGCTCCAGAATCAGATCGGCTTAGCCGACGATGTTGATCGCCTTCACGTTGACGAACTCGCGCATCCCGAAACCGCCGTGTTCGCGCCCGTACCCGGACCGTTTCACACCGCCGAACGGCATGTTCGGTTGTGCCAGACCAAAGCCGTTGATGAACACCATGCCGGTATCAAAGTGGTCCGCGGCAAGCTGCGTCGCCTTCTCAACATCTTTGGAGAAAATACCGCCGCCAAGACCGTACTCGCTGTCATTGGCGATCCGCATCGCGTCGTCGGTATCCTTGGCGCGGATCAGCGCCGCCACCGGACCGAACAGCTCATCGTCATACGCGGGCTGACCCGGTGCCACATCTTCCAAAACGGTCGCGGGATAGAAGAATCCCGACCCCTCCGGCACTTCGCCACCGCACACGATGCGCGCGCCCTTCTGGACGCTCTGCTGTACCTGTTCGTGCAGATCATCGCGCAGGTCTTCGCGCGCCATCGGGCCGATATCCACACCGTCCTTGGTCGGATCACCATGTTTGATCGCCTTCATCGCGTCGACGAACGCATCCCGAAACTTGTCATAGATCGCATCTACCACGATAAACCGCTTCGCTGCGACGCAGGTTTCGCCGTTGTTATAGACACGGCCCTGTACACACATCTTGACGGCCTGGTCCAGGTCGGCATCCGCCAGCACCACATAGGCGTCGTTCGACCCCAGTTCGAGCACGGATTTCTTCAGCGCCTTGCCGGCCTTTCCGCCGACGATCTCGCCCGCAGCGGGGCTCCCCGTCAGTGTCACGCCGCGCACCAGATCATTGTCGATCACGGCGTCGGACTGGTCATGGCTGATCTTCAGAACGGTGAACAGATTTTCCGGCAGACCCGCCTCGGCATAAATGGTTTCCAGCATCACGCCCGTACCGGTCACGCTCGCGGCGTGTTTCAGCAGAACGCCGTTGCCAGCCATCAAATTGGCAATGGAATAGCGCACGACCTGATAGACCGGAAAGTTCCACGGCTGGATGCCGTAGATGACACCGATGGGCGAATGCACGATCTTGCCGCGTCCGCCCCCCGGCAGGTCACGGTCCTCTGACGCCAGCGCCTCGGCACCGTTGTCCGCCGTCCACTCGCAGATAGAAGCACACAGGTCGATTTCCTGACGGCTCTGGCTGACCAGCTTGCCCATTTCCGCCGTCATCAGATCGGCCAACGCATCCGCGTTCTCGCGCAGGCCCTCGCCGATTTTCTTCAGGATTTCCCCGCGTTCCTCGAACGACTTGTGGCGCCACTCCAGAAACGCATCGTGACATGCGGCTATCGCATCGTCGCGCTGCGTGTCGGTCATCAGGTCGTAGTGTTCCAGCACATCGCCGGTTGCAGGGTTGATCGTCGTCAATTGATCGGTCATCGGTGTCTCCTTGGTATGGAATTCCTTTCCACACCAACAACCGATCCCGCCCGAGGTTCCTGCGACACTTTCGCGCCGCGTACTCTACCCCCGTGCCGTCAACGCCGACAACGGACAATCAAGCTGCCAACGCAACCCCTCAGGCGCGTAGTCGAGGATCACCTCTCCACCAATATTCGACTGCGTCATCTGCTTGATCACGGTCGAACCGAACCCACGCCGCTCGGGGCGTACAACCGTCGGTCCGCCCTTCTCAACCCACCGCAGCTGGAAATCGCGGTCCGGGCGGGAACCCTCTTCGACGGTCCAGTCAATCGTAATCTCGCCCGCTTCGGTCGACAGCGCCCCGTATTTACCCGCATTCGTGGCCAGTTCATGCAGCGCCATCCCGATGGCCTGTGCGGCATGCGGCCCGACAGTGACGCGCGGTCCCGACAGATGGATACGGCTCCCCACCAGATCCTGAAAATGCGCCATCTGGGACAACGCCAGATCGCCCAGATCCACGGTATCCGTCGCCTGTTTCACCAACAGATCCTGCGCATCCGCCAACGCACGGATCCGTGTCTCGAACCGTTCCATGAAACCTTCGATGCCGCTGCGCGCGGTCTGCCGGGCCATGATCTGGATCAGCGTCAGCATGTTCTTGGTGCGGTGGTTGATCTCTCCCAGCAGCGACTGCGCGTGCGCGCGGGCCTCTTCGCGCTGCGAAATGTCGAACCCGGACGCGATCAGGAACAACAGCTTGCCATGCGCGTCGAACACCGGCGCAAGCATGAAATCGATCAGCAGCGTCTGCTCCCCCTCCGCCCGGACCAACATGTCAAAACTCACCACCTCGCCGGCGACCGCATCGGCGCAGGCCGTGCGGACCCTGGCTTGAATATCTGGGTCATCGCGCAGCCAATGCGTGTCCCAGAACGGCTGCCCGATCACATCCGCCCGCTCCAACCCGCCCAGCTGCAACGCGGGCCAGTTCACTTCGCGCAACGTACCGTCCGGGTCCACGACCCCTACAAATGAATTGATGTTGTCAAGCACCTGCCGCAACCACTGTGCACTGTCGCGCGAGGCATGTTCCGCCATCTTGCGCTCCGTCACATCATAGACGACGCCGGTGATCTGCTTCGCCTTGCCGGGGGCGCCCATACTCAGTTCACCTTTCGCCGCCATATACCGGATTTCGCCGTCCGACATCCGGATACGAAAATCGACGTCAAGCTGTGGGCCCCCGTCCAGCGTCGCTTTCAGCGCCGCGTCGATGCCATCTATATCGTCGCGGTGAATGCCCTGCCGCCATAAATCTCCGGCCGCCCCGTCCTGCGGTGTGCGACCGAACAGCCGGTACAGCTGCTTGGACCAGCTGAATTCGCCGCTTTGCGGATCATAGGACCACGCCCCCATATCCGCCGCGTCATACGCCATGTTCAATCGGCGTTCGCGCTGTTCCAGCTCGGTCTCGTGACGCAACCGCTCGGTCAGGTCGTAGAAATGACAGACCACGCCATAACGCCCGTCCGCCAGCCGCATCCGGTCTATGCCCCAGTCGTACGACTCGATACTCTTGCGGTCGTTGCGAAGCTCGACCAGCGGCGTCGCGCGGTACGGCTCGCCCGTTCGCAGCGTGTGACGAAAATGTCCTACCGCCTCGGTCGCAAAGGACGCAGGCCACAGGATATGCAGCACCTCCGACAGATCCCGACCCAACAGCGGCTTGACCTCTTCAAAAACAGGAAGGCCCCCCGCGCTCATCCGGACGACGCGCATATCGGCATCCACCGCGTAGACACCGAACGGCGCACGGTCGATCAGGTTCCAGAAATCCTCCTGTGCGGCAAGCGGCGCATTGTCCGTGATCTCCGTCACATCCGTCAGCGTACCGGTCACGCGCGGCACTTTTCCGGTCGCCGGGTCCAGGGGGCCGTGCGCCTCTCCCGTATCGCGCACCCACCGCACCTGCCCGTCGGGCAATGTCACCCGAAACGTGATCTCGAACGGGCCGACCGCCCGCACCGCCGCATCCAGTGCCGTGTCGAACATCACCCGGTCATCGGGGTAGATCGACCTGAACACCGCCTCGCCGGTCAGTTGCAGCCCGTGCGGCTGTAGAAACATCTGCCGCATTTCCGCGGACCAATGCGTAATGTCGTTTACGACGTCATACTCGTAGGATCCGAACGCCACGGCACCGGGGGCATGCGCCGTTGCGGGACGCGACCGTTCCTTGGTGACATCCACCAGAACACCGCTCAGAACCCTGCCAATATCGGGGTCCGCATCCTGCAGCGCCATGTGGGAAAACAGATGCACCAAGGCGCCATCGGTACACCGGACGCGATACTCGTGCGACAGGGTGCCGCCGTTCTCCGCAACGCCGAAAATCTCAGTCTCGAACCGCAGCCGGTCTTCGGGGTGCACCATGTCGATGAACGTGCGCAAGGCCGGCGCTTTCTCAAGGCCCAAAAGCTTCAACGCCAGTGGCGAAAATTCGCCACTTTCTTTACAAAGGTTCCAGCCAAACGCGGACAAACCGCCGAAATCGCGGACATCGGGCATCAAGGATGTCTCCTGCAGAATAGTCATGTGGTACCGCTGACCACGTCAGGAAGGCATGTCATAATGGGTAAACACCAGTTAAAGAAAGGCCAATTAAGCCAACTCACTACGAAGATGCACACGTCCGTCGCGCGCCTCGAAATTACGATTATCGTGTAAGTGGAATTGGTGTGTCAATTGATTGTGATATGCGCCGTGCGAACGGCATCAATTTTTTGCGCGCAACCTTTTTCTGCCGCGTGCAAAGAAAGACGCATAGGCCGGGACCAGAACCATCTGCATCACCGACACGAACAGGATTCCGAAACCCAATGATACCGCCGTCGGAACGAGGAACTGTGCCTGAACCGACGTTTCCAGAATCAGCGGCGAGATCCCCAGGAATGTGGTCAAAGTCGTCAGCATCACGGGCCGGAACCGGCTCAGCGTGGCCTCGGTGATCGCCTCCATCGGATCGTCGCCATCGTCCTCGCGCGCGATGATGAAATCGACGATCAACAGCGCGCCGTTCACGATCACACCGGCCAGACCGACGATACCGAACATCGACAGCAACGTCAGGTTCAACCCCAACAGCGCGTGACCGAATACCGCGCCCACGACCCCGAAGGGGATCACCCCCAAAACGATCAGGGGCCGCGAGTAGCTGCCGAACGCCAGCGCCAGCAACGCGTAGATCACGAAGAGCGCCAGCGCAAAGTTGAACGCCAGCGCCGGACCGAACCGGCCCGCTTCCTCCTGCTCACCGCCCGCCGTGACGGTAAGCGTCGGATAATCCTGCTGCAGCTTCGGCACCACTTGCGACAACAGCCATGATGTCTCCGTGCCACCGGTGGTCACGGCAGTATCCGCATCGGCGGTCAGCGTGGCAATGGCGCGTCCGTTGATCCGGGTGATCTCTGTCGGTGCCGACTGAAACCCGATGTCGGCCACGATAGGCAACGCCACCATGCCGCCCTCGGGCGTCGGAATGTCCAGCAGCAACAGGTCCGCGATGCTGTCGCGCTGCGGACCGGCCAGACGTAGGCGCAGGTCGACTTCTTCGCGGTTGCGCGCAATCTGGTCGACGACCGCACCGTAGAAGGCCGCACGCACCTCGTTCGCCACGGTCTGCAGCGAAATTCCGTAGACCCGCGCCGCCGGACGCAGATCAATCGTCACCTCGCGCGCCGCACTCACCCGGTCATCGCGGATGTCGAACACACCGTCGCGTTCTTCAAGCTTGCTGCGCATTTCACCCAGAGCGGCGTCGCGCGCCGCTTCGGTCTCGGCGGACACCTGCAACTGGATCGCGGCCCCGACCCCCACAACCGAAGACGAAAAGATGACTTCGCTCGCCCCCGCCACCTCGCCCACGGCTTCGCGCCACGCGTTCTTGAACGTCTCGGCATCGGTTTCGCGCGTGGCGGCGTCGCGCAACCGTGCCTCGATCGTGGCAGTACTGCCCGCCGGTGCGGTCGCCGCACTCGGACCACCGCCCCCGGTGCCAAACCCGACGGTCACGGCGGTTGCCTCCAACAGATCGGACTCACCCAGATCTTCCGCCGCCCGCTCCGCCGCCGCGATGAACTGCTCGGCCTTCGCCGCAGTCTCTTCCGATGTCGTACCTTCCGGCAGATTCAGTTGCGCGGTCACGAAATTACCTTCGATCGCCGGGAAAAACACGAATTTCACGGTCCCTCCGCCGATCAACCCCGCCGCGAATGCCCCGATGGCCAGGCAGGTCACAAGCGTGAACACAGGGTGCACCACCGCCCCCCGCACCACCGGGCGCAACCGGCGATCCGACGTGCGCCGGAACCATCCGTCGACGCGGGTGCGCAGCCACTCCGTCGCCCGCCGCGGCGAATAACGGCGCAGTTTCGACAGCCGGATACTGCTCAGATGGCGCGGCAGCACAAAGAAAGACTCGGCCAACGACAGCGACAGCAGATAGATCACCACAGCCGCCACCGGCGCGATGAACGACCCCGACGAGCCGGGCAGAAACAGCAGCGGCACGAAAGCCGCGATGGAGGTCGTGACCGAGAACGCGATGGGCCGCCAGACCCGCATCACCGCCCGCTCCGCCGCCCCCGCGGCATCGCCGTCTCCCTCCAACTCGACGAACGTATTTTCACCGACCACGATGGCATCATCCACCACGATCCCCAGCGCGAGGATAAAACCGAACAAGCTCAACTGGTTGATCGTTGTCCCGAACACAAGCATCGGCCCGAACGCCCCGATGAACGACACCGCCACGCCAAGCGCCACCCAAAGTGCGATCCGCAGATCGACGAACAATGTCAGCACCGTCAGCACCAGTGCCGTCCCGATCGCCGCGTTCTTGATCAGCAGCGAAATGCGCCCGCGCAATGTCTCCGCCTCGTTGCGCCACACCGTCGCTGTGATCTGCTCCGGCAGTTGCGGGCGGAATTCCTCCTCGAGCCAGGTGCGCGCGGCGTCTGCCGTGGCTAACACCTGCTCGCTTCCCACCCGGTTCACCGACACGAAAACCGCCGGCTTGCGCCCCACAGACGCCGAAATATCCTCGTCCGCCAGCGTCTCGCGGATCCGCGCGATGTCCGACAGCCGCACCTCGGCACCCGAGGCGCCGGTGAACAGGATCTTGCCGCGCAGCTGATCGGCGCTGGACGCTTCACCGACCGTACGCACCTGAATGTCCCGGTTGCCGTCGTCAATCACCCCGCCCGACAGGTCCAGCGTCTCTGCAGACAACCGTTGCGCCAGTTCCGCCAACCCGATGCCATAACTGCGCAGCGTCTCGCGCGTGACTTCAATCTCGATCAGATCCGTCGCAGCACCGGAAATCGCCACCTGGCTGACATCGGGAAGCGCACGCAGCTCGCGCCGCGCCTGCTCCCCCAGCGCCTTGAGCGTCTCGGGCGGCGCATCGCCGTGAATGACGATCTGTACGGCGAGCTCGACCGGCTCCACCTCGGCGATGCGCGGCGTATCAGAGGCGGCGGGAAAAGTCGTGATGCGGGCGATCTCTGTCTCGATGTCGTCCTTGACGTCCGCCATCACTGCGCCGCGCACCAGATCCGCCGTGACGGTTCCGACACCGGACCGCGCCGTTCCGGTCAGCTTGCGAATCCCCTCCAGCCCCTGCAACCGCTCCTCTATCGGTACCAGCACCGCGTCCGACACCTCGGTCGGGGTCGCGCCGGGATATGGCACCGTCACCGTCACGGCACCGGTCGCGATCTCTGGAAAGGTCCGCACCGTTACCGAAAACAGCGCCGCGATACCCGCGGCCACCATCAACGCCATCAGCAGGTTTGCCGCGACCGGGTTGCGCAGGAACCAGCGGATAATCCCGCCCACGTTATTGCTCCTCCGCTGCGTCGACCCGCACGTCTTGCCCGTCCGTCGCCGCCGCCAGATCGGTCAGCATCACGCGCGTCCCGGGGGCAGGCGCACCCGCACCCAGAACGACCCGCGCACCCTCGCCCGTGCCGCGCCGCAGCACATCCACCTCCGACCGGCTCAGGATACCGTCGGCAACGCGCCACACGACATCGCCGGATTTCACCGCCCGTCCCGGCACAGACACCGCGCCGCGCTCCGACAGGTCGACCGACAGCTCCAGCGTCAGCAATTCACCGATGCGAATCGGACGCGCATCGGGAAACCCCTCCCGCGTCGCGGCAAAGGGATCGTCGATCCGCACAATCAGGGCGACCGTCCGCGTCTGCGCGTCGATCTGCGGTCCCAACGCTGTCACCGTTCCTTGCGCAATGCGCGGGCCCGTCGCCGCGCCATCCGCCGCCGACGGCACAGCCAGAACCCGCACCGGCGCGCCCATGGCGCTCTGCGCGTCGCCCAACAGCGCCAGATCGCCGGGCGTCAGCCCCATCTCAACCTCCGCCTGCGCCGACGCGATCAGCTCGCCCAGGGACATGCCCGCCGTCGCCAGCGCGCCGGGATCGGCGGTGGCCTGTGCCACGACCGCATCAAAGGGCGCGCGGATGATGGCGTCGTCGATGCGTTGCTGGATCAGGTCCCGCTCCGCCCGTGCCGTCTGCAACGCCGCATCGGCTGTGGCAAGCTCGACCAGCGCCTGTTGCAAGGTCGCCTCCGACGCAATATTGTTTTCCTCCAGTTGCCGCTGCCGGTCCACGCTGATCTGCGCTTCGGCCACAACCGCCTCTGCCTGGGCGATGCCCGCCGCCGCGCGCTGGCGTTCCGCCTGCAACCGGGTGGTGTCCAGTTGCACCAGCACGTCGCCGCGCGCGACCGTAGCGCCCCGGGTAAAGCTGTCGGACACCGACGCAATGCGGGCCGTAATCTCGGACACGACCGTTACGTCCGACACCGGGCGCACAAAACCGGTCTGTCGGATCACAACCTGCGCCGCCTCCGCGACCAACCCGGTTTCGATCAGGGGGGGCTGTGGGGGCGCCATTTCCTGCGTTTGATCCGCGCGCGTCAGGTACCAGTATCCACCGGCACCGATGGCCAGCACGATCAAGCCGCCCACCAGCCACGGCCAAAGCCGCCCCTGGTCCGCCGTATCGTCGCTTCGGTCCACGTCGGCGGTGTCGTCTTTGGTCATGCAGCAGGCTTTCCGGTAAATCGTGCGATACGCATGATCTATCTTGCGACTTCCAGAAGGCAAGAACGCGTTATGCGTCCGTCGAAACGTCCGTCTCCGCAAAGGCATCCGGCGCCATATCCTGCCAGAACGCCTGTATCGCCCCGAAATTCAGCGCGGACATCCATCCGTGCCGATCAAAATCCGACAGCGCGGCCGCGCTGTCGATGGAGGATGCGAACAGCCTGCGATCTGCGTCGCGTTGCGTCGGGGTGCGCGAAGCGGCCAGATCGCGCACCTTCGCCAACGCGCGCGCACGCGACGATGTGGGCGGGCTCGCCGCCCCTGCCCCGGTCCGCCCAAAATCATCCCGCAGCGCCGCACTCAGGTAGCCCACTGGGTTCTGAACGCCCGATTTCCCGGCTACGAATGTCAGTTTGTCCAACATCACATCCTCGCCGTGCTCGGCGATCCATTGCCGTGCCAACCGGTCCGCAACCCCCAGCGCCTGCAGTTTTTCGTACACGTCCGATTTGCGCGCCCCTGCCCCGTCATCCAGATCCAGAATCGCCAGTTGCGGGTTTTCCTTGATCCGGAACCGGATCTCCGACACCGCCCTGCCCCGCTTGCGGATCTCGGGCGTCACCAGAATGTTCGAGGTCCGGTTCACTTCGGCCACCGCCGGTTTGATGATCTTAGCGTTGAGATGCTTGTAAACGCCGTAATAGGCACTGTCCTCAATGCCCATCAGCCGGCGGAACAGGTCAAGGGGCCACCACCCGGTGCTGCCGGTGCGCACGAAGCGATAGCAGTTTTCATAAAGCGCCAGCGCGTGCCCGCTGGTAAACCGGCGCTGAATATTGAGGTTGATCAACGCGAATACCTTCGGATCATCCAGCTTTGCCGCGAGGGCCGGGGAATACGCGTATTCGCACACCCCACCCTTGAGTCGCGCATAGCTCAGAAGGCTTGATACCCCCCACTCCTGCTGGCCCTGATCATCAAGCATGTCCCATTCCGCAACAGTCTCTGCGAGGCCTCTTAGAGACGCTTTGAGTGTCTCTATGTCGTTAGAATTGTAACCGATCATCATGCACAGCGTTCGTGCGTCGATCATATGCACCTGCTGACGCGTCAGTGTATCGTAGGCATTGAGCAGCAACACGTTGCTCAGCTTGCGCTGCAACAGCGTCAGCTTGCCCGACACATGAATCGCCGCCACATGTTTTTTCACCGATCCACGCCTCAGCGCGCCGGTAAGATGTTGCTTGGGAATGTCTTCGTGTTTGTCCACTGTCGCCCTCACCTCGGCGGAATTTTTCCCGCTCTCGCTCGTTCTCTCATTCTGGCCCAACAGGAACCCCGTGGCAAGAGACCTTCGGACACCTTTCAACCCACGGGCCTCCGTAGTCGCAGATCAACTGAAGGAACCCATTTGCGGGACGCGTGGCATCCACCGAACGCGTCGAATCCTGAAAACAGACCCTGTATAGGCTATTCCCGCATCCTGATACCCATCAACCTGCGAATCGGCCCCCTCTGTACCGCTCGCGGGTACCTTTTGACCTGTATCCGGATGCTCTTGATCCTGTATCCAGGTCCCGAACTGCGTTTAATTCATTGAAATCGGATGGGATTTCAATCTTAAAGATTCTTAAAATCCCTAAAGACTCTACAACTTTCTTTGTCGTGCCTTTGAATTTCGATGTTTCAGGGCAACTGCGACCAAAGAGATTCACAATTCCCCCCGCGTGTGCGATAGAATAGCGAACGCTACCCAATTTTGCGCACATCCCGAGGTATTATGACTTCCAACAGCAAAGCGCCCACCCCTCCGTATTTCAACATCGACCCCGAGAAAGCCGCCGCACGCTTGTCCGAGCCTATCGACACCGCGCGATTCGCGAAAGCGGCGGCCTTCGCCACCCGTGGACGTGATGATCTGGCGCGGCGAGGATACGCGCCCGATGGAAAGAAGCGGCTGCGCAGTTTCTCTACCTGGGAAGTCTGTCGGTATCTTCTCGACGTGGCCCCCGCCCATCTTCGACGCGTCCTGAAAGCTCATCCGGATCTGCCCCAAGGCGCCGGAGAGGCCGGGTCTAAATGGTTCACTCTTGATGAGGTCCTGCGCTTGCGCGAGCACTTCGCGACCGAGGGTGCATCGAACAGGCAATATAAATCGTGGCGTCCGGACGGGCTGCCTGCGAAGATCATCTCCGTTGCGAACTTCAAGGGCGGCGTCGGAAAGACGTCCACCTGTGCGCATCTCGCAATGTCTGCCGCGTTGGATGGGTACCGTGTTCTGGTCATTGACCTCGACAGCCAGGGCTCTCTGACATCGATCATGGGCGGAACAGTGGAAGACGAATGGTCGACAGCGTTTCCGCTTATTGCCAAGGATTTCGCGCGTCACATGCAGGGCGAAAATACCGTTAGAAAAGCCCGTGGGCAGGCCGAGCTTCCCTTCGACGAAACCCTGACGGAAAGCCTTTCGGTTTCGCCGCGAAACCTGATACAGACGACGCATTGGCCCAACATCGACCTGATCGGTGCGCAGCTCAATCTATACTGGGCCGAGTTCCAGGTGCCTGTCTGGCGCATGCAAGTCCGGAACTGGCCTCTGTGGGACGCATTGACAAATGCCCTGTCGTCAGAGGGCATTCTGGACGACTACGATATCATCCTCATCGACACACCGCCCGCGTTGGGTTACCTGACGATCAACGCATTGGCAGCTGCCGATATATTGCTGGTCCCTCTGGGGGCGTCGTTTCTTGAGTTCGACTCGACGGGACGTTTCTTTGATATGCTGTACTCGACGTTTGCCAGCATCGAAGAGGGCGAAAACCGGATTAGGCGGCAGGACGGTCTGCCGGAGATGAAGTTCGAGTGGGACGCGGTGCGCGCCTTGATTACCCGGTTCGATGCAGCGCAACAGACAGATCTGGCGAATGTCATACAGGCCTATTTCGGCGATTTCATGACAACCTACCGGCAAGAGGTAACGGCGATGGTCGGGCAGGCGGGCGAGCAGGTGAACGGGATCTACGAGGCGGATTATCGGGAGTTCAACCGCGATACCTACGTTCGGGGGCGCGAGGCGTTTGACCGGACATGGGCTGAGGTGAAAGAGGTCTTGCTGGGAACCTGGTGGCGGGACTTGCAGATGCAGAATGAGGAGGCGCGAGATGGCGAAGCGTAAGAAACTGGAGGCTCCTTCGCCCGAGGATCTCAGTAAATTCGAGCAAGAGTTTCGCCGCGAAACCTCTCCTCGAGCGGCGGCGCCGATTGCACAGGTCGCCGCCGAGACGGCAGCCGCCTATCAGGCAGGCGATCCGGATGCGCGGGCGGACCGGGCGCGCGACGCGGCAGATGCCGCTGACATGCGCAAGGCCGATGCCGATGGGCGGTTGATTCGCGAGATCGAGATCCGCGAGATCGAACCGCTTTCGATGCAGCGCGACAGGACCATAATCGACGAGGCAGCGCAGGCCGAGCTGGAGCACTCGATCTCAAACCACGGCATCCGTCTGCCGATCGAGGTGTATGAATTGCCTCATGCACGGGACGGGCGGCGGTACGGATTGCTATCGGGCTACCGGCGTTTGTTGGCGCAGCAAAACCTCTATGCGCGCACGCAGATGGATAAATTCCTGACCATCCGCGCGTTGCTGCGCAACCCCGACGAGATGGGCGGTGCCTTTGTTGCGATGGTCGAGGAGAACGAGATCCGGCAGGATCTGAGCCATTACGAGCGGGGGCGGATTGCCGCCATCGCTGCCCAACAGGGCGCGTTTCACAACACCGAAGAAGCGGTGAGCGAGATGTTTGCCGCGGCATCCAAGGCGAAGCGAAGCAAGATCCGGTCCTTTGCGATGATTTTCGAAGAACTGGGTGATCTTCTGCAATTCCCTGAAAATATGCGTGAAAAGGACGGTTTGCGGCTGGCACAGGCGCTGCGCGGAGGTGCAGAAAGCCGTTTGCGCGAGGTGCTTGATACAGGGCAGGGGGTGGATGCGCAGAGCGAATGGGCGCTGTTGGAAGCGGTGCTGAAAGAGCAGGGTGATGCGGGTAAGGATCCATCGCGTGGTGGGCGACCGAAGGTGAACGTGCCCAAGGCCGGGTGGGCCGGTAACGATACGCTTCACACGTCGACCGGCGTGACGATGCGTCGGGAATCGGATTCGAATGGCTATATCATCCGGTTCACCGGCAAGGGCGTGAGCACTGAATTGATGGAGATGATCATGCGCGATATTCAGGAAAAGCTGGAAATGAAGTAAGATCAACCGGGGGCAGGGTATTCGTATACCACCATGCCCTTAGCCAGCGTTCGTTTTGTATTGTGCGGTATCTGCCTGCCTGTTTCGGCGCGAACGCACAGGAACGTCAGTGCAGTTGCGAATGACCGTGCTAAATCCCTTGTAATACTCATGTGTGGCGTCTCAGCAAATTCAGTGGTCCGCAGGCTTCGTCTGAACGTATACTGCGTGTATACCACTTCAGGATCTGAAACAACGTAAGGGGCAGGTGCCGCGTGCGCCGGAGAGGATAACGATGACGGCTTCTTCACAATCTTTAGGTATTTCGACCTATGAGCAGATGAAGGCGATGATTCTGGACGGCACTCTGACACCGGGTGCGGCGTTGCGTGAAAAGGAATTCGCCGATCTGCTGGGGGTATCGCGCACCCCGGTACGCGAGGCGATCGGCCATTTGGTAAGCAATGGCTTTGCCAAGCGTACATCTGCGGGAACGCCGGTGGTCAACAGCGTGTCGCTGACCGACATCATGGAGATCCTGCATGCGCGCAGTCTGCTGGAGTGCGAGGCGGCGCGAAAAGCGGCTCTATCGCAGGAAAATACGGACGATTTTGCTGATCTAAGGGTGCAAATCGAAGGGTCTGTGAAAGGGGCATATCCGGATGAGGGTACGCGGGAGGCGCTAGATGAAAAGGTGCATCTGGCGGTTGCGCACAGAGCCGGGTCGCGTTTGCTGGCCGAACTGATTGAAGGACTGAACGTCAGGGCACAGTTGTACGACAGAGGGTCGATCCCCGACCGGTTCGAGCCGGTTTGCCGCGAACATCTCGCAATCATTGATGCCATCCTGGCCGGTACGCCGGATATCGCAGCGGAAGCGATGAGACTGCACCTCAAGAAAGTACGGGACGCCATTATCTCCGATATTGATCACCCGTTTTGAAAGCATTTCCGGGCAAACGGGCATAAGCGGGGAGAGAGACAAAACACATCTGTATTTGACGTGTATACACAAAGTATACCGGATTTGCAGGATGGGTACGCGCAGGTGTACCCAGGAGGATCGCAAGGACCTGGGCCCGAATGCGGTAGCATCGCGCTTGATACGCAGCGCAAGTCGCGGAATGCCGCTTGCGACGGGTGGGAAGGAATGGCACTGGATCTGCACACCCCTTGAGACTGCCGCGCTAAACGGCGATGCTGGTGGGCATGGAAATGAGGACCGCCGTGGCAGACCGCACATCCCCGCTATTGCTGTTTCAGAACCGCACGTTCCGGTCGTTGTGGATCGCGGCGCTGGCGTCGAACTTTGGCGGGCTGGTACAGGCGGTCGGCGCGGCGTGGATGATGACTGCGCTGTCGGACAAGCAAAGCATGGTGGCCCTTGTGCAGGGGTCCGTCGCGTTGCCGATTATGGTGTTTTCGCTTCTGGCGGGCGTGTTCGCGGATAATTTCGACCGCAGGCGGGTGATGTTGATCGCACAGGCGTTCATGTTCGTGGTGTCGATCATCCTGACAGTGATGGCGTTCGAGGGGTGGCTGACGCCTTGGCTGTTGCTGGCATTCACTTTCATGATCGGCTGCGGCACCGCGCTGCACAACCCGTCGTGGCAAGCGACGATGGGCGATATCGTGTCGCGCGAGGAATTGCCGAGTGCCGTGTCGCTCAACAGCATGGGGTTCAACCTGATGCGCAGCGTCGGACCTGCGGCGGGGGGGGCCATCGTGGCGCTGGCCGGTGCGGCGGCGGCCTTTGCGGTCAACGCGCTGAGCTATGTAGCGATCATTCTGGCGCTGCTGCGTTGGGAGGCACCTCCGCGTGACACGCATCTGCCGCGCGAGCCGATGGGTGCGGCCTTTGCCGCCGGACTGCGCTATGCGGCGATGTCGCCCAATCTGCTGCGGGTGATCCTGCGCGGGTTCTGGTTCGGGCTGGCGGCGATTGCGCTGTTGGCGTTGTTGCCGGTGGTGGTGCGGGTGATGTTGGAAGGCACGGCGTTCGTCTATGGCCTGATGCTGGGATGTTTCGGGCTGGGTGCCGTGGGCGGTGCGCTGGCCAACGCGGGTTTGCGGGCGCGGTTCACCAACGAGGTTATCGCGCGCGGGGCGTTTTGCGGTTTCGCTGCCAGCTGCACGGTCCTGGCGCTGAGTGGGATGCCGGCGCTGAGCGGTGCGGCGCTGGCGCTGGCGGGGGCGTGTTGGGTGCTGGCGCTGTCGATGTTCAACGTCACGGTGCAACTGTCGACGCCACGCTGGGTCGTGGGGCGGGCGCTGGCGCTGTACCAGACCGGCACCTTTGGCGGCATGGCGGCGGGCAGCTGGATCTGGGGTGCGATGGCAGAGCGGATGACCACCGGGCCCACATTGATGATCGCAGCTGTCCTGTTGCTAGGCGGGGCGTTGATCGGGCTGCGGCTGCCGTTGCCGGAATTTCACGGGCTGAACCTGGACCCGTTGAACCGGTTCAAGGAGCCGACGCTGCGCTTTGATCTGAATTATCGCAGCGGACCGGTGATGGTGATGGTGGATTACGAGATCGCACAGGAGGATGTGCAGGATTTCCTGACCGCGATGAGCCAGCGCCGCCGGACCCGCATCCGCGACGGGGCGCAGCAATGGGCGTTGTTGCGCGATTTGCAGGACCCCGGGCATTGGAGCGAGAGCTATCATGTGCCGACCTGGGGCGAGTACGTGCGCCACAACGAACGCCGCACCCAATCGGATGCGGCGCTGTCGGACCGGTTGCGGGCGTTGCACCGGGGGCCGGACGCGCCGGTGGTGCACAGGATGATCGAACGCCAGACCGTGCCGTTGCACGATGATCTGGCGCTGAAACAGGAGCGGGCACCCTAGCGGTAGATGAAGGTTTCGAATGCGCCGCTTTCGGTGACGCGGCCGCGGTACATGCCTTCACAGTTGAACGGCATTGTGATGTTACCCCCTGCGTCGACCGCGATCACCCCGCCGGAGCCGTCGTTCTGGGCCAGATCGTGCATCACCACTTGGGCAGCCGCGTCTTCGAGCGTCTGGCCCGCATGGCGCATCCGCGCGGCGATTTCTGCGGCGGCGGTGAAGCGGATGAACACCTCGCCGTGGCCGGTGGCGGAAACGGCGCAGGTGGCGTTGTCGGCGAAAGTGCCCGCGCCGATCATCGGCGTATCACCGATGCGGCCCGGCAGCTTTGCCGTCATGCCGCCGGTCGATGTGGCTGCCGCGACGGTGCCCTGCATGTCGCAGGCCACAGCGCCCACAGTACCGTGACGGCGGGCGGGGTCGTTGTCTTCGATCCCTTCGGCGCGCATCTTCAGCGTGGATTGCAGGGCGTCCCAGCGGGTTTGTGTGAAGAAGTAATCGGGATCGCCGAAAGGCAGGTCGGTGGCGCGGGCCACCTCCAGCGCGTTGGGGCCGATGAGCATGACATGATCGGTCCGCTCCATCACGGCACGGGCTGCACGGATCGGGTTGCGCGGGCCGAAGATTCCGCCGACCGCACCGGCGGCGCGGCGGGCTCCGTCCATCACGGCTGCGTCCATCTCCTGTTTGTCATCGGAGGTGAACACCGCGCCGCGGCCGGCGTTGAACAGCGGTTCATCCTCAAGCACGCAGACCGCTGCGGTCACGGCGTCCAGTGCGCTGCCGCCCGATGACAGCACCTTGTGGCCTGCGTCGAGCGCGGCGCGCAGACCGGCGTGATAGCCGGCCTCCAGCTCCGGTGTGAGGTTTTCGCGAAGGATGGTGCCGGCGCCACCGTGTACGGCGAGTGAAAACGTGCTCATTTTGGTCCTTTCGGGGTCAGCCCCGCTTGGGTGGCGCAGTAGTGCGCGATTTGCGCATGGGTAGCGATCCAGACGTCGCCCTTGTCGGTGATCCGGTCCAGCAACTCTTCGAGGATGAAGATGCGGCTGCGGTAGCCGGTCACATGCGGGTGCATGGTGAGCAGGAACAAGCCGCCCTCGGCATAGGCACCTTCGAATTCGCGGGCGAAGATGTCGAGCACGTCGGCGGGCGGGGTATAGGGCCGCTGTGCGCCGAAACGGTTCATCATGAAATAGACCGCGTCGTCGCGGATCCATTCGACGGGCAGTTCGACAAGCCCGGTCGCCGCGCCGTTCTGCACGATCTCGTAGGGGTCGTCGTCGGAGAACAGCGAGCTGTCGTAGAGCAGTCCCATCTCGCGCGCGAGGCTGAGCGTGTTGGGGCTGTAATCCCACGACGGCGTGCGCATGCCCACGGGACGCGTGCCGCTGATGTGTTCGAGGGTATCGGCGGCGCGCAGCATCAGGTCGCGCTCGGTCGCCTCATCCAGCTTGGTATTCAACTCGTGGATCCAGCCGTGCAACGCGATTTCGTGGCCGTCTTCCGCAAGGCTGCGCTGTTCTTCGAGGTGCAGCAGGGCGGAAACGGCGGGCACGAAAAAGCTGGCCTTGACGCCGAAGCGATCAAGCACCTTGCGGATACGCGGCACGCCCCGGCGCGCGCCATATTCGCCCCAGCTGAGCCGCGCGGTGGAAGTACCGCCGTCGCGCAACTCGTTCGTTTCGTGGTCACTGTCAAACGACAGGGCCACCGCGCAGCGTGCGCCGCCCGGCCATGTGTCGGGCAACAGGTTCCGGCCTGCGCGCACGGCCTCGACCTTGCCGCGCCATGTTGGGTCGTCCCATGTGTGCGGATCGCTCATGCGTGCCCTCCATCGACTTGTAGGGTCTGCCCGGTGATCCAAGCGGCCTTGTCCGAGCACAGGAAGGTGACGGCGTCGGCGATGTCCTGCGCACGGCCCAGACGGCGCATGTGGATGCTGCCGACAATCTGTTTCTGACGCGCGGGACCGAAGGCATCCCACTGCCGTTCCGTCGCCGGATTGGACAGGATGAATCCGGGGGCTACGGAATTGACGGTGATGCCGGCGGGGCCGAGTTCGAGTGCCAGTTGTTTCGTCAGCCCGATCAGCGCGTGTTTGGCCGAGGCGTAGGCCTGTATGCCGGTGAGGCTCGCCTTGAGCCCCGCGCCGGACGAGATGGTGACGATGCGCCCTTGGCCGCGTTCCTTCATGCCGGGTGCCAGAGCCTGCGCGCACCACATCGCGGCATCGACGTTGGCGGCAAAGATCGCGTGCCAGTCATCGGGGATGATCTGTTCCAGCGGGCGGCCAACCTGTCCGCGCACGCCGCCCGCGGCTGTGACCAACCCGTCGATCCGCCCGTGGTGATCGACCGCTTCGGCGCACAGTGCCTGCGCGCTGGATTGGCTGCCCAGATCACCGGCGTGGCAGGAAACGCGGGGCAGGGCCGCCAGATCGGCCATGCCTTCGGCGTCGATGTCGAGGGCAGCCACCGATGCTCCGGCGTCCGCGAGGCCGCGCACGATGGCGGCACCGATGCCCTGCGCCGCGCCGGTGACGGCGAATGTCTTTCCCGCAAGGCTCAGCTGCATAGCGGCACCATCAGATCGAGCAAATCGGTGGACTGCGCGCGGGTGCCGTTTTCGATGTCGTGGATCAGGTCGCACAGCATTGCCAGTGCGGGCGTGTCGATGCCGTGCACGCGACCGATTTCGACCAGCACACCGATCTGTGCGTCCACTTCCGTCTTGCGCTTGCGCACGGCCAGATCGCGGTAGATGCCGGAATGGGTTTTGGCAGTTTTCCGGTTGTGTGCGACCATCGCGTCAATCGCGGCGTCGATGCCTGCTGCGTCGCCCGTGCGGAAGGCGTCCGGATCGAAACCGTTAAAGCCCAGCGGTGCGACCCCTTCGGCAGCGGCCAGTTGCATCACCTCGTCCCCCAGTTTGGCATAGACGCAGCGGGTCGCAACGGGTTCCATCGCGTCGGACATAGAGGCGGGCGTGAGGGCGGTGGCGAACAACAGCGCACCGTAGCCGCATTTGCCCCACAGATAGCCCCATATGTTGTCGGTCTTGACCGCCGCCGGCTCGACGATGCTGAAGAGCGCGTGCATCTCGCGCAGGCGCGCGGTGTCGGAGCCGTCGAGTTCGCCCAATGCCACCGTCGCGCGGTTGCCGTAAAGGATGCGCCCCGGCTCCAGCCAGTCGGCACCGAAATTCACGAAGCAGCCCAGCGTCCGCTTTGGCCCGATGGTTGCCGCGATGACCCGTTCGTTGAGGCCGTTCTGTGCCGAGACGACATAGCCGTCCGGGGCCAGATGCGGCAGCAGCATATCCAGGGCGGCTTCGGTATGGTGTGCCTTGACGGCGAGGATCACGCGACGGTAGGTGCCGTTGAGCGTGGCGGGAGTATCGGCGGGCAGAACCTGGGTGAACGTCTCCACCGGGCCTTCGATGTGCAGGCCGGTGGTGCGCATGGCGGTGACGTGATCCTCGACGATGTCGACCATGCGCACGGGGTGGCCCGCACGCGCCAGATACGCGCCGAGGATGCCGCCAATGGCGCCTGCGCCCCAGATCAGGACAGCATCGTCGCTCATGACCAGTCTCCGGTCAGCTGCGCGCGCGTTTCCTCGACCGCGACGGCCCAGATGCGGTGCATGTCCGCGTCCGGTTTTTGGTAGTGGCCGCCATAGTTGCCGTCGCCGATCAGGTCGCGCACGCCTTGTGCGTTGCGGTCGCGCAGCCGGTCGAAATCGACATAGGGTTTTTGCTCGGACGGCATTTCGCGGCCTTCCAGACGGGTCCAGGGAAAATTCTCCATCCAGGAAGCGTGCGAGGCGATTTCGTCGACCTCCTGCACCGCCGCCCATGTTTGCGGTGCGCGCCACCAGTCATGGAAGCGGCAGCGCGCGCCGGTGCGGTCCTGCATCCATTCGGCGCAGACCGGCTGCACCGGACTGTTGCCGCCGTGGCCGTTGACGATGAGAACGCGGCGGAACCCGGTGTCGTAGAGGCTGTCGAGGATGTCGCGCACGAGCGCGGCGTAGGTGCGCAGCCGCAGCGAGACGGTGCCGGGAAAGCCCATGAAATAGGGTGTCAGCCCGTAGGGCACGGCGGGAAATACGGGGATGCCGAGCGGTTCGGCGGCGTCAACGGCCATTTTGCCCGACAGGATGCTGTCGACCGACAAGCTCAGATGCGCGTGTTGTTCGGTGCTGCCCAGCGGCAGAACGCAGCGGTCGTCCGTTTCGAGGTACTTCTCGATGTCGAACCAGGTGCTGTCAGTGATTTTCATCTTGGGACTCCTTTGCACGTTTGGCGGCCCGGACACCGTCGATTGCGGGCAGAAGTTTCGACCGCACGGCGTGGCTGTCCGGGGTGTGGCGGTATTCGATTGAGGTCTGGTCGGGGCGCAGCTTGTCGCGCAAGTATTCCGCGCCGGTGGCGTAGATCAGAACGTCGGCCTGTTCCAAAAGCGTCGCCAGTCCGGCAAAGTTGCGCGGCACCGCCGTCACCCGCCCCAGATGCGGTGCGAAGCGGTCGATCCCGCTCTTGAGCGTCGGCAGGAAATCGTCGAAATACGACACCGCGCCCACCCGCGCCCCGGGTCCTATCCCGGCGAGGGCGATGCGCGTCTGCTCGTTGGGGATCAGCGTCATCGCGAGCACCGGCTTGCCGGGAAAGAGGCGCGCGGCCTCGGGCGTCAGCGTGTGCGGGCAGACGATCAGATCCGCGTCGGGCAGATCCGCGTCGGGCGCGCCGTCAAGGTCCGCGATGCTTGCGGCGCTCACATTGTCGGTGTCGGGAAGGTAGGGCAGCAGGTCGGCGGCGTAGGCCTTTGTCGCTTCGAGAAAGGTGCCGAGCACGAGGATGCGCAGCGGCACCACGGTGGCGGGCGCGGCCATGCTGACCCGAAAGGCGATGTCCTGACGCGACAGGCCCAATTCGCGCCCGACTTGGATCAGATCGGCGATCTGGCGTTCAAAACCTGCCAGCTTTTGGGTTTGGGATGCGGGAGGGGGCGCACGGTCGGCCACGAAGGTGCCGGAGCCGACGCGCCCTTTCACATGGCCGCGCTCCTGCAGGGCGGCGTAGACGCCGCTGACGGTGACGGGCGACAGTTTGAGACTGGCGGCGAGCCGGCGTACCGAAGGGAGCCGTGTGTTGGCGGGGATATCACCGGTGGCGATACCATACTCCAGCGCGCCGCGCAGCTGGACCGAGACGGGCACCGACGACTGCGGCTCGATCGCGGCCGCGATTCTGGCCAGTGCCGGATTTAATTCGTCTGTTTCGCTTTGCATCATAATGTACCAGTCAATTATAACGGTTTGCTGCCTGTGCCAGAATTCGCACCAAACCCCGCGTTATTGTTACGCAATTTGTGTGCCCATGCAAAGATATTTGCGGTAAGGGTTCATATTTTCTTGACGTTAAAAATGCGCGGGGCGTAGTGTTACAGTACACCATAACAAATGGAGAGTCTCATGTTGAAAACCACATTAAGGTCGGGCATCGCCACCCTTGCGCTGCTGGCGGCCGCACCCACGGTCATGGCGCAGGATCTCACGATCGGTTTGCGGGCGGGGCCGGACTCGATTGATCCGCACTGGTCCACCCTGGGCAGCCAGGCAGAGGCGCTCCGCCACGTTTTCGACACCCTCGTCGATGTGGACGAGAAGCTGCAGCTCAAGCCCGGTCTGGCCGTCAGTTGGGAGGCCATCGACGAGACGACATGGGAATTCAAGATGCGCGAAGGCGTGAAGTTTCATGATGGCAGCGATTTCGACGCCGAGGACGTGAAATTCTCGATCGAGCGTATTCCGGAAGTGACCGGACCGATGCCGATGACGCTTTATACCAAATATGTGGACAGCGTCGAAGTGGTTGATCCGCTGACGCTGCGGGTCAAGACAAAGGGCATGGCACCGTCGCTGCCCAACGACTTTACCCGCCTGTTCGTCGTCTCCTCGGACATCGGGATGGAGCCGCGCAACGAAGAATTCAACGCGGGCGATGCGGCGATCGGCACCGGCCCCTACACTTTTGTCAGCTGGGAGCCGAAGGGTGATCTGGTGCTGTCGCGCTACGATGACTATTGGGGCGGCGCACCTGCGTGGGAAACCGTCACCCGCCGCGAGATCGCCGACGATGCGGCGCGTGTGGCCGCGCTGAAATCCGGTCAGGTCGACCTGATCAATTATGTACCGGCGACCGATTACCTGTCGATGCAGAACGACAGCAGCCTTGAAACCTTCGTGTCCGACTCTGTCTATATCCTCAACATCGCGCCGTCGGTGAAGGACGAAGAACCGCAGCCGATCAAGGTGAACGGCGAAGAGGTCGACGGCAACCCGCTGCAGGATCTGCGTGTGCGCAAGGCCCTGGATCTCGCGATCAACCGCGACGTTCTGGTGAACGTGGTTCTCGAAGGACTGGGCACACCGGCGAACCAGTTGATGCCCGAAGGTTTCTTTGGCTATTCTCCTGACCTGCCCGCGCGCGAATACGATATCGAGCAGGCCAAGGCGTTGCTGGCCGAGGCGGGATATCCCGACGGGTTCGAGATTGACTTTACATGCACCAACAACCGCGTGCCCGGCGATGCCGTGGTCTGCGAAGCGCTGGCGCAGATGTGGTCGCGTCTGGGACTGAAGGTGAACGCGCAGGCGCTCAACGGTACCGTCTATTTCCCCGCCGCTGCGCGTGAGGAATACACCATGACGATGTCTGCCTGGGGCACCCTGACGGGGGAGGCCGCCTATACCTACGGCGCGTTGACCCACACCAAGGATGCCGAAAAGGGATTTGGCAACTTCAACCGCTCGGGATACAGCAACCCCGAATTCGACAAGGTGTTCGGAGAGGGCAGTCAGACACTGGACCCCGAAGCGCGCAAGAAACTGTACGAGCAGGCATCCGTCATCGCGATGGAAGACCGCGCGTTGATCCCGACGGTGATCCTGCAGACCGTCTGGGCGGCGAAGGCCGACACGATCGACATGACACCGCGCGTGGATCAGGAAACCCGCGCCTATGCGATCATGCCTGAGTGATCCAGTGAGACAATTGGACGGCGCGCAATCATGTCTTTGCGCGCCGCTCTAATTTACGGACGACAAGTTGATGCAGCCGGGCCCGGTGCAGGGCGGAACGCGAGGTTGAGATGTTTGGTTATCTTGTCGGTCGGCTTTTGCAGGCGGTCGTCGTCGTCTTTGCCATGTCGGTGATCGTTTTCGTCGGCGTCTATGCCATCGGCAATCCGATCGACGTGATGATTGACCCTGGTGCCACGCAGGAGATCCGCGAAAACCTGATCCGCCAGTACGGGTTGGACCAGCCGCTGTGGCAGCAGTATTTCACCTTTGTCGGCAATGTGTTTCAGGGTGATCTGGGCCGGTCGATGGTGTATAATATTTCCGTTACCTCGCTGGTGTTTTCGCGTTTGCCCGCGACACTGGAACTGGTGTTGGTGTCCGTTACCATCGCAGCCGTCGTCGGCATCCCCGCCGGGCTTTATGCCGGCTACCGCCCCAATGGCATCGCGGCCAAGCTGATCATGGCGTTGTCGGTCCTTGGCTTTTCTGTGCCGACGTTCTGGATCGGGATGCTGCTGATCATGGCGTTCGCGGTCGAGCTGGGCTGGCTGCCGTCGGGCGGGCGCGGCGAGGTGGCGGAGTTCTTGTGGTTCAAGACGTCGCTGGCCACCGCGAACGGGTGGAGCCATGTGATCATGCCCGCGATCAATCTGTCGCTGTTCAAGATGGGGCTTTTGATACGCCTCACCCGCGCAGGAATGGTCGAGGCGATGGGGGCGGAATACGTCCGCTTTGCCCGCGCGCAAGGGCTACCCGACCGGCAGATCGTATTCAGCCATATCCTGCGGAATATCTCCATCCCGGTAATCACGGTCTTCGGGCTTGAGCTGGGGTCCACTCTGGCCTTTGCGGTGGTGACGGAGACGGTGTTCAACTGGCCCGGTGTGGGCAAGCTGATCATCGACAGCATCCTGCAACTCGACCGGCCGGTGATGGTGTCGTACCTCGTGATGGTGGTGATCCTGTTCGTACTGATCAACCTGATCGTCGATCTGATCTATGCGCGGCTTGATCCGCGCGTGCGTCTGAAAGGAGGTTCGTGATGAACGATACCCTTGCGCCGCGCGGAAATACCGTTGCCGTTCCCGCCGCCCCTCCGGCGGAGACGCGGGCGATGCGGTTGCGCAATTTCTGGTCGGATTACCGTCAGTCCTGGGTCGCGATAGGTGCGCTGGTGGTGATCGTGGCGCTGCTGATCGGGTCGTTCTTTGCGCCCTGGCTGGTGCCGCAGGATCCCTATGATCTGGCCAATCTCGACTGGCTTGATGCGTTCCTGCCGCCCGGCACCGTGGGATCGGGGGGGTACACGCATCTGCTGGGCACCGACAACGCAGGTCGCGACATGCTGTCGGCGATCCTCTACGGGCTGCGCACCAGTTTCATGATCGGCATTTCCGCCGGTGTGCTGGCGCTGGCCGTCGGGATCACCGTCGGTCTGACGGCGGCCTATTTCGGGGGGCGGATCGAGGCGCTGTTGATGCGGATCGTCGATTTGCAGCTGTCGATGCCCGCGATTCTGCTGGCGCTGGTGATGGTGGCGATGTTGGGACAGGGGATCGGGCAGATCATCCTTGCGCTGGTCGTCGCGCAGTACGCCTATTTCGCGCGCACCACCCACGGGGCCGCGTCGGTCGAGCGGCGCAAGGATTATATCGAGGCGGCGCGTTCTACCCCGCTGCCCACATGGCGGGTGATGTTCAAGCATCTGTTGCCCAACGTCCTGCCGCCGTTGATCGTCGTGGCGACGGTGCAGGTGGCGAGCGCCATCTCGCTGGAGGCGACGCTGTCGTTTCTGGGCGTGGGCCTGCCGCTGACAGAGCCATCGCTCGGCTCGCTCATCTCTAACGGGTTCAAGTACATTCACGCGGGACGCTACTGGCTCTCCATCTATCCGGGGATATTTCTGATGATCACCGTTGTCGCGATCAATCTGGTGGGCGATCAGGTGCGCACCGTCATCGACCCAAGGAACAGCCGATGACCGCTGCATTGGATGTACAGGGGCTGACCACACGCTTTGCCACGCGCGGCGATGCCGTGACGGCGGTGAACGACGTGAGTTTTTCGGTTGAGAAGGGGCGTATCCTTGGGCTGGTGGGCGAAAGCGGATCGGGCAAGAGCGTCACCGGATTTTCCATCATGGGCCTGATCGACGCGCCGGGAGAGGTGTCGGCGGGGCGGGTTCTGGTGGATGGTGCCGATCTGCGCGGGCTGTCGGACGAGGACATGCGCAAGATGCGCGGCAGCAAGGTCGCGATGGTGTTTCAGGACCCGATGATGACCCTCAACCCGGTGCTGCGGGTGGGCGATCAGATGGCGATGGCGGTGCGGGTGCACCGCAAGATGTCGAAGAACGCGGCGCTGGAGGAAGCGCGGCGCGCGCTCGATACCGTTGGTATCCCGTCACCCGAAGAGCGCCTGCGCGCCTATCCGCACCAGTTGTCGGGCGGGATGCGCCAGCGCGTGGCCATTGCGATGGCCCTGCTGCACAGCCCGTCGGTGATTATTGCCGACGAGGCGACGACCGCGCTCGATGTATCCATTCAGGGGCAGATCCTGGCGGAGGTACGTGAGCTGGCCGATGAGACCGGTGCGGCGATTGTCTGGATCACGCACGATCTGGCCGTGGTGTCGAGCCTCGCCGACGACATCTGCGTGATGTATGCGGGCCGCATCGTGGAGCGCGGGACCGCGCAACAGGTGATCGAGCACCCGCGCCACCCCTATACCAAGGGGTTGCTTGAATCGATCCCGGCGCTGCACGCGCCCGGCACGCCGCTGCCGCAAATCCCCGGCTCCACACCGCAGCTGTCGCGGCTGCCGCAGGGGTGCCCGTTTCGCCCGCGCTGTCCGCGCGCGAGCGACATCTGCACCACGGTGCCCCCCGCAGATACCGTGGACGGGCAGACCGTCCTGTGCCATCACCCGCTGGAGCGTCCATGACCGAACCCATCCTGAAAATCGAAAACGTCTCGAAACGCTTTACCCGGATGCCGGGGCTGGCCGAGCGGCTGGTCGGCAAGGTTGTGGGCGGTGGCAAGCCTGTAACCGTACATGCGCTGTCGGATGTCACGCTCGATGTGGCGCAGGGAGAGGTTCTGGGCATCGTCGGCGAATCCGGCTGCGGCAAATCCTCCCTTGGCCGTGTCGTCGCGGGCATCTATGCGCCCAGCGATGGGCGCGTGACGCTGAACGGCAAGCCCGTCGCGCGGGAGCATGGCGGTAACATCGACAAGCTGACCACGCAGGTGCAGATGATCCATCAGGATCCCTTTGCCTCGCTCAACCCGCGCATGAAGGTGGGCGAAACGCTGGCCGAAGGCCCGCGCTATCACAACATCATTCCGGCGCGCGACGTGGCCGCGCGGATGCGCAGCCTGCTAGAGCAGGTAGGGCTTGAAGGGGCCTATGCCGACCGTTTGCCGCACCAGTTTTCGGGTGGTCAACGGCAGCGTGTCGCGATTGCGCGTGCGCTCGCGATGGAGCCGGAGGTGCTGGTGCTGGACGAGGCGGTCGCCTCGCTTGACGTGTCCATTCAGGCGCAGGTGCTCAACCTGTTCATGGACCTGCGCCGCGATCTGGGACTGACGGCGCTTTTCATCAGTCACGATCTGTCGGTGGTGCGCCATGTCTGTGATCGGGTGGCGATCATGTATCTGGGACGGCTGGTCGAACTGGCCCCGGCAGAGGCGCTTTATGCCGATCCGAAACACCCCTATACGGCGGCGCTGTTCGCCTCTGTGCCGACCGTTGGCACCGGCAAACGGCGGTTCGAGACGATCAAGGGGGAAATCCCGTCACCGATCAACCCGCCGTCGGGCTGTGCGTTTCATCCGCGATGCCCACATGCCGGCCCCCGCTGCCGCGTCGAGGCGCCGCGCCTAACGGAGGCGGGGCAGGGCCGCACGGTTGCGTGTCACCTCAATGATGGCGGTGTGGAGGTTGCGGCATGAGCGCGGATCTGCAAACCCGTATCGGGCGGTTGAATGACGTTCTGTGCGCGGTGAACACGCTGAACTGGGACGCGCGCACGCAGATGCCGGAGGGCGGGGCGCAGACGCGCGGGCAACAGATCGCCACTTTGATGGGGATTGCGCGCGAGATGATTCTGGACCCCGCGATGCAGGATGCGGTCGATGCGGCGGACGGGGCGGAGGCCGAGGCCGTTCAGGCCGCCATCGACCACCACGCGCGCCTGCCGGCCGAATTGCTGCGCGCGCAGGCCGAAAACGCGACCATCGCAGGTGCGGCCTGGGCCCGCGCGCGGGCGACGTCCGATTTTACGGTGTTCCAGCCGCATCTGGAAAAGGTCGTTTCGCTGGCTCGTGAAAGCGCGCGGGCGCTCGGGTTTGAAGGCCATCCCTACGACCCGATGGTGCAGACCTTCGAGCCGGGCGAAACCGCCGCCAGCCTTGATGCATTTTTCGGTACCCTGCGCGCCGGGATCCTGCCCGTTCTGGATGCCGCGCGCGGACGCACGCCACCGCGCAGCGATTTTCTGTACCGGGATTATCCGCCGGAATTGCAAAAACGGTTTGCCGCCGACACGGCGGAGACGCTGGGATATGATTTCACGCGCGGGCGGCTGGACACGACGGTGCATCCGTTCGAGGTCAGCTTTACCCGCAACGACGTGCGCATCACCTCGCGGTGGACCCGCGATTATCTGCCGATGTCGATCTTCGGGTCAATTCACGAGGTTGGCCATGCGCTGTACGAGCAGGGGATTGCCCCGGCGCATACGCGCGGTGCCTTCGCCACTGACATGATCGGATTGTACGCCGTGGGCGGCACCAGTTTCGGGATGCACGAAAGCCAGTCGCGGCTGTTGGAAAACCATGTGGGCCGCAGTCCGGCATTCTGGGCCGCGCATTTTCCGCGCCTGCGCGACACCTTTCCGCAGCAGCTTGGCGATGTGAGCGAGGCGGAATTCGTCGCCGCGATCAACCGGGTGGAGCCCGGCGCGATCCGCGTCGAGGCGGACGAGCTGACCTATGATCTGCACATCATGCTGCGCGTGCGCATCGAGATGGGGTTGATGGACGGGTCGCTGGCCGTGGCGGATGTGCCGCACGTCTGGCGGGAGGCGATGCGCGCCGATCTGGGCGTCGAAATCGAGGGTGACGCGCAAGGCTGTTTGCAGGATGTGCATTGGTCCTCGGGATATATCGGATCTTTTCCGACCTACACGATCGGCAATGCCACGGCGGCGACGCTGATGGCGCATTTCGACGCGGCGCGCCCCGATATCCGCGACGCGCTTGACCGGGCCGATACCGGGCCTTTACGCGACGCACTGGGACAGGCGGTCTGGCGGCACGGCCGTTCGAAAACCCGCGCTGAGTTGCTGGCGGCGGTCGGGGCCACGGCGAACGACCCGCAGCCCTATCTTGACTATCTGCGGGCCAAATTCGCGGCGTAAAAGGGCGCGGGGCGCCTAGATGCTGCCGTCGAAGTCGAGGCAGACCACCTCGCCGCCGTCCGGGCGCGGTGAGAAAGACAGACGCGCGCCGAGCCGTTCGATTGCGGTCTTCACGATGGCGAGGCCAAGGCCGCTTCCGCTGGCGGTCGCACCGGCGCCCCGGAAAAACCGGTCTGTCACCCGCGCGCGGTCTTCGTCCGCGATGCCGGGTCCGCGGTCCATCACGCAGATTCGCAGCCGGTCGTCGATCGCTTCGAGCGTGATCGTAATCTCGCTGCCCGCCGGTGCGGCGGCAATCGCGTTTTCGATCACGTTGCGCAGGGCGACGGCCATCAGGACCGGATCGCCCCTGAGGGTGCGGTCGGTGGAATGGGGCAGGTCGATCGAGACATTCTTCGCGGCGGCAAGGCGGGAGAGGTCATCGACCGTATCGCGCAGGATCGCCACGATGTTAACCTGTGCATCGAGGCTGTTTTGGGTGCTGTCCACCGAGGCCAGCGACAAGAGCTGGCGCACCATTCTGTCGGTCCGGTCGACGCCGCTCTGGATGCGGGTGAGCGCGCCTGTGCGGGTCTCCGCGTCCGTTGCCCGCATCGCAACCTGCGCCTGTGTCTTGATGCCTGCGAGCGGTGTTTTCAGCTCGTGCGCTGCGAAGGAGGTGAATGCCGTTTCGCGTGCGCGGGCGGCGCTGACGCGGGCGAAAAGCCCATTGAGCGCCGTGCCGACCGGCCTGATTTCATGCGGCATGGTATCGACTGCCACCGGCGTCAGGTTGTCTGCGGTGCGCTGCGTCAGCCCTCTGGCCAACCGGTCGAGCGGCAGCAGCCCGCGCTGCACGCTGAGCCAGATGAGCGCCGCGAGAACCGGCAGGATCAGCAGGGCGGGTACGATCAGCCCCGTCGTCACATCGCGGACGAGGCGGTCGCGTACGGTGTGGCTGTCGCCGACCATGACACGCACGCCAAGGGCTTCGTTGATGACGGAATAGACGCGCCATTCCTCACCGTTGACGGTGCTGTCGGTGAATCCTGTGTCCTGTGCGGACAGACGCCCGTCCGGTGCGCTGCCCGAACGCCCGACGAGCGTGCCGTCCAGTGACCAGATCTGACAGGAAAGCCTGTGCGAATAATCGCCGGTCAGTTCCTCGGGAAGGCCGGCACCGTCCGTCAGCATGGTTGCGGCGCTGGCGACGTCAATGCGTTGATCCGATATCAGGGACGAGACCATATGCACAGCTTCGGCCAGCCGCGCGTCCAGCACACGTTCAACGTCGGCGCGGGTGGACTGCTGGATCCAGACAAACGCCGACAGCCAGACCGCGCCGGTCGCGGTCATCAGGATCACAAACAGGCGGATGCGGATCGAATTCATGCGGTTTCCCCGCTGAGCTTGTAGCCCGCGCCGCGCACCGTCTGGATAAAGTCCGCGCCGAGTTTGGCCCGCAGTTTGTGAATATGCACTTCGACGGCATTGCTTTCGATACCCTCCTGCCAGCCATAGAGGCGGTCTTCGAGGGTGGATTTTGACAGGATCGCGCCGGGCCGCTCAAGCAGGGCGCGCAGGATCACGAATTCGCGCGGCGAAAAGGCGATCTCGCGGTTCTTGTGCGTGCCAGACATCCGCGCCGGATCGACGCTAAGCCCGTTCCACGCCAGATCGGCGTGCGCGCGGCCTTCGGCCCTGCGCACGATGGAGCGCAGACGCGCCGCGACCTCGTCGAGATCGAAGGGTTTGCCGAGGTAGTCGTCGGCGCCGAGGTCAAGACCTGCGATCCGGTCGCGGACCTGATCCAGCGCGGTGAGCAACAGCGCGGGCGTGGGATCGTCGCGCTTTCGCATCCGGCGCAGGATATCGAGGCCGGAGCCGTCGGGCAGCATGATATCGAGCACCACTGCGGCAAAACCGCCCTGCGCCAGCGCCGCGTCCGCATCGGCGCATGTCTCGACCGGTTCGGGCGTGAACCCCGATAGGCGCAAACCCACCGACAAGCCGTCGGCGAGGGTTGCATCATCCTCCACGATCAGTATGCGCATTATCCGGTCTCCTTTGCCGTACGATAGGCCTTTGCGCAGCCGAGCTTAAGCCCCGCTTAAGACCTGCCGGGTCAATTCCGCCGATACGCAAGTTGGCATTGGAAGGCGCACCGATCACGGGGTTTAAGGTTCGGTTAAGCCAAGCCTGTGACAGGGTGTGGAAAGAACGAGTAGAAAGGAATAACAATGGCAGATTACATGACGCGCCGCAAAGCGCTGGTATCCGGCCTTGCGATGGCTGGCGGATTGGCTATGCCCGCCACGCTGCGGGCGCAGGAAGCGACCAAGCGCAACACGTCGAGCTTTATCACGCAGGACTGGCAGGACCATTTCGACACACTGGGCGTTGCCACCATCGTCGCGGATACCACATCGCGGGTGCTGCATTACTGGAACGCGGACGGGAGCGACTATCGTCTCTATCCCACATCGGTTCCGAAGACCGACGAGTTGACCAAGCGCGGCTATACCAAGATCGTGCGCAAGAAGGTCGGCCCGGACTGGACGCCGACCGCGTCGATGATGGAGCGGTTTCCGCACTACAGCTATATGCCACCGGGCCCGGAAAATCCGCTGGGCACGCACGCGATGTACCTCGGCTGGCCCGCGTATTTGATCCACGGCACCCACGACACCCGCAAGATCGGGCGCCGGTCGTCCGACGGATGTATCGGGCTTTATAATGCCAAGATCGCCGAACTTTTCGAGCTTTGCCCGGTCGGCACGCAGGTTCGATTGATCTGAACCAAGAGGGGCGTGGCGGGCGCGAGCCCGCCGGCCCTTTCGGGGTCTACCCTTTGCGCTTGCCGACAAACATGATCTTCGCACCCTGCGGATCATCGGCTTGAATCAACCATTCATCGCTTTCGGGAAGCGCGACCGGTCCGCTTCGGACCGTTCCCTTGGCCTTTTCCACCGCCATTCTGGCCTTGTCGATATCTGCGACCTGCATCGCGAAATTCCAGTAGGGGCCGGTGTCCTGCGGGGGCCGGTCCATGATGCCACCGATCATCGTACCGTTGTGATTGATGAACGTGTAATCCCCGTTCGGTCCCATCGACATCGCGCCTCCGTGTTCCCATCCGAACAGCTTGGCATAGAAATCAAGCGCGGCCTGCTGGTCGGAGGTGGCAAGCTCGTTCCAGCAGCCGTGACCGGGTTTTGTCGGTGCGAAGGCGGAGCTGTCTTCGTCGCTTTCGCTTTGCATCAGATAGAACTGTGCGCCTTGCGGATCCCGGCAGAACGCGAACCGCCCGACGCCGGGGATGTCGGTCGGTTCGATATCCACGGCACCGCCCAGCGTTCTTACGCTCGCGGCGGAGGCATCGACGTCATCTACCCCGATGTAGACATACCACATGTCCGGCATGGTTTGCGCGTGATCCGGGGTACGCAGCATACCTGCGACAGGCTTTTTCCGGGCCGAAGCGACACGATACTCCATACCGTCTGCGCCGGATATTGCTTCGAACGTCCACCCCATTACGCGCTTATAGAATTTCTCGGCGCTGTCCGGGTCCTGTGTCATCAATTCGTACCAGATGGGAGTGCCGTGGATATCTGTCATTGGCTATCCTTTCGAAACCGGGGGGCGGGACAGGCGCACGATGTCGACGATGGGCTGAAATCCGCCATGGATTATCTGCGACCCGCGCGCCATGTCATGGGTCGCAGCGCAGTGCGGTTGACGTCGATGGTATCACATCAGAGGTCTTTCACCAATCGCAGCGCATCGTAAATCGCGGCATGGGTGTTGCGGGCTGACACGGCGTCACCGATGCGGAACAGCTGAAATGATCCGGTGCTGTTGCGTGTCAGGGTTTGGGGCGTACCGTTGATCAGAGCGTCGTGATCGACCGCGCCGCCGTTGGTACTGCGCGGTTTGAGGTCGAGATACAGATCATCCAGGGGAAGCGTGCCGTAGTTGACGACGACCTGATCGTAGTCATTTGCGTAGGTGTGATCGCTGTAATCCGTGCCGATCGTGGCGGTCAGCCTGTTGCCGCTGGGGGTCACATCAAGCAACCTGCGGGTGACGGTGAACGTGACATCCTTGTCCTGCAGCGCGCGCATGTAGGGCACCAGGTTCATCGCCATGACACCCGGCGCAAAGGTGCGATCGGGGGTCATAACCTCGACGGTTGATCCGGCGGCGGCAGCGATTTCGGCGGCTTGCAAACCAGCGTGGTCGCCGCTTTCGTCATAGATCAGGATGCTCTGCGCGGGCTTTATATCGCCCGACAGAATGTCCCAAGCGGTGACGACATGCGCCGCGTCCTTGCCTGTTTCGAACAGCTCGGTGTTGGGCATGCCGCCCGTCGCGACGATCACGACATCGGGGGCAAGCGCGGTGATATCCTCCGCACCGGCCCAGGTGTTGAAATGGAACACCACGTCGCGGGCCGCGCATTGCGCCATCCGCCAGTCGATGATCGAGAGCATCTCGCGGCGGCGCGGGCTTTGTGCGGTAAGACACACCTGCCCGCCGGGGTGCGGCTGGGCCTCGAAAACGGTGACGTCGTGACCGCGCTCTGCCGCCACCCGGGCGGCCTCCAGCCCGGCGGGGCCTGCACCGACAATCACCATTCTGCGGCGTGTATCGGCGCGCGGAATCGTGTGCGGCATGGTTAATTCACGCCCCGTCGCCGCGTTGTGGATGCACAGGGCGTCCCCGGCCTCGTAGATCCGGTCAAGGCAGTAGGTCGCGCCGACGCAGGGGCGGATGTCGTCCTCGCGGCCCTCCATGATCTTCGTGACCACATGCGGATCTGCCATATGCGCGCGGGTCATGCCGACCATGTCCAGCAGCCCCGCCTCGACCGCGTGGCGCGCGGTGGCTACATCGGGGATCCGCGATGCGTGAAACGTGGGTATGCCGGTCAGCTTTCTGACCTGACCCGCGAAATCCAGATGCGGCGCGGTTCTCATGCCCTGCACCGGGATCACGTCGGTCATCGCGGGATCGGTGTGGATGCGCCCGCGTACGACGTTGAGAAAATCAAGCTGCCCTGTCGCGGCGAGCTTCTGCGAGATCTCGAGCCCGTCCTCGGCGGTGATCCCGCCCTTCTGCGCTTCGTCTGCGGTATAGCGGAAACCGACGATGAATTCTGGCCCGACCCTCTTGCGCACCGCAGCGAGCACATCGAGAGGGAACCGCATCCGGTTCTCCAGCGTGTCCGCTCCGTAGGGTCCCGAAAGATCATTGGTCAGCGGCGACCAGAACTGATCGAGCAGGTGGCCGTAGACCTGCAATTCGATCCCGTCCATGCCGCCCGCTTTCATCCGCTCGGCGGCATCGGCGAAATCTGTTATGATCCGCTCGATGTCCCAATCCTCGATCAGCTTGGGAAATGCGCGGTGCGCCGGTTCGCGGTGCTTCGAGGATGAGACGGAGGGCAGCCAATCGCCCTTGTTCCATGCGGTCCGGCGCCCCAGATGGGTCAGCTGGATCATCACGGCACATCCGTGCTCGTGACAGCCATCGGTCAGGTTGCGGATCCACGGAACCACCTCGTCCTTGTAGGCGAGGACATTGTTGAACACGGGCGGGCTGTCCTTCGATACGGTGGCCGATCCTGCCGTCATCGCCAGCGCCACGCCCGCTTTCGCGCGTTCTTCGTGATAGGCGCGGTAACGGTCTTTCGGCATCCCGTCTTCGGGATAGGCCGGTTCATGGCTTGTGGTCATGATCCGGTTTTTCAGGGTGAGGTGTTTCAGTCGATACGGCTGAAGAAGCGGATCTTTGGTCATCGAAGCGGTCTCGCTGTGTCGGTCGGGGTCCGGTGCCGGGTTTATCATCCTACCGTGCCGCATAACGGGTATGAGTCAAGGTTTCCCGACTGCGGCCATCGCCCTTTGTGCGTCCTCAAAACCGCGCGCGCAGTATGTTCCTTGCCGCTCTGAAGTTATCGCAACGCGACTATTGTGAAACGACCAACGTAGCCGGTGGTGCGTAAGCTGCCGGACAGCACACTGTTTCATCCGGGACCGACACCCGGATGCAGGAGGCTCAAGAGCGCCCGCAGCCGACTCGTCCGTCGCGCGGGTCACGTTCATCCATTCCGTGCGGTGTCGAGCTTGGCCAAGCGAGGGCAGCCGGGCTGGTTTCGCCCCTGATCTGCGCCGCACTTTCCTTCCAGCTTTGCTGGGGCCGGATTCATGATCTTACGCGGCCGGTTTGTCGATGACACGAATGATGTGATGTTGGTTGCTGTCGCCAGTTGCGCAGACGCTGCGATTGCTTCTTTGCTTTTCTGGAGCGGCGTCCATCACTGTGGATTTTCACGAGTATTTAGAAGGCGGCCGAAAGGCCCGTGGAGCGGGCAGTTGCCTCGGCGCGCCGCGCTGTCGGAATGTTCCGTTTCTTTGACAGAGCTAACTGCAAGGTTGACTCGTGACTAAAAACTGAATTATGAATCAGTAATCATATTATGGGTGGGGAGGCTTCATAATGGATGTGGGATGGTCGTCGGCGGATCAGGCTTTCAGGCAGGAAGTGCGCGAGTTTACGCAGGCGAAACTGCCAGCTGAGATACGCGACAAGGTGATCGCGGGCCGTCCTTTGGAACGGTCCGATCACATGCAGTGGCAGGACATCTTGGCCGAGAAGGGCTGGATCGCCGGGTTCTGGCCTTCCAAGTTTGGCGGGCATGACTGGACGCCTGCGCAAAGCTACATCTTTCAGGAAGAAACCACTTATGCCGGTGCGCCCTGGTTGCTGCCGTTCGGCGTGAATTATGTCGGCCCGGTGATTTACACATACGGAAGCGAGGCGCAGAAAGCCCGCCATTTACCCGGCATCGTCTCGAACGAGGTGTTCTGGTGCCAGGGGTATTCCGAGCCGAATGCGGGTTCGGATCTGGCGCAACTGTCAACACGTGCGGACCGGGACGGCGACGCCTATGTCGTAAACGGATCGAAGATCTGGACGTCGATGGCGCATTGGGCGGATTGGATTTTCGCGTTGGTTCGGACAGATTCGCAAGTCAAACCGCAGCGCGGAATATCCTTTCTGTTGATTGATCTTCGCACGCCCGGGATCACCGTTCGGCCCATCCGGTCCATCGAGGGGGCGCATCATTTGAACCAGGTGTTCTTCGACAACGTGCGGGTGCCGGTCGAAAATCTGGTGGGAGAAGAAAATGCGGGCTGGGGCTATGCCAAGTTCCTGCTGGGGCACGAACGCGTGCTTTCAGCGGAGATCGGCAAGGGCAAGCGCATGCTGGACCGGTTGCGGTCGGTCGCGTCGGCGCAAGGACGGTCGGACGATCCGGGCTACCTTGAACGGCTCAACCAGCTTGAGACGGATCTTCTGGCGCTGGAGTGGACAACGCTCCGGATGCTTGACGCCGTCATGGATGGGTCGGCACCCGGTTTTGAAGCCTCCGTGCTGAAGCTGCGCGGGTCCACGATTGTTCAGCGCATCGCTGAATACACTGTAGATACGCTGGGACCGGCAGCGTTGTCCTTTGATCCGGCGGGTCTGGAACAGCAAGTCAACGATCCTAACGCTGAATTGTACCGGAATATGGGGATCGTTTCGGAATTCCTGTTCCAGCGCGCGCCGACGATCTGGGGTGGCAGCAACGAAATCCAACGCAACATCATTGCCAAGCATGCGCTTGGCCTAGGCTGAGGCGGAGGTTCTGTGAAGATCACATTGAATGAAGAACAGTCGATACTGGCACAAAGCGTCGCGCGGTTTGTGGATGACCGCCGGGACGCGGTGTCCTGGCGGCCCGCAGATCGCGGCCTCGACCCCGAGATCTGGCGCGAGGTGGCGGCGCTTGGTTGGTTGGGCGCCGGTGTGGGCGAAGCAGCGGGCGGTTTTGGCGGCGGGCGTGCAATGTCTGTCGTGATGGAAGGGGCCGGCGCCGGTATTCGCTATGCAGAGCCGCTGAGCCAGGTCTTTGTCGCGCTGGCAATTCTGGAGTCCGCGGATGCCGAAAACCCGTACCTGTCGGAGATACTGTCGGGCGAGGCCTTTGCCTGTGGATTGATCGCGGACATGGGTACGGGGATCGAAGCGATTGGCAGCGGCGACGATTGCAGGATTTCGGGTGCGTTCAAGGCGGTTCCCTACTTTGAGCAGGTGGACCATCTGGTGCTGGCCCTTCCGGACCTGATCTGCGTGCTGGATGCGCAGGCGGCGGGGATTGATACGCAGACGTATCCGGCGCTGGATGGCGCGACGCGCGCCGATCTGAGCTTGGACAATGTGCAAGTGAAGAGTGTTGCGGTCCTTGCCAAAGGTGAAAGCGCCAGTGTCGCCCTGAACCGCGGCCGCGTGTTTCACGCCGCGGCAGTGACCGCAGAGGCAAGCGGACTGGCCGCGAAATTGTTCGAGGACACCTTGGCCTACGTCAAGCAGCGGACCCAGTTCGGGCGGCCGATCGGGGAGTTTCAAGCGGTGCAACACCGCCTGGCGGACATGTTCGTCGCGCTTGAGGAGATCAGGTCGCTGTCGCTGGCGACGGCGCGGGCGGCGGAGGACGGTGTGCCGGCCGATCGCAGGCTGTCGCAGGCGGTGGTCGGCGTCATTGACCGAGCCCTGCACATCGCGCGTGAGGCGATCCAGTTACACGGGGGGGTCGGCATGACCGAAGATCTGCCAATGGGCGCGGGACTGCGGCGCCTGAAGGTACTTCAACTGATGCCTGCCGGCGCTCAGACACATCGGCGCACGCTGACAGGCCGAGCCACATGACCACCAACATCGAGGAGAAAGAAATGGAACGGTTCGAGAGCTACAAGACAATGACGTTCAAGCGGGACGGGCGCGTGCTTACGGTCACGCTCAATCTACCTGAAACGCTGAACGCTGTGAACGAAGAGCTTCATACAGAACTGTCGCGGGTCTTTGTCGATCTGAACGACGATCCGGATTCGGATGTGATCGTACTGACCGGTGCCGGCAAGGCGTTCTGCGCGGGGGGAGACATCGACTGGATGCAGGCGGCGATCGACGACCCATCGGAGTTTGAGGTCACGGGATTCGAGGCCAAGCGCATCATCTTCAGTCAACTCGATATGGAAAAACCGTTGATTTGCCGGATGAACGGCCATGCGATCGGACTGGGGGCGACCATCGCGTTGTCATGCGACATCGTCATCGCCAGTGAAACCGCGAAAATCGGCGATCCGCATGTTTCCGTCGGGCTTGTCGCGGGCGACGGGGGGGCGATCCTGTGGCCACAGATGATCGGATATCTGCGCGCGAAGGAATATCTTTTGACCGGTGACGCGATCCCTGCGCCCGAGGCCGCGCGCATGGGTCTGATCAACAGGACAGTCGCAGCCGACCAGTTGGACGACGAGGTTTATGCGCTGGCGCACCGGATTGCATCGGGCGCGCGCAAGGCGATCCGATGGACCAAGGTGACAGCAAATATCGGTCTCAAGCAGTTGGCCCATTCGATCATGGATACCGGTGTGGCTTACGAATCCATGTCGAACGTCTCGAAGGATCATCGCGAGGCGGTGGCCGCCTTCCGCGAGAAGAGAAAACCCGTTTTCACGGGGGAATAGGGACAGTCGGGAGACAGGGACGGTTGGGAGGCCGGACCATCAAATCAGGAGGAGGACAAGATGGCTTACAAGATGAACAGACGCGGTATTGTGAAGGGGATCGCCGCAAGCACTTTGGCAGTACCCTTTATCAACCTGCGCGCAGCAACGGCCCAAAGCGGCCCGATCCCGATCGGTGTGGTGACACCGCTCAGCGGGCCGGTGCAGTTGATCGGCAATTTTGTCCGGCACGGGGCCGAGATAGGTGCCGCGCACGTGAATGACAACGGCGGTATCAACGGGCGACCAATCGAACTGGTCTTCCGCGATTCAAAGGCAAACCCCAACGACGCCTCGGTCGCGGCGCGTGAGCTGGTCGGTTCGGGCACCAATCTGCAGCTGGGCACGATTTCCAGCGCGGTGGCCCTTGCAATGGGCCCCTTGCTGGAAAGCGAAGGCGGCGTGGTCATCACCACGGGGGCGGGTACCGAGAAAATCAACCACGAGAACTATAACCCGCATGTCTTTCGGGTCGGCGACAGCCCGGTCAGCCGCAATGCAGGGCTGGTGCGTCACATCGTCGAAAGCCGCCCGGACCTGCGCAAGTGGGGCGGCATCATTCCCGACCACGAGTACGGGCGCACGACCTGGAAAATCTTCGAGGCGACGATGCGCAAGGCCGTGCCTGAAATGACCGGCGAGGAGGCCGAGATTGCCGAGCCGATCCTGGTACCTTACGGTTCGGGAGACTATCGCAACTATATAGCCCAAGCCATGCGCATGGATGTTCAGGGCATCTATACTTCGGTCTATGGCGGCGATGCCGTGACGCTTTATCAACAAGCCAAGCCCTTTGGCCTGTTCGACAAGATCGACGTTCTGCTCGACTCCGCGAACGAATTTCTGGTGGCCACGGCGATGGGCGATCAGACGCCCGCGCACTGGAGCGGCTTTCATTGGTACTATGAGGCCAACAAGGGCAACCCCCTCTCGGACGATCTTTATGCGAAATATGTCGAGGCGACAGGCGACACCTATCCGATGGGATGGGCCGCCGAGGCGCACGCGGCCGTGCTTGCCTATGCCGGTGCAATCGAAAAGGCGGGCAGCACGGAAACCGACGATGTGATCGCCGGTCTCAAGGGGCTGCGCTTTGACAGTGCAACGGGCGAGCGTCACATCCGTGCCGAGGACAACCAGGCGGTCAAGAATGCCGAACTGGCCTACATCGAGCCATCCTCAACTGCGCCGGCAGGGTTCGAGGTGACAGACTACGTCTCGCTCGATGGTGAAAAGGTTGTTGAACCGGCGCGTCCGGGACAGATGCTCGATACGTCGAACCTCTGAGATCGGTCACACGCAATCGTGGGCGAGAAGCTTTCTCGCCCATGACCAACCGGGGAAATCGAAGATGTATGATGTCGGCATGACAGTGTTCAACGGGCTTGCCTGGGCCATGGCGACGTTTCTCGTCGCGGCGGGGCTGACGTTGATATTCGGGATTCTGCATATCCTGAACTTTGCACACGGCGGCTTTTTCATGATCGGCGCCTATGTGTCCTATACCGTTATGATTGCGCTTGGCGGCGCGCTGCCGCTGTGGCTTTACCTTATCGGAGCGATGGTTGCGGGCGTTGTGGTCGGCTTGCTGGGTTGGGCCGTGGATATGCTCGTGTTTCGACGGTTGCGCGATGTCGATGACGCCTACTCTTTGATTGCCACCTATGCGCTGCTGTTGCTGTGCGGCGGCGTGGTGCAACTGATCTGGGGACTTAACTATCTGGGCGTGATGCCGCCCCCGGTGCTGAATTCCGTCATCTTCCTTGGCGACATGTTCATGCCGACCTACACCATCTTCATCATCCTGTGCGGGGTGTTGGTATATGTGGGGCTGGAGCTTTTCATTGCGAAATCCCAGACCGGGCGGTTGATCCGGGTGGTGGCGGCAGATCCCTGGATGGCGCAACTTCTGGGTTTGAACGTCAAACGCATCTATCTTTTCACAGTAATACTCAGTTTTGCCCTGGCCGGGCTGGCGGGCGGATTGCTCATGCCGAACCAGAGCCTGTCGCCGGAGCTGGGTGGTATTTTCCTGCTTCAGGCTTTCGGCGTGATCATCCTGGGCGGTATGGGTTCGATACGGGGTGCGTTCCTGGCCGCGATTGTCCTGGGGCTGATCGAAAGTTTCGGGGTGTACTTTTTCCCGCAGTATCCCGGTATCTTCTTCCTTCTTGCGCTGGCGATCATCCTTTTGATCAAGCCCGAGGGGATCATGGGCAGGGAGCAGACGGCATGATTGATTATCGCGCGCGCTTTCGCATCAACCTTGCAATCGCGCTTTGCGGGCTGGCTGTCTTTGCCATTGTACCGTTCGTTGCCAACAGCGGTTTGGTGTTTCTTGCCGGTCTGGTCGCGATCAATATCGTTTTCGGCCTTTGCTGGAACTTCCTGTTCTCCGGTGCCGGTTTGCTGAGCTTCGGACATGCGATGTTCTTTGCTGCCGGTGCCTACGGGATGGCTGTGGTTTCGCTTCGAATGCCCGAGTTGCCCTTCTTCTTAGGTCTGGCTTTCGGATCGGCCTGCGGCGCGTTGATCGCGATGATCTTTGGATATATCGCGCTGCGGCGTGCAAGCGGGGTCTATTTCGCGGTTTTAACGCTCGCGTTTTCCGAACTCATCCACATCTATATCACCAAGACGACGTTTCTGGGCCGCAATGACGGGCTGGTGGGGATACCGCGACCTACGATCGACCTGGGACCGTGGGTCCTGGATCTGACCAGCGCGACCAGCTACTACTATTTCATCATTGTCGCCATGACGATTGCCGCCTTCGCTCTTTGGTGCTTTCAGAATTCACCAGCGGGCCGCTTGATACAGGCCATTCGTCAGGATCCCCTCAGAACTGCCTTTTTGGGTGCGGGGATCCGGGGCTGGCAACTGACTGCTTTTGTCGTGTCGGGAACCATTGCTGCATTCTGCGGCGCTGTGATGGTTCCCTTTACGCAGATCGCATCGCCCGAGATTGCCGTTTGGACAGTGTCGACGCAACCGATCCTTTTTACCTTGCTGGGTGGGGCAGGGCATTTCTGGGGACCAGCGGTCGGGGCGATCCTGTTCGGCGCCATCGCCTATGGCACACGGGCCATGCAAGGGCTTTCCGACATCACTGTGAGCGTTCTGCTTCTAACGGTTGTTCTGTTGATCCCCGGCGGGTTGCTGGGGCTGTGGCAGCGGCGCCGCCGCAAGGCAGGAGGCCGACAGCCGGGTCAGGCTGGCGATGACGCGCGGCCCGGTACGGCCGCCGGAAAGGTGGAGGCACGGCAATGACACAGATCATGCAAGCCCGGGCGATGTGCAAATCCTACGGCCCTGTCCGGGTCCTTGAAAATGTCGATTTCGAACTCGATGAAGGTGAGGCTCATGTTGTTATCGGTCCCAACGGAGCCGGCAAGACGACGCTGTTCCGATGCCTCAGCGGCGAGACGCGTATTGACAGCGGCACGATCACATTGAGCGGCAGCGATGTGACCGCTTTGGAAGGCTGGCAACGCGTTAAAAGCGGCATAGGCCGGTCGTTTCAGGTGGCACGGATCTTTGGGGGCATGTCGGCTTTCGAGAACCTGATCATCGCCATCGAAACCCGCGAGCGCAACAAGAACGGCCTGCGGTTCAGCCTGCGGCACCTCGCCCCCAGGAAGGCAGTGCTGGAAGAGGCCGAACGGCTGATCGGGGAGTTGGGGCTTGAACATACCTCCGACGATGCTGCCGAAAACCTGTCCCACGGCGACAAGAAACGTCTGGAACTTGCCATGAGCCTCGCGTTGAAGCCGAAGCTGCTGATGCTGGACGAGCCCACCGCCGGGATGTCGCCTTCGGACCGGGCCGAAGCAGTGCGGCTGATTTCTCAAGTGCGCGACACCTACGGTTTGACGTTGCTTTTGACCGAACATGACATGGAGGTGGTCTTTGGCCTGGCCACCCGTCTTACCGTTCTCCATCAGGGTGTGATCATCGCATCAGGCCAGCCCGAAGAGGTGCGCGCCGACAGTCGGGTACGAGAGGTGTATCTTGGACAGCATTGAACCAATTCTCAGCATTCGCGGCCTTGATGCGTTCTATGGTGGCAGCCGCATTATCCAGAATGCGTCGCTTTCGATAAGACCCGGCGAAAAGGTGGCCCTGCTGGGACGCAACGGCGCAGGCAAGTCGACCCTGATGAAAAGCCTGTTGAACGCCGGCCCCCGGGTAGTGGGTGACATCCACTTTGACGGTAAGGACATCTCTGCGCTCGCGACCGACGCACGCAGTCGCATGGGGCTTGTCCTCGTGCCGGAGGACCGGCGTATCTATAGCAACATCACGGTGGCCGAAAATATCGAGTTGGGGAGGCATGCGGCCCGGGCCGGTGCCGCTGTCTCGAGCGACGAGGTCTACGACCTTTTCCCGCTGCTTGCGCCGCTCAGGCAGCGCGCGGGGTATCAGCTTAGCGGCGGTCAGCAACAGATTGTTGCGGTGGCGCGCGGCTTGATGGGCGCACCGCGGCTGTTGCTTCTGGATGAGCCGGTCGAGGGGTTGGCGCCGGTGGTTGTCGACGAGATGGTACAGCACATCGCACGGATCTGCGAGACCCGCGAACTGGCCCTGCTGATCGCCGAACAAAACCTGTCGTTTGCAAGACGCTGCACCGATCGTGTGGTGCTGATCGACAGTGGTCGCATTGTTTTTGACGAAACATGGGAGGTTTTCGATGCCAATCCAGAACTCAAGGAACGGCACCTTGCCGTCTGACAGCGTAGATACGCAGGCCGCCCGGTGGCCGCTTCGTTTCGAACCGGGTGAACGGGCCGCGCGCAAGGCGGCCGGCGAATGGCCCGGCAAAACTTTGGGCGAGGCGGCCCGGGAGAGGGCACAGGAACACGGGGAGGTGATCGCACTGGTAGGCAAGACCGACACGCTCGACTTTGCCACCTGTTTCGAGCGGGCAGGAAATCTGGCCCGAGGTTTGCGTGAACTCGGGATAGAACCCGGCGATACGGTCAGCTTTCAGTTGCCGAACTGGACCGAGGCGGTGATCCTGAACCTTGCCTGTGCCATGGGTGGTTTTGTCATCAATCCAATCATTCCGATCTACCGTCAGGCGGAACTGGCCTTTATCCTCGCGGATTGCGAGGCAAAGATCGTTTTCGTACCGGCCATGCTTCGTTCGATCGACTACCAAAGCATGTATGACGCGCTTCGCAAAGCTCTGCCGCTCCTGAACCATGTGGTGATGGTTCGCGCACCGGGTGATCTGACCTTTGAGGCGATCGAAGCGATGGGCCGCGAGTCCAGCGTGGAGTTGCCTGCCGTCATCGACCCGGACAGTGCGAAGTTGATCATCTATACTTCCGGTACGACCGGGCTGCCGAAAGGGGTCATTTACAGCCACAATCAATCACGCAGGCCGATATGGGCCAGCATGACGGCATGGGATCTGTCGCCCGGCGACACTCTTTTGATGCCGAGCCCTGTCACCCATGTGACCGGCTATGCTTATGGTATGGAGATGCCGTTCTATTTCGGCACCCGCTCGGTTCTCATGGAACGGTGGGATGCTGAAGAGGCCGTTGCGCTGACGCAGCAGCATGGCGTCGGTTTCATGATTGGCGCGACACCGTTTCTGGCCGAACTCCTGACCGAGGCCGAACGTCTGGACGCGCCTCTGGAAACATTGCGAATCTATGGATGCGGTGGCGCGGCGGTGCCGCCCGCGTTGATCGACCGGGCCAACCGTCATTTTCCGAATTGTCGCGCGTTCCGGGTTTTTGGTAGCTCTGAATGTCCGATGGTCACGCAGGGCTGTCTGGACGACACCGATCTGGCTGCACAGAGTGACGGGCGCGTGATAGATTGGGATGTCAAGGTCGTCGACGCGCAGGGCCGGACCGTGCCGTCGGGTACGGAAGGTGAAATCCTCGCGAAAGGCCCGGCGCTGTTTCGCGGCTATACCGATGTCAAGGCGACGCAGGAAGCCTTCGACACCGAAGGCTATTTCAGGACGGGCGATCTGGGCACGCTGACATCAGACGGGGTGTTGGTCATTACGGGACGCAAGAAGGATATCATCATTCGCGGCGGCGAAAACCTGAGTGCAAAGGAGATCGAGGACGCGCTGCATACTCATCCGGGGATCCGGGAAGCGGCGGTCGTGTCGATGCCGCACCCCCGGCTCGGCGAAGGCGTCTGTGCCTTTCTCATCGCCAGCGCGACCGATGCCGACCCGCTGACCGTGGACGAAATCAAGGTGTTTCTGAACGAGGCAGGGCTTGCGCGCCAGAAGTCGCCCGACCGCGTGGAATATGTCGATGAACTGCCCCAAACCGCATCAGGAAAGGTGCAAAAACACATTCTGCGCAAGACCATACGAGACATCATGCAACAAGAGCAGGCCGGTTGAAACTATCTGGGACATCCTGCATCTTGCCGAATATGAGGATCGAACGGGAACCAGTAGATCGATCTAACTTGGGGAAGCAGATGGCAAAGCGAGCACAAAAAGCCCGCGCCACACGGCAGGCGATATTGAATGCGGCGGCTGCGGTGGTTGGACGGCAAGGATACGGCAAGGCGTCCATTGCGCGTATTGCAGAGGAGGCGGGTGTGTCCCATGGATTGATCTACCTGTATTTCGAAAACCAGCAGGACCTGTTCGATCAGCTTTTACCTCATCTGGGTGAGGAAATGCTTCGATACATTGCGGAATGTTCATCCGATGCAGAAACCTTCGCGGACCGCGAGCGGCTGGGGATAACCGCGAATTTCAACTATCTTCAGCAGAACCCGGCGCTGCACCGGGTCATGAACGAAGCGGCGTTCTTTTCGCCGCAGGCCCACCAAAATTACCTGCGCCGGATGGCGGCCGGGTACACCCGGTCGCTACAACGGGCATGGGCCGCCGGTGAGATTACTGGCCTGGACAAGTCCGAGCTGGAAGTGATCGCTTATATGATGATCGGCGCGCGCGAGTTTCTTCTGGAACGGTACGCCGCGCAGAACAACAAGATCGGCGAATTACCGGAGCATGTTAAAACCACCTATCTGCGGATCGTGGGTCGGAGCCTTGGTGTCGACATCGCTGCGGACCATTCAAAATTGGCATCATCTGGTTAAAGGGGTTGCGCATATGGTGAATTCTTCATCTTATCCGGACCGCCCCTCGACTGAGAAGGCCCCGGCGGCACGCCCGCCCGGACAACGGGATGCAAATGTTCCCGCGTTGCTGGCGCGCCAGGCGGTCGGGCATTCAGACAAGCTTGCCCTTTCGGCTGTTTCGGGCGGGAGCAGGCGGGTCTGCCTGACATATCGACAGCTTCACGATGAATGCCAGGCTGCTGCGGGTGTACTGCGAGAAGCGGGATTGAAGGCCGGGGACCGGTTGGGGATCTATCTGACCAACGAGTGGGGTATCGAGTGCTTTGTCGGGGCCCTCGGGGCGCTCGCGCTTGGGGCGGTGGTCGTTCCGTTTAACACCCGGGCGGCTGCCGGTGAATTGCGCCACGCGGTGGAGTTGACTGAGCCGCGCTTCATTGTCGCCGAGCGTGACGGGCAACGGCACCTTGCGCAGGCTCTCGAAGAAGTCGCACCGCCGTTTCTTGATCCCATATACTGCAACGTCGCGCCCGGAACGTCAGGAGTAGCCCAGTGCGATATCGCTTCGGATGCGTTAGGTTGTCTGTTGTTCACGTCGGGGACTACGGCGCGCGCCAAAGCGGTGATGCACAGTCACGCAACCATGCTCGCAACCGGTGTCACCACCGGCGGGGCACTGGGGCTGCGGGCCGGGGACATCTATCAGGGGGCTTTCCCCTTTTTCACCAGTTCAGCATTGAACCTCGCTGGCATGTCGTGCTGGGTCGCGGGGGCGGGTCTTGTTGTCGAGGGTCAGGTCGATAATGAGGGCCGCCTCGCGTTGATCGAAAAAGCCAAGACAACCTTTTATCATGGTGTCCCGTCGATTTTGAATTTCATGATGCAGACCTATAGCCCCGAACGGCACGATATGGGGCGTCTGCGCACGGTAGCCGCCGGTGGGGCCGCGCTTGCCCAGGAACTTTCCGACCGGATCACACGGAACTGGCCCTGGGTCGAACAAATGCAAATCTATGGGATGACCGAAAGCGGACCGGCCGGAACGGTTCTTGACCCCGATATGCGCAGTCTCAAGGCCGGATCGGTGGGCCGTGCGATGAACGGAATGGAACTGGAGGTGCTGGACGATGCCGGACAGCCGGTTCCGCCGGGCGAAATGGGAGAGATCGCACTTACAGGTCCGTCGGTTGCCCTCGGCTACTACAGGAATCCCGAAGCCACGCAGGCGGCGTTTTCCGGGCGGATAATACTGACAGGGGATGTCGGACAGGTTGATGACCATGGGTATCTCTTTTTCGGGGACAGGAAAAAAGACCTGATCAACCGCGGTGGTCTGAAGATCGCATCGGTCGGTGTCGAAAACGTACTTTATCAGCACCCGGGGGTTTCCGAAGCGGCGGTGATCGCAATTCCGCATCGTGACCTTGGCGAAGATATAGCCGCCTGCATCGTAGCGATGCCGGGGGCCGAACCGAGCGAAGCCGAACTGATAGCCCATTGCAGGACCGTATTGGCCGATTACCAGATCCCACGGCACATTCGCTTTTACGATTCTCTTCCGAAGAACCCGCTGGGAAAGATTGTGAAGACCGAACTGCGCGCGCGCTGGCAGGCGGGGCCGTCATAAACCGGCTGTGTTCGGCGTACACGCGCAATTGACGTCTCGCGTTTGTCGTCCCACTGCATCGAACCGGCCTGCGTGCCCAAGGTCATGATCATCTATGTGCAGTCTGGGGAGCTGGGCATTCGTTCAGGCTGTGTTCATGCATCCTGTTCCCAAAAGAAAGCGAAAGCGTGCGTTGCGGTTATATGCTGTCCGACGGTGGCTGCCTTTCAAAAGGTGGATTGGCGTATCGCTTTCAGCCGGTCTGATTTTGCCCGCGACGTAACGAAGGGGTCCACATCTTTCCTGCCAACTACACATGTTTTCATCGTAGCGCCGGTCGCAAGGCAGGACGCGATTCAGGCCAAAAAAGCGAGTAGGTGAATTTTTGTCGACAATTATGTTGAAGTGAAATAAAGATGATTGACAACAAACTGGCGTTCCTATGTGATGATCGGCGCAAACGCTTGGAAAGAATAGAATGTGCGCAACGGCGCGGAGGGGGACGCAGCGTTGTACCCGGCAAGCGCGAAGGCGCAGCGGCGCTTGGTCCATTGCGTGGCCCCGTGTTCGAGACACGGCGCGGTAAGGCTTGGAGAATGCTGCCCGGCGGCGGTGCTGATTGCCTAGGTTGTCAGATCGTGCTGTTCGGGAAATAGGCGTGATTAAGACAAATGGAGGAAACACATGGAACGTATGGAACTTGATGCTGTGGTGGTGGGCGCCGGATTCTCCGGCCTCTATATGCTGCACAAACTGAGAAGCCAGGGCTTGCGCGTCAAAGCGTTCGAGAGCGAGCCTGGCGTTGGTGGCACCTGGTACAAAAACCGTTACCCCGGTGCGCGTTGCGATTCAGAAAGCGAATTCTACTGCTATTCTTTTTCCGACGAGATCCTTGAAGAGTGGGAATGGAGCGAGAAGTTTCCGGCCTGGGACGAGATCCTGCGGTATCTCAACTATGTTACGGACAAGCTTAACCTGCGCGAAGACATCATCCTGTCGACCCGCATTGATACGGCGCGGTATGACGAGACGACCGAGCGCTGGACCTTGGCGACCTCTGACGGTCAAACGGTTACGACGCAGCATATCGTGATGGCCGTGGGACCGCTTTCGGCGGCTCCGATCATGCCGAATATCAAGGGCACCGATAAGTTCGGCGGCGAATCCTACCATACCGGCGCGTGGCCACACGACCCGGTCTCTTACAAAGGGAAACGCATCGGCCTGATCGGCACGGGTTCCAGCGGTTCCCAAGTGTTGCCGGTTGTCGCCAAAGAGGCAAAAGAGGTCTATGTTTTCCAGCGCACGCCACCCTATGTGACACCGGCGAGAAACCGGCCGCTTGATCCGGAATACATCCGCGACGTCAAGGCGAACTACCGCGATCTTTGGGACAGGGCCCGGAATTCTTCGCGCGGGATCCCCTACAACGCCGATCCCCGCTCTGCGGTGAAGACATCGAAGGAAGACCGCGAGGAGCTTTTTGAATCGCTCTGGCAGGCTGGTGGCAACCAGTTCATCCGGAAATCGTTTCACGATATTTTCACGAACCAGGACTCGAATGATATTCTGGTGGATTTCGTGCATCGCAAGATCGATGAGCTGGTCGATGATCCGAAAGTTGCAGAGAAGCTGAAGGGTCATGATTACCCGATCGGCACAAAGCGGCCCGTCACGACCGATGGATATTATGAGGCCTTCAACCGCGACAACGTTACCCTCGTCGATGTCAGGGCGGACCCGATCAGCGAGATCACGGAAAAGGGTGTGAAGACGGGAACCGCCGAATACGAGCTCGACATGCTGGTTTACGCAAGTGGCTTTGACTCGTCGACCGGACCGTTCACGCGAATGGATATCCAGAGCAAAGACGGCACACCCCTGAAAGAAGTGTGGAAGGACGGGGTGCGGACCTATCTTGGTCTGACGGTGCCCGGTTTCCCGAACATGTACATGATCTGCGGTCCACAGTCCCCGGCGATTCTCAGCAACGCGCCGCCTTGCCTCGAACAGGGTGTAGAATGGATCAGCGACTGTATCGAGTACATGAAGAAGAACGACATCGCCGCACTGGAAGCGGATTCCCAGAAGGCTGTGGAATGGGGCGAGCTTTGTAACGAGCTTGTCGAACATACGCTTATCCCCAAGGCAAAGACGTCGTGGTTCATGGGTCATAACGTGCCTGGCAAGCCGAAGGAGATCCTTGGCTATATCGGCGGTCTGAACAAGTTTGGCGATTTGATCGACGATGTTGCGTCGTCCGGCTATGAGGACTTTGACCTCCGCCGTAAGTCGGGCAGCTAGTCGTATAACGGTTTGGCGGGGGTGGCTTGATGGCAACCCCCGCCGCCCGTGTGAATTGAGATCTACCCAACCGTTCTAACGACAGCAAAAAGCCCGGCCCCGTTTTCACGGAGCCGGGCTTGAACGTCTGCAGCGCGTTTTGGTCTAGTCTTTCCGACTCTGAAGAAGGTCGCCGACGGAATCGGCGATCTGGCGAAACGCGAGCGCGCTGCCCGGAAGCTGAAAACGGGGCAGGAAGCCGTGCATCTGCCCGTCGTAGCAGACAAACTCGACCGTATTGCCCTCCGATTTCAGGCGCTCGGCATATTGCGCGCCTTCGTCCCGCAGAACATCGTATTGAGCGGTCATGATCAGCGTTCGCGGCAAGCCACTGAGATCGGGCGCGGAGAGGGGAGAAGCGTCGGGTGTGTTGCGCTTGGCCCGGTCGGGCAGGTAGTGATCCCAGAACCAGTGCATCGAACCAAGGGTCAGGAACAACTGGTTTTCGGGGTCCTTGAAGGAAGGCAGTTCAAAATCCGTGCCGGTGGCGGGATAGATGAGAATCTGCATGTCGATTTTCGGCCCGTTCCTGTCGCGGGCGCGCAGCGCGGTCACAGCGGCGAGGTTGCCACCCGCGCTGTCGCCCGCAACGATCAGCGGCAGGTCCTTGCCGAACAGGGTTTCGCAGTTGTCCGCCAACCACTGTGTCGAGAAATAGGCATCATCGACAGCGGCGGGGAAGGGATGCTCGGGCGCCAGTCGATATTCCACGAGCGCCACGGCACAGTTGCAGGTGGCTGCAAGCCTGTCGCCCACGTTCGCAAAGGACTCGATATCGCCAATCACGAAACCGCCGCCGTGGAAGTAGACAATCACGCCCTGTGGATCTTCCGGAACGTAGAGTTTGGCCTCAAGCTCCGCGTCGCCGGCGGGAATCGTGATGTCGCGGATTTCGCTGCCGAATGTTTCGTCCCCCGGTGGCAGGGCGAATTGGGCGCGTGCCTCGGCCGGGGTCAGTGACTCAAAGGGTTGCAGGCCGGCGGCTTTTGCCTGCTCGATGAAGCTTTGGGTAATGGGGTCAAGTGGCATTGTGCTGTTTCCATTTTGCAATGCGACCGGTGGCTGACTGATACAGATCATGTCCCGTGAAGGGACCCTTGGCTTTGCTGGGGATTGGCCCGCGACAAAGGCGATCCAGTAGCGCACCGTCGGTTATCGGTGCGACACGACCCGGCGAAACGGGTCGTGTCCTTTTTATCTTTACCGGGGTAAAGACGCCGGTCTGACGGCGATTACTTGTATTCTGGAAGGTCGATCAGAACCGGCTCTCCCAACTCTTCCATTGTCTTGACGTAGATTTGGTAAAGCTCCGAGGCAGGACGCCCGGCTTTCTCGTTGGTTTCGATCCAGTCAACCCATACCGGTTTCAGCAGTTCCGCCAGCTTTTCGCGCTCGGCTTCGGGGAATTCGATGGCTGTCTTGCCAAGACCTTCCCAGACTTCTATCGCCTTCGCATCGTTGGCGTCATAGGTCTCGGCCATGATCTTGCTGTGCTTGACTGCCACCTCATCCCATTTCGCCTGCATCTCGGGGCTCAGTTTGGCCCAGGAATCCTTGTTCATGAAGATGCCGCAGGCAAAGCCGCCCATCAGGTTGATGTTGATCGGATGCTCCACAACTTCCTGCCATTTCCACCCGGTCGAGGCCGCCCAGGACAAAGGACCGCCTTCGATGGTGCCCCGCTCGAGCGCGAGATAGGTATCGGGATAGCCCATCGAGACGGACTGAACGTCCATGAGTTCAAAGGCCTTGTTGAAGACAGGACCGATGCCAACCATGCGCATCCCTTCGAAATCCTCGACCTTTTCGATCCTCTTGTTCGCGAATATCTGGGATGGGCTGGGCACGACGGGCAGCAGGAATTTCACCTCGCTGAATTCCTCTTTCAGGGCGTCATGGGCACCGATCTCCCATGCCAGTCTGGTTCCCACGACCGAGCTGGTGGTGAAGAACGGCAGCTCGAGCATGCCGAAAAGCGGAAAGCGCGACGGTGTGTAGACCATGCAGCCCACGCCCATATCGGCCAGACCCTCGACCGTAAGGTCAAACTGTTCGGTTGCCTTGCCCAATGCCTCGGAGCCAAAATAGTCGAGGCTGATCGTGCCGTCGCTCGCCGCTTCCAGATCGGCGAGGTAGTTCTTTGTCATCTGGGTGAGCATGTGCACTTCGGGGATGAAGCTACTCACTTTCATCCGCATTTGATCTTGTGCAACTGCGGCTGTCGAAAGGCACCCGATCGCGGCCGCCGTTGCGAAGATGCTGGTGATACTTCTGGTCATTTCTGATACTCCCATTCAGATTTTCAAACGCTGCCGACGGTTATCGGCAACAGGTTTCGTGCGCGAATGCCTCTTTAACCCTTGAAGACGATTACGGTTTTTTGCTGGGTGTATTCATGAAGGGCTGTAAGACCTTTCTCCCTGCCGAAACCGCTGTTCTTGTACCCTCCGAAAGGAGCCTCCACCCCGATCGGTTGATAGTCGTTAATGTAAACCTGCCCTGCCTCCAGCTGGTCCGCAACCCGGTGGGCGCGCCCGACGTCGCCCGTCCATACCGCCGAGGCGAGTCCGTATTCCGAGTCGTTGGCGATGGTCACGGCCTCGGATTCGTTATCGAAGGGTATCATGACCGCGACGGGGCCGAATATCTCTTCGCGTGCGATGCGCATGTCCTTGTTGCCATCGACGAACAATGTCGGTTCAACGAAATGGCCTGACTGTCCAGCCGAATCCGGTCGTTTGCCGCCACACAGTAGGCGGGCGCCTTCATTGGTGCCGATCTCGATATAGCTCATCACACGTTCGAGTTGGCGACCCGATACCACCGGTCCGATGGCCCGGTTCTCCAGGCCTGGCCCGATATCGACCTTGGCAAGTTCGGCCGATAGTTTTTCGGCGAACTGGTCCTGGATGCTGCGTTCGACCAGAAGTCGCGTTCCGGCCGAGCAGATCTGTCCGGTGTTGAGCACGAATGCCTTGCAGGCAAGCTGGGCGGCGCGGTCGAGATCGGCGTCCGCGAAGAGAATAAAGGGCGACTTGCCCCCGAGTTCGACGGTCGAGGGTACGATCCGGCGCGCGGCCCGTTCGAGAACCAGCCGTCCGGTTTCCACCGAACCGGTAAAACTGACGCGGCGGACATTCGGATCATCCACAAGTGCTTGGCCGGCTTCCGGGCCGGGCCCGTTGACGACGTTCACGACGCCCTCGGGGAAACCCGCTTCGATCGCCAGGCGCGCTACTTCGAAGGTGGTCAGTGGCGTTTCTTCTGCAGGCTTGACGACAACGGTGTTTCCCGCGCAAAGCGCCGGCCCGGTCTGACGGCCCAACTGCGTGATCGGGCCGTTCCAGGGAATGATGTGCCCCGTGACGCCAAAGGGTTCGCGTTGGCAATAAACAAGGTGTTCGTTGGTGGCTGGAATGACTTCGCCGAGGATCTTGTCGGCCGCTCCTCCGAAATACTCGTAATAGCGTGCACAGGTTTCGACATCGCCCCGCGCGACCCGCAACGGTTTGCCCGTGTCGATGCTTTCGAGGTAAGTCAGCGCGTCGACGTTTTCCAGTATGAGTTGCGCCAACCGGTTCAGCAACCGACCGCGTTCCAGCGGCTTCAGTGCAATCCACTGGCGGAACCCTTCCTGGCTGTTCTTGACCGCGGCGGCAACGTCTTCCTTGCTGCCGCAGGCAACCTGGGTGATCACCTTGCCGGTCGAAGGATCCTCGACATCCATGTAATGCCCGCTGGAAGGAGCCAGTGCCTGACCGCCTACGAAGTGATCGTAGCGGTCGCGTAATGGTATTGCCTTATAGTCCGGCGCAAATTTTTCCAGTTCATTGTCAGCCATTCGAATCCCCCAGTTAAGTCCTGCTGTCACATTTTCAGCTAGCCTAATGAATACGACTTCTGTCGACAACAAGTTTGTTGACAATTTGCTTGACTATTTTGTTGGAGCTGGTTTCTATATATTCACCATACTTCGCAAAGTGCGCAATTATGACGCATTCCGATGACAAGACCGCCTTCGAAGAGCGCAAATTGGGGGCATTACTTTCAAGTAGCAAATCGCCTGGCGGCGTGGATACGCCGGAAAGGAATAGCACTATGACAAAGAAATCTCACTCGACAAGAACGCTAAGCCGACGTGAATTCGGCTCGGTCCTGGCGCGGTACGGTATCTCCACCGCAGTGATGCTTGGGTTCGCGGGAGTGCCTTTCGGGGCGTCGGTCACAGAAGCCGGGGCACAGACCGCCGGAGATGAACAGGCCAAGAGGGCGGCGGCCAAGAACGTCATGATTTTCTCGATAGACGGGACCCTTGATCGTTATCCGGACGGCGAAATAACGCATGAAACGATCTACACGAACGGGTCGGCGTTGTTCAAAGAGCGGATCGAAACACTGTCAGAAGGCCGGATATACGTAGATTTGAAACCCGGCGGCATTCTCGGGTTGCAGCCTGGCAACAAGATCCGCCAAGGGGTCATACAGGCCGGTAGTTTGACGACGCAAAACTGCGCATCGCTGATTCCGTCCTGGAATGTCCTCGATTTTCCGTTTGTCGTCGGTTCCCCGGCCAACATGGCAAAGGTACATTACAGCAAAGAGATACACGATACCTTGGGCAAAATGTCCGAGGAGGGCGGCCTGATCAATCTGGGCGGCACGACGTTCATGCGCTGGATCAATCTGGGTCAATCCGTGCGCAAGGACGTGCGTCAGCCTGCGGATATGGAGGGTTTGAAGATCCGCGTGACCAATTCGCGTATGGAGCTGGCCGGGCTGCAGATACTCGGGTCCAATCCGACACCGATCAGCGGTGGTGAAATTGTAACGGCCATGGAGCAGGGTGTCGTGGACGGTTTTAACATCGGGCCTCATTTCCTGACCGATTTCGGGCTGGTTGGCGCGGTGAAGCAGCTTGTTGATGTTCAGTTCATGCCCAACACCGACTGCATTTTCGTCAACACAGACTGGATGCGCGGTTTGGCTGGCGACGATCAGGAGGCGATTATGGAAGCGGCGTTTGCGCGGCAGAAGTACCTTATCGAGATCGGGTCGCCTGTTTACGTTCAGCAGCTTGGCGTTTCGCTAGATTCACCAGCCGATACGCCGATCCAACAGGCCGGTATCAAGCTTAACCTGCTGAGTGACGACGAGCGGGCGGTCTGGAAAGAGGCCATGAGTTTTGAGCGTAATCCGGTTCTGAACGAACTGGCCGACCGGTTCGGTCGCAAAGAGCTTGATCTGCTTCGTGAAGTTGTTGCGCAAGGCGATGCCACGCCGACCCGTTGGTGGAAATGACCGGACGGCGGAGCATGAAACGACGTGTTTCCGTCGAAGGTCAGTTCGTTAAAAGGGCCAGAACGTGAGCAAGAGATCGTCAGTTCGAAAAGCGGTTTGCTGGTTTGATGCCCATTTTGAAGACTTTCTGGCGGGCATTTTCTATGGGTACATGGCCATTGTTATTGCCGTCGAAGTGGCCCGCCGGTATCTTTTCAACGCCTCAAGCTCCTGGGCCGAAGAGACTGCGGTTTATGCCTTTATCTGGCTGGCGTATCTGTCCGCATCGTCGGCCGTTCGTGATCGGGCCCATCTGTCATTCAACCTTTTGGAAAGGCTGCTGCCGCCAAAGGCCGACAAGGTGGTAAAGCTGTTATCCGATGGCTGCTTTTTCGCATTGGCGCTGTTGATCGTCTATACGTCGATGCCAACCGTTCTTACGCATCTGAAATATAACCAGCTCATGCTGGGTGTCGATTTGCCGATGGTACTGGCCTCTGCCGCGGTGCCGGTGGGCTGGAGCCTGGTGATGCTGCGCATTGTGCAAAGAGCGATAAAGTTGTTCCAGATCCGGGGTTCGGTCAGTGTTGGGCCGAAGATCTGAATGATGTCGATGACCTCCATCATATTTTTGATCTTGCTGGTCGCCATTACCATTCTAGGACTGGAGATCGTCGTCGTACTTGGAGTGGCGACGATTGGCATTTCTCTGATCTCAGGTGCATTTCCGGTCGGCAATATTGGCATCACAGCGTTCGAGTCGCTGAATTCGGCGCCGCTTATCGCCATGCCGCTTTTCGTTCTGGCGGGAAACCTGATCCTGAGGTCGGGTATCGCCGACCAGCTTGTCGAGTTTTCCAAGTCTCTGGTCGGGATGTTTCCCGGTGGCTTGGCGATCACGTCGATTGTTGCCTCTGGTTTTTTTGCTGCAATCAGCGGATCCAATTCGGCAACCGTCGCCACCATCGGCCAGATCATGCTGCCGCGCATGAAAAAGGAAGGGTATCCGGTTTCTTTCACGCTCGGTACCGTTGCCGCCGGTGGCACTGTGGGCATAATTATCCCTCCCAGCATTGCGTTCATTCTTTATGGGTTCACCTCTGGCGTCTCGATCAGCGATCTGTTCCTTGCGGGTATCTTGCCCGGCATCCTGATGGTGTCGTCGATGGGTCTGGTTGGCTTGCTGGTCTGCCTGCGGTTCGGGTGGGGTCAGCGGAGCCCGTTCTCGGTGTCGGGCATCTTCAGATCCGCGTGGCACGTCAAATGGGCCGCGCTCGCGGTATTCATCATTCTCGGTGGTATCTACGGAGGTGTATTTACCCCGACCGAGGCGTCGGGCGTGTCGGTCATGTACTGTCTGTTCATCGGGCTGTTTGTAACCCGTCAGTTCGGGTTTTCGGATATTCCGTCGATCCTAGTCAGCAGCGCGCGGGTGTCGGGTATCATCGCACCGATCCTGGCGATTTCGATCACCTTGTCGCAAGCCATGGTCATGGCCGGATTTACCGAGGTGTTCATCGAAGCTCTGACCGGTCTGACCCAGTCGCCGGTCGGCCTTTTGTTACTGATGATGGGTATCATCGTTCTGATCGGCATGTTTCTTGAGGCAACCCCGGCGATGCTGATCCTGACGCCGCTTTTCGCGCCCATCGTAGCCGCCATAGGTATGGACCCGGTTCATTTCGGGGTCGTGTTGATCGTCGGTCTGGCGATCGGATTCATCACGCCACCCATGGGTCTTAACCTTTTTGTGGCCAGCGCCGTTGGGAACACGCCAATCCATCAGATCACCAAATACGCGCTACCGTATGCACTTGTGCTTTTTCTGGTCTGGTTGGTGATCGCTTTTTGGGCACCACTCAGCATGGTCTTGCTGTGACTCGCCCGCATCTAAACTTGACCGAAAAACAAGAGCAGGAGTTCAACAATTGTCAGAAGATCATCAGGCCGGAGGTGACGATAACGGTCAACGATTGTCGGAATTGGAGTTCCGCACCTCCCAAGCAGATATGCTTGGCGGTGAAGACGCGATAGCGCGGGAACATTCCAGGGGTCGACTGACCATACGTGAGCGTATTGAAAAGCTGGTCGATCCGGGCAGCTTTCGCGAAGTCGGGCGCCTTACCGGGCGTGGCGAATACAAGGATGGCAAGCTCGTTTCCGTAACACCCGCGCCCTACGTGGGCGGGCTGGCCACGATTGCCGGTCGGCGGGTTGCCATCGGCGGCGAAGATTTCACCATACGCGGTGGCACCAGCCCCGGCCTTGCCCGGCGCAAGGGCGGTCAGGGCGGATTTATCGAGGATCTGGCGCATCACTACCGCGTCCCGCTGATCAACCTTTGTCATGGCGGCGGCGGTTCGGTCACGTCGCTTTTGCGCAAGGGGTATGCGCCCTTGCCGGGTGAGGACGGGTTCGAGCGGACGTTCGAGTTGCTGGGCGAAGTACCGGTGATCGGTGCCCTGCTCGGTCCTTCGGCAGGCGGACCAGCCCTGCGCGCCATCGCTTCGCATTTCAGTCTGATGCCACGCGGGACCGCGCAGTTGATGATTGCCGGGCCGGGCGTGGTCGAACGGGCGGTCGGTGAAAAGCTTGACAATGAACAGCTCGGCGGTGCTTCGGTTGCGGTCGATACGGCCGGAACCATCGACAACGCCTATGATTCAGAGGATCTGTGTTTCGAGGCGATCCGGACCTTCCTTTCCTATATGCCGCAGAATGCCTGGGAGCTTCCGCCACTGGGTCCGCGCGACGATCCGCCGGACCGGATATCGCCCGAGCTTCGTGATCTGGTGCCCGAACGCCGGACGCAGCCTTACAAGATGCACCGGGCCGTGGAACTGGTGATGGACGAAGGGTCACTGTTCGAGATCCGCCCGACATTCGGGCGCGCGGTGCATTGCTTTCTGGCCCGCCTGCACGGTGTTCCGGTCGGGATCATCGCCAATAATCCGATGATCAACGGTGGTGCGCTTGACGTGTCAGCCGTGCGCAAGCAGCGGCATTTCATTGATATGTGCAACTGTTTCCATCTGCCGATCATCAATTTTGTCGATACGCCGGGATTCATGGTGGGCACGGCAGCGGAAACCGGAGGTGCTTTCCGCGAGGGGATGCGGTGTCTGCAGGCCGGTATCGACGCGACGGTGCCGTTTTTCACCGTGATCTTGCGAAAATGCTATGGCGGTGCCGGATTGATGACGCAGCACAAGGAGGGCATCGACCTCAAGATTGCCTGGCCGACGGGGGAATGGGGTTCTTTGCCGTTGCAGGGCGGGGTGGCAGTTGCCTTTCGTGACGAAATCGAATCCGCGCCCGATCCGGCCGCGCGCGAGCGCGAGATCGAGAATGAACTGGCGATCTTTGCCTCGCCGTTTCGTACCGCCGAAGTGTTTGGCGTCGAGGATGTCATCGACCCGGCGATGACGCGATCCTATCTGGCCGCGTATATCGACGCCGCGCGCGACGCGATGCGCCCCGATCTGGGACCAAAGGAAAGCGCCGTACTGCGCGTATGAAGAGACAGGAGAACGCATGACCGACGCATGGGAAGACAGGCTTGAAGAAATACAGAAGCGCAAGGCCTGGTCAGAGGACCTTGGCGGTGAGAAGGCAGTTCAGCGCCAACACGACGAGGGGCGGCTGACGATCCGAGAGCGGATCGACCTGCTGGTGGATGAAGGTAGCTTCAAGGAGGTTGGCCAACTTACCGGGAAAGGCAGCTATCAGGACGGCGAGGTGCAATCGGTGACACCCGCGCCCTATGTCGGTGGTCTGGCCGAGATCGACGGCCGCCCGGTTGTCGTCGGCGGCGAGGATTTCACCGTACGGGGCGGCTCCAGCAGCGGTTTGGCGCGCCGCAAGGGGGGGCAGGGCGGGTTCATCGAGGATCTGGCCCATGAATACGACATCCCCCTGATCAACCTGTCGCATGGTGCGGGGGGAAGCGTGAATTCGCTGCTGCGGTCGGGCTACGCGCCCTTGCCGGGCAAAGACGGGCTGGAGCGGTCGATCAGCCTTTTGGGGCGGGTTCCTGTCGTCGGGGCGGTTCTGGGCGCGTCCGCAGGCGGTCCGGCGGCCAGAGCGATCCTGACACATTGGTCGGTGATGACGGAAGAGACATCGTCGATCATGATCGCGGGTCCGAAAGTTGTCGAACGGGCGTTGGGCGAAAAGGTGGACCGCAGCGCCTTTGGCACCGCCCGCATGGCTGTCGACAAGGCGGGAACGATATTTGACCGCGTGCCCGACGAAAAGGCGGCCTTTGACGCGATCCGCCGCTTTTTATCTTACATGCCTCAGAACGTGTGGGAACTGCCCCCGGCGGGCGCACGGGATGAGACAGACGATCACCTGCGGCCCGCGCTGCGCGGCATTGTTCCGGAAAACCGCACCAAGCCCTATGCGATGAAGAAGATTGTCGCGGCCTTGATGGACGAAGGGTCGGTCTTTGAGTTTCGGGCAACCTATGGCAAATCGGTTCAGTGCTATCTTGCGCGGCTTGACGGTGTTCCGGTCGGGGTGGTTGCGAACAACCCGATGATCAATGGCGGGGCCTTGGACGGTCCGGCGGCGATGAAATACACCAATTTCATTGATCTGTGCGATACATTCCACCTTCCGATCGTTTTTCTCGTGGATTCTCCGGGCTTTATGGTCGGATCACGCGCCGAGCAGTCGGGAGCCTTGCGCCTGGGTGTTCAGTGCATGATGGCTGTTACCCAGCTTCGCGTGCCGACCATCTCGGTGATTGTGCGCAAATGCTATGGTCTGGGCGGGGGCATGTCGCTGACCAAGAACGGGCTGGACTTCAAGATCGCCTGGCCAAGCGCGGAGTGGGGATCGCTGCCGCGTGAGGGTGGCGTGAAGGTTGCCTTCCGCAGCGAGATCGAGAATGCCGATGACCCGAAGGCCCGCGAAAAAGAGATCGAGGACGAACTGCTTGCGCTTTCGTCACCGCTTCGCACGGCGGAAGCCTTTGGCATCGAGGATGTCATCGATCCCGCCGAAACCCGGGGATATCTGGCCCGCTATCTACATCTGGCCCGTGATGCGACCGGAAGGCGTCTGGGCAAAGCGCGACGCAAGGGGGTGCGGCCCTGAACTTCCTGCACTTCCGGTTGCTCACACCTTACTGGGGACAGAGCAGTCGGAGGTTATTGATGTAGAATATTAAGATTGTTGACATTAGCGTTGACAACAAAAGGAAGCAGTGAGAGAGTTCCCTAAGGCAGGCCACGGCCTGCCCAAGCTGCCCACCTGCAACGCGCCCGCGATCACCATCCCGGGACTGTACGGGAAAGGTGGCGCTGCACAGAGTTCATGGGAGGAGTGAACAATGGCCAATTCATCAGACCCGCTTCCGCTGGCTGTCGTAACCGGAGGGGCAAGTGGCCTTGGCCGGAATACCGCCGAACGCCTGATGCGCGACTACCGCGTTGTGATCGCCGATCACGATGGCGATACGGCGGCGAAAACCGCAAATGACCTGAACGGCAATCGTGGCTGGGTCCGGCATGTGGAACTGGACGTGACCAACGCCGACGCTGTCGCGCGTGTCTTTCAAAAGATTAGTGACGACTTTGGGCCGGTTGAGGCGCTCGTCAACAACGCCGGTGTTCTGGGCAGTACAGGCCCAATGGAAGATATCGAGCTGGAAGAATTCCGGCGCATATTTGCCGTCAATGTCGAAGGCGTGTTTCTGTGCACGAAGGCCGTGTTCCCGGAAATGCGTCAGCGAAAAAAGGGTGCGGTTGTCAGCATCGCCTCTACCGGCGGCAAGGACGCACCCGGATTCGCATCGGCCTATTGCGGCAGCAAGGCGGCGGTGATCGGCATGACCAAATCCTGGTCCAAGGAAGTGGCGCAACAGGGCATCCGGGTAAACTGCGTTTCACCGACCCTGATCGGCGACACCGGCATGGAAGCGGAAATGGGCAGGGACTTTCGTGACGGTTCGGTCTCTAAGATCCCGATGGGACGGCCGGCGCGTCTAGATGAGATCAGCGCGGTGGTCGCCTTTCTTCTGTCCGATGATGCAAGTTTCGTGACTGGCCAATGCTATGACGTCAGTGGCGGGCGGTCCGTTTTCTAATCTGTTGCTTGGAACTATGGGAGGAAAAGGCAATGTTTGATTTCACAGGGCGTACAGCGTTGGTGACAGGGGGGGCATCGGGCATTGGACATGCCATTGCGTCCGCCTTGTCCGAGCATGGAGCGGATCTGATCCTGCTTGATCGCGACGGCGACGGGCTGAAAACGGTCGCATCGGAGATTTCGCAAAAAACCAATCGTGAGGTGCAGCAATTTTCGGTCGATGTCACTCTGCGCGGCGATCTGGAAAAGGTGCATGAGAATCTTGGCGAAGCCCAGCCCGATATCCTTGTCAACGCGGCCGGTTTCAACTGCCGCAAACCGATTTCAGAGCTTACCGAAGCCGAATTCATTTCCGTATTGAACGTGCATGTGCTCGCCTGTTTCAATACCACCCAGCTTTTCACCGTAGGAATGGCGCGCCGTGGCAAGGGGGCGATCCTCAACATCGCTTCGATAGCCGCGTATCGGACTCTCTTGCCAAGGGTTTCGCCTTATGTTGCCGGCAAGGCCGCCATCAAACAATTCACCCGTGCGACGGCGCTTGAATTCGTGGACAAGGGCATCCGGGCGAATTCCGTTTCGCCCGGATTCATCGACACCCCACTGACGCAGCAGCATTCCGACGAGGTACGCAAGTCCCTTACCGACACCGTTCCCATGGGGCGGTTTGGCGAACCGTATGAAATCGCCAATGCGGCGCTGTTCCTGCTATCGGACTACGCAAGTTATATCACCGGTGCGGACCTGGTCTGCGACGGTGGCTTTCTTTCGAAATGACGGCTCACCTGTCGGGTCCGGCGCTATTTCACGAAGGCTTCGTACCTTTTGTAGTCGCGTCGGGCGTTTTCAATGTTTTCCCGTTTGAGCTGTTCAGCCAGCTTATGGTCACGGTCCCGCATCGCGATCAGGATCTGGCGATTTGCTTCCACTCCGGTTTCGGCCCGGCCCGGAACGAGAACAAGTCTCTTCATCAGCACACTTGTCTGATCGACAATCAGGCTGATGCTTTTCGAAAGCAAAGCGTTGTCGGCGAGATCGACGGTGCGGGCCCGGAATTGTGCCACACATGAAAGGTAGAACTCCATGTCGTGTTCTTTTATCGCATCCAAGGCGGGCTTGCCGAACAGCTCGATGAGGTCGTCCCAGGCTCCGTCCGGAGCCCTTTTGGTGGCCAACCGCGCCGCAAGCCCTTCGAGAACGGATCGCAGCTCGAAAAGCTCGGTGGCTTTCTTCAGGTTCAGCCCGGCCACGGTTGCGCCGCGATTAGGCTCGCGTTCGATCAATCCTCGGTCCTCGAGCAGCAAAAATGCCTCTCGAAGCCGCGCACGGGACACCCCGTAGGAGGCCGCCAGCTCTTCTTCACGCAGTTTAGATCCTGAAGGGAGATCAAGGTTGACGATCCGCAAACGAAGATCTTCGACGATGGCCTCCCTTTCCAGTACTAGTTTGGAATTTTCGCGCACATTCTTTTCCTTTTCCATTCTGGTGAAATGAGATTTTTCAGTGTGACAGAAATCCCTGTCGGGCAGGTTACCAGCGTGCAAGTGTACCGCACATAAGGGTACTGTACCCGCATAGCAGATACAGTACTTCGGTCACAGACACTCAGCCCACCGAATTCACCGGGTACCGGCCTACCTGTCTGCCGGTACGATTGCCGCCCTTTGAATTTCGCGTTTGGCTGATAAATCCAATGCGGTCTCCGCTTCTTCGAGCGTGAAATTGCGGCTCGACAATTCGGCGAAGGGATATTTGTCGCCGAAGCGTTCGAGAAATTGCAGAGAATCACGAAGATAATGCGGCGGGTATCGGTTGATCGCAAGAATCTGCGCCGATTTGCGCACCATCAGACCCGGATCGAAAGCTGTTGTCTGTCCGGGCGAGATCGTTCCCATTACCACGAATTTTCCAGCCGGGCGCAAATATGAGATACCTTCGGCGAAGACATCCGGGATGCCGGTAACCTCGACCACCACATCGGCCCCCTGGGTGCCGGCAAACTTCTGGATCGCCGCGACCCGGTCGTCCAGCGCAGGCATCTGATCGACATTGATCACCTCGTCCGCCCCGAACCGCCGCGCGTTTTCCAGACGGCTTTCGATCCTGTCCATCACCAGCACCCTTGCGCCGCGTTCCTTTGCAACCGCGGCGGCGAAAAGGCCCAGACCCCCCGCGCCCTGGATGGCAACGACATCTCCTACGGTGACATCTGCGCGATCAAGCCCGTGCAGCACTTGCGAAAGGGCGCAATTGGCGCCGGCGGCGGCGGCATCGGGCACAGCGTCGGGAACATGGTAGAACGGTTGGTTGGGGTGCAGATAGTAATGTGTCGAGAAAGTTGCGCCGTGGAAATAGGGTGCAACATCCGATCGCCCGAAATAGTCGAACCCATGATCGCAATGGTTGAACACACCGCGGTCACAGTTCTCGCAGGCGTGACAAACGGCAGTGTAGACGGGGACGATGCGGTCGCCCTCGCGTACCGGCGTCCCTGCGCTGTCGGTGACAACTTTCTCGCCCAGGCCGATGATCTTGCCAACCATTTCGTGTCCCAGACCGCCCCTTTTCAACAAAGGATGGTGCCCGCCAAAGACATGGATATCCGACCCGCAGACATTCGTCTGAAGCACTTCCAGGAGCAAAGCCCCCGGTTCGAGCTCGGTCGGAAGCGGATACTCCCGGATTTCCATTTTACCGGGTTCCGTCATATAGGCCACCCGGCCTGATGCGCCGACAGGTTTCTCGGACATTTTCTTATCCTTCCAATTCGCTTGCTTGGCCTGGCATTTGACCGGGCGGTTGTGCAGTCGCGGTTAAACTTCCGTGGAGACCGCTGTCGCATTGCGCCGGACCCGGGCAATGCTCTGCGGCGTTCCACAATTCCATAGATAAGAGTTGTAAACAATAAACCATCATTTTGACAACGAAATTGTTGACAAAAAATTTTCCAGCATTGTATGGTCCAATACGTAGCACGATCCGCGCAGGGTTTTGGCACGGACTACAACAGGAGGTTCCAATGGACAAAATCATCATTACAGCCGCAGTGACCGGCTCGCAGCCGTCGCGCGAGATGAACCCCAATCTGCCCGTAACACCCGAAGAAATAGCCGCATCAGCCATCGAGTGCATGAATGCCGGGGCCGCGATCGTGCATGTTCATGTACGCGATCCCGAAACGGGCATCCGCTCCACCGATTTCGCTCTTTATGAAGAGGTGGTCGAGCGGGTGCGCGCCGAATCGAACATGATAATCAACCTGACGACCGGTCCGGGAGGCCAGGTTTTCCTCGATGCAGAGCTTAACAAAGATCCCGAGCGGACGATACTGATGACCGCAGACCAGCGGGTTGAACACATCCAGAAGCTCAAGCCGGAAATGTGCTCGCTTGACATCGGCAGTACCAATTTCGGACCTATGGTGTTCCTTAATCCCCAGGCTGCCGTTGACCGGATGGCGCTGAAGATGCAGGAGGCGGGCGTTAAGCCAGAGGTCGAGATATTTGATTTCGGCCAGATCAGAATTGCCAAACGGCTGATGAAAGAAGGGCTTTTGGAAAAGAACGCCCATTTTCAGCTTTGCATGGGAACCAATGGCGGTATCCCCGCAACTGCCCGCTCTGCCTCGGCGTTGGCCGATGAATTGCCCGATGGCGTATCCTGGTCGATCTTCGGGGTTGGCGCGACGCAGTTTCCGATGGTGGCCATGGGGGCCGTCATGGGCGGGCATGTTCGGGTCGGAATGGAAGACAACCTTTATTTGAGCAAGGGGGTTTTGTGCGACAGCAATGCCCAGCTTGTCGAGCGCGCCGCGAGCATCATACGCTCGGTCGGCAGAGAGGTCGCATCGGTGGACGAAGCTCGCACCATGCTTGGACTATAGCGACCTGACACCACGCGTGGGCCCCAGCGCCCTCGGTACACTGGACCTCAAAAGGAGGAGTTCGTTTCATGCACGGCGTTATTTCACGGGTTCTGGATTTCTGTTTGAGTCTGGCCTGCATTCCTCTCTGCATTCTTGTGCTGCTGACAGCGTGCGATGTTTTCGCCCGTTACGCTCTGGGCAGTTCCGTACCGGACCGGATTGAACTCAGTGGCCTCATGCTAGGACTGACCGTATCGCTGGCGCTGGCGCCGGTCACGTTCAGCCGCCGCCAGGTCGAGGTCGATTTTGTCACGCCGCACCTTCCGGCGCTCGCACAGAAGATCGTCAGGTCGGTCGTTCTGCTCATCGCTGCGGCGGTTTTCGGTTTGATGGCGTGGCAGGCAGGCGTGAGAACGATCAAGAGCCATTCAATCAATGAATTCGTCGGCTCGCTCATGGTCCAGTTGTGGCCGCTCAAGGCCGTGTTCACATTCGGCGTTACCCTCACCTGCCTCGCTTTGATCTGGATGGCTATTCAGACATGGCGCTCGCCTGCGGTGGCCCCCGAAGCACCCGCTCAGGAAGATAAAGGCGACATCTGAAGTCTCCTTCTTTTGAAGAACAGCGCGGTTCCGCCGCCGAAAGGAAATGCAATGGATCCAATTACAATCGGCGCGGTAGGATTTGCGGCGTTATTCACACTTATTATTCTAGGCATGCCGATTGGGTTCTCGTTTCTGAGCATCGGTTTCCTGGGCACGGTTTATCTGGCGGGAACGGCAAGTGCTCTTTCCGCGCTGGCGCGCACGCCGTTCACATGGATCTCCGACTATGTGTTTACCACAGTGCCTCTATTCGTGCTGAGTGGGCTGCTGATCGCCAAGAGCGGTATAGCGAAGGAAATGTTTACGGCGGCCAATGTCTGGCTTGGCCGGTTGCCGGGCGGGCTTGCCATGGCCACCACCGGCGCGATCGGCATCTTCGGCGCCATCTCGGGATCGAGTGCCGCCGGTGTCGCCACCATGAGCACCGTCTGCTACCCGGAGATGAAACGCTACAAATACAAGGACTCGCTTGCAACCGGGTGCATCGCCGCCGGGGGTGGTATCGATCTGATGATCCCGCCCAGTCTCGGATTGATTCTGTTCGGAATCATGACCGAGGAGTCGATCGGCAAGCTGTTCCTGGCCGGTATCATCCCGGGGATGCTCCAGATCAGTTCGTTCTTCCTTGCGATCTATCTTGTCGTGAAGTTCAACCCGTCCGCCGCGCCGGCTTCCAGCCTGCAAAAAGTCACATGGAAGGAGCGCTTCAGTTCGCTGCGCGAACTGTGGATGGTTGCGGCGCTTTTCATTCTGGTGTTGGGCGGCATTTATCTGGGCTATTTCACTCCGATCGAGGCGGGTGGTGTATCTAGCGCGGGTGCGGCCCTATTTCTTCTGATTGGCCGCCGATTGACCTGGCGTGTCCTGATCGACAGCCTGCGTGGAACAGTTTCGATCACGGTTCTGATCTTCACCCTGCTTCTCGGGGCGATGGTATTCAACGTCTTCCTGACATTGTCGCGGCTTCCTGCGGCGCTGGCGGATCTGTTGAATTCCATGGGATCGCCCACGTCCGGCGTGCTGTTGATCCTGGCACTCTATGTTCCGCTTGGAATGGTGCTGGACGCGACCGCCATGATCGTGCTCACCGTGCCGCTGTTCCTGCCGTTTCTGCTTGGCAACGAAATTGACCTTATCTGGTTCGCGATCATGCTGATGATGATGATCCAGATTGGCCTGATCACGCCGCCCGTCGGGATGAACGTCTTTGTTGCCAAGGCCGTTATCCGGGTCGTGCCGGTCAAGACCATCTTTGTCGGCATGGTTCCGTTCCTGATTGCCGACATCGTCGTGCTGATCGTGTTGTTCATGTTTCCACAAGTGAGTGTGTTTCTGCCAAATGCCATGAGATAGGAAAATTCAACTGAGAGGACCTGAAGATGAAAAATGTCAATGTATTCAATTTACTTGCCTGTTCACTTACTGCCACGTCCCTAAGTTTAACTGCTCTGCCGGTCCAGGGTGCCGAGCAAACGATGACGATCAGCTCATTTGCACCTCCTACGCATCTGCTGAGCCCGATCATACATGATCTGGCAGTGGACCTCTCGGAGGCGTCGGGTGGAGAGGTGACGTTTGAGATCTACGAAGCCGAGGCTCTGGGAAAGGCCGTCGAGCATCTCGACCTTGCGATCGAGGGGCTCGCCGATCTTTCGATTGCTTGCACACTCTACACCCCGTCTCGGTTTCCGCTCTCGCTGATGTTTGAACTGCCGTTCTTTGCCGAAAGCGCCGAAGTCAGCAACAAGGTGGCTCATGCCATTCTGGATGCGGGGCTGCTTGATGGAGAGATGGAGGAATTCGAGCCTTTCATTCTGTTTACCACCGCGCCTGCACAGGTGTTCTCGACCACTAAGCTTGAAAAGAGGGAGGATTTCAACGGCCTCCGTATCATTGGACTGGGGCCGGTATGGACCCGGACGTGGTCGTTGCTGGGCGCCCAGGGGGTCAACATGGGATGGCCCGATATCTATCTTGCACTTGAGCGTGGCGCGATTGACGCGACACCGGGAAACTGGGCCGCATCCGACGGGTGGAAATGGCAGGAAGTGGTCGAGTACCCGACCGATATCAGCATCATGGGCGGGTTTTTCTGCGGTGTTTTCATGAACAAGGAGTCGTGGGCTTCGCTGGCGCCGGAGACACAGGAAAAGTGGCGCGCGGTTGCCGCCGATTACTCCCCCCGGATTTCAAAAGCCTACGATGACCGCGATGAAGTTGCGCGCGATATCTGGCGCGAGGCCGGGCGCACGATTGTCCAGTTCCCCCCCGACGAGCGGCTGCGGGTGGCCGAGGCCACGCTGCCGATCTGGAAAGATTGGGTCGCCGATAACGAAGCCGCGGGACGTCCCGCACGGCAAATATACGACGTCTATGTCGAAACGATGAACGCTCTTGGGCAAACAGTTGTGATGCAATTACCCGACTGACCCGGAAAGCCACGCGACGTGGGGACAGGCCCCGCGCCGGTAGACACAAACAGTCAACCATAGGACGGTTAGAATGAAACTGGAATTGATTGATACCACCCTCAGGGACGCCCATCAGAGCCTTTGGGCGACCCGCATGACAACGGCGATGATGTTGCCCATCGTGCCGACAATCGACCGTGTTGGGTACAAGATGATCGACCTGATGGGGACGGTTCAGTTCGATGCCTGCGTGCGTTACCTGCGGGAAGACCCTTGGGAACGTATCCGGCTGATCAACAAGGCCGCCCCGAACACTCCGCTGGCGGCTGGGTTTCGCAGTGAAGGTCTGACGGGGTTCGACATCGTTCCTGATGCGCTGGTCTGTCTCTGGATCGAGCGACTTGTTGCCAATGGTATCGGTGAGGTGATGGTTCTGGAATCGCTGCACGACTGGAACAACGTCAAGGCGTTTGCCGAGACCGTTCACAAGTCCGGCGCGCAATTGAAGATCCCGATGGTCTATACTGAAAGCCCGGTCCATACGGACGAGTATTACGCGTCGCGGACCCGCGAGTTGATGAAGACCCTGAAACCCGATGTCGTCTATATCAAGGATGCCAACGGGGTGATCACACCGGAGCGCGTCAAGACCCTCGTGCCCGCGCTTCAGGCCGAACTTGGCGACACGCCGCTTGAGCTGCATTCGCATTGCACCACCGGTCTTGCACCGGCGGCCTATGCCGAGGCGATGAAACTGGGAGTGCAGACATTGCACACCGCCGTGCCGCCGCTGGCGAACGGCGCGTCGCAGCCGCCGGCTTTCAATGTCATCAACAACGCCAGGCGCCTCGGGCTCGATGTCGATCTTGATATCGAAGCGATCAAGGCAGAGAGCAAACATTTCGAGTTCGTCGCCAGCCGCGAGGGCAAGCCAAGGGGCAAGCTGGTCGAGTATGACGTGTTTCAGTACAAGCACCAGATACCGGGCGGTATGATCAGTAATCTGGAGTTCATGCTTGCCGAGCGCGGCCTTGGCGATCGCCTTGAGGAAGTCCTCGAGGAAATTGCCCGTATCCGCGAGGAGTGGGGCTATCCGATCATGGTCACGCCGTTTTCGCAGATTTTGGGCACACAAGCGGTTCTGCATGTCGTCTCGGGAAAACGCTATGCCATGACCACCCGCGAAACGATCATGTACATGCTCGAACTTTATGGCGCACCGCCCGCACCGATTGACCCGAATGTGAAGGACCGCGTGCTCAGCCTGCCGGAAGCCCGCGAGATGTTGAACTGGACCCCGCCGCAGCCGACGGCGCAGGAAATGAAGAAGCAGATGGGACTTTCGAATGTACCTGATGACGAGTTTCTGCTGCGGGCGCTGTTCTCTGGCGAACATGTTGATGCGGTAATTGCCGCAGGCCCGATGAACACTGATTACCCGCGCGGGGACGTTCCCCTGATGGCGCTTATCGAAACCCTGATCAAGGACAAGCGTCCCGGCCACTTCAGCCTGAGCAAGGGCGGTTTGGGACTGAACATGAAGAAAAAGGCAACGTCATGACAAACACTGATCTAACCCACGAGGACATCTGCAAGATTCTGGAACTGGTCAACTCGGCCGACAATCTGGAGGAATTTGATCTCACGGTCGGCGACACCCGGATAAGGCTCGGCCGCAATGCGCTTGGCGCGATGGAGACATCGGTTGCGAGTGCAACCCCGGCGACTCCCGCGCCGAAGGTTGAAGCGGGACAACCCGCTGATGCCGCACCAGAACCGGCGCCGGAATCCAGCCCGACCTCCAAAGCTCCGCAAGTTGCACAGCCGACGGCTGCCCGGCCCGCCGAGATCGAAATACCCGAAGGTCAGATCGCTATCCGCGCTCCGATGATGGGCGTTTTCTATCGCTTCCCGGAGCCGGGGCAGCCGCCTTACGTCGAGGTGGACAGCAAGGTTTCGGAAGATGGAACCCTGTGTCTGCTAGAGATCATGAAGCTGTTCACGCCGGTCAGTGCAGGGGTCAAGGGCACGGTACGCAAGATCGTCCCCGAGAACGCTGAACTGGTGGAGTTTGACCAGATCCTGTTCCTGGTCGAGCCCGACTGATCCTTTCCCGCCAAAAAAGACTTGCCGGTGACGGAGGCCGGATTCGTTATGACACCGAAGACATTCAAGCGAATTTTCGTTGCCAACCGGGGTGAAATTGCAGTGCGTATCATCCGCGCCTGCGAGAAGCTGGGCCTGGAAACGGTGGCCGCAGTTTCGAGCGCCGATACCGACAGCATGGCCGCGCGGATGGCAACGCAGTCGGTGTGCATCGGTCCGGCATCGGCAGCTGAAAGTTACCTGCGTTCCGAAACCCTGGTGACTGCTGCAAGGGCAACCGGTTGCGACGCGATCCACCCCGGTTACGGCTTCCTGTCGGAACGGGCCGGCTTTGCCCGCATGTGCGCCGAAGCCGGGCTGATCTTTATCGGTCCGTCTCCCGAAGCCATCGAGCAGATGGGCGACAAGGTGTCGGCGCTGAAGATAGCCAAGGAGGCGGGGGTGCCGCTGGTGCCTGGCTCGGGCGGATTAACCCGCACGGCTCAAGAGGTGAAGCGCGTCGCGGACGCCATCGGGTTCCCGGTGCTGCTTAAGGCAAGTGCAGGGGGCGGGGGCCGCGGGATGCGGGTGATACGCAGTGCAACCGAGATAGACGGTGCCATGCGCACGGCGGTGCAAGAGGCGGAACGGGCGTTCGGCGATGGCAGTGTCTATGTCGAAAAATACGTCGGCAGGGCACGGCATGTCGAAATTCAGGTTCTGGCAGATACCCACGGCAACGTTGTTCACCTTGGCGAGCGCGATTGCTCGGTCCAGCGCCGGCACCAGAAATTGATCGAGGAATCCCCCTCGCCGGTCGTCGACCCGGCGTTGCGCGACCGTCTTGGATCCGCCGCTGTCGCGCTGGCCCGGCGGGTCAGTTATCGCGGGGCAGGGACTGTCGAGTTCATCGTGGATGAGGACAGCTCGGATTTCTATTTCCTTGAGATGAACACCCGGATTCAGGTCGAGCATCCGGTGACGGAAATGGTGACGGGGGTTGATCTGGTTGCCGAACAGATACGTATCGCCGCCGGTCATCCGCTTTCGATCACGCAGGACGAGCTGCGAATTTCGGGGCATTCGATCGAATGCCGGATCAACGCTGAAAACCCAGACAAGGATTTCGCACCGTCACCGGGACGGATCACGCGTTGGGAGCCGCCCACCGGCGCGGGTATCCGTCTTGATACTCATTGCCATGAGGGTGCGATGATTTCACCGTACTACGACTCGATGATTGCCAAGCTTATTGTGCACGCGCCAGACCGTGCCAGTGCGATCGACAGGATGATCTGCGCCCTTGAGGAATTTCGTATCGAAGGGGTGGATACAACCATGTCGATCAGCCGGACGATCCTGAACGATCCGGCGTTCCGTGACAGAGGCGTGACCACCCGCTGGCTGGAAGAGGAATTTCTTCTGCCAGCGTGACGATTGTCCACGAACACGCGAAGGCCGCATGTACGGTCCGGAGGTTCACCGTATGCGGCGAGGGGGTCGTGCAAAGCCGTACGATCTACGGTGACGTGACTAACCGCCCGTAACGCGCCTGACGTAGCAACATTTTGCACGCGGGAGTAACGGCTTTATATTCATCAATCGAACGAGCGTGCGTAGATTGCCTCGGACACTTCATCGGCAGACTTGAGGGTTCGCAAGACAAATGGCACCAGCAATGCGGTTAGGTTACGGTCAAGTCCCCGTGCACTCTGCGCCTGACGAACATCGTTAAACACCGAGAGCAGCAGCGGGATGAAACGCAGGCAAAGAGACACGCCAAGCGCGATTTGATTTTTCGGAACCCATGAGGGCGCGAATCTCAATCCGGCCAGAATGCCGTCGACCATCTCACTTGTCCGGGTTGTTGCGGTGACCACGGTAGCGGCAAGGATGAGAACCGCAAAACGGGCCACGATGAAAGACGCGAAATGGATGTTTGTCAGATAGACCTGAACCAAGAAGATCGCGATAAGGATCCAAAAAGCAGGCCGCAGCGCCGCAACGAGATGGCGGGCGCGCACCCCCGAAAGCGCGAAACAAAGGGCAACCAGAGCCGCGCCTAGACCCAGGCTCGTCCAGCCTTCGAAGATGAATAGCAGGGTACAGACGCTGATCAGTACCAAAATTTTCACACCCGGATGCATCCGGTGGAGCGCGCTGTCGCCGAAGACGTAGAGATCGGTCAACATTGCGAGCTTGCGATATAGTTGTCGAGCACCTTGGCCGGGTCTCCGTCGGCGACGATCCTGCCCGCTTCGATATGCACTATCCGGTCAAAGCCCCGTAGCAAATCGAGGTCATGGGAAACGACGACCACATGCTGTGGCAGGGCATTGATCGTCTCCATGAACTTTTGTTTGTTCCAAAGATCAAGAAGCGTTGTCGGCTCATCGAATACGATCATGCGGGGATGCATGACCAGCGCCCCGACAAGAGCGATCATCTGTTTTTCTCCGCCGCTCAACTGATGCGTGAGGCGCGTTCGCAGATGATCCAGACCGAGAGAGCGCATGGCGTGACCGATCCGTTCTTCGATCTCCGCCTTCGGCAGTTTAAGGTTCTTCAATCCGAAGGCCAGGTCCTCCTCAACGATCGGATAGACGATCTGGTTGTCGGGGTTCTGAAATACAAAACCGACATGCCGTCTGAGATTTTTTCGTTCGGGCACTCCGTCGAGAAGGACAGCTCCGGACGCTGGTACCTCAATTCCGTTGAAAAGCCGTGCGAAGGTACTTTTGCCGGATCCGTTCCGCCCGATCACACCGATGCGCCGCTCCGAAAGACGTATGGATATGTCCCGAAGGACGGTAACGTCGCCCTTCTTTACCGTGACGTCTGCGAATTCGATGTTCACCGGAGTTTAACGGGCCGTTTTGGGTTGAATGATAGGATACGAGCGTTTGACGGTCATGATCACCGCCGCCGCGATTAGCGCCTTTATGATGTCACCGGGAAGAAAAGACAGCGAACCGGTCAACGCCGTCGAGAGAGGAATCTTGGCGGTAAATGCGATCCAGGGAACGCCGATGGCGTAGAGTAGCACCACACCACCGATAATGCAGATACCGAAGGCGATCAGAAAGGAAAGCCGATGCCACAACCGTTCGGTCATGTATCCAATCGCAAACGCCGCGACAATCCACCCAATCAGGAATCCGCCGGTCGGTCCGAGGAACACCCCGAACCCGCCCCTTCCACCTGCCAAAAGCGGCAGACCGATCGCCACAAGAAGAAGAAATAGGACGATTGAGAGCCCCCCGCGCACGGCTCCTATTACGCCGCCGGCGAGCATGACGCCCAGAGTTTGCGCCGTGATCGGAACGCCGATCAACGGAAGGGTGATTGGGGGGAACGTGGCCAGTGCCGCGAGGATTGCCGCGAAAAGAGCGATGAAGACCACGTCGCGGGTTTCCAAGAACGTACGGGGTTCGTCAGACACGGTATATTATTCCTTCAGTGTGGCTTTGAATGCATGTCAGTGAAAACAAATGTCAGAACTACGTTGAGTCACCTGACATAGGGTATTGAAAGTTTGGTGTTATTGCAGTGTTTGCACCCTGCACGGTATCAACCGAGCCGACGTTCAAGCGCCTGACCGATCTCGTCAAGACTGCTTGCGATTTCCGCACCGGACTCTTTCAGAAGCCGGATCTTCGCACTGGCGCTATCTGCTTCATCGCCGATCATTGCGGCGACATGGCCGAAACTGACCCCTCTGGGATGGTTTTCCTGAAAGCGCCCGGCGACAATGGCCACCACAGGTTTGCGCAACCGATTGGACCGTATCGCCGCCGCGACCTCGGCCTCGTTGCCGGTGCCCGGCTCCCCATAGATTACCATCGCGTCGGTTTCGTCATCGGCTTCGAACAATTCAAGGTACTCGCACATGGATCGACCGGTGGTGCGGTCTCCGCCCATCGAAACTGCGGTGGATACACCGTGCCCAGAAGCTTTCAGCGCCATTGCGATTTCGGCCGACATGCCGCCGGATCTTGAAACGACGCCAATACGTCCCGACGGATAAAGGGCGTCGGGATTATCTCCGCCGATACCGCCGATCTTGCATTTTCCGGGCGAAATCACGCCGTTCGTATTGAACCCTACCAACCAAGCCCCTGCGTTTCTGGCGGCGGCCACCGCGCGAACCGCGTCGTGTCGCGGGACATTTTCAGTGGTTGCCAGGATCACGCGAATGCCAGCTTCGGCGGCTTCGGTCACGGCATCGCAGACACCGCTTACGGGGACATATAGAACAGCGGCATTGGCATCGGTATCGGCAACGGCGGCGGCCACCGTATCGAATACAGGCACGCCCTCGACCTCCTCCCCGCCCCGTCCGGGTGTGACGCCGGCCACGATGTTCACGCCATAATTGAGCGCGAGTTGCGTATCATAGCGCCCTTGGTTGCCCGTGATGCCCTGCACGACCACTCGCGTTGATTTATCGATCAAGATGCTCATGTCTTGGCTCCTTCGCCGTGTTCAGCGACAATTTTTCGGGTGGCTTCGACAATCGCGCGCGCACCCTCCGACAGTGATGTGCCGGACGGCAGGTAAGTAATGCCGCCGATCCGGTCCGCCAGTGCCCTGGCTTCCGTTTCGCGGGGTCCGAAGAGGCGCAGGATGATCGGAAACTTTGATGTGTCTACATTGTTGCGCTGCACGGAATTGGCAAGTGCTTCGACGACCCTGTCTACCGGTGCCATCTGCAAATGGTTGTATCCGATCAGCAGGCTGCGACTGCGCGGGTTCGAGAATACCGCGTCTAGAACTGCTTCGGTCTTGGCGGTGCCCGGGGCGGGGCTGGTATCGGAATGGTTGGCTGGTTGCCCGCCGAGATCGACAATCATGTCATGCTGGAGAAGACCCGCGCCACCGCCCGCGACAAGCAGACCGATATCGCCATCCAACTCCACATAGCGCGCATCGCCGCCGGGGTTTGAACGGTTTGCCTCGTCGACCAGACGTTCGCGGGGGTTGTCGGGCCGCTGCGAAGGAAAATCGGACAGCTCAGGATGACGCCCTAGTGCGCCGTCATCGATCTGGATCATGGTTCCTACCATTGATAGATCGCCAGCCCCACTTATCGCGAGCGGGTTGATTTCAATCATTTCCGCATCAAGGTCAACGAAAGCGCGCCAGAGCCGGGACGTCAGCCGTCCGACATCGGCAAGGGCCCGGCCCGTCAGTCCGGCACGCGACCATAGATCGATCGCTTCCCAGGGGCGCAGCCCTTTCAGAGGATCAATGGGAACCGTGACGATCCGTTCGGGCGTGGCCGCATGCACCTGTTCGATCTCGACACCCCCGTCGATGGAAATGGTGAGCATCGGCATCCGGTCGGAAAAGCTGAAGGCGAGATACAGCTCCTGCGCAATATCGGCACCTTTCTCGACATAGATCCGATCCACGAGGCCCAGTTCGGTTTCCCGTCCCAGCATTTCGGTAGCGACAGATTCCGCATCCGCAGCGTCAACCAACCGGACAAGGCCGCTTTTGCCACGCCTGCCCGTTGGTAATAGCGCCTTCAGGGCAACTGTACCGCCAAACTCCGCAGCCAGTTCACCGACCTTGCCTGCCGTCTCGCCCGCTGCACCGTCGGGCACCGGGAGGCTGAACCGTCGCATGAGTCTTTTCGCAATATCTTCAGTAAGGTTCATGCAACATTCCTGTCATTTTCCATATCGCTGCCTTGAGGCGGGCGTTCACGATGGACATTTCCGTTTTTAGCATTAAAGATTGTTAACAAGCGTAATGTCAAACAAAAAGCTGTAGCAAGGGAGACTGAATATGTCGTGGCAACCGGAAGTGGATGAAATCGCCAAGCGAAGTGCATGGGCCGAAGAAATGGGCGGAACCGAGGGGCTGGCCCGTCAGGCGGCCCGTGGGCGACAGACGATTCGCGACCGAATTTCAGCTCTTGTCGATGCGGGATCGTTTCGAGAAGTCGGCAAACTCGCGGGAACAGGAGAATATGTAGACGGTAAACCGGTTTCGGTTACGCCGTCATCCTATGTCATGGGATTGGCAAAGATTGATGGACGTGACGTCGCACTGGGCGGCGAGGATTTCACAGTGCGCGGCGGAACCGGATCGACTGCGCGTCGAAAGGGCGGACAAGGCGGTTTTGTCGAAGACCTTGCTCATGAATACCGCATCCCGCTGATCAATCTGATTGACGGTGCAGGCGGGTCGGTCACGTCGCTGAAGCGGCGCGGCTATGCACCGATGCCGGGTACGGATGATTTCGGTCGTTCGGTCGAGCTTCTGGGTGAAGTTCCCGTGATCACGTCCGTCATGGGCACTGCGGCAGGCGGACCCGCGGCGCGGGCGATGCTGGCGCATTTCTCGATGATGGTCCGCGAAAAATCCCAGGTGTTCGCAGCTGGTCCGGCCGTGGTGGAGCGCGCATTGGGTGAAACCCTGACCGCGGATGAGCTGGGTGGAGCTTCGATCGCGGTGGATACCGCTGGATCAATAGACAACGCCTATGCGTCCGAAGCAGAGAGCTTTGACGCTATCCGGCAATATCTGAGCTACATGCCGCAGAATGTCTGGTCGGCAACGCCCTTTGTTGAAACCAGCGATCCGATAGACAGACGCGATGACAAACTGTTGTCGCTGGTGCCACAGAACCGGCGGCAGGCATATAGCATGCATAAACTGATGACGATCATCGCGGATGAAGGCTCGACCTTCGAGATTCAGCCGACCTTTGGCAAATCCATCATTACAAAGTTTGCCCGATTCGGCGGGCATGTCGCGGGGCTGGTTGGAAACAACCCGATGCACTACGGGGGCGCCCTCGACACTGCAGGGGCACAGAAGATGACCCACTTCATCGATCTGTGCAATCAGTTCGGTATTCCGCTCGTCTACCTGGCCGATGTGCCCGGCTTCATGATCGGATCCGCCGCGGAACGCTCCGGTGTGTTGCGCGCCGGCGTTCGGGTGGTCCATGCCGGGCTGCAGGCCACCGTGCCATGCATGACCGTCATCATTCGCAAATGTTACGGCATGGCCGGGATGGCGATGGTCAACCAGAAGGGGCTGAACCTGAAACTGGCCTGGCCGTCGGGCGAGTGGGGGTCGTTGCCGGTTGAGGGCGGCGTGGCTGTGGCCTTTCGACGTGATATCGCAAATGCGCCCGATCCAGCCGCGCGCGAGGCGGAACTGGAAGCCGAATTCCGAACCTACGCCAATCCCTTCAAGACAGCCGAGGCTTTCGCCGTTGAGGACATCATTGATCCGCGCGACACGCGGTTCCATATCTGTCGGCAGCTTGAGGCCGCGCAGGAAAGACTACGCATCGACCGGGGGCCGCGTCCGCAGGTCGGGGTCCGGCCCTAAGCCGGAACCCCTATCATTTGGATAGCTCTACCCAATCAGCGATTTACGCCTTTCTTCGACAAAGCCGGTCCAGATCGCACCGGCTTTGAACTCCGGATCGCCCAGAACCGCGATCAGAAAATCGCGGTTCGTCTTGGGTCCCTCGATCCGGGTCGTTTCCAGCGCGCTTCGCAGGCGCTCTATCGCAGTGGCACGATCCTCGCCCCAGGCGATGATCTTGGCGATCATGGGGTCGTAGTAGGGTGTGATCGCGTCACCGACACGCACACCGGCGTCGACCCGAATGCCGGGTATGTCGTCTGGCAGATCGAACGTGTCGAGGGTACCGGGCGATGGCAGAAAGTTCTTCGCTGGGTTCTCTGCATAGAGACGGCACTCGACCGCCGCGCCATTGTGCGAAACGGCGCTGAGAGTGTCATAGAACTCTTCGCCCGCTGCAAGCCGCAGCTGTAAACCGACCAGATCGCAGCCGGTGACCATCTCCGTGACGGGGTGCTCGACCTGAATTCGGGTGTTCATTTCAAGAAAGAAATACTCACCCGTTTCCGCATCGGCTACATATTCGACCGTGCCGGCCCCTGTATAATTCTGCGATGCGGCAAGTGCGCGTGCCGCTTCCGCCATTCCGGCCACGGCTTCACTCGAAAACCCCGGAGCGGGACTTTCTTCAATGATCTTCTGGAAACGCCGTTGCAATGAGCAGTCGCGCTCGAACAGATGAACGGCCCGGCCATCGCCAAAGCCAAAGACCTGGATTTCGATATGCCGGGCCTTCGGGATGAACCGTTCCAGATAGACAGAACCATCGCCGAAACTGCGTTCCGCCATAGACTGCGTTGCTTCTACTGTCTTGCGCAACGTCTCCGGGCTGTCTACGCGCCGCATACCGATCCCGCCTCCGCCGGCTGCCGCCTTGACCAAGAGGGGATAGCCGACTGTCTCGGCCATCTGTTCAAGTCCATCAAGCTTTCCTGGCAAGAGCCGGTCGGAGCCTCGTGCAACCGGAACACCGGCCTTTTTCGCCAGATCGCGCGCGCGTTGCTTGTCTCCCATCGCTTCGATCGTTTCCGGACGCGGGCCGACCCAAATCAATCCGGCGTCCATGACCGCACGGGCAAAATCGGCGTTTTCAGCCATGAAACCGTAACCGGGGTGAATGGCATCGGCCCCCGTTTCCTGTGCGGCTGCAAGAATCGCATCCTGCCGAAGATAGCTTTCGGTGGCGGCGGGCGGACCGATATGTACAGACGCGTCGGCCATCTCGACATGCATCGCCTCGGCGTCCGCGTCGGAATACACAGCGACGGCCTCGAGCCCCAGCTTTTTTGCCGCACGGATCACGCGACACGCGATCTCGCCTCTGTTGGCTACCAAAATTCGTTTCATTTCTTTCTCCATTTTAGATGCGAATCGTGCGGCTTTTGACGCCCAGCTGTTCAGGCAACAGCCGCCAGGCATCATCCAGCCAATCGTTCAGCAATGACCGGGTCTCGCGCGGGTCGATGATATCGGGGACCTTGAACCTCTCGGCTGTGAGGAAGGGTGATTCGAGATGATCATACTGAAGCTCAAGCTCGGTCAGTCGGGCCGTACGATCCTCAGGTGACAGCGACTCGAGTTCCTTTCGATAGGCCGCTTCGACGCCGCCGCTGACCGGAATCGACCCCCATCGTGCGGAAGGCCAGGCATAGTGAAGATTCAGGCCCTGAAGCCGACCATAGGTCGTTCCCGCCAGCCCATAGAGGCGCCGGACGACAATCGCGCACCACGGCACCTTGCTCTGCTCTATCGCCGCGACCACGCGCACGGAGCCCTTGACCGTTCCTAATCGCTCAGCTTCCGGGCCGACAACGGTGCCGGGCTGATCGACAAAGTTCACCACCGGAAGATGGAACGTGTCGCAGAGGTCGACGAAGGTCTCCATCTTTTCCGCAGCAGCGCGGGTCAGCCCGCCACCGTAATGCATGGGGTCGTTGGCGATAACACCCACCGGCCGACCATCAAGGCGTGCAAAGCAGGTAACGACGGATCGGCCATAGTGCCGGGTCAATTCGAACACCGACCCCTTGTCCATCACCAGTTCGATCAGACGGCGTGGTTTATAGACACGCCGTGTTTCGCGCGGGATGATCGACAAAAGCTCCTCCTCGCGTCGGTCGCGTGGGTCGTCGCAGTCAATGACGGGTGGGGCTTCGAAAACGCTTGAAGGAAGATAGGAAAGAAATTTCTTTACCATATCAAAGGCTTCTTCTTCGGTATCGGCCTCGTTGCCGATCACCCCGCTTTCGCGAACATGAACCTGCGATCCGCCCAGCTCATCCTTGTCGACCTTGACGCCCATGCCACGCTCCACGACCGGTGGACCGCCTGCGAAAACCTGCGACTTTCCCTTCACCATGACAGAGAAATGTGCGCAGGCCGCCTTGAGCGCTCCGAGACCGGCGCAGGGGCCGAGGGCCAAGCCGACGACCGGAACGTATCCCAGCATCGACGCCATGAGCCAGGTTGAATAGCCGGGGATCTTGGTCGATGCCTGCTGTTCCAGCAGACGCACGCTGCCCCCCGCGCTCTCGACCAGACGCACCAATGGAATGCGCATCTCAAGGGCGTAGTTCTCGGCGTAGACCCATTTTTCAGAGATGGTCGCTTCCGACGATCCGCCGCGAATGGTCCAGTCGTCGCCATTGATCGAGGCCTTGCGCCCATTGATCTTGATCGTACCGATTACCGCATTGGAGGGCCGTACCGAAACAAGATTGTGATTCTCGTCATAGGTCGCCTTGCCCGTCATGGCTCCGATTTCGCGGAAACTGCCTTCATCGGCTATTTTATCAATGCGTTCGCGAACAGTCGATCTTCCGGCGGCATGCTGACGCTCTACAGCTTCAGGGCCACCAAGTTCTTCGGCGATTCTTCGGCGCTTTGCTATTTCATCGACTTCTTTTTGCCAGCTCATACGGGATTTCCTCTATGTATCTGCACCACCGGACGTCCAGTGTGCGGTTAAGCTAACAAGTATTGTTGACATTGTGAATGATTTCATCATCAATCAGGGTTAGATGATGAGCGGAGGAAAAACAATGTCCCGACACGAAGAGCTAGCCCAAGAATTGGAGTCTCGCCGTGCGCGTGTTCTTGAAATGGGCGGCGAGAAAAAGCTTGCCGCGCGCAAGGCTGCGAACCAACTCAATGCGCGCGAGCGACTTGATCATCTTTTTGATCCGGACAGCTTTGCCGAAACCGGGATGCTCGCTACATCGCATATCCCTGAAATGCGCGAAAAATCGGCTGCAGACGGGAAAGTCTGCGGCTATGGGAAAATTGAAGGCCGTCCGGCTGCGATCGTGTCCTGCGACATCACGACCTTGGGCGCATCATCGAGCATGACGAATGTTCGTAAAATGGGTCATCTTCGTCGCACGGCCATTCGGAATGGCATGCCGATGATTTTCCTCAACGAAACATCCGGCGCGCGTATCCCCGACACCATGGGCGCGCAGGGAACGGGTGCTCTGGGTCAGGACCCCGAGCAGTTTATCCGCGGACGCGAAATCCCCTATGTTTCGGCGTGTCTCGGGCCAAGCTACGGCACCGGCACATGGTACACCATGCTGTCGGATTTTGTCGTGATGCGCAAAGGTGCCTGCCTTGCGGTATCTTCGCCCCGCGTGACATCGCTGGCCATTGGTGAAGAGGTGCAACTGGAAGAATTGGGCGGCTGGAAACTGCACACGGAAAAGACAGGTCTCGTCGATTACGCGGTCGATAGCGATGAAGAGGCGCTTGATCTGGTCAAGAAGTTCCTGTCCTATCTGCCGTCCCATTCCGATGAACTTCCCCCTGCTGTAGAGCCACCGAACGAAGACGACTGTGACGGAAACGCGATCACCGATATCGTTCCCGCTGAGCGGCAGAAAGTCTATGACGTGCGCAAGCTTATCGCTGCGATTGCCGATCCGGGGTCGGTCTTTGAACTCAAGCCGCGCTTCGGTCGGGTTGCCACAACGGCACTGACGCGGATGGGCGGCAAGGTGGTGGGTGTCGTGGCCACGAACCCGATGTTCAAGGGTGGCGCGCTGGACCCTGACGGGTGTGACAAGATCACCAGTTTCCTCGTTCTGTGTGACAGTTTCCACATACCGATCGTAATGCTGGCTGACACGCCGGGCTTTCTGATCGGTGTCGAAGGGGAAAAACGCAAAGCTCCGGGAAAGATCATGAATTTCATATCTGCCTTGCAGATGTGCAGCGTGCCGAAAATCTCGATCGTTACACGCAAATCCTATGGTCAGGCCTATCTGAACATGGGCGGTTCGCGCAACTCGGACGAAATGGCGGCCTGGACGACCGCAGATGTCGGCTTTATGGACCCGAACATCGGTGTCAATGTCGTCTATGGCGTGACAGCGGAAAGCGATCCGCAGAAATTCGAGGAGCTGAAGGCCGAAATATCCCGCGAGACCTCTGCCTATGATCTCGCCGCGATCTATTCAGCGCAATCGGTACTTGATCCCCGGCAGACGCGAAATTGGCTGTTGTCGATGCTAAGCGTACATTCCCGGGGCAGAGAAGGCGGCTTTTCGCGCAGGGCGCTGGCGAGCTGGCCAACCACCTTCTGACAAACGAAACACTCTGTAGACCAAGAAACAAAGATAGGAATAAACACGATGGCTGAAGAAAAAATCTGCTCTGAAATCACCGGGACCGTCTGGAAGATCGAGATGGGGGTGGGCGATACCGTCGCAGAAGACGATGTGATCATGATTCTTGAATCCATGAAAATGGAAATACCGGTTCTGTCACCCTGCGCCGGCACGATCCGGGAGTTGCTCGTAGATGAAGGAAACGCGATAGCAGAAGACCAGGTCGTTGCTATTGTTGACATCTGATTATATGGGTCGTGCTCACAAAATGAGTATTTCGACAGGAATTCGATGTGACCTTGGGAAGCTTAAAGCACCATGAATACAATTTGGGGCCGATTCTCCCGAATTTGGCGGAAGGGCCTCAGGCCCTTTCGCTGGCCGAGCAGATTGCCACACAGCTCGCAGAATCAATTATAAACGATGAATACGCGCCTGGCGCCCGGATCCATGAAGTTGCCGTTTCCAAGGAGTTTCAGGTAAGTCGGGGCCCGGTGCGCGAAGCCTTGCGCATTCTTGAGAATGCCGGACTGGTGACGATTCAGCCCAGACGAGGCGCTATTGTCAGTAATCTGACGGTTGAGGAGGTCGATGATACCTTCGAAATCCGCGCCGTTCTCGTCGGTCTGGCGGCGCGACGTCTGGCGCGCAATATCGCATCAACAGACCTGGCCCAGATCGAAGAACGGATCGCCAGATTGCAGGATCTGACCACACAAGCGGATCAGGACGCTGCACGTTATGTCGGCATCAGTCAGGAATTGAGCTTTCTTCTGTGCGCTGGCACAGGAAGTGAGCGACTTACTTCCATCGTCTATTCCCTGTTCCACCAGACCATCCGTTACACCCGTATTGGTCTCTCGACGCCTGAGCGGCGGAAAACTTCGGCAAAGACCTGGGCGAAATTGCTTGCAAACATTCAGGCCGGTGCGGAAGACGAGGCGGAAAAGACCGCACGCGAACTTGTTGGTCATTCGCGTGCGATGGCGATCGAGACGCTGAGGAAAGAGCAGCGCGCCGACTGACCCCGGCTCAGCCGGTACCGGACTGTTCCGTAGAATTCCGGAAATCCACCCAGGTTGACATCGCGCCAAGCGCCCGCGCTGCCTGCGGGATTTCCTCGAATACCGCAAGGCCTTCCGCTCTGGCGCGTTCAGCGTCGCGACGTTGACGTGCATCGGTGGTCTCGGAGCCATCGGACCGCAGCACCAACACGATCCGGGGGGCATCGGGCAACGCACTGACACGCACCGCTTCGCGCACCAACCCGCCGATCACATCCACCGACTGGTTCGCCGAATTGGTGAAGACCGGCAGATTGACGTGTGCGATGATGGCGTCGTAGGCGTCCGCGCCCGCCAATATATCAAGGATCTCACCCGCGACGGCACCCTCGCGATGGCGCAAGGTTCCGGCCGGCGTATCGACAGGATTTGACAGGCCGGTACCGGGTGGAAGTCCAAGCTTTTCAAGCTGCTGCAACGCAGGGCCCGGCACCTCAGGTGTGCTCAGCCCGGTTCGGGAAATTGCGTCGGCGGCAAGAACGCTTGTGCCGCCGCCATTACCGAGGAGCGCGACCCGCCGAAGGGGGCGCGCAGGCCGGCCGGCCTCCGCCTGACAGATCAACAGGATATCGAGAAATTCGTCCAATGTCTCTGCGAGCATCATGCCGGTTTGCTGTGCTATGCCGTCCCAAAGCCGGGCCTCGGCGGCCAGCGCCCCGGTATGAGAAGCTGCCGCGCGGCGGCCCTCTGCTGTGCGCCCGCCAATCAACAGGACGACCGGTTTTCTCGCCCCGGCCTCTTTCAGACGTTGCACAAAGCGGCGTCCATCCCGCACATCTTCAACGTAAAGCCCAATCACCTTGGTTTCGGGATCGCAAAGATGATATTCGATCAGATCGGCCGGACCAAGATCGGCACTGTTGCCAAGCGTGGTCACGGCTGAATATCTCAGCCCGCGTTGCTCTCCGCGCAGGATGACGTCCACCGCAAGCCCGCCGGATTGCGAAATCACCGCAACACCGCCCGGTTCCGGGGTCGCGCCGCCGACAAAGGTCAATCCGCCACGGGGGCTGTGAACACCAAGACAGTTCGGTCCGATCAGGCGCATGCCGGAATCGCGTGCGGCCTGTACCAGGCGGGTCTCCCGGCTGTGCCCGTCCTCGGCTTCTCCGAACCCGGAAGACATCACTTGAACGAACTTTGAACTCTGCGGTGCCGAGGCAATCGCGTCGATCGCCGCCTCTGCCGCGACCGCCACATAGGTGAAATCCACAGGTTCGGGCAAATCGGCAAGCGCCGGAACCGCCGTGAAGCCCTCTACCTCGGCAGCTTTCGGATGCACGGGTTGAACGCGCCCCTTGTAACCGTAGGCAAGGCTATGGCGGATCACCTCGTTGCCAAAGCTCGTTCCCGTCGCAGAAGCGCCCAGAACCGCGATGGATTGCGGCATGAACAGTGGCTGGAAAGACTTGTACAGCTGGTCGGGGTCAAGCTGGGGTGCATCGTGCACAGGTGTACGCGGGGTGGCGGCAAGCAGGATGCGGGCATCCACGGCGATGGCGCCGTCGCTGTGGACAATCAACGGATTGATGTCGATGGCATCCACCTGGCCGTCCAGCGCAGACATCAGTCCGTCCCGGCCACCAAGCGCGAGGAGCGCTGCAATGATCGCGTCTTCGTCACAGACCTCTTTTCCACGCGCACCCCGCAACAGCGGCACCGACCGCAGGCCGTCGATCATGCTGCGCCCATCCTGTTCGGTGATGGGACAGGCGCGAAAGGCCACGTCTTCAAAGACCTCTACGAAAACACCGCCGAGGCCGATCATGACGCAAGGCCCAAGCCGGGGATCCCAAAACCCCCCAATCACCATCTCCAATCCGGGCGCGCATTGTTCTTCGACCAAAAACCCGGTGACAGTTGCTCCGGCCCGAGTGGCGGCATCGGCGATCTCGTCGAGCGCATCCCGTACTTCGGCTGCGTTCTGAAGGCCGAGCCTGACGCCACCGAAGTCCGATTTATGCGCACCATCCGGGGTCATGACCTTGGCGACCATGGGCGGGCGCAGACCCGCAAGTGCTGCGTCGGTTGCATCTTCCGCGCGGCTCAGTGTGCGTCCTTGCGGCACCGGAATCCCGGCAGTCCGCAACAGCGCCTTGGCGTCAGGCTCCGAAATGGCCGTCGCCCCGGATTGTCGTGCCACTTCAGCTTCGCTTGCGGCGGTTTCTATCAGCGAAATTCCCATTCCGGTGTCCTTTTGTCGTTAAAAGCAGTTATTCCTTCGGCGCGGTCCTCGCTGGCCGAAAGGCGCTGATGAACAGAGACTTCCAATGCCAGGCCGGTCGCAAGCGGCGCGTCGATACCACGGTCCATCGCCCGTTTTGCGCCCTGAACGGCGAGAGGTGCGTTGGCCGCGATCCGTTGCGCCACGGCGATCGCAGCCGCCAGTTCTTCGCCCGGAGGGTGCAGCGCATTGACGAGGCCCCAATCATGCGCCTTTTGTGCAGAGAACTGATCACCGGTGAGGATCAGCTCCTTTGCACGGCGCAGTCCGATCGTACGTGCCAAAAGCTGCGTGCCGCCCGCGCCCGGCATGATTCCGAGCGTGATTTCCGGCAACCCGAACACAGCGTCTTGCGCGGCATGGATGAAATCCGCAGCCAGCGCGAGTTCGCATCCCCCTCCGAGCGCATACCCACGGACCGCCGCAACGAGGGGCCAGGGAAAATTCCAAAGGCTTTCGAACGCATCGCGGAACAGCGCATGCTGTTTGCGCCATGCATCATTCGTCATTCCGGCCCGTTCTTTCAGGTCCGCGCCTACGCTGAAGGCGCGTTTTCCTGCTCCTGTCAGTACGACGGCCCGGATATCGTCACGTCGCCTGAGTGTCGCACCGAAAAGAACAACCATCTCTTCGGCCATCGCGGTATCGAATGCGTTCATCGCGCGCGGACGATCCAAGGTCACGACGATCACGCCACTACCCGCTTCCGAAAGCCGTAACCGCTCTGTCATCGCAACGTCGCAGGGAGCCATGTCGCAAGCCCGGGCAGGAAGATCATAAGGATGGCGTAGACAACACCCACCCCTACGAACATCAACGCGTTACCGAATGCCCGGTCTGCGGACAGGTTGATGACACTTGCTGCTGTATAGAGGCCGACACAGACCGGAGGCGTAAGCAATCCAAGACCGGCAAAGGCAGTGAACACGATGTAGAGATGCGTCAACGGAATATCGAGGGTGATCGCGACTGCCATGAACACCGGGATTGTCAGGTAGAACACCGGGACGAGTTCGATGAACGTACCCAGGATCAGGCAGATCGCCCCCACCACGAACAGGAACATGATCGGCGTGACGCCATATTCGACGAAAAAGGTCGTGAGCTTCTGTGGCGCTTGTGTGTACGTCAGCACGACCGACAGGAAGGTCGCCATCGCGATGATGGAGAAGATCACCGCCGTGGTAACTGCCGTTCCCTGCAGCGATTGCCATAGACCTGCGAAGGTCAGTTCACGGTGAATTGTGAATCCAAGAAAAATCGCCCAGATCGAAGCGACGGCGGCCGTTTCGGACGGCGTCAGTAGCCCACTGTAGATGCCGCCCAGGATGATCACCGGTGTCATCAACCCCGGCAACGCCTGCCGAAAGGCGGTCAGTCGCTGCGCAAGGGTGGCGCGCGTTTCCCGTTCCATGTGTCGACAACGGATAACGACAACGACGATCAGCAGCACGATCAGCGTGAGACCGGGGATCACGCCTGCGGCGAAAGTATCGGATACGGGCACACCGGTAAGCGCCGAATAGATGATTGCCGCGTTTGACGGTGGTATGAGCGCTTCAAGCAGACCCGCCGCCGCTGCAAGTGCGACGGTGAAGGGTGCGGAATACCCCTTGCGCAACATCTGCGGCATCATGATCGACCCGACCGCTGTGATCGCGGCAAGGATCGACCCGCAGAACGCAGCGAAAAAGCCCATAGTGATGACCATCGCCACGCCGAGACCGCCGGGCCAGTGGCCGACGAGCGCCATCGCGAAATCGACGAGGCGCCGGGCGACACCCGAGCGCAGCATGACCAGACCCGCGAAGATGAAAAGCGGGATCGCGAGCAGCACCTGTTTTGTGACCGCACCGAACGCGATCTGGATCAGGGTTGACCAAGGCAGGTCGAGACCCTGGGTTGCGACGACGCTCGAACCGATGCCGAAGACAAGGAAAATCGGGAGCGACAGGAACAGAAGGAATAGTGAAAGGCCGATGACGACGGGAACCATGACTTACGCCTCCAATTCTTTGGAATGTGTTTCGGGATTTTCGGTATCGGGCTCCCCGAAAAGGGCGTTGAGCAGGTTTTCGAGCGCAAAGCTTGTCAGGATGGCAAAACCAACCGGGAAAGAAAGATAAATCCACCAGATCGGAAAGGACCACTCCATTTCCGTCCTCTGCCCGACCATCTTGAAAAGGGCGGTCGCATCATACCCGGCATAGCAGAACGTGGCACCGGCCCCGATTGCGATGAGCGCGATGACGGCGCGCAGCGCGCGGGCAGGTCGGGGCGACAACCGCTCAGGCAGAAAATCGACCGCAATATGTGATCCGCTACGCATGAGGACACCGGCAACCGGAAAGATCAGCCAAGGCATCAACATCGGAGGTAGTTCCAGGACCACATTGTAGCCGATGCCGGTCACATACCGGGTGACTGCTCCTCCAAACACCGTCAGAACCATGAAAGCGACAAGGACTCCCGCCATTGTCTTGACGACAATCTCAAGAATATTGTTGAGCCCGACAAGAGCGCGAAGAGCAGATCTCATTGGTATCTCCCGAAAATGGAATACAGGTTGATGGCTGCCCCGCGCCCAGCGGAGCAGCTTCAAGCTTCGAGCCTACTGGCCTGAGTACTCCATCACGGCTTCAAGCACCTCCGGGTCGATCATCTCGCTCAGACCGGGAAGAACTTTCTCATTGTTGATGCGTTCGAACTCTGCCTGTGCCTCCTCGGTCAGAGTGTCTACCTGACCACCTTGCTCAGAGACAAACTCTTCGAGTACATCATCGGAGAAAGCCATGATCGAAGCTGTGGATTCTTCGGAAATCTCTTCGCCTACCTCGATCAGCAACTGCTGTACGTCTTCGGGTAGCCCATCAAACCACGCCTGACTGACAAGAATGAAGGAATCCGCGTAGAACTGGTGCGGAAGTTGTCCGTACTTGACATGGTCCCACCAGCTATAAGCCTTGATTGCCGACGGCACTGTCGAGAAGGTGTCAATCATCCCGTTCTGGAGGGCTGTGTAAACCTCTCCGGTCGGCATCGAGACCGCGTCGGCACCGAGAGCTGTCCAGCGGGGCCGCTCGATGCCACTGAGATAGCGCGCCTTGAGCCCCTCAAATGCCTCGGGCGAAGTAAGTGGGCGCTCGGCCGTAAACGACATGAACGGTCCGGTGGGGTTGTAGGCAAGAAACTTGGTCCGTGTCCGGGTAAGGACGTCATCCCAGATCTCCTGGCCCACCTCCGTTTCGCGGAAGAACTTGCGAAGATGATCGAAGTTCTCGAAAACACCCGGCAGGGCCTCCACGTTGTAGTTGCGGTTCACCGGCGGAAAACTGACCGTTCCGACCACGCCTCCAAGCTGAACGGAACCCGCTGTCAATGCTCCCATGACCTCGCGGATCCCAAATAGTTGCCCGGATGGAAAGGTTTCGACCCGGATCTTACCCTCACCCCTGGCATTCACCCGGTCGGCGAACTCCTGGCAGAATATGGCACTGTGATGTTTGGGGGCCCAGTGATAGCTAAGTCGCGCTACAATCTCGTCCGCCGATGCTGCGGAGATCCAGACGGATCCGGCAGCCAGGCCGAGCCCTAGAGTTGTAACGGTGCGGACGCGCCGCAGCATTTTTGTAAATTTCCCTGACATGTTTCCTCCCTACGTCCATTTTTGGACTGCTTAGCGTCGCTAATCCTTGGTAACGCCGAGGATTCGACTACTGCTGACAATGTTGACATTCTTAATTTCATTACGTCAACTCTTCTTTTTCATGTAAACGGGAGTCAAAAGATGCTGCGTAGCGAATTTCAGGACGAAATTGTACTGGTCACAGGGGCGACAGCGGGCTTTGGACTGGCCACAGCCCGCAAGTTCCATGGGGCCGGAGCCCGCGTCGTTGCCATTGGGCGTCGTCAGGACCGGCTCGATGCCCTGCAGGACGAAATGGGGGACCGTCTCTTGCCGCTTGCGCTCGATCTTGCAGATACAGCCGCCATTGCGCGGGAGATTGATCACCTGCCCAAGGACTACCGCGATCTTTCCATTGTCGTGAACAACGCCGGATTTGGCATCGACAGAGGTACGGCCCAAGCCGCGCGCCTTGCCGATTGGGACGATATGGTCAACGTCAATATCCGAGGCCTGCTGCACATGACGCATCACACACTGCCCGGAATGCTGGAACGGGGCCGGGGCCAGATCATCAACATCGGTTCGGTTGCGGGCCGGGCCGTTGCGCCGACGAATGCGGTCTACAGCGCGACGAAATCATTCGTCCTTCAGTTCACCAAAGCCCTGAAAACCGATCTGATCGGCACTCCGGTCCGGGCAAGCTACATCGCCCCCGGTGCGGCCGAGACCGAATTTTCGCTGGTCCGTTGGCAGGGCGACGAAGCACGGGCCGCCGGTGCCTATGCCGGGTATCAACCTCTGACAGCAGAAGACATCGCAGAAGCCGTGTTTTTCACAGCGGCGATGCCCGCGCATGTCGATGTCACCGAACTGGAACTTATGCCGCATCAACAGGGATTCGGACCGCGCATCTTTGCGCGGGACCCAAAGTGATCGCCGCTGCGCCGGTCAGGCACCCCCACCGACGTCCAGCGTCGTGCCTGTAATGTAGGAAGCGTCGTCCGACAGCAGCCAGACAATCGCCCCGGCGACCTCGTCCGGGGTGCCTGCGCGTCCCATCGGCATCCGTGGCCCGACCTTTTCGATCCTGTCGGCCATCCCGGCACGGGCATGAATTGGCGTGTTGATCAGGCCGGGACGCACAGACATCACCCTGATTCCTTCGCGCGCGACTTCAAGTGCGAAGCCATGGGTGAAGGTATCCAGCGCCGCTTTCGACGCCGCATAGTGGACATGCAGTTTGGGGGCGCCATGAATGGCCGCGAGCGATGAGACGTTGATGATCGTGCCCCCCGGACCACCTTTTTCGGTGGACAACCGCGCAGCTGTCTCGCGCGCTGCGATCATCGCCCCGGTCACGTTTATTCGCATCAGGCTGTTGATTTCATCGCCGTCCATCTCTTCAAGACGCATGGCGCGTGGGGCAGTGCGCGCTGCATTGTTCACCAGACCACCGAGCGGCGGCATGGCCTTGTCCACGGCGCGAAACAGATCGATCACCTGCTCTTCCGCCCCCATATCGGCGGCAAAGGCCTGCGCCAGTCCACCGGCGGCAACGATGTCGGCGACAACCTTCTGTGCGTCTTCCCGGCCTGTTCTGTAGTGAACGGCAACGGCCCATCCCTGTGCGGCGGCACGTATGGCGGTCGCAGCGCCGATGCCGCCTGCTGCACCGGTTACGATTACTGTCTTCTGGGTCATGAATCTCGTTGCTCCTCAGTTGTCTGTGGTCCCTGAACGACAGCAACCGCACACACTGCAAATGCGGCTGCAATACAAACGAGGCCCGGTGTATAGCTACCGGTCGTGAGAACCGACAAGCTCAACATCGCGGGGCCGATCAGCCCCCCCAGATATGCAAAGACCATAGATCCCGCAGTTGCGGTCAGAACTCCGGCTGGTCCACCGCTTGCCTCACCGGCGCGCGCGACCTCTGCAAGCAGGACGCCGCTCCAGCCCATGGGCATGAAGCCGAGCGCGACACTGATCAACGCGATGGCGAACCATGGCCATGCCGGGCCTAGGAACAGTAGTATCGACAGCAGCGCCACCCCCGACCATGCAAGCCAGGAAAGGACGACGCGCGGCTGACCCGTATCCGCACGCCACCCCCAATAGAGCCTGCCGAAAATGCTTGCCGTCATGGCGAGCGAGAGCATCGCGGCGGCGCCTTCGGGTGGCAGTTGGCTATCGCGCCAGATCATCGCGATATAGACGGACATGAACCCGAACTGGGCCATCGAAAAGGCGAAAACTGCAATCGCAAGACCGCGTTGAACTGGATCGGCCAGAACCTCGCGTGCAGGTGCGAAGGGTAGCCGGAAGCGAACTGAAACGCCCGCGATTCCGTCGTGCCCAAGTCTGTTGCCGACGAACGGTGACAGAACTGCGACCAGAATAGCGAACGACATGGTGGCGATTGCCGCCATGCGCCAGTCGGATATCAGAACAATTGCCGGCAGGACGAAACCGGCGGCGGCACCGCCGAGCGCCACACTGGATTGCTTGAACGAAAAGACGAGATTCCGGTGCCGACCGACCGCAATCTGATTAAGCACGCGCGATCCGATTGGGTTAACCGGGCCATAGCCGATCCCGATCAGCACCGCCCCCAAAACGATCAGAGCCGGCCCGTTTGCAAGTGCGAGGGCCACGGCACCCAAGGCAACGAAAATCAGCGAAATCGAAGCACCGTTGAATGATCCCCATCTCGCTACAAAACCGGCAGTGCCGGTCGAAGAGACAAGCGCCACGGCAAAAATCATTGCTGTGAAGAGCCCGATCAGATCGGCGTCAAGGCCAAGCGCAAGTGCGGCAAACGGCGCGAGGACGGGCGCCGTTTGCACCGCAGCCACCACTGCGGTCTGATAAATTAGAACAAATCCAATTCCTAAAACCGAATTCAGGCGCGTGTGCTGGCTCATGTGCTTGTTCGTGCGGATGCGGTAGCACAACGCCTGTTTTGGTCGCAAAGCCTTTGGTGCACGTCGGTTTCCGCGTGGCCGTGGAGCATCATACCACCTCGCGGGGTGGCGGCCCCTCGGTGCCGACGAGCGTGCCGATTAAAGCCGGAAGGCTATTGTGCAGGCGAACAGCGATCTGCGGAATGGCTGTCATGTCGCCGAACCGGCCTCGGGTCAGCAAACCGAACGCCCATATGGCGTTCTGCGCGTTTCCGTCACCATCCAGCACGCGCCCTTCGCCGTCAACGTCGAAACCCAGTCCCATACTGTCAGGTCTGACAAGTCCGAGATCAATCATGGTCCTGACAAATGTATCATCCGACAAGGTTTTCGGCCCGGTGCAATTGATTACTGTATCAAAGGGCTCGCGAACCATCTTGCCGCCACGCTCGAGCAATCTCGCTTCAAGGCGATTGTTGCTTGCGTCCAGGCCGTCCAGACGCGCGACACTAAACTTCAGTTGACCCGATTCTACCGCCGCCGCGATTTTGGCACCGGTTTGAGGCACCATTCGATAGCGGTTGACGTCATACCACGGCTTCAGGTGGCGCAGGAATCTGCGTTTTTCGGGATCGGTAAAGTTCTTCCAGAGCCAACCGGCGGCATCCCGCACGTCATCGAAGGGACCTTTCAGATCACGCCCTTCGGCACTGGCCAGTTCCATGTCCTGACGCAGGGCGCGCACTGAGGCGCCAAGGGTCAGGCCCTCGCCATGCCGTTCAATGAAACGCGGCATCGGGCTTGCAAGGCGCTGCATAAGTGCAGCCACATTCGGCACATCGCCCTGAGGCTCGGGCAGCAGCCCCCGGCGCGATATCGCTTTGATAGGCCCCCGATGTCCCTGCCGCGACAGGGTCGCGAGGACGTCGGCGGCTGTCAGACCCGTCCCCACGAGAAGAACCGAGTTATCGGGGGAGATTGCCGATACTGCCTCCGTGTCGAACGGATCGCCGATGTAGCCAGAGTGATTGCGAGCCTGAGCGGTAACCCCCCTGAATAACGACGGTCGTTGACCGCCGAATGCCAGGACAATCAGGTCCGGCTCCTCGGTGCGACCAGAGGCAAGTTCAATCTGGACCCCTCTATCAGTACGCCTTGCTGCCACCGCCCGATCCCGGACATGGCGAACCGTGGATCCGTATGTGTTTTCCTCAAGTGTTTGTTGCAATGTATCGTTCATGTAGCCGCGCAAATCGGATCGCCGAACATATCTAACACCTGAGTCTGCGCGGCCCTCCGGATCCCGTGCTGCCGCGCCGGATGTTTCATACCATCGCGCGAAGTGACCGATATCGTCCGGAAAAAGAACCAGAAGTTCGTGTGTGCCGTTTACACGATGGTCGGGATCGTTGCCACCATAGGCAAGCCCGCCTCCCAACTCCTGACGTGGTTCGATGATTGTGATGTTCAATGGGGTAGGGGCACTGGCGCAAAGTCGAATTGCAACGGCAGTGCCGGTAAAACCTCCACCTATAATTGCTATCCGCCGCATATCGTTTCTCCGCCTAGACAACAAACTGAAGAGAAACTATGATAATGTCAACAATGTTATAAAGAGGCTTCTCGCTTGCTCCGGCTCCATAATTTTCATCACGCTGACATCGGCGCTCGGCCCTTTTCATTCCGATTTCGAATTCCAGGTCTCTCCGAGACCCAAGCCCAGTTGGCGGCAGGACCTCGTTACACTTCATGGAAAAAACTTGTCAGGTCGGCGTTCTATTTTCGTTGGCCACGCTGCCTTGCGGAGTGTGAGAGCAACATGCACCGCGGCGGGGCGTTGAAGAAGTGGGTCGCGGTGGTCGGGGTCGCTGCCACTGCCATCACTGACCAGAAAATATGAGCCGGGAATGAATAATACTCTCCTATCCATGACGTCATCCTGCCAGCATATGGCTTCGCGGCTGAAGTTGTATTTTCCCGGGGTCGTGATCGCTGTTCTGGTGGCGCTGGCGGCGCAATTCGTCGCCGAGCACTACGGCGCACCGGCGATGCTGATGGCGCTCCTCTTCGGCATCACACTCAACTTTCTCAGCGAAGACGCACCAACGGCTGACGGTATCGGGTTTGCGGCGCGATCTGTCCTGCGCTTTGGGGTCGCGATCCTCGGCGCGCGGATCAGTGTCGGGATGCTGACATCGCTTGGGTGGGGCATGATCGCGCTTCTGGTGCTGGGTACGATTGCTACGATCGCTTTTGGTATGCTTTTGGCGCGGGTGATCGGGCAGGGTCCGCGTTTCGCGATCCTGACCGCCGGATCGGTGGCCATTTGCGGCGCGTCGGCGGCCATGGCGATCGCTGCGGTATTGCCCAAGGACGAACGATCCGAGCGCAATCTCCTCTTCACCGTGCTGGGTGTCACTGTGCTGTCGACCATCGCGATGATCGTCTACCCGATACTGACCAACGCTCTGGGCTTTGACGAGGTTACCGCCGGCGCATTCATCGGCGCCACGGTGCATGACGTGGCGCAGGTGGTGGGCGCGGGGTTCTCGATCTCGGAGACGGCCGGCGAAACATCGACACTGGTCAAGCTGATACGCGTGTCCTTTTTGGCCCCCGTGGTTATCGTCATCACCCTGCTCTGGAGCCGCCCCGAAGCGGAAGCCGACGGCGCACGCCCGCCGATCATTCCGGTATTCGTGTTGGGGTTCCTGTGTCTCGCAACGCTGAACTCGCTCGGGCTCATTCCGCAATCGCTTGGGGATTTCCTCGCGAAACTGTCATCCTGGGCGCTGCTTTCGGCCATCGCGGCGGTCGGGATGAAGACCGATTTGCGCAACGTGGTGAAAGTCGGCGGCCGGGCGATCACGCTGATCGTTGCAGAGACGCTGTTCCTCGCGCTGTTTGTGTTGATCGGAATCAGCTTTCTGGAACTTGCGCCGTAACCGACCTCCGACACGGTTTGCCGGAGCGTACGTTAAGAGCCATCGCACACCGATTCGCTATGACGGGCAGTGATCAGTCCTGGCCGTTTCCCCCCTTACTTACGGGCGTGAGGGTTTTGCGAAGGTTGATCTGGCATTTCGATTGCCCCGCGTGCGCCGTGCGATCTTACTTTTGATGAATGTTCGTGTTTGTGTGGTCCGCACCGAACGGTGGGACTGGGGTAAACACGTTCATCCGATCCTCGACGGTGCGCGGTCCGAGATCGACGTTGATGGTTGCTCAGGGCTGCATCTTTCGCCAGTTCCGACCGCCGACGCCTATGATATTGAATGGTGTGGGGCCGTCCTGCAGAGGGTTCATTCTGTATTTGCGGGGCGTCTGACTTTAGGGGGCAGCGCGCGAACCCCGATCTGTGCGGGGCGTCATCACGTCTAGCTGACAGTGGAAGGGGCGCGCCACATGAAATAGGTCGGGACCAGCGCGAGCAGGAATATTCCGCATACGATAAAGAAACCGTCTTGGAAGGCCGCGTTCGAAGACTGGATTACGACGGTTTGGCCCAAAAACGATGAAGCGGCAGGCATGAGCTGAGACTCTGGCAGACCCGAGGCATGCAGGAGCCCGGCAACTTCGCGCAAGAGTTCCATCGTTGTGGCGTTATCGCTTGTCTGGGTTGCGGCAAAAGCATCCGCATGCATGATCGTGCGTCGTTCGATGAACACAGTCAGAAGGTTCACCCCGAAGGCTCCGCCAAGTTGCCGGATGAAGTTCGAAGCGCCCGAGCCCTGGCCAAGAAGGTGGGGTGGCAGAACCTTGAGCGCCCCCGACGAAATCGCAGGAAACACGAGACCAAGCCCCACGCGTGAGATAATCGTCCACCACGCCAGCGTCCAAAAGGCCGTATGGACATTCACGGCGGTCATAAGCCAGGAGGACGCTGCGAAAATCGCCATGCCTGCCCCGATCATGATCGGCGCGGGCACCTTGTCGGACAGCCGCCCGGCAATCGGAAAAACCAGCAGCATCGCAAAGCCCGAGGGCATAAGAAGAAGGCCCGCCTGCGTCGGCGTCATGCCCTGGATCTGTTGTACGAAGACTGGAAGCAAATAGGTGGAGCCGAATAGCCCCGCCCCCATGATGAAGGCAATGACCGAGGCCGAGGAGAAGGCGAAATTCTTGAACAGCCGCATGTCGAGCATCGGTTTCGCGGTGGTCATCTCCCAGATGACGAACCCGACGGCCGAGGCGGCGGAAATTGCAAACCCCAACAGGGTCAAATTGGAATCCCAGCCGAGCCGCTGTGCATTCGACAGCGTGCTGAGCAACACCGCAAGAAAGACCGATAGGATCGCCACACCGACAAAGTCGAAACCCGGAATCGGACCGGTTTCTTCTCTGCTGGGCAGGAAAAGGTTCGCTAACAGGATGGCGAGACCGGAAAAGGGCAATCCCAGATAGAAGACAAAGCGCCAGTCGAAGGCGTCCATAAGCACGCCACCGATCCAGGGGCCCAAGGCCGGCGCCAGGACGACGCCAACACCGTAGATGCCCATGGCCGCGCCGCGCTTATCGGGCGGAAACACTCTGAACAGCATAATCATGGCCAGCGGCTGAACGATGCCCGCGGCTGCCCCTTGTACCACGCGGGCCAGTGTCAGTACGGTCTCATTCGGCGCGAGCCCTCCAAGGATCGAACCGCCGAGAAAGATACCCATTGCGGCATTCATCGTCAGACGCATCCCGAAGGCGCGGTTGGCCCAGTCGGCCAGCAGCATCGTGGCGGTCATGGCCGCAAGAAAGCCTGTCGAGATCCATTGCGCCTGAACCGCGCTGATGCCGAAAGCCCCCATGACCGCCGGGATGGCGACGTTCACGATCGTCGTAGACAAAACGACAGAGATTGTCGCGATCATGATCGTGCCGGTCGCCCACCACTTGTAGGCAGGACCGTAACGCTCGAAATACCGGTCAATCTGTGACATCGACACGAACCTCGACCATCATGCCCGGCCTGAGTTCTGCGTCGGTGGCGTCAATCGACACACGGATTGGCAGGCGCTGGGTCACTTTCGTGAAATTGCCCGAGGGGTTTGGGCTGGGCAGAAGGGCAAGCTGGCTCGTGGCCGCTCCGCCCATGCCGATCACCTTGCCTTCGAAGGTCCGGCCCGGAAAAGCGTCGACGGTGATGTTTGCCTCGGATCCTACGTGGATCCGGCCGTAATCGGTTTCCTTTACGTTGGCGTCGATCCAGACGTCATCTGGCGCGTGATACATCGCAATGCGCGTACCCGGTGTCACATATTCGCCGACATCGACAAAGGTCCCATCGACGATACCGTCAAACTGGGTGGTAATCGTGCGGTGCGCGAGGTCGATTTCCTTCAGGCTGCGGTCGGCTTCGGTGCCTGCACGTCCCGCAAGAACGGACGCAATCTGTGACTCCAGTACATTCATCTGCTCTCCGTCGGCCTCGACGATGGCCAGACTGGCCCGCGCGCTTTCTATCGCCGCGAACGCGGCGCGCTCCTGCTGGGCGGCGGTGTCCATTGCTGCCTGCGACTCGTCGAGTGTTTGCTGCGACGTGATCTTCTGATTGGCAAGCTTGATCGCCCTTTCGTGACGGGCCCGGGCGTTCGCCAGCACTGCGAGTGATGCCTCGTGGTTTGCTTCTGCGGCGGCGATGCCAGCGTGGGCGGCGTCGCGCCGCGCAGAAAGCTGTTTGTCGAGCAACACCTTGCCTGCCCGAAGTTCCGCCAGCTGCGCTTCGGTTGCCGCAAGCCTCGACAGGACGGCATCGAGCTGCGACTGCGCATATGCGCGGTCGATTGCGGCGACGAGATCACCTTTCTCTAGGCTGTCCCCGACAAGAACGGGAATTGCGGTGACCCGTCCCGCGACTTCGCTGGATACAGTGACGACATTTGCCGCAATCCGCGCGTCATTGATGTGTACCTGCGTCAATCGCGCGGCCACCCAAGGGGCGGCCAGCCACAAAGCGACAGCAACAACTCCGCCGACCACGACCAACCTGGTCAATCTTGTGCGCCGGCGCTTGGGCGGGGCGGGCGGTACAAGCCTATCGGCGGCCGCCTTTTCCTTAACTGCTTCCCCTGTTTTTATGTCATCCATTTTGACCACTGTTCAAAATCTCCAATCTGCCTGCGATGCGGTTCAGGACTGTTGTTGCGATACGCAGATCATGCCGGGAAATGCCCTCGAGTATTTCTGCCCGGCTGGCCCCCGAAATTTCTTTCATCCTGACGATAAGAGGGGTCGCGGCCTCTGTCAGATGAAGTGTCTTTGCCCGTCGATCTTTCGTCGAAGGTCGGCGTTCGATCAGACCCGCGCCTTCAAGCCCGTCCAGCAGGCGCACAAGCGTCGCCGCCTCAATTCCCAGGCACTGCGCCAGTTCGACTTGAGTCACTTCTTCATTCCGGGAAAGTTCGAACAGCGCGTTCCACCTTGCCTGAGACAGGTCGAGATCGCGAAACCGAAGGTCAAGGTACCGCCGCCACATACGGGCCGCCGTCGCCATAGAGCGTGCGAAAGGTTCCTGGAACTCAATCTTGTCTGGGTCGGTTTGCATCGCACTTTGCTTTCAACAGCTTGCTAATAGTTGTAAGGCTAATTAGTATGGCCGCAACTATCTTGCAAGTGCCATTCCCGCTTCGGAGACATAGTCGATGTATACGAAAATTCTGTTGTGTTACGATGGCTCGCGCGAGGGGCGGCTGGCGCTGCGCGAAGGGGCGCGGCTTGCGCAGATCACCGGTGCCGATGTAATCCTGCTCGCAGTGGTCGAGACAGTGGCGGGCAACGCGCTGGCGCAGGGCGCGGATGCCGGCGCGCTGGTCCACCAGCAAGCCGATTTCAGGGCGATCCTCGACGAAGGCCATCAGAGACTTTCCGCCATGGGGTTGGCACCTGAGCTTCGCATGGACTTTGGCGATCCCGTTGCGAAAATCAAAGGTGCCGCAGCCGAAACCGGGGCCGATCTGGTCGTCGTCGGGCATCACCGCCAGGGCGTGTGGACCCGCTGGTTAAACCGGTCGGTTGCGGCCGAGTTGAGCGATGCACTGGGATGCAGCCTTCTGCTTGCGCAAAAACGCGTCGAGGATTCAGAGCTTTTCCACGACGATTGACGGCGTATGGCCGGCCGGCCGCAGTGCTCCGCCGCGCGTATCTCCTAGAGAGCGATGCTATCGACCCGTCCGAGCCGTCCGCAGGCAAAGTCATAGGACATGCGCAGGAGATCGAGAACAGTACCGATTTCCGTATTGTCTCTTGGTGCGTAGACCATGACAGCAGTCGCCGGTATCATGCCCGCTGTCGCCATCGGGTGCGGCTCTGCCCATCCCAGATCGACGATCTGCGGCACTGCATCCTCCGGCAGCATCATGTGCAGGCTACCGTCTTCGGGCGGATGGACATGAGCGAACTCATTACCGATCATGAAGGCTTCGCGGCAGCCGCAGCCCTGCCCATGTTCGAGGCACAACGCTTCGGCCCCCGGAACCGAAATCCGCGATGGTTGGCGGGTTACAAAGGGAAAGTCGAAGGCCCTTTCCTTGAATGCCCGATAGGATAAGGAATCGGGGTTTTGACTGATCTGCGTATGCGGGGCGCAGGGCGTGGTGACGGGCTTTGGCCCGGTGCGTGGGGGTATCTTCAGCATGACAGGGACTCCGTAAATCTGGTGGTTGCTAACCGGCAAGGGCGGCTTTTTTGACCGGAAGATAGCTGCGGACCGATTGCGGTGTCGGTCCGGTCAGTTCTGCAACGTCGCAGGTGGCCACGTCCAGAAAAGCGACGGTAGCAGCCCGCGCGCACTCGACGCCTGCCACGTACTCCACCTTGCCATCGCCCGCCGCGGCATTGCACGGCAAGCCGTTTGCCCGGTGCGCGGGTGATAGCAACGATGGATTCGATGACCTGACTTCCGAGATGACCGGAAGCGCCGGTCACGGTGTCGGACCCTTTGAGTGTGTCGGACATTTTCAGTGCTCCTTTTCAGAGTTGCTGTTCAGCCGAATCGAAAGGCGCTTTCGACCGCGCCAAGAACGGTGTCTTCTAAAGTTTTCCGGCCGATATCAGTGCCCGCCGCGCCCGCGACGACATGCAACGGGATCAAGTGTTCTTCGCGCGGATTGGCGTCGCGCCCACCCGGTGCCTGCGCCCACCGCGCGAGCCTGCGGTTGCGTTCGTCGGGATCGGGGCATGTCACTGCTTCGGTCAGCCAGGCATCGAATTCTGTACCCGCAGTGCCGTCCTGCGGCGCGCCGCGCATGCTCTGCATCATTATTCCCATGTTGTGGTAGGTGTTGCCCGATCCGATGACAAGAACCCCTTCGTCGCGCAGCGGTGCCAACGCACGGCCAACCGCCAGATGCGCATCCGGGTCCAGATCGGCCCGCAAACTAAGCTGAACGGTGGGAATATCGGCCTCTGGAAAGACCAGCTTCAGCGGCACGAAGACGCCGTGGTCGAAGCCACGCGCGGTATCGGTCCGGGTCTCAAAGCCCGCCCCCTGCAAGAGTTCACCCACACGGGTGGCCAAGGCGGGATCACCGGGTGCCGGCCAGGTCAGCTCATAGGTGTGTTGCGGGAAGCCGTTATAGTCGAACAACAAGGGCGGCGCTGGATTCGACTGCACGGTGAACTCACGCGCCTCCCAATGCCCTGAGATTATCAGCAACGCCTTCGGCTTCTCCGGGAGACTGGCGGAGAGGGCTTCCAGAAAGCTGCGATGCCTGTCCCAGGTATCGGGGGGATCCCATTCCATGAAAAAGCACGGGCCGCCCCCGTGTGGAATAAAGAGAGTTGGCATGCGGGTCATGTCTGTCTGTCCCTTCGGGTTTGCAGGACACCTTCGGGTGTCATTGGACCTTTTAGGAATAGTTGATTTGTAACCTAAACTAAAGTAGGAACGGAAAAGTAACTGCCTATCACAGGTGTGAACGCCGATGCCCAAGACCCCGCCACAGTGTCCCATGGATTCGATTCTGCGCCTGCTCATGGGGCCGTGGACGACCTATATCATCTGGGTCCTGAGCGATCAGGGACCGCAAAGGTTCGGTGCGCTGAAACGTGCCGTGCCGGGAATATCAACACGCATGCTCACAGAACGTCTGCGAATGCTTCAGGGCGCCGGGGTTATTTGGCGCGAACAAAAGCAGACAATTCCGCCCGCAGTCACCTATGGCCTGACCTCGCGTGGCAATGACCTGCGAGGTGTTCTGGACACCCTGGGACATATCGCGGAACGATGGAAGGATGAGGGTGTCTTTGCAGAAGATGAAGTGGGGACTGCTTGAATGCACCAATCGGGAAAATGCGCGGGTCTGCAAGCCTTGGGAAAGGCCGAATTATGGACAAAACGCCTTCGATCCCACGGTTCTGCAGCAGGTGGCCGGCATGAGGCAAAGTAAAGTTGCCAATGTGCTGAGCTAAGCCAAGACGGTATATCTGAGAAGTAGATTCGAAGGTGCCAGCGTTGATGCTATTGCCGAGGAAGGCCAAAGTACCCAAAGCGACGCTTTATGCCCATTCCCCGAGCTAGAGGGGCAGGTCCTTCGCAGGAAGCCGGATCGGTAAGAATGGATGACGTTCAAAGCGCTGCAAGCCAGTTCATTCATCTTTCCATCTCAGGCATCATCATCGCCAGACTGCTGCCGGTTAGCCAGCCGATCAGTGCGTCAGTGCATACCGAAAGGGCGTGATGTGTTTCTAGGGATTTACTCAGCGGGTAATACCTAGCGTAACAGGCCTAAATTTAGGCACTTCTGCGGTTTGATGAACGCCTCGGTGCCTTGGTTCAGAGCGGACCTGATCAAGACCTTGACCTTGATGCAACCGCGGACTACCTCTCGCCGAAATTTGAACCGACCGGATGGTACAGTTGTGAACGAGACAGGGCAGTCAGCGGGATCGAGAAACGCATCTCCGAGAATTCTCGGCGCGGCGCGTGTAATTGCTGCGCGTGACGGAGCGGGCAAGGTTACGATCGAGGCAGTCGCAAAGGAGGCGGGGCTGAGCAAGGGCGGCGTGCTTTACAACTTTCCGACGAAGAAAGCGCTGCTTTCGGGCCTGTTGGATCAGATGCTGGCCGCGCACCGGGAGCTTCTTGCGAATGTACCGGTGCGGCATCCAGCGCGCACTTTAACCGGGCATCTTGAAACTTTGATACACTCAAAAGACGTGGACGACGACCTATCAATGGCGATCCTTGCGGCCGCCGCCTCGGATCCACGGCTTCTTGATCCGCTTCGCAGTGATCTAACCGGCGACCTCGAACGTATCCTGACAGACACGCAGGACGCGCCGGCCGCCATGATTGCAGTCCTGGCGATCCAGGGTCTGCGGTTCCAACGGTTGTTAAATCTTCCGGACGGCGGCGCGGAAATCAGAGAACGCGTCATCGAACGATTAAGGACTATGATTGATGAGCTCTAATAAGAAGACCAAAAACTGGAAACGGGTTGCTTCCGTCATCGTGCTGGCGGCCGCAGCTGCCCTGGCCGTGCCGTTCCTTCCGGGGTCCCTGACGGGTGTGTTCGCCCAGACGGAAATGAATGATGGGGAAACTGAGGCCGGGACGCAGACGGCATCCGAACCCGATCGGCCCGTGACGGTCGAAGTGACACGTGCGCTCAGCCGCGTGGTCAATCAATCCCGCGCCGTTGCGGGCCGGGTCGAGCCTGCACGCACGGTGGACATAGCATTTCAGGTGCCGGGGCAGATCTTTTCCCTCGCCGTCGAGGCAGGCGACAGGATCCGCAAGGGCGACGTGATTGCACAACTCGATCAGGCTGATTTTGATCTGGCTGTCGATCGGGCTCAGGCGTCGTTCGACCTCGCGAATTCCGAGCTTGAGCGCGCGTCAAGCCTCGCCGAGCGCGGGGTCGCAGCCGACTCGCGCCTCGATACTGCGCGCGCCCAGTTCGCACAGGCAGACGTGGCGCTGCGCGAGGCCAAGCGGCGTCTGTCGCAGACCCAGATCACCGCCCCGTTTGACGCGATGGTGGCGCGTACTTTCGTCGAGGAGTACGTCAACGTCACCTCGGCCGCGCCGGTGGCGCGTCTGCAGGATGTGAGCGAGATGCGGATCATGATTTCGCTACCCGAAGAACTCGCGGCAGTTGCGCGTTCTGCGCCCGACGCGTTCGACATTGTCGCGAGCTTTCCTGCGGTACCGGGGTACACGGTGCCACTCGTGCTGCGTTCGTTTGCGACCGATGCCGATCCGACGGCCCAGACCTACGATGTGGAATTTGCAATCACCGGTGATATCGATTCACGCCTTTTGCCCGGCATGACAGCGGATGTGCGCATCGCAGCCGCGTCCGATGAGAACCGTCCGCAATCCGTCATCGTTCCGGTTTCAGCGGTGGACACGACAAGCCGAACTGACCCGTCCATCTGGATCTATCAGGAATCCTCCGGACAGGTCGCGCGCAGGACGGTCCGGTTGGGACTTCCCGTCAATGACGAGATTATCGTCATGGAGGGCCTGAATGGTGACGAGCTGGTAGTTTCGGGCGGTTGGTGGCGGCTCAGGGACAATCAGACAGTGATGGTTTTGGGTCTCTGATCCAATATTGATAGGACGGGTACAGATCCATGGCACTCAGCATTTCACGTGCGACCATCAAGCGACCGGTGGCGGCTTGGCTGGTTATCATCTTCTGCATGGTTGGTGGGTATTGGGGTCTCAATACCGTCGGTCGCCTCGAAGATCCCAGCTTTACCCTCAAGACGGCTCTCGTCTTCGTGCCCTATCCGGGTGCCACGGCTGTGGAAGTCGAAGAGGAAGTCTCCGACGTCATTGAAAACGCGTTGCAGCAGATGAAGCAACTCGACCGGGTTGAATCAAAATCAATGCCGGGTATGGCTCAGATTACCGTCGAAATCGAGATGACCTACGGTCCGGACGAGATCCCGCAGGTGTGGGACGAGATGCGCCGTCGCATCAGCGATGTGCAGGGGGATCTTCCGGCAGGTACGCGCCCGCCAATTATCAATGACGACTTTGGCGACGTCTATGGCATGTTCTATGCGGTGACGACCGAAGGGCTTAGCCCTGTAGAGCAGCGTGATCTGGCGACGACCCTGCGACTTGGGCTGGTGACAGTCGATGGTGTCGCCAAGGTCGAGGTTCAGGGCCTCACGGAAGAGGTGATCAATATCTCGGTCCCCTCTTCCCGGCTGACGGAGCTTGGGCTTCCTCCAACGCAGATCCTGGGTGTCCTTGCCGACGAAAACCAAGTGTTCACAAACGGTGCGATTACCGAAGGTCCCGCCCGGATCGACCTGTCGGTTCCGCCGGGTTACGTCAGTCCGGAAGGTATCGAGGAACTTCGACTCGGTGTTCCCGGTGAGGTCGGTCAGGTTGCGGTTTACGACATCGCAAGGGTTACCCGCGATGAAGCCGAGCAGCCAAGTCAGGTCATTCGACAAAACGGAGCGGCGGCGTTCACTCTCGGAGTCTCGGCGTTGACGGACCGGAATGTTGTCGAGGTCGGCGCGGGTGTCTCGGCGCGTCTGGACCGGCTCAAGGCCGCGTTGCCAGCCGGGGTCGAGATCACATCGGTCTACGAACAGCACGTCGTGGTGGACGAGGCCGTTTCGAGCTTTCTGGTCAGTCTTGGGCAATCGGTGGGCATCGTCGTTGCCGCGCTGATGCTGACGATGGGTTGGCGTGCGGGTCTGGTGGTGGGTGTGACACTGGCGCTAACTGTCTTCTCCACACTGTTTTTCATGTCTGTCTTCGGCATCCCGATGGAAAGGATCAGCCTTGGGGCCCTGATCATCGCGATGGGGATGCTTGTCGATAACGCCATCGTCATCACAGAAGGAATGGTGATCGGTGTGGCGCGGGGCAAGTCCGCGGAAGATGCCGCCGCCGAAACGGAAACCGCCACATCAATTCCTTTGCTTGGCGCGACCGTTATCGGGATCATGGCCTTTTCCGGGATCGGCCTGTCGCCCGACGCGACCGGCGAATTCCTGTTCTCGCTTTTCGCGGTCATCGCGATTTCGCTGCTGATGAGCTGGGCGCTTGCCGTTTCGGTCACACCCTATCTCGGCAAACTGCTCCTCCGCGCGCCAAAGGAGACCTCTGACGATCCTTACAAGGGTGCGTTCTACGGGGTTTATCGCAGCTTCCTCTGGTTGGCATTGCGGACCCGAGTCATTGTTGTCCTGATCATTGTGGGAATAACGATCTGGTCCGTGATGGCCTTTGGGCAGGTCAAGCAGGCGTTTTTCCCGGCGTCCAACACTCCGATCTTCTATGTCGAGTTCCAGATGCCACAGGGGACCGATATCAACGTCACCGACGCTGAAATGCAGCGGCTCGAACAGATGCTGCTCACCGAGGACAACGTGACGGATGTGACGACCCTTGTCGGGCGAGGCGCAAGCCGCTTCATGCTGACTTATAATCCCGAGCAGGCGGATGCCAGTTACGGACAGCTAATCGTCCGGGTCGCCGATGCCGAGGCAATCCCGTCCATCGCGAGCCGTCTGAACCGGGATCTTCCGGCCGAATTCCCTCACGCGCTGATCCGCGTCGAGCAGATTGTGTTCGGGCCGCCGTCCGGTGCAGACGTGGCGGTTCGGTTTGCGGGGCCGGATCCTGTCATCCTGCGGCAACTCGCGGATGATGCGATGCGGATCTTCGAGGATTCCGGTACGATCACCAACCCGCGGACCAACTGGCGCCAGCGTGAGATACTTGTCGAGCCGATTGTCGATGAATCGCGTATGCGTCTGGCCGGTGCAACGCGCGGCGCGATTTCCGACACTATAAGCTACGGAACGTCCGGCTTGCGTGTCGGTCAGTTGCGCGAGGACGACGAGGTGATCTTGATTAACCTCCGTCTCCCGGAAAACGAACGTGACGGGATTGACCGCCTTTCCGATCTTTCCGTGTGGTCCGATGGTGCGGGGTCCTACGTTCCGATGGCCAACCTCGTTGAGCGTTTCGAGACACGCCTCGTCGAGGCGCTCATACAAAGACGCGACCGCGAGCGCACCATTACCGCAATGGGCGGGTCGCGTAGCGATCTGACCGCAGACGAAGCGTTCCGGAGTGTTAGGACCGATATCGAGGCCATTCCGCTGCCAGAAGGTTACGTGATGGAATGGGGTGGCGAATTCGAAAGCGCAGCGGATGCGCAGGCAAGTCTCGGCAAGCAGCTTCCGCTGGGTTTTCTCGTCATGCTGACAATCTCGATTCTGATGTTCAATAAAGTCCGCCAACCGCTGATCCTTTGGCTGGTCGTACCGATGTCGGTAACGGGAATGGTGCTGGGGCTCCTGTTCACAGGCTTGCCGTTCACGTTCACTGCCCTTCTGGGCTTCCTGTCGCTTTCCGGGATGCTCATGAAGAACGCAATTGTTCTGGTCGAAGAAATCGACCTTCAGCGTGCAGAGGGTGTACCCGACTACAAGGCGGTCATCGACGGATCAGTCAGCCGTCTGCGGCCTGTGGTGCTGGCGGCAGGCACGACGATTTTCGGGATGATTCCACTCCTGCCGGATGCCTTCTTTGCATCGATGGCGGTGACGATCATGGGCGGTCTTGCATTTGCTTCGGTTCTGACGCTGATCGCCGTTCCCGTCCTTTATGCGCTTTTCTTTCGGATCAAGCCTCCGAAAGAGGACACCGCTCCGGAGGGTGCAGCAGCCGCAGCGTGATCAGACCCGGCGCGCGGTGCACGGCAGTGTGCACCGACGCGGTGGTCTCTTTGGCAATCAGATCAAACTCTCTGTTCCGGTTGAAAACGTTGTGAGCGTGATGCGCTGGCATAAGCGCACCCGCTCGGAAACCTCCGAATGCGGGTACAACTTCGATTGGCGTGAGAGGATCGTTGTGGGGTCGCGAGAAATAGACTGGTTTCATCGCGCGCTCTGGGCCGAAGCGGCATACCCCCCGAACGGTACCAGAACATTTGTAGTCGCCGGGATCAGACCGCCGGTGCCTTTGCGTGGGGCAGGTGGCCTGTCTTGATCCAGAGCCTTGCGCCCTGATCTCCGGCTGTCGCTGTCAAAGCCTCACCATCTGGCAGGCGCAGCCAGTCGTTCCGCTTCAGGGTTTCACCGTCAACCGTGACCGCTCCGCCTATGACCAATACCTCTATCCCGCCCGGTGCCTGCGACGTCATGGCCGCGCCGGCTTCCAGCTTGCTGTAGGTCACAACCTCACGCGTATCCCGGTGCAGGACCGTCGTGGCGACCCCTTCTGTCGGTGCGCCCAACCCGGCCTCCATATCCTTGTGGAACTGGGTGCGGTCGGCCATGTCGAACTGCCACAGCTTGACGAAGATCGTACATCCTGCCTCCGATCCCGGCGTGTGCGAGGTCGTGGGCGGATTGCGAACGTATGTGCCTGCGGGGTAATCGCCATGCTCGTCCTGAAAGACGCCGTCAAGAACGATGAATTCCTCGCCGCCGGTGTGGGTGTGTGATGAAAAGCGGCTGCCGGGCGCATAGCGCACGATGGTGGTGGCCCGCGCTACTTCGTCGCCAATCCGGTCCAGCATACGCCTGTCCACACCTTCGATCGGCGAGGGCTGCCAGTCGATCGTGTCCGAATGAACGACGACTCGCTGCGAAAAATCGGCATTGAGATCCATTGTATACAGTCCTTTTCGGGCCTCACGCGCTTGGTGGAGGCTTTAGATGATTGATCACTTTCGGATGCCATGAGCTAGGCAGGGTTTGTCCATTGGCAAGGAAATTTTCCGTGCGTCGGTGCATCCGGGATGCGCCGGTGATGTTGCCGCTCATTCCGGCGGATCGCGCCCTTCCACCGAGGGAGCTTCTGGAAGTTCAAGGCGTTTCGGGCTTGCCTGTTCCACCGCCGACCGGAGCCGGGACATCAATGCAATCGCCTGCGAACGGTCTTCTGCGGAAATTCCGAGATCCGCGAAATTCTGCGTGACAGTCTGGTCGGCGGCTTTCAAAATGGCGAGACCATATTCGGTTGGGCACAAAACAATACGGCGTTCATCCTCGGGGTCACGCACCCGCTCTATCACCCCGACCCCTGCCATCCTCTTGGCAAGGGGTGATACCGTGTTCGGTTCGACCCCAAGACGCGCGGAAAGCTCGGAAAGCGACATTTTCCCTTTTTCGACAAGAGCCTTGAGCATCACGTATTTTGCGTAAGTAAGCCCAGTTTCGGCGAAAGCCGTCTGGTAAAATCGACCGAACGCATGGTGAAGCATATAGACCTGAAAGCAGGCAAGATCATTCAGGTTGGATTTTTGTTCCATATACGCTATCTAAGGCCACCGGGGCAGGATTGAAAGCTGAAACGCCGTAAGTCCGAACCGATACTTCGTATACGAAATATTCTAGAACGAAAGGAAACGCCATGACTCAGATCAACCGACGCACCCTTCTAAAGGGCGCCGCTACGCTGCCAGCCGCCGCTGCCCTTACCGGAGTGGCAAGCCCGACGCTGGCTGCCGGACACTCTGCGACACCGGGCGCGGCCCTCTACTCTGCGCCCCTCGGTCGGTATCGCATTACCGCCCTGTTGGATGGGATCGCACCACTGGGCAGGGGGTTCTTTTTTGGCAGCGAAGCGATCGACCCGCTGATGGAGCAGATCGGTATCGGTCCCGATGCGTTACCTGCGCCGGTTTCCGCATTTCTCCTGCAATCCGACGAGCGTACAATTTTGATCGACGCCGGAATGGGAGAGCAGGAATTGCTGGGTCCAGGCTTTGGCGGCCTGATTCCCGGACTTGCTGCGGCAGGTGTCACCCCCGACGATGTCGACATGATTGTTCTGACCCATGCGCATCCCGATCATCTTGGCGGTTTGATCCGTGGCAGTGAGGCCGTGTTCAAGAACGCCGAATTGGCCTTGGGTGAAGTCGAAGCAGGCTTCTGGACCGATGAAGCGATGATGGCGCAGGCGCCGGATGAGGCGAAAGGTATGTTTCAGTTGGCCCAGACCGTGCTTGGGGCCTATGGCAATCGTGTGACGCGTATCGCCGACGGTGCCGAGGCCGCGCCCGGCCTGTCCATGATGCTGTCTCCGGGCCATACACCGGGCCACTCGATTGTGCGGATCGATGGTGGCGATCGGCAGTTGCTGATGATCGCTGACACGCTTGCGTCGGCCGATGTTCACACGGCACTGCCCGATGTTGGGTTTGGGTTCGACAGCGATCCGGTCCAAGCTGCGGAATCCCGACGCCGCGTCTTTGACATGGTGTCGGCTGACAAGACGCTTGTCGCGGGCAGCCACATCCACTTTCCGGGCTTTGGCCGTATCCTCGCGGATGGCGAGGCGTATCGCTACGTCCCTACTACCTGGATGTGATTTAGCCATCAATAGGGGCGCTGCAACGCGCCCCTTAATCAGGCGCTTGCCTGTTGTCTCATATAATGCGGGCCATTCGGCCCATTAAGTTCGTGTACGAAATATTTGCTTGCCAATCAAAATTATTGTTCTAGTTGTAGTCCAAAGCAGCAGTGGACCGGCCGCTTCAGAGAGGACCCCATGGACAAGCTTGTCGATTTGAATGAGAAAGCCGTCCGCAGCGCGGCGGTGTGCGGTTCCGGACCTGTGCCCATCCGGTTGATCGGGTTGTGCCAGAACGTAAACCGTCGGAGCGTTCAGTGATGGCCGAAACTGATACACACGACGCGTCCGGTCTTCTTTGTCTGGACAGCCAGCTTTGTTTTCCGCTCTACGCCGCGACCAACCTGTTGGGCCGCGTGTACCGTCCACTGTTGGATCCTCTCGGTCTGACCTATTCGCAATATCTCGTCATGCTGGTTCTTTGGGAAGAGGGGCCGGTTCATGTCGGTGGCCTGGCACGGCGTCTTCATATCGACAGCGGTACGATGACCCCGATGTTAAAGCGGATGGAGAAAATCGGCCTGCTGACCCGGACGCGCGACCGGGCCGACGAACGACACGTCATGGTGCACCTGACGCCGGACGGTGTCGCCCTGCGGACCCGCGCGGCGGAGGTTCCGGTTGCCTTGTCTCACCGGATCGGTGACCGGCTTGGGCCGGGTGCGACCGAGGCGCTGCGCACCGCCGTGCGCGATCTTGTCGATCTTCTGGCAGCGGACCTTGCGAACATATCCGGTGATCCAGCACCGCAGGCGGCGCTCCCGCATTCCATCAAATGACAACAACGAGGACCAGATGACAGAAACAACTCTCTTCGGCTTCGACGGATCGACCTTCGTGCGCACGGTGCGATGCGTGCTGGCGCGTAAGAGCATTTCTTACAACCAAGTGCCGGTCAACGTCCTGGAAGGCGAAACGCAAGAACCCGATCATCTTGAACGCCACCCGTTCGGCAAGGTTCCTGTTCTCGATATCGACGGGATGCGTCTGCGTGAAACCGATGCAATCGTGCGGTACCTCGAAGCGCGCGACCCTGAACCACCGATGTTTCCCAAGGATGCGAAAGAACGCGCGAAAGCGGACGAGAACGCTGCGCTGATCACCAATTACGGCTACGACGCGATCATTGGTTTTGTGGCGTATCACCTGTTCCCCGATGTGGTCGGCGGAAAAAACGAAGAAATGAGGCAGTCCAATCTGGATCAGGCCAGAAAACTGATCAGGCTTGTTCTGGACAACAAGAAAGATGCGCCATTTTTTTCCGGTGACGCACCCGGTTTCGCCGACTACCTGCTCGGGCCGCTCATTGCGTATGCGACGATGACAGAGGATGGCGCCGCGATCTTGTCCCTCGACGGCATGCAGGACTGGTGGGACAGATTAAGTAATGACGAAGCGTTCGTGGCCACTGCGCCGGACCTTGGCTGAGAAAAAAGGAGAACCGAGAAAATGATCAAACTTACTTTGAATGGCGAACCGCGCGAGATCGCGGCGGCCGGGGATACGCCGCTGTTGTGGGCCCTGCGCGATGAACTGGGCCTGACAGGCACCAAATTCGGCTGCGGAGTCGCGTCCTGTGGGGCGTGTACGGTGCATGTGGACGGAGCGCCCGTACGCTCGTGCCAGACCTTCGTGGGAGACTTGGACGGGGCCACGGTGACGACGATCGAGGGTGCGCAAGACGCCACGACCGAGGCGATCCGCACAGCCTGGGTGGAGTTGGAGGTGCCGCAGTGTGGCTACTGCCAGTCAGGCCAGATCCTGTCGGCGACGACGCTCTTGCGGGACACGCCCAAACCAACCGACGACGATATCGACGCGGCAATGGACGGAAACCTGTGCCGTTGTGCCACCTACGCACGGATTCGCAAAGCAATCCATCGCGCATCCGAGATTATGGAGGGTTAAGATGCTGAACAGATTTATTGCACAGACCATGCCGACGCCCGCGCTCACGCGCAGGGGATTTTTGAAACTGTCTGCCGGAGCCACGGGCGGCTTGATGTTGGGCGCCGCCCTTCGGCCCGTATCCGCCGCAGCGCAGGGCGCCGCCGACGGGCTTGCCACGCCATTCGTTCACATTCGTCCCGACAACACCGTGGTGGTGATCGTCAAACACCTCGACAAGGGGCAGGGAACAGCCACGGGTCTCGCCACGCTGGTGGCGGACGAACTTGATGCGGATTCGGCACAGGTCACCACAGAGTTCGCGCCCGCCAATACCGATCTTTATGCAAATACTCTGATGGGCGTGCAGGGCACGGGCGGGTCGACCGCGATGGCCAATTCCTGGCAACAGTACCGCGAGGCCGGAGCCACTGCACGCGCGATGTTGATCGCAGCAGCGGCACAGACCTGGGGCGTCGATCCCGCCGGCATCAGCATCGCGAGCGGTCAGATCACTGACGGATCACAGTCAGCCAGCCTTGGCGACATGGCCGAGACTGCCGCAGGGCAGAGCGTGCCCGAAAGCGTCACCCTCAAGACGCCTGATCAATGGGTCTATATCGGCAAGTCCTTCCCACGCGTTGACGTGGTTCGCAAAACTCAAGGTGCGACCAATATGTACGGGATGGATGTGGCCATGGAAGGGCTCGTCTACGCCGTCAGCTTGCGCAGTCCGCGTTTCGGCGGCGTATTGGCCGGTCTTGACGCCGAAGAGGCGCGGGCGATGCCCGGCGTGATCGATGTCATTCAGTTGCCAGATCGGGCGACGGTGATCGCCGAGTCGACATGGCAGGCCATTCAGGCCCGCGACGCGCTGTCAGCGGAATGGGATTTCTCGCAGGCCGAAAACCGGGGAACCGAAGAGCTGCGGGCCGAATACACCGCGCTGCTGGATGAGGACGGTATTGCATTCCACAGCGCCGTCGTATCGCAGGCCGACACTGAACAGGTGATCGAAGCGGACTACTCTTTCCCTTACCTCGCGCACACTCCGATGGAGCCGATCGATGTGACCGTTCGTTTTGACGGCACCGAAGCCACATTCTGGACTGGATCGCAGATCCAGACTCTGGACCAGAACATAGGTGCGCAGGTGCTCGGGATTGATCCCGGTTCGGTTTCGATCGAGACCCTCTGGGGCGGCGGATCTTTCGGACGCCGTGCGATCTACGACAGCCACTATGTGGCCGAGGCGGCAATGATCGCGAAAGCGTGGCTGGAAACGCACGGGGATGCCCGGCCGATCAAACTGGTCTGGACCCGCGAAGACGACGTGCGCGGCGGTTATTACCGTCCGATGCACATGCACCGTGTGCGCGCCGGTCTTGACGCCGACGGCAATATCACTTCGTGGGAGCAACGCGTGGTGGGGCAGGGTATTGCCATCGGAACCGCGTTCGAACAGTTCATGGTTCGGGATGGTGTCGATGCCTCTTCGGTCGAGGGCCTCGGGGAGCATTCGGCCTACACCATTCCGGGATGGTCGGTTGATATCCACCATCCGGAAGTTGGCGTGCCGGTTCTTTGGTGGCGCTCGGTCGGGCACACCCACACCGCGTATGTGGTTGAAACAATGATGGACGAACTGGCGGAAGCGGCTGGTGCCGATCCTGTGGAATTTCGCCTGCGCTATCTTACCGATCCGCGCGCGCGCGGGGTGTTGGAATTGGCGATTAACAAGGCCGGCACGGTACCCGAGGGCCTCACACGGGGCATCGCGGTGCACAAGAGCTTTGGCTCTTACGTTGCCGAGGTTGCGGATGTCCGCATCCGCGAAGACGGCACTGTAAAGGTCGAGCGCGTGACCTGCGGTGTCGACTGCGGCGTGCCGATCAACCCCTCGAACATCGAAGCGCAGGTTCAGGGGGGACTGGGCTACGGTCTTTCCGCGATCCTGCGCGAGGAGATCACCCTGACGGAGGGTGAGGTAAACCAGTCGAACTTCTACGATTACACACCACTGCGGATCAGCGACATGCCGCAGGTGGATGTCCATATCGTTCAGTCGACTGAGGCCCCTACCGGCATCGGCGAGCCCGGTACACCGCCCATTGGGCCTGCCGTGGCCAATGCCGTACGCCGGGCGACCGGCACGATCGTGCGCGAACTGCCGTTTTCGCTTCATGGACTAGCCTGACCACGGACTGGCCTGACCGAACGAATGGTCCATTGACGCGCGCTGCTTTGTGGCGCGCGTCACCTTTTTGTCTGACGCCGTGTGCTTGGATACACCAATCCAGTTTCCTTATCTCATGCCTTGAGAACTCACATTCCTTTCGCTAATAATCTAACGCGTGTTAGATTATTAGCGAAGAGAGCAAATGTCCGGACCCCTACACAACCTCAGAATTATCGAACTCGGCCATGTCATCGCCGGCCCGCTTTCAGCCGCCTTGCTTTCTGATTTCGGTGCGGATGTCATCAAAGTCGAAGCACCGAACCGAACGGACATGATGCGTGACCTCGGACCCAAGGCCAAGGACGGGGTTGGTGTTTGGTGGAAGACACTAGGCCGCAACAAGCAGACTCTGGGTCTGGATTGGAAGTCGGACGAAGGCCGGGGCATCCTGCGCAAGCTGGTTGAAGGTGCCGATGTCCTTGTCGAGAATTTTCGACCAGGCGTGCTTGAGCGTGCGGCCATCGGGCCGGAAATACTGCATGAGTGGAACCCGGATCTGGTTATTCTGCGCGTGTCCGGCTACGGACAGGATGGCCCGATGCGGGATGTACCTGCTTTTGGCCGTGCGGCTGAGGCCATGAGCGGTCTGGCGCATCTGACCGGTTTCACCGACGGGCCGCCGATGCATCCCGGGTTTCCGGCGGCAGACAGCACGACGGGGCTGATGGGCGCATTGGGGATCATGATCGCACTGCTTGCCCGCGAACAGGGAACCGTACGCGGTCAGGTCGTCGATCTTGCAGTGTTCGAAGCCTTGCTTCGGTTGATGGATTATCCCGTTCCTGCCCTGACGGGCGCTGACCATTCGCCGCGACGCAACGGGCTGCGCCAGCCGATGGACTTTGCGCCGGGGGGTATGTTCCGCACATCCGATGGGGTATGGCTGACCGTCTCCGCAGGAAGCGCGGAGACCGCGCAACGGCTGCTGCGCGCCGTCGGCGGTGACGCGTTGGCCGATGATCCGCGGTTCGCAACCCTTGCCGAGATGTCACAGCACATGACCGTGGTTTTCGACGCCATCAATGATTTTGTCACGCAGCACACACTTGCCGAAGTTGAAACGGAATTCGCGCGTCATGATGCGGTGGCCTCGCGGGTGCTGAGCGTCGAAGATATTACAACGAACGCGCAAATCCGCCATCGTGGCGACATCGTATCGGTCGAGGGTGAGCCGACCAAGGTTATCGGCCCGGTCCCGCATCTCAGCGCCACACCGGGCGCGCTTCGGTGGCTGGGACGCGGGCCTGGTGCAGACACGCGCAGCATTTTGTGCGAGCTTGGGTTTGACGACGAACGGATCACAGCCCTTTACGAGGCGGGGATCATAGGGCTGGACGACACGACAGACACTCCGTGACATTTCCTTGACGGATGAGCGGAGGGAGTTAAGCGACCAGATCCTGTGCAGGTGTACCCGGTTCGACGAAGACTATCGATTACAGCGCGATCGCGACGGTGGGTTTTCCCATGACCTGTACAGGGGCAATGACTGGCGGCAGGTGCCTTGGGATCGGCGCGCAGGAACAGGTAGATGACGCAGGTCTGGGATTGCCGAGGCGACCGTCATAATGCAGGCAATCGCGGAATTGCGGGCCGGTGTCAGCTGGGTCTCGGTAATCCTGTTGTGAGGTTCGGCACCGATGCGCAACCTGCGCGCACGTTGGAACCGATGATCGGAGAGCACAAAAAGCCTGTTTCGAATACCTCCAAGTTCAAGACTGCCGCGGCGTGGCAGGGGCGGTCGACACGCCGTGCATGAGTTCAAAGTCCGGATTTCGATGGCGCAGGTTACCGACAAGAAGACGGTTTGATCCCGTTCTACACCGACCTCGACTGCATTAAAGAGGCGACCAAGGCATCACAGATCACCGTTAGGAGATTCGGATACGCCAAGGTATACCACGTCAAACGGCGGATGAGAGAGACCCTCTTGTTCCGCACCGTACTCGAGACGACGCTAGTGATTTCGTTGCCCGCGGTAGGAAAATGGTTAGTTTATAATAACCTACTAGGAGAAAACGAATTGCGGAAGCAGGCGAAATTCTTCGCTTGATTATTTTCTAACACGCGTTAGATTATCCGAATAACCCCGAATGGGGGAAAAGGGAGGAAGCGTCATGAATGAGACGCAGTTTGGGTCTTCGCGAGAAGACCTGTCAGCACGCTCGACCGTGTTTGCACGCGATCTATTCGAAGCCAAGACTGTTGTAGTCACCGGTGCGGGCGGTGGATTGGGTTTAGCGATTGCGGCCCTGTTTGCCAAGCTCGGAGCAAATCTTGCGATAAACGGACGTAACGAGGAGAAACTGGCGTCTGCCAAGGAATTTCTCGAAAGTCTGGGTGCCAAGGTCTTTGCCATGCCGATGACGATCCGGGACCCCGAACAGGTCGAAGATTTCGTAGCTGCGGTCAATCAGGAATTCGGGTCGATCGACGTTCTGGTCAACAACGCGGGAGGGCAGTTTCCGCAAGCCGCTTTGGATTTTTCTCCGAAGGGCTGGAACGCTGTCATAGATACCAATCTCAATGGCACCTGGTGGATGATGCAATCCACGGCACGGCATTGGGTTGCGCAAAAGCAATCGGGTTCGATTGTGAACATCGTGGCCGATATCTGGCGCGGGATGCCCGGCATCGCGCATACCTGTGCGGCCCGGGCAGGTGTGGTATACCTGTCCAAATCAGTCGCCGTGGAATGGGCGCCGCATGATATCCGCGTGAACTGCGTGGCGCCCGGCTGTTGCGAAAGCACCGGTTTCGGAAACTATCCCGCTGAAGGCGCCGCAACTTTTCAGGATTCCAATCCGATGCGCCACGCCGGGGATGAATGGGATGTTGCAGAAGGCGTCGTCTATCTGGCGGCCAATTCCGGGAAATTCGTGACCGGAGAAGTTCTTAACATCGACGGCGGGCAACAAATGTGGGGTGATCCCTGGCCAACAGGGAGACCGGATTATTTCCGGATTTCCTGATACCAAGACCGAACCTAGCGAGGGACAACAGGATCCAGATGATGACGCAAAGAACAACAGATGCCGGTACCGGTGATGGGGCAATACTGGAATGTCGCGGGATCGAGCGGCGGTTTGGCGGTATCGTCGCCGTCACAGGTGTCGATCTTGTCATTCAACCCAAGGAGATTTTTGGACTTGTCGGTCCGAATGGCAGCGGCAAGACGACACTTACAAACGCGATTACGGGTTTTTACCCTCCCAACGTCGGGACTGTCCGGCTGGGAGGTAAAGACATCACGGGCACCGCGCCACACAAGGTCGCAACGCTCGGGGTTGCCAGAACATTCCAGAACCTAGCCCTGTTCAACGGGATGAGCGTTCTGGATAACATTTTGCTCGGGCGGCACATTCATATGAAGCCGGGGGTCATCCGCACGGCGCTTTATTGGTGGGCCGCACAGCGGGAAGAAATCGAGAACCGCAAGATCGTCGAAGAGGTGATCGAATTTCTTCAACTGGAGAGTATTCGGCACGAACTGGTCGATGGTCTGCCCATCGGACTTAAAAAGCGGGTCGAGCTTGCGCGCGCACTGGTCGCGGAACCGAAGATGCTGATTCTCGACGAACCGATGGCTGGCATGAACCAGGAAGAAAAAGGGTATATGTCCCGTTTCATACTGGATGCGCGGGCCGAACGGGGCGTCAGCGTTCTGCTGATCGAGCACCATATGGATGTAATCATCGGCATTTGCGACCGTATGCTTGCGTTGAACTACGGTGAAATGATCGCCAGCGGCATACCGAGAGAAGTCGTAAAAGACCCAAGGGTCATTGAAGCATATGTTGGAGGGTCGCATGGCTGAGGGGATGACATTGCAAAATTCCGCCAACGAGACATTTGGAAAGCTGCTGGCGCGGAACGCGGCAAACCATGGATCGGATATCGTGGTCCGCGAGAAAGAGCGCGGCATCTGGAGAGAAAGCACCTGGGCCGACTACGTGGACGAGGTACTGGCCTGCGCGGCCGGTCTCGAAGTGGTCGGCGTAGCGCCGGGCAAGGCCGTTCTGATACTTGGTGACAACCGTGCACGTCTATATCAGGGCATGCTTGCGATCTCATTGCTCGGTGCTTACGCGATGCCGGCCTATCCGGGTGCTACGCTCGAAGAACTTCAGCATTTCCTCGGCGAAGTCGAAATCGTTGCGGCCATCGCAGAAGATCAGGAACAGGTCGACAAAATTCTCGAATTGCGCAGCGCAAGTGCGAGCGGCATTGCCCATGTCATTTACGACGAAACGCGCGGCCTGGGAACATATGAAGATGACGGTCTTATGTCATGGGATCACCTGATCGAGATCGGTCAACGCGAACTTGACGGGGATGCGGGCCGCCGCGAGGCCATTCTGAACAGGGCGAAGCCCGAAGACCCGGCGATTTTCATGCACTCTTCCGGAACGACCGGCAAACCGAAAGGTATCGTGCTGAGCCAGAAGAACGTTCTAGCGGCGGCGAGGAATGGCCATGCTGCGGGCGCCTTCGACGAGAACGAGGAAATCCTCGCCTATCTGCCGATGGCCTGGGTGGGTGACTTTGCTATTACTGTCGGGGCGGCGTTGCTTTGGCGATTTACCGTGAACGTGCCGGAGCGGCAGGAAACGGTCGTGCGCGATATGCGGGAAATCGCACCTACCTTCTATCTGGCGGCACCAAGAAGTTGGGACCAGATGCTGACAACGATCCAGGTCGGCATGGAGAATTCGACCCCGTTCAAGAAATGGCTGTACCATTTCTTCATGGACCGGGCGGTTGCTGCCGAGACGCGCAAGCTGAACGGCAAGAGTGGCGGCGCGTTGGAGCCTTTGGGACGGCTCCTGGGCGAGGCGCTTGTCTTTGGTCCGATCAAGGACCAGTTCGGGATGAGCCGCCTGAAGAATGCGTTCACCGGCGGCGAAGCAATCGGCGAAGATACTTTTGTTTTCTATCGTGCTCTCGGGATCAAGCTTCGCCAGCTCTATGGCCAGACCGAAAACAGCGCGATCAATGCCATACAGGCGCCAGGAGAGGTACGCCTTCATACCGTTGGAAAACCCGCGCCGGGCGTCGAACTGAAAATCGCGGAGGACGGGGAAATCCTGATGCGTTCAGACAGTGTGTTTGAAGGCTATTTCAACAAACCCGAAGCGACCGCCGAAGCCCTCGAGGACGGGTGGCTGCATACTGGCGATGCCGGCTACATCGAGGACGATGGCCATCTCGTGGTTCTGGGCCGTGTGTCGGAAGTCATGCACACAGCCGGGGGTGAACGGTATGTGCCGAACTATATCGAGAACCGGCTGAAGTTCAGCCCGTACATCAAGGATGCGGCAGTTCTTGGCGCCGGACTGGATGAACTGACGGCGATGGTCTGCGTAGATTTCGAGGCGGTCGGACACTGGGCAGAGGTGAACGGTGTGCCGTATGTATCTTATGCAGACCTGTCGCAGCGCGACGAGGTGGCCACGCTGCTGCACGAGGCGTTTCTGCGGGTAAACAAGGCTCTCACCGAGCCGTTGCGTCTGCAACGGTTTGTCAGCCTGCCGAAGGAATTCGACCCGGACGATGGCGAGATCACCCGAACGCGCAAACTGCGCCGCAAGGTCGTTCAGGAACGCTATGCCGACGTTGTCGCGGCACTCTACGACGGTTCAAAAGAGGTCCATGTAAGCGCCCAGGTGACTTACGAGACCGGAGAAGTAGGGAAGGTCGAAAAGAGCCTTCCCATCAGGGAGGTATGAATGGATTGGGTCTTTCTAGCAGAGCTTGCGATTAACGGCGCCTTGACGGGTCTGCTATATTCGCTTTTCGCCATCGGCCTCGTGCTGATTTACAAGGCCTCCTCGGTGCCCAACCTGGCACAGGGCGGGCTGACAATGGTCGGAGCCTATGTGGTTCTCGCTCTTTCACATGATGCGGGTCTGCCACTCTGGCTCGCTATCCCGCTTGCTGCGTTGATCATGTTCGGCCTGGGATTCGGCATCGAGCGTGTTGCGCTGCGCCGGCTCGCCGGTCGCCCGGTCATTATGATCCTGATGCTGACGCTGGGTCTCGATATTTTCCTGCGGGGCACAACGCTTGCGATCTGGGGCGGGACGTCCCGGTCGATGGAGCTGGGGGTCAGCTATGAACCGCTGTTTCTGGGCGATCTTTTCATCAGCCGGATCCACCTTGTCGGCGCCGGGGTCGCGATCGCGCTCTTTGTCGGTTTCATGGTGTTTTTCCGCAGCCGCACGGGCATCAAATTGCGGGCGATCGCGGATGATTACATGGCGTCGTGGTCGGTCGGGATTTCAGTCGAGCGCGGCGTCGGACTGTCGTGGGCCCTTGCTTCGGTAGTGGCCGTGGCCGCAGGCGTCATCTGGGGCGAGATTCAGGGCGTGGACCAGGCGTTGTCGTTGCTGCTGCTCAAAGGTCTGACAGTTGCTGTTCTGGGTGGCCTCGACAGCATTCTGGGTGCCGTAATCGCCGGCATCATCCTCGGTATCCTCGAAAATGTGGGCGCTGACTTCCTCGATCCGCTCGTCGGAGGCGGAAGCCGGGAACTCATCGTCGCCGCCGTTCTCATACTTACAGTGATGATCCGTCCGCATGGACTGTTCGGTCGTCACGAAATCGAAAGGGTGTAAGGGATGTTTTTCCGACTTTCCGGTGTCCATCATGCCAATTATGTCTCGGACAGCCGTGTATTCAAGATACCTGCTGACCGGAACCTGGCCGTGTTCGTCTTCCTGTTCGGACTTGCGGCACCGTTCATCGTGCCGTCGCTCTATCTGAACAGTTACATGCTTCCATGGCTGATCTGGACGGCCGCTGCGCTTGGCCTGAACCTTGTTACGGGGTGGGCCGGACAGCTTCATCTGGGGTATGCTGCGGTCATGGCTGTGGGTGCGTATTCCGCGATCCATGCGGTCCGGTTCGGGATCCCTTGGGAATTCGCGCTCATCATCGGCGGGCTGTCATCGTCCGTGATCGGCAGCCTGTTCGCCTTCGCCGCATTGCGGGTCAAAGGTCTCTATCTTGCGCTTACGACGCTGGCGATGCAGTTCGTCATGGACTGGGTGCTGACCCACTCACCGACGATTACGGGGGGGTCCCACGCATCGCTGCAATCTCCGACACTGGCACTGCTCGGGCAGGAGATTACCTCTGACGCGGGCTATTACTATGTTGCCTTCGGCTGGTGCGTACTGGTGACGATCTTCATGCTGAATCTGAAACGTACCGGACTGGGGCGGGCGTTGGTCGCCGTACGCGAAAAGGACTTTGCCGCCGCGATCCTGGGGGTGAACAGTTTCTACTACAAGATCCTCGCCTTCGCGACGTCGTCCTTCATTGCGGGCGTCAGTGGTGCCTTGCTGGTCGCGACATTCTTCTTTCTCGCCGCGCCGGAACAGTTTTCGGTGACAGTTTCGATCCAGGTGCTGGCGATGGTGATCGTCGGCGGGCTGGGCAGTATCATCGGGTCCTACTTCGGCGTTGCCCTGATCCTGCTCGTGCCGGGCGTGGTGAACGGGCTATTTTCGACGGCGAGCCAGTCGCTTGGAATGCAGATCAACGTCGAAACGCTCGCCCATATCCCGAACGCCGTCTATGGCGCGCTGATTGTCGTAATACTTCTGATCGAACCTTTGGGGCTTGGAAAGCTCTACGGCAATATCAGGGACTATCTGATGGTCTGGCCCTTCGATCAGCTCAGGAAGTAAAGAGGAATGACGATGGAAAAGAAGGTCGAAGCCCAGCCAATACTGTCGATGAACAGTGTCGAGGTGCTTTATGACAACGTGATGCTGGCAATCAAGGGTGTCTCGATTCAGGTGCCAAAGGGCGAGATGATCGCGCTTCTGGGTTCCAACGGAGCGGGTAAAAGCACGACTTTGAAAGCGATCAGCGGTCTTTTGAAAGCTGAAAGAGGACGTGTCAGCCGGGGTGAAATCAAATTCGAAGGCACCGACATTACCGAGATGCTCGCACAGAAGCGCGTGGAGATGGGTATTTGCCATGTCATCGAGGGACGGCGTGTCTTTGAACACCTCACCCCGGACGAGAACCTGACAGCAGCCGCACCGATGGGCATGTCCCGATCAGAGCTGGATAGGGAAAAGGAGAAGATATACAATTATTTCCCCCGTCTTGCGGAGCGGCGCAATTCGCTTTCCGGCTATCTGTCGGGCGGAGAACAGCAAATGCTGGCCATCGGCCGCGCGCTGGTGACCCAGCCGACTCTGCTGATGCTGGACGAGCCGAGCCTTGGTCTTGCGCCCTTCCTGGTAGCCGAGATCTTTGGCATACTTCAAAAAATCAACCAGGAAGAAGGTATGTCGGTGCTTTTGGTAGAACAGAACGCCTTGGCCGCTCTGGAGATCGTTTCAGAAGGATATCTGATCGAGAACGGTCGTGTTGTCATGAACGGCACGGCGGCGGCCCTCAAATCCAACTCCGACATTCAGGAATTCTATCTCGGAGGTGGTGAAGGTACGGATTTCCACAATGTCAAACACTACAGCCGACGCAAACGTTGGCTGAGTTGAGGTTCCAAACAGGCACTGTTCAGGGAGGAAGAGATGAGATTACTTACTAAGGCGTTAACCGTAATATCTATGTTGGGTGGCTTGACTGCCGGGACACAGGTTCTGGCCGAGCCATTCAAGGTGGGTGTCTGCTACGATCTCAGCAAGGCATATACTTTCGCCACACCGCAGGTTTCGCAGGCCGCGTTGGATCTGGCAAAGCTCATAAACAAGAAGGGCGGGATAGGTGGTGAGCCGGTGGAAGTCATTGTGCGCGACCACGGCAACGAACCACAGCGTGGAATCGAGTGCTATTCAAGGCTCAGCCGCGAGGGTGTCTTTGTCTTCGATACGCTGTCCACACCGGTGTCCCTGGCAATCCTGCCGCGCGCCATGGAAGACGAACGCATTCTGATGCAGTCGCTTGTCGGGCGCGGCGATGCCGTGGATGGCACTGTCTTTGACTGGGTTTATCCGATCGGACCGACCTATTGGGGCCAGGCCGCCAACGATGTTGCCTACATCAAGCAATTGCACGACGGTGATCTGTCCGACGTGAAGGTCGGATTCGTGTATTTCGATTATCCATTCGGTCAGGAGCCGATCGAAATTCTCCAGACCCTGTCCGAGAAAGAGGGCTTTGAGCTGGAACTCTATCCGGTCCCGCTGCCCGGCAGCGATCAAGCCGGTGTCTGGTCCAAGGTGCGCCGCGACAAGCCTGATCATGTGATTGTCTGGATGCTGGGCGGCGCGCATGTGGTTGCGTCCAAGGAGATGCAGCGCAATCGCATTCCGATGGAGAAATACATTTCGGTCAACTGGCTGAACGAGGTCGACATCGCCAATATCGGCAACGAGGCAGCCATCGGTCTCAAGCGCGGGACCAACGTGGTCGGCGGCCAGGACGTTGCCTTGCGCCAAGAGATGATCACCGAGCTTTATGACAAGGGCGAGGGCTCTGGCCCACTGGAGAAGACAGAGGACGTTTTCTACAATACCGGGCTGGCGATGTATTCGATTGTATTCGAGGCTGCGCGCAGGGCGGCAGAGGCCGAGGGCCTTCCGATCACGGCGCAGTCCTACAAGGCGGCTCTGGAGACGCTTGAAGGTTATGACGCCAATGGGCTGATGGCGCCGATTACGGTGACAGCAGAGGATCACGGCGGTGGCGGCAAGACCCGGATCGAGATGTGGGACGGCGAAACCTGGGTTCCGCAAACCGACTGGATCTCGGAATACAGCGATGTCGTGTGGGATGTGGTCAAGGAAAGTTCCTCGAAATACGGAGAGTGACCACGTTTCCAGAAGGGTCGGCGTATACGAGCGGCAGCGCGCCCGAACAACAAAAAGCCGCCAAATTTTTATCAACGGGAGAGAGAAGATGAAGATCAAACAACATATCAAGGCGGTGGCACTCACCGCTGCGCTGACGACTGGCGCAACGATGGCGTCTGCGCAGGACAATGAGCCGATCCGGTTCGGACTGTGCTTCGACCTCAGCAAGTCGTACACCTTCATTTCGCCACAAGTCGCCCAGGCCGCACAGGACCTTGCGATGTATACGAACGAAAACGGAGGCATCGAAGGCCATCCGGTTGAGATCATTGTGCGCGATCACGGCAACGAGCCCCAGCGCGGCGTGGAATGTTACGAGCAGCTCAAGCGCGACGGTGTTTTCATCTTCAACTTTCTGTCCACACCGGTCACGAACGCTGTACTTCCGCGCGCCATGAAGGACGGCAATGTTCTGATGCAGTCGTTCGTCGGCCGCGGCGACGCGGTGGACGGCGAAGTGTTTGAATGGGTTTTCCCGGTGGGTCCGACCTACTGGCAGCAGGCTGCAAACGACGTTGCCTTTATTAAGAACCAAATGGACGGCGATCTGGGTGATGCGAAGATCGGATTCGTTTATCTGGACTATCCATTTGGCCAGGAGCCGATCGAAATCCTGAAAACCCTGTCCGAAAAAGAAGGCTTTGACTTGGAACTCTATCCGGTACCACTGCCGGGTTCGGATCAGTCCGGTGCGTGGAGCAAAATCCGCCGCGACAAGCCTGACTACGTTATCAGCTGGCTGCTGGCCGGCGGTCATGTTGTCGCCTCCAAGGAAATGCGCCGCAACCGCTTTCCGATCGACCGCTATCTGGCAGTCAACTGGTTGAATGAAGTCGACATCTCCAACATCGGCGCCGAAGAGGCGACAGGCATCCTTCGCGGGACCAACGTGGCCGGCGGCCAGGACGTCCCAATCGTGAAAACGATGCTTGAAACCTACTATGCCAACGGCAAAGGCAGCGGCCCCGAAAGCCTGGTGCGGGACGTGTACTACAACACCGGCATGGCGATCTATTCTGCTGGTTTCGAAGCCGCGCGTATCGCAATTGCCGAGAATGGCTGGCCGCTCACACCGGAAAGCATGAAGAATGCCTATGAATCTATCGAGAACTTCGATGGCGACGGCGTTATGGCTCCGGTCACCGTAACCGGCGAAGACCACGGTGGCGGCGGCAAGACCCGCGTTGAGCAGTGGGATGGCGAAACCTGGGTTCCGCTGACCGACTGGAGCGCCGACTACCTCGACGTGGTGTGGGATGTGATCAAGGAAAGCTCCGAAAAGTTCACCGTCGAGTGAACCAGACATTCCCCGCGACAATCATGTCGCGGGGAAACCTTTCACCGCCATTCGCATCAAGCAAATGCCAAAGAGACGAAGCAGTTATCATGAGCCCAATCGAAGTGACAATTGAAGACGGAATTGCGACCGTCTGTATCAACCGGCCCGAGCGCAAGAATGCATTGTCCGTCGCCGCGACGAACGGTCTGACCGATGCCTGGGAGAAAATCGAAGCGGATGACTCCATCCGGGTCGCCATCCTGACATCGTCCGATTGCGGTGTGTTCAGCGCCGGACTGGACCTCAAGGAAGCAACCCAGATCGCGCGGGATGAGGGCGTCGATATCCTGAGCAAGATGCGCGATCCGTTTCACGAAACCATGCGCGCTTGCAAAAAGCCGATCATCGCCGCCATGACCGGATCCTTGATGGCCGGTGGCATGATGTTGACACTGAACTGCGATCTTCGTGTCGGCCTCAAAGGCACCAAGGTGGGCATTACCGAAGTGAAGATCGGGCGCGGGTCGCCATGGGCGGCTCCGGCGCTGTCGATGCTGCCACAGCCCATTCTCATGGAAATTGTTCTGACCGGTGATCTGATGCCGATCGAGCGGCTGCATGATTACGGGTTTACCAATTATCTCGAGGATACGCCCGACGACGTGCGTGCGCGGGCATATGCCCTTGCCAAACGCATCGCCGGTATGGCACCGCTTTCTGTTGTGGCGGCAAAGGGCAGCGTTCGCGCCACCATGGATCTGGGCTGTGCAGACGGTCTCGAAGAGGGCAAGCGCCTGCATGAGGTCGTTTATGCCAGCAATGACGCAATCGAAGGCCCCAAGGCTTTCGCCGAAAAACGCGATCCGGTCTGGACCGGGACATGACGAAGGTCGACAAGACCGAGCTTATGCGCCTCGAAAGGGATGGCCCTGTCGGCATCCTGCGCTTTCTGCAGTCCGACAAACGCAACCCTTACAGCATTGGCTTCGCCGAGGAATTGGTGACGCAACTGCGCGCCGCCGAACGGGACGATACGATACGGGCCGTGGTGATGACCGGGGGCGATCATTTCAGCAGCGGTGGGGATCTCGTCGGTTTCCAGTCCGAAATCACTAAGGGGGCCAGGGCAACGTCCGAAATGATCGACGAGGTTCATGAGGGCGGGCGTGCTGCATATCGCTTTCGCAAACCACTGATTTCCGCCGTCTGCGGGGTGGCCTATGGTGCCGGTCTGAGCCTGGCGTTGTCTGCGGATATTGTCGTCGCGGCCGAAGACGCCCGGTTGTGCGAGGTTTTTGCCCGTGTGGGCGGCTGTCCCGACACTGGGTCGAGCTGGTTGCTTCAGCAGCGCGCAGGCGCGGGGGTGGCGCGCATGCTTGTGCTTACTGGTCGGGAGATCGACGGGCGCACCGCCAAAGATCTGCGGGTCGTGGAAGAATGCGTTCCGGCTGATCAGGTCGAAGCACGGGCGCTTGAAACCGCCCGCGAGATTGCCCGACATCCAATGTTCGGAGTTCAGACAGCCAAGCGGGTGATGCGTGCCGCGGCGGAATGCAGCTATCTCGAAGCATTGGATATCGAGCGGGATGCCCAGAGTATTCTGCTCTGCGCGCATGACTTTCCGGAAGCCATGAAGGCGTTTTCCGAAAAACGAAAGCCTGAATTCAAAGACCGGTAAAGCCGTCGAATAAACGCCACGAACGCGACAGGAGCGCATGCGAATGTACCCGAACCTGGGAGCCGGTACAGTGGACCGGAAGAAACTGTAGTCGAGATGCCGCCAAGAAGGAAATGCGGTTGAAAAACAGGGGGCAAAGGCCTTCGTAGTCACGGATTTTGATCCGGTACGAAATACTCAAAGAACGCCCGCTGATCGCAGCGGGTCTTTTTCATGAGGTGGTGGGGGTATTCGTATCAGTTTCGAAGGCTGCGTGAGGCACAAGTCTGCGCAAGGCAACTGCCTTGCTCACAGGAGCTCTCGATCGTTGTCAAAAAACAAAACACTTGTTAGATTCTGGCGGGACACCAACAAGGCTGAACAGGAAAAGAAACATGTCACTGATCAAGGACACAACAACTTGGGCTTCCGATGAACACAAGATGTTCGCGGACAGTACACGCAAACTGTTTGAGGCCGAAATGGCCCCGAATGTCGAGAAATGGGCGGAACAGGGGATTGTTGACCGCGCATTCTGGAAGACGGTCGGCGAGCACGGCGTGATGGGTGGGTCAATCGCCGAAGAATACGGCGGATCCGGCGGCGACATCGGGTTTGACGCGATTGCCATTTACGAGCAGGGACGCCAGGGGGACATGGGTTGGGGCTATGGCATCCAGACCATTGTGATCCATTATATCGAAGCCTACGGCAGCGAAGAGCAGAAAACGAAGTGGTTGCCGCGGCTGATCAGCGGCGACAGTGTTGCAGCCATCGCCATGACCGAACCGGGAACGGGGTCGGATCTTCAGAACGTCCAGACCTATGCTGAAAAGGACGGCAACCACTACAAGATCAACGGCTCGAAGATTTTCATCACCAACGGACATACCGCCGATCTTATCGTGGTCGTGGCCAAGACGGATCGCGGCGCCGGCGCAAAGGGCGTGTCACTGATCGTTCTTGAAACAGAGGAAGCGGAAGGCTTTCGCCGTGGGCGGAACCTCAAAAAGCTGGGCATGAAGGGATCCGACACCGCCGAGCTTTTCTTTGAGGATGTGCGCGTGCCCACCGCCAACCTGCTTGGCCCGGAGGAAGGGCAGGGATTCTACCAGTTGATGAAGCAATTGCCGTGGGAGCGGCTGATGATCGGCATCACCGCGCTTGGCTTTATTGACTTCGCCATCGCCGAAACGGTCAAATACGTTCAGGACCGCAAGGCGTTCGGTAACCGGATCATGGATTTCCAGAACACCCGGTTCAAACTTGCGGAATGCAAGACCAAGGCCGAATTGCTGCGCACGTTTGTCAATGACGGCATAACGCGGCTTGAGGCAGGCCAGCTTGATGCGGCCACGGCATCAATGGCGAAATGGTGGGGCAGCCAGACACAAAATGAGGTGATGCATGAATGTCTCCAGCTCCACGGTGGCTACGGCTTCATGATGGAGTTCCCGATTGCCCGTCTTTATGCCGACAGCCGGGTTCAGATGATCTACGGCGGGACAAACGAGATCATGAAGGAGCTGATCGCGCGTTCAGTGGACGTTTGATTCCGCCGGGGCCGGCCGAGGTTACTCTTCGTCCGGCCCCAGAATCTCTTTGCTATGCTCGCCTAGGCGAGGGGCAGGTCGGTGATCGTGCCGCGCGGGGGTCGCCGAGAAACGAATCGGCGGGCGGGTTGCCCAGATTGTACCTTCGGTCGGATGATCAATTTGCTGAAAGAAACCGGTCGCGGCAAGATGCGGGTCGCTTGGCAGGTCCGATAGGTTGCGGACCGGCATGGCGGGAATGTCCGCCTGCTCCATCAGGATGAGCCACTCTTCCGTTGATCGCGTCAACGCAATCTGGGCCACCATGTCGTATACCGCGCCGATATTGCGGCTGCGGGTATCCATATCGGTCACCCAGGGATGTTCGACCATGTCGTTCCTATCAACCACCTTGAAGAACCTGGCCCACTGTACGTTGGTATAGGGTAAAATCGTGATGTAGCCGTCTGCCGTCTGAACCGGGCGGCGGTGGGGCACCAGCATCCGTGAGTAACCAAAACTCTGCGGCGTGTCTTCGAATGTTGCCGCATCCATGTGTTCGGCCAACAGAAACGCCGTCAAAGTCTCGAACATCGGCACTTCGACATGCTGAGCCTCGCCGGTGCGCTGACGGTGGAACAGCGCGGACATCACGGCATAGGCCGCTGTCACCCCGCCAAGCTTATCGGCGAGGATTGTCGGCGCATAGGCTGGCGCAGCGTCAGGGTCGCGCAGCGTTGCCAGACTGGCGAACCCCGAGACGGACTGGACGATGTCGTCGAAGGCGGGTTTGGCGGCATAGGGACCGTCCTGGCCGAAACCGGTGGCGGATACCGTGATCAGGGCCGGATATGCGCGACGCAGTGTTTCGGGATCCAGCGATAATCGGGCAAGCGCCGCAGGTCGGACGCTTGAAATCATTACATCGGCATCTTTCAGCAGCTTGCGCAACTGATCTTGCCCGGTTCTCTCCTTCAGGTCGAGAACCACACTACGCTTGTTTCTGTTGGCACCCAGAAAGGCGGCCCCCATCAACTTGTTGTTTGATGGCTGGACCTGCCGCAAAAGATCGCCCTCAGGGGCTTCCACCTTGATCACATCAGCCCCCAGATCGCCCAGCATCTGCGTAGCCAAGGGGCCGAACACCACTGACGTCAGGTCGATGATCCTGACACCCTCCAGGATTGCGGTGTTCTTCGCGGTGGTCATTTGCAGTGATTTCCAGTTCTAGGAGTGAGAGCCGAACTCGGCGCGAAGAACTGCGCCGTCGGCATCGAAACCTGGCGAAGGGCCAAGCGCGGGCTCGGACCCGTTGCGCCGTATCGGAGGCATTGCGACACTGACCGGACCGGAGGGGGTTCCGACGGTCGAACGGTCGAGTTGGGGATGATCCGACAGCGAGCCCACGTCGTTCACTGCCGCAGATGCGATGCCCGCACTATCGAGCAGCTTCAGGAGACCGGCACGTTCGTGCGTGCCGAATACGGTCTTGATAAGTGCTTCGAGCTCGGATTTGTGCTGAATCCTGGCCGAATTGTCGTGGAATCGTGGATCACTGACCAACGCCGGGTCCCCGAGAATCTGGGTACAGAACCGTTCCCATTCGCGGCTGTTTTGGACGGATATGACGATTAAATCACCGCCTTGGCAGCGAAACGCGCCGTAAGGGCAGATGACAGAATGCCCAAGGCCGGTCCTCGGCGTGGGTTGATTGGCGTAGTCGTGAAAGAGCAGGGGAACCGCCATCCAATCCGCCAAGACGTCGAACATCGCCACCGAGACACCGCTTCCTTTGCCGGTGCGATCACGTCCCACCAGCGCTTCGCAGATTCCGGCGTGTGCCGTCATGCCGGTGGCGATGTCGCAGACCGAAACGCCAACCCGGCCCGGCGCGTCCGGCGTCCCGGTCACCGAGGCAAGGCCGCTTTCGCACTGCACCAGAAGGTCATAAGCCTTGGCATTTCGCATTGGACCGTCCGCGCCGTATCCGGTGATGTCGCAGGTCACAAGGCGCGGAAATTTCTCCCGCAGCGTGGCAGAATCAAGCCCCAGTTTCTTCAGCGCGCCGGGAAGGAGGTTTTGAATGAACACATCCGCGTTTTGCAGCATCCTCAGCAAAATTTCACGGTCTTCCGCGTCCTTGATATCCAGCGCGACCGACTCCTTGCCGCGATTCAGCCAAGTGAAATAGGCGCTTTCGCCGTTTACAGCCGTGTCATAACCGCGCGCGAAATCACCTGCACCCTTACGTTCGATCTTGATTACACGCGCCCCGGCATCGGCCAGCCGGGAAGAGCAAAAAGGTGCGGCAACCGCCTGCTCGAGCGCAATGACGAGTTTTCCTGAAAGGGGGGCTGAGTCTGTACCTGACATGGCGACCTCGGGTTTGTTCCAAAAAGCTTGACAAAATCTAACAGATGTTAGAAATAAGAGCAATACGCTCAATCAGATAATGGGTCATTTGAAGGAGATCGCAGGTGCCGAACACCACAGGGCCAGACCAGATTTTTCAGCGCGCTCTAGCCGAACAGGAAGTCCTGCTTCCCAAATGTGATGACTGCGGGGCCTTTCACTTCTTTCCGAGGGTCCTGTGTCCGCACTGCCATGGCACTGCGATTTCATGGCAACGTGCCAGCGGCAAGGGCCGGGTCCACACCACCACTGTCGTGCGTCGCAAGCCCGAGCGCGGCGGCGACTACAACGTGTGTATGGTCGAACTGGAGGAAGGCGTTCGGTTTATGAGCCGGGTCGAGGGGATCGCCCCCGGTGATGTCGTCATTGATATGGCCGTGACCGCCTTTGTGGGCGAGACCGAGGATACCCCGATTGTGCTTTTCAGACCGGCAGAGGTATAACGCATGACGGATCAACTTCGGGGAAAATCCGCGATTGTGGGCACCGGACACGCCGGTTTCGGCGAGGCGCACGGGCTGACGTCCTTTGATGTGATGGCACAGTCCGCGCTTGCAGCACTTGGGGATGCCGGGCTGAAGTTATCGGACGTAGACGGGCTGTTCTGTACCATGATGGAAGACAGCATGCCGGCGCTCATGGCAGCCGAATATCTGGGCATTCAGCCCCGCTTCATCGACGGTACCATGTTGGGGGGGTCGTCATTCGTGAATTACCTGACATCGGCGACCATGACGCTTGACGCCGGTCTGTGTGATGTCGCGCTGATCGTATATGGTTCGACCCAACGCACCGCGTCGGGCAAGCTGGTGACAGCTTCGCGCCCGCCAGCCTATGAAGCGCCGTATAATCCGCGCTATCCGATTTCCGCTTATGCGATGGCGGCGGCACGTCACATGCATGAATATGGCACCACCCGCGAGCAACTGGCCGATGTGGCGGTGGCCGCGCGGGCCTGGGCACAGCACAACCCCGAAGCGTTCGAGCGCGGCCCGCTGACCCGTGAGGACGTGCTGGGTGCGCGCATGGTAGGTGATCCGTTGACGGTGCGCGATTGCTGTCTGGTGACAGATGGCGGCGGCGCCATCGTGTTGGTCCGTGCGGATCGAGCAAGGGATTTCCCCAAGCCGCCCGTCTATGTTCTGGGCAGTGCGGCGCAAAGCGCGCACAGGCAGATTTCGCAAATGAAGGACTTCACAGTGACCGCGGCCCGCGAATCGGGCAAACGCGCCTTTGCGGCGGCGGGGGTGTCTCCGGGCGACATTCAGGCGGTCGAGCTTTATGACGCCTTTACCATCAACACGATCCTGTTTCTCGAAGACCTTGGTTTCTGTGCCAAGGGCGAGGGCGGTGCCTTTGTAGAGGGCGGGCGCATCGCGCCGAACGGCGTCCTGCCGGTGAACACAAATGGCGGGGGGCTGTCCTGCGTGCATCCTGGCATGTACGGTATTTTCACCGTCATCGAGGCGGCGCGCCAAATCCGGGGCGATGCGCCCGGCATTCAGTTGAACGATATCGACGTGGCTCTGGCACATGGCAACGGCGGCGTGCTGTCCAGTCAGGTCACGGCCATTCTGGGCTCACAAGCCACGCTCTGACGACGATCAAGGGAGGAAAGATCATGCCACTGGATTTCGAAGCACTTTCAGACTGGGATTTTGAAGAGATTAGGCAGTCGCTGACCGAGCGGGATACCATACTCTATGCACTTGGTTTGGGTTTCGGGGAGGACCCGACCGACAAGAAGGAATTGGCCTTTGTCTATGAGGACGGCCTGAAGGCGGTTCCATCGATGGCCGTCACGATGGGCTATCCCGGCTTCTGGCTGCGCGATCCCAGGACCGGTGTGAACTGGCAGCAGGTGCTGCATGGTGAGCAATGGCTGGATATCTACAAGCCGTTGCCCGTGAACGGCAATATCATCGGCCGCAGCAAGATCGACTTTATCTCCGACAAGGGCGAGGGCAAGGGTGCGGTCATCTACCAAAGCCGTGAAATCATCGACGCGGACAGCGGTGAAAAGCTGGCACGCGTCGCGATGTCGGCGTTCTGCCGGGGCGATGGTGGGTTCGGCGGCGAGAACAAGCCCGGCCCCGCACCCGCCGTGTTGCCGGACCGCGCGCCCGACCACGTATGTGATATCGAAACTCTGCCGCGTCAGGCGCTGATCTACCGTCTCAGCGGTGATTACAACCCGCTGCATGCAGACCCTGATGTTGCCCGCTCGGTTGGGTTTGATCGGCCGATCCTGCACGGTCTGGCGACATATGGCCTGGCGGCGCGGGCGATCCTGAAGACCTCGCTCGACTATGATGCCTCCCGGTTGGTCGGACTGGACGTCCGGTTCTCTGCACCCGTCTATCCCGGCGAAACCGTGCGGTTCGAGATCTGGGAAGAGGATGGTCAGGCCCGGTTCCGCGCGTCCATACCGGAACGCGATGTCGTGGTTCTGAACAATGGCGCCGCGCGTTTCGCGTGAGGTAAGGCAGATGACCCAACCGCTCAAGGATATACTGGTGCTGGATTTCAGCACCCTTCTTCCCGGCCCGATGGCGACGCTCATGCTGTCCGAGGCCGGGGCCGAAGTCGTCAAGTTCGAGCGCCCCGGCACAGGCGAGGACGCACGCCATACCGATCCCAAGATTGACGGTGAAAGCATCGGGTTTGCCGTGTTGAATCAGGGCAAACGTTCGGTGGCGCTCGATCTGAAGGCAGAGAACGCGGTGGGTATACTCCGCCCCCTGCTGGAAAAAGCCGATGTTCTGGTAGAACAGTTTCGCCCGGGCGTGATGGCGCGACTTGGTTTGGGATACGAGGCCGTGCGAGCGATCAATCCGGGAATCGTCTACTGTTCGATCACCGGCTATGGCCAGACCGGGCCAAAGGCCGCCGCAGCGGGCCACGATCTCAATTACGTGGGCGACGCGGGCGTGCTGTCGCTAAGCCGAGGGCCGGATGCCCACCCAACCATGCCGTTCGGGCTGATCGCGGATATCGGGGGTGGCACTTACCCCGCTGTGGTGAACATCCTGCTTGCGCTGATCGCGCGGCAGAAAACCGGCAAGGGCGCGCATCTGGATATCGCAATGGCCGAGGGCGCGTCTGCCTTCGCTTATTGGGCCCATGCCGAAGGCGTGATCGCCGGGCAGGACATCGAGAACGGCGGCGGCCGTCTGACCGGAGGATTGGCGCGCTATCGGCTGTACTCCGCCGCAGATGGCCGGCAAATCGCGGTCGGAGCGCTGGAAGAGAAGTTCTGGCAGGCATTCTGTGATGTAATCGATCAGCCTGCAGGCCTTAGGGACGACTGGAACGACCCGGAAGGCTGCAGCGCCGAAGTGGCACGACGTTTGGGAAGCCAGCCTTCGACCCATTGGGAACCGCTGCTTGTGGCGGCTGATTGTTGCTGTTCCGTCGTGAAAACGCCCGCCGAAGCCGCGACTGATCCGCATTTCAGTGCCCGGGGCGTGTTTGACCGGAAACTTGATATTTCCGGCAAGTCCGTGCCGGCCCTTCCTTTGCCGATTGTGCCGGAATTCCGCGTTTCGAAGGATGTAGCGGGGCGCGCTGCCTCTTTGGGTGAAGACAATCTTCACTATGGTGCCGAACCGCGGGGTTCTGAGTGAATCCCGTTGACGGACCATCCTTCATTCATTAATCTAACAGGTGTTAGAAAAGGGGGATCCTATGCCACAGTCCGTAGATGACCTGCCTGCCGAAGCAGAGCGCTATGTCATGCCGGCGCATTTTGTCGAAAGCGACAGCCTTGAAGTCCAAGGGTTCGTGTCCAACGCCTTGCGTGATCTTCCCGCCGACGCGTCACGCCGTGACAAGGCGATTCGGCTTTTCGAGGCGGTTCGCGATGACATCCGATACGATCCCTATTGCTTCGCGCTGGATGAAGATTCGTATCGCGCCAGCCGAATTGCCGGTGCGGAGGCGGCGTTCTGCGTTCCCAAGGCAATCCTTCTTGCGGCCTGTCTGAGAGCCGTCGGTATCCCCGCCGCAGTTGGGTTTGCAGATGTACGAAACCACCTGAACACCCCCAAGCTGCAAGAGTTGATGGGCACTGACCTCTTCATCTATCACGGCTATGTCCAGCTTTGGCTGGATGGTGAGTCCTACAAGGTCACGCCCGCCTTCAACATGGAGCTGTGCGAACGATTCGGGGTGAAACCGCTGGTTTTCGACGGGTATCACGATGCTCTCTTCCACGAATTTGACGAACAGGACCACCGGCACATGGAATATGTGAATGACCGGGGTCTCTACGTCGACGCGCCGATCACGGAGTTCCTCAAGGCCTTTAAGGAAACCTACCCGAAACTGGAAGAGTTCAACCGCGTTCGAATTTCCAGCGATTCGACCGGGTACGATTCGGGTTTCTCAAAGGAGGAGGCATCTTGAAATATCTGGACGACTTCGCGCCGGGCCAGGTTTTTCGCTTTCATAGCGACCCGATGAGCAAGGAGGCCATTATAGCCTTCGCCGAGGAATGGGACCCGCAACGGCTGCACACCGACGAAGACTATGCGACCACCGTGCATGGCGGTCTGATCGCCTCGGGCTTTCAGACGATGCTTGAGGTGTTCAAACCGATCATGACCGAGTTCATGGTAGGTGTTGCCAACATCGGCGGCATCGGATTCGATAATCTGCGCTGGTTGCGTCCCGTGCGCCCGAATGAACCGCTCGATATCGAATTGACTGTAAACTCGGTCACGCCGTCGAAAAGCAAACCCGACCGTGGTGTTCTGAACTATACACTCAGTGCAAAAAACCCAAAGGGCGAGGTCGTTTTTTCGACCGATACGCCCGTAATGATCCAGCGAAAACAGAATGAACCAGACTGATATGCAACCAAGCGACCAACAAGACCTTCGCATGCTGCGTGAAAGTGCGCGGACCCTGTTCGAGCGCGCGGGCGGTAGTGAACGGTCCAGAAAACTGCGCGATGCCGGTGGCGGCTGGGATGCGGATATGATCCGCGAAATGGCCGAGGCTGGCATTTTCGGTGTGACGGTACCGGAGGAAAACGGCGGGCTTGGCATGGGCCTGGCTGCCGGCGGCGTCATCGCCGAGGAAGTCGGCCGGGTGATTGCCCCGGAACCGGTGGTGGTAACAGTCGGGCTGAGCCTTGGACTTCTCCGCCGTCTTTGCCCGGAGCATGCCATGATGGAACAGCTTGTCGGGGGGGCCACCGTTTTGGCCGCCGCCTGGCAGGAGCGCGGACCGAACGGTGGTCCCGCCGAGCCGAGTTGTCGTTACGCCGACGGAAAGCTGACCGGCAGCAAAGCCTGGGTTGCCGGCGCTGGCGGGGCACGGGGTTTCCTCGTCGTGGCCGAAGGGGATGCCGGTCCGGTTCTGGTGTTGGCGGAGGCCGGTGCGGACGGGCTGTCCGTCGAAGAGCGCAGGCAGGCCGACGGCAGCGCGATGGGCGAGCTTTCGTTCTCGGGGACACCTGCGGAAGAGTTGGCCAGTGGGGGTGCGGTTCGGGACGCGCTCGCCGAGGCGGTCAATGACGCAACGGCGCTTGCCGCCGCCGAGCTCGTCGGCCTGAGCGAGCGCGCCTTCGAAATCACCCTGGATTACATCAAGACCCGGGAGCAATTCGACAAGCCCATCGGATCGTTTCAGGTCATCCAGCACCGTGCTGTCGACCTGAACGTGATGTGCGAGGTTGCACAATCGGGGGTGCGCGAAGCTCTTGGGCTTATGGATCGCGAAACCGATCCGAAAGCACGGGCGCGACTTGCCAGCCGGGCCAAGGCCCGCGCGGTCACGGCTGCCAAGAAGATCACGCGCGACGCGATCCAGCTGCATGGTGCGGTCGGGTATACGGACGAGTTCGAGATCGCGCTTTACCTCAACCGGGCGCTGGTTCTTTCCGCGTGGCTGGGTGACGACGCCCATCACAGACGGCTTTGGTTCGAAGCGCGAGAAGAGGAAGGAGCCGGACAATGACCGATTGGAACGCAATGAGCGATGCGGAATTCCGCAAGGAAGTGCGCGGTTTTTTCGAAGCGGAATATCCCGAGGACCTGCGCAACCTGCCGCACCGTCCTAAATTTGCCGAGATCGAACATTGGCATCGCAAGCTGCACGCGAAAGGCTGGGTCGCACCGGCCTGGCCTGCAGAATACGGCGGTATGGGCCTGAACGCGTCCAAGCTGCTTATCTTTTACGAAGAGCAGCAGCGCTGGGGCGTGAATCGCGGGCGCGATATGGGCGTGCAGATGGTCGGCCCGTTGGTTATCAAGTTCGGTACCCAGGAACAGAAAGACTATTGGCTGCCCCGTATTTTGAGCTGTGACGACATCTGGTGCCAAGGCTATTCCGAGCCGGGCGCCGGGTCCGATCTTGCCAATCTGCGCACCCGCGCAGAGACCGATGGCGATGACTTCGTCATCAACGGGCAGAAAATCTGGACCACGATGGCGCATGACGCAACCCACATCTTCATGCTGGTGCGGACCGATCCGGCCACCCCAAAGAAGCAGCAAGGCATCAGTTTCCTGCTTGCGCCGATGGATCAGCCGGGTGTCGAAGTGCGTACGATCACCACCTTGTCGGGGGAGACTGAGTTTTGCGAGGTGTTCTTTGACGATGCCCGGACGCCGCGCGCGAACCTGGTCGGTGAACTGAACAAGGGCTGGACGATGGCCAAGGCGCTGCTGAGCTTCGAGCGTATTTTCATTGGGGCGCCGAACCTGGCACAAAACGCACTGGGCCAGCTTGAGAGCTTTGCCCGTGGCCGGGGCGCTTTTGAAGACCCTGTCTTCCGCGACCGTTTCGCCCAGGCCGCCCTCGATGTCGAAGATCATGCCGCACTCTATTCGCGATTCGCCGATCAGCTCAAGCGTGGCGAAACGCTGGGCGCGGATGTCTCGATGCTCAAGATCTGGGTGACCGAATGCTTCCAGCGCATCACCGAACTGATGATCGAGGCGGCTGGCCCCGATGGCGGCACGGTCGGCCCACTGCAGGTTGGCAATGTAAACGTCGACGTTCTGGCGAGCTTTTACAAGGCCCGGCCGACAACGATCTACGGCGGATCAAACGAAATTCAGCGCAACATCCTGTCCAAGGCCGTCCTCGGATTGCCTGGCTGAACCCACATCAATATCAAAACAAAGGAAAAGAAGCATGTCTGACCGCTATGCGAAATACCACAAGATGAAATTCGACTACCCGGCGGACCGTGTTCTGCGTATTACGTTCGACCGGCCCGAGACTTTTAACTCCGTCGACTCTGAGATGCATACACAGATGACGGATATGTGGATCGATATCGACCGTGACCCCGACATCAACGCGGTCATCGTAACCGGCGCGGGCAAGGCGTTTTCGGCCGGTGGCGATTTCAGCCTGATCGAAAAGATGATCGGGGATTCGCACGAGATTATGAAAACGTGGAAAGAGGCCAAGGACCTCGTCTACAATATCATCAATTGCAACAAGCCGATCATCTCTGCGATCAACGGCCCCGCCGCCGGTGCCGGGCTTGTGGTTGCCATTCTTGCTGACATCTCCATCGCAGGTAAAAAGGCCAAGATCGTGGACGGCCACCCGCGTCTGGGCGTTGCCGCCGGGGACGTCGCAGCGATCATCTGGCCGCTGCTGACCTCGATGGCAAAGGCGAAATACTATCTGATGACCTGCAAACCAGTGTCGGGTGAAGAGGCCGAGCGCATCGGTCTGGTGTCGATGTGTGTTGAAGATGACGAATTGCAACAGATCGCGCTCGATACGGCGACGGAACTGTCGAACGGCTCGCAGAGCGCGATCCGCTGGACCAAGTATTCGCTGAACAACTGGTTGCGTCAGGCCGGGCCTATCTTTGACGCGTCGACCGCGCTTGAGATGCTTGGCTTCATGGGTGAGGATGTCAAGGAAGGCGTTCTGTCGCACCGCGAGAAGCGCGCGCCGAACTTCCGCAAAGACTGCCCTATTTAAGTCACGAATGGTCAAGGAGGCATGGACATGTCTGAAGATATCTACCGGGACATAGCTCAGGCCTATAGCGCCGCGGCCGAAAAGGCCCCTGGACTGAAATCACGATTTGCGGCTGCCGGATTCGATCCGGCAGCCGTCAGGTCGCTGGCCGACTTGTCGGGTCTGCCGGTGATGAAGAAAGAAGACCTCTTGAAGATCCAGCGTGACAACCCGCCCTTCGGCGGTTTCCTCGCCTCTGATCTAAAGGATGTCGCGCGGATATACGTCTCACCGGGACCGATCTTCGAACCAGCGCTCGCAGGTGGCGGCGGACATGGCCTTGATCTGCTTTTCAAGGCGGCAGAAGTAGGCGCAGGGGACATCATCCTGAACACCTGGATGTACCACCTTGTACCGGCTGGCCTGCTGTTCGACGAAGCGGCACAGGCCGCAGGTGCCACCGTCATTCCCGGCGGCGTGGGCAATACCGAGCTTCAGGCACAGATCATCGTGGAAACGGGCGTCACCTCGATTTGCGCTTCGACAGCGTTTTTTCTCACGCTTGCGGACAAGGTGATCGAAACCTATGGCCGCGACGCGTGGAAAGTGAAAACCGCCTTTCTCGGTGGTGAGATGGGCGACTGGATGGCCAAGCGCCGCCGGATCGAGGCCGAGTATGGCGTGTCGACCTGGGCCGCCTATGCCACTGCCGACCTCGGCCTCGTCGGCTATGAAGATGGCGGCGAAGGCTATGTGGTTCATCCTGACCGCGTGGTGCAGATCTGCGATCCCGTCAGCGGCGCGCAGGTGGACCACGGTGAACCGGGCGAGGTCGTTGTGACCGCACGCGACGCCACCTGGCCGATGATCCGGTTCGGCACTGGCGACAGTGCGTTTGCGCTGGAAAGCAACGAGGATGGCAGCGTCAAACGCATTTCAGTATTGCAAGGCCGGGTTGGGGCGGCAGTGAAAGTGCGCGAGATATTCGTCTATCCGCGGGTCATAGAGGAAGTTGTCATCGCAACGCCCGGCGCTAGCGCCGCGCAAGCCGTCGTCACCCGAGATAACGACCGCGACATGATTAGGATCTCACTTGTCCTGGAAGATGGTGCAGACGTATCCACTGCCGAGACAGCCGCCGCCGAAGCCTTCAAGCTGCATTCAAGGATTCGAGCCGACGCCGTCAACATTATCGCGGAGCTGCCGGAGAATGCGGATCTGATCGTCAATCAGAAAGACAATTGAAGTTGCTTCAACCGCAATCGGGTTCGGCCGTCCAAACACCGAAGGGAGGGGCTGGACCACCATTCTCTAATCCATGGATGGCGTTCACGATCCTTTTCATCAAAGGTTTCGCGCGCTTGGTCGTGTTCCTCAGATTTAGGGTGAAGCGACTAGACGCGTTCGACCAATAAGATAAAATTTGCGTGGCCGCGTTTTGGCCAAACAGCATCGTATCTCTTTCTTAGCGCTCAAACTGGCCGCTATGAGCGGCATCATCGACCCGGGAAATGCGTTCTATCTGGTGAATGATCGGCGACGTATGGCGTTTCGCTACGCACGCCATGTCTCTTACTGGAATCTGCGCATGCTATCAGTCTTCGATGTAGCGACACATTTGGATGCTCAGTTAGGTCCAACCGGTTCCCACACGATGTCGCTCCTATTCGAGACGTTAAGGTTTTCGAATAGGATCCACCCTCCAAAAGCGCACGCTGCTGGAAAAGAAAAATTCTATAATCTGTCTTATGTTAAACTCCAAATATCACTGTTCCTTCTGACGCGTTCTTCCGAGAGAAGCTTTTCCAGGTGCGCCGCAGCATTGCGTTCGGCAGCCATCGCGATATGCGGATCGGATTTCTTATACACTGATACTGCGATATTCTTGATAGTATCGGGCTTTTTCGACAGATGCGCGAGAATCTCTGCTTCGCGGCGCATCCGGTTGTCGAGCAATCGCTGGATGTAGGGCTGCGGGTCGTGAAGCACGGGGCCGTGACCGGGCAAGCAGACCCTGTCGTTACGCTCGATCAATCGTTGAAGCTGGTCGCAGTAATCGCGCATGTTGCCGTCAGGCGGGCTTACGATCGAGCTGTTCCAACCCATCATGTGATCACCGGAAAACAGAACCCCGTCCGGTCGTGCGAAGCACAGATGATCGCTTGCATGACCGGGCGTGTGCAGAACAGTGAGCCCGGCGATCACATCACCGTCGTCAAGGTATCCGTCAGGTTCGAACGCATCGTCGGGAAACACCCGTGAGACGTGAACAGGCAGACCTGTCCTTTCGCGCAGTGCCGGCGCGGCGCCGAAATGATCGGAATGGTGATGTGTGACGAGAATTCCGGTGGCGTCTTCCCCCAGAGTTTCGACAATGACGTCGAAATGGTCGTGGTCTTCGACTGGTCCAGGGTCGATCACGAACCGGCCGTTAGAGCTGTCGATGATGTATGTATTCGTGCCGTAATAGGTCATCTTTCCGGGATTGTCGGCAACGATCCTCCGAATACCCTCGGCCACCTCGACAGCCTGAGCGCGACACGGTTCCGGTTCCGTGAAAAACATGCTGCTTTTCGTCATTGATGATCACCATCTTCCATGCTTGCGCAGATTATCCTTGTGTTCGCCAAATCGTCGACGTCTCGGGCTGACGGTTTACATGCGTTTCGCAACCTCTTCGAGCATCACCTCGCTGGCGCCGCCGCCGATGGCCTGAACGCGGGCATCGCGTGACATCCGCTCGACTGGTGTTTCGCGCATGTAGCCCATGCCACCGTGGAATTGCACACAGTCGTAGAGCACTGAATTGACCAGCTCGCCGCAGTACGCCTTGACCATTGAGACCTCTTTCACGCAATCGCGGCCTGCCGCATCCTGCCTGGCCGCATGATAGACAAGCTGGCGACCCGCCTCGATCCGGGTCTGACAGTCGGCCAGCCGCTGGCGGATAGCTTGCTTGTCCCAAAGCACGCCGCCAAAGGCCTTGCGTTGCTTGACGTAGTCCACGGTCATGTCCAGTGCGGTCTGTGCCTCGGCGCAGGCCATGGCACCCAGAACGATGCGTTCGTTCTGGAAGTTCTTCATCACCGAATAGAAGCCTTTGTTGACCTCGCCGAGAATATTCTCCGCCGGGACGCGAACATCCTCGAAAATCAGCTCGGCGGTGTCCGAACACAGCCAGCCGGTCTTGTTCAGCGCCCGTCCGACCGAGAAACCGGACGTGCCCTTTTCGATCGCGAACATGGTGATTCCGCGCGACCCCTTGGCATCTGGATCGGTCTTGGCACCGACGAAAAAGATGTCGCCGTGCACGCCGTTGGTGATGAACATCTTGGTGCCGTTCAGCACCCAGTCCGACCCGTCCTGCACCGCGCGGCTGCGCATGCCCGCTACGTCCGACCCGGCACCCGGTTCGGTCACTGCCACGGCGGCGATTTTGTCGCCTGCGGTAATCGACGGCATCCAGCGGGCTTTTTGCTCCGGGGTGCCGGCGTTTTCAAGATGCGGCGAGGCCATGTCGGTATGGACCAACACCGTGGCCGCGAAACCGCCAAAGGTGGACCGCCCGACCTCTTCCGCCAAAACTACACTGGACATCACATCCAGCCCGGCGCCGCCGTATTTTTCGTCATAGCGCATGCCCAGAACGCCAAGATCGCCCATTCGGCGCAGCACGTCGCGCGGCACCATGCCCTCCTCTTCCCAGGCGTCGGCATTGGCCGTCACTTCGGTCTGGATGAACCGACGCAGCTGGTCACGGATCATGTCGAGGTCTTCGTTGAACGGGCCGCCGGTTGTGGTGATGGTTTCCTGTTTGGTCATGTTTGTTCCTCCGGGTCGAGTTTGACGAGTGGGGCGTGTCCGGCGACTGTATCGCCCGGCGCACAATAGATTTCCGTTACCACGCCCGCGACCGGCGCGGGCAGGCTTTGCAGCAATTTCATGGCTTCCAGCACCACCAGCGTATCCCCGGCGGCGACGGTATCGCCGGGAGCGACGCGCACCTCGGCGACGGCGCCCGGCATCGGGGCTGTCAGCAGGTCAGCGCCGCTTGCGCCGACGCAGGCGCGGGCGAGGTGCCGATCTTCCAGTGTACGCAGGTCTGTCAGTGTCATCCCCGCAGGAGTCTGTAGATGCACCCGCCAATGATTGCGGGCGCGTTCGACATGAGCAATGCGCGTGAAGGGAACACCGTCAACGCGCCCGCTCAGGCGGTCGGCGGTCATGGCGGCGGTTTTGGTTGTGAGCCTCTGGCCGTCCGGCAGAACAGCGACAAGGTTTTCCTGGGTGCCGGATATGCGAATCGGATCATCTTGCAATGTGGTCCAATAGGACGCCGCACCGGGCCGTCCTGCGGGGGCCGTGAGCCGCCACGCTCCGAGGCTTTCCCAGGGCGACGTGCCCGCCGGGGCGAGATGCAGATGGAGCGCCATTGCGGCGAGGCAGGTGTCGCGGGTGTCGGGCGTGGGTTGCGTCCAGCCATCCGGGAACATCTCGGGCAGTCCCGAGGTGTGATGGCGAAGCGCCTGAAAATCCGCGTGTGTCAGCAAGGCGCGTTGATACGACAGGTTCAGCCCCACGCCGCCGACGGCGAAGGCATCAATCGCGGCGACGGCCCTGCGGATCGCCCCGGCGCGGTCCGGCGCGTGGACGATCAACTTGGCCAGCATGGAATCGTAATGGTGCCCCACGACCGACCCCGCTGCGACTCCGCTGTGCAGCCGTACGCCTGCGGGCGGTGCCCAAAGGGTGATCCGGCCGGTTTCGGGTCGGAAACTTTCGGCCGGGTTCTCGGCGGCGATGCGCACCTCGATGGCGTGGCCGTCAAACCGCACATCGGTCTGCGCCAGCGTCAATGGCTCGCCCCGCGCGATGCGCAACTGCCATTCGACCAGGTCGATGCCGGTGATCGCCTCGGTTACAGGATGTTCGACCTGCAGGCGGGTGTTCATCTCAAGAAAGTAGTATTCGCCCCGCGCCGGGTCATAAAGGTATTCCACCGTTCCCGCCGAGCAATAGTCGATGGATTGCGCCAGCCGGACCGCCGCCGCGCGCATGTCATCGCGCAGATCTTCGGGCAGATCGGCGGCTGGGGCCTCTTCGATCAGTTTCTGGTGGTTGCGTTGCAGCGAACAATCGCGGTCGCCCAGATGCAGCAGGTTGCCATGGCTGTCGCCCAACACCTGCACCTCGACATGGCGGGCACGGGGCGCGTAGCGTTCGAGGAAAACCGCCGCATCGCCAAACGCGCCTTTCGCCTCGGACCGGGCGGAGGCAATGGCCTCCGGCGCGTCGGCCAGATCGGTGACAAGGCGCATGCCGCGCCCGCCACCCCCCGCACTCGCCTTGACCAGAAGCGGCGTGCCAAGCGCGCGCGCTTCTTCCAGCAACCGCGCGTCGGATTGGTCGGTGCCGCGGTAACCGGGCAGAACAGGGACACCTGCGGCCTCTGCGGCGGCCTTGGCCTCGATCTTTGATCCCATCATGGCAATCGCGCCCGGTTCCGGCCCGATAAACACAAGGCCCGCCGCCTCAACCGCAGCGGCGAAACCGGCGTTCTCGGACAGAAAGCCATAGCCGGGATGCACCGCGCCGGCGCCGGTCGCGCGGGCGGCGTCAAGAATGGTATTGACGTTCAGATAGCTTTCCGAAGGTGCCGCCCCACCGATGCAAACGGCGTGATCGGCTTCGATTACAAAGGGTGCATCGCGGTCGGCCTCGGAAAAGACCGCCACCGTTTCCAGCCCCAGCTTGCGGCACCCGCGCTGGATGCGCCGGGCGATTTCGCCCCGGTTGGCGATCAGGACGCGGGTAAAGCTCATTTCACCCGCCAGGAAGGAGTGCTTTTGTCGAGGAAACTGTTGATGCCTTCGATGCCTTCCTCGGTCTCCCAGGCGTCGGCCAGACGGTCGGCGGTATAGATCATGTTGGTTTCCAGATCATGCGCCGCGACATAGGCGATCAATGCCTTGGTGTCGGCCACAGCACCCGGCGCGGCCTGCAAATGATTATGCACGACGCGCTCGATGGCCGCATCCAATTCATTGGCGGCGACGACCTCGGTCAACAGACCGATCCGTTCCGCGCGCGTGCTGTCGAACAGCGCCCCCGACAGCATGGTTTCGCGCGAATGCACCTTGCCGATGCGGGCCACGACATAGGGCGAGATATTGGCGGGCAACAAGCCCAGTTTCACCTCCGTCAGGCCAAAGCGCGCGTCGTTCGCCCCGATTGTATAGTCGCAGACCGAAATCATGCCGACGCCGCCGCCATAGGCCGGGCCGTTGATCCGACCGATCAGAGGTTTGGGCAGGGTATCGAGGCGGCGTAGTAAATACGCAAGCGTCGCGCTTTGGTCGACCCGCTCTGCGCGGGACTTTTCAATGTTGGAAGAGAACCAGTTGAAATCCCCACCGGCGCAAAAACTCTTGCCGGTTCCGGTCAGGATCACGATACGCACCGTGTCATTGGCGGCCAGTTTCTCTGCGGCATCCGCAAGCTCGGCGATCAACGTTCCGTTCAGGGCATTGTGCTTGTCAGGGCGGTTGAGTGTTACCGTGGCGACACCGCGTTCGTCGGTTTCAAGCAGGATGGTTTCGTAGGTCGTTGTCATGGTGTGGGCCTCACATTCTGAATACGGGCGTGTGGCGCCCTGCTTCGGGTGCCGAAGAGACGATGGCCAGACATAGGCCGAGGATATCGCGGGTCTGACCCGGTTCGATCAGGCCGTCATCCCACAACCGCGATGTGGCGTAATAGGGATCGGACTGTTCGCCGTACTGAGCGCGCACCTGCGCCTCGATCTGGTCCATATCGGCTTGCATCTTGTCGGAATCGCCCCCCTTCTGGCGACGCAGTTCCAGCATTACGTTGGTGGCGATGTCGGCGGACATGGTGGCCAGTTCCGCCGTCGGCCACGCAAAGAGGAAGTTCGGCGCAAAGCCGCGCCCGCACATGCCGTAATTGCCCGCCCCGTAAGAGCCGCCCAGAAGGACCGACAGGCGCGGCACCTTGGCGACCGACATCGCATAGACCAGCTTTGCGCTGTCCTTGGCGATGCCGCCACGCTCGGCCTCGGTCCCGACCATGAAGCCGGAAATATTGTGCAGGAAAAGAAGCGGGATATTTCGTTGGTCACACATTGACACGAATTGTGCGCCTTTGAGTGCGCTGTCGGACAATAGCGCGCCGTTGTTGGCCAGGATACCAACACGATAGCCGTGGATACGCGCCGTGCCGCAGACCAGCGTTTCGCCCCAGCCCGGTTTGAATTCGCGGAATTCGCCCGCGTCGATCATGCGCAGCAGAACCTCGCGCATGTCGTAGGGTTCCTTGCGGTCGGCGCTGATGACACCGAGCAATTCCGACGGGTCATGCGCAGGCGCTTCGGGAGCTGCGTCAGGCTCCATCGGACGCGACTGGCCAAGCTCGGCCACGATGTCGCGCATCAGGGCCAGCGCATGATGTTCGTCTTCTGCCAGATGGTCAGAAACGCCCGAGACACGAGAATGCATCTCTGCCCCGCCCAGCGTTTCGCCATCGACCTCTTCGTTGATCGCCACCTTGACGATCGAAGGACCCCCCAGATGGATGCGCGCGTTGCCGCGTACCATGATGACCTCGTCCGACAGCGCGGGGATATAGGCCCCGCCCGCCGTGCAGCCGCCGAACACGGCCGAGATCTGCGGCAAGCCGCTGGCCGACATATTTGTCTGGCGATAGAAGGAATTGCCGAAATGGCGGGCATCGGGAAAGACACGGTCCTGTTCAGGCAGATAGGCGCCGCCGCAATCCACCAGATACAGGCAGGGCAGCCGATTTTCCGCCGCGATTTCCTGGGCGCGGATGTGTTTCTGCACCGTCTCGTGGTAGAAAGATCCGCCCTTTACCGTGGCGTCGTTGGCGATCACCATACAAGGCAGCCCGTGGACCATACCGATGCCGGTGACGATACCGGAACCGGGAACCTCGCCGCTGTATTGGCCATAGGCCGCCAGCGACGACAGCTCCAGAAACGCGGTGCCCGGATCCACCAGCAGGTCGATCCGGTCGCGGACCAGAAGTTTACCGCGCTTGCGGTGCCGGTCGACCATGTCGGGACGTCCACCCGAGGTCGCCTTGGCAATACGGGTGCGCAGGGTTTCGACGCGTTCGCTTTGCGCCGCGTGGTTGCGCGTGTAGGTTTCGGATGCGGTCAGTACTGTCGTTTCGAGACGCGCCATGGATCGGATATCCTGTTACAGTTCGGGCAACCGTCGTGCGGCTGCCCGGAATTTTCAGTCGCACGTCAGAACCCGAATGCGCGGCTATGGTGGCCGATGCTAGATCACGAAACCGCCGCCGCAGATGATGTGCTGGCCCGAGATGAAGTTCGATTCAGGCGCACAGAACAGATAGACTGCGCCTGCGGCCTCTTCCGGGGTGCCGACCCGGCCCAAAGGAATCATCCGTTCCATCTGAGACAGAAGATCGGGATTCACGCCGACCTTGATCTCTTTTTCCTCGACCTTGATCGTGCTGTCGCCGTCCGCGCTGCCCTCGGTCAGGCGGGTGCGGATCGGGCCGAAGGCGACGGCATTGACGTTGACCTTGTAGCGGCCCCATTCCTTGGCCATCGTCCGGGTGACGCCGAGAATACCGGCCTTGGCGGCGGAATAGTTTATCTGACCGGCATTACCGCCCGTCCCGGCGATGGACGAGATGTTCACGACCTTGCGGAACACTTCCTGTCCGGCGGTGGCTTCTTCCTTGGCCTTTGCGCTGATCACCGGCTGGGCGGCGCGCAGAATTCTGAACGGAGCTGTCATGTGAACGTCGATGATCGCCTGCCATTGTTCGTCGGTCATCTTCTGAACGACGCTGTCCCAGGTGTAGCCGGCGTTGTTCACGATGATGTCCAGACCGCCGAAGCTGTCGACGCCGGTCTTGATGAACCGCTCGGCAAAGCCGTCTTCGGTCACGCTGCCGGCGCAGACCACCGCTTCGCCACCGGCGGCGCGGATGGCTTCCGCGGTTTCATTGGCCGGATCGGCATCCAGATCGTTAATCACCAGCCGCGCCCCTTCCGAGGCAAGCTTGAGCGCGATTTCACGTCCGATGCCCCGGCCGGAACCGGAAACCAGCGCCACGCGCCCGTCAAGTTTATTGGTCATGTTCTATCCCTCCGAATGGTGCTGTCAGACTTTTTCGTAAAGCGTGGTCACACAGGCCCCGCCGAGACCGAGGTTATGCTGAAGCGCCAACCGCGCACCATCGACCTGGCGCGCATCGGCCGTACCGCGAAGTTGCTGAACAAGTTCGGTGCATTGCGCAAGTCCCGTCGCACCCAGCGGATGGCCCTTGGACAAAAGACCACCCGATGGGTTAGTCACGTATTTTCCGCCATAGGTGTTATCGCCGTCATCGACGAATTTTGCGGCGTCGCCACGTGCGCAAAGGCCGAGAGCCTCGTAGGTGATCAGTTCGTTATGAGCGAAACAATCGTGCAGTTCGACCACGTCTACATCGTCCGGCCCGATGCCGGCCGCCTCGTAGACCTGATCGGCGGCGCGCTTGGCCATCGAAAAGCCGACAACCTCGCGCATGTCATGCGCACCGAAAGTTTCGGGTCCGTCCGTTGTCATGGCCTGCGCCGATATCCGAACCGAGCTGTCGAGGCCGTGTTTGTCGGCGAATTCCTTGGAACAGACGATTGCCGCAGCGGCACCACAGGTCGGTGGGCAGGCCATCAGCCTGGTCATGACACCCGGCCACATGACCGGGGCCGCCATTACCTCTTCGGGCGTTACTTCCTGCCGGAACAGCGCGACGGGGTTCTTGGCCGCGTGTCGGCTGGCCTTGGCCCGGATTTTCGCAAAGGTTTCCATGGTTGTGCCGAACTCGTCCATATGGGCCTTGCCCGCACCGCCGAAATACCGGAGCGCCAGTGGAATTTCCGAATTACCCACCAGATCGTCGGTTTCTTCGTCGAACGCCGTAAACGGGCTGATCCGGTCGTGGAACATCGAACCGAGCGCGCCCGGCTGCATCTGTTCGAACCCAAGCGCCAGCGCGCAGTCGACCGCGCCGCTTTCGACGGCCTGACGGGCGAGGAACAGGGCCGAGGACCCGGTTGAGCAGTTGTTGTTCACGTTTACTACCGGAATGCCGGTCATCCCGACATGGTATAGAGCGCGTTGGCCGCTGGTGCTGTCGCCGTAGACATAGCCCACATAGGCCTGCTCTACCTTGTCATAATCCAGACCCGCGTCCGCCAAGGCGGCACGGGTGGCCGTGGCGGCCATCACATCATAGCTTTCGGATTTGCCGGGTTTCTGGAACGGGACCATCCCGACGCCGCTGATATAGGCTTTGTTGGTCATCTCTGTCTCCTATACTGGAACCGGCCGTAGACGAATCAGAACCGGCCCATTTTCTATCACTTGTTAGATTTTTGCATCCAAGAGTGTCTGCCTGTCAACACTACCCTGCTGTGACGTGGGGTGCGCGTCGTCACCCCGAAGCCGTCAGAGCCGGAATATCCCGTAGTGCGGATCATCAATCGGGGCATTCAGCGAGGCGGAAATCGACATGCCAAGCGCATTGCGCGTATCCGCGGGGTCGAGAATACCATCGTCCCACAATTCAGAAGTCGAGGTATAGGCTTCCACATCCTGACGGAATTTCTCAAGCACGGGATCGCGGATTGCGGCAATTTCCTCTTCGGTCAACTCCTTGCCTTCGCGCTGAAGCTGGCGAATCTTGACGTCGGCCATGGTATTGGCGGCCTGATCCGCACCCATCACGCCGATTTCTGCCTGCGGCCACATGAACAGCGTACGCGCATCCCAGGCCCGTCCGCACATGCCGTAATTGCCTGCTCCGTAAGAGGCATTGGCGATCACGGTGAATTTCGGTACGACCGAGCCGCCCTGCGCCATCAGCATCTTCGCACCATCCTTGGCGATGCCACGTTCTTCGTATTCGCGCCCCACCATGTAGCCAGTGATGTTCTGGAAAAAGACCAGAGGCGTGCGGTTCTGGTTGCACAGCTGCATGAAATGCGCCGCCTTGAGCGAACTGTCGTTGAACAGCACGCCGTTATTGGCAAGGATTCCAACCTTGTAACCCCAGATATGGGCAAAGCCGCAGATCATAGTGGTGCCGTAATCGGGCTGATATTCGTGAAAACGCGAGCCATCGACGATCCGAGCCAGTACTTCGCGCATGTCGAACTGGGTCTTTCGGTCTTTGGGGATGATCCCATAAAGCTCTTTGGGGTCGTAATACGGCTCTTCGAAAGTGGCGGTTTCGATGATCGTCTTCGGCGTGCGCTTCCATTGGCTGACAATCTCTCGCGCCAGCGAAAAGGCGTGTTGTTCGGTGGCCGCGCGGTAATCGCCGGTGCCAGAGACCGAGGTGTGCATGACCGCCCCGCCCAGTTCCTGAACGCCGACCTCTTCGCCGGTTGCCGCCTTCACGAGTGGCGGACCGCCGAGGAAAATGGCTCCGGTGCCTTCGATGATGATATTGTAATCGCTTAGCGTCGGCACATAGGCACCACCAGCAGTACAATGGCCACCAACCACCGCGATCTGCGGGATATTGGCTTGGCTCAGCTTGACCTGATTGCGAAAGACGCGCCCGCCCAGATAACGGTCGGGAAAGACGCCGTGCTGTAACGGCAAGAAGCCGCCGGCGCTGTCACAGATATGGATCACTGGCAGGCGGTTTTCCAGCGCGACATCCAGAAGCCGCACGATCTTTTTGACGGTATGGGGATACCATGCCCCGCCCTTGACGCTCGCATCGTTGGCGTGAATGGCGACCTCGCGGCCCTGCACGATGCCGATGCCCGTCACAACGGCGGCGCCGGGCACCGCGCCGTCATATTCGCGGCAGGCCGCGAGGGTGGAAAACTCCAGAAACGGTGTGCCGGGGTCAAGCAACAGCTTCAGCCGCTCGCGCACGCCCAGCTTGTCCTGCCGGGCCAGCCGGTCGATGTCGCGTTGCGGGCGCTCGAAACGCGTCGCGTGTTGGCGGGCGTGGAACTCTTTCAGCCGCTCGGACATGGCCGCATGATTGGCCTTGAAATCCGGGGCGTTGGTGTCGATCTGGCTTTCGATCCGGCGCATGATTATTCCTCCTGGGGAGCCAGCTGGGCGAGTGTGGCCTTGAGCCCAAAACTATCACCAGCGGCAAATGGTATTTCAGCGATCACACCATCACGCGGCGCGGTCAGGCTGGTTTCAAGTTTCATACTTTCGATAACCAGCAGCGGCTGACCTTCCTTGACTTGATCGCCGGCCTTGGCATTCACGGATACGACAACTCCCGGCATCGGCGCGACGATGCGGTCATCGACCGCGCCGCCGTCATTTCCGGCCAGACGCTCGGCGGGATCGACGCGTCCGATGGCGAATGTCCGCCCGTTCAGATGCACGAATGTCGCGTCCGGCCCGACGGCCACCCGCATGTCGTAAGTGCGCCCGCGCACCCGCAGTGTATAGCCGCCGGGTGCCTCCGTCGCGTCCAATTGGCAGGGGATCGCGCCATCGGGGGTGTTCAGTATCATGCTTCTGCCGTCGTGCGACAGCCAGCATTCGGTCTCTTCGCCGTCGATCTGGTATATCCGCCGCATCAGTTTCTCCACCCGCCCATTTTTCGGTGCATTTCAGGTATCTGCATCACATCGCTCACTAACCGTTCATCCGACAGGGCCGCCGCCGCCATCAACAGGTCGCTCACATCTTCGCCAGGCGCTGTCAGCGTATCGGTCTGTTCGGCCAGAAAGCCGGTCGAGACATCTCCTGACGCGAAATCCGGATGTGCAAGGATGGCATCCAGATAACCGGTGTTGGTTGTCACCCCAAGGATCACGTAGTTCTGGACCGCTTCACGCGCCCGGGCGATGGCCTCGGCCCGGTTGCGGCCGTGGACGATCAGTTTGGACAGCATGGGGTCGAAATCGGTGGTCACTTTGCCACCGTCCAGAATGCCGCTGTCCACGCGGACGCCTTCGCCGCGGGGTTCGTCGAGCAGCAGGATGTTCCCGATCGCGGGGCGGAAATCCTGGGTGGCGTCTTCGGCGCAGATGCGCAGTTCGATCGAATGGCCGTTCTGCGCGATGTCGGCCTGCGCGGCGCTCAGCCCCTCGCCCGCCGCGATGCGCAGCTGTTCGGCGACCAGATCAAAGCCCGTCACCATTTCGGTCACCGGGTGTTCGACCTGAAGCCGGGTGTTCATTTCCAGAAAGTAAAACGATCCGTCCTGGGCATAGATGAACTCGACCGTGCCAGCGCCGCGATAGTTCACGGCGCGGGCGATCCCGGCGGCGGTTTCGCAGATCTCGTCGCGTTGTTCAGCCGTAAGCGCCGGCGACGGCGTTTCCTCGATGATCTTTTGGAACCGGCGCTGGATCGAGCATT
>NZ_CANMFS010000008.1 GCF_947497275.1 uncultured Sulfitobacter sp.
GCCTTGCGGCGTTGGACCTTGAAATAAAGGTAGAATGAATATCTAACCTTATTTGGTGAGTTTGCTCCATAATACCGACTTTTCCTATAGCTGTAATTCTCAATGACAAGATGGTTTGCACGCTCTCCCCGCCCAAAAGCTCGTGAAACACTACCTTCGTTCTTCTCACGTTTGGCTGCGTCGAAAGGGGTTGTCGCGCGGGATTTCGCTCGCGATATGGGAGTGCCGTTCAAACTACTTCCAAATCCTGATGTTTAATCTTTGTCACGCATTGCAAGGTGGGGTGACCTTGCTTCTGCTGATCTTCAAGATCTCTTGTCGTGGTCGGGTGAAAGGGTTGGGAACGTTCAGATGCGGTTTCGCGGAGAAGTGCTTGGGTCACGAGCGCTCCGAAATCCTGTGATCCGCGGGTGCCCCATTTGTCTTCGTCAGGATGCAGAAACACATGACGGTGACCCAGCAGAAGCTATGGCCATGCGCGGTGACTGGCAATTGCGAGAGGCAACCTTGTGCCTCAAGCACCAACATCCGTTGGTGAGCCTCTGGCGGGTAGACCGGCTTCCAGATCGCTATGATGTCGGCGCGCGTTTGAAAGAAGTCGAAGACGATTTGATCCGAGGTGCTCTTGATCGTCCAAGAGAAGATGCTTCGGCATACGACTTGTGGTTGGATGCTAGGCTCGAACATCGCGGGGATACTACATGGCTCGCGGGTCAGTCACTATATTCGGCAACCACTGTCTCGCGGCTACTGGGAACCGAACTCGCAAAATTCAAGTATGACAAAACCCTTTCGGCGGATGAGCAGCATAGGCGCGCGTTGGGCGATGGCTTTGAAGCGCTTAGAGGTGGAGAAGCCGCCTTTAAGGAAGCGCTTGATCGACTTGCCGCCAGTGCCTCAGGTCCATTGGACAAGCCGGCAAAAGCATTTGGAGAATTGTTCCGTAAGATGTCTCGTGACTTCGTTGCGGACGATACATTCGCAGTCTTCAGGGGCATACTGCGAGAGTGTATTCTTTCTCATTGGCCGTATGCATCAGGCGACATTCTATTGGGAGAGAAAGTCAAGGAGCGCCGTTTGCATTCTGTGGTTACAGCCGCTCGGCAGGTCGAGCTGTGGCCTGCAGGTCTGGACGCCATGCTGGCAGAGGCAGGCGTTTTGGCCAAAGAAGATCAGCGACCCTATAGCCGCAAGGTTTTTGACGCCATCCAACACGTCGATCTCCTATCAGAAATCCCCTCATTGGTGGGGCCAGGTGAAATGCAGACAGCTATGGGCGCAACGAAGGCTGCTCTCATCTCCTTGGAAGAAGGGGGCGTTTTGATACCCCGGACCCGGGCGCCGAAGATAATTGCGAGATGGCGCATTTCAGACGGTATCGGATTGGTTGAAGAAATCGCTGCGCTTGCGATCCCCATGCCAGAAAATCAGCTTAGCTGGGAGACGCTCCAACAAGCACGACGGCGAAAAGGTTTGGATGTCGGAACGATTATCAGGTTGGTGCGCTCTGGAGCATTGAAGATCGCCGCTTCAGACGTTTCTGCCGGATACAGTGGTTTCTCCGTCTTAAAGGCTGGCATTAATGCCATAGTTGCAGGGCGGGCTTCGGTCACGCCTCAATTTCCGGAGTTGTCGGACACAATTTCTGCTGCAGCTTTCGGACGATCTATTGGCCCGCGGGACGGTCGTCGTTTCCTTGCTTTGGTTGAAGCGGGTTATGTTCCCGCCACTGAACTCATCAACCCCAAGACGCAGAAGAAACAACTTCGGATGAACGATCAGGACATTGCTGCGTTTCATCGACAATTTTTGACCCTAACGACTGCTGAAGTTGAGTTCGGCATCAGCCGGAATAGAGCATCGGCGATCGTAAAAGCGCATGACGCAAAGCCGTTTTCGCCAGAGGGTCAGGACTTTGGCTCAATCTGGTTGCGCGTCGACGTAGCACCACTGTTTGCATCAGGCTCCCGTTGACTAAAGACGCGCCAGCGATGCTCGTTAACATTCAACAAATCACAAAAACCAGCTTTTGTCGAAAAGTCGGCCTTTCGATGTCGAACGACAAAAAGGAGAAGAAATGGCGATCCCGGGAGGACTCGAACCCCCAACATCCTGATTAGAAGTCAGGTGCTCTATCCAGTTGAGCTACGGGACCGTGGCTCTTTGATAACGGTTCGGAAAACGGTTCGCAAGCCGGTGACGTTTCCCTAACCGTCTGTTTTTCCAACTTCTTACGGCCCCAGACCTACGGCTTAGAAGGTCCTTGCTCTATCCAGCTGAGCTAAGGGGCCTGTGGTGCGACCCGATGCTTAAACGATTGGACGCGAAGGCACAATCGGGCATTAGCGAGTTATGACACGCATCCCGCACATAGAGCGGCCTTGCTGGCGTCGCTTGCTCGCACGAGCTCCAGAGTGAAGGCCTTGATAAGAAAGCCGCGCGTCGGGCATTTCGACGGGCGTTTCGGATCAAATCACGTTCTATGATGAATCTGATTGGACGAGGCGAGGCGCCTGCCATCCCATCCGATCAACCTCAGCGCACTCGAGCTCGACGATATTAGGGCACAGGTTTCCACGGCGCGCCTCGCCCAAAATATAGTGAGACAGGACTATGGGTCGACGGTGGCGAATACGTCGCTTCCGTCACCTTGCCTTGTAACATTGTGATATATTCAGCCAAAGTCGAAACTTCGGTTAGCGAACGGGAGTAACTCGCCTATGCTTTGGACATGGTCCGGAACAGATATGACCTGCAACGAAGTGACCAAGACCGAACTCGACGACTTCCTGCCCGAAAGCCTGCGCTGCAGGAACGTGTCGCAACTCACGAAGGCCTTGATGGACGGCCTGATTGATAAGCTTGAACGACATAAACGCTGGCCGAGGCCAAGGCGCTCGTATCCGAACCCACGATGGCCGACGAGATCGCTGGTTTGATCGACCTGCAAAAGCACGTTGTCGTTACCCTGCTTGCGGCGGGCATGGAGATCAAGGCGCCAAACCCGCCGCGCGCGTTCGCGTCCGTGCCATAACCGAACGTCAGCGCCTGCCCATCCACCGCATAGTCGAGCAGGTAGGGCAGTACGCGCTTGGGCCGGCGTCTGGCTTCATCAAGTTGCGGTATGGATCCCGGAGGTACCTTTTGATTGCTCGCTGCCGCAACGGGGATATCCGATTGTGACGGATGTGGCGCTGCCAAGTCGGCGCCCTGTCGGCCCCGGGGCATGAATGTGCCAGGGGGGTGCCTGCGGTCAGGCGCGTTGAAACCAGCTCGGGAGGCGTGTGCGGCAGACATAGTTGATGAACGGTGGCTTCACGAGGCCCCGCTTCGCATCCCGCACCGGGTTGTCTCTGATTTGTTCGTACCCGCGTTGCACTGCGCCCTCCCAATCAAGCTCCTCTGCGGCTGCAAGCTTGCGGAAAAACCGCTTCGCGTGGCGGTCGGGATTTGCCCAGCCGTTGACGTTCCAATCCTCGCCAACGGTGTCGGCGACGGACTTTCTGACGTCATTCGTGGTCTTCAGCGCGTCTGAGTTCGCGTGTTTGATGTGGACGAAAAAGACATCGTCGGGCATCTCGAAGGGAAATACGTCTGTTTTCCTGTATCCGCAGAAGACACCGTGGAACCTCAATGGGATTTCCCTGCGCACGGCCCAGGCCTTGCTGTAGTTCCCTGTCACGCAGGCCACGGAGCGCCGTGCGAACACGTTCTCGCCCTCGGCCAGTGGGCCGTCTTCCGTAACCTCGGCAAGATTGAGGCCAAGGCCGAAAATCGCCGGGGCCGACGTTTTCTCGAAGAGCGCGGAAAACGACGCATGGGCATCAGGGTTAAGGCAGACCAGTTCATCCGCGTCGGTCTGGATCACCCAGTCATAGAGGTTGGTCAACCCGGCCTGGATCGAATTCATCAGGCGCATGCGGACGCGATCGAAATGCCGCAACTCCTCGCGCGGGATGGTGATGATGCTCGCTTCGGGACAGATCCGCGCAATTTCGGGGTCATGCCCGTGCGAGATCACATAAAGGTTGCGCGGCCCGAGATGGTGCCCGTAGTGGCGGTACCACTGGGCCAGTGCCCAGTAATCCCGGTACACCATCGTGATCGCACAAATCTTCATACCCGCTCTCCCGCTGCGTTCGGCGTAGCTTCCGATTGGGGCGCGATCAAGGGCGGAGTTCGACAATCCCCTGGCCGCCGCCGCCCCGCGCGAGGCCCAAGCATGGACCCGTGCAGTCCAGATCTGTTCGCCCCCTACGGCGACGTTTTTCCACCAGATGCACAATTTCGTGATCAAAGCGCGGAACCCTCCAGCGCTGGATACCTGTTGGGCCTGTAGAACCGGAGCATTCAGGAGATAATATCATGTCGTATTGGCGCTTTTTCGCAATGATCCTCACATCGACAGTCGTGATGCTGGGATTGATGTACCTCAACACCTATGCTGTCGATCACATATTCTTCAGTGAAACCCGCACCTACATGGCAATCTACATGGGCGCCGTTATGGCAATCATCATGCTGGCGTTCATGTTGGGCATGTATTCCAACCGGACGGCGAACATCGCCATTTTCGCGGGCAGTGCGGTTGTCTTTGCCATCGCCCTGTTTCTGGTCCGCAGCCAGACAACCGTCGCCGACACATCGTGGATGCGGGCAATGATACCGCACCACTCGATCGCGATCCTGACCAGCGAACGTGCCAATATATCGGATCCGCGCGTCCGCAAACTTGCCGACGACATCATCGAGGCGCAGCGCCTTGAGATCGCCGAAATGAAGGCACTGATCGTCGATCTGGAAGGCGGCCCCGCCGCGACGCCCGAAATCGACGGAAAATGAAAGGAAACCCCGTGACATCCAATCAGACCAATCCCAAAGCCAGACTGTACCGGATGGTGATGAAAGAGCATACCTGTCCTTATGGACTGAAATCAAAAGACCTTCTGAAACGTCAGGGCTTTGAGGTCGAAGACCACCCTCTCACATCCCGCGATGAAACCGACAGGTTCATGGCGGAGCAAAATGTGGAAACCACCCCGCAGACGTTCATCGACGGCGAGCGCATCGGCGGATACGATGCCCTTCGGGTGCACTTCGGTCTTGATAAACCCGAGGCTGAACAATCCGATACCAGCTACCAGCCAGTCATCGCGATTTTTGCGGTCGCGTTCCTGATGGCGCTTGGTCTGTCGTGGTACAGTTTCGAGACGATCTTCACACTGCGCGCGTTTGAATGGTTCATCTCCATCTCGATGTGTGTTCTCGCCGTGCAAAAACTTCAGGATGTTGAACAGTTTTCGACCATGTTCCTAAACTACGATCTGCTTGCGCAGCGATGGGTACCCTACGGCAAGGTGTACCCGTTCGGAGAAGCATTGGCCGGCATTTTGATGACGGCAGGGGCGCTGACGTGGATCTCCGCACCGGTGGCGATCACAATCGGCCTAATTGGTGCGGTATCGGTCATCAAGGCGGTCTATATCGACAAGCGTGAATTGAAATGCGCCTGCGTCGGTGGTGACAGCAACGTACCGTTGGGTTTCATCTCGCTGACCGAAAACCTGATGATGCTGGGGATGGGCATCTGGATGCTGATCAAGGTGTTCTGAAGTGGTTGCCCGCACGGGTACCGGATCGGCCGTTACCTATCAGGGGGTAATGCGGCGATCCGGTCGCACATTTCGACCGCCTGTTTCAGATCGCCGATAAGGCGGGCGCGCAGTGCGCTTCCGTTGGAGGCGCGCAAAATGGCCGAGGGGTGTACCGTGACCAGCACGGGCAAGCCGTCCGTGCCCTCTTCGACCCGCCCCGCGCGCTTCAACACATCCGTACCGCTTCCCGTCAGGGCCTGTGCCGCAGTGGCCCCCATGGCAACGATCAACGCAGGACGAATTTGCTCGATCTCTTCCGCAAGCCAAATGCGGCAGGCTTCGACTTCGGACCGATGTGGGCTTTGGTGAATACGGCGTTTGCCGCGTGGCGTGAATTTGAAATGCTTAACTGCGTTGGTGACATAAGCGGCCCGCCGGTCCAGCCCCGCCTCAAGCGCCAGCGTATCGAACAACTGCCCAGCAGGCCCCACGAACGGCCGCCCGGCAAGGTCTTCGTAGTCGCCGGGTTGCTCGCCCACAATCATCAACGGCGCATCCCGCGGACCTTCGCCCGCGACCGCCTGAGTCGCTTTCGCGCCCAGTGGGCAGCGCGCGCAGGACGCAAGCGCACAGGGCATCTCCCGAAGCGGCAAGCGGTCGAGCACTTTCGCGGCACGCGGCGGCGGTTGGCTTTGCGCCTGTTCCTGCATCACGCGGACCTGCGCTTCCGCATTCGCAATCAGTTCGGGGATCAACTCGGCCTCTGGCAGGTTCTTCCAGTATTTCTTGGGCATTTCGGATTGCATCGCCTTGATCTTGAGACGTGCAGGATTGAAGATGTTGGCATAGTAGGTTTTCCACAACGCCTCGGTCTCATCGCTCAGATCCAGCCGCGCACTTTGTACCGCTTTCACCGACAGATCCCCCGCCGCAAACCGCATCGTGACCTCCGGCGTGACGATGGCCCAATCCATATCGGCAAACCGCCGGGTGAAGAAACCTCCGATCAATTCCTCTATCCGATGATCCGGCTCGAACCAGCTGAGAAAACTGCGCCGGTTCGCGCCCTGTTCGGTGACCTCGCGAAAGCGCACGAACGCCTTCATCTTGTGCATGTCGCGGCGAATGTTCTTGCCGATCTCTTCCAGCCGCTGCACCTGCGGGTCGGCGCGGTTCGACAGCAGGCGGGGTGCGCCGCGGCTGCGCAGCAAAACGCGGTAAAGCAGATCATGCGCGCCCGCCGTCCGACTAGCACATACTTGCCGGGCAAGCGGGATGAACGCCTTGGGCACCGTCATGTCGCGTGCCGACGGCAGCGGTGCGCCGCTTGCGCCGAAAAGTCCCGCGTCGCTGTCCTGCATTGCCCAATCGATCTGGTCCGGTGGCACATCATTGCTGGCCAGTGCGCGCGCCGCGTCGCGCCACGCGTCGAACGTCCCGATCCGGGGCAGACGGGGGGCATAGATCATATCAGGGCAAGCTGCTCCGGCGGCGGCGCGAACCGCGCGCGCAAATTGGCCGCATCGGTCAGCCCCCCCGGCGACCAGTCGCGCGTGATGATGAACGGTTTGGCCTTCTTCACCAGGGCACCGATGCGGATCAGATCGGCGTATCCCAACGCCCCGTTGCGACGCGCGGTCAGAATACGCGCGACAGTCTTGGTCCCGAATCCCGGCACCCGCAAAAGCATGTCACGACCCGCACGGTTCACATCCACCGGAAAAGCGTGCCTGTTGGCCAGCGCCCAGGCAAGTTTTGGATCAATGTCGAGATCCAGCATCCCGCCGCTCGACGCTCCTGCGATCTCCTGCGCGCCGTATCCGTAGAACCGCAACAGCCAATCGGCCTGATACAGACGATGCTCGCGCGCCAGCGGCGGCTTGATCAACGGCAGTGCGGCGGCGCTATCCGGGATCGGGGAGAAGGCGGAATAATACACCCGCTTGAGCTTGTACGAACTGTATAGCCGCGTAGAGCTTTGCAGTATCGTCGCATCATCCGCCCCGTCCGCCCCCACGATCAGCTGCGTGCTTTGTCCTGCCGGAGCGAATTTCTCAGCTTTCCGACCGGTGTGCGTCTTTTCCTTTGCCGCCAGCTTGCGCACCTGCACCCGCCCCATCGCGCGCCGAATCTCGTCGGGGTTCTTCTCAGGCGCATAGGTCTTGATCCCTGCGTCGGTAGGCAATTCGATGTTCATCGACAAACGATCCGCCAACAGCCCCGCCTCTTCGATCAGCTCCGGCGCGGCATCGGGAATCGTCTTGAGGTGAATGTAGCCGCGAAAATGGTGCGTGTGTCGCAATTCACGCGCGATCCGGACCATATCCGCCATGGTGTCGTCGGGGCTTTTGATGATGCCCGACGACAGAAACAGCCCCTCGATGTAATTCCGACGATAAAACTCGGTTGTCAGATGCACGACTTCCTCGACCGAAAACCGCGCGCGGGGCACGTTCGAAGAGACCCGATTGATACAATAGGCACAATCGTAGATGCAGAAATTGGTCATCAGGATCTTGAGCAGGCTGATGCACCGCCCGTCAGGCGCATAGGCGTGGCAGATGCCCGAGCCTTCGGTGCTGCCCAACCCCTTGCCATCGACACTGTTGCGCCGGGTGGTGCCGGAGGACGCACAGCTGGCGTCATATTTCGCCGCATCGCTGAGCAGGGCGAGCTTTTCTTTGAGGGTTTGTTTTGCCATGATGTTCTTATAATGTTCCATGCTGGCGCACAGTGCAATGGATAAAAATCACCGATAGGTGGGAACAGATGTCGCACCCTTTGCGTTCACAGGTATGATCAGAAAATACATAGCTTCCGCCGCCCTGTCCCTGTCGCTCGCCGCCCCGATTCACGCAGAGGTGATCGGCAATGTCGATGTTGATTGGCTCGGCAACGATCTGATCATCGAGGCGCTCGACGATCCCAAGGTTCAGGGCGTCACCTGCCACATCACTTATTTTGAACGCGGCATCATCGACCGGCTGCAAAAGGGCAACTGGTTCGAGGACCCGTCCAATTCGTCGATCTCCTGCCGCCAGACCGGGCCGCTTGAAATCGGCGATATCGACCGCAGTGACGAGGGCGAAGAGGTGTTCTCACAGCGCCGCTCGATCGTCTTCAAATCGATACGGGTAAAACGGATCTATGACGAAGCGCACCGGACGCTGGTCTACATCAGCCACGCGCGCGACGTTCAGAACGGATCGGCGAAAATGTCGATGTCGACGGTGCCATTGTACCAACCAGGCGCGCCAAGCAACTGATCGGCACGCGTCTGCGCAGACGATGCGAACGCTGTTGTCTTGGTCTGCCATTCCGCTAGCATGCACCGAAACAATTCCCTCAATGCGGATCGGGCAGAGCTATGAAAATTTCACGTCGAACCTTCGGATTTGGTCTGGGCGCTTTGGGCCTGTCGGCGTGCGGGGGCGGGCTGACGTCCCCGACGCTTACCCCCACAACCGGACTGCCGGCAGATCTGCGTCCCGTGCCGAATACAGCCTACGATAGCTGGGTGGCGAACTTCCGTGCGCGCGCCCAGTCACAGGGTATTTCACCGGCCACCCTGTCATCCGCGTTTCGCGGCACCGGCTATCTGCCCGGATGCGTCAAACGCGACCGGAACCAGACCGAATTCAAACGCTCGCTGGAAGATTACCTTGCCATCGCCGCATCGGACGAACGAATTGCCAAGGGCCGCGCAGCATTTGCCCGCCAGCGCGGAACCTTGGCGGCACTCCAAGACCGCTACGGCGTCGATGCGGAAATCATCTGTGCGGTCTGGGGGCTCGAAAGCTTCTTCGGCGAGCGGCGCGGCGATGTCCCGGTCGTCTCTGCGACGTCAACACTGGCCTTCGACGGTCGGCGCGGCGCGTTCTTCGAAAAACAGCTTATCGCGGCTCTCAGGATCGTGCAGAACGGTGACATCACCCCCGCGCGAATGACTGGAAGCTGGGCCGGCGCGATGGGCCACACGCAGTTCATCCCGACCTCCTATCAGGCGTTTGCCGTCGATTTTAACGGCGACGGTCGGCGCGACATCTGGTCCGAAGACCCGGCCGATGCACTGGCGTCCACCGCCGCGTATCTGCAACGCAACGGCTGGTCGCGTGGCGTCCGCTGGGGGGGCGAGGTCGGCAATGGCGCGCCGCAGGGCAGCATCATCCAGCCGCAGGCGGGCGGGCCGCGTTTTGCCGTGACCCGAAATTTCCGCGCGATCAAACGGTACAACAACTCGGATGCCTATGCGATCGGCGTTGGCCATCTGGCCGACCGGATCGGCGGGGCAGGGCCGCTGCGTGGCGCGTTCCCGCCCGATGCCAATGGCCTGACGAAAGACGACCGGATCGCAGTGCAACAGCGTCTTACCGCGCGCGGCTTCGACACCGGCGGCACCGATGGCGTCATCGGTCCCAACAGCGAAGCGGCGATACGCGCCTATCAGCAAAGCATTGGCGCGGCTCCCACCGGCACGCCTTCGCCCGACCTGCTGCGCAGCCTCGGATAACGTCTCACGCCATCAGGTCAAACGTACTGCGCGCGGTGTGAACCGTGATTTCGTCCAGATCCTGCCCATCCACCAGCGCCAAGAGGATCGCGCCGGCCGGCAGATAGCGCACAAAGACCTCGCCCGCGTCGCCGCCAAAAAGCGTGTCGCGGCCCGGCCCGCCGGTGATCGGACGACGCATGTCCGCGATGGTTCTATCATGGTCCTTGATCGCGATTCTGTCGTCGGGCCGTGCGTCGGGCGGCAGAGTGTTCTCGGGGTCGACATAGGCTATATCTCGCAACCGCGAAAACACCGGCAACATGTCGGCCGGAATGAAATGCGATTCCATTCTGCCGGAACTGGTCCCGCCGTTGCCGGTCATGTCGATCCGCGCATCTTCCAGCGCGTAGAAGATATGCCCGCCCGTCTGCGTCCCAATCAGGAGCCACTGCTGCGCCGCCGCCCCGGGATCATTGTGCACGCCGCCATAGGCAACGGTGCTCACATACGACGGTAAATTCAACAGATCGAGCGGTGCGCCAGCCACGTAAATGCGGTCCGCCGCATCCAGATCCTCAAGCCTGCCCACCGCGACACCTCCCGCACGGAATTTGCCGGTGTTTTCAAAATGATATTGGTCTGCCCCACGCGGCGGGTTGGTGTCACCGTCGGCGTGGGGCGTGGTGGCCAGCGCCGTATCCGGTAATGTCCGGCGCAAAATCAAGAACGAGGGTGTCATCACGCTTGCGGGCATAGATATGGATCGCGGTGCTGCCCTGTTGGGCAACGTCGGTCAGTGTATTCGCAATGATGGTTAACAAATTGATATCACGGCCCCTCACGCCGCAAGAATGCGCGCTGCGACCCGCTCCGCACCGGCAAGCGCACCCTCCATCAATCCGCCCATATCGGGTGCCGTTTCCGTTGAGGCAAAATGCAGATGCCCCTCCCGAAGTCCGTCCAGCATGGCCAACGGACCATAGGCGGGATGGCCGTGCGGCGGTGTGTGGTCCTGTGCCGTCGCAGTCGCCGGGTCCTGCGCCCAATCCTTGAACGCGGTCGCGCGGGGGTGCAGGGCGTCTGTCCCGAACAACCGGCCAAGCTGGTCAATCGCCGCCGCCTCGATCTGCGCGGCTTGTCCATTCCGCTGCGCTGCCGGAATTCCCAGAAAGCCGAACAAGGCGGCGGGGGTTCCCTCCGGTCCGCTCGCATCATGGATCTCGACCATCGGGCCGCGCCGGCTCGTCGCATCGCCAGAAAGCCCCGCCGCGCGCCAGAACGGCCGGTCATAGACCGCGACGAACTTGGCATGACCTGCCATCCAGGTTGGGATTTGCCGCAGGCTCTGCAGCGCCGGACCGGGCAGGGGTGGGTCATACACCAGATTCGCGGCCAGGCGCGGCGGTACTGTCACCACGGTATGCCGTGCCGTGCAGGTACTGCCGTTCTCCAAAACGAGCGCGCCGCGTTCGATCCGCGAGACAGGATGGCTTTCATGCAGCTGCGCGCGCGGCAGGCGTGCCACCAACCCGTCGATCAGCGCCGACAGACCACCTGCCACGCGCAAAGCACCCTCCATCGAAGCGAAGCCGACACCGCGCTGTACCTCCCCGCGCTGGTCTTCAAAGCAAAGATCGCCCGTCGCGTATTGCGCGAAGGCGCGCTGATCCAGATCCTCGATCAACCGCGCCATGCGGGCCTGACCGGGCCAGAACCACGATGGCCCCAGATCGACACCCCCCGCACCGTGGCGCAGCGTGTCGATGCGCCCGCCGAACCGCCCGCGCGCTTCGAACAGCTCGAACCCCACGCCGGCGCGGTGCAGCATATCCGCAAGCGCCAGACCGGACAGCCCGCCGCCCACAATGGCCACATCCGTCTGCATCGGCCCCGCGTCAGACATCGGACCCTGCCGCAATTTCCAAGTGGCCGGTCCTGGTCCAAAGCACCACACCCGCATCCGTGGCGTGCGTCACCCCCGCCGAGGACGATATTTGCCAAGACGGGCCTGCGGCCAGAACCAGCACAGGCAGCGAAAAATCGGCATTGAGTTCCATCATGTTCTCTTTTTGCGTTTCCGGACGGGCCGGTCCAATCGGTATCTGAACCTCTCTGCCCGGATGTCAATCGCCGCGCGAACCCCACGTGCCGACACGGCACGTGGGCTGCCGGTCGGCAACGCGTGCAGGTTTGCCCCGTCCTGCATACGTGCCAAGCGCACCGGAAAGGTAACGCTGCACCGTTACGTCGTTGCCGTTCTCCGCCGAGAAGGCATTACCGTCGATCAGGCCGGATATCCTGCCGTTCCCCGGCGTCACGAAACCGGGCACCGTTTGACACGAAACGCGCTGTTCTCAGAAATTCGCCGTCTGATCAGTACCGGGCGGGCATCTCGGAACTGGCCGCAGCTTGAGCTACCGAAACCATTTATACGTCATGCTACGCTACCACCGCGCGGCCCGGTCTCACTCCCGCGCAGATGTGCATCAAATGCGGATACGAGAATGCGAGATCCGATCGCGAGAGCAGGCCGGGTTTCGCGGCCAGCCTCGTCCGTGCGCGGACCTTGACAACGGCAGAAGGGTTCTGGGCATACTCGGCATTTCAGAGGGCGGGATGGAAATTGTGAGCGGCACCGAAATTCGCATCGAAGGCCAGCCGGTTTTTCTGTTCGGCGATACCGGCTACGACCACCTCTATTTCGTTCGCGTCGACACGGACGGTTCCGAAACGGTGCTGCGCGGGTATCCGTCCGGGGCGCTCGGCACCGGTGACGTTATTTTCGAATACTCCGTCCCGATCGCCGAAAGCGCCGATTACAGGCCGCTCGAAGACAGGGATCTGGTCGGCAGCACGGTGCTGGACCTCGGCGGCAGATCCGTGGACGCCGTTTGGCATCTGATGAACCAGCACGCGCGGGTTCTGGAAGATGCGCAGATCACCTACGGCCCGTTTCTGGACAATTCCAATTCGGCTGCCGCGTCCCTGCTGCACGTCGTGGGCATCGACGTCTCCGAGAACCTGCCGGATCAGCGGGGGCGCACCGATTCCTACATCGGCACCGCCTCGATCCTCGACCGCACCGGGTTCCGGCTCGACGGCACCGGGGAGGATGATCTGATCTTTGGCGCGCGGCAGGGGGATGTGTTTGCGGGCAACGATGGCAACGACACGATCAGCGGGCAGGCGGGCGGCGACGATCTGTCCGGCGGTGCGGGCATTGATTTTCTGAATGGCGGATGGGGCCACGACAACCTGACCGGTGGTGCGGGCGCCGACCGGTTCTACCACGCGGGCCACGCGGGCCACGGCAGCGACTGGATCGCCGATTTTTCCTCCGAACAATCGGACGTTCTGCTGGTCGGAACGACAGCGGATGCCTCCCGGTTTCAGGTCAATTTCACAACCACCGAGGGCAGGGGCGACAACGCGATCGAAGAGGCCTTTGTGATATGGCGGCCCACCGGAACGATCCTTTTTGCCTTGTCGGATGGCGGCGAACTCGATGAAATATGGCTCAGATCAGAGAACGGCAACTTTGACCTGCTGGCCTGATGCGAAACGGAGCGGTTTTTCCCCGTCGGAAATACCGCGTTCGTCCGGGTTCTTTGACCTGGGTCAATACACAGACGACACAACTCTGCGAGCGTAGAGCATTGAATTTTAGGACTTGAGGAGAGCAACCATGGCTACTGCAAACATCACATCCGAATTTCTCGGGCTACTGAACCGGATTTCCGGCGCGTCCGACCCTGTCGGAGAGCTCCTGGGCGTTTCACTCGATAACATGGATGCAGTCGAAGGGCTGACGGATGCCACCATTGGTGAGCCGACCGTCACCTTGGCCACGCCCTCTTTGATACAGGTCGTGCTGCCCGTCGAAGGAGAAGACGCCCTTACTTTCGAAGTCAACGGTTCGGGCATTGGCCCGCTGAGCGACATGGACGATTTCCTGGGGGCCGTCCTTGGCGGCACCGCGACCGGATCGCTCAGCGGGCTGGGCCTGTCGCAGGGTACAACAGAGATCCTCGGCGTGGACCTGTCGTCGACGGCAATCGAAGTACGGTCCGGTGATCAGACGATCGATCTGACCGGGACCTTCCCCACGGCCCTGGCAAGCCTGCCTTCCCTGCTCGGTGCCGCGGCGCTTCTCGATCCCGAAACACTTGCCGAGCTGGACGCCGACGACCGGTCGGCGCTGGTCGCCGCGCTGACGCCGATCTCTCTGAGCGAACTGACGGTCTCCGACGGCGACACCGAAGTCGTGAATTTCACTGTCGCACCGACCGGCGTGACCCTGACCTTGGGCGGGTACACCGCGCAACTGGCCGGTGCCATGCCGGCCAACCTCGGCGCGTTTGCGACGGGGATCTTTGCGGGTGTCGATGCGGGCGGTGATCCGGTCACTTCCGTTCTGGGTGGCCTCGACATCAGCGGCCTCACCGTGCTGAACCCGGCAGGCGTGGCGATCGCCGACCTCGATGGCCCCCTTACGGATCTCGACGACCTCGACCTGACGATCGACGGCGTGGCCCTGCCCGAGGGCGTACCGGTGCTGTTCGATCTGGCTGGCGCCAATGTGGACCTGACCGCGACCGACGAAGGCAGCATCCTGATCGGAACGGTCGGGCAGGACACCCTGGCAGGCGGCGCAGGCGACGATACGGCGCTTGCCCTCGCAGGGGATGATGTAGTCGATGGCGGTGCCGGTGCGGATACCCTGAGCGGAGACGACGGCAACGACAGGCTGCTGGGCGGCGAAGGTGACGACCTGCTCAACGGGGGGCTGGGCACCGATACGTTGAACGGCGGAGCCGGCAACGACACGATCTTTGGCGGCACAGGCGAAGCCGACCTGCGTGACGTGATTTATGGCGGCAGTGGCAACGACGTGATCGACGGCGGCCACGGCAACGACGAGGTGCGCGGGGATGCCGGGAACGACAACATCGCCGGTGGCTTCGGAGCCGACACCGTGCTGGGCGGTGAGGGCAACGACACCCTCACCGGATCGGCCTATGGCGATCTGCTGTTCGGCGCGGAAGGCGATGATTTCATCAACGGCGGCTTCGGCTACGACCGCGTCAACGGCGGTGACGGCGCGGATGATTTCTATCATCTGGGCATCTTCAACCACGGCTCCGACTGGATCCAGGACTACGACGCCTCCGAGGGCGACGTGCTGGTCTTCGGCAGGCCAGACGCGACGCGCGCGCAGTTCCAGATCAACGTGGCCACCACGCCGACCGCCGGTGCCGCCGACGTCGACGAGGCCTTCATCGTCTACCGCCCAACGGGCCAGATCATGTGGGCGCTGGTCGACGGCGACGGCCAGGAAGAGATCAACCTGCAGATCGGTGCACAGATCTACGACCTGACTGACATGATCTGAGCGAAGAAAAAGGGGGGGCGCACAGCCCCTCCACCACAGTGCTGGTTCCTCGCGCCACCGAACGCGCCACCTCCCGTGAAGCGCACCCCACAGAAACTTCGGCACCCCGCCGATCTGTTCCAAATGATTGATGGTGTCCGGAGATGGTGCTGTGAGAGAGGATTGAACTCTCGACCTCACCCTTACCAAGGGTGTGCTCTACCACTGAGCTACCACAGCATCTCGTTTCCGTATCGGCACCATCGCATCTCCGAGCGGCCTTTTTCAAGCCAGGCTCTTGATCCGAACGACGGCAGCGCCGGTGGAGGGCTGATTAGCTTCATTCCGGTTCCCGTGCAACCCTAATTCTGCAGGCAATCTGGACCCCGGCGGGCGCCTGCGCTAGACAGACGGCATGGCAGACAAAACGCCCCCACAGACACCCGCTCAAAAGGCAAAGGCAGAACAGGCCGCCCGCCGTGAGGCGCGGTTGAAGCAGGCGTTGAAGGCGAATATGACACGGCGGAAAATGCAGGCGCGCGCACGCGCCGGGGCAGACACGCCCACAGGCAATGCGCGCGATGCGCAAGACAAGGAACACTGACGCATGGACGCAATTCTGGTACGCGGCGGCAATGCCCTCAACGGGCAGATCCCGATCGCGGGCGCGAAAAACGCCTGTCTCACCCTGATGCCCGCGACCTTGCTCAGCGAAGAGCCGCTGACGCTGACCAACGCGCCGCGCCTGTCGGACATCCGCACGATGACGCAGTTGCTGCAATCGCTGGGCGCTGAAGTGACCTCGCTGCAAGAGGGCCGCGTGATCGCCATGTCGTGCCACGGTGCGATCAACACCCGCGCCGACTATGACATCGTGCGCAAGATGCGCGCCTCCAACCTGGTGCTGGGTCCCTTGCTGGCGCGCGAGGGCCATGCCGAGGTGTCGCTGCCCGGCGGCTGTGCAATCGGTGCGCGCCCCATGGACATCCACACCGACGGTCTGGCCAAGATGGGCGCGCAGATCGACCTGCGCGACGGGTACCTCTATGCCAAGGCCGCCGGGGGCCGGCTCAAGGGCGCGGTGATCGACTTTCCTTTCGCCTCAGTGGGTGCGACCGAGAACATCATGATGGCCGCAACGCTGGCCAAAGGCACCACCGTCATCAACAACGCCGCCCGCGAGCCTGAAATCGTGGACCTCGCGGATTGCCTGCGCCGTATGGGCGCACAAATCGACGGCGACGGCACGGCAACCATCACCGTGCAGGGCGTCGACCGTCTGGGTGCGGCGACGCACCCGGTCGTTGCCGACCGGATCGAATTGGGCACCTACATGCTCGCGCCCGCCATCTGCGGCGGCGAAGTCGAACTGCTGGGCGGTCGGATCAACCTGATCGGCGCATTCTGCGAAAAGCTGGATGCGGCGGGCATCGACGTGACGCAGACCGACCGCGGGCTCAAGGTCAAATGCCGTGGCGCACGGGCGAACGCCGTCGATGTGACGACCGAACCCTTCCCTGGATTCCCCACGGATCTGCAGGCGCAGATGATGGCGCTCCTGTGCACGGCGGACGGTACTTCCGTGCTTGAGGAAACGATCTTCGAGAACCGCTTCATGCATGCCCCGGAACTGATCCGCATGGGGGCCAGTATCGAGGTGCACGGCGGTCGCGCCACCGTGCAGGGTGTCGAACGGCTCAAGGGGGCGCCGGTGATGGCCACGGATCTGCGCGCGTCGGTCTCGCTCATCCTCGCCGGTCTCGCCGCCGAAGGTGAGACGAAAGTGTCGCGTGTCTATCACCTCGATCGCGGCTACGAACATGTGGTGGCCAAGCTCTCGGGCGTTGGCGCAGATATCGAACGGATCAAGGACCAATGACGCAGGACGCAAAATTCGAAGACGGGCGCGAAGCGCCGCTCAATCTCGGCGCGCTCGACGCCGAGGACCTAGCCGTGATCGCGGCGTTGACGCAGGATGCGGTGTTTCCCGCCTCTGAGATGCGCTGGGACAGGCGGCAGGCGCGGTTTGCTCTCCTGATCAACCGGGTGCGGTGGGAGGACAGGGGCAAGGACCGCCACGCGCCCGAACGGGTTCAGTCCGTGTTGATGTTCTCGAACGTGCAGGCCGTCGCGTCACAGGCAGTGACAAAGGGCGATCCGGATCTGGTGCTGTCCCTGCTGGCGCTCCGGTTCGACATGACGGACGATCCCTCCGGCACCGTGACGCTGACGCTGGCGGGCGACGGGGCGATCCGCCTGACGGTCGAGGCGCTGGATGTCACGCTCAAGGATGTGACCCGTCCCTATGCGGCCCCCTCGCGCAAATTGCCGACGCATCCGGACTAGGGCCGGGGACGCCCTTCTATTGCTGCGTCCCATGCCCGCCAATCCACACCCGCCACCGCCCCAATGACGGAGCTTTCAATGCCTGTTTATCTCGACGCCACCGCGCCCGATTTCGAGGCGGCATTCATGACACTCCTGAATGCCAAGCGCGAGGACAGCCCCGATGTCGATCATACCGTTGCGAACATCATCGCGGACGTGCGCACACGCGGCGATCTCGCGGTCATCGCACTGACCGAGAAATTCGACCGCATCGCGCTGAGCCCCGATCGCCTGCGCATCGGCGCACAAGAGATCGTGGCGGCAATGGATGTCGTGTCGGACGAAGACCGTGCGGCGCTTGAACTGGCCGCCGCGCGTATCCGTTCCTATCACGAACGCCAGTTGCCCGAAGATGCGCAATGGACGGATGATGCCGGTGCGACGCTGGGCTGGCGCTGGTCTGCGGTCAGCGCGGCAGGCCTCTATGTGCCTGGCGGGTTGGCGTCCTATCCCTCATCCGTCCTGATGAACGCGATTCCGGCCAAGGTGGCGGGCGTTGGGCGTCTCGCGATGGTGGTGCCCACGCCCGACGGCATCCTCAATCCTTTGGTGTTGCTGGCCGCGCATATCTCTGGCGTGGACGAAATCTATCGCATCGGGGGGGCACAGGCGATTGCGGCACTTGCCTACGGCACCGAGACCATTGCCCCGGTAGACAAAATCACCGGCCCCGGCAACGCCTTCGTCGCCGCCGCCAAACGGCGCGTGTTCGGCAAGGTCGGCATCGACATGATCGCGGGACCGTCCGAAATCCTTGTCGTGGCGGACGGCGACAACGACCCCGACTGGATCGCGCTCGACCTGCTCAGTCAGGCAGAACACGACGAAAGCGCGCAATCCATCCTCATCACCACCGACGCGGCGTTCGGCAAGGCGGTGGGGCAGGCGGTCGAAACGCGGCTGAAAAGCCTTCAGCGCGCACATATCGCAGGCCCTTCGTGGCGGGACTATGGCGCGGTGATCACGGTGCCCGATCTGGACACTGCGGCACGGCTGACCGACCGGATCGCGCCGGAACATCTTGAACTATGCGTCGCCGACCCCGAAGCGCTCAGCGCAAAGATCACCCACGCCGGCGCGATCTTCCTAGGACAGTGGACGCCGGAAGCCATCGGCGATTACGTCGGCGGGCCGAACCATGTGCTGCCCACCGCCCGCTCGGCACGCTTTTCCTCAGGGCTGTCGGTGCTCGACTTCATGAAGCGCACGACGCTCGCCCGCATGACGCCGCAGGCCCTGCGCGCCGTGGGCCCCGCCGCCGAACGCCTCGCCACGTCCGAGAGCCTTGAGGCGCATGGCCTTTCGGTCACAGCACGTTTGCGCAAGCTTAACGACTGAAGTTTATGCTCACCTCAAAGGGGGCTTTCGTGCTACGTATCGCCAAAAGCCCCCGCAAAAAGGGCGTCCCTTGAGCAAGGCACAAAGCAGATGAACCAGGAAATACAGCGACTTCTCAAGCGGCTGCGGCTTGGCCGCACCATCGAGAGCTATCCCGTGACAGTCACGACCGCGCAGATCGAAGGCCAGCAGGTTCACTTCTGTACCAATATGGAAAAGGACCCGATCCAGCGCAAACAGCGCAAGGGCACCTTTTACGAAATGCACGAGCTGCAGGAGCTGGCCAAACATTTCCCGAAGGGCGGTACCTTCGTCGACATCGGTGCAAACGTCGGCAACCATTCGCTTTTCGCCGCGATGTTCATGGGGGCCGCGCGCGTCATCCCGTTTGAGCCGAACCCGCGTGCCTACCGACTTTATATCCAGAACATGCTGATCAACGGCCAGACCGAAAAGGTCGACTTTTCAAAGCTCGGTTGCGGCCTGTCCGACGTCGAAGCGGACGGTTTCGGTATGCAACCAAAGGAGCGCAACCTCGGCGGTGCCAAGATGATCAGCAAGGGCGGCGATCTGCAGGTGTTCCGCGCCGACAGCCTGCTCGCGGAAGAGACACCCGACATGATCAAGATCGACGTCGAGGGGATGGAGCTTGGCGTGCTGCGCGGCCTGTCCGGCCTGCTCGATCGGTGCAGCCCGGTGATCCAGATCGAGGTCGATGTCGAAAACGACGCCGGATTTCAGGAATGGCTGACCGCGTCGGGCTACGAAGTCGCCGACACGATCAAACGCTACCGCCAGAACCTGAACTATCTGCTGGTACATCCCGCCGCCACCGCCGCGCGGCACAAGACCAAGTCCAAAACCGCCTCCCCAAAGGCGAAAACCAAGGCGCGTACGTCAAAGAAAACAAAACCACCCAAAAAGACGCCGCCAAAGATGCTCGCCAGCGCGAAGTGAACCTAGTCCGTCGCGTCTTTCTCTAGAACCAGCCTGTCGCGGAATTGCCCAAGCAGCGGTAAATCCTGCGCGATGATGCGATCAATATCCGCCTCGCTCACCAGCTTGCCGCCCACCATCGCGCGGCTGTCATTGGTGTCGTGCACCGACCGCAGGTACATCACCGGCCCCCCGTGGATCACCCGCACCGGACGCCGCTCCAGTATCTTCTTGTGGGCGATGTTGAACGGACTGCGGGTGGTACCGCTTTTGGAAACAAGCGTCAGCCCCTGCGCCGCCGCAGGCATATTGCGCCGGCGCAACTCGATCCCCCCATCGGGCCGGAACACCAGATTGACGCCCTTGGCATGGGAAATGAACGTGTACGTTTGCCCCGCGTGAAACAGCGATACCGCCGCCGCCGCCTCGCGCTTGATCGTCTCGACGAAACCCGCCCCCACCGCATCGTCGTCGTCAAGGATCGACTGGATCACATGCGGCCCCGTCGCCGTGAGGGACCGTCGGCGGAACTGGTCGATACAGTAGGCCGCGCGTTCCGGCGCTTCGAACAGCACATGCGCGCGGTCGCCCAACGTATCCTTGCACAGCGCTGCCAACCGCGTTCTGAACGGCGCGGGCATCCCTTCGGACGACAGTACGATCAGGCCGAAATCTCCGTCGGTCTGGTCCGACAGGGACCGTAGCGCGATCTGCTCCAACAGCACCGCCCGTTTTTCCAGACGCGCGGAGTCGAACAGCAGATCGGCCGTGCGGCTTGCATCGGACCGCCAGTCAGACCGCCCGAAGAACGAATAGCGCATGAGAAACAAGGACTGCATGAGAGGCTCCGCAACAGCGCACGGGCAACGCCGCGCCGCGACACAGTAATCGCGCGCAGGCCGCCATGACAACGCAAACGCGCAGTGCAACACACCCGTTGACGCAACAGCGCCACACCGCGCAGCGATTGCCCACAGGTCCGCGCTGGGCTAAGCAGGGGCTGATTACCGCTTTGAGGAGATATGCCATGTCGCGTATCACGCATATCGTTCTTGACGACGCCAACCTGCCACCGCCCACCCCCGAGATCGAGCAGGAGCGCCGCGTCGCCATGTTCGACCTGCTGGAGGACAATAATTTCTCTTTGCCCCAGCGCGATGAACGTGCCGTTCCATCCGGCCCCTACCATCTGGGTCTGTCGATCCGCGACAAGCGGCTCGTGTTCGATGTGAACACCGAAACCGATGAAAAGGCTGCGGAATTTCACCTGTCTCTCGGCCCGTTCCGGCAAGTGGTCAAGGATTACTTCCAGATCTGCGAAAGCTATTTCGATGCCGTGAAAAAGCTGCCACCGGCGCAGATCGAAACCATCGACATGGCCCGTCGCGGCATCCACATGGAAGGCAGCCGTGTCCTGCAGGAGCGCCTTGAAGGCAAGGCCGAGATCGACATCGACACCGCGCGCCGCCTCTTTACCCTGATCTGCGTCCTGCATTTTGGGGTCTGACGTGACGCTAGATCTGCCGCAATCCGTTCTGTTCTGCTGCGATCACAATGCTGTCCGGTCACCCATGGCCGAGGGCATCATGAAAAAACTCTACGGGACGGATACTTATGTGCAGTCCGTCGGCGTCGAAAACGACCTCGAAATCGACGGCTTCTCGATCGCCGTTTGCCAGGAAATGGGGGTCGAGCTGTCGCGCCACCGCTCGCGCAGCTTTGACGAACTGGAACAGTGGGGCGAGGACCTGGGCTCGTTCGATCTGGTGATCGCGCTGTCGCCCGCCTCACAGGCCCGCGCGTTGGAGTTATCGCGCTACTACCATCTCGATGTCGAATACTGGCCTATTCTCGACCCCACCGGAATGGGCGAAACCCGCGAGGCCAAGCTGCTGCAATTTCGCGCGGCCCGCGATCAGATCGTCTCGCGGCTGACCGACCGGTTCGGCGCACCCGACTGCGCGACACCCTGATCCGGGTGCCGACGTAAACCGGAGGGCGCAGGCCCCGCTCGAAAAGCCAGGGTTCAGGTTGCGCTACAGCTTGCTGCCGCAGTCTGGCCGAACGCTTTCCACGTGCTCCAGAAGGCGTTGTCCGATGCGCGATCCGACTGCCGCCAGACCTGCAGCTTGTGCGGATCCTTGAACGCTTTCACGCCGCGCCGCTGTTCGGAATTGGACAACCGCTGGTCCGCCACTGCCTGAATACAGCCACACCGCGCCGCACTCGCGCCCCGGCGACCATCTGCTACACAGGCGCGCTGCAAGGCGCCGGTCGCGTACATGACGCGCGGCGCATAGGCACCGCTTGTCGTGATACTTCCTCTGCCGCCACATGCGGCCAGAGTGCTCAGCGCAATCAGCGCGAAAACCATCGGTTTCATGACATCTGCCCTTGTCTGGTGCCGCTGACGGGTTTTCCCATTCTGGCGCGGCTTTGAACTGCTTTGCAACACTATGCACAATCCAGCTGATTCCGCAAATCAGGAATAGCGATGCTAAAGCAGACCTGCCCACTTTATCGCCGCATCAACAAGCGACTGTACCTTCTGGGAATTGAGCAGAAGATGAGCCGCGCCGGCCGGCACGCCCCACTTTATCAAAGTGTCTACCGTCAAATCCGCTTTGCGTCCGAACCACTTTGCACAGGAGGCCGCGCCCGACTGCAAAAGCGAAATTGCGTCCAGAACCCGCGCAAGATCGGGCTTTTCGGCGTAGGCCTCTTTTTCCAAAGCCTTCGCTCCAGCCCAGATTATCGCTGTTTGTGAAACTAATTCCGTAGCATCTTCCAGCGCCTCGGGCGGCGCATTGCCGCCAATCCCGTGACGGTCCGCTGCTATGGGCGCATCAGCCATCGGCAGATCATTCAGCGCATCGCGGACTTTATGCTTGGCAACGATTTTTTCGATTGTTCCGGCTAAGTTCTTTGGTTCTTCATTCCAATTGTCTTCCGGTATCAGCGCGACCTCACGTTGAAGCGCCCAGCTCAGGGGTTTTCCGACCAGGAAGCTTTCATACCAATCGCGCCAGAACGACCATTCAGGGCTGTCAAAGCCGTACACAGAGTTCAGGTCGTCATAAGCCTTGCGTATATCCGGCGGCATCTGCGAACCATGCCATAGCTTTCGTTTGACGAGGTCACGCGGGTCAGGCGTCCTGTCAACAGCGCCTGCATCTATGGCAACCGGCGCGCCCACATAGGACTCAAGAAGTGACAGATCCGGGCCTTCATACCCGGCGAAATAATCGGTCGCTGCGACCACGCCCATTATTGCTTGGGGTCGTGCAGGCGCATCCGCTTTTTCCTGCATCATGAGATGACCGTCAGCATCTGCAACGATCAAGAGCGCATCACCAAGTGCCCGCGTCAGCGTGTCAGCATTTGGAAAGATCTTCGTCGCCGCCTGCAAGGAGCCAGAAAGGTCCAGAATGCGACGGTGCCAAGCTACGAGCACTTCGGGCGCAATTGTTGCAAGACCCTGCGCCTCCAGCGATTGTATCAGCAATGACCTCAGCAGCGATTGGCGAAAATAATCCGGCCCCTGCCAAAGCTCGGGTGGGCGGTTTTCATGGAATACGACAGTCAGGGGAAACATCCGCAAGGCATTGCGGCTCAGGAGCAGGATTGCCTCTTGGCTACCCTTGGCTTCAAACCATCTATCCAGGCTTCCGTGATCAGTTATATCAATCCCGGCGCCCCCATCACCTCCCGCGACATCATCCACCTTGACCGCTCCTCAAAACCCCTACATATCCAAATCATGACACCGCTTTCACACATCCGCAATTTCTCCATCGTCGCGCACATCGACCACGGGAAATCCACCCTCGCCGATCGTCTTATCCAGGAGACGAACACAGTGTCCTTGCGCGACATGAAAGAGCAGATGCTCGACAGCATGGACATCGAGCGCGAGCGCGGCATTACGATCAAGGCGCAGACCGTCCGGATTAACTACACCGCCCTGAACGGCGAGGAGTATGTGCTCAACCTGATCGACACCCCCGGTCACGTCGATTTCGCCTACGAGGTCTCCCGCTCCATGCGCGCGGTCGAAGGCTCGCTTCTGGTGGTCGACAGCACCCAGGGCGTCGAGGCGCAGACGCTTGCCAACGTCTATCATGCCATCGACGCGAACCACGAGATCGTACCGGTCCTCAACAAGATCGACCTGCCCGCCACCGATTGCGACCGCGTCGCTGAACAGATCGAGGACGTCATCGGCATCGACGCCTCCGGCGCCATCCGCGTCTCCGCCAAGACGGGGCAGGGGATCGTTGAGACCCTCGAGGCCATCGTCCACCACCTCCCCGCGCCCACCGGCACGCTCGACGCGCCGCTCAAGGCGATGCTGGTCGATTCGTGGTACGACAGCTATCTCGGCGTGATCGTCCTCGTGCGCATCATGGACGGGCAGCTCAAGAAAGGCGACCGTATCCGCATGATGCAGAACGGCTCAGTCCACCACGTCGACCGCATCGGCGTCTTCCGCCCCGCGATGACCGAATTCGACGCGCTCGGCCCCGGTGAAATCGGCTTCCTGACCGCCTCCATCAAACAGGTCCGCGACACCCGCGTCGGCGACACCATCACCCACGAGAAAAAGCCCTGCGCCACCGCGCTGCCGGGCTTCAAACCCTCGCAACCGGTCGTCTTCTGCGGCCTCTTCCCCGTCGACGCCAACGATTTCGAAGACCTGCGCGACAGCATCGAAAAACTCGCCCTGAACGACGCCAGCTTCTCGTTCGAGATGGAAACCTCCGCCGCCCTCGGCTTCGGCTTCCGCTGCGGCTTTCTGGGCCTTCTACACCTCGAAGTCATCCGCGACCGGATCGAGCGCGAATATGACATCGAGCTGATCACCACCGCGCCCTCCGTCATCTACCACATCCACATGAAGGACGGGACGATGCAGGAACTGCACAACCCCGCCGACATGCCCGACCTCACTTTCGTCGACCACCTCGAAGAGCCGCGGATCAAGGCGACGATCCTCGTCCCCGACGAATACCTCGGCGATGTGCTCAAACTCTGCCAGGACCGCCGCGGCATTCAGCAAGACCTCACCTACGCCGGCTCCCGCGCGATGGTGGTCTACGATCTGCCGCTCAACGAAGTGGTTTTCGATTTCTACGATAGGCTCAAAAGCGTTACCAAAGGGTATGCGAGCTTTGACTACCAGATGCTCGGCTACCGCGAGGACGCGCTGGTCAAAATGTCGATCCTCGTCAACGACGAACCGGTCGACGCGCTCTCCACCATGGTCCACCGCGACCGCGCCGAAATGCGCGGCCGCGCGATGGTCGAAAAACTCAAAGACCTCATCCCCCGCCACATGTTCAAGATCCCGATCCAGGCGGCCATCGGCGGCAAAGTCATCGCCCGCGAAACCCTGTCCGCCATGCGCAAGGACGTCACCGCCAAATGCTACGGCGGCGACGCATCCCGCAAACGCAAGCTGCTCGACAAGCAGAAGGCGGGTAAGAAGAAGATGCGGCAGTTCGGGAAAGTGGATATTCCGCAGGAAGCTTTCATCAGCGCGTTGAAGATGGACGGTTAAAGCCGACCAGCTTCAACGCGACGGTGGGAGGCAGTGTATTGCAAAGCAATGCACGTTCCCACTGGGTTGAAATAGAGCGCAAGGGGCTGGGTGAGCATGGAATTAACGCACGATGATATTTTGGAAAACTACGCTGAGTTATTCGGAGTTGACGATGGTGCAACCGTAAAGCTAATTACTGACTCGATCAGTCAGCTTTATAAAGAGTGGAATATTTTCCTATACTTTTTCTGTGGTCCACGGGAACGTGTGGATGTTTTGAACGAGTCTTCTGGTTCAACGGCTCGTACACTACAGTCGATGCTTTGGGATAGTGCTGTGATGAAAGTACGCAAGCTAACAGATCCGGCAAAATCACGGTCAAATAAAAATTTAAGCATTGAGAATTTGGTGCGGATTGCTTTTGATCACTCCAAACTAGACATCTCGGGCTCATATGAGACCACCATGGCGGAGGTTACGGATTGTCGCAAATATGCTGATAAATATTTAGTTCATCGCGACCTGGGTCACGCCTTGGGAAAGTCTGCCACATCAATAAATCGAAAATCTACTACACTAGCAATTAGGGCTATCGGTAGTTTTGTTAAGACTTTTCATATGGAAACTAGAGATACTCAATATGCTCTGATGCCGATATCATTCGCAGCAGATGAGCAGCAATTTTTAATGCGCCTCCATCTAGGCAATCTTAAATCTAAAGAATTAGAAGCCGAACGATATGCTCGGGCAATTTCTGGTGAAAAAGTCGAAAAATTAGAATACAGATTGCCTGAGTGGATCCGAGATGACGAAAGTCGCCATCCACTATTTGACCTGGACTAAGTATATATCTGCTTTGCCAAATCTCCGATTTGGCAGCGCCCGAACCGCCCCCACGGGGCGGGCGCTTCGCACCAGCCCCTCGGTTCGGGCGCGGTGCTCCATATTGAACGGCGCGGCAGACAGGCTATCTTATCAAGTACCCCATTAGAGGCCCCCATGCTCCACTTCGCCTTCGCCATCTACTCCATCGCCTTCAGCGTCCTTTCCGGTTCGCTGGCCGTCGCCGTGATCGTCGCGGGGTATTTCTCGTGGCTCACGATGATCGGCGCCATGATCGCGGGGGCGCTCGTCTCCCTCCCGGCCACCTATGCCATTCTAAAACAAATGGACTGGTCCGAGCCGGATAAACGGCATGCGGCCAAGCCCGACAGATGGTACATCAGGTAAACTTTCTCCTGATCCCGAGGCCCCATGTCCTGTTCCCTTTGCACCACCGACGCACCGTTGGCCGAAATCCCCGTCCCTGGCGGCCCTGCAGACGCAACCGTCACCATCTGCGCCGCCTGCGCCGACCCCGACACACCCGCCGACCACTTCCGCCCGCTCGCCTCAACCATGTGGTCCGAGGACCCCGCCCTGCAAGTCTACGCCGCGCGCACACTCAAACGTCTCGACACCGACTGGTCCCGCGATCTGCTTGACCAGTTGTACCTCGATGACGAAACCCAAGCCTGGGCCGACAACGTCGCCGCCCCCACCGGTCACAAGGACAGCAACGGCGTCCCGCTCAACCAAGGGGACACCGTCGTGCTGATCAAGGATCTCACCGTCAAGGGCGCGGGCTTCACCGCCAAGCGCGGCACCGCCGTGCACCGGATCTCCCTCGTCCCCGACAACGACGCCCACATCGAAGGCCGCGTCGAAGGACAGCGCATCGTGATCCTGACGGAGTTCGTCAAGAAGCGTTAATGCCCGGCTTTTTCCTTCAGCGTCTCGATCCTCTCCGACGCGTCGGCCTTCGTCAGACCGTCGTCGAACTCTTCACCCGTCTCCTCGCACAGCGTCTTGAGGTAACTCGCCTGCGCGCCGGTCATCGGCTCGTCGCCGGTCACCCAATCGTCGGGGTCCTTGACGGCGTTTCCGGTCGGGTCTGTTTTCGGATTGTCCATGATATTCTCCTTTTGTTCACATCCCAATGCGCCAGCGCCCCGATGGTTCCCGTCTGCACGGGCGGTGTACAGGTGGTGTACACTGTGTGACACTGCCGCAAACAACTCCGAGGCCCCTCATGACCCCCTGTATTCTCTGCGTCGCCATCACCGGATCCGTCCCCACCAAGGCGGCCAATCCCGCCGTCCCAGTCAGCATCGCAGAGCAGATTGAAAGCACCCATGAGGCCTATGAAGCCGGTGCCGCCATCTGCCACGCCCATGTGCGCAACGCTGACGAAACGCCGTCCTCCGACCCCGAGAAATTCGCGCAGTTGCAAGAGGGGGTGAAGAAGCACTGCCCTGATATGATTATACAATTCTCCACCGGCGGACGCTCCGGCGCGGGGCACGAACGCGGCGGGATGCTGTCCCTGCGCCCCGATATGGCCAGCCTCTCGGTCGGGTCCAACAACTTCCCCACCCGCGTCTACGAGAACCCGCCGGAACTGGTCGACTGGCTCGCCTCCGAGATGGTGAAATACGAGGTGAAGCCCGAGATCGAGGCCTTTGACCTCAGCCACATTCACAAAGCCGCCGAAATGAACCGCGATGGCCGCATCCCCGGCCAACTCTACATCCAATTCGTCATGGGCGTGAAAAACGCCATGCCCGCAGACCGAGAAACCTTTGATTTCTATATTAAAACGGTCAAGCGTCTGGCGCCTGATGCGCTGTGGTGTGCCGCCGGAGTCGGCCCGAACCAGATCGTTTTGAATGACTGGGCCATCGCCGCAGGTGGCCACGCCCGTGCCGGTCTTGAGGATAACGTCCGACTCGACCGCGACACACTGGCGCCGTCGAACGCGGCTCTGATCAGGCGGGCGGCGGATCTGTGCGACAAGTACGAGCGCCCGGTAGCGACACCCGGCGAGGCCCGCAAGATGCTGACGCTGCGCCCCGCCTAGATCAAGCCACGCAGATCGAAGCTTTGCGCACCCCCGTCCAGCAACACAGAAAGACAATCCGCGCTGAACTGCCAGACCTCTTCAGTGTGTACCAGATGATGCGTCAAAAGCCCCACGGGCTCTGCCGTGTCACGGTCTCTTTGCCTTGCCAGAGTGCGCACAATTCCGTCGACCAGCGTTGACGGATCCACGAGACCTCGATCACCGCGCCAGAAGATCGGATCGATGTGGGTGTTGATCTGATACACTCCCTCCGCAGCCAATGCGCTCTGACGTTCCCCGAACGTCGACAGCCCGCGGTATCCAGCAGCGGCCAGCACCGGCGTAAACTCGGGCGCGATCCGGTTCCACGGCGGTACAAATACCGGCAGCAGGTCGGTACCGAAAAGCGCTTTAAGCCGACTTAACCCATCGGTGATCTGCGCCTTGGCACGGGGCCTCGGATGCCCGAACTCCGATTTTTTCGCGCCCTGCGGCGCATTGTTTTCATGCCTCCAGCCATGCACCAGAGGTATCAGGCTGCTTTCCGCACGGACGTAGTCGGTCAGGCTCTGGTCGGCAAAATCGGGAATAACGGCGATGTGCGCGGGAACACCCATCCTTGCCGCCAACGCGCGCAACCGGTCGAGCGCCGCTGTCGGTGCGATCGTGTCGTCATCGCGCCACCAGATTGCGGGACTGCGGCCCGCGCGTCGCCATTGGAGCAGTTCATTTTCCACCGGGGACCAATCAATCCGCATTGCGCGCCTCTGCCAATTCGCTGGCGATCTGCACCGTCTGCATTGCGCCGTCAAATCCAGTAGGTGGCGGAGCCCGTCGGGGCGCGTTCATCACACGGGCAAGAGCTTCGAACAGGCTTTGCGGTGTCAGATCCGCCCGTTTAAGGCTTTCGATGCTGTCGCGCCCGGCAAGGGCGCGAGCCCGCAGACCCTGTTCAACTTCGTTGCCTTCATCGAATGGGACGAACACCGCGGGTGTGCCGGCCTGAAGCACATCGAGCGCGGTATTGTATCCGCACAGCGACACGGAGGCTGCCGCAGACACCAGCATCTGGCGAAAATTCGGATCCGCCGGCGTGATGGTTACGTTCGGCGGTGCGACGGCTTGCAGTTGCGCGATCCGCGCGTGCGGGTCGGCACCGCCGACCAACAAACGCCAGTGCCGATGCGGCATGAGCGCCGCCGCAACGACCGCCGCATCGTACACATGTCCGCCCACATCGCCGCCGCCCGCGCTTACCAGGATTTCGTCTTTGCCAAGCAGCGCGGGATGCGCGCCGACCGCAGGCGGTGCGACAAAGCCGGTGTAGCGCAGTTTTTTGCGCAGCGTGTCTGACACCGGCCAACTGGTCTCAAGCGGGGTGAGCGTCGGATCCGAATGGACAAGAACCGCCGTGTAATAGCGTTGCACCATCTCGTCTGCAAACGCGGCTTTGCGCGGCTTCGATGGTGGCGCGAGTATGTCGCGGATCGACGCACAGACCACGGGCGCAGGTCTCAGCTCTCGTGCCGCATCGAGAAGCGCGCCGAATTCATCGCGCAATATCCTGCGGCCGAACGGAAACAGCTCGGTCACAAGGAGGTCGGGATGTCGCGTCGTGAGCTCGGCAACCAGAGCCGCCGCGCGGGCGGCAAGATAATCCGGCCCGGCGGGGCCCGTCGCCGTCAGCAGCCGCGCAAAATCTATTCCGTCAGAGCGGACCGGCGCCAGTTGCACGATCTCGACGTCCCCCTTGTCAAGCAGCGGCGCGGGCATCCCGCCGCTGATCACACACACGTCGTGTCCGCGTGCGGTGAACGCGCGCGCCAGCGTCAATGCGCGGGCCAGATGGCCGGTGCCAAGCAGATGGGTTACGACGATCATGACCTTCATGGCGCGCGCTGCTCCAGTCTCACAGGGTCTTTCAGGGCAGACCAGTGATCGCCGTCGATTGCAAGAATGAACAACCGGTTGCGTTTGATCGCGAAAGGCGCGGCGCCGTCAAAGTTCCACCCAGACGCATGGGCCAGCAGCACCCGCATGACACCGATATGGCAGACCGCAACGGTGTCGCGGCGCAAGGCCTGCGCCCATGGCACGACGCGGTCGCGGACGGCCTGTGGCGGCTCGCCATTCGGTGGCGTATAGTTCCAACCCCAATCCTCGATGTCTCGGTGGTCGCAGGCAGGATCAGCCCGGACGGCGCGGGCCTCCCGACCCTCCCAATCGCCCCAGTGCATCTCCATCAGGGCCGGTTCAGGGCGCGGAGCCATCGATCCGACCAGCGTCGCCGTTTCAATGGCACGGATCAGCGGGCTGGCGCACAAGTCCGCTGTGTCCCAAGGTGCGGGGAGCTTCCGTGCGGCCAATTCCGCGCGCGCGGCATCGTCAAGCGGGATGTCGCTGCGCCCCTGAATACGGCCCGCACGGTTCCATGTGGTATGGCCGTGGCGCAAAAGGGCAAGGCGGATCATAGCGCGACGCCTGCATGCGACAAGCCGTCGCGCAAGGTGCGTGCCGCAGCGGGCAGTAGGTGATTGGCGGCGATATGGGCGCGGATCCGGTCGGACGGTGGTGGGGTATCCAGCGTTGCCCGCACGAGGTGCGCAAGCCCCCGAGGGCCGTCCTCGACCGCCGGATAATCGCGCGGGAAAAGAACGTCGCGTACACCCGGCCGGTCTTGCGCGATCACCGGCAGACCGTGGGCCTGCGCCTCCAGATATGTCATCCCGAACGCCTCGTCGACGCCCGGCCACAAGAGCGCGCCGGCGCGACCGTAAGCATCGGCGAGCCCAGCGGCGTCCAGCTCCCCCAGAAAGCGAACGCGCTCTGCGAAAGGGGCCATCGCTGCGGCAACCGCCGCGCTTTGCGGTCCGTCGCCCGCGATCTCCAGATACCAGTCGCCGGGCACTTGCGCCAGCGTCTGCGCGATCAGCCGGTACGACGCCATCTTTGCACCTGCGCGCATCATCGCCACGCTGAGCAAGCCGCTGCCGCTGCCGACTGCTTGCGGGGGCAGATCGGTCCTGTCTAGAAACGGTGGCAAATGGACCAGTCGCTGCGCGGGTGGCGCGTAGGCGCGCAGAGCCGCGCCGTCGTGTTCCGTCAGATAAAAGATCACATCGGCGGCATCGCAGGCCGCCTCCGCCGCCCGCGCGAAACGGTCCCATGGGCCGTCAAGCCGCTTGCGCGCCCGCGTCGCCTCGACGAGCAGGTAGGGAATCCCGAGCGACCGTGCGACCGTCGGACCAATCAGGTCGGGCGCCTTGTAATAGTTGTGATAGGTGATCCACGCCCGCCATTCCGCGCGCGCGCCTTTTGCGATAATGCCAGGGATCAGCGCGTCGGCCTCCGCGATCAGCGCCGCCTGAATACGGGCCTCGCCGACCGCATCGCGGCTGCGCAGCTGTGCGGCAATCGTGACCTGCGCGCCGCCCATCTGCAACGCTGCTACCAGCCCCCGCGCCATCGCGCGATCACCGGACGGAACCGTATGGTCCGGTGGCTTCAACGGTGCGTAGAAGGCGAGGGGCATCAAGTGCCCGACAGGACGCCGCGCAGGCGTTGCGCCAGATGCGCGATACCCGGCGGCATTGTAAAATCGGCATGCAACCGCGCGTGCGCCGCTTCGGCGAGACGCGGGCCCAATACGGGGTCGCGCGCGACGCGGACCATCTGTGCCGCGAAATCTTCCGCCCGGTCCGCGCTCAGCAGGCCATGAACCTCATCGGTGATGAACTCGGGTATTGCCGACACCGGCGTCGACAGGATCGGTAGTTTCTGGCTTGCCGCTTCCATCAGCACATTAGGCAGCCCGTCACGGTCTCCGTCCGCTGCGATGCGCGCGGGAAGTACGAAAAGATCCGCCGCGCGCATCGCGGCGATCACATCCGGCTGGTCGCAGGCGCCGCGCCAGGTGATGCGGTCCGCCACTCCGGCGGCGCGCGCACGGGCGCGCAGCGGCGCGTCCAATTCGCCACCGCCGATATGGGTCCAGTGCCAGTCCAGATCGCGGGGCAGCAAGGCAAGCGCGTCGATCAGCGTATCGAAACCCTTCTTTTCCACCAGCCGCCCCACTGACATCATATGCAATGGCATCGTGGGGTCTCGGGGTGGCCGCTCCGGTGCTGCGGGAAAGCGCGACAGGTCAAGACCGTGATACACCAGATCCACACGCCCCGGCGTGTCGGCAAGGCTTTGCAAATGGCGCGCGCCGGATGCGGTGCAGGTTGCGCCAAAGGCCGCGCCGTAGCTCTGCGCCGACAGCTTCTCGCGCAATTCCCATTCAGGCGATGTCCAGATGTCCTTGGCGTGGGCGGAAAAGCTCCACGGCACCCCGCGCAGGATCGCGGCATAGCGCGCCACCGACGAGGGCGTGTGCAGAAAATGCGCGTAAAGTGCGCGCAACCCATCGCCCGCCTCATGGGCCAGCACGCAGGCCTGCCCCCAACGCCGGCGGCGGTTGGCCGTATCGTCGCGGGCAAGGTCGCGGGCATAGACATCGGCGGCGGCGTCGAAACCGGGCAGGGTGCAGGCCGCGCCCATCGCCTCATGCACACGGCGCGGCTCAAGGTGCAGGTACTCCGGAAGGTACCGCACCCGTGCCTGCAACCGATCATGCAGCGGATGCGTCTTGGCATCCGTCGGGTGGCGCAAAGACCACAGATCAAAACGCAGGCCCGCGTCTTCAAGCGCAACGAGTTCCTGAGCGATGAAGGTCTCGGACAGCCGGGGCCAGCCTTTGACCACGACGGCGAGAGGCGTCGTCGTCATTTCAATCCTCCCTCTGCATCAGGGCGCGACCGCGCCGCACCACGAAATCAAGCCCGTCCAAAAGCCTGTCGGCTCCCGCCTCGGACGGTTTTCCCTGTGTCGGCAATCCCCGGATCGCCCTGATCATCGCCTCGGGCGTCATGCCGTCGCGGCTTTCATCGAGCATCTGAACAAGACCCAGTTCCTCCGCGCGGCTGGCGCGGATCCACTGTTCGAGACGCGGTGTGGTGCGGGGCACGATCACCGCGCGGCGGTCAAAGCTGAGGACTTCGCAAAACGTGTTGTAACCGCCCATGCAGATTACCCCTTGCGCGCCTGCGAACAAGGCCTCGATCCGGCTGTCGAAGCCGCTGGCCGTCACCCGCCCGTCCAGCCGTGCAACCCGCGCATCCAGCGCGTCGCGCGTTTCACCAGAAAGAAACGGACCATAGACCAGCATCGCGTTCGGTTCCAGCGTCGGATCGGCTTCGTAGGCGGCCAGTACCAGTGACACCATCGCGGCCCCGTCGCCACCGCCGCCCGGTGTGATGAGGATATAGGGCGCCTCGGGCACTTCTGCATTGTCTGTCACCTGACGGCGCAGATAGCCGGTATAGTGGATGCGGGCGCGTGTGGCATCGCTGAGCGGAAGGCCACGGGTGGGATCATAGAAATCCTCCGAGCCATAGACCCAGAATTCGTCGTAATAGGCTTCGGCCGCGTGAACCGCACCCTTGCGCGCCCACTCGGCGGCAAGAACCTCCGGCGCGTCCAGCACGTCGCGCAGACCCAGCACGATCCGGCACTCGCCGCGCGATTGAAGCCATTCGAGCGTCGGCAGCAACTCTCCGCGGAAACCGGTCGGCTCCTTGTCGACGATAAGCAGATCGGGGCTGTACTGCTCCACCGCTGTCTGGATCAGGCCCGCGCGCAAATTCGTGGTCGCGTCGATGTCGAGGCCAAGCGTCTGGCTGATGTAGGAACCGTCAGGCAGCTTTGTCACCCCCGGCAGCCGGATATGATCGACGCGTTCTGGAAACGTGAACCGTCCCGCGACAGGCGAGCCGGTGAGGATGATGGCAGATGCGCGGTCGTCACCCTGCGTCAGCGCCGAGGCCAGCGCGCGCGATCGGCGCAAGTGGCCAAGACCGAAAGTATCGTGGCTGTACAGCATGACACGGCGGCCGGGTACACGCTCTGCGGCATTGTGAATCGCCTCTTGCGGCATGGCTGCCCCCTTTTTCCGTCTGTTGGCGGCTCAAAGCCTCAGGTCACTGCCTGATTTGCCAAAAATTCCCTTGATGTCGTAAACCAGCGCAACTTGCTTGCCGTAGGCCCGGATGGCGTCTGCACCCAACTCGATAAATTCGCGGTGCCCGACCGCCACGATGATTGCGTCGTACTGGCCGTTTTGCGGACTGGCAACCGCGCTGACCCCGTGTACGGTGCTCAGTGTTTCGGTGCCGACCCACGGATCATGTACATCGGCGCGCACGCCGTATTCGTCCAGTTCTGCCACGATATCGGCGACACGGGTGTTGCGGGTATCGGCGCAGTTTTCCTTGAACGTGTAGCCCAAAATCAGAACGCGCGCCGCGCGCACGCCAATATCGCGCTTGAGCATCGTCTTGATCAGGGTTTGCGCCACATGCGCGCCCATGTGGTCGTTGATCCGCCGCCCCGCGAGTATCACTTCGGGGTGATAGCCAAGCTGCTCGGCGCGGTAGGTGAGATAATAGGGATCGACACCGATGCAATGCCCGCCCACCAGACCGGGGCGGAAGGGCAGGAAATTCCATTTGGTGCCGGCGGCCTCCAGCACCTCCAGCGTGTCTAGTCCGAGGCGCGCGAAGATCAGCGCAAACTCGTTGACCAGCGCGATGTTGAGATCGCGTTGCGTGTTTTCGATTACTTTGGCGGCCTCGGCAGTGGCGATTGAAGACGCGCGGTGCAGACCGGCTTTCACGACCGGCGTATAGATCGCCTCGACCCGTGCGAGGGTATCGTCGTCCTGCGCCGCGATGATCTTGATCACGTTTTCCATCGAATGCTCGGCATCGCCGGGGTTCACCCGTTCGGGGGAATAGGCCAGCTTGATCTGCCGTCCCGGTTCAAGACCGCTACCCGCTGCAAGGGCAGGGCCGCACACGTCCTCGGTTACGCCGGGGTAGACCGTGCTTTCCAACACCACCAAGGCACCGTCCGTCAGATGCGGCGCGATGCTGGCACATGCGCCCAGCACGGGCCCCAGATCGGGGGTCTTGGCGTCGGTGATCGGGGTCGGGACCGCGATGATGAACGCGGTCCTGCCTGCCAGATCGGCGGCGTCGTGGGAAAACCGGGCCGTCGTTGCCGCGACCTTTTCATCTGTGATCTCACCGTTCGGATCGTGCCCTGCGCGCAGCGCGTCGATCACGGGCGCGTGGATGTCAAAGCCCAGCACGTCGAACCCCGCGCGCGCCAGCGCAAGCGTCAGGGGGAGACCGACATACCCAAGTCCCAAAACGGCAATCCGATCTTGTGCTGTCTGGGATGGCATCGGCGAGTCCTCGAAGTGAAAATGCGACAGGCACGTCCCGGAGGCGGCTCGCGCATCGCTATGGCATGAAATGCGACCCGGTGTAAAATATCAACAAACACATGACACGCGGCGCTCTACTTCGTGACAGGTGGGGGCGGACCTCGGAATTGCAATGCCGCAGCCGAGTGACTAGCGTCACATCAGGGTGATCGCCACTCTTTGATCGGGCAGGAAAAGGATTTCTATCCATGCTAAACCGCACGGTCGCCGCATTCATTTTCGTTGTTTTCTCCGTACTCATATCGGCCGGACAGACGGACGCACAGGGTCTGGGCAGCCTGTTTCCTGGATCGCAGGTGGACCAGACGACCGGCACCCCCCTCGCACAGGCCCTGAGTCAGGCCGCCGGGGAGGGGAACGCCGTCGTCGTGCTCGATGCTGACGGCAATATCGTCGCACAGGTTGCGGCGCGCGACACCGGCCCCGTGCCGGCGCAGGTGGACCAGCATTCGGCACTGATGAATGCACAGGCCACTGCGGATGCGCTGCGCGACGCGTTGTTGGCGCGGCTGGCGCAACTGCCAGCGGCCATCAACGAGGTGCTTTATATCCTGCGCGCGGCGTCTCCCGATGGCACCATCATGCTTTTCGTCAAGACGCTGGTCCTGAGCCTCGCGCTGTTCGGAATCGGTGTGGTGGTGGAGCGGGAGGTGTTCGCGAAAAGGTTTGCACGCCGTTTCGTTGTGGCACGGGCGCAGAAAGACCCCAAAGGATACGCGGAAAAGATGCCGTTTCTGGTGTTTCGTTTCTGTACCGGGGTCGCGGGCATTCTGGTGTCGATGGCCGTGGCCTATGTGATCGGCGCGCTGCTGTTTCCGCCGCTCGACGATACGGCGATGCAATTCACCGTCACCCTGATCAACGTCGGATACTTTGTCTGCCGTCTGGTGGCGGGGCTGTGGCGGATGATCCTGTCGCCGTTCCTGTCGCAATACCGCATTCCGATCTTCTCCGACCGTGATGCAAAGCGTCTGCACCGCTGGCTTTGGGTGATGGCCAGCTTTGACGCCTGCGCGATCCTGTTCGGAATATGGCTGAGCGAGTTGGGGTTGAACTACGACATCTACGCGCTGGTGACGGGGCTTTTGTCGGCGGCGGTCGTGCTGCTCAACATCCTTCTGGTACTGGTCAACCGGCGCGCGGTTTCCAATGCTTTGCGGCACGGAAAACCTATGGCCGACTGCAGCGCGCTCTCCCGGTTTCTCAGCCGCGTTTGGGCGCCTGCTGTCATTGTCTACGTCATCTTCGCGTGGTTCGAGCTGACCTACGACCTGATCCTTGAAATTCCCAGCTCGATCCCGCTGATCGCGGGCGGCTACGGCGTCCTGATGTCGATCATCATCGTCTACGGCGCGATCAACTATCTGATCGAACGCAGTTTCGCCCGCGCCCGCGCGATCCGTCTACTGCGGGCGCGGCAGGCCGAAGAGGAAAGGGCCGGGCACGCCCACAGTCGCGCCCGCGCGCAGGCCGCGCAGGTGTTGCGACAAGACGGCACAGACCCCGGCGCGGATGCGCAAGAGGCGGGGCCCAACCGCGCGACTGCTTTGGATGCCGCGCCCGACACCGCCAATTCGACAGCAGCCGAGCAGGTGATTGCGATGCCTGAGCGCGACTTGCCGGCGCCCGCGCTTAACAGCTTCGAGGCGCTGGCGCGACGGGTGGCCGGTATTCTCGCGTTCGTCGCGGGGACCTATGCGTTCTTCTACATCTGGGACAATGACAGCACCGAAATGGTCGAAACCGCCGCCGACCGTCTGCTTGACGTGATGGCGGTGATTTTCATCGGCTACATCGTCTATCACGCCTTCCGCATCTGGATCGACACCAAGATCGCCGAAGAAGCGGGCGACGAACCGGAGGACGAGGAAGAGTTCGGCGGCGAGGGCGGTGGCGCGTCCTCGGTATCGCGGCTGGCGACACTTCTGCCGCTGTTTCGCAACTTCGTGCTGATACTGGTGATCGTGACCGTCGGCCTGATCGTGTTGATGGAGTTCGGGATCAATGTGGGTCCGCTGTTTGCAGGCGCGGGCATCGTCGGAGTGGCTGTCGGCTTCGGCTCCCAGGCGCTGGTGCGCGACATCTTTGCCGGTGCTTTCTTTCTCTTCGACGACGCGTTCCGCAAGGGAGAGTATCTGGACGTGGGCGGTGTCAAAGGCACGGTCGAGAAGATCTCGGTGCGCTCTTTCCAGCTGCGCCACCATCTGGGCGCGCTGCACACCATTCCTTTCGGAGAGCTACAGGTGATGACCAACTACAGCCGCGATTGGGTCATCATGAAGCTGCCCCTGCGCGTGACCTACGACACCGATGTGGAAAAGGTCCGCAAGCTGATCAAGAAGCTCGGCATCGCGCTGCTGGACGACCCGGTGATCGGCGAGAATTTCATCCAGCCGCTCAAATCGCAAGGCGTGATCGAAATGCAGGACAGTGCGATGATCATCCGGGTAAAGTTCATGACCAAACCGGGCGACCAATGGCTGGTGCGCAAACGCGTCTACGAGGAGATCCGCGCGTTGTTCGAGCGGGAGGGGATCAAGTTCGCGCATCGCGAGGTGACCGTGCGGCTGGCGGATGGCCCGGTCGGGCATCTTTCCGAAGACCAGAAGCGCGAGATCGCCGCCGCCGCCCATGCATCGCTTGACCAGGACGAAGACGGCGCGGCCACCGCCGACACAACCGACGACCGCTGACGCCTCTATTCGGCGGCGACCGGATGCCGCGTTTTGCGCAAACCGCCCAACCGCAACAGACCGGCGCGCAGCGGCCCGATCCTGCGCTCGAAGATCTGCGCAAAAGCCAGACCAGTCCCCAGCGCCCCGAAAAGCAGGAGCGCATCGCGGGCGATTGCCGTCTCCGGCAGGGCGGCATCCAGCAGATGCAGGGCAGGGTAATGCGTTACATAGATCGAGAAACTCGCCCCGGCCATCCAGCGCACCCACAAGATGTCGCGTACGCTGTGCGCCGCAATCCGGGAAACCCCCAGCAGATGCATCGCCGTGAACACCCCGATCAGCGCGTTCCACATAAATTCGTCCGAGAACGCCAGCACGCTGCGATAGGACGCAGGTTCCAATGATCCCTGCCAGTGCGGCAGGCACACCCGCCCACAGGCAAGCGGCGTATAAGACAGGGCCAGCCAGCGCCAGCGGCCAGCCCGAAGGCCCGGGCGCGGAAGGACGCGACACGCGATGCCACAGCCAGACGCCCATCAACCACGCGGGCATCAGCAAAAGGATTCGCGGCCCGGCCAGCAGTGCCACGCAAATCAACAGCACCCATTTGCGCGGTCCGCGCAGGAACACGGCGATCCCGAACAAAAGATAATACGCCGCCTCGTAGCTGAGCGACCACAGCGGCCCGTTGGAGCCAAGGCGCACGCGGCCCCAGATGTCCCACTCATTGCCGAACATCGTGCCGCGCAGCAGCATTTCCCAAAAGCCCAGCGGCTGATAGAACCCCGCCGGATAGGCGCTGGCATCCACCGCTATTCCGATACGGTCGAACACGCATGTCAGGATGATCGCCGGTATCAGCACCAGCCACAGGCGCGTCAGCCTGTTGAACCCATAGCGCCCCGCCGTGCCGTCCCGCCCCGCTGCATACGCGATCACGAACCCCGACACCACGAAGAAGACGATGACAGCATCGCTGCCAATATTGAGTTCGCGCAGGATGGCATAGTCGCCCCGCGTAAAGCGTGGGTAGGCCAGATGCGACAGCACCACAGCGAAGGTCGCGCCGACACGCAACACATCGAGCCAAAGCGAAAGCCCCCGGTTCATTAAGCGGTCGGCGTGCTGTTGGCGGCGGCGTTCTGCGCGACGGCCGGGTCGCGCGATGTCCCTTTCCAAAGCGCCTCCCAGCTCTCGACGAAAGGATGCAACATCGCTGCGCGCAGTGTTGGGTGCGGCTGCTCGATCAACTGGCCGTTTGCGTCCGCCAGTCCAAAGGTGATGTCTTCATAGGTTTTCGGTACATAGAGGGTGCCGAACATCAGATCCCAAATCGCGAAGACTTCGCCGTAGTTCTTGTTGTAATGCTTCTTGTCCTTGGAATGGTGGATGTGATGCTGCGCGGGAGAGATGAACACATGCTCCAGCACCCGCCCGTAGCTCAGCCAGATATGGCTGTGGCGCAGGTTTGAGCCAAGCATGTTGAAGGTGAAATAGGCTGCGTTTACGCTGCCGATGGTCATGACATCGACATGTCCGACAAACACATACAGCATTACCCCCTGCGCTGAACCGAGGATCAGCCCCCGGATCACGATGCCGATCACGATATACATCGGATGTTTACGCTGTACCGTAAGAGGCGTCATCACCTCGGCGGAATGGTGCACCGCATGGAAGGGCCACAGCAACTGTGTTTCGTGGTGGATGCGGTGCGTCCAGTATACACAGAAATCCAGTGTCAGAACGATGATCAACGTGGCGAGGGCGCTCGTCGTCCAGGAGGTGCCGGCGGCAGCGCCTTGGGCGGGATCACCCGATAAAGCCGTGAGCACAAAATGGCTGACCGCAGGGGTCGCCGCAATCGCCGTGAAAGCACCGCCCATCGTCAGCAAAGTATTGAACGCGAAGATCTTTCCATCGACAAGGTTTGACTTGTGCAGATAGACGTCGCGCGGCAACAACCAGCTGACGAAGCTATTCGGCCTGCCCCGCGCACACCAGATGACGTAGGCCAGAACCACTGTTCCGGCGAGATACAAAAATGCGAGCCGCGAATTCCAGTTGAACAGAAAATCCATGAACTCGCGCAAGAAAAAAATCAGGTCCTGCATTATATCGCCTCGCAACATTTCCGTTCTCGATAGCGAAATAATCTGGCCATAAAATGGCAACGCAGGGCCGCTTTGACGGCCCGGGCCGCCCTTGATCTGCGGCAAATCCGCGCTACGCTTCTGCCCGGACAACAGCAAATACGGAGTGATCATGACATCTTTCAAAACACCATCCAGACGCCAGTTTCTCATTACCGGAGCCGCTGTGACAGGCGCAGTGACGTTTCTGCCCTACGGCGCGCGCGCTGCAGCCCACGGCGGCGATACGTTCGAGACACCCGGCGGTAACATCACGATCCATCCCGTTCACCATGCGTCCTTTGTCGCCGAGACACCCGTCGGGGTGATCTACGTCGATCCGGTCGATGGCGCCGACAGCTACAGCGCGTTTGCCAAGCCGGATCTGGTTCTGATCACGCACGAGCACGGCGACCACTACAATCAGGAAACGCTGGACGGAATCGTCGCCGAAGGCACGCAGATCATCGCAAATCCGGCGGTCTACGATATGCTGCCCGAAGCCATGCAGGCAAAAGCGTCCGCGGTCGAAAACGGCGGCACCGCCACATTCGAGGGTCTGTCGATCGAGGCGATCCCCGCCTACAACACCACCGAAGAGCGCAAGAACTTCCACCCGCAGGGGCGTGATAACGGCTACGTGCTCGGGTTTGATGGCTTCCGCATGTATATCTCCGGCGATACCGAGGACACGCCGGTAATGCGGGCATTGCAGAACATCGATCTGGCGTTCATCTCCATGAACCTGCCCTTTACGATGGACGCGAATGCCGCCGCATCCGCCGTGGCGGAATTCAAGCCGACCTATGTCTACCCCTACCACTATCGGGGCCGTGACGGCGGCACGCAGGATCCCGAGGCGTTCGCCAAGATGGTGGGCACCGACACGGAAACCAAGATGGGCGATTGGTACGAAGAAGGCGAGTTGGGCTGACCGATCGCCGACGCCAAAGGCGAAAGGGCGCGGCGCACACCGCGCCCTTTTCACGTTCGGTAGGGGTCGAGCGACGCGCGCAGGCCGTCGCCGAGGAAATTGAAGGCCAGCACAACCACGATGATCGGCAGCATCGGTGTCGCCGTCCAGGGATAGATCTCGATGCTCGCGAGGTTCTGCGCATCGTTAAGCATCACGCCCCAGCTGACAGCGGGTGCGCGCAGCCCCAGCCCCAGAAAGCTCAGCGCCGTCTCGCCCAGGATCATGGCCGGGATCGACAGTGTTGCGGACGCAATCAGATGGCTCATGAAGTTGGGCAGCAGGTGCCGTCTGATCACCCGCCCGGGCCGTGCACCCATCATCTCTGCGGCGCGCACGAACTCTTCTTCGCGCAGGCTGAGGAATTTTGAGCGGACCGCCCGCGCAAGCCCCGGCCAGTCGAGGATGCCCAGTATGATCGAGATGACAAAGAACACAGCAACCGGTCCCCAATTCGACGGCACTGCCGCAGAGAGCGCCAGCCACAAGGGGAGCTCGGGTAGGGAGCGCAGAATTTCGATCGCGCGATTCACGATCCAATCGGTCCTGCCGCCGAAATACCCGGCCAGCGCGCCAAAGAAGATCCCCAAGGCAAAGCTGACCGTGATGCCGATCAGCCCCACGGTCAGCGACAGTTGCGCGCCGTAGAGGATACGGCTGAAGACATCGCGGCCCAATCGGTCGGATCCCCACAGAAACATCGTCGCCCCGTCGGGCGCACAAAACAGATGCGTATCCGACGGGATCAGGCCAATCAGGTTGTACTGTGCACCTTCGCAGAAAAACTCCAGCGGCATCGGGCTGGTTTCGTCCGTGTGATAGGTCCAGCGGTAGTTTTCCAGATCCGCTTGCGCCGTCGTCGGATAGACGAACGGGCCGATGAAATCTCCGGCGTGCCACAGGTTGATCCCCTGCGGCGGATGATAGAGGTAATCGGCGCTGCGCTCGTTGGCAGTGTAGGGCGAAACGAACCCTGCCACCGGCAAGATAAGATAGCACAAAAGCAGGAACACCCCCGAAATCAGCCCCAGCTTGTGCCGCCGGAACTTGCGCCACACCAGTACATAGGCCGGGGCGTCGAATTCGGCGCGCGCGATTTCGGACAGGTCCGCGTCATCGGTCCAGGGTGCCGTGTCGACAAATCTGTTGGACGGCTGGATCCCCATCAGTCTCGCGCGCCCATGCGAATGCGTGGATCCAGCAGCACCAGCAGCAGGTCCGAGATCATCGTCCCGATCAGCGTCAACAGGGCCACGAACATCAGCACGAAGGCGGCCAGAAACTGGTCCTGGGATTTCAGCGCGGTCAGCAGATAGGGGCCGATCGTTTGCAGGCCCAGCACCACCGACACCAGAACCGACCCCGACACCATCGCGGGCAACAGATTGCCCAGATCGGCGACGAACGGATTGAACGCCATGCGCAGCGGATATTTGCGCAGCATCTTCGACGGCTTCATGCCCTTGGCGATGGCTGTCTCGACGTAGGGCTTGCTCAACTCGTCGAGCATATTGGCGCGCAGCCGCTGCATCATCGCCGCGGCCCCCGACGTGCCGATCACGAAGGTCGGCACGATCAAATGTACGAGAATGGATTTAACCTTGGGCCACGACATCGGCTGGCCCTCGAACGCGGGCGCCATCAGCCCCCCGATAGGCAGATCAAAGTACTTGTGACCATAATAGAACAGCATCAGCGCCAGAAGGAAGTTTGGCGTGGCAAGGCCCAGATACCCGACGAACCCTGCCGTGTAATCCACCCAGGTCTCCGATTTTGCCGCTGCCAGAACACCCAGCGGCAGCGCCACGACATAGACGAAAATGACCGCCGCCAGATTGACCAGCACTGTCAGCCAGAGCGCATCGCCGACGATCTCCGCGACGGGGCGGTCGAATTCGAAGGACCAGCCGAAATTGCCCTGAATCAGCCCGAAAAACCCCTGCGGCCCCGGCGCAAAGCCCGCCCAAATCAGGTATTGCTCCCAAATGGGCCGATCAAGCGCGTATTCGCGGCGCAGGAATTCTGCCTTGGCCACCCCTTCGGCCTGTCCCGTCGCGCGCAGCTCGGCGATCTGGTTGGACAAATAATCGCCGGGTGGCAGATTGATGATCACGAACACCAGGATCGACACGACCCACAGCGTCAGCAGCATCGTCGCAAACCGCATAACGGCATATTGCAGCAACATCATTGGCCCACCTGTCGCAATGGATCGTCAAGGAAGAACTCGTCGATGCGGTGGATGCCAAGATGGGCGCCCGGATCGTAGGCCCAGATCGCTTGCTCGGGGACATTGTGCAACCGGTCGGACACGACGACCGGCTGCGGCGCACCGGCGAGAATCCCGATGGCGAACTGCTCTTCAGCATGAATGTGCAGCATCTCTTCCCAGATTTCGGTGCGTTCGGCGGTATCGGTCGTGCGCGACCACGCCTTTTCCAGCTCCAGCAGGCGCTGGGCGGCAGGCATATCGGGGGCCTCACCGGCCTGTTCCAGCGTCTGGAAATACTGGCCCCACATCGGCCAGGCAAAGAATTCCTGTTGCGTCGGCGCCAAATATTGCGGCGAGGTTTCGGGGCGTGGCAGCCCGTTGTCCCAGCCGTACCAGACCGACGCCATCGTCAGCCCCGCATAGACGCGGTTGCGCAGGATATCGCGGTCCAGTGGCCGCATGATCAGCCGGAGGCCCAGATCACGCCATGTATCTGCGATGATCGTCAGCGCGTTTTCCTCTTCCTGCCGCTCACCTGCCGTTTCGATGACGAATTCCATCGCCCGGCCGTCGGGCAGCTTGCGCAGGCCATTCGCCGCGCGCTCGGTCAGGCCCATCTCGTCCAGCAGCGCGTTGGCACGCGCCAGATCCAGATCCGCCCAGGCATGCAGATCATCCGCATCGTACAACGGGCTTTGCGGCAGCGCCGTCATGCCCCCCTCGCTGGCGAGCCCGAAATAAAGCGCGCGGTTGATCATGCGCCGGTCGATCCCGAGGCTGAGCGCGTGGCGGAACCGCACATCGCGCATGACCTCGCGCCAGACCGGATCGGCAAAATTCAGGTTGGGATAGATCGCGATCTGGCTTGCCGTGCCGTTGGCCCACAGATAGGTGCGGTAGGGCGCACCGTCTGCCTCGCCCTTCTTGAGGATCGCGATATCGCGGAAATCGAGGCCGCGCGCCTGAAGATCGACTTCGCCTGCGTTGGCCTTGGCCGCGATCAGGCCGCCGCCCACCACCGTCATTTCGATCACGTCGATATAGGGCAGCTGTGTGCCCTGCGTGTCGATCCGGTGGTAATAGGGGTTGCGCACGAACAGCGTACGCGAGGAGGCGTCACCGGTGGCGTTGATCCAGGGCTGCAGGGTGGGCAGATCCGGATTGTCGTACTTGTACATGTTGTCGTATTTATTGTGCAGCGCGGCCCAACTTGTGACCCGTGCACCGGCAATCATCCCGGCCAGTTCCGTCGGGGGCGTGAATGCAATGTGAAACTGTTTAAGGTAGTGCGCGGGCCGGTAAATGAACGGTGGGCGGGCCTGTGCCAACAGCGGCAAAAAGCCAGGTTTGGGCGTGTCCCATTCAAAAACCACGGTCTGCGCATCGGGAAAACTCACACGTCCGGGCTTGCCGTTCGCCAACATCCATTCCGGCGGTCCGGTCGGCGTGATCTCGGCGTTGTTGGCCACATGAACCCACCAGTATTCGAAATCGGCAGAGGTGAACGGCGCGCCGTCTGACCATCGGTGCCCGGGCCGCAGGTGCAGCGTGAACCGCTGGTCGTTTTCGTTGGTCACATCGCGCAGGATATCCGGGTACAGCGTATAATCGGGCGCGTATCCCACCAGCCGCCCGTACCCATAGACGACCATCTGGCGAATGTCCTTGCTGCGCGACACCAGCGTGCGCAAGGTGCCGCCCTGTATCCCGGTTCTGCGCCCCTTCGCCTCCAGATCGACGACGAGCGGCGTATCTGGCAAGCGTTGCGCCACCGGCGGCAGATCCCCGGCGGAAACTTCCGTTTGCCAGAACTGCGTCTCGCGCGGCTCGGGCGTTTGGGCGGCGGCGGGCAGGGCCACCGCGAGCAAGAGAGGCACTATGTATCTAAGCATGGCACCGCACCTTGTGGCCGCTTCCCACTTCGCGCAGGGCCGGGGCCTCGGTTCCTTCGAACCGGTACATTTCCGGCCAGCTTGACGGTGCGCCCGCCCCCCGCGCGACAAGATCGAGGTTGATGGGCCGCGTAATGTCGGGGTCTGGCCGTGCCGCGATCAACGCTTTGGTATAGGGGTGTTGCGGATTGTAGAACAGCGTGTCGGGCGGTGCCTGCTCGACGATGACACCGCCGCGCATGACGGCGACATCGTCAGCGATCCGCGACACAACGGCCAGATCGTGGCTGATAAAGAGATAGCTCAGGCCCGCGCGGTCGCGGATCTCTTCGAGCAGGCTCAGGATCTGATCCTGCACCGACACGTCCAGCGCCGAGGTAGGCTCGTCGCACACCAGAAGGCTTGGGTCCAGCGTCAGCGCCCGCGCGATCGACAGGCGCTGGCGCTGGCCGCCCGAAAACGCATGTGGATAGCGCGGCAGCATGTCGGGGCTCAAACCCACCATGCGGACCATCTCGGCGGCCTTTTCGCGCTGTTCGGCGCGGGTGCCGATGCCGTGTATCTCCATCGGTTCGCACAGCGCCGACACCACTCGCATGCGCGGCGACAGGGACGAATAGGGATCCTGAAACACCATCTGCGCCGCGCGCTGGAAGTGGCGGCGCTGGGCGGCGTCCATGTCGTGCACCCGTATCGGGACAGAGCCGGGAGCGGCGCGAAACAGCACCTCCCCGCCCGGATCCGGCTTCACGGCACCCAATGCGACCCGCGCGCATGTCGTCTTTCCCGACCCGCTTTCGCCCACCACGGCCAGCGTCCTGCCGCGCGGCAGCGTCAGAGTTATATCGCGGCAGGCGGTCACGACGAACGGTTTGCGCCAGCGGCCCGTCTTCATGGTGAAGCTCTTGGTAACGTTGCGGATATCCAGGATTGGATCCGCGCTTACCGGTCTTGCCGCCGCGGGGGCCGCCGTCGCGGGAATGACCGGTGCTGCCGCGAACAGCTTGGCAGTATAACCATGCGCCGGCGCGCCAAGGATATCCATGGCCCGGCCGCTTTCCATCACGCGGCCCTTGTTCATCACCACAACGCTATCGGCCATGTTTGCCACGACGCCCAGATCGTGGGTGACCAGAATAACGGCCATGCCGGTTTCGCGCTGCAGATCCTTGATCAGGCCCAGAACCTGCGCCTGCGTGGTGACGTCCAGCGCCGTCGTCGGTTCGTCCGCGATCAACAGGTCGGGGCGTGATATCACGGCCATCGCGATCATCGCACGCTGTCGCATGCCGCCCGACATCTCGAAGGGATAGCTGCTCCAGGCGCGCTCTGGATCAGGAAAGCCCACCCGCTCGAACTGCGCGAGGACCAGACGCCGGGCCTGCGCACCGCTGATCGAGCGGTGCAGATGCAGCACCTCGGCCACCTGATTGCCCAGCCGGTGCAACGGCGAGAGTGAACGCATCGGCTCCTGAAAGATCATCGAGATACGATCGCCGCGCAGGCTGCGCAGGGTCTTGGGCGTCGCGGTCAGGATATCGCAATCGGAATGGCCGCTGCGATAACGGATGCTGCCGGCGCGCAGCTGCGCCGCGGCGGGCAGGATCCGCAGTACCGCCCGACAGGTCAGCGTCTTGCCGGACCCGCTTTCGCCGACGAGCGCCAGCGTTTCGCCCCTGTCCACGCGAAAGCCCACGCCGTCGACGACCGGCGGCGCGTTGCCGAACGCGATGCTGAGTGATGAAACGTCGAGTAACGGCATGGGTATCCCTGTTCGCAGCCTTGAGTGAACCCCATATCCCGCGCAACGTCCAGCGTTCAGACGCGTCGCGTTTTGCTCTCATCTGTGGCAACGGGGGTTACATTGGCCCTGCGATGTACCAGATAGGGTGCATGGCTTACGGAGAGTATCTTATGACCCGCCTCGATCTGTTTATCGCCCGCATGGTATCGCAGCGTGCCTGCATAGATCATGCCATCGAACTGACCGCTGACATGAGCGGTCCGGTGTTCGAATTGGGCCTTGGCAACGGGCGCACCTTCGATCACATCCGCGACCGCATTTCCGGGCGCGATATCCTTGTGTTCGAGCGCACGGTCGCGTCGCATCCCGAAAGCACCCCGACCGATGAACAGTTGGTGATGGGTGATGTATTCGAGACGCTCCCGAGGATGCTGGAACGGCTCGGCCCGACGGTCAGCTTTGCCCACGCTGATCTGGGCGGGCATAACCCGAAGAAGAACGCCGGGTTCGCACGCGCCGTCTCGCCTTTGATCGAGGCGGTGATGGCACCCGGCGGCGTCATGGTTGCGAGCGACCGGATGTATTTCGATACTCTGATCGAATTGCCCCGGCCCGAGGGTGCAATACCGGACCGCGCGTTCATCTACCGAAAACCAACCTGATCCCCCCCCCCGGTAGGCCCCTTTTCGTCCGGTATCCCCATCCGGGCGGTCATATCTTTCCCAAAGATCCGCTTGCACCGTGCGCCGAACCCGCCGGTCCTTCTTTCGGAAAATGGCGAGACAGTCTGCAAAGGACGGTCTACGATCAGAAACCATGAACCCTCCGCTTTGGCACCCCAGATGCCATCGCGCTCTTGCCGATTGTGTCGTTCCCTGTACTCTGGCGGATCATTCCAAGGGCGGCTCAATGACGCAAGACACACCCGACACCGCGCCTGCCGAGGGCAGCAACGACCGCAAGTTCACCAATGCGCCGACGCGCGGTTTGAATGTGTCGCGCGCCTCCCGGCGCGACGGCTGGGACCGGCGGGTTGAGCAGGGATTTGCCATCGCATCCGAAGCGGCGCGATATGCCTCGACAATCAACGCGGTAAGCGTGCCATACTACGCCGGAGAATTCGGCGCGGCAGTCGCCTTTGTCCGTGGTGCGCTGCCCCCCGATTTGCCTCCCGATCTGCCGCGCGCACGGGCGCAGTCCGACGTCGGACCGGCCTTTTACGCGCTTGCCAACGCGCACGAAAACCGCAGCGGCCACGCCCCCGCGCTTGGCCGGCGCGGATAAACAACCAAGGAGTCACCATGCCCGATAAAGTAGCCTATGCCGTCCACGACATGATCGCCGTCCTGCGGATCCAGAACCCGCCGGTCAACGCCTTGAGCCAGGCCGTCCGACAGGGGCTGTCCGACGCGATGGACCGCGCCGAGGCGGACGATGCGGTTCACGCCGTGGTGATCGTCGGAGATGGACGCGCGTTCATCGCCGGTGCCGACATCACCGAATTCGGCAAACCGCCGATGGAGCCGAACCTTCCGGATCTGTGCACCCGTATCGAACAATCGCCGCTGCTCGTCGTGGCTTCCATGCACGGTGTCAGCCTTGGCGGCGGGCTCGAGGTCGCGCTAGGCTGTCATTACCGGGTCGCACAGCCCTCCGCACGGGTGGGGCTTCCCGAAGTGCATCTGGGTATCCTGCCCGGTGCGGGCGGCACCCAGCGTTTGCCGCGCGTGGCGGGTGCCGCGAACGCGGTCGATGCGATCACCACGGGCCGCCACATTAAGGCCGACGAGGCGCAGAAGATGGGCATCATCGACCGCATCGAGGAAGGCGACCCGCAAGAGGTGGGCATCGCCTATGCAATGGACCTGTTGAGCGAGAACGCCCCGCGCCGCCCTGTCAGCGAGATGCCCGCGCCCGAAGGCATCGACTGGGACGCGAAATACGACGCCGTTCTGAAAAAGGGCCGCGGACAGATCAGCCCCGCCACCGCCGTGCGCGCAGTGCAGGCCGCGTCCGAGCTGCCCTTCGACGAAGGCATGAAACGCGAACGCGAATTGTTCATGGAGCTGATGGACACCGATCAGCGCAAGGGCCTGATCCACGCGTTCTTCAACGAGCGCGCGGTCAGCAACCTGCCCGAACTCAAAGGCGTCGAGCCGCGCCACCTGCAATCGGTGGGCATCATCGGCGGCGGCACGATGGGTGCGGGCATCGCCACGGCGGCGCTTCTGGCGGGGCTCGAAGTCGTGCTGATCGAGACGGGCGAGGAACAGGCGACCGCCGCCCGCGGCCGCATCGAGGGCAACCTGCAGGGCGCGTTGAAACGTGGCAAGATCAGCCAGCAGAAATTCGATGCGCTGATCACTGTCGCGCTGACCGTCTCGGTGAAATACGACAGCCTGAAAGATGTCGATCTGGCGATTGAAGCGGTGTTCGAGGACATGGCCGTCAAGCACGAGGTTTTCGCCAAGCTGGACGCCACGTGCAAGCCGGGCTGTGTGTTGGCCACCAACACATCCTATCTGGACGTGAACGAAATCGCCGCCGCCACGTCGCGTCCCGAAGACGTGATCGGGCTGCACTTCTTCTCCCCCGCGCATGTGATGAAACTGCTCGAAGTCGTGGTGGCCGACAAGACCGCGCCCGACGTGGTGGCGACCGGCTTCGCGCTGGGCAAGATGCTGGGCAAGGTGTCGGTGCGCGCGGGCGTGTGCGACGGCTTCATCGGCAACCGGATCCTCGCCGTCTACCGCACGGCAGCGGACCACATGGTGCTCGATGGCGCGTCGCCCTACCAGATCGACCGGGCGCTCACGAACTTCGGCTTTGCGATGGGGCCGTTCGCGGTTGCCGATCTGGCGGGGCTGGATATCGGCTGGGCCACGCGCAAGCGCAAGGCACCGCACCGCCACCCCGAAGAGCGGGTGCCGACCTATATCGACAAGCTGTGCGAGCAGGGGCATTTCGGCCAGAAGACGGGCGAGGGCTATTATGTCTACACCGAAGGACAGCGCGGCGGTAAACCCAATCCCAAGATTGCCGAGTTGATTGCGGCGGAGCAGCGCGAGCGCGGCATTAGCCCGCGTGAATTCTCCGACGAGGAGATCGTGCACCGCTATATGTGTGCGATGGTGAACGAGGCCGCCAAGGTGGTCGGGGAAGGCATCGCGCGCCGCCCGCTCGATGTGGATATGACATTGCTATTCGGTTACGGATTCCCGCGCTACTGGGGCGGTCCGATGAAGTGGGCTGACATTCAGGGGCTGCCCAAGGTGCTGGCCGCCATCGAAGGCTACGCCGAAGAGGATGCCTGGTTCTGGCAACCCGCGCCGTTGCTGCAAAAACTGGTCGACGAGGGGCGCAGTTTTGACGACCTCAACAAGGCGGAAAGGTGACGCGACGGAATGAAATTGTCGTCGTGAAAGACTCGCATTCGCGGGCAATCGCGGTAACGTGGCACTGCAAGGGATGAGAGCAATCGTCGCGGTACCAACGCGCTTGCCGCTGCTAGTTAAAGGCTGAGCGGTCAGCGTACCGCCCGATTGTAAGAGATTTATGGAGAGGAAGACAAAATGGATCTGAGCTATTCCGAGGAAGAAAAGGCATTCCGTGCCGAGGTACGGGCATTTCTGGAAGAGAAGCTGCCAAAAGAGCTGTCCGAGAAAATCCGCACCGGCGCAGATCTGGGCAAGGACGACATCGAACGCTGGCACGCGATCCTGAACGAGCAGGGCTGGCTTGCGCCGAACTGGCCCAAAAAGTTCGGCGGTGCCGAATGGAACGCGGTGCAAAAGCACATTTTCGAGGAAGAGGCGGCGATGGCCCACGCCCCGCGCATCGTGCCTTTCGGTCTCGGTATGCTGGCACCCGTGCTGCAAAAATTCGGCTCACAGGAACAGAACGATTACTGGCTGCCGCGCATCCTGTCCGGTGAGGACTGGTGGTGCCAAGGCTATTCCGAGCCGGGCGCGGGATCGGATCTGGCCTCGCTGAAATGCGAAGCGGTGCGCGATGGCGACCACTACATCGTGAATGGTCAGAAAACGTGGACGACACTGGGCCAGCATGCAAACATGATTTTCTGTCTGGTGCGCACCGACAAGACCGTAAAGCAGCAAGAGGGCATTTCCTTTCTGTTGATCGACATGGAAACGCCCGGCGTCGAAGTGCGCCCGATCATCCTGCTCGACGGCACCCATGAGGTGAACGAAGTCTGGTTCACGGATGTGAAGGTGCCCGTCGAGAACCTCGTCGGTGAAGAGAACAAGGGCTGGACCTATGCCAAGTACCTGCTGACCCACGAGCGCACCAACATCGCGGGCGTCGGGTTTTCGCAGGCCGGTCTGCGCGCGGTCAAGCGCATCGCCAAGGCCGAAATGGCGGGTGGCAAGCCATTGATGCAGAACCCGCATTTTGCCGCGCGTGTCGCACAGGTGGAAATCGACCTGATGGCGATGTCCACGACCAACCTGCGCATCGTCTCCAAGGCGGCGTCGGGAACGGCCCCGGGCGTGGAATCCTCCATGCTCAAGGTCAAGGGCACGATTATCCGCCAGGAGATCAACGATCTGGCCCGCCGCGCCGCTGGCGTCTACGCGATGCCGTTCGCGTCCGAGGCACTCGAAGGCTCGAACGAGGCGCTGCCCGATCCGCTGGCCGCCGGTCCTGTGGCCGCGCAATATTTCAACAACCGCAAGCTGTCGATTTTCGGGGGATCCAACGAAATCCAGCGCGGCATCATTGCCAAAATGACGATGGGAGGCTGATAGCCATGAACTTTGAACTGACAGAAGAACGTCAGATGTTGCAGGACACACTCCGGCGTTTCCTGCGCGACCGCTACGACACCGCGACGCGCAACGCCATCCTTGAATCCGACAGCGGCATGTCGCCCGATATCTGGTCCGAACTGGCCGAACTGGGCGTGATCGGCGCGCTGTTCAGCGAAGAGCACGGCGGCTTTGGCGGCAAGGGGTTCGACATTGCGGTCGTCTTCGAAGAACTGGGCCGCGCCGGTGTGGTCGAGCCGTTTCTGGATACCGCCGTTCTGGCCGGTGGCCTGATCGCCGATCTGGGCAACGATGAACAAACGGCGCACGTCGAAACGATCATCGGCGGCGGTCTGCAACTGGCCTTCGCCCACGGCGAGCCAAGCAGCCGCTATGATCTCGACCGTGTCAGCACCTCGGCCACCGAAAAAGGCGATGACATCGTGCTGAGCGGGCGCAAGGCCGTGGTCGTCAACGCCGAAGCCGCCGACATGCTGGTCGTCTCCGCGCGCGAAAGCGGTGAGGTGGGTGATGCGGACGGTATCTCACTGTTCCTCGTGCCTAAGGACGCGAAGGGGCTGACCATGCAGGGCTATGCGCTGCTGGCCGGGGGCCGTGCGGCGGAAGTGACTCTGGACGATGTCACCGTTCCCGCCTCCGCCCGTCTGGGCGCCGCGGGCAAGGCATCCGCCGCGATCGAGGCGCGCATCGCCGCTGCCAACGTCGCGCAGACGGCTGAGACGCTGGGCGCAATGGAGACCGCCTGCAGCCTGACCAAGGACTATCTGGGCCAGCGCAAGCAGTTCGGTCGCCCCATCGGCACCTTCCAGGCGCTGGCGCACCGGATGGCCGATCTGCTCATCGAGATGGAGCAGGCGCGGTCTTCGGTGATCCTTGCTGCCGGCAATCTGGAAAGCGAGCGCACGGTGCGGGAAATGAACATCTCCGGCACCAAGAACCTGATCGGTCGTGCCGGTCGTCTGGTCGCCGAAGAGTCGATCCAGATGCATGGCGGCATCGCCATGACGCAGGAATATGAACTGGCGCATATCGCCAAACGTATCGTGATGGCCGACCACCGCTTTGGCGACGTCGATCACCATCTGGAGCGGTTCATTGACCTCGCAGCAGCTTGAAGAAGAAAACGCCGGTCTCATTTTCAATGAGACCGGTACACAACGGCTGGTCGGCTATATCGTGGACGTGAACGATCCGCCGCACGGGCGATGCCATCTTGATGTGAACGAAACCCATCTTAACCGGCACGGGGCCTTGCATGGCGGGATTGCCGTAACGCTGCTCGACAACGCGTCGGGCACCACCGGATCGCTGACCGTGGACCGCACCGGCAAGGCACCGTTTCTGACCGTTTCGATGAACACCCAATTCGTCGGATCGGGGCGACCCGGACGGATGACTGCAACGGGCACCGTGACCGGCGGCGGACGCAGCCTGCTGTTCATTGCCGCAGAACTGCGCCACGCGGACGGCACGCTGGTGGCCACATCGACAGGCGTGTTCAAACGCGTCCCACAGGAGAAACTGACATGAGCGCACGGCTGGAAGACGCGGGTGACCGCCTGATCATATGGAACGGCAACACCGAGAAGCGGGGCGCGCTGTCGCCCGAGCTTTATACCTGCATTCTGGAAGCGATGGAGAAGGCGCAGGAGCCGCGCATCCGCTCGGTTATCCTTACCTCCGAGGGGCCGTTTTTCTGTGCGGGCGGGGATCTGACCGTTCTGATCACCCGGCAGGGGATGCCGGAGGAAGAACGCCGTCAGGGCATCGAAGGTCTGCACGATATCATCCGCGCGATGCGCGCCTGTCCGGTACCGATCATCGCCGCCGTCGAAGGCGGTGCGGCGGGGGCGGGGCTGAGCTTTGCGCTGGCCTGCGACATTCTGGTCGCCGCAAAGGGCGCGAAATTTGTCGCCGCTTACGTCAAGGCCGGTCTGGTGCCCGACGGTGGCCTGACGGCACATCTGGCGCGCTGCGTGCCGCGTCAGGTCGCAATGGAGATGTGCCTGCTGGCCCAGCCGGTGCTGGCCGAGCGGATGTACGAACTGGGCGCGGTCAACACGCTTGCCGATACGGGCGGTGCGATGGCGGCGGCGACGGCATACGCCGACCGGCTGGCCAAGGGACCGCGCGCCGCACAAGCCGCGATCCGGTCGATGGTAAGCAATGCCTATGATCTGAGCGAGGCGGACCAGCTTGACATCGAACGCGACGCCATGGGTTTTGCCACCGGTGCGCCGGAAGCCGCCGAAGGCATCGCGGCATTCTTGGAAAAACGCGCGCCCGACTACGGCTGAGACCGCAGAGGCGACGTGCGAAAAGGGAGGAGACCGGCATGGCTCGGGTAGTGGATTTTTTGACGGCGCAGGTGGACCGCGCACCCGACAACATGGCGGTGAGCGATTCAAGCGGTGCCGCCTGGACCTACGCGGATCTCGACCGCGCCAGCGACGATCTGGCGTCTGAGCTGACGGCGGCGGGCGTGGTTGCGACCGACCGCGTGTTGCTGCTCGTCGAGAACTGCGCCGCTGCGGTGGCAACGCTGCACGCAGGCTGGAAGATCGGTGCGGTGGTGATCCCGTTCAACGCGCGCCAGACTGACGGCGAGGTGGACAAGGTGATCCGCCACGCCACCCCCGCCGCTGTCGTGGCAACGGCGCATGTCTCGGGCGATGCGAAGACCCATGGCGAGCGGTTGGGCGGCACCGAGATCACCGGCGCGTTCGGCACGCTGTTGCTGGCGCGACGGGAGTCGGACCCCGACCCGCAGCTGGAGGACGTGGCCGTCCTGCTTTATACCACCGGGACCACCGGCGATCCCAAAGGTGTGATGCTGACGCACGGAAACATGCGCTTCGGTGCGCAAGCCTCGTCAGGCCTGCGCGAGATGACGTCGGATGACGTGGTTTACGGCGTGCTGCCGATGAGCCATGTGTTCGGCCTTGTCTCCGTGCTGACGGGCGCGTGTTTCAGCGGCGCGCATGTCCGGATTGAAGCGCGGTTCTCGGCGCAGAAGTTGTTTGATGCGGCGATGGACGGCGTCACGATCATTCCGGCGGTGCCGCAGATGCACGCGCTGGTGATGCAGTTTACCAAGGAAAAGGGTATGACCCGGCTGGGTGCTCCAAAGCTGCGCTATGTCTCGTCGGGCGGTGCGCCGCTGGACCCGGCGTGGAAGCGCAAGGCGGAAAGCTTTTACGAGCTGCCGTTGCAGAACGGATTTGGCATGACCGAGACCTCCTCGGGCGCGTCCGCGACCCGCAACGAGATCGGCGATCCGGATGTTTCAGTCGGACCGATCACGCCGGGGACGCAAGTGCGCATAGACGATGCGGCACCCGGTGGCAACGGCGCGGGCGAGGGTGAGGTGCTGGTGCGCGGCGCGCATGTGATGAAGGGCTACTATCGCAACGCCGCGGAAACGGCCAAGGCGCTTGATGCCGATGGCTGGCTGCGCACCGGCGATCTGGGTAAGCTGGACGACGAAGGCCGACTGTACATCCTTGGCCGGACCAAGGAGCTGATTATTCACGGCGGCTTCAACGTCTACCCGCCCGAGGTCGAAGCGGCGCTGAACGACCATCCGCAGGTGATCCAGTCCGCCGTTGTGGGCCGGACCAAGGACGGCGACGAAGAAGTGCTGGCGTTCGTGCAGGTCGCCGATGAGGACCGCCCGCGCGTCGAGGATCTGCGCGCCTTCGTGAAGGAACGGCTGGCGGGGTACAAGCGCCCCAAGCATATCATCTTGGCGACGGAGCTGCCGGCGGCACCGACGGGAAAACTGCTCAAGCACAAGATGATTGCGGTTCTGGGCGGCGACCTGCCGTGACTGTGGTGGCATGTCGCGCGCGGCAATGTTTCGCGCGCGAAAGGTTTGCATTAACAACAGGTTAACGGGTTCAGACGTAGACGCCTTCGGCGGCGGCGCGGATCGCGCGGATGTTTTCGCCGTAAGGGGCCGGATCGGAAACCGATCCTCCCTTGAACACCGCCGAGCCAGCAACCAGCACATCAGCGCCAGCCTGCGCGACCATCGGTGCTGTCACCGGATCGACGCCGCCGTCGATTTCGATGTGGACGGGCCTGTCGCCGATCATGCTGCGCAATTCTTGGATCTTGGCGCTCATGTCGATGAATTTCTGGCCGCCGAAGCCGGGGTTGACCGTCATGACGCAGATCAGATCCGTCAGATCCAAGAGATGCGCGACAGCGGACGCCGGGGTGCCGGGGTTGAGCGCGACGCCCGCTTTGCACCCGCTCGCGCGGATCGCCTGCAGGGTGCGGTGGATGTGCGGGCCGGCCTCCACATGGGCGGTCAGGATGTCGGCACCGGCACCGGCGAAAGCGTCGATATAGCTGTCGACGGGCGAGATCATCAGATGCACGTCCATCACACCCTTGATGTGGGGTCGGATCGCGGCGCAGGTTGCGGGGCCGAAGGTGATGTTGGGGACAAAATGACCGTCCATCACATCGACATGGATCCAGTCGGCGCCCTGCGCCTCGACCGCGGCGCATTCCGCGCCGAAGTTGGCAAAGTCGGACGCAAGGATGGACGGGGCGATCTTGATCGAACGGTCGAAACTCATGGGGGCCACCTTTGGCAAAAGCACTGTTGGGGCGGGTCATAGCGGCTGTGCGGGCGGCGTGCAATCGCGGGCCGGCACGGGCGCTTGACTCCGCGCACCCGGAGGGGCCAAGTTTGCGCCAGATATTTCCCGGGAGGAACCACCATGAGCCATTTGACACGTCGCCAGACCCTTGGCGGTCTTGCCGCATCCGCCGCCGCCCTCGGGTTGGCCGCGCCCGCCATAGCGCAGGGGCGCAAGATCACGCTGGGCGCGCTGCCGTTCACCAGTCACGCGGGCACCTTCGTCGCCGCCGAGCGGGGGTATTTCAAAGACGCGGGCCTAGATGTTGATCTGCGGTTTTTCCAGGCGGCGCAGCCGATGGCGGTGGCCATCGCGTCGGGGGATGTGGATTATGCCGTGACGGCGATTTCAGGTGGCCTGGTATCGCTGGCCGACAAGGGCGCGATCAAGGTGATCGGCGGCGCGTTGCAGGAAGAGCCGGGCATTGACGGTCAAAAGTTCCTCGTCTCGGACGCGGCGTTTCAAGCGGGGATCACGGAACCCGGCATGCTGGACGGGAAGTCCTTTGGCGTGACGCAGGCGGGGTCGTCGTTTCATTACATGGGGTCCAAGATGGCGGCGGCGGAAGGCATCAGCCTGTCGTTCAAGCCGCTGCAAAAGGTCGGCGCGATCATCGGTGCACTGAAGTCGGGGCAGATAGACGCGTGGTCCATCGTGCCGCATATCGCCAAACCGCTGTCCGGATCGGGGGCCGTTCACATGATCGGCAACGTGTCGGATTACCTGCCAGATTATCAGGTAACGACGGTGTTCACCTCGACCGTCAACGCGGGCGAGGAAAAACAGATGACGCAGGATTATCTGGCGGCCTATTCCAAGGGGGTGGCCGATTACAACGCCGCGATGATCGCGCGCAGCGGCGGCGAGGAAGGCGTGAACGAGATGGTCGCGCTGCTGCACAAATATGTCTACACCGACCGGCCTCTGGAAAAGGCGGCACCGTCGATCATCAACGGCACCATGCGGATAAACGAGGGGGCGGCGATGAATGTAGCGTCCGTGCGCGACCAGCTTGAGTGGTTCCAGTCCGAGGGGTTGGTGGATGCGGATATCCCGCTCGACGCGCTGATCGACACCTCGTATGTGGAGACAGCAGGCGCGTAAACCGCGCGACAGGCGGGCAGGGGCCGGGCCGCGTGTCCGGCCTTTTTCATGGGAGAGAGCGATGGATCTGAAGCTGCAAGAGGTCACGCACCGCTATGGTGACCGCGACGTTCTGCGCGATGTGACGCTGGATATTCCGACAGGCCGGATCACTTGTATCGTTGGACCATCAGGCTGTGGCAAATCCACGCTGTTGCGGCTGCTTGGCGGGTTGGAGCGGCCCACGCACGGCGACGTCGTGCAGGTTGGAAGCCCGCCCGAAGGGTGCCTGAATGCGCTCACCTACATATTCCAGGACTTCGCACTGCTGCCGTGGCGCACTGTGGCGGGCAATGTGGCGCTGGTGCTGGAGGATCATCGCCTTGGCGCGCGGCAGGCGCAGATCATCGCCGATGTGCTGGAGCGGACGCGGCTGACGGATTTCGCGAGCGCGCTGCCCAAGCAGTTGTCGGGCGGCATGAAACAGCGGGTCGCCATCGCGCGGGCGCTGGCGGTCAATCCGGCGGTAATGCTGATGGACGAGCCGCTGAGCGCGCTCGACAGTCAGACGCGCGAGTTGCTGATGGACGATTTGGTGGGGCTGTGGACGCGGACACCTTTCACCGCTGTCTATGTGACGCACAATCTGGCGGAGGCGGTGCGCCTGGGCCACCGGATCGTGGTGCTGTCGCGCCGGCCGGGGCAGATATCGGAGATCGTCGAGATTGACGCGCCGCTGCCCGAGCGCCGCCACGGCGACGCCGCGCTGGACGCGCAACAGGCGTATCTGTGGGGGTTGATGCGCGACGAGGCGGCGGCGGCAGATGCGGAGCTGGTCCATGTCTGAGCGGGTTCCTTTTCGCGGCGGGGGGTTCGCACCGGTCCGGGTGCGGGGTCTGGGAATCGCGGTGTTCGTCGTGCTGATCGTGTTGGCCGAATGGGGCACGCGCGCGGGCTGGATCTCGTCGCTGACGCTGCCGCGCCCATCGGACGTGCTGGCGACCTTTGGCGAGCTTTGGGACTCGGGGTTGTTGTTCAGGCATCTGCTGCCGTCGCTGTCGCGGCTGGCGGTCGGCGCAATTCTGGGGGCGGCTCTGGGCATCTCCGTGGGGGTGATGATCGGACTGTTCGCCTATGTGCGGGCGGGGCTGGTGCCGTTGGTGGCGGCGCTGTTCCCGATCCCCAAGATCGCGCTGCTGCCGCTCTTTGTGATCTGGTTCGGCATTGACGAAGCGAGCAAATACGCCCTGATCGCGTTTGGCACCTTCACGCCGACGGTGGTGGCGACCTATGCGGCGGTGGACAACGTTGACCGGACGCTGATCCGGATGGGGCAAAGTTTCGGCCTGTCGTGGTGGTCGATCGTGCGCAAGATCGTGCTGCCCGGCGCGATGCCGGGCATCCTGTCTGGTTTGCGCATTTCGCTGACCATCGCCATCATCCTGCTGGTCGCCGCCGAAATGCTGGGCGCGGAATACGGGGTGGGGGCCTACATCCTCGAAGCGGGGAGCCTTTATGATCTGGAGCGGCTGTTCGCCGGTGTGGTGATCCTGTCGGTGATGGGCGTGCTGGTAAGCGGCATCATCGGTGTGCTGGAACGCCGCATCCTGCGCTGGCGGGTTTAAGGGAACCAACCGCTGCACGATTTGGTTTGTCCGCGCACAGGAGGAGAAATCAGTATGGCACATTCCGAAGGCGACAAAGTCGAATGGGACTGGGGCGACGGCACCGCGACAGGCACCGTGCAAAAGACCTATACCCAGAAAATCACGCGCAAGATCAAGGGAACCGAAGTGACCCGCGATGGATCGGGTGACGATCCGGCCCTGTTCATCGAACAGGAAGACGGCGACGAGGTGCTCAAGCTCAGCTCGGAGGTGCGCGCCGCGTGAGCGGGGATCTGATATATTATTCAGACGACCAGCCCGGCATCCGGCGCAAGCGGCACGGGCGCGGGTTCACCTATCTTGGCGTCGACGGGACCACCATCGCGCGCGGTGCCGAGCGGACACGGTTGGAGACTTTGGCCGTACCGCCCGCCTACGAGAACGTGTGGATGTGTCCAGTACCGAACGGTCACCTGCAAGCGACGGGACGTGATGCACGGGCGCGCAAGCAGTACCGGTATCACGATGAATGGGCGGCAGAGCAGGCGCGTACCAAGTTTGACGGGCTTGTCCCTTTTGCACATCTGTTGCCCCGTCTGCGCGCGCGCGTCAGCCGCGATCTGGAAGAGGAGGCGGGCGCGCGGATCTTCGCGTTGGCCGCCGCAGTCACCCTGATCGACCGGACGTCGATGCGGGTGGGCAGCAACGACTACACCCGTGAAAACGGCAGCTACGGCGCGGTCACTTTGCGGCGAAACCATATCACGCTCGACAACGAGGGGATCATGCTGCGCTATACCGCGAAGGGCGGCAAGAAAGTACGCCGCCGTCTGCGCGACCGCACGTTGGGCCGGGTGCTGCACAAGATCGGTGATCTGCCCGGTGCGCAGGTGCTGGCGTGGGTTGACGAGAACGGGGAGCCGCAGTCTCTGGGATCATCCGCGCTTAACACCTATATCGCAGATGCGGTGGGCGAGAGCGGCATCACCGCGAAGACCTTTCGAACCTGGGCCGGGACGGTCGCGGCGTTTGAGGTCGCCGAGAAGGGCGGTGCCACGATCAAGGCTATGGCGGACGCGGCGTCGGCGCGGCTGTCCAACACGGCGACAGTGGCCCGAAACAGCTATATCCATCCGGCCGTGATCGACCTTGCGGGATCCGACCGGTTGGAAGGTCCGGATGCCGGTAAATCGGGTTTGCGGGCATCGGAAAACCGATTGCTGGCCTATCTGGAAACCTGAGAGTCGATGGTTTTCGACAGGTCCGGTTTAGATGTATAGGTAAAAGGCATTGACCTAATTCGCAAATCCATGTTCAGGTTCCGGCGACACGGTGTTCGGGGAGGGACAGATGGATTGGCACGGTATTTTCGCGTCACGCAACGACCGCATGAAGGCGAGCGAAATTCGCGAACTTCTCAAGCTGCTGGACCAGCCCGACATCATTTCGTTCGCCGGTGGTATTCCCGACCCCGATCTGTTCCCGGTGCAGGCGTTTCAGGAGGCCTTTGCGCAGGCGCTGTCGCCAGAGAAACAGGCGACGGCGCTTCAGTATTCGGTGTCCGAAGGATACGGCCCGCTGCGTGACTGGATCGTTACGGAAATGGCGCGGCTGGAAATCCCGTGTACGCGCGACAACGTCCTGATCACCTCCGGGTCGCAACAGGCGCTCGATTACCTGGGCAAGCTGTTGCTGAGCCCCGGCGACACGGCGTTGGTCGGCTGGCCCACCTATCTGGGCGCGTTGGGTGCGTTCAACGCCTACGAGCCGCGCTATGATCGGCTGGACCCCGAAACCAACCGCTCGGCGCAGGATTACGCCGAAGCAGCGGGCGCGGGCCGGGTGAAATTCGCCTATATGTCCGTGGACTTTGCGAACCCGACCGGCAAGACGCTGGGCGCGGGAATGCGCGAGCGGGTCATTGACCTTGCCGATGCGCTGGACATGGCGGTGATCGAGGACGCCGCCTATCAATCGCTGCGCTACGAGGGGGAGCCGCTGGCACCGGTGCTTGCACGCGAAATTGCGCGCAAGGGGGATATCGACGCCTGTCGTACGCTCTATTGCGGGAGCTTTTCCAAAACGCTGGCACCGGGCCTGCGGGTCGGCTGGGTGTGTGGCGCCCGCGAGGTGATCAGCCAGCTTGTGCTGCTCAAACAGGCGGCGGATCTGCACAGCTCAACAATCAACCAGATGGCGATCGCCACGGTGGCGGAGGCGCAGTTCGACGTACATGTGGACAAGATCAAGACCGCCTACCGTGCGCGGCGTGACCGGATGCTGGCCGCCCTTGAGGCGCAAATGCCCGAAGGTGTCAGCTGGACCCGGCCCGAGGGCGGGATGTTCGTGTGGCTCACGCTGCCGGACGGGATACGCGGTGACGATCTTCTGGCGCGCTCTCTCCGGACAGAGCGGGTGGCGTTCGTGCCGGGACATGCGTTTTTCGCGGATGGATCGGGGGCCAACACCATTCGCCTGAGTTTCAGCAGCACCGACGAGGCGACGATCGACGCGGGCATCGCGCGGTTGGGTGCGCTGATTTCTGCCGTAGCGGCTGAGTGAGCGATTGAACGCATGCGCACACGCGCATAAAGTGCGCGCCATGAGATTTCCGCTGGCCCTTGCCTTGATCACCCTTGCGGCCCCGCTGGCTGCGCATCCGCACATTTTCATCAACACCGGACTGAAGGTTCTGATCGACGAACAGAACCGTCTGACCCATGTCGAGGTGACATGGGAATACGACGATCTGTATTCGCTGCTGGTGACCGAGGATCTGGGGATAGATGCGGATTACAACGGTGTTCTGACCGCGGAAGACAAGGCCAGGCTGACCGGTTTCGACATGCAGTGGATCGAGGGATACAACGGGGATCTGGTGGCCGCGCTGAACGGCGCGCGACTGGATCTGTCCGGTCCGTCCGCCCCGACGGCGACGCTGGACGATGGGCGGGTGATCACGACCCATGTCCGCGCGGTCAACGGCGCGCCGGTAATGGATGGCACGCTGAGCCTGCGGCCCTACGACGGCAGCTACTACACCGCCTACGACGTCGAACGCCCTGTAACCGTCGAGGGGCGAACAGGCTGTGATATCCTGCAGGAGATGCCGGACATGGACGGCGCGCTGGCGATGACCAAGGCGGAGCTGAGCCAGATCCCCGAAGATATCGACCTTGCCGATGAAGGCTATGGCGATATCGGTGCGCGGTTTGCCACGGACGTACGGATCACATGCGCCGCGCTCTGAGCATTGCGGTGCTGCTCGCCGTTGTGGCGTTGGGTTGGCTGTGGCTTGGCGGCGGGTTCGATGCGCTGGCGGTCTGGGCTGCCGAGTGGCAACGCGCGTTTCAGAACGGCATCGCGCGGACCCTGCGGGCCCTGCGCGGGGGCGAGCCGGGGGCTTATGCCGCGTTGATGACAAGCTGTTTCGCCTACGGGTTTTTCCACGCCATCGGGCCGGGGCATGGCAAGCTTTTGGTGGGCGGCTACGGCGTGGCGCGGGCGGTGCCGATGCTGCGGCTGTCGCTGATCGCGCTGCTGTCAAGCCTAGGACAGGCGGTCACGGCGGTCGTGCTGGCCTATGCGGGCATCTGGCTGCTGGGGCTGACCCGCGATGCGATGATCGGTGCGGCGGAACGGACACTGGCCCCGCTGAGCTATGCGTTGATCGCGGGTATCGGCGGGTGGCTTTTGCTGCGCGGCGCGCGGCATCTGTGGCAGGCGCGCGCGCCCCATGACCATGCGCATACCGGTGATGGTGCTGCGTGCAGCAGCTGCGGGCACAGCCACGGCCCCTCGCTGGAGGAAGCAGGGGCCGCCACCAGCCTGCGCGAAGCGTTGCTGCTGATCGGGGGCATCGCCGTGCGCCCCTGCACCGGGGCGCTGTTCGTGTTGTTGATCACGTGGCAGATGGGCATTGCGGCGGCGGGCATCGCGGGTGCCTTCGCGATGGCGCTGGGCACCGCGTCTGTCACGGTCGCAGTCGGTATCGCGGCCAGCGGTTTTCGCGGCGGGGTCTTGCGCAGTGTTGCGGGGGCGCGGTCGCTGGTGTGGATCGTGCCGGTGATCGAAATCGCGGCGGGCGCTTTCGTGATCGTGCTGTCCGTGGGATTGCTCGTTCGGGCGTTGTGAAGGCCCGCCCGATCAATAGATCGACATGTAGCGGATGATGATTGGCGTCAGCGTGATCAGGAACAGGGCGGGCAGCATGAGCACCGACATCACACCCGACATCTGCACCGGCAGCTTGTTCGCCTTCTCCTGCGCGTTCAGCTCGCGCAACTGGCGCATTTCAGTGGCGTAGGTCCTGAGCGCACTCGTCAGGCTGGTGCCGAATTGCAGCGACTGCACGATCACGAGGGCAAAGGATTTAGCCTCGTCGATGCCCATCCGGTCTGCCATGTCGAAAAGTGCGGCCTCGCGGTCGCGGCCGGCGCCGATCTCGATCTGTAACAGCACGAATTCATAGGCGATTTCCGGGGCGACCCGACCCAGTTCCTTGCCGACCCGCGTGATCGCCGCATCAAAGCCCAAGCCAGCCTCGACCGAGATCTGTACCAGATCGAGTGCGTTCGGGAACGCTTCGCGGATCTTCTGTTGCCGGGCCTTGATCCGGCTTTTGAGCCAATAGCCCGGCCCGTAGAACCCCACACCCGCGCCGATTGCCGCGATTTGCAGCAGCCGCAAAGGTGCGGTCGTGAGGATCGCGTCCGCCATCCCCGCTGGCAGCAACTGCGCGCGCGCCAAGGCGACACCGGCGAACACGAGCACTGGCGTGGCAAAGGCGAGCAACAGACGGATGAGAAAGAACAGCTCGACCACGTCCGGGCGTTCGAACCCCAGTTTGCCAAGCTGGAACCGGATCTGCATCCGCTCCGAGGGATCTTCGGGGATTAATGCTTTCTTCCAGCCGGTGGGCGCGCGCTCGTCGCCCTTGGTCAGGGTCGGCTGATCGGCGTCGCGGTTGTTCATGGAGGCGGACACCCGGCGGATCCGGGCGGCCGTCGTGTCGCGCATTGCGTAGAGACCGGCGGCACCCATCAACAAGAGCACCGTGGCGATCGCCGCGAAGGAAAGCATCAGCATCTCGGAGGAGGCAACGCGGGAAAGTGGGATATCGAACATCTGCGCGCTCCTAGATCCTGAAACTGACGAGCTTGCGCAGCGCAAGGAAGTTGCCGATGACGAGCGCCACGATGATCCACGCGATGGGCGCGTAGAGCGGATCGTCGCTGACGTCGCCGTAGTATTCGGGCGAGGTGAGCGATGTGGCGAGGTAGATCAGAACCGGGAGTCCCGACAGCACATAGGCCGACATGCGCCCCTCGGACGAGATTGCCCTGACCTTGCGGCGCATGATGATGCGGTCGCGCACGACTCTCGACAGGGTGCCCAGCATATCGGCAAGATTGCCGCCGGTGCCGTGCTGGATCGAGATCGAGACGAACAGGTATTCGACGTCCTCCTGCCCGGTCCGTTCAGCGAAATCGCGAAACGCGTCCGCGAGGTAGTCTCCGTGGCTGATCTGATCGGACAGAAGGCGAAACTCGGAGCCGACGGGATCAGCCATCGTGCGCCCGACGTTGGCGATGGTGGCATTGACCGGATGGCCCACGCGCAGGCCGCGCATCATCAGGTCCAGCGCATCGGGAAGCTGCGCGGTCAGCAGCTCCATCCGTTTGGCGTGCCGGCGTTTGATGATCCACAGCACAATCGCAGCGGAGGTCACGAGGCCAGCGGGCAGGGCAAGAGGGAGGGGCAGGATCAGCGTTGCACCGGCGGCGAGAACCACGCCGCCAACCCCTGCCGCGAGCGCAAGCACCATTCCGCGTCCCTCCAGATTGGCGCGGCGCAGCAATAGCGGCAGATCCCCGACGATGGGCAGGATTCTTCCGCTTGACGTACGCGCGCTGGATTTGACGATTGCAGCGGCCTCGGCACCGGCCCCTTCGGGGCGCAGCGCGCGTAATCGTGCCGCACGCTTGCGGTCCTGTACCGTTTCGGGCGCAAAGATCAGCCGCGCGGCAACAACCGCCAGAAGCAGACATCCCAGCAGGCCGAACAGCACCATCAACATGAGCGTCGCGTCCATCTATGCCGCCTTTTCACCGGGAGCGAAGGCATCGGCGGCCAGCGGTACGCCGGACGCCATTAGCGCCTCGAAGCATTTCGGCCGCACGCCGGTGGCCATCATGCGCCCCCGCACGCGGCCTTCGTCGTCCACGCCCATTTTCTTGAAAACAAAGATATCCTGCATCATGATCACATCGCCTTCGATCCCGACGATCTCGGAAATGCTCATCACCCGGCGGCTGCCGTCGGACAGGCGGTTGAGTTGCAGTACGATCTGGAGACCGGCGGCGATCTGGTAACGGACCGCCTGCATCGGGAAATCATTGCCGACCATGGTGACCATCTGCTCAAGGCGGCTGACCGCGTCGCGGGCGGTGTTGGCGTGAATCGTGGTCATCGAGCCGTCGTGGCCAGTGTTCATCGCCTGCAACATGTCGAAGGCCTCGGCGCCGCGCACCTCTCCGACCATGATCCGGTCGGGTCGCATCCGCAGCGCGTTTACCAGAAGATCGCGCTGGGTGATCGCGCCCTTTCCTTCGGCGTTGGAGGGGCGCGTTTCCAATCGCACGACATGGTCTTGCTGCAACTGCAACTCGGCGGCGTCTTCGATGGTGACCATGCGCTGGCGCGGGTCGATGAAGGCCGACATCGCGTTGAGCATCGTCGTCTTGCCCGATCCTGTGCCGCCAGAAATCAGACAGTTCATCCGCCCCTTCACGGCGGCCTCGAGAAACAGCGCCGCCGGACGGCTGAGCGCGCCGTGCTCTAGCAGTTTGTCCATGCGCAGCGGTGTTTTCGAGAATTTGCGGATCGACAGGCTGGGCCCGTCGATGGCGCAGGGGCGGATGATCGCGTTCACACGGCTGCCGTCCTCAAGCCGTGCGTCGACCCAGGGTTGGCTTTCGTCGATCCGCCGACCGACGGAGGATACGATCTTGTCGATGATCCGCAACAGGTGGCGTTCGTCGCGGAACGAGATATCGGCGCGTTCCAGCAGACCCGCGCGTTCAACAAAGACGGTATCGGTACCGTTGACCAGAATGTCGCTGACCGAAGGGTCGGCGAGCAGCGGTTCCAGCGGGCCTAGGCCCAGAACCTCGTGGAGCAGCTCGTCGATCAATTGCTTGAAAGCCGGTCCGGGCATCAGCTGGTTTTGGGATTTGAGGTGGTCCGCCGCGAGGTTCGCAATTTCGCGGCGCAGGTCATCGCGGCTGACCTTGTCGAGCACGGTTAGGTTGAGCTTGTCGAGCACCAGTTCATGCAGTGCGCTTTTCAGCGCGGTCTGCGATCCGGCGGGACGCGCGAGCGGGTTGTGCGGGGGTGCGGGTGTTGGCGCGACCGGTTTCCGCGCAGGTTCCGCCGTTGTCGGCGGCGGAACGGATGGCGCAGCAGGCCGGGCTTGCGTGGGCGCATCGGGGCGGGATTGATTGAACGCTTTGAACATCTCGGGTCTCCTTTGGCCGGGTGCGCGCACGGGGCTGTCAGCTGGCCCGCGGTGCGGAAAAGATCGTTTCGCTCAACCGTGCAATGGCACGCGCCATGCCAGAGCGTTTCGCGCATTGTTGCAACGGGACGCCTAGATCGGAGGCGCGGCGGGCGGTTTTTGCGTCCATGGGGATCCAGTGCGTGAAAGGTCGCCCGATCAGCGTTTCGCATTCGCGCAGGGCAGCACTCATGAACATCGGCTTTTTCTGCTGATTGACGGCAACATCCACGGGCAGAGTCATGTGTTCTTCGGCGATCAGATCCATCAGGCGGCGCGTGCGTTTGACTGCCGGAAGGCTGGTGTCGGTAACGATCAGAACGCGGTCTGCTTTGTCGAGGACGGGGGTGATCCACGCGTCTATCGCCTGTGGCATGTCGAGGACGATATGGTCGTATCGGGCTTTGAGCGCGTCGATGAGTGCCGCAAGAGATATCGCATTCAAAGCGCCGAGCGGGGCGAAGATGTCGGGGGCGGTCAATACGTCGACGCCGCTTTGGTGTGGAACCATCGCCGTGTCGAGAAAGTCGCGCGACGCGGTTTTGGCGCCTTTGAGAAACGCGCTGGCCTCGGCGCTGTCGGGCAGATCCATGCACATCGCCACGGCACCGCTTTGAATGTCGAGATCGACAAGGGCGGTGGTTCCTTCGGGCGCGCGGCCTGCCTGCGCCACGGCAAGGTTGACCGCAAGAGTGGTCGCCCCGGCGCCCCCGCGCGCGCGCATTACAACCGTGATCTGACCCTGCGCAGCTGTCGTGCGGCCGCGTGCGGTGCGCGCATCTGTCGGGACCGGTGCGCCGTTGGACGGCGCGTCCGCGTGTGACGGGGCGGGCAGATCGGAGGCTTGCGTTTCGGGGGGATCGGCGAACATGTTTTCGGCATCGGCATCGGCATCGGCATCGGCATCGGCATCGGCATCGGCATCGGCATCGGCATCGGGTACGGTAAGGATGTCGGCGACGCCCGCTTCTCTAAACCGGTCCGCCCATGCGTCGGAAAGCTGTTTGGACGACACTGCCACGCAGTGCAGCGTCGCGTCCTGGCGCGCGAGAAGTTCGGTGACTGCGTCCAGATCGGTTGTGGGGCTTTCGCTGATCTCGAACACGACAAAATCAAGCGTGGACCAGTCGTAGCGATTGCGCACAAGCGCCTCCGCGAGGGTAGCGTTTTCCGATAGGCCGCAGACGCCAGTGTCCTGCGCCATCTCCTGTGTCATCGCGCGCGCGATGGCCGGGTTGGTCGCGACGACAAGCACGCGGGCCATCTGCCCGCAGCCGGGCACGGCATCGGCAACCTGGCGCTCGATATCATGGTGGGCAAGTGTCATAGCGGATCTCCTAGTGGATAGTCTCGGACGGGAGCGAAGCGCTCATCGAGGCGAAAGCAAAGCTGTTTCCGAGGCGGCCGCCCGCGCCACCGGCAGCGCGGGCAAGGCCGCCGAGCGGCGAGACGAAATCAAAGCGGACGTTGGTCAGCTCGACCGTGACGATAGGTGCGTAGGGCGCCCCGACCCGGTTGAGCGCGGGATCGTAGCTGTACGAGAACCGCAGATTTTCCGGCCCTGTCCCGTGCGGCATGATTGGCGCCACCCGTGCCCAGATCGCGGCGGACGTCGGGTGATCAAGAGAGCCTGTGCAGCTGACGGTATCTGGCGCATGGCACAGGCCGCTGCGGTCGGTACAGCGGGTGCCGTTGGGGATGTCGATTGACAGCGTTCCGATCAGACCGCGCCTGTTCACGCGCGGCACATCCGGACAAACGGCAGGGCGTACCGTCGCCATGCGCACGGCCTGTTCGGTCGCCTTCTCCGCCCAGACGGCTGAGAAACCGAGGCGCGCGAAATCAATGACACCGAACAGCAGCAGGAAGAACAGCGCCGCCACGATGGCAAATTCCACCAGTGCCGCGCCCGCTTCGTTGCGGACGAAAGGGGACAACCAGGGGCCTAGGGCGCGCATCATCCGATGATCCGCGTGCTGTCTGAGACCGTCGTGGTCACCGTGTCGACGTCGATCCCGCCCAGCCGCATCAGACCGCTGAACGGGTAGCGGATGCGCAGGGTCGCCGTCACCGTCGCCACGGGGGCCGCGCCGCCACGGTATGCGCCGCCGATGCAATCGAGAGAGGAGGTAACGCTGTCGATGTCGACAGCGGCGGGCAGCAGCGTGTCGCCGTCGAGATCGGTGCGCACGATCTGCGCAAGCCTGGTATCCCAACGGGTCGTGGAAGCGCCAGTGGTACAGGCGTCGCTTTCGACGACCCGGCCCAGATAACGTGTGGCGTCGCGCACGCCGGTGATTGTGGTCTGGTATGCCCAAAAGGTGCGTCCGCCCTCGACCGCGAGGCCGATGAACAACATGAAGATCGGCAGCAACAGCGCGAATTCGACCAGCGCCGCGCCATCTTCGGCGCGGTGAAAGCGAGAGAGGCGGGGCGCGGTTCTCATTCGACCAGCCGCACGACATCGCGCACCACGGTATCGAGGGCGCCGCGCCCGTCGCCGGTGCGACAGCCACTGCCGAGACAGGCGGTCACTTCGACATTCAGCTTGCCATCGGCGGCGGGGCCGAGGGCGAAGGCCTCGAAATACTGGATGACGGGGGCGCTGACACCAGCCTGTACGTCGACGTTCAGACAATCAATGGCGGCGATCACCATCAGCCGGCGTTCCGGGTCGAGTGCCGCGCCCGCGCCCAAACCGGATAGAGGTGCGCACAGGCGTCCTGTAAGCTGGTTCACCGTGTCCGTTACGGTGCCCAGAAGCCCACCGATCAAGCCGTCGCCGCCACCGCTGCCGGTGCTGATCTCGCCGCTGGCGGCCAGCTCGGCGCGATAGAAGTCAAAACGTGTCCGTGCTTCGGGGAAAGGATCAGTGCCGTCGAAATGGGCGTTGATGTAGGCAAGTCGTCCGGTTTCCCAGTCGCCGTTTCCCTGCACCGTGCAACCGCCGCCGTCAAAGCAATCGTCGGAGGGCAGGGCTACGGGACCGCCTGCGTCTGGTTGGCACAGGCCCGCGCCGTCAAGGCGCCCGGCAAAGATCGAGGGGGCCGCGGCGAAGGCGTCGCCGACAAGGCCAGAAGCAGCACCGACAGCTTCGCCAAAGCGGGTGTTGACCGCCTGCATCACGCCGTCACCGTCGAGCCCAACGGAAATTTCAAGACCCCCGCGCCCGGTACAGGCGGTTTCGGGGGTGCGCGACGCGATCAGGCAGGCATTGAGTGCATCGCCCAGAAGCCCGGCGCAGATGCTGAGCCCGTCGAGCGCATCCGTCAGATTGTTCACGACGCTAATGTTGCCGGGCAGCAGGTTGTTCACATTGACCGAGGCATCGAGTTGCAGCGTACTGCCGATGGCGGCATCCGCATCGAGGCCAATGGTCGGCGCACACATTGCGACCGGCGCGACGTTGCAGGCTTCAAGCTCGAACGTCCCGGTGGCGCGGGCCGAGGCGCGCGTGTTGATGTCCGCGTCGCGGAAGATCGCGCCGAAGCCCAAAGGTACGTGGCTGTCCACAACGGCCACATCGACGAAACGCGCCGCGCGCGGCTGGGTGGTTCGGAGGGCGGGGGTGCGAAGAAATCGGCCTTCGGCATTCGGGCGGTAGAACGTCAGGGTCACGTCGGCCCCGGTCAGCGTCTTTGACCTGGTTGTAAAAGTCTGGCTGTCGGTGATGAGAAGGCGTGCGGCGTTTTGTGCGCGGTCGATGGCATCGGTGCGGCCGTCCAGTTCCGCAGCGGATGCGAGGGCCACGCTGTCGGCGAAGGATTGCAGCTCCGATTGCGTAGTGCCGAGCCGTCCGACATCGAAAATTAGGGCCATCAGGCCCAGAAACGCCACCAGCGAGAATGCCCAGAACACCAGCATGCTGCCGCGCTCGTCGCGGGTGTAGCCGTTGAGATGTTCGGAAGGCGTCATTCTGAGGCGAACCTTTACAAGTAGGAACCAAGAACCCCGCCGCACCGTAGCGATGCGCGGCGGGGTTCATTCGTGCGGTAGTGATTTGGAGCTCAGGTGCCGGAATCCTCGGTGTCGTTGCCTTCGCCGATCGAGTCGAATACCGCGTTCGCATCGCCCATCGTGCTGTTGACGTTTCCGCCCATGGTCAGCAACGCGCCTGCGCCGACGGTAACCGCTATGCCGAGCGCGATGCCGTATTCCACAAGGGTCGCGCCTTCTTCGCTGCTGCACAGGCGGGCGAATGTTCTTTTGATCAGTGTCATTTCAGGTGTTCCTTGAACTGCGTATTGGAAGCGCGTACCGCGCCATTTGATTACATGGCGCCCGTTCGAAGAGCCGCCGATACGTTCAATTTATTATTCATTCGACCAATCCACATCGTTCAGTTGAATGAGCCAATGGGACCATTTCGGGGCATCGTGCGGGCGGAATCGCCACAAACAGGGGGATCGGCGGCTGGTTTGGGGTTGCACCCTGTTGATAGATCAACGTATTTTTGTCGCAGCCATCACCCGAATTGCACCGCTCTCAACCTGCGGCGCGACACCGCATAACGGTCTGCTAATAATTTTGCCTCACAAGATGTTACTTAGGAGTACTTGCTCAAATGCGTTCACACGCTTTGGATCGTTCACAGGTTCTGCCCTTTTCGGGTGCCAGCGACCTTCAGCACCGGATCGCGCGCAGTTTCGCGTTGATCACGGATTGGAACGCGGCCCTGCACGGGCGTTTTGCGTTGGACGATGTCGTAAAGGTGTTGATGCGTCAGACCCAGGCCGCGTACGTCGGAGTGTCGCGGCTCAGCCAGGACCGTGTCCAAACCGTTGCGAGTGCTACGCATCCTCTGGCCCACAGCACCGATATGAGGATCAGCGGTGCCACACTGCGCTATTTGCGCGATACACGTGATCTATCCGAATTACTGCCAGGATCAATTTGGCGGTTCTCCGAATTAAAGCATGACGTCGGTTTTGATCGCTCGCAGGTGGCAGAACAGATGCGGCGCGAACCTGCAGTAATTACGGTTGTTACCGTCATTCTCGAAGCCGGTGAGGATCGGATCGACGGGTTCGACATGCTTTTCGAGATTGCTCCGAAGGTCCATCCGGAATTACCGGTCAATATCATTACACAGGCGCTCGCGGATGCATGGGGGGTACGAAGCCCCGGGCTTGTATCGGGTCTGATTGGCGCGCAGTCGCGCTCTCGCGCGCGCCGGATCGACGGGCCGCGCACCGGTATTCTGGGCGAACAGAACCCGTGCCGATTGAGCCGTGCGGAGCAGCGCCTTTGTCATTTGCTGCTGGCGGGCGAGAAGGCCAAGAGCATCGCGGAGATCCTTGGGATCTCGATGGCCACGGTCCGCAGTCATCTGAGCAACATCTATTCCAAGACGCAAACGAGCGGGCAGGTCGAATTGATCGCCACAATCAACGCGGAAAGGGGAGCCGCCGCGTGAACATACCGCCCCTGCTGGCGCTGTTGCCTGCGGCGGTGCTGCTCTACATCGTTTACAGTGATCTGCGAGATCTGCGCATTCCTGACTGGAGTGTCGGACTGCTGTTTCTTTTGTTTGCGGTCGGGCAGGCGCCGGATCTGTGGGCCGTACCGCTAGCGTGGCGGGTGGTGGTTGCATTGGCGGTTTTCGGTATTTGCTTTGTACTGTTCGCGGCGCATCTGCTGGGCGGCGGCGACGTCAAGCTTTTGCCGGTGGTGCTGCTTTATGTTCCCGCAGAACGGTTGTCGTGGTACTTTCTGACATTGTCGGTCTGCGTGATCGTCACATTTTCGGTGATCCGGCTCGTCCGCCGGGCGGACCTGAACTGGCGATGGCGGGGTCTGTCGGATGACGCCCGATATCCGCTGGGACCGGCGATTGCGCTTGCGGCGCTGGTGTATACGTTCCTTGGTCAGACTGTAGAGACAATTTTAGCCGGATGAATCGACGGTATTTATTGTTTGTTATCAAGCTGGGTTTAATCGGATCGCAGTATCTGTGCTTTGCATGCAATAGTTTTGTTTCTGGCAGTAATTCAACTTAGACGTCACAGACCGGAGGGTATACAAGGTAAAGGTGTTAGGCGACATATTCTGGGTTATTGGTTTCCCGCATTGCGTGGCCCGATGCGCGGTGAACGGGTACATAAAAGGCTGAATTGAGTGTCTCGGAAAATCGGAATGTTACTTGTTCTGACAAGCCTGCTCATGAGTATGGCGCTGTTTCACTACGTCCGCAAATTTCAGAACCTGAATGCGCAATCCGAATTCAACGAGATCACCGCCGACGGCATCGACAATATCGAAGCCCGAATTAACAGCTATTCGCAGGTCCTGACCGGGATCGCGGCGCATATCGCGGTAACGGGAGCCATCTCGCGTTCGCAGTATGTCGAGTATATGGCAAGCCTTGATCTGGCGCGGGAATTTCCCGGTTTGCTGGCGGTGAATTTCATCAGCTCCGTCCTGCCGGATGAGGTGCCCGCGGTCGAGGCGGCGCTGTCGCGTGAATACGGACGCGCGGTTACGACAAAGCCTGCGACGGAAACAGCCGAGAAGATGATCGTAACACGTATTGCCCCCGAACAGGGCAACGAGGGTGTTATCGGTCTCGATACGTCGTTCGAGCCCGGACGCCGCACCGCGTTGAACCGTGCCCGCGATACGCGCGATTTTGCGCTGTCCCCGCGGATCTTTCTGGTTCAGGATGATACCCGCCAACCCGGTTTCCTGCTGTCGCGGGCGGTTTACGCCGATGCAGGCAACGGTGCGTTTATGGGCTGGGTCGTAGCACCATTCATCGGCGCGGCGGTACTGAAAGATGCCAGCGCCCAACTTGGGCAAAGCTATGATCTCATGGTATTCGATGCAGAATTCGCGGATCCGCAAGCGGTGGTCTACGCCAGCGCGACCGAAGCCGGCGGACGCATAGAGCGTAACTATAACCTGGCGCTGAACGGGCAGCTTTGGCATCTGAAATTTGTCAGCACGCCAGCGTTCGACGCGCGGTTCAACGCCTTTCTCCCGCTGGCGGCGATGGCCATCGGTCTCATGTTGACCGCACTGCTCGCTATGGCGCTCAAGTACAGTGATCTGCGCAGCCGCGCGTTGGCGCAGGTGGCCGAGCAGCGCGCGCGCCAGTTGGGGGCGCGCGAGGAAGAGAACCGAACTCTGCTCGACAGCACGGTTTCGGTGGTCATGGGGCTTGATGCCAGCGGACGGATCACCTTTGCGAACGCGGCGGCGGCGCGCTTGTTCCAGCGCGATGCCTGCGATTTCGAAGGCCGCGATTTCGATGATTTCGTTGTTCTCAAACCGGGGCGCAGCGCGGACGGATACAATGCCGAAGGATTTGCGAATAACGGCCAGACGTTGCTGCTGGATGTCGAAACGAACGGCTGGACCTCTGCGGACGGCGCGGAACAGACCACTGCGATCCTGCGCGATGTGACTGGGCAGATCACGGCGCGGCGCGAGGTTGAAACCGTGCGCAGCCGCTTTGACGTGGCGCTTGCGGGTGCCGAAATCGGCATTTTCGAGCTTGATCTCGAAACCGGCAAATCCATCGTGTCGGACACGTGGCACAAGATCATGGGCACGACCGACCTCGCTGCGGATTTCGACACGCAGGAGCATTTTCTGAATCGGGTACACCCGGATGATCTGCCGACGCTGATGGAGGCGGACCGCCGTTGCATCGACGGACACAGCAACCGCACGATCGCCCAGTACCGCGTGCGTTTCGATACGGAATGGCGGTGGATGTGTTCGGACGCGGTTGCGGTGGAACGAAACGGTGCCGGACAGGCGACCCGCCTTGTCGGAACGCAGTCGGATGTCACGGCGCTGCACCACGCGCGCAATGCGCTTGAAACGAGCGAAGCCCGGTTCCGGATGGTGGTGGAGGAAGCGCCGGTGGGCATGGCGCTGATGAACGGGCAGGGCCGTTTCAGCGGCGTCAACGTCGCGTTGGAAAAGTTCAGCGGGTATTCGGCGACCATGTTGACGGACCGCATGGGTATGTCGGACTTGTTGAGCCGCGAAGATTTCATCTGCATGTCGTCGGATGTGCGCGATATTCTTGCGACCGGATCTGGCACGACCACCTATCAGAACCAATTCCGCATTCAGACCCGCGACGAAGAAGAGCGGTGGGGCCTGTTCAACGTAAGCTGGACCTACGACAAGAACGCCGACGAGAACGTCTATATCGCACAGATCGTCGATATTACCGACCAGAAAAAAGTAGAGCAGATCAAAAGCGAATTCGTCGCGACGGTCAGTCACGAATTGCGCACGCCACTCACCTCGATCAAGGGGGCGCTGGGGCTGTTGGGGGCCACGGACGCAAAGACGATGACGGCGGGTGCGCAGCGATTGCTAGAAATTGCGCGCGTCAACGCCGACAGGCTGACCGCAATCGTGAACGATATCCTCGATCTGGAGAAGATCTCTTCGGGCGAGGTGGTTTTCGAAAGCGAAAACGTCTGCCTGAACGATCTTGTCACGGCATCTGTCAACGAGATGGGGCCCTTCGCCCAGCAGCACAACAACACGCTTGAAACCGTGGACGCCGGGAATGACATGGTCGTGCGTATCGATGCCGGCCGAACGCGGCAGGTTCTGGCGAACCTGATTTCCAATGCATGCAAATATTCAGACCCCGACACCCCGGTTACTGTCCGCTACGAGCGTTTGGGGGAGCAGGCGATCATCTTTGTTCAGAACTTTGGACCGGGGGTGCCTGAAAGTTTCCGGTCGCAGATCTTCGATGCGTTTACGCAAGCCGACGGGTCCGACACGCGGTCGAAGGGGGGAACCGGGCTTGGCCTGAACATTACGCGGCAGATCGTGGCGCGGCAGGGCGGGCGCGTAGGGTTCGAAAGCAAGAAAGACGCGGTGACCGTATTCTGGTTCACCTGCCCCCTGGTGAAGGTCGATGCCCTGGTGCCGCGCCGGCAGAAAGCGAAAGTACAAAGACCCTATACGGAAAGGTTGCGTATTCTGCACGTCGAGGACGATCACGACTTTGCCGATGTGATCAAGGCGGGTTTTGGGCCGACGATCGATTTTGTGCATGCTGAGAGCATTTCGCAGGCCCGCCCCCTGATAGAGTTGAGCCATTGGGATGTGGTGCTGGTCGACTGGACGTTGCCCGATGGCAATGCTTGCGAACTTCTCGCCGCAGTGGCTGAGCATCAGCCGCAGGCGAAGGTCGTGGGACTGTCGGCGCACACTGCGCCGTTCGAGGATGCGCGTGTGGTGTTGAACATGACGAAATCTCAAGTCGAAATTGACGTGATCGTGAAGCAGGTGAGAGACCTTGTGACAAACAGCACTGGGCCGGCGGAAAAAAAGCGATAGATAGAAGATCGGTGCCTCAGAATAGACGTTTTGATAGCCGATACGGTGGCGAGCACCGCGCGCCACCCGTTCTGCGCGCGCCTTGGAATTGACGGTAAAGGGAGGCCGGCATGTTGAAATTGCTGCACGTTGAGGATGATCCGGATATTCGTGAGATCGCAAAGCTCTCGCTTGAGTTGTCTGGCGAGTTTGAGGTGATCCAGTGCGAATCCGGTCCCGATGCGCTTCGGACCGTTGAAGGATACACTCCAGATGTTTTGCTTCTGGATATGATGATGCCGGGAATGACCGGTCAGGAAACGCTGGAACGTATGCGCGCGGTACCGCATCTTGCTAACATTCCCGCGATATTCATGACGGCGCGCGCGCAGGAAGTCGAGCACGAGGCGCTGCGTGCCATCGGGGCCGCGGAGGTGATCAGCAAGCCGTTTGATCCGATGTCATTGCCTGACCAGATCAAGGCGGCGCTGAAATAACCCACGTGCGCAGGGGCAGTCAGTTTGCACCTTGCGCCAGAGGCCCGGTGCAGGAGGAATCTCGTATCGCGCCGCGCGGTTGAACGCATAAAGGCTTCCGAAACCACGTCCGGAAGCCTTTATGAGTCTGAGTTTGCGCGGATCCGTTCGGTGCGCTTTTGATCTAATTAACTTCGGTTCGTCTCCGTCCGTCTTCAGGACGAGATTTCATTGCAACTGGCTACGAACGTATCGATTCGCCAGATTATCTCTCCGGGGCAGACGGCCAGGTCGGCGTATGGCCCTTCGAGGTGATTAATGATTTCCTGTTCGCACTGTTGTGCATTGTGCCCGAGTTCTGAAAACCCGACGGTGCCCGCCGTGCCCGCGATCAGATGCAGTGTCGCCTTTGCAGCCGTAAGATTATCGGTGATCTCCTGCGCCGTTTCTCCGTCCCACGCCGCAAGCGCGTGACGGGCGATGTCCGTCTTGCGGGCATCCAGCATATCGACAAAGCGGTCGCGGATCTTTTCCAGCCCCGGAAGCTCCAGTTTTGCCATGGCGTTCATGCGGTTCTCCCGAATTGAAAGAAGTCTGTCTTGAGGCGCTCATGCTCTTGCGCGGCTTCCTCGGCTGAGGATTGCGCCTGTCCCAGCGCATTGAGGATCTGGTCGCCGGATTTCCAGACCAGCCGGATCGCCGCGCCGGTGCTGACGCGCGGGTGCAATTCCTGACCGGTATTCGACATGATATGCGCACGGTTGAGGTACAGGTTGACCTGATCGGTAAGCCGCTCCATTTCCGGACGCCAGCCGCTTTCGGTGATGCAGACATAGGTACCGTTGCCGGCATAAGTCATGAGGAACTGGCGACCGGTCAGCGTGTCCGAGATGATCTCGGCCACGTCCTCGATCAGGAATTTGAACTCCGCGGCACTGAGCGTGCTGTGGAAGCCTTCGATCTTGCGGATCGAAAACGCGAAGACGGTCGAACCGAACAGCGAGCTGCGCGACAACTGCGCGACGTAGTTCTCCATCGCTCTGCATTCGATGACGTTATCGACGTCATGCAGGCTGATCGGGGCGTGCAATTCGACGTTTTCCATGTCCCGGTCCGGCTGTGCGCGCAGCGTCTCGGCGACGAACACTTTGGTGCCTTTCGGTTTGCGGTTGCGCACCAGGCGGTCGATCACCTCTATCCGGGTCTGCAATTCCGGCACGTCGAATGGTTTCGTCACGTAATCGGTCGCCCCGGCACCGAATGCACCGTCGATATAGCGTTTCTCCGACATCGCGGTCAGCATGACAATTGGCGTTTCCACATGGTCGGGCATCGCGCGGATCTGGCGCGCAAGCTCCATACCGTCCATCCCGGGCATCTGGATATCGAGCATGAAACAGTCGAACCCTGCCTTTGTATCCGATGCCAGCAGATCGAGCGCCTCGTTGCCCGAGCCAGCCGTCACCAGCGCGTGCTTGCCAAAGCTGGCTACAAACTGAGTCAACAACTCCAAAATGATGGGATCGTCGTCTACTGCGAGAATTTTCATGGGTATCTCCAAATTCGGCAAACTTGTTGCGCTTTGAGTGCAACCTGCTGGGGAATCGTGGCGAAAGTAGGACGTATTCCGCGCCAATAAGAGGCGATACGAAGGATTGTCTTCGGATTGGAATCGAATTTTCGGGAACCGCGTATCGGTGTGCGGTCAGGTACAGCGGTGGATGGTGTCTGGCGCTTGCCGCTGCCATGGCGCAGGATAGCGGCATGGATATCACATTGATCAAGACGTTTCTGGAAGTTTCTGCATCTGGATCCTTCGTTGCTGCGTCAGACCGGCTTTTCGTCACGCAGTCTGCCGTCAGTCTGCGCATCCAGCGTCTGGAGGACAGTCTTGGTCACGCCCTTTTCACACGCTCCAAGGCGGGCGCTTTACTGACGTCGGCGGGCAAAGAGTTCGAAATATATGCGCTGAGCCTGCTGAAGCTGTGGGAGGAGGCCCGCCAGCAGATCGCGATTCCGGACGGATTTTCCAGGGCTTTCACACTGGGTGCGCAATATTCGCTGTGGCCACGGCTCGGTTTTCGGTTGATCGACGAAATGCAGAAGCGCCTGCCGGATCTGAGCGTTCGCGCCGAAGTCGGTATGCCTGACCGGCTGACCCGGTTCTTGATCGAAGGAGTGATTCAGGCGGCTCTGACCTATACGCCGCAGCTGCGTCCGGGGTTGAAAGTGGAAGCGGTGATGGATGATGAATTGGTGCTTGTGGCGTCATGGCCTGCGACATGTCTGGATCTGGACGGCCGCTATATCTTTATCGACTGGGGGCCGGAGTTCACCCACGCTCATGCAATCTGCCTGCCGGATCTTGCCAATAGCGGCCTGACGATGGTGTTGGGTGCCCTTGGTGCGGAATACATCGTGAACCGGCGCGCTGCGGCGTATCTGCCCGCGCGTAGCGTCAAGCGGTATCTGGATGCGGGCCACTTGCATCTGGTGCCGGATGCGCCGCGATTTCCCTACCCGATCTGGGCGGTTTGGCGCGAGGATCTCGATCCGCTGGTGCTCAGGACGGGACGGGACAGTATCGCGCAGATTGTCGAGATTGCGGAGGAAGATCAGGAGCCGATGGTGGCGCACCTTGTCGAAATGGGTGGCGGGTACGACAGCGCACCGCCAGACGATAGATTTTCATCCGAGCAATAGTTTCTTCAAGAGATTGGTTTAACTTTCCCCGGTGTTACGTCGTCCGCTAAACAGGATGCAGGCAAATTCGCCGTCCGTTCGCGGGAAAGGGCCGGATTTGGTTGGCATTGAAACACAGCCTGATACGGCGCTGGCGTGCAAAATCGTGGACGCTGGGATGGGTGCGGGGCCAGATGATTATGCTTGCCGGGCTGCGGCGCATACTTGCAGTGTCGCCGAAGGGTATTGGTCACCCCTGCGTCTGATGCAAAGGCGTGGCATGATCGAAGGGTGTGGTGTGCCGCGCAGAGCACACGAACCGGCGGTATCTCGCAATGCTCCTATCTAGTCGCGTGCTTGCCATGCGGCTTTGCGTCAGACTTCGCGGACCGAGCTGAGCGGCGGTGCCGCGCGCGTTTGTTCCCGGGCAGGGGCACGCGCCGATTCCGCGATCCGGTCAAGGTCGACGAAAAAGGTGGTGCCGCGGTCCGCGTTGGGGGTGAAATCGATTTGCCCGCCGTGCGCTTCTATAATCCGCTTGGAAATGCTCAGGCCAAGACCCGTTCCGCCGGCCTTGCGGGTCGCCGAGGAATCGATCTGGCTGAAACTCTGGAACACCTTCCCACGGTCGGCTTGCGCGATGCCCGCGCCCTCGTCGCGCACCGTGATGCGGACGCGGCCGCCCAATGCATCCGCGCCGATCCGGACCTCGCAGCCCGCGTCCGAGAACTTTGCCGCGTTCGAGATCAGGTTCGTCAGCACTTGCTCCAGCCGCATACGATCGGCCCTGACGTAGAGATCGGTATCGACGGGGTGCATCGACAGGGTGACATTCAGTGAGCTGGCGTAGGGTTTGTTGTCGGCCACGGTATCGACAATCAGCGCGGCGACCTGCACGCGTTCGAAATCAAAGCGCATTTTGCCGGCCTCGATCTTTTGCATATCCAGAAGTTCATTGATCAGAACGCCCAACCGCGCCGCATTGCGCTGTGCGATACTCAACACATCGCCGGACCTGTCGGGCAGCGGGCCAAAAGCGCCCGCCACCGTCATGTCGAGAGCCGCACGGACCGAGGTAAGCGGGGTGCGCAGTTCGTGGCTGATGGTCGACAGGAATTCCGTCTTGGCCAGCAGCGCAGCCTTCGCGCGCTCGTTCTCGATCTTGAGTTGTTCCAGGTGGCACTTGCTGATGCGGTAGTAGCGCAAGGCCGCCAATGCGCTATCGACGACGAAATAAAGCACAAGAAGGCTGGTCAGGAAGGTGAACCACATTTCGGGTGCGAAGGAGGCACCGCCGAGTGCGAGACCACGCAGTGGGATCAGCAAGAACACCGCCCCGTAGACCGCGAGGCGGATCACGAGCACCGAGACGATCTGATGGCTGTTCATCGTCGCGAAGATGGCGGCGGTAAGCAGGTACAGCAGAAGCACGAATTCGCTGATCTGGCTTTGCAGAAGGGTGAGGGAGGCGGCGAAATACCCGATAATGCCGGCGCTGTAGACCGTTCCCAGGTGAATGCGGCGCAGCGTCGCGCGCACCTGGGCGGCGCAGTCGGGGTCCATGCGCCGTACGTGCGCAAATGTGGCGCGGTCGTACATTTCGGCAACAATAACCAGCACGGCCGAGATTGCCGCATGGATGATGCCGATAAACATCGCCTGCATCAGCAGTCCTGAGGTGTAGATGATCATTCTTTGGGGCATCGACGTCCGGCCCACGTCCGCGTAATCGCGGATCTGCGTGGCGCGCTGGCGTGGGTCGTCGGTGGCGGTCGCGGTGCGCCTGTGCCTCATGCGGGTGATCATAGCGGTGTCCTGCCCCTGACCGGTTTCATCGCGAGGCTGCTACCGCACCATTTCTGCCCGAATGAGGCGGATCGGTGTCGAAATCGGGCATGTACCATGCCGAAGGGCGGGCATAGGCACCTGCGGGCAACCCGGCAAAGGCCTTTGAGGCAGAGAGAGCCAAATGCGTCAGATTTTAGACAACCGCCTTCTCAAGCGATGTCAGGCCGGGACGAATTCCAGCACCGTACCGCTGGTATGCTCCGGCGCGATGGCGATGCCGGTGCTTGTCGGGACGGGGGTAATTCCCGCAGCACGGGCACAGGCGGTTGCCGCGTCCATGTCGGTCGTCTTGAGCCGCAGCGCCGTGAAAGCGCCCTGGGCGGTGCGCGACAGATCTATGCCTGGATAGCTTTGCGCCATTTGCGCAGGAGTCATCAGGATCAGCGGCGCCGACCCTTCGCCGGTGTCGATACGGGTGCCTTGCGCACCGGCATCGACACTTCCCCGTGCCCATAGCCGCGCGAAGCGGGGGGCGTCCCGTTCGGGGTCGGCGCTGAGCGCGAGGATCGCCGAGAGACCGCAGGCGCCATTTTCATGGGTCAGCAGTTCGGACAGCCAGACCGTCTCAGGGGTGCGGTGTTCACACATGAAGACGATACCCTCGGGCACCTCGTCGGGGGCGTATGACAGGGTGGCAAAGGCGGCGCGACCGGTGCTGCCGTCAGGCAGCGGCACGGGACGTTCGAAGCTGTTGAGCCCGTACGTCTCGATCCCCAGATCGGCCAGTGCCTGCGCCGCCGCTTCGGCATTGCGGATCCGGCAGGCGATCGCGTGAAGGCCCTCGCCGCTGCGCGCCAGCATCTCGCGCCGTGGCGCATTCAGCGGAGTTGCCTTGATCACGCCCAAAAGCTCGAAATAGTCGTCGGGAAACATGATCGTGTAGTTGGCAGATCCCTTTGCTTCGGAATGCACCCCCTTGGGGGAAAGGGTAAACCCGAGATCCTTGAACTGCGCGGCGGCGTGGTCGAGGTCATTCACGAGGGCGAAGCAATGGTCGATTCCAAGGGTGGGATGTGTCATTGGCGTCTCCTGTTGGTATCTGCGACAAATTTGGGCACCTGGCGGGTCGAGGCAAAGCCGTGGAAACAGGTGCATTCCGGTGTCCATGCGAAGCCTTTGCAACATGGGGTTGAAGGGCGGCATGCGCGCGGCTTGTACGCCGAAAGATTGCCCCATATGCTCTGGCTGATGCTACTTTCGATCAAGCAGTCAATATTTGCAATCCACCAGGGGGACTGAACAATGAAGACGGGGCTGAAGAAGATGAGCCTGGCGCTGGCCGGTGTCGCGGCGATGGGCGCGGGTGCAGCGGTTGAAGCGCAAGAGGTCAAAAAGGGCGGTACCGCAATCATCCACATGATTTCGGAGCAGCGTACGTTGAACCCGGCCTTGCGTGCCTCCACCGGCGTTTACAATATTTCGGGCAAGATCGTGGAGCCGCTGATCGACCGCAGCTACGAGGGCTACGAGCCGGTACTGGCGACCGAATGGTCCACCTCCGAAGACGGGTTGGCGATCACCATCAAGCTGCGCGAAGGCGTGAACTGGCACGACGGCGAGGCGTTCGCTTGCGACGACGTTGCCTTTACTGCGATGGAGATGTGGAAACCGCTGCTCAACTATTCTTCGGCGCTTCAATCGAACCTCGAAAGCGTCGATTGCACGGATGATCATACGGCCGTGTTCAACTATTCCAAACCGATGCCGCTGGCATTGTTCGTCGCCGCGATGCCCGATCTGGGCCACCCGATGCCCAAGCATCTGTATGAAGGCACCGACATCCTCAACAACCCGTACAACACTGCACCTGTCGGCACCGGACCGTTCAAGTTCGTCGAGTACGAGCGCGGCCAGTATGTGATGGCGGTCAAGAACGAGGACTATTGGCGCGAGGGGTTCCCGTACCTCGACCGGATCGTCTGGCGCTTTATCAAGGATAAATCCGCCGCCGCCGCCGCGTTGGAAGCGGGCGAGGTTCACGAGAGCGGATTCATCGGCGTGTCGATGGCGGATGTGGAGCGTCTGTCGCGCGACGACCGCTTTGACGTGGGCACGAAAGGCTATGAGAACAACGTCGCCCACTCGACCGTTGAGTTCAATCACCGCAATCCGATCCTTGCCGATGTGAAGGTGCGCCAGGCGATGGCTCACGGGCTTAACATCGACTACGCGATCGAGACGATCATGCGCGGGTTTGCGGAGCCGGGCCGGGGGCCCGTGCCGAAGGCGGGCGGGATGAACTATACCGACGACGTGCGGATGTATGAATACGACGTCGAAAAGGCGAAGGCGATGCTGGACGAGGCGGGATACCCCGCAGGCGACGATGGCATCCGGTTCAAGCTGCGCCACCGGCCCGCGCCCTGGGGCGAGTATACCCAGCTTTGGGGTGAGTATTTCGCACAGGCGATGAAGGAGATCGGCATCGACGTGGAGATCCTGACCAACGACGCGCCCGGTTTTCTCAACGGCGTGTACCGCGACCATGATTTCGATACGGCGAACGGCTGGCATCAGTTCCGGTCCGACCCGGCGGTATCCACGATGGTCTGGTTGCGTTCGGGTCAACCCGAGGGCACGCCCTGGACCAACCAGTTCGGCTGGGTCAACGAGGAAATCGACCAGATGATCGACGATGCGGCGTCAGAGCTGGACCCGGACAAGCGCGCGGCGATGTATCACGAGATCCAGCGGAAAAATCAGGAGATCCTGCCGGTGATGTTCGCGATCGAGCACCCGTTCATTTCGGTAACCAACAAAAAGTTGATGAACCACCACAACACGCCGCGCTGGAACTCCTCTAGCTGGTATGATCTGTGGCTCGACGAGTGATCTGATCCGTGACAGTGCGGTCCCGATCCGGGGCTGCCTTTTCCGTACCGGCCTAAAACTATCTGGAGGGTGCGTCCCGAGGCGGGGTGGCCCGAAAATGAAAGCTGCCTGATGCGTTTGCCGTTGCCGCCCATTGTGATCTATGCCCTGCGCCGCTTGTTGCAGGCGGTGCCGGTGATCATCCTGATCATGATCGGGACGTTTCTGCTGCTCAAGCTGGCACCCGGTGACACGGTCGATGCGCTGGTGGGGGATATGGGCGGTGCCGATGCTGATTTCATCGCGCGGCTGCGGCAGGAATACGGGCTGGATCAGCCTGTCTACGTACAGCTTTGGGTCTATATGACCAAGCTGGCAACGTTCGATTTCGGCTGGTCGTTCGTCTATGAACAACCCGTCGCCACAGTCCTGTGGGACCGGTTGGGCACCACGCTTTTGCTGATGGCCACATCGCTGAGCCTCGCGTTCACCATCGGCATCGCACTGGGCGCCATTGCCGCGCGACGTGCCTATTCTCTGACCGACAATGTGATCTCGACGCTCGGCCTTGTTTTTTATGCTACACCTTCGTTCTTCTTGTCGCTGATGATGATGCTTCTGTTCTCGGTCAAGCTGGGCTGGCTGCCCGTTGGCGGGATCAAGACGATCGCGGGTTTCTACACCGGTTGGGATCATGTCGTTGACGTGGCGCGGCATCTGGTGATGCCGACGGCGGCGTTGTCGCTGATCTATCTCAGCTTCTATTTGCGCCTGATGCGCGCCAGCGTGATGGAGGTGGCGGACCTTGATTATGTGCGCACCGCGCGGGCCAAGGGCGCATCGGAAAGCCGGCTGATGATCCACCACATCATGCGCAACGCGCTGCTGCCGGTGATCACGCTGCTGGGCCTGCAATTCTCGACCGTTCTTGGCGGGTCCGTCGTGGTCGAGACGATATTTACCCTGCCGGGACTGGGGTCGCTCGCTTATCAGTCGGTGGTGCAACGCGACATGAACACGTTGATGGGGATCATCTTTCTATGCTCGATCATCGTGGTGGTGGTGAACTTTCTCACGGACCTTCTGTATGCCCGTCTCGACAGCCGGATTGAACTGACATGAGCCTGACCGATACCGAACTCGCAGCACCGGAGCCGTCGCGTCCTGTCGTTTTCTGGCGCCGCTACCGCCGCAACCGCGCGGCGCTGTTGGGGCTGGCAATCTTTACGGTTGTTGTGTTGATGGCGCTGACGGCGGGGATCGTGGCGCCGGGCGATCCTTTGTCGCGTGCGGGTGCGCCGTTGACGTCGCCCTTCGTCGATATGTCGGTGCCGTTGGGCACCGACCAGTTGGGCCGCGATATTCTGGCGGGTATCTTCTATGGCGCGCGGATTTCGCTGCTTGTCGGCGTTGTCGCCACCTTGGTCGCCATAGCTATCGGCGTGGTGATCGGGGCGTTGTCGGGGTATTTCGGCGGTTGGGTCGATGATGTGCTGATGCGCGTGACCGAGGCGTTCCAGACGATCCCGAACTTTGTGCTGCTGCTCACGCTGGTGGCTATTCTGGGGTCCAAGATCGAATGGATTACGCTCGCCATCGGTATTGTCAGCTGGACCGCTCCCGCGCGGATGGTGCGCGCCGAATTCATGTCGCTGCGGAATCGCGAATTCGTCGATGCGGCGCGCAATCTGGGAGTGTCGAACACGGCGTTGATCTTCAAGGAGATCCTGCCCAACGCATTGCCGCCGATCATCGTCTATGCCTCCGTGATCATGGCGTTGTCGATCCTTCTGGAAAGCGCGCTGGCGTTTTTGGGGCTGGGCGATCCGAACTATGCCAGCTGGGGCAACATGATCGGGCAAGGCCGCGCTGTGCTGCGCGAGGATTGGTACTGCGCTGCAATTCCGGGCGTTGCCATCGTGCTGACGGTGCTGTCGTTCTCGCTGGTGGGCGAAGGGATGAACGATGCCCTCAACCCGAGGCAGAAGCAATGAGCGGCAAGACTGTCCTTGAGATCGAGGGGCTGAAGGTTGCGCTGCCCAAGGGGGCGGACCGGCCTCTGGCGCTCGACGGGCTGAGCCTGTCGGTGAAGGCGGGTGAGGTGGTGTGTCTGGTAGGCGAAAGCGGGTCGGGCAAATCGCTGACAGCGGGGGCGGTGATGCGCCTGCTGCCCGAGCCGCATGTGCACGTGTCGGGGGGCAGCATCCGCTTTGGTGACACCGACATCCTTGCGCAGACCGAAACGCAGATGAAGGCGATCCGCGGCAAGGAAATCTCGATGATTTTCCAGGAGCCGATGACCGCGCTGAACCCGCAGAAAACGGTGGGCTGGCAGCTCGACGAGATGCTGCGGCTGCACATGAAGAAGTCGGACCGCAAGGCGCGTCGCGCGCATGCAATCGAGATGCTGCACCGCACGCATATCCCCGATCCCGAGGGCGCCTATAACGCTTATCCGCACCAGATTTCCGGCGGCCAGCGCCAGCGCGTGATGATCGCGATGGCGCTTGCGTTGTCTCCGCGCCTGATCATCGCGGACGAGCCGACGACCGCGCTGGATGTGACGACGCAATTGCAGATACTCAAGCTGATCCGTGATCTGCAGGAGGAGGAAGGCGCGGGCGTTCTGTTCATCACCCATGATTTCGGGGTGGTGGCCGAGATCGCGGACCATGTCGTTGTGCTGCGCCAGGGAGAGATGGTTGAGAGCGGTCCCGCAAAGCAGGTGCTCAACGCGCCGCAGCACCCCTATACCAAAGCCCTGATCGCGTCCGTGCCGGACCTCAAACCGCCGATGCCCAAGGTGGGCAAGGACGCGCCGGTTGTGCTGACCGGCGCGCATCTGATGAAGACGTTCAAGGCGCGCGGCGGGTTCCTGACCGGCAAGCGCAAGGCAGTCGTGGCGGTCAAGGACCTGTCGTTCGAATTGCGCCGGGGCGAGACGCTGGGCGTGGTGGGCGAAAGCGGGTCGGGCAAAACCACGGTGTCGCGCATCGTGACGCGCCTGCTGGAAGCGGATTCAGGCTCCGTGCAGGTAGGCGACACCGATCTGCTGTCATGCAGTCCATCGGAGTTGCGCAGTATGCGCAAGCATATCCAGATGGTGTTTCAGGATCCGATGGCCTCGCTCAATCCGCGCAAGCGGGTGGTGGACCTGATCGCGCAAGGGCCGATCGTGCACGGGGAGACGCGCGAAAAGGCCCGCGCCCGCGCGCGTGATCTGCTGGAACTGGTGGAGCTGTCGCCCGCCGCCGCCAACCGGTTTCCGCATGAGTTTTCAGGCGGGCAGCGTCAGCGCATCGGCATTGCCCGCGCGTTGGCGCTTGAGCCGAAGGTGATCGTCGCGGACGAGCCCGTGTCGGCGCTTGATGTGTCGGTGCAGGCGCAGGTGCTCAAGCTGCTGGCCGATCTGCGCGCGCGGATGTCGCTGTCGCTGCTGTTCGTAACGCACGATCTGCGCGTTGCCGCGCAACTGTGTGACCGGATCATCGTGATGCAGCGCGGGGAGATCGTGGAAAGCGGTTTGACCTCCGAGGTATTCGCCAATCCGCAACACGAATACACCCGGACTCTGATGACCTCGATTCCCGGGCGCGACTGGACGCCGCCAAAGGATGTGACCCTATGAGCAAGGTCAAGCACGAGCCGTCGATCTGGGCTGCGACAGCACCCTACCGCGCGCCGCGCCCGGCCTTGACCGGCGCGGCAGAGACGGATGTGGCAGTCATCGGCGGCGGGTTCACTGGCCTGTCGGCAGCGTTGGAGGCCGCACGGCGGGGCCATGCGGTGACGCTGCTCGAAGGCGAAGCGGTCGGTTGGGGCGCGTCGGGGCGCAACAACGGGCAAGTCATCCCGATCCTCACCAGTGCGGAGCCGGACGCTTGGGTCGCGCGCTATGGTGATGCGGGGCAGCGGATGGTGAATCTGATCGGGAATTCCGCCGATACCCTGTTCGGCCTCGCGCGCGAATTTGGCATGGACGCAGAGGCCGAGCAGGCGGGCTGGATGCAGCCCGCCCATTCTCCCGGCCGCGTGCGGCTGATAGAAAAGCGGGTGGAGGCATGGCAGCGGTATGGCTTCCCTGCCGAAATGAAAACGCGGGAGGAGACGGCAGACCTGTTGGGGTCGGACTTCTGGCACGGGGCGATGTACAACCCCACTGGCGGGCACATCAATCCGCTGGCCTTTGCGCGCGGTCTTGCGAAGGCGGCCGAGGGGCTGGGCGCGGTGATCCACGAGAACGCGACCGTCACAAGCTATGCCCGAGAGGGCACGGAGTGGGTGATCAACACAGGGCAGGGTACGCTCAAGGCACGCGCGCTGATCCTCGCTACCAACGCTTACACCGGTGAATTGGCCCCGTCGCTGGCGCCGCGCCTCGCGCGCTCGCTGATTCCTGTGCTGAGCTGGCAGATGGCGACGGAGCCTGTGGGCGACAATCTGCGGGCGCGGATCCTGCCGGGGCGGCAGGCGGTTTCGGACACGCGCGGCGATCTGCGCTTTTTCCGCTATGACGCGCGCAACCGTCTGATCACCGGCGGGGCCGTTATGGGCAACCGCGACGTGGCCAACCGGGTGCGCCGCAAGGCTGCGAAGAACATGGCGCAGGCCTTTCCCGAATTGGGCGTGCCGGAGATGACGCACGTCTGGTCGGGCTATGTCGGCATGAACTGGGATCGGTTTCCACGGGTTCACAAAATCGGGCCGGACGCCTATGCGTGGATGGCCTGCAACGGGCGCGGCGTGGCGCTTGGCACGGCGCTGGGCCGCGATCTGGCGCGCGCCGTTACCGGCGTGAACGAGAACGAACTGGCGCTGCCGCTGACCGAGCCGGAGCCATTTCCCGTGCAGGGTCTGTTGCGTAGGGTTGCACCGACCTATCTGGCCTGGCTCAAGCGGCAGGACAACGTCGAGCCGAAACTTTGAAGGAGACAGAGATGACCGAAACCGCAAACGTCGAATTCGCCGAAGTGGACCTGCACAATATCCCGATCCTCTTGCGCCGCAAGATCGAGGCGATGCTGCTGGCGCATGTGCTTGAGGTCGTCACGGAACGCTCGGACCGCGAAGAAGCAGAGGCCGTGATCGGGGAGGCGTGCTCGCGTTCTGCCATCGAGCAGGGCAAGGCGTTGCGCGAAAAGAACATCGAGGAAAAGGGCCGGGTGCCGAATTTCCATGATTTCGAGGACATCATGCCGCAATGGCGCGCCAGCGGTGCCCTGGAGATCGAGCCGATTGCGACCACCGACGAGCGGATGGATTTCAACATGACTCGCTGCAAATATGCCGAGATGTACCAGGAGATGGGGCTGGGTGATATCGGGCATCTGTTGTCGTGCAACCGCGATGGGGATTTCTGTGTAGGCTACAACCCCGACATGGAGCTGACCCGTACCCAGACGATCATGAAGGGCGCACCCTATTGCGACTTTCGCTACCGCATGAAGGAGAAATAGAGATGGCCGTTGAAAACTGGGTCGCCAAGGAAATTGACGCGCTGACGGAGTTTCGCCGCGATCTGCATCGCAATCCCGAACTGCTTTATGACGTGACGCGCACCGCCGCAAGCGTGGCCGAAAAACTCCGCAGCTATGGCTGTGACGAGGTGGTCGAAGGCATCGGGCGCACCGGGGTCGTGGGCGTGATCGTGGGGCAGAGCAACACTTCGGGCCGTACCATCGGTCTGCGGGCGGATATGGATGCGCTGCCCATCGAGGAAGAAACGCAGGCCGACTGGGCCAGCACCGTGCCTGGCAAGATGCACGCCTGCGGGCACGACGGGCACACCACCATGCTGTTGGGCGCGGCCAAGCAACTGGCCGAAAGCCGCGCCTTTGACGGGCGCGTTCTGGTGATTTTCCAACCCGCCGAAGAGGGCGGCGCGGGAGCGCAGGCGATGATCGAGGACGGCATGTTCACCCGCTGGCCCTGTGACGAGGTGTACGGGATGCACAACCGGCCCAATCTTCCGGTGGGGGAGTTCACCATCAGTGAGGGACCGATCATGGGGTCGGTGGACGAGATCCGCATCACTGTCGAAGGGCGCGGCGGTCACGCGGCGATGCCGCACACCACCGTTGACCCGATGCCGATCACCGCGGCACTCATTCAGTCGGTGCAGGGGATGACGGCGCGCACGCTCGACCCGATGGACAACGCCGTGGTGTCGATCTGCACCATCGAGGCTGGCAACGCGTTCAACGTGGTGCCACAGAAGGTGGCGATGACCGGCACCGTGCGCACCCTGCGCGAAGAGGTCCGCACCCACATCGAAGAGCGCCTGCGCGCGCTGGTCGAAAGCATCTGTGCGGCGCATGGGGCGATAGGCCATCTGGAGTATATCCGCATGTATCCCGTCACCATCAACGGTGCCGAAGGCACCCGGCGTGCCGCGCGCGCGGCGCAGGAGGTCGCGGGCGAGGACCGTGTGCATCTCGACATGCCCGCAAGCCTTGGCGGCGAGGATTTTTCGTTTATGCTCAACGCGGTGCAGGGTGCGATGATCAACGTCGGAAACGGGCCATCGGCGGGGCTTCACCATCCGCAGTACGATTTCAACGATGACGTTATCGCGTGGGGTTGTTCGTACTGGACGACATTGGTGCGGCAGCGCCTGCCGCTGGCCTGATGGCGCGCATCGTCTTCGATCTGGACGGCACGCTGATCGACAGCGCGCCGGACATCTGCGCGATCGCGAACGGGGTTTTGGCACCGCACGGTGCCCGGATCACTTTGGCGCAGACACATGCGTTCATCGGCCATGGCGTGGATACGTTCGTGGCGCAGATGCGTGCGGCGACTGGCCTTTCGGGTGCGCTGCATGAGGAAATGGTCGCGGCGTTCAAGCGCGGATATCTCACGTCATTCACGCGGACCGAGATCTACGATGGTGTCGTTCCCGTGTTGGGTGCGCTGGCGCAGGCGGGGCACCGGTTGGGGATTTGCACCAACAAACCGCTGGCGCCGTGCCATGCGGTATTGGATCATCTGGATCTGCGGCGTCATTTCGGACAGATCACTGGCGGTGACAGCCTGCCCGTGAACAAACCCGATCCTGCCCCGCTGGATGCCACGTTCGCCGGACTGGGCGACGGGGCGCGATTGTATGTCGGGGACAGCGAGGTGGACGCGCAGACCGCGCAGCGCGCGGGCGTTCCGTTTCTCCTGTTCACCCGAGGCTATCGCAAAAAGCCGATCGCGCAGGTCCCGTACGACCGCAGCTTTGACGATTTCGCCATGCTGCCGGCACTGGTCGCGGACTTGCTCGGCGCGCGTTAGGAAATCTGCTGGATTGCCGTGAAGCCTTCGAAGACCGGCGTTCCCTCGTGCAGCTTCGCCGTGCCCTTTGCGCCCTTGTGCGACGCACGGAAGGCGTCGCTCTTCGTCCAGTTGAGGAAGGCATCCTCCGATGCCCAGACGGTATGGGACGCATAGAGAATGGTGCCGTCAACCTCGGGACCTTTGAGCATATGGAACTCGACGAACCCGTCCAGATCCTTGAGACGGCTTTCGCGGCCCAGCCAAAGCGTCTCGAACGCGGGTGCGTTTTCGATTGTGACGGTAAAGCGGTTCATGGCGAGATACATACGCAGTCTCCTTCGATCAGTGTTCCTTGCACCATAGGGCAGAGACCGGCCCGCGACCACACCGGCAAGAGACGAAAACACCGGCCACTGGGGCCGGTGTCATCATATGCAATGTACGCAGCGCGGGTTATTTCCAGCCGACGTCGTTGAAGATCCGCTGTGCGGCGGGCAGGTTTTCGGCAACGGAGGACAGGTTCACGTCGTCCGCCTTGAATTCACCCAGCTTTGCGACAGTTTCGCTCAGCGGGACGCCTTCCACAGTCGGAAATTCGTCATTCCCGTTCGAGAAATACTGCTGCGCCTGATCCGAGGAAAGATATTCGAGAAAGGCGACCGCATTCTCGCGGTTCGGCGCGTTCGCGGCCACACCGCCCCCGGACAGGTTCATGTGGGCGCCCTCGGCCTCTTGGGCGGGAAAGATCCAGCCGATGCGGTCGATCTCTTCGGAGAGGCCGGTCACATCGGTGCGCAGCGCGCGGGCGAAATAATAGGAGTTCGCGATGGAGATTTCACATTCGCCCGAAATCAATGCGCGCAACTGATCGGTATCGCCGCCCTGCGGATCACGGGCGAAATTGTCGACCATGCCTTGTGCCCACGCACGCGCAGCCTCTTCCCCATGATTTTCGATGACGGAGGCCAGCAAGGTTTGCGAATAGGTGTTGGACGACGAGCGGTGGCACACCATCCCTTTGTACTCCGGATCGGCGAGTGAGAGGTAATCCATCGGGGGATCCTGCACATCGGCCTTGTCGTAGAAGATGATCCGCGCGCGCTGGGAGAAACCGAACCACTGGTTGTCGTCGTCCTGAAGGTTGGCGGGAATGCGCTGTTCCAGAACGTCGCTGTCGATGGATTGCAGGACGCCCGAGTCCTTGGCCCGTGTGAGTCGCGACGTATCGACGGTCAACAGAACATCTGCGGGAGAGTTCGCGCCTTCGGCCTGCATCCGCGCAATCAGTTCATCTGCCTTGCCTTCGATGCGGTTGATCGTGATGCCGGTGGCATCCGTGAAATCGGAATAGAGGCGCTCATCGGTATCGTAGTGCCTTGAGGAATAGAGGTTCACTTCTCCGTCGGCAAAAGCGGCGGCAGTGCCGGCGGCAAGGGTCGCGCCCGCGAGGGCCAGCGAGGTGAAGGTGGAGGTAAATGCCATGTGTTATTCCCTTCGGCTGATAGTTGATTAATTTAGTCAATTATCAGATTCGAGGCGGATTGCAATATAGTTGATAATTTATGTCGGAATAATTCCGCCGCCTTGGAACCGGGCATACGGTGCCGCCGCTTTTGCTTGGACGCGCGATCCCGCTATGGTGGCTAGAACGGCGTGCCGTTCATTTCCGCCCCCTTGGTGCAGGGATCGCTGTGCCCAAGTCAGACAGGCCGGGATCGCGCGGGGTGCCATGGATCAGGATCAAGCTGCGGCACACCGCAGCGGGCGGTGTTTCGCCGGACAGTACGCTCAGAACGTGGCGACCGCCTGCATGGCGAGCTGCCCACCCGGCGTCGCAGCGGCAAGTGTTATGGTATCGCCGTTGCGCCGTGCGTGGAGCGTGAAGGGGGCGGTGTCGAACAGGGGGCTGTGCGCGCGGAACGTGAAGCTGCGCGGGGCCGCGCCGTCGCTGGTGCGCTGGGCGAGATCGACCAGAAGGGTCGCCAGCAAGGGACCGTGCACCACCAGCCCTGCGTGCCCTTCGACGTCACGCGCATACGCGCGGTCATAGTGGATGCGGTGCCCGTTGAAGGTGAGCGCGGAGTAGCGGAAGAGCAAGACTTCGGACGGGGTGATACGCTCGGTCACGTCCCAGTCAGTGTCGACAGGCCCTGTGGGCACCGGTGTCTCGCCCTGCGCAGGATCTTCACGGTAGACGATGTCATGCTCTTCCCAGAACGCTGCAGTGCCGTCCACGTCAAACGCGTGGTGGACCGTCACGAAGCACAGCGCGCCGCTGCGCCCTTGCTTGAGCGTGACATCCTTTATCGTCGATGTCCTTGTGGCAATGTCGCCGATGCGCAGAGGCGTCGCAAAGCCGAACCTGCTGCCCGCCCACATCCGGCGGGGCAGCGCAACGGGCGGCAGAAAGCCCCCGCGCGCAGGGTGTCCGTCGCGGCCAAGGTTGCCGATACGGGCCGTCTGGAGAAAATAGAGCCAATGCCATAGCGGCGGCAGCGCGTCGCCTTGCGCAAGCACCGGGTCGCGGTCCAGCGTCATTTCCATCCTGCTGGTCGGGCCAAGAGCCACGGTGTCGCGGTGGGTTTCGCGGCGGCCGATCCATTCGCGCAGGATGGACCTGTCTTGCGTGGGCTGCATGTGGATCTCCTCTGGCGCGGTTTGAAGGGCACAGTTGAGCGGCAGATGCGGCGGGTCAAGCCGTCGCACGCAGGAATTCGTCGTCCTCGATGTGAAAAGGTCTCTCTACCGCAGGGATGCCGAGACGCGCGATGACGCACGGAGCCTATGACCATATTTCACCAGACCGATCCGATCGACGCTGTCATCACCTGAGTAGACGGCGCACCCCCCGTACACCGCGCGAACAGGGCCCGGTTCATTGCGCAAACCGCTGTGCCGTTGCTTGAGAATGCGCGCACCTCGCACCGCTGGGCGTCGCGTGACAAGATCTATTTTTGTTTGCAGTCGTTCCACAACAACGCGTCCTGGGTGCGCAGGATCTGGATACTCGTGGATACGGATGCGCCTGATCTTTCGCGTCTTGCGCCGATGCTGCGGGCGAGGGTCGAAATTGTCTACCACCGAGCGGGCTATCGGTGGGTTCGGCTGAACTGCCGTCGCTGCTTCGGGATGCGTCGAATTCGGGAAAGATGCCATAGTCTGCATATCCGATCACGATGATTTCGGCCTGAACCTTGGCGATGCAGACCATCTAATCACGCCGAAAGCCGGTCCGGTTTGCATCTTTTATCGCCCGTTTCAGCGGCTCTCGTCTGCGTCCATCCTGCGTTCCAGCCAGCGCACGCAAAAGCTGATGATCAGCACGAGCACAAGGTATTCCAGGATCAGCAGCGTGTAAATTTCAAGCGGGCGGTATTCCGTCACCACAAGTTCGTTGGCGCGACGGGTGAGTTCCTGCATCCCGATGACGGAGGCGAAGGCGGACATCTTGACGATATAGATGAACTGGTTCGCCAAGGGGGGCAGGATGCGCCGGATCGCCTGCGGCAGGATCACATAGCGCATGGTTTGGGTGTAGGTCAGGCCGATGGTTTTCGCAGCCTCCGTTTGCCCCTTGGCGATGGACTGGATACCGGAGCGGTAAATCTCTGCCGTGAAGGCGGAATCCGAGATCGCGAGTGTGATGATCGCGCCCCAGAAGGCGTCGATGCTGACCGAGATGCCGATGGATTTCAAAACCACGGGCAGACCGTAGAATACCCAGAACAGCATCGGCAGCAGTGGGATGGCACGGATGAATTCGATGTAGACGCGGCTGGGCAGCCGCAGCCAGCGGTTCGACGACATTCCCGGCAGTGCCACCAGCAGACCAATCACCATCGACAGCACGGCGGCGATGACCGACAACAGGATCGTAGCCCCGAAACCGTCGAGCAGGAAGGTGATATTCGACCAGCCGTTCGGCGTTGTCGGGTCGATCACGTACCAGCCCCAGTTACCGGCCGCACCGCAGCCCGGCAGCATGACGAGCGCCCCGAGCGCTACGAGCGTTGAACGTTTCATGCGGTGCCCTTCAATGCTTGAGGATCTGCCGGAGGAACGTCCTGCACCGCGCCGTCTGCGGACGTTCGAAGAAATCCTCCGGCGTGCCGGTCTCGATGATCCGGCCCCGGTCCATGAATACCATTCTGTCTGCGGCGCGTCGGGCAAAGCCCATCTCGTGGGTGACCACGATCATCGTCATGCCGCTGTCGGCGAGATCGACGATCACGTCGAGCACCTCAGATATCATTTCGGGGTCGAGCGCCGAGGTCGGTTCGTCGAACAGCATGATTTTGGGCTCCATGCACAGGGAGCGTGCAATTGCGACGCGCTGTTGCTGACCTCCCGACAGGGCTGCGGGCCTTTTGTGCGCCTGTTCGGGGATCCGCACTTTCTCGAGGTACTTCATCGCGCGCGCCTCGGCGTCCTTGCGCGACAGGCCGCGCGCTTTCATCGGGCCAAGGGTGAGGTTCTGCAGGATGCTCAGATGGGGAAACAGATTGAACTGCTGAAATACCATACCGACCTCGGACCTGATCGCATCGACGGAAGAAGCATCCTGCATCAGGGTGCCGTCCACGACGATGCGTCCACCGTCGTGCGTCTCGAGCGAGTTGATACAGCGGATCAAGGTCGATTTGCCCGACCCCGACGGGCCGCACACGACGATCCGCTCGCCGTGGGCCACCGTCAGGTCGATATCGCAAAGGGCATGGTAGGTATCGTACCATTTGTTCAGACCCGAAACCTCGATGGCATTTGCCGCGCGGGGGCGTGGTGTGTCGGACATGACCCCTCCCTTTTGACATGTATTGCACCGGCGGCAGTTGCTCTGCGCTATCCGGGCATTAGGTTCGAGTTCAAGACAGCCTGGTCGCCTGTGCGACCCCTATCGAATCCGCGAAGGAATATACATGAATTTGCTGAAAAAATTTGGCCTCGCCGTGGGCCTTGCCACTTCTTTGCTGGCACCCCCTGTGATGGCACAATCCGCGCTGAACGATGTTCTGTCTTCCGGGACGCTGAAAGTCGGCACGACGGGCGACTGGAACCCGATGTCGGTGCGCGATCCTGCAACGAATTCCTACGTGGGCTATGACATCGACATCATGACGCAGCTTGCGACCGATATGGGGGTCGCGCTCGAGATGGTGCCGACGGATTGGAAAACGCTGGTGAACGGCGTTGTATCGGGCAATTACCACATGACCGGATCCGCCTCGATCAGCCCCGCGCGGCTGAAAGCGGCCGGATACTCGCACAGCTACATCGCGGTCGAGATGTTTCCATTCACCACCGAAGACAAGTCGAGCAATTTCAGCGGATGGGACAGCATCAACAGGCCAGAGGTGAAGGTCGCCACCACGTTGGGCACTTCGTTCGAGAAGATGGTCAAGGAATGGTTCCCCGAAGCGGAGATCATCGTAGTCGAAGCGCCCGCGCGCGGGTTTCAGGAAGTTCTGTCGGGCCGTGCGGATGTTTTCGTGACATCCAACATCGAAGGGTCGACCCTGTTGCAGAAGTTCCCGAACGTGCGCCAGATCGAAGTGTCGCAGGCCCGTGCGCCTACGCCCATCGCAATGCTGCTGCCGCAGACAGATCAGGTCTGGATCAACTACATCAACAGCTGGATCGAGTTGAAGAAAACCGAAGGCTTCTTCGAGGAAGTCGCCTATAAATGGGGTCTGTAACGACAGATCAATAGAAACAGGAGAGGGCGCCTTGACCATGGGGGCGCCCTTTTTATGCGTTGAATTCCCCCCACGAAAGCACTGCGATGATCGACGAAGACCTCACCCGCGGACCGGTCCCCGGCCATTTTCGCCGTCTGGCGCTGCCCGCTGCCGTGGGCATGTTGTTCAGCACGCTCTATAATGTCGTCGATACGTTCTATGCGGGGTTCTTTGGCACTCAGGCACAGGCGGGGCTGGCCGTGGGGTTTCAGGCGTTTTTCATCCTCGTCGCCATCGGTTTCGGAACCGGCGCTGCGTTGAGCGCGCTGGTGGGCAACGCCAAGGGCCGCAGGGATGTGGCCGATGCGCGGTTCCTCGCGGCGCAGGGCATCGGGTTTGCGGTGCTGGGCACGCTTGCAATGATCGGCGTGGCGCTGCTGACGGGGCCGTCTTTGATTGCGCTGGTGTCGGAGCCGGGCGGTTACCGCGAGGCGGGACTCGCCTATTTCACTTGGCTGATCCTCGCGCTGCCCGCGTTCATCATAGGCTACGGCGGTAACGGGATCTTGCAGGCACGCGGCGATACCCGGTCGATGCAGCGTGCGCTGACGGTGGCGTTCTTCGTTAATGTCGGTCTTAATCCGTTGTTGATGTACGGTATTCCAGGAGTCGTACCCGGCATGGGCTTCAACGGCATCGCGCTTGCGACAGTGATCAGCCAGTCCGGAGTCGCGATCTTTATCCTCAGCCGTATTTTCGGACGCGCCGTCATGGCCGACCTGCGGCTGCACGAGTTCATTCCGTCGCCCGCAAAATACTATGAAATTGGCGCGCAGGCGTTTCCGTCCGCGTTTGCGCTTCTGGTGACTTTTTCCAGTGCCTTCATCGTGCAGTACGCTTTGAAAGAATATGGCGCGGCGGCACTTGCGGCCTATGGCATCACCATGCGCATCGAGCAGTTGTTCCTGCTGCCGGCGCTGGGCGTCGCCATCGCGCTGGTCCCCATCGCAGCGCAGAATTTCGGTGCCGGAGAGTACGACCGCGTGCGCGCTGCGTTCCACCGCTGCTGGATCATGGGTGTCATGGGCACGACCTGCGCGTTTCCGTTTCTGTGGTTCGGCGGTGGTCTGGCGGCGTCGCTTTTCTCGGACGATCCGGAAGTCATCAGAATATGTGCCCTGTTCCTCAAGGTAGAGGCGGTTATTCTGCCGGTTTACGTCGTGCTTTTCTCGATCAATTCCCTGCTGCAGGCACTAAAGAAAGCGCATTTGACCATGTGGATCGGGATCTATCGCCAGTGGATCGGCATCGCCGCGTTCATCTGGCTGTTCACGCAAGTAGTCGACTGGGGGCTGACGGGCGTCCGCATCGGGATCGCAGCCGGCGTCGGGACCGGAATGCTGGTGTCTCTTGTCATCGTTGCCCGCGTCGCAGGGGCGCGTATCGGCGGCCTTGGTCAGTCTGTCGTGCAGACGACTTAGCGGCGCGCCCGACCGTTAAAGCCGCGCGCGCCGTCAGAGTGCAGAGCGCGTCAACCAGCCCATTCGGGCAGGAAAAGCACGATCTGCGGGAAGGCAACGAGCCCCGCGATGATGACCAGATCGATGATTACGAACCAGAACACCCCGCGGAAGATGCTCGATAGTGATGCGATGTTGCCGACGACGCCCTTGATGACGAACACGTTCATCCCCATGGGCGGCGTTATCATCCCGATCTCCAGCAGTTTGACCAGAACGACACCGAACCACAGCAGGCTATAGCCCGTCTCGTCCACCAGCGGCAGAACGATCGGCAGGGTCAAGAGCATCGCGCCTACCGGTTCCAGCATCATGCCGAGCAGCAGATAGACAACGACAATGCCGAAGATGATCAGGATAGGCGAGGCACCGAACGACAGGATCGCGTCCGACATCGCGTCACCGATGCCCGAGAGCGCCAGAAAGCGGGTCAGCAGGCTGGCCCCGACTGCGATGATCAGAAGGGCCGCGGTAGTGGTCAGCGTTTCCGTGACGGCCATGCGCAGCGCCTTGAACGTCAGCGTGCGGTAGATCAGGGCCACCAAGGTGGACAGGAACGCGCCGATGGCACCTGCTTCGGTGGGGGTGAAGGCGCCGCCGAAAAGACCCGCAAAGACACCGATCACGATCAGCAGAACCGGCCATGTCTGGCCCAGCGCACGGATCTTCTCGGCCGCTGTTGCCTTGCTTTCGACCGGAGGGGCCAGCTTGGGGTTCAGCCAGACGCGCACCATGATCAACACGATATAGGCCAAAAGCGTGATCACCCCGACGACGAGGCCACCGAGGAAAAGCTGGCTGACCGACTGGCGCGCGATGATGCCGTAAAGGATCATCAGGATCGAGGGTGGAATGAGCGCGCCGATGGTGCCCGCAGCGGCGACCGTCCCGGTGGCAAGCTCACCGCTGTATTTGTGGCGCATCATTTCTGGGACCGCAATCTTGCCCATGGCGGCCGAGCACGCGACCGACGATCCGGTGACGGCGGCAAACCCCGCACAGCCGAATACGGACGCGATGGCAAGCCCGCCCGGAAGGCCCGACAGCCAGATCTGTGCCGCGCTGAACAGCCCTTGGGTAAGCCGTGTGTGATAGCAGATGAACCCCATGAACAGGAATGCCGGGATCGAACTGAGCACCCATGAATTTGCGAAATTGTAGGGTACGATGCCCAGGCTGCCCCAGGCGATGTTCCAGTTGAACATCGACCACAACCCGCCGAACGAGACCGCGATCAGCGCGACGCCGATCGGGATCCGCATCAGGATCAGAAAGAAGAGAATGCCGACAAAGATGGCGGCGATCTGGAGTTCGGTCATATCACTTCCTCGTCGGACAGATAGGGATCTTCGATGGTGAGGCTGCTCAGACCCGTTTCCCGGCCGGTGACCATGCCGTAGATTTTCCACAGCGCCACAAGTGCCATCAGGCCAAAGCCGAGAGGCAGCACGAAGTAGGTGGGCCAGGTGATGATCTTGCCGCCAGCCTCGATCGAGTAGGAGCCGGTGGCGTATTTCGCCATCGCTTCCTGCCCGGTGCGGACCGCAACGGTTGCGGTAACGATGAACGTGATCAGTGACGCGAAAACCGCGATCACCGACTGCACCTTGGTGGGGAACCGTTCGACCAGCAGTTCAACAGCGATATGGCTGTCCTTTTCCTCGACCGCCGCGAGCGGCAGGAAGGCGATGGCGACCATGTAGAATGCCGAAACATACAGGATCGTCGCGTTCAGCGGCGTCTCGAATACGAACCGCATCGCGACGTCGATTGTGACATGGCAAACCAGCAGCACCACCATGATGCCCGCGACCGAGGAAAGGCCGGTGATCAGCCATGAAATAGCCTTGCCGATAGCTTTCATGGGTCAATTCCAGATTGTTGGGGAAGGGAAAACGGGCGCCCGAAAAGGGCGCCCGTCGTTACACGCTTTCAGGCTTACTGGCCGTATGTCGCGGGGTCGACCTTGGACAGAACTTCGTCCCAGTACAGTTGCTGCAACGCCTCGTTGCTGTCGACGTCCGCAACCAGACCGTTCCACTTTTCGAGCAGCGCTGGGAACGCGTCAGCGATCTCTCCGGCGCGTGCGACGTCGTAGGTGTCCTTGAAAAGGGCCGATACGGTTTCGAGATCCTGCTTCACGAACTCCTGTACGGCTGCGGTCAGTTCCGGCTCTGCCTGGTGGATGTTGATGCCCTTGTCCCGCGCGTTCTGGATCGCGGTCGCGTCATCTGTGTAGAAGTTCCAGGTGGTGTTCGCTGTCATGTGGCTGCCGCCCCACAAAAGCACTTCGCGCGAAGCGTCGTCCATGCCCTTCCAGCGATCAAGGTTGATGTTGGCGCTTGCGACACCGGCGAAAGCACCGCCCGGCACGCCCAGTGTGATGTCGGTGACGACCTCATGCAGGTTGTAGTTGGTAAGCTCGGGCGCGCTGAGCATGGCGCAGTCGAGAATGCCCTGATCGAGCGCCTCATAGACTTCGCTGACTGGCAAGCGTACGCCCTGAGCGCCGAAATGTTCGGCAAAGCGGACGAACCCGGCACCACCGGCACGCAGCCGCTTACCCTTGAGATCTTCGATCGACGTGACTTTTACATCTTTGCACAGCATGTTGTAGAGCGGCGTCACACCGGCACCGGTCCAGACCTGATTTTGCGCCTTGAACTCTTCGAGGCATTCGGGACAATCGTTCAACGTGTATTCCAGCATCGCACCGGTAAACGCGAGCGGCTCCTTGCCGTTGGGATTCTCGACAAGGTTGATGAGCAGGTTCATCTCGTGCAGGAACAGGTTGGTCGGGTATTCTGCGGCGAAATACGGGGTCAGCACAAAACCTACGTCGGCCAAGCCATCACGCACACCCGCGCTGGTTTCCGAAAGGCTCAGCAGCGACATCGGAAAACCGGTGGCCGTCACTTCGCCGTCCGAACGCTCTTCGATTGCTGCGGCGTAATTGTCGACCGCCTGACCCACGGCTGAGGTGTTCGGATAGCCGTAGGCAAAGTTGAGCCGTTCTTTCGCCACGGCCTGTCCGGCAACTGCGGATGCGACGAGCGTCGCGGCAAGCGTCAGGTTGATTTTGGGTGTTTTCATGGTGCTCCTCCAAGCGTATGCAGTTTTGTCCGGCACGCGATGTGCCGGATGCAGGGATCATTTTTTGTTTTGCTCCGCGACCCACTCTTCTTGGGTCGCGGTGGGTGATATCCCGGTTTGGGCTGGCAGACCAACATTCCCGGTAGTATGCTAACCTCTACATGCCGCGCGCGGGTGTCAATACGAATATCCGTGATGCGCCCGTCCGGCGCGGGATGTAGGAGGAATTGCAGATGTGCATGCGCGTTGCCCCGACTTGAGGAGGTAGGGGGGAACGCGCCACTGTCCACGGGAAAATTATGGAACAGTCACATCGCAGGAGAGGAAAAACGGGGGGAGACAGCTTGTGAACAAGCATCAGGCGCTATCGGCTGGCAAGGCGGAGAGCCTTCAGCAAATCACCGACGCGGCAGCGCAATGTTTCATGGCGAAGGGGCTGGAAAAAGCGACAATCGACGATATCGCGGACGTGCTCGGCGCGACCAAGGGGCGGGTGTATCATCACTTCCGCTCCAAGAACGCGATCTATTTCGCGGTGCACCGACAGGCGATGCAATATTGTTTCGACGCGGTCGAGCCGGTCCTGAAACAGGACATCCCAGCCGACGAAAAGCTGTTTCGGATGGCGGTTGCCCATGCGCATGTGATGATGGACACCTTACCATATCAGCGCAGTATTCGTCTTGGCGTGGACATCTATCTGCGCGGTCCGACCACGCAGGCCGAGCGGGAGGTGCTGACAGAACTGATCGAGCAGCGCAACGGCTATGAAAACCTGTTCCGCGACGTGCTCCGGTCGGGCAAGGCCGCCGGAACGCTTGACGTACCCAATGTGGACCTTGCCGGCCGCGCGGTGATGGGTGCGCTCAACGGTCTGGTCGACTGGTACCGGATTCGCCCCGATCAAAGTGCCGCAGACCGGGCTGCCATCGCGGATGGCCTCGCGCATACGATCATTTACGGCATCAAGGCGTAGCCTGCGTGTTATGCAGCGAGCACGAGATACCGTGCGATCCCATAGAGGTAGAGGGCCGAGAAGACGATATTGATGTACTTCAGCTGCGGCTCGGCGCGCAGCCAGCCGCAGTACACCCAGATCAGACAGAACGGCAACCCCAGCAACATCGCTGCCAGCTGCCAATTCTGAACGATCGAAATTGTGCTGCACAGGCCAAGCGTAAACGCCAGCCATTTCAGGTGCTGCTCGTACCGAGCCAGGTTCGCATACGTCATTTTCAGAGAATCCAGATCACCAGCGCCGTGAACCCGGCGTTCTGGTGCGCCAATACTAGCGGCATCGGGCGTTTCGCGCAATATCGCGCGGGCCGGATGTGACAGGGGGAGGGTATGATGCCGCGTGAAAATCAGGTTCGCCCGGGCGTTCGGTTTACGGTCGTATAAACCTTGTCTGGTTCGTAGGGAATACCGCACATTTGGTGCCGTCGCGCACCCCAGAGGATCCGACACATCAGTGCAATCTGGCCCTCTGCGCAAAACTGGCGATCTGACAGGGTGCTGGAGTGATCTGAGACCGAACAGCTGTCTCCGGCGTATTTGGAGAGCATTTGATGCGAATGGCTCGGGGGGCTTTGGGGATTGTTTACGAACCGCCTTTACAAGCGGCGGCGAGTGTTGCGCCGAAAGTGACCCTCTTTTGTGCGCGGTTTCGTTCCCCGCACTGGTTGAAACGGGGACGCGCCATGGCGACAGTTTTTGATTTTCTTGAACTTACAGACATCAGCGAGAATACCACGTATTCTCACGCTGCGGGAAACCTCCTGAGTGTCGTGGATCAGGTAAGCTCCTCGGATTTGAATGACAATGAGTTCGATGAGGGTGACGATATTCTGATCGGCGGTGTTTCCTACAACATCGATCTGATTCAGAAACCGTCTTCTGGCGGCAAGTTCACTCTCGGGGATGGAAGCCAGCAGACCTTTGGTTCCGGCATGGAAATCAATCTTGATGTGGTCTTTCTGACTGTTTCAAACGGCGGTGATGTCAGACATTTTGCCATACCCAACGACAGCTATGGCGACATGAATGTGCAGTCGATTCAGATTGGTGAACTCAGACACAGCAGATTCAATGACGTTAAACTGATATCGACATCGAACAATGAGGTGAATGCAGTCTGTTTCGCAGATGGTACCATGATCAAAACCCCGAACGGTGAGACCGCCGTTGAAAAAATTGAGATCGGCAACCTCGTTCTGACACGCGATAACGGCGTGCAACCCGTCCGGGCAATACTGGTTCGAAAACTGGATTTCAGAACTGCACCGGAACGGTTGAAGCCAATCGCATTTTCAAAGGATTCCCTTGGTCCGAGCCGTCCGCACAGCAAGCTTTGCGTATCTCCACAGCACCGTATGCTGGTGGTGGACCCGTCGGGGAACATGGTCCTGGTGCCTGCCAAAGCGCTGCTTCCAAGGCGAGGAGTTCGCGTGGCACACGGCAGACGTCAGGTGACCTATATCCATCTCGTTTTCTCTGCGCATCAGATTATCTACGCAAATGGCACCCCGACAGAGAGCTTCTTTCCGGGCCGTATGGCGATGGAGGCGATCCCGGAGACCTGCCGTGCCGAAATTCAGGATTTATTCGGCGAAGATGTGGCAAGTGACACGGGCAACCACAGGAAGGCCGCTGCCCCGGTATTGCGTGTTCAGGAAGCACAGCGTCGAATGTCGAGCTTTCCCTAACAGCCGCCCAGCGAAGATGACACGGTTCGAGAAATTTATAAGCCTCGCATTTTCCAGTACCGGCTGCGCGCAATAGGATTGGTGGTTTCACAGGACTAAATGGAAACAGCCGGCTACAAGACTTGGTGCCGCCTGAGTTCTTCTTGGCGCGTTGGGCGAAGCCATCAATTCCCGGCAGATGATAATCAGTAGAGTAAGCGTATCGAGATCGAACCCGTAGAACAGCCGAGCATTGCCTTTTGCCTACCGAGCACCTCGCCCCCTGATTGCCGTAACCCGAAGGGAACAGCGGCATCTGCTGTGATCAAGCACAGGATTTTAACGGTATCGGCTCAAAACAGATCCACGAAACCTGTCATGGCGGTCGCTCGGGCTTTAATCCGGCAAGCGCGCGCGCAGCGTGTTCTTGACGATCTTGCCGTTGGCATTGCGCGGCAGCGGTTCGGGATCGAAGGTCACGAAATCAGGGGCTTTGTAATCAGCCAGTTTTGATCTTACGAAAGCTCTGACCGCATCCGTATCAAGCGCGGTATCGTTGGTGTGCACAAAGACGTGCATCTTTTCGCCAAGCACCGGATCCGCCCGCCCGATGGCGGCGCATTCGATCACGCTGGGATGGGCGGTCAGGGCATTCTCGACCTCGACGCTGTAGATGTTGTAGCCGCCTCGGATGATCATATCCTTGCGCCGATCGTGCAGACGGATAAAGCCCTGCGCATCACGCGATCCCATGTCGCCGCTCTTCCAGTAACCATCGTGAAACTCGCTGCGGGACCGTTCGGGGTTGTTCCAATAGCCGGGAACCGTCATCGGCCCTTTGATCCACAACTCGCCATGTTCGCCGTCGGGCACATCCTGGCCGGACGTGTCCACCAGCCGGATATCCGCGCAGGGCACCGAGATGCCGATGCTGTCTGAGCGTTCCACGCCATAGCCGATGGGCAGGATCGTGACCGCCGAGGTCAGCTCGGTCGCGCCATAGGCGTTCATCACGCACAGGTTCGGCAGCTTTTCCGACAGTTCCTGCACCGTCGATTGCGGCATCGGCGCGCCACCGTAGCCGCCGATACGCCAGTGCGACAGATCGTAGTCCGCAACGGTGCAGCGCAGCAGGAAGAGGTTGTACATCGCAGGCACCATCAGCGTTTGCGTTACCTTTTCCTGCTCTACCAGAGCCAGAAAATCATGCGCTGCAAAAGTCTCCATCATCACGGTGCAGCCGGCGGTTTGCAGCATCGTGAAGATCGTGGCGACCAGACCTGTTACATGGCTTGCGGGGACGCAGAGCAATGACCGCTCGTCCGCGCCCAATTCCATGCACAGCTCGAAATGCATGGCGGAGTGAACGATGTTGAGATGGGTCAGCGTGGCCCCCTTCGGCTTTCCCGTCGTGCCGGAGGTATAGAGGATCACGGCAATGTCTTCCTCATCAACATTCGCGGCCTGGGTCAGCGGGGCATCGGCAACCAGCGTCGCGAACGGCTCTGATCCTTCGACATTGCCGCCGACGCAAAACAGATGCGCCACTTCCGGTACGGCGCTACGATCAGGCAGCCTGTCCGCCACCGCCGTACCGTGCACGACGATACGTGCGCCGCATTGGTTGAGGATGAATTCCAGTTCCTCCGCCCCTTCGCGGATGTTGATCGGTACGGCGATGGCCCCCAGCCGCAGGCAGGCCATCATCACGGTCAGAAATTCGGCCCGGTTGCTGAGCAACAGCGCGACGCGGTCTCCCTTGCCGATTCCGTACTCCTGCAACCCCGCGGCAAGGCAGCCGATCTGTCGGTCAAACGCTGTATAGGTCAGGCGGGTGTCGCCGCTTATCAAAGCTTCGCCGTCCGGCGTGCGTGCGCATGCGGCGGCCAGCATCGCGTTCAGATTCGCCGGCCGGTCCCTGAAACACTTCATCTCCCGACCGTCGTAATGAATCTCCGTCCGGATGCGATCCGTGATCGCTTGTGACCATTGCGGCATCTGTAATCCCCCCGGTTTTAGCCGACTTTACGCAATCCGCGCGCGACTGCAACCGCCGGGCACACCCTGCCAGCGGACCGGGTCGCAATTAACCGTGATTTCATCCTGTGGGCCTATTGGTTTTGCCAGGCAGGCAGCGAGTGACAGGGTCAAGATGGTTGTAGTTGTAGGCGTCCGCTTTTGGGACTCATCTTGCGCTGTGCTGTCTGGGAAGCCAGATGGCACCTGCGCGAAATTCGGTCCGACCGGTCCTGCGCGCCACCTACGCCCACTTCTATCCCGACAGTTTCACCGGCGCTGGCGGGCAGGCAGAAGGGTACATCATCGATGTGATCAACACTCTCGCAGTGCAGGATATGATGTCCGCTTTCCCGTCTCCCGGAATACGCCTGCATTTCCTGATCTTCTCGCCGTGGGCAAGATCGACATCATGCCGTTTCTCTGCCTGACACCCGAGCGTGTGGGGACCGGGTTGGCCACGTCCGCTCTGGGCACCTATAAGGTGCATATCTTCATGCGTCGCCAACACGGTCAAGTATCACGACCGGGCGGATGGAAACATCACCGTGCGCGCCCGCACCACCGCTACGCAAACCGTGTTCGAGGTAGAAGACGATGACCCCGGCATTCCCAAGTCCGAGCACGTCCGGATCTTCGATCCGTTCGCGCGACTGACGAAAGTGCAGGACACCGGACTTGACCTTGCGTTCATCCACAGGACGGTAAGGGGATGGGGCGGCGATGTGACGGTAGCAGATGCGCCCGGACGCGGTACGGCCTTTAGCGCCGCTTTTGTGATGGCGTTCAGGGGCGAACTCAACCGGACGGATGAGGCGATCGGCTGGTTCGATGAAGCGGATGGCGCGATATGATTTCCCTTGTGTCTATCGGGATCCGGGGCCCGTTTGCCCTTTCGATCCCGGTGGGCATCCTCCTTTCCCGCTTGGCTTCATGTTTGTTGTCGACTGCACCTATTTCGTGCTCGGATTCTACATCGAAACGCCGTCTTTGACGGTCATCACCATCCCGATCATCGATCCCTTGGTGATCCGGCAGGGATATGATCCGATCTGGTTCGGCATCTTGATGATTGTGCTGTCGGAAATGGCGTTAACCACACTGCGCGTGCGTCTGAACCGCTATATGGTGCAAGGCGTGCGCAAGAGCGGCAAGATGATTGATGTAATGATCGGAGCCGTTCCTTGTGCCGCCGCGATGCTGATGATGGTTGCGGCGGTCTTCGCCTTCCCGCAGATTGCGCTCATGCTGCCGAATATGTTGCAACGACCATGACACAGGATTGGCCACAGATCCGAACCGCCGGGTTCGACGGTTTTCTGGTAAGCTTCGGCGACAGCCTGAGCGAGCCGGCGAACCGCGCGGCTCTCGCGTTCCGCGCAGCCGTCGCGCGGGCGGGGTGGGACGGGATCCTCGATACCTCGACCTCGCTTGTCTCCGCCTATCTGCAATTTGATCCGCATTGGCGCGACCACGCGGCGATGCGCGCGGCCCTTGAGACGCTGCTGGGCGAGCGGGACTGGTACGCCGCCGATCTGCCCGAAGGCCGCAGCCTGTGGCGGGTGCCGACCGTCTATGGCACAGACATTGCTCCGCAACTCGCTGAGGCGGCAGCGGCGGCGGGGATGAGCGTTCAGGAGGCGATCACTTCAATCAGCGAAACGCGGGTGCGGGTTCAGACCATTGGTTTCGCTCCGGGTCAGCCCTATCTGGGCACGCTGTCGTCTGCGTGGGACATCCCGCGCCAGACCGCATTGACCGATAAAGTGCCAGAGGGCGCGCTGACTGTGGCGATCCGACAGCTTGTGCTGTTCTCGGTTTCCACACCGACCGGCTGGCGACACATCGGCCAGACCGCGTTCAGACTTTTCCGACCCGATGCCGAAGTACCGTTCGTTCTGCGCCCCGGTGACGAAGTGCTGTTCGAGCCGACGGATGCCGAGACGCTGCACAACATGCGCGCCGCCGGCCCCGATGGCGGTGCCGTCCGGGAAGACATCGCATGAGCCGTCTGCTGACGATCCGCCGGGCGGGCCCAGGCATGACTGTGCAGGACATGGGGCGCGAGGGCTATCTATCCTTTGGCCTGTCCCGGGGTGGCGCGGCAGACCGGCAGGCGCTTTACGAGGGGGCCGCACTGCTGGCGCAGGATCCAGCAATGGCTGCGATTGAGATGGCGGGGATGGGCGGCGAATTCGAGGCGGACACGGATCTGCGTATTGCGCTGACCGGTGCGCCTATGCGCGCGGGCATCGACGGAACGGCAATTGCATGGAATGCCAGTCACTTCTTGCCAAAGGGGGCGCGTCTGAGCATCGGCGCGGCGGATGAGGGTGTGTACGGCTATCTGCACGTGGGCGGCGGGATCGCCACGCCAGAGCGGCTGGGCGGGCGGAGCGCGCATTTGGCGGCGGGGCTGGGGAACGCGCTTGGCGCCGGTGACACGCTCGAGATCGGGGCCGACCGAAATGCGGAGGCCCCCAGCATGTGCCTGCCGCCAGATCCGCGCTTTGATGGCGGACCGGTGCGGCTGGTGCCAAGCCTACAGACCTCGTTTTTCGCGCAGGCGGAACTGGACCGGTTCGAGACAACCACGTTTCAACGCGACGCGCGGGGCAACCGCATGGGCGTGCGCATTCTGCCCGAGGGCGATGGTTTTCATTCCGAAGCGGGGCTGAGCGTGTTGTCCGAAGTCATCGTGCCGGGGGATGTGCAAATCACCGGCGACGGCACTCCGTTCGTGCTGCTGGCCGAGTGTCAGACAACCGGCGGCTATCCGCGTATAGGTGCCGTTTTGCCTGCCGATCTGCCACGCGTGGCGCAGGCGCGGCCCGGTGTCGCACTTCGGTTCAGCTTTGTCACGCTGGAAGAGGCTGTAGCGATTGATGCCAGGTTGCGCGCGCATCTGATAAATCTGTCTGCCGCCGTAAGGCCGTTGACGCGCGATCCCGCTGATATCCGCAATCTGCTGTCCTACCAGCTGATCAGTGGCGTTACAGCAGGCGACGATCTGGAACTCTGACCATGGATCGGCGGGGTGTGCCAAGCAGAATGCGGGCAGGAATTGAGCAACGGCGCGCGTTTTTCTTGCACGGACCGGTCGGTGCTGTATCACCTGCGGGGCAGAGCCCGTTTGCCGCAGGCTTGGGCCCATTAAATTCGACTTGAAGGAACTGAACATGACGCTCCATATCGACCCCGCCCGTTACACCAATCTTGCCCTCGAAGCGCATGACGACGGGGTCTGGATCGTGACACTGAACCGACCCTCCAAACGCAACGCGCTTGATCTTGCGACCATCGACGAGCTGGTGGATTTCTTTTCCGCAGCACCGCGTGCGGGCGTGCGTGCCGTTGTCCTTGCGGGGGCGGGGGATCATTTCTGCGCAGGCCTTGACCTGATCGAACATCACGACGAGGACCGCAGCGCGGCCGATTTCATGCATGTCTGCCTGCGCTGGCACGAGGCGTTCAACAAGATGGAATACGGCGGTGTGCCGATCATCGCTGCGTTGCAGGGGGCGGTTGTGGGCGGCGGGCTTGAACTGGCCAGCTCGGCACACATCCGGGTGATGGACCACAGCGCCTATTTCGCTTTGCCGGAAGGTCAGCGGGGGCTGTTCACCGGCGGCGGTGCCACGATCCGCGTGACCGATCTGGTCGGTAAATCACGGATGATCGACATGATGCTGACGGGCCGCGTCTATCAGGGGCAGGAGGCCGTGGATCTGGGGCTTGCGCAGTATATTACCGACGGGTCCAGCTTTGACGCGGCGCTGGAGCTTGCGCGCAAGACGGCGCAGAATCTGCCGCTGTCGAATTTCGCGATCTGTTCTGCGGTAAGCCATATGCAGAACATGTCGGCGATGGACGCCGCCTATGCCGAAGCGGTCGTTGCGGGCGTGGTCAACACCCAGCCGGATGCGCGCGCGCGGCTTGCAGCTTTTGCCGACAAGAGCGCGGCACGGGTACGTCCGAACGCGCAAAAGGCATAAGCTGCGTGAAGATGGGCGGATGATCAAAGGGCACCAGATGGAATGGTTCTGGCGCCAGCCGCCCGGTTATGTTCCATCTCCAGGTTGCGCCTCGCCGTGCAGTCGTCACAGACTGCCGTCTGCCCTGCCTTCGCATCGTTTTTCTGTAAAGAAGGCACAGGATCGGTACTGATCCAGGTGCGGGCGGGATGTCTCAGGCAACGCAGTGGCTCGCTGATCCGGCGCAGACCGCCGAATGGCACGGCGGACTGCTGCGTTTGCGTGCAACGGACTGCGTGCGCGTGCAGGTCATTCTGCCGGACGAGCTATTTTCGGAATCGGACTGCAGGGTGCCACGTCAAGCATCGACAGGGGCGGCGCTAGATGCCATGATGCACGACCCTGCTGCCCTTCATTGTCGGAAAACCACATGCTCATTTCCATTCGGACGCACCTTGTCTACACGGCTGAAAACCCGTGTGACGTCTTGTTACAGATCGAGGCGGCGCGCGAGCCGGTACAATCGTGTCACGCGTCGACACTGACGCTGAACGCCGACGGCGAAAGCCGGGTCATTGGCGACGACGAAGACATCGGTACCCGCCGGTGGTTGCGGGCACCCAAGCGTTTTGAATGTGAGTACACCGCACAGATCGAGGTCACGCGGACCGCGCACGATCTCGCGGCGCTTCAAGCCAGCCCTTTGATCGAAACCCCCGGCGATGTGACGAAATATTTGATGCCGTCGCGGTACTGCCATCCCGAAGCCTTCTTTGAATTCGTGCCGCAGACGTTCGGCGATCTGACCGGGGGCGCGCTCGTTTCGGCGCTGAATGACTGGATCAATGCCAACTTCACATATGACAACGGGATCAGCGATGCGGCGACCACGGCGACCGACAGTTTTAACAACCGCGCGGGCGTCTGTCGCGATTACGCCCACGTTCTGATTGGGATGGCCCGCGCCGCAGGTTTGCCCGCGCGATTTGTCAGCGGCTACGGCCCAGAGGTCACGCCGCAGGATTTCCATGCGGTGGCAGAGGTCTATCTGGAAGGGGCGTGGCACTTGATTGATTCCACCGGCATGTCGCAGCCCTCCAATTTCGTGCGTGTCGCGGTCGGGCGGGATGCGGCGGATGTGTCGTTCATGACGTCCTATGGTGTGATGGAGCTTAAAAAACAGACGGTAGAGGTCGCGAAGACCGTGTAATTCAGGGCGTTTTCTGTCTGCGTGTTGTAGTGATCAAAAATCGGGCTATCTTTTCGATATGAATACAAAACACCCCCATTTCGATGAAATGCTCGCAAGTGATTCAAGTGTCCGCGCGCCCTATAGTGGCTATAACACCTGGTTCTCGGAGCAGGATCCGGCGCGGCTGAGCAAGAAATCCAAGGAAGCCGAAGCGTTCTTCCTGCGGACGGGTATTACGTTCAACGTATACGGCCAAGCCGCCGCTCAAGAGCGGCTGATCCCCTTCGATCTAATCCCGCGGATCATTGCGAATGCGGAGTGGACGCGCTTGTCACGTGGGATCGAGCAACGGGTGCGCGCCATCAACGCGTTTCTGCACGACATCTACAACCGGCAGGAAATTTTGCGCGCCGGTGTCGTCCCGGTCGAGCTGATCTCGCGCAATGCGGCATTCCTGCCGCAGATGGTCGGATTTTCGCCACCGGGCAACGTCTATACCCACATCGTCGGCACCGATATCGTGCGCACCGGCGAGAATGATTTCTTTGTGCTGGAAGATAACGCACGCACGCCGTCGGGCGTGTCGTACATGCTCGAAAATCGCGAAACGATGCTTCAGATGTTCCCCGAGCTCTTCACCCAGAACCGGGTGCAGCAGGTCAGCGATTATCCCAAGAACCTGCGCCGTTCGCTTGAGGCCTGCGCCCCGCCCAACTGCGATGGCAAGCCAACAGTCGCAATCCTGACACCGGGCATCTACAACTCGGCGTATTTCGAGCACTCTTTTCTGGCCGACCAGATGGGTGTCGAGTTGGTCGAAGGACATGATTTGCGCGTGCTGGATGGCCGCATCGCGATGCGTACTACCCAAGGGTTCAAGACCATCGACGTGCTTTATCGTCGGGTCGATGACGATTATCTAGATCCGCTGAACTTCAAGCCGGAGTCGATGCTGGGTGTGCCGGGGATCATGGATGTCTACCGCGCCGGCAACATCACGATTGCCAACGCGCCCGGAACCGGAATTGCGGACGACAAGGCGATTTATTCCTACATGCCGGAGATCGTCGAATTCTACACCGGCGAACAGGCGCTTTTGAAAAATGTGGAAACGTGGCGCTGTTCCGAGCCGGACGCGCTGGCCTATGTGCTTGAAAACCTGTCGGAGCTCGTTGTGAAGGAAGTTCACGGTTCGGGCGGTTACGGTATGCTGGTCGGCCCCGCCGCGAACAAGCGCGAAATCGCGGCATTTTCGGCCAAGCTGAAGAAAAATCCGGGCAATTATATTGCGCAGCCGACGCTGTCGCTCTCGACGGTGCCGATCCTCGCGAAAAAGCAGCTTGCGCCGCGTCATGTTGACCTGCGACCCTATGTGCTGTGCTCGCCCAAGGGGATCAACATCACGCCGGGCGGGCTGACCCGTGTCGCACTCAGGGAAGGATCGCTTGTGGTGAATTCCAGCCAGGGCGGTGGGACCAAAGACACTTGGGTTCTGGAGGACTGATGTGATGTTGGGAAAAACCGCAGGTGGTCTTTACTGGATGTTCCGCTTTCTGGAGCGGGGCGAGAATACGGCACGGCTCGTCGAGGCGGGGTTTCGCATCGCACTGACCCGTTCCAACGACGCGGCGTCTGAATGGAGATCATTGCTGACATCGGCGGGGGTCAGCGCCGGATACAAGGCGAAGTACGACCAGTTCACGGCAGCACAGGTGGTGGATTATCTGCTGCGTGACACGACAAATCCGTCCAGCGTCATCTCTGTGACTGAAAAGGCGCGTACCAATGCCCGCATGGTGCGAACGGCCTTGACCACCGAGGTGTGGGAAGCCGTCAATGAGAACTGGATGGGGTTGAAGGAGCTGCTCAAACGGCCCGTGAAGGAAACCGATCTGCCCGCGATACTGGGCGAGATCCGGCGCCAGAATGCCCTGGTGCGTGGGGCCGTATCGGGCACGATGCTGCGCACCGATATCTACGATTTCATTCAATTGGGCACCTCGATCGAACGGGCGGACAACACCGCGCGGATCATCGATGTCAAATATTACACGCTGCTCCCCTCGACCAGTTTCGTCGGATCTCCGCTTGACAATGTGCAATGGGAAACGATCCTGCGCAGCGTCTCGGCACATCGGTCTTTCAGGTGGCTGAACAACACCGAGATGACATCGTCGAACGTGGCCGAATTCCTGATCCTCGATGCGCGCTTTCCAAGGTCGCTGTCGTTTGCCTGTGGCACCATCGACCAGAACCTGGGCTTTCTTGCCAAGGAATACGGCACCACTCCGCAATCGCACCAGATGATCGCCGCGCAACGCGAAAAGCTGCGTCGTCACACGATTTCGACGATCTTCGACGAAGGTCTGCACCAGTTCATTACCGACTTCATCCGTGAAAACAATGCCATTGGACAACAGATCGAACAGGATTACCGGTTCAACGGCTAGACACAGGACAGCATGAAACTCTCCATTGCCCACACCACCCAATACGACTACGACGCGCCGGTGATTTACAGCCTGCAACAGGTGCGCCTGACACCGCCGGATTCGGTCCATCAAACGGTGCGCAACTGGTCGCTCGATATCGAGGGGGGGCGCGAAGAGTTATCTTTCGTCGACCAATACCAGAACCTTACAACGCTGGTTCAGGCAGAGCCCGGTGAAACCCGTGTAGCAATCACCGCGTCCGGAGAAGTGGAAACACATACCGCGAACGGTATTTTCGGAAAGATCTACGGACGTGCACCGCTTTGGCATTTCATGCAGTCGACCTCACGCACCGCACCGGGGCGCAGGATCAACAAGCTGGCGAAACTGATCCGGCGCAAAGGGGACCTGCTGGGTGATCTGCACAAACTCTCGGCAGAAATCCTGAGCATCGTACCCTATAGCACCGCACCGACGCAGGCGACCACGACGGCGGAAGACGCGCTGGGGGCGGGGGGCGGAGTATGTCAGGATCACGCGCAGATCTTTGTCGCCGCCGCGCGCGCCGCCGGCGTGCCGGCCCGCTATGTCAGCGGATACCTGATGATGAATGATCGCGTCGATCAGGACGCGAGCCATGCCTGGGCCGAGGCCCATCTGGACGATCTCGGCTGGGTCGGTTTCGACGTTTCCAACGGCTATTCACCCGATGAACGCTACGTCCGGATTGCGGCTGGACTGGATTCGCGCGATGCAGCGCCCATCACGGGCATGCGCCTTGGCGCTGCGCGTGAATCAATGATTGTATCGCTTCAGGTTCAGCAATAGGGAGTGGAACATTCCCGGTCTGTCCGTGATCTAGCTATTGGAATTATACAGTGACCTATTGCGTCGGCCTGCGGTTGAAACAAGGCTTGGTGTTCATGTCCGACACGCGAACCAACGCGGGCGTCGATAACTTTTCGGTGACGAAAAAGATGTTCACCTGGCATGTGCCGGGCGAGCGGATGATCACTTTGATGACTGCCGGAAATCTTGCCACGACACAGGCGGTTATCAGCCTTCTGGAAGAGCGCTCCAAGCAGCCGTCCGACCGCAGCCCGACTATCCTCGAACAACCGACGATGTTTCAGGTGGCGCGCGTGGTCGGTGCGACGCTGATGGAAGTGATCGAAAACAGCGGCCCCGAGGGCCAGACAGCGACATCGCAGTTCAAGGCATCCGTTATCGTCGGCGGGCAGATCAAGGGCGGGATGCCGACCCTGTTTCTGATCTATCCCGAAGGCAATTTTATCGAGATCAGCGAAGACAATCCCTTTTTTCAAATCGGTGAAGCGAAGTACGGTAAACCGATCCTCGTGCGGGCCTATGAAGCGGACATGAGCTTTGAGGATACGATCAAGTTGCTGATGGTGTCGTTTGATTCCACGATCAAAGCGAACCTGTCCGTCGGGCTGCCGCTGGATCTGCAGGTCTATGCCAAGGACAGCTTTGAACCTACCGAGCTGCCACGCATCACCCAGGACGACGAATACTATCAGCTTATCTCCCAAAGTTGGGGGGAGGCGCTGCGAACGGCGTTGATGCATTTGCCAAGCTACAAACTGCAATCGGACTGACAACTGCCGGTCAGGCTTTGCCAATGAGCCGGTACCGCGCAATCTGATGAAACAGTCCCTCGCTGTCCTCTCCCATGAGCGTTACCGCGTCGATGGGATAAGGCTGCGGGACGAGGGATTCCACCCGGGCAGCCAGCGCCGCAATGACGCGTGCCGCATCGCTGTGGGAAAGTGATCCGGTCAGCGTGATATGAAAGTTGAAGTCGTCAAAGACATACGGATATCCCCATCCGTGCAGCTGCTCCGTCTGACGTGCGCTTAACCGCGCGGGCACGCGGCGCGCGATTTCCGGGTCAGTCAGCGGGGCGCGAAACCGGTCGAACGCGCGCACGACCTCTTCGGCGAGCGCGCATAGGGCACGGCTGTCAGCCGTCGGGCGCAACGCCACGAAACGGAACCTGTCGCTCAGCGCGACCTGCGAAAGCATGACCGGCGCGCGGGTGGCCGCGAACTCGGCCATCGCGCGCTCAAGGTCGATTTGGTCCGCACCATTGATTAGACGAAATGGCGCCTTCAGCGTCGCGTGCAGCCCATATTTCCGTGGTGCCGCGGTAACGGAGGACACGTCGACACCGTCGATTTGTGGATGCGCAGCGGCCTTGCCGCGCGCGCTGTCCCACCCCAACCAAGAGGCGCCGAACTCCGCCAGCGGACCTTCGGGCGGCGTGTGGAAAACCGCGTAACGTGTATACATCGCGCCCGCCCCTGCGTGCCGCTGCCTCTATAGCATGACTTCGATGAGACGTGGACCAGATCCCGACAGGCCTTCGTCCATCGCCGCTTCCAGCGCCTCGCACTCCGTGACCTGCTCTGCCTCGACGCCCATGGAACGGGCCATCTGCACCCAGTCGATGGCGGGTCGGTCGAGGCTGAGCATGTCCAGCGCGCGGGGGCCAGGATTGCTCACCCCGACGTTGGTCAACTCGCCGCGCAGAATCTTGTAGCTGCGGTTCGCGAAGATCAGGACAGTGATGTCGAGATTCTCACGCGCCATCGTCCACAGCGCCTGAACAGTGTACATCGCCGAGCCGTCGCCGAGCAACGCCAGCACCTTTCGGTCAGGACAGGCGACGGCGGCACCGATGGCCACCGGCATGCCGTAGCCGATGGACCCCCCGCAATTGTTGAGCCAGTCATGCTTTGGCGCGCCTTTGGTAACGGGAAAGAATGCGCGACCCGTGGTGATGGATTCGTCCACGACGATGCCGTTTTCAGGGATTGCACGGGCGATCACAGCGGCAAGATTGTCGAGGTTGATCGTACCTTCGGGGCGGTCGGGCAATTCCGCCTCGGCAACATGTGCGGGGGGGGTATCGGTGGCCCCGGTCGCCGCGCACAAAGCGTCGAGCGCGCCAGTCAGATCCGCACCGCCATCCGCCAGCTTGAGAATTTCGGCGCCCTCACGTGTCAGAACGGCGGGCATACCGGGATAGGCGAAAAACCCGATGGGCGCACGCGCGCCCAGAAGGACGATACGCTTGTAGGGTTCGAGCACTTTCAGCGCGATATCGATGGGATAGGGCACACGGCCCACAACGACCCGTCCCGCACCCCGTTCAAGCCGCGCGTTCGCCCATTCCGACAACAGCTTGCAGCCGGTCTTTGCCGCGATGCGGCCCGCCGTCTTAAGATTGGCCTCGGTCAACGCCCCGCCGCCAAGCAACAACAGCGTCTCTGGGCCATCGAGAGCCTGCGCCGCCTGCTCCAGAATGCTGTCATCGAAGGGCTGCGGTGCCGGCACGGCAAGCGCGTCCTGCGGCACCCCGCCGTCCGTCCATGCCGTATCGCTCGGCAGGATCAACGATGCGATCTGACCCGGTGCGGTCATCGCGGCCTGCACCGCGTCGGCGGCGTCCTGTCCGACTGTCGTGGAGGTGGGCGAGGTACGAACCCAATGCGATACGGGCCGCGCGATGCCCTCGATGTCCGAGGTAAGCGGCGCGTCGAGTTCGATGTGGCTCGGCGCGTGCTCGCCGATGATATTCACGACGCCGGAGCCCGCTTTCTTCGCGTTGTGCAGATTCGACAGGCCATTGGCGAGGCCGGGGCCGAGGTGGAGCAGCGTCGAGGCGGGTTTGCCCGCCATCCGGTAGTACCCATCGGCGGCACCGGTCGCGACGCCTTCCTGCAAGGCCAGCACGGATCGCATCCCCGCTACATGATCCAGTGCGGCGACAAAATGCATTTCGGAGGTTCCGGGATTGGTAAAACACACCTCGACCCCGCTCGCCAGAAGGGTTTTCACGAGGCTTTCGGCGCCGTTCATGGTGTCATCAGTCACGGGTTTTCCTTTTGATTTTTCCAGTAGGGTGCGCGCAGATCCTTCTTGAGGATCTTGCCGATGGTGCTGCGGGGCAGGCTTTCGCGGACCTCCACCGCCGACAGGCGCTGGCTTTTGCCCAGTATGTCGTTTGCGCGGTTGCGCAGATCGTCGCCAGTGCGCGCCGCGCCTTCGCGCAGCACTACGAGGCCCAGCGGCGTCTCGCCCCACTGCTCAGACGGCACACCGATCACGGCGGCGTCCACGACGTCGGGATCCGAAAGCAGAACCAGCTCAAGATCATTGGCATAGATGTTGAGGCCGCCGGAAATGATCATGTCCTTCTTGCGGTCGGACAGGACCAGAAATCCGTCCTTGTCGAACGACCCCATATCGCCGGAGCGAAAGAAAATCTCTCCGTCAGCATCGCGCCAGATGTACTCGGCCGTCAGATCATCGCGACCGTAGTATCCCGCCATCATCGTCGGTCCGCGCCCGCAGATCTCGCCAACCGTGCCGGGCGGGACTTCATTGCCCTGCGCGTCGATCAGTCGGATGTCGTTACCCGGCGCAAGCTGGCCAACCGTGTGCAGCTTGGTGGGGTGTTCATCGGCGACCAGGACGGTAACGCCGCCGCCTTCGGTCAGGCCGTAGTATTCGATTAGCTTACCGGGAAACCGGGCGAGCACATCTTCCTTCACATCGCGGCGCAGGGGGGCGGAGGTAGAGAATTTGATCCGCATGGCGTCCAGATCGAAACTGTCGAAATCGACCACGTCCATGATGCGCTTGTACTGGACGGGCACCAGCATCGTATGGGTTATCTTCTCGCGCGCGGCGATTTCGAGGTATGCGCGCGCGTCGAATTTGGGCATCAGATACACCGTGGACCCGCCGAACAGCGTCGGAAGGAACGATACTATGGTGGTATTGGAATAAAGCGGCGTCGAAATCAGCGTGCGGGCCTCGTCGTCGTATCCATTGGGCGTCACGCGGTCCATCTGCGCCGCGCGCATCCAGTGATTGTGCAAGATCCCCTTGGGGGTGCCCGTGGTGCCGGACGAATAGATCAGGTTGAACGGATCGTTCATGTCGATGGGAACCATCGGGTCATCCGTACCCGCATTGGCCAACGCGTCTTCGTAGCTTTGATAGCCGGGGTCGGCAAAATCAATCGCGAAGCGTTCGAGCGGAAGAGAGGGCAGAAAGCTGTCCACCAGGTCCCGGTACTGCGCGGCGACAAAGATCGCGCGCGCGCCGCAATCCAACAGCATCTTGTGCAACGCGTCGGGCGATGCCATCGACGATAGCGGCGTGACGCATCCACCGGCGCGCAGGATGCCCATGAAAAGCTCGGCGTAGGGTATGGAATTGGGCGAGATCACCGCGACGGTGTCGCCTTTTTGCAGCCCCCGGTCGAGCAGCAGGTTTGCGACCTTGTTGATCCGGGTATCGAAGGAACCCCAGCTGAGGGTTTCTCCTGCACATACGATTGCAGTCTTGTCGGGATGCGCGCGCGCGTTCACGCGGACCCGGTCGACGATGGTTTCGACCGGCGGCGTGCCGGAGACGGGAGGTTCGATCTTGATCATTGGCTTCCGACCGCTTTTGCCCCGGCTGAATTTGCACGCCATGCAACGAACAACGGCAAAGCACACAGGGCGGCACCGATGACGAAAGATTCGACATAGCCGATGTTCATGATGTCAGTCTTCGGTTTGGCGATCATTACGCCGCCGAAGAACAGCATTACGCGCAGTGGCAGACCGGCAGCTCCTGTCAACGGCCCCACAAGGCTGACGTAGCCTTGCAGCGCCGCCCCGATCATCGCAACGCCGATCAACGCACAGCTCAGGGCGGTGACGACCTCGAGCGCGGGTGCCTGTCCGATCAGTGCGGGGTTCAATACGAAGAAGAAAGGCGCGATGTAGATGACGCCGCCCAGGCGCATCGCCTCGAACCCGGTTGCGATCGGATTGGACCCGGCCATGGTGGACGCGGCGAAAGCACCCAGGGCAACGGGGGGCGTGATGTAGCTGACCATGCCCCAATACAGAATGAACAGGTGCACAGCGAGCTGGTTCAGCCCGCCGGCTTCCAGCGCGGGTGCGAGTACGACGGCAAGGAAGATATAGCACGCCGTAACCGTCATCCCCATACCGAAGATGAACGCCGTGACCGCGCCCATGAGTACCAGCACCAGCGTGTTGTCACCCGCCATGAAAACCAGTTCGTTGACCAGCGTCCCGGCAAGCCCGGTGGCGGAGAACGAGCCCACGATAAGACCGACACCCAGCAGGATCGCCGTCAGTTCGGCAAGACCCATGCCAACGCCCACGATCATGTTGCCAAGCCGTTCGAGGTTAAGCCGGTGGGACGCGCGGAACTGGTTTACCACGAGCAGCAGTGCAGTTGCGTAGAAAGGCGCGGAGGTTTCGCGGCGCATGACGATCATCATGAACAACAGCAGCGCGAAAACAAAGATGTAGGGCCAGCCTTCTTTCATCACCTGCTTGAGAACCGGCAGATCCGGCTTGGGCAGACCGCGCAGGCCACGACGCGCGGAATAGGCGTCGATCTGTACGAAAAGGCTGAAGTAGTACAGAATGCTCGGGATCGCCGCCGCGAGCGCGATTTCCACGTAGGGACGCGACAGGAACGATGCCATGACGAACGCGGTGGCCCCCATGATGGGCGGCATCAACACACCGCCGGTGGAGGCGCAGGCCTCTGTCGCGGCGGCGGTCTTGGCGGAAAAGCCGGTTTTGCGCATGGCGGGAATTGAGACTGCGCCGGTCGTCAGCACATTCGAGATGACCGAGCCGGACATCGACCCCATGAACCCGGATGCGAAAATCGACACTTTCGCAGCGCCGCCGCGGTACCCGCCGACCATGCCAAGGGCGAGATCGTTGAAGAATTGACCGCCCCCGGTACGCTGCAGGACCGCGCCGAACAGGATAAAGCCGATGACCACGCCACCGAAGGCCTTCATGGGGATGCCGAAAGAACTTTCGGCTGAATAGATGTGATAGGGAACCGTCTGCATGAACGTGCTTTGGAAGCCCGAAAACGGGTCAGGCACCTGCCCTGCGAAAGTCGGGTAGAACGCAAACAGGGTGACGATGCAGAACAGGATCAACCCACCCGCGCGGCGGGTCGCTTCGAGGATCAGCAGGAAAAAGACCACGGCGACGTATTGCGCAAACTCGGGCGCCGCGTATTCCCATCCCTGCGATAGGTTCGCCTGTGCATTCTGGCTCAGGTAGAATGTCGTGACGAGCGACAGCGCGAAGAGCACCCAGTCCAGCACGGAGGGCGTTCCGCCCTTGCCACCGCGGATCTGGAAGATGAGAAAGCTGAGAGCCAGGAACAGGCCGCCCAGCAGATAGAGGTACCGCCCGTCGATCAGGACGATTCCAAAAACCTGGATGTTGAAAAGCTGGTTCACGACCAGCGCCAGCGAGAACAGCGTGCCGATGATCACGACCCAACGTGCCGGTCCGGCAATACGCTCGGCGGGTGTGGCTCCGTCGATGGAAACCTCCTCAAATGCCTTTTTCGGCGCCGAGGTGTCGGGCGTATTTTCGTTGGACATGGGCTGGCTCTCTTTAACAGAAGTCGAAAAAGACCGGCCGGCATACCGCGCCGACCGGTCCGATTAACGGCTCAGGATCAGAATGTGATCTCGAACCCGCCATCTTTCAAAGCCTGACGACGCGCTTGCGCCCATGCCGCCTCCCAATCTTCGGGATCGGTTTCCTTCAGTGCGTCCCACGCACCGATCAACGCTTCCTGGCGCTTGACCAAGTTGTCGTTATGCGCCTGCGCGGCATCCGACCAGACACCTTTCTCGGTATAATAGCGGATCGCACCTTCATGATAGGGAACGACCCATTCCATATCCTGTTTGTCGATTGACCAGCCGCTGATGCCGGGGGCCTTGCCGTCATACTGCGGGAACAGCTCGACCATCGCTTTGGTCATGTTATAGACCAGATCTTCGTCCGTCTCGTCCGTTGCCGTCAGAACAGGATAGGCATAGCCCGCGCCCTGATAGCCGTCAGTGCCGTCGATTGTCGCGCCGACCATGGCCTTATTCGGCGTAAAGAAGGGGGCGATTGCCGTCATCCGCGCGATACCTTCGGCGTTGTCAGGATCGATCGGGGGCCAGAACAAACCGCGCGGACCCGCTTCGGCCTCATAGGCCTTGCCGGAGTTCGTGGAGGCGAAGGTCGCATCGACCTGGCCTTCGATCAAACCGGTCCAGCCGGCACCGAACCCACCGAAATCGACGCGCTCCACGTCATCCCATGTCAGCCCGCCGTAGGCAAGATAGGCTTCCGTGTTCACGTTCAACGCCGGCGCGCCGACGATGTAGGCCACGCGCTTGCCCTTGAGATCGGAGAACTCCTCGATGCCCATATCGGCGGCTACGCCGACCGCAAGATTGATCGCGCCGCCGTTGTTGGCCATCAGGACGCGGATCGGCTGTGGACCCCAGTTTTCGGCACCGAAATCAAACACGCCTTCTTGCGCCATGAAACTGCCACCGACACCCGTCGCGGAGAATTCGACGCGACCCTGCCGCAGCGGTTCAGTGCGTGAAACGTCGTTCTTTCCCGGCAGCACGCGCAGGTTTACACCCGTCGCATCCTGCAGCGCCGCACCGATGGCCACGGCCTGGTTATAGCCGGCCGATCCGGTGTCGTAGGCTGTCCAGCTCAGTTGTTTTGGCAGATCTATCTCCTGCGCTGTCGCCATCGTGGCCGACAGGCCGAAAACAGCAATAGCCGTAGTAAAATTATTCATCGTTTCCTCCCTTTGATGATTTCGGAACACGCCGATTGTGTGGCGCATCCGATGCGGCGATGGACGTCATTATTTCGAAACGACGTTTCGCTCTTCGGAACAGGGTATGAATTTTGCGTTTCCATTGTCAACTGACCTTAAGCCAAATCGACGCGCCGGATCGCACGCGCGCTCAGTTCCCATATTCAGTGCGTTTCACCAGAGCGAACGGTACAGATCGGTCGCTGTGGCGGATACGGCCCCCGGCCTGCCGGGTGATAGATACGCACCGGCCGCAGGCGCGGGCGCCGCTCGCTGTGCTTTGTGCTAGACCTCGCGGGTGCGATGAATAAAACAAGGTATTCCCGTCGCCCGGAGGCTGTCGATGATTCCGCATTCCCTCTCGTCCCTGTCGTCCATTGCCGCAATCGGCGCGGACATGATCATCGACGTGCGCGCACCTTCGGAATTCGAGCACGATCATGTGCCAGGGGCGGTCAACCTGCCTGTCCTGTCAGACCGTGAACGGGACGAAGTCGGCACGGTCTATACCCAGCAAAGTCCTTTTCTGGCGCGCAAGATCGGGGCCGCGCTGGTTGCAGCCAACGCCGCGCGCCATCTGCAGGGACCGTTGGCGCAGATGCCCGGAGATTGGCAACCGCTGCTGTATTGCTGGCGCGGGGGCCAACGGTCGGGTGCATTCGCCACGATTCTCGATCAGATCGGATGGCGCGTACACCTCATCGAGGGGGGCTATCGCAGCTATCGCCGACAGGTCAGCGCGCTGCTGTACGATACGCCGCTTCCGCACCGGGTTCGGCTGGTGGACGGGGGCACGGGCACGGGGAAAACTGCGCTGCTCCACCACTTGCGGGACGCGGGCGCGCAGACTCTCGATCTCGAGGGGCTGGCGCAGCACCGCGGTTCGCTCTTTGGTGGTCTGGATGCGCCGCAGCCCTCGCAGAAACTGTTTGAATCCCGGCTGGCCGCGGCCCTTGACGCGCTCGACGCCACCAAAGTGACCTGGGTCGAAGGCGAAAGCAGCAAGATCGGTGCGCGGATGATCCCGCCGTCGTTATGGGCGCTTATGCGGGCGGCACCGCGCATCGAACTGGCAGCACCGCTGCCCGCGCGTGCCGCGTTCCTCGCCACCGCCTATGCCGATCTCACCGAAAACCGCGAGACGCTGGGACAGCGGATCGATCAGCTGCGCCCCTATCACGCCGCCGAGCGGATTGCCCGCTGGCATGGGCTGGCCTCGGCGGGCGATTGGCAGATGCTGGCGCAGGAGTTGATGGCCGAGCACTATGATCCGCGCTATGCCAAACCGCAGGCGCGGGTAGAACAGTGCTCTGACCCTGTCGCGCTCGATGCTCTGGATACGCAGACGTTGGCACGAACGGCAACGGACCTGATCGCGCGGTTCAACTGACGCGGATCGGACCGGTCCCCGCGTCGAGCTGCCCGATGATCCAGCCGGTGCAGCCCTGCGCGCGCAGCGCCTCGATTGCCGTTTCAGCGGCATCCGGGGGCAGGGCTGCCAGCAATCCACCCGCTGTCTGGGGATCGTGCAGGAGCGGATCCGCAATGCCCGTCGTCGGGGCATCCGCAACATTTGCGGCCAGCAAAGACGACGCGACGCCCCTATCGGACAGCGCGCGCGCCCCGGGATAAAAAGGTACGCGGTCGCGCCAGATCTCTGCCTGCAGCGTCGATGCAGTGCACATAGCCTGAATATGTCCGGCAAGGCCGAAACCGGTCGTGTCGGTCATCGCATGCGCGTTCTCGAGCACCCGCGCCGCGACGTCTTGCGGTTGTTGCATGATCGAGAGCGTATCCGCGACGACACGTGCAGGTGCCGTGCCCGCCATATGCGCGGCCAATACCACGCCGGAACCAATGGGCCGTGTCAGCACCAGAACGTCCCCCGCGCGGGCACCCGAGACGGTAATCGGCATTTCCGCGCGCGTACCGGTCACGGTAAAGCCGATGGTCAGTTCCGCGCCCATCGTCGTATGACCGCCCACCACCGAAGCACCGGCCTGTTGAAACACCGAACGTGCGGTATCGTTTATCTCCCGCAAGGTGCGTTCCTGAAGGGCGGGGGACATTCGTGGCAACACGATGCTCGACAGTGCCGCCTGCGGGGTGGCGCCCATCGCCCAGATGTCGCCCAATGCATGGACTGCGGCGATCCGCGCCATCTGTACGGGATCTTCGATAAAAGCGCGCAGGTGATCGGTGCTCAGTACCTGAAACCCGCCGCCCGGAAAACGCAGGATCGCGGCGTCGTCACCCGGACCGCTCACGATATCGGGGTTCAGCGTGCCTTCAGGGTGAACAAGTCCGCTTTTCAAAACGCCGCCGCCCACCTTTGCGCCGCAGCCACCGCACAGCGGTACCGTCTGGTTCCCGTCGCGTACGCCCTCCACAACCACATCCGGCAGCGCCGGTGGGCGCATCACCGGCAGGGTGTCGAGCTTGTCCATGAAGGTGCGGTCAATCCGATCCTTCCAGCGCCACAGCAGCGGCCCTGCCGGTGCAAAGCCCCATTTCTCTGCAAGGGCGGATTTTCCGCCGAGCGAAATTAGCTTGAGATAGGATTTCTGTGGCCGGAACGGCTTTAGCTTTGTGCTGGTCAGGACCGCGCGCAGGTTGTGATGCAGCACAGGTGCCGCGCGCACAGCGAACACGCCGGCCTTGGGGCGCGGCGCGAACGGCATATGCGCGCAGTCGCCTACGGCAAACAGGTGTGCGTCGCCGCTAACGCGTAAATCGGGGTCGATCACAATGAAACCGTCGTGTTGCGGCAGGTCCGTCCGCGCGATCCACCCGTGCGGAAAGGCTCCCGCCGCACCGACGCAAAGATCGGCCTTCACGGCGGGGTGATCGGCGAGGATGACTTCACCCTGCGCGATGCGCGTGACCTTTGCGTTGGCTTCGAACCGGACGCCGAGATCGCGCATCGCGGCGTGCAGCCTAGCACGCGCCCGCGCGCCGACGCCCGAGATGTCCGCGCCTGCCTCGATGACGGTCACTTGCGGGGCGGCACCGCGTTCGCGCAGCGCAAAGGCCATCGCCATCGCCAGTTCACAGCCCGCGACGCCGCCGCCGATCACCGCAATTGTCGGCGTTTGATGCGGTTGGGCGCGATCCAGAAAATCGCGCCACGCCCGCGCATAGATATCCAGCGGCTTGGCACCCACTGCATGTGCGTCGAATCCGGGGATATCCATCCGCGCGGTGATCCCGATGTCGATCGAGGCGACATCATAGGCGACCGGCGGGCGTCCTTCGACATGGATCAGCTTGGCGTCGCGGTCTATCGCGGTAGCGTGCGCGAGGATCAGCCGCGCGCCGGCGAAACGGGCCAGACGCATCAGATCGATTTCGAGTGTATCCCGGCTGTAATGGCCCGCGACATGGCCGGGCAACATTCCGGTATAGGGTGCGGTCGGTCCGGGGTTGATCACGGTCAGCCGCGCGCCAGGCAGCGAGTTCATCCCCCATTTGCGCAGGACCAGCGCGTGCGCGTGGCCGCCACCGACAAAAACAAGATCGCGGGTAAGGGGAACGGCGTTCAGCATAAGGCGTCAGGGGGCAAACATGTCATGGGGCTTTAGTGCCCGCTGGGCCGGTGAATGTCCAAAGGCGATTGCGCATATTTGCGCGCGCGTCCCCAGCCCGCGCGAAACGGGTTGGGGATTGTCAGGCGTCAGCCTTCTGTCAAGGCCGCGATGATCGCGTCAAGCGCCTGCGTGGCCTTGGCCCTCATTTCATCATCGGTCGCATCCTGGATCGGATGCGGCACGAGCACATAGCGCGCGTCGTTCATGCCAAGCGCACGCCTTTGATGTTCAGCGGCTTGCGCGAACTCGCTCGATGCGATTGCGACTGCGGGGATCCCCTGGATTTCAAACCAGACATTGTCGTGCATACTGCACGTCGTGCAGGATCCTCAGTCGGCCAGCGCCTCGATCACCATGTCGCATTCGTCGCGGATTTCGTGCCGCAGCGCGTCGGGACAGGGTTTGGCGAACGTCGGCTTGGTATAGCGGCGCACCGCCACGTCTGGCGCTCTGCTTGCCAGCAGCTTTTCGAGTTCGTCGAGCATCACATTGCCGCGTGGCTTGCTGATGTCCAGCAGACCGATGATGCCCGCCAGATTGCCGCTGCGTTCTGATATTTGACGCTCGACAGGCGATCGCTCGTCGGTCGGGTCGAGAATTGTCGTCATTGATACATCCTCCTTGTCAATATCCTAGCCGAGATCGATCTTCTTGGAAACAGAAACCGATCCGACATCCCCGGTTGCCCAACCGTGGAAGGCGGATGAAAACTTGCCTGCGTCCGAACCTGCGACGACGATGTGAATGTATTCGGGTCCCGCAAATTTCGGGACAGGTCGGGTCAGTGCCTCGGCACTCATCTGCGCGGCGGTCTCTGCCGGGATGCCCGCGCCGGAGCTGTCATCCGCCACCATCTGCGAAAGCGGCCGCGACGTGACCTGCTGGATCCGGTCGCGCAACCGTTCCTTGGAGTAGCCGCCCTCGCGTGTCAGCGTGTCGATGTGTTCGGGGCACACGACCAGCAGGGCGTCAATCGGCAGGTCGTGCAGCTTGGGCAGGAACACTCCTTCGAGGCCAAGCCCGAGCGAACCCGCGATCTGGTCCGGCGCGCGCGACGTCTGGTCGACGATATGCACCGGACCGCCCGTCATCGCGAAGACCGTGACCACGGAATCCTCCGGCGCAAAGCCACGCTCGACGTGCAGCGCGGGCCAGGGCGAGCGTTCTTCCCATTCTGCGAAACACATCGTGTATTTCATCGGATTGCCCAGGGTCGAGCGTTCGACCCCGCCCGTGGTGGCGCCGCCCACGTTGCGCACCACCAGCCGCAGCGCGCGCCCGATGGTGGCGTTGGCGCGGTTGCCCGCGCCGAGGGCTGCAAGCTTCATGTTCATGCCGATCTTTTCACGAATCGGCCCGTTGATCACCATGACCGGGGCCGCACCCATCGTCGTCGCGGTGACGCCGTGGATGTTGAACGCGTCAGTGCACACCGCCTCGACCGCCGCGATGATGACGGGCATGTATTCGGGTTTGCACCCAGCCATGACCGCGTTGATCGCGATCTTTTCGACTGTCGCCTCACCCATGTTGGGCGGTACCGTGGCGACCACGTCCTGCGCTGCGCGGTGGGTGCCTGCCAGCATCCGCAGCACCCGCTCTGGCGTGGGCGGTACCAGAGGCAGACCGTCGGAAAATCCCTGATCGAACATGAATTCGGCCACGTCGTCGCCACTGGCGACCTCGATGCGACGCGCGCGGATCGGGCTTCCGTCTGCTTCGGCGCGCAGCTTGTCGAATACCTGCGGGTCGAGGTGTTTCGAGCCACAGCCGGGCCGCCAGGCAGGCAGGCTCACCCAGTCGATCTGTGCGGCGGGCACCGCGTGACGGGTGCTCATGTCTTGGGACAGCGCCTCCCAATCGGTGCGTATGAAACCTTCGAATTGCGTTCGCACCTGACCGTCGGCATCCAACATGAACACGGAAGGTACGCTTTCGATATCCCAGTCAAAGGCCGTCTTGCACGAGGTGTCGTCGAGGACTGGCATCGACAGGTTGTGCCGCTCCGCGAAATCGGCGTTTGCCGCACCGGATTGCGCAACAAGCAGCACATCCACCGCGTTGCCGTAGGCCTTGTGCATCGCTTCAAGAACCGGTGCGGCGGTGTTGCAGGTCTCGCAGTCGTCCTTGACGAAACAGACCAGCGCGGGCCGGTCCTGCGGTATGCCGTGCGGCTCTCCGGTCAGATCGTTCAGCGTGAAGTGTGGTTTTCCAGTGTCCATGCCTGACCTCCCGATTAAGCAAAGCCATAGTGCGGGAGATTGCGCTGGAATGTCCAGCCTGCGCCAGTGGCGGAGGTGGATGGGAATCGAACCCACCACGCGCCGTATGAACGCGTCCATGGTTTTGAAGACCAGGGAAGCCACCAGACTCCAGTCACCTCCGCACTCTGCGACACTAGCAACGCGCCGCGGGCGGGGAAACCGGTTAAGCGACGCTGAGGTGCCGGGTATCGCCCTCGCGAATGGTCACGCGGGTCTTGTCGAAATGCTCCAGCAGCGGCACGACAATCCGGCGGGTGGTGCCGAGGACAGTGCGCGCCTGCGATGTCGTAAAGGGTGTCGGCGGTGGAAAGGCTGCGCGCAGCGCCACCGCCGCGGTGGACAGGGCATCGACGTGCAGTATCACGGTTTGCTTCAACGCGACATTGCGCAGGGCCACCAGCTTTCCGGTATCGACGAGCAGATCGACAAGCGCCGCATCGCCGTGATCCGGATCCGCTTTGCCGCCACCCGGCGCCGAGAGGCCTGCATCGCGGTGCGTGGCGTCGATACCGTCCATTCTGGATTTCTGTGCCGAACTCAGAAGCGCGACGGGGTCATGAGCCGTAAGCGCCAGTCCAGCACCCCGGACGCAGAGCGTACCGGTGTCGGTGAGGTGCGTGAGAACATATGCAAGCAGCGCCGGTGCCATTTTCAGACCGCTGAGAACACCGTGCGGGGCCATTGAGCGTAATGGGTGGGCGACGTGGTATGCGGCCAGTGTGTCCAGAACAGCCGCCTTTGCGGCTTCGATGCGCGCACGCGGCGTCATTCGGTCGGGTTCGAGCCATTCGAACGTGTCTTGCAGGGCGCTGTGCGCGGCATTTTCGGTGATCCGAGCGAGCCGCGCTGCATGTGAAACCCGCAGCGTGCTGTCACCAGCAGCACTCAGAGCCTGCGCGATGGACGTGATCTCGCCCCCCTCGACGGCGTAGAGCAACGCGCTGCGCTGCCGGTCGCCAGAGCGAGCGGGCGTGGCGGACGGATCGAGGAAGATCGCACCGGCGATGGTTTCGGGGGGCGACAACCGGCGCAGAACTGCGCGCTGGCCGGCAAAACCGGTTACCGGTTGTTTGAAGCGAAGCTGTGCGAATGCGCTTTGTCCCGCCGCCAGTCGTCCGCCACCGAAAAGACGCACATTCGCGACCGCGTTGGTCGTACCGAAGGAAACGCGCAGCTCATCCATGTGTTTGATCGCCGTCGTTGCGCAGGAAAGAAGGGTCAGCCGAACGTCGACGCAGGTGCTCGGTGCAGCGGTGCCGCCAGCGCACAGGACATTCCCGCGCGCTACGTCCGCGATAGCGATGCCGCGCAGGTTAACCGCGACACGTTCCCCTGCAAGAGCCGTTTCGCGTGCGGTCCCCCGGCTTTCGAGACCCCGGATGGTCACGGCGCACCCTTGCGGATGCAAGACGACCGCGTCGTCGACGACCAAATCTGCACCCAACAGCGTGCCGGTCACGATCGTACCCCGTCCGGGCAGCGAAAAGACACGGTCGAGCGGCAGGAAGCTATTGGTTGGTGCCGCCTGTAGGGGCCCCTTTGCCAAGAAGGCACCGAGGGCACCATGCAGATTATTTAGCCCCGCACCGGTAATCGCTGAGCACAAGACAACCGGTGCATCCGCAAAGGGGCCACCCGAGAGGCCCGCGCGGATTTCATGTACGCGGGCGTCGTGATCCTGCGGCGCAATCAGATCTGATTTGGTGACCGCAATGACTGCGCTGGAGATGCCGAGTAACCCGGCAATCGACAGGTGCTCGCGGGTCTGCGCGCAGATGCCTTCAGTGGCCGAGATCACCACCAGCGCGCCGCGCGCACCCGTCGCGCCGCTGATCATTGCCTGAATAAAATCTTCGTGGCCCGGCGCGTCTATCAGATCGAGCATACCGTCCTCGTAGGCACGGTGCGCATAGCCCGCAGCGATGGAAAGCCCGCGCGCCTTTTCTTCGGGCAGGCGGTCCGTCTCGATCCCCGACAGGGCGCGGACGAGTGCGGTCTTGCCGTGATCGACATGCCCGATGACAACGACGCAACAAGAAGTCATCAGCGTGGCATCCGGGCCATCGCGTCCGCAATCATCGGCACCTCATCATCGCGCACGGTGCGCATGTCCAGCAGCACATGCGCGCGTTCGATGCGTCCGATGACAGGCGTGGCACTGTGTCGAAACGCCGCCGCCAGTGCGTCCGACGACAGGCCCGTTACGCTGATCTTCACCGCAAAGCTCTTGAGATCCTGCTGCGGCAAGGATCCTCCACCCACATAGGCCGCAGTTTCGACAACGGTGATGTCGTCCAGCCCGTGCGTCTTGATTGCGTCCGCAAGACGGCGCGCGCGTAGTTCGACCGTTTCCGGCGGCGCGCTCAACATCTTCAGAACCGGTATCTCCTGCATCGGGTCGAAGGGCGGACGATAGAGGCGCAACGTCGCCTCCAGTGCCGCAAGCGACAGCTTGTCCACCCGCAGCGCGCGCATCAATGGGTGCGACTTGAGTTGTGCTACGATGTCGCGCCGACCGGCGATGATCCCGGCTTGCGGTCCACCCAGAAGCTTGTCTCCCGAAAACATTACCAGATCGACACCGGCCTTGAGAATATCCGCGACGACCGGTTCGTCCACCAGCCCGTGAGGGGCCAGATCGATCAACACCCCGCTGCCCAGATCCTCGATCAGGATCACGTCGCGTTCTTTGGCAAGCCGTGCCAGATCGGTGCGCGCGGGGGATGCGGTGAATCCGACGATCTTGAAATTGCTGGTGTGGCTCTTAAGCAAAACGGCAGTCGTGTCGTCGATGGCATCCGCGTAATCGCCGATCCGGGTCTTGTTCGTCGCACCAACCTCGCGCAGGACCGCGCCGCTTTGGGCGATCACGTCGGGCAGGCGGAACGACCCCCCGATCTCGATCAATTCGCCGCGCGAGGCGACGACAGTGCGCCCCGTAGCGGTCGACATCAGGCTGAGCAGGACGGCGGCGGCGCAATTGTTGACAACGACGGCCGCCTGCGCACCCGTCAACTCGCAGATCAGATTTTCGACATGGGCGTGGCGCGACCCGCGTTTGCCGGTTTCCAGATTATACTCAAGGTTTGTGGCATCCGCTCCGGCCATCTGCATCGCACGCACCGCCTGCGGGGCCAGCCGCGCCCGCCCCAGATTGGTGTGGATGATGATCCCGGTCGCGTTGATCACACCGCGCAGCGAGGGCGTTCGCGCGGCCTCGATCGCGTCTGCAACGCTTTGCGCAAAAGCCGCGCCCGCGAATTCGGGAAGCGATGTGGACGCATCGGCCAGCAGATCCGTACGCAGCGCGCCGACGGTGATCCGCAGTGCCGCGACGGTCTCGGCATGGCTGTAAAACTCAGCCAGACGCGCAATCGTCGGGCGATCCAGAAGCGACTGGATCTGCGGCAGGTCTTTTAGGCTTCCGGCCATTGCAACTCCGTCAACTGGTGATACTCGCGCAACGGCGCCGCATCGCAAAATATGCGCAATTGCGCCGTCGCTTAGATTAACGCCAAGCGGCAGGCGCGTCGAGATGCGCCTGCCTTTGTCGTCCAGTCCCGGTGATCTCAGGCAGCGTCGCTGCGCTGCAAGGCATATTCCGCTGAAAGGATATCGGCGGCCTTCTCTCCGATCATGATGGTCGCTGCGTTGGTGTTGCCGCTGATGATATCGGGCATCACACTTGCATCCGCCACGCGCAGGTTGCGCACGCCGCTGACACGCAGTTCCGCATCGACAACCTCGCCCATCCGGCAAGTCGAACACAGGTGGTAGACCGTTGTGGAATAATGCAGCGCCATGTTCTCCAGCAAGGCATCGCTGGGGGTTTCACCGGGTTCATAGCCGTGTTTCCTAGCCAATGCGGGCGGTACGTTCAGCGGGCCGGGTTTCGTCTCGCCGGGCCAGTTTGCCGCGATGTCGAGCGCCTTGCGCATCACTGCGACCATCACCTTTAGATCATGCGGGTCGGTGAAATAATTCATCCGAATGATCGGCGCATCGGACGGATCGGCGCTGGCCAGAACGATCTCACCCTTGCTGTGCGGCAGCACCGGGTTGGCCAGCAGGATCATGTTTTCTTGATCCGGTGCCAGCGTCTTTTCCGCATCCTCGAAGAACGTCGACAGATCTATTCGCAGGCGCTCTCCCAGGAGTCCTGCGTCATAGCCGCACGGAACGTAGGCGATTTGCGCATCGTGGCTGTGCGTGTCGCCCAATCCGGTGGAAAAGAAGGCTACGGCGTCGTAGAGCGATGAAGATACGAGGCTCTCTCCGGTTTCCATCCACTGCCCGACGCGGCGCTCTGCCTCGGCCTTCAGTCCGGCAAGTTCGGGCGACATGGACGCATCATCCGCGGGATCGGCGGGCAGGGGCCCCGCAGGAGCGCGCAACGCATCCGGTCCGGCGGATACGCCCACCTCGGCGATCGGCAACCCGATGCCGGGGGCGGGAAAGAACAGCGCGCAGTGCAGATGGTCCTTGAGGTTTTTGCCGACACCGGGCAGTGCGTGGCGGCACACGATGTCCACGGCCTCGATCTCGCGGCGCGGACCGATGCCCGACAGCATCAAAATTTGCGGCGATCCGACGGCACCGGCGCTGAGGATCACGTCGCGCGTGGCACTGATCTGCTGCAAGGTGCCTTGCGCGTCTCGGTATTCGATACCGGTGGCGGTCAGGTCTTCATCGCCGTCCGACAGCAGTACCCGCGTGACATGGGCATGGGGGATGATCGTCAGGTTTGCACGCTCTTCGGTGTCGCCCGCGAGAAACGCGCGGTAGGTGCTCGACCGCATGCCCTTGCGCGTCGTCGTCTGGAACAGCGAAGCCACGCCCGCAGGGCCGCCGCGATCACGTCCGTTGTAGTCGCCCGTGGGGATGCCCGCCGATCCGGCCGCCTTGACGAAATCGCGCGAGGCGGGGATGACCGGAGAGCGCACGGAGACACCGAGCGGGCCGCCGGTGCCGTGCGCGTCGCTGTCGACCGAGATTTCGTTGGAGGGAGCCAAATCCTCGCTCTTGATGAAGTAGGGCAGCACGTCGTCATAGCTCCAGCCGGTTGCACCTGCTTCGGCCCAGGCGTCGAAATCGCCGGGATGGCCGCGCACATACGCCATGTAATTCAGACCCGACGAGCCTCCCAGCATCTTGCCGCGCGGCACCGCCATCACGTTGTCCACAAGGCCCAGACCGGCATTACCCGGATCGGCGGTGTACATCCAGTCGACCTGCGGATCGAGTTGCAGGCTCGCCACCGCAGCGGGCATCAGTTCATGGTCCGGCGGCGGGCCACCCGCCTCGACGAGGGCGACCCGGCATCCTGGATCCTCGCTCAATCTGGCGGCGATCACGGCGCCGGCGGAACCGCCTCCGACGATGATGAAGTCATAGGTGTCTGACATGTGTTCTAGTCCTCCCAATGAAAGTCCCGCTTTTGGCGCGGGATCTTTCGATCGACATTCCGGTGCGGAACGCCTCCGCTTCGATGTTGCGTCGAGATGTGCAAGCGGATCAAGGTGTCTGATGTCGCGGCAGCACTTCGCCGCGTGAAGGCAGGGGGTCACGTTTTTGCGAGCAGATCGACACTTGGGCAGCCCCGAGCCTTGGCGCACCGTCCTGTCCGACCCAAACCCAGAACATCCCCTCCGGTTGGGAGGATCTGTCCGCCTTTCCGGGTCCGGGGTGTCAGCTTGGCAGGTTCAAAGCCCCACTGCGCGGCATCAGGTTGATGCTATCCTGCTCAGCCCCGTCGATCAGGCCTAGATGCTCTGGCCCGTAGATTCCGAAAGGCCCACCTGAAACAGCATTGAGTCCGCTCCCCGCGGTCTCGTTGGCCAACGGGGTTGCCTCGCGCAACGACAGGCCATTGTCCTGTGGATCCGATGCGTCAGCGTCGCAACCGTAACTGGCGCGATGTATCGGCACCGCCTTATTCGCCAGTGACGCATGGGCGCAACCGGGGCGATCCAATAGCTATTTCCCAGGTCCTGAACGCCGGTGCAAAAAGCCACGAAGAATTGCGTTTCTTTGTCCGGGAGCGCGACGCCACGGGCGTTGCCGAAGTCGGACCGGACGCAAATCGCCTTTGATTCAGGTGCGGGAATAGTGTGAAGGTGACGCGGATCAGCATCGAAAGGAGTCGCGGATGGATGATTTGGGAGGACGCATCGCGCTGGTGACTGGCTCGGCGACAGGGCTGGGCCGTTCGGTCGCGGTCAAGCTGGCCGAGCGTGGCGCGGATGTGATTGTCAATTACTCGCGTTCAGCCAGCGAGGCCGAAGAGACTGCCGATCTGTGCCGGACATCCGGGGCGCAGGTCGAGGTGGTTCAGGCGAACGTCGCTGACGTCGATGGATGCCGGACGCTGGCGGACGCGGCACAGCGCCGTGGCCGGTTGGATATTCTGGTCAACAACGCGGGAATCACCCGTCACGCGCGGGATCATTCAGACCTTGATGCCCTGTCGAAGGCCGATTTCATGGACACCTACGAGGTCAACGTCGTTGGCCCTTATCTGATGTTGCAGGCGACGAAACCGCTGCTTGGAGCGGCGTACAAGTCCACCGGTCGGGCAAGCACGGTTCTGAACACCTCGTCGATTGCGGGGGTCAAGGGGATCGGATCGTCGGTTGCCTACGCCGCATCGAAAGGGGCGCTTAATACGATGACGTTGTCGCTGGCGCGCGCCCTTGCCCCGGCGATCCGGGTCAACGCGATTTGCCCCGGCTTTATCGGCACGCGCTGGTTCAAGGATACAATGGCTGCGGAGGCGTTCGAGGATACGCTGCGCAGCGTCGAGGCGCTGACGCCGCTTGGCGTGGCCTCGGGCCCGGATGACATCGCCGATACGGCCTTGTTTTTTCTGTCGGATGCGGCCCGGCATGTGACGGGCGAGCTGCTGCTGGTCGACGCGGGAATGCATCTGGGTAAGGGCCGCCCCTAAAGAATGCGCGCTCTTTTGCGCTCGTCGTATGGCGACCGAATGGCGGACGCATGGAAACGCCGCGCAGGGACACCACGAGGCCGATTGCGTGAGCGAGTAGCCTTGCGTGTGAGAGCGGTCGCCCCACCCGCCCTTGGGGCGGGGAACTACGCTGCCGATCTGGCCAGCAGCTTTGGATTGCGCACCACGGGTGCCACGATTACGGATTTGTTTCCGACCGGTATCGGTGACGTGAGCAACAGAAGGAATATTGGTAAACGCTTCACAGAATGGTCACGTGAAGAAAAAAGCTGCAGCGCGATGCCGCATTGCTGGCCTTTATCGAAACGCAGAGGATCGCCGGATTTTGTCCGAGCAAGCCGGTCCCGCGAAATTTGACGTGGCATTGTCGGCCAGCCCCCGCGACAGCGCATCCGAAGCGGCACAAATGGTACACGACAGACATACCGATCTGACCGCACCGGCCGAGACAGCCGCGGTGAACGATCTGCAGAACCGGAAACACGATGCACCGGTGGCCTTGTCTTAATTCTGACCCGCGCAAATGAAGAAAGCCGGTAGACCGCATTTGGCCCGTGCGTTGCACCGGGTCTTGCGGGAAGCTGGCTGGGTGCGGTGTTTGGCAGCGCCGGAACACCGTGAGCCGACAAACCGTAAAAATCCCGAAACGCTGTCCACCGCGTCCTGCACGAGAAGATGACCAAGAGCTGCCCCATTCGGCGGCCCTTGGTCCGGTATTCTTCAGGGCCGCTGCTGCCCGTTGCCGAAGACGAGGTACTTGAAGCTGGTCAACTGCTCGGCACCCACGGGGCCACGCGCGTGCATCTTGCCCGTCGCGATCCCGATTTCCGCGCCCATCCCGAACTCGCCACCGTCGGAGAACTGCGTCGACGCGTTATGCATGACCACGGCTGAATCCACCGCTGTCATAAACTGTTTCGCCGCGTCGTGATCTTCTGCCACGATTGCGTCTGTGTGCCCCGAGGAATGCGCCTGAACGAACGCGATGCCTTCGTGCAACCCGTCCACGACTTTGACTGACATGACATTGCTGAGGTATTCGGTGTCCCAGTCCGCGTCCGATGCGGGCGTCATGTCGGGCAGGATCCGGCGGGCCTTTTCGTCGCCGCGCAGTTCGCAGTCATCCAGAGCTTCTGCAAGGCGCGGCAGTACCTGCTGCGCGATTGCCGCGTCGATCACCACACATTCCGTTGCGCCGCAAATCCCTGTGCGGCGCATCTTGGCATTCCGAACGATGCCGACCGCTTTGTCGATATCGGCACTCTGGTGGAGGTAGGTGTGGTTGTTGCCATCCAAGTGCAGCAACGTTGGTACGCGCGCTTCGCGCTGGACCAGCGATACCAGACCGCGCCCGCCGCGCGGAATGACGAGATCGACGGTGTCAATGCTGTGGAGCAGGACCTTGACCGCCTCCCGGTCGCGGGTATCGACCAGTTGCACCGCGTCCTGTGGCAGACCGGCGGCTTTCAACCCTTCGGACAGACAGGCGACAATGACGCGCGAGGAATGAAGGCTTTCCGAACCGCCGCGCAGAATAACGGCATTGCCCGATTTGATACACAAGGCCCCTGCGTCGGATCCGACATTGGGGCGCGACTCGTAGATCATGGCAATCACCCCGATCGGCACACTGACGCGGTCGATCTTCAACCCGTTGGGCCGATCGAAACTGGCAAGCGTGCGGCCAAGGGGATCGTCTTGCGCCGCAATTGCATCGAGCGCGTCGGCCATGTCCGCGACGCGGTCTTCGGTCAGCGTCAGTCGGTCGATGAAAGCGGCGTCTTTGCCGCTGTCCTTGATGCTGTCGAGATCCTGCGCATTGCCCGCCAGAACATCTGCGGCGCGCGCGCGCAGAGCCTTGGCGGCTTCGGTCAGGGCCGTATTGCGCTGTTCTGTCGAAGCCAGTGCAAGATCGCGCGCCGCTGCCTTTGCGCGTTGGCCCAAATCTTCCACGATTGTTTTGATATCTGGTGTCGCTGTATCGTTGCTCATATCGTTCATATTTGCCTCCTCAGATCTTTATGGCGGATTGATCGCCGGGGCGCATCCTATTTCAGTGTACCGGCGCGGGCATAAGCGGCCTGCAGCGTGTCCTGAAACAGAGCGTCCAACTGGCCATCCCGCATCAATTGTTCCAATCCGGCCTGCGTCGTGCCGTTTTTGCTGGTGACCGACTTGCGCAAATCCTCAAGACTGTCGTCCGACCGCCGCGCGGCCTCGACCGTGCCGGTGATCGTGTCGAACACCAGCGTCTTGGCGGTTTCGGCATCGAAACCCAGTGCCTCGGCCGCCGCGACGTAAGTGCGCATCACCTCGAAGATATAGCCCGGACCGCTGCCGCTAACGGCGGTCAGCCGGTCAATGTCATCCTCGCTGTTCACTGGAATGCAGGTGCCGGTCTGCGCGATGAGCGCGGTGACTTCTACCGTTTGTTCCTTTGTGCAGATATCGTTCGCGTAGAGCCCTGAGACGCCCATTCCGACCAGCGCCGCCATATTCGGCATCACCCGTATGATCGCCGCCGGACCGGTAGCTTTTGCGATGCTGTCGACACTGGCACCGGCAGCGATGGATACATAACACCCGCCGTCCTTCAGCGCCCGGGCATAGTCGGGAAGAACATCCGCAATCATCTGCGGCTTGATGGCGATCAGGACGATGTCGAATTCGCCTTCTGGCAAATCTGTCGCTTTTGACACATGCGCAACGCCTTCCGGCACGTCCGTGGCGGCAGGGTCGGCGACCGTGAACCGGTTGTCGCCCTTCGCTACCCACTGTCGCAGCATCGCGCCACCCATTTTGCCACAGCCTATCAGAAGTATGTTCATCATCTTCTCCATTCGTTCGGGTTCGATCCGTTGCATTCTGACGCCGCAATGCAGCATCAAGTGCTTGGATAGTATGTTTCTGTATCGCCGTTGCTGCCCTCGTCGCGCGGGCCAGCACGGTGCGTGTCCCGCAGCGACCTGTTTGCATTCCCATGTCGGGTGCGTGCTATACAGCGGCGAATCATTGAATGGGCAGTGCTACAGGGCTGCGTCTGGCGACGCAAACCGTTTGCGATTTATACTGTCGAAACAGAGAGATATTGGAGGCCATCATGCCGAAGAAGAAGAAAATTGTCGTCAAGATCGGATCAAGCCTGCTTGCCAACAGCGAAGAGCTGACGCTTCGCTACGCGTTCATGAGCGGGCTGATCAGTGATCTCGCGCAGCTTCAGAAAGAAGGTCACGACATTATTCTGACCTCGTCCGGTTCGGTCGCCTTGGGTCTTAACATGGTGGGCAAACGCCCCGAGGACGCGGGCATCATGGACAAACAGGCCGCCGCCGCCTGCGGTCAGCCGCTGTTGATGAACGCCTACCGCCAGATCGCGTCCGAGCACAACATGCACGTGGCCCAGATGCTCGTGACCGCCGAGGACATGGAAGAACGTCGCCGCTTTCTCAACATCAAGAACACGATGCTGAGACTGTTCAAAAGCGACATCATGCCGATCATCAACGAGAACGATTCCGTCGCCACCCGCGATCTGCGGGTGGGCGACAACGACCGCCTGTCCGCCAAGATCGCCCAGATGGTGGAGGCCGACGTTCTGGTCATCCTGACGAGTGTAGAAGGCCTGTATGACCGCGACCCCTCCGACGCCGACGCCAAGTTTATTTCCGAAGTCGAAGACGTCAGCGCGCATCTGGAATCGACGACTGGGATCAGTGAGTTGGGCAGCGGCGGCATGCTTACCAAGATGCAGGCCGCTAACATGGCACAGAATGCCGGCGTCGAGACGATTATCGCCTCCGGAATCATCGAGCGTCCGGTGTCGTCGGTCCTGAAAAACGAACGCCGGTTCACGCGGTGTCTCGTTACCGGCGAAACGGCGTCGCCGCTGAAGGTATGGTTGAGCAACCGCCTTCAGGTATCTGGCACGCTCGTGGTATCAGACGCGCTGGCCAATGCGATCATCGCGGGGGACTGCGGGATCAGCCGTGAGGACGTCATCTCGATCCAGGGCGACTTTACCAAAGGTGACGTTTTGCATGTCTATAACGAGCAGGGAACGGAGGTCGCACGCGGACTGACGAATTTCTCCTCTGACGAGACGATGCTGCTGGCGCGCCATCGCGACATGCCGGTCGAGGACGTAATCGGCTACAAGACCCGCAGTGATATTATCGGCGCCGAGAACATCCTTGTGCTCGAAGAAAACCACCTGCCGATCGACGCACCGGAAAAAGATCAGAAAATCGTCGTGCCGATGTAAGATCCACCGCAATTTGGCCGCTGTATGAAAGGCGCAGCCTGTCCGGGTTGCGCCTTTTGCCGTTCGCGGCACCACATCGGTCCACTCAAATAGAAGATCTTGCCGGCGATCCCGTCTTACCCATGGCCGTCGGAAAGCGTCTCGCAGTGAACGGCCTTGCCAGGGAGTTCAATGACTACAGGGCCTTTGGCAACCGAACTGAAACTGCCGCCCGTCTTGTCACTTCCCACGCGGCGGTTGGTCAGGTGGCATCATGCGTGTGAGTGTTGCAGGGTTGCGGCTTGAGGACGGCCCGTCTTAATCCTCCACATATTCAAGGTACGCTTTGCATGCGGCCGTAGGCATCTCCAAAGGAGACGGTGGGGGTTAGTTTTAACCTCTGCCCAATACCGAATCCATAGTGAAGCCCGGCGCAATGTAGTGGTCGCAGTAACGCTGCAGGGTTTTCGATGCGTCTGTCGAAACGCTGAGCCTCTCCCAACGAAGGGAGGGGCTGTACGCCCTCCTTAGTTTTTTCGCTCAGATCATATCAGTCAGGTCGTAGATTTGTGCGCCGATCTGTAGGTTGATCTCTTCCTGGTCGTCGCCGTCGACCAGCGCCCATATGATCTGGCCCGTCGGGCGGTAGACAATGAAGGCCTCGTCGACGTCAGCGGCACCGGCAGTCGGCGTGGTGGCCACGTTAACCTGGAACTGCGCGCGCGTCGCATCCGTGTTCCCGAAGACCAGCACGTCGCCCTCGGAGGCGTCGTAATCTTGGATCCAGTCGGAGCCGTGATTGAAGATGCCCAGATGATAGAAATCATCCGCGCCGCCGCCGCCGTTGACGCGGTCGTAGCCGAAGCCGCCATTGATGAAATCATCGCCGTCCGCGCCGAAAAGAACATCTCCGAGCGCCGAACCGGTAAGGACATCGTTGCCGGTGCCGCCGATGATCATGTCGCTGCCAAAGCCGCCCGCGATCGTATCGTTGCCCGCATCGCCGCGCAGTTCGTCATTGCCGTAGCCGCCGTCGATCAGGTCATTTCCGTCACCGCCGAAAATCAGATCGCGCAGATCGTCCTGTGACGTGCCGCCCCTGATGGTATCGTCTCCGGCACCACCAATCAGATTGTCCGAACCGTCGTCACCGTTCAGGGCGTCGTTGCCCGCCTCGCCATGAAGCCTGTCATCGCCGCCGCCCCCGCGAAGGACATCATCGTCCGCGCCGCCCAGCATCGTGTCATCGCCGTCGCCCGAGATCATGGTATCATTTCCCGCACCGCCTTCGGCATGGAACGAAAACCTTGATGTGCCGCCATCCAGACTGTCGTTGCCGTCATCGAGAAAAACCCGGTCAGAGCCTTCGCGCATTCCGATGAACACCAGATCGTTGCCAGCGCCACCGTGGATCTCGTCGTCGCCCTCGCTGCCCGCCAGCAGATCCCTGTCCGCCCCGCCGAAAAGAGTATCCGAGCCCAGACCGCCAATCAGCGTGTCATCGCCCGCGCGTCCGTAAATCAGATCATCCTGATCGCGACCGAAAACATGGTCGTCGCCGTCGCCTGCATCTACGACATCGTTGCCGTACAGGCCCTCGATTTCGTCATCTCCATCGCCGCCTTCCAGCGTGTCATCACCATGTCCGCCGCGCAACGTATCGTTACCCGCACCGCCGACCAGGGAATCATCGCCCCCATCGCCGAAAACTGAATCGTCCCCGCCAAGTCCCAAGATCGTATCCGCGCCCAGGGTTCCGGTCAGAACATCGGCCTCCTCAGTCCCCGTGATCACTTCGTTCAGTTCTTCCGGCATCTTCCTACCCCTGAGGTCGTTTCACCAATGCACGATTGTCGGGTTGCATAACCTAGCAAGACACCCTCTTGCGCTGAACCTGACTTGTTGCGATGACCTTCGCAAGCCTGGTCAGCCCTCGGTTCACCATCGTCAGCCGACACGCAAGCGGTTACGTACATTTATTGCGAGAAGCCTATCTGGAGAAAAAGGCGATTGATAGCAACCATAGGTTTCAGTTTCATAAAAACGGTGCGACAGGCAGGCGGATCGCGCCCGCATTTCCGTTTCAATAGATTCACCCGCCCGTGTAAGCAGACGACAGATGAGCGAACGCGAAACCATCGGATCCGGTAACCCCCTAAAAGGGGTGGTGTTCAAAAGTAGAGTTTTCTCGGCAAAATAACTGAGGAGATTTACGATGAAGAATGGACGATTTAGCGACGTGTAGTGCGAAGAGAATGTTGTCTTAAACAGGTGTTTCAATCCGGAAGAGCCGTGAAGAGGCTGGAAGAGGCCGGATGGGAGAACGTCAATGAAATATAGAGATTTGGGCCGCGATAATAGGAAAAAAAGGGAAGAGCCCCCCGCCCGAACACCCCGAAGGATGCCCGGACGGGGAAGTAGTTATGGTAGTTTCTTAGTGACAACGTAGTCAGCTAGCCATTGCCAATAGGCGTCAGCAGTGGGGAACCCTTGGGCCTGAGCGGCTAC
>NZ_CANMFS010000009.1 GCF_947497275.1 uncultured Sulfitobacter sp.
CTCGGTGGTTACGATGAGCCAAGAACACTCTCTTATCAAATCGGCCTATTTGGACCCATAGGCGCTGACGTCAGACAATACTTGATTTCCCTACACCGTTTCTTCCAACGATGAGAGTGAACCGACTATTCAACTTCATTTGGAAGTGCTCAAACCCTTTGAAGTTCTGTAGGATCAGGTGGTGAATTTGCATACGGATCCTACCGATTCTATGCGACATTTGGTCCGCTGGCGAGCGGTTGCAGTTGGACCCTATCATTGGCTTGGTGATGCGAGCAACATGAGCTACTTGATCATATTTTGTGGAATTTTTTGACAGGCCACTGATTTCTGTTGTGGGAACGCCCCTATTGGCTCGCTATTCATGCTTTGGTGCGCTTTATAGGCTGCTGAAAAGATCCGACCACCGCCGTTTCGACGCGAAAGTGCGTCACCTTTAGGGCTCTCTCGTCAATCTGATGGAAATCCAGCGCATCGGTGGTGGCGAGCGAGCCGAGCGGCGCCCGCCTGAGGTCTTTTTCAATGGCCTGCTAAGTTCCCACGTGAGCGGATGGAGGGATGCGTCTCCATCCGCCTCCTGCGCACCCCAGTCGGCCTCACCGGCTTCCGCTGTAAACGCTGACAAAATTTGCACCTGCGACCTTGGCCGAGAGGCCGCGATGCTTGTTGTTATTAGTGACCGGTTCGGGGAAGCTGCACCGCAGCGTTGATCCTACTGGCGAACGGCAGGTCTGGGCCGAGAGGGTAGAACAGTACGAGGCCGGAGGGGCCTTGTGACTTGCCCGCTTCAGCAGTTGCGCCGCGGCATCTGGAGATGACGGTCAAATAGCCAGTTATTTACAGGCAAAGTTGGCGCGTGCGCCGATCTCGGTACGCGGCAGCTGAGTAATTTCATACCCGAGGGCAGTGTAGGTCTCGCGCATGACGGCGCGGGTTACTTCAGCCTCGGCGCGGGTCTGTTTGCGCGCCGTGTCCTGCGTAAAGACCTCATTCCAGTAAGGTACCAGAAAGACGCGAAGGTTGTAGCGGGTTATCTTGGCCGCTCCAGCAAGGTGCGGCGGCACTGGGAGACCGCAAAGTGTCAGGTAGCCAAAGATGTCAAGAATGCCCCGGTCGAAAATCACAGGGCCTGAGAGAACTTTTGCGGCGCTGTATGCACGCAGGTCGCGCTCCAGCATTCGTTGGGCATAGGCCATGCGATCCGCTTAGGGGAGGGCGTCTCCTCCGCTCTACATCTCCTCGCGAATGATCGCGCGGCTCGATTCGGGTATTGTGTGAAAGCCGAGGCGGGCAAGCTCGGTGATCAGACTGGTCTTGCCCGCACCGGGACCGCCCGTCACGACGAAGAAATGGTCACTCATGGCCATCCTCGGGTTTGACAATGGGAAGGAGTGACAAGCGATTACCATGCCAAGGGCATGGAACGAAGCAGCATGCATTTTCGTAGGAAAACAGCACCCGTCTACGCGATAGAGGTAAAACCTATGACGATAATGGAGTTACTATTTGGTGCTTTCCCCATGGCCAAAAGTCGGAAGCTATCTGGCAAGTTTCAGCACGTTTCAAAAAAAAGTTTGGTGGAGCATAGCGGGATCGAACCGCTGACCTCCTGCATGCCATGCAGGCGCTCTCCCAGCTGAGCTAATGCCCCATCTCGAACCGTGGTTCAAATGGACCGGTCCGAAGGCCGATGCGCCGTGTACTAGGCGCAAGAACGGGCGGGATCAAGCGAAAAACGCATCACCCGCCCATCGTGTCAATCGTCGTCGTCTGACGCCACATCGGCGATCTCTTCGAGCGGAACAGTATCATCGTCGTCTTCGTCATCGTCCAGCAGATCGTCGTCGAGATCGACGTCGACATCATCGTCATCCACCAGATCCTCGCTGTCGGACTTCTCCGCCGCCTTGGCTTTGGTCGTTGCCGCGTCTTCGGCGTCGGCGGCGATCATGCGGGACTTGGAATTGTCCACCGCAACCACTTCGCCAGTGTATGGGCTAATGATCGGGTCTTTGTTCAGGTCGTAGAAACGCTTGCCCGTGGTGGGGCACAGGCGCTTGGTTCCCCATTCTTCGTTGGGCATGGATTTCCCCTTTGATAATTGGTGTTGTGTCTAGATGATTCAGGGCAATTGCCATATGCAGGGGATGCTGTCAAAGCCTAAAGCCCTCCGCCCCTTCCGCCATGAGCGTTGCATGTCCGACACCCACCTGCCCGGCGATCCGCCCATCCCGCTTGTTCTGAGGCGCTCGGCCCAGGCCAAGCGGATCTCTCTGCGCATCTCGCAACTGGACGGCCGGGTGACGCTGACGCTGCCGAAACGGCTGGCGGAACGCGAGGCGCTCGCGTTCGCGCGGTCCAAGGAGGGTTGGATTCGCAGGCATCTGGACGCGCGGGCGGCGGATGTGGCGGTGGTGCATGGGGCCCGTATTCCGCTGGGCGGACATCTTCTGGAGGTGCGTCAGGGCACGGGCCGTCGGGTGGAGATCACGGCGGACGCAATCCTCGTACCGGGCCCGGTGGAGCGTGTGGGCAAGCGGTTGCTTGCGCATCTCAAGGAGGTCGCGCGGGACCGCCTTGCGGGGGCGTGCGATGACTATGCCGCCGCGCTTGGCCGGCCCTACGCGCGCTTGTCCCTGCGCGATACGCGGTCGCGCTGGGGGTCGTGTACATCCGACGGCGGGCTCATGTTTTCATGGCGGTTGATTCTCGCACCGGCGGATGTGCTTGATTACGTCGCCGCGCATGAGGTGGCCCATCTGGCCGAGATGAATCATTCGCCCGCTTTCTGGGTCCAGGTCGCGCGGATCTATGGCGACCATACCGCGCCGCGCGGATGGTTGCGCGAACACGGCAGCGGGCTGCACCGTTATAAATTTTGATCTGAACCGTGAGGCTTGGTGTGGCGTTGGACAGCCAAAGGAGAAGTCTATGTCCTCGTCCAAATCACACGAAGAAATCTGGGAAGAATGGCGCGATCTGGTCAATATGGCCCCGCAGGAGCTTGAAGACTGGCTGGAGACCGAAGAATCGAAATCCGCTGGCGACAGTGAGAGCGGCGAATCGACCGGCCACAAATCGGGCCGCCGCATCGTGAAGATCAAGCGCACGAACAAGGATGATCTGTCGGACGATCAATGGGACCACATGGCGACCGTCGTCGGCTATATCAAACGCCATCTGTCGCAGGGCGGCCCGGATAGCGGTGTAGAAGAATCCGACTGGCGGTATTCCCTGATGAACTGGGGTCATGATCCGATTGAATGAGGCCGGGGTTGACGGGGATGCAGGTTGTGATCACAAAAGGCCATGAACCTCACACCCCGCCCCGTTGACCCCGCCCCGCTTGCCCATGATCGCGTCTATCGTCAGCTGCGCACGCGGATCATGCACGGTATGCTTCCCCCCGGTCAGGCGCTGACGTTGCGCGGCATCGGCAAGGATTTCGATGTTTCGATGACGCCGGCGCGCGAAGCGGTGCGCAGGCTCGTGGCGGAAGGGGCGGTAACGATGTCGAACTCCGGCCGCATTTCCACGCCCGAGCTGAGCAACGAGCGCATCGAAGAGTTGGCGGCGTTGCGGGCATTGATCGAAGTCGAACTAGCAAGCCGCGCCCTGCCACGCGCGCATCTGGCTCTGATTGAGCGGCTGCAGAATATCAACGTCAAGGTCGGCGAAGCCGTCGCGCAGCGCGATGCGGTCAACTATATTCGCACCAACCTTGAATTTCACCGGACGCTGTATCTGCGCGCCCAAGCGCCCGCGATGCTGGCAATGGCCGAAACTGTCTGGCTTCAGATGGGACCGACAATGCGTGCGCTTTATGGGCGTCTCAGGCGGACCGAGCCGCCGCAGTTTCACCGGCTGATCATCTCGGCGCTGCGTGCGGGGGATGAACCGGGGCTGCGCCTGGCGGTGCGGTCGGACGTGACGCAGGGGTTGCGGATGCTGGCCAGCTGACACCTGCGGCCTTGACCGGTGGGTGCAGTGCGCGCATCGTTCGGCTCATGCGCACGGATTTTCACCATCCAGCAGTTTATTACGACCGCCGAACCTAACGCGCGGACGATTTCCCTTTTCATCAATGATCGTGCCGCCGCCGGGGCGAAGCGCGCGTGTCCGGCGGCCCGCACGCGGAGCCTGACCAAATGCCAGACACAGCCGTTCGCATGATGCGCGACGAAGATATTACCGAAACACTTGGGATGATCCACGCGCTGGCTGCCCATCACGGAGATGTGGCGACCGTGACCGAGCAGGAGCTGCGGCGCGATGCCTTGGGCAACGCGCCCTGGTTCCGCGTATTGGTGGCGGAACAGGCAACGCTTGTGGGGTATGCCGTGCTGTGCTCCCTGACGCAGCTGCAATTTGGCGTTCGGGGCATGGATATGCATCATCTGTTCGTCGTGCCGGCGTCCCGCGGAAGCGGCGTGGGGCGCGCGCTGATCGCGGCGTCCCTGGCGCAGGCAAAGGCGGAGGGGTGTCGCTATGTGACCGTCGGCACGCATCCACAGAACGCGGCGGCCGCACAGGTCTACCGGGCGGCGGGGTTCGAGGATTTACCGCCACCGGGGCCGCGATTCCGCATGAAATGGTAGCTGCCTATGGTGCGTCGAAATTTGCAGCGACGGCGCCAATGAAGGCCGCTTGTTCAGCTGTGTCAGCCACCGGCTGCCCCCGCGCATCGCTGACATGGGCAATCGCGGACGGGCGATGATCCACAGCGCACCGGACCAAGGTCCGGTGATCGCAAACAGTGTGGGGGGCTCAGGCTGCCAGCCCCCGGTCGCCCATATCGAGGTATTTTTCGCGGCGGTCTTTGATCAGCGCCTTGGCATTTTTACCGTCCAGGGATTTGAGCATATCGCCGATCGCGTCGCGTACCGCATTGATCGCCGCCTCGGGGTTGCGGTGCGCGCCGCCCTTCGGCTCGGGTATGATCGTGTCGTTGACGCCAAGCTGTTTGAGGTCCTGGGCTGTGAGCCGCAGGGCTTCGGCGGCCTCGCGCATCTTGTCGGCGTCCTTCCACAGGATTGACGCGCAGCCTTCGGGGCTGATCACGGAATAGACGGAGTGTTCCAGCATCGCGACGCGGTTCGCCGTGGCAAAGGCCACCGCCCCGCCTGAGCCGCCCTCGCCGATGATAACGCTGACGAGCGGAACGCCGATCTGCAGGCATTTCTCGGTGGCGCGTGCGATGGCTTCGGATTGGCCGCGCTCCTCGGCGCCCTTGCCGGGATAGGCGCCGGGGGTGTCGACCAGTGTGATGACCGGCAGTCCGAAACGGTCCGCCAGATCCATAAGGCGCACGGCCTTGCGGTAGCCTTCGGGACGGGCCATGCCGAAATTACGTTCGATCCGCGATTTCGTGTCGTTGCCCTTCTCGTGCCCGATAATGACAACTGCGCGGTCGTTGAACCGGGCCAGACCGCCCATCACGGCCTCATCTTCGGCAAAATTCCGATCCCCTGCAAGGGGTGTGAATTCGGTAAACAGGGCTTCGATGTAGTCGCGGCAATGGGGGCGGTCGGGATGGCGCGCGACCTGGCACTTGCGCCACGGTGTGAGCGATTTATACAAGTCGTCCAGCATCTTTGCGGCTTTGGCATCCAGCGCCTTGGCTTCCTCGCTGACGTCCATCTCGGGGTCGCGCCGGGCCATGGCGCGCAACTCTTCGGCTTTGCCTTCGATCTCCGCGAGGGGTTTCTCGAAATCCATGTAATGTGTCATTGCGCGCTCCGACTGTGACCTTGTGCCCGTATATGCCGTTGATTTGCGGCATTTGCAACGCGGCTCAGAGGTCCAGCACCGGGTAGAGCGACGCGACCAGCAAGCCTGCCATTGTCCAGTTGTACGCACGCAAGCGGCGCGGATTCGTCAAGATGCGCTGAAGCTGCTGGCCCGCCACTGTCCACAGGCTGACGGATGGCAGATTGACCACCGCGAACAGCACGGCGGCAAGCGCAAGCCAGACCACTGCGGCATCACCGACGTAGACGCTGATCGCGGTCAGCGCCATCGCCCAGGCCTTTGGATTAACCCATTGGAACGCGGCGGCTTGAAGAAACGTCATCGGTGATCCTGCTTCGGCGCTTTTCGTGACCGGCGCGGCGTTGGCGATCTTCCAGGCGAGATAGAGCATGTAGAGCACGCTGGCGATCTTCAGAAGGGTATAGATCACCGGATAACGGTCGAAGATCTGGACCAGACCGCTGCCGACGAGGAACAGCATCACCATGAAGCCGACTGAGATACCCAGCATGTGTGGGATCGTACGCACAAAACCAAAGTTCGCTCCAGAGGCCATCAGCATGAGGTTGTTCGGCCCCGGCGTGGCGGAACTGACGAAGGCGAAAAGCGCGAGGCTGAGAATGAGCTGTGCTGTCATTTCGCAATAATTGACTTGATATAGCGGTGAGAGATTGCAAAGTTTGATTGAAGGGTGGGAGTTACGCAACTTATGTCCGGTTTAGATGCAAAATCAGAAGATATATTGCGTGCCCTCTCGCGGGACGGACGGATCAGCAATCTTGAGCTGGCCGACCGGGTGGGGCTGTCGCCCTCCGCCTGCCTGCGCCGGGTGCAGGAGCTTGAACGACGTGGTGTGATCAAGGGGTACCGCGCGGTTCTTGACCGCACGGCGATGGGCAGCGGATTTGTCGCCTATATCGGGGTCGGGCTGAGCAACCATTCCAAAGCCTCACAGGAAGCGTTCGAGCGGGCGATCGCGCGCGCGCCGGAGGTACGCGAATGCCACAACATCACTGGCACCATCGAATATCTGCTAAGGATCGAGTGCGCGGATCTGCCGAGCTACAAGCGGTTTCACACGGACCATTTGGGCGCGCTCCCGCAGGTTGCGTCGATTACGTCTTATGTGGTGATGGGATCACCCAAGGACGAGCGCGCCTGACTGTTTCCGGTTTGGCGACACTGCGCGAATTGAGGCGTAAATGGGACCTAAGTGCGGCATGAAACAGAGTGTTTCCCGAAGAAAACTTGCCGCATTGATGCTTTCGCAACAGCATTGGGAGACAAATGTGTCGAAATCCTGTTTCGAAGGAGGGCGATCATGTCTTTGGTCAATTATACGCTTGCGGGGATGCTGGGCACGCTCGTCGCTGTGTCTATCTATGAGCGGGTTCGGATGTCCGACACGGCGACGCCCGCCGCCGTGTATGCCACGGTCTGATTGACGGTGCGCCCACGGTAACAATGCGAATAGCGGCCTGCGCGCTGACGGGCCGCCTTTTGCCTCGCGGCGCGGTTTCAGCCGTTGATCATCTCGGACTGGCGCACGATTACTTCCGCCTGCTTGATGCTGGCGATGTCGACAAGCCGTCCTTTGTAGACAGTTGCGCCTTCGCCGTTGGCCTTGGCTTGCTCCATTGCAGCGAGGATCTCGCGGGCTTCGGCGACCGCTTCGTCGGAGGGGGTAAACACCTCGTTGGAGATGGCAATCTGCTTGGGGTGGATGGCCCATTTGCCGACCATGCCAAGCGTTGCAGAGCGCCGCGCCTGTGCACGGCACCCCTCGTCGTCTGAGAAATCACCGAAGGGGCCGTCGACGGGCAGGATGCCGTGGGTGCGGCACGCCGCGACGATGGCGGTCTGCGCCCAGTGCCACGGATCGGACCAGTATTTCGCGCCCTCGTGCAGCATGTAATAGTTTTCCTGCGTCCCGCCGATGCCGGTGGTTTGCATGCCCATGGAGGCCGCGAAATCGGCGGCGCCGAGGCTCATCGCTTCGAGCCGTGGAGAAGATGCGGCGATTTCCTCGACATGGGCAATGCCGGCGGCACTTTCGATGATCACTTCCAGCGCGATACGCTTTTTGCGGCCTTTAGCAGCCTCGATCGCCGTGACCAGCGCATCGACGGCGTAGATATCCGCCGCGCAGCCGACCTTTGGAATCATGATCATATCGAGCCGCTCTGAGGCCTGCTCCAGCAGATCGACCACGTCGCGGTACCAGTAGGGCGTGTCGAGGCTGTTGATGCGGACAGAGAGGGTTTTCTTGCCCCAGTCGACGGTGTTGATCGCTTCGATCACGTTCTTGCGCGCGATGTCCTTGTCATTTGGACCGACCGAATCTTCCAGATCGAGGTTGATCACATCGGCCTCGGACACGGCCATCTTGGCGAAAAGCTTTGTGTTCGAGCCGGGGCCGAACAATTGACAGCGATTGGGGCGGGCGGGGGGCGTGGGTTGTAGGCGGAAGCTCATGGGGTCCGGTCCTTCCAAGACATAAAATTGCGTCGAATTACCCTGCCGGATTATAAAATTGCGCGCGTTGCTGCAAGCGGGTTTTGCAGGCGCAGCATCGCGATGTTGCGCAGGATTTGGGCAGGCATAAGGCCAGTTTGCGCGAAACCGTGCACCCAGAAGCGGACTTATTCCCGATATGCGATTGAATTACCGGCCATTTGCATCATCCTGCGCAAAATTGTTGCTATTGCGGAGAATCGCCCAATGATCGAGACACCTTATTTGCTTTTCCTGGGCGACGTGCCTGATCAACTGTCCGCAAAGGTGGCGCAGGGGATCAAGGATTGGCGGCCCGACAATGCCGTCGGGCAGTTCCGCATGCAAAACTGCGGCGCGACCGTTGGCCTGGCGGATATGTCGCTAGAAGAGGCCAAGCAGGCCGGTGCAAAGACCCTTGTGATCGGGGTGGCAAACCGGGGCGGGGTGATCTCCGCGGCCTGGAAAGATGTTCTGGTCGAGGCGTTGCATATGGGGTTTGATCTGGCTTCGGGTCTGCATAACTTGCTGCACAAAGAGGCGGATCTGGTAACGGCGGCGAAGAACAGCGGGTGCAAGCTGCACGATGTGCGCATTCCGACCGTTCAGTATCCGATTGCCACCGGCAAGAAACGCGGCGGCAAGCGGGTGCTTCCCGTGGGCACCGACTGTTCTGTCGGCAAGATGTACACTGCGCTGGCGTTGGACGAGGCGATGCGCGCGCGCGGGATGAAAAGCACGTTTCGGGCCACGGGTCAGACCGGCATCCTGATCACCGGCGCGGGGGTGCCGCTGGATGCCGTGGTTGCGGATTTCATGGCCGGATCCATCGAGTACCTGACGCCCGACAACGATGACGATCACTGGGACATCATCGAAGGCCAGGGAAGCCTGTTTCACATCAGCTATTCCGGTGTCACCCTGGCGCTGATACACGGTGGGCAGCCGGACGCGTTGATCCTGTGCCACGAGCCGACGCGCAGTCATATGCGGGGGTTGCCGGACCACCCCCTGCCTACGATGGAGGCGGTGCGCGACCTGTCGCTGACCCTGGCGCGGGTGGCTAATGCAGGGTGCGAGGTTGTTGGCATTTCGGTCAATACACAGCACATGTCCGAAGAGGCGGCGCGCACTTACATCGACAAGGTCGAACAGGAAATGGGGCTTCCGGCTGTTGATCCGTTCCGGCATGGCGCGGATAAACTTGCCGCCGCGATCGAGGCGCTATGATGCGTTGCGCGACAGGGGGATTTTCGTGAAGATCGACGTTACACGCGACACGTTCCAGCTGGCGCAGGTGTTCACCATCTCGCGCGGATCACGGACGCAGGCACAGGTTCTGACCGTGCGGGCGCACGGGGTCGACATTACCGGGTGGGGCGAATGCGTGCCTTACGCCCGTTATGACGAGACGCTGGACAGCGTGACCGGGCAAATCGCGGGATTGCCCGAAGATCTGAATCGTGCGGCACTGTACGATCTGTTGCCTGCGGGTGCCGCGCGCAATGCGGTTGATTGTGCGCTGTGGGATCTTGAGGCGAAAACCGCCGGCATGCGCGTGTGGGAATTGGCCGGTCTGCGTGCGCCGGGGCCCGAGATCACGGCCTATACGCTGTCGCTCGACACGCCCGAAAAGATGCGTGCGCAGGCGGCGGAACATGCCTTTCGCCCGCTGTTGAAGATCAAGCTGGGTACGCCCGATGACATGCCCCGACTGGAAGCGGTGCGCGCGGGGGCCCCAGACAGCACCATCATCGTCGACGCGAACGAGGGCTGGTCGGCACAGGTTTACGCCGAACTGGCACCTCATCTGGTGCGCCTCGGCGTGGCGCTGGTGGAACAGCCCTTGCCGGCGGAGGATGATGATGCGCTGCTTGGCATGGAGCGGCCGGTTCCCGTGTGCGCCGACGAAAGCTGCCACGACAGGGCCAGCCTCGACGGGTTGAAAGGCAAGTATGACGTCATCAACATCAAGCTCGACAAAACCGGCGGATTGACCGAAGCCCTCGCCCTGCGTACAGCGGCTCTGGAGCAGGGTTTTGACGTGATGGTGGGCTGCATGGTCGGCTCGTCGCTGGCGATGGCGCCTGCGACTTTGGTAGCGCAGGGCGCGCGCGTGGTCGATCTGGACGGCCCGCTGTTGCTGGCCGAGGATCGGCCGGAGCCCTTGATTTTCGACGATAAAGGCGTGCATCCCCCGACAGCGGCGCTGTGGGGATAATGCGGTGAACAAGGATTTGAACATGCGGACAGTTTATGTAAACGGCGAATACCTGCCCGAAAACGAGGCGAAAATTTCAATTTTCGATCGCGGTTTCCTGATGGCGGACGGCGTGTACGAGGTGACGTCGGTGCTGGACGGCAAGCTGATCGATTTTGACGGCCATGCGGTGCGGCTCGCGCGGTCGCTGAGCGAACTGGACATGGCAACGCCCATCAGCCGCGACGATCTGCTGGAGGTGCACCGCGAGCTTGTGACCCGCAACGGCATCGAAGAGGGGCTGATCTATCTCCAGATCACGCGCGGATCGGACGGCGACCGCGATTTTGTGTTCCCGGACCCGGAAACCACGGCACCGACCATTGTTCTGTTTACCCAAAACAAACCCGGCATGATCGACAACCCCGCCGCCAAGCGGGGGGCGAAGATCATCAGCATCGAAGATCAGCGCTGGGGGCGGCGCGACATCAAGACGGTGCAGCTTTTGTATCCGTCGATGGGCAAGATGATGGCAAAGAAGGTGGGCTGCGACGATGCCTGGATGGTCGAGGATGGTTTCGTGACCGAGGGGACGTCGAACAACGCCTATATCGTGCAGGGCAACAAGATCATCACACGGCAACTGGGCCACGAGATCCTGCACGGGATCACCCGAGCCGCCGTTCTGCGGATGGCGCGCGAGGCGCAGATGGAAGTGGAGGAGCGCAGCTTTACCATCGAAGAGGCATGCGCGGCAGACGAGGCGTTTACCACATCGGCCAGCGCGTTCGTGATGCCGGTGGTCGAGATCGACGGAACGGCGCTGGGCGAGGGTGTGCCGGGTCGCGTATCGATGCGGCTGCGCGAGATCTACCTGGACGAGATGCGCAAGGCCGCGATCTGATCATGGCGATCGACCGCACGGCATTGTGCGCCGCTGTCGGGACGCAGATGGGTTGTGCGCCTTGGACCCCTGTGGATCAGGCGCGCATCGACGCCTTTGCGCAGGTCAGCGGCGACCGGCAATTCATTCACACGGATCCAGAGCGCGCTGCGCGCACGCCGTTTGGCGGCACGATTGCGCATGGCATGCTGACGCTTTCGATGGTGTCGGGAATGGCAGCGGTGGTGCTGCCCGATCTGACCGACCAGCGGATGGTAGTGAACTATGGGCTGGATCAGGTCCGGTTCGTCGCACCGGTGCCCTGTGGTGCACGGATTAGAGCAAGGTTCACACTGTCGGACGTCACCCCGCGCGGACGCGGGCATCTGATGGCCCGCTATGACGTGGTGTGCGAGATCGAAGATGCGCCAAGACCCGCGATGACGGCGGTGTGGCTTCTGCTGTATACAGTATAAACCGACCGGCCATCGCTGTACGACAGCCTATTCCTTGCCTACGTTCTCTTCAAAGGCGGTTTTGAATGCTGCCTGCTGGTCATCGTTTGCATCGGTCTGGTACGTCGATTTCCACTCGTCCATCGTCATGCCATAGAACAATTCACGCGCCTCCATTTTGCCGATCTCGATGCCGCGTTCCGCGGCGGCCTCTTGGTACCAGCGCGACAGACAATTCCGGCAAAAGCCGGTAAGGTTCATCATGTCGATGTTCTGCACGTCCGTGCGATCCTGCATCAGGTGCTTTTGAAGGCGACGGAAAGCTGCGGCCTGAAGCTCGATCTCTTGCTGTGTGGGGTGTGTCATGAATTTCCTCTCTGTTCCCTGAATAGATGGGTTTTGTATGATCGTAGGTCAAGAATGACGCGTTGTTACGTTCCTGCAACCATTTGCCGAAAGATTGGGCAGGGAGGCATCGTGCCCTGCTGTCGGTGCATCGGTTCTGGCGTGCCGGCGGACTTGTCGCTATGTCAGGAGTATCATTGAACGAAGGAGTTTTGATATGAAACGCAACCGCAACGTCAAGATTGTCGCGACGCTCGGGCCTGCCTCCGAAACGTTCGAAATGATTGAAAAGCTGCATCTTGCGGGGGCCGATGTGTTTCGTCTCAACATGAGCCACGGCAGCCATCCCGATATCCGCGAAAAGCACCGTCTGATCCGTGAAGTCGAGGAGAAGACAGGCTCGGCCATCGCGATCCTCGCGGATTTGCAGGGGCCCAAACTGCGCGTCGGTGTATTCAAGCGGGGCGAGGAAGAGTTGGAGCAGGGCGCGGCATTCCGGCTTGATCTTGATGAGGCCGAAGGCGACGTGACGCGGGTTTGCCTGCCGCATCGGGAAATTTTCGCCGCTTTGACGGAAGGCGCGAGCCTATTGGTGAACGATGGCAAAATCCGGCTCAGGGTCAGGTCCTGCGGCTCCGATTTTGCTGAATGCGAGGTGATCACGGGCGGGACGATCTCGAACCGCAAGGGCGTCAACGTGCCTGACGTGGTTCTGCCGCTCGCGGCGTTGAGCGAAAAGGACCGCGCCGATCTCGAATTCGCCTGCGATCTGGGCGTGGACTGGCTTGCGCTGAGCTTTGTACAGCGGCCCGAGGATGTGGAAGAGGCCCGCGCATTGGCCAAGGGCCGCGCGGCGATCCTGTCGAAGGTCGAAAAGCCCTCGGCAGTGGACAGTTTTAACGAAATTCTCGATGTCAGCGACGGCATCATGGTCGCACGCGGCGATCTGGGGGTCGAATTACCGGTGCAGGCGGTGCCGCCGATCCAGAAGCGGCTGGTGCGACGCTGCCGCACGGTCGGCAAGCCGGTGATCGTGGCGACGCAGATGCTGGAAAGCATGATCGAAAGCCCGATGCCCACGCGTGCCGAAGTGTCCGACGTGGCGACCGCCATTTACGAGGGCGCGGACGCGATCATGCTGTCGGCGGAATCCGCCGCCGGAAGCTATCCCGTTGAGGCGGTGACGACAATGGACCGCGTCGCGGTGGAGGTGGAGCAGGATCCGACCTATACCCAGATCATCGAAGCAAGCCGCATGGCCGACCGTGCCACCATCGCCGACGCCATCGTCGCCGCCGCGCGCGAGATCGCGGAAACCACGGACGTCAAGGCAATCTGCTGCTTCACGCAATCGGGCAAGACCGCGTTGTTGACGGCACGCGAACGGCCGCGTGTGCCGATCATCGCGCTGACACCGCTCAAACGGACGGCGCGGCGGCTGGCGCTCAGCTGGGGGTGTACCTGCGTGATGACGGGCGAGTTGGACCGCTTCAAGAAAGCGGTGGTAAGTGCGGCACGCGCAGCGCGCGACGTCGGGTTCGCCAGCGAGACCGATTTCGTCGTGGTGATTGCCGGTGTCCCGTTCAACGTACCGGGAAGTACCAACATCCTGCGGGTTGCCCCGTGTGATGAGCGTTTGATTTTCGCGGCCGATCCAGAGTAGCCTTTCCGCGACGTAACTTCAGGAGCGCGTTTATGGACGCAGATCTGTATCTGGTCATCGGTTTGGTCATCGCGGCCTTGTCGGTGCCGTCCATTCTGTCCGCGTTCAGCGACAAGCGCGCGCCGCGTGCCTCGGCGATCACGATCCTGATCGGCGGCGGGTTGATCCTATTTGCCGTTCAGTCCCACCCCGGTGGCTATGCGCTCGCCGAGATACCGGATGTTCTGGTGCGGGTGGCGGCGCGGTTCCTGCCCTGAGGCGAGGCCCCGCGCCGGACGATCAGGCGATCAGATCGCCCAGATCAAAGAGGATGGGTGCGAGGGACGCGTTTTCTTCCTCATCGGTGGGCAGGCGCACCAGGATCTGATCGATCTCGGCCTCGTTGCCGAAGGAGAACATTTGCTGGAAGCCGTCCTCCGTCCGGATGCCGATCCGGTAGTCGCGGCTCTCAAGACCATCCGCCGTAAGCGCGGTGGTGTAGAGCAGTTCGACCGCATCCCGTTCGATCTCATCTCCGTCGAGCACGAGAAAATCGCCCTCGTCGTAATTGTAATCGAGAATACGCATCTGGTCGTTCGAGCGACCGGAGGCATAGAACCGGTCGGCCCCGTCGCCACCCGTGGCGGTATCGCGGCCCAGAGCACCGAAGATAAAATCGTCGCCCGCGCCGCCTTCGATGCTGTCGTCGCCCTGACCGCCGGTCAGGATGTCGTCACCTTCACCGCCGAATATGATGTCGCGTCCGCCACCGGCGAGCACGCTGTCGTTGCCGTCCTGGCCGCTGATCATGTCGGCGTTGCGGGTGCCGAGGATCGTGTCGTTGCCGGCCCCGGCGTCGATCTCGCTGATGTTGTTATTGTAGTAGTAGTAATAGCCGGAATCGTCGTCGTCTAGGAAACTGCCGTCGATATAATCATCGCCGTTTCCGCCGCTGACGGTGGTGGCACCCGCATGTCCGAAGCGGATGATATCGTCGCCCGCGCCGCCGGACAGATCGTCCGAGCCAAATCCACCGTTGATCAGATCATCGCCTTCGCCGCCTGTAATCGTGTCGTCGCGATCGCCGGTCCGGATCGTATCGTCGCCAAGCCCACCGTCAATCACAACACCCGACGACGTTTCTTCGTAATAATACCGCGCCGTGTTCGAGGGCGCCGTTATCTCATCATCACCGTCGCCCCCCGTAATCGTATCGCTGCCACCGCCGCCGGTAATCGTGTCGTTGCCGCCCAGACCGTCGATCAGGTCCCCCAGCGGTCCACCGGCCAGTACGTCGGCCTCCTCCGTCCCGGTGAGGGTGACGCCAAACGGCTCCCCGTCGCGCAGCAGGATCTGTTCGACGCCCGCGATTCCGGTGTTACCGATGCGCGTGTCGAGATCGGCCAATGGTGTGTCGCGCTGATTGATGTCGAGAACGGTGTTCAGTTCGGCGCTGCCGTAGAATGGAGCGAGGCGGGCGCTATAATAGTTGTTTCCGTCGGTGTCGGCCCAGCGGAACACAAGTTCTGAGTCGCCTTCCCCTCTGTCGATGATTTCCAATTGAAATGTCTGGCGCGGACCTTCCGACCAGTTGTAAAACGCCACCTTGTTCCAAGTCACGACGACACTGTCGCGCTCTTCATTGGTGTCGAAATAGACGCCCGCATCCTCGTCCAGCTCGAGCCGGGAACTGGTATCCAGATCCGTACTCATCACGTTGATGCTACCCTGCGCGAAACCCGCCGGCCCGAAAACTTCGAAACGACCATTGGTCAAAAGCTGGACCGAGGCGATCGTGCTGTCGCCAAAGCTCCACCCGTCCTCGAACACATCTGTAATGTCGTAGCGTTCGGAGCTGTTGTCATCGCCCAGAGGCATCCGGGTTTCGCCGAATTCCAGCAGGCTGTTGTCCGTAATGGCGGTGTAGGTGAGTTCGTTTTCCAATGTATTTACCCTTCTGAGGTTGGTTTGAATTTCTTTTAGCGATGATTGGGGTTTGCATGTGAAATGTCGTCGCGCCGACAATCGTTTTACGGGTACTGTAGCGGACCTTGCCCCCCGTTTGTCAACGCAACGGGTGGGCAATTGTGGGGCCAGCGCCGCGCATTCCCGCTTGCCAACCGGCACGCCGCATCCTATACGCCAGCTTCATTCCTGCGCGGCCGGCCATAAGTGGCATGCCGAGTCGCGCGTAAACCGTAGACGACAGGAGACGGAAATGCCCAAGATGAAGACGAAATCGAGCGCCAAGAAGCGCTTCAAGATCTCGGCGACCGGCAAGGTCATCGGGGGTCAGGCCGGCAAACGCCATGGCATGATCAAGCGGAGCAAGAAATTCATCCGTGACGCACGCGGCACGACAGTTCTGTCGGAGCCCGATGCAAAGATCATCAAGGGCTTCATGCCCTACGACCGCTGATAAGGAGAATCCGAGATGTCCCGTACAAAAGGTGGTACAGTCACCCACGCCCGTCACAAGAAGGTCGTCAAGGCAGCCAAAGGTTACTATGGCCGTCGCAAGAATACCTTCAAGGTCGCGCGCCAGGCCGTTGACAAGGCCAACCAATACGCAACCCGTGACCGTAAGACCCGCAAACGGAATTTCCGCGCGCTGTGGATCCAGCGGATCAACGCCGCCGTGCGCATGCACGACGAAGCACTGACATACAGCCGTTTCATCAATGGTCTGACGCTGGCCGGTATCGAAGTAGACCGTAAGGTTCTGGCCGATCTGGCCGTGAACGAACCTGACGCGTTCGGTGCCATTGTGAAATCCGCACAGGACGCACTGGCGGCCTGATTTTTACAGATGTTCGACTGCGAAAGGCCGCCCCAAAGGGCGGCCTTTTTGTTTTGCTGTGTTCAAATAAAAAGGCGGCGCGAAGATGCACGCGCCGCTTTCGTGGTTTGACGTAGATAGCTCGACCCCCGCTTAGCGGGAGGTCCCATTTCCCTGAATGCTCAGCGCAGACGCCATGCCGGGTGCTTTGGATTCGCCGCCCAGTTTGTCACGTACGGATTTTTCAATCCGGTCACCGATGTCGCTGTCGATGTTGCGCCAATATTCAAACGCCCGCTTGAGGACCTTTTCGCTGACACCATCGCACAGGTGGCCGGTGACGTTCCCGACGAGACGCTCACGTTCGGCATCGTCCATGACATCACGCACCAGAATACCGGCCTGCGTCCAGTCGTCATCGTCCTCGCGCAGGGTGTATGCCGCGCGGACCATGTCGCCATCCGAATGCCAAAGTCCAGCTTCGGCACCGGGGGTGGGGTGTGCCGCAGGACCCCCATACGAATTCGGAGCATAGACCGGATCGCTGATCTTTTCCGTGCGCAGCGCGCCGTCCTTGGTATAGGAGTGTACCGGTGACTGCGGCTTGTTCACCGGAATTTGCTTGTAGTTCACGCCAAGCCGGGCCCGGTGCGCATCCGAATAGGAAAATCCACGCGCGAGCAGCATTTTGTCGGGCGACAGACCAACGCCAGGCACCATATTGTTGGGCTCAAAGGCGGCCTGTTCAATCTCTGTGTGGAAATCAGTAGGATTGCGGTCCAGTACAAGTTTACCCACTTCGATCAACGGATAATCGTCGTGTGGCCAGATCTTGGTCAGATCGAACGGGTTGATCCGGTAGGTCTTGGCCTCTTCATAAGGCATGATCTGCCATTTCAGCGTCCAACTCGGGTAATTACCATCCTGAATGTTGTTGAACAGATCGCGGCGGTGATAGTCGCCATCGGCCCCCGCAAGTTTGTCGGCCTCTTCCTGCGTCAGGTGCGCATTCCCATCGCCCAGATCCGTGTGGAAGTGAAACTTGACCCAGAACTTTTCGCCCGCCTCGTTGACCAGCGAATAGGTGTGGCTGGAATAGCCGTTCATCTCGCGCCAGGTTTTCGGAATCCCGCGATCCCCCATCAAATAGGCGACCTGATGCGCGCTTTCGGGTGACAGGGTCCAGAAGTCCCACTGCATGTCATGATCGCGCATGTTGTTGTCCGCACGTCGTTTCTGACTGCGGATGAATTGCTGAAACTTGATCGGGTCGCGGACAAAGAACACCGGCGTGTTGTTGCCCACCATGTCAAAGATGCCTTCTTCCGTGTACATCTTGATCGAAAACCCGCGCGGGTCGCGCCATGTGTCGGGGCTGCCGCGTTCACCCGCAACGGTCGAGAACCGCATTACCGTGTCTGTACGGGCACCGGGCTGAAACACTTTGGCCTTGGTATATTTCGAAACATCCTGGGTAACTTCGAAATACCCAAAGGCGCCGGAGCCTTTGGCGTGCGGCTGGCGTTCCGGGATCCGCTCACGGTTGAAATTCGCCATCTGCTCAAGCAGATAATGATCGTGAAGTACGATCGGCCCGTCAGGCCCGACCGTGAGCGAATGTTCATCACTTTGCACGGGGATGCCGGCGTCAGTGGTGGTCGGCGGTACAGGTTTCTCGTCAGACATAGGTACTTCTCATTTTTGGTTGAATTTACGGCTCAACGGGCCAGGTGCTCAGAAGGTTCCCCGTTTTCCACGCCGATGCGCTGTCTTGCAATCGTGTGAACCTGCCGGTAGCAGGAAGAAAACCTGTCGGAGCTGTCATGGAAGACCTTCAAAAGAAATATCTCGACCTGATTGCAGGGGCAGCGGACGAGTCCACCCTGGAGGATTTGCGTCTCCAAGCCGTCGGCAAGAAAGGCGAAATCAGCCTGAAGATGCGCGAACTGGGTAGAATGTCGCCCGAAGAGCGTCAGATCGCCGGTCCTGCGCTGAATGCGCTCAAGGATGAGATCAACAGCGCATTGGCGGCGAAAAAGGCAGCCTTGGGTGATGCGGCGCTGGATGAACGTCTGCGCTCTGAATGGCTGGACGTGACATTGCCGGGTCGCTTACGCCCGATGGGCACGATCCATCCCGTGTCTCAGGTCACCGAAGAACTGACCGCGATTTTCGCCGAGATGGGATTTTCGGTGGCCGAGGGGCCGCGCATCGACACCGACTGGTACAACTTCGATGCGCTCAACATCCCCGGTCACCATCCCGCGCGCGCCGAGATGGATACGTTCTATATGGCGCGTGCGGAAGGTGACAGCCGCCCGCCGCACGTGCTGCGCACCCATACAAGCCCGGTACAGATCCGCACGATGGAAGCCGAGGGCGCGCCGCTGCGGATCATCTGTCCCGGCGGTGTCTACCGCGCCGATTACGACCAGACCCATACGCCGATGTTCCATCAGGTCGAAGGGCTGGCGATTGACAAAAACATCTCCATGGCGAACCTGAAATGGACGCTGGAGGAGTTCTTCTCGGCGTTCTTCGAGATCGACAGCATCAAGACCCGCTTTCGCGCGTCGCACTTCCCCTTCACCGAGCCTTCGGCGGAAGTCGACATCCAGTGCTCATGGGTCGACGGCCAGTTGCGCATCGGCGAAGGCGACGGCTGGATGGAAGTCCTTGGCTCCGGCATGGTGCACCCCAAGGTGCTGGCGGCGGGCGGGATCGACCCGGACGTCTGGCAGGGCTTTGCCTTTGGCATGGGAATCGACCGGATCGCGATGTTGAAATACGGCATCCCCGATTTGCGTGCGTTCTTTGATTCAGACCTGCGCTGGCTGCGGCACTATGGGTTTGCTTCGCTGGATCAGCCGAATTTGCATGGTGGGTTGAGTAGGTGATCGACCTAACCAGTCCAGAGGTCGTTGCGGCATTTATCGTCGTCATATTTACTGCAATTGGCTATCAGTTTCAGCGATATTTCGACCGAGTAGACGCACGCCGCACCAGAGCGGCAAGCGCATCAGAAGAAGTACTTGAAGCCATTGCTGTGTTGGCTTCGGCTCATCTTAAAAATACCGGAATGCAGGAAGCTCAGACACAATATGCTGTATCACGGATGAAGTTCTCTTCGATCGCCAATGATGAGGTGGCTCGACGTCTGGGAGAGTTGGACAAACATTTTTCAGGCGGGCATCTTTCAGACCCCTCCACGATCAATGAGTGTATTTCTGAACTTATCTTAGAGATACGCAAGCAGACTATGGGAAAGACCGGTCTTTCAAATTCGGAAGTACTTGCGTTGACCCCATTTAAGGAAATTAAGGGCAATTTGAAATGAAGTTCACTCTTTCCTGGCTCAAGGATCACCTCGATACCACCGCCTCCGTAGACGAGATCACCTATGCCCTGACCGACCTTGGCCTTGAGGTTGAGGGGGTCGAGGATCGTGGGGCGAAGCTGCGTGACTTTACCATCGGCTATGTCAAATCGGCGGAAAAGCATCCCGATGCGGACCGGCTCAAGGTGTGTCAGGTCGAGACGGACGAGGGGCTGCAACAGATCATCTGTGGTGCGCCCAATGCGCGGGAGGGGATTACTGTCGTGATCGCCAAACCCGGCGTTTACGTGCCCGGCATCGACACCACCATCGGCGTGGGCAAAATCCGAGGGATCGAGAGTTTCGGCATGATGGCTTCCGAGCGGGAGCTGGAACTGTCCGAGGAGCATGACGGGATTATCGAGCTGCCCTCGGGCAATGTCGGTGACAGCTTTGCCGACTGGCTGGCCGAGAACGACCCTGCCAAGGTCGATCCTGTGATCGAAATCGCGATCACGCCGAACCGCCCCGATGCGCTGGGCGTGCGCGGCATCGCGCGCGATCTGGCCGCGCGGGGGCTGGGCAAGCTGAAAAAGCGCGATTGCGATGCGGTGGAAGGGTCTTTTGCCTGCCCTGTGTCCGTGACCATCGACGAAGATACGCTTGAGCAATGCCCGGTGTTCTATGGCCGCGTGATCCGGGGCGTCAGAAACGGCCCGTCGCCGCAGTGGTTGCAGGATCTGTTGCGCGCCATCGGCCTGCGTCCGATCAGCTTCTTGGTGGATGTGACGAATTTCTTCACGTTCGACCGCAACCGGCCCTTGCATGTCTTCGACGCCGACAGGATCGCAGGCAATGCATTGCGCGTACACCGCGCGGCGGGCGGCGAGACGTTGGAGGCGCTGGACGACAAAACCTACACCCTGTCCGAAGGGATGACCGTCATTTCCGATAGCCAAGGTGTCGAAAGCCTTGCCGGTGTGATCGGCGGCGCACCGACGGGTGTGACCGACGAGACGGTCAACGTCTTCATCGAGTCGGCCTATTTCGATCCGGTGCGCACCGCCTACACGGGCCGCGCGCTAAAGATCAATTCGGACGCGCGCTATCGCTTCGAGCGGGGGATCGACCCGGAATGGACGCCCTACGGCATCGAACACGTGACGCGGATGATCCTCGATCACGCGGGCGGGGACGCCTCCGAAGTGGTGGTGGCGGGCAAGGTGCCGAACATCGCGCGGGCCTACAAGCTGGACACCAAGCGGGTGATTTCACTGGTGGGGATGGAGATCCCGGAGAGCGAGCAGCGCCAGACGCTGACCGCGCTGGGCTTTCGTCTCGAAGGGGACATGGCCCATGTGCCAAGCTGGCGGCCGGATGTGCAAGGTGAGGCCGATCTGGTCGAAGAGGTCGCGCGCATCGCGTCGTTGACCAAGCTTGAGGGCCGTCCGCTGCCGCGCCTGAGCACCGGCGTGCCCCGGCCTGTTCTTTCCCCCGCGCAGAAACGTGAAACCGCGGCGCGTCGGATGGCGGCGGCGTTGGGCTACCATGAATGCGTGAGCTACAGCTTTATTGATCAGAAAAGCGCGGCGCTGTTCGGTGGCGGAACCGATGCCACGCAGCTTGAAAACCCGATCAGCACCGATATGAGCCATATGCGCCCTGCGCTGTTACCCGGTCTATTGCAGGCAGCGGCCCGCAATCAAGCGCGCGGTTTTGCCGACATGGCGCTGTTCGAGGTGGGGCCCGCGTTTCACGGCGGCGAGCCCGGCGAGCAGCATATGTTGGTCAGTGGATTGTTGGTTGGTCGCACCGGTCCCAAGGATGTTCTGGGGGCCGCGCGCGACGTCGATGTCTTTGACGTCAAAGCCGATGCCGAGGCCATTCTGGCCGCCATTGGCGCGCCTGCAAAGGTGCAGATCCTGCGCGGGGCTGCCGAGTGGTGGCATCCGGGACGGCATGGTATGATTTGCCTTGGTCCCAAGAAAGTGCTTGGCGTTTTCGGGGAATTGCACCCGAAAGTGTTGGCACAGATGGACGTGAAAGGGCCTGCGATGGCCTTTACCCTGTGGCCTGGCGAGGTGCCTTTGCCACGCAAATCCGGCGCCACGCGCCCGGCGCTCAAAACAAGTGATCTGCAAGCGGTCGAGCGCGATTTCGCATTTGTCGTCGATGCGCATGTCGAGGCGCTGACGCTGGTGAACGCGGCGATGGGGGCGGACAAGACGCTGATCGAAGACGTTCGAGTATTTGACGAATTCATCGGTGGCAGCCTTGGCGAGGGCAAGAAGTCACTTGCCCTTACGGTCCGGTTGCAGCCGGTAGGCCAAACGCTGAAAGATGCGGAGATCGAGGGTGTCGCGGCCAAGGTGGTCCAGAAAGTAACCAAGGCGACGGGCGGTACATTGCGCGGCTAAAGCCACGCTGCCGCGCCGCGCCGACATGGAGGAATGGCGATGTTGAATGTATACCTGTCCGGCGAGATCCATACCGACTGGCGCGAGCAAATCATCGAGGGCGCGGGCGGGCTCGATCTGAGTTTCACCGGTCCCGTGACGAATCACGCGGCCAGCGACGATTGCGGTGTGTTGATCCTCGGGACGGAGCCCGACAAGTTCTGGCACGACCGGAAAGGCGCGCAGATCAACGCGATCCGGACCCGCAAGGGGATCGAGGATGCCGACGTGGTGGTGGTGCGTTTCGGCGACCAGTACAAACAGTGGAACGCCGCTTTCGATGCCGGTTATGCAGCGGCGCTGGGCAAATCGCTGATCATTCTGCACGGGCCGGACCACGCCCATGCGCTGAAGGAAGTGGATGCCGCTGCGCTTGCCGTCGCATCTGAGCCGGCGCAAGTTGTCGCGATCCTGCGTTACGTTTTGACCGGCGCGCCGGACTGACGCCGGATACGGCGTGCGGTGCGTTGCGGATCGAAACTCCGTTCGGTCTTGGTCTAACTCCACGCTTCCCAAAATGCAGTATTATGCTAAGGACGCGGCACTGACGGGCAAATTCGCATTACATCGTCGTAGAATGGGACTGGGAACAAAATGATTAACGAATTTAAGGATTTTATCGCCAAGGGCAATGTGATGGACCTCGCGGTCGGTATCATCATCGGCGCGGCTTTCACGGCGATCGTGAGCAGCCTTGTGGGCGATCTGATCAATCCGATCATCGGTCTGATACTGGGCGGCGTTGATTTCACGAGCATGTATGTCGTTCTGTCGGGCGACGTCCCGGCAAACTCAGGGTTGGAGGCCGCGCGCGAAACCGGTGCGGCGATCTTTGCCTACGGCGCGTTCATCACCGCTGTAATCAACTTTCTGATCATCGCGTTCGTGGTCTTCATGCTGGTCAAGCTGGTAAACCGGATCAAGTCCGCGGCGGAAAAGCCGGATGATGTCGCGCCAACTGTCGAAACAGGGCCAAGCCAGTTGGACGTGCTTCTGGAAATCCGCGATTCGCTCGCGAAACGCTGACCTTCCGGACCGAATTGGAGAAAGAGGCCGCAGCGGCGCGTGGCCTCTTTTTCGTTACTTCAATGCATCTTCGGGTGACATGACGTCCAGACCCAGCGCTTTGCCGACTGCCTCGTAGGTGACGTGACCCGCGTGCACGTTGAGCCCGGCCAGCAGGTGGGGATCATCTGCGCAGGCCTTTTTCCAGCCTTTGTCGGCCAGTGCGAGCATGAACGGCATCGTCGCGTTGCCAAGCGCAATGGTCGAGGTGCGCGCGACCGCACCGGGCATGTTGGCCACGCAGTAATGCATGATGCCGTCCACCTCATAGATCGGATCCTGGTGCGTGGTCGCTTTGGACGTCTCGAAACAGCCCCCTTGATCTATGGCCACATCGACAAGCGCTGCACCGGTTTTCAACTCGGACAGTTGCGCGCGGGTGATCAGTTTGGGTGCAGCGGCCCCGGGAACCAGCACGGCGCCGATGATCATCTCGGCCTGGCTGGCCAGTTCGATGGTGTTGCCCGCCGATGCAAAGCTGGTCTTGAACACGCCACCAAAGGCATCGTCGAGATACCGCAGCCGCGGGAGTGACCGGTCCAGTACGGTCACGTCCGCGCCCATCCCTGCCGCGATCCGTGCCGCGTGAGTGCCGACGACGCCGCCACCGATCACGGCCACGCGGGCAGGGCCGACACCGGGCACGCCCCCCATCAGAACGCCGCGTCCGCCGTTTGCCTTTTGCAGCGTCCACGCGCCGACCTGCGGCGCGAGACGTCCGGCGACTTCCGACATGGGTGCGAGTAAAGGTAATCCGCCTGACCTGTCTGTGACGGTTTCATAGGCGATGCAGGTTGCCCCGCTTTCGATCAGATCGTGGGTCTGTTCAGGGTCAGGTGCAAGATGCAGGTAGGTGAACAAGAGTTGGCCTTCGCGCAGCATCTTGCGCTCGACCGCCTGCGGCTCTTTCACCTTTACGATCATGTCCGCCTGCGCGAAAACGTCCTGCGCGGTGCCAAGGATATTGGCTCCGGCGGCTTCGTAGGCACTGTCATCGAAACCGGCACCCACGCCGGCGCCGGTTTCGATCAACACCTTATGACCGTGCGAGACCGCTTCCAATGCAGCATTCGGCGTAATGCCGACGCGAAATTCCTGCGGCTTTATTTCCTTGGGGCAACCGATTTTCATAGCATTCTCCTCTATACATTGAACCAAATCATACGCCCTATACCGTGCAATAGAATGCCGATTATGGGTCGCCTCCCGTTTGATATTGAGGATAACCTGCGTCTAATTCATGCTTTGACGCAAAGGTTGTGCGCCTATGACACTTGATGCGATTGATCGTCGCCTTCTGGCGGCGCTTCAGCGCAGCGGTCGGCTGTCCAACTCCGAGTTGTCTGAGCAGGTTCATCTGTCGCCTTCGGCGTGTCATCGGCGTGTGCAGCGGCTGGAGGCGGACGGCTATATCCGTGACTATGTGGCGCTGCTCGATCCGCGCAAGTTGGGTTTCCCAACGACCGTGTTCGTCGAGATCACGTTGCAGGGGCAGGCGGACGAGGTGCTCGACGCGTTCGAGCGGGCGGTGGCCCGGATACCCGATGTGCTGGAATGTCATCTGATGGCGGGGGCCGCGGATTATCTGTTGAAAGTCGTAGCGGAGAACACAGAGGATTTTGCGCGGATCCATCGCCAGCACCTCGCCCGATTGCCGGGGGTGGGTCAGATGCAATCGAGTTTTGCGCTCAGAACTGTGTGCAAGACGACGGCGCTTCCGGTCTGAATGCGGCGCTCGTGCATCCCGCGTGCGGATTGATATGCATCAAAGCGCCCCGGTGGCTGCCGGAATAATGCTGTTGCATCACTCAGGGGTAGGATCGGCAATGATTGAAGTCAAATCAGGAACGCAAGACAATCTGCTTGAGGTGCGTATGTCCGCACCTATTACCGATAAGGATTACAAGGACGTCCTGATGCCCGCCCTCGACGCGGCGTTAGCGCGGGGTGAAACCATCAGGATGCTCGTCGTGCTCAAGGCTGGCCTCGCCGATTTCACGCTGGGCGCGTTTTGGGATGACGCCCGCATGGGAATGGGCGCATGGCGCGGGTTCGAAAGGATCGCGATTGTGACCGCCGACGGATTCATGGCGCGCACGATACGCGCGTTTTCCATTTTGATGCCGTGCCCCGTTTCGGTGTTCGAGCCGTATTCGGAGGATGAAGCGCGCCTGTGGCTTTTCGAATCACTGGGTGCGATTCATCAGGAGGATCTGGGGAACGGCGCACTGCACATCAGCCTTTTGGGAAAAATCGAAGCCGGCGTTTACGCCAAGGAGACGGAGGATCTGAACGCGTTCGTTCGCAAGAACGAGCACTTTCGCCTGTTGTTGGACATCCGCCGGTTTGACGGGTGGCAGGGGCTTGGCGGGATGGCATCTCATTTCCGCGTCGTGCGCGATCATGTTGGCCAGTTGGACAAGGCGGCTGTGGTGGGGGACAAAGGTTGGCAAGGAATGGTCGTACAGGTGGTCAAGCGCCTGATCGGCACGGAAGCACGATATTTCGAGAACAATGAATTCGACGCGGCCAAGGCCTGGATCACGTCGGATTAGGGCCGATCATCTCTTGAATGAACAAAAGCCCCCGACACCTTGCGGTATCGGGGGCTCGTATTCTTTGCATCGCAAAAAGGGTATGATTTACATCATGCCTTCGCGCTGCGCTTTCTTGCGTGCCAGCTTGCGGGCACGGCGGATCGCTTCGGCTTTCTCGCGTGCTTTTTTCTCGGACGGCTTCTCGAAATGTTGCTTGAGCTTCATTTCACGAAACACACCTTCGCGCTGAAGTTTTTTCTTCAGGGCGCGCAGCGCTTGATCGACGTTATTGTCGCGAACACTAACCTGCATGTGGTTTTCACCACCTTTCTAGTTGAGTTGCAAAAATTTGCAGGAGTGGCCTCTTAGCAAACACGTGCTATCTTGTCCAGTGCCCCGTTGTTCAAGGAGATACCACCATGACCGATGCCCCCATCCCGCCCAAGGACCGATTGTTGCAGGCCGCATTGATGCATGTGCCGTTCGATGGCTGGTCGCAGGCGACTTTCGATGCCGCGGTGCAGGACGCCGATATCGACCGGACCGTCGCGCAAAGCCTGTGTCCACGCGGTGCTGTCGATCTGGCACTGCATTACCACGTCAAAGGAGATCAGGAGATGTTGGCGCGGCTGCGCGCGGCGGATCTCGACGAGATGCGGTTCCGCGACCGGATTGCGGCTGCGGCGCGCTTCCGGCTCGAAGCGGTCGAGGACAAGGAAGTCGTGCGCCGCGGCACGACCCTGTTCGCGCTGCCGATGTATGCGGCGGACGGGACCAAAGCGATCTGGGGTACCGCCGACGCAATCTGGGACGCGCTGGGCGACACGTCCGAAGACGTGAACTGGTACACGAAACGCGCGACGCTTGGCGGTGTGTATTCCGCGACGGTGCTGTACTGGCTGGGCGATACCAGCGAGGGTCACGCGGCGACATGGGCGTTTCTGGACAGGCGGATCGACAACGTGATGCAGATCGAAAAGCTCAAGGCGCAAGTCAACGAAAATCCGGTCCTGAGTAAACTCATGGCCGGGCCGAACTGGGTGATGGGCCACGTGAAGGCACCGCAGCGGATGCCGCGCTCGGGATTGCCGGGGAGCTGGACCCGCCCACGCCACGATTGATCCGGCCGCCCATACGCACCACCCTCAAAGGTCGAGACATGGAATTGTCGCCTCCGTCTGGCGCCTCACATCTATCTTCGTGCATTCAGAGCTTTCGGCGGCGCGGACGGGCTGGTACATCGCGGATAGATTTTGCGGTCCGGGGTTTGTACGGTGTCTTCCTCTTCTTCCTTGCTGGCGCTCGACGCCGTCGGCCTGACGGTCGACGGGCGGGCGATTCTACAAGGGATCTCGGTGCACAGTGACGCGCGGCGCATTGCGGTATTGGGGCGGAACGGATCCGGCAAGACGACGCTCGCGCGACTGATTGCCGGGCTAACGGTACCGACGACCGGACGGGTGCGCGTCGCGGATGTCAACGTCGCCCAAGACAGGGCAGCAGCCCTGCGGGTGGTCGGCATCCTGTTCCAGAACCCCGATCATCAGATCATCTTTCCGACGGTGGGCGAAGAGCTTGCCTTTGGTCTTTTGCAAATGGGCCGGACCAAGGTGCAGGCAGCGGAGGTCGTGGCGGAAACTCTTGCCGCGTTCGGGAAGTCCCATTGGCAAGCAGCGGCGGTTCAGACCTTGTCACAAGGTCAGCGGCAGCTTGTTTGTCTGATGTCGATCATCGCAATGGGTCCCCGGCTGATCCTGCTGGACGAACCTTTTGCGGGGCTGGACATTCCGACGGCGATGCATCTGTCGCGCGTGCTGAATAAGCTGGAGGCGGGTATTGTGCACATCACCCATGATCCGCGCACCATCGTCGATTACGATCATGCGCTATGGCTCGAGGCGGGTCGTCTTGAGGCGCAGGGACCGGCGGCGGGAATCGCCAGGGACTTCGAAGCGCACATGCGTCAGATCGGAGCGCGCGATGATCTCGCTCACCTCTCCGGTTGAAACTTGGGCACACCGCTGGCCTGCGGGTGCCAAGCTGTTGGCGCTTTGCATGGCGTCGGTCGCGTTGTTCGCTGCATCTGCGGTGTGGATGCAGGCGGTTGCCGCAGGCGGTATCGTTCTGCTCTATGCCCTGCCGGGGGCGGTGTTCCTGCGCTACGGAATGCGAAGGTTATGGCCGCTTTGGCCCTTCGTTGCACTGGTGCTTCTGTGGCATCTGTTTATCGGCGCTACGGCAGAAGGGGCGATGATCGCGCTTCGAATGCTGAACGCCGTGGCGCTGGCCAACCTCGTGACGATGACGACATCGCTGGCCGCCATGATGGATGTGGTGCGCGTGCTTTTGACGCCACTGCGCGCGCTCGGTCTGAACCTGCGCGCGGTAGAGCTTGCAGTGGCGCTTGTGATCCGCTTTACGCCTGTCTTGACGGCCAAAGGCGGTATGCTGGCAATGGCATGGCGCGCGCGGTCGCGGCGGCGTGCGGGCTGGCGGGTGATCCTGCCATTTCTGGTGCTGGCGCTTGACGATGCCGATCATGTCGCCGAAGCGCTGCGCGCGCGCGGCGGATTGTAATGAGAAACGAAAGAAGGTTTGCCAATGGAACGCTCACTGACACAAATTGCCCTTTTTGCGGCGCTTGTCGCGGCACTTGGGCTGATTCCGCAGCTGACGCTGGCATTTGGCGTGCCGATCACGGCGCAAAGCCTCGGAATCATGTTGTGCGGCACGGTGCTGGGATCTAGGCGCGGCGGGCTGGCGGCACTGTTGTTCGTGGGTCTGGTCGCACTCGGCCTGCCACTGATGGCGGGCGGACGCGGGGGGCTTGGCCTGTTTGCGTCGCCGACGGCAGGGTTCTTGATCGGGTTTCCGGTGGCGGCCTTTGTGACCGGTCTGGTGATGGAGCGCATGCGCGGCGTGGCTGTCGTCTGGGCTGCGGGCATCGCGGCATCGGTGGGCGGTATCGTGGTTCTGTATGCTTTCGGCATTACCGGTCTTTCGCTGGCGCTCGGCAAGGCCTGGCTTGAGGCGGCTCTTCTGGTGACGGCATTCCTGCCGGGGGATGCGATCAAGGCGGTACTGACGGCGCTGATCACCGCTGCTCTTTACCGCGCGCGCCCCACCAGCGTCGCGTCACGCGCGTAAGACTACCGCCGTTGCGATGCCGCCGGCCGCCGCAATCGTTGCGATGCCGGTGCCACCGCCGCGCGCGTACAGCGTGTGATACAGGCGCACGGCATTGACAGCGCCCGATGCGCCGATGGGATGCCCGCGTGCAAGCGATCCGCCTCCCGTATTGACCCTTGAGGGGTCGAGCCCCGCGCCGGTTACGCAGGCGATCGCCTGAGCCGCGAAGGCCTCCATCACCTCGGCGCAGTCTATCTCGTCGACGCAAACCCCGGTCGAATCCAGTGCCGTACGGATCGCGACCAGGGGCGCGAGCCCCGGCAATTCGGGCCGGTCACCCCGCGTGCCTCCGCCCAAAATGGCGATGCCTGGGGCCTTCAAGGTACGGCACATTCGCTCTGACACCACCACGCAAAATGCCGCCCCGTCGGCAGCCACGCTGGTGTTGGCGGCGGTGATTGTACCGTGCAACGGCTTTGCCCGCGCGGTCAGGGCAGGCGTGAGCCGACGCGCAAATGGATCGCGCGCGACACCGCTGATTGCGACGATCTCTGCCTCGGCGGGCGTCGTATCACGCGCTTTGCGGTGGCTTTCGATGGCCCAGGCATCCTGCGCCTCTCTGGTAATATCGCAGTGCGCCGCGAGCAGATCGGCGGCGTGCGCCATGTCGGGGTCCCGGTCGGGCCAGGGTGCGAAGGGCGGCTGGTCATAGGGTTCGGGCGGACGCCCGTCCGGATGGGTGCGCAGCCTGAGCGGACGACGCGAGTAGCTTTCGGCACCGCCCGCGACGACGACGTCGGCAGTGCCGCTTTCGACCATCAGCTTGGCCAGCAGAAGCGCATCGAGACCTCCGGCGCATTGCCGGTCGATGCTGAGCCCCGCGACGTGTTCGGGCAGACCTGCGGCAAGGGCGATCAGACGCGCGACATTCCCGCCGCCACCGAGGGCGTTCGATACGATGACCTCGTTCACCTGCGCGGAGGCCAGACCGGCCTGTGCAAGAGCCGCTTTCAGCACCGGCGCCGCCAGTGCGTCAATCGAAAGCGCGGCAAATGCACCGCCGCGGGGCACGACAGCGCTGCGGCAGGCGGCGATGATGGATGCGGTCACGAGCTGGCCTCCAGCGCGGTGGCGATCATGGCCAGATCGGCTTTGCCGGAGGGGAGGCGGGGAAAAGGAGCGAGAAAGCGCAGCGTGCGGGGTCTGAGATGCGGTGCCAGCGCGGACTGAAAATGCGCCTTGATCCGCTGGCTGAGGTCAGGGTCCGGCAGGCCGGACACGACCGCGACAAGACGGTGACCGCGCAGGGGATCGGGAAGGGCCAGAACGGCACAATCCTCGATGCCTTCGAGTGCCGCAAGATGCGCTTCGATTTCTTCCAGAAATACGTTCTTGTCGGCGACGGTCACCATGCGCCCCGCCCGACCGTGCAGGAACAGGTTGCCGTTCGGGTCCAGCCGTCCGTGCTCTCCCACCGTCAGAAAATCCCCTATGCGGCGGGTATGAGGGCTGTCGCCCGCCAGATAGCGGTCGAACAGGTAGGGGCTGCGGACCCAGACGGTGCCCGGATCCGTGGTGTCGGCGCCGGTGGCGTCCCGCACGGCAATTTCCACCCCGGGATATGCCTGCCCGACGGAGCCTGGGGGTGTGTCTGCCGCGCTTAGAGTGATGAAGCTGGTTTCGGCAGCGCCGTAGAATACGTGTACCTTGGCATTGGGGCAAAGCGCGGTTATCCGTGTGCGCGTTGCCGGATCCAGCGCGCCGCCCCCGCACAGGACAAGACGCACGCGGGGCAGCGGATCCGCCCGCGCAATCAGACGCAGCTGTGTCGGTGTAGCGTAGAGGACCGTGCAACCACTGGCGCGCATCCAGGTCGCTTGCGCAGAGGGAGACCGGCCCCCGAGCAGGTGCGCATCAAGACCGGTGTGCAGTGCTTCGAGCACTCCGTAGAGCGACAGGGAATGGGTGAGCGGCCCCAGAACGGCAACACTGTCGCGCGGGTCGTAGGCGAATTGGGCGGCGTTGGCGGTAAAGCTGCGGATCCACGAAGATTGACTGCGCAGGATCGCTTTCGGCGCGCCGGAGCTGCCGCCGGTGAGTGTGATAAAATGATTCGGCGCAATATCCGCCAAGCCGTCCGGCGTGGTGTCGCTGATGCAGAACGGCGTACCCGTGCCGAGCGTCGCGGCCAGCGTGCCGAGGCAGGTTGCGACGGGATCCGGCACGATGGCTCGTTGTGGGGCCGTGCCGCGCGGACGGACTGCTGTGTCGTAGACATGCGCCGTAGCGTCGGAGTGCCAGCGAAAGCGGCGGTCGTGCGGCGGCATCTGGGCGGGCAATGTCATGCCTTGGCATAGCAAAGTGCCGTGGCGCCCGCCAGCGGTGTTCAAAGAGGGGGTCGCACCCCGAGGAAGGCCAGCATATGCTGCGCCACGAGATTACAAGTTTACGGAGGAGATGAGCGATGCCCCAGATGATGCGTGCAGTGGAAATAACCGAGCCCGGTGGGCCGGATGTGTTGAAGGTGACGGAACGCCCGATGCCGGAGCCCGCGCAAGGGCAGGTCGTGATCAAGGTTGCCTACGCGGGTGTGAACCGGCCCGACGCGTTGCAACGCGCGGGCGCCTACGCGCCGCCGCCCAACGCGAGCGACCTTCCGGGCCTCGAGGCATCGGGTGAAGTGGTTGCGGTCGGCAGCGGTGTAACGGATGTCGCCCCGGGGGATCACGTTTGCGCGTTGCTGCCCGGCGGCGGGTATGCCGAGTACGTAGCGACACCCGCGGCGCATTGCCTTCGCGTACCGAAGGGGATGAGCCTGAAACAGGCAGCCTGTCTGCCAGAAACGTTTTATACCGTCTGGTCAAATGTCTTCATGCGCGGTGGATTGAAAGCGGGCGAGAAATTTCTGGTGCACGGCGGCTCGTCCGGGATCGGCACGACAGCGATCCAGCTGGCGGTCGCGTTCGGGGCGCGGGTCTTTGCAACGGCGGGCAGCGCAGACAAATGCGCCGCCTGTGTTGATTTAGGGGCGGAGCGTGCGATCAATTACCGCGAGGAGGACTTTGTCGAGGCCATGGCTCAGATCGGTGGTGCCGACCTGATTCTCGACATGGTGGGTGGCGACTATATCGCGCGCAACATCAAGGCGCTGGATCTGGATGGGCGTCTGGTTCAGATTGCCTTTCTGCAAGGGCCGAAGGCCGAGATCAATTTCGCGCCGATGATGATGAAGCGGCTGACGATCACCGGATCGACCCTGCGCCCACAGTCGGACCTAGCCAAAGGACGCATCGCCGCCGAATTGCGCGAGGCGGTCTGGCCGCTGCTCGACGCGGGCCGTATCGCGCCGGTGATGGACAGCGAATTCGCGCTGGACGAGGCGGCCAAGGCCCACGCGCGCATGGAAGGCAGCACACACATCGGAAAGATCGTGCTGAAGGTCGGCGGCTGATCCAAAGGACGCGCCTGCGCGCGATTCTATTTGGTGATTTGGCACTTCGCATCGAGCGGTGAGACAGAAGGCCCGCGCACCGACGCGGGCCTTTTGCGCGCTTATCTTGCCGGATCAAAGATCGCGTCGTCCAGCGCGCAGTCCTTGATCACATCCTGCCCACAAGGCACCGGCTTGAGTTGCCGTGACAGGCAGATACGGGCTTCGTGAATGTAGCCCTTTTTGCAGGTAACGGTGATGCCGTCCGGTTCAACCATTGGATTCGCTTTGAGAAAAGCGTCTTCGATCACAGAGGCGGGCAGCCGCAGGGTGCGGTCGACCTTGCGAAAGATTTCGGGGCGCACGATGGACGCGTAGGCTTCGCGTGACAACGCATAGTACTGGTCCGCCGTCATGCCGGTGCAGGTGCCATGCTTTTTCCATTGATGCCACGCAAGGCCGCCCGTGCCCATGATGTCCGTCATCGTCGACGTCATGCCGCGCGATGGCGGGCGGTCCGAGGTCTGGCAGTATGACGGAAAGCCGCGGTGAAACTGCGGCCACAACCCATGCAGGATCCAGCCATGATCGCGCGAGGCGTCACATTGGGGTGACTCGCGCGCGTCGCCTTCGAGCGCGCACCAGTTCGCGGACCAGCTCAGGCTGAGCACGTAATAATCGAAATTTCCTGCGCGTTCGCCTTTTGCATGGACGGGCAGGGCCAAGAGGCCGAGCGCGAAAAGGAGGATCAGCTTGCGCATCTGGGGTCTTTCCTTATGAGCCGAATTTATCTATATAAGCCACAAGTTCCCCCAAATTGGAAACGGTTCCGGCTTCCGGGACAGCCTGTTTCAGGCGACGGGGAAGGTGCGTTTATAGGAGAAATACATGTCGAAACTGCTTCACCCCAAAGCGACCGCCGTCTGGCTGGTCGACAACACCACAATGAGCTTCAAGCAGATCGCGGACTTCGTGGGCATGCACGAGCTGGAAATCCAGGGCATCGCGGATGGCGATGTAGCTGTTGGTGTCAAAGGGTTCGATCCGATTGCCAACCATCAACTGGATCAGGCGCAGATCGACAAGGCGCAGAGCGATCCCAGCTACCGCCTTGCGGTCAAGCCGAATGCCGCCGCCGAGGGCGAGGAAAAACGGCGCGGCCCGCGCTATACGCCGCTGAGCAAGCGTCAGGATCGCCCGGCGTCAATTCTGTGGCTGGTTAAGTTCCATCCCGAGTTGAGCGATGCACAGGTCAGCAAGCTTGTCGGCACGACCAAGCCGACAATCCAGGCTATTCGCGAGCGGACGCACTGGAACATCGCCAACATCCAGCCGATCGACCCCGTCGCGTTGGGTCTGTGCAAGCAATCCGAGCTGGATGCGGCGGTGCAGAAGGCAGCGGCCAAGAAGGCAGCAGCCGGTGAAGTTATGAACGACGACGAGCGCCGCAAGCTGGTCAGCACCGAACAGAGTCTGGGCATGGATGCGGAGCCCCGGATGCCATCGGCCATCGAAGGGTTGGAAACCTTTACGTTGTCGGGGTCCGATTCGTCCGAGGACGAGGAGGACGACAAGAAAGACAGCGATTTCGCGGATGCGGACAGTTTCTTCAACCTGCCGGAAGGTGAGGATGACGACGAAGAAAACGACAGCAAATAGGCAATGTCGGCAGCTTCGGCTGGAACCGACAAGCAACCGGCAGTGTTGATCTGCCAGACATGGGGGTGCCCGGTTTCGGGCGCCTCTTTGTGTTTTGAATATGAATTGAATTGATCTCCATATGTTCATGACGATCGTTTACGTTCTTTTATACGCCATGGCGGGCATTTTGATCCTGGCCAGTGTTCTGCCGCTTTTGAAGGTGCCTCACGGAGCGATCAGAGGGCTGGAATTTCCACGTATACAGCTTTTTTGGGTTGCCCTCGCGTTGGCTGGCGTTGCTGCCTGGATAGAGGGGGCGCTGTATGTCGGGCTGGTCTTCGCAGCGGTTGCGCTGTTGCAGGTCTTCTATATCGCCAAGTTCACGCCGATATGGTGGCGCCAGACACTGGATGCGGGCGACGCCCTACGCAAGGATACACGCCGTCACATACACTTCGTTGCTGCGAACGTGAAGAAGTCGAACCGCGACTACGACAAGCTGATCGAACTCACACAGCGCGAAAAGCCTGATGTCATGATGGCGATCGAAGTGGACGATGACTGGATCAGAGGTCTCGAAGATGGTCTGCGCGACCTTTATCCTCACTGGATCAAGGTGCCCAAGGATACCGGCTATGGTTTGTGTGTTCTGTCGCGTCTGGAAGTGCGCGATGCCGAAGTGCGCGAGATGCTGACCGAAGGGGTCCCGTCGATCAGGTTGACGCTGCGCTTGCGCAGTGGCGATGACATACGTCTGTACGTCGTCCACCCCGAACCGCCCACTGCGACGCATGATACCAAGGGCCGCGACGCCGAGATCGCCTTGATCGGGATGGAAGCAGCGGACGATGATCTGCCTGCAATCGTGACCGGCGATCTGAACGATGTTGCGTGGTCCACCACCACACGGCGTTTTCAAAGGCTTTCGGGGCTCGTAGATCCGCGTGTCGGTCGGGGTTTTTACAATACTTTCAGTGCATTCCACTGGTGGGCGCGCTGGCCGCTGGATCACTTGTTCCACGATGCACGTTTCCGGCAGCTTGGGATGGATCGGTTGGAAAAGATCGGATCGGATCATTTCCCGATGATGTTTGAACTCGCGCTGGCCGAGAGCAAATCAGAGATCGTCGATCTCGAGGATGCGGATCCGCAGGAAGAAGCCGAGGTCAAGAAGGTCATTCACGAAGAACGCGCGCGCGATCGCTCGGCAATCGGCACGGATTGGGAAGACGAGGACTGATTCTGCACGGGGGTCCGATTTGCGGGGTGGATCCGCTGAGCAGCCGCGCAGGACAGTCGGGCGGCAGTATACGCAAATCCGGAGCTTCCTGCGTCGTCGTAACCGGACGGCAGATGACAACCCGAAGAGGATTACAAGGGCTTTGGGTGCACCAAGGTCGCCACACCGCCTAGATTTGCTTGCGTGCGCGCATCGCGGCGGTGATGGTGCCGTCGTCGAGATAGTCCAGCTCCCCGCCGATCGGGACGCCCTGCGCTAGTGATGAAAGCTTCACGCGTCCTTCAAGCTGGTCCGCGATGTAATGTGCGGTCGTCTGCCCGTCGATCGTCGCGTTCAGCGCGAGGATTACTTCGGCGATGCCCTCGCTTTCCACACGGTCGATCAGGCGCGGGATGCGCAATTCCTGGGGTCCGACGGCATCGAGCGCCGACAGCGTGCCGCCCAAGACGTGATAGCGTCCCTTGAACACGCCCGACCGCTCCATCGCCCAAAGGTCCGCCACATCTTCGACGATGCAAAGCTCGCCATTCGCGCGCTTTTCGCTTTCGCAAATGTCGCAGATGTCGGACGTGCCGACGTTGCCGCAGTTCAGGCATTCACGGGCGGTCGTCGCCACCCGCTGCATCATCTCGGCAAGCGGGGTCAACAGATGCGCGCGTTTGCGGATCAGATGCAGCACCGCGCGCCGCGCCGAGCGCGGGCCGAGGCCCGGCAGCTTCGCCATCAGATCAATCAGCGCGTCGATGTCGCGGGTCGAGCTCATCTTTCGGCACCTGCTGCGGGAGGGTTGCGTTTCAGAACGGCAACTTCATGCCGGCGGGAAGGCCCATGCCCTCGGTCAGTTTGGCCATCTCTTCCTGTGCGCGGTCGCTCGCCTTGCCCTGCGCATCCTTGATCGCGGCAAGGATCAAGTCCTCGACAACTTCCTTGTCGTCGCCGTTGAAGATCGACGGGTCAATATCGAGACTTTTCAGCTCGCCCTTGGCAGTGCAAGTTGCTTTGACCAGCCCGGCACCGGCCTCGCCCTCGACCATGATATTGTGCATTTCCTCTTGCATCTCGGCCATCTTGCCCTGCATTTCCTGGGCTTTCTTCATCATTCCGGCCATATCGCCAAGACCGCCTAGTCCTTTGAACATCAGTTTGCTCCTGTTCGTTTTGTGGGGGCGCCGGTGGCGCCTGATCGCTTCAGTCTACATATTGCAGTGGATGCGGCGCACGACAAGGTTCGCGCCGAAATTCCGTCTAGCCGTCCTCGAAGGGGTCCCATTCGTCCTCGACCTCGGGCAGGGCCTCTTCGACGGCGGATGCGGCGATATCTTCGGGCGTGCGGATCGCCGTGATCTTCGCTGTGGGGAACTGGTCCATCACGGCCAGCATCAACGGGTGGCCTTCGGCATCGGCGCGCAGGGCGTTCTGTTTGGCATCCCGGATCGAGGCGATGGTCGGTGTGCCGCCCGTGTTTACGATGGTCACTGCCCAGCGGTTGCCGGTCCAAAGCTGCAGCTTCGCGCCGAGACGCTGGGCCAGATCGCGCGGCGCGTTTTCCGTAGGCACGAATTCAATGCGGCCCGGTTGGTAGGCAGCGAGTTGCAGGCAGGTTTCCACCTCGACCAGCAGTTTCACATCGCGGTTGTGACGGACCAGTTCAAGCACGTGCTCAAAGCTCGGGTAATGTCTGAGCGCGCTGTCGTGAGCCGGTGCGCGAGCTGTCGCCGCACCGCTGGTGCCGGTACCACCCGCCGCACCGGTGACTGTCGAGGGGGGGGCGTAGCTGCCTTGGGCGCGGGGGGCGGACCCGCCAGAACCGCCACCCGCGCTCTGCGTCGCGGGCGCGGGTGGCGGTGTGTTTTGAAGGCTGCGCACCAATTCGTCCGGGGCGGGCAAATCCGCGACATGGGTCAACCTGATGATCGCCATCTCGGCGGCCATCATCGCGTTCGGTGCGCTTGCGACCTCGTCCAGTGCCTTGAGCAACATCTGCCATAAGCGTGTCAGCACGCGAATCGCAAGCGCATCGGCCATCGCGCGGCCACGGTTCCGTTCTTCGGGCGAGATGGTGGGATCTTCGGCGGCGTCGGGTGTGATTTTCACCACGCTCACCCAGTGGGTGATTTCCGCCAGATCGCGCAGCACGGCCATCGGATCGGCCCCCTCGGCATACTGGCTGCCCAGTTCGGTCAGCGCACCCGCCGCATCGCCGCGCAGGATCATGTCGAGCAGATCAAGCACCCGGGCACGGTCCGCCAGACCCAGCATGGCGCGCACCTGTGTGGCTGTCGTCTCGCCCGCGCCATGGCTGATCGCCTGATCCAGCAGAGATGTCGCATCGCGCGCCGATCCTTCGGCGGCGCGGGTGATCAGCGCCAGCGCGTCATCGGAAATCTCGGCGCCTTCCGCAGTAGCGATCCGGCGCAGCATGGCAATCATCACTTCGGGCTCGATCCGGCGCAGGTCGAACCGCTGGCAACGGGATAGAACGGTAACGGGCACCTTGCGGATTTCCGTGGTCGCAAAGATGAATTTAACGTGCTCGGGCGGCTCTTCGAGCGTTTTGAGCAGGGCGTTGAACGCGCCCGTGGACAGCATGTGCACTTCGTCGATGATGTAGACCTTGTAGCGCGCGGAGGCGGCGCGGTAGTGAACGCTGTCGATGATCTCGCGGATGTTGCCGACGCCGGTGTTCGACGCCGCATCCATCTCGATCACGTCGACGTGGCGGCCTTCCATGATCGCGGTGCAGTGTTCGCAGGTGCCGCACGGTTCGGTCGTGGGGCCGGACGTGCCGTCGGTGCCGATGCAGTTCATTCCCTTGGCGATGATCCGCGCGGTCGTCGTTTTGCCGGTGCCGCGAATGCCAGTCATGATGAACGCCTGCGCGATGCGGTCCGCTTCGAACGCATTTTTCAGCGTGCGCACCATCGCGTCTTGGCCGACGAGATCGACAAAGGTTTCGGGGCGGTATTTGCGGGCAAGCACGCGGTAGGCTGTGGTGTCGGTCATCAAGGGTCCATTCCGGATAGGGTCAGATCCGTAAACTAAGCCTTCGGTCGGGCATCGTAAACCGCTGTCACAGCATCCACAGGATCCCGCCGACGGCCACCGAGGCGCAGCTGAAGATGATTGCGAGTGTCTTCATACGGGCATTGGGCTGGGCGTTGGCATGGTGGTCTTCGAGGCGCTCCAGCGTCTTGGTCGCCGTATCGTGCGCCGCCCAGAAAATATAGATCGCAGCGGCGATGAAAATCGTCGCGACCGCCTTTGCGGCCCAGGTCGGCTCAAACTCTCCGAATACGGCCTTGAGACCGATTGCGACGGCAAGCGAGGCCATACCGGTGCGCATCCACCCTGCAAATGTACGTTCATTTGCAAGGATGGTCCGGTCTTCGGCCCAATTCGTGCGGTCCTCGGCAAGATCGTTTTCTTGTGACATTGAACTTAAGTGGGGCAAGTGTGTTAATCTGGCAAGTATAATTATACATGAGGGCGGTCATGCGGCTAAAGGGGATACGGCGCAGCAGAAATGTCGAGATGCGCAGCGGTGGCCGCCGGGGTGGCGGTATCGGCGGCAAAGGTGGCCTTGGCCTCGTCGGTGTGTTGGCTGTTCTGGCGATCGGTTATTTTACTGGCATCGACGTATCACCCCTGTTGCAGGGCGGCGGCCAGCAGGAAATCTCGCGTAGCGTTGACCCCGCAGACGACCCGGCAGCAGGTTTCAGCGCGCAGGTGCTGGCGACGACCGAAGATGTCTGGACGACCGTGTTCCGCGAACAGCTCGACCGTGATTATGTACCCCCCCGCCTAGTAATTTTCAGTGGCGTGACGCAGAGCCCTTGCGGCGGAGCGAGCGGCGCGACAGGGCCTTTTTATTGTCCGGCGGATTCGAAGGCATACCTCGACACGCGGTTTTTCGACGCGCTTGACCGGCAGATGGGCGCGGGGGGCGATTTCGCAGCAGCCTACGTGATCGCGCATGAGGTCGCCCACCATGTCCAGAACCAATTGGGTATTCTGCCCGAAGTGAATGCGGCGCGGCAACGTGCCTCGACGGTCGAGGCGAACGCGCTTACTGTCCGGTTGGAGCTGATGGCGGATTGTCTGTCCGGCGTCTGGGCTCAAAATGTCGCGGGCCTGATGGAGCGTGGCGATCTCGAAGAGGCGCTGAACGCGGCCCGGCAGATCGGCGACGACACGTTGCAACGCGAAGCGGGCAGGGTTCCGCAACCGCATACGTTCACCCACGGCACATCCGAACAAAGATCGCGCTGGTTCCGCACCGGTTTTGACAGCGGGCGTGTGGCAGAGTGTGATACTTTTGCGGCGACGCAGCTTTGAAGGGTTCATTGCCGATTGGTCGCATGACAACGCCGCATTTGCGGCGCAGCGTTGGGTGAGAGATTGATAACGACCCAAGCGGGACTCGTTACGGCTGCTTCCTTCCGGATCTGACCGGGTTGGCGAGGCGCCTGCCCGCACCAACCTCTCGAATCCCGATATAGGCAATCCGCTCGCGCCGTGCAACCTTACAGCGTAATTCTGAACCTGCAAAACCCTGTGCCGCAGCGACCGGACGCACGGCGTGGGTCGTTTGAGTAACGCCGGCATGGGGCGGTGCGCATGGGTCAATTTCGTAGTGCAGGCCGAAGATCGTGTTGAACTGAAACGGCGGGATTCCGGGTTTGCAAGCAGTTGGTCGGCGTGGTCTGGCGCGAGGCTAATGAAAATCAGCGCCGCGTGTTCAAGCCAGTTTTTCAGGTCCGCGCCGGTTACGTGAATGCCGATGGTCTGATTGGCAAAAAGCGCAAGACCTTCGATATGACGCCGCAGCACCTGACCTGCTGGGATGTTGATATAGTTGCCCGGCCCGCCGCGCCCGCCCGCGCTCATCGCTGCGACTACGGCAAGCACGATCAGGTGCGCGGCCAGCATACCCTACGATGGCTACCCCCCCTCCCGACGCGCGCAATCAAATGCGCCAGTCCGGCAAGCCCGCCACCTTGTGTTGCGCGGTCCTTGATGTAGTCATGTGGCAACAGATGCCCGTGCAGATCGGTTGTCACCAGTATCCGCAGGTGCCCGACAGTGCAATTGCGGATTATCTGGGCAGGGCGATGTAACGGGACCATATCGAACAGGTACCGCCTTGGGTTGAATTGGTAAATCTCGATACCGTGCAAAACCATATGGATCATGGTTTTTCCGTGCAATATGCCGAAGCGGCATCAGACAGAAAGGTAACGTCGATGAAGGATGCAGAGCTGGTTACTTTCGGAGGGTCATCGCTTGACCGTGCCGGTGAGTTGCGTGGAAATGCCGAGGCATTGGCACAAGCAGAGCGCGATCCCGCGTCCCGTGCCGTCGTTTTCTGGCGTGGTAAGCCGCTGATCTCGCCGGAACGTCCGGCGGGGCTGGTCCGGCTGAGTATGGACCATCCCGCGCTCGCCGAGCGGGCACAGGCCCCCATTTTGCTGGGCCGCGAAGAGGGCAGCCCGGTGTTCGCCGTCGAATTACCAACGTGGGCGCTCGATACTGTGGATGACGCGAATTTCGGAGCGTTCATGGACCCCAGCGAACAGCGGCATCCTGCCTTGCCCGACTGGATGGTGTTCGCCGAGTTGCGCCGCGTGATGACATGGCTCAACCCGCGCGATGCCGAGCTCGCGGCGTCGGGAAAGGCTGTTCTGGGGTGGCACGAAATTCACCGTTTCTGCGCGCGCTGCGGACAGGAGACGCAGGTATCGCAGGGCGGTTGGCAGCGGCAGTGTAGCGGGTGCGGCGGCGCGCATTTTCCGCGAACGGATCCTGTCGTGATCATGCTGATCACGCACGGCAACTCGGTTCTGGTCGGGCGGTCGCCCGGATGGCCCCGCGGCATGTATTCGCTGTTGGCGGGGTTCGTCGAACCGGGAGAGACCCTCGAAGCGGCGGTGCGCCGCGAGGTGTTCGAGGAATCGGGGGTGAGGGTCGGAGAGGTCGGCTATCTCGCCAGTCAGCCCTGGCCGTTCCCGGCCTCGCTGATGTTCGGGTGCCACGGCCACGCGACAAGCACCGAGATCACTGTCGATCCTGTCGAGATCGAGGACGCACGGTGGATCAGTCGCGAGGAGATGATGGACATCTCGGCGGGGCAGCACCCCGAGGTTCTGCCCGCGCGCAAGGGCGCAATCGCGCATTTCCTGATCGAGCGGTGGCTTACGGACACGCTTGACTGATGCGACGAGAACACTGTGTTCCAAAGCGAATTTTATGATAGACGCTATTGAGGGCAGGGACGAGGAGCGAGCGGTAGAGATATGAAATTCTCAACGAAAGAAGACATCGAAGCACCGATCGACGCGGTTTTCGACATGCTGTGCGATTTCGAGATGTTCGAGCGCGCAGCGATGCGGCGGGGTGCGGAGGTACAGCGGGCCGACAGTAGATCGGCACCGGCACCCGGCATTGCTTGGAACGCGGCTTTCAACATGCGCGGAAAACGGCGTCAGGTCGAGATCGAGATGATCACGTTCGAAAAACCAAACGAAATGGTCTTCGAATGTCGGTCTCAGGGGTTGATGACGCTCATGTCGCTTGAGCTTGTCGCGCTGTCGCGCAATCGGACGCGGGTGATGGTCATCCTCGACATAAAGCCGTTGAACCTGTCGGCGCGCCTGCTGGTCCAGTCGTTGAAGCTGGCAAAGACGTCACTGACAAAAAAGTACAAGCTGAGAGTGGCCGAATTTGCCCGCACTCTCGAAGAGAGGCAAAGGCGCAGCGCCTGACGCCGGGCGCGGCTAGCCTGCGGTTTGCCAGCGGCCGGGATGCGACGGGTAGACGCCCAGGATATCCAGCATGTTCGTAAAGTACCCAAGCTCTTCCAACGCGCGCTTTACGGCAGGATCGTCGGGGTGTCCCTCGATATCCGCATAAAACTGTGTCGCGGTGAACGAACCGCCGACCATGTAGCTTTCGAGTTTGGTCATGTTGACGCCGTTCGTCGCAAAGCCGCCCATTGCCTTGTAAAGCGCGGCAGGGATGTTGCGGACTTCGAACACAAAGGTGGTCATCATGTGATCGCCGCGCCGAGACAGGTCCAGATCGGGCGCCATGAGAAGGAAACGGGTCGTATTGTGATCAAGATCCTCGATGCCGTCGGCGAGCACGTTCAGGCCGTGAATGTCGGCGGCCACTGCACTTGCCAGAACGCCTTCGTGGTCCGGTCCCCCGGCGGCAAGTTCCTGCGCCGCGCCTGCGCTGTCGGCTGCGGGCTCCGACGTGATCCCGTGCGCTTCGAGAAAGCTGCGCGCTTGCGGCAACAGCACAAGATGGGCGCGAACGTGCTTGATCCGGTCCAGTGCCACACCCGGCCGCGCCATCAGTGCGATGCGCACGCGCACGAACGCTTCCTCGATGATGTGCATCCCGCTTTGCGGCAGCAAACGGTGGATGTCGGCGACGCGGCCGTATGTGGTATTCTCGACAGGCAGCATCGCCAGATCGGCGCGCCCCGCGCGCACGGCGCGCAAAACCCCGTCGAAGGTGGTGCAGGGGACAGGGATGCCATCGGGCCGCGCCTGCAGACAGGCTTCGTGGCTGTAAGCTCCCAAAGCGCCCTGAAAAGCGATGCGCGGCGGCTTGTTTAGGGTCATTCCGCCGGTCCTTTGCAAAAACTTGGCTAAATGGGCGTTTGGTCGCGGTAACTACACCTTGCCTGCGGTGAGGGAAAGCAATAGATACCGCGTCAACCAATAGAACATTTCTTAATGATGGACTGACCGATGGATACAATGACACTTACGAAAATCGCTGCCGGCCTGCTGGGCGCGTGGCTGGTGCTGTTGTTGGGCAAATGGGCCGGAGAAGAATTGTACCATGCCGGGCTACATGGCGAGCCATCCTATTCCATTGCCGTCGAGGGTGACGCGCCTGCGGAAGAAGAAGTCCAGGTCCCGTTCGAAGAACTGCTGGCCTCGGCGTCGGTCGACGATGGCGCGAAAGTTTTCCGCAAGTGCACGGCATGCCACAAGGTAGAACCGGGCGCGAATGCAACGGGTCCGTATCTCCACGGTGTCGTGGGGCGTCAGATCGCGTCGGCCGAAGGGTTTGAATACTCCGGTTCGCTGGCACCGCAGGGCGACGCATGGTCGCCGGAAAACCTGAATGGTTTCCTTGAAAGCCCGGGCGACTGGGCTCCGGGTACGACGATGGGCTTTGCCGGTCTGAACAAGGCGCAGGACCGTGCCGACGTGATCGCCTATCTCGACAGCCTCGACGACTGAGAACGGTATCACGACATATCCAAAGCAAAGGGTCGTCCAGCGGGACGGCCCTTTTTCGTCGGTGCCCCCGATTTTCGCAAGATCACAGAGTTGCAACTTGTAACTTGGCGTGCGGGGCCATTAGCCTACATTCCAGAAACCACTGACATTTCCGACCTGTTCCAAGGAGCGTCTCATGCCCCAAGCCATATCGAAAGCCCTCGCGCCGCACGCCCTCTGGTCCGGGCTGCTTGTTTTCTGCATAGCCCTGTTTTTCGCCGCCCAGGGCCGCGCCGAAAGCCACGAGACGATCATCAAAAGCCATGGCTATTCGTTCTACGGTGATCTCAAGTATCCGGCGGACTTCGACCATTTCGATTACGTCAATCCGGATGCCCCCAAAGGCGGCGAGATATCGTTTTCGGCACTGGGCACGTTTGACTCCATGAACCCCTATTCGCGCAAGGGCCGCGGCGGTGCGCTCAGCACGATGATGTACGAGAGCCTTCTGGGCGACGGTATCGGTACCGAGCCCGCCCCCGCGGACGTGTACGGTGAGTATTACGGATTGCTGGCGCACACGGTCGAATATCCCGAATCCAAAGACTGGGTAATATTCCATATGCGTCCCGAGGCGCGGTTCTCGAACGGTGATCCGGTAACGGCGTATGACATCGAATTTTCGCATAATCTGTTGCTGGACCAAGGGCTGCAATCCTACGCCGATGCGGTCCGTAAGCGCATCCCTAAGGTCGAGGTGATCGACGATCACACCATCAAGTTCTATTTTACCGAAGGCATCTCGCGGCGCAGTCTGATTGATCAGGTTGGGTTCGTGCCCGCGTGGTCGAAGAAGTGGTACGAGCAAACCGGTGCGCGGCTGGACGAGAGCCGGCTTGAGATCTCGCCCGGATCGGGAGCCTACATGGTTGAGGATGTCGATGTGAATCGCCGCATCGTTTACAAGCGCAACCCCGAGTATTGGGGCCGCGATTTGCCGTTCAATGTGGGCCGCAACAATTTTGATCGGATCCGGGTGGAATACTTCGGTGACGAAAATTCCGCGTTCGAGGCGTTCAAGTCTGGCGAGTACACGTTCCGTTCGGAAGGCAATTCGCGTCAGTGGGCCACAGCCTATGACTTTCCCAAGGTTCAGGAAGGGTATGTCGTGAAAGAGGAAATCGCTGACGGATCGCCCCCGCAACCGACCGGTTTCATCTTCAATCTGGGTCGTGAGGTCATGCAGGACAAGCGGTTGCGCGAGGCTGTCGCGCTGGCGTTCAATTTCGAATGGACCAATGAATCGCTGCAATACGGCCTGTTCAAGCCGCGCGCGTCCTTCACTCAGGATTCGCCGGTCATGGCGACGGGTGCGCCGGAGGGTGCCGAATTGGCCTTTCTGGAAAGTCTCGGTGATGTCATCGCCCCCAAGGTTCTGACGCAAGAGGTGCGGGTGCCGCATGTTTCGCAGGCTGAGCGGCTGTTTGACCGGCGCAATGCACGCCGCGCGATGGCGCTTCTGGACGAAGCGGGCTGGGCCGTGGGCGACAATGGGATGCGTCGCAACGCGGACGGCGCGCCACTGCAGCTTACCTTTCTGCTCAATTCATCGGGCTCCGCCACGCTCTCTGCTGTGGTTGAGAACTACATTTCCAACCTGACCAAGCTGGGCATCGATGCGGTGCTCGAAAAAGTCGACAGCTCGCAATATACCGCGCGGGAGCGGGACCGCGATTACGACATGATCTTTGACGCCTATGCTGCATTCCTTGGCACCGGGACCGGCCTTGCGCAGCACTACGGCTCCGAAGCGGCAAGCTATTCGCTGTTCAATCCTGCCGGTCTGGCCAGTCCGATGGTGGACGCGATCATCGAAGCGTCCCTGCAGGCTGAAACATCCGAAGAGGAAAACGCCGCGATGATGGCGCTCGACCGTGCGCTGCGCCATGAATTTATCATGATCCCGCTGTGGTACAACGATGTCTACTGGACCGCCTACTACGATCAGTACAACCACCCCGAACAGCAACCGCCCTATGCGCTGGGCTATCTCGATTTCTGGTGGTACGACGCTGCCAAAGCAGAGAAATTGCGCGCGGCAGGCGTGCTGAGGTAAACCATGGGCAGCTACATTCTCAGGCGGCTGTTGCTGATCATCCCGACGCTGTTCGGGATCATGCTGGTCAATTTCGCGTTGGTGCAATTCGTGCCGGGCGGACCGGTCGAGCAGGCAATCGCGCGCATCCAGGGCGGTGGGGACGTGTTCGGCGGCTTTGCGGGCTCTGGCACCGACGCGGGCAACGCCGATCTGACAGCCACCGAGAACTACGCCGGATCGCGCGGGTTGCCGCCGGAATTCATCGCCGAGCTCGAGCGTGAATTCGGGTTCGACAAGCCCCCGGTCGAGCGGTTCTTCAACATGATGTTCAACTACATGCGCTTCGATTTCGGCGAGAGTTACTTTCGCTCGATTTCAGTCATCGACCTGATCAAGGAAAAGCTGCCGGTGTCGATCACGCTGGGGCTGTGGTCGACACTGATCGCCTACATGGTGTCGATCCCGCTGGGCATCCGCAAGGCGGTCAGGGACGGCTCGCGCTTCGATACCTGGACATCGGGTGCGATTATCGCAGCCTACGCGATCCCCGGGTTCCTTTTTGCCATTCTGCTGCTGGTGCTCTTCGTGCCGGCGAATTGTTTCCGGATCCCGATCCTCTCGGAAGTTTGGCCCGGTGGCGCAGCCTTCAATCCAACCTGCTATGAGCTGTTTCCCTTGCGCGGCCTGACCTCGGATAACTTCGAAGAACTGAGCGCCTGGGGCAAAGCGAAAGACTATGTCTGGCACATCACGCTGCCGGTTCTCGCGTCCACGATTTCCGCCTTTGCGACCCTGACGTTGCTGACTAAGAACAGTTTTCTCGACGAGATCAAGAAGCACTACGTCATGACCGCCCGCGCCAAGGGATTGTCGGAGCGCGGTGTTCTCTACGGTCACGTGTTCCGCAATGCCATGTTGATCGTGATTGCAGGTTTTCCGGCGGTGTTCATCGGCGTCTTCTTTGGCTCGTCGCTGATCATCGAGACAATCTTCAGCCTCGACGGTCTGGGGCGGCTTGGCTTTGAGGCGGCGGTGGCGCGAGATTACCCAATCGTCTTCGGCACGCTGTTCATCTTTGGCCTGATCGGGCTGCTGGTCGGGATCATTTCCGATCTGATGTATGTCCTGGTCGATCCGCGCATTGATTTCGAAAAGAGGGAAGGCTGATGCAGGAGCCAAACCCGACACCCGCTTCGGACGCGCCTGCGCCGGTGGCGCCCATCCCCCACAAGGGGTCATCGCTCAACCAACGCCGCTGGCGCAATTTTAAACGGAACCGCCGTGCGTTCTGGTCGCTGTGGATCTTTGCAGTGGTCTTTACGCTGTCGCTGTTCGCGGAGTTCCTTGCCAATGATAAGCCGATCCTGGTGCAGTACCGGGGCGATTACTTCATGCCGATCTTCAAGTTCTACCCCGAGACCGCCTTTGGCGGTGATTTCCAGACCGAAGCGGCCTACCGCGATCCCGAGGTGCGCTGCCTGATCGACACCGGCGGATCCGAGCTGTGTTTCGACGACCCCGAGACCTACCTTGCGGATGCGCAGGATGGCATCATCGAGGGTGAGCCGATCGAGAAAGGCTGGGCGCTTTGGCCGCCGATCCCCTACAGTTTTGACACGGCGGTTGATCGTCCGGGCGCGGCGCCTTTGCCACCCAACAGCCAGAACCTGTTAGGTACCGACGGGACGAAACGCGATGTGTTGGCACGGGTCATTCACGGGTTTCGGCTGTCCATCCTGTTCACTCTGCTGGTGACGGGTCTGTCGACGATCATCGGCATCGCCGCGGGCGCGGTGCAGGGATTCTTCGGCGGCTGGCTTGATCTGATCTTTCAGCGCGTGATCGAGATATGGACCTCCACGCCGTCCCTCTATGTCATCATCATCATGTTCGCCATTCTCGGGCGCAGTTTCTGGCTGCTGGTGTTCCTGCTCGTGCTGTTCAGTTGGACCGCGCTCGTCGGCGTGGTGCGCGCCGAATTCCTGCGGGCGCGCAACCTTGAATATGTGCGCGCTGCCCGTGCGCTGGGTGTGGGTAATACCACGATCATGTTCCGCCACATGCTACCCAACGCAATGGTGGCGACGCTGACGATGCTGCCGTTCCTCATCACCGGCACGATTTCCTCGCTTGCGGTGCTGGATTATCTCGGCTTCGGCCTGCCGTCGTCCGCGCCATCGCTGGGCGAGCTGACCTTGCAGGCCAAACAAAACCTGCAGGCGCCGTGGCTTGCCTTTACCGCTTTTTTCACCTTCGCGCTGATGCTGTCGCTGCTGGTGTTCATCTTCGAAGGGATCCGCGATGCGTTTGATCCCAGAAAGACGTTTTCCTGATGACCGACACACCGCTTCTGGACGTGCGGGATCTGCGCGTTTCCTTTCGTCAGGATGGCAAGCTGGTGACTGCCGTCGATGGCATCAGCTTTGCGCTTGAGCGGGGCGAGACCGTCGCGCTGGTGGGCGAAAGCGGGTCGGGCAAGTCGGTCTCGGCGCTGTCCACGGTGTCGCTGCTGGGCGACAACGCGGTTGTCGAAGGGTCCGTCACCTACGATGGGCAACAGATGATCGGCGCGTCCGACGCGTTGTTGCGCAAAGTGCGCGGCAACGATATCAGCTTTATCTTTCAGGAGCCTATGACCTCGCTCAACCCGCTGCACACCATCGACAAACAACTGGGCGAGTCGCTGGCCCTGCATCAGGGGCTGACCGGGAACGCGGCACATACGCGGATTCTGGAACTGCTGGAGCGTGTTGGCATCAACGATGCGCAAAGCCGTCTCGGCTCATATCCACACCAGCTTTCCGGCGGACAACGCCAGCGCGTGATGATCGCGATGGCGCTTGCCAACAAGCCCGATGTCCTGATCGCGGACGAGCCGACGACGGCCCTCGACGTGACGATCCAGTCGCAGATCCTCGACCTGCTCAAGGAGCTGAAGGACAGCGAGGGGATGGGACTTTTGTTTATTACGCATGATCTGGCCGTCGTGCGCCGGATTGCCGACCGGGTCTGCGTAATGCAGCACGGCAGGATCGTGGAGCAGGGGCTGACACAAGAGATTTTCGACAATCCACAGCACCCCTACACCCGTAAATTGCTGGGCGCGGCCCCTTCGGGACGCCCCGCGCCGGTGCCGGACGGTGCCGATGTGATCGCGGAAACCGAGCATCTGAAAGTCTGGTTTCCGATCCACAAGGGTCTTTTGCGCCGGACGGTTGGTCACGTCAAAGCGGTGAACGACGCAACGATCAGCGTGCGCGCCGGTGAAACGATCGGCATTGTCGGGGAAAGCGGATCGGGCAAGACGACGCTGGCGCTGGCGATCATGCGGCTGATCTCCTCCGAAGGGCGGATCGTGTTCATGGGCGATGATGTGCGCAAATGGTCGACGAAGCAGCTGCGCCGCCTGCGCAAGGACATGCAAATCGTATTTCAGGACCCGTTCGGCAGCCTGAGCCCGCGTATGACCTGCATGCAGATCATCGCTGAGGGGCTTGCTATTCACAAGGTCGACCCTGAGCGCGACAAGCGTCAGTTGGTGCATGACGTGATGATGGAGGTTGGGCTGGACCCCCGTTCGATGGACCGTTACCCGCACGAGTTTTCCGGCGGGCAAAGACAGCGCATTGCCATCGCGCGTGCAATGGTGCTTCGACCGCGATTGCTGGTGCTGGATGAACCTACATCGGCGCTCGACATGACTGTGCAGGTACAAATCGTCGATCTGCTGCGCAGCTTGCAGGTCAAATACGGGTTGGCCTATCTGTTCATCAGTCACGACCTGAACGTCGTGCGCGCCATGTCGCACCGCGTCATGGTGATGAAACGAGGGGATGTTGTCGAATACGGGGATGTAGATGCGCTCTACGACAATCCGCAGTCGGAGTATACCCGCACCCTGATGCGTGCCGTCGTTCATTAGCGGTGCGCGGGCGCAGCCGGGGCCGCGGGGGTCTACGGTCGCAAATCGGTGTATTCTAGATCAGGTCGATCTGTACAGCGGCTGTGGGACCCGCTGACATCAACCGGGACCGATCATGAAGCAACTGACCTGCCGCGCCTTGAGGCGGCGACATGCCAGATCCGCAGTCTCCCGCGTCATGCCGAGAAAGTTCGCATCAAATCCCTGGGGTTTGCGCACGACCTTGCGCAGTGACCCGTCCAGCGTGGCCATTTCTGCCAACGCGGTTTTCAACAGCATCTTTTCCGCCAGATAGCGGTTGCCGAAACGTCCGACATTGACGCCCCATTGCCGACCGCCGGACGTGGACACGCGGGTCACGATTTCCTGCACGACGGGATCGGTCCTGGCTTCGGGCTGGGCACCGATGAGGACCAACCCCTTTGGCCGCAGCGCGGGCCGGGATGAGGTCGGCGCGGTTGTCACGGACGCCAGAACCACGTCTTCCGGCGCTGCGGGCGTCTCGGGACGCGCAGCCGGCTCTTCGACAGCCTGTGCGACAGCGGCCTCGATCGCAGTGCTGAGCAGGCTGCTTACTGCGTCGGGTGCCTCTGCCGTGGCAACGGCGACCTCGACAGTGGGGCGCAGCACGGGGCGCTTGGAATCCTTGACCGCACCAACAAGGCGGATCGTCTTGCCTTTCGCTCCGGTATCGGGTGCCTGGGCGATGTATTCAGGCGCGTCGGGCTTGCGCACCGGAGCGTTGGAGGGCGCACGACGGAAACCGAGATCCATCAGCTCCGCCACCTTGGCATTGCGCGAGCTTGTCGATTTGCCACCGAAAACCGTTACGATGACACGCTCGTTGCCGCGTTCGGCGGAGGCGGTGAGATTGAAACCGGCAGCGCGGGTGTAGCCGGTCTTGATCCCGTCAGCGCCCTTGTATGCACCGAGGAACCGACGGTTCGTGTGCGACACCTTGCTCATCCCTGCATCGGCAGTGATGCGCGAAAAAAGATTGTAGTACTGCGGGTAGTCATACAGCAAATGCCGGCCCATGATTGTCATGTCATGCGCGGTTGACAGGTGCCCCGCTTCGGTCAGCCCGTGGGCGTTTTTGAACGTGGTGCGGGTCATCCCAAGCTGTTGCGCGGTACGGTTCATGCGCCGTGCAAATTTCGCCTCCGAGCCCGCAATCGCTTCGCCGATGGCGGTTGCTGCGTCGTTGGCCGATTTGACGGCAGCGGCGCGGATCAGATAGCGCAGGGCGATTTTCTGGCCGGATCGCAGGCCGAGTTTGCTGGGCGGTTCCGACGAAGCGTTCTTCGAGATTGTCACTTTCGAGTCGAGTGAGATCTCACCGCGCTCGATCGCTTGAAACGCGATGTAGAGGGTCATCATCTTGGTAAGAGACGCAGGGTGCAGTCGCGTATCGGCGTTGCTGGAATGCAGGACCTCGCCCGAGCGCGCGTCGATCACATAAGCCGCGTATGGCGCCGCGATGGCGCTCATCGGGAGCGCGATCAAAAGCCAAATAGCCGCAAGAATAAATAGCCCGTAACGAGCCGGCTGAACGCGCCGCACCTTCATGATAATCTGCCTTTTACTGCCTCGAACCCCCGATTTTTCGGGTGGTGTATTGTTAGGTAAAAATTAGCATGAAAACCGGCCGCAATAAACCCTTATAATTAGGGCAATTTTGCCGTATTTCGCCGATAGGGTGCCCATATGTGGACGCAGTTGACCGCTCAAACACAAAACCCGCTATTGTGGCAGGAATGTGGCAGCTTCTGGGCGGTGCGTGCCCCAATTCAACCAGGCGACTCGGCCTGTGCAAAGTCCTACATGGCAGCCGTCGATCCAAGCACGCTACGCGCCTGTATCTTCCAGGTCGCCGGTGATCCGGTCGATCAACGTCGGTAGCTGTCCGATGTTGTCAATTTCACGGTATCTGGCGGAGGCCGGAGGTTGCGCGTGCTCGATCTCCCAGATCGGGCCATGCGGCGCGAACACACCCCAACCGCCCGCGTCGATCATCGGGATAACATCGGACGCCATTGAGTTCCCCACCATCAGCCCCTGGTCCGCTCCTGTCCCGTGCTGCCCGAAGATGCGGGTATAGGTCTGAGGTGTTTTTGCGGCTACAATTTCGACACCGTGGAAAAGATCGCGCAAACCGGACTGTGCCAGCTTGCGCTCTTGGTCCAGCAGGTCGCCCTTGGTGATCACGATAACCTTGTACGAGTGCCGCAGGGCTTCAACCGTGTCGGCAGCCTGCGGCAGCAGATCGACTGCATGGCTCAACATATCCCGGCCCGCATCCAGTATCTGCGAGATGACGGAAGCCGGCGCGCGCCCGTCCGTTACCTCGATTGCGGTTTCGATCATGGACAATGTAAAACCTTTGATGCCGAAGCCGTAGTGCGGAAGATTGCGGCGCTCCGCGGCGAGCAGCCGCGCCATGAGGGTGTCGCGGTCCGTGTGATCCGCCAGAAGCTGCGCGAAATGGGCTTGCGTCAAGGCAAAGTACCTTTCGTTGTGCCAAAGAGTATCGTCGGCATCGAAGCCGATTGTCGTCAGTGTGTTGGACATATCGGTGCGGTGGCTCTTTTCTAACGGGGATCTGACGTTATATAGACGTTTCAACAAACACCCTGAAGCGCAAGCAACCGCAGGAGCAGCAATGCACCTTGATCCGATCACCATGGCAGGCCCGCAGGACGATGACGACATCGAACTGTTGACGAAGGTCAAACCAAAGACGAAGCGGCCACCGCTTTACAAGGTGCTGTTGCTCAACGACGATTTCACTCCGATGGAGTTCGTTGTGCATGTTCTTGAACGGTTTTTCGGGCTCAACCATGCGCAGGCGTTCGAGATCATGTTGGTCGTGCACAAGAAGGGTTTGGCCGTGGTGGGCGTGTTCAGCCACGAGATTGCGGAAACGAAGGTCGCGCAGGTTATGGATTTTGCGCGCCGTAACCAGCATCCTCTGCAATGCACGATGGAAAAGGAAGAATAGGCGGTGCTTGATTCGCGCCTGGCGCTTGCACTGGATGGCGGCGGCCTCGACTGGCCCGAAGAAGGCACAATCGCGGTGTTCGCGCCCTCATCCGACCTGGCATTGGACGATCTACCCAAGGACCGCGTGCAGGTTATTCACGGTTTCCGGCCCGTCCACGATGCCTTCGCTGAACGCGGCTTTGAGGTCGCGGTTGTCAGCGAGGGGCGATACTCCGCCGCCCTTGTCTGCCTGCCGCGGGCCAAGAACGAAGCGCGGGCGTTGATCGCCGAAGCCTGTTCAGTAAGCGATGGCGTGGTCGTGATCGACGGGCAGAAGAATCAAGGCGTAGACAGCATCCTCAAGGAAATGAAAGGCCGTGTAACGATACACGGTCCGGTCACCAAAGCGCATGGCAAGCTCTTCTGGATCGACGCATCGGCGGCCGAGTGCTTTGCGGATTGGGAAGCAGGCCCGGCATTGACCGAAGGCGGGTTCTGGACGGCCCCCGGTGTCTTTTCCGCCGATGGCATCGATCTGGCGTCGGCTCTTCTGGTGGAGGCGCTGCCGGAAAAGCTCGGCGCGCAGGTGGCCGATCTGGGGGCCGGTTGGGGGTATCTTTCCGCCCACGTTCTCGAACGCAAGGGTGTCGAGGCGGTCCACCTGATCGAAGCGGGACATCTGGCCCTTGAATGCGCCCGTCACAACGTGACGGACCCGCGCGCTCACTTCCACTGGGCCGATGCGACCACATGGTCACCCGAGCACCGCATGGACACCATCGTGATGAACCCGCCCTTTCACGTCGGACGCGCGTCCGAACCGCAGATCGGGCAAGCCTTTGTGGCGGCCGCCGCGCGGCTTTTGGCTCAGAACGGTGATTTGTGGATGGTCGCGAATCGTCACCTGCCCTATGAAGCTGAGCTGAAGACCCGCTTTGCGCAGGTCGAAGAGATCGGTGGTGATGCCCGGTTCAAGCTGTTTCACGCGACCCGCCCCTTGCGCACGCGCCGCTGAGCCCCTCGACCAAAGGATTTATCCATGTCTTTTTCCATCTCCGGCAAGACCGCGATCGTCACCGGGGCAGCCAACGGCATCGGTCTGTCCATCGCGCGGCTGTTCGCGGACAAAGGTGCGAACGTGATGTGCGCCGACATCGATGAGAAAAAGCTCGTCGATGAGTTGGGCGAGGCCCGCGACGAGGGCAATGTGCGGTTTTTCGCGGGTGATCTGAGGCAGCGATTGACGATTGCCAACCTGGTGTCCGCTACCATTGACGCCTTTGAGCAGGTGGATATCCTTGTGAATGCTTCGCGGCAGGTCATGCCGACGGAGGCCCTGAACGTCGAGGATACGTCGGTTGAGACATTGTTGGACCAGAACCTGATGACGTCGTTGCGGCTGTCGCAACAGGTCGCGCGGCGGATGATCAAGCAAGGCGAAAAGCAGCCCGAAGGGCAGGTCGGCTCTATCATCAACCTCAGCTCGATCGCAGCGCATCACACCCAACCCAACCTGATGGCCTATTCCATCGCTTCGGCGGCCCTTGACCAGATGACCCGGTCCCTTGCCGTCACGCTCGCGCCGCACCGGATCAGGGTGAATGCCGTCGCCTTCGGGTCGGTCATGTCCGCGTCTCTTAAGGCGTCCGTAGCGGACAACCGCGAATGGCGCGAAGATATCCGCAGTCACACACCGCTTGGCCGCATAGCATCGCCGTCCGAATTGGCCGAAGCGGTGCAGTTTCTCGCGGCAGACAGTTCCAGCTTTATGACCGGCGAGATCATGGTGGTGGATGGCGGACGCTCGTTGCTGGATGCCGTTAGCGCACCGGCCCACTAGAACGATAGAAACAGACAATAGAAGGCCTGCCCATGACTGCGACGTTCCAGGATGAAAAAGACCGCGCCGCCCATTGGTTCAAGACGCTGCGCGATCAGATCGTCGAAGCATTCGAAGGGCTTGAGGATGCGCACGCAGACGGTCCTTTGACCGACGCGGCGCCGGGCCGGTTCGAGGTCAGCGAGACGGCCCGCACCTCTGATGACGGCTCGGACGCCGGTGGCGGATTGATGAGCGTCATGCGGGAGGGGCGCGTTTTCGAGAAGGTCGGCGTGAACATCTCCACCGTCTACGGCACTCTCGGTGAGCGCGCGCAAAAAGCGATGGCCGCGCGCGGCGTGCCCGGCATGGAAAGCGATCCGCGGTTCTGGGCTTCGGGCATTTCACTGGTCGCCCATATGCAAAACCCCCATGCGCCCGCCGTTCACATGAACACGCGGATGTTCTGGACCCCCGGCGCGTGGTGGTTCGGGGGTGGCAGTGACCTCAACCCCTGCATCGAATACGACGAAGACACGGCACATTTCCACGGCACCCAGCAAGAGTATCTCGATCCGCACGGACGGAACATCTATCCAAGCCTCAAGGCATGGGCAGACGAATACTTCTACATTCCGCACCGCAATCGCGCGCGGGGAGTGGGCGGCATCTTCATGGATGACCGCAATACCGGCGACTGGGAGGCCGATTTCGCACTGACGCAGGACATCGGGCGCGCCTTCCTGCCTGCCTACCTGCCGTTGGTGGAAAAGCGGATCCGTCAGGAGTGGGACGCCGCCGACAAGGACACGCAGTTGATCCATCGCGGCCTCTATGCGGAATACAACCTGGTCTACGACCGCGGCACGAAATTCGGCCTCGAAACCGGGCATGACGCCAATGCGGTATTGATGAGCCTGCCGCCGCTGGCAAAATGGGTCTAGCAGCGCACAGGCGCGGAAATAGACGGCGGAATGGTGGTTTTTCTGCCTTGACGCGCGGCGGGGTCTATCATACCTCCGCGCCTACGGCGTTATAGCTCAGTTGGTTAGAGCGAACGACTCATAATCGTTAGGTCCCTGGTTCAAATCCAGGTAACGCCACCACTCTTCATTTTCTTCAACAGACCCTTTGAACCACCATGATGCGTGCCGTGCTTTTCAGGGTTGCCGCGGTGTTGCGAAAGACAATCGCGCGTGACAAGAGCGCGTGGACCTCATAGCCTCCGCGCGTCAAGACAGCGCCGGACAACGGATCCGCGAGTGCTGCAATAGGGAGAGAATAGATGAAAATTACACGCAAGTCCTTGCTGAGCCTTGCAGGTGCGGCCGCAGTCGGTGCCGTCCTTGGGGCCGTGCCCGCAGTCGCACAGGATGTCACCCTGCGGATGCACCAGTTCCTGCCCGACCAAGCCAATGTGCCAAAACTAATCCTCTATCCATGGGCCGACCGCGTTGAAGCGGCAAGCGATGGCCGCATCAAGATAGAGCGTTACCCTTCGATGCAGCTGGGCGGCACGCCACCCGAGTTGATGGACCAGGCCATCGACGGCGTCGCGGACATCGTCTGGACCGTCGTGGGCTACACGCCCGGACGCTATCCAAGCACCGAAGTGTTCGAGCTGCCGTTCATGACCACCAACGCGCGTGCGGCCTCCTCCGCGTTCTGGCAGATGTTCGAGAAGAACATGAAAGACACCGAGTTCAAGGATGTGAAAATATTGGGCACCTGGGTTCACGGTCCGGGCGTGCTGCACACCAGCAACCCTGTGACCACCCCCGCCGACATGCAAGGTCTTAAAATACGCGGTGGATCTCGCCTTGCCAACGTGCTTCTGGAGAAGGTCGGCGCGACGCCGGTTGGCATGCCGGTCCCCGCGATCCCCGAAGCGTTGAGCAAGGGCGTCGTCGATGGCACGACCGTCCCATGGGAAGTCACCGGCTCGCTCAAGGTGTCCGAACTGGTCAGGAACCACACGGAATTCGAGGGAAGCAGCCTGTATACGCTGACCTTCGTGCTGGCCATGAACAAGGACCGTTTCGACAGCCTGGATCCTGAACTGCAAAAAGTGATCGAGGACAACTCCGGTCTGGAATTCTCGATCCTCGCGGGCGGCACACAGGCGGATGCGGACGGCCCCGAGCGGCAGGTGGCGGTCGATGCGGGCAATAACATCATCCTACTGTCCGACGCGGACGTGCAGACGTGGAAAGACGCGAGCCGGCCCGTCTATGATGACTGGCTCGCGGATATGCAGAGCGAGGGCATCGACGGTCAGGCGCTGATCGACGAGGCGCGGGCCCTGATGGATGCCTACGAAGAATAACTCCACCGTTCAAGGACACAGCCCCGCGCCGGCGACGTCGGCGCGGGGCGTTTTCCGCCTATCCACCCCGAACGAGGCTTGCAGATGCACAGATTGATCCGGACGCTTGCCAAGGGTACGGCGCTGATCGGTGGCGTGGTGTTAATCGGGCTTGTCATTCTTGCCACGCTGTCGATCGTCGGGCGGTCCGTCAACAAAATGCTGCACACTGATTTTTTCGACGGCTATCTCGCCGGGGTTGCAAAGGCACTGCTGGATCTTGGGATCGGGCCGATTAACGGCAATTACGAGGTGCTCGAAGCGGGCGTGGCCTTTGCCATATTTTCCTTCCTGCCCGTCTGCCAGTTCTACGGCGCACATGCGACTGTCGATATCTTCACGTCAGCCCTGCCGGAACGTCTCAACCGCTGGATCATCGCATTTTGGGAAGTCGTGCTGGCCGTGACGATTCTGCTGATCGTCTGGCGTCTCTACGGCGGGCTTGAACGGTACTACGGCAACGGCGAGACGACCCTGTTCCTCCAATTTCCCGTCTGGTGGTCCTACGCGGCCAGCTTTGCCGCCGGAATCGTGGCATGTATCGTTGCGGTTTACTGCGCGGTGATCCGCATTCAGGAAGCTGTGATCGGCCAAAATATCCTGCCCAGCGAATTTGGAGAGCCCTGAGACATGAGCAATCTTGAGCTTGGATTTTGGTCCTTTCCTGTTCTGCTGCTTATGGTGTTCCTGCGCGCGCCTATCGGCCTCGCAATGCTGTTGTGCGGCTTCGGAGGCTGGTTCATGGCGATGGGCGGCAATCCCGCGCCGCTGCTGGCCAAGCTCAAATCGGAAACCTACACGACGTTCTCAAGCTATTCGCTGACGATTATTCCGCTGTTCCTGCTGATGGGGCAGTTCGCGACCCTGTCGGGGATGTCGCAGGCGCTGTTTCGCGCCGCCGAGAGCTTTCTTGGCCACCGGCGCGGCGGTGTCGCGATGGCCGCGGTGGGCGCATGTGCGGGCTTTGGGGCGATTTGCGGCTCGTCTTTGGCGACGGCCGCTACGATGTCGAAAGTGGCCCTGCCGGAACTGCGCCGCTATGGCTATTCCGGCGGGTTCTCCACCGCGACGCTGGCGGCGGGTGGCACTCTTGGTATTCTCATCCCTCCGTCGGTCATTCTGGTGATCTACGCGATCCTAACCGAGCAGAATATCGCGAAACTTTTTCTCGCGGCCTTCATTCCCGGCATCCTTGCCGCGCTTGGCTATATCATCACGATTTCGATCTACGTCCGGCTGTATCCCGACGCGGCGGGCACCCGACCCGCAGTGCCCATGGCCGAGCGTTTCGCCGCTTTGAGCAAGACGTGGCCGGTGCTGGTGATCTTTTTTGTGGTGGTCGGCGGCATCTATCTGGGGTGGTTCACCCCGACCGAGGGGGCCGCGATCGGGGCTGCGGGCACCGGGTTGGTGGCGTTGCTGTCGCGCGCTCTGGACTGGCAGGTTCTCAAAGAAAGCCTTCTGGGTACGGCACGCACCACAGCGATGATCTTCTTCATCGTGCTGGGCGCGGGCTTCTACAACGGATTTCTGGCCCTGTCGGGGGTGCCGCAATTCATGGCCGACTGGGTGGTCACGCAAGGCTATAGCCCTTTGCTGGTGCTCAGCATTATCCTGCTTTTCTATCTGGTATTCGGGTGCCTGATGGACAGCCTGTCGATGATCCTTTTGACGGTCCCGATCTTTTTCCCCGTCATCTCGGCGATGGAGTTCGGGATGAGCGCGGAACATGTCGCAATTTGGTTCGGTATCCTCGTCCTGATCGTTGTCGAGGTGGGGCTAATCACGCCGCCGGTGGGGATGAACCTGTTCATCATAAATTCGATGGACCGGGAGACGGCTATGATCGACACCTACAAGGCGGTTCTGTTTTTCGTCGGATCGGATATTGTCCGGGTTGTCCTGCTCGTCGCGTTTCCGTCGATCACGCTGTTTTTGATTGCCTGATTGCCCTTACGTATGAATGACGAAAAAGTTCCAACCGGGCGCGAAATTTTTTTTCACTGTCGTTGTCAGGCGCCGCGCGCGGCCTATTTCCGCTGTATGGGCAGAACCATTCAAACACGCGGTACATGCGAAGATCCAAGCGCGCTGATCGGGCGTCTGGCGCGGCGGCTGCGTGATGTGCGGGATGCCAAAGGCATGTCGCGGCGTGTTCTTTCGGAAAAATCGAATATCTCGCAACGCTATCTTGCGCAGCTCGAAGCGGGTAAGGGCAACATTTCGGTATCGCTGCTTGAGCGGGTGGCGCAGGCGCTTGGTGTCCCGATGCACGCCCTGATCGTGCCGAACCTTGCGGTCGACCGCGAGGCGCAGGAGATCGCGGCGCTTTACGAGACCGCGCCGTCCAATACGCGTCATGAGGTCAAGAAGCTGCTGAACGCGCCCCGCGACGCTCGACCGTCGGCTTAACCAAGCCTGTTTGTTCGGGCCGCCGCGCATGGGCGCGGTTATCTGCGGCTGTACCTTCAAGATCTGACTTTTTCACTACAGAGACTTGCAAGGACCCGGCGAACCTGAAAAGGGCCGCGGCTGGCGCGGCCCTTCCTCTGGTGCTTTCGCAATGTCAGCGGATCAGGATGTCCAAGCCATCCGTGTCGGATAGTATTCAAAACTGATATGGTGTTCCGCACCGGTTAGACCCTCGCGGGTGTGGTTGTAGAGCGACCGCCAGTAAGGCTGAATCGTCACGCCTTCTTCCTGGATCAGCTTCTCGCCGCGCGCCATGATGTCCTTGCGCTTGGTCACGTCAGCCGTTGCCAATGCTTCGGTAAGCAAAGCGTCAAAGTCGGGGTTCGACCAGCCAAATTCGTTCCATGCCTCGCCCGAACGGTAGGCCAGCGCCCAGATCTGGACCCCAAGAGGGCGGTGGTTCCAGTTGGTTGAGGAAAACGGATACTTCGTCCAGTCGTTCCAGAAGGTGGAGCCGGGCAGGATCGTTCGTTTCACCTTGATTCCCGCATCGCGCAGCTGTGCTGCGACGGCGTCGGTGGTATCCTTACGCCACGCGTCGTCAATGGAGATCAGTTCATGCTCGAAATCGAGCATTCCAGCTTCTTCCATCAATGCGCGTGCACCTTCCGGGTCCACGACCGGCGCAGGGATTTCCGCATATTCGGGGTGCATCGGGCCAACATGGTGATTTTCAGCGACGATACCGCGTCCGGCATACCCAAGTTCCAGAAGGATGGAGTTGTCCGTTGCCATCGTCAGCGCGCGGCGCACACGGGAGTCCTCGTAGGGGCGCATGCCATCCACTTCGGCCAACTGGTTCGGACGGATCACGATTGTCGCGGCGGTTGCGATGGAGTTTTCGACCCACCCGTCGAGGCCCGACAGGATGTCGATGAAATCGCCTTCCATGGAATAGAACGCGTCGACCTCTTCGGCTTCGGCGGCAGCGATCCATGCGGAAGGGTCGGTGCCGTAGTCGATGTACTCAAGCCGGTCGATGTAGGGTCCGCCGAACACCTCGGTGCCCCACCATTCGAAATCGGGGCGCTTCACCAGCACGCCCTTGACGCCGACTTCGAGCGTCTCCGGTACATAAGGGCCGGTGCCGACCGGGTTGTCGAGCATATTATCGACTGAAAAACTGCTGTGCACGATCGCGGCAGGGTAGTCCGCCATGCCGGCAATGAGCGTGATGTCGGAGGCAGGCAGGTTGAGTTTGACCGTGTGGTCGTCGACCACTTCGATCGCGCCGTCGATGGCCTTGCCGCTTTCCTCGTCGATCAGGGTCGCGAAACGCCCCGCCATCGAATTGCCTTCAACCGACTTGTCGCACCATGCTTCGATGTTGCGCGCGACATCCTGCGCGGTGAAATCGTCGCCATTGCTCCACTTCACGCCCTGCCGGACGTTCAGGGTATAGATCGTCGCATTGTCGTTGATCTCCCAGCTTTCCAGAAGGGCAGGCGTGAATGTGCCGTCGTTTTCGTAGATCGCGAGATACTCCAGCCAGCCGCGCGTGAAGTTGGCGATCTGCGACCAGTCGAATGTGCGGGGGTCTTTCAACGCGCGGACTTCCATCTGCATGCGCACGGTGCCGCCCATCTTCTTGTCCGTGTGGTTTGCCGCCTGTGCCGGCGGGGCCATGCCGATCATCGCATAGGCGGTCGCCGTCGTGGCGCCAAAGGCGCTCGCAACGGCGAGAAATTCGCGGCGATTTACTGGATCGGCTTTCGCCGCTTCGGCGCTGTCGAGTACGGATTGCGGGAGCGGTTTGCCGGTGCGTGTGGTGAAATTCATTGTCTTCCTCTCTGTTGTGCAGTGGCGGTGCGCTTCTTAGCGTTGTGCCACAAAGACCCGAACATTCGGGTCACGGTGATTGCAGGTTGGCCTGCATTTTTTGCTTGTTCTCGTCTTTCCTGGTCGCACGGATGTGACCGGTCGGGTCTGAGTAGGTTGAGATGATCAGACGTATCCCCAATGGCGTCAACCCCAACGAAAAAACCAAAAATTCTCAAACGGATGCTTGTCGGAATACGGTCGTTCGGGAACAGCTGGGGCGCGGGACGCGCGCTGGCGGTTGTCGCAGCGGTTTGCGCCCTCCGAAATCCGCTCATGCCGAACCTGCTACGGGCAGGCAGTGCAGCGGCGTACGCCCGGCGACAAGTGCGCAGGTATCGGGGGCGGCTCCCCGCCTCAACCCGTCCAGCGGTGCGCCATCCACCCACAGCGGATCTAGGCCCATCGCTTCGCGCGCGTGGGTGGTAATCATCGGCAGCCAGTCCCCCATCGGCGGATCCAGATGGGCCGTCAGCGCGGCGATGTGCAACGCCGCCATCGGGTCGAACTGACCCATCGGACAGAACGCGTCCCCGACGTTGTCGGAGCCGGTCAGCACCCGCACCCCCGCCGTGCGCAATTCGCGCAGTCGGGTGATGCCGCGTCGCTCCGGCGTGCCCTTGCGACGGTCCTGAAGGTACAGGTTCGTCGTCGGCAGCGCGCACACGGCGATCGCCGCCCGCATCAGTTTATCTGCGATGCGCGCAACGCTGTCTGGGTCCCGGTCCATCAGGCTCACGGCGTGGCCGCACAGTACCGGACCCTGGAACTGGGCGTTCAGGATCGCGTCGGCGATCCGTTCGAGCCCGTTGAAATCGCCCAGCCCCTCGTCGACGTGGAAATCGAGCGGCAGACCAAGGGTCTCCGCGGCATTGATCATATTGCGCAGGCCTTCGTCCACACGGTCGTGGTCCAGCACGAACGCCCCGAGGGCGCCGTGTGCCGCTGACGCCTGTCGCGCCACGTCATGGCAGAACGCCTTGTCGGCCATCCGGTCGATCCCCATGAGCGGGGACAGCTGGAGCGTGATTTCGGGTGCATCCTCACCAAGTTCGCGCAAAACCTCCCAGGCGAGCGGTGCCTGCGCGCTGTCGCCCCAATCCACATGGCTGCGCAACGCGCCGCATCCGGCCTCGCGGGCCTGTGCCAATCCGTGCCCGGCCCTGCGGCGCACATCTTCCTCGGTCCAGCCTTCGCGGTCTTTCGACTGGGCATTGATTGCGGCCCTCAGATCGCCCGCGACCGGCCCCATCCGCGCGATTGTGTGACACTTATCGAGATGGCAATGCGGCTCTGTCAGCGCGGGCAGCAGCATCTGGGGGGTGTCTGTGCGCGCGCTCGAATGCAGGCGGACGGCGGTGCCGCGTTCAATGGTCAAAGCGCCGCGTTGGCAATCACCCTCTCGCGTGCCCCCAAAGCGGTCCGGGTCGCGCAGGAGACTGCGGGGAATCAAGATATCTTCCATTTCAATCGGCTCGCTTGGTCGGGTCCTTGTAAAAGGGTAGGGCGCATCGAGGCACAGTCGAGTACCCAACGCCTTTACGCCACCGACAAAAGCGGTCACCTCTGTTGCATGACCATGCAATCGAAAGGGATTCTTCTGACGGTACTGGGCGTTCTGTGCGTCGTGCCGGACAGCCTGTTTGTGCGATTGATCGCAGCAGATCCTCTGACGATCGCCTTCTGGCGCTTGCTCAACTCCGCCGTCCTCATCGCGCTGGGACTCTACCTATGGCGTGGCACCGCCCCGTTTCGGGCTGTGCTTTCGACAGGATGGGCAGGCGTGGTGTTCGGTGCCGGTACGGGGCTCAGCGGGGCGCTGTTCGTGTTGGCCGTCGCACATACTTCTGTGGCCAATGTGGTGTTCATCATCGCCGCGATGCCGGTGTTTGCGATGATTTTCAGCCGGTTATTTCTGGCGGAACCGATCAGTCGCCGGATGCTGCTGACCATCGCGGCGGTCGCGTTTGGCCTTGGCATCATCGCCTACGGCTCGGGCCAGACACAGGGCGCGTCGATCACCGGCGATCTGATGGCTCTGGGCGTGTCGGCATTGTTCGCCGCCGGGCTGACCGCCGCGCGGCGGGTGCGGAATGTGCCGATGGTCGCGATGGTTCCGATGGCTTACGTCGTGGTTGCTGCCGCACTGTTGCCCTTCGCCGCACCGTTCAGCGTCGCGGCCGCGGACATCCCATTTCTTGCCGCGCATGCCGGGTTCATCGCTCTGTCCTCGATCTTTCTCGCACTTGGACCGCGCTTTATCACCAGCGCGGAGGTGTCATTGCTGGTGCTGATTGAAAGCGTCTGCGCACCGCTGCTGGTTTGGGGCGTCCTGGGCGAGGATCCGGGCCCTTGGGCCATACTGGGCGGCGCGGTGGTGCTGGGGGCACTGTTCGCATCCAACCTCTACGTTCTGATGCGGCGGCGCGGACGCGCTTAGAAGTCCGCGTCGACCCCCGGCAAATTCAGTGCCTTGATCAGGTCGCGCAATTCCTGCCGCGCCGCGATGTTGGAGATGTTAAGCTGTTTGACGCCGATGTCCTTGAGATCCAGCAGGGTCAGGCCGCGCGGAAACAGCTCGCGGAAGATCACCCGTTCGTTGAAGCCGGGTGCGATGCGAAAGCCGATACGCTTGGACAGGTTCTGGATCGCGCGCTCCATCTTGTCCTTGTTGACCATGCGCTGCGCGCCCAGGCGATTGCGCACCACGACCCAGTCGATCGCCGGCAGCCCGGCCTGCGACCGCAGCTGGCGCGCGTTCCAGACCATCTCGGAATAGACCGAGGGGCCGGTGATCTTGTCTCCGGAGGCGTCGGTGTGGGCCAGCAGATCAAAATCGATGAAGCTGTCGTTGAGTGGCGTGATCAGAGTGTCGGCCAGCGAATGGGCGACCTGGCTCAGCCGGGTGTGTGATCCCGGACAATCGATCAGGATGAAATCATTGCTGGGTTCAAGCTCGGCCACGGCGGCGGACAGCCGATGGTCGTACACGTTTTCACCCGGTTGCAACGCGCTCGCGTCGATTTCGGGCAATTCGTGACATTTCGGGCTTGGCAGATCGAGACCGGATTCCGCGAGAAAAGACAGCCGGTTGTCGACGTAGCGCCCGAATGTGCGTTGCCGCAGATCCAGATCAAGCGCGCTGACCGAGTGGCCCATACGTGCAAGGGCTGTCGCCACATGCATGGATACGGTCGATTTACCGGCCCCGCCTTTTTCGTTTCCGACGACGATGATGTGCGCCATGCCCAATGTCCCTCTGTCCGGCCTGTGTTTACACAGGATATTGTTGATCGCACTATATGTGGGGTTTGACCGTTTGGGAAGTGCGGAGCGTCGGCTAATCCTTCGGCTGAGCGGGGGTGTCCTAGCTGAAGATATTCGTCCAACCGGAACCGTTGCGCTGCCAAATCGACGAGACATACATCGTTTCATCTTGACTGCGCGCGATGCGTCGGAATTGGGTGCGATAGCTGATCATGGCATGACCCGCGCCAAGAGGGTGAACATGGATGTGCGACAAACGGTAGGAGAGCACACTTGGTCCGGCGTCCAGTTGCGCCAGATGGTCTGCCTTGGGCGCGAACCCATCCGGATAGACACCCAGAAACGTCGAATGCAGGGCGGCGTCATCTGCGTCGCGATCACCGCTGACCAGGGCCTTCCAGACCTGCGTTTCACAGGCCAGTATCGCGTCGTGCAGTTTCTTATCGGACAACATGGATACAGCCTAAACGCTCAAGGCGCATGAAAAAAGGCGCACCCGAATGGAGCGCGCCTCTCATACCAGTTCGTAAAGTAGGGCTTAGAAACCCAGACCGGCATATTTGTTCTTGAACTTCGACACGCGGCCGCCGGTGTCCATCAGACGGCTGGTGCCACCGGTCCACGCGGGGTGTACGGAGGGGTCGATGTCAAGCGACAGCTGGTCGCCTTCCTTGCCCCATGTCGATTTCATTTCCACCACGGTGCCGTCGGTCATCTTGACGTTGATGGTGTGGTATTCGGGATGTGTATCGGCTTTCATCTGTCTGACCTTTACGCTTTGAGGGGCTTGTAGTGCGCGTTCTCGGTGATACGCGCGGATTTACCACGGCGCGAGCGCAGGTAATACAGCTTGGCGCGGCGTACGCGGCCACGGCGGACAACGGTGATCTCGTCGATGTTGGTCGAGTGCAGCGGGAAAACACGCTCCACACCTTCGCCAAAGGAGATCTTGCGGACCGTGAAAGAACCGGCGATGCCCTTGCCGTTCTTGCGGCTGATGCAGACACCTTCGTAGTTCTGCACACGGGTGCGCGTGCCTTCGGTCACTTTGAAACCGACGCGGATGGTGTCACCGGCGCGGAAATCCGGAATTTTCTTGTCGAGCTCGGCGACTTGCTCCGCCTCGATCTGTGCGATCAGGTTCATCTGATGCGTCTCCTATGATGCTCGTGGTATGCCACGAAGTTGTTTTGCCGATCCAAGAGCTTCGGTCTGTGTCCCGGACCTGCCGCAGCGGCCCACCGAAGATAGAATCATCGTTCGCTTGTTTTACCCATAGGGCAAAGGTCCGGAGCCGCGTTCGCACAGCGCCGGATTGCTGCGCGTATAGGTCTGATACCGGCGCGGATCAAGCGTTGAATCTCTGCTGCCACCTCTTGATCCACATCAAGGCGTGCTGCGGTCAGGGCGGGGTAGAAGCCGACGTCGATGGAGAGAGAAAAGGGGGGGCCATGGCCGACACGTCAAAAGAACGGGGCAGCCAAGAGCGCGGCGCCCGGATTGTCGGGTTCGAGCAGGGCGAGTACCCCTACAAGACCAAGTTGCCCCGCAAGACCTACGAAGCGGAGAAGGCGGCCTTGCAGGTGGAATTGTTGAAGGTTCAGCACTGGATCCAGGAAACGGGTCAAAAGTTCGTTCTGCTGTTCGAGGGGCGCGATGCCGCAGGCAAGGGCGGCACGATCAAACGGTTCACCGAACACCTCAACCCGCGGGCCGCGCGGGTCGTGGCCCTGAACAAACCTACGGACGAGGAACGCGGGCAGTGGTTTTTCCAGAGATACATCAAGCACCTGCCCACGTCCGGCGAGATGGTTCTGTATGACCGCTCCTGGTACAACCGGGCGGGCGTCGAACGGGTGATGAATTTTTGCGCGCCGTCCGATTATCTGGAATTCATGCGCCAGACGCCGGAGTTCGAGCGCATGCTGACCCGCAGCGGGATCCGCCTTTTCAAATACTGGTTCTCCGTGACTCGTGAGGAACAAAAGCAGCGGTTTGCGGCGCGTGAAACCGACCCGCTCAAGCGGTGGAAGCTGTCGCGGATCGACCGCGCGAGCCTTGATAAATGGGACGATTACACCGAAGCGAAAGAGGCGATGTTTTTCTATACCGATACGGCGGATGCGCCTTGGACCGTCATCCGGTCAAATGACAAGAAACGCGCGCGGATCACCTGCATGCGCCACTTCCTGTCGCAACTGGAGTACCCGGACAAGGACCACACGGTCGCGCGCAAACCGGACGCCAGGATTTTTCACCAGGCAGACACGTTGTTGCAAGAGTCGCAGCACATTCTGGCCACTTCCCTTCACCCCAAAACACGCAAAAGTTAAGAAAGAACACCGAATGTCACACACCCCGCATGAACTGAACGAGGAATTTCCGAAGCAAGTCGAGAAGATGGCCGACCTGCGCCAGTCCGACAGCCACTTCGCCAAGCTTTCCGAAAGCTATCACACCGTCAACCGCGCAATTCACCGCGCGGAAACGGACGTCGAGCCGACAAGTGACGACAACATGCAGCAGATGCGCCGCGAGCGTCTGGCGCTGAAAGACGAGATCGCCACCTATCTGCGCGAACAGGCGTAGCGTTGATCGCCGCCTCCCGGCGCTGGTCGGGGGGCGGCGTCAGTACAGCTTCATATCCATCAGCACGACTTCAGAATACATGTGGTCGATCTCGGAGGGCAGTAGGCTGTCGCCCTTGTAGAACCGCGGCACTTCTATCGCTTCGACCGTATCGGGCTGTGCGCCCCTGGCCAAACGGCTGTCGACGCTGAAGATGGCCGCATCGGGCGGCAGAAGCGTATCGGCCACGGCCTGCCCATGCCGGGCCAACAGATCCGGCTGGCCGACATAGACGACCTCATGGGTCACATATTCATCGACCTTCTGTTTCACCGAAAGCACCAACGTCAGCGGCCCGCCGGGAGTCTCGATAACCACCGGCTTGAGGTTCAGGTCCGCATGGTCGCGCAGAACTTGGCTGTCCACCGCGTTCAAATCGGCGTCGCCCAGCGGAGATAGCGTGTGGGACAGGGGCGCGAAGCCGCCGTGCCGCCACACGAGCCGGTTTGCATCCAGCACCCTGAACCCGATCCGGTCCACCAGAGGCAGCGCGGCTTTCGCACTCGTCAGGTTGGTCGAGGTGACTTCGGGGTCGGCCATGGCCGTGCGCATCAGCGCCTCTCCTATCCCCATGCCGCGATGGGATTTCAGCACGTACCAAGACGACAGGTTGCGGTAACGCCTGAGCCCGCGCGGCGTGTGACGCAGGCTGTCGTTCATGCCCAACACGCCAACCAACGACCCCCCGTCCCGCGCGGTGACGGCAAATTCGCCCCGTGCGCCACCCCACCGATTGGCCAGCAGACGGGTCCAGCCGTCAGCGCCCCATTTGGCACGCGGAAAAGCGTCACCCATGAAAGCCTCGACCTCCGCGCGCTGGATGGGCAGGGCGAATGTAATGTCAACCACGGATCACCCCTTCGACTGCATGTCGGGAACGGTCATCCACAGACCGCGCGTGCGCGCAAAGAGCGCCTGCGTGAACGCCCAGACCGCGTCGTTCGTCTGCAAGTGATGCGTCACGTACCCGACGGGCTGGGTGGGGGCTGTGACCCGGCGGTGGCACAGGTGATCCAAAAGCATGGTCAACATCTTGTCGGTACCGCGAAACACGCGGTCGTATTTCCAGCGGATCGGATCCAGATGCGCGTCGATCTGGACCAGTCCCGCCACCGGCGTGTCATCGCCGCGCCCCACAAAGGTAGACAAGAAACCATACCCCAAATCGGGTAGTCGTCGCCGCGTCGCATCGCCGATCCGGTTCCAGGGCGGTACGAACGCGGGCAGCAGACCGGGCATTCGGGCTTCCTCCAGCATATCCCACCCGCGTCGCAAGTCCTCGGCTTGCAGCTCCAACGCACGCGTGACGCCGACCTCGGACGCCGGGCTGCCCTTGGGTTCGTGATTGATGTGGGCGAACCCGTGTTGCAGCACATGGACGCGCGCCGCATCGCGCAGGCGCGGCGCCAGATCGGGGCTTTGACCTTGCGGTATGACCGACAGGTGCACGGGGACCTCGTATGCGTCCGACAGGGTCAGCAACGTTTCCAGTTGCGGAGTGACCCGTTGTGCATCGTCGTCACGCCACCACAGCCGTGGCGTCAGCCTAGCCGTACGCCACAGCGCCAATTCAGCGTCCAGCCCGGCCCAGTCAGCCATCCCTTTTTGCCTCATGCGCCGCCCACAGATCCGGCCTGCGCGTGCGCGTCAGTTCGCGCGACATCTCTCGGCGCCATTTCTCGATCTCGGCGTGGTTGCCCGACATCAGCACCGGCGGGATCGCGCGGCCCTGCCATTCTGCGGGTCTGGTGTACTGAGGATGCTCCAACAGCCCGGCGGAATGGCTTTCCTCGACAGCACTTTCGGCATTGCCCAGAACACCGGGCAGAAGCCGCACCGTCGCGTCGATCATTGCCTGTGCGGCCAGCTCGCCGCCCGTCATCACGAAATCGCCGAGTGAGATTTCGGTGACGCCGTAGTGCTCGATCACCCGCTCGTCCACGCCTTCGAAACGCCCGCACAGCATGGTAACGCCCTGACAGCCCGCCAGATCCTGCGCCATCGCCTGATCGAAACGCCTGCCGCGCGGGCTCATGTACAGAATGGGCCAGCGGCCCTGCGCGTAGGTCTGCGCCGCCTCTATGGCCGGCCCTACAACGTCCGCGCGCAGCACCATGCCCGCGCCGCCCCCTGCAGGCGTGTCATCGACGTTGCGGTGCTTGGTCAGGCCAAAGCTGCGCAGATCATGGGTGTGCAATTGCCAGCGCCCTTCGTTCAAGGCGCGCCCGGTCAGGCTCGCGCCCAGCACACCCGGGAAAAGCTCGGGGAAGAGGGTGATCACATGGACCTGCCACGCGGTTGCATAGTCCGGTACGTCCTGCATCAACGCGCGCGGTTTCAGGGTCGGGGTCACGCGCTGCTTGCCGTGGGATCGGGACGGGCTGCTCATGCCTGGGGACCTTTCGATAGGATATCGCTCTTCGCGGCATCACGGGTTTCGCGGTCGCGGTATCTGCGGTTCGCGTCCAGCAACGCGGCAAGGGTATCATCGCTGACGCGCGTGTTCTGCGGCGGCTGCGGGATCAGCGTGTGCCGGATTTCGGCGGGAATGTCACATAGATCAAGGACCGGATCCGCCGGGCCAAGCGGCAGTGTCGCGCAGTCTTCGAGACGGTAACTGTGCACGGGGGCCGGAACGCGACTGGTGACATCCTGCACGATACCGTCAAGTGCGGGTGCCCGCGGATAACGATCGCAAAACGTCTTGAAATCAAGGGTCATGGCGGAGGATTTCACATGCTCGGCCCAAGCCGAGCGCAGCCACGCCTCCGGCGCGCGGGTGGAGAAACAGAAGATCACAGGGGCCTCTGGATAGGCCGCCTTTGCGCGTTCCCAGAACAGATAGCTCAGCACCGGGGCTGCTTCGTATGTGACCAGCGAGCCGCGTCCGGGCATGTGACCCGAAAGCTCCTCGGCGCTCAGCAGCAGTGTCCGGCGCGGCATACCGGGCAGGCCTGCCAGCAGCGCGTCGAAACGGCGGCCCACCTTGTCGAGTGCTGCGTCGGTCCCATAGGTCGAATAACCGCGCGTTGCGTGCATCAGCTCGGTCATTTGGCCCTTCAGGCGCAGGGCCAGCGCGGGCATCAGCGCCTTGCGGTTGGCGCGCAGCACTTGCTGGACTGTCGATGTGCCAGTCTTGTGGAAGCCTGCGTGGATGACGATGCGGCGCGGCATCAGGCGTGTCCCGCCAACAACGCGCGCTTGGCATCGCGCAGGGCAGTGGGTTCAAGATCGGACCGGTTCAGTTCCAGCAGACGGGTCAGTGTCGCCGCGTCGGGAGTGGTATTTTTGCGTTCCGACGCCACCAGCGTCGCGCGAATCTCGAGAGTGATGCCGAGGAGATCGAGCACGGCTTCGGCGGGACCGAAAGCGCGATCCGCGTGTTCTTCGATGCCGGTATCGACAACCGCGTGATCTGAGATTTCGCGCTTGATCGCATCCAGGATTCCGTCGAGATCCGCCGAGCTTTTGAACCGTTTGACATAGCCGTGCTCATCTAGCGCCATTTTGCTGGCGTGCAGATGCTGTGCGTAGCAGCTGCGTAGCCACGCATCGCGCGCGCGCGTGGTGAAGAAAAAGCTCACCTCGCTCCGGGGCAACGCCGCGCGGAAGGCGACAGCGAGCGCGCGCATCAGATGCGGGGCGGCAGCATAGGTCCGAATGCCGTGACGCCCCGGCATGTGTCCGCAGAGGTCTTCGGATGAGAGGAAGACCGCCGGTGCGGGCTCTGCCGCGAAACCTTCGGCCAGCAGCGCCGCCTCGTATTTAACAAGGCCCAGATCGATGTCCTGCAGGGTGCGGCTGTACCCGCGTGCTGCTTCGCAGAGAGCCGTCATACCGGGGCGCAGGATCAGCCGCAGATGCGGCGCAAGGACTTTGCGGTTGGCGCGCAGGGTCTGTTGCAGGTTGGTGGTGCCCGTCTTGTGAAAGCCGGCATGGACAATGATCCGGGTCACGTCAGCCCTTGTCCTGCGGCAGGATGCCTTCAGGGGGATCGGCGATGAGGCGTCGGCTGCCCAGATCGACGGTCGGCACAGCCGCCTTGGTGAAGGGCAGGAAAGTCGTCGCCGAGCCGCCGGTCAACTGCACCTCCAGCAGGTCATCCGCGCCGTGGTTCTGCACGGTCTTTACCCGACCCAGCAGTTGGCCGCCGGTGTCGTACACATCCAGCCCTATCAGGTCGGCGTGGTAGAATTCGTCATCAGGCAGCGATGGCAGTTGTTCGCGCCGCGCGAACAGCTGTGTGCCGCGCAGGGCGTCGGCCTCTTCCTTGGTGGACACATCGGCAATGCGGGCGGAAAAGCCGTTCTTGATCGGTCTGATGATCGCAAGAGCAAAACTGCGGGTACCGCTTTCGTCGCTGAGCGGGGAGTAGGTTTCGATGTCTTCGGGAACCGCGCAAAAGCTCTTGATGCGCAGTTCACCGTGAACGCCGTAGGCACCAGAGATCACACCGACGCAGATCTGGCTCTCGCTCATTGATACACCTCCGAAGTCACGCAGACCGGCCCTGTCCATCGGCGTTCGCGCGCCGCACATTCACCGTGCACCGGCGCCATGCTGAGCTGAAATCCACGGACCCCACCGATAACCGGTTCGAACAGAAATTTTAGCAGTCGAAACATCCGTGTTCCTAAATATACAGAGCGGCACGCGCTTCGCGGCCTTTGTCCTAAGGGTACATTGCACGGCCAGCCGAGGCAAAGGCAAGCAATGGCGTTTCTCGGGACCGAGCCGTGCGAAGCGCATGCGCGAGAAGTGCCGGCACCCTTTGCTCCGGGAGGGGCGGGAGGACAAGGCCAGCCCCAGAAAGAGCCTGCCCTTACCCGGTTGCTTCATTGCTGGACAGTGCCGTACAGTCGGCGCAGCATTTCCACCGGCACGGCATGAAAGCGTCGCGAAGCGAGCGCCTTCATGCCGGATCTGTCAAATGCGTTATTCTGCGGTTGCGTCGTCCGCAGGTGCGTCCTCGGCGGGGGCGTTGGCGGCTTCGGCTGCGGCAGCGGCCTTGTCGGCTTTCTCCTGAACGCGGGCCTGTGCTTTCTTGCCGGGCGTTCCCTTGTTCGGGTTGCTGCGCTCGGTCTTTTCGCGGACGCCTGCGGCTTCCAGCATCCGCTGTACGCGGTCGGTCGGCTGGGCGCCCTGGTCAAGCCAGTACTGAACCCGCTCGACGTTCATTTTCACGCGGTCTTCGCTGTCTTTCGGCAGCAGGGGTGCGTAAACGCCGAGCTTTTCGATGTAGCGGCCATCGCGGGGCATACGGCTGTCGGCGGCGACGATGCGGTAGAACGGACGCTTCTTGGAGCCGCCACGGGCGAGACGAATTTTCATGGACATGGTATTGAGTTCCTTCAGGTTTTATCTTGGATTTGATGGTGGTGCTGAATCACTTCAGCGATGATGAAGTTGAGAAACTTCTTGGCGAATTCGGGATCGAGATCCGCGCGTTTCGCCAAATCTTCGAGCCGCGCGATCTGGTCCGCTTCGCGGGCCGGATCGGACGGGGGAAGGTCGTGCGTGGCCTTGAGTTTCCCCACGGCCTGCGTGTGTTTGAACCGCTCGCCCAGCGTGTATACGAGGATCGCATCGAGACGGTCGATGCTGGCGCGGTGCTCGCGCAGCACCTCGGCGGCGCGGGTTGTGGCGTCGGTCATCGGTGGCTCCCTGCGGCGATTTCGGGCTGTGCACCGGCTGTACACAATCTGTGCACCGGGCGTATGACATTTGTGCAAATCATGCAGTGATGTCCACCGGGTGGCGGTAGACATGTACGGAATGGTCCAGAAGCATATCCTCACGCTCCAAAGTCGCCCCGAGCCGGCGGGCGAGAGCCGCTGAGCGCGCATTGTCGGGGGCGATGTAGCTGATGACGCCATCGAGGCCAAGCCGGTCTGCGGCGTAGGTGCGCGCGGCCTGCACGGCGTTGTGCGCGATGCCGCGTCCTTCGGCTTTGGCGATCACATGCCACCCCAGTTCGGGCTCATCCCAACCCGGCGCAAAGAGGATACCCGTAGCCCCCAGATAGGCGTCGGTTTCCAGATCGGCGATATGCCACATGCCGTAGCCGCGCAGCGCCCAGCTGCCGATCGTCGACAGCATCGCGCGATGGACCGCGCGCGCGTCCATGGGACCGCCGACAAGATGGCTGCGGTCCGTTTGGTAGAACGCGGTCAGCGCAGGCAGATCGCCGAGCTTGGGCGCGCGCAGCCGTACACGCGCCGTTTCGACCACCGGAATGTCGGAATAGTCAGTCACAGGCCGAGGTCATCCACGGTTGCGCCGTCGAACATCGGCTTGGTGAACGAGCGGTCGTAGCGGCGGATGCATTTGGTGCGTTTGGCGTGGTCGTAGGCGCGGATGCACTCGGGGTCTTCCCACATCCGCGCACGGTAGGCTTCGTAATCGGCCAGTGAGGCGAACGAGAAGTGGCAATAGGCGATGTCGTTCGGACCCTCATACGGCATGTGATAGCCGTGGTGCGTTCCGCCGAGTTTCTTGACGAGATGTATCCACGCTTTCGCGTAGATCTCGAACTCCGGCAATTTGTCCGGGTCAATTTCGTATCTGACAGTACAGGAGATCATTTCTTCTTGCCGAATCCGCTGAGGCCGGACGGCAGGCCCATGCCACCGGGCAGCTTGCCGCCCATTTGCTTGGCTGCGGCTTCGAGTGCCTTGGGGTCCATGCCCTGCGCCATCGCCGCAGGATCCATGCCGCCCATTCCTTTTGCGCCCCCGCCCATCATCTGCTTCATCGCGGCTTTCGTCATGCCGCCCTTGCCCTTGCCGAGCTTCTTCATCATGTCCGACATCTGGCGCTGCATCTTCATCAGCTTGTTGAGGTCGGACACCTCAAGCCCCGCGCCCCTGGCGATGCGTTTCTTGCGACTGGCCTGAAGCAGTCCGGGGTTGGCGCGCTCTTTTTTCGTCATGGACTGGATCAGGGCAATCTGCTGCTTGAGGATTTTGTCGTCGATGCCGGCATCGTCCATCTGCTTGGCCATCTTGCCCATGCCGGGCATCATGCCCATCATGCCCTGCATGCCGCCCATCTTCATCATCTGCTCAAGCTGCATCTTGAGGTCGTTCATGTTGAACTGACCCTTCGCCATGCGCTTCATCATCTTTTCGGCCTGTTCGGCCTCGATGGTTTCCTGTGCTTTCTCAACGAGAGCCACGATGTCGCCCATGCCGAGGATGCGGCCCGCGATGCGCTCCGGCTCGAACGTCTCGAGCGCGTCCATCTTTTCGCCCAGGCCCACGTATTTGATCGGCTGGCCAGTGACGGCGCGCATCGACAGCGCAGCACCGCCGCGCCCGTCGCCGTCCATGCGGGTCAGCACGACACCGGAGATGCCGATGCGGTCGTTGAAGTTCTGCGCGGTCTGCACGGCGTCCTGACCGGTCAGGCCGTCGACCACCAGCAGCGTCTCGCGCGGGGTGACCACGTCGCGCACCGCCTCGACCTGCGCCATCAGTTCTTCGTCGATGGACAAACGGCCGGCAGTGTCGAGCATGTAGACGTCATAGCCGCCAAGGCTCGCCTGCGTTTTGGTGCGCTTGGCGATCTGCACGGGGCTTTCGCCCTTGACGATGGGCAGAGTGTCGACGCCGATCTGGAGCCCCAGAATCGCCAGCTGTTCCATCGCCGCGGGGCGGTTCACGTCGAGCGAGGCCATCAGCACGCGCTTGCCGTCTTTTTCCTTGAGCCGTTTTGCCAGCTTGGCGGTGGTCGTGGTTTTACCGCCACCCTGCAGGCCGACCATCAGGATCGGGGCGGGGGGGCTGTCGATCTTGAGCGCGCCGGGCTCCCCTTCGCCGCGCAACACGTCGATCAGCGCGTCGTGCACGATCTTCACGACCTGCTGACCCGGCGTGATTGATTTGGTGACGGCCTGTCCGGTTGCCTTTTCCTGCACCGCGTTGACGAAATCACGCGCCACGGGAAGCGACACATCCGCCTCCAGCAAGGCGACGCGGACTTCGCGCAGGGCCGTCTTTACGTCCTCGTCGGACAGCGCGCCCTGTTTTGTCAGGCGGTCGAAAACACCGGAAAGGCGTTCGCTGAGATTCTCAAACATGGGCGGTGGCCCTTTCGTCGTCGGTTGCGGGATGTTCCCAATGTAGGAACCCCCGCTCAAATGCACAAATGCCCCCGTGGGCGTATGACGCTGACGGGGGGCGATCCTGAACCGGTGTCAGGACCGGAAGTCTGGCTTCCGGGATATGGGCTGCGTTTAGCGGGCGGGCGGGCGGCTGTCAACCGGTGGGGCACCGGGATGACCGGGGCAGGGGGATCGGGGCCGATGGTGAAATATACCTTGCAGAATTTCACACAAAGCACGAATTTCGCCGTTATATGTGGAACGGTGCACATGAACGCCGGGATGTGCAGGATGGAATGCGGATGGAAAACTGGGATGAGGTCAGAACTGCGTTTCAGGTGGCCCGTCTGGGCACTGTCAGCGGCGCGGCGGAGGCGCTTGGGGTGCATCACGCGACGGTGATCCGTCACATTGACGCGCTTGAGGCGCGGTTGGGCGTCAAACTGTTCCAGCGCCATGCACGCGGCTATAACGCGACAGAGGCGGGCAAGGATCTGATGCGGGTGGCGGAGGCGACGGACGATCAGTTCGGCCAGCTTCTCAGCCGGATCAAGGGGCACGGGACGGATGTGTCCGGCGATCTGGTAGTGACGTCGCTGATGATGCTGAGCCGGCAGATCGCGCCGATACTCGCGGCGTTCCAGGAGGAGCATCCCGATGTCACCGTGCGGTACCTGACTGGCGACCGGTTGTTCAGGCTGGAATACGGCGAAGCGCATGTGGCGCTGCGCGCGGGGCCGTCCCCTGACCAGCCCGACAACGTGGTTCAGATGCTGACCGAGCAGGCGGTGGGTCTGTACGCGACACGCGCTTACGTTGCGAAGCACGGCTTGCCGCATACACCGCAGGATTATGCGCGCCATCGGTTTATCGGCCCCGAAGACATTGACAGCCGCGCGCCCTATTTCAGGTGGCTGCGCGATGCGGTGCCGCGTGAGAAGGTCGTGTTTCGCAGCGATGACTTCCGCGCTTTGCATCACGCGCTGATCGCCGGTGCCGGTATCGGATTTGCGGGCCGGTCCGAAGCGGCGCAGACACCGGAACTGGTGGAGGTAGCCCCGCCAAGAGCTGAATGGTCGTCGTCCTTGTGGATCGTGACGCATGTGGATTTGCACCGCACGAACAAGGTTCAGGCCCTGGTACGGTTTCTCAAGGCCAACGTCACAGCGGAATCGTTCTGATGACGCCGCAGACCCAGGGACATCTGGCGATGCTGGTCTTTTCCGCGCTGGTGGCGGGCTCTTTCTCGCTCGGCGCGATGGTGGCCAATGACATCGCCCCGCTTGCGCTGAACGCGGTGCGGTTCGTGATTGCCGGGCTGGCCGTCGGCGCCGTTGCCTTCGCAACGCAGGGGGTTTCCCGCCGCACGTTCGCGGCGCCCTGGCGCTATCTGGTGCTCGGCGGGTTCTTTTCGGTGTACTTTGTGCTGATGTTCGAGGGGCTGAAGACCGCGCCGCCGGTGAGTTCGGCGGCGGTTTTTACGCTGGTGCCTGCGATGGCGGCTGTCTTCGCCCTGTTCCTTCTGAGGCAGCGGATCACCGCGCGCATGGCGCTTGCGCTGGGGATCGGCGGGATCGGGGCGCTGTGGGTGATCTTCCGCGCCGACTGGTCCGCTTTTCTCGCCTTCGCGGTCGGGCGGGGCGAGGCGGTGTTTTTCGTCGGCTGCATATCGCACGCGATCTATACGCCGATGGTGCGGCTGCTCAACAGAGGCGAAAGCGCCGTACAGTTCACCTTCGGCACGCTGATCGCGGGGGCGGTGCTTTTGGTGGTGGCGGGATGGTCCGACATCCGGGCGACGGACTGGAGCAATCTTCGACCGCTGGTCTGGTTGACGATTCTCTATGTCGCGCTTGCGGCCAGTGCATCGACCTTTGTGCTGTTGCAGTTCGCCACCCTGCGGCTGCCAAGCGCAAAGGTGATGGCCTATACCTATCTGGTTCCCAGTTGGGTGATCGGATGGGAAGCGGCGCTGGGCCACGGGTTACCGCCGCTTCTGATCACGGGAGGTGTCATTTTGACCATTACCGCGCTGGTTTTGCTGCTGCGCGACGATGACGCGGCGAGGGACCATCGTGCGGCTTGAAATATAATTCACGCGTTCGGGAACCGGATCGTGTAAGCTCGCGTTAGTCAGCAAGTCAATAAGCTCGAAGGACACTTACATGCGCAGTATCATCTATATAGTCGGCCTCGTGGTCGTCGTGATCTTTATCCTGCGTCTGCTTGGGGTTGTTTGACCCCGGTCTTGAGTTTTTGAATAATATCAGAAGGAGAATACCATGCGTGGCATCATTTATCTTGTCGGCCTTGTCGTAATTGTTTTGGCAATTGTTCAATTCGTACTCTGACACAAGCTTACTGACGTAGAATAAACGAAGACGGGAGTGGCCAGTTTGGCCGCTCCCGTTTTCTTTCAGCCGCCGAGGTCCGTGGGGGTGTCGCGATCCGGCAGTTCGGCCTTGAGAAAGCGTTCGAAGGCGTCGAGGTTCACGGGCTCGAATTGCCCGAACCCCTGCATCCAAACCGATGCCGCGCGCAGGGCGTCCGGTTCGAGCTTGCACCATTTCACACGACCGCGTTTTTCCTGAGTGATCAGGCCCGCCGCCGTCAGAACGCCGAGATGTTTCGAGATCGCCGCGAGCGACATGTCGAACGGGTGGGCCACGTCCGTCACGGCCATATCGTCTTCGAGCAGCATCGCGAGGATGGCGCGGCGCGTCGGGTCGGCAAGGGCCGAAAATGTGGTGTCCAGCGAAGCGATCATGTTGATCCGTATTAGCGTCTGCGCGGGGTCAAGGGAAGCGGCCCCCACGGGGGTGCACAGACAATTCTCAACCGGATGGTTGAATAAGCACAGCGGGCTCATCGGGTGCGAATATCGAGGATCTGCGCCGATTTGCCCGAAGCGGCATTTTTGAAATTGTTAAATATCATGGAGTTACATGCGAAAACCCCTGCGTTGACTCCGCCGTGCCCGCGCAGTAGCTACTGCGCAAGACATCCCAACGGGGCATGCGCATGGAAGACCACGATCGCAAGAAAGAAATGGAAGCGATCGAGGCGCGGATTGCTGCGGCGAGAGGCACCCTTGCGCCCAAGCCCCGCGCGGATGAGCACTACTCGCAGGCCAATATGGCCTGGCGCATGGTGATCGAACTCGTGGCCGGTCTGGGGATCGGTTTCGGCATCGGATACGGGCTGGATCTGCTGTTTGGCACCCTGCCGATATTCATGGTGTTGTTCGTGATGCTGGGTCTTGCGGCGGGTGTGAAGACGATGCTGCGCTCCGCGCAGGAGATGCAGGACAAGCGGTTGGATGAGCCTGCCGACGAGAACAATCCACCCAACAACGGGTGACAGAGTGAAGGGGCCCTGAGATGGCAACAGAAGCACAAGGCGCGGAAGAAGGCGGTCTGGTCTTTCACCCGATGGACCAGTTCATCGTGAGCCCGCTGGGCGGTGACGGTATCGTAAGCTGGTTCACCTTCACCAACGCGGCGTTGTGGACTGGCCTTGCGGTGCTGGCGGTGTTCGCCATTCTGGTGCTGGGCACCTCCAAGCGCGCGGTCGTTCCGGGCCGGATGCAATCGATTGCCGAGCTTGCCTATGGCTTCGTCTACAAGATGGTCGAAGACATTTGCGGCAAGGAGGGGGTCAAGTATTTCCCTTACATCATGACGCTGTTCATGTTCATCGTCTGCGCGAACTTTCTTGGTCTGATCCCGACGGCGTTCACGCCCACGTCCCACTTTGCGGTGACGGTCGTTCTGGCGATGGCGGTGTTCCTGACCGTGACGATTTTGGGTTTTATCAAGAACGGTGCTGCTTTTCTCGGTCTGTTCTGGGTGGCTTCCGCGCCCCTGGCACTGCGCCCTGTTCTGGCGATCATCGAGCTGATCTCGTATTTCGTGCGTCCGGTCAGCCACTCCATTCGTCTTGCCGGCAACGTCATGGCGGGTCACGCGGTGATCAAGGTGTTCGCGGGCTTTGCCGCGATTGCAGTCATCAGCCCCGTTTCAGTCGTCGCGATCACGGCGATGTACGGCCTTGAGGTCCTCGTGTCCTTCATCCAGGCCTATGTTTTCACCATTCTGACATGCGTGTACCTCAAGGACGCACTGCATCCAGGTCACTAACGACGGCGGGAGCATTTCCGCCCTATCTACTCAACTTCCAATCGTAAGGAGAATTCACATGGAAGGCGAACTCGCACACATCGGCGCAGGTCTGGCAGCAATCGGTTCCGGCGCAGCCGCGATCGGTGTCGGCAACGTGGCCGGCAACTTTCTGGCAGGCGCATTGCGCAACCCCTCCGCAGCTGCATCGCAGACTGCAACACTGTTCATCGGTATCGCTTTCGCAGAAGCTCTGGGGATCTTCTCGTTCCTCGTCGCCCTGCTGCTGATGTTCGCCGTCTAAGCGTCCGACTTTTATTCCTTACGCATTGGGCGGTGCGCAGCGTGCATCGCCCATTGGATTGAATGTTCTGACAGGAGGCCATGATGGCAACTGAAACCACACACAGCGATGGTCTGGCGGACGCCGTAGGCGTGGCCGAGCATTCGGCTGACGGCAATGCCGGTATGCCACAGCTGGATTTCTCCACTTGGGGAAACCAGATCTTCTGGCTCGTGGTCGCGCTTATCGCAATCTATTTCATCCTGTCACGCGTGGCCCTGCCGCGCATCGCTGCCATTCTGGCGGAACGTCAGGGCAGCATTACCAACGATATCGCCGCCGCCGAGGATCTGAAGGCCAAGGCAGTCGATGCCGAAGCGGCCTATGACCAGGCGTTGCTGGATGCCCGCGCCGAGGCGCAGCGCATCATTGCAGCCGCACAGGCCGATATTCAGGGCGATCTGGACGTGGCGATCGAAAAGGCGGATGCCGAGATTTCCGCCAAGACCGCCGAATCCGAGAAAGCCATCGCCGAAATCCGCGCCGGTGCGTTGGAGAACGTGAAAACGGTCGCCAAGGATACCGCAAAAGAAATCATCGCAGTGCTCGGGGGCGAGGCGGATGCCAAAGCCGTCAATGCCGCTGTGACCGCCCGGATGAAAGGATAAGTGATATGCGTTTCACACTGACATCCATCGCCGCTCTGCTTGCCGCGACGCCCGCTTTCGCGGCTGGCGACGTGTTCTTCTCGCTTTCCAACACCGATTTCATCGTGTTGCTGGCGTTCCTTCTGTTCATCGCGGTTCTGTTCTATTTCAACGTGCCAAGCCTGTTGGCGGGGATGCTGGACAAGCGTGCGGACGGGATCAAATCCGAACTCGAAGAAGCGCGCAAGCTGCGCGAGGATGCACAGACGCTGCTGGCCTCTTACGAGCGCAAGCAGAAGGACGTGCAGGAACAGGCCGACCGCATCGTCGCGACGGCCAAGGAAGAAGCGGCGGGCGCTGCCGAGAAAGCCCGCGATGACCTGCGCAAATCGGTGGACCGTCGCATGGCCGCCGCGGAAGAGCAGATCGGGTCTGCGGAAGCTGCCGCGATCAAGGAAGTCCGCGATCAGGCCGCTGCCATTGCCATTGCCGCCGCACGTGATGTGCTGGCCAAGCAGATGACCGCGGCCGAAGGCAACAAGCTGATTGATGCGGGCATCGCCGAGGTTGACGCCAAGCTTCACTAAGCCGCAAAAACTCGATCTAGAAAACCCCGGCGCCTGCGTCGGGGTTTTTTGGTTCGGGGCTAGCCTTTTATCTCGTGATCGAGCCGTTGGCGGGCAATTTCCTCGTGACGGTCCGCGCGCTGTTGATCCAGAAGTGAGCGTTCGACAAAGCCCATGTGCGCCTCCACCGCCTGTCGCGCCGCGTCGGCGTTGCGGGCCATAAGCGCGTCGTGAATGGCGCGGTGTTGTTCGAGCAGAACGGACCGGGTGGTCTGCTGCCGAAACATGACCTGGCGGTTGTAGAAAACGCCGCCGCGCAGCAGTTCGTACATGGACCGCATCATGTGCAGCATCACGACGTTGTGGCTCGCCTCGATGATGGCCATGTGAAACTGCGCATCAAGCGCGGCTTCTTCTTCGGGAGTGGCGGTGCCGTGGGCTGCTTCCATCTTGTGAAACACGGTGCTGACCACCTGCAGATCGGTGTCCGATCCCAGCCGTGCGGCACGTTCGGCGGCCAGCCCCTCCATGTCGCGGCGAAACGACAGATAGTCTATCGCGGCCTCCTCGTGGCGACCGAACAGCGCGATCAGCGAGGGCGAAAAGGCCGAGCCGAGGACATCCGCGATATAGACGCCGGCGCCCGGTTTCGTGGTCAGCAGGCCCGTGCTTTGCAACTGCGCGATGGCTTCGCGCAGGGACGGGCGCGAGACGCCCAGCCGTTCGGCCAATTCACGCTCGGAGGGCAGCCGCTCTGCGGGGCGCAGGATACCACGCAGGATCAACTCTTCGACCTGCCGGACAACGGCGGCAGAGAGTTTTTCGGGGCTGACGGGACGGAAGGGCATGGCGGGTCCTCTGTATTGGTCAATTTATATGACCGGTTCGGCGGTTCATCAAGGCTGCCCACGATTGCGCATGAGGCCGCGCCGTTCACGAAGTGTTAACGAAAGACCTGAACACTCGTTTCATGCACCGCGTCACCGTCGCAAGCCTCGCCCTATGTTTGTTCACCGCCGCCTGCAACACGGCGGGGCCGGATTTTCGCGGCCTGCCCGCTACGACAGTGACCGTAGATGGGTCGACCTTCGATGTGCGCGTGCGCGATGAATTGGCCGAGGCGATCCGCACCACTCCCGAATACGCCCCCCGCTTTGGTCCGATCCGCGCGCGGGCGGCGCGGGCGATGGCGATGGTCAGCGGTTGTGAAGTGCGTGAGGTGCGCGGCGATCAGGCGCAGGCAACGGGGATTCTTGACTGCGGCAAGAATCGGCGTCGTCCTGCAGGGGGTGCACCTGCAGGGCTGGCTTGCGCAACTGTTACCGGTTCCGCCCTTGGGGCGTTGGGGGGTAGCACTGTCGCGTTGGATTGCGCGCCGCTGTAACCGCAATATGTTGGGGATAACTTGCCGTGTCATGCTGTCTGTTGTGTCTGGCGGTTGACACGAGGCCGCCGAAACCGCAACGCTGACGGCCAATCGAGAATCACGCGCCAAGGCGGACCATGCGCTTTTCCAAACTCAGGCTTACAGGCTTCAAAAGCTTCGTGGACCCGACCGATCTTGTCATCGCGGACGGGCTGACCGGCGTTGTCGGGCCGAACGGATGTGGCAAATCCAATCTGCTTGAGGCGTTGCGATGGGTGATGGGGGAAAACCGGCCCACCGCGATGCGCGGCGGCGGGATGGAGGACGTGATCTTTGCCGGTGCGTCCACGCGACCCGCGCGAAACTTTGCCGAAGTGTCATTGCACATTGATAATTCCGAGCGTCTGGCCCCGGCGGGGTTCAACGACGCGGACCAACTGGAAATCGTGCGGCGGATCACACGGGACGTCGGCAGTGCCTACAAGGCGGCGGGCAAGGACGTGCGTGCGCGCGACGTACAAATGCTGTTTGCGGATGCCTCCACCGGCGCGCATTCCCCGGCGCTGGTGCGGCAGGGCCAGATCTCTGAGCTAATCAACGCCAAACCGAAGAACCGCCGTCGGATCCTCGAGGAGGCGGCAGGGATTTCTGGGCTCTATGCGCGCAGGCATGAAGCGGAGCTGAAGCTGAACGGGGCCGAGACCAATCTGGCGCGGGTCGACGACGTGATCGAACAGTTGGCTGCGCAGCTTGCGCAGCTTGCGCGGCAGGCCCGTCAGGCGGCGCGCTACCGCGAGATCGGGGACCGGTTGCGGCGGACGGAAGGCATGCTGTTGTATCGCCGCTGGCGCGAGGCGGATGATGCGCGCGCGCGAGCCGAGGATGAGTTGCGCGGCCGGGTGACGGCCACCGCACAGGCCGAGGGTCAGGTGCGCACCAGTGCGAAGGCGCGCCAGACCGCCGAGGACGCGTTGCCGGCGCTGCGCGAGGAAGACGCGATTGCGGCGGCGGTCGTGCAGCGGCTGACTGTCCAGCGTGATACGCTCAGCGACCAGGAGGCGCGCGCCCGGTCGCAGATCGACACGCTGGAAAGCCGCATTGCGCAGCTTGCCCGTGATATCGAGCGCGAGGCCGGACTGAACAAGGATGCGGACGAGACGATTGAGCGGCTGCAGTGGGAGGCGCGCGCGCTTGAGAAAGCGGGCGTGGGCCATGATGCGGCGCTGGAAGCGGCAGCGCAGGCCGCACGCGAGGCGGCGGGCGTTTTGCAGGCGCGCGAGGCGGATCTGGCCCAGCAAACGGAGGATGTGGCACGGCTTGCCGCGCGGTATGGTTCAGCGGAACGGCTGTTGGACGACAATCGCAAGTTGCGGGACAGGTCCGAAGCCGAAGCGGTACGGGCGCGCGAGGCCGTGGCGTCAAGCACGGCGGCGCTGGCCAGAGCCGGTTCGGATTTCGAGACGGCGCAGGCGGATGAAGGTGCTGCCGTGGCCAGCGCCGAAGCGGCGGAAGCCGCGCTGAACGCGGCAGAGGAGCAGCGCGCGCAAACCCAGGCGCGCGAAGCGGATGCGCGCGGCGAGCGGTCGCAGGCGGAGGGCGAGATGAACGCGTTGCGCGCCGAGACGACAGCACTTGCGAAGCTGTTGGAGCGCGACACCGCGGAGGGCGGGCAGATCCTCGACCGGTTGCAGGTGGAGCATGGGTTCGAGAAGGCGTTGGGCGCCGCCCTTGCCGATGATCTGCGCGCGCCCGAGGTCGATGCCGACGGGCCGTCGGGGTGGTCCGTGCTGCCGCCCTATGACGTGGCGCAGCCGTTGCCGGAGGGGGTCACCCCACTGACGCACCATGTGTCGTGCCCCGATGTTCTGGCGCGGCGGATGGGGCAGGTTGGTCTTGTCGATGCGGATGCAGGGCCCCGGTTGCAGGCCACGCTGAAGCCCGGTCAGCGGCTGGTCTCGCCCGAGGGTGATTTGTGGCGCTGGGACGGGCTGCGGGCCTGGGCAGAGGATGCGCCTTCGGCCGCCGCGTTGCGGTTGCAACAGCTGAACCGGCTTGAAACGCTCAAACAGGGGCTGGAGCAGGCGAACAACCGCGCGGAAGGAGCGCGGGCGGCGCATGAGAGCCTCAGCGCGCTGCTGGTCGAGCAGACCGAAACAGACAAGGCGGCGCGGGCCGCGCGGCGGGATGCCGACCGTGCCGTCGCCGATGCGGGCCGCGCGTTGAGCCGTGCGGAGGCGGACCGGAATTTGGCGCAAGGGCGGTTGGAGTCCCTTGGCCTTGCGGTGACGCGCCACGAGGAAGAGGCGATGGCCGCGCGTGCGCGGGTGCTTGAGGCCGAGCGCGCTTTGACAGAACTGGGCGATCTGACGGAGGCACGCCATGCCATCGAGGATCTGCGCCTGACGGTCGAGGCCGCGCGCATCACGATGATGTCGCGCCGGTCCGCCCACGACGAAATGCGGCGCGAGGGCGAGGTGCGGCTGAAACGGACGCAGGAGGTGACTAAGGAATTAAGTGGATGGCGGCACCGTCTGGAGACTGCGGAAAAGCGCAGCGCCGAGTTGGTGGCACGCAAACAGGCGTCCGAGGCGGACCTCGAGGCGGCGCAGGCCGTTCCGGCGGAGCTTGCCGCGCAGCGTGACGCGCTGAGCCAGCAGATAGCGCAGGCCGAGGCACGGCGCGCGGCCGCCGCCGATACGCTGAGTGTGGCCGAGCAGACGTTGCGCGACACGACGCTGGCCGAGCGTGAGGCGGAGCGCGCGGCATCCGAGGCCCGCGAGGCGCGCGCGCGATCCGAAGCGCGCAGCGATGCGGCCAGGGAAACCGCCGCCGCCGCCGCCGAACGGATCGGCGAGGACCAGCATCTGACGCCGAACCAATTACTCACGCGGCTGGATGTGAACCCCGATCAGATGCCGGGCGCGGACACGCTGGAAGCGGATGTGAACCGGCTCAAGCGGCAACGGGAAGCGTTGGGCGCTGTCAATTTGCGCGCGGACGAGGATGCCCGTGAGGTCCAGGAGGAGCATGATACTCTCGTTTCCGAAAAGACCGATCTGGAAGAGGCGATCAAGACCCTGCGTGCGGGTATTGCCAGCCTCAACCGCGAGGGGCGCGAACGTCTGCTAACGGCGTTCGAGCAGGTGAACAGCAACTTTTCGCTGCTGTTCACCCATCTGTTCGGCGGTGGTGAAGCGAATCTGGTGATGGTGGAAAGCGACGATCCGCTGGAGGCGGGCCTTGAGATCATGTGCCAGCCGCCGGGAAAGAAGCTGAGTACGCTGAGCCTGTTGTCGGGCGGGGAGCAGACGTTGACGGCGATGGCGCTGATCTTTGCGGTGTTTCTGGCCAATCCGGCGCCGATCTGTGTGCTCGACGAAGTCGATGCGCCGCTGGACGACGCGAACGTCACGCGGTTCTGTGATCTGCTGGACGAGATGTGCCGACAAACGGACACCCGATTCCTGATCATCACGCACCATGCGGTGACTATGGCGCGGATGGACCGCCTGTTCGGCGTCACGATGGCCGAACAGGGGGTCAGCCAGCTTGTGTCGGTCGATCTGAAGAAGGCCGAAAAGCTGGTCGCCTAGGCGCTATTGTGGCTTCTTGTGTTCGATCGGGCCACCGGCTTTCTCCCAGCCGCCGAAACCGTCCTTCAGGTGCGCCGCCTCAAAGCCCATGTCCTGCAAGGTTGCCACGGACAGGGCCGAGCGCCAGCCCGAGGCGCAGTGAAAGACGAATTTCTTGTCCTGCGCGAAGATATCCCTGAAATACGGGCTGTCGGGATCGACCCAGAATTCCAGCATACCGCGCGGGCAGTGAAAGCTGCCGGGGATAAAGCCGGTGCGCTCACGCTCGCGCGGGTCGCGCAGATCGACGATCTGCACGTTCGGGTCATCGACCATCGCGATGGCGTCTGTCGTTTCGATTTCCTCGATGCGCGCGCGGGCCTTGGCGACCATTTCTGCGGCGGTTGTCTTGAGTGCCATTGACGGCTCCTTTTCTGGTCAGAGTTGGGACAGGAGGGCGGGAGTGGGCCATGCATCGACGGGCAGGCCGAGACGCTGTTGTTCGGCGCGGATCGCCTGACGGGATTTCGCCCCCAGAATGCCGTCGATCTCGCCCACGTCATAGCCGCGCGCGGCAAGCTTGGTTTGCAATGCTTTCATCTGGTCGCCGTCCAGGCCGGTTTCGGACGTGCCCGCGTCGTAGACTGGCGCGCCTTGCAGCCGTGTGGCGAAATACGCGGCGGTCAGAACGTAGGTAAAGCTTTGGTTCCATTCGAAATAGACCCGGAAGTTGGGGTATGTGATGAAAGCCGGGCCGCCGCGTCCCTGCGGCAGAATGAGTGAGGCGGGCAGGGCTTCGGCCAAGCTGCCATCGCGCGGGGCGACGCCCAGCGCGGCCCATTCGGCGCCTGTTTTGGTGGTTTCCAGCCCGGTCAGGGACCAATCGAAGCTATCGGGCAGGCGCACCTCGTCGATCCAGGGCTCTCCCGCGCGCCAGCCCAGCGCCGAGAGCATCTTGCCCCCCGACATCAGGGCATCGGGCACTGAGGTTTTGAGGGTGACGCGCCCGTCGCCGTCGCCGTCGGTGCCGTTTTCAAGAATGTCGCGGGGGAGCATCTGGACCATGCCGATCTCGCCCGCCCATGCACCCGTTGTTGTCGTCGGATCGAAATCACCGCGTGCGAACAGTTCGATTGCGGCGAAAATCTGCGGGCGGAACAGTTCGGGGCGTCGGCAGTCGTGCGCGAGGGTGACGAGCGCATTGGCCGTATTGAAATCGCCCTGAAACGCGCCGTAGTCGGTTTCGAACGCCCAGAAGGCCAGCAGAACGCCACGGTCCACGCCGTAGGTGCTTTCGATCCGGTCAAAGATCGCGTCGTATTTCTGACCGTTGCGTTTACCGCGGGTGATCCTGTCCGCGGAAATGAGGCGACGGGAAAAGTCGATGAACGGGCGCTGGAACACGCCCTGCGCCGCATCGGCCCGCAGTACCGCGGGATCGGGACGGACGCTTGCGAAGAAGCGGTCGCTTGTGGTGGCGTCGAGGCCGCGTGCTGTGGCTTCTGATTTGAGGCCGTCGATGAATTCGGGGAAAGAGCCGCCGCAGGGCACTTGCGCCGATGCGAGGGTGGATGCGAGGCTCAGAGTCGCGGCGATAAGTATGGAGCGCATGTAAATTCCTTGGTCTGGTCCTGTCAGAAAAGGGCAAGCGCCATCGCCAGCCCCATAGCGAGTGCCCACGCGATCCAGAGATGGCGTATGGCGGCGTCGATCTGCGCTGGTCCGATGACGCGCGCCCCCGCGCCGCCGACCCAAGGGAAATCGTGCATCTGCCCATCATAGGCGCGCGGACCGGCAAGCGCCACACCAATGGCGCGCGCCATCGCCGCCTCCGGCCAGCCCGCGTTGGGCGAGCGGTGCAGCCGTGCATCCGCCACGATACCGCGCCACGCATGCGCGACACCTGCCGGCACCCCAATGAGGGCGCAGGTCAGGCGCGCCGGTATCCAGTTGAGTAGATCGTCCAGGCGTGCGGCGGGTTTTCCAAAGTGTTCGTACGCCGGGGTACGGTATCCGATCATGCTGTCTGCTGTGTTGACGGTCTTGTAGACCAGCAGCCCGGGGAGCCCGCCGATGAGGAACCAGAAGGCGGGTGCGATCACGCCGTCCGACAGGTTTTCCGCCGCACTTTCGATTGCGGAGCGGGCAACGGCGGATCGGTCCATCGCGGCGGTGTCGCGGCTGACGATCATCGCCACGGCGCGGCGGCCATCCTGCAGCGAGACGCGCAGGCCGTCGGCGACCGCGCGCACATGCTGCACCAGCGACCGCTGCGCGAGAAGGATCGCGGCGACGGCTGTTTCCACCACCGGGCCTGCCTGCGCCAGACCCGTACCCAGTAGGGCCGCGCCGGTGGTCAGCAACAGGAGTGCTGCTGCGCCCTTGGCCAGACGGTTGCCCCCGTGGTTGAGGCGGCGATCAAGACCGGCGATGGCGCGTCCCATCAGGACTGCCGGATGCGGCAGTCGTGACCAGAGCCAGCGCGGCTCTCCCAGCGCGGCGTCCAGCAGCAAAGCGATGACAAGGCTGGCGGCGGTGCTCATGCCAGCGCGCTTTCGAGCCTGTTCCAGCCGTGGGGCGGGGGCAGTCCGATGCGCAGCCACCGTGGGTTATAGGGGAAGACCCGCGTCCAGATGTGATGCCGTGCGAGACGGTCCTGCCATTGGACCGCGTCCGCCACGTTGTAGAGCCGGAACAGTGTCGTGCCGCCGAGCGGTTCTGCGCCAGCGGAGCAGAACAGCCCGTCGAGGTGGGCCGCGTCCGTGACGAGACGGGTGCGGGTGCGCGCGGCCCATTCCGGATCGTTCAGGGCGCGGGTTCCGATTTCGATCGCCGGGCCTGCGACCGGCCAAGGGCCAAGCATCGCGGCCAGGTCCGACACCAGCTCGCACGTACCGATGACAAAGCCGAGGCGCAGGCCCGCCAGCCCCCAGAACTTGCCGAAGCTTTTGAGGATCAGGGTGTTGCCTTGTTCCGCCCGTGCGATCAAGGAAGCCCGTGGCATCACATCGCAGAAACTTTCGTCGATGATTTGCAGGGGGGCGTGCAGATCATCCGCGCTGAAGATGCGCCCGTCGGGGTTGTTGGGGTGTACGATCACCTGCGCGCCGGCCTCGGCGGGGTCGGATGCGGTGCGCCAGCCTGCTTGCGCAAAAGCGGCGGCGTGTTCGTTATAGGTGGGCGTGGCGATCTGGACGCTTGCGGCGGGTCGCAGGCTCGGTATCATCGCGATCGGGGCGGATGCGCCCGGCGTCGCCAGAACCGCCGCCGCATCTGGTATGCGCCAGAACCGCCGAGCCGCCGCGCTCAGCGCGTGTTGTGCAGCGGTATCTGGCAGCGCCGTCCATGCATCCGCTGGCAATGTGGGTACCGGGTAGGCGACAGGATTGATGCCGGTGGACAGATCGATCCAGTCCGCGCGGATACCGCCGTACCGGTCTGCTGCCGCATCCAGCCCACCGCCGTGATCTTTTTTCCGTAGGGTCAAGGGGTATACTCAAGGGTTGTGGTGTTGGCCGAAAATAGCCCATTCAGGCCCTTTCGAAAGCGGAAAATGGCGCATGGTCCGTTCGTGCGTTATAATGACAAATGCCGAGTGGATTCGTTAGGGATTTGTTAACTAAATCTGACGAAGCCTCAAGGAGCCAAGGGGGCTTCGGATGACACAGAACATGGTCCAGACTACGCGGGTACTGATCGTCGAAAGCTCTCCGGAGCTGGCGAAAGTATGGCTGCGGCATCTTGAACGTCAGGGGATGGAATGTGCCTATGCGGCGAGCCAGCAGGCAGCGGTCGCGCATCTGTCGGACCATACCGTCGATATCATCATTCTCGATCTGGTGATCGAGGACGGGTCCGCCCTGGCGATTGCGGATTACGCGAATTACCGGCAACCCAAGGCGCGGGTGATCTTTGTGACCAACACCAGCTTTTTCTCGGACGGGTCGATTTTTGCCCATTCCGCGAATGCGCGCGCTTTTGTGCAAAGCGGTACACCGCCAGAAGATCTGGCGGCACTGGTGGCGTATTACGGTCAGGAACTCAGCGCGGGTTAAGGAATGTCACCCCCTGTCGTGCGGTGCCATCCAGTCGATTTGCGGGTTGATCGGGATAATCCTGTGCGGATTGATCGTCTCATGGCTGTAATGATAGTGGCGCACGATGTGATCGAAATCGACGATGTCGGCGATGCCGTCCCATTGATATAATTCGCGGGTAAAGGCCCAGATGTTGGGGTAGTCGATGATCCGGCGCCGGTTGCATTTGAAGTGCTGGTGGTAGACCAGATCAAAGCGCAGCAGAGTGGTGAACAAGCGCCAGTCTGCTTCGGTAATGCGGTCGCCGGTGAGATACCGGTTGTCGCCGAGGATGCCTTCGATCCAGTCGAGACTGTCGAAGAGCGGCCCAACCGCGTCGTCATAAGCCTTTTGTGTGGTGGCGAACCCGGCTTTGTAGACGCCATTGTTGACCGTGTCGTAGATTCGCGCGTTCACCGCCTCGATTTCTTTGTGCAGTTCCGCGGGATAGAAATCGTCCGTATTGCCGGTGATCCCGTCGAAGGCGGTGTTGAACATGCGGATGATTTCCGAAGATTCGTTCGACACGATTGTGCCGCGCTCCTTGTCCCATAGTATCGGAACGGTCACGCGACCGGTAAAGTCAGGCAAGGCGCGGGTATAGAGATCGCGTGCGAAGGGCAGGCCGAACAGACGGTCCCCCGTGGCCCCCTCGAAATCGGTGTCGAAGGTCCAGCCCTCGCCAAGCATGTCCGGATGTACGACCGACACGTCGATGAGATCGGTCAGCCCTTTGAGCGTGCGGAAAACCATGGTGCGATGCGCCCAGGGGCAGGCGTGGCTGATGTAGAGGTGGTAGCGGCCCGCCTCGGCCTTGAACCCGGCATCACCCGAGGGACCGGCACTGCCATCGGCGGTGATCCAATTGCGAAATTTTGCGTCGTCACGCTCGAACTTTCCATCAGATTTCTCGGTGTCGTACCCTTTGTCGTGCCATTCGCCGTCGATCAGCATTCCCATGTGTATTCCCTTCCGTCAATCGTACCGTTGATTTCGAGATAGGGCAGATCGCCTGAAGTTACAGGGACGTCACCGCGCACAGCGGGTGCAAATTTGCACAACGCCGAGGATGCCCTAGAAAACCATTGATTTTCGCAGCGTTATGGCCGAGCGTGGAGTCCAACACCCGGAGGATCGACGCATGGATATTTTCCTTCCCAACGGATTTCAGCCCTCAGCGCGCACGGGTCTGTCATCGCGAACGCGGCCCCGCGCGTGTTCCGTCAAGGCGGGCGAAGCCGTGTTTCCGGTTTTGCGGATCTGGGATGGCGGTTTCGCCGTTACGGCAGATCTTGTGCCGGTGCTGTCAGGTCTGGTCGATCTGTACGACGGTACAGAGCATCTTGGACAATATGCGATCCGACGCTGCGAGACGGCGATGTCAGAGCGCAGTTTCGTTGTTCGACGTGCGCCATCGGTAAACTATGCCGCAGTGCCGGAGATGGACCAGCTTCAGGCGTTTCAGCGGCACGAGGGACGCAGATAGCGCGACGTCAGCCGAACGGGTGCCCAAGACGCGTGACGCGCCCAAGACACCACGCAGCCCGGTTACTGTAGATCCTTGAACGCCTCGGTCAGTCGGTCGCAGGCTTCCTGTACCCGCGCGCGCGGTGTCGCAAAGTTGAAGCGCAGGAAGCTGTCGCCGCCACTGCCGAAGGTCGGCCCGTGGTTTGCGGCGATGCCGGCCCCTTGCTCGACGCGACTGGTGAATTCTTCGCGGGTCATGCCGGTATCCTTGAAGTCGACCCAGGCCAGATAGGTAGCCGCCAGCGGCATTGACGTGAGGCCCGGAATGGCATTGACCGCCGTGTCGAACAGGCGCCGGTTGCCGTCTAGGTATTGCACGAGATCGTCGACCCACTGCGCCCCTTCGGGCGAATAGGCTGCCGTGGCCATGAACAAGCCGAAGCTGTTGGCGGAAAGGCCGAGCGCGGCCATGCGGGCGCCGAATTTCGCGCGCAGGTCCGGGTCGGCGAGGATCACGTTGCCCGAATGCGAGCCGGCGATGTTGAATGTCTTGGTGGTGGCGGTCATCATCACCAGACGGTCCTCGATCCCTTCGATCAAGCTCATCGGGGTGTGGGTGTGTCCCGGCATCACCAGATCGTGGTGGATCTCGTCCGATACCAGCACCAGATCGTGGCGCTTGGCGAAATCCGCGACGGCGCGCAGTTCTTCGCGGCTCCAGACGCAGCCGCCGGGATTGTGCGGAGAGCAGAGGATGACCATTTTCTCGCTGCCGGTCATTTGTGCGTCGTAGGCGTCGAAATCCATTTTGTAGCGGCCGTTTTCCTGCACCATTTCGCATTCGACGACGCGCCGTCCCGCTGCCGAGATCACGCGGGCGAAGGCGTGGTAGACCGGGGTGAACAGGACGATACCGTCGCCGGGTTCGGTGAAGGCATCGACGCACATCGCGGTGCCGTTGACCAACCCGTGCGTGGTAAAGATATGAGCGGGATCCAGATCCCAGCCGTGGCGTTCCGTCATCCACCACTGGATTGCGGCGCGGTAGGCGCTGTCGTCGCCGAAATAGCCGTAGACGCCGTGATCGGCCATGTCCTGCACGGCCTTTTGCACCACCGGTGCGGTGGCGAAATCCATATCCGCGACCCACATCGGAATACCGGTATCGGCGGGCACGTCGTAGAGCTTTGCCATCGCGTCCCACTTCACGCAGTGGGTGCCGCGCCGTTCGATCGGGGTGTCAAAGCTCATGTGTGATCTCCTGTCTGATGTTGCCGCAAACCTACCCGCTGCCGCCTTATGTGCAAGCCCCGCTTGCGAGGCGCGATGCGGTGTCCTACATGAACCCCATGAAACGCCCAATTCTATATCACCCCGACCCACGGTTGAAGAAACACTGCGCGCCCGTAGAGGATCTGACCGATGATCTGCGCAGTCTGGCCGATGACATGCTTGCGACGATGTATGACGCGCCCGGTGTCGGCCTTGCCGCACCGCAGGTCGGTGTGCTGAGCCGCCTCATCGTGCTTGATTGCGTCAAGGAGGAAGGCGAGAAGCCGCGCCCGATGATCATGTTCAATCCGCAGATCGTGGCGACGTCGGAAGAGTCGAACACCTACGAGGAAGGGTGTCTGAGCCTGCCCGAACAGTTCGCCGATGTGACGCGCCCTGCCGAGGTCGAGGTAAGTTGGATCGACCGCGACGGACATGAGCGGCGCGAGGGGATGGACCGGCTGTGGGCGACGTGTGTGCAGCACGAGATCGACCATCTGGACGGCAAGCTGTTCATCGACCATCTCAAGCCGCTGCGGCGACAGATGATCACCCGCAAGATGGTGAAGTTCAAACGCGAGCTGGCGCGCGGATGAGCGTTCTGCCCATCGTCCAGTGGCCCGATCCGCGCCTGATGGAGATCTGCGCGCCAGTGGCCGCGATCACGCCCGAGATCGAGACGCTGGCCGCCGAAATGCTTGAGACGATGTATGCCGCGCCCGGTCGCGGCCTTGCCGGTCCGCAAGTCGGCGCGATGATTCGGATGTTCGTGATGGACGCGGGCTGGAAAGAGGGCAAGCCGGATCCGCTGGTGTGCATAAATCCGATGTTGCAGGAAGTCGGCGAAGAGCGGGTGAGCAATAGCGAAGGCTGTCTGAGCATACCGGGCGTTAGCGCAGATGTGTCGCGGCCCTCGCAGGTGCAGATGGTGTGGACCGGCCTGAACGGGGCGCGGTTTGTGCAGAGTTTTGAAGGGTTCGGAGCTGTGTGCGTGCAGCACGAGCTGGACCATCTCGACGGGGTGGTGACATTCGACCACCTTGATGCGGATACGCGTGCGGCGCTTGAGGCGGTGTATCAGGAGCAGGCCGAATGACGGTGCGCCCGATCCTGCAGTGGCCGGACAGGCGGCTGCGCACGGCGGCGGCACCGGTGGAAGCCGTGACGGATGAGGTGCGACGGATCTGGCAGGACATGATCGACACGATGGATGCAATGCCGGGCGTGGGTCTGGGTGCGCAGCAGATCGGCGTGATGCTGCGGCTTGCTGTGGTCGACACGTCGGAGGCGCGCGACACGCGGATCAGGCTGGCGAACCCGAAGGTCATAGACGCGTCCGCGATCATGAACGTGCACGAAGAAGCCTCGCCCTGTTTGCCGGGTGTCTCCGCCAGGGTCAGCCGTCCGCGCGGCGTGCGCGTGCGGTATCTTGACGAGAGTGGCGCGGAGGTGGAACGCGATTTCGTGGGGCTTGATGCGACCAGCGTGCAGCACCAGATCGACCATCTGGACGGCAAACTGTATATTGACCGGCTGGGCAAGGTCAAACGCGACATGCTTTTGCGCCGTGCGCGCAAATTAAACGGCTGAGGGGCGGCATATGCGGGTGATCTTCATGGGAACGCCGGAGTTCTCGGTACCGGTGCTGGAGGCTTTGGTGGACGCGGGTCATGAGATCGCTGCCGTCTATTCGCAGCCGCCCCGCCCGGCGGGGCGCGGCAAAAAGGATAAACCATCGCCGGTGCAAGCCCGCGCCGAGGCGCTGGGGCTTGAGGTGCGGCACCCGGTGTCGTTGAAAACAGACGAGGCGCAGAAGGATTTCGCGGCGTTGCAGGCGGATGTCGCGGTGGTGGTGGCGTACGGTCTGATCCTGCCGCAGGCAATTCTCGATGCGCCGGCGCGCGGCTGTCTCAACATCCACGCGAGCCTGTTGCCGCGCTGGCGCGGGGCGGCCCCGATCCACCGCGCGATCATGGCGGGGGACGCGCGGACGGGGGTGTGCATCATGCAGATGGAAGCGGGACTGGATACCGGGCCGGTCCTGTTGCGCGAGGCGGTCGACATCGGCGCGCAGGAAACCACGGCACAGTTACACGACCGGCTGAGCGCGCTGGGCGCGCGGTTGATCACGCAGGCGCTGGACACACTGGACGATCTGACGCCGCAGCCACAGCCGGACGCGGGCGTGACCTATGCAGCGAAGATCGACAAGGCGGAGGCGCGCATCGACTGGACCCGCCCCGCAGCAGAGGTGGATCGCAGCATTCGTGGGCTGTCCCCGGTTCCCGGTGCGTGGTTCGAGCATGAGGGCCAGCGCATCAAGGTTCTGGGCTGTACGCTTGCCTCTGGCAGCGGTGCGCCGGGCGCGGTGCTGAGCGCGGATCTGGAGATCGCCTGCGGTGAGGGGGCCGTGAGGCTGACCCGATTGCAAAGGGCAGGCAAGGGTGCGCAGGATGCGCAGGCGTTTCAGCGTGGCGCGCAGATCGCCACTGGCACGGTTTTCATATAAGGAACAACCCCATGTTTCCCACCATGATCGGTACTGTCGTGATCGCGGGCATCGTCGGCTATCTGTCCGAAAAGACGGAATTCACCCATAACGGCATTTTACAGTCGATCATCATCTGCGTCGGCGGCGCGTTCGTGTTCTATTTCGTGCGGTTGATGTTCGGCTTCGGATTTGCGTCGCCCGGTTTGAACGCAATCGCGGCCTCCATCGGGGCGCTGATCATCGTGCCGTTCCACTGGCGGCGCTGACGGCCCTTGGACGTCAGCTTTTGGGTGGTGTGCTTTTGTAGACGGGCAGGTTCCAACCGAAAAGCACCGATCCCGCGCGCAGCACGAAGGTGACGGCAGCGCAGGCAAGCAATTCGTAAGGGTGCTGCGGCAGATACATCGTGAACAGAACGGCGGTGGCGGCACCGGCGAACGCGGCGGTGACGTAGAGCTCGCCCTGTTTGAGCACGAGGGGCACGTCGCCGACCACAACATCGCGCATCAGACCGCCCATGCACCCTGTAACCACCCCCATCAGGACCACGATCACCGGTCCCTGATCGAGATTGAGCGCGACGCCCGCGCCGGCGCCGACGGCCACCGGCAAGGCAAGCGCGTCGAGCCAGACCATCGCGCGGCGGCGGCTTTCCAGCAGGTGGGCCGAGAAAAACACGACCACCGCTGCGAGCGACGCAGCACCCAGATAGGACGGATCGGCGATCCAGAAAACAGGGTTCCGGTCGAGCAGCAGATCGCGGATCGTGCCGCCGCCGACGGCTGTCAGGCAGGCGATGAACATGAACCCCACCAGATCAAGTTGCGCGCGGCTGGCCACCAGCGCGCCGGTGATGGCAAACACGATGACTGACGCATAATCGAGCAGGCTCACAAGGGTCATGGCACCTCCGCCAAGGGGGATCATCTGGATTTGAATGGTGCCATGCCGGCGCGGGCAAGTTCGTCCGCGCGCTCGTTCTCGGGGTGGCCCGCGTGGCCCTTGACCCATTCCCATGTCACCGAATGGCGGGCGTTGGCGGCATCGAGGCGCTGCCAAAGCTCTACGTTTTTGACGGGTTTCTTCGCCGCGTTTTTCCAGCCGTTCTTCTTCCAGCCGTGAATCCAGCCGGTGATGCCGTTTTTCACGTAGTTGCTGTCGGTGACGATGGTGATCTCGGTCGCGCGGTCCAGTGTTTCCAGCACGTTGATGGCGGCCAGCAGTTCCATGCGGTTATTGGTGGTGTTGGCTTCGCCGCCTTTGAGTTCGCGTTCCTTGACGACGCGGTCGCCGTCCATTGCCTGCAACAGGGCGCCCCAGCCGCCGGGGCCGGGATTGCCCGAACAGGCGCCGTCAGTGTATGCGAAAAGCTTAGCCATATGCGGCGAGTGCTATCCAATCCGCATAGGTGCCGTCCAGCCCCTTATCGCGCCCTTCCGCCTTTTCGGTGATGGTAAATCCAGCCCCGCCGAGCAGGCCGCGCAATTCGTTCTCGGTGACGTAGGTGTACAGCCGTCCGAGGTTGTCGCGCTGCGTGCCGTTGCCCAGTTTCATTGCGATGTGCAGGCGGCCCTTGGGGACCAGAGCGCGGTGCAGCGCACCCAGAATGTCAGGCAGGGCTGCGCGGTCGGCGTGCAGGAGGCTGAAGTTGGCCCAGATCCCTCCGTAGATACCGGTGCCGTCGATGTCTTCGAACCGCTGTTGCAGAGCGGTGACGCCGGGATGTCGTGCGGCGAGCGCGACCATTTCGGCGACCGCGTCGACGGCGGTGACGCGCAGGCCCGCGCGCGCCATCGCGGCAGCGCTCGCCCCCGGCCCGCAGCCCAGATCGAGCGCCCGCCCGCCGCTGTCGAGATTCGCGATGAAGGCGGCAAGCAGGGGATCGGTCTTGTTGTGATCGTCCGTGCGGGTGGCATAATCGGCGTGTTTCGCGGCGTAGACGCGCAGCGTTTCGGGATCGCTCACAGGTAGGCCGTGAGGCCGAGGCAGGCCACAACGATTGCCGTGAGCAAAATGCGCAGCGACATCCACCATTGCGGCGCGAGACCCCAGGTCCAGAATGAAAAATCGATCAGCAGCAGGCCGACGAATCCGATGATCAGGTTCAGGCTGGCGCTGACCGGCCCGTTGCCCGTCATGAAGAACGCCCAGAGCGCGGGGATGACCGAGAGCACATAGCCGGTGGCGGCTTGGTTGCTCTCTGCCTTGGTCGCAAAGCCCCAGAGCACGCCCGACATGAACGACAGGATGATCGCGCCGTAGAAAAGCTGGACGTAGGGCCCGATGAAACGCGGACCCAGAACGCTGATCCCGAAATCAGCGGCGGCGGGGCTGAGCAGCGTCAAAGCGCCCCAGACAAACGGGATCACGCCGGCGAGGCCAAGAAGCAAGGGCGTGCGGGGGATTGGATGCATGTGGGACGGCTCCGTTAACGTGGGGGTCAGGCGCGTTCCAGCGCCAGCCGTCCGGCAAGTGCGGCAAAGATCGCGGCGAACGAACGCCCGAGCCATGCCATCACCTGTTCGGATCCGAGCAACCAGCGGCGCGCGGCGGCGGCGAAGATGCCGTAGAGCATGAAGACCGCGAAGGTAAGGCCCATGAAGATCGCGCCCATCAACGCCATTTCGGCAGTCGCGGTCGCGGCGTTGCCAGACAGGAACGGCGGCAGCAGCGCGAGGAAGAAGATCGAGAGTTTGGGGTTGAGGATGTTGATCAGCGCCCCGCGTCGCGCAATGATCCATCCGCTTTGCCGTGTGTCGGTGGCCGAGACATTCAGCGCGCCGCCTTCTTTCAGGCTTTGCCATGCGAGATAGAGCAGGTAGGCGACGCCGGCCCATTTGACAGCCGTGAAGAGGACCGCGGAGGTGTGCAGCACTGCGGCCAGCCCCAGAGTGGCCGCCGCCAGATGCGGCACGATGCCGAAGGTACAGCCCACAGCCGCCCAAAGCGCTGCCTGCCGCCCCTGGCCGAGGCCAAGGGCGAGGGTGTAGATCACGCCGGTGCCCGGAGCGACGACGACGACGAGTGCCGTGATGAGAAACTGGAACGTGATCAAGGCAATCTCCGCAGCGGTGCGATACCGCCAGCCTAGCCGCATCCGCGAATACTGCAAGGCGCTTGGTTCAGGCGGGGGTGCGCAACACGCGCGGGACCTTGAATTCGACGTTTTCGACGGCTGTTTCGACCAGTTCCTCGGACACGTCAAAGCGGGCCTTGAAAGCGTCGATGACTTCGTTGATCAACACTTCGGGTGCCGACGCGCCGGCGGTGATGCCGATGCTGCTGATGCCGCTCAGCGCGCGCCAGTCGATATCACCGGCGCGCTGGACCAGCTGCGCATAGGCGCAGCCGGCGCGCGACCCGACTTCGACGAGACGCTTGGAGTTCGAGGAATTGGGCGCACCGACGACCAGCATCGCATCGCACTTGGGGGCCATCGCCTTGACCGCTTCCTGTCGGTTTGTGGTGGCGTAGCAGATGTCTTCCTTGTGGGGCCCGATGATACCTGGAAACCGGGCCTGCAAGGCCGCGACGATGTCGGCGGTGTCGTCCACGCTGAGCGTTGTTTGCGTGACATAGGCCAGCTTGTGCGGATTACGGACCTCGATCCGGTCTACGTCCTGCGGTGTTTCGACGAGCAGCACGTCGCCTTGCGGCAGTTGCCCCATCGTGCCGATGGTTTCGGGATGCCCTTCGTGGCCGATCATGATCATCTGCAGGCCCGCGTCGGCGTGGCGCTGGGCCTCGATGTGGACCTTGCTGACCAGCGGGCATGTCGCATCGACATAGATCATGTTGCGCGCCTGCGCCGCATTGGGGACCGATTTGGGCACGCCGTGGGCCGAGAATATCACCGGGCGGTCATCGGGGCATTCGGACAGTTCCTCGACGAACACGGCACCCTGGTCGCGCAAGCCGTCCACCACGAATTTGTTGTGCACGATCTCGTGGCGCACGTAGACGGGTGCGCCCCATTTCTCCAATGCCATCTCGACGATCTTGATCGCGCGGTCGACGCCCGCGCAAAACCCGCGCGGCGCGGCAAGATAGAGGGTGAGCGGTGGCTTGGGCATAGAGTTCTCCGGTGTTGGGCTACACAGGTAGGTGCGCGCGCGCGCGGCGTCCAGCCTCGAATGCGGCTATCGGCGGACGAGGGGCGGCTGCATCGGTGTCGCAGCATCGGCGCGGTAGCAGACGCAAAATTCGCGACCCCCCTAGTAGGGAGATCGGTTCGGTACGCGGTGGTAGGGCAGGTGCGGGTGCCGCGCATACGTCAGTGTGCTTTACCGTCCCCTATTATCATGAGGCAAATGCACCGGTTCGTGTAAACGAAACCGGGGCTCTATTTGTCAGACGGCGCGAAACCCTCAGTTTGTGTCAGAATCGGGTATTTCGCGAGGGGGGCGACCGACGACTTCGCGCAGGTCATTCAATTCGATGAAATTATCGGCCTGACGTCGCAAATCGTCCGAGATCATTGGGGGTTGGCTGCGAATCGTCGAGACGACGGAAACCCGGACGCCCTGCCGTTGCAGCGATTCGACGAGCGGCCGGAAATCACCATCGCCCGAGAAGATGACAATATGATCGACGTGCGGCGCAAGTTCCATCGCATCGACGGCGAGTTCGATGTCCATGTTGCCCTTCACCTTCCGGCGGCCCATGCTGTCGGTGTATTCCTTGGCCGGTTTCGTGACCATCGAAAAGCCGTTGTAGTGCAGCCAGTCGACAAGGGGCCTGATCGGCGAATACTCGTCATTCTCCAGCAGAGCGGTATAATAGAAGGCGCGCAGCAATTTGCCGCGGCGCATGAACTCCTGTCGCAGCAGCTTGTAATCTATATCGAAACCTAGCGTCTTGGCCGCAGCGTAGAGGTTTGAGCCGTCTATGAACAATGCGAGACGCTCGTCCTTGTAAAACATCCGAAATCCTTTATCCGGCAGGCGGTACGAGAAATGGCGGGGCTCTCGTCAAAACCGAGAAGCGCGCCAACCGTGCAAATCTGCCATGAAGTAGTTATTTGAGCGAAACATGTAGGGGTTTAAATTCATGCTGCAAGCCGGAAAGTATCGCGAGACGGGTAGGTCTGGGCACAAGAGTCCCGATTATCAATTGATTGCGCTTGGATCTAACCTCGCGTCAGGCGCAGGATCTTCGCAACAAACGCTTGAAAAGGCTCTGGCATTGCTTGGCGGGTGCGGCGTGGCTGTGTCCGCTGTGAGTCGTTTCTACCGAACGCGCGCTTTTCCGCCGAACTCCGGCCCGGATTTCGTAAATGCCGCTGCCGCCGTGGTATTCGCGGGGGATCCCGCAGGCTTGCTTGCGCAGTTGCACGGCGTCGAGGCGGAGCTGGGCCGCGCCCGGAAGGTGCGTTGGGGGCCACGCAGTCTCGATCTGGATCTGATCGCCTTCGGGGCGCAGGTTCTGCCCGATGCCGCAACGCACCGGAAATGGCGTGAACTCAGCCTTGCGGATCAACAGGCGCGGGCACCGGATCAGCCGATTGTACCGCATCCACGCCTGCAGGACCGCGCCTTCGTGCTGGTTCCCCTGATGGATATCGCGCCGGACTGGGTGCACCCGCTGCTTGGCAAAACCATCCGCCAGCTTTACACTGCGCTGCCCGAAAATGAGCGCGCCGAGGTGGTCGCGCTCTAATACCTGCTTGTAAATCCGGCCGAACGGGCTTAGGTACCCTTTTCAAACAGATTTTTCTTATTGGAGCGTCCAATGGCCCGCGTAACCGTCGAAGATTGTGTTGATAAAGTCCCGAATCGGTTCGAGCTGGTGATGCTAGCGGCGCACCGCGCCCGCGAAATCGCCGCCGGATCCGCCGTGACCGTCGATCGTGACAACGACAAGAATCCGGTTGTTTCATTGCGTGAGATTGCCGAGGAAACGCAGTCTGCCGATGACCTGCGCGAGCGGATGATCGAGAGCAACCAGAGCCAGATCGAGGTTGACGAGCCCGAAGAGGACGCGATGGCGCTTTTGATGGGTGCAGAGCAGGACAAGCCGGAAGAGGACAGCATGTCCGAAGAGATGCTTTTGCGGCAGCTGATGGCTGCGCAAGGGCAGGGGTGAAGCTGGCGGGATATCGCTTCCCGCTGTTGGGGTGATAGAGGCAGACAATGGCGATCACTGCCGATGACCTCATCAAACTCGTCCGCGGATTCAACCCGAAAACCGACGCAGCATTGATCGGCAAAGCGTTCGCCTACGGCGAGCGCATGCACGAAGGGCAATTTCGCCATTCGGGCGAACCCTACTTTACCCATCCCGTTGCAGTCGCGGCAATTCTGGCCAAGCAGCAGCTTGACGATGCGACGATCATTACCGCGCTGCTTCACGATACCATCGAAGACACGCCCGCCTCCTATGGCGAAGTGGAAAAACTGTTCGGGCACGAAGTGGCCGAGCTGGTCGATGGCGTGACGAAACTGACCAATCTTCAGCTCAATTCGACCGAGACAAAGCAGGCGGAGAATTTTCGCAAGCTGTTCATGGCAATGTCCAAGGACCTGCGGGTGATTCTGGTCAAGCTGAGCGACCGCTTGCACAACATGCGCACGATCAAGGCGATGCGCCCCGAAAAGCAGGCCCAGAAAGCGCGCGAGACGATGGACATCTTCGCGCCGCTCGCCGGGCGCATGGGGATGCAGTGGATGCGTGAAGAGCTGGAAGATCTGGCGTTTCGTGTCCTCAACTCCGAAGCGCGTGCGAGCATCATCCGGCGGTTCATCACCTTGCAGAAAGAAACCGGCGATGTGATCCAGCGGATCACCACGGACATGCGCAAGGAGTTGAAGAGGGCCGATGTCGAGGCAGAGGTTCTGGGCCGCGCCAAGAAGCCCTATTCGATCTGGCGCAAGATGGAGGAAAAGGAGCAATCCTTTTCGCGCTTGTCCGACATTTACGGATTTCGGGTGATCACCGGCAGCGAGGAAGATTGCTATCGCGCATTGGGGGCGATCCACCGGCGCTGGCGCGCGGTGCCGGGGCGGTTCAAGGATTACATCAGCCAACCGAAAACCAATGGCTACCGGTCGATCCATACGACCGTTTCGGGGCGCGACGGAAAACGGGTGGAGGTGCAGATCCGCACCCGCCAGATGCACGATGTGGCCGAAACAGGTGTTGCGGCGCACTGGTCCTACCGCGACGGGGTGAGATCCAAGAACCCCTTTGCCGTCGATCCGGCGAAATGGATCGCGCAGCTGACCGAGCAATTCGACGGCGAGGATGATCACGAGAGCTTTCTCGAGGCGGTCAAGCTGGAGATGTATACCGACAAGGTGTTCTGCTTTACCCCCAAGGGCGAGGTGATCAAGCTGCCGCGCGGGGCGACGCCGATTGATTTCGCCTATGCGATCCACACGCGGATCGGATCGGCGTGCGTAGGTGCCAAGATCGACGGATTGCGCGTGCCGCTATGGACACGGGTGAAGAACGGTCAGTCCGTCGAAATCATCACCGCGCAGGGTCAGACGCCGCAGGCGACATGGCTTGATATCGCGACAACGGGCAAGGCCAAGACGGCCATTCGCCGCTCTCTGCGCGAGGTGGATCGGGGCCGGTTCATCAAGCTGGGGCGCGAGCTGGCGCGCTCGGCCTTCGAGCAGGTCGGCAAGAATGCGACCGAAAAGGTGCTTGAGACCGCCGCGCGGCACTTGCGGCTGAAAAACCGCGACCATCTGCTGGAGCAGTTGGGCAGTGCGGAGTTGACCGGGCGCGACGTGGTCGATGCGGTCTATCCCGATCTGTCCGCGGCGCCGGGCGATGTGGTGGACCGCAAGCGCGCGGTCATCGGCCTTGAGCCAGGCCAGTCGTTCGACCGCGCATCCTGTTGCGATCCCCTTCCGGGAGAGCGGATCGTCGGGATCACCTTTCGGGGCAAGGGCGTGACCATCCACGCGATTGATTGCAACCGGTTGAGCGTCTACGAAGAGCAACCCGAACGCTGGCTTGACCTGCGCTGGCACGATGGCAGCCATCCGGCGGTTTATGGTGTGACGCTCGACATGACGATCGGGAACGATCGCGGTGTGCTGGGCCGTATCTGTACGCTGATCGGAGAGGCCGAGGCGAACATCGCCGACCTCAATTTTCTCGAACGCAAACCGGATTTCTTTCGCCTGCTGGTGCGCGCGGAGCTGCGCGACGCGGCGCAATTGCATGCCCTGATGACGACGCTCGAAGCGGAGCGCGATGTTGCCTCCATCAGCCGTCACCGCGACCCGGGACAAAGTGCTTACCCGCAGAACGAAGCGGAGGCCGCTCCTTGATTTTCAAACGCCGCGATCCGAAGCCGTTTCTGCGGTCCGTGGCGGAGTTTTTATGGCCCCGGGGCGGTTGGACTCGGGCGTTCCACTACGTCAAGCACCGCATGCGCCGCCTGCCCGACAGCCCCGAGCGGATCGCGCGGGGTATCTGGGCGGGCGTGTTCACGACGTTCACGCCGTTGTTCGGTATGCATTTTGTTGTCGCAGCTTTGCTTGCGAGAGTGATGAAGGGCAACATCCTTGCGTCCCTGATGGCCACATTCGTGGGAAATCCACTGACGTTCGTCTTTATCGCGCTGGCCTCGCTGAAATCAGGGCACTGGATTCTGGGGACCGAGCTGGAGCAGGGTGAGTTGCGGGCGTTGAGCACGAAATTCTCGGACGCCGGCGTCGATCTGTGGCAGAACTTCCTGTCGATCTTTACATCGGCACAGATGGATTGGTCGGGGCTGGCAATCTTTTCGCGCGACGTATTCTATCCCTATCTGATTGGTGGAATCCTGCCGGGAATCTTCTTTGCGACGCTAAGCTATTATCTGATGGTGCCGATCCTGCGGGCCTATCAAAAGCGGCGCAAGGGTTTGATCAAGGCGAAGTTCGAGGCACTCAAGGCGAAAACGGCTGCAAAGGCCGAAGAAAAGAAGCTGGCGTCGGCGAAAGAGAAAAAGGAAAAGGCCAATGGCTGAGAACGGCAAACTGCGTTTGGGCGTCAACATTGATCATGTGGCAACGGTGCGCAATGCGCGTGGCGGGGCATACCCCGACCCGTTACGCGCGGCGCGGATCGCACAGGAGGCTGGTGCCGATGGCATCACGGCCCACCTGCGCGAGGACCGGCGCCACATCTCGGACGCGGACATCGATGGGCTGATGGATGTGCTGACGGTGCCCCTGAATTTCGAAATGGCGGCGACGGACGAGATGCAAAAGATCGCGCTGCGCCACAAGCCGCACGCTGTCTGCATCGTGCCGGAAAAGCGCGAGGAGCGGACAACGGAGGGCGGTCTGGAAGTGGCGCGCGAAGAGAACCGCCTTGCCCATTTCATCGCGCCCTTGCGCGATGCGGGCAGCCGCGTGTCGATCTTTATCGCGGCCGAGCAGCGGCAAGTCGAAGCGGCGCACCGGATCGGTGCCGAGGTGATCGAGCTGCACACCGGTGCGTATTGCGACGCCCATGCCGAAGGCCGCACGCAGGAGGCCGGTGCCGAGCTGGAGCGTCTGCGCGAAATGGCGGCGTTTGCACATGGTTTAGGGCTTGAGGTTCATGCCGGGCATGGTTTGAGCTTTGACACGGTCGCGCCGGTGGCGGCGTTTCCCGAGGTGCAGGAGCTGAACATCGGGCATTTTCTGGTGGGCGAGGCGATCTTCCTTGGCCTCGCCCCTGCGATACAGGAGATGCGGCGGTTGATGGACGGCGCGCGCAAGCAACATTGAGAGATCTTATGGGCTGCATCACATGATCCTCGGCGTCGGCACGGATCTTGCGAATATCGACCGGATCGCCGGCACGCTGGAGCGGTTCGGCGACCGGTTCCGCAACCGTGTGTTTACCCCGACCGAACAGAACAAGGCGGAGCGCAGGCGCGACGTCGCCGGCACCTATGCCAAACGCTGGGCGGCCAAGGAGGCGTGCTCCAAGGCGCTGGGCACCGGGCTGCGCATGGGCATCAGCTGGCGCGACATGGCGGTGAGCAATCTGCGCACCGGCCAGCCGGTGATGGAGGTGACGGGGTGGGCCGCAGATCGGCTTGCCAGCATGACACCCGCCGGTCACGAGGCGATCATTCACGTCACGCTGACCGACGATCACCCTTGGGCGCAGGCCTTCGTGGTGATAGAGGCGCGACCGCTCCCGCGGTGACGCCAGGTGCGCGGGACGGCAGGCCACCTTGACACTGCGCCGGACCCTGCGCATGTAACCCCAACCCAGACGAGATAGGAGCGCCCGATGGCCAAGACGGAAAAACAGGGCAATGCGTTTGTCGAGACGATCAAGACAGTCGTCTACGCACTGCTGATTGCGGGCGTCTTCCGGACGCTGTTTTTCCAGCCTTTCTGGATCCCGTCCGGCTCGATGAAGCAGACTCTGTTGATCGGCGATTTCCTGTTCGTGAACAAAATGGCCTACGGTTATTCCTATGCGTCCTGCCCCAGCGTCGTGCTGCCCCGCTTTGGCATCAATCTGGATGCAAAGAAGCTGTGCGGCGTGTTCGACGGCGACAACACGCGCCTGTTCGGCGGCGACCCTGAGCGTGGCGATGTAGTGGTATTCCGGCACCCGGTATCGGGGCGTGACTATATCAAGCGGTTGATCGGGTTGCCCGGAGACAAGGTGCAGGTCGACAACGGTATCCTGCGGATCAACGGGACCGTGGTTCCACAGGAAGCAGACGGCACCTTCGAGGAGGTGATGACGCTGCAAGGTCCACAGGGACTGCGGCCGCGCTGTGCCAACGGTGCGGTGGGCGAGGGGGGTACCTGCATCAAGGAGCGCGCGATCGAGACGCTGCCGAACGGGGCGAGCTATGCCGTGCTCAACATAGGGCCGCAGGGGTCTGACCGGACCGGCGTCTATACCGTGCCTGAAGGTCATTATTTCTTCATGGGTGACAACCGCGACAATTCTGCCGACAGCCGTTTGGCGCAGACCGCAGGGGGCGTTGGTTTCGTGCCTTACGAAAACCTCATCGGTCGTGCGGACCGGATCGTGTTCAGCTCGGCGGGACGGTCGATGCTGTTTTTCTGGACGTGGCGCGGCGACCGCTTTTTCGAAGCGATCAAGTGAAGCTGTCGGCGGAACTCAGAGCGTTCGAGACGCGCCTCGGCTACCGCTTTGAGCGACCGGAACTCTTGAACCGGGCCGTGACCCATGCGTCGATGTCGACACCGAATCGCGACGACAACCAGCGGCTTGAATTTCTGGGCGACCGGGTGTTGGGGCTGGTGATGGCGGAGACGTTGCTGGATCTGGATCCGAAGGCTTCGGAGGGGCAACTGGCGCCGCGCTTTAATGCGCTGGTGCGCAAGGAAGCCTGCGCGGACGTTGCCCGCGAGCTTGATATCGGCGCGGTTCTGAAACTGGGCCGGTCGGAAATGTTGTCAGGCGGTCGGCGCAAGCTGGCGCTTCTGGGCGACGCGATGGAGGCGGTGATCGCTGCGGTCTACCTCGACGGTGGCTTTGACGCGGCGCGGTCTTTGGTGCTACGGCTTTGGGGCGACCGGACGACGCAGGTGAAACAGGACGCGCGCGATGCGAAAACGGCGTTGCAGGAATGGGCCCAGGCGCGGGGGCTTGAACCGCCGAAGTACGTGCAAACCCAACGCAGCGGACCCGACCATGCACCGGTTTTCACCATCGCTGCGCGGCTGTCTACCGGCGAGGAAGCCTTTGCCACCGCTGGCGCGAAACGCGCCGCTGAACAAGACGCCGCCAAGACATTGCTGGCGCAACTGGAGCAGAAGAAATGACCAAGGCCGGATTTGTCGCCCTGATCGGTGAGCCGAACGCGGGAAAATCGACGCTGCTGAACCGGATGGTCGGCGCCAAGGTGTCGATTGTGACGCATAAGGTGCAGACCACCCGCGCGCGCATCCGGGGTGTGGCGATCGAGGGCGAGAGCCAGATTGTTTTCGTTGACACGCCGGGCCTGTTTCAGCCGCGCCGCAGGTTGGACCGCGCGATGGTGGCCGCCGCATGGGGGGGTGCGTCGGACGCGGATATCATCGTGCTGCTGGTCGAGGCACAGCGTGGCGTGACCGAGGGGGTCGAGCGTATCCTCGAAGGGCTGACGGAGATCGGCAAGGGCCGCCGGGTGGCGCTGGCGATCAACAAGATCGACCGCGTCGAAGCGCCCGTGTTGCTGGGGCTGAGCAAGGAATTGAACGACCGGTATCCGTTCGTCGAAACCTTCATGATTTCCGCCGAGAAGGGCTATGGCGTCGACGTGCTGCGCAGTTGGATCGCCGAGGATTTGCCGGAGGGGCCGTGGCTTTATCCCGAAGACCAGATCGCGGATCTGCCGATGCGCATGATCGCGGCGGAGATGACCCGCGAAAAGCTGATCCTAAGGCTGCATCAGGAACTGCCCTATCAGCTGACGGTGGAGACGGAGAACTGGGAGGAGCGCAAGGATGGTTCGGCGCGGATTGACCAGCTGATCTATGTGATGCGGGACGGGCACAAGGGCATCGTGCTGGGCCACAAGGGCGAGACGATCAAGGCGGTGAGCAAGGCCGCGCGCGAGGAGCTCGAAGAGTTTTTGGGGCGCAAGATCCACCTGTTCATGCAGGTGAAGGTACGGCCGAACTGGCTGGAAGAGAAGGAACGCTATTCCGAGATGGGCTTGGAGTTCAAGGATGGCAACAAGTAGAGCGACGCCATGGCCCGTCTGACGGCACGGTTCTGGGTCGATGCCTATCTGATGCGGCTGCGGGTCTACGACATTCCCGCATTCGTTGTCGCACACGGCGACGATACCGGGGGCGCCGTGCTGGTCAAACTTGCGACATTGGATGGCAATGCGGTGTTGTTCCAAAGGTCCTTCGATCTGCAAAGCGGGAAGCGGGTCTGGGTCGAACTTGCCAAGGGGACCGAGCGCGAGGTGGATGAAGCGGTTGCGCGACAGCGCGGTTTCGACCGGGATCTGTGGGTCATCGAGGTGGAGGATCGCGCCGGGCGGCATCTGCTGGACGAGGACGGGCTGGCCTGATGGAGTGGCGCGATCAAGGCATTCTGCTGAGCGCGCGCCGTCATGGAGAGACCTCCGCTATCATCGAGGTGTTTACACCTGCGCACGGACGGCATGCGGGTGTGGTGCGCGGCGGGACCAGTCGCAAGATCGCGCCGATCCTGCAACCCGGCGCGCAGCTGGACCTCGCATGGCGGGCGCGTTTGGAGGATCACATCGGCGCGTTCAGTGTGGAACCGGTGCGCAGTCGTGCGGCGGTGGCGATGGGGGACCGGCTGGCACTTGCCGGTCTGAATGCGGTGACGTCATTGATCAGCTTCTGTCTGCCGGAGCGCGAGGCGCATCCGCCGCTGTACCGGCGCACCGAGGTGCTTCTCGATCTGCTCGACCGGATGGACCTGTGGCCGTTGGCTTATCTGCGGTGGGAATTGGATCTGCTCGAAGAGATGGGCTATGCGCTTGATCTGACGCGCTGTGCGGTGACGGGGGCGACGGAGGGGCTGTGTTTTGTTTCGCCCAAATCGGGGCGCGCCGTCTCGGCGGCCGGGGCGGGTGAATGGGCGGACCGGCTGTTGCCCTTGCCGGATGTGCTGCGTGGAGCGGGCGATGCGGCAGACGCAGAAATCGCCGTGGCGTTCAAAACGACCGGCTATTTCCTCGAATTGCACCTTGCGGGGGATCTGGGCGGCAAGCCGTTGCCCGAAGCTCGCGCGCGGTTCGTCGAGGCGTTCAGTCGGCGGCTGTGAAGACCATGCTCAGCCCGTCAGGATTGGTAAGGAAGAGCGTTCTTCCCGACACTTCCGAAATGGTTGCGGCCCCGAGCGCCGCGAAAAACGCGGTCTCTGTCTGAAGGTCGGGACAGGCCATGCGGGTGCTGGCAATTTCGGTGATGTCGAACCATGGATACGGTACGGTCATCGTGGCGGTGTAGCCGTTGCAGGGCGCCTTGCCGGTGATTTTTCCTTCCTCTGCAAAGCGCAGGGATGCAGTGGCGGGGAAGGGAGTGCCGTTGATTTCGTTCAGTGTCCAGATTACATCCGCCGCCCCGTAGGCCCGCACGGTTTCATCCCCTTGGCACGCGCCGAGCGACGCCAGCGCTGCGAATGCAAAACCCTTCATGCCAGTGCAACCACAGTATCGACGAGGGCGTCGAATGCGGCAATCCGGTCCGTATCGGCCTGTAGCTGAGGCAGTCCGACGAGGCTCGCGAGAATTGCATGTGCAAAGGCAGGATTCGTCAGGCCAAAGTGTTTCAGCAACACGCCGAGGTAGCGGAGACGTTCTGCATCTACCTCTGCCAGGCGACGCGCGACATCGACGTCGGTGTGCGCCCAGATCCTGAGTGCCGTGTCGGAGGCGTCGGTCAGAACAGTGCGGCCAAACTGGCGCAACCGCGCATCTGCCCCTCCGTCCGCGCCCAGAAGCTCGGCAACATCGGTCAGCGCCGCCTCGTGCCAATGTTGCAGAAGGGCCGCGTGGAACGCCGGTACATCCTTGAAATGCCAGTAGAAAGACCCCTTGGTCGTGCCAAGCTGTCGCGCCAATGGTTCCGCCGCCAGAGCCTTTGGGCCGAGGCGGTTCAGGGCGTCGAAGCCCGCGTCAATCCATTTTTCCTGCGACAATCGTGCACTGCTCATCCTTCAGACCTAGAAGGAGCATGGGCGCACCGCAAGGTGCGCCCGCACGAATTCGGCGATGTTCAGCCGAGAATTCTGCGCGCGATCACCTGCGCTTGAATCTCCGCCGCTCCTTCAAAGATGTTCAGGATGCGCGCGTCGCACAGGACGCGGCTGATCTTGTATTCCAGCGCGAAACCATTGCCACCGTGGATCTGCAACCCGTTGTCTGCCGCTGCCCATGCCACCCGCGCGCCGAGAAGTTTGGCCATGCCGGCCTCTACATCGCAACGCCGTCCCTGGTCTTTCTCGAAGGCAGAGAAATAGGTGAGCTGGCGGGCCACCATGATTTCCACCGCCATCATCGCCAGCTTGCTGGAGACGCGGGGGAAATTGATCAGCGATTTGCCGAATTGCTTGCGGTCCTGCGCGTATTGCATGGAAATATCGAGCGCCGATTGCGCCACGCCAATTGCGCGGGCCGCCGTCTGGATGCGCGCCGATTCGAAGGTTTCCATCAGCTGTTTGAAGCCTTTGCCTTCTTCGCCGCCCAACAGGTTTTCACCTTTGACCTTGAAGCCGTCGAACGCCAGTTCGTATTCCTTCATGCCGCGGTAGCCAAGGACTTCGATTTCGCCGCCGGTCATGCCGTCGGTGGGGAAGGGTGCTTCGTCCGTGCCGGGTGTTTTCTCGGCGAGGAACATCGACAGGCCCTTGTAGTTCTCCGTCGCGGGATCGGTGCGTGCCAGCAGCGTCATCACGTGGGTGCGTGCCGCATGGGTGATCCACGTCTTGTTGCCGGTCACTGTGTAATCGCCGTCCTCACCCTTGACCGCGCGGGTGCGCAGGGAGCCGAGATCGGAGCCGGTGTTTGGTTCTGTGAACACGGCGGTAGGCAGCGTTTCGGCGGAGGAAATGCGCGGCAGCCATTTGGACTTTTGTTCTTCGGTGCCGCCCGCGATGATCAGTTCCGCCGCGATCTCGGAGCGGGTCGCAAGCGAGCCGACCCCGATGTAGCCGCGCGACAGCTCTTCGGAGACAACGCACATGGACGCTTTGGACAGGCCGAAGCCGCCGTATTCTTCCGGGATGGTCAGACCGAAAACGCCCATCTCGGCCAGCTCATTGATGACCTCCATCGGGATCAGCTCGTCTTTGAGGTGCCATTCATGCGCAAAAGGCTCGACCTTTTCGGTGGCATAGCGGCGAAACTGATCGCGAATCATTTCAAGGTCTTCGTCCAGACCCGTTGCACCGACGGTCGCGTTCGCCGTCTGGTCTTGCATCAATGCGACAAGCCGGCTGCGCGCGGCCTGCGTGTTGCCACCTTGGGTCAGGGTCATGACCGCGGGATCCATCAAGCCGCGCTGTTCCTCCTGGCCAAGGCCGAGATCCTGAAGCCGGACGACCTCGCCCTGGTTCATCTGGATACCGCCGTAAATCTGCCAGAGGTATTCACCAAACGCGATCTGGTGGATCAGCTGTTCGGTTTCACCGAATTTTCCGTCGGATTGAAGGGCCTCGGCCCAAGATTGCATTTGTCGCAGGGATTGTGCGTATGTGGCAAGCCACGCAAGACCGTGTGCGGCCGTCTGATTGGCCTCGACCATCGCATTCGAGATCTTGCCGTCGCTGCTGACCAAGGTGCGCACGGTTTCTGTCGCGCGTTCGAGGATCGCCTCGACCGGCTGCACCGCGGCGGCTGTCAGCGCCAGCAGATCCTCCAGGAGAATCGGTGTCTCCACATTCAACTGTCCGTCATGTGCCATCTTCAAACATCCTTTTCAGCTTACCGTTTCGCTTAATCACTTTGCAGGTGCAGCGCAACAAAGATACGTTTAGCTGCGTCAATCTGGTCGAAAGTTACGTCGTCGATTTGGCCGTGCGCATCGTAATTCCCGACGGTATGTAGAGCCATGGAGACGATTTTCCCCCTTTTGTCCGGGTCAGAGCTTGTTCTGGCTGCGGTGATCGCCATTCTGGCTGGGTTTGTCAAAGGCGTGGTGGGATTCGCCATGCCGCTGGTATTTATATCAGGGCTTACCACATTCATGGCCCCCGAACTTGCGCTGGCAGGCTTGATCCTGCCGACCTTGGTGAGCAACACGCAACAGGCGCTGCGTCAGGGGCGCGAAGCGGCGGTCCGCTCGATCGGCGATTTTGCCGTTTTTTTGATATGTGGCGCAATTGCGCTGGTGGTGGCCGCGCAATTCGTGCGCGGTATTCCAGATCAGGTAATGATGGCCGTCATCGGGATTCCCGTCACTTTTTTCGCATTTTTGCAACTGAGCAGACGCCAAATTTCGCTTGCCGCACGTTCTGTGCGGGTCGAAATTGGTGCTGGCGTCGTAGCGGGTATGTTGGGCGGAGTTTCCGGGATCTGGGGACCGCCCACCGTTGCCTACCTTACCGCATTGCATACCCCCAAGAACGACCAGATGCGGATACAGGGCGTTATCTACGGCCTCGGCGCGGCAGTGCTATTGCTCGCGCATATCGGATCGGGTGTTCTCCGGAGCGAAACCATCGGATTCTCCCTTGCGATGGTTTTGCCCGCATTCGTCGGAATGCGGCTTGGCAATGCGGTGACGGACAGGATCGACCAGACGCTTTTTCGTCAGGCGACCCTTTTGGTGCTGTCGGTCATCGGTCTCAACCTGATCCGTCGAGCGGTCATGGGATAGCTTATCCCTGCCGCGCCACGGTCATTCCCGACACATCTTCGATGAACGTCACGATCCGCGATTTCACCGCATCGTCCTTGATCGCGGCCAAAGCACTTACGATTTCCATGCTCGGATCGCGTTTGCTCATGTCGTTTGCAGGTGTGTCGTAGACACCATCGAAGAAATAGGCCGGAGAGACATCGAATATCTGCGCCAATTCGAAAAGCCGGCTTGCGGCGATACGATTCGACCCGATCTCGTATTTCTGGATTTGCTGGAAGGACAGGCCAAGATGGTTCGCCACATCTGTTTGTGACAGACGTCTGAGCGTCCTGATCTGTTTCAATCGCCGTCCTACATGAATATCTACGCGATGCGCCATTATTTTAACCTCCGGTTGTGTGCGATCATTAGTCCCGGAATCTCGACATTCGATCAATTATCTAGATTTCACCTTTTTCTGATCAAAAATGGACCACGGATGGGTGATAATTGTTGCGTCGTTGGATGATAAATATACAGTGCGGGCATATGAATAAGCCAGTTGATATCAAGTTGCGGGACGCTGTCTTGCGTGGCTCTCCCGCTTTGTTGCATGAGATGATGCGGTCTTTCACGACGCTTGCGCGTACGCTGAACCTGTCGCAGGCTGTCGAACAGTTGGGCAGCACGCGCCAGACAGTGCGCAGGCATATCAACCAACTCGAAGAGGCTATGCAGGTGCGTCTGTTCGACGTGCAGCAACGCCGCTATACCCTGACGCCCGAAGGAACCCGCGCGGTTGCCCCCGCTCAGATGTTGCTGGATCAGGGAGAAGTATGGTTTCGCGGCGCGTTCGACAGCGTTGGAGGGATGCTGCGATTCTCGCATAATGACCCGCGCGGCTGGAAGTATCATCAGCAAGAACAACCGATGAGTTCGGTATGGACCTGCAGGTCAAAGCTTTTGCGGACCGCGCTACAGGCGTGGTCGCGAAGCGAAGGACATTTGGAATCGCCCGAACTTGCTGTCGTTCGGCCCTATATCCTTGCCTACCGCGAGATAGCCGATGGATGGATCTGTACCGAGGTAGGCGAGGCTTCCTATTACTCGAACTGGTTCGGTTGGGCGCAGGCGCGCAGTAGTGTCGGTCGGCGGCTGAGCCAGTTCCAGGGGGGGCAGGAATTCGCCAGTCTGGCGAACGGTCCGTTCCAAGCCATAAAAAACAATCATGGCGTCCGGATGGATCAGGTTTTTATGAAAATGCAAATGGCAGAAGGAGAACCGTTTCACCATCTCGTTTTCGACAGGTTACTAATGGGAGTGCGCATGCCTGACGAGTCGCCGGCAATTATTTCCGTCGTCGACGCGGCCTGCAAAATCCGTATTCTGGACCTGGATGAAGCTATTCTTGATGACGTTCCGGAAAGGTCAAGAGTAGATTTCACGCTGTAATTGAGAAACAGAAGCATTTGCTCGCGTTATCCGATACAATGTTCTTGTAACGGAGCGAAAGGCGATTCCAGATGACACTTCTCACAATGCAGACAGGCGACCGTTTTGTCGCAACAAGTGCCGAAATTTTTCAACGATATGGCATCACACTTGAAGTTGGCTACGACTTCGAAGTCTACCGTGACCTTCTGAAAGAGGCCCGTCCGGATCATATTCTGGGTGCGCCCTTTGATCCGCAAATTCATGAATTGACGGTAGAAAACGCTCTTTGGATTGTTGGGCGCAACGTGGACGGTGTCATCGTACATACCCAAGCCGTGCGCATGCTGGACATGAACGGCATGAGCGTCGGTGAATACTTTACGCAGCGCTTTCGGGAGTTCCCGCCATCCGGTGTCGACCTTGATTTGAAGCGATCACGCTTCCGTGCCGGTCCGACGGCAAAACGAATGCGCGGGACATGTGCATATCAGGGCGAGTTCTGGATCGCTCCGGGCGAAGCGAGTCTGCGAGGGCAGGGGATGTGCTGTGTGTTGAGCCGGTACGCGTTCTATCAGACGGTTCAGCATTGGGATCCGGATTACATGATGGCCTTCATGGTCAAGGCGCTCGTATTCAAGGGATTTGCTGAAAAGTCAGGATACATGCACACACAGCCAGGTGCGCTTCGTTGGTTCCTGAAAGGCAACGATGTACCCGTTGAGGGTTTCCTGTCCTACATGGGCCGTGAGGACCTGCACTACGTTCTGGATCTTCCGCTTCAGGATCTGGTCGCGTTGGCAGCGTAATGTGAGCCATGCGCGAAGAAAGGCCGCTGCCTTGGAAGATGCGGCGGCCTTTGATCGGTTCGGGACGGATCACCCGATTGCGGCGGCTTTCACGTCGTCGTCGATATGCGGCAGATATTGCTCGAAGTTATCGGCGAACATCTTCACCAATTTGGCGACCTGCCGGTCGTAGGCTTCGGGATTGTCCCATGTCCGGCGCGGATCCAGAAGGATGTCCGCGACACCTTCCATCGAGACCGGAACATCAAAGCCAAAGTTCTCGTCCTTGCGGAATTTGCCCTCCATCAACGACCCGTCGAGTGCTGCGGTCAGCAAGGTGCGAGTCGCGCTGATCGGCATGCGCGAGCCTGTGCCGTAGGCACCGCCGGTCCAGCCGGTGTTCACCAGCCAGCAGGTCGCGCCGTGCTGGGCGATCTTCTCGCGCAGCAGATTGCCGTAGACCTCGGGGCGGCGCGGCATGAACGGTGCGCCGAAGCAGGTCGAGAACGTCGGTTCCGGCTCGGTCACGCCACGCTCGGTGCCGGCAACCTTTGACGTGAAGCCCGACAGGAAGTGATACATCGCCTGCGCCGGCGTCAGCCGCGCGATGGGCGGCAGGGTGCCGAAGGCATCGCAGGTCAGCATGATGATGTTCTTGGGGTGCCCGCCCACTGCCTTTTTCGACGCGTTGGAGATGTAGTGAAGCGGGTAGGCGCAACGCATGTTGGCCGTCAGGCTGTCATCGTCGAAATCCAGCTCTTTGGTTTCTTCGTCGAAAACCATGTTCTCGACCACGGTGCCGAATTTCGACGTGGTGGCATAGATTTCCGGCTCGGCTTCTGGGCTGAGATTGATCGTCTTGGCATAGCACCCCCCCTCGAAGTTGAAGGTGCCGGTATCGGACCAGCCATGCTCGTCATCGCCGATCAACGTGCGCGCCGGATCAGCGGACAGCGTGGTCTTGCCGGTGCCGGACAGGCCAAAGAAGATCGCCGTATCGACGGGATTGCCGACAGCATGGTTGGCCGAGCAGTGCATCGGCATCACACCTTTTTCGGGGAGCAGGTAATTGAGCAGCGAGAAAACGGATTTCTTGTTTTCACCGGCGTACTCGGTCCCGCCGATAAGGATCAGCTTGCGGTCGAAATTCATCGCGATCACGGTTTCCGACCGGCAGTCGTGTTTTGCCGGATCGGCAGAGAAGCTGGGGCAGTTGATGACGGTGAAATCCGCGAGGAAATCATCGAGCTGGTCGCGGTCGGGACGGCGCATCATGTGGCGGATGAACAGACCGTGCCACGCGAGTTCGGTCACGAAGCGCACGTTGATCGCGTGTTTGGGATCGGCACCGCCGACGAGATCCTGAACAAAATAGTCGCGGCCCTTCATATGCTCCAGCATATCCTGGTACAGCGCATCGAAGCCTTCGGGCGACATCGCCGCATTGTTCTCCCACCAGATGGTGTCGACGACATCGTCGGTTTTCACCACATGTTTGTCCTTGGGAGAGCGGCCCGTGAACTTGCCGGTGGTGACGAGAAACGCGCCACCCTTGCCCAGCGTCCCTTCGCGGCGGATGAGCGCTGTTTCGATCAGCGTGGGTTCGATCAGGTTGTAGTAGACATCGCCAAGCCCGGTGATCCCCTGGTCCTCAAGGCTGAAGTTCGGATTTACCCGTCCAGTTTGCATGCGGTGTCTCCTGTAAACATGCGCGATCTGCACATCGCAAAAATCTCTGCCAAGTCTCCGGCGTGTTGGAGACGGCGGTAATGCGGCCTCTTAACACGTTGATTTGCGAATTGAACAGATGTCACCGTAGAGTTAGCGCCACCAAACTTGTCCGCTGGCAAAACATGGCTGGTATTGACCTGTTGAAACACGTCCGGGCCTACATCGGCCCCTTGGCCGCAGAGACGGCAGGGCGCGGCTCCGGGCCGATCAGGTGAGGCAATTTAGCCATTCCTAAACAAATTATAGCTGAAATAAGGCGGTCCCGCAGACCGATTCGCGTTTTGGGATTGATTCGACCGTAAAAGGAGTGATCAATGTTCCAAAAAACAAAAACATATTGAGCAGCACAAGGAAACAGGCAGTGTCAAAAATTGCATTGGTGGACGACGACAGGAATATCCTGACGTCCGTCTCGATGACTCTCGAAGCCGAAGGCTTTGAGGTGGAAACCTATAACGACGGCCAGGCGGCGTTGGATGCGTTCAACAAACGCCTGCCCGATATGGCCGTGCTCGACATCAAGATGCCGCGGATGGATGGCATGGATCTGCTCCAGCGGCTGCGCCAGAAAACCGCGATGCCGGTAATCTTTCTGACCTCCAAGGACGATGAGATCGACGAGGTTCTGGGCCTTCGGATGGGGGCAGACGACTATGTCAAAAAGCCGTTCTCGCAGCGGTTGCTGGTCGAACGGATCCGCGCGCTGTTGCGGCGGCAGGATGCCGTGGCGTCGGACGAAGTCGGCGATACGGAAGAAACCAAGGTTATGGAACGCGGCGACCTGCGGATGGACCCGCTGCGCCACGCGGTGACATGGAAGGGCAAGGACGTGTCGCTGACCGTCACCGAATTTCTGCTGCTTCAGGCGCTGGCCCAGCGGCCCGGTTTCGTCAAGTCGCGCGATCAGTTGATGGATGTCGCCTATGACGATCAGGTTTATGTAGACGACCGCACCATCGACAGCCACATCAAGCGACTGCGCAAGAAGATGCGAAACGCGGATGACGAATTCTCCGCAATTGAGACACTCTACGGTATCGGTTATAGATACAACGAAGAGTGACCTTGAGGAATGGCGCTTGCCGAAGGGAATTTTGTGCGTGATCTGAGCCCCGCAAAGCGGGACGGTGACATTGTTTTGGGGGAAGACTGGGTTGCCCCTGACAGTGCCGCCCCGAACGAGATCAGGGCTCGCCGGGAACGGCGGGGGCTGTTTTCGTTACGGGCCTCGCCTCTGACGCGCAAGATCATCACGTTCAACCTGATCGCGCTGAACGTGCTTGTGGCGGGTATCCTTTACCTCAATTCATCGCGTGACAGCCTTGCCGTGCAACGTGCCGCCTCGCTGGTGTCCGAAGCCGAACTGATCGCGGATGTGATCGAGGCGCAGTTGCCGGATAGTGGTCCTGTTGATCTATCGGTCGGAGAAGGCGTGGATGTCGCGCGGACGTTGCAGGGGCTGGATCTGCGCAGCGGTATTCAGGTTTTCGTCTACGATACGGACGGGACGCTGATTTCCGAATTCGAAGGCGCCAGTGATGCTGTCGCGGACGGCGGTGGAATCGAGACCGGGTCGAGAACGGTCCTGACGGACGGGCTCACTTGGCTTTGGAATGCGCTTTCTGCCCCATTTGGCGGCAATGACGGCCTCGGCCAGACAATAGACGAGCGGTTGCGCCCCGTTGTGGCAGCGAGCCTTGAGAATGGCGCGCAGATCAAAGAAGAGCGCGACGATGCGGGCGCCACGCTGTTGGCCGTCGCCACCCCGATCGAGCAGAACGGGACGTCGGTCGGCGCTGTCGCGATCGCGAGTGCCAGTGGCGAGATTGATCGGTTGGTGCGGGGCGAGCGCGAGCGGGTCTTGCAGATGTTTATCATTGCCACGCTCGTGTCGATCGGTCTGAGCCTGGTTCTGGCGTCCACCATCGCGAACCCGCTGGCGGATCTTGCCGCCGCTGCGGAGTTGGGCCGCGACAAGGACGCGCGCAAGATGAATCCCGGACGTATCCGCATTCCGGACCTGACGGCGCGCCCCGACGAGATCGGGCGGCTTTCGGGTGCCTTGCGCGGCATGGTGAACGCGCTCTACAACCGTATCGACGGCAACGAGCAGTTCGCAGCGGATGTGGCGCACGAAATCAAGAACCCGCTTGCCTCCCTGCGGTCTGCCGTCGGCACGTTGCGGATGATCAAGCGCGAGGACCAGCGCAACAAGCTTCTGGATGTCATCGACCATGACGTGCGCCGATTGGATCGTCTTGTCAGCGATATTTCCAACGCTTCACGGCTCGACAGCGAGTTGGTGAAGGAAGAGGAAGAGCCTTTCGATATGATGAAGATGCTGGGCAATCTGGGCCAGTATCTAGGTGAGGACGCGAAGGGAAAGGGGATCGATTTCATCGTCGATTTGCCGAAGAACCCGATCACCGTTCACGGTCTAGAAGCGCGGCTGGCGCAGGTTTTCGTTAATCTGATCACGAACGCGATTTCCTTTTGCGAAGACGGTGACGCCATCAGGGTCTGGGCGCGCAAGAAGGACAATCGTGTGCTGGTCGTTGTCGAAGATACCGGACCGGGCATTCCGGATCAGGCCTTGGCGAAGATATTCAAACGATTCTATTCCGAGCGCCCCGAACAGCATTTCGGCAACAATTCTGGGCTGGGCCTCGCGATTTCGAAACAGATCGTCGAAGCGCACGGCGGCGTGATCTGGGCCGAGAATATTCGCCCGACGGACGCTGACATCACTTCGGACCCCCTTGGCGCGCGCTTTGTCGTGGGCCTGCCGATCTAAGCCGCGCGAATGTGAGCACTGAAACAGAGATCCGTCACGCAACCTGCGTCGCCATCGACGGGTGCGGTGTCTTGATCACCGGACCGTCGGGCGCGGGGAAGTCGGCGTTGGCGTTGCAGTTGATCGGGATGGGGGCGCAGCTTGTGTCAGACGACCGCACTGAGATTTTCGGCGCAGCCCCCGACCTGATGGCCCGCGCACCGGAATCGATTGCCGGATTGATCGAAGCGCGCGGCGTGGGGATTATCGAGCTTCCCTATCTGGCTCAGGCACGTCTGACGCTGGTTGTCGATATGGCGCAGACGGAACGGCAACGGCTGCCCGAGGCCCATTTCACCCGGCTTCTGGACAAGCCGCTCTCTTGTCTGCACAAGATTGACGCACCCTATTTCGCCGCTGCGGTGAATGCCTATGTCAGGGGGAGCAGAACAGAGCACGCATGACCCAAACAGATTCAAGCCACCGCCGCATCGTTGTTGTCACTGGCCCCTCGGGCGCCGGGCGGTCGACCGCGCTCAACGTGCTCGAAGATGCCGGTTTCGAGGCGATAGACAATTTGCCGATCCGCCTGCTGCCAGCCCTGTTCGACGACATGACGCAGAAGCGCCCGCTGGCGTTGGGAATTGACCCGCGCAATCGGGGATACTCGACCGATGCTATCTTTGAAACGATAGAAATGTTGGGGAATGTGCCCGACACCGTGGTCGAGATCGTCTACCTCGACTGTTCGACCGACGTTCTTCTGCGGCGATACTCGGAAACGCGTCGCCGGCATCCGATGGCCCCGGCCGATCGGCCAGCCATCGGGATCGAGATAGAACAACAGATGTTGGCGCCGCTGCGCAGCCGCGCGCACGTTCTGATCGATACCAGCGAAATGAACATCCATGAACTGCGGGCCGAGATCGAGCGTTGGTTCGCACCGGATGGCGGGCATCATCTGGTGGTATCCGTGCAGTCTTTCTCCTACAAGCGGGGTCTGCCGCGGTCCGTTGACATGATTTATGACTGCCGGTTTCTGAAAAACCCCCATTGGCAGCCGCACCTGCGCGCGATCAACGGAACCGATGAGGCGGTCGCGGCTTATGTGGCGACCGATCCCAGGTTCGAGGCGTTCGACCAGCAGGTATTTGATCTGAGCCTCCTGATTTTACCGGCCTGCCGTGCGGAAGGCAAAAGCCATTTCTCGATCGCGTTCGGATGTACGGGAGGACAACACCGCTCTGTCGCCATCGCGGAACGTCATGCTTTGCGCCTTGCGGAGGCAGGATGGCAGGTGTCAGTTAGGCATAGGGAACTGGACGCGCAGCAGCGCAGAGAGGCGGAGCGGACGTGATTGGTATCGTGATCGTTGCACATGGCGGGCTGGCACGCGAATACCTCGCGGCCATCGAACATGTGGTCGGATCGCAAAACGGTGTCCGGGCGATCGAGATCCGCGCAGATCATGACCGTACCGCCAAGGAGGCCGAAATCTGTGCGGCGGCCGATGCCGTCGACCAGGGCAGCGGTGTCGTCGTTGTCACAGACCTTTTCGGCGGTTCGCCTTCCAACCTCAGTCTTCTTGCCTGCCAGCCCGCAAATAGGCGCATCCTGTACGGTGCTAATCTACCGATGCTGATCAAGCTTGCGAAGAGCCGTCACAGACCGCTGGCCGATGCCGTGCGCGCAGCGTTGGAAGCGGGCAAGAAATACATCGACGTCCAGAACGTCAGTACCGAATAGCAAGGCTAACCTATGACCCGTATCACGCTTGAAATTGTAAACGAGAAAGGACTGCACGCCCGCGCGTCCGCCAAGTTGGTAGAGGTCGTTGAAGGCTTCGACGCGCAGGCGGAGGTGAGCAAGGATGGCATGAGTGCCTCGGGGGACAGCATTATGGGGCTTTTGATGTTGGCAGCGGCCAAGGGAAGCTCTATTGACATTGAGACGTCCGGGCCTGACGCAGATGCACTTGCAAACGCGCTTACAGCATTGGTGGCGGACAAGTTCGGCGAAGGCATGTAGGGCACGCGTCGGCGTCCGGAGTTTGATTGAGGGTGTCACATTGGCCGATAAGGCACATCCAGAGGAGACCAGCGACCTGACGGAAATCGAGGCGGAACCGGTCACGTTCACGAAATACGACCGGCGCAGTCTGTCCTACGCATCCACTTTCGATACGCCATGGAAAAGCGCCGTGATTTCCACGCTGGAGCTGTTCACGGGCAAGGTCGCGGTCTTGCGTATGATCCGTAAATTCGAGCAGCGCGGCACGCCCTCCGGTCAAGCATTCTGGCGTGCGGCGCTTGATACGATGGGGATCGACCTTCACACCCCGCAGGCGCAACTGGATCTAATTCCAAAAGACGGGCCGGTCATCGTTGTCGCAAACCATCCGCATGGCATGGTGGACGGGATGATATTTGCCGATCTGATCGGTCGGGTCCGGCCGGATTACAGGATTTTGACCCGTTCGCTGCTTACTTCCATCGACGAGGTCGCCAGCAGCTTTATGATTCCCGTACCTTTCCCCCATGACCCCGACGCGCAGCGCAAAGGTGTCGAGATGCGGGCGAAGGCGATGAGCCATCTAAAGGATGGGGGCGTTGTGGCGCTGTTTCCTTCGGGTGTCGTTGCCGCCTCGGAATCCTGGTGGGGGCCGGCGGTCGAGGCAGAGTGGAACGTCTTTACCGCCAAGATGATCCGCCGTTCGGGCGCGCGGGTGGTGCCGTTGAAATTTCCCGGTCAGAACAGCCGGGCCTATCAGATCGCCAACCGCGTGTCGCCCATGCTGCGGCAGGGGCTGTTGCTGCACGAGATCGTGCACAGCTGCAACAAGCCACAGGCTCCGATTGTGGGCCCACCGATCCCGCAGGCCGAGATAGATGCGCGTGCGGAGGATCCGCGTGCGTTCATGGCATGGTTGCGGGCGCGCACTCTGGCGCTTGATACCTGAACGATCAGCGCGCGGTCTAGCGTGTCGGGACCGGTTCGTCCCCACGATAGTCGTAGAATCCGCGGTTGCTCTTGCGACCCAGCCATCCAGCCTCGACGTATTTGGTCAGAAGGGGGCAGGGGCGGTATTTGGTATCGGCAAGGCCGTCGTGCAGCACGTTCATGATCGCAAGGCAGGTGTCCAGTCCGATGAAATCCGCAAGCTCAAGCGGCCCCATCGGATGGTTCGCGCCCAGCTTCATCGAGCTGTCGATGGATTTCACGGATCCGACACCTTCGTAGAGGGTATAGACCGCTTCGTTGATCATCGGCATCAGGATCCGGTTGACGATAAATGCAGGAAAATCTTCGGCTGAGGCCGAGGTCTTGTTCAGCCTTGCTACGACTTCCTGACAGGCATTGAACGTCTCTTCGTCCGTTGCGATGCCACGGATCAGCTCGACCAATTGCATCACGGGAACCGGGTTCATAAAGTGGAAACCCATGAATTTCTCGGGTCGGTCGGTTCTGCTGGCCAGTCGGGTGATCGAAATAGATGAGGTATTCGAGGTCAGGATCGTGTCCGGCTTGAGATGAGGGAGCAGCGTGTCAAAGATCTCTTCCTTGACCTTCTCGCGCTCGGTGGCGGCTTCGATGATCAGGTCGCTTGCGCCCAGATCGGTCAGCGTCACGGTGGTCTTGATCCGGGCAAGCGCGTCGTTCATGTCCTCTTCGCTGATCTTTCCGCGGCTGGCCTGACGCTCCATGTTGCCGCGCATCACCTCCATCGCGTTGTCCAACGCCTCTTGCGAGATGTCGTTAAGCAGAACCTCGTAACCCGCAAGGGACATCACATGCGCAATGCCGTTACCCATCTGGCCTGCGCCGACGATGCCGATTGTCTGGATGTCCATAGGTGCGGTCCTTTGCTGGTGTCACACCACTCTAGGCCGGAGTGCTTTGCGCCCGCAAGGTCTGCAATCGCCGAAAAACTGCGCCAAATTCCGCATTTAAGCGAATCGTAAGAGCGCGGCGGTCATGGTTGTTCCGGGTGAGTTAAATGAGGTGGGTGTGATGACCTATAATGTACTGGGGCCAGCGGCCCTTGAGTATCTGCCGTGTCAGTACGGCAGTTCCAGACTGACGTTCCGAGGGCCGAAACGGCAGCTAGATGATCCGTACATCGTTTTTCTGGGGGGCAACCAGACTTACGGAAAGTTCATAGAGAAACCCTTTCCGTTGAGGGTCGAACATCAGACGGGGATTACGTCCGTCAATCTGGGCCAGCCCAATGCGGGCCTGGACGTGTTTGCAGGCGATGTAACGGTGGCCGAAATGGCGCGACAGGCACGGGTCTGCGTGATCGAGGTGCTGGGCGCCGCGAATATGAGCAACCGGTTTTACAAGGTACATCCAAGGCGCAACGACCGCTTTCTCGGCGCGGCACCGCAACTCAGGCACCTGTACCCGGATGTGGATTTCACGGCGTTCCATTTTACGGGCCATATGTTGCAACATCTGTATCATCTCGATGCCGAGCGGTTTGCGGTCGTGCGCCGCACGTTGCAAAGGGTCTGGGTGCAGCGGATGCGGCGTCTGTGCAAGAAACTGGGCGGCAAGATCGTTCTTTTGTGGATGGCGCGGGATACGGTGCCGGATCAGTGGGCCGGTGGTCCGGGCGAGGGTCCGGCATTCGTCTGCCGCGATATGCTGGAGGCTTTGGGGGAGGTGGCCTGTGTGACCGTTGAGGCGCCATGGTCAACCCAGGCACGGGCGCAGGGGACGTCGGGGATGGTATTCACCTCTTTCGAGAAAGGCGCGGCCAGTCTGTTGGCTGGCCCGGAGGCGCATTGCGACGCGGCCGAAATCCTTCGGCCCGTTCTGGACGATTTGGTCTGAGAAAAAGGCCCGCTCCCTGGCAGGGGCGGGCCTTGGATGTACCAACGACTTGGGAGCATTTGCCCCCGATCGAGGATCACAGCTTTTCGGTAAGCTCCGGCACCGCCTCGAACAGGTCGGCGACAAGGCCGTAGTCTGCAACCTGAAAGATCGGTGCTTCTTCGTCCTTGTTGATCGCGACGATGATCTTGGAATCTTTCATGCCCGCAAGGTGCTGGATCGCGCCGGAAATGCCGACGGCAACGTAAAGCTCCGGTGCCACGACCTTGCCGGTTTGACCAACTTGCCAGTCGTTCGGCGCATAGCCGGAATCCACAGCCGCCCGCGAGGCGCCGACAGCGGCGCCAAGCTTGTCCGCCAGCTTTTCGATCAGCGCGAAGTTGTCTTCGGACCCGACGCCCCGACCACCTGACACGACGACACCGGCGGATGTGAGATCAGGACGGTCGCTTTCTGCAAGCTTGTCTTCGACCCATTCGCTCAAACCGGGGTCTTCCGCTGCCGAAATCGTTTCGACGGAAGCCGATCCACCGTCGCCAGCAGCATCGAAAGTCGAAGTACGGAAAGTGATGACTTTCTTCGGGTCAGACGACTTCACGGTCTGGATCGCGTTACCTGCGTAAATCGGACGCTCGAACGTGTCGGCATCGACAACGCCGGAGGCATCCGAAATGATCATCACGTCGAGAAGCGCCGCAACGCGGGGCATCACGTTCTTGGCGTCCGTGGTCGCGGGTGCCACGATGTGATCGTAGTCCCCGGCAAGCGAGACGATCAGTGCCGCGGTTGATTCCGCAAGACGGTGCCCCAACGACGCATCCTCGGCAACAAGTACTTTGCTGACGCCGTCGATCTTGGCAGCCGCTTCACCCGCAGCGGCGGCAGAGCCACCGGCGCACAGGATTGTCACATCGCCCAGTTTTCCGGCGGCAGTGACGGCCTTGGCCGTTGCATCCAGTGCCAGTTCACCATCGTTTACTTCTGCAAGGAGTAGTACAGCCATTACACGGCCCCCGCTTCTTTGAGTTTAGCCACCAGCTCGTCGACGGTTTCAACCATGATACCTGCGGAGCGGGCTTCCGGCTCTGACGTTTTCACGATCTCGAGGCGGTTGGACACGTCCACGCCGTAATCTTCGGGCGTTTTCTCGTCCAGCGGCTTTTTCTTCGCCTTCATGATGTTGGGCAATGACGCGTACCGCGGCTCGTTGAGGCGCAGATCGACCGTCACGACCGTTGGCATATCGACCTTGATCGTTTGCAGGCCGCCATCGACTTCGCGAGTCACGACTGCCTTGTCGCCCTCGATTGTGACTTCGGACGCGAACGTCGCCTGCGACCAGCCCAGCAAAGCGGCCAGCATCTGGCCGGTTGCGTTCATGTCGTTGTCGATTGCCTGCTTGCCGCACAGCACAAGGCCCGGCTGTTCTTCGTCGACAATCGCTTTCAGGATCTTGGCAACGGTCAAGGGCTCGATGTCGTTGTGCACGTCGTCCGCCGCCACGACGAGGATTGCCCGGTCCGCGCCCATCGCAAGGGCGGTCCGCAGCGTTTCCTGCGCCTGTTTCACACCGATGGAAACAGCGATAACTTCGTCCGCCTGACCCGCTTCTTTCATGCGGATCGCCTGTTCGACGGAAATCTCGTCGAACGGGTTCATGGACATTTTGACGTTAGCAAGATCAACACCGGAACCGTCCGCTTTGACGCGCACTTTCACGTTGTAGTCGATCACGCGTTTGACAGGTACGATCACCTTCATGAGCGATTTTCTCCTTGTTTGCGACTCAGCCTTGAGCGGCCAGTCAATTTATCTGTGCCATGTCTAACGAAGCAATGGCGCGCAAAACAGCCAAAAAATGCCCCTTACGGCAAGAGGCACGTCACGTTACGTAAAATTCTATGGCAAAATAGCAAGAATATTGCGCGTAGGAACGCCGTGTTTCATGCGGCGATGTCTGCCCGGGCGATTCGGCGCGCCGCCCGGATTCTGTTTTGCCGGCAATCTCAGCGATTTGCGCCGGGCACCCATAGTACATCGTCCTTACCAGCGTTGTTGGCCATCCGTGCCCCGACAAAAAACCAGTCGCTCAGGCGGTTGAGATACCGCAGTGCCGCAGCATTGATATTTTCTGTCGTTGCCAGTTGTGTGGCCAATCGCTCGGCACGGCGTGCAATCGTGCGGCAGAGATGAAGTCGTGCCGCCAGTTCGCTTCCTCCGGGCAGGATGAAGCTGCGCAGCGGCTCCAGGTCGGCATTCATCACGTCAATCTCAGCCTCCAGCCGGTCCACCTGGGCTGTGGCCATTCGCAACGGGGGGTACTCAGCGTCGGCGTCTTTTTCCATATCAGGGCGGCAAAGGTCAGCGCCCAGATCGAACAAATCGTTCTGGATTCGCGACAGGGCCGCGTCCGTCTCAGCGGTGGCGGTCAGGCGCGCCATGCCGACAAAACAGTTCAGCTCGTCGACCGTGCCGTAGGCGTCGACCCGGACGTCGTGCTTGGCCACCCGCGCGCCGTTGCCCAGTGCGGTATCGCCCTTGTCGCCGGTGCGGGTGTAAATCTTGTTTAGAACGACCATGCGCTTATCCTCTTATCGCGTAAACATAAATTACGATCAGGACGACTGCGATGAACTGTGCGATGATCCGCCATCGCATCAGTTTGTTCGAGTTCGCCTTGTTGAACGCGCCACCCTTGGCGAAGCCGCCAAGCCCCATCATCAGCACGACGACGACTGCCAGAACGGCGATGACGATGATAACGAAAAACGGGTCTGCCATGGGTGGCTCCTCCTGTGGTTCAGTCGCGATGTAGCGGGCGGGGCTGTTACTGCAACCGTTCTAGCGTTCCAATGCCTTGTCGAGCATACGTGTCGACAGGATTCGGCGCAGGATACCCCCGAGGTAGGTGGGGGTTGTGACGTAATAGCGCGGGCGGGGGCGTTTGGCCTCCAATGCGCGCACGAGCTTTTTCACTACGGCTTCGGGCGGCAATTCGAATTTATCGGGGCCAGTGTCATTGTAAAGACGCTTGGCGAGTTCATTTTCATAATCCGCTGCGCGGGCCGAATTTTCCCAATCCAGCCAGCGTTCGAAATGGGGGATGGAATTGCTGCGGATTTTCGATGTGATCGGGCCGGGTTCGATCAGGACCGTGTGTATGCCGGTACCGCGCAGTTCGATCCGCATGGTGTCGGTCAGCCCTTCGAGCGCGAATTTGGTGGCGGCGTATGCGCCGCGCCACGGTTTCACGACCAGACCGAGCACTGAAGAACACTGTATGATACGACCGTGTCCTTGTGCGCGCATGACTGGAATGACAGCGCGGGTCAGCGTATGCCAGCCAAAGAAGTTCGCCTCGAAAATCTCGCGCAAGGCTTCGGCGGGCAAATCCTCGACCAGACCGGGAAGGGCGTAGGCCCCGTTGTTGAACACCGCGTCAAGCGTACCACCCGTCGCTTCGAGCACGTCGGCGAGGGCGGTAATGATGCTTTCGGCGTCGGTATAATCGAGACGCGGGCTCTCGAACCCTTCGTCTCGCAGACGTGCGCAATCAAGTTCCTGGCGACAAGCGGCAAAAACCCGCCAACCGCGCGCCCGCAAACCGACGGCGGCTGCATACCCGATGCCTGACGAGCAGCCGGTGATCAAGATGGTTCGTGAAGACATTAAAAAGGCCCCGTTGGGAAACGAGGCCTGAGATGCGCTGTTTTCCGGGCTTTGGCAATCGAATGTGTCGGATCAGCCCGATGTGAGCAGAAAATCGGCCATCCAGCCCTGCTCGCCGCCGTCAAGGGGCTGCATCAGGACCCAACCGGCTCCGTTGTCTTCAAGAACCTGCACCTCGTCTCCGCGGGTCAGCTTGCCGACGACGCCGTAGTCGGTGCTGGGTCCGCCACGCACATTCACCCGGTTGCCGGAAACCCGGCGGATGTCGCCGCTTGTCTCGATAGCGCGGACGGGCGTCGAGCCGTCGTCGCTGCTTGCGATCAGGCTGGGCAGGATGATCTGCGGTGTTTCCACGCTGTCGATGACGATCGCCTCTCGTACGGCCGCATCGACATCGGATGCGATGGGCGCGGCGGGGGCTTCGGCCTTGGGTTCAGGCTCAGGGGGCTGCGTGCGAATGGCAGAGGATGCATCCAGCGAAACCTGTGTGACATCCGCAGTGTTGTCGATCCTGGTGATGGGCGCAGGGTCTTCCGGTGTCGTATCCTCACGCGCCACAGTTTGCGCCTCGGGAGTGGCGGGCGTGTCCGGTTGAAGCTGTGCGCGCGCCGGAACGAAGTCGGCACCGCCGCTCATCTGGTAGAAAGCGAATCCGAGAAAACCGAACGTCAGAAGAATGAATGTCTTCATCGCAAAAACCCCGCAGTGTTATTCGAAGCCTAACGCGCAGCTTCCCCCGATCGTTCAATACCAAAAACCGAGATTCGGTATTAGAGGGAAAATAACGAAAGTTGACGCGTCGCAGGTTGGACACGCCGGGAGGTGCAGAATTCGGCGCGGTTGTGCTTGTCGGCTCTGCGCGGCGCGGATACACAGCAGCAATGAGCGACACCAGCGATCCAGAAAGCCCCGGCTTTGCCGTGATGTCCGAACCCCTGCGCCGCGCGCTGGGGGACCGTTATCTGACATATGCGCTCAGCACGATCATGCACCGCGCCCTGCCCGACGCGCGCGACGGGCTGAAGCCGGTGCACCGCCGGATCCTCTACGCGATGAGCCGTCTGCGTCTTACATCTACGGGCGGGTTCCTGAAATCAGCCAAGATCAGCGGCGATACGATGGGGGATTTCCACCCCCATGGCGATGCCGCGATCTATGATGCGATGGCCCGGCTGGCGCAGGATTTCAACGTGCGCTACCCGCTGGTGGACGGGCAGGGGAACTTTGGCAACATCGACGGCGACAACCCCGCCGCGAGCCGGTACACCGAGGCGCGGATGACTGCCGTTGCCGAGGCGATGCTGGAAGGTCTCAGCGAGAACGTCGTCGATTTCCGGGACAACTACGATGGCCGGCTGACCGAGCCTGCAGTGCTGCCCGCGCAGTTTCCCAACCTGCTGGCGAACGGGTCTTCGGGCATCGCCGTGGGGATGGCCACCAACATTCCGCCGCACAACATCGCCGAGCTGTGTGACGCCTGTATCCATCTGATCAAGGTGCCGGACGCGCGCGACGATACGCTGCTCAACTACGTTCCCGGTCCGGATTTCCCCACCGGCGGCGTGATCGTCGAGCCGCGCGAGAATATCGCCGCTGCCTATCGCACGGGCAAGGGCGGCTTCCGGCTGCGCTGCCGTTGGGAGGTCGAGGATCTGGGGCGCGGCCAATGGCAGATCGTCGTCACGGAAATCCCCTATCAGGTCCAGAAATCCAAGCTGATCGAAAAGATCGCCGAGGCGATCCAGACCAAGCGGATCCCGATCCTCGCGGACGTGCGCGACGAAAGCGCGGATGACATCCGCCTGATCCTTGAGCCGCGCTCCAAGAACGTGGACCCGGAGGTTCTGATGGGGATGATGTTCCGCACGTCCGACCTTGAGGTGCGGTTTTCGCTGAACATGAACGTGCTGATCGACGGTGTGACGCCCAAGGTCTGCTCGATGAAAGAGGTGTTGCGCGCATTCCTCGATCACCGGCAGGACGTGTTGCAGCGCCGGTCCCGGCACCGGCTGGAGAAGATCGACCACCGGCTCGAAGTGCTCGAAGGGTTCATCGTTGCTTTCCTCAACCTTGACCGGGTGATCGACATCATCCGCTACGACGACGAGCCCAAAGCCGCGTTAATGCGCGAGGACTGGTCGCGCGATCACGTCCGCGCCATGGACGAGGCCGATTATGTCACGCCGGGGCCGGGCGACGGCGAATTGTCCGAGGTGCAGGCCGAAGCGATCCTGAACATGCGGTTGCGCAGCTTGCGGCGTCTCGAAGAGCTGGAGCTGTTGCGCGAGCAATCCGAATTGATGGAAGAACGCGCGGGTCTTGAGGATCTCCTGGAGAACGATGCGATCCAGTGGGACACGATCACAGACCAGCTGCGCGCCACCAAAAAGCAGTTTGGCAAGGATTACGAGGGCGGCGCGCGCCGGTCGACCTTTGCCGAGGCGGGCGAGGTCGAGGATGTGCCGCTTGAGGCCATGATAGATCGGGAGCCGATCACCGTGGTCTGTTCCGAGATGGGATGGATCCGCGCGATGACCGGTCATATCGATCTGGCGCGTGAGCTGAAGTTCAAGGACGGCGACAGTTCACGGTTTGTGTTCCATGCCGAAACGACGGACCGTCTGCTGGCGTTCGGCTCGAACGGGCGGTTCTACACGATCTCTGCCGCGAACCTGCCGGGCGGGCGTGGCATGGGAGAACCGCTTCGCCTGATGGTGGACCTACCCAATGAGGTGCAGATCGTGGATCTGTTCATCCACCGCCCCGAGGGCAAGCTGTTGGTGGCAAGCTCTGCGGGGGACGGATTTATCGTTCCCGAAGCGGAGGTCGTCGCCCAGACGCGCAGCGGCAAGCAAGTGCTGAACGTGCGCGGCGAAACGCGGGCGCTGGTATGCAAACCGGTGCGCGGCGACAGCGTGGCCGCGGTGGGCGAGAACCGCAAGGTGCTGGTCTTCGGCATCGACGAGTTGCCGGAGATGGGCCGCGGTAAGGGTGTGCGCATGCAGAAGTACAAGGATGGCGGCATGTCGGATGCGACCACGTTTACCCGTGCCGAGGGCCTGAGCTGGCTCGACCCGGCGGGACGCACGCGCACCGAGACGGATCTGACCGAATGGACTGGCAAGAGGGCCACGGCAGGTCGCATGGCACCGCGCGGCTTCCCCCGTGACAACACCTTCAACGGATAGCACCGCGCCGCCACCGGTGCCCGAACAGGGTTTGGCGGTGCGGTTCACCGGCAACCGCTCAGCGCTCTTTTGGCTGGCGCTGAAGACCGGGTTCTGGACAGTGCTCACGCTGGGCTTCTACCGGTTCTGGATGAAAACGCGTCTGCGGCGTTGGTATTGGTCGGCGATCCGGCCTGGCGGGCATCCTCTCGAATATGTCGGGGATCCGTGGGAAAAGCTGCTGGGCTTCTTCATCGCCGTTGTCGTGCTTACCTTCTACATCGGCATCGTCAATCTGGTGCTGATGTTCGTAAGCTTCTCGGTCTTTCAAAGTTCCTCCATCGGATATCTTGCCAGCTTTGCCGGGATCGTGCCGGTATGGTTCTACGCCCAGTACCGGGCGCGGCGCTACGTTCTGGCGCGCACCCGCTGGCGCGGCGTAAGGTTCGGACTCGAAGCCGGGGCTTGGGGATACGCCTGGCGGGCGCTGGTGCATTGGGCGCTGACGGTGGCGAGCCTTGGCGTGTTGTGGCCGCGCATGACGTTTGCGCTGGAAAAATACAAAACCGACCGAACCTATTTTGGCTCTGCCAGACTGCATCAAGGCGGAAGGTGGTCGATGCTTTACCGGGCCGCGCTGCCGTTTGGGAGTGGTGTCGCGGCACTTGTGGCGCTGGCCCTCTGGATGGTCTTGATCGATCCGATTCTCCCGACTCGGAGCCTGTCATGGGACGAGGTAAGCGGTGCGACGACCGTGATGATGTATGGATTTGTGCCGGACGCCTGGTCGGGGGCGGCCCGTCTGTTCTGGCTGGTCCCGATCTTCGTGCTGCTGGTCTATGGCGCGATCCATTACCGTTTCGTCAGCAAGCGTATTCTGGCTAATCACAAAAGCGCGGACGGTATCCGGCTGAAGTCGGACCTCAAAGGGCTGCGCATTTCGATGATCTACGTTCTGGGCACGACGATCGCCTACACCATTTTAGCGGTCGGGATCGTGGTCGTGGTCAGCGCGGCGCTCGGCTTGTTCGGGACGGATGCGTTTCCGGAGGCGCAGCCGGGCACTGCCGATCCAATCGGTGCCGTGGCCCGTTGGCTGTCGTTCGGGATTATCGCGGTGATGTACCTTGGCGTATTTCTGCTTTGGGGTGTCTTGCACCATACGTTCGTCACCTATCCGCTGATGCGACACATGGCGCTCACGCTTTGCCTTGTGAACGTCGCACCGCTGGCGGGGATCAGCCAGCGCGCGCGTGACGCTTTCGCCGAAGCCGAAGGCTTTGCAGAGGCACTTGATCTGGGGGCGGCAATATGAGCGGGCCGCCGGACCTGCCGCCCGCCGCCGATGCAGGGGGCGTCTTGTTCGACGGTGACAAACCCGTGGCGCAGACCGTTCGACTGCGGGTGGACCGACAGGCGGACGTTCTGGAAATTTCCGGATATGGGGACGATATGACACCGGTTCATTGGCCGCTGGCGCAGATCAGGCGGCTGCCGGATATTGCCGGTGGTCCTGTGGCTGTTGTGCGCTGGACGGAGGATCCTGTGGCGCGGTTGCAGGTGCCGGATGCGCGCATCCTTGCGGCTTTGCCGCGCGCGACCAACAGGGGCGCGCCAAAGGGCAGGGCGCGGCTGGCTGGCTGGGCCCTTGCCGCCGTCGCGGCGGTCGCGCTACAGATCGGTGTGCTGATCCCGCTTCTCGCAGATCGGTTGTCGGGTTTCGTGCCACCCGAGGGCGAGCGCGCGCTGGGCGAGGCGACATTCGGACAGATCCGTGAGGCTCTGGCGGGCAGCGGGCTGCCTCCCTTGCCGATTTGTGAAGGACCGGCGGGGATTGCCGCGTTGGACACGATGCGCGCAGCATTGGGGCGCAACGGCGCACAGGCCCCTTTGAGCATTTTCGTGCTTGACCATGAAATGGTGAACGCATTCGCATTGCCGGGCGGGGTCGTCGTGTTCTTTCGCGGTATGATCGATGCGGCGGAGAACCCGAACGAAATAGCGGCGGTGCTGGCGCACGAAATCGGCCACGTCGAAAACCGCGATCCGACGCGGCACGCCCTGCGCTCTGCCGGGTCCATCGGTATTCTGGGGCTGCTGTTCGGCGATTTCGCAGGCGGGGCCGCTGTCTTGTTTCTCACGGAACGGTTGATCAGCGCGCGCTATTCCCAGGCCGCCGAAGCCGGCGCAGATGCATACGCCTACGGCGCGCTCGAACAGGCGGGTGTTTCCCCGGCGGCATTGGGAGACATGTTCGAGCGGCTGCGCGACCGCTACGGCGATACCGCAGGCATTACCGCCCATTTTGTCAGCCATCCGACGCTGACCAGCCGCATAACGCGTGCGCGCGCATCGGCCCGCCCGGAGGGGAGTTATGGCGCGATCGTAACGGATGAAGAATGGGCCGCACTCAAGACGATCTGCGACTAGATCCGCGCATCGGGTATACGGTTCTAACCGATGTGAGCGTCATGCAGGATGCGATATGATGACTATCTTCGGATCCGGCGAGCGCGCAGGGAAAGCCGCGAGGATGGGTCACCGAAGCGCCGCGGTGATGTCCCCATGCACGTCAATGCATTGCGCGCAATCTGACCATGCGCTATCGCGAGGGCAGGTATGGGGAAGGGGCTGCACGGATGGGCATTTTTAGGGCAAAACGGTTTTTGGGCGCGATCCTCGTGGCAGGGACACTTGCTGCGTGCAACGGCGCCTCAGATCTCGACCGCGCTGCGGCGCCGCTGGGAGATTTCAAGCTTGTCCACAATATCGTGGTCGCTCCGAAAGTGCAGAAGGTCCCTTTGAGCCGCGCGTTGCCGGTGGAGACGATGACCACGATGCTGAAGGAGGCGGTCGCCGAGCGGTTCGACCGCTACGACGGGGACCGGGGCTATCATTTCGGTATCTCGATCGAGAGCTATTTCCTCGCCCCTCCCGGTGTGCCGCTGGTTGCGGCACCGAAATCTGCGATGATTATCCGGATCACCGTCTGGGATGACGCAAAGGCGCGCAAACTGACGCCCAAGGCGCATCAGATCACGGTGATCGAATCGCTCGATCAGGGTCCGCTTGTCGGGTCCGGATATACGAAGAGTGCGGAGGCGCAGTTTCGCAACCTCAGCCAGAATGCTGTGAAGCAGATTGAGACCTTTTTGGTCAAGAAGAACGGCGAGGAAGGGTGGTTCAACGACGGTGTGGCGACGGTCCGTCCGGATGAAGACGCCGACCAAGTCGGCAGGTGATCTGCCTGAGGCATGGATCTGCGTGGATGAAGCACGTTCAGACGACACCCATCGACGGGAAGTGAGGTCTTGGGCGCAAGACGCGCTTGATTTTGCCTTCCAGACCAAATATGTCGCGCGCCATACACCATTCGGGCCCGCAACGGGTCCTTGAACACTTGGAAGGGCGCCCACATGGCAAAGGCAAAGTTCGAACGTAACAAACCGCACGTCAACATCGGCACGATCGGCCACGTTGACCACGGCAAGACGACGCTGACGGCAGCGATCACCAAGTATTTTGGTGATTTCCGCGCGTATGACCAGATTGACGGAGCACCCGAGGAGAAAGCCCGCGGGATCACGATCTCGACGGCGCACGTGGAGTACGAGACAGAGACACGCCACTATGCGCACGTCGACTGCCCCGGCCACGCCGACTACGTCAAGAACATGATCACCGGTGCCGCGCAGATGGACGGCGCGATCCTGGTTGTGAACGCGGCCGACGGCCCGATGCCACAAACGCGCGAGCACATCCTGCTGGGCCGCCAGGTGGGCATCCCCTACATGGTCGTCTACATGAACAAGGTCGATCAGGTCGACGACGAAGAGCTGCTGGAGCTCGTCGAGATGGAAATCCGCGAGCTGCTGAGCTCGTACGAGTATCCCGGCGACGACATTCCGATCATCCCCGGTTCCGCTCTGGCGGCGATGAACGGCACCGATCCCGAGATCGGCGAAGAGTCGATCAAGAAGCTGATGGCAGCCGTGGA
>NZ_CANMFS010000010.1 GCF_947497275.1 uncultured Sulfitobacter sp.
TCCTGCGCGAGCGGATCACCGGTCTTTTGTAGCTTTGCGATCATGGTTTTGCGATCAGCAGCACGTGATGCACGGGCAATTTCGGGCCGTCTCGCCGCGAACCACTCGACCTGTTGCAGCTTGATACGGTCCCAAGGCGGATTGCCGACCACCGCATCAAAACCGCCAGTGAGCGTTTCAGCCTCCCATTCCGACCAGATGCCGGGAAAAGCGACTTGCCAGTTGAGGAAGTTTTCCTCTGTGACCAATTCGCGGGCTTCGCCCAGTATCTCGGCAAAACGCTGATCGGCCACGCGTTTGATCTTTGGGTCGCGCTTTCCCATTGCGATGGCCAGAGGGTCACCAAACTGGCCGTCGAAGAACACTTTGAGCGCGGCTTTGCCAGCCTTGTCCTTGATTCCGATCCAATCTAGCGCGTGAATCAGCTTCAATAGCGCGTCGAGCGGCGCGGTCATTTCCTCGACTTCGGCGAAGACATCTGCAGAGCGATGCGCTTCGGCAATCTCTGCGTCCGTCAGCCCTTCGACAATTTGCATTTTGGAAGCCGCGCGCAGTGCGCGTTTCATAGGCTCATGTAATAGGAGGGGTGTCCCGTATGTCGCGGCTTTATCGATGCCGTTCTTGACCCATGACCCGAAAAGGCTGTCGCCACACCGCAGGTGGTGATCGAGGAAAGACAGTGGCGCACCCACGGTGAACGTGTGCAGCCACAGCGCCACCTTCGCGAGTTCGACCGCCATTTGGTTCTTGTCCACACCGTAGATGCAGCGTTTGAGAACCATCCGCCGGATGATATGCCGGTCGTCGAGCTGTTCCTCGTCAATTGTCCAATTCCGCTCGTCGGCATTTGCCAAGATGGTATTGCGGATCGTATCGATCCGCTCTCCAAGCGGAGAAATGTAATCGCCCCAATCCTCGGGCGCGTCGAGCTCCGACTCCGCCATTGCGGCGATTACCTGGTCCGCCATGAAATCGACAAGGCTGACGAGAAAATGGCCGGAGCCCATGGCGGGGTCACAGATTTTCAGATCAAGAAGGGCTGTTGCCGGATCAAGACGCTTGAGCTGGCCGATCTTTCGATGGTCTGGCAGGTCGCTCTGCCCCAGCTCTTCGATCTTGTCCCGAAAGGCGCGCTTGCGCTCTTCGACAAGCGGCTCAAGGGTTTCAGTCAAAATGAGCTGCACAAGGTCATCCGGCGTATAGTAACTGCCGGATCCCTTGCGCGCGAAAATATTCGGTTGAACGGTGATCTCGTCGTCCTCGTGTGCGACCTCATATTCGAGAAGCCGTTCATAGATCGAGCCAAGCTGCTGCACCGAAAGGTTGCGGTAGTTGATGTACTTGCGGCCGTCTGGCGTTCTTTCAAATGACAGTGCGTCTATAACGCGCGCCATGACCGCATCGGGGATGCGGATGTTGGTCAAGATCGCATGGCGCTCCTGATCGAAGAGACCACCGTTGTACGGCGGAAGGCCGATCGAGGCGTCACCCTGGTCGATCGCCATGAATAGATCGGACATAGCACCCCAATAGCGCGCAGCCGTTTCCGAGAAGACATCGTTTTTGTCTTTGCGCTCTTTGACATCAAGGCGCACCTTGGTGCGCAGCCCGTAATCGTCATAGCGCTTGTCCTTGACCGGCAGGAGGTCGCGGTCTTCGGCGTAAAGGATGAACAAGAGGCGGTAGAGCAGGATCAGTGCAGCTTGGCGCACCTCTTGTAGATCGGCTTCGGGCGCGGCTTTTACGATCGCGCGAACAAGGTCAGGGAACACCTCTCCGAAAACCTTGTTGGACAGGTCTTCGGCAACGCGCTCTTCGTAGAACTTGCCTTCTTCGAGGGCTTTTTCGTGAAAGGTGCGGGGATCAGTTCCCGCAGGCACAAATGCTTCGCGCCTGAAGATCAGGTAGAAGACCTTTAGCCAATGGCGACGATCTGCTTCGTTTAGAGCAAAATGCCCGTCATTGTGCCCAGGCAGATCGAGAATTGCCGTAATGTCGAGCTCGAAAAACTGCTCGGAAACTGACCGCGCACCTGAAAAATACAGCCGCCACTTTGAGCCGTTCGTCAGGATGCCCCAACGTAGTATGCCGCTGGTGATGTCGTCGATGCGGCGCAAGTAACGCAGCATCTGGGTGGACGGGGCGGTTTCTTCCCCTCGCCGGCCGGAGCGCCGATCGAGGGGCCGAGCCCATCGCTTTGATTCAATCACCGCGCGACCGAACTCGTAGCGTTTCCACTCTTCAGGGAAGCCGTTTGCCTTGGCTTTTGTCTCAGCGCTTTCGAAGAGCAAACCGTCAGGCACGTCCTCGCGTCCGCGCGGGGATAGGTTTTGCTGGCGCAAAGAATCAGCCCAGCCCAGTGCTTCAAGAATTGGCCAAATCAGATCGTCTTCCGTCTGGCTTTCGTTGGGTGTCTGAGAAATTGGAAAGCGGTCGAATGCCGAACGAATGGCTGCGCTGAATTGATCAAGAGCATCATCGCCAAGGGCTCTCCATTCCGAAACCTGGTGGATGGTTTCGGTTAAGAAGTCTGAAGAGAATAGACTGCCCTGACTTGCGATTTCACTGCTCAAACCCAGAATTCCTTATTGTTTTTCGTCAATTTAACAGTTGCTTTCGTTCAGCGCACTCGGAAAAATCTGAGGCAGCTGGATCGACGACGCAACAGCCAGGGCGGGTTGGTTGCGCGCCTTCGGCGGGCAACTAATTGTCTTCGCGGTCCTCCGGATTAATCCTTTGCTGTGTCGCTCTTGGCCCATCAGTCTAATGATCCCTCGTTGCTTAGATTTAGCCAATAGCGCGTGTGCCGCCGCTCACCAGTTCGTTTCAACCCACCCTTTTCGACCAAGTCCTGCAGATCCCGGGTTGCGGTCGCGCGCGAGGTGTCGGTGATCTTGAGGTAATTCTCGGCGCTGAGCCCGCCTTTGAACCCGGCGGGACCTTCCCGAAACATCCGCGCGATAGCTTTTTCCTGGCGTCCATTTAACTGATCGCGGTGCCGGTCGTAAAAGTGCGCCTTACTGATGAAGAACCCGACACGGTCGAGCGTGACCTGCTGGGCTTTCAGGACAATCTCGGCGAACCATACGAGCCACTCCGTCACGTTCAGCGTCTTTTGATGGAACTCGAGCTGGTCGTAATAGGCCTTGCGTTCTTTTTCGATGGTGAAGGCAAGCGCTATGAGGCTCGGCTGGTCAATGTTCTGCGCCAGGGATTTTTCGGCCACGGCGCGGCCTAGCCGGCCATTGCCATCCTCGAAAGGATGGATGCTCTCAAAGTATAGGTGACTGAGCCCCGCACGCGTCAGGGCTGAGAGCGGCGTTGCGCGGCCGGGTGCGGTCTTGTTGAACCATTCAACGTAACGCTCCATCTCCGGCGCAACCTGAACTGAGGGAGGCGCTTCAAAATGGATGGTCGGTCGGTCAAGGCGGCCCGAGACGATTTGCATCGCCTCGGCGTGCCGTCGGTACTCGCCAATGGTTTCGAGACGGCGATCATGGGACAGGAGCATGCGGTGCCAGCGCAACAGCGTCTCGTGGTCGAGCGGCTCGGCAAATCTTGAATAGAGGTCCACCATCATCTCCGCCACGCCCTGCTCACGCGGCTTGGTCGGGTAGCTGTCAGGGTCCAGCCCCATATGGCGGCGCAGAGACGACTGGACGCTTAGCCGGTCGAGGATTTCGCCCTCAATGGCACTGGTTTGCATCGCTTCTTCGCTCAGAAGCTCGATGCGCAGCTGCTCGCGCTCTGATGGGCTAACATGATGCACGGCACCGAAAATCTCGCCGGAGGACAGCAGAAATTTCTGCTCTAAAGGCTCCAGAACGGAGGCGTCATACCGGAAATCCGGCCAATCAGGCAGTGTCCAGTTCCAGCGCATGAGTTATAGAGATCCTTTCTATAACTCACACGTAGATCATTTATGATGCATAGAAGTCAATGCTATCGCTCAAATGGCGCGCATCGCGAACAGCCTGCTCGGGTTGCGACTGGTTTCGGCGTTAGACATTCTCAAGATGTGACGGATCATGCGACCTCCGACCAGTCTCCAGCGCGTCGAGTGGGCTCTGTTCTGTAATCTGATCAAAAGGTTCATAGCGGACATCTGCTATGGCGTCATCGAACCAAGCCGGCTGCAGATCGCCATTGTCCCATTGGTAGAGATAGCCCACCAGGCTGTCGGTCTTCTTGCAGAGGATGCGCATGATCGGTTCGCCAGTCAGGCGGGGTTTCGGGGCCATGGTGCATTCCTCTTACTTGGACCTCGAAACTGGTGAACACGGAGGCCGCTGAATCCTTTGACCGGGTGTTACGACCAAGTTTCTGCAACTGCAAGATGAACTCGGCGCGGTCGGCCAAGATCCACCGATAAACGCAAGTTGTCCTTTTGGATAAGTCCCTTACAGACTGACGGGTTCTTGCGGCGGTGCAGCACGATCCGTAATTTCGTCCAGCAGAATGTCGATTTCAGCCCAGATGCGTGGCTCGACCTGCCCCCGGATCAAAGCCCATTTGCTTAGGACGTCGAGCGGGTCGTGATCGCGCAGCAGGACGGCCAGGCTTGTGGCATCAACAGCCAGCGACGTGCGGGCTTGCCATTGCGTGTTGCGGGTGCGCTGCTCGTCGGAAGCTGGCGCGAAGATCGGTGACAGATGCCAGCCCTTGACTGCGCGGCGCAGAGCGGCTCGCACCACATGTGCGGGCTCGACGCTACAGGCCTGCAATGCCCCTTCTTGCCGTTCGAGAGCATTGACCCTGATATCGATCTTCCGGGTCGGGGTCTTGGTTCGGGTTGGCACGTAAGGCTTCGGACTAGGATCTTGTCCAGTGCTCTCCACGTGGGCCGTATGCGGTGCCTCTGTCCTTTCAGTCTCGGTCCCTAAGGGATGCATTGTAGGATCGGCAACGGACGCGGGTTTCGCAATCACAGGCGCCGGTTCCTTTTCTCCCCTTTCCGGAATATCCCGGCCGGTCTGTACTAGCGCCGCAGAGTAGGTTGGATCAGGTCTCGTCACTGTCGGGATTTTCTTTCGCAATCGACTGCCCTCACGCCGCCAAAATGTTATTGAGAATGTCGGTTGCTTCCTCGAGGGCCTCGACGACATGACGCACATGCGGACGTATCAGCGGGTTAGGATCGGACTGCTTTTCCAGCGCTAGGGCATGGAGAAGCCCTTTCTGATCCATCTCTTTGTACGTGTTCCGACGCATCATTACGGTTTCAATGACCGGAAACCGTGTGAGTGCCTCCTCGATCAGAGCCGCGTCTGCCTTTGTGGTTTTCGGGTCGACCATGTTTAAAACGACGTGGTGACGCGGGAGGTTGCTCGGATCGTCAACCCGAGATTTCAGCATCTGGAACCAATCGGCAGTTTGCGCGCCGACGTCAAAATCCGAGGTCGACAGCATAACAGGCGTCACGATGTGGTCGGCGAGAACCGCAATGCCATCTGACCATTCAGCACCGACCCCGGCAGTGTCGATGAAGATGAAATCCGCCGTGTCCGCCACATAGGCTTGCTCGATCTTGCCTTCGACTCCAGCAACACTTTCGACGGTAACGCAGCGGAGGAGCGGTGAGCCAAGACCCCCAGCCTCCGCCCGCGCGTGCCAGGCTCCGAGTACCCCGGTGCTGTCTGTATCGACCAAAAGAACTCTGCGACCGGCGGCAACGGCTGCGCTGATCAAGGCGCGCGAGAGCGTGGTTTTCCCACTCCCCCCTTTCCGGGCCATCGCGGCGATTACCACGAGATTATCGTTGGGCATTTTGGCGTCTCTCTGCAAGAATAGTGAAAAGCAACAATAAGGTTGAAACGTCGCTAATCGGTCGAGGCGGGAGGGTCAAGCAGATGTCGGGATGCAGTGCGCGTATGGCATGCTGCGGGGTCCGTCCTGCGTTCGGCATTGAGCACCTGACGTGCTGCGACTTCCAATTCCCGAAGGACGGTTGACGGGAGCCAGCATGCGGAACGCATTTGATGCGAGACGTGATCTTGCTGCCGTGCTGCGCTCGACATCATGCAGTCGGCGTCTGGCAAAGGACGTCCTGCGGGGAGCCGAAAACGGCGTGCGGACAGCGTGCAGCGCGATGCGTTTGTCACGTCGCGCAGTCCAAGGAGCGCGTTGCGCGATCCATTTGACAAAGGACGTCAAATCGCCACTTCGAGGCGATTTTCTACATTGAGTACAAGCCCTTAGTGCCGACTCCACTTGCGTTGGGAGTCGGCGGGCTTGTACGAAGATGGCAAGAAATAGGAACGTTAACTTTACATGCCTCGTGCTCGTCGCCTCACCGAGAATGAACGTCTCAGCATCGCCAAAGCGCGTGCTGAGGGTATCCCTGTGCGCGAGCTCGCAACCCGCTACGGGGTCAGTCGGGTATCGATCTACAACGCGTCCAACCACAGCACCGAACGGCAGGAGGTGAATGCCAGCCGCTCGCGCGTGATCGGCATCCGGGTCAGCGCCCGCGATCTTCGCGGTTTTGATGCGGCTCTCGGGCGAAGGGGCATCGCGCATCGCGCAGACGCCATGCGGCGCCTGATGCTTGCCGCAGACGACATCCTGCGCCCCGATGAGGCGATGACCGAAGAACTGCGCACGATGAGTGCCGCGCTCAATCGGGTGGGCAACAACGTCAACCAGGTGGCGAGGCGGCTGAATGAAGCCAAGGTTCGGGGTGAGCGTCCACCCTATACCGCGGCAAGCCATGCCGAGATTCGGGAACTGGCGGGCCTTGTTTTCGACATGGCCGACCAGATCCAGCAACTTTTCCGAGCACGACGTCGGACGCTCGATCTGGAAGTGACCAAGGCCCTAGCCGGTCTGTCTTCTGGGGGGCCGAATGGCGCGGACTGAGAGCGCGCGCGGCGCGGGTCCTACACTTTTCTACCGTGATTGGAGCCGGGTCTCGGGCAGCTGGCAAGGCCTCGCAAAAGGTGCGCAGATGGTCCGCGCCGCGCGGGGCTACTCGCCTGCGATCTTCAAGCCGATCTCCAAAGGTGGTTGCCATACCGGCGCGCAGCTTCGGACGCAGCTCACCTATCTCACCACCAAATCGAGCCACATCCTCGACAGCCGTGGGACCCATGACGGCAAGAAGACGCTGACCGAGGCGGAGATCGAGCGCGTCGCACGGCGCTTCGAGAACCAGTGGGGCGAGCGACACAGCCCAAAACTTGGCCATACCTCGCATCTGCTGATGGCTTTTCCCGTCGGCACGAAGGGCGAAGAGGTGCGCGACATTACCCAAGTCGTCTGCGAGCAGTTCTTTCAAGGAGAGGGGTCGCAATTCGACTATATTGCTGCAATACACCAAGATCGCGCACATCCACACGCGCATATTGTTCTCAACCGCCGCAGCAAGGATGGCGAAATGTTCTTCCTCGGGAAAGATCACCACTTCAACTACGACGCCTTTCGGGTCGCGATGGTTGAGGCGGCCCAGGTCCATGGGATCCGGCTCGAGGCTACGCGTCGTCTCGATCGGGGGGTCACGACCTACCGCGCCGAAATCGACGAGATCTACAAAGCGCGTGAAGAGGGGCGTCCCCCGGTTGAACGCCAGCGAACCGGCACTGATCTGGCGGCAGCCCTGAAGACGGTTGGGCGCAATGTGCTGGTTTACCGCGGGCTTGCGGCTGAAGCGTCACGATCAAACTTCGAAGACCTGGCCGAAGCCCTCGAGCGCGCCAGCACCCTCCTTGCCAGCGGCAGTTCAATCCAATCCGATGGAGCTATTTACATGTCCGACGACGAGACAGCGTTTGATACGCTGATTACCGAGTTTTCCCAGAACATCCGCCAGATCGAAGCGGCGATCGACAGAGCACCTGCCACCGAGCGACCGGAGATTGAGCGCAAGCTGACGGACGTGCTGGCCTCGGTCGCGCATTTGAACCCGCTGGGTGATCGTTCCAGCGCCCTGATCGATGCACCGTCCCGGGACGGCATTTATGCGCGGCCCAATGTGAGAGAGGATCATCTCGCGCGCCTAGATGTGAGTGAGGTGAAGGAGAAGCTCGCCGAGGCGCTGCAAGGGACCGGCATTGATGCCGAGACCGTCGCGGCCCGCATGCGCGAGGGGGCCGGAAATGCTGCGCTTGAGCGGCAGTGGCTGGCGCAGGACCTGCGTGCGATCGCAAAGGACGGGGATCTCGATCTGGAGAAAGCTGAGGACCGCGAGGACGCACTTGACCGGCTGCAAGCGGTACATGTCCGTTTGGGCGATGTCCTGACGGGTGCGCAGGTCTTGCGAGCCGTCGATGAGGTTGAAAAGGGTGATGCCGAACTCCGGCTTGGCGATGGCGCGCAGCTATCAGGCCAGACCACCGAAGGTGACCGGCCGGACGTTTTCGCACCAACGGAGAGGCAGGAGTTCCAGCAACTTGTGGCGCAGTTCCGCCGGACTGATTTCAACTATCCGTTCTCGGACGATTCATCAGTGCGAGGGAAGGGTGTGATCGAGGTGGAAGAGGCGCGTGCCGCGTTTGACGCCCATGCACAAAGATCGCCACAACATGCCGAGCTGGCCTCGATGGCCTGGGAGCAGGTGACTGACGGCTTCAAGCCGCCGCAATACGCGGTCGCGGAGCAAAACCGCACGCTACACGCAGGTGACATGGACCTCGCCTTGCGGGATCCATCAGAACATCTCGGTCCGATCACCGAGGAGCTTCGCACGGTCGCCCGCTACCGTACGGAGATGCCAGATGACAACTTCGGTTCGGCGGTCCAGGATGAGATCAATCACCTTCGCGCTTTGGGGGCCTCACGCGCCTATATCAGCGAACGTAGCTTCGAGATCGAGGATCGGGCGCGTCAGGATTATGCTGAGCGACGCTACCTAGAAGAGACTGCCCCTGCCGTTATGGCTTTTGTGCGCAAAACCGACGCCGGGGAACCAGAACCGATATCCGAAGCAGAGCAGCAGCGACTGGTCGAGCAGGTGAACGAACGGCTGTCGCCCGATGCGATCACCGCGTTGCGGTCCGGCAATGCTGAAGTGCTGGACAAGTTCACCGAGGATCCACTGTGTCAGCTCGAATTGGCCAAGACCTATTTCCAGAGCAGCGAGGTTACTGCCCATGGCCCGGCCATGGAGCGCGTTCTTGACGCCCTGGCTGAGGAACAAATCGAGGCGCAGCGCGCGCGCCACGCCGCGTCACATGGCGAAAAGGGGGTCACCCATGGATAGGGGCAAGATCATTGGAGGTGTCCTGAGCCTCGTGCTGGTCGGCCTTGCGATGGGCTATGTCGTGGCGACCGGGTTTATCATGTTTAGGTACGGGCTTTCGCCGACGCGTTTCGACGTCACCCTGCTCGTCCGCGAATATCCGGATCTGTCACAGTCTGCGCCGAAGGAATTCCTTTGGGTCAACCTCATCGTTGGCGGGTTCGGTCTCGCGGCCCTGATGCTGAGCGTAACGCTGCTAGGGGAGGCGTTGACGCGTTTCGGCACGACCCATTGGCAAACCCGAGGCGAAATGAAGCGAAATGGTTTCTTCGCCAAGCCGGGCGGCGGTTTCCTCCTCGGTAAATTAGGCCCCCCGAAATCGAAGCGGCCATTTCTCGTCTCGAAAACCTTCCCGCATGCGCTGATCGTGGCACCCACGGGCCGAGGTAAGGGCGTGGGCTTCGTGATCCCGAACCTGCTCACGTACAAGGGCTCGGCCGTGGTGCTCGACGTGAAGGGCGAGAACTTCCGCGAGACCTCGCGCTTCCGCGCCAGCATGGGTGACAAGGTCTTCCGTTTTGCCCCGACCGACTGGGATCGTCCGACGCATCGCTACAATCCGCTGGCGCGCATCGCGGCCATGACCAACCCCGACCGGCAGCAGATGGAGCTGAAGCTTACTGCTAAGCTCTTCCTCCAGACCGACAACGAAAAGCTGAGCGGGCTCCTGGCTGGGGGCATTGATCTCTTCGTTGCGGCGGGTCTTTTGGCCTTCGAGCGCGGAATGCCCACCATCGGCGAGATCTACCGCATCACGGCGTCTGGGGGCGACAAGCAGAAGGAATATCTGAAGCGCTCGCAGGAGGTGAAGAACAAGTCGGCCAAGTTGATCTTCGAGCGCATGGCCTCGACCAACAACGACACGCTGACTTCGTACATGTCGCTTCTCATGACCTCAGGTTTGGACACTTGGGACAACCGGGCGATTGATGCCGCGACAGTGACCTCGGACTTCTCCTTTCGGGACATCCGACGCCGCCCCCACGCGATCTATCTCGTGGTTGAATCCGAGATGATCCGCCCGCTCGCCCCGCTGATCCGGTTGTTTTTCTCAGATCTGATCGCCTCGCTGCAGGCCCAGGAGCCGGGTGATGATGAACCCTGGCCTGTCATGATCATGCTCGACGAATTCGACCGGCTCGGGAAAATGCCCATCGTTGCCGAAAGCATCAAGACACTGCGCTCCTTCGGTGGCAACCTCGCCATCGTCACCCAGACAATCCCCGCGCTGGACGAAATCTATGGCGAGAACACCCGCCGGTCGCTCCAAGGCGGCGCGGGCGTGAAACTGTACCTCACCCCGTCTGAGCAGAAGACCATCGAGGAGCTGAGCCAGGCAGTTGGTAAGACCACCAAGCGCGTGGTGACACGGTCCCGTGCTGTCGGGCGCAATCCGTTCGAGGGACGAAGCGTCTCCGAGCGGACTGAGGACACACCGCTCCTCACTGAAGATCAGGCCCGGCGCATGGACCTAGACGAGGTGATCCTCGTGATCGACGCGCAGATGCCGATCCGGGCGCGGAGGATCAAGTATTTCGAGGATCCGGCACTGAAGGTTCTGCATGCGGGTCAGGCGGGGAGCTTCCCATATCCGGATGAGGACGGACTGCGGCGGGATCGCCAGATGTCCGAGACGCGGGAAACCGTTGAAAAACTCAGGCTGGAATTGCAGGAGGTACGGGCGGCTTCGGGGGCGCAGGGGTCTAGCCCGGCGACAGCAGGACCCGCCACACCGGCAACGGAGATACAGGTTTCGAAGCTCGGGCTGTCAGGTCGGGCGCGAGGAAGAGCCGCTCGTGCAGCAGCGGGTGGCGGTGGGTCAGGTCAGTTGTCGGTCGATCTGGCGGGACTGGGGTTCACGGAGGCAGACAGGACTCAACTCGCGGCGGCTGTACAGACGACGCGGGCGATCATCGCGGAATATGCGTGATCCGCCCTTACCGGGCGCTGACCCATCGGATTGGCAACTTCTAAGTTCCCGAAGGCGGGGATTCGTGCACCTGGCAGCATACTTCGGCTTCACGTGCCCGCCTCTTCGACCTTTTCCAACTCGAGGCGCGCCTTTTCCTGATTAAGCCGCCATCGCCTAATAACGTAGAACACCAGCGCCTTTCGAGTTTCGATCAATATATGCGTCTTGTCCTCAAAGCCGTACTCTAGCCGAACAGCCTGGGCTTGTGCGTCGGATAGATCTGAACGCGGACGTATCCATAAACGCACAAAGCTGTTCCAGTCCGTATCAAGAGGTAAGTGAGATGGCGTCTCCCGCGGTTCCGCCTTGGTTTGTTTCGTTATTCGTATCGGAAGGTAATCGCGGTACGCCTCGTGCTTATAGCTCCATGCTCGGAGATAAATTGCTTCTCCATCGAAATGAAACCGCACCGGACTGATCCACTGCGGGTCGGAGAGACCGCTTGTCATCGAAGTGTAGGTAATCTGGATGTCTTGTTCGCTCTTCATGGCGCGGTAGAGCTGTGCAAATACGATGGGATCCATCACTCGATTGGGAAGCGGGATGCTCGCGCCAAGCGATGTCGTCTTGTTATCCAGCAATTCGAAAACCTGTTCCGGGCCAGCGTCAGTCAAAGGACGGTGGTCGCCGGTCGAGAAATAGGCCTTCTCCGCGGTATCGTAGACTGGCGGCGTATTCGTCAGAGATAGATAGATTCGAAAGTCTACGGCAGCCTGTGCCATCGAGATATCAAACCGTTCCATCAAGTCACGGCGGTTCGCCTGACCTCTCCAGGTCAGACATTGGTCGAGGAACAAAATTCGTTCGCGTTGCGCGTGTTTGAGATCTTCGAGGCTCATGCGCCGAGTACTACTTGACTCCGCGCGTTAAGTCCATATATTAACTATACGTATAGAAAGTGGATTGATCTCATGAGAATACTTCATACTGCAGATATGCACCTGGGGCGGCAGTTCATGGGCTTGAGCCTCGAGGAGGATCACGAGGTCATCCTGGGCCAGATTTTTGAGACGCTCGTGGCCGAGCGGGCCGATGTTCTTGTGATAGCAGGAGACGTTTTTGACCGTGCCTCGCCGCCCAATTCGTCAATCCGGCAGTTCAATCGGTTCCTCAAGCGCGTAGCAGAGGAGAGCGAAGCCGCCGTGGTCATGATCTCGGGTAACCACGATTCCGGCGACCGGATCGAGGCAATGTCTGTCTTTTCCACCGCGTCGCGGGTATTGGTGCGTGGGATCGTCGACGCGGTCGAAACGCCGCTTGTGTTGCGTGACGAACATGGCGAGATCGCCTTTTCCGCGCTGCCCTTTTCCTATGAATACGCCGCGCGGGAGGTGTTCGGGGACGAGGGCATCAGCGCGCCAGCAGATGTCATCGCTGCCCAGATCGCCGCAGCGAGGGGTCAGGTGCCCGAAGGAGCGCGTTGGGTGGTGGTGGCCCATGCCTTCGTTGCTGGCGGCGCGGTCAGCGAGACCGAACGCGCCCTGACGCGCGTCGGCGGCATCGAAACTGTTCCCTTCGATGCTTTCGACGGGGCGGATTACGTTGCACTGGGGCATTTGCACAAGTCGCAGGAAGTGGGCGCGCGCTATATTCGATATTCCGGCGCACCGCTCGCGTTCGGTTTCGACGAGGCGGGAAACGAAAAATCCATGGCTGTCATCGATCTAACGCCTGAAGGGGTCGAGATCCGCACCGTACCGTTCCGCCCGATCCGGCGGGTGCGCTCGCTCACTGGGGCATTTTCGGATCTTTTGGCCGGAACTCCGTCTGAAGATTTTATCCAGGCTATCCTGACTGATGAGAACCCTCTAATCGATCCGATGAAGCGGTTGCGCGCGACCTACCCCAATGCCTGTCATTTGGCCTACGCCCGGCAGGCGCGCGCGCCGGAAACCAAGATGCCTGGCGGCGGGCGCACAGCAGTCACGCCGATCGAGATGGTTGGCGACTTCATAAAGGTTGTGCGCGGCCGGGAGCCAAATGCCGCCGAAGTCGCGATCGTAGCGGACAAGCTCCACGCAGCAGCGTCCTGGGAGGAGCAGACATGAGACCCATCCGCCTATCGCTTCAGGCCTTCGGGCCGTTCGCGACAACCGAAGTAGTCGATTTCCGCTCCGCGCTTGAGACAGGGTTGTTCGGAATCTACGGACAGACAGGCGCTGGAAAGTCGTCGCTGTTTTCGGCGATGTCCTTCGCGCTTTTCGGAGTACCAACCAAGACCGATCAGGAACCACGTTCACTGCGTTCAGATCACTCTGCGCCGGATCTACACACTGAAGTCGAATTTGTCTTTGAACTGGGTGCCAAGACCTACCTGATCCGTCGTCGTCCGGTGCAGGAGCGTCCGAAGGCGCGCGGCGAAGGGACGACAGAGGACGCAGCGGAAGCCTCGCTTTTCGACGTTACCGGGATCCCGGTGGACACGCTTGGCCCGAGTCGATCTGGCCGCGTCATTGCTGAAAAGAAGGTCACGCTCGTGGGGCAGCAGGTCGAGGCGCTGCTGGGCTACGGGCCAGATCAGTTTCGACAGATCGTGCTCTTGCCGCAAGGCAAGTTTGAAACGTTTCTGGTCGCTAAGACTGACGCGCGTGTCGAGATATTGCGAGATCTCTTCGACGTGAAGATCTTTCGCGATCTCGCCGCACAGCTGAAGGACGAAGCCTCAGTAGCAGAACGGGCGTTGCGCGACCAGCGCGCGCTCTACATGGCTCGACTCGAGGAACGCGGCTTCGAGAGCGCTGAAGCGCTGGAACTAGGGATTGCCGCAGCTGAATTCAAAGTCGAAGAAAAGCGGGGTATTCAGCAGGGCGCGGAAACGGCAAACGAAGCCGAGCGCAAGGCTCTGGCTGAAGGTGAGCATATCGAAAAGGCCTTTTCCGTCGTCGAATCGGCACGGCAGGCGCTTGACGATCTCGAAGCGAAAACGGGCGAGGTCGATGCTCTTGCGGAGCGGGTCGATGCAGTGGTGAATGCCTTCCAGGCGCGCGATCTCGAGACGGCTTGGCGCGATGCCGAGCGCGGCAGCCGGGACGCGGAGAAGACCGTGACCGACGCTGAAGCGGATCTCAACACCACAAACGGGGCGCAACAGGAAGCGACGAGGAAACTAACAGAGGCAAAGGTCGGCGAGGGGCGGCTTCAGGTGATTCAGGCCGATCTGACGCGGTTGGAGGAGATCGAGAAAAGAGTCGGGCTGGCTGCGAAATTGCAGGCTGCTTTCGACGGCTCTGCGAGGGACGACGCCACGGCGAAAAAGGCGCACACAGAATCCGAAGAGGCGCGCAAAAGGCTCCAGTCTCGGCGCGACGTAACCGATCTGGCGCTCGAACAGGCGCGCAAGGCCGAGGCAGCACGAGTCAAGCTAAACGGTGAAGTGGCCACGGTTAACCGGGAACGGGTAAAAGCCGGGGAGCACGCCAAGGCGCAAGGGGCGGTCGCGGAGGCCGAAGAAAAGGTCGAAGCAGCCGAGAAGGAGCTTACTAAGAAGACCAGAGCGGCAGAATCTGCCGAGGCGGCCCTGACCGAGGCCGAGGCGCGGCTTTCGCGCACGCAGGCGATCATTCTGGCCGAAAAGTTGACGAAGAGCGCGCCCTGTCCCGTCTGTGGCTCCCACGATCATCCCGCGCCGGCCCATGGCACGCCCGAACAATCTGGTTTGACCGAAACGTTTCGCAGCGCGCAGGTTCAGGCGAGAACGGCAGCCGAAGCCAGGGTCCGGGCGGAAAGCGAACTCGGAAATTGCCGAATGGGGCTTGACGAAAAGAAACGGGCTCTCGACGAACAGGAACGTCCTGAGCGCACGCTGGCGGAGATCGAAGCTGAAATAGTTCAGCTGGAAGGCACCCTCGCCGCGCTTGGAGCAGCCGTCGATCTTGACGCGATGGCGGGGCAGATGGCGGATTTGAAGCGGAAGGTGACCGAGGCCGAGACCGCCGAAGCTAAAGCGCGCACTGCGGCAGCAGACGCTCAGACTACTCTGGCCGAGGCGCGCGCCAAGCGCGATACAGTGGTTGAGGCCTTGCCGGAAGGTCTGCGCACACCCGAGGCGGTTGTCGTACGGCAGGAGGCTTTGCAAAGCGAGCAGGGCCAACTCTCCAAGGCGCTGGAACTGGCAATAGAAAATGACCGAGTGGCCAGCGAGGCGCTGACACGTGCACAAGAGCAACTCGAAGCAGCGAAACGCGCGCGTGATGCGCAGGCATTGCGCGTGGAAAAGGCCCAAGGTGATTTTGACGTTCGGCTGGCCGAAGTCGGGCTGGACAAAGCAGGGTATGAGGCTTGCAAGGCGCATTTCCCGACTCTCGACGCCGACCGTAAGATGGTATCCGATCATCATGAGGGCCTAATCGCGGCCCGTACGACATGGCAGAACGCAAGGGCCGCCTGTGCGGATCGCGAGCGCCCGGACCTCGCCCCGCTTCAGCTGGCACTCGAAAACGCGACCCAGGAATTGAAAACCGCCAACGATGCGCTCTCCGCGGCCACATCAGATGTTTCGTCCCTTACCAAGTTCAAGGAATCGTTGGCCGAGGCCTTGGCCAAAACCGAGCGGCTTGAGACCGAAACTGGGCCGCTCCGGGGACTAGCCGATCTGGCCAATGGCAAGAACGATTTCAAAATGACGCTCGAGACCTTTTCGATCGGCGCCATGTTCGATCAAGTTCTCGAGGCGGCGAACATGCGGCTCGATCCCATGACTCGCGGTCGATACCGGCTGGCGCGCGGGATTGAGGCATTGGGTGGGCGCGGCAAGCGCGGGCTCGAAATCGAGGTCTTTGACATCAACACCGGCAAGGCGCGTCCGACAGCCACGCTGTCCGGCGGCGAGACCTTCATTGCGGCGCTGGCCCTTGCGCTTGGGCTGGCCGATGTGGTCGAGAGCCTGTCGGGCAAAATCCGGATGGACACGATCTTCATCGACGAAGGCTTCGGCAGCCTCGACACCGAGAATGGGGCGGGCACGCTGGACCAAGTGATCCAGGTTCTTGCTGCGCTGACAGAGGGCAGCCGGGCTGTGGGCCTGATCTCGCACGTCGGACTGGTGCAGGAGGCCATACCACAAGGCTTCTACGTGCGTTCGACCCCAAGCGGAAGCCGGGTGGAGGAAAGAAAGGGACTGGGATGACGGACCGTTGGTATTACCGCAAGGAACACACCCGCCGACTGTTTACGGGACGAACAGTCTCGGTCCGCGGCGGTTGGGCACTTCGGGGCGATCGCGAAAGTAGGAAGGGCGCATCCTTCAGGCGGACTTGTCCAATTTGCGGTGCGCTGATCGTAAGCGTGGGCATGCCCAGAGGGGGGTGGGTCCACTTTGAGGGCGGCAAAGGCCTGACACGTATTAAGCACCCGTGTCTGCATCTCTGCGAAGGTCTGAGCAGGCGGCGCGACGAGGACACGCCGGACCTTTTTGAGGCGAGGCTGCAATTCTGAATTTTCTCTAGTGTAGCTTGCGGACAGTTGGCTCCAAACCCACATCTAGACTCTCTAAGCAAACCAAACACCACATGGAGGTTATTATGGCGGTGAATCGTAAAGGAACTTCAACCAAGGTTGCCTCGCTTGCAGCAGACACCCTCTTCAAACATGGCTCTTCACAGATCGCCCGCAAGCTTGCTGGTTCGGCGTTGTGTCAGTCCAATACCAATCGACAAACAGGTGCGAAAATGGAAGACCTCGCTTCAAAGGTACTTCGCAGCGATCGCTACTCTGAAAGGACAAAGGCACTTGCCGGTTCGGTGTTGTCCCAGTCAAACAAGAAGCGCTGATTGCAAACGGTAAAGCAACGGTTTCGAGCTCAAGCGCCACTGTCCAGTTTCTCCAAGCTAAGCCGTGTCTCTGGAAAATAGCGCTTAGGGCATATCATGAACAAACATAAATCATTTTGAGTTGAGCAGATGCGGGCATTCATTTCTTATTCTCACAACGACAAGGCTGCACTTGACCGGCTGCACGTCCACCTTAAGAACCTTACGAGGGAAGGGCGTATTGAGACCTGGTATGATCGCAATATCTTGGCCGGCAGTGAACTGGACGCCGAGATTGAACGGGAACTGGAGGCGTCCGACCTGTTCCTGCTCCTAGTAAGCCCCGACTTCATCGCATCCGACTACTGTGTCGAGCGTGAAATGAGGCGAGCGCTTGAACGCCACGCCGCCGGGACCGCCCGTGTGGTGCCGATCATCGTGGAGGAATGCGATTGGAAAGCGATGAGTGAGTTGCGGCAACTCAAGGCCGTGCCGACGGACGGCAAGGCGATCAGCGCATGGGCCAACCCGAACACCGCCTACCTAAACGTAGTGCAGGAGCTTCGGCGCATCATCGAATCTGAAAGTGTACCTGCGGCTGCGGTGAAGGTAGCCTATGAGCCGTCTGCCTTACGCCCCGCAATGGCACGCTACCGCGCAAAACGGCAGTTCGACCACATCGACAGGGATGACTTCCGCGATGCTGCTTTTGCCACCATAAAGGATTACTTCCAACGAGCGATCATCGAAATCGATTCAATCGAAGGATTGCGCGGTCGTTTCGTTGAAAGAAGCGCGACCTCCTTTGGGGCAATAATTGTCAACGGCGGACACCGAAATGGTACGGCCCACATCTCGGTACATTGTCGTAGCTCGCAAGTCGCTCTGGGCGACATTTACTACTCGTTTAGCGAAAATGCTGGCGACAATACGGCAAACGGCGGCTTCAACATTTCAGCCGATGATTACGAGCAGTTCCTGATCCAAACCATGAACATCTTCGGCAAGGCTGACGAGCGGCTGACGCCAGACCGAGCGGCTGAGGCACTCTGGAACGAGTTCATAGGCAACGCAGGTATCAGCTATGACTGAGCGTGTTCACTTCCGTTGCAACAATTGTGGACACCGCTTCGAAGTCGATGTGCTTGATGAGTACGAGCGTCGCGAGGCTCGCCGTGAAAACCGTCCGACCACTGCGGTGCATTGTCCCGAATGTCACCGAACCGATATTCGGCGGGGTTGGGATTGACCGCTATTAAGGAGGAACACGCATGCGAAGCACTTTGAACGCCAGATCAGCGATTCTCGCCGAGGTGCCGAAAGGTACCCTGTTTCTCCTCAAGAGATACGGTCATCAGCCGATCTTTGGCATTAAACTCTCCGAACCATTGGATCAGCCGAACGGCAAACCGACGGTTCTGCTTTTGAATCCTGATTTCGGGCGCGAGGGCGAAGCCGATTGGCATCGGGTTTTCCAATGGGAAGCAGATGAGCAATGTGTTTCCTTCGGAACCGACTGGATTATCCAGCCTGATTTCGCGGCAGTTTCGCTGTCTGAGATTAACGATCCGCAGGAAGAGGCATGTCTGACGATCGGACCGCAAGGCATTCATTTCCGTGCGGCACCTGGTGAAGGATTTCGAGCCACATATCGCCACTTTATCCATGTGGATACGCTGGAACTTGCGAAGGACCTCGGCAGTGCCGCCTTCCACCTCACAGGATACCGAATTTTCTTGAACCAAGGAGACTTGGACAATAGCCGCCCGCCGATTTATCAGCATGGCGTATAGGCGCTGACCGGCTTGCCTGCGAGGTTGCGCTACGATGATTGAGCGGTGTCCCAGACAACTTTCTGCCCGGCGCGCTGCGTGTTCCATGAACGACTACTTGATTGGGAATGCTGCGAAAGCAATGCCGCACATCAATGGTCAACATTCCACCCAATACACTTCGACGACCATGCATCATTGTAAAGCCACGTTGGACCTCAACTCCCCAACCGCTTTGCCCTTTCTGCTATCCTGACCACCTGTGCACTTGCCGTCGCCACAGCGCTCCGCACTGCAGCAGGCGTCTGCACCGCCCCGCGCCCGATTGCCTCACCCGTTGTGAGCGCGCCGATCCGAGCCCTGCCCTGAACGCCGGACGTATTGACCAACCCCCGCAGCAGTCCTGCAGACCCGTTGACGATGGCGGGTGCCGCGGCCACCATGAGGTTTCCTGATATCCCCCGCACGATCAGAGGCGTTGCAGCGACAAATCCCTTCGCCAGAAATACCATCACAAAGAATGGCACGAGCGAGCCAATGTTGGTCGCGGAATTCGGGTCGCCGATCTGGGCAAGGAGTGAGTTGGCCATGCCGACCACGGTCGAGAACATGGCTGCGATCACGATGGGGTAGAAGGCGTAGCTGATCGTCGTTGAGACCCACCTGTGGAAGAAATCCTTCGTCGCATCGAAAAGCGACAGCGCGATCATGATCGGTGCGAGGCCAAGCATGAGTGTCAGCATCATCTTGGCGAAGATCAGCACGATGCCTGTCATGAAACCGAGCAGACTAAGCATAACGAGGCCGATCCCACCGAGGATCGCGCCGGTCATCCAGTTCAGGTTGTTGCCGATCGCGTTCAGGTATGTGGCAAAGCGCTCGATCAAATTGTCGAACTCTCCGGCGAAGTGTGTGGCACCAGCCCCTGCCCCGCCCACTGAGGAAACCAGCGCTCCGGCTATATAGTCTAAGCCCCCAATAATTGCATTGGAGACCGCATTGAAGTTCGCCCAGTTGAAGGCGAAAAACCCGATCAGGGCGAGCTTCACAAGATACCAGAAGAAGTTTGCCCCATCCATGCTACGGAACTGGAAGGCCATGTTGATACAAACGCCGATCAGCGAAAGCGTGACCATCAGTAGGATGATCGCGCCGGTATTGCTCGCCACGGCGCCGAACTGGGACTCGGCTGCATCGGCAAGAAAGCTGTCAGCCGTTCCTACCATCCAGCTGACAACACCCATTACCAGTTGCCCTCGGCTTCACAAATGTCCTGGACAGCATGACGAAGATCATTCCGTTGCCGCCTAATTTCGCGTTGTGCTGCGGTGTGTTCCACGGCCGGCGCTTCGCGCAAGGCTTTGTTGAATTCTTCTTCCGCAGCTTCCCAAGCAGGGAAGCGAACGTCACAGCCGCAGTCTCCTGTTTCGTTAATCGACTGCCATGCCCGCAGTTCGTATAGATCCATCAAAGTCAGCGCCTTGTAGGCCTCGCGCGGGCTGATTTCGTCCATCCAAGTTGGTCGCGCCGGGCGGTCATTGCAAATCCGGTGTTGTTGCGGCGTCATGTTCACAGTGAGATCATTTGGGACCTGCGGTGATGTCTGGGCTGCCAGCGGCCCCGCGAAGGAGGAAAGCGCAAGTGCTGCGATATGTTTTCGCATGAGGGTATTCCTTTTCTATTCGGCGGCGACGGAGGCGTTCTTTTTGCCTCTGCCGTCGATACTGTCGAGGCTGAAATCCTTCGTTTGGCCCGGGAGAAAAAACTCGGTGATGCCGCGCGCGCCTTCATGACGTCCTGCCTGGATGATCACGTCGATCGAGCCCTCGATGTAATCGATCATGTCGGCATAGGTCATCGGCACATCGGTTTTCAGAGCGGCGATGGCGAGGCGGCGGACGGCCAGCTGCGGTGTCTCGGCATGTAGCGTCGTCAGTGAGCCGCCGTGCCCGGTGTTGATGGCCTCCAGGAAGGTCATGGCTTCGCGTCCCCGCACTTCGCCCAGCACGAGCCGGTCGGGCCGCATGCGCAGCGTGGAAGCCAATAGTACATCGGCACTCCGAGCATCCGCATCACGGTCGGCGATCAACGTCACGGCATTCGGCTGTTCGGGACGCAACTCGGACGCTTCTTCGATGGTGATGATCCGCTCCTCGGGTGGGATAAGTGAGAGGATCTTGCGCGCTGCGACCGTCTTGCCTGTCGAAGTGCCGCCCGAGACGATCATGTTGAGCTTGTTTTCGACGCAAAACCGCAGGGCGGCGTCGATGTCACCCGATGCCACCACATCGCGTAACGCGGCGTTCTTCTCTCGGCGAAGGCCTTCGAGGCTGCGTTCTTTACCATAGAGAAAGCCGAGTTTGATCGCCTCCAGCGGCAGGGAGGAGAAAAACCGCAGCGAGATCGAAAACCCGCCCTCAACTGCGGGAGGCTGAATGACCTGCGCCCGGATTGGACGATCGCGATAGAGGATCGAGACCGAGACGATGGGTTTCTTGGTGCTGAGCGTGGTCGAAGCGGCCGAGGCGATCTGGTTGCCAAGGTCCTTGATCTCGGTCTGGGTGAGCGGGGTGCCGAGCCCTCGCATGAAGTGGTCACTCTGGAACTCTCCCCAAACCTGCCCGTCTGGATTGATGCAGATCTCGATCGTGTCGTCACGCTGCACGGGCGCGCCGAGCCTGTCGAGCGAGGCTTCGAGATAGCTTGCCGCCATGTCAGAATATCTCCAGGTCGCGGTCAACCATGACCGTGATCCGCGTGCCCTGATCGACATGGATCACCGGACGGATCGCGAGATAATCCTGCATCACGCTTTGGGTGCTGTCGCGCAGGTCCGAACCGACATCGCTGGCGACATCGGCGGCAGCCTCGTCATCGATCTGGCCCGCTGCGGCAGCTGGCAGGGCACCTATCAATGAGATCAGGGCGGCAGAGCCGAAGCGCTGCGCAAAGCGGGTGTCGACAAAGCCGGTGGTGCCTGTGCGGCCAAGCTCGTCGCCGCCGAAAGCGCTGATCTCCACGGTCTGGTTGTCAGGCAGAATGATCCTGTCCCAGGCCACCATGACCCGCGATTGCGCAAGCGCCACGTCGGAGCGGTAGCGCCCGATCAGGCGCGCGCCGCGCGGGATCAGGACGCGCATTCCGTCGAAAGAATGGACATCTTCGGAGACGATGGCGCGAATTGCACCGGGCAGTGTGCTGTCGAGCGCGGTTTCGGTCACCGCCTGGATCATGGTGCCCTGAATAACCGTGTTCGTTGGGTTCACAATCACCTCAGCGCGCGTGACGGGCGCGGGCCGCGCACCGGCGCGCACAAACGCTTCATCGGCATTCAAGCGCGCAGCCTCAATCGTACTTTCGCGGTCTGTCCCTGCCCCCATTCCGGAAAACGCGATCATGGGCGACGCAATCCGTTCTGCTCGCGCCTCAGCCTCAGCGGCACGTCGGCGCTCAAGTTCAGCCAGCCGCAGTTCCTCTTCGTTGGGGCCGAGGTCCGTCGGCGCGGGCGGGGTCAGGCGCGCGACCTCAAGGTCCATGCGCAGTTGGTTAAGTTCACGGTCGCGTTCGGTCAACTGCCGCTCCAGCGTGCGCTGTGCCTCAGCGGAGCGCTCCTGCAGCGCCGAGATCTGAGCCGTGAGGTCTGCGATGGCCTGTTCAGCCCCGCTGTCCGATGTCTCAGTCGGGCGTGCCCGCATTTCTTCGAGTTCGGCCCGCAAAATTGCAAGGCTTTCCATCAACGCAAGTTCGGACTCTGTCGGACCGGTCTCCACCGGCGGCGCCGGTGCTGGCTGCGCTACAGGTGGGCGTCCCAGGTCCCCGAAGCCGGGCCCGGAGTTCTGGAACTCCTCGGGGGCCGCGGTCACCATTGGAGCATCCGGGGAAGGCTGCAGGGCAGCCCAGGCGAGACCACCAAAAGCCGCAAGACCGACAATCCCAAGGATTGCGGCGCCCGGTGATGGACGTTTACTCACCCGCGCGTTAGCTGTGGTGCCTTCAAGCGCTGCAAGCCGTGCGGCAAGATCTTCGGTATCCTGCGTCATGATGTGGCCTCGGTCCTTGCGTCCTGAACACAGACGACAGCTTCACCCAAGCGAAGAACCCATTGTCGGTTGACGCCCGAGACGCGGATCACGCCGTCACTCAAGGCCTGGCTATTCACCGCCCGCTCCCTGCCATTGGAATACCGGAAGATCGCCGGGACCGGCGCATTTCTCGCGAAGCGGAAATAGGTGAATGTGCCATCGTCCCAGATAGCTGTCGGCGTGAACTCTTCACGGGCGCTGACAGTGTAATTCGCATTGGGAGCCTCAGCCGCGACTGCCCGGGTGGGTTGTACGCGGCTTTCCGGATAGCGGAATTGCACCACATAATGTGGGGTCTCTCGCGCCTCGACGACGTGGAAGTAATAGGAACGGCGGTTGGTATAGACGGTGATGTTGGTGGCCACACCCGAGGCCGTAGGTTTGATCGCGAAAGCGCGCCCGCCGGGAACGCCGTCGAACTGGAAACCCACAGTATCACCGGCGATGATCGAACGAATGGTCTCACCTTCACCAAACTCGACGGTGGTCACGCGGGTCAGGGTCGTGACAAAGCGGTAAACCTGCCCTTCGGTCCAGGTCGCTACTCGGACGCGGTTGTCATGGGAGCCGGGGCGTGGCGTCGTCTCGGCCAAAGCCGAAGCACTCGTGAGCGCCAGAATACCGGCGGTCAAAAGGGTGGAGATTTTTGCACGGATCATTCGGAACGGTCCGATCGGATTGCATATTGGGTGACAGTGAAGCCGAACGGGTTTTGCCAGACATCGTCGATCGAGCGGGTCCGTTCGGGCTGGAACGCAAACATCAGCGTCGCTGTGAACGATCCGTCCTGCGCACCCTGCGGGCTGGTCAGGCGTTTCCTGAGACGCACCTGCGCCCGGTTCTCGCCGATCAGCGTGATCGAGGCGATTTCTACGGCCATTTCGGCTGATGCGCCGTACCGCGTCGGCGGATAGTTCTCCTGCCCGGACGTCCATATTGCGCGCATGCTCGTCTCGGCGGCACCGGATGACTGTGCCAGGACCCGGCGCACACGTAGATCATTGTCGAGTTGGTTGTATGTCTCGCGTTCATAAATATAGCGGTATATTTGTGCTTCTATCACGGCGGGGCGCTCTGCGAGGGACACAGTTTCGACCCTGGCGTTCGGGAGCGCCATGCCTGTTGCCGGATCATAGGGCACAACGACTGGGGGTGGTGCCTCGACCATCAGCGCAACAGCCGCGGCCGCGAGGCAGCCCACCGCGCCAAAGCCTGCGCCACCGAGACCGATCATCCTCCACAGTTGTTCACGGCGCAGGGCACCATAAACAAGCTCCTCCTCCACGAGCTCGCGTGTGTTCATCCCCATTGCTCCACTCATGGTCGAAGTTCCGGTAGGGTGAAGTCCATGTACCGTCGCTCTTCGGCAACGGTGGCGGCATCGACCACGCCTGCATTGCCCGCGCCGAGGGTCTGGATCGCTTCCAACTCCCACATGCGTGTCATGGCGATGGCGAGCTCTGCCGTAACGCGGGTATTGTGGTCCATGGAGGCTTTCAGATCCTCCATATCCGGGATCATCTCGACCAGACGTTCAACCCGCTCGAGAGATTGTTCAGCCTCGGCATGACTGTTCTGGGCAGCGGCGGACATGACAGCACCGGTAGTTGCACGCGTGGCGACGCCCTCCGCACCTGGATTGCCGCTGGTGGCAATCTCGCGCAGTGAGTCTTCGTCAAAACCGGCACTTGCCAGCGCCGCTTCCATCTGGGTGCGCATCGGGCCTGAATTAGGGCCGATGAGGCTGCTCCAGTCGCCCGCCTGGATACCCCGGATCAGACCGGGAATATCTTCAATATTCGCCTCAAGTAGGTTGTCCAAATCCCCACCCATGGCAAGGCCGAGGATGCTGCGCGGTCCGGTGAGGGAGGCATACATCTCGTTCAGCTGATCGAGCTGGCTCTGCAGCATGTCGAGCTGCTCGAGGGCATTGTCCAGGAGATCGGTCTGGAGCCCGAAATCCTGCAACATCTGCTGAAGCTGGCGGATTTCCTGGGCGATGTTCTGGGTGTCGACCGTGGGAACGCCTTGTGCGGCGACGGGTCCGGTGAGATTGAAGGCAAGCGCTGCGGCCGCCGCACTGGTGAAAATGGAACGGGTAAATTGCGCGATCACTGCAAATCCTCCTGATTGAAATTCATGTATTGCCGCTCAGCGGCTTGAGCGGCTGCCATGGCGAGTTGTTCCTCGCTCAAGGGCTGGGTGTGCGCGGCCTTGATCCGGGTCCGGATCGCGACCAGCCGGGCAAGCTCGGCCCGGGCATAGGTGTTGAGCGCGATCGCCTCGTGCAGGTCTTCGGTCTCGCCGATCCGGGTGATGATGCCTTGCACTCGCAGGGCCGCGGCCCGCACCGAGACCAGCGAGTAGTCGCCATAGACGCCCGCGCCATGGGCCGAGAGGCTGAAACTCGCATTGGCGAGAAGCAACGGGTCGATGGTGCCCAGGGCATCGATGCCGCCGACGGCGGCGAGGTAGCTGTTGTACTGCTGCGGGATCACCAAGACGTAGTGCTGGGTTTCCGCGAAGGGCGGCACGCCACCGTGGTTCTGCACGTTACCCGGACCCGCGTTATAGGCCGCGAGCGCGTGGATGATGTTGCCATCGAACATGTTCAGCATCTGCGCGAGGTATCGCGCGCCGCCGGTGACCTGCAGGTAGGGGTCGTCGTAATAGGCTGGGTAGATGCCGAGATCGCCTGCGGTTCCAGGCATGATCTGGGTGAGACCGAAGGCCCCAACGGGGGAGCGCGCCCCGATCTGGAAGCGGCTTTCCTGCCAGATCAGGGCTTGCAGGAGGCAGCGCCACTGAACGAGCGAGAGCCCTGCGCGGCTGACGCCCGGCAGATTATAGGTGTCGCGGGCCGCGCGGATGATCAGCTCCTCGATCCCTTCCCGGGCATCGCCGAACATCCGGGCCGCGGCCGGGTTGTTGTCCTCGGGTGCATAGAGGCTGGCGGCCGCGCTTTCGACGTCGCCCCCAGACCCCTGAACCACCCCCTGCCCCGCCTCGAGCCCGGCCACTGTGCCCGCGACATCGGCCGAGCCAAGCGACATGGCATCCATCAACCCCTCAAGCGAGGCGAGTTGCTGGCGTTCGATCTCGGCCAGTTCCTCCTCGCGGGTCAGACGGTCTTGCTGAAGCGCCAGATCCCGGTCGGTCTGCTCAAGGATCGCCTGCCGCTCGGCGAAGAGGCGCACATCGAAGGTCGGCACGCCTTGAGCGACCGCTGGCCCCGCATAGGGACCCGCCAGCGCAAGGCCGACCATCGAGAGTGGAAGCCAGGTCCGCATGCGCTCAGCCGTCCGCCCCCACCATCACGAAATCGCAAGCCGTGTCGCGGCGCGTGACCGCCGCCCCCATGGTGGAAATCGTCGTCGTAACGGTTGCCGCCTGCGCGGGGGCATCCCGGAAGCTGAAGCAGTTGGCTTGCGCGGGGGTATGCTGCGCGCAGGCCGTCAGGGTCAGGCCGAGGCCAAGCAGCACGGCGCTGCGGGTGATGGTGCGGGTCATGTCACTCTCCTGAAATCAGCCCAGAAATTTGGTCGCTCGCGGTAATCGGGGCCGACGAGGTCTTCGCCCTTTTCCATGCCACCGAGGATGGTCACGAGGGGGCCAAGGGCACTGAGATCGGCGTCGATCACCACCGCGCCCCGATCATCGCGCACAAGCGCCAGCCGCGAGGCGGAGCCGACGCCCAGAAGCACATCGAGTTCCTTGTCGCTGAGGCCGAGCATCGCGTAGTCGGCGGCCGAGGCGCGGATGTTGGGCAGGAGCACCTGGGTCGGCACGGCTTCCACGATGGTCTTGCCGGTGCGGGTGCGCTCGAGCTGGCTTGCGTATTGGGTCATCATCACGACGACGGCGTTCTGCTTGCGGGCCGTCACCAGCCAGTTGCTGAGCCGCTCCGCGAAATAGGCATTGTCGAGCGCCTTCCAGGCCTCATCGATCACGATGATTGTGGGCTTGCGGTCCTCGATCACCCGCTCAACCCGGCGGAACAGGTAGGAGAGGACGGCCATGCGTTCCCGCTCACTTTCGGAATCAAGGATGCCGGTCAGATCGAAGCCGGAGACATCGCCATCCAGGCTGAAGGTATCCTGAGTATTCGCCCCGAAAATCCAGCCGTAGCGACCCTCAGCAGTCCATTCCTGCATGCGCTCAAAGAGATCGCCTTCGTCATCGGTAGAGACGAGAAGCGAGGCGAAGTCCGACCAGTTCCTAAGGCCCGCATTCCCGGCACTGGCATTCTGGCGCACGACCTCTTGCAGCCGGTTGGTCTGCACCGGGGTCAGGGGCCGGTCGCGGCGCTCGAGAAGGCTTGCAAGCCAGTCGGCCAGCCAGGCCTGACCACGCGCGTCGATCTCGGTCTGGAGCGGATTAAGCCCCGTGGGCCGTCCGGCCCGCACGGTTGAATAGCTGCCGCCCAAGGCGCGGACGGCCATTTCCATACCTGCGCGGTAGTCAAAGACAAAGAGCCGCGCACCCGCACGCCGGGCCATGGTCATCAAGAAAGCAGCGAGCACGGATTTGCCCGAGCCGGGACGGCCCAAGATTAGCGTATGACCGCCCGTGGGTTCGCGATCCGGCGCACCCTGTTCGTGGAAGTTGAAACGGAAGCCGCTGCGTTCTGGCGTCGGGAAGAGCGTGATCGGCACGCCCCAGGGCAGTTCTGGTCCGGTCTTGCCGAGCGGGGTGCGGTGGAAAGTGGCGAGATCGGCGAAGTTGTGGTTGGTGATCGCGGCCTTGCGGCTCCGCGCCCCGGTGTTCCCGGGATGCTGCGCCATGAAATGCGCCCGCGTACTGAGCCCTTCCGAGATCAGATTGATGCCGGAGGTTGCAGAGATGTTGCGGATCTCTGCTGCGATGTCGTCGAGGGCGGCCTGGCTGCGGGCATAGACGGCGACCGTCATGTGGTGCTCTCCGAAGATCAGGCGCTTCGATTCCAGATCGTCTTGCGCCAATTCCAGTTCCTGCGCGAGGCTGACGGCCCCGTCATTGGCGGCCTGCATCAGCCGAAGTTGGCGCTTGATCCGGCCCGCCATGATGTTGGCGTTGATCGGCACGAAGGAATGCGTGACCACCATGTCGACGGGCAGGTTCAACTCGTCAAGCATCAGGCTGTCGGTCTTAGCGGGGTAGTTTTTCACCGCGAAGATCGCGCCCACCTTGTCGCCGACGGCGCCGTCGCTGAGCGCGATGGTCGTGCCGCGGAAGGTGACGCGGGTATTGGCCACATCCTCGGCAATCACGCCAAGTGCCGAGCGCGGGAAGAGCGGATGCTCTTCGCCCGTGTTGAGCGAGCCCAGAAAGCCCAGAAGTTCGCCAGTGCTGGCCGCCAGCAGGCGCGGCTTCATCTCATCAAAGGACGAGAGCAGAAACCCCACGACCTCATCGAGCTTCCTGAGCCGCCGTGTTGTGTCGGCCGCGAGCCGTGTGCGGGAGGCCCCGAGCCCAAATGGCAGACGACTGCCGGTCTCAGGGCGTTTCAGGACCGTGAGGGTCAGCGTCTTGTCGCGCAGACCCGACCGGCCAAGATGGGCGCGCCACTGCTGATCTACGACGGTCGCGAAGCTCTCGCCCGGGATGGGCGGCAATGTCACATCGACCGCCTTCGAGACCTTGTGCAGGTAGAAAGAAAACTCGGTTCCGACCTGTGCGACGATGCCCGCAAGGAGGACGCCAATCCGGTCGAGATAGGCGTCCTCGCTCGTTGTGCTGTTGACCCCCTCGAGCCGGATGCATTGCATAAGCTCGTTGCCGCGCGTCCGGATCGTCCGGTCGGTCACGAGGCTGACGTAGGGCAGCATGGACGATAGCCGCTTTTCGCCCTTGACCCATGTGGGCAGCGCCGTCAGCGGATCGAGCGCGCCTGCATCCTGGCCTGCAATTCCATCACGGGGCATAGCTATCGCCTCTGTGGAGCTTGCGGTTCTTTGTCGGCGGCGTTTCCTGCAACGTGGTCACCAGAACATCGAGGAAGTTCGGATCCCAGTCCGCGGCTTTCCAGAGCGCGGGCCAGGCCAGGCCCGCAAAGACGGCCACCACCCAGCTCTGCACCCAGAGGAACAGAAGCGTTGAGCCGAAGAGCCAGACCATGGCGTACATGATTGGCAAGCCCATCAGCTTGGGTGGCCTGAGAAGGCCGATGAAGACGCGGGACTGGTCAGCCATGGGTTTTACTCAGGTCGTCCAGATCGCGGCGACGATGGTGGGCGCTGCGGCGATGCCGGCGATTGCAACCACCACCCAGAGCGCTTGGCGGAAATCGAGGATGCCAAAGAGCCAGGAGAGGAACACGCCGATTAACGCCAGCGTGCCGATCACGATGCCCAAGGGACCCGTGATCGCATCGACGATGCCCTGCAGCAGCGTCTGCACAGGCGAGAGGTCGATGCTCTGTGCGAGTGCGGGCCCTGCCAGTACGATGAGAGCCATCGCGCCAAGCGCGACAACAGATGGTTTGGAATTCACGAAAGATCTCCTCTCAACCGCTGAAACACGGCTGTCACACGGGCCACATGCCCTTGGGTTTCGGTGTAGGGGGGAATGCCTCCGTGGCGGGTGACCGCTTCAGGGCCGGCATTGTAGGCCGCAAGCGCCAAGGCTCCGTCGCCGAACTGGTCGAGCATCATCAAAAGGTAGCGCGCTGATCCGTCGAGGTTCTGGGCGACATCGTGGGGATCGACGCCGAGATCGCTTGCAGTGCCCGGCATCAACTGTCCGAGGCCGATGGCGCCAACCGGGCTTCGTGCGATCGGGTTGTAGGCACTCTCGACTTCAATATTGGCGCGGTAGAGGAGCGCCCAGTCGGTGACGGAGAGGCCCGCACGACGCAGAGCGCCATGCCCGGCATACCGCAGGGCAGTGGTCTCGATCGCATCAAGGATTTCTGCGGAGGCGCGAACAGCACGCGGAGCCGGGATCGCCACCTCAGTGACTACTTCAGGGCCACGTGGTTCTGCGAAAAGAAAAAGGCGATCCGTCGCCTCTTGGGTCTCGGAGAAGGAGCGCAGGGTGCTTGCGTCATCAGAGACGGAATTCAGTCGGCCATCGGGACCAACAGAGAAAATGAAAGCGTCGGCACCCGCCCGTGTTTCAGCCGCCAAGGGCGCGGAACAAACGCCTGTACCCAAAACAACGACGAGCGCAAAGGCGCGGTTAGCTGTCCTTGACCGGGGTCGCTCCGTTTTGCGACCCTGATGTATGACCGGGAGCGGCGTGACGCTCACGACCACCTTCGTTGAGCGGAATGCTGACTGTCGTGCAGCCCATGTCGGCCAGGAAGCTGACAAGGCCAACGATGGTTTTGAAATCGCGCAGCTTGAGAACACTTCGGCTGGTAACGAGCATCTTGTCATCACGTCCATCAGACGCGACGGCGCGGATGACCCACGTACCGTACCAGCTGTTATGCCGCTTCTCGGCTTCTTCCTTGCAGACCACCTCGATGAGGTAGCCCTCGGTGAGCAGGCCGCGCAGTCCGTCTTCTGTAACCACATTGGGGGCTTCTTCTATCATGGCTTTCCCACGGGTCCTTTCTCTGCCTGAGGTGCAGCATCGGTCCCGTAGAGTTGAAACACCACGGGCGATACAATACAACATTAATGATAGCAAGACAATTAAAACGACTTGATGAACATCGCCTTGCTCCAATAACAGTGATAGCTGACAGATACGTGATCTTAAAGGCAGCAAAGGAGTTTTGCCCTGCACATTTCCTGTGCGCGCATTGCTACGTTATTGCTGCCGGTCTTGCTTGGAAGCGCGCCAGTACCTGCGTCTGCGGATTGCGTTCCGCCCGAGCGACCGTTTCTGCCCCAGTCCCAAGACGACATGCGAACCTACGCCGCACTGATCCGGGCGGATTTTGAAACCTACATCACTGATGTTCAGGAATATTTCCGTTGCGTCGATGAAGAGCGTGCTCGCGCCTTCGCGGAGGCTCGTGAAGTCAGTGAGGATTATGGCAGGTTCTTGGATGCCGTGGAGTGAACAAATGTTGTTTTGTGGGACCGAAGCAGTTATGTTTCCCCCATGCCCAGACTCTCGATCGATATCACCCCTGAAGAACATCAAAAACTCAAGGCTATCGCGGCCCTGAGCGGCCAAAGTATCAAGGACTATGTGTTGAACCGAACGCTTGGCGATGCACCGCCCTTGGACGGTATGAGCGAGGAGGCCGCCTTCGGTGCTCTGACGCAGTTCCTCGCGCCGCGTATCGAGGAGGCCCGTCGCGGCGAACTGTCCTCAAAGTCGATCCGTGACATCCGACGCGAAGCGCGCGCTCAGGCTGAGCGTTAAAACCCTCGGATGGCTGACTACGATCTGACGCGTGCAGCAGAGGGCGATCTGCGCGCCATCTGGACCTACACCTATCAAACTTGGGGCGCGGATCAGGCCGACAGGTATCTCGACCAGATCGATGCTTGCTGTGACAGGATCGCGTCAGACCGCACTCGGTCCCGACAGTTCGAACAACTGCCCGACAATGTCAGGATCCACCGCTGCGAACACCACTTCATCGTCTGGCTTGCCGATACACGGCCGATTGTTATCGCCGTTCTGCATGAACGTATGGACTTCATACGGCGGCTCAAGGACCGGCTTTGAACCGGACCGACCTCGAATTCCGTGGCTCAGACTTGCCCATCCCTGTCGGGAAACAGCCCGGGCATCCACCTCCCCGCGTACTTAGCAGGGAATGCCAACTTTAGCGGAGCCCGCGTTGATGCCGAGGACAATGCGCCCGCCTCAACGAGCGCAGATGTCACCCGCCGCGCGGTGCGGTCGCTGGTGCCAAGGATGGTCTCGACCTCCCCGCGCTCGATCTGCCCCTGATAGAGCACGGCCTTCAGCACTGTATTGGATTTCGGAGGTAGCGCTCCTGCGCGGATTTCTTCTTCCGCCCAGATCAGGATGCGGTCACGCAGTCGCCCCGGCCGCATGAGGCTCTCCATAAACTCCACCTGGTCTATGCAGGTGCGCAGGAAGAAGCCCGCGAACGCAGCAAGTGCGGCTTCGCTCAACGTGCCGCGTCCGTCGCGATCTCCACGACGGGGACCGTCACAGCTGGCCAGGTGCTCTTTGTAAGCCGCCTCTTGCCGCGCAAACCCGCGCGCTACCGACCAAAGGCCACGCGTATCGAGAGCCTTGCGCAGCATGGCATAGGACATCAGACGGGCAACTCTTCCGTTGCCATCCAGAAAAGGGTGCACCCAGAGAAGTCGGTGATGGGCACAAGCAGCAGCAAGGATCGGTTCGATACGGCCCGGTAGGCTGTAAGCCTTGTCCATTCGTTCGAGAAAGCGCGGCAAAGCACCTGGGCTGATGGCGACATGCCGTCCAACTTCGATATACCGGGTGCGAAACTCGCCAGGAACAACTGAGATCTGATCGCCTGTCTTCGGATTCTCAACAAAGAGAAGCTCAGGCGGCAAAAGTTCGCAAAAGCGGCGATGCAGCTCGATGATCGATGAAGGCGCGGTCGCGGGCTCCGACATTCCGCCTTCATCGACCCATTTCTGGACTGCGACATGCGCCTTGGCTTCGAGCTGAAGATTACGCCTCGATGGATCGGCGCTGTAGTCGTTCCGCATCGCTCGTTCGATGTCGATGGGATGAGTGTCATGTCCCTCGATGAGATTGCTGTAGTAGCAGTTTATCGCCCGCACCAGATCTGCCAAGGCATCCGAGACGGAAGCAGGCAATCCACTCCGGAACGCCGCAGACTTTTCAGCCAGCTCCAGCGCGAGATCGTTCAAACCCGCCCGAGCCGGAGAATTTTCCGAAACCATGAGAGGCTCGAACAGACCTACTGTCTCGCCATCATCGGAGATCGTCACTTGTCCTGCTTTCTGGCCACTTTTTTGGCCGTGATTAATCTCAATAAAAAACAAACGCTATCAAATGGTTGATCAGCTAGGAAGTGATAATTATTCCGCCAATTTGGCCGGTTCTCTGACCGCTAACGCTTCAGAAGGCTTTGTTACGGTCCAAGATGTGATGAATGGCTGCGCTGAAACTTGCACATCTCAATCAATCAAATCTCCTTGCTATCATTAATGTTGTTTCGTATCGCTGCACCATTATAGATGGAGTCGGCATCATGAAACACATGGTCCATAGCGTGGCAGCCGCCGCGGCAATCAGCATATCCTCTCTTGTGGGTTCGCCCGCCGCGGCCCAAGCCTATCAGGTCGACTGCGCGATCCTGCTATGTCTTTCTGGGGGATGGCCTGCATCCGCACCATGCGCGCACGCGCGGGCAGTGTTCATTCGCCGGATCACACCGTGGCCGATCGAACCGCCGTTGCAGATCTGGCGTTGCCCGATGGGGGCGTCTTTCAACGAGCCTGCACCGATGTCACCCATGGAGCGGCTCTATGACATTGCGTTCCGCGATCCGCTCTCGGTCCGTCAGAAAACGGCTCCCCTGCCTCTTGTTCATGTCCAAGCCGATGATCAAGCGGACATCGACATCTCGGGCGACGCCTTCGACTTCGTGAGGAGCATCCGCGTCTACCATATCCAATACCGCCAAAACGAAAACCGCGATGGCGACTGCAATCGAAGCGACTCGACGCGCTTGGGATCATACGGCCTTCAAGGTGACTATCGCTGGACAAGGTCCGGCGTGGCGCAGGTGCCGACCGCGTCTGAGCTAACCATCCCGAACGGATGCAGAAGCTATTTCTATCGGTCTGTCTTCGTGGACTGGCGTGATCACGCCGGGAACTACGGCTCCGAAGAAGTCCGCTACTGACCAACCAAGCGCCAGGTTTCCTGAGCGCTCCTCGCAAATCCCTGCACCGGAAGCCGTGCAATCAACCCAGAAAAGGAAACGACGCCAGACCGTGAAGCCTGACGCCGCGCTAGAAAAATCCGTGAACAAGAATTTTCTAGCGCACTGTCCGAACACCCGCAACCAGCAAAGTTGTTTTGCTGGCAAGAATGTTGTTGTCTCACGACATGGCGTCGGTTCTCTCAGGAGACCCCGACCATGGAACCCACAACCGGCTTGATACTACGACGCATTACGCAGACTGATCTTTCCGTATCCGCTCACAAGCTTGCCACTCTCATCCTTGACGGCATCGCCTGGAAGGAGGGCTACAACGGGTTGTCGCGCGGGACAGCCGCCTTCACCCTCTCAGTCTTGGCAAGCAAGATGGGCATCTCGCGCCAGTATCTGACGGTCCTTCTGAGCGAACTCGAAGCGTCGGATCTGGAGCTGGTGCGCCAGAAATCAAACGGCAAATTTGCCCCCTGGCTCTTCCGGTTTGCGGCCTTTGATGCAGAGGAGGATGCCCATGATCTCGTGTCAGGTGAGGGTGACACATCACTATCTAGAGATAATAATAACAAAACTATATTCTCAGGTCTAATTGAAATCACCGCGAACTCGAACGTTTTTCAGACATGTTGGGCAACCTTGATCAGGGCAGCGAAGACCGCCCTACCCTGCTGGAACGTCGACACGCAACTGATCTGGGATCGCTTCCTCGCGTTTAACCGGGCGCGAGGCAACGGCAGAGTTCCTGCAGGCTACTTGCTCGGCTTCATGCGTCGGTGGCGCACTGCACCGGCAACACCGCTTCGCTCGGAACCCACTCCAGCCCCGAAACGGGTAATTGATCCAAAAGAGCGTGAATTGCTCGATCAGATCCAAGCTGCGCCAAGCGCAAACCGTCAATTTCACGCATCGGACCTATGTCGGGTCATCGGGCACGCCGATTACGAAGCCAGGGTGATCGACGTGATCCGGCAGTTCGGGTGCCAGAGATTCTCTGCGATCTTGGCGGTGCATGGCAGGGCCGTTCTGGCGGGGGAGATCTCTAGATGAATCAATTTGTTTCAGCACGCGTGCCAAATGCCTGCTTCTTTTCCAGCGATACAAGGGACTTATTGCAGTTCAAACTTGCGCGTGCCGCATTAAGATGTAGCAATCGGCAATCCTAGTGCGATGGGGTTGGAGCGCTGCGAAAAGCAAATTTGAATGCTAGCAGCTATGCGTCGATTTGTGATCAGAACCGAGATCAAGAAAATCTATCCTTGAGGCTCTAGTTGCTAGAGGTCTTAGACGTCACGAGCAGCCATACTAGGTTTACCTCAGATCTTGCAATCAGTTGGAGACGCTCAATGCTAACAAGACGACATTTCATAGTGACTACTGCCACCCTTTTTTCAGCGCCTATGGCTGCACCAGTTTTTGCGGACACTTGGCCAACAAATGCTCAGAAAGCGGCTTGGGACTCCGAGATAACACCACCCAACTTTGATCTTGAGACATCTAATCCTTGGGGATTGCACCCTCGCTTTCTACCTCAACGAGTTGTAGCGAAAGACGGGCTGGTCCCTGGCGACATTCACGTAGATGCAGTGGCACGATATTTATATCACATTGAGGAAGGCGGCACAGCGATGCGCTACGGTGTCGCGATCGCGCGCGGCTCCCTTTACGAACCAGGTACATACTCCATCAAGCGGAAGGTAAGTTGGCCGCATTGGCAGCCGACGCAGAACATGATTGACCGCGACCCGGAGCTCTACGCCGATATCGCCGACGGCATGGAGCCCGGGCCTGAAAATGCACTTGGATCAAGAGCCCTCTATCTCTTTGTCGGCGAACGGGATACATATCTTCGCATCCACGGAACACCCTCCCCACGCTCAATCGGCGGGCGCGCAAGTTCGGGGTGCGTTCGAATGGTCATGGCGCATATCAACGAACTTTATCCGCGAGTTCAGGTCGGATCGACAGCCTTTCTGTACTCAGCTGAGGAGAGCGTAACCGCCCAGAGCTGAAGTTGAGGTTTGGGCGGGTGTTGAGGGAGTGCTCTTCGAGAACAACGGCAATCTGACTGTCGTTGGCTTCACGCTCCCCACTAATCTAGGTCGCCGATTGTTGGCAGATTGGATTTCCCGCGGCGGTCCGAAGGGGCAACAGGGTCGTTTCAACAGGTCCGTTGTGCAGATACCAATAGCACCCGTTTTCCGGCATAAGTCGGGCTGTCAAAAGATCCTGATTGGGTCCCGCCATCGCTACGACGGCTTCCGGCACTTGTCTGGCTCCAGTAGTATCGGATGCACCCGTGAAAGAACCGGAGCATGCTCCCAACGATAGCGCAGCTACAACGATCAAACCGGTTTGAGGATACATCCGCATAACTCTTCTACTTTCAAAAAATCTTCACTTGAGTTCCGATTTCGGCAAGCCCGAACAGTTCCTTGATATGCTCGTTGTATAGACCAATACAACCATTCGACGACTGTCTGCCGATCTTGCGTGTGTCGCCGGTCCCGTGCACCCGGTAATACTGCCACGACAGATAGAGCGCGTGCGTCCCAAGTGGATTGTCGGGGCCGGGGCCGACAAAGTCCGGCCATTCGGGATTGCGCTCCTTCATCGACGGCGTAGGCCGCCAGCTCGGGCCATCCACTTTGCGGACGACTTCGGTATAGCCGCGACGTGTCAGCTCCTCCGTAAGTGGGATGCTGGAGGGGTAGAGCTTGTAAAGGCTTTCGTCCTCAGACCAGAACTGCACCGCGCGGGAGTCGATGTCGCAGAGGATTGCGCCGTTTCGCAGATTATCGAAATGGTCTTGCCAAGACGCAACCCTAAACCCGGATATATTACTACGCACCGTTGGTGCCGCCAGACCATCGTTTGTCTGTGCCGTGACCGTGCCAGTTCCGAAAACCAATCCGCTCGCGGCGGCCCCCAGAAGCGCAGCCCTACGTGTAACTGCTTTTTCGTTTGCTCGTTTCATCGTCAAAGCCTCCAACCATATCTGTTTTTTTTGCACTATCCGACCTCCACCAACTAGAGCTTCAACAGGCTATTATTCACAAAACCGTGAGATCATCAGTCCTTACGCTGTCAGAGAAACCTCCGGGTTGTGTGCAGATAGTTGCGATATGCGTCTCCAAACCGATCAATCAACCAGCGCTCTTCAGCGAACACCGCGAGGACCAATGCCGCAATGCCAGTGCAAATCACCGGCCATGCAAGGATCGACGCGGAGAACAGCCCGATCCCGATGAGGATCGCGATGTCGGCGACATACTGAGGATTGCGGGAGAACAGGTATAGGCCACCGCTTCGAAGAACGCCGTCGTCGCCACTTGTCGCGCCCATCCCGAGTTGCATGACAGCAGACCAGACGACGGCATTGCCTAGAACGATCAGGCCAAACCCAAGACCCCAGCGTATCGCCCAATGAAAATCGAATGCTCCCCATTCCAGAAAGCCCAGGATTATGGTGGACCCAAAGCCCAAGCACGTCATCCCCCAGACGATGGTTTTATGGGTCGCGGTAGAGCGCTCCGGGGGCCAGACACGGCGCTCCGGTTGAAAGATCGACCAGAGTATGCCCGCGATCAGCAGGAGATTTGCGGCACACCCCAGCAGGAGGATCAGGGTCTTGAGGTCATCCATGACCATACCTGTCTGCGTCCTGATGCTTGTTCCGTGACCGTTCGAATTCCAGTGTGGAATGGTCGATACCAAACTGGTCTTTCAGCCGCGCCTTGATCGCCGCCTTGATACTGTCGAGGTCATCCCAGCGGTCGTTCTCGATCACGACATGCGTATCGAGGGCGGCGCGATGTTCCTGCATTTGCCAGAAATGCGCCTGGTGCAGTTCTTCCACGCCGCCCAAGTCCTCGACGGATGCGATGACCTCGTCCGTGTCGATGTCGGGCGGACTACCCAGCATCAGGGTGCGGATCGGCCCACCGATCTCGGTGAACGCGAGCCAGAGGATATATGCGGCAATGCCAATGGTGATCGCTGGATCGACCCAGCGGATGTCGTAGAGCAGGATCAACACACCGCCGACGATCACCGCCACCGAGGCCAGTGCATCGCTGAGGTTGTGCAGAAACAAGGCGCGAATATTTACGCTGCCCTTCTGCATGGAATAGGTCAGAAACGCCGTCAGTGTGTCGATGAACAGCGCCACGCCACCCAGTATTACCACGGTCCAACCGGCGACTTCCGGCGGGTCGACAAAGCGCATCGCACCTTCATAGACCAGATAGAGCCCGATGATGATGAGCGAGGTATAGTTGATCAGCGCCGCCACGATCTCGACCCTGCCGTATCCAAACGTCATCTTCGCATCGGCGGGGCGGCGCGCAATCTTGCGTGCGCCGAACGCAATTACGAGCGACGCCATGTCGGAGAAGTTATGGATCGCGTCGGCGATCAGCGCGAGACTGCCCGACAGGATGCCGCCGACGATTTGTGCGATTGTCAGAAGACCGTTGGCCCAGATTGCAATAGCAACCCTCTTGTCGCCGGATTCGGCGTCGATATGTCCGTGATCGTGGGGCATTCTGCCATCCTCCTCTTATTTGCCGGGTCTGTCGTCGTGGACAGCCTTGTGATGTTCTCCATGCGCGTCGCGTAAGATTTCCACCCCGCCCCAAGCCGCGATACCTGCGACAGCAACACCGACAACGAGGTCGGGCCAGTTGGTGCCGAGCCAGGCGACAAGGCCACCGGCGATCAGGATCCCGAGATTGGCGACGAAATCATTGAGACTGAACGTATTCGCGGCCCGAATATTGACGTCCGGCTCCCGCAGACGGCCCAACAACCAGATGCAGATACCGTTCACGACAGCGGCTGTCAGCGCCATTGCAACCATAAGTGGGCCCAGAGGATCAGATCCTCCGACATAACGGCGCCATGCGTCGTAGAGAATGCCCGCTGCGAATAAGAGAAGCAGTGCGCCGGAAGCGTTGGCCGCTCCACGCTTCCACTTCGCTGAACGTGACAGGGCAAGCAGGCTAATGGCATAGACAAGGCTGTCGGACGTGTTGTCGAGACCGTTGGCGATAAGGGCGCTGGAGTCGCCGACTGCTCCGGTTGCGAAGAAACCGACGGCAATCGCGAGGTTGAGCCCGAGGACGATCCAGAGCGTGCGACGCTCTCGTTCATTCGATGTGCTGGAAAATTTGTTCGACATTTGGCAAATCCTGATAAAGCTATTGCTTTGCAACCGTTTGACCGGACCGCATGTTCCCGACAGGAATGTTTCTCGGCAAAACGGAGCATTGCCCGAGGTCCGGAATGAAAGGGACTTTACCGGTCCGCATCCACTTTACGCGGGCATTCATCCAGTGGCGGATCAGGTAGCGGTAAAGCAGCCCTCGCAGACGTCCGAAGGATTGTTGGTGCTGCGCATAAAAATCGTCCGGTGTCTCAAACAATCCGAGATCGGCGTTGATACCGGTTCTCTGGATATACGTATCGGTCCCGCTCCATTCGACCGAGGGAGCAGAAAGGCTATCTGTCCCGACCCCATACCCACACAAGCTTTTTATCTCATTCGCAAACCTGGCTTGAAGGGCGGTCAGGACCGCATCATCGAGAATAAAGCCTTCCAGATTGATCCAGCGTCCCTCGTGCCAGACTTCGACCCAGCTATGAAGGATCCTGTTCGGCGCCAGCGGATAGACGATTTCCGGCACGATCCCGCGCTGCAATGATTTGTGGATGGTGAATCCGTGCAGTCGACATGGAACGTCCAGAGCCCGCAGCAATGCCATCAGCAGCGTCGCCTTGGTGTTGCACTGGCCATAGCCGTCCCGAAGCACAGCCGAGGCGGGAAGGTCGTCGGCTGCATTGTAGCCGAATGCGATTTTGTTCCGCACGAAGTCATAGGCCGCACCGATCCGGTCGTGTTCGGACAAATCCCGCCAAGCGCGGGCTTCGACCAGTTCGGCTATCGCAGCAGTCTGGAAATCGAGAAGCCGCGTTGGACTAAGTTCAGCGTCTGGGTGGCTCATCTTCAGTGTCCTCAAATCAATTCGATGAAGAGGTAACACCTACAGTGACTGTAGCTTCAAGCATTTTCTTCAGGTATCTCGCGCTCCCCCGAGAATTATGGTTGCACCGATAAGCGCCACAACCGTTCCAATCAGATCCCAACGATCGGGACGTTGCCCTTCGACCAGCCACATCCAGGAAATCGACGCAGCGATATAGATGCCACCATATGCGGCGAATGAACGGCCTGCCGCAGAAGTCTGAACTTGCGCGAGAAGCCATGCAAAGACGACCAGCGACACCACACCTGGCAAGATCCAAAGAGGCGAGGACCCGGTGCGCCACCAGGTCCAGATGGCAAAGCAGCCTGCAATCTCGGCCAATGCCGCCAGCGGATAGGCAATTGCAGCGTTCATGCGCCGATCTCATCATGCTCCGTCAGGCATTCGGAATGATCGCGCAGAACTTCCAAAACCTTGCACTCGGCGACACTCTCGCCATCGCATTCGGCGACCATGCGCTTCAACTCCTTCTTGAGGGCTTGCAGACGCTTGATCCGCTGTTCGACCTGACGGAGTTGACGTCGGGCAATCGAGTCCGCTTCGGCGCAGGGCTGAGACGGGTTGTCTGACAGGTCCAGAAGTTCCCGGATGGAGTCGAGCGAGAAGCCGAGCTGTCGCGAGTGCCGGATGAAGGCCAGCCGGTCCAGATCCTTTTCGAAGTAACGGCGCTGTCCGCCCGCCGTTCGTCCGGCCTCATTCATCAATCCGATTTCTTCGTAATAGCGGATCGTCTGAACTTTGGTTCCGGTTCTGCGGGAGAGTGTTCCAATTGCCAGCATGTGTGCCCCTTCTGTCTACAGCGACTGTAGTTTATAGGAGGACCAACTCCCTTGAAAAGACGAAGGTTTCACATTGGCGTGACAACTATCCAGGAAAAGCAATTTTATGCTTGAACCTCTATCTGCTGTAGCTTGTATCCGCCACATCGACGAACTGAACAAATGGATGGCGTAAACGATGAAAATGGTCCGGATAGCTCTCTGGTCGATGGTGGCGGTCGCTGTCGTGATAGTCGCCACGCTCTGGATGACCGAACGTGATCAGGGTCCGGTTGCCGCCCGACTTGCACCCGAGGGCGAAGGTTTCAGCGCGGATTTCGAACTGACGGACCACAACGGCATGGTTCAGACCGAAGAGGATTTTCGCGGACGCTGGATGCTCGTCTTTTTCGGCTTCACGAACTGCCCGGACGTCTGTCCGATGGGGTTGGCCACCATCGCGCAGGTTATGGACGATCTCGGCAGCCAGAGTGCGGGTGTCCAACCGCTTTTCATCACCGTCGACCCGGAACGGGATACGCCAAGCGTTCTGGCTGAGTATATTCCGCAGTTTGGTCCAGGAATTCTTGGCCTGAGCGGGTCGTCGGAACAAATCGAACGGACAGCGAAATCCTTCAATATCTACTACCAGAAGGTCGACGACGCTTCGGCTCCTGAGAATTACTCCGTCGGCCATACGTCATCTTTCCTTCTGTTCGACCCACAGGGGGAGTTTGTCCGCATCTATGAATACGATCAGGATCCCGCACGTATCGTTTCCGATCTTCGCGACAGGATCGGCGCGTGACGGCTGCCTCTGATGCACAGGGGATAGCCTACCGCCCGGTAGCGCTGCTGCTTTCGGCATGGATCATTGCCTTGTCGGCATCGCTTGCCGTGCTTTTCATCGGCGAAGTCCTAGGGCAGGCCCCCTGCAATCTGTGCTGGTTCCAACGCGCCTTCATGTTCCCGCTTGCCATCATCCTGGGTCTGGCCGCCTGGCGATCAGATTTCTCAATATGGCGCTACGCTGCTCCTCTCGCGCTTTTCGGAGCGGCCATCGCTCTCTACCATTCCCTGCTTTACGCCGGGATCGTGCCAGCGCCGATCACGCCCTGCACCGCAACCGGACCGTCCTGCACGGATGACGCCATGCTGATCGTCGGTCTGCCGATCCCGTTTCTTTCGGTTTTGACGTTCGGGGCGATCCTTTTCTTTCTCTTTCAACTTCGACGGATTTCAACATGAATCGAAAGACACTCATTCTTGCGACCCTCGCCGTCGTGCTGGCCGTTTTTGCGGCTGGCGCATGGTTCGTATCACGCCCCAATCCGGCACCGGCGGCGACGGCTGCTCCTCTGGAGCAAAAGGACCGTCTCATCCGGGCCTATTCTCCCGTCCTCGGGCGCGAGGATGCGCCCGTGACGATCGTGGAGTTTTTCGATCCTGCCTGCGAGGCCTGCCGCGCGTTTCATCCCATCGTGAAACAGATACTGGAGCAATATCCCGACGATGTGCGCGTCGTCATGCGCTACACGCCTTTTCACGGTGAAGGGTCGGAGCTGGCAATCAAGGTGCTGGAAGCGGCCAGGTTGCAGAAGGTTTTCATCCCCGTGCTTGAGGCGCTCCTTGAAAACCAATCCGCGTGGGCCTCACACGGCGCTCCGGCAGCGGAGCGGATCATGGAAATCGCCGGAGCGGCGGGTCTGGATACCGCGGCAGCGGCGGACCAGATCAGATCGCCCAGCATCGTCGGCGTTCTCAATCAGGACCGCGCCGATGTCGAAGCCGTCGGTGTACGACAGACGCCGACCTTCTTCGTCAACGGCAAACCCTTGCCCGACTTCGGTGCAGAGCAACTTTTGGCGCTCGTAAGGTCCGAAGTCGCGGCGACGGCGGGCAACTAGAATGAATTGGAGAAACAGAGTGTTCAAAGTTTTTGCAAAGGGGTTTCTGGGTCTGGCGGTCGCTCTGGTCATGAACCTGCCAACAATGTCGGCGGCGCAGGACGCCTCAAATGACACTCTGATCTCGGTGGAAAATCCATGGGCGCGCGCGAGCATCGGCATGTCGCGACCGGGCGGCGCCTATCTGACCATCCGAAACGATGGCAAGGATACTGTCTCGCTTGTCGGCTTGCGCGCCGAAATTTCCGGCATGGCCTCGGTCCACGAAACCCGGACAAACTCTGACGGAGTCAGCAGCATGACTCCAGCCGAGGATATCGCAATCCCGGCTGGCGGAACGGTCGCTCTCGAACCCGGCGGCTATCATGCCATGCTGATGCAGTTGCAGTCACCGCTAGTCGAAGGAGAGACGTTCCCGCTGACCTTGCTCTTTTCCGACGGCACAGAGCTGGAAGTGAACGTGCCGATCCTCGGGGTCGGAGCCCGTGGTCCCGAAGGCTGACATCGGCAATGGGCAAAGCGGCGAAATTCATAGCGATTGGAGCAGTAGCGATTGTCTTCGCTCTTTTCATCGGATGGTGGCAGGTCGATGGGCCTGGTGCTGGCCCGGTTTCGGGCGAGCGGCCCCTGCCGCTGACCGCAATGGATTTCAATCTGACCGATCAGGACGGTGCGGATGTAAGCCCCGCATCGCTGATCGGACAACCCAGCTTGGTCTTCTTCGGGTTCACCTACTGCCCGGATGTATGCCCGACGACGCTTTCGGATATTTCCGGTTGGCTCGACGATCTCGGGACAGAGGCCGAGGATCTGAATACCATCCTCATCACCGTCGACCCGGATCGCGACACGGTAGAAACCCTGGCCGAATACGTTTCCTACTTTCACCCACAGATACAGGGGTGGACAGGGTCGGAAGACCAGATTGCTGACGCCGCCGAAGGGTTCCGGGCCACTTATGAGAAGGTCGAGGGCGCGGACGGCGGCTATACGATGAACCATACGGCTGGCGTGTTCCTGTTCGATGCGACAGGCCGTTTCGTGAGCATCATCGACTATCACGAACCACGCGAATTCGCCGTGCCGAAGATAAGGCGCGCGATGCAGGACAGAGCCGAGGGGGCAGAATCTTGAGATTGAGACATATCGTTCTGGGAACGACGGTGGCTGCGGCAGCGGTCGGCACGATTGCGAGCAGGACGCTGGTCTCAGCGCCCCCACCCGACAACATCTTTTTCGAAGCTCCGACAGCTCTCGTTGCTCCGCCGGAACCCATTGCTGGACCCGGCGTCATCGGCGCAGTCCGCGATCCCATGTCGAACAGCGTAGAAGCTGCGTTCCAGATGCCGGAGCTTCCTATTCTCGCACGTCCAGAACAAGATGATCTTGCGGCAATCGTTCAGGCCCTCGCCATGCCGCCTTGGGAAGCGACGGTCGAGACCGGTGATACGCTGGACGTGCTTCTCTCCCGCGCTGAAATGGATGCGCAGATGCGAGCGGAAATCGCACTCGCAGTGGCGGTCGAATATGATTTGCGTCGTCTTCGACCGGGCCACCGTCTGAGTGTCGGATTTCGCCTGGATGGTTCGCCAGCGATCGTGACATTAACCGTCGACGATGGGATCCGGATCGAAGTCACTCTGGACGACACGATTGCCGGCCGGACGATAGCGCCTGCCGCCTCCACAGTCGAACGGGCGGGTCAGTTGCTGGTGAGCGGGTCGATCTATGCGTCGCTCGACAGGGCAGGCGTGCCGCCTCGTTTCGCTGTCGATCTTGCACAAGTTCTGGGAGACACGGTCGATTTCCGCCGCGATCTGCAAGGTGGCGAAAGTCTAAATATCCTCTGGGGCCAGCCGATCCTTCCCGACGGGTCCGAGGTGGGCCAACCACTTCTGACTTATGCCGCGCTTGATCTGGCAGACGACCGATTCGAGATCGTGTGGTCCGACGAAGATAGAGGGCGCGCGACGGTCTATCTGAATGGCGAAATCCTGCGGACGGTCGCACCGCCGGTGGAAGGTGCGCGCCTGTCGTCCGTCTTCGGCCAGCGCAAGCATCCGATCTACGGCAACATGCGGATGCACACCGGGGTCGACTATGCCGCCGCGGCGGGGACGCCGATCGCGGCCACCGCGCCCGGACGGGTTTCCTTTATCGGGTGGCGAAACGGCTACGGTCGGGTGGTCGAGATCGCCCATGGGTCCGATACGCTGACCCGCTACGCGCACCTCAGCGCCGTGCCCGAGGGTCTGACAGTCGGGAACCGTGTTCAGGCGGGCGAGGTGATCGGCCAGGTTGGCGAGACAGGCACGGCAACGGCCCCGAACCTTCACTACGAAGTGCGCGTGGACGGACGGCCCATCGACCCGCTTGGCGAGGAATTACTGGCCTCAGCCGAAAGTCTCGATACCGGCGATGCCACGGCGATCCTGGAAGCAACACGCACGCGCTTCGCGACGACACTCAGCGAAGACACATGAATAATTTCAAAGGAAAAATGATGATCTACAGGCTCAGAACTCTCGCCGCCACGACACTTTTTATTGCCGCCGCCACGGCAGCGACCGCCCAGACCGCCATCCACGTCGGAAAGACGCGCGGCTGCGGGTGCTGTGTTGCCTGGATGGAAAAGCTGTCCGAGGCCGGGTTCGCGCCGGAAGGCGAGAACATGGGCGGTGCGTTGATCCGTCTCAAAATGGATCGCGGCATCCCCGTCAATATGTTCTCCTGCCACACGGCCACCATCGATGGCTACACCATCGAGGGACATGTCCCGCCAGCCGACATCACCCGTTTGCTTGAGGAACGTCCCGATGCCGTAGGTCTCGCCGTGCCCGGCATGCCCATCGGCTCACCCGGCATGGATTTCGGCGACGATATCGAAGCCTACGACGTCTTTTTGGTCAAAGCAGACGGCACCACCGAAGTCTTTTCGTCCTATCCGGCGAACTGAGGTGGAGCAGGTCGCAACTCTTTCGCCCGTCGCACTTGGATTTCTGGGAAGCCTCACCGCCGGTCTGATGACCGCCGTCGGAGCGACGCCCGTGCTTTTCGGCCGGACCCCTTCGCGCAAGTGGCGCGACATCTCCCTTGGCTTTGCCGCAGGGGTCATGCTCGCGGCATCGTTCTTCTCGCTCATCATACCCGCACTCGACGCGGCAGAAGGGCGATACGGAGACGGAGCAATCCCGGCGCTGATCGTCTGCGTGGCAATCCTGATGGGGATGGGCGTGGTCGCATTGATGAACGAGATGATCCCGCACGAGCATTTCAGCAGCGGTCGCGAAGGCCCGGAGGCTGTCTCGCTGCGGCGCGTGTGGCTTTTCATTATTGCTATCACGATTCACAACGCGCCGGAGGGTCTGGCTGTCGGTGTCGCGTTTGGCGCTGACGGTTTCACCGGCGGATTTCCCGTCGCCCTTGGGATCGGATTGCAGAACGCACCCGAAGGTCTTGCCGTGGCAGTCGCCCTGTTGGGTGAAAAATACTCGGCGGGCCGTGCGTTTGGCATTGCGGCGTTGACCGGCCTTGTCGAACCCGTCACCGGTTTTCTGGGCGCTGCGGTAATTGTTGTGGCCCAACCCCTTCTGCCCTGGGGTCTGGCCTTTGCGGCAGGCGCGATGCTCTACGTCATCAGCCACGAGATCATCCCCGAAACCCATCGCAGCGGCCACCAGAAACAGGCGACCACAGGTCTCGCGATCGGCCTCGTCGTCATGCTGTTTCTCGATGTCTGGCTGGGGTGAATCATGGCAATCCGTTCCCTTGGAATTTGCGTGTCCGTCGCGGCCTTCGCCGCCGACCAGGCATCGAAGGCCTTTGTCCTTGCCAACGCGGACACACTGGCCGCAGGCATTCCCGTCTTCCCTGGCTTCAACCTGATCTTTCACCGCAACTATGGTGTGACCTTCGGGTTCTTTCAGAACGTGCCATGGTGGGGACTGGCACTGGTCGCCACCGCCGTCGTTCTGTTTCTTGTGGTCTCGCTGATCCGGGCCACGCAAGCAGCCGAGGCGATCGCCTATGGCATGGTGATCGGCGGCGCTCTGGGAAATATTCTGGATCGTCTTCGCTTCGGCGGAGTGACCGATTTTCTGGACTTTTATCTCGGAACGACGCACTGGCCTGCGTTCAATCTGGCGGATGCCTTTGTAGTTTGCGGCGTTGGAGTTCTGCTGATCTTTACAGGACGTGAAAAGGTCGCCTCATCGGAAATATCGAAATAAGTGATGGTGTTTTTGACCGGCATCACCGCTCCAAGGGTTCGGAGAGTGACGGGCATTGCCCGCACGCTCGGCGCATTTTCCCTCGGTGCTCTGGCGGTTTGCGCTCTGCCGCCGTTTTCTACACCGGTGGTTCTGCCCATCGCATTTGGTGGGCTGTATCTCATCACGGTCGGAGAGAGCCGCAAACGGGCCGGTCTTGCCGGGTGGATGTTCGGCGTCGGCTTCTTCCTGTTCGGACTGTCCTGGATCGCAGAGAGCTTTTTTGTCGATGCGGAGCGGTTCGGCTGGATGGCTGTCCCTGCGGTGGCGGGACTGTCAGCGGGACTTGCCCTGTTTCCGGCGGCGGCGATGGCGGCGTTCGCATCCAGCAAAGCGCATGGTGTGCCTGGCGCATTGATCTTCGCCGTCTGCTGGTCAGTCTCGGAATGGCTCCGCGGCACGGTTCTGACGGGTTTTCCCTGGAACCTGATTGGTTATGCGTGGGCCGACTATGACATACCGCGTCAGATGGCGGCATGGGTCGGAAGCTACGGACTCGGCCTTCTCACGGTTCTGCTGTCGGTCCTGCCCGTCACGCTCCTTGCACAGGATCGTCGGCAAAACGTCAGTGCCATCTTTCTTTTCACGGCGGTGGCGGCAGGAGTCGGAGCGTTCGGCATGGTCCGACTTGCGGAGCGACCGCTGCCGACCGACACCACCGTCAGGATCGTTCAAGGGAATATCCCCCAAAGAGAGAAATGGGCCCCTGCCTTTCGTGCCCGCAACATTGCGCGCTACCTCGACCTGTCGGCGCAACCGGGAGGGTTCGACCTCCTTCTCTGGCCAGAAAGTGCTTTTCCCGGCTATATTGACGAAGACGTCACGATGCTGGACCGGATCGCCGACCTTCTGCCTGAAGGCAGTATCCTTCTGACCGGGGCACAGACCCGCGCGCCGGACGGGAATGGCACGAGCTACAGAAATTCGGTGCTGGCGATTGATTCAAACGGTCGGATCGTGGCTCGTTATGCCAAGCATCATCTTGTGCCGTTCGGGGAATACGTTCCTTTCCGAAGCCTCCTTCCGCTGGATCGACTGACCGCAGGCTTGGGTGATTTCACGCCCGGTCCTGGCCCGGATACTCTCGATTTACCCGGCTTACCTCCGGTCGGTCTTTCAATCTGCTACGAGGCAATATTTCCCGGACGGGTCGTGGACGCTGCGGATCGACCGGGTTGGTTGTTCAACGCCACGAACGACGCTTGGTTCGGAGCGTCGCTCGGACCCAGACAGCATCTGGCTTCTGCTAGGATGCGCGCGGTCGAAGAAGGCCTGCCGATGGTACGCGCGGCGAATACGGGTATTTCGGCGGTTATCGACGGCTTCGGACGGATCGTTTCTCGCCTTGAAATGGACGAAACCGGCGTGCTCGACACCCCCTTGCCTGCTGCGCTTCCGCCCACGCCATTCTCGAAATATGGGCAAATGACATTCCTGCTTATCTTAGCAGCGTGCCTCGCCAGCGCCATCGGACTGAATTTCAGAAAGGACAACGAACTATGATCGTGATCTTCGGAGCGTTGGTAGGCGCCGCATGGGGCGGATATCTTGCAAAGAAGCGTGGTGGAAACAAGAAGGACATCGCTCAGTATGCGACGAGTTCAGCGATCGTATTCGGGCTGCTGGCGCTTTTCCTGTCAATCCTTCTTGCGCGCCTGATTTGAACGGCGCTAGGCGAATATGTCGATTGGCGTCCCGTCGCGCACCATCGCGTAAATATCTTCAATCTCGCGATCCGTCACTGCGATACACCCCGCCGTCCAATCGGGCTTGATCGCGTCGATGCCGGGCCGTGGCCCGCCATGGATAAAGATTTCGCCACCCGGCTCGCGTCCTTGAGAGGCGGCGTATGCGATATCCGCCTCATTTGGGTATGAGATGCCAACTGACAGGTGGAACAGGCTGTCCGGGTTGCGCTTGTCGATCGTATAGGCCCCCTCGGGCGTTTTTCCGTCACCCTCGAACTGCTTGTGCCCTTCTGGCGCAAAGCCCAGATCAATCCGGTAGGCTTTCAGAACCCGGGCGTTGTTGTAGAGGAACAAGCTCCGGTCGCCCTTGAACATTTGCAGCCGTGTGACTGCGGGCCCGTCATAGGTCCGGAATTTGCTGGCACATCCGGCGAGGCCAATGGCCAATCCTCCCAGAACCGCAAAACGACGTGTTGTTTTCATCATGTCATCCGCTCTATCAAATTATGCGTTTGCTTGTATCGGTCGCGGGGCATCGCATCAATCAATGCCCGTGCGCCAAGGCCCCTTGCGCCATTTTCTCTCCCACCTGGTCGCCCCCGGTCGGGGTGCCCGTATCGGTCGTGGATCGAAGCAGCCTTAGTGCATTCGCCACGACCAGTAGTGAAACGCCGACATCTGCAGCAATGGCACCCCACATGGTTGCCATGCCGAAGGCGGTCAGGCCGACGAATAGCGCCTTCGTCGCCAGTGCGATTGCGATGTTCTGATGGATGATGTTCATCGTCCGGCGCGAATGACCGATCAGCCACGGCACCTTGCCGATATCGTCCGTCATAAGCGCGATATCGGCAGTCTCGATGGCGGCGTCCGACCCTACCGCCCCCATTGCGATGGCGAAATGCGCACGCGCCATGGCAGGCGCATCGTTCACGCCGTCGCCGATCATCGCCACCACATCGTGGGTCGCGACCAGCTCCTCGATTGCGCGTACCTTGTCTTCGGGCAGCAACTCGGCGCGAACCTCGTCGATCCCGACTTCCGCCGCGACTGCGCGCGCGGTACGCTCGTTGTCGCCTGTCAGCATGACGATAGTTTTCACGCCCTGCGCATGGAGTTTCGCAACGATTCCCTTCGCGTCCGGGCGGATACGGTCACGTAGTTCGATCAGGCCGAGCAGTTGGTCGCCCGATCCAACGGCAACAAGCGTGCTGCCCGCGCCTTCGATCCGTTCCAGCAGGTCGCGGGGAATGCCATCACCCAGACCCTTCTCCAAAGCGAACCGGTCAGACCCGAGCCAGATGGACTTGCCTTGCCATGACCCTTCGACACCCCGGCCCGGCACAGTCCGTGTGTCCGTTGCCGCCGACCGCTCCAGCCCATCGCGCTCGCCACGGGCCAGAATGGCGCGGGCGAGTGGGTGTGACGACCGCGCCTCCAGCGCCACGGCGGCACTCAGCAAATCACGGTCTGTCGTGCCGTTCAGCGGATGCAGACCCGCGACTTCCGGCTCGCCCATCGTGATCGTGCCGGTCTTGTCCATTGCCAGCGCTGTCAGCCGAGACGGAGCCTCGACATAGGCCCCGCCCTTGATCAGCACGCCGTTGCGCGCGGAAGCGGCAAGCGAGGCCACGATCGAAACCGGCGTGGAAATGACCAGCGCACAGGGGCAGGCGATGACCAGCAGCACCAGCGCGTTGTAGATCCAGTAGCTCCACGCGCCCGCGAACAGCAGCGGGGGCACGACGGCAATCAGCAGGGCGAGCACCATGACGATGGGCGTGTAGATGCGTGCGAACTTCGTGACCCACTGCTCCACCTCGGCCCGCCTCGAATGGGCGTCGCCCACCATGCGGATGATCTTCGACAGCACCGTATCGCCTGCGGCCTTCGTCGCCCGAACCGTCAGCGTGCCGTCGCCGTTGATCGTCCCGGCATAGACCTCGTCGCCGGTTTCCTTGGCGACAAGCGCACTCTCGCCGGTAATCGGAGCCTGGTTCACGTCGCCGCGCCCGTCGGCCACTTCGCCGTCGAGCGGAATCCTGTCGCCGCCCCGCACCACGAAACGGTCGCCGATGGCGACCTCGGCTGCCGGAACGTCCGCCTCGCTTCCATCGTCCCGGATGACCCGGGCCGTTGGTGGAGCCAGGTCCAGCAACGCCGAGACGGCATTTCGCGCACGCCCCACGCTCCAGGATTCCAACGTGAGCGACAGAGCAAAGAAGAACGCGACTGTCGCCGCTTCGAAATATTCGCCCAAGGCGATGGCACCTGCGACGGCGACGATCATCAGCAGGTTCATGTCCGGCGACAACCTGCGCGCCGCCGACCATGCCTTTGGCGCGACCAGCCAAGCCCCCAGAACCACCGCCAACAGAAACAGACCGATTTCGATGAAAGGCATTGAGGTCTCGCCATGACCGGAAAACAGCCGCAACGCCCCTCCTGCTCCGGTCTCGATGATGTGATAGATAAAGCCTGCCGCCCAGAAGCCGCCGCTCAGCCCGGTAAAGAGGCGCTGGCGAGCGAAATGCGCCGCCTGATCTTCTTCGGCGGTTTCAGCGTCCCAGATCTTCGCGCTCATCCCTGTCGAGCCAACGACCTTGATGATGTGATCATCGCTCACGGAACCGGCGCTTTTCAGGATCGTCATGCGACCGTTCAAAACGTCGAACGCCAGATTGTCCGATCCACCGACTACAGGCCCGACGACACGGTTCAGGATCGCGACTTCTTCGGCACAATCGAGACCGTTTACGCGAAAACTTCGTCCTGCCGACTCCGGGGTGGTCGACACCTCCGCAACAGTCTCGGCGGTCTGACCGCAGCAGACTTTTGTGTCTTTACGGTTACTCTGATGAACGTGTGCATGCTTGCTAGGACCGTCGTCTTGCATTGGAAACCTCGAAAAATGAGCGCTAAATGGAAGATAGGAGCTTCAGTTGCTAGAGGTTCAAGAAGTTTCTTGCATGTTCCAGTCGTGAGACCGTCACAGGTCAACATTGAACATCCGTTGAATTGTTCGGGCACGAAAGCAAGCCGATAGGACTTGACCTTCCATCTGCTGGAATCACTATTTTCTCTTCCATTGTAGTTTTGAAAGGTTAGGCAATGGATCAGATAAGAAACAAGGATGCGTCAGAGCGGTCATCGAAACAGGCCAAGGATCCGGTTTGCGGCATGTCCGTCACTATTTCGCCAGAGGCCTGTCAGGCGGATTATGAAGGTGACACTTTCTATTTCTGCTCCGACAAGTGCCAGACCAAGTTCAAGACCGATCCAGTCTACTACGCCTCTGGCAAGGCATCGGATCGTAGCATGACGTCCCAGGCAGGCGCGCAGTATACATGCCCGATGCACCCCGAAATCGTTCGTGACGAACCCGGACCTTGCCCGATCTGTGGCATGGCGCTTGAACCGATGCTTCCTTCGGACGAACCCAGCGAAGAGTTGACCGACTTCACCCGCCGGATGTGGATCAGTGCCGCCGCGGCCGTTCCCTTGGTCATCCTGACCATGGGTGAGCTGGTCGGTCTGCCTGTCCGGGACTGGATCGGGCATCAGCTGGCGACCTATATCGAGTTCGTGCTGGCGACACCAATCGTGCTGTGGGCGGCAAAGCCGTTCTTCGAGCGGGGATGGGCTTCGATCGTGAACCGTTCGCCCAACATGTGGACGCTGATCGCCATCGGTGTCGGTGCGGCCTACATCTATTCACTGGTCGCCACGTTCCTTCCAAGCGTGTTTCCGGAGGTTTACCGGATGGGCGCGGGTGTCGGCACCTACTTTGAGGCCGCGGTGGTCATCATTACGCTGATCTTTGTCGGGCAGGTTCTGGAATTGCGGGCGCGGGAACGGACCGGCGATGCCATTCGGGCGCTGCTCGATCTGGCCCCAAAAACGGCACGACGTATCCTGCCTGACGGCACGGAATATGACGCGCCGCTGGAAAACATCGTCGAAGGCGATCGTCTGCGGGTGCGTCCCGGCGACGCGATCCCCGTCGACGCCACGGTCATCGACGGCACGTCCTCCATCGACGAGAGCATGATCACCGGCGAACCGCTGCCGGCTGAAAAAGGTCCCGGCGATAACGTCACTGGCGGCACCATCAACAAGAATGGTTCTCTCGTCATTGAGGCTGCGCGCGTGGGTGCCGATACGATGCTGAGCCAGATCGTCGAGATGGTTTCGAACGCGCGTAGGTCCCGCGCGCCGATTCAGGGTCTTGCAGACAAGGTCGCATCCTATTTCGTGCCAACCGTTGTCCTGGTCGCGTTGCTCGCGTTCGTCGCTTGGCTGAGTTTCGGGCCCGAACCAGCGTTGGTCTTTGCCATCGCCTCGGCGGTATCGGTGCTGATCATCGCCTGCCCCTGCGCTCTCGGTCTGGCGACCCCGATTTCGATCACGACGGCCGCAGGGCGCGGTGCACAGGCGGGTGTGCTGATCAAGGACGCCGAAGCTCTGGAACGCATGGCGAAGGTCGATACGCTGATCGTGGACAAGACCGGCACCCTGACCGAGGGGAAGCCGAAGCTGACCGATGTGGCCACTCTGGGCGACGAGAACGAGGAGACCATTCTGACCTTCGCGGCCGCCCTGGAAAAAGGCTCGGAGCACCCGCTGGCAGAGGCCATTGTCGAAGGCGCGAAGCAAAAGGGCATCAAGGTCGGCAATGCCGAAAACTTCGAGGCGGTGACCGGAAAAGGCGTGAGCGGGACCGTCTCGGGCCGGACAGTCGCGCTCGGCAACACCGCAATGATGCGCGACATGTCCCTCGATACCTCTGCGGCGGAGGAAACAGCAGATGCCCTGCGCGCCGACGGCAAGACTGCGATGTTCGTGGCCATAGACGGAAAACTGTCCGGTATTGTCGCCGTCGCCGACCCGATCAAGGAAACGACGGCCGCGGCAATCAAAGAACTGCACGAGGCTGGCCTGCGGATCATCATGGCGACAGGAGACAATGAACGCACGGCCAAGGCCGTCGCGCAGCGCCTTGGTATCGACGAGGTGCGGGCCGGCGTTCTGCCGGAAGATAAGAAGGCGCTGGTGGACGAGCTGCATGCCGAAGGCCGCAAGGTCGCGATGGCGGGCGATGGTGTTAACGACGCACCAGCCCTGGCCGCAGCGGATGTTGGCCTGGCCATGGGCACGGGCGCGGATGTAGCGGTAGAAAGTGCGGGCATCACGCTGTTGCGCGGTGATCTGAACGGTATCGTCAAAGCGCGGACACTGGCAGTGGCGACGATCCGCAATATCCGCCAGAACCTGTTTTGGGCCTTTGCCTACAACACGCTCGGTGTGCCCTTGGCTGCGGGAGTGCTCTACCCGGTTTTCGGCCTGTTAATGTCGCCCATGTTCGCTGCAGCCGCCATGAGCCTCTCGTCGGTCTCGGTCATCGCGAACGCGCTCAGACTACGGCGATTGAAACTTTAGGCGATCTGCGCCTGAAACGTGGAGACGATCAATATTTCTGCTTCAGCAAAACGTGTATTGCTGATTTTCGAAAACTCCAGCATAGACCGTTGCATGTTACTCAAAACGCGCCTTTTTCTGGTTGCTCTGTTGGTTGGCGCTGTTCTGGCGCAAACCAGTCTTGCGTCCATTTCAAGCGTGGACCCTGCGCCTGCAATGGCCATGCAGAGCGATTGCTGCCCGGATGATTGTCCGGACATGCCGGAATGCAATGCCGCTTGCATTTCCACGATGCAATGTCGGGTAGCTCCGATTGTTCCGGGGCAGGAACGAGCGGCGCTAACGAGCCTCGCGGGCTCCGGGCGTGCTACTTTTTTTTGGGCTGATGCGACCGCAAACCGACGACACGCGGTCGGTGCGCTGCAAAGACCGCCCAAGGCTTGACGGATCGGGTGCCTGTCGCACCAGAAAATCCACGCGCCGAAGTAACGTTTTGACCGGAAAAAGGTCAACCTGATTGCTGGCGTTCCAATTGCCCGTCAATACAGGCGTATCATGCCCCGTTATTTCCCCAGCATTCTTGCGGCCCTCGTGGTCGCGACGCAGCTTTCCGTGCCGATGGCTCACGCGGCTGCATCAGATTTCAACCTCGTTCTTGTCGAAACGACTTATCCCTTCGGCGATGGTGCGGTTATAGAACTTCGTTTCATCGATACCCGCACCAATGCGCCCGTCGAAGGTGCCGTCATCTTTGCCACAAGGCTGGATATGGAGCCCGACGGCATGGAGACGATGACTTCACCGGTCCTTGCGTTACCCGGCGAAGAGCCCGGTCTCTATCGCTTTTCCGCCGATCTGACGATGGACGGAAACTGGCGCTTCTCAGTTGCGGCCAAGGTGCAGGGCGAGGTGGAAACCGTTCAGGCGCAGATCGTGATCGAGGTACAGCCATGAGCATATGTGGCAAACTCGTGCTGATCGGAGTGGTTGGCGGTGTGGCTGGATGGGCGGGCCTTGCGGCGGGCGGAAAGGGCTGGACGCCCGCTATGCTGACGGATGCGGTGCAGGTGCAAATCACCGCATTGATGGGACGCGAAGCTGAAGCAATGCCAGCCGCACCCCGAAAGGCGACAGGCCCGATCATTTATTATCGACACCCTGACGGTCTTGCCGAATGGTCCGCCGCACCGACTGACACCGCCGATGGCAGGGGGTTTTTGCCGGTTCTGGCGAGCGAAGACGTATCGTTTGATCCAGAGTCGGTTACCCCCCCAGATGCAGATGGTGGCGAACGAACCGTTCTCTACTACCGCCACCCGATGGGCCTGCCCGATACCTCGCCGGTGCCAAAGCTGGATTCCATGGGGATGGACTATCTTCCCGTCTATGCAGGCGAGGCAAACGATGCCGGATCGGTGAATGTGTCACCGGGCAAACTACAGCGCACCGGCGTACGTACGTCACTCGCGGTGCTTCAACCTATGGCAACGATGGTGCGTGCGCCGGGGATCGTCGCGCTGGATGATCGTCGTGTCAGTGTCATCTCATTGCGTGCGGATGCGTTCATTGAAGAAGTCGAGGATGTAACGACCGGATCAATCGTTGAAGCGGGCGAACCGCTGGCGATGCTCTATTCCCCGGAGGTCGTCGCTGCTGCAGCGCAGTATGTTTCCGACCTGCGAAACGGTGAAGGGCGCGTCGAAGGCAGCCGCCAAAGGTTGGCAAATTTGGGCGTCCCAACAGCCGTCATCGACAAGATCTCCGCGGACAGGCGTACGCCGGTGCAAATCACCCTGATGGCACCGCGGTCAGGCGTCGTGCTCGAACGGATGGCCATCGAAGGCATGATGTCAGAGGCTGGAGAAACGCTTTTTCGCATTGCCGATACCTCGGTCGTCTGGGTTATGGCGGACGTGCCGGAGTCTGCGCTTGCGGGACTTTCGGATGGAAACGTTGCGACGATCACCTTCCCGGGCCTGCCGGGCGAGATCTTCAGCGGCCTGGTCGACAAGATCTATCCCGAGGTCGATATGCAGACCCGGACGGCCCGCATCCGCATCGATCTGTCCAACCCCGAGGGTCGCTTGCTGGTCAACATGTTCGCTGATGTGGCTTTGGCGACGGGCGACGGTGCGCCCGTAGTGCAAGTGCCGGAAACAGCAGTAATCGATACCGGCGACCGTCAGGTGGTGATCCGGGATATGGGAGAGGGCAAATTCGCACCGCAGGATGTGGTGCTGGGGCGGCAGGCAGCCGGGATGGTGGAAGTTCGCGAAGGTATTGCCGAGGGCGACCGGATCGTCACCACCTCGACCTTTCTGATCGACGCGGAGAGCAACCTGAACGCAGCCCTCGCCGCACTGGTCGCCCCGGAAGCCGCAGAATGATCGCCCGTATCATCGAATGGTCCGCCCGCAACCTTGTTCTGGTTTTCTTTGCCACGGCCTTGATCATCGCCGCCGGCGTCTGGTCCCTGCGGACCCTGCCAATTGACGCCATTCCCGACCTGTCGGATGTGCAGGTGATCGTGCTGACAGATTATCCGGGCCAGGCCCCGCAGGTGGTCGAGAATCAGGTCACTTATCCACTGACCTCGGCCATGCTTACGGTGCCGCGATCCCGCGTGGTGCGGGGCTTTTCGTTCTTCGGCATTTCCTTTGTCTACATCATCTTCGAGGATGGCGTAGACCCATACTGGGCCCGCAGCCGGGTGCTGGAATACCTCAACGCCGCCGCCGCCCGCCTGCCCGACGGGGTGACGCCCACGCTTGGTCCGGATGCCACAGGGGTTGGCTGGGTCTATCAGTATGCGATCACCGGCGAGAACCTGAGCCTTGCCGAATTGCGGTCCTTGCAGGATTGGGTGGTGCGTTTCGGGGCCAGCCGTGCCGAGGGCGTGTCTGAGGTTGCCAGTGTCGGTGGCTTCGTCAAGCAATATTCGGTCACGGTGGATCCGGTGCGGATGCGCGCGCAGGGGATCACGCTGTCCGATATCGGCAAAGCAATCTCTGAGAGCAACATGGACACAGGCGGGCGCACGGTGGAGCTGTCCGAGTTCGAATTCATGGTGCGCGGACGTGGCTATCTGTCGGGAACCGAGGATATCGGCAACATCACCCTGCGTAGTATCGGCGGCGTCCCGATCAGCTTGCGCGATGTAGCGCGGGTCGAAATCGTCCCCAATGAACGCCGTGGCATTGCCGAGCTGAACGGTGAGGGCGAGGTGGCAAGCGGCATCGTGCTGCAACGGGTCGGTGCAAATGCGCTGGATGTGATCGAAAACGCCAAGGCGGAACTGGACGTGGTGGCTCAAAGCCTGCCGGACGGGGTGGAAATCGTGCCGGTCTATGACAGGTCAGACCTGATCCTGTCGGCGATCGAGACGCTGAAAACAACGCTGCTGGAAGAAAGCCTCGTTGTGGCGGGGGTCACGATCATTTTTCTGTTGCACGTCCGGTCTGCCCTCGTAGCGATCATCATGCTGCCTGTCGGATTGCTAATGGCCTTTACGGCAATGAAATTCCTCGGGATCGGGGCCAACATCATGAGCCTCGGTGGAATCGCCATCGCCATCGGTGCTATGATAGACGCGGCCATTGTGATGATCGAAAATGCGCACAAGCACCTCGAACGGGCCGCCCCTGACAAGCCCCGCATTGAGGTGCTGATCGATGCCGCAAGTGAGGTCGGACCGGCGTTGTTCTTCAGCCTTCTGATCATCACCGTCTCGTTCCTGCCGATCTTTTCACTGGAAGGACAGGAGGGACGCATGTTCGGCCCGCTCGCCTACACCAAGACCTTCTCGATGGCGGCAGCGGCGTTCCTGTCGGTGACACTGGTGCCTGCGCTGATGGTGGTGTTTGTGCGCGGGCGGATCATCCCGGAACACAGAAATCCGGTCAACCGGGCCTTGATCGCGGTTTACCGGCCGATCATTCGGGGTGTTCTGAAAGCCAAAAGCCTGACGATCATCGTGGCGCTCGTCGCATTGGTGGTCACCGTCTGGCCGGCGCGCCAACTCGGGTCTGAATTCATGCCAGTGCTGAATGAAGGGACCCTGATGTATATGCCGACCACCCTGCCGGGGTTATCCATCACAAAAGCTGCCGAACTGATGCAGACCCAGGACCGCATCATCAAGACTTTCCCCGAGGTGCTCTCGGTATTCGGCAAGGCAGGCCGCGCGCTGACGGCCACTGATCCCGCGCCGACCGAGATGTTCGAGACGATCATCCAGCTCCGCCCGGAAAACGAATGGCGACCCGGTGTCACCACCGAAAGCCTGCGGCAGGAAATGGACGCAGCCCTGCAATTTCCCGGTGTGTCGAACGCCTGGACCATGCCGATCCGGGCCCGCATCGACATGCTGTCCACCGGCATACGCACGCCTGTCGGGATCAAAGTTTATGGAACCAGCCTGACCGAGATGGAAAAGGTTGCCCGTGAAGTAGAAGTCGTCGTGCGCACGGTGCCGGGAACGACCAGTGCCTATGCCGAACGGGTGATCGGCGGTTATTACCTCGACATTACGCCGGACCGTACGGCGCTTGGCCGCTACGGACTGTCGGTTCAGGATGTGCAGGAGGTGATCGGCATGGCACTGGGGGCCAAGTCGATCACGCAGACCGTCGAGGGCCGCGAGCGCTACGACGTCGCCGTGCGCTATCCAGCGACACTGAGGTCCGATCCGGAGGCCATCGGGCGCGAGGTCCAGGTGGCACTGCCGGGCGGCGGCACCATTCCGCTGGGGGACGTGGCCACGATTGAACGCACCCGCGGAGCCACGTCGATCCGCACCGAAAACGGACAGCTTGCAGTCTATATCTTCGTCGACATCGTCGGCCGCGATCTGGGCGGCTACGTGGCCGAAGCTCAGGCGGCGGTCGCGGCCTCCGTCACCCTGCCACCCGGCTATTCATTGGGCTGGAGCGGGCAGTTCGAATACCTTGAACGTGCAAAACAGCGGCTGGCCACTGTTGTGCCGCTGACGCTGGCGCTGATCTTTTTGCTTCTTTACCTCAACTTCCGCCGCCTGACGGAAACCTTGATCGTGATGCTGTCGCTACCCTTCGCTCTGGTCGGTGGCATTTGGCTCATGTGGTTCATGGGCTTCAATATGTCGGTTGCAGTGGCCGTCGGGTTTATCGCACTGGCCGGGGTGGCGGCTGAAACTGGGGTGATCATGTTGATCTATCTCGATCAGGCATTGAACGAAGCGCGTGACCGCGCGGACGGCCGGGACCTGACCCGCGACGAGCTCTACGCTGCGATCATGGTGGGTGCAGTAGACCGCGTTCGCCCCAAGATGATGACAGTTGTCGCAATCATGGCCGGCCTGATGCCAATCCTTTGGGCGCATGGGACAGGGTCCGAGATCATGCAGCGCATCGCCGTCCCAATGATCGGCGGGATGGTGTCGTCAACTTTGTTGACCCTGATCGTCATTCCGGCAGTTTATGCCATCATCAAAGGTTGGAGCCTAAAGAACGCCGGTACGGTGCCTGGTTGGGCACTTGGGCAAGTCGCAGAATAAGGGCAACGGCATCAAGGAAGCATTGGGATATCGAAATGAATGCTTCAAATCTATGACGTCACAGCGACTTCAACGACGCGGATTGTGGTATTGCCGTCCGCGCCGCTGGTCGGTTGCGTCCAAGCTACAAACGCCCCGGTTGCCCCACGCACCATCCTCGGAAAACCGACCGATCCGCCGCCTCGATTGATGTGGAGCGCCTGAAGCGTGACACATCCGACATCTGGCGTTACGTGGCACATGACGATCGCTTCACCGCCTCCCACATATTCAATCCAGAGCGCCAACGCGCTGCCATCTGCAAGTTGCAGAATATCCACCCGACCCGCGGCTGCGCCGAGGTCAATGCGGAGCGGTTCGTCGAACTGCGCACCGCCATCGTCCGAGAAGGCAATATGAACCTTCGGCTCGTTCTCGGCTGCAGTAAACCAGATAACGGAAACCTTGTCGTCCATCGTATCAATGGCCGGGCCATTGACGGGACATCCGGCGATCTCCCATCCGTCGTTATGAATCGGGGCGGGCTGCGTCCATTCCCCGTTGGTCTGGCGCAGAACCGATATGTCGCGGATTTCATCTGCGGTTCGGTCACGATAGACGGCCACTATGTCGCCCGAGCCTGTCCGCGCTGCGGACGTCTGACAACACGTACAGGTGCGCACATCCAACAAGCTTTCTGCACTCATCGTCCCGTCGGAGTTGATCTGCCGCGCGCGCAACTGCATCGCATTCTCGAAGCTCTCGCCTTCTGTCTGGCTGTCATACTCGCGGCCATCCAGCCACAAAGCCGTCAATCCGCCGAACTGGTCGGGAACTAACGAAACAAAACCATGCTCGCGTTGAGATCTGTCATCGTGAGGAACAAGCGGGTCCGTCCAGCTTCTGCCTTCATCTTTGGAAAAAGCGATATTGACGTCGTATTGGTAATCGCCCGGTCCATTCAGCTCTAGCCATTGTGCCGCCAGACCACCGCCAGCAAGCGCCACTACCGAAGGGAAGTCGGCCCAGTTGATGTAAGTCTTTGACGATTTATGAATTGTCCGAGCATCAGACCACTCATTGCGATCAAGGATGGCCATGCGAACTTCCGCTTCGGCTCCTTTTTCTTCTGTCCAACTCAGTAAAACCCTGCCATCCGGCAAAGGTGCGAGTGACGGTTCGCGAGCATTGATGCCAACCGGTGATCCGCGGTCGGTCAATCTGAATAGTCCGGTTTCCTCCGCGTATGATGCGGTGGGCGAAACGAACATTGCACCAAGGATCAAAGTCGATGCAGCAAGACATTTACTCATGAACAGAATTTTTCCTACCAGTCATTGCTTTTCTGTAGCGAACCGAATGCTAATTGGCCGTGACCCAACTGCCCTTCTTTTGTCCGTCGAAACTGCCTAGTTTATTCCGTTGGCTCGCTGCAAAGCTCGAATGTAAGCCACGATAGCAAGGATATCTGATCGCGTCACGCCTTCAACCGCTGGCATGTTGCCAAATTTCCAGTGGTGCGCCCGAACTCCATTCTGTGCTGCAAGGACGAACGCCATGTCGCCGTGGTGGCTGGGTTCATAAATCTTGTGAACAAGCGGAGGAGCGACGCCATCTTGGCCCTGCGCGTTAAGGCCGTGGCAAGCGGCACAGACCGCATCATATGCGCTTGCGCCTATTTTCTCCTGCTCTGTGAGACTGGCTGGTAGCTTTACAAAAGCAAGTGCACCTGCGGGAAGCACAAAGCCCTCATTTGTCTGGGTATCTGTTTGAGAGTAGGTCGGTTGCATGATGTACCATCCTGCTGCAGCAACCGCGACCAGAACAAAAAATATCGCTGTCCACTTCATACCATCAAACTCCTTCATGATGTTGCGATGGCCCCCTGCCCTTTTACAGACGAAGCCAGGTATCTCAGAGGGTGTTGCTCGAATTGGCCGCCCTCGTTCGGCACGGTGTTGTTTGCCTGAGCCATTGCGGATTTCTGGATCGATTTGTTGAAAAAGGCAGTGATCTCCTGGTACCGGATCCGCGTGTCTTCCAACGTCTGATAGTAGTTGAAAAGCTCTTTCAGCGGGGCGGAGAAGTCCTTGTGCGCGGCAAGGACAGCCACCAGCGCGCCGAGTGTGATCCGACCTTCGATGACAAAGTACCCACCCAATGAATAAAACAGAAATGGTGTCAGCGAGGTAAGAAAATTGTTGAGCGCCTTGATGAAGAACTTCAGACGGAAAATCTTCCTGCGGACGTGCTCAAGTTCGCGGAAACTTGCACTAGCGGGAAGCAGCCCGGCTGGACTGGCTTGGCGTTCGCGCAATTGGTCGCTGAGCTGTCTGCCGAGCTGTCGGACCTCCTTGATCCTTGTGCGTGAAAGGACGTTGACACGCCGCTGTAGCTTGGGCAGCAGCACGAGCTGGATTGGCAGCACGCTCAGTGCGGCGGCACCCAACACAGGGTCCTGAACGAACATGAAAAACAGGATCGTCAAAAGCGTACCGCCTTGAAGGATTGGCAGCGTAAGGACATCTGCCGCGAAACCCCCTATGGGCTCAACTTCCTGTGCGAGGATTGGAACAATTTCGCTCTGGTTTCGGCAGTCTGGGTCGCCGCGCCATTGCCGATAGACCAGCAGGCGGAAGCGCCTCAGGAAGCGCTCAGCGACATACCCTTTGAAGACATTAAGTCCGTATTTGTTAAGCCCATTGAGGATGATCGCGAGAAGGTAGAGACCGCAAAGAAACAACAGAAAAACGACCTGATCGACGTCTCGTCCCAATAAGGCAACGGGAAAACGATCCGAGTCCAAAGCGTTGTTTACGATCTGCTTTGGCAGTTCGAGAGTCAGATAGAGAATTGGCATCGCGATGAGGCTGAGCACAATCATCAATGCCTGCTGCCTTCTGGAGTAGCGCAAGACGGTGCTTAAAAGACTCCCTTCAAGCCCCCGTATGGGTTCAGGGTAAATCGTAGGGGTGTGACGACGCTTCCAAAGCTTCAGAATGCCGCGAATAGCAAGATATGAGCCGACACTGATCAGCAGCGCGGGGGCCAAGACCAGTATGAGATGAATGAACGGATGCACCCAGTCTGGAGTGGCATCGTTGTAGTCGTACCCAAAGGCGGCAGCTACGTCGTGTACAAGCAGGTGATACCTGTCCAAGAGTGACATTGAAAAGTCTAACCCTTGGATTTCGGCGCAAGGTGATCGTGCACGATGATGACGCCCCACATGCCCGCCTCCCGGTGGCCGGGGATCAAGCATACGAACTCCAGGTTGGTCATATCGGAGAACTCCCAAGTTAACTCGGCATTTTGTCCACTTGGGATTGAGACTGAGTTGGCGCTGTCATGTTGCATATCGGGATGTTCGCGCATCCACTGCTGGTGTTCAGCGACCTCATCAAAGGAGCCGAGAAAGAACTCATGATCCAATGCGCCAGCATTGCTGATCGCAAACCGGACAACCGATCCCCTTTCGATCTGGATCGCGTCCGGCTCGAAAAGCATGTAACCGCTTTCTGTCTCCCTTATGAACACTTCGATCATTCTGTCGATTGAGGAGCCATCACTGGGTTTCCCGATCGGATCATGGCCAGGCACTTCGAAGGTCCGTGCATGAGGCTGCTGGCCTCTGCCACTGGAAGCGTCCACTGAAAAAGCCGGAAAGAAGAGCGCAACAGCGATGGTGGATATTCTTAGGAAATTGATCATGCTCGGCTACCTCCGCAGCGCTTGTTTTTTTGGGATATTCTTGCTTGCCTGGGCCAGGCCGCAGGCGAAGGGGCCGGAGCTCTCCCCGGCCCCACCGTTCTTCACTTCATCTGCGTGACGGTGAGCTTGCCCTTCACCCGGTCGGCAACAAACTCGATGTCCTGACCTTCCGCCATCTTGGCCACCATCGCCTCATCCGCGCGGAACACCATGGTCATCGCGGGCATATCGAGGTTGACCAGAGGGCCGTGGACGATTGTGACCTTGCCGGCCTTGGCGTCGATTTTCTTGATGGTCCCGCTCGTGTATTCCACGTCAGCCTGAGCCATCTGCTCACCGACGGCGACCTCACGGTGCATGCCCGATTCGTAGTGGCCGGGGATCAAGCAAGCGGCTTCGAAAGTACCGGCATTCGCGAATGTCCAGACAACTTCGCCCGAAGCGCCTGCATCGAGGCGGATACGGTTCGGGTCGTCGTGTTCCATGTCCATCTTGGCCATTTCGATCTTATGCTCGGCGTTGCGTTCGACCGTGTCGAGGACGAATTCATGCTCCAGCTCACCCTTGTTGGTGATGTTGAAGCGGATGGTTTCGCCCTCCTTGATCGTCATCGGCTCACTCTCGATCAGCATCTGGCCTTCATCGTTTTCGAGCAAAGTGACATCAATTGTGCGGTCCACCTTGGCAGCATCACCTGGCATGCCGATCATCATTGCGGCTGGCTTGGCCTCACCGTGCCCGCCATCATGTGCGCCTGCGGCAAATGCTGGTGCCGAAAGCGCCAATGCGAAGGTTGTCGTCAGAAGTATATTTTTCATTTCTTTGTCCTGTAGGTTGGTTTGGTTGGTTGAAACGAAGGGCCTCTCAGCCCTTCGAGGTTGGTTTCGGTGTGAGAATGGTCTTGGGGCTGTTGTTGGAGGCAAATTCGGGCAACTCGCCTGTCCATTCGTAGGCCATCTCGCCCGGAGGGTTCTCGTACCAGCCGGGATCGGAGTAATCGTCCGCGTCGATGCCGTCCCGCACCTTTACGACCGAAAACATGCCACCCATCTCTATCGGTCCGTAAGGACCCCAGCCCGTCATCATCGGGATGGTATTGTCAGGCAGCGGCATTTCCATCTTTGCCATGTCCCCCATACCGGACATGCCCATGGGCATGTATTCCGGCTGGAACTGACGTATTTTCTGGGTCAGTGGCTTCTTGTTCACCCCGATGAACGTCGGCACGTCGTGGCCCATAGCATTCATGGTGTGGTGAGACTTGTGGCAATGGATTGCCCAATCGCCCAGGTGATCGGCGACAAATTCATAGGCGCGCATTGCGCCCACGGGGATGTCGATGCTGACCTCCGGCCACTGTGCCTCGGGTGGTACCCAGCCGCCGTCCGTGCAGGTGACCTTGAAGTCATAGCCATGCATGTGGATCGGGTGGTTTGTCATCGTGAGGTTCCCAACCCGCACACGCACCTTGTCGCCCTTGTTGACCACCAGTGGGTCGATGTCGGGAAAGATCCTGCTGTTCCAGGTCCACAGGTTGAAATCCGTCATGGTCATGATGCGCGGTACATATGTGCCGGGATCGATGTCGAAGGCATTCAGCATGATCAGGAAATCACGATCCACAGGCATGAATGTGGGATCCTTGGGGTGGACCACGAACATGCCCATCATCCCCATCGCCATCTGGGCCATTTCATCGCCGTGGGGGTGGTACATGAACGTACCGGACTTCACCAAATCGAATTCGTAGATGAACGTTTTCCCCGGCGGAATGCTGGGATGGCTCAATCCGGAGACCCCATCCATGCCCGAGGGGAGAATGAGCCCGTGCCAGTGGACCGTCGTGCCTTCGGGTAATTTATTGGTGACGTAGATCCGGACCCGGTCGCCTTCGACCGCTTCGATCGTTGGACCCGTTGACTGGCCGTTATAGCCCCACAAATGCGCGATCATGCCGTCGGCAAGTTCGCGTTCTACCGGTTCGGCCACGAGATGAAATTCCTTCACCCCGTTGTTCATCCGGTGCGGCAGGGTCCACCCATTCAACGTGACGACAGGCGTGTAGTCCGGCCCGGAATTGGGACGCGCCGTGATAGCCGTTGCCGCACTGTCCATCTGCGCGGCTTCCGGCAACCCCATATTCAGGGTTTGACCCCAGGCTTTTGAACTAACCAGCGTTGCACCTGCAGCGCCGGCTCCGAGTAATTGACGTCTGTTTAACATGTCATTTCCTTTCAGTGTCCTGCGCCGCCACCGGCGGCAAGTGTTGCGCCCTCTCCACCAGCACCACCACCGCCGCCTTCACCGCCATAGATCGCAGCGGTCAGGTCAGCTTGTGCCATGTAAAATTCGCGTTTCGCATTTGCCGCTTCCAGTGATGCGCCAAGTTTCTCGCGCACGTCTGTCAGCAGCTCGAATGTGTTGGTGATCATGCCGTTATAAGACAGCAGCCCCTCTTCTTCGACGGTCGTGCGTAGCGGTACCAGAATGTCGCGATAATGCCGGGCGATCTTGTATGCAGCATGATAAGAGGCTTCAGCACCTCGCGCTTCGGACCGCACATTGACGGCCTTCTCCGCAAGCACGTTGGCCGCTTGTAGGTAAGACAACTCCGCCTTGCGCATCCGGGCCTTGCCGGTGTCGTAGATCGGGATTGCGAACTCTACTTCCACCTGAGGGGTGGTTACTGTCTTCGTTTCTCCGTCCTCAATTTCCCGCTCCGCCTCGAATCCAGCGATGAATTCGAGATCACTGACGATACGGGTCTGATCAGTCAGACCGAACGCCTTGGCCTGCGCTTCCAAGCCGAGTTTTGCAACACGCAGATCAACCCTGTTTCGGAGCGCCTTCGCCTCGATGTCAGTCACACGGCCGACGGAACGCGGCAGCGCAGGAAGGGCATCGGGCACATAATAATCGACTTCGGTGCCCCACAGCCCCATGAGCCTCGTCAGCTGCTCTTTGGACCGAGTAGCATTCAAGCGTGCCTGAGCAAGCTGTCCGGCGAGTTCGGCATTGAACGCTTGTTCGCGGGCCTGCCCAGCTTTGTTAAGTGCGCCGGTCTCGCCCAACCTCATCGCCAGTTCCGAGCCGGCGTCAGAGGTCGCTTTCGCACGGCTCAGATAGCTCACAGCCTCGAAGGCGGCTACGGCATCGACCCATGCCTTTCGCGTCTGATTGGCCAGTGCGAGTGTGTCGTCCACGGCGCTAAGCTGAGCTTGCCGGAAGGTTGCGTCAGCAATGGCCATACGTTGTTTGCGAGTGGTCGCATCGAGTATGTTCGACCGGATAAGGCCCTCGATCGCCCTGTAGGCACCGAGCTCGGGTGCACCGATACCCAAGACACCGATCGCGACGATCGGATTTTCCGGGGTCGATTGCTGCCAGGCCTCGGCAGCGGACAGGCCGACGTTTGCGTAGGAAGCTTGCAGCCCCTTATTGTTCAGAAGGGCGACCTGAACGGCGGTGTCCGCCGATATGGTCTTGCGGTGCACCATCGCATGCACCTGCTTTTTCAAAGCCTCGTTCTCAGCCTGCGTTTCGGCAAAGGCCGTCCGTTTGCCGATGGCCGGTGTGACCTGGTTGGAAATGTTGGCGAAGCCGGCTTTCGGTTCCGTGTAGATGCCCGGTACAGCGGTAGCGCAGGCACCCAAAATTAACGGGAAGCCAAATATCAATGGAAATTTCGATACCCGCATCAGTTGCCCTCCGTCTGCTCTTGATTGACGGAACGCCAATCACGGGGGCCGGTCGGACCACGATAGGTGTAGCCGGCCAATGGATCTTGATAGCTGATCGGAGACGAAACAGTCGCGTTGACGACAGCCTGTTGTGTCGCAACGGAGGGCAAGGGGGTAGGCTCATAGGCACATGCGCCAAGCGCGAGGGCCGAAGCCCCCATAATTAGATGGATTTTCATGAAGGTAACCTGATTGATGAACGCTGTCTCACGCAGGGTCTGCGCAAGGCTCACACCCGATTGGGGCGCCGTTTCAGATCAGTAATCGAGGGGGCCGCAGAAGCCCTGATGTTTCGACGGAATGCGTCTGACCGTCCAGAATGACATATTCCCTTGTACCAACCGGCTCTGCTCTGACCTTGGTATCTTCGAGGAATACGGCAGAAATACAGATGCCGTTGCAACATTCATCGGGCTGCTGCTTTTCGCCATCTTCGCCGGGCACTGCAATGACGATATCGCTTACGACCTTGTGGTTTGGTTGCGCGTGATGCGCATCACTTCCAGATTCATGCGCTTCAGCGACACCAACAGACTTGGCTTGATGCCCGTCATGCATACCAGACGCTGCATGAGCGGCAGATGGTGGTGAAAACACCAATGCTAACGCAAACGCAAAGCACGTAAACGCTTTCATCCAGCATGATATGAAAACTCGAAAGCTCATGCCCAAGATATCGGATACCGAAGCAATTCAGTCAATCCGTACTGCGCAGGAAGGTTTGTCGCTTTTTTGTGTAACAGGCGAGATACTGCCGTTGCCGTGAAAACTGGTACATATCAGAAACATATTCAAATCCAATGCCTCGCCGCGCTCAGAGAAGCGTTTCCGACGCGTCTTGTGCTACTGAACTTCAGCCAGTTTCTCAGAGCTATAGCCCGCATCGGTGATCGCTGCGGCCAATGCGCCTTCATTCAAGCTGCTGTCAACATCGACGATACGTGCAGTCAGATCGCACGAAACCGTCGCGGCTGGGTCGGCAGCCGTGATGGCCTTTTGGATGGAAGCGGAACAATGGCCGCAACTCATGTTTGGCACGCTGAATCTGATCATCGCAATCTCCTTTACCGACGTTGATGTAGGACGTTCCTACGCGGGAAGGTCAATGGGTCAAAACTTTTTCTGCATACCTGTTGACCTTCCAGTTACTGGAGGCACCATCTAGTTAACATCAAAACAAGGAGATTCTCATGTCGGACCCGCAAAGCCTTCGGCTTGCCCTGCAAAACATGTCCTGCGCTTCCTGCGTCGGGCGCGTGGAACGTGGCCTCATGGCTCTGCCGGGGGTCAGCGATGTCCGCGTCAATCTTGCCAATGAGACCGTTCAGGCACAGGTCGACACACTTGCTCGCATCGCCGATATCGTCACGACTCTTCAGGAAATCGGCTACCCTGCGCGGACTCGAAGTGTACGTCTGAACGTCACATCCATGTCCTGTGCCTCGTGCGTCGGTCGGGTGGATAAGGCACTAACAGCGCTGCCGGGTGTAACGGACGTGAATGTCAATTTGGCCTCGGAAACCGCAACCGTGACCTATGCTGAAGGCGCGGTAAATCTGGCCGATCTGCTCAAGGCGGCGGCGGATGCGGGGTATCCGGCAGAGCCTGTAGAGGACACGACGGCAGAAGACCGCACCACCCGCAAGGAGGGCGAGGCTCGGATGCTGGCCCGAAAGACGATGCTGGCGGCGGCATTCGCCCTGCCGGTGTTTCTGATGGAAATGGGTGCGCATCTGATTCCAGGCATGCACGGTCTGATTGGCGACACGATCGGCCACCAGTCCAGCTGGATGATTCAGTTCGTGCTCACCTCTGTGGTGCTGTTCGGACCCGGCCGCAGCTTCTACATCAAAGGCTTTCCGGCACTCCTGAAAGGCGCGCCGGACATGAACAGCCTTGTCGCGGTTGGCACATCGGCGGCCTACATCTATTCACTTGTGGCACTTTTCGCACCGACGCTGCTGCCTGCGGGATCGCGCGCGGTCTATTTCGAGGCGGCGGCGGTCATCGTGGTGTTAATCCTTTTGGGTCGCTGGCTGGAGGCCCGTGCCAAGGGCCGGACCGGAGCTGCGATCCAGAAACTGATGGGCCTTCAGGCAAAGACGGCCCGGGTGCTGGTGGACGGGGAGCCGCAGGATGTGGCCATCGACCGCATCGTCGCTGGCGACATTGTGATCGTGCGTCCGGGCGAACGGATTGCTGTCGACGGTGACGTGACCGACGGCAGCGCCCGTATCGATGAAAGCATGATCACCGGCGAACCGGTCCCAGTGGCAAAGGCAGTCGGAGATTCGGTGACCGGGGGCACCGTCAACGGCAGCGGCGCGTTTCAGTTCCGCGCCACCCGCGTCGGCGCGGACACCACCCTGGCCCAAATCATCCGCATGGTCGAAGAGGCTCAGGGCGCCAAACTGCCGATCCAAGGGCTGGTGGACCGGATCACGCTCTGGTTCGTGCCCGCGGTGATGGCCATGGCACTCTTGACGGTGATCGTCTGGCTGCTGGTCGGTCCTTCACCGGCGCTGTCCTATGCGCTGGTAGCCGGCGTGTCGGTGCTGATCATCGCGTGTCCCTGCGCAATGGGGCTAGCAACGCCGACCTCGATCATGGTCGGCACGGGACGTGCCGCCGAGATGGGCGTGCTCTTTCGCAAGGGCGACGCGTTGCAGCAGCTATCCAGCGTTGATGTTGTGGCGCTGGACAAGACCGGAACGGTGACCCAGGGCCGCCCGGAACTGACCGATCTCGTGCTTGTGGACAGCTTTGACCGCACCGAGGTGCTGGCGCTTGTTGCCGCTGTCGAAGCACAATCAGAACACCCGATTGCAGAGGCAATCGTGCGCGCGGCAAAGGTCGAAGGCGTCGCGCGGCATGACGCCAAGCATTTTGAATCCATCACCGGCCACGGCGTGCGGGCAAAAGTGGCGGGCCGCGAGGTGCTTGTCGGGGCCGACCGCCTGATGATCCGCGAAGGGCTGGACATCGGCCCACTGGCCCGCGATGAACGCCGCCTAGCCGAAAAGGGCCGGACCGCGCTGTTCGCGGCCATCGACGGGCGCGTGGCCGCCGTGATCGCAGTGGCCGACCCGGTGAAACCGTCGAGCGCGGCGGCGATCGGCGCGCTGCACGATCTGGGTCTGAAGGTCGCGATGATCACTGGTGACAAACGCGAGACGGCGAATGCTATCGCCCGCGAGATCGGAATCGACCATGTGATCGCGGGCGTGTTGCCCCACGGCAAGGTGGCGGCGCTGGACGACTTGCGCAGGGACGGCATGCGTATCGCGTTTGTCGGCGACGGCATCAACGATGCGCCGGCCCTCGCCCATGCGGATGTCGGCATCGCCATCGGAACCGGTACCGACGTGGCCATTGAATCCGCTGATGTGGTACTGATGTCCGGCGATCTGCGCGGCGTGGTGAACGCGCTGGAAGTGTCGCGGCGCACGATGCGCAACATCCGCCAGAACCTGTTCTGGGCCTTCGGCTACAACGTGGCCCTCATTCCGGTGGCGGCGGGGCTGCTCTACCCGGTGTCGGGCCTGCTCCTGTCGCCGGTGCTGGCTGCTGGCGCAATGGCACTCAGCTCCGTCTTCGTACTGACAAATGCGCTGCGGCTGCGCCGGGTTCGCCCCGCGATGGATGAAGCGACGGCCTCCGCCTCGAACAACACCCTGTCCCCCGCCCCTGCCGAGTGAAAAGGAGAATAAAATGAACATCGGAGACGTGGCCGACCTTTCGGGCCTTCCCGCCAAAACTATCCGCTACTACGAAGACATCGGTCTCGTCGCACCCTTGCGCAGTTCAAATGGCTACCGCAGCTTTCGGCAAAGTGATGTTCACAAACTGGCCTTTCTTGGCCGCGCCCGCGCCTTGGGTTTTACCATCGAGGACTGCCGGAGCCTACTGAAGCTTTATGCCGACACCGAGCGCGCCAGCGCAGAGGTTAAGGAGATCGCCGAAGTGCACCTTGAGCGGATCGACGGCAAGATTGCGGAACTGACTGAGATGCGCGCGACGCTTTCGCATCTGGTAAAGGCTTGCGCGGGGGACCAGCGACCCGATTGCCCAATCCTAGCGGACTTGGCGATGGAGAATAAAGCGGATCCGGGGAAAAAGGCCTCAGGTTAGGTCCGGTTTTTTGGCCGGATCAAGTTTTTGCTAAAAAGTAGTGGAACATTCCAGCGCGGGAAAGTGGTTCCATTTCTAAGCTATCAAATTTTCGAGACTGGAGGCCCCAAATGAAATACGGACGCTTTTTCGCAATGATCGCCACTTCCACGGTGGTGATGTTCATTTTGATGTATTTCAACACCTATCTCTGGAGCCACATCTTCTGGTCCGAAACACGCGCCTACATGGCGGTGCTGATGGGAGCCACGATGGCGATCATCATGCTGGGCTTCATGTTGTCGATGTATTCCAGCAAGGCGATCAACGCCGCCATCTTCATCGGGGCCGCCGTGGCCTTCACGGGATCTCTCTGGTTGGTCCGCAGCCAAGTGACGGTCGGTGATACAAGCTACATGCGTGCGATGATCCCGCACCATTCCATTGCAATCATGACGTCCAGTCGAGCTGACATCTCAGACCCGCGGGTGCGCAAACTGGCCGATGAAATCATCTTTGCCCAAGACAAGGAAATCGCCGAGATGCGCTATCTGGTGAACGACATCGACGCGAACGGTGACGCCACCGATCAGGGTCGGGTCGGCTCGACCCCGATTGTCACCCTGGACGAGGCGCTGTCATCCGCCGAAATCGCCATCCTCGATCTGGAATTTCTGACCGGCGAGGACATCGCGCAGTTGTTTCCCAATGGAGCCGCATGCACCTTCAGCTATACAACAACAAGCAAACCGGTGCTTGCAGCAGGGCAGATTGATGGCACCACGGCGGCACTGGCAAAGATCAGCGGCGATCTGGTGCGTCTGGATTCAACCGGCGGCAGCGCCACCCTGAGCACCGAAGGAATGGCTGTGACGCTGAGCGCGCCGGACGGCGCTGCAGCGCTGGAAGACAATAATAAAATGCAGGACGCCAACCTCGTTCTCAAACTCGATGCCGGACTGCGGGCAGGCTATCGCGGTTACTACGGCTGCGGTGCCTGATCCTAAAAACGGAGAACATGACTATGCCGAAAGACACATCTCAAACCGCCAAACTATACCGGATGGTGATGCCCGACCACCTGTGCCCCTATGGCCTCAAATCCAAGGATCTGCTGGAACGCCAGGGTTTCAATGTCGAGGATCACCCGCTGACCACCCGCGAGGAAACCGACGCCTTCATGAAAAAGCATGGCGTCGAGACCACGCCGCAAACCTGGATCGGCGACGAACGGATCGGCGGATATGACGACCTGCGGGTGCACTTCGGCATCGACAAACCGGAAAGCGAACGCTCGGACACGTCCTATCAGCCGGTGATCGCGATTTTCGCCGTCGCATTCTTGATGGCGCTCGGCCTGTCGTGGTACAGCTTTGAGTCCATCTTTACCCTGCGCATGCTGGAATGGTTCATCTCGATCTCGATGTGTTTTCTGGCCGTGCAGAAACTGCAGGACGTCGAAAGCTTTTCGACGATGTTCCTCAACTACGACCTGTTGGCGCGCCGCTGGGTGCGCTACGGCAAGATCTATCCCTTCGGAGAGGCCTTTGCCGGCATCCTTATGGTCGCAGGCGCGCTCACCTGGCTTTCGGCACCCGTGGCCTTGTTTATCGGCACCGTAGGTGCGGTATCGGTCTTCAAGGCGGTCTACATCGACAAGCGCGAGTTGAAATGCGCCTGCGTCGGGGGCGATAGCAACGTGCCACTAGGGTTCGTCTCGCTCACCGAGAACCTGATGATGATCGTCATGGGGGTCTGGATGCCGATCCGGGTCTACCTCATCGGCTGACGGCCTCGTGACCTCTACAATGGCGCGGCGTGTATCACCTTCTCAAGTGGTGGAGGTGATCCCCACACAGCAGCCATCACACCGAGAGCTGGTTCGAGATGCGTCACCCGATCGTCGCGAGAAAGGGAAACGTCCCCAGCATCCAATAGGCAAACCGTGACAATTGCCCGGTCATGATGGCGGCCCCCATGATGATCATGGCAACGCCCGCACCCTTGTAGAGCCAGCGACCGGCGGTGCCGATCTGCTTGACCCGCGCGGCGATGGCATCGGTGAATAGCGCCGCAAGAAGGAAAGGCACGCCCAGCCCGGCGGAATAGATCGACAGCAGCCAAATGCCGTCCGACATGCCGCCGGAGGTCGAGCTGAGCGTCAGGATCGCGCCGAGGATCGGCCCGATGCAGGGGGTCCAGCCGAAGGCGAAGGCCAATCCCAGCACGTAAGCCCCAAGCGGACGGCCTCCGGGAATGTCGAGATTGAAGCGGGTATCCCGCGAAAATGCTTCCAAACGGAAGAGACCCAACATGACCAGCCCGAACAGAATGATGATCGCGCCACCCAGAAAGTTCAGCTCAATGCGCCATGTCAGAAGTAGCGATCCGAGCGCGCTGGCCCCGGCTCCGAGTGCGACGAAGACCGTCGAAAAGCCCAGAACGAAGCAGGCGCTTAGGCCCAGTGCCCCGGCGCGTGCCCGCAGATCGACAGACCGTGCCGTGCGCAGATCCGGCTGGCCCGCGATATAGGAGACATAGCCCGGCACCAGAGGCAGAACGCAGGGCGACAGAAACGAAATGGCCCCCGCCAGAAAGGCCGCGAAGATGCCAATGCCGGAAATATCCATCATGCGTTTCGATTCGCGCTGAAGGGCCGCGATGCCCACCAGAACGCGACCAGCGGGATCACGATCCATTGCAGCACGGGCGACAGGCCCGCGTCGAGGATCGGAATGATCGGCATCAGGTCCGAATAGGCCCAGGCTGCACGGATCACGATGTTGAGCCATTCGCTGAACAGCGTGTATCCCAGCCCGAACACGACTGTCAGGACCGTGATGGAACGACGCGTCGCAGCGACATGGGGCCATTCGCGTCCCGTCAGCATCAAGGCCAGCATTAGCGCGCTCATGGCGATCAGGATATCGCCACCCGTGCAATGGACGGCTGCGAAGATGATCTCACCCCAAGTGCCCTCGTTCCAGATCGTGTAGAGTGGCATATGCGCGAACTCCCAGATCAGATTGGCCGGAATGATCACCGAAAAATACCGACGCAGAGCTGTCAGGGAAATTCCGTCTGTCGAGGACAGCCTGACGCCAGTCGCGACGACACTCATTGAAACACCCCTGTCACCCGGTCCCACCAGCTGGGCTCACGGCGTCGATGCTGGGCGTTGTTGATCAACTCACTGACATAGAGGATCAGGTTCACGTTCTTAAAATCCATGCCATGGAACTTTGCGGCGAACCGCCCGCCGATATCCACGACATGGGTGACCGCTCCGTGCATCATCATGTCGCTGTCGGCGGTCATCGTGAACTCGAGTCCATAGTCCCGTGCCAGAAGGCGCGTCGCGTCATCAGCCTGATCGGGACGTTTGGTCAGAATGACCCAGTTGCTCGGATCGAGCCCATGCCGCCCCGCGTAGTCGCGCAGAACGTCCGGCGTATCATTCACCGGATCGGTCGTGATCGAGATGAACTGCACCAGATCCTTCAGCGGCCCATCGTTGATCGAAGCCTGAACCGCCGCGATCTTTTCCGCCTGGAGCGGGCAGACGTCCGGGCAATTGGCGTAGATGAAATGCAGGATGACCACCTTGTCGCTGAAATCCGACAGGCGCACGGGGTTCCCCTCGGAATCCAGCAACTCGAAACCCGGAGCCTGCGCTGCATCGATAGCCTGGAAGTACGGCTCCATCTCGAACATGCGCGCATCCAGGCTTTCCCCGGGATGATTGGCGAAGGCCGGGGAGGAGATGGTGGCCGCGATAGTCGCCAAGGCGGCGCGCCGTGTCAGTGCTGTCAATTTTTATATCCTCACATTAAATGCCTGCCGATCCGTGGACCGACAGGCATTTTTGGCAAATCTAGCCGTCCGATTTTTCCGACGGCATCATGCCACCGTCCATTTTCTCGGTCATGGACGCCATCATCTCGGTGCAGGCTTCCATCATGGGTTTCATTTCGGCCATCATTTTCATCATGCCCATCATGTCTCCGTCCATCATGCCGCCTTGCATGGCGCCATCATTCTGCATCATTTCGCCCGTATCCGGCGTCGCCTGTTCCTGGGCGCTCACGGCGAATGCACTTGCGGCAAGGACCGTCGCAACGACGAAAGTTGTAAAAGTTTTTCTCATGGTTTTCTCCTTGGGTTGATTGTGTGGTTATCGAAAGAGCTCAGTCGGGAGACGCCCCCTCTGGCGATTTGGAGCAGCCCGTTCCGGATCCGCTCTTCATGCACAGACCGAGGCCGCACATCACAGCGCATGGGGCCAGCGAGACCAGAACAGGCGCGAGCCCGATCGCGGTGAGCCATCCCCAGTTCAGGGCCATGCCGCCCCCGATCAAGGTTGCCGCACCGACGAACAGCAATCGTCTGCGCGTCAGCCACCGGGGCCAGTTGCCAGCGCTTTCGATGTCGGCGGCACCCGCAATGTTGGAAGGTGATATGTCGGTCATTCGGCAAATCCTTTCGATGATTGAGAAATGGTTATTCCAGTGACTGGAAGGTCAAGGGTGGGCGGACAGGTATTTTTGGATCTCATTCGATAAAACCCCGCAGGAACGATACCATCTCGGGATCATCCCATTCGGCCGGGCCGACCAGTCTCCCAAGCTCCCGGCCCTGCGCGTCGATAAGGATCGTTGTCGGCAGGCCGACAGTGCGCAGCGCGGTCATCGACAGCATGGTCTTGTCGACATACATCCTGAGATTGGTGACACCGATCTCATCGTAGAAACGCCGCACGACGGGTGATCCGGCCCGGTCGATGGACAGGGCGACAACCTCGAAGCGGTCGCTCCCAAGTTCCGCCTGAAGCGCATCCAGTGTCGGCATCTCTTCGCGGCAGGGGACGCACCAGGTTGCCCAAACGTTCACGAGGATGACCTTGCCGCGAAAATCCTCCATGTCGCCGCGACTGCCGTCCTCGGTCAGGTAGCGCACATTGATCACCGGCTGCGGCGTGTCATGCAGCGCAAACCCCTGCGGCCCGGCGAAAGCCGCGCTGACGGACAGTGCCCAGGCGAGCAAGGCCGGTCTAAAATGTTTCATGGCGTTGTCTCCTTGGCGGATTGAGATTTCAGACCACGGACGATCGGCAGCAGGGTGTCCTGCAAGATCGCCCGCGTGATCGGGCCGACATGGCGGTGGGCGATGGTGCCATCGCGCGCGATGATGTAGGTTTCGGGAACGCCGTAGACGCCCCATTCGATGCCCGCGCGTCCGTCGATGTCGGCCCCGATGCGCGCATAGGGATCGCCCAGCTCGTCGAGCCAGGCGCGCGCCTGCTCGGGTGGGTCCTTGTAGTTGATCCCGTAGAGTGGGACCTCGCCAGTCGCTGCCAATTCCATGAACAGCGGGTGTTCGGCACGGCAGGGCACGCACCAGGAGGCGAAGACGTTCACCAGCGAGACATGGCCAATCAGATCCTGCGTCGAAAGACCTTCCTCGCGGCCGAGCACCGTGGGCAGCGCGAATTCCGGCACAGGTTTGTCGAGAAGCGCCGACGGCAAGTCGTCTCCGCCCCTGAAAAGCCCCCACCCGAACAGGACCATGAGGGCAAACGCCAGCAGCGGCACCAGCACGAACCCGGAGATCTTGCACCGGGACACGGAGCCGTTTTTGCTAACGACCTTTTGCGTCACGGTTGCGCCTGTTCGTCTGCGGCGGTGCGGCTTTCCTGCGCACCACGGATACGGTCGGGCCAAGTGCTCTTGATGTAATCTATGATCGCGGTGATCTCTTCGCCCGTCAGCACCCCGTCGAAACCGGGCATGTCGCTTTCGTAACCATTACCGACAATCGCCGCAGTTCCTCGCTTCACGATGTCTACAAGCACGCGGTCCGTATGGTGCCACGTATGACCTGAGGCGTCATGCGGCGGGGCAGGCAACCTGCCGTTCGCCAATCTTGATCGCCAATCAGGCTGCCCCTCCAGGTTTGCGCCATGGCAACTGGCACAATTCTCCTGATAGAGCCGCTCTCCTTGGAACAAGTCGGTCTGTGCCGATACGGGTATGACCGTTGCGGCGCACAGGCACATGGAAAGGCCAATGGTATTTTTCACTGCGATTCAATCTCCTTGTTGCGAGCCGCATACAGAACATCAAGTGTGCCAAAAGCGATGCCACGATAAGCTGGACGCAACGCGCCCAGACCAATCCGATCGACAGCGGGCTGCCTCCACTGCTGGTACCTTCGTTCCGCATGCCCGTGCATTTCTATTTGCCGCCATCCGAGCGGATGTATTTGACCAAGGCGATCGCTGCGAGCACCAGCACCCCCACGATCAACAACCAAACGAGTCCCATCGCGATCATCATGCCACCACCCATCATTCCACCATCCATCATCATGCAATTCATCCTTTGTTTTCCCTTGAAACCGCTCTGGCACGAGATCGCACCAAAACGTGCAATTGATCATTCGACCGCATAGACGGTCGGGTTCACACCTTCTTCGACGGAGTAAATCTTGAACGGTTCCTGTTTTGCGCCGCCCATACCCGGCGACCCCATCGGCATGCCGGGAAGCGTCACACCGGCAATTTCGGGACGCTCTTCAAGCAACCTGTTGACGACATCGATCGGCACATGACCGCTGACGACGTAATCTCCCAGAAAGGTCGTATGGCAGCCCTGAAAGTCGTCCGGGATCCCTGCATCGCGGCTGATCTGCGCCAGATCATGGGTCGGCTTCACCTCGACCGTGAAGCCATTCTTTCGGAGGTAGTCCGCATAGCTCTCGCAGCAGCCGCATTGCGGGTTCTTGTAGAGTGTGGCCTCTTGTGCTGCGGCAGGCGCGGCATTCAGGCTCAGGGCGAACACAGCGGCGGCACCTGCGGTGCCAAGACTGGCAAGTCCAATCATCTTTTTCATACGTTCTTTCCTTTCGTGGTTATCGATACGTGAGATTGTTTCAGGTTTTGGTCGTTCCGGGATCGACGCGTATGACGCCCATCATGCCAGCCGCCTGGTGTTCCAGGATGTGACAGTGGAACATCCAGTCTCCCGGATTGTCCGCCACGAAGGCGATCTCGACACGTTCCTCGGGTGCCATAAGGACGGTGTCCTGCCATTCGCGATGCCGTGTCGGTTGCCCGTTACGTGCGATCACACGGAACGAATGGCCATGAAGATGCATCGGGTGATGCCAGCCGGTACGATTGTTCATTTCGAGCACATGTGACGTGCCCTGTGGCAGGACCAGCAATGGGTCCATCATATGACCCGTTGCTGCTTCGCCGTTGATGAACCACATGTTGCCTTCGCGCATCTGGCCCATCATCGACCCCATGTCGCCGCCCATCATCATCTGCCCCATCATGCCACCATTGAAGACAATCTGATGCCGTTTGGCCGCTTGCATATCGGGTTCGGCCAGTGGGTTGGGTGGCAACTCCATCGACCAGTCCGGGACAGCGTCCCGTAACCGATCCGGCTCGTAGGCGAGATCGACGAGACGGTACTCCAAACCATTGTAGAAGGCATCGGTGACGGTCACGCGATCTCCGGGCTTGCCGGTCATGTCGATTACCAGATCGACACGCATGGCCGGGCCGACCACGACTATGTTCGCGTCTGGTGCATGAGGTGCCACGGGCTGACCGTCCAAAGCGACAACGACCGGTGCAAGACTACCGAAATCCAGCCCGAATATCCGGGCATTGGCCGCATTGACCAGCCGAAGGCGGATGCGTTCTCCGGATCGCACTGCGATGCGGTCAGGGATCTGGCCGTTGATGGTCACGGAATTTCCGATACGACCGCCGTGCATGGCGTCGTGCTGACTTCCGAAGTCGTCCGAAATCTGTCCATCCCGGGTCATACGCCAGTCATCGAGCATCCAGGTTTGTTCGCGGTCCACGCGGATCGGGTCCGCCTCCTCCACGATCAACGGCCCGGAAAGCCCACGTCCGACCTGTTCCGAACTGCGCTGATGAGGATGATACCAGAACGTGCCTGCGTCCAGCGCATCAAACTCGTAAAGGTATTCGCCACCGACCGGTATCGGGTCTTGTGTCAGGAACGGCACGCCGTCCATCGCATTGGGTGTGCGGATACCATGCCAGTGGACCGTAGTCCCTTCATCCAGCCCATTCCGAGCCAGAACACGGATCCGGTCACCCTGGCGCACCCTAATTTCGGGACCGGGAACCGATCCGTTATAGCTCCAGACGTCGGTCGGACCGTAGGGTGCCGGACGCAAAGCGGCTTGTCCGGACGCAGCGTTGAGCACGAAAAGGTCCTCCGTCGGACCTGCCATCGCTGTTCGGGCGGATGACAGGGCGGATAGGGCTGTGAAAGCGGCACCTGTGCGCAGCACGTGCCGTCGTGAAATCAGTCTGTTGAGGGTCATCGCAACTGCCTTGATCTGAAAGGGTCGCACTCAGCCAGCATCGGCCAAAACAACGGTTAGGCCTCGCAACAGGCGAGGCCGATATCAGGTTCAGACAGGCTGCTTGGGAGGAAATGGATCAAGCAAGGGATTGGCGCCGATAAGAAACACGGGTTCGGTGACCGGGATGAAATTACCTAAGGACATCGCGGTCGGACCCGATTGCATCCACACTAAGATACCAGCCGTGGTGCTCGCGCCGCAGGGTACAGGGCATTCCCCTACGCAGGACATCCCGTCAGCAAATTCGGTCGGATCGCATCCACCGCAATGGTCGTCCGTGCTTTCGGCCGCGTCCATCTGAGCCATGGATACTTCGGCCGCATTCACTGCCGACACACCCGGCGCGATCATGGCGCCGAAGCTCAATGCAAGAATCAAAATGAGCCGGAAAGCTTGTCTCATGTTGCTGGTATGCAAGCTTCCAGTAGGGGGAGGTCAAGAAGTAATCCATAACATAAGCGTGACATTGGTCAGCGAGGCGTCAAGCCGAAGCCACGACGCCGAGGCCTTGGAGTCAACAACGCGAGAGCCAACCGCATTTGCCAAGGAGCGCCAGAGGATGGTTTTAGAGCAATCTCCGAGACGAGAGTTGTACATCGGTACAATGTATGCTCGGAGGAAGGCGGCCACCCGAATTCGTTCATACGGATGGCCACCCCAGTGTTAACCTGCGTCTTTGAACTCGGCGTATTCACCGCGCACCTGAACGGTGACGGTGGCATCGGAGCTGTCGCGGTTGCGCCAGAACCAGCCGTGCTCTCCGTCGAAGGCGGCGATGATCTCGCCCTCGTCCCCCGTGGAGCCGCGGCCTTTCTGATAGGTGATCGAGTTGCCGCCACCATGGCCATGCATGTCAAAGTTCACCCGGCCACCTTCGACGAGCATCCGGTATTCCACCGTTTGGCCTTCTTCCATCACCAGCTTCCATTCGGCACTGTCACCGGGGGCCAGAGTGAAGGTGGTCTCGTCGCGCCAGACTTCGACCTCCTGTGCGTGTGCCGCGCCGACAAAAAGCCCGAAGATATCGTTCATCAGGCTCGACTGCTCTTCTGGCTCAAGCTCCAACAGCCTGTCGGCCTCGGCCTCCTCTGCGAGCTGGCTCTTGATCTCACCCATCTCGCTTAGCCCAAGAACGCCGCCGATCCCGGTCGGGTCGATGTTGTATTCGGCGGGTAGCACGACGGTCACAAGGATAGCGACGGCGCTGGCCGCCGCGATGGCGGTCGAACGGATGAGCTGCGCTGAGCTTGGCAATTCATCGAGGCTCGGTTTTTCTGCGTTGAACATTTGGGTCTCCAATTTTCTTAGGTGGCTACGAAATAGCCGGTGATTTGCAAGCCCATGAGAATGAAACCCATGGACATCATGACGACGTTGGCGGTGTAGGCTTGGGCAAAGAAGTTCGGGGATTTCCGCCAGTAGCCCATGACGATGAGGATCACGGCGAGCGCCATTAGCTGGCCCAGCTCGACGCCGACGTTGAACGCCAGGAGGTTGGCCAGTAGCCCGTCCGAAGCGATCTCGTATTCAAGGATCTTGGTGGCTAGGCCCGTGCCGTGGAAAAAGCCGAAGATCAGCGTCGCGGCCTTGGTATTCGGTTGAAAACCAAACCAGCGCTGGTAGGCCCCCAGATTGTCGAGCGCCTTATAGGCAACGGACAGACCGATGATTGCATCAACGATATAGGCGTTGATGCCCCATCCGAACCAAACGCCTGCCAGCATCGTGGTCGAATGTCCGACAGCAAAGATGCTGACATAGATGCCCACGTCCTTCATCTTGTAAAGAAAGAAGACGACGCCGAGAAGGAACAGGATATGGTCGTATCCGGTCACCATGTGTTTGGCACCGAGATACATGAAGGGAATGATGTTCACCCCCCAGATTTCCTGGATGTAACCCGCGTCGCCGGGCGTAACGTTGTGCGCTAAGGCATGGCCTGCGCTGAGAACGAGCAAGGTTATCGTGATAAAGGACAGGATCACGATCCGGCCTATGCCTGGATCGGTCCAGCCCCGATGGACTGTGTTCATGGATTGAACTCCGCATATGTGTTTGATGATCACTTGGAATGCGCCACTGGCGCGCGGTCGATCACACTCGGGGAGGTCGTTCGATCTGGTGTATCAGCAGGGGATTCGCTGTCGCGGCACTCAGCCACCATGCGGTCTTGTAAACTTCCATGGGATGAGACGACAGGTCAGGACCGGGCACAACCGCTTGGCTGTGATCGTGATCCATACTGTCGTGGCTATGTCCATGCGCTGCCCAAGCCAGGTCTTCTTCCAGACCATGCGAATGCCCGTGCTCGGCGATCATTTCCGCATGGTCCTGAAGAACGTTTAGAATTGCGGGCGTGTGAGAAGTTGCAGGCACAACTGACCAGACAAGAATGGCTGCGCACAGAAACGTAGCGCAGGCAGTCCTTCCAATTGTCCGTATCCGTGTCATCAGATCTGCCTGCCCGCTCGACTTTTTTTGTGGCGCATCGGGGCACCATCTTGTTCTATCCTCTGGGGGAGGATAAGAAACCAATATGACAAATTCCCCGGTACATGCAACCCATCCCGCCTTGATTGCCCGGCTGAAACGCGCTGACGGCCATTTACGCGCCGTGATCGAAATGATCGAGGCGGGCAAACCTTGCTTGGAAATTGCTCAGCAGATGCAAGCGGTCGAAAAGGCCGTGACGAACGCCAAGCGTGCGCTGATCCATGATCACATGGATCATTGTATTGACGTTGAAAGTTCCGAAACTGATCGCGCCGAGTTGCGGGCGATCGCCCGATATCTCTGAGGCCGACCATGCTCGATATTCTCTCCGACCGCACTTATCGGCACCTGTTTATGGCGCAGGTCGTAGCCCTTCTGGGTACTGGACTCGCCACAGTCGCACTCGGCCTACTCGCTTTCGATCTTGCGGGAGATGGGGCGGCGCTGGTCCTCGGCGCAGTCTTCACCATCAAGATGGTGGCCTATGTCGGCATCGCCCCCATTGCCGGGGCCTTCGCTGACCGGGTGCCGCGCCGGGCGCTACTGGTAACGCTTGACTTGGTGCGGGCGGGCGTGGCGTTGGCGCTGCCGTTCGTGACAGAGGTGTGGCAGGTCTACGTCCTGATCTTCCTGCTTCAATCGGCTTCCGCCGCCTTCACGCCAACCTTTCAGGCGACGATCCCGGACGTCTTGCCCGAAGAGGCGCGCTATACACGCGCCCTGTCGCTGTCCCGGCTAGCCTATGATCTCGAAAACATCATCAGTCCGACCCTGGCCGCGCTTCTGTTGGCGGTGATGTCCTACAACTCGCTTTTCCTCGGCACGGTCGTCGGTTTTGCCGCATCGGCCCTTCTGGTTGTTTCGGTCCTGCTGCCGAGTCCCCGACCATCCGAGCCGCGCGGTGTCTATGATCGCACGACGCGCGGGATCCGCATCTATCTGGCCACGCCCCGCTTGCGCGGGCTCTTGGCGTTGAACCTCGCCGCAGCGGCGGCAGGCGCGATGGTACTGGTCAATACCGTCGTTTTGGTCCGCGGATCGCTCGGCCTATCAGAGAGTGCACTGGCCTGGACGATGTTTGCATTCGGCGCGGGCTCCATGACAGCCGCGCTGCTTTTGCCCCGCGTGCTGGATTCGCTGCCCGATCGTCCTGTGATGTTTGGCGGCGCGCTGCTGATGGTGGCGACACTTCTGGGGCTGGGGGTGGCAGTTCTAATGGCCGGGCTCGGCTGGTCCATCCTTCTGACAGCCTGGGTACTGGTGGGGTTGGGGTATTCCGCCGTTCTCACCCCTTCGGGCCGGTTGCTGCGCCGCTCCGCCCACGCCGGGGACCGCCCGGCACTCTTCGCGGCGCAGTTCGCGCTGTCGCACGCCTGCTGGCTTGTGACCTATCCGCTGTCGGGCTGGCTGCTGACGGTCTATGGCTTCGTTCCTGCACTGATCGGACTTGCCCTCATCGCTGCCTTCGGAATGATCGCAGCGCTGAAACTCTGGCCATCCGGCGATCCCGTTGAGCTTGAGCACACCCATAAAAATCTGCCGCTGGATCACCCGCATCTGCAAGGGCATCGCAGGCACAGCCATGCCTTGATCATTGACGAGAGCCACCCTCGCTGGGCTACCCATTTATAAGCCGTAGCAAGGCACGAAGACTGGACATAGGCGGTTCGTGTTCTTCTATGCGGACATTCGTGCTTCCCGCAACATTCGCCAAAGTGGGTTCGATGCGCGAATTCTGTGCAGGTTGGTTAGCGGCAGCGTTGACTTTAACATAAACTGTCGCCTCCACAAAGAGCACGGCTTAAGTTGCGACCCTCCACATCCGATACCGCCCCTGCCCGGTCATCTCGCGGATCAGACCGCGCGCTTCCATCCAAGCAAGGTTGCGCTGGACGGACGCACGACTGGCGGCGGTCAGGGCCTCGGCCATCGGAGCGGACACGAGCGGCCATTCGGTAAGTACCGCGCACAAGGCCGGGGGCGTGCGGCCCGAGAGCGTGCTCATTTCGGTTTCCGCCCTCACCGACCATGCCTCGATATCGTCGAGGTGCCGCATTGCGGTCAGACTTGCCGTTTGCATCCCGTCGAGCCATCGCACCAGACGTTCACCGGGTGGACCACCGGGGCGCAGTCCCCCTGCCCCGCCCATGGCCAGAGGCGCAAAGACCAGCCCCTTGCCCTCGCTGGCCGCAATCCGTGCGGCTGTGACCGCCGCTTCCATCCGGTCGCCGTACTGCCCGAGGCCCGCGAGACTCCAGAGATGGAAGCCCATGCACGCGCGTGTGATTGGGTGAAGATCCGCGGCTTGCGCCATGAGATCGAGCCAACCGCCCGCGCGATCCGCGAACGGTTCTGCTTCAACGGCGAGGTTCTCGGGGTCGCGGCGATCGAGGAAGGCGGACAGGTCCACTTCCGGTCTAGGGCCGCCGGTCAGGCGGCGCACCGCCCATCCGACCCGCGAAAGCGCCGTGGTGTCGTCGTGAACGCCGGACAGGCGCATGGATATCCAGAGCGCCAGCCGATCCGGGCCAATCCGGTCGCCTGCGAACCAGCTGAGGTCTGCCGCCTCCATCAGCGCGAGCCTGTGCCGCCAGCCTTCAGGGGAACGGTGCAGACGGTCATCCAGCGCGCCAATCCGGCCAGCCATACGGGCGAGATGGGCGGCAATGCTTGCCTCTGCCTTCCGCCAATCGTCGAGGACTGCGGTTTCACGAAGCTCTGCCCTCGGTCCTGGCGGCAGATAATCTGGCTCCACTTCCATCGGACCGGGTAGGAACCACAGGTCGTCCTCAGACGTCTCTTCAAGCCCTTCCGTATCCACTCGAGGATATTCAAAATTATCATATTGTGTAGATACTTGAGGCTTCATATGTGCAAAATACGGCAGTTTTGCGTTTTACCCAAGTGTTTTGTCAGGGTGCACCTGCACACCTTATATGGTGCGCGCGCGGTGGCCTGCGAGATATCCCTGATCGCGCTCAGCATATGAAAACCAAGGGGTTTTTGATGAGCAGCACCACAGAAGGCGCTCTTGCATCTGTTTACAAACGGTCGTTTATTGATGATACATGAAACTGCAAAAAGACTGTTTTGATGCCATTGATAGGTTACGCGCGCGTTTCAACCGAGGACCAAACCCCCCTGCCCCAGTCGCAGGCCCTGAAATCAGCAGGATGCGCCGAGATACATGAAGAACAGGCCTCGGGCGGCAATCGCGCGCGGCCTGTGCTGGCGCGGGTGCTTGAACGGATCGGCAAGGGCGACACGCTGGTCGTCGTTCGAATCGACCGGCTGGCGCGGTCGCTGTCGCATCTACTGGAGGTGATCGAGCGGCTGGAGGCCAAGGGTGCGTTCTTCCGCTCCATCCAAGACCCGATCGACACCGCATCCCCGCAAGGCAAGTTCACGCTGCAGGTTCTGGGCGCCGCGGCCGAGTTCGAGCGGGCGCTGATCCGCGAACGTACCAAGGCGGGGCTGGCGAGCGCCCGTACCAAGGGCCGGGTCGGCGGGAACCCCGGACTGCGGGCCAAAGACCCTGCTGCTTTTCGTAAGGTGCGGTTGGCGCGACAGGACGGCTACATGGAGCGTCTGAACGAGACGGCACAAGATTGGGTGCCCCATGTGCGACGGTTGCGCCCCGACTTGGCCTGGGAAGACGTGGTGCGCATCATCAACGGGCCCTTGCCCGAGGCGCGTCGCTGGACCCAAAGCCGCCTGCTCCGCGCTGTGAAGGCCTATGTCCGCGACGGCTTCCTGGCTACCGAGGTGCTGGCCCGCGCCGGGCGCCGCGAAACCGACGACCGCCTGCCCGCCATTATTGCTGGCATCAAGGGCGCAGATCCCGACATCACGCTTCAAGCGATCTGTGAACGGCTGGAATCTATGCGCGAACGCACGCCTCGTGGCCGAACGAGATGGCAGCCGTCTTCGGTGAAAATGCTGTTGGAGCGGGCCGAGAGGCTGGGCTTGCTCGACTGAGATCCCCAAGAATCGCCCATCCGATTCTGCCGACTGATTTCTGTACGCACTCACAATACATCTTGTGGTCACTTCGTAGCTGGCAACGAGGTGTTGAAGTAGAGTGAGAGCGCAGTCGCCCAAACCGCTGATTTTTAACAGTTTACCTTCGACAGAAATCGGTGCCTTCAACGCCCTCAGGCAGCTCAACGGTTTGGTCTGGATTTATCCACAATATCTGTTAAGCTTTGCAAAACAATAAAGACTTGAGGGCAGTGATGAACGGGATACGGGCCTCCCAGAGATTTGAAGTCATGTCCAAGCGGCTTGGTAGTCGGTTGCGTGAACATGCGCAGGAAACCTTCCCACCGGACGCTCAGAAGGGCCTCCGCCGCTTCGCCATGCGGGAAGCGGCGGAACTGCTCCGCATTAATCAGAACACCTTCCGCCATCATGTGTCAAACCTCGAAGGCTTTCCCGAAGGTGTCCTGGAGGGCGGAAACCGCCGTAGCTTCTCTGCAGAAGAGATGGTCGAGGCACAACGCGTACTTCTCGAGACTGGAAGGATCAAGCCAGAAGAACACCCGCACAGAAGACCGGGAGAGGCTTGTCAGGTCTTGACGATCTTCAACCTGAAAGGTGGTTCGGCCAAGACGTCATCTGTTGCCCATGTAGGGCAACTACTGGGTCTGCGCGGCTACCGGGTGTTACTGATCGACCTCGACAGCCAAGCAAGTCTAACAAACCTGTTCGGGGTTACTCCCGAGCTGGATCCGGATATGCCGACTTCATACGATCTTATCCGATCCGACGATCCACTGCCCGCAGCAGAGATCATTCGCAAAACGAACTTCCCGACCGTGGATCTGATTCCGGCATCCATGGACATCATGGAGTATGAGTTCGAGGTCGCCCTGAGCTTCAGACACGGCGCCACCACGTTCCATAGCCGCATACGGGAAGCGCTTGAGCCCGTCCTCAACCGATATGATGTGGTGATATTTGACACCCCACCGCAGCTGAACTTTTCGGTGATCTCTGCCCTCTTTGCATCGACCGGGGTCCTGATCCCGCTCAACGCGTCGATGCTCGATGTCATGTCGCTGGCGAGCTTTCTGGGCATGGCGAGCAACCTGATGGGCGTCGTCGAGGCACACGCCCCGGAACATGGACTGAACTTCGTGCGAGTACTGATCACCCGCTACGAAAATACGGATGGTCCGCAGGTGCAGATTTCGTCTCTGCTTCGGACAGTCCTCGGGGATGCCGTGCTGTCTGCAGAGTTCCTGAAATCAACAGCCGTGGGTGATGCTGCGAACACACAACAGAGCATCTTCGAGGTCGAACCTCGCGACGTGAACCGCAGAACTTACGAGCGCGCGATCGAGTCCGTCTCGCGCGTGACCGACGAAGTCGAACGCGAAATCCTGAAAGCATGGGGGCGTAGCCATGGCGCGTAAGGTCTTCGGGGACTCACTCAAGAACGCGATGGGCAAAACGCCGCCTTCGGACGAGGATCTGGATGTGAAGCGAACGAGCCCGACTGTAGCTCGCGCACAAGCATCCGTGCTCGAAGAGGATAAACACGCCACGCGACTAATCGACCCGGCCGCCATACGGATGTCCGCGGTAATGGACCGCATCGATCCAAGCGATGGTCTGGATGAACTTGTCTCGTCGATCCGCGAGCACGGTCAAAAGGTTCCAGTGCTGGTTCGCCGAACCCAGGACGGTGCGCTTGAGATCGTCTATGGTCGCCGTCGGCTTCTCGCCTGTCGCCAACTTGGTCAGAAAGTGCGCGCCACGGTCATGGAGATGACCGACGAGGAAGCTCTCATTGCCCAAGGCGTGGAAAATAATGCCCGCCAAGATCCATCGTTCATCGAAAGGGCCCTGTTTGTCGCCGGAATCATTCGAGAACTTGGGAAAACCGACGAGACGCGCAAGAACGCTCAGACGATCGCGTATCGGGCACTTCAGATCGATGAATCGCTCGTCTCGCGGATGAACCGTATCGCTACAGGCATCCCGATGGAACTGATCCAGGCTATCGGACCTGCACACGGCGTTGGTCGAAGAGTTTGGGAAAAGCTTTTCAGGCTGTGCGAGAAAGACGTCGCGAAAGCCCGAGAAGTCGCCAGCGAAATCCCTCGCAACATACCGGGCCCCAACCGTCTCGAAACGGCGGTTACCTTGCTGACGGCCACCAAACCGTCGACGCAGGAGACACATACCAGTGAGCGCGTGAAGATCGGCCGCAAGGGCAACCGCATCACAATCGATGTGGACGCTGATCTTGCCCCGCGGGTTGAGGAGGCAGTCCGGAAGCTGGTCACAGAGCTACTTGACCGCGGCCAAGACGGGCCAAAGTGACGACCCCGTGTCTTGACCGCGGTCAAGACATCAAAAGCAACGAGCAGAAAACGAAAGGAGGACCGGCTAGAAAAAGAAAGACCCCCCGAAAGCGATGCTTCCGAAGGGCCTCAATCAGTCTCGACACCTGATTGATACTCCCAAAACGAATCGATTTCAACACCGCTCGCGGTGAACGGGGAAGCTTTTTCTTCCGAAACATCATGAAACATGCAACTGAAACAACAACCGCCCTGGCGGAACGGACATCTCTGCCCTGCCCTAACCCCTATGAGCTTCTGGGCCCGGTTCGCGTTCTAAGGAAGGAGCTCGGCCTCACAACCAATGACCTTGCCGTTCTGACCGCGCTCATTAGCTTCCTACCCCGCAAAGAACGTGAGATTCACGACAGCCAGCGACTTACGCTCACTGTCGTGTTCCCATCGAACGCTTCTCTGTCAGAGCGCGCCAATGGGCTCGATGAGCGAACACTTCGACGCAGCCTGAAACGCCTCTCAGCTGCTGAACTGATCGAACGCAAGAACTCAGCAAATGGCAAACGCTTTCCGCTGCGGTATGGAGGCGTTATCAGAGATGCCTTCGGTATCGACCTGAAGCCCTTGATCCAGAGGTACGGCTCGCTCGCGACACAAGCCTTGCGGCTCACCGAAGAACGCGAGCGCATGCGCTCACTGAAGGCTGAGGCGCTGGCCCTACGTGCATCGCTACTTCAACAGACACGCTTCGATGAAGCAAAGCTCTCTACCCTCAACATGATCAGAAATGTCCTGCGTCGAGCAACATTAACCGTTGATGCAGTCCTGAGCGTTATCTCGGAACTTAGAGCACTCGGAGCCGATACCGACGCAAGCTACGGTGAACACCACGCCGCTACAGAAACTGGTGCCGAAGATAATTTACAAGCTGTCAAACACCGACCGCATTCACCAGATTCCAACGATCTGCCCGCCACAAACGGACAAAATGTCCGGCACATAGAGTCAATAAAAAAAGATATTAGAAAGATTGCTCCCGCAACGGACCATAGCAGTAAACAAACCGCGCAAACCAAACCGACGATGAACCGAGACCCAGCAAGGATGGCATGGGAAGACTTCACCCATGTAGCGGGATTTTTCCCAGAACCGCCGCGCACAGGAGAAGCCCTTACCCGCATTCTATACGACATCGGTCGATTGCTTAGAATAAGCCAAGACGAGCTGAGACATGGCATCCAGAAAGCTGGCGCTGGAACACTGCTTCTCGTTTTCGACTACCTCATAGCTAGAGCAGACACGATCAAACACCCTGATGCCTATTTTGGAAGGATCTTACGCACACAACTTGCTCCAACATGAGCTTCTTGACCGCGGTCAAGATCGACCGTGAGAGGGAAAGGAGTGTTGGTTTGAGGGTGACGGGAAGTGAGATCGGGAGAGTGGCTTCCGGCGCCCGTCGTGGAGAAGATCTGATGACGAAAGCAGTCCAGAAAATCACCCTGTCCCCGTCATGGGATATCCCTTTCGACAAGCTCGTGCTGAGCCAGTCCAACGTGAGGCGTATCAAGGCTGGCGTGTCCGTCGAGGAGCTGGCCGAAGACATCGCCCGCCGCGGGCTCTTGCAAAGCCTGAGCGTGCGGCCCGTGTTGGGTGATGATGGCAGCGAGACCGGCAAGTTCGAAATCCCTGCCGGTGGCCGTCGCTTCCAAGCCTTGTCCTTGCTCGTGAAGCAGAAGCGTTTGGCGAAGACGACGCCCATTCCCTGCGTCGTGCGAGACGCGAGGTCCGACATCCTTGCCGAGGACGATTCCCTTGCAGAAAACATGCAGCGAGTGGCCCTGCACCCGCTCGACCAGTTCCGCGCGTTTGTGGCGCTGCGGGACAAGGGTCAGAGCGATGCAGAGATTGCCGCGGCCTTCTTCGTGACGCCGCAGATCGTGAAGCAACGCCTGAAACTCGCTTCCGTCGCCCCTGCCCTGCTTGAGATCTATGCCGAGGATGGCATGACGCTGGAGCAGCTCATGGCATTCACCGTGAACCCCGATCACGCGCGTCAGGTTCAGGTCTGGGATGTGATCCATTCATCCTGGAACAAGGAGCCATTCCAAATCCGGCGCATGCTGACCGAGACATCGGTCCGGGCGTCCGACCGACGCGCGGTCTTTGTGGGTGTTGAGGCCTATGAAGCGGCGGGCGGCATGATGCTGCATGATCTCTTTCAAGGCGATGACGGCGGTTGGTTTGAGGACCCTGCCCTGCTCGATCGGCTGGTGAGCGAAAAACTCCAGGCGGAGGCTGAGACGGTTGCGGTTGAGGGCTGGAAATGGATCGAGGTCGCACTTGACCTGCCCTACGGCTACAGCCACGGGCTGCGGTCCCTGTCCGGCGATCCAGCACCGATGACGGATGAGGAAGGCGCGGCCCGTGCCAGGCTGCTCGCCGAGTATCGGGCGATGGAGGAGGAGTACGCGGGTCAGGATGAATTGCCTGACGAGATCGACACACGGCTTGGCGTGTTGGAAACGGAGATGGAAAGGATCGAGACCCGGCCGTTGATCTTTGATCCGACAGAGATCGGGCGGGCAGGGGCGTTCGTCACGCTCGACCGCTACGGTGCGCTGGCAGTCTATCGCGGGTATGTGCGTCCAGAGGATGAGCCCGTTGAGGAGACCGCGGTCCAGGATGGTACTGATCCTGCGGTGGCGGGGCAGGGGGATTATCGTGATCTCACCGATGGCCATGGCATTGCCGCTCATGGCGGAACAGTCATCATGTCGGGTGGCCAGCCGATCGGAGCTGACTTGCTGGAGGATGAGGATGGCGGAGCGCTGAAGCCACTGCCTGAGCGGTTGGTCATGGAGTTGACGGCCCACCGGACGCTGGCACTGCGTGAAGCGATCGGGCGCTCGCCGGATGTCGCACTGACGCTGCTGCTTCTGAAGCTGGTGACGGATACCTTCCGCACCTCCTCTGCTTCGGGCAGCTGTCTCGAAGCCTCAGTGCGTCACGTCTACATGTCGGCGCAGGCTCCCGATCTAAAAGACAGCGTTGTGGCCAAGCTGGTCGATGAGCGTCACGCGGAATGGGAAGCCGATCTGCCGCTTGGCGACGATGCAGCGCTCTGGGACTATCTGACGGTCCTCCACCAGGGTAGCCGTCTGGCCTTGCTAGCGCATTGCCTCAGCTTCGGCGTCAACGCGCTGCATGAGAAGGTGAATCCTTATGGGGCAGGCATCTCGGCCAGCGGTCTGACACGTCGCATGGCACATTCCGATCTCGTGGCGCGCGCGACAGGTCTCGATATGGTCGAGGCGGGCTGGGAGCCGACGGTCGACACATATCTCAACCGCGTGCCTAAGGTCCGCATCCTCGAGGCCGTGCGCGAGGCGAAAGGGGAGGGGACTGCCCAGCTTCTCGATCACCTGAAGAAAAGCGAGATGGCCAGTGAAGCCGAGCGCTTGCTGAAAGGCAGCGGCTGGTTGCCCGAGGTCCTGCGCCGTGACGATCTCGTGGCGCTGGACGATGAGGACCATGCCAAAGAGCAGGGGGCGGATGCCGAAGCGGCTGAAAGCGTCAGTGACACTGACCTTCCTGCATTCCTGACAGATGACCTGCCTGCTGATGGCACGTCGATGCTGGCCGCCGAATAACGTGATCCAGCAGGGGCGGGTATTCCGCCCCAAAATCATCCAATAACCGAACAATATCAAAGTGATGAATGCGATTGCTCGCATTCGGAAGGAGGAATCATGTCTGCAACAACCATCATCGACACTGCACCCCTCGGGGCGCTCATTCGTTACACAGACGGCAGCCCCAAGCCGCCGGCGCGCTTCACGAAGAAGCTGGCAGCTTGGGAGCGCTCGAACGGCGTGGGCCGTCTTGTGAAAAAGGAACCAGCCCGGCCTTATCGGACATGGACGGCACCGGCCTCCTTCACGCTGCATGAGGGCAACTTCGCCTCTGAAGGTGTGATCCTCGTGACCATCATGCGCAGCCATTCTGCTGACAGCCCCCTCGTCTTCGAGCTGGCCGAGGAACCGAAGCCCGGGCAGGTGCGCGTGCTCCTCGACTTCGGCGGCAACACCGAGCTGCTGCATCTGGCGGAATCCGTTACCGCAGCCGAGCTCTGGATCGCCAAGGCAGGGTACCGCAACGCGCGGCTTGAAATGGTCGGCGATGAAAGCAACGACAGGGCAGGGGGCGCGGACCTGGCCGCCTGAGCCCAACTGAAACCGAGGGGCCCGCCAAAGCGCGGGCCTCTCATCCATCACAACCTTGTCCCGCGAAGTCGCGGGGCGCCAAAGGAGCCATCCCCAAGCAACAAAGTCTTCAATCAAGAGTTTGGCCGAGAGGCTGGCGGCAAAAGCATCAGCGGGACAACCGGCTCCAGTCGTCAGGGCACCATCCCCCGCTCGCCATTCCCTTCCTTGGCCCGAATCCTGGGCTCAAAATCAACCCACGAGGGGTCGGACTACGGGCAAGCCCGTGCCGCCGGATGGATTCGGGCAAGCCGAACGCACCCGGTGATGTCAGCCAGTCTTCGGGCCTTCGGGGTCCTGTCGCGCGGGGGATGGTCCCCCGCCTCCAAGACAGGAGCCAAACAGATGTCCCGCAAAGATGCACACGCCTTCGCCGCCTCCCTCGCCGCCACGCTCATGGTCTCGATCGTCGTCTTCCAGGCAGGGGATGGATCCTTCGGCGCCGTCCCCGCCGATGAAATCGACGGCGACGAGGTTCAGGTGCTGGTTGAGATCGACCCGTGGGCTTAGGCCCACGGTTACCTCGCCAAGCTCATACGGAGGCGCAGACGCGCCTCTTGCCGCGTCTGCGCGTCGGCGAGGAACTGCGGACGGTCGATGATGCAGCGCCAAACGGCCTGAAGCTGCAGAGATGCCAGTCGCAACGCAACTGCCACAACGCCGAGAATATCGACGTGTCCTGCCCAATGCGGACGTTGACCACGGCCGCTTGACGCAGCACCCGCAGCCCGCACTGCTAACATCTGCCGTTTGCGCTCAAAGCCTGGAGGTTTGAACTCACTTTTCGCGGACATATGCAACTGATCCTTCCTGCATACAATTCCCCCGCCGATGTCGCCGCAACTCAACACTGGCCTGGACAAGCCCGTCGCTTTCTATGAAAAGGTGAGCTCAATGGGCACTTGGGGCGGCGCGAAACCGTGGCATGTCCAAACCTTACATGAACTTGAAGCGGCTACTTTACCACTCGAAGGTGTCCGTTTGATGCCGGAAGCGGGTGGAGCGTTTTTACATCGTCCTCTGTCGAGCGCAACACTTCTGCAAGATCAGATACATCGTAGCCGAGTTCATCAAGGTGAAGCCTGATTATTTCCGGCAGAACAGTTGGCTCCTCCGGTTTGAAATCAAGTTCTGGTGGCTCAGTACGGCGATACCCCATGGAACTTATTTGCCGCCATAGGTACTGACTCTGGTTTGCGGTGATAGCGCCTATTGTCGTTGCTCGCACGAGAAGCGCAGCCATCGAAACATGCCAAATTGGCTTTAAACCCGCGAGCCTTTGAATGGTGAGAGGGCGACCCGAGAGGTGCGAGCGAATATCGCGAGCAGGCATCAGCAGCGCAGCAGCAAATTCGTTCGCCTCATCTTCCATTTCTGGTGATGGGACGCGGTGCATGACGACATGACCAAGTTCATGCGCAAGGCTAAACCGCTGCCGGTCAGCCGGTTGGTTACGGTTCAGGAATATGCACGGGGGCATATCTGCTATCTGGACTGTGAAGCCATCGACTTTCAAAGCAGCAAAGTCGCAATGCACAACAATGCAACCGGCCCGCTCCACCCATCCAACCAAGTCTCGGATTGGACCGCTGGGTGCCAGCCAAGTACGCCGCACGAGTTCGGCAATTCTCGAAGGGTCGCCGTCGTATTCGTCGACGTCCAAACGGGGCAACGCCAACTCTGGCTCAAGGTCGGCTGCATCCAATAACCGCCTGATGTGAAGAATTCTGATATTCAACTCCGCTTCGAGTTGCTCAATAGCTTTCTGACCAACACTTGCACGCTTCCGGTATTGGACACTCATCGGCAAGCCGATGACACGGTCGTTCTGGAAGAAGAAGCTTTGGGGGAAGCCGAGAGTAGCACTTACGGTTCCAAGCACGTCCTCAGTTGGCCCAATAAGTCCGTTTTCAAGTTTAGAGAGGTTCGCTTGCGATACTCCCGAACGGCGAGATAACTCGGATTGACTCCATCCGCGAGCCTGCCGCGCTATACGCAGCAGGTCTTGATTGAAACTGGTATGCATCACTTATCGCGCTGTTTGCGCTCGTCGGATGCGCCTTTAAGTTTGACAATCTTCGCGGCGGGACGCGCTGGTTCCGGCTCGGGCATCGGCAGGGGAATTACCACATCAGCGGCATCCAGCAAACTATACTCCCAAGCAACACGGTTGCCATCACGAGCAACCACACAAATGTCGCTCACAGCTGTTTCCAACTTATTCAGTTTGTAGACGACCTCGACGCGCTGAACTTCCGGCAAGCCAAGCAGATCTTGCTCGTGATTGTGAAAGGCGAGTGCCATCTGCGTGGCAACGTTTGCAGTGCGTCCTGCATCGTCCGCCTTTTTGAACCGGAAAAGAACTTGATCCTGCATCATGAATTTAAGTGTTTCGGTGCCCTCGATGATGTGAACACCATCAAGGTCCGTGAGTTCGGTATGCGCTTTGCCGATGATCTGTTCCCAAACGAAATTCGCACGGCTACGTTTGCAACGCCACACGCCAACGAAATCGCTGGCCATCCAATCATCCCAAGATTCGTGGATTATGGCGACAATCGAGTCGCGGATTTCGTCAATGATCGGCTTGACGACAGCCTGATTTGGAATCGGCATGCTCGGCCCCTATGATTTTGTCGTTAAGATACGGCATGCAATTTACAAAAGCAACGACAAATTATTCACAATTCAATTCTGAGGGTGGTCCTCATGAGGTAGGACCCACTTCTTATCTACATCAATGACCGCTTTTCGCCATCTCTGATGGGCGCTCGAAGGGGCAGGTCAGTCACACCGAGCGCCCAGATGAGGCCGCTACTGTTCTGCGCGGGCGCTAGGCCCGAATGACCGGATCAGGCAAAGCGCAGCCTCGGGCTCTCTGGCCGCAGGGTTGGTGATCTTTCAGCTGATTTCCGGATCACCGACGGTTGTGCCAGCAGCCATCGCGTCCACGGACCACTGCGGTTTACGCCCACGACCGGACCAGGTGATGGCCGGGTTGTCAGATTGCTGGTACTTTGGTGCGACTGGGGCGCGCTTGGGTTTGCTATCTTTCCCGACCAGTTCCGCCAGGCAGTAGCCCATTTCTCTGACCACAGCTTCTACCTTGGCGCGGGCTTCCGCCTTTTGTCGATCCTGTTAGGTGGAGATCGCCTTGGCGACGTCCTTCTGCATTTTGTTCAGCTCGCTAAGCGACAGCGCCTCGAGATCGTAATCAGCCGTATTATGCCTTGTGTACTGAATGTTCCGGTATCGATAGCCCGCCGCGGCATGGGCCCGCAACTCCCGTATACAGGTGGCAGGAGACAAGGGTTTGGTTGATCCATTTTCTCTGCCGCCTGTGTGGGTGCTGGGCTTCGGTTCAGGCAGTCCCGATTGGCAAGATGACAGGGTCTGGCATGGGCTCCCCGCGCCACTCTGACTTCTGTTCCATCCCTTCGACTGACAATCCCCTAATCCCGTTCGGCCTCCTGCGGGCAACCCCGCGTCAGCCCGGGCCGAGTTGGCCGCCTGTGGCGTCCTGCCCGCTCCACCCCGGTCCTTTGGGGGTTTCCGGCGTCCATGCTGTCCACCGTGCACGCGTCACCCGACGGGCTTTTTCAGGGTTTTGTCGAAGGGACGGTCCCGAAGACAGGAAACACAGGAGCTTATCATGCAGAACATCGTCATCCTCGCCGGCAACATCGGTCAGAAACCCGAAACCCGCACCACTCAGGGCGGCACCAACATCACCAACTTCAGCCTCGCTACCTCGCGCCCCCGCCTCTCGGAAGGTCGCGTGCTGCGCGACGACAACGGCTACCGGGTCATGGATACCGAATGGCACCGCATCACCTGCTTCAACGGTCTCGGCAAGACTGTCGCGGAGCATTGCGAAAAGGGCATGAAGGTCCTCGTCCACGGCCGTATCCACTACAGCAAGTGGATCGACAGCATGGGGAACGACCGCTACGGCTGCGAGATCATCGCCGAGAAGGTCGACTTCCTGAGCCGCCCGAAGTCGACCGAGAACGAAAACCCCGAGCTGGTCGACCGCGACGACGAGATCCCGTTCTGAGGAACGGGGTCTCCCCCTCGAGCCCGGCGGGGTTACCCGCCGGGTTCGGCTTACGCGACCTGCCTTCATTTTAGTCACGAAGTGGACCGAATAGTAGACTGGTCACCGTCCCGCCCGAGCAATGCCACATTCGCATGTCGTTGTTGCACAACTTGCTGACTGAGGTGCTGTGTATGAACGAAATGCTTGTCCTGACCCACGCCACTGAGCGTGATATAGACCTACTGCTAGTCGAGGAATTTGCTGCCTCACCTTTGTTCATTTTGGCCATACTAAGATCTATCAGCCTAAGTGAATTGGTAGTTGAGCACGCGTCGGTCATGCACTCCGTGCGCCGCATCCACAGTCGACGCGAGATCGATATTTCGGTTCGGGTGCAGACGAATGCCGGGGATGTCCTGTTGTTGATCGAGAACAAACTCGACACATCTGAACAGCCACGTCAGGCCGAATCCTATCGTGCTGAAGCTGTCGAACAGGCGGCTGGTTATCATCTGGTACGCACGATCCTTGTTTGTCCGCAGGAATATCGCGCTGCAAATGCGGTCTTCGCCGCGGGTTTCGACCATGCAATCAGCTACGAAAGTCTCGCCAAGTTTTTTGAAACCCGCGCCGCTCGTGAGACAGGCGAATTGGGTGGTCGGCTTGCGCATCGCGCTAGCATGATGCGGCAGGCTATCGAAAAACAGCGGCGCGGCTATACTCAGGTTGTCCATCCAGCCAAGCGGCAATTTACGGAACGTTATGTCGCGCTGTTGCGCGAAACCGCACCTGAGCTCGTCCCTGGACCCTCGATGCTGCGCGAAAGCGCCGCCGACAGTGTGACCATGATCTTCGCTCCAGAAACCCTACCGAAATGGACATTCTTGCCGCAGATGCGGATCGTCCATCAGCTTCGCGAGGCAAATGCCAATATCAACTTCTACACGTGGGGCGATCATTTTAATGAACTTGCTGCCCAAATCTCGGCAGATTTGGCCGGAACGGGCATCCGTGCTATCCCAACGGTAAACAAGCGTAACTCAGGGCGCGCCGGTCTCATGCTGGTCGTGCCAACTCCGGCGTTGGACCATTTCACGCCCTTTGATGAGCAGATTGAGTCTGTGCGCACAGGGATTGTCGCAACCCGTTCCTTGCGCGAATGGTTAATCTCACACCAAGACGCTGTGCGTGGCTGGGCTGCACTGGTACCCGACAAAAAGCTCCCCTGATTGGCCTTGCTCTCAGACTGATGGTGGGTATCCGCATTTTTAGAGTCCGAGGAGTGCCGGGTTTCCGGTGACGGGTTGAAGGCTGGGAGAGTGGCTCCCGGCGACCGTTGCAGGAGATATCCGATGAGTGTTGTAGAAGTTTTGGATCCGGTCGCGCCGACGCGTGCTGGTGGCTGGAAAGTGGACGTGAGCCGGGGTGAGCGGAACGGGCGGGTGTCGTCCGAATGGTTCAACCGGCCTGATGACGAGCGGTATCTCTCGCTCGACGATCTCTGGGCCAATGTGAAGGGTCGCTCCGAGCGCAGCCGGAGCCGGGTGGTGCAGACTGCGGACATCCGGGTCGAGGCGGCGCGCGACAACCCCGAACGGTTGCATCTGATGCTGCCGAAAGCGCAAGAGCCTGTTGCGCCAACGCATTGGGCGTTTGGTCAGCTTGCCAGCATTGTTGGCGCTCCGGCGTCCTATCTGCGGCAGTTGCCCGCGCCGCTGGCGGGGATCAACCTGCAGTATGGTCTGACCAACCACCGCGCTGAGCAAGTCAAAACCTTCGAGACGGAAGATGGCCGCACCGAACTGCGCGCCGTGACCGGACCCGACTATGGCCGCATCCACGATTTCGAGCTGGTCGAAGCGGTGCAGCGCATCGCGGGCAATGGCACCGGCGACACGCGCTGGAAGGTGCCGGGCGTGCTCGACTGGTCGACCGGGGTCTACAACCCCGATGTCGAAATCAGCCGCGACACGACCACGCTGTATGCGTCGGACCGCGATGTCTTCCTGTTCCTGGTCGATGATCGCAATCCGATCGAGGCGGGCAAGTTGCCCGATGGCTCCCCCGATATCTACTTCCGGGGCTTTTACTGCTGGAATTCCGAGGTTGGGGCGAAGACCCTCGGCATGGCGAGTTTTTACCTGCGGGCGGTTTGCCAGAACCGCAACCTCTGGGGCGTCGAGGATTTTCAGGAGATCCGGATTCGGCATTCGAAATACGCCGCCTCGCGCTTTGCCCATGAGGCGGCCCCGGCGCTGACGCGGTTTGCCAATTCCTCGCCGCAGGGGTTCGTGAACGGCATCAAGGCCGCGCGGCAGCAGGTCGTGGCGCGCAGCGACGAGGATCGCGCGGATTTCCTGCGCAAGCGGGGGTTCTCAAAGGCCGAGTCTGGCAAGATCATCGAGAAAGTGCTGATGGAGGAGGGCCGCCCGCCGGAAAGCATTTTCGACTTCGTGCAGGGTATCACGCGGCTTGCGCGCGATAAGAGCCAGCAGGACGCCCGGCTCGACATGGAAGGGCGTGCCAAGAAGCTCCTCGACCGGGTCGGCTGACAAAGCGCCCATGCAGCGATCGCCTGATCCCGAGGCGGTCGCTGCACCTTTTTCTCAACATGCACGCCGTTGGCTTTGCCCCGAGAGGGCAGGGGCTTCGGTGCGTGCAATTCAGCGAGACCCCCATGACCCCCCAGGAAGAAACCGTCATCCTCGAAGCCCGTGACATCCTTGGTCGCTATCATCGTGGGTGCCGGGACAGAGCTGAGCCTGCGTGGTCTCGGCAAACTCTGACGCTCTGGCCAAATCTATCGCCGCCGCCCCTTCGAGGAAGAGGGCGGCGGTTTGGTCTTTGACGGATGAAGCGGGGAGAGCGGCTTCCCGCGCCGTTGGAGATACTGCCATGTTTGACCTTCCCCTGCCGATTCAGCCGAGCACACGCCCGATGGGTCCTGTTCCAGGTGCCCTGACCGTTACCCCTGATCCCAGCCTGCCTTTCGCGCTGACGCGGATGAACCGGACGCCCGCGGCCCTGATGTCGGGTACCGCTGCCCCCGTGGTCGTTGAGCGTTTCACGACGCTGGCCGAGGCCATGCAGGGGGCGCTTGAGCATGCAGCGGATAACGGCCCCGATGCAGCGCCGCAGCTTCTGGTGATCCTTGATTGCGACCAGCGTCTGGTTCTTGCCGGGGCCGCGAGCCATGGCGCTGTGGCTTGGTGCCACCCTGTCGCCAATGCTCTTGAGGCGCGGGCCGTCGTGACCGGGGCGGTTCAACTTCGCGCCCAGGCTGTTCGCGCCACTGACTGGCACGAGCCTGAACTGGCGCAGCGGCTGCGTTACCGTGCCGATCTTCTGGATGCCCGCCTTGTCGATCCGCTCTGGCGCGCCTTTGCCGCCCGCGCGCTGCAACTCGCGGCGTTACGGCCGAGAGACAGAGGAGGTCTGGGAGAGGTTTGAGCCTTCGGGGGGCAGAAGAGTGCGCCACCCGGGGGGTCTGACCTGTCCTTACCGAACGGAGATATCCATGACCCAGACTGAACCCACTCTGGCCGCAACGCTGCGGCCTTCCACCGTCGATTTCGGGGCGATCCTTGCCGCACATGCCGAACGCACCGCCCGGATCGAAGCCTTGCGCCCCGGCAACAAGGATCGCCTCTTCGATGGCCTCACGGCCGCCGGCATCACCCATGTCACCGTGACCTTCGACGGCGCCGGAGACAGCGGTCAGATCGAAAGCATCGGCGCTTGGGCGGGCGATACGGCTGTCGATTTCCCCGCTACCGAAATCCCCTATGCCGCGCTGACCTGGGATGACCCCGAGGTAGAGATGCGGCAGCTCTCGCTGGAGGATGTCGTCGAACAACTCGCCTACGACTTCCTCTCCGACACGCATGGCGGCTGGGAGAACAACGACGGCGCCTACGGCGAGTTCTGCTTCGACGCTTCCGCCCGCTGCATCCACCTCGAGTTCAACGAACGTTTCACGTCGTCCGAACTCACCACCCACAATTTCTGAGGGGGTGGCGATGGCACATCCTTATCACCACGCGCTGTCCTCGGTGAAGAAATGGGGCGGCACGGTCGAGGATTACCTCGCCGTGCATGCCTGGTTCGACCAGAGCAAGGAAATCACCGCCGATTTCCGTCACCGGGCGCTGCGCCACCATGCGGAGGGCATCTTCATGGCCGCGACGATTTTTGGGCAGACCCTCACACTCTCGACCGGGCGCATCATCCCGACCCGCTGGGTCGGCGAGCAGCATGTGAAGGAAGACCTCGGCTTCATCCCGAGCTTTGCCGAGTGGGTGAAGGCGATCCGCCCTGAGCCCTGGATGGGCCGGAGCGCGCGTATTGAGGCGCTGGTCGATCCACATCTCGGCTCGCCCGTGGTCGAGGTCGGCTGACATGACTGATCCAGCATACTTGCGCCTAGATCTGTCGCCGACGGCCTCGCCCCAGACAGTTCTGCGCGCGGCGGTCCGGGCGCTGCACCCCGACACGCGCGCCGTACGTAGCTTCCGTACGGCGCGCAAACGCTTCTACCGGCAGATGCTCTGCGCACACGCCGCGCGTCAGGCCGCAGGCGATCCGCCATCCGGCTGATCGCTTTGCCTCATCCCCTTATCTCAATCCAGCGCCCGGCCCCTTGGCCGGGTTTCTCAATCTCAGGAGGTCCCAATGGCGGATTACTTCACTCATTTCTCATGCCTGATCGACGTTGGCAGTGCCGACAAGGCTGCCCGCGCGCTTGCGCTGTTCCAGGAACTGCGCGTTGCGGATCAGGACGCAGACGACCTAGAGGTCGCGGGTTTCACCCTCGTGCATCAGGACGCGCCCGAGGGCAGCACCCTTTGGATCCATGATGACGAGAACGGCGATGTCGAAGCCGTCATCCACTTCGTGCTGTGCCTTGCGGAAGATTTCGATCTCTCCGGCCTCTGGGGGTTTGAATATGCCAACACCTGCTCTCGTGCCCGGCTTGGAGCTTTTGGCGGCGGCGCGCATGTCATCGACCTCGGCAAGCGCACCACGATTGGTTGGACCAACACCAACGAGTGGCTTGCCGCCGCGCTGAACGGGGAGGACGTCGATGCCTGAGATCATCTGCACAACCGTCTACCAGTTCCCCGAGCTTTCCGACGCGGCCAAGGACAAGGCCCGCAGTTGGTATCGCGAACTTGGCCTCCACGACGACTGGTGGGATGCGGTCTATGAGGATTTCGCGCGGGTCTGCGAAATCCTTGGCATCCGCCTGAAGACCACGCCCGTCCGCCCAATGGGCGGCGGCACGCGGCAAAAGCCCTGCATCTGGTTTTCAGGGTTCTGGAGCCAGGGGGATGGCGCCTGTTTTGAAGCATACCTCAGTCACGCCAAGGGCGCTACCGCGCGCATCCAGGACTATGCGCCCCAAGACACAACCTTACACGGTATCGCTGACCGGCTGCAGGCGATCCAGCGGCGCAACTTCTACCAGCTCGCCGCCGAGGTCAGCCACCGTGGCCGCTACTGCCACGAATACACCATGTCGATCGACGTCACGCGCGACAGCCCGACCTGGCAGCCGCCAACCGAGGACGCAGAGGAAGCCGTGACTGAGGCGCTGCGCGATCTGGCCTGCTGGCTCTACCGCCAGCTTGAGGCCGAATACGAACACCTCACCTCGGACGAGGCCATCGAGGACGGCATCATCGTGAACGAATACAGCTTCACCGAAGAAGGGCGGCGGTTCGGGTGAGGACTATCGGGCGATTGACCTGACGAGCGTCACCAGGGGATCAAAGTCGTGCTGATCGGCCGATCTCAGCGCCTCGATATAAGCCGAGCGGTGTGCACTGTCGGCGTTCAGCGTTCCGCCGCCGGACCAGTCGAGGAAGATATCCGGATCGATCTTCGCCAAGTAGGCGTCTGCCACGATTCGGGCCCAACGTCCGTTCCCGTTTGCGAAGGGATGGATCCAGACCAAGCGATGATGAAGGCGCGCAGTTGCTTCCAGCCGATCAAAGCTCTTGTGGTCACTCCAGTAGCGAGCGTCATCGAGGCAGGTGCGTAGCTCGGTCGAAATGTGCCAGACCGGCACGCCGATGTTCTTCTCGGTCAAGCGATAGACGCCCGCCCAATCCCAGACCTCGCCGAAGAGGCGCTTGTGGATGTCGCGGACGGCAGCATCGGTCAGCAGATCGAACGACTTGGATCGTCGGTCGAGCCAAGTCAGACCGGCGATGATGTTCTCGCCTTCGAGCTCGTTCAACTCGCCGCGGGTCGCGATGTGCTTGGCCTTGAGGCCAAGCAATTCGTCCGGTGTCAGGGGCGTCGCTCCAGCGGGTTCATGAAACTCCAGCGTCATTGCCAGAAATCCCGGCGGCCTTCGCGGATGATGTCGGCCGCCAGTTCCTCGACCATCTCGGCCTCGCTGCGCAGCCCCTCGCTTTGCTCTTCGAGCGCCATGTGCGCGCGCGTGCGCTGAATGATGCGGCGGGCTTTTGCGCGCGCTTGCGTCAGGACGATCTCCTCAACCGGGCCCTCGCGTGGGACGATGGCATAGACGACACGTCCGCCCATGGCTTCGGCGATCTTGTCGAGCTGGTTCAGCGAGATCGTTCCCGCCTGCTCATTCTTGATCGATGCGTAAATCGTGTTGCGCGACACATCGAGACGTTCGGCAAGGGCGGGCGCGTTCATCCCGATCGCTTCCTGAAACGTGGCGATCCAGCCGCCGAACGGCTTTGCAAGCGACTTTGCCAAGCTGGCAGCCTGGTTGATCCGGTCTTGGGCCTGACGTTGCTTCGCGCGGGAGACGGACATTTGCCAACCTAGGAGTTTGCATTCGCATGTGTATTGCAATGCAATCGTATGGCAAAGTGTCTACTTAAGCAATATCATAGTTGCGCATAAATTCTTGGTTCGCATTATCACAGATTGGCAGACGCAGTGGTTCTGCCAATCTGTGGTGTGGCCGCAAGCTTGCTCCATGACATGTTCCCAGCACTGTCCGCGCTGATCGGCCCTCTCACGTGTTCCTGTCGACGTCGTCATCCGCATTGTCCGGCGCCTTGCCGTGGGCAGGGCGAAGTCATGGCCTGTGAATTTTAAAAGCTCTATTGGAACAAGAGCCTGTGGGTGCTGGATACTTGGCATGGACATATCGCGCGAGGAGCTTTTTGCGCTCATTGGGGAGAACCCGACCGTGGAGGTCGCGCGTGACATGGGCATCTCGGACGTTGCCGTTGCCAAGCTTTGCGCGCGCCTTCAAGTGCCGAAGCCTCCCCGAGGATACTGGGCGCGCGTAGAAGCAGGCCAAGCGACACCACGTCCTCCGCTTCGTGCATTTCGCGATGAAATCGAGGAGCGCCGGAAAGTCCTCGTGCGACCGCGTCCGGGAGCCGTCGGCCTGTCGCCAACTCAGCGAAAGTTCGTCGATCAGGCGCTTCTGGAGTTCGTGGCAAAGGGGGGCGACCTTGGTACCAAAAAGGTCGTGTCCAACCAGATCAGGGACTTGCCTCCCGAAATCGCCACACAGCTGCTGCTCCTCATCCAGAACCGCTACCTCGCCTGGGTCAAGACTGGAGATGTCGATGTCGCGTTGAGCCATGGGACCGACTGTCTGACGAGATAGAGCGTTGGGGTGAAGAGATCGAGGCTGAACGAGCCGATTTGTGCTGCTCCATTCTCGGCATCGCCTTAGGTGACATCCTGGTTTACTCGCACAAGGGCCAGATCACACGCATACAGGTCTGTCGGACAAGCATGAAGATCACCGATAAGCGGTCATTCTTCACCGTTGAAGGAACGCGGTTTCGGAAGGATGGCACGGCAGGCAAGCGCACCGAGACAATCTGGATCGACTTCTGAAGGAACGCGGTTTCGCTGTTCCGGGATCACTTGTTCCCGTCTATCCACTTCGACATCAGCCCCTTATCGCGGAAACACTCATCCGGCACGGCGCGGCGTTTGATGCGGGCGAGGCGTTCCGCGAAGGCGACCTGCTTTGATGTCGGGCGGCTGTCCTGCGCGCCAGGGTTCATCTTGGCTTGTGCGTCGATCCAGGCGCTCAAGGAGCGCCGATCTTGTTGAACCTCCCAAGGCAGAAGCGTCTGGTTGCGCAGGGCCAGCGATCGCGCATAGGCAATCTGCTTTGGCGTCGCGGGCAGGGCGTAAGTGATGCTTTCCATCGGGGATCCACCTTCATAGCTTGGCTTTGATTATAGAACATAACAGGAACAAAAGCAAGCCGCCTTCGGAAATCATGGGTTTTGAGAGGAAGAGGAGGGCCGGGGAGGGTCAGGCCTGAAGGTGCCCTAAAGAGGGTGTCCTGGCCTGACCCTGTCCCTCATTCCGGAGTTTCCCGATGACCCATCTCGCCCCTTTTGCGTCCGAGCGCGCGCTTGCGCCTGTTGTCCCCATCCCGTCCCCTGATACGGTCGCTGCTATCTTGAGCGTGGCCGAAGCGCTGCAGCCTGATTTGGCGCAGGGCTTCCAGATCGACGCGCTGCGCTTGCGCGTCGAGATGGAGCGCGCCTTTGGCGGCTCCGATGCGGAGGGCGCCTGGGACTGGAAGCTGGCCTATGAGGCGGGCGAGGCTGCGCTGGTCCTGTTTCTGCGGAAATTCGGTCGCGCGCTGCTCGCTCGGGCTGGCTCGCCCGCCGCGTTGCTGCCGATCCTTGCCAAGGTGGCGGACCTCTTGCCTACGCATACGCGGCGGTCGGAGGAGATGGAGCGGTTCCAGCAATTCAGCACACCCCTGCCCATGGGGCTGGCGGCACTTGCTGCCGCACAGATCACACCGCGCGATCTGGTCCTCGAGCCTTCGGCCGGGACCGGGCTTCTGGCGATCCTCGCGGAAATCGCAGGCGGCAGCTTGATGCTCAATGAACTGGCCGACACCCGCGCCGATCTTCTGCGTCGCCTGTTTCCGGGTCGCCCCGTCACGCAGTTTGACGCGGCGCAGATCGACGATCATCTCGACGCGGGCTTGCGCCCGAGCGTCATCCTGATGAACCCGCCGTTCTCGGCTGTGGCCAATGTCGATGGCCGGACGACCGAAGCCACGGCCCGGCATCTGCGATCGGCACTTGCTCGGCTGGCCCCTGGTGGTCGTCTGATTGCGATCACAGGGGCGGGATTCGCGCCCGACGCCCCCGCCTGGGCAGAGACCTTCACCCGCCTGACCGAGACCGCGCATCTGGTGTTCACAGGTGCTGTGTCGGGAGCGGCCTTCGCTAAGCACGGCACCAGCTTTGAAACCCGCTTGTCGGTCTTCGACAAATGCCGGGGCAGTGAGCCGGGCGGCATCACAGCCGATCTGGCGCGCCCGATTTCGCCTGATGTCGCCAGCCTGATGTCGCTGATCACCAGCCATGTCCCGCCCCGCCTCGAACTGGATCAGGTCGCACCAGCAGGGCAGGGCCCTTCTTCCCTCTTCCCGGAAAATCCTGCCCGCACCACGCGCACTGCCATCAGCCCATCGCGTGCGACCCCTGCGGCTCAACCCGCGCGAGTCGCCGCACAAATCCAAGCTGAAGATCTGGCCTACACGCTGCGCGCTGCGACTGAAGACGATGCTAGCGCGCGTCTGTCGGATGCCATTTATGAAACCTTCCGCTTGCAGGCCATCGACATCCCCGGGGCGGAACCGCATCCGACCAAGCTGGTGCAATCGGCGGCCATGGCTTCGGTCGCGCCCCCGAAACCCAGCTATCTCCCGAAGCTGCCGGCCGCCGTCCTGCGCGACGGCCTCCTGTCCGACGCGCAGCTTGAGACCGTGATCTACGCGGGCGAGGCGCATTCCGCGCATCTCGCCGGGTCTTGGTGCGTGGATGAGACCGGCGATATGGTATCTGCCGCGCCCGGTGATGCCCCTGACGCCATCCGCTTCCGCCGTGGCTTCTTCCTCGGCGACGGCACCGGTGCGGGCAAGGGCCGCCAGTCGGCCGGAATTGTTCTGGACAACTGGGCGCAGGGCCGGCGCAAAGCGCTGTGGATTTCCAAAAGCGACAAGCTTCTGGAAGACGCGCAGCGCGACTGGTCGGCCCTTGGCCAAGAACGCCTGCTTGTCACGCCGCTATCGCGCTTCGCCCAAGGCCGTAGCATTCCCCTTTCGGAAGGCATCCTGTTCACCACCTATGCCACGCTGCGCACGGAAGAACGCGGGGCCAAGAAATCCCGCGTCGATCAGATCGTCGACTGGCTGGGGGCTGATTTTGATGGCGTGATCCTGTTTGACGAAAGCCATGCTATGGCCAACGCCGCCGGGTCGAAGGGGGATCGCGGCGATGTCACCGCCTCCCAGCAGGGCAGGGCGGGTCTGCGCCTGCAGCACAGGTTGCCGAATGCCCGCGTGGTTTATGTATCGGCCACCGGGGCAACTTCGGTCCACAATCTGGCCTACGCGCAACGCCTCGGCCTCTGGGGTGGAGAAGATTTCCCCTTCGCAACCCGCGCCGAATTTGTCGAAGCGATTGAGGCCGGTGGCGTCGCCGCGATGGAAGTGCTTGCCCGCGATCTGCGGTCCCTCGGCCTCTATACGGCCCGGTCGCTCTCCTATGACGGCGTCGAATACGAGATGCTGGTCCATGCCCTCACCCCCGAGCAGTGCGGCATCTATAACGATTATGCCGGGGCTTTCGCTATCATCCACAACAACTTGACCGCCGCCATGGAGGCCGCAAACATAACGGGCGAAAGCAGTACGCTGAACCGGCAAGCGAAATCGGCAGCGCGCTCGGCCTTCGAGAGCGCCAAGCAGCGTTTCTTCGGCCACCTCCTCACCTCGATGAAAACCCCCACCCTGATCTCCGCAATCGACTCTGATCTGGCGGCAGGACATTCTGCCGTCATCCAGATTGTTTCGACCGGTGAGGCACTGATGGAACGCCGCCTGTCGGAGATCCCGACCGACGAGTGGAACGACATCCGGGTCGACATCACGCCGCGCGAATACGTCCTGGATTATCTCGCTCATTCCTTCCCGGTGCAGCTCTTCGAGCCCTTCACCGACAGCGAAGGCAACCTCTCTTCCCGCCCTGTGATGCGGGACGGCCACCCCGTGGAATGCCGCGACGCCGTCAATCGCCGCGATGCGCTGATCGAAAAGCTGGCCTCGCTGCCACCCGTGCCGGGGGCACTTGACCAGATCGTTCAGCGTTTCGGCACTGATATTGTGGCGGAAGTCACCGGCCGCTCGCGTCGCATCGTGCGCAAGGGCGAGGGGGCTGCGGCCCGGCTTGTGGTCGAGTCCCGCGCCGGGTCCGCCAATCTGTCCGAGTCTGCAGCCTTCATGGATGACCAGAAGCGTATCCTGATCTTCTCCGAAGCAGGCGGCACGGGTCGCAGCTATCACGCTGATCTCGGGGCAAAGAACCATCGCCTGCGTGTCCATTATCTCCTCGAGCCGGGCTGGAAGGCCGATGCCGCCATCCAAGGCCTTGGCCGTACCAACCGCACCAATCAGGCGCAACCGCCCTTGTTTCGGCCTGTGGCTACAGATGTGAAGGCGGAGAAGCGATTCCTGTCGACTATCGCCCGGCGCCTCGACACGCTCGGCGCCATCACGCGCGGCCAGCGCCAGACCGGCGGGCAGGGGCTGTTCCGGCCCGAGGACAATCTCGAGTCGCCTTACGCCCGCGATGCGATGCGTCAGCTCTACCGCCGCATCTATCGCGGCGATGTGTCGGGTTGCTCGTTGGCAGCGTTCGAAGATGCGACCGGCCTCAGCCTGACCGATGACACCGGATTGAAGGACGATCTGCCGCCGATCACAACCTTCCTCAATCGCCTGCTGGCGCTGACAATCGACATGCAAGCCGTGCTGTTTGCAGCCTTCGAAGAGCTTCTCGACCAGCGGATCGAAGGTGCCATTGCCGCCGGGGTCTATGACCTCGGGCTCGAGACCCTGCGCGCCGAGAGCTTCCGCGTCACCGACGCCCGGGTGATCTACACCCATCCCGGTTCTGGGGCAGAAACCCAGCTGCTGAGCATCGCGGAAAAGCGCCGCAACATGCCGACGTCACTCGCGGATGCGCTGGATTGGCTGGAAGACCCTAACGCGCGGCTTCTGGTTAACAGCCGCTCAGGTCGCGCCGCAGTGCAGGTGCACGCCACCAGCTTGATGTTGGACGACGGCACGATTGAGCCTCGCCTGCGGCTGATCCGCCCAACCGAAGCCAGCACCGTGCCTGCAAAGCTGATGGACGACACGCATTGGCTCGAGGCCGAACGCGCGGCCTTCACCGCCGCCTGGACCGCCGAACTGGCCGAAGTCCCTGAGTTCACGGAATCCACGCTGCATATCGTGGCGGGTTTGCTGCTGCCGATCTGGAAACAGCTTCCCCAAGATGAAACCCGGGTATATCGGCTCCAGACCGATGACGGCCAGCGGATCATCGGTCGTCGTGTCTCGCCGACTTGGGTCGCGACAACGCTCGCCACTGATGCGCCAAAGCTTACGAGCGCGCAGGTCCATGCCCTCGTTCTCGAAGGCAAGACAGTGGTGCGCTTGGCTGAGGGGATGGAACTCCACCGGTCCCGCGTGATCGGGGTGAACCGGATCGAACTGTCGGGCTTCTCGGAGGCCGGCAAGGACCGGCTCAAGGCCGATGGCTTCTTCTCAGAGATCATCAGCTGGAAACTGCGCCTCTTCTGTCCGGTTGATCAGGCCGGCATCGCGGTGCTTGATCGTCTACTTGCACGTTGTTCTGTCACAGGACTACATAATCGCGAAGGGAGCTGATTCATGTATTCTGAGACTGAAGACCTTGTTCGCGATCTGGCAGCAAATGCCGAAAGCGTTTGTCGTGCATACCTTCCCGCCGGGCGGCGGGAAGGGTCCTACTGGATCGTAGGCGATCTGCAGAACAATCCCGGCCGGTCGCTTTTCGTGCGCCTGGCAGGTCCGGCATCCGGGCCGGGCGCGGCTGGAAAGTTCACCGATGGCGCAACAGGCGAGCATGGCGATCTCCTGGACATCATCCGCGAGAGGACAGGGATCTCACGCTTTCCCGATCTTCTGGCCGAGGCCCGCGCGCATCTGGGCCGTCCGCTGCCGGTCTTCCCGGATACGCCTTTGCCGAAGAAGGCCAAGGCCCCCGGTGGCACACCAGCCGCCGCCGCACGCCTGTTCGCGGCGTCGGTGCCGGTCGCAGGCACGCTTGCCGACACCTATCTCCGTTCCCGGAACATCACCCAAGGCGGCGCTAGCCGCGCCCTGCGCTTCCACCCGAAGTGCTGGCATCGGGATGAGGGCCAGACCAAGCCCGTCCCCAGACCGGCGCTGATCGCGGCTGTCACCGATGGGGCAGGGGCCTTGCAGGGTGTGCATCGCACCTGGCTGTCACCTGACGGACAGGGGAAGGCGGAGGTCGAGACGCAGCGGCGAGCTATGGGCCATCTTCTAGGTAATGCCGTCAAGCTGAGCCCACATGAGGACATCCTTGTGGTCGGCGAGGGCATCGAGACCATGCTGTCGCTGTCCGAGGCGGCTCCCGGCCTTCCCGTCTGGGCGGCGCTATCGTCCGGTCACCTCGGGGCGGTCCTGCTGCCGGAGGGGCTGCAGCGCCTCTACATCGCCATTGACCGTGATCCGGCCGGGCAGCGCGCGGGGGAGAGGTTGAGCGCCAGAGCCACAGAGGTAGGTGTTTCCGTGCGGGTGCTGGAACCGCAGCTCGAGGATTTCAACGATGATCTCCGGGCGAACGGCAATGAGGCGCTGCGCCAGCATCTGGCAGAGCAGATCGAGCTTGAGGATCGGCATCGCCTTAAGCTCTGAGCAACGTCGCGCAAGGGGCGGTTCAAGGCTGCGGGGCAGGGTCCCTGCATTCTGGTCGTGGCTCTGGACCGTCGCTTTGCCTCTTCCCGGGTAAATCTCATCCACCCGTCACCCGAGCGGCCTTCAAGAGATGGGCAGGCGGCCGTCAAAGGGGACGCCCCCTCAAGGGCGGCAGGCAAGCTATTTCCGCCGCGGGGACGAGCCCCGCTTTGCATCGCGAAGCAAATAGCTTGCCTGCCGCCCTCCTCCACATGCGTTCCGGCCCCGAAGAGGGGGTGAAGGGGCGTCCCCAGTGACAGCTTTCGCAGCCCATGAAGGCCGCGCGGGATGACGCGCGGACGAGACAGGCCCGGAGGCAAAAACAAATGACGATCCAGACCCACGACGATGCTTATGAACCCGCCCACACCGCATCCCAGACCGCCCATGCGCTCGACGAGTTGCAGCTTTATGGCTTCCGCCCTTTTGATGAGCCCGATCCGCGCCCGATGCCTGATGGGCAGCGCCTTGCAGTTGCCGTCGCTGACATTTTCGATGCCCTCGTCGCAAGCTTGGAAGACACTCGCATGGAACCCGACCTTGAAGAGGTGCTCTGGGGCCAGGTCAACCTCTTCCACCGTGCCACAGCTCGTATCGAGCGGTCGCTGGATGGCAACGAACAGGCGCAGCGCCGGCTCCAGCGGGAGCAGGACGGCTCCGAGGTGAAATCTGTCGAGCTTGAGCGCCTGACGGCCGAAGGCCTGACGCTTATCGAACGGCGCAACTGCATGGACATGATGCGCGATCACGCCGCCACGGAGTTCGTCCATCACACGGGCTCGGCCTGGCGGCCCCGCACTGGCTCGATGGTGAACCGTCAACACATGACCGCAGCGCTGATAGACAGCCGTGACTTCCTGGCTGCCAAGCGCCGCGCGGAAACCGAGGTGATGCTGCCCGCAGGCCCCAAGGTCGCCCTCACCGGCGGGACTGATTTTAACGATCACCGCCTGATCTGGGGCAAGCTCGATCAGGTCCAGACCAAATATTCCGACATGGTCCTGCTTCACGGTGGAAGCCCCAAGGGCGCCGAGCTCATCGCCGCCAAATGGGCCGAAGCCCGGGGCGTCACGCAGGTCGCGTTCAAGCCTGACTGGACCAAGCACGCCAAAGCAGCCCCCTTCAAGCGCAACGACGCAATGTTGGATGTGCTGCCCGTGGGTGTCCTCGTCTTCCCGGGCACGGGGATCCAAGAAAACCTCGCCGACAAGGCCAAGAAGCTGGGTATCCCGGTCATGAAGTTCGAGAAGGGGGCGTGAGCCCCCTTTCCCGTCACGGGAAATCAAGGTGGAACGGCGTGCTTCCACCTGATATCATGGAAGAAAGCCTGCTGGATCACGATATGTTCGATACCGTCGCTCAACTTGAGGTGTTCCCGACCGACCTGCAGATGCGTCGGGTCGATCCCGCTCTCAATATGCGGCGTTTCTATCGCCTGAGCGTGCAGCCGGACCTGTTCGGTGGCGCCACGCTTGTGCGTGAGTGGGGGCGTATCGGATTCCGTGGACAGATGATGGTCGAGCAGCATCCGGATGAGGGGCGCGCGGTGACCGCGCTGATGAGGCTCGCGGCGGTGAAGCGACGGCGCGGGTACGAAACGCATTTGAACAGTTGAGATTAGCCTTCAATCAATGCCCAGCTTGTGGAAAAATACCCGGTTCCGCATTTCGGCATCGCGGAGCACTTTGTCCCAGCTCAAAACCTCCATGTACAACCTGATATTTCCAAACCATTGGAACCAACCCATGCCGTCAGGCATCGGCGTGAACTGCTTTTCTTTTTCGAGCCATTTCTTGACCTTCTCGGTCGTCTCGCACATCACGTACCCATAAAAAGGCGTGTTATCAGCAACTTGAATAGGCCGTCCCTTTGGAGTTCTGTACCGCCCCTCTCGCACGCTGTTCACATATCGGATGATCTGTTGTACCGGGTCCTCCTTAGACGAAGGGTTCACAAAATCATCGCGACCCGGCTTCTTAAATTCGAATACGGATATGGGATTGCTTGCTACGTTATCCCCTCTGAAAAGAACTGGCGTGTCAAAGACAAGCACGTCAGGCCGCTCAGATGTTCCACCATCAAGAGGCTTGTCAGAATTGACAAAATTCGTGAAGTTCAACCGCTCGTCAATAATCCACAGATTATGATCTTCGAGTGCTGTTGAAATTGAATCGCCTTTTCTGGGGAAGATGATGTCGTGGACGGTTGCCTCAGACGGATATTTCTTGTCGTCCCCCAGTTCAAAGCTCCGCGCGAATAATGTGAGCACGTGTTTGCGCAGGGCGATGTAGTGAATGAGGTCGTTGCGACTTGTCTTCGAAATCTGGCCTAGAATCTGCGGCAGTCCATCTTCCAAGCTACTGGCGTCTGTTTCACTGATTATACGCTCGACTTGCTGGCGGATTGATACTTCCTGCTTGAACTTCTCCTTTTGAAAAACTTCTTCGATCTGCTCCGGAGAAGGGTTGTAAGGCATTGGTGTCAGATCGATGTCTTCTGCGATCGTCCGGTGCCAAGGAGCAACCGATTCCACGTATTCCCGGACCTGCTTTTGCTTCTTCTCCTGACGGGCCGTAATCTCTCCACCAAGGGCGTCGCGGGCAACATGTGCCGCGGCTCGTTCGATATCGGACTGTGAAACAGGGTGAAGTAGATCGTCGTACTTCGGGAACTCAAACCCACCGCGCTCGACGGAAACGCTGGCATCCAAGTATGAACCGAAAACATATGCCTTAACGATATAGTTTCGGTCACGATCATCTTGCTCGCCGGATTTCTCATCAAAAAATTCGTCGATAAATTCTGGAACGTAGTGATGAATAGCGGTATCTGTCACTTCGCGGCGGTCCGCCACCAGGCTGATTTTGCTGCGCTGGCTGCGCGGAGCGAATAGCTTGAAAACCCGAACCTTGAAAAGCTCTGGCCTTTCAGCATCTCCAAGATGGATTTCGCCGTTCGTCAAGGAAATTTCCTGGATCATCGCGGCGAGCTGATTGCTTACGAAATCGTTCAAGACAATGCGGTCGGTGCCGTCGATCTCAGAAATCCTGACTTCCGGGCATTGGTAGTCGTTGTCGATAAAATACGGCAAAAGCCTCTCGACGAGGGTTCGAGCGATAGTCTTGATTTGCTTGTCGGAAAATCCTCGCCCCTTGACCTTCCGCATCGTCACACGGGAACCAATTTCGCCTTCGGGGCAGTCCTCAAGTTTTTCGTCGACAATGATATCGGTCTTTTTGCCCATCCTGAACGACCGCTTTTTCCGACCGTCTTGGTCCTCAAAAACACTTTCGACGGCCAAGTCTTCAAAATACTTGAGGCAAGTGAAGCGGCCAAATCCCTTACCACCCTGTTCGATTTTGTGATCGGTATAGAGCGTATCAAAGGACTCGCGGTTTTCGTAATTGAAGCCGATGCCGTTGTCGGTGACCGTGAAGCTCTCAACTGGGGGTTTTCCCCCCTCCAGCTCCTCTTGTGCTACCCGGTGGACCAACACGTCGACGCGACCGTTTTTTTCAGGTCCGGCTTCGATTGCTTGTATTGCATTTACAATGGTTTCGACCAGCGGAGTATAGACATTTGTGCCAGAGCGAATGTTCTCAACAGCTCGGAGGACGTTGACATTGCTCATATTCGGATCTCCGCATCAGGGTTTCCGGAAGCCAGCGCATTCAACCAGGCAAGACAAAGTTCACGGCTTCGGAACGCCCCAAACGCCTCTTCCTCCTGCCGCTCAATAATAGGGAAAGTGGAATAGATGTACCGTACCTCATCGCGGTCGGTGACCCCATAGAGGTGGAAGAACAATGCGTCGAGCTTTGCGCGGAGCATCAAACGTCGATCATCGTCCCATTTGAAAGGCGGAAAGACCGCGCCTGCCTCGTCCACATGGCCCAAATCGCGCGCAAAATCAGAGATGTCACGTGAGGTGTAGGTGAGTTCCACGACAGCATCGCTCACAATCTGCGCCGCGGTCTTGTCCCCAAATCGCGTGGACTGGAATCGATCAGGCGGAATGACTGGGAGCTGTTCAAGGATATACCAACTTGCATGATTGCTCAGGATTTTCGTCCTAGCGATGAAATCGACCATCGTGCTGTTCAGGGACGCGGCCAAAATGGCCTGCGCCTCTGCACGTTCCCTCGGATCTTCTATTTCAACACGCAGTATTGGCAGCGTATGTCCGGCACCGAAGGCTGGAATGATGCAGGAAATCAGGGATCGGGTGTTGGTTGTTGATGTGACGTCCTTGATTGCCAGCTCTACGCGAAGGTCGCCGGGATCAAGGACGAAGTAACGTGGCGCTATCACGTGGCTGGGATCATGCCGTTGTTCGTCCGTAATCGCAGCACCCTGTCCGCCGCGATGCAGATTGGCGTCGACAGTCGTGACGCCAGATGCACGATGATCGAAGCCTTGCACCATTTTGCCCTCATAGAGCGGCACCCAGCTGCCCTGGGCACTGCCCCATACGCCACCGTGTTCTGGCCAAGCGCCTTCTTTCTCCTGAAGTTCCTCGGTGGTCCGAAACTGGTCGGAGGAATTCGCCATGTCGTACATGCGAACATATTTCACCGGCCAAACTTTGACTTCTGTACCCGAGGAACGGTTCACCAGAACGGGAAAGCGTTCATAGATTTCTGTGGCGATCTGCCGGTCGCGTGCGGCGCGGTAAACTGGAGCTGTCTTCGAGTTCGGGTTCACGTGCCTGAAATGATCGACGCCCATGCTGAACACTTTGCTCGGGTCATTCAGTTCGGCGATATCACGAACGAATGTAGCAAAGCGGCATTCGTCAAAGGTTTTCTCGCCGCCGGAAAACACCAGGACGCTGAACTTGAAGCGGTAATAGACATCGGGGAAGAAAAGTGGCCCCTCCGCACGCTTGTTGAAGAAATCAAAATAGCATGACGCGGCATGTCCCTCGATCAGCCGCGAAAAGAATTCCTGAGAGCTTGTTTCTGTCGCGATGCCAGAAGGGATAAGAAGCCCGACGATCCCGCCTGGAGCAATGATGCTTTGCGCCCGTTCCACAAACAGCGAGTTGAAATTTGTGTCGCCGCCAGACAAGAGCGGATAGTCGCCTCCCTTGCGCGCCATGCGGCTTGTCGTCTCTGCACGTGCATTGGCCTTTTCGAATTCCTGCGCGAGCGGATCACCGGTCTTTTGTAGCTTTGCGATCATGGTTTTGCGATCAGCAGCACGTGATGCACGGGC
>NZ_CANMFS010000011.1 GCF_947497275.1 uncultured Sulfitobacter sp.
TGCATCACTGCGCCGCCGGTGAAGGGGGTTCTAGGCCTAACACACATTTCCCGCAACACCTTTCTTCATAGAAAATGACCAAAGGGTCCATTTTTTACGATCAGGCGCGCCAGAAACTGGCAAAGCACCTTATTTTTATGATCCGTTCGGATTGGCGGTCAAAGCAATTTTTCTCACCGACCCCAAGATTTGCCCCGTTTTCATCCGCTTTGCCGTCAAATGAGGCAGAAAATTTGCCTCTCGCCCCCCCCCTTTTCGCCTCCGACTGCGATTCTGGGCGAGTCGTTTGATGGAATCAGGCGTCTGTTTTTCCAATCGGCGCGTTGTGCGTTTCCCGTACAGATGATTCCCCTGACTGGCAGATGTCCTAAGACCAGATCACCCCCGGCATTGAGCCCCCGCATGGCTCCAGCCCTGTCAGTGGTCCGGGTTTCAGCGCCACCGCATCCAGCACGGGAAGATTTCGGTACGTTCCTGCAGGTATGCGCCGTCTATCTACCCTTGCTCGGGTATGCTGTGGAACGCGATGCACAGACCTTGAACGGTACTCTCACGACGGACGCCCCCGGTTGCATGGCCGCCGTGCGTCCGACCCTTCATTCCCGCAATACGCCCGAATGAGGCGGCAATGTCAGGACCGCCATAAATCCCCGCGTCCCTTTTGGTCGCGGCGAATAGATTTGAAGCCTGCACCCCGACTGGTCACACAGGTCCTGCACGATCGACAAGCCAAGGCCGAAACCATCGCCACCGAGTTCGTGACGGGTGAACCTCTGTTTGATCTGTCCCAGCGCACCGGCGCTGAGCGGGGCGCAGTCGTTGGAGATTTCTACGCGCCCGACCCGACTGGCATCCACGATGACCGGCGTGCCCTCCGCTGCGTATTTTAGCGCATTATCGAACAGGTTGTTCAGAATAATGCCGATCGCATCGGGATCGGCACGGCTCCGCCATTCTGCGGCGGGTTGCGCGATGACCAACCTGTCAGGCGACGGTGCGCGCGCGCGCAGTTCTTTCAAAAGCATGGCAATCACCGGTCGCATATCGGTCTCGGCCGCGTTTCGCCCCAGACCGGACTGCGCGCGTGCCATCTCCAGCAGCCGTTCGACCAACCGCACCAGGCGCTTCAGCCCCAATTCGATCTCGGCCGCGTCGCGGGTCATGGCCGGGTCTGGGAGTTTCGATTTCAGCCGCTGCACGTGCGCGAGGCAGATCGCAATGGGCGTACGCAACTCATGGGCCGCGTTGGTTGCGAATGCGCGCTCGGCCGCCAGCACTGCGTCGAGCCTGACCATCAGCGCATCGAGGGTGTCGATGGCGGGTTCGAATTCGGCAAAGGAGTTGCCGCGTTCGATGGGTGACAGGTCATGTTCGTTTCTGGCGGCGATGTCGGCGCTCAAATCGGCGATCACCCTAACGGAACGGCGCACTGCGCGGTACGCGGCCCCCGCGAACAGCAGACCAAGCAGGGCAAAGCCCACAACCACGCCCGCCAGCACATCGCGGATCGCCTCGTTGCGTTCGATCATCGGGGTCGCCACGATGACGGCCCTGCCGTCTTCGCCGCGCACGATCGCATAGCGGTGGTGCCGCGCGGTTGCCATGCCTGCGGCGATCCTTTCCGGGAACAACGCCGGATCCGCACCGCGCGCCTGTTTCACGATCCCGCCTGCTGCATCAACAAACCAGAACATCGTCCGTTCGTCCGGCTCGTACGTGTCCAGTTCGAAATCTAGCAATGTCGCATAGTCCGGGACCACTGCACCGCCGGCCGACGTCGTCCAGATGTTCAACAGCAGGTTCGCCTTGCTGGTCAGCGCCAGATCCTGCAACTCGTCATATTCCTCCCGGACAAGGGTGTAGACGATGAAAACGCCCAACAATACCACGATGGCTCCCGGCAGGATCAATGCGCCGGTCAGGCTCCGCAAAAGGCTGGCAGGGCGACGCGTCATGGTTGCAGCATGTAGCCCATACCGCGATGCGTCACGATCAGATCCTTGCCGAGCTTCGCGCGCAACCTGCTGATGTGGGCTTCAAGCGCGTTGCTCTCGACTTCTTCACCGTACGCATAGATCGCCGCTTCGAGGCTTTCTTTCGGGACGACCTTGCACTTTCGGCGCAACAGCACCTCGAACACGCCCCACTCCTTTGCGGTCAGCCGGATCGTCTGTCCGCCCCGCGTCACGCTGTGCGCCGACATAGACACGTCAAGATCACGGATCACGACTGATTGGCTTATCTCGTCCATGCTGCGGCGGCACACCGTGTGAATGCGCGCCGTCACCTCGTCGAGATCGAAAGGTTTGATCACATAGTCATCCGCCCCGCGATTGAGCCCGTCGATCCGGTCCGAAATCTTGTCACGGGCGGTCAGGATAATGATCGGGGTGCGGATATTGGCGCTGCGCACATCGCTCAGAAACGACAACCCGTCGCCGTCCGGCAGGCGCAGATCCAGCAGAACGACATCATAGTCCAGCGCACGGATGGCACTTGCGGCCTCGTCGAGGGTGCCGAACCATTCGACGATGTTCAGATCGGCCTCAAGATGCTCTTTCAGCGGTCGGGCCAGCGCCGCTTCATCCTCGATCAGCAGAATGCGCATGAATATCCCGCAAGGCTTTGGTGTGTTTGTGGTCGGACAGATATGAAAACGGCAGGGACAGCATGTAAAGACAATTTCCTACGATGAGTGTCGGCCATGGGTACAGCGTCAGGCAAACGACCAAACCCGCCATGGCCGACAAGACGAACGGCAGGCGCCTGCCTCCGATACGCACATGTTTGACCGAAATCGTTGCGAACGGGCTGATGGCCAGAAGCGACACGGCCATCACAAAGACGGCGCCCGCAAGCGGCAGGTCGATGCTGTGCCAGCCCGACAGGCGCACGAACACCGGCATCAGCGCCAGACTGGCGAGTGCAGGCGCGGGCACCCCGGCGAAACAGGTGTTCTTGTTCTGCCCGCTCGCGGTTTCTTTGGCCGACACGTTGAACCGCGCGAGGCGCAGCGCACAGCAGACGGCAAGCATGAGCACTGCCAGCCATCCGATGCTGTCACAAGCGCTGCCCCTATAGAGGCTGGTGTACAGAATGATCCCCGGAACGATGCCGAAGTTGAAAAAATCCGCGAGGGAATCCAGTTCCGCGCCAAACGCGCTTTGCGCTCCGAGGTGACGCGCCAGCCTGCCATCGGCGGCATCCAGAACCACCGCGAGCAACACAAAGCACAAAGCCGCCTCGATGTTATGCGCAAGGGTCATCCGAAGGGCGGCCATGCCCGCACAGATTGCCAGGGCAGTGACGACACTCGGCGCCACGCGGCGCATCCGATTGCGGAATGGCTGGCTCATCTGCGCCGCCTCATGTCGCCGCCATGGACCGGGCGATCACCGCAAGGATGAACACGCCGTTCGCGCACACCAGGCACATGGTCGCGAGCGACCCCAGGTCTTTTGCGTCACGGGCAAATTCGGCCCAGTGCGGCGCAAGGTGATCGACGATGCACTCAATCGCGGTGTTCAGTGCCTCCACTGCAACGAGCAAGAGAAACATCACGGCGAGGATCGCAAATTCGACCATACCCGCACCGACCACCGCAAAGACGCCCGCGCTGATCGCAAGGGCCAGCACGATGTGGCGAAAAGCGGTCTCACGCCATAACCGGCGCAAACCGCTCAGGGAATACCCGGTCGCTGCCAGAACATGTGCAACGCCGGTGATCCGCGCGGGCTTCGGGCGGGGCGGTTGGTTGTGATGTGTCAATTCAGTACCTTTCCCATAGCAGTCTTGCACGACGCAAAGATATCCAGGGCGGCATCATGCTCAACCGTCTGTATATCAAGCATCCCGAGCAGCGAATGGAATAAATTGTCGTGCGACAGGGCTGCGTCCTTCTTGGCCGCGACACAATCCCGGTTGATCGCAAACCCGGTTTGATAGGCCTGCGACATCCACAGGATCATCGGTACTTTGGTCTGAACCTCAGGTGCCATGAAATAGGGCGATCCGTGCAGGTACAGCCCTCCTTCGCCGAGCGACTCGCCATGGTCGGAGATATAGAGCATGGCGGTGGAAAGCTCGGCGTGCGATTGCAGCACCGCGATGGTCTGCGCCAGAATCTCATCTGTATAAGCGATTGTGTTGTCGTAGGCGTTGACGATCTCGGCGGTCGCGCAATCCTTGAATTCCGCCGTCCGGCAGGCAGGCGCAAACCGCTCGAACGTCTGCGGATAGCGCAAATAATACGTCGGGCCGTGGCTGCCGATCTGGTGCAGGACCAGGACGGTATCCTCGGTTATCGTGCTTGCGTAGTCTTCCAGTGCCTGCATGAAGATGCCGTCCATGCATTCACCCGCTGCACAGAAGGTATCGTTGCGGGTGTTGGTGAAAGAGCGCGACGCGATGCGGTCCGCAAGGTTCTTATGACCGGTATTGTTGTCCCACCATTCGACATGCAGCCCCGCATGGCTCAGCACATCCAGAACATTCTCGTGCGATATGCCTTTTTCGTACGAGTATCCTCTGCGGGTGAATTTCGAGAACATGCAGGGCAAAGATGTCGCCGTCGCGGTCCCGCACGATGCCACATTGGCGAAACTGACAACCGGCAGGGCGGCAAGCCCTGGGTTTGTTTCTCGTGCATAGCCATTGAGGCTGAAGTTCTGCGCGCGGGCAGTTTCGCCAGCGACGACGAGGACCAGAAGCGGTTTGCCACGGTCCGGATGGGACGCCCCCTTGCGTGCATCCTCGCCAATCGATGCAACGGGTACATTCGCCGTGCGCGACATCATCCGGGCATAGCGGATCGCACCCACCAGCGGTGCACCGGGCTGAAAACTGCTCATCAAATCCTTGCGCTCGCGCAGGATCGACGCATACGATTTCAGATCCGCCATCAGCAGACCCGCCGCCAGCGCGAGGCTTGCCGCGAACGCCACCACCGGCCCGACAACCGTTCGCAGCGCCCCGTGCCGCCGGATCCGCACGCATGCCACCAACACGGCGGGCACAATACCCCAGAGAACCACATGGGACACGAAATCGAAGGTGATCAGATGTTTGGATTCCGTGACTGTTGTCACCATCGCATTCTGGATCATATCGCGGTCGACGATCACACCAAGACGATCCATGTAATAGGACGTAACGGCGCTGAGAATCAGGATGAAGGCAAGAAAAGGCTTCACCGCCCAAGGGTAGGCAAAAAGACTGAAGGCCGCGAAGAGCAGAAGGAAAACCGCGAGGACATACCCCGCAAACGACAGCGGATGCCCCGCAAAGATTGCGACAGCCGTCGACCAGAAAGTGGCATTGTAAAAACAGAAGATGAAGAAGACCGAGAGACCGGTAAGCTGCGTGGGTGTCAGACTGACCGTGCCGCGAAACCGTGCAACACCTGCGTGAATGGCGTGTGTGGGGATCATAATTCGGAACCTGCGCTATTGCGTACAGTGCTCCTGACCACCTCAACCTGACGAAAACCTTACAGCCGCGCAGCCGCGACACCTGATCCTATGCTGACGCCATGGAACTGTTCGTTGCGGCCCGGTTGGTCGCGGCGCATCCCGACAGCCCGCCGCGACAAAGGGCAGTCTAACCCAGGGCTTCCCTGACTGCGATATCTGCCATTTCGACCACCGCCGTGCGCGTGGCCGCCACCGCGATGAACCGTCCGTTGTGACAGAACCGCGCCCCGGCGACCCCGCTTGCCGCTTCGAGTGCTTCATCGGTCAATCCGGCCCAGGCCGCAGGTAGATCCGCGCGATTGTCGAACGTGTCGTCGCCCGTGCGGATCGTGGTAAGCGCCCAGTCGGTGCCGCGCGGGTGGACCACGAACAGCAGGTGATCCGCGCCCATCGCTTCGACGGCCGCGCGAAATGGCATGCCCATCGGCAACTCGAGAACACGCCCGTCACCGGCGGCCGCGACCGCCGTCTGGATCACGGAAAGCGCCCGGTGTTCCGCCGCCCGGTGCCTGACCTGCGCCTCGAAGAGCGCGCCGGCGATGGGCTGCGCGTCCCGGAATGCGCGGTCGTCGGCGAAAGTCTCGCGGACATCAAAGACGGGCCTGAGGCTCTCCAGCAGCACCGGAAGGGTCAGCCCTGCAAACAACGGCCCCGCCTCGGCGGCATTCACGGCCCCGTTGTCAAGCAAATCGATGGGCAAGACGAACCCGTCGTCCAACCCGTTGTGGATCGCTTCAATGTCGTGCTCTGGCACGTCCATCGCAAGCAGGTAGTCGCGGCCATACTGCGCCCAGATCAAACCGAACGAGCTGTAGGGCCGGCCATCGGTCCGCAAGGGGTTGGGCCGCTGGTGGTGGTCGAAAATTTGCGCCGCCGCATTAAACCCGCCCCCGACATCGAAGATGATCCTGTCCGGGGCCGGTGCAGTCCAGCTTTTGTCCCGCGTGCGCACCAATTCGGCCAAGGGGAACAGACGCGCCAGAATGACAGAAGACAAAAGCTCATCCGCATGAAAACTGCCGGAATGGGTGACGAGATAGGCGATGGTCATAGCGTGCGGGCTCCGCTGGGCGTTGACGATATCAGAACAGCGAACGGGCGCACGATCATGCCATTCTGACCTTCTCCCGCGTCATCTACCGCACCAGACCGGTACGGAGACGTGCAAAACGACTGCATTGAACCCTTTCGAAAAGGTATTTCACTCGATCTCTTCAACTCCGCGAACACTCTGGCTCAATCCAATAGGACCGACTAGTGCGTCCACGCCCCCCGACGGCCGGTCGCGAAATTCTCGCCATAGCCTCCTGCCCGGATATTGGGCTTACGGCGGTTCGGATCCTGCACCTGCACGTCAATATCGTGCTCCTTGGCATACTCGACCGCCTCTTCGCGGGTGTCGAACTGCAATCTAACCTGACTTTGCGTATCCGTTGAAGAGGTCCAGCCCATCAACGGATCGACCTCACGTGCCTCGGCGGGCGCGAACTCGAGAATCCATCTATGGGTTTTTGCCGTACCGGAGGACATGGCGGTTCGGGCTGGCTGGTAGATTCTGGCGCGCATCGGACACTCTCCGTCAGTTGATGCACCGGATATGGCACGCGGGTGCCACACGATCAAGAGCGCGACTGCGGGCCCACCTGACAGTTTCTGTCAGCACATACCACACAGCCCTTGAACGCGGCCCCAAAGATGACACCTATAGCGGACGCCTGAGAGAAAGTCCTGCCATGCCCTACGCCCACTCCGACAGAAGCGAAGCGACCACCGTTCTGGCCAACCCTGCTCCCGACGTGCGCAACCGTCCCAAGCTGGAAGGCGGCAAGCGGTTCCGCCTCGCGACGGAGTTCGAGCCGGCGGGCGATCAACCGATGGCGATCAAGGAACTGTCCGAGGGTGTGGATGCAGGCGAGCGCGATCAGGTGCTGCTGGGGGCGACGGGCACGGGCAAGACATTCACCATGGCCAAGGTGATCGAAGAAACACAACGCCCCGCGATCATCCTCGCCCCGAACAAGACGCTGGCCGCACAACTGTACGGTGAGTTCAAGGGGTTCTTTCCGGACAACGCGGTCGAGTATTTCGTCAGCTACTATGATTACTACCAGCCTGAAGCCTATGTCGCGCGCTCGGATACCTTCATCGAGAAGGAAAGCCAGATCAACGAACAGATCGACCGGATGCGCCACTCCGCCACCCGCGCGCTGTTGGAGCGCGACGACGTGATCATCGTCGCGTCCGTGTCGTGCATCTACGGCATCGGCTCGGTCGAGACCTACGGCGCGATGACGCAGGATCTCAAGGTCGGACAATCCTACGACCAGCGGCAGGTGATCGCGGATCTGGTGGCACAGGCATACCGGCGCAACGACGCGTCGTTCCAGCGCGGCGCATTCCGGGTGCGCGGCGACAGCCTCGAGATCTTTCCCGCGCACCTCGATGACCGGGCCTGGAAGCTGTCGTTCTTCGGGGAAGAGCTTGAGGCGATCACCGAATTCGATCCACTGACCGGCGAGAAAACCGGCACGATGGAACAGATCCGCATCTACGCCAACAGCCACTATGTGACGCCGAAGCCCACGATGAATCAGGCGATCATCGGCATCAAGAAAGAGCTGCGCCAGCGGCTCGACCAGCTTGTCGGCGACGGCAAACTGCTGGAAGCGCAGCGACTGGAACAGCGCACGAACTTTGATCTGGAGATGCTGGAGGCCACCGGCGTGTGCAACGGGATCGAGAACTACTCGCGCTATCTGACGGGCCGCGCACCCGGTGAGCCGCCCCCCACCCTGTTCGAGTTCATTCCCGACACTGCAATCGTCTTTGCCGATGAATCCCACGTCAGCGTGCCGCAGATCGGCGGTATGTACAAAGGTGACTTCCGGCGCAAGATGACGCTGGCCGAACACGGCTTCCGCCTGCCGTCGTGCATGGACAACCGTCCGCTGAAGTTCGAGGAATGGGATGCCATGCGCCCGCAATCGGTGTTTGTATCCGCCACCCCCGCCGCGTGGGAGCTGGAACAGGCGGGCGGCGTCTTTACCGAACAGATCATTCGACCAACAGGCCTGATCGACCCCAGGATCGAGATCCGCCCCGTCGAGATGCAGGTCGACGATCTGCTGGACGAGGTGCGCCGCGTGGCCGCCGACGGCTACCGCACGCTGTGTACCACTTTGACCAAGCGGATGGCCGAGGATCTGACCGAGTACATGCACGAACAGGGCATTCGCGTGCGCTACATGCACTCTGACATCGACACGATCGAGCGGATCGAGATCCTGCGCGATCTGCGCTTGGGGGCCTTCGACGTGCTGATCGGGATCAACCTTCTGCGCGAGGGTCTGGATATTCCCGAATGCGGGCTGGTGGCGATTCTGGACGCGGACAAGGAAGGTTTCCTGCGCTCGGAAACGTCGCTGATCCAGACCATCGGACGGGCCGCGCGCAACGCCGACGGGCGCGTCATAATGTACGCCGACCGCATCACCGGCTCGATGGAGCGGGCGATGGGCGAGACCGAGAGGCGCCGCGCCAAGCAGGTTGCTTATAACGAAGAGCACGGCATCACACCGACGACAGTCAAGAAGAACGTAGAGGACATCCTCGCCGGGCTCTACAAGGGCGATACCGATCAAAACCGTGTGACAGCAAAAGTCGACAATCCGCTGGCGGGCGGCAATCTGCAGGCCGTGCTCGACGGGTTGCGCACCGACATGCGAAAGGCCGCCGAAAACCTCGAATTCGAAGAGGCCGCGCGCCTGCGTGATGAGGTCAAGCGGCTGGAGACTGTCGATCTGGCGGTTGCCGATGATCCGATGGCACGCCAGTACGCGGTGGAAAAGGCCGTGGACGACGCGCACAAGGCGTCCGGGCGCAGCACCATGGGACGCGGCGGGATGCGCGGCGGAGTCAAACGCCGCAAAGGCCGCTAAACCGGCACGCTAAACGGGCGGGCGCCGCAGCTTTTTCGACAGGCTGACGCGCCCGCCTTTTTCAATCCGTCCGGTAACCAGCCAATTCCTGCGCAGATTCGGGACCTCTGATGCCCAGACCCGAAATCGGTCACGGCTCACGATCTGAAGCCCTTCGGCGTCCGCATGAGCCAGCAACGCCCCGTCGGCAGGGGTTCCGCGTGGCATGACCCTGACCGCGTCCGCGCGCAGATCCAGCGCATCATGCAGTGCCCGGTCCCCCCTTATCCGTCCCACACTGTGATCGAAAAGAACCAAAGGTACATGGCCGCGCATCCGCAGCGCATCGGTCACCAGCCGCACAGTTTCCATATCCGGCCCAGCGCCGCGCCAATACAGGACGTTGGACCCATCCACCAGCAGTGTGCGCACCGATATACCGCTCCCCATGACAAAATGTCGCAACTCTGCGGAACAATTTCCGAGGGTCACGTGTTCAGTCCCCAATAGCAAATGCAGCAAAGAAGGAACATCAAATGGAATATGGTCTTCTCGGACTCATCATCCTCATCGCCGACATTTACGCGATCTACCAGGTCTTCACCTCCAGCGCCTCGGGCCTGAGCAAGATCCTGTGGACCATTGGTATCCTGGTGTTCCCGGTCGTCGGCTTTATCGTCTGGCTGATCGCCGGCCCGCGTGGCGGCAGTGTCAACGCGTAACAGCATCCGTATCTGAATTGACGAGGGCCCGGCATTTGCCGGGCCTTTTTTCTTGGGAGGCCCCTTCAGGGTAACCGTTTATTAACCATAGTTAATCAACTTCGAACACAGGAGAACCTTGCCTGTGCTGCCTCGCCTTGTCGCTTTGCTATTTGTTTGTTGCTGTGCGGGCCAAGCGGATGCTGGTGCATGGCTACGCGACAAAGGAGCAAGCTTCAATTCGACCTCGTTTACCAGCACCCACTCCCTCGATACCACGAGTCAGACTTACCTTGAATATGGCCTGACATCCAAAACGACCATAATCGCCGATATCGGTTTCTTGCGCCCGCGCTATGGTCCGCACGGCGGCTATGCCACGCTGTCCATCCGGCGCGCGCTGGGGCCGACGGATCGAAAATCGAAATGGGCCTACGATGTGGGTATCGGTGCCAACTGGGCCGGTGATGTCGTCCTGCCGCATATCCGCACCGGGCTCAGTTGGGGGCGCGGTATTGAGATCACCGAAAAAACCGGCTGGATCGCGGTCGACGCGGCGGTTGTCTGGGATCTGACTTATGCGCTGCATCTGGGTAAAATCGATACCACGGTCGGTATCAATTTTACAGAAACAACCGCGGGAATGGTGCAGCTTTATTCCGGATATCTGAACGGAGATACATTCGGCACATTTGCACCGTCTTTGGTTCTGTCGCCGAAGTTCACCAAATTCCGCATTCAGATCGGTACGGAAAGCGAGATCGGGAACCTGCGCAACAGCGCGGTCAAGATCGGCCTTTGGCGGGATTTCTGAAACAGGCCCCGACGCAAGACGCCGGGGCCGGAAAGGTCACACCAGATCGTTGTCCATCCGCACCGTTACGCCGATCTTGCCCTTCACCGGCGTGTTCCACACGACGTGAACCCGATCCGAATTCGGCCCCTGCTGCGCCCGCACGAACGGATTGCTGAACACCAGCGCATTATTGGTATTGCGCACCCCGCCGCGCACGACCACCGCATCAACACTCAGCGACCGCGCCCCGAACGGCAGACCGGTCCCCGTATCGACAACCCATGTCTGTTCGTGTGAATTCTCCGTGTGTTCGATGTGCAGCGGGCTGGCAACAGGCTGCGCCACACCAAAGAACGCGTTCCCCTCAAAACGGATGTTGCGCATCCTGCTGTAATCGAGGTCTGCGATACTGGTGTCCACATGCTCTGCGCGGTTGATGAATCCGTTGATGCTGCGGAACTGGTTGCCGGTGACATTCAACCCGGTGATGAAATGGTCCGCGCCGTAAGGTTTGATCACGAGATAGCTGAAGCTCGGTTCGACCTCGCCCGACAGGAACACGTTGCTGGTGATCTCCATTGCGCTGAACGAATATCCGCTGGTGAAACGCGGCGAGGGGTCACGCTCGTTCGTCCACTCGAAATAGGCGTTGTCACAGTAGTTCCCGGAAAAGATGCAGGACGCATAGGCCTCCGACAGAACCACCCCGGCCGAGCGTATCCCGTTCTCAACGGTGTCGCCCTGAAAGAAGTGATTTCCCGTCAGCAGGTGGTTCTTGCCCGACAGCACGGCAAAATGCTTGAATCGTGTCGCCCGGTTCTGCCGTATCTTGGCATCGTTGGCATTGACGTTCATCGCGATGCTGCTGCGCTGCGCCACGCCCAGCGAATCCTCGTTCGACAGGAAATTGCACCCCTCTACAAACATCCCCTGACAGCCGCCGCCCATCGACGTGATACCACGGTCCTTCGGTGTCGTGATAAAGCAATCCCGCACCGTAAAAATCGTCCCTGCGTTCGCCAGCATGATGCCGCTACAGACCGCCGAACACTGAAACTCGATATCGCGCAGCACGAATTTGCTCAGGACCTCGAAGCCGCTGAAATCAAGAATGTATTTGTAGCGCCGAAAGGTGAAGTTCTGCGTACCGGCGGCATCGTAGAGCGGGGCGTTCATCGTCAGCTCGCCGCGCGCCACGCTTTTGCCGCGCACATAGATCTCGCGCCCGACGCCCGCACCGCTGACCCGCGACCCGATCGGGATGTTCGCGACATTGGCCACATTGGTAAGCGTGCGCGGATTGTCCGGATCGTACGTCGCCTGGGCGTTGATCGTCGTCGTGGCCCAATCCCCGTCCGACAGCGCGAGAAGCTGACCGTTGTGGATCACCCGCCGCGTCGCATAGCGCGTCAGATCCGGCACCGCCGCCTTCATATCCACCGGCCCGGTCAGCGCCACCTTGCGGCCGCCCAGATCCAGAGAATCGTGATCGGAGTTGTTCAGCAGCGCCTGGAATGCCTTGCGAAACGCCAGTTCTTCGTTGCCGAATGCGCTGATATAGTTGGGCAGATCGTAATTCTGCCGCAGCAACAGCACCGCCGCTGTCGGCATTGTCACCGTGCCCGTGAAATGCGTCGGCGCATCGAAGGTCACGCTTCCGTTCAGCCGGAAAACACCATCGGGGATGAAGACGGTGCGGCCGTTCGCGGCAGAGTTCGCCGCCTCGAACGCTGCCGTGTCATCTGTCGTGCCGTCCCCAATGGCACCGTAGTCGCGCACGTCGACTGTCGCCACGGCATCGCCGAGAAACACCGACGAGATGTCATTGATCTCGATATCGTCCACCCGGACGACCCCGCCATTCTGGCCGATCAGGTCGATGCCGAAATGGCCATAATCCGCAGACGCACCCCAAACCATGTCAACGCCGGTCCGGTTGCCGATGCCGACAATCGCGCTGACTTCGACAACTTCGCCATAGCTGGTCAGTGGCACGGTATTGCCGACCGTGCTCACACCCGGTACTGCGCTTCCGTTCGCCCGCGCTGCATAGGCGGCAATACGAACGCTGGGAAGGTTGCCGCTGACCGCCTTGATCCGCACCTTGATCTGCAAATAGCAGCCCGGAATGATCGGTGTCTCGCCTTTATAGCGCAGGCGCTGCGTGTTTTGTGTTTTCTGAATCTCGAGCGCACCGCCGAAATCCTGATCCGCCGGCACATAGGCGCCGCTTCCAGATGTGGCATAGCTTGGCGAGCCCGGCGTGCCATCCCCGCTCGAGTATACGTTCAGCCCCTCCGAATAGGGGGTCGGCGTGAATGTGATGCCGTCGGTGATCGCCTTGTTCATATCATATCCCTTTGCGCTTCTCCGGCGCAGGTGCCGGAACAGGATTGGGAAATATCAACGTGCGGTTAAAGTGCCGCTATGGCACCGTCACGGTGGCGTTGCGCCTCAGACGGCGGCGCCCGGTGCATCGAGGATCTGAACACCACTGATCCGCCAGCCCGCATCGGTCTGCTCCATGCGGTATTCCAGGACGTGAAACGCGCCCTTCTGATCGGTAATCATCACCCTCTGCCACCACACCCCGCCTTCTTGGCGCAGATCAAGGTATTGCACCCGCGCCGGCCGCCATACCATCGGATAGCCCTGCGTGACCATTTGACCGAAGTTTTCGGGGGTCTGGAAAAACCGCTGAAGCGTCGGGCTGGCGAAGTCGAAAGCCGTGGCGAAATCATCTGCCTTGAACGCCTCGAACTGCCGATTGATCGTGTCCGTGATCTCGGCGCCCTGCCCGAACGCGCTCGCCGTTCCTGCAAGGCAAAACGCCGCTGCCTGAAGCATTGTTCTCATCGCGCAACTCCCATTGTCCGACCCACCTGATGCTAAGGCACGCCGGACAAAGGGCAAGAGTTTCACGCCGTGATCAGCTTTCCGGCCAACGCGTCGTCGATCAACGCGATAGTCTCGTCGACGCCATACAGTGCGATGAACCCGCCAAAGCGCGGCCCCTGGCTGGCCCCCAGCAGCACCTCATACAGGGCCGTGAACCAATCGCGCAGCGGTTCGAACCGCTCGCGCCCGCAAGCGAAGACTTCGGATTGCAGCGCCTCGGCGTCCAGCCCGCCCTTCCAGGCGACCAGCCGCGCACGCAGGTCCTCCAGCGCCTCGCGCTCCAAATCGCCAGGCGCACGGTACTGCTTTTTCGGCTTCACAAAATCGTTGAAATACCGCACCGCATATCCGGCGGCGGCGTCCATGCCGGGGTTGCTTTCGGGTGTCGCATCCGGCGCGTAGCGTTGTATAAATCCCCAAAGCTGCGATTTATCCTGCGCCGACGACACGGACGCAAGGTTGAGCAGCATCGAAAACGGTACCACCATGTCCGACTGCGGCACGTCACCGCCGTGGATATGCCACACCGGATTGTTAAGCTGCGCCTTGATGTCTTGCGTGTGATAGGCGCGCAACTGCTGGTCGTATTCATCCATCGCCTTGGGGATGACATCGAAATACATCCGTTTCGCCGTCTTGGGTTTGAGATACATGAAATACGACAGCGATTCTGTGCTGGCGTAGGTCAGCCATTCGTCGATCGTCAGGCCATTGCCAGAGGATTTCGAGATTTTCTGACCGTTCTCGTCGAGGAACAGCTCGTAGGTGAAATGCTCGGGCGCCTTGGCACCGAGGATCCGACAGATTGCGTCGTAGATCGGGGTGTTGGTCGAGTGGTCCTTACCGTACATTTCGAAATCGACGCCAAGTGCCGCCCACCGCGCACCGAAATCGGGCTTCCACTGCAACTTCACATGTCCGCCAGTGACCGGCAGCGTCATTTCCTCCCCCTCGGGCGTGTCGAAGGTGATCGTGCCTTTTTCCGCATTTACCTCTTTCATCGGCACATACATGACACGCCTTGTTTCAGGGTGGATCGGCAGGAAGATGGAATAGGTTTGCCGCCGCTCCTCGCGCAATGATTTGAGCATGACCTCCATGATCTCGTCGTATTTTTCCGCCGCGCGCAACAGGATCTCGTCGAATCGCCCATCGCCGTAGAAATCCTTGGCGGAGATGAATTCATATTCGAACCCGAACGTATCGAGGAACCGCCGCAGCATGGCGTTGTTGTGATGGCCGAAGCTTTCGTATTTGCCGAACGGATCGGGCACCGATGTCAGCGGCTTGTGCAGATGCGCCGCCAGCGCCTCTGTATCCGGCACGTTCGACGGCACCTTGCGCATTCCGTCCAGATCGTCGGAGAAACAGATGAGCTTGGTCGGAATATCGCTGATCTCTTCGAAGGCGCGGCGGATCATCGTGGTGCGCGCAACCTCGCCGAACGTGCCGATGTGCGGCAGCCCCGATGGGCCATAGCCGGTTTCGAACAGCACGAAACCCTTTTCGGGCGGTTTCGACTGATAGCGTTTCAGTACCCGGCGCGCCTCTTCAAAGGGCCACGCCTTGCTCTGCATCGCTGCATCCCGCGTCTCAGTCATGTCAAACTTCCCGAAGATAACTGCCCGCGCCCCAGCGCGCAGGTGAGGGTCGTCTATTGCGTCACCCTGTTGGCGTCAATAATCTGCACGGTATCACCGCACGCCCAAAGGATCACCCGATGACAGATGACACCTCATTTTCGCTCAGCGCACAGGATTGCCTCGTTGCCGTCATGGTCGCCGTTTCCGCATCGGACGAGAACATCGGCACGACGGAACTGATCAAGATACAGGCCGCCGTGAACCTGTTGCCGATTTTCGCGGAATTCGACGTGGACCGGATCAAGACGGTCAGCCAGATGGTATTCGATCTGTTCGAACAGGAAGATGGGCTCGACGCGCTCTTCGGCCTCGTGCGCAATGCCTTGCCCGAACGATTGCATGAGACCGCCTATGCGCTGGCCTGCGATGTAGCAGCGGCGGACGGCAGGCTTGAGGAAACCGAACTGCGCCTGCTCGAAGAGATGCGCTATGAGCTGACGATCGACCGGCTGCATGCTGCAGCGATCGAACGGGGCGCCAGGGCGCGACATCTGACGTAACGCGGACTGATCAGGCCAGCCAGGGGGCCAGCCCCCATCGTCCTGACGGGCGATTCCCCCGGGATATTTTCGGCCAAAAGAAATAGGGGGGCATGGCTCAAGCGCCGTAGAGCACGCCCCACCGTTCGAGCAACGCTTGCTGCATGCGTTTGGCGCGACCATTCCAGGCCTTGCCTCCCGGAGGCCCCTCGCGTTCCGCGCGGCTGATCGTGGCGCGGATGTCCTGGTCTGCGGCGAAGATCGCGAAGGCCATCACGGTGCCGTCCGGCGACGTCAGGTAGCCTGCGAGGGCGGAGACGAAATTGAGCGTGCCGGTTTTGGCATCCACCTTGATCGGGTGATCTTTCACGACACGGTATTTTTCGTCACGCAATGCGATCGGCTTGAGGATCTCGCGCAGGCCACTGCCGTGCACCTTTACCAGTGCCGTAACCATGTCCGCAGCGGTCAGACGGCTATCGTCGCCGAGGCCCGAATGATCGACCAGAGCCACGCTTTGCATGCCGAGCGAGTGTCTGGCCCAAGCGTTCATGGCATCTGCGGAGGCGCGCAGGCTGTCCGGTTTTCCATCGCGCGCCCTGGTCGCGGCCAGGCCGACCATTTCGGCGGTCAGATTGGTCGACCATTTCAGCATGTCGCGCAGGATCCGACGCAGATCGGCACTTTGGTGGCGCACAAGCGTCTCGCCCTTGGGCAGGGATTCCACCAGTTCGGGGGCTTTGAGCCTGATGCCGTGCGAACCGGCAACGCTGGCAAATACTTCGCCGGCGTAGAGACCCGGCTTGCGCACCGGAAGCCATCGTGCCCCGCCGCTGCCCAACGCACCACGCGCGACGGTCCAGACATCTACGCCGCCTTGATCTTCGTAGGTGTACACGGGCGCGGCCCGGTCGCGCAGCTGCATGGCGGCCATCCGAACGGCGGGTCTGTATCTGGCGGACCGGCCTTCCATCGTAACGCTGTATTTTCCGTTCGCGCGTTTCCATTCAAAATGCACCCGGTTGTAATTAAGCGCCAGCCCCGAAACGCCGGGATTGTAGCCGACCTGATCGGGTTGTTCGGGATCGATCCGGGGCATTGTGGGCAACGCACCTTCGTAGATCTTGAACCCGCCCTTCACGCCGATGATCCCCGCCGCCTTGAGATCGGCGGCCATACCGGCCAGCGTGTCCGTATCAAGCGTCGGGTCACCGCCGCCGACGAGCACAAGATCGCCCTCGATTTCGCCGTTCACGACACCGCCGGTGGCAAACAGGCGGGTCTCGAAACGATGTTCCGCACCGAGGGCGTCCAGTGCGTACAGCGCCGTCAGTGCCTTGGCGACGCTGGCGGGCGGTCTGGCGATCTCTGAGCTGTGCGTTTCGAGCGGCAGGCCCGTCGCGGCATCGGCGACAGCGAAAGAGACTTTACCCGCCAACCGTGCGTCCGAGAGTATCTCATCGACACTGCGCACCGCGCGTTTGAAAAAATCCTCCCCGCGCAGAACGGGGCGCAGCGATGCTTCCGGGGGCGCGGCGTGCGCCGCGCGCGCGGCGACAAGGCCAGCGGCGGCAGTCGTCAGAAAGCGGCGTCTTGAAAAACTGTTCTTCATGGCCAAGAGGTATCGCATGATCCCCCTCGACGACAAGGGCCGTAAAAACGGGGATTACCTCCCGCACCATCAAGTGATAGCCACTGCCGGATGCGCCGCGCCGTTTTCATCATGTTCGTCGCCATGTCGCTGATCCCTGCGGGGGACAGCGCGGGAAAGGTGCTGACGCAACAGCTTGGTGTTGCGCCGCTTTTCGTGGCGTGGTCGCGCTTTGCCGTCGGGGCGGTGATCGTCCTTCCCTTCGTGCCGCGCGGTGCCTGGCGACTTCTGCGCGACTGGCGGATCTGGGTCCGCGCCGCGACGCTCGCCGCAGGGATCAGCGCGATACAGACGGCCCTGCGCACCGAACAGATCGCGACCGTCTTCGCCGCGTTCTTCATCGGACCGTTGATGAGCTATGTGCTGGCCGCCGTCTTCCTGCGCGAGACCGTGACACGATTACGATCAGCATTGATCCTGGTTGGCTTTCTCGGGGTCTTGATCGTGGTACGTCCCGGCATGGGGGCAAGTGCCGGTCTGCTTTGGGCGGTGCTCGCAGGGGTCTGTTACGGCGTGTTTCTGACCATGTCCCGCTGGCTTGGCCATCTCGGCAGCCCCTTGTCGCTAACCTTTACGCAGCTTGTGATCGCGGCGATCCTGTTGCTGCCTCTGGGCCTTGCCAATGCACCGCCCGCGACAGCGACGGTGGCGGGTCTGGCAAGCCTGTCCGCGCTGTGCTCGATGCTGGGCAACCTGTTGTTGCTGTTCGCCTATGCCCATGCGCCCGCCACGCGACTGGCGCCACTGGTCTATTTTCAACTGATTGCAGCTGTCGGGCTGGGATGGCTGGTGTTCGGCGATCTGCCGGATATCTGGACGTGGACCGGGCTGGTTGTCATCCTTGGCGCGGGCATCGCCTCAACCCGCCTGCGATGACCAACCGCCCGCAGCGCGGATTGCGGACGAGGATACATCCATCATCGGAACGTTGACAAAGCACCACGCCGGTGGATCCGCGCGGGCCAGCAACTGACTTGCCCGCGCCGGGACGCGGTCGCGGGCATAAACCGACGCGGCCTTGCTCATCCGCGCCGAAATCCGCTGCCCCGGTCGCGCGAGAATACCCAAGGGCACCCGGTGCATAATGCCGCGCCAATCCTGCCACATGTGGAACTGGGCCAGATTGTCAGCCCCCATCAGCCACACGAACCGCCGTCCGGGGTACAGCCGCTGGATATGGCGCAGCGTTTCGGCTGTGTATCTGGTGCCCAGCCGCGCCTCGATATCCGTTACTGTCACGCGCGGGTGGTTCATGACGCAACGCGCATGGATCAGGCGCTCCTGCATCGGTGCGGGTCCGTGTGTTTTCAGCGGGTTACCGGGGCTGACAAGCCACCATACCGCATCCAGCCCGAACCGTTTGAGCGCCTCGCGGGTGATATGGGCGTGACCTGCATGGGCCGGATCGAAAGACCCGCCCAGCAGGCCAATCGTCTGGCCGCGGGCCGCGAATGGCAAATCATAGCGCAAAACGAAAATCGGCCCCTGAGGTTGTTCAGGGGCAGAAGGGACTGTCTTTGCAGCCGTTTGTCAATCTGACATCCAAAGACCGCTGACCGGACCGGCAACGACCCGGCGCGGCAGACGCACCACGTTGATCTTGCCCGCACCGGCAGATATGGCAGTCCAAACCCTGACACGCGCGAGGATTCTCTGCCATGGCCGCTTATCAATACGTCTATCACATGCAAGGCGTCTCCAAGACCTATCCCGGGGGCAAGAAGTGCTTTGAAAACATCCACCTGAATTTCCTGCCCGGCGTCAAGATCGGCGTCGTCGGTGTCAACGGCGCGGGTAAATCCACGCTGATGAAGATCATGGCGGGAATCGACAAGGATTTCACCGGCGAGGCCTGGGTCGCCGAGGGCGCGAAGGTCGGCTATCTGCCGCAGGAGCCAAAGCTGGATCCGGCACTTACGGTGCGCGAAAACGTCATGTTGGGTGTGGCCGAAAAAAAGGCGATCCTTGATCGCTACAACGAACTGGCGATGAACTACTCGGATGAAACGGCCGACGAAATGGCCGCGTTGCAAGACCAGATCGATGCTGAGAACTTGTGGGATCTCGACAGCCAGATCGACGTGTCGCTCGAAGCCTTGCGCTGCCCGCCCGACGATGCCGACGTGTCCAAGTTGTCAGGCGGCGAGGCGCGCCGTGTGGCGCTGTGCAAACTGCTGCTCGAAGCGCCCGAAATGTTGCTGCTCGACGAGCCGACCAACCACCTTGATGCGGAAACCATCGCATGGCTGCAACAGCACCTGATGGCGTACAAGGGAACGATCCTGATCGTCACCCACGACCGCTACTTCCTCGACGACATCACCAGCTGGATTCTCGAACTGGACCGCGGTCGCGGCATCCCGAACGAGGGTAATTATTCCGACTGGCTGGAGCAGAAGGCCAAGCGTCTTGCGCAGGAAACACGCGAGGACAAATCGCGCCAGAAAACACTGGAGCGCGAATTGGAATGGATGCGGCAGGGGGCCAAGGCCCGCCAGTCGAAATCAAAGGCACGGATCAAGTCCTACAACGAGATGGCCGATCAATCCGAGCGTGAAAAGCTCGCCAACGCCCAGATCGTCATTCCCAACGGTCAGCGTCTTGGCAATAAGGTGATCGACGTGGAAGGGCTGACCAAGGCGATGGGCGACAAGCTGCTCGTCGAAAACCTGGACTTTTCCTTGCCACCCGGTGGCATCGTCGGCGTTATCGGCCCCAACGGCGCCGGCAAATCGACGTTGTTCAAAATGCTGACCGGTCAGGAAAAACCGGATGCCGGCACCATCGAAGTGGGCGAAACGGTCGATCTGTCCTACGTCGACCAATCGCGCGACGATCTGAACGCTGATGACAACGTCTGGCAAGCGATCACCGGCGGCGCCGAGCTGATCGCGCTCGGCGATGCCGAAGTCAATTCGCGCGCCTATTGCTCGTCCTTCAATTTCAAGGGCAGCGACCAGCAAAAGAAAGTGGGCTTGCTGTCGGGCGGGGAGCGCAACCGCGTGCACATGGCCCGGCTGCTGAAATCGGGCGGCAACGTCCTGCTGCTTGACGAGCCGACGAACGATCTCGATGTCGAAACGCTCCGCGCGCTCGAAGATGCGCTGGTCGATTTTGCCGGATGCGCTGTCGTCATTTCGCACGACCGTTTCTTCCTCGACCGGATCTGCACGCATATTCTCGCCTTCGAGGGCGAGGCGCATGTGGAATGGTTCGAAGGCAACTTCGAGGATTACGAAGAGGACAAGAAACGCCGGTTGGGCGCCGACGCTCTGGAACCAAAACGCCTCAAGCACAAGAAGTTCGCGCGCTGATACACTTTGGACGAACACCAAGGGCGGCCACAGCGGGCCGCCCTTTTCAATGAACAACCGGCACGGCCTTCGCGTTATCGCGCCTTGATCCGCTTGGACAACTTGGTAAACAGATTATCCACTTCATCGGGATCGCTTTGCGCCCGCAAATCCGCTTGTCCGTGGACACCGCGCAACGCTGTCGCCGCGGATTTTCCGGACCAAAGCCGTTGGTGGCCCATTTGTTCAACGGTAAATGGCACGTTAGCCTCAAGACCGGTCGCATGCGCATCCCAATTCTCATCAAGCGCCTGCTGCAACCCCGCCATCATCTCGGTGAGGTTCAGACGTTCGCGCCGGTAAGCCACCGCCACGATCACGCCCCGTCCCGCATGGGCAAACCGAATGGTGTCGGTGTCGATGGCACAGGACAGCGCCGCCCCAAAGCCCTCCACGATCTCGCGGAACTGCGCCGGCGTCGTACTGCGGTAAAGCGCAACAGCCTCGTCAATCCGCACGCAAAACAGCGTCATCGCATAAAGCGCATCCCCCTTGCGCAAAAGGTTATTTTCGAGAGCGAGAAGCGGTTGAGCACCGTTTGCCGACCCAAGGGTAAAAGGCTCGTCGAACGAAATTGCAGAACGCCGGCTGAGTTCGGTCATTTCATGGCGCGCAATCTGTTCGCGGCGCAGGCTTTCGCTCAGCATCGCAGCCATGTTGACGCGCGTACCCAGTTCAAGACCGTCGAACGGTTTCTGCACGAAATCAGTTGCACCTGCCGCGAACGCCCGTGCCATCATATCGTGCGCCCGGCTCGACGTCATCATGATGATCGGCGTCGCGCGGTATTCCTTTCGACCCCGAATTTGCCGGCACAGTTCGATTCCATTCGTTTCATACAGCAAGATATCCAGCAGAAATGCGTCAAAAGGCGTCTGCGTCCAGTCCAGCACCTCGAAAGCTTCCTCCGCGCTCGACGCGAAGGTCACATCGCCGAAACCGCTCGTCTCAAGCGCCGTCCGCAAAAGATCAAGGATCAGCGGGTCATCATCGACAGCCAGAATTCTCATTTTCTCGTTCCTCGTTACCGTTCCGCACACGGATAGCGCGAAAAATATCTTCACAGGACATTGGCCCTCAAAAGTGGCCGGGCCGTGGCGTAAATGGGGTCAATCCGGTCGATCCATGGGGTATTTCAGGGTCGAATAGTCCTGAAAGGGCCTTGCAAACATGGTGATCCAACGAAAAACAGCGTTGTTTCTGCAGGTCTGAGCGTTCCTCCGCCGAATTGACGCCACGCCTTTCACACCTCTTGTACGAATCGTTGCAAGCTGCCATATCGACCTAGCAGACGTTATTCTATTTCGACCCACTGTCTCCCGTAAGCGGCGCTCAGTCTTCGATCTACGACCGACTACGCCAAGCCATCGCACTCTCGCGGATGGCACCTATTGAGGAGACTACGGAATGGCTACTGGCACCGTAAAATGGTTCAACACTACCAAAGGCTTCGGCTTTATCGCACCCGATGGCGGCAGCAAAGACGTGTTCGTGCACATCTCTGCCGTTGAGCGCGCAGGCCTGACAGGTCTGGCCGACAACCAGAAAGTGACTTTCGACATCGAAGCAGGCCGTGATGGCCGCGAATCTGCGACAAACATCGCACTTGCGTAAGTTTTGATACGGCGCTCAGGGTGACCTGAATGCCGCAGAACACGAATTTTTGACCGGCCTTTCTGTTAGGAATGGCCGGTTTTTTCGTTCCGGGCTTGATATAGGCTTCGGATTTGCGACATTAGAAACAATTCAATTTGTTAGAAGGAGCGTCCCATGCGCCGCCGTACATTCATTGCAAGCACCCTGGCTGCCGCCGCGCTGCCTCAATTCGTTTCCGCACAAACCGCCGCGTTTGACCCGACGCCTCAGGTTGTCCGGATCAAGCAGTCATATGCGCCCGGTCAGTTGCTGATTCTGCCGCGCAGCTATTACCTTTACTACGTCACCGCACCCGGCCAGGCGATGCGCTATGGCGTGGGTGTCGGCAAGGCCGGATTGGAATTCACCGGCACCGCCACGATCTCGGTCAAGAAAGAGTGGCCCACATGGCGCCCCACCGACGATATGATCGAACGCGACCCATCCGCGTACAGCCGTTTCATCGGCAACACCGAAGCCCAGCCGGGCGGCCCGAGCAATCCGCTGGGCGCGCGGGCGCTTTATCTCTTTCAGGGCGGCAAAGACACGTATTTCCGCATTCACGGCACCACCGCACCGCAGTCCATTGGCCGCTCTGTGTCCAGCGGTTGCATCCGGATGCTGAACGAGCACGTCAAGGACCTGTACGAGCGCGTGCCGATCGGCACCAAAGTGACCGTTCTTTAAGACCGGATTGTTCGAACGCAATCGGGGCTGGTGGCAACGCCGGCCCTTTTTGTTTTCCAGTCACCGAATGTCATGAAAAAGGGCCGGTGTTTGCACACCGGCCCGATCCCTCCTGAGACGCTGTCAGACGCGCGTCAGTTCAGCGCCTTGTCCGTAATCACGCTGGTCCATGCGCCCTCTGGCTGCCTGGAGATCACCGGATCGGACCCGCCCGCCAGCAGGGTGTCCACCGTCCGCTGAAAATCGGCCTCGTCCAGCGCGCCGTTCGACCCGGCGGTCAGCTTGGCGATCTCGTTCATCATCCGCACCTGCGCCGCCTCGTTCTGTGCGCCGGTCTCGTCGTATTCCAGAACGATGCCAGCTGCTTCTTCCGGATTCTCCTCGGCGTACTTCCAGCCCTTCATCGACGCCCGTACGAACCGCACCATCTTGTCCTCGAACACCGGATCGGCAAGGTTTTCTTCCAGCACATAGATGCCGTCCTCCAACGTCGCGACGCCCTGCTCTTCGTATTTGAAGGTAATCAGCTCATCCGGATTCACCCCCGCATCAAGGACCTGACCGTATTCGTTGTAGGTCATCGTCGAGATGCAATCGGCCTCACGCTGCAACAGCGGATCGACGTTGAAACCCTGCTTGAGCACGGTCACGCCATCCTCGCCGCCATCGGTGGAAATCCCTTCCTGGCTCATCCAGCTCAGGAACGGGTACTCGTTGCCAAAGAACCATACGCCGATGGTCTTACCCTTGAAATCCTCGACAGTGCTGATCCCGGTATCCTTCCAGCAGGTCAGCATCAAACCGGATGTCTTGAACGGTTGCGCGATGTTGACCACCGGCAGTCCCTTTTCGCGCGCGGCAAGCGCCGACGGCATCCAGTTCAGCATCGCATCCGCGCCACCGCCCGCCAGCACCTGCGGCGGCGCGATGTCCGGCCCCCCGGCCAGAACAGTCACGTTCAGCCCTTCTTCCTCGTAGAACCCTTTTTCAAGGGCGACGTAATACCCCGCGAATTGTGCCTGCGTGACCCATTGCAGCTGCAGTGTCACCTCGTTGGCGTCCGCAAACACCGGTCCCGTTGCCATCGTCGCGGCACAGGCCGCCGCCATCATCAGTTTCTTCATTTTGACCTCCAAGTCGGTTGGTTGTGTCTTCTGCCCCGTTTGCGGGGTCATTTCATCTTTGCGACGGATGCCAGAACGTCACCCGCTTCTCCGCCAGCGTCATCAGACCATAAAGCGCGCTGCCCGCCAGCGCCGCAACGACAATCTCCGCCCATACCATGTCCAGCGCAAGCTGGCCAAAGCTCGTCGAGATCCGAAACCCCATCCCCACGGTCGGAGAGCCGAAAAATTCAGCAACGATCGCCCCGATCAGCGCCAGTGTCGTACCGATTTTCAAACCATTGAAAATGAACGGCATCGCGGCGGGCAGGCGCAGCTTCAAGAGCGTCGGCCAATAACCTGCGCCATAGGTCCGCATCAGATCCCGCTGCATGACCGTCGTATCCTTCAGCCCCGCGACCGTGTTCACCAGAATTGGAAAAAATACCATCACCGCCACAACGGCCGCCTTCGATTCCCAATCGCTGCCCAGCCATTTGACAAAAATAGGTGCCGTGCCAACAATCGGAAGCGCCGCCATAAAGCTGCCCACCGGCAGGATGCCCCGTGTCAAGAAATCCGACCGGTCCGCAATCACCGCCACAACCAATGCCGCCCCCGCGCCAATCACATACCCGCTCAGCGCCCCTTTCAGGATCGTCTGCCGGAAATCCGCCCACAAGATCGCGCCCTCGCCGCTCATTCGCGAAATCACCGAGGACGGCGCGGGCAGGATCACCGGATTCACCCCGAAGCCACGCACCAGCAGCTCCCACACGATCAGGATCGTGATGCCGAAAATCAGCGGAATTGCCAATTTCACGGCCATCTGCTCCGACCCCGGCCCATTGGCAAGCCGCACGTTCAACCACCAGCCCAGCGCCCAGAGGACACATGCAAGAACCACCATCATCATGTCGCCTGCATCCCCATCCTGCGCAGCGTGATCCGCTCGATCAGGCCAAACAGCCCGACCAGTGCCGCCGCCGTCAGCGCCGCCGCGAACAGCGCCGCCCAGGACACAAGCGGTTGCCCGTATTGATCGCCCACCAGCATCCGCGCACCAAATCCCGCCCGCGCGCCGGTCGGCAATTCGGCGACGATGGTACCCACCAGCGACGCCGAGATCCCGATCTTAAACGAAGCAAACAAATAGGGCGCCGAGGCCGGAAGCCGCAAAGACCAGAACCCCTGCGACTTCGACGCATTGTACGTGCGCAGCAGATCAAGCTGCATAGCATCGGGGCTGCGCAGACCTTTGACCATTCCCACGACGACCGGAAAAAACGAAAGATACGCCGCGATGATGGATTTGGGGAACAGCCCCTGTACGCCCATTGATCCCAACACCACAATCACCATCGGCGCCAGCGCAAGGATCGGAATGGTCTGGCTCACGATCGCCCAGGGCATCACGGACCGGTCCATCACCCGGCTGTAAACGATCCCGACAGCCAGCAATACCCCAAGCCCCGTCCCGATCACAAACCCCAACAGCGTCGGCGCCAGCGTCACCCAGCCATGATACACCAGTGAACGCTTCGAGGTGATCCTCTGGCCGATGATCGTGTCGTACATCTCCTTCGCCACCTGTTGCGGCGCGGGCAGGCGCGGACGATTGAAATCATAAGTCAGCGGTATCAGATCCGGATTCTTCACCGCGAGCGCAATGCCGCTGACCTCCTGACGCGCAATCGGCGTGTCCGGCATCACAACCGCCCCGTCGCGCTGTGCCTGATCGGCGACCAGATGCATGTTCATCGGGATCACCGCCAGCAGCCAGAACCCGATTATCGCCGCGATGACGCTCAGTACCGGAACCACAGACTTCACAGAAACATCCCCCTGCGGGAGGGTGGGCGGGATGTCGCCGCGGGCGCATGTCGCACAGCCGCCTCAGTCATCCGCATGCCCCGCGCGCAGCCCTTCCCGCACGCGGTGCGCAATCTCCAGAAACTCCGCCGTATCGCGAATATCGAGCGGTCGCGCACGCGGCAACGGGCTGTCGATGACATCGGTGATCCGCCCCGGTCGCGGGCTCATCACTACGATCTTCGTGCTCAAATACACCGCCTCCGGGATCGAATGGGTGACAAACGCGATGGTCTTGCCGGTCCGGTCCCATAGCTTGAGCAGCTGTTCATTGAGGTGGTCACGCACAATCTCGTCGAGCGCGCCGAATGGCTCGTCCATGAGTAAAATATCCGCATCGAACGACAGCGCCCGCGCGATGGACGCACGCTGTTGCATCCCCCCCGATAGCTGCCAGGGAAATTTCTTCTCGAATCCACCCAATTCGACCAACTCGAGCACCCGCGCCACACGCTCCGCCTGCTCCGCCTTCGGAATCCCCATAATTTCCAGCGGCAGCCGGATGTTGCCGCCAATCGTGCGCCAGGGATAAAGCCCCGCCGCCTGAAACACATAGCCATAGCTGCGCGATTTGCGGGCCTCGGCGGGAGACACGCCATTCACGGTAATCCCCCCGCCCGTCGGCTGCTCCAGATCCGCCATCACCCGCAGGAAAGTGGTCTTGCCACAGCCCGACGGCCCAATAAAACTGACGAAATCCCCCGCTGCGATGTCCAGATCCACGCCCTTGAGCGCATGAACCGGGCCATCGTTGGTCTGGAACGTCAAATCCAGATCACTGGCGCTGATAACCGCGCTCATGCCTCGGTACACCAAACAGGCAGGACCGCGTCGTTGTCACCATCTGCGCCGGCATGCGCGTCCGATCTGCTACGGCACGACTCATCACCTGCCAGCCACTCACCTCGATCCCGCACGAACATACCCGCGTTTGCACCCGCGCCACTGATCCGCGCCAATCCGTTCTCCGTCTGAAAATTCATGCGCGCACTCAAATCCCCGCCGGAATGTTCAACGGATCGCGTTTGATCATCTTCGGCGCATTCAGCTCTTTCCACTTGCTCAAAGCCACATTCGCCGACGGGAACGCCGGTCGCGGAATGAACTTGCCGCGCCCCGGATTGGGCTGGCTGTTCTGCCCCCAAGCCCAGATCACCTCGCCCCGGCTCAGCGTAAACCGGCTCTGCGCGCGCACCTCGAACCCCTCGAACACGTTGTAATCCAGCACCGAATGGTGGTTCGCCGGCGAGATCGTCTTGCTGATCTTCGGATCCCAGACAACAATATCCGCATCCGCCCCCTCCACGATCGCCCCCTTGCGTGGATAGATGTTCAGAATCTTCGCCACATTGGTCGAGGTCGCCGCCACGAACTCGTTCATCGTCAAACGCCCGGTTTCCACCCCTTCGGTCCACAGCACCGCCAGACGCTCCTCCAACCCGTTCGATCCGTTGGGGATGATCCTGAAATCATCGCGCCCCGCCCGCTTCTGCTCGGTCGAGAACGCCGCGTGATCCGTCGCGACCACCTGCAACGATCCCGCCTGCAACCCGGCCCAAAGGCTGTCCTGATGATCCTTCGACCGGAACGGCGGCGACATCACCCGCCGCGCCGCATGGTCCCAGTCCTTGTTGAAATACTCGCCCTCGTCGAGCGTCAGAAACTGGATCAGCGGCTCGCCATACACCCGCATCCCCTTTTGCCGCGCCCGCCGGATCGCCTCGTGGGTCTGCTCGCAAGACACGTGCACGATGTAGAGCGGCACGCCGGCAGTATCGGCAATCGTGATCGCCCTGTTCGCCGCTTCCCCCTCCAGTTCCGGCGGACGCGAAAACGCATGACCCTCCGGCCCGGTGATGCCTTCGTCGAAATATTTCTGCTGCAACTCGGCCACCAGATCGCCGTTCTCCGCGTGCACCATCGGCAACGCACCCAACTCCGCACAGCGCTTGAACGAGGCGAACATCTCGTCGTCCTCGATCATCAAGGCACCCTTGTAGGCCATGAAATGCTTGAACGAGTTGACGCCCATGTCCACGGCGTCCTTCATTTCGTTAAAGACATCCTCGTCCCACCCGGTGATCGCCATGTGATAGCCGACGTCCGAACAGATCTGCGGCGCGCTCTTGCGGTGCCATTCATTGATCGCATTCTTGATCGACCCATCTGCCCCCGGCAGACAGAAATCGACGATCATCGTCGTCCCGCCGCAGGCTGCCGCCCATGTCCCGCTTTCAAAAGTCTCCGCCGCCGTGGTCCCCATGAACGGCATTTCCAGATGCGTATGCGGATCAATCCCGCCGGGGATCACATACGCCCCCTCTGCATCAATATACTCGTCACCCTTCAGGTCCTCGCCGATGCGCACGATCTTCTCACCCTCGATCAGCACATCCGCTTTCCATGTCCGGTCCGCCGTAACGACCGTTCCACCCTTGATCACCTTGCTCATGCCATATCTCCCAGTCTATTTTCTTTGGCCTTAAATATCCCGGGGTCTGGGGCTGGCCCCAGTCCGGCAAGGACCTCCTGCACAGAGTTCACCCGACAATCTCCGCCGTCTCCACAACGGCATGCATCAGAACATCCGCGCCCGCCATCGCCCATTCCTTCGTGATTTCTTCCGCTTCATTGTGGCTCAGCCCGTCCACACAAGGACACATCACCATCGCCGTGGGTGCCACGCGATTGATCCAACAGGCATCGTGGCCTGCCCCCGAAATCAGATCCATGTGACTGTATCCCAACCGCTCCGCCGCGCTGCGTACCGCTGTCACGCATCCCTCATCAAAGGCCACGGGATCAAACCCGCCCACCTTCTCGAATTCAACCTTCAGCTCCATCTCATCGGCGATCTTCTCGCCTTCCACACGCAGGCGCGCCTCCATATCCTCGATCACGCTCAATTCGGGCGACCGGAAATCAACCGTGAAAACCACCTTGCCGGGGATCACATTGCGCGAGTTCGGATAGACGTCGATATGCCCCGCGGCACCCACCGCGTGCGGCGCATGGCTCCAGGCGATTTCGTCCACCTTGTCCAATATCCGCGCCATGCCAAGGCCCGCGTTCCTGCGCATCGGCATCGGCGTCGATCCCGTGTGCGCATCCTTGCCCGTTACCGTCACCTGCGTCCAGCTAAGCCCCTGCCCGTGCGTGACAACACCGATACCCTTGCCCTCCGCCTCCAGAATCGGCCCCTGTTCGATGTGCAGCTCGAAAAACGCATGCATCTTGCGCGCGCCGGTCTCTTCCTCGCCGCGCCAGCCGATCCGGTTCAGCTCATCACCGAACGATTTGCCTTCGGCATCGGTCTTCGCATAGGCCCAGTCCTGCGTGTGAATGCCTGCGAACACACCCGACGACAACATCGCAGGCGCGTACCGGGTGCCTTCCTCATTGGTGAAATTCGTCACCACGATCGGATGTTTCGTCCTGATGCCCAGATCGTTAAGCGTGCGCAAAATTTCCAGCCCGCCCAGAACGCCGAGCACGCCGTCGTACTTGCCCCCCGTCGGCTGGGTGTCGAGATGGCTGCCCACATAAACCGGCAGCGCCTCGGGATCCGTGCCTTCACGGCGCGCGAACATATTGCCCATCTGGTCGAGCCCCATGCTACATCCCGCCTCCTCGCACCAGCGCTGGAACAACGCCCGGCCTTCGGCGTCCGCATCCGTCAGCGTCTGGCGGTTGTTGCCGCCCGCCACGCCGGGACCGATCTTGGCCATCTCCATCAGGCTGTCCCAAAGACGGTCAGGGTTGGTTTTCAGGTTCTGTCCGGGCGCTGGCATCAGGGGATCCTCTGCTGTCGAATAATCTTGCGTTCAGGCGATCAAATTTTTACCATTTGGTAAAGTCACGATTGCGGCTCGCCGGGTATCTGTCAAGAACTGCGTGAAAAAGATGCAATGCCCGATTTCCCAGGTGCCTCATTTGCGGGCAGACATTCGGAGGCCGCGTGCCACAGACCACACCAAAGAAGAAAAGCCGCATCCAGACCCGCAACAGACATCTGATTCTGGATGCCGCGCTCGACGTATTCTCCCGTGACGGCTTTGGCGGCGCAACCCTCGATGCCATCGCCAGAACCGCCGGGCTGAGCAAGCCGAACCTGCTCTATTACTTTGACGGTAAAACGGAAATCTACGTCACCCTGCTGAGTCAGCTGATGGAGACTTGGCTCGATCCGCTGGTCGAACTGGATTCAAACGGCGATCCGGTCGAAGAGCTTCTGGGCTACGTCCGGCGCAAGCTGGACATGTCGATGGATCTGCCGCGCGAAAGCAGGCTCTTCGCCGGGGAGATCATCAAAGGCGCACCGCAGATGAAACCGCGCCTCGAAAGTGACCTCAAGCCGCTCTTCGACGAGAAATGCGCCGCCATTCAGGTCTGGATCAACGAGGGCAGGCTCGCGCCCGTCGATCCGGCGCATCTGCTGTTTTCGATCTGGTCGACGACGCAGCACTATGCTGATTTCGAAGCGCAGATTGCCGTTCTGCTCGAAGGTAGCGCGGCGACTCCACGCGCCGCACGCCATCTCGAACAGATGTACCGGCAGCTTCTGACCCCTTGAGATTCCGTTAAAATCCCGCGCAACAAATCCGGTACGTTAAGACGCTGTAAAGGGTTGGGGCAGAGGATGATCACCGGGTGGCGGGCGTTTCGACTTTCTCGAAAGGAACGTTCATGCCGTTTTCCACTCCCCTACCCGTGGTATCGGGTATCCCCACAACCGGTCCGGCCAGCCAAACGCAGGCAACAACTACCGTGCTCGCGCCGACGTTAACGGTCACGACGATGGGTGCCAGTGGCAAAAGCAGCGGCGGCATGGCCTCGGGCGGCAGCGACGATCAGGCGCGCGCCAGCTTCGAGCAGCAGGCCGCCGCCCGCACCCGCCGAACACTCCCGCAGCCAAGCGGCGCCGTCTCCGCCTCCGTCGTCGATGCGCAGGTCGCGGATGACAAACCGCCGTTGCAGATCCACAACCCCTTCGACGAGGTCGCGCCGCCGGATCCCTTGCCGACGGCGCCCATTCTCAAACATCTCTCGGACGAAAGGGCCTGATCACTCCGCTGCGGTGGCCGACGGGTTGTTCGGGTGCGTCGTCCAGTTTGCGTATGTCTCCTCGACAACCCTGCCGGTGCGCGGATCGGTCGTGCCGGGTGCCATCTGCACCATCGTGATGCAATTCTCCACCGGGCACACCTCGACGCACAGGTTGCAGGCGACGCATTCCTCGTCGATGACGGTAAAGGTGCGGTCCTCCGACATGGCAATGGCCTGGTGCGAGGTATCTTCGCAAGCCGCGTAGCACCTGCCGCAGCTGATGCAATCGTCCTGATTGATCGACGCCTTGGAGATGTAATTCAGATTGAGATACTGCCAGTCGGTCGTGTTTGGCACCGCCGCGCCCATGAAATCACTGATCGAGCGGTGGCCCTTTTCATCCATCCACTCGCTCAGGCCCGAAATCATCTCCTGCACCACCTTGAAGCCATAGGTCATCGCCGCCGTACACACCTGTACATTGCCACAGCCCAGCGTGATGTATTCCGCCGCGTCGCGCCATGTGGTCACGCCACCGATGCCGCTGATCGGCATTCCCGCCGTCGCGGGCGCGCGCGCGATCTCGCTGACCATGCTCAATGCGATGGGTTTGACTGCCGGGCCGCAATAACCGCCATGCGTCCCCTTGCCGTCAATCGAAGGGTGCGGCGACATGCTGTCCAGATCGACCGAGACGATGGAATTGATCGTGTTGATCAGGCTCACCGCATCCGCCCCGCCACGCCGCGCAGCTTCCGCCGGTTTGCGCACGTCGGTGATGTTCGGCGTCAGCTTCACGATAACCGGTTTCGAATAATATTGCTTGCACCAACGCGTGACCATCTCGATGTATTCCGGCACCTGCCCCACAGCCGCGCCCATGCCACGTTCGCTCATGCCGTGCGGACAACCGAAGTTCAGCTCGATCCCGTCCGCACCCGTCGCCTCGACGCGGGGCAGGATGTCCTTCCACGCCTGCTCCTCGCAGGGCACCATGATGCTGACGATCATCGCGCGGTCCGGATAATCCGCCTTCACACGCGTGATCTCATCCAGGTTGGTCTGCAAATCGCGGTCGGTGATCAGCTCGATATTGTTGAGGCCCAGCACCCGCCGGTCCGCCCCGTGGATCACCCCGTAGCGCGGCCCGTTGACGTTGACCACGGGAGGCCCTTCGGAACCGAGCGTCTTCCACACCACCCCGCCCCAGCCCGCCTCAAAGGCGCGGCGGACGTTGTATTCCTTGTCCGTCGGCGGCGCGGAAGCCAGCCAGAAAGGGTTGGGGCTCTTGATGCCCAGAAATTCTGTCGTCAGATCAGCCATTGTCAGCTCTCCCTTAAGCGGTCGTTTGATGGCCGGCACAGAAGTAGGAACTTCGCCCGCCCACGGTTTTCTTCTCGATCGTGCCATCGCAGCGGGTGCAGTCGTCACCGGCATTGCGGTGATGGATAAGCCAGTCGTCCGGAAGTCTCGAATAGTTGGCCCCCGTGTCCACGACCGCCTGCAGGATATCGCGGGACGCCCTGTGCAGGTCGCCGATCCGCGCCGTATCCAGATCGCAAGCCCGCGTTTCGGGGTCTATGCCAGTCCGGTACAGCGTCTCATCCGCCCAGAGGTTGCCGATCCCGGCGAGTTTCCTTTGGCTGAGCAGCGCGGATTTCACGGCGCCCCGCGTGCCGCCGATCGCCTTTACGAACGCGTTGTCACCGATACGCAGCGCATCCGGACCCAAGCCCTTGTCCTCGACAAACGCGTCCACATCTTCGACCAGCTCGATATGGCCGAACTTGCGCGGATCGCGGAAATGCAGCCGGTGTTCGCCCTCGAAGACGACTGTAAAGCGGATGTACCGGGGCAGATCCTCCCCGGCCTCGCAAACCCGGATCGATCCCGACATGCCCAGATGAATATGAAGCCACGGACCCTCGACCGAGCCTACGAATATGTACTTCCCGTGCCGGTGCGTTCGCGTGAACTGCGTACCGATCAGTCGGGCACACGCTTCCGCGTCCGGCAGATCCATATGGCTGACCTCGCCCAGCTCGAATCCTTCGATCGTGCGGTTCAGCGCGCCATCGGCAATCCGCCGGCGCGCCGCCTCCGCTTCGGGCAGCTCAGGCATTGCCGCCGGTCAGGGCGGCATGAATATCCATCGCCGAATCGCGCCCCTCGGCCACGGCCGTCACCGTCAGGTCATCGCCGCCGCTGGCACAATCGCCCCCGGCCCATACGCCCTCGACCGATGTGCGCCCCGTGCCGTCCACCTTGATCTTGCGGTGCTCCAGCGCGGGCAAATGATCCCCCTCAAGCGTTTGGCCGATGGCACGGAACACCTGATCCGCAGCAAGGCGCAGGGTGTCACCGGTGGGCATCATGTCGGCATCGACGTAATCGAACTCGATCTCGCGCACGGACCCGTTGCCGTGCACGGCCCTGGGCACCGCGTGCGTCACGATCCGCACGCCCTTGGACGCCGCAAGATCCTGCTCAAAGGGGCTCGCGTTCATGCGCTCGCGCCCCCGGCGGTACACCAGCGTCACGTTCAGCGCGCCCAGAAGCTTGGCCTGAACCGCTGCGTCCACCGCCGTCATGCCGCCGCCGATCACCACGACGTCGCGGCCCACCGGCACGGCCGCCATGTCGCGCGCCTGGCGCAGGTCGGCAATGAAATCAACGGCGTCCAGCACGCCTGCCTTATCCGCGCCACTCGCATCCAGCGCATTGACACCGCCCAGCCCCACGCCAAGGAAAACCGCGTCATGATCGCCGCGCAGCTCGTCCAGGGTGATGTCACGGCTCAATGCGGATCCGTTCCGGATCGTGATGCCTCCGATCCCGAGCAGCCAATCGACCTCCTCCTGCGCGAAACCATCGGGCGTCTTGTACGCCGCAATGCCATATTCGTTCAGACCGCCCGGCTTGGGCCGTGCGTCGTAGACCGTAACCGTGTGGCCCAACATCGCCAGCCTGTGCGCCGCACTCAGCCCCGCAGGCCCCGCGCCGACAACCGCGACATGCTTACCGGTCTCGGCTGCGCGTTCGAACGGATGAATGCCCTGTTTCTGCAGATGATCCGTCGCATAGCGTTGCAGCTGTCCGATCAGCACGGGCTTGCCCTCGGCAGCCTCGCGCACGCAGGCCTGTTCGCACAATTGTTCGGTCGGGCACACGCGGGCGCACATGCCACCAAGGATGTTCTGGGTCAGGATCGTTTTGGCCGCCGCATCCGGCGTGCCGGTCGCGATCTGTCGGATGAACAGCGGGATGTCGATGTCTGTCGGACACGCCGTGATACAAGGCGCGTCATGGCAGAAATAGCACCGGTCCGCCGCCACATGGGCTTCGTGGATGTCCAGGGCCGGATGCAAATCCGAAAAATGGGTGTCGTAGACCTCCGCAGAAAGCCGCCCAGCCTGCACTCCTGCCTCGTAAATCTTGTCTGCCATGCGTGGCTCCTCTGCCAAATCCGTCCCCTGATGGGAAAACGCTGGCACAGGTCCATTTTTTTATCAACTGGTAAAATTTATCTCCGGCAATGGATTTGTCACCGCCCGCACGCCTCCTGCGCGGGCTGCCCAATAATCGGGCAGCAGCATTCAGGACTCCGCCGCGTCCTGCGCGAGTGTCAGAACCGCAGGCCCGATTGCCTCGACAATCCGTGCAACACCGTCGGCGTTGGGGTGGATGCCGTCGGCCTGGAACCACGCCCGCAATGCGCTCGGGTCTGGCTCCGCATCGTCCTGCGTCAGCCCTGCAAAAAAGCTCTCGAAATAGCCGGTGCCATAGGTCTCGGCCAACTCGGGGTACATCGCATCGAACTGCGCCTTGTAGCCCGCTCCGAAGTTGCCGGGCGCCTGCATGCCGATCAGTAACACCTCGACATCCGCCGCCTGCGCTGCCTGTACGATACCTTCCAGATTGGCGCGCGCCTGTTCCGGGGCCAGACCGCGCAACAAATCGTTTCCGCCCAAGGCAACGATCATGCCGTCCACCTCCGGCGTCAGCGTCCAGTCCACCCGCGCAAGCCCCCCCGACGTCGTGTCGCCCGATACGCCCGCGTTGATCAGGCGCACGTCTGCGCCCTGCGCGTCCAGCCAGCGTTGAAGCTGCGGCACAAAGCCATCTTCGACCGGCAAACCGTAGCCCTGCGTCAGACTGTCACCGAGTGCTGCAATCACCGTTTGCGCGGACACCGGCATCGCGGTGAACAGAACAACAATTAATCCCAAAGCCTTGCGCATCGTCACTTTTCCTCCATATCCCAAAGGAACACCCTAGACAAAGGCCTGCCCGATGAGCGACCCAATCTTCTCCCTCAAAGATGCAGCGTTGCGACTGAATGGCAATGCGGGACCTGTCGATATCCTGCAAGGGATCACCTTCGACGTAACGGAAGGCGAAAGTGTCGGTCTGATCGGGCCGTCGGGGTCGGGCAAATCCTCGCTGCTGATGGTGATGGGCGGGCTCGAACAGGCGACGGGCGGCACCGTGTCCGCGATGGGCCATGATCTGACGGCCATGAACGAAGACGCGCTGGCGCGATTCCGCCGCGACAGGATGGGCATCGTGTTCCAGTCCTTTCACCTGATCCCGACGATGACCGCGCTTGAAAACGTCGCCACCCCGATGGAGCTTGCCGGTCACACGGATGCGTTCGACCGCGCCGCCGACGCCCTGCGCACGGTGGGTCTGGGTCAACGGACCGATCACTATCCCGCGCAGCTGTCGGGCGGCGAACAGCAGCGCGTGGCACTGGCCCGCGCCACCGCACCGCGCCCGGCGATCTTGCTGGCGGACGAGCCGACGGGCAACCTCGACACCGTCAACGGCGACGCGATCATGGACCTGCTTTTTGATCTGCGTGACAAACACGGATCGACACTGGTGCTGGTGACGCATTCAGACGCGCTCGCACAACGCTGCGACCGGATCATCACCCTGCGCGACGGGCGTATCGTATGAGCCTCCGCCTCGCCGCCACCTTCGCCCGCCGCGAGCTGCGCGGCGGTTTGCGTGGGTTTCGCCTGTTTCTCGCCTGTCTTGCCCTCGGCGTCGCCGCCATCGCCGCCGTCGGATCGGTGCGCGCGGGCATCGAGGCCGGGCTCGCGAGCGAAGGCGCTTCCCTGCTCGGCGGCGACGGGGAGCTGGACCTCACCTATCGCTTCGCCACCGCGCAGGAGCGCGCCTGGATGGAATCGCAGGCGCTCGAAGTGTCTGAAATCGCCGAATTCCGCTCGATGGCGACGGTGGGCGAAGACCGCGCGCTGACACAGGTGAAGGCCGTCGATGACGCCTATCCGCTGATCGGGTCGGTGGCGCTGAGGCCCGACATGCCGTTGGCGGACGCGCTGGCCGGGCGCGATGGACTGCCCGGCGCAGTCATGGAACGTGCGCTGATCGCCCGTCTTGGCCTGCAGCCCGGTGACACATTCACACTCGGCACGCAGCAATTTCGCCTGAGCGCCGAAATCACCCGCGAACCCGACAGCGCCGCCGCCGGTTTCGCGCTCGGCCCGCGTACGATGGTCACGCGCGACAGTCTGGCGGGGTCGGGGCTGCTTTCTGCGGGAACACTGTTCAACAGCAAATACCGCCTCGATCTGCCCGATACGGCGGTGATCACGCAGGTCGAGGCCGAGGCAAAGGCGCTCTTTACCGACAGCGGCATGCGTTGGCGCGACGCCCGCAACGGCGCACCGGGTGTCGCGCAATTCGTCGAACGGATGAGCGCGTTTCTGATCCTCGTCGGGCTATCGGGCCTCGCCGTGGGCGGCGTCGGCGTATCGGCGGCGGTGCGCAGCTATCTGGCGCGCAAGACCGAAGTCATCGCAACCCTGCGCGCGCTGGGCGCTGACCGGGCAACGATCTTCCAGACCTACTTCATGCAGATCGGTCTGCTGTCGCTGTTGGGCGTGGGCATCGGCGTGATCCTTGGCGGCGGCGTGCCATTGTTGTTCGCGCCTTTGCTCGAGGCGCGCCTGCCCGTTCCCGCCGCCTTCGGCATCTTCCCCGCACCACTGTTCGAGGCGGCGATCTATGGCTTGCTCACCGCCTTCATCTTCACACTGTGGCCGCTGGCTCGCACCGAGCAGGTGCGCGCCGCGACGCTGTTCCGCGACGCATGGGCCGGCGCTCCGCGCTGGCCGTCGTGGTATTTCGTTGCGGCAACGGCGCTGGCGCTCGTGCTTCTGGTCGGCCTCGCGGGCTGGTTCAACGGCAGCTGGTCGCTGACGATGTGGACGCTGGGCGGCATCACCGGTGCGTTGGCGCTGCTGGTCGTCGCTGCGTGGCTCATCCGCATCACGGCGCGTCACATGGCGCGGCTGGCGCGCGGGCGACCCCGCCTGCGCTGGGCGATGGCGGCGATCGGCGGCACCGGCGAAGGGGCCAGCGCGGTCGTCCTGTCGCTGGGCCTCGGCCTGTCGGTGCTCGCCGCCGTCGGTCAGATCGACGGTAACCTGCGCCGTGCGATCTCCGACAACCTGCCCGATGTCGCGCCGTCCTATTTCTTTGTCGATATCCAGCGTGACCAGATGGCAGGCTATTCCGCGCGGCTCGACAATGACCCGGCGGTGCACAAGGTCGAAAGCGCGCCGATGCTGCGCGGCGTCATAACGCAGATCAACGGCCGCCCGGCGCGCGATGTGGGCGGCGATCACTGGGTACTGACGGGCGATCGCGGTGTGACCTACGCCGCGCGTCCCGACCCCGATGCCAATATCACCGCCGGCCAATGGTGGTCCGAGGATTATACCGGCCCGCCGCTGATCAGCTTTGCCGCCGAAGAGGCCGGTGAAATCGGCCTCAGCCTGGGCGACACCCTTACCATCAACGTGCTGGGCCGCGACATCACCGGCACCATCGCGAGCTTTCAGGAGGTTGATTTTTCGACCGCCGGCATCGGCTTCATCCTCACGATGAACCCCTCCGCACTGTCGGGCGCGCCGCATAGCTTCATCTCGACCGTCTATGCCGAACCGGAAGCGGAGGCCGCGATCCTGCGCGATCTGGCGACGTCCTATCCAAACGTCACCGCGATCCGCGTCAAGGACGCGATCGACCGGGTGGCGGATGTTCTGGAGGGGCTTGCCGCCGCGACCTCCTACGGGGCGGCGGCGACGCTTCTGACCGGGTTTCTGGTGCTGATCGGGGCCGCCGCCGCAGGCGCGGATGCACGCACCTACGAGGCCGCCGTTCTCAAGACCATGGGCGCATCACGCCGTGCCATCGCCACCAGCTTCATCTTGCGCGCTGCCCTTCTGGGCCTGGCCGCAGGCGGCGTCGCATTGCTCGTCGGGATCCTCGGCGGCTGGGCCGTAAGCACCCGGGTGATGGAAACCGACTACAGCATAATCTGGTCATCCGCCCTTATGATCGTGTTCGGCGGAATCGCAGCAACTGTGCTGGCCGGACTGGGGTTTGCCCGCCGCGCGCTCGATGCGCGCCCCGCCGCCGTCCTGCGCGCCCGCGAATAGCCCGGCCGCCTGCCCCACCCCCCTTGCCTCGCCGCGCGCGAGGCGTCACACCTTTGGCCAGTAAGGAGAGCTTTCATGTCCGACCAAGAGCAAGCGCCACCGTCCAACCTTCCCGCCCCGCTGCCCCCCGCCCTCAGCGCGGCACAGCGTGCAGGCGTCGTCAACGTCGTGCGCCGCGCCGCCCGTGCCGAGATCATGCCGCGCTTCCGGCAGCTTTCCTCCAGCGACATCCGCACGAAATCCCATGCGGACGATCTGGTCACGGATGCCGACACGATGGCCGAAGCCATGATCGCCCGCGCCTTGCAAATCGCCTTTCCCGACGCGATCGTGATCGGCGAAGAGGCCGCCGCCGCCGATCCCGGCCTGCTCGAAGGTATGGAAAAAGCCCAGCTCGCCTTTCTGGTAGACCCCGTCGACGGCACCTGGAACTTCGCGCACGGTATCGCGCTGTTCGGCGTGATCGTGTCGGCCACGCGGTACGGCAAGCCAGTGTTCGGGATGATCTACGACCCTGTCGCGGATGACTGGGCCATCGCCGAAGAGGACGGCGTGGCAGAGCTTGCCCGCCCCTTCGGCGCCACCCGCGCGCTCAGGGTTGCGATGGGCAAACCGCTCGAAGAGCTGTCCGGCAATATCCCGCTGCACATGTTCGCCAAGGACATGCAGCACCAGCTTGCCGCCAGCTTTCCTTCGTTCAAACGGGTAACGAACATGCGCTGCTCGGCACATGAGTACCGGCTGCTGGCACAGGGCCACATGGATTTCCTGCTCACCGCGTCGATGCATCCGTGGGATCACGCCGCCGGTGCGCTGGTGGCCGCGCGCGCCGGTGCGCACGTCGAAATGCTCGACGGAGGGCCCTATACCGCCAACCGGCAGACCGGGCACCTGCTTGTGGCGCCCGACAAGACGACGTGGAATCGCCTGAAAAAAGTGTTCAACTTCCTGATCGCAGAACCCGACACGCAGGAAGCGTAGCGTAGCGTAGCGCAGCGAAGCCCGCCTAGCGGATGTATTTCTGATAGGCGGCTTCGGTCATCAATTCATCGTATGCATCGGGGTCGTCCAACGTCATCCGGAACAGCCAGCCGTCGCCCATCGGATCGTCCGAGATCACTTCGGGGTTCTCGACCAGCCGCGTGTTCACCTCCGTTACCTCACCGTCGAGGGGGGCGAGCACGTCAAGCGTATCCTCCCCCTCGATCACCACTGCGGGATCATCGGCAACCAGAACATCACCCTCTTCGGGCAGTTCGACAAATTTCGCCTCGCCCAGTTCGTCGATCGCATAGGTGCTCAGACCGATGATCACATCATCCTCGCCGTCTTCCTTGCGCAGCCACAGGTGCTCTTCGGTGAATCTCATCTACGCTTCCTTTCGCATCTTCGCTTTTCTGCCAAACACACCGGCGTTTGACAATCCGCCGATTGACCGGTTGTGCCGCTTTCGCACCGATGGTTAGGTAGCGCGGAATTTCGATACGAAAGGCCCCTGATGCATCCCTTTTTCTTTGGCTACGGCAGCCTCGTGAACCGCGATACCCACGGCTATACCAACGCCGCGCGCGCGCAGCTCAAGGGCTGGCGCCGCGCCTGGGTGCGCACACCGGTGCGCGAACTGGCGTTCCTCAGCGTGGTGCCCGATGAGGACAGCGTGATCGACGGGTTGATCGCGCAAGTGCCCAACGCCGACTGGATCGCGCTCGACACCCGCGAAACCGGCTACGCCCGCCTGCCGTCCGACCGCGCCGTGCACCATGATCTCGATCCCGCCACGCAGATTTCTCACTACTCCGTGCCGCAAGAGACATGGGTCGCGGACGGCGATCACCGGATTCTGCTCAGCTATCTCGACGTGGTGGTGCAAGGCTATCTGCGCGAATACGGCGCGCAAGGCGTCGCACAGTTCTTCGACACCACCGACGGCTGGGACACCCCCATCCTGAACGACCGCACCGCCCCCCGCTATCCCCGCGCACTGACCCTCAGCGCACAGGAAACCGCGCTGGTGGACCAGCATCTCGCCCTGCGCTCGGCCACCGTCCTCCCGGCATGAAAAAGCGCGCGCAGGAGCCAGCCATTTACAGTAAACGGTGCGGCGAACGGCAACCTAAATCCCAAAGTAACTGATGCTACATCTTGCAAGAAGGTGCTATCACGCTGTTCAAATTTAGGAGAAGTGCGCCTGTGCCGTTATGCACCCAAATGTCATACGTAATTTGCACGTCTCCTCGCAGCGGAAGCACAATGCTATGCAAGCTTTTGTCCGCAACAGGAATTGCTGGAAATCCGGCGTCACACTTTCACGAGCCGTCAATTGATGCGTGGTTCGGATACTACGACCTGAACAAGCATAGCTTTGCGTCAGAACAAGCCGCGCTCAATGCAATCTTTGCAGCCGCTTTTAGGGTCGGGCAAGGCGGAACCGGAATCTTCGGTTTACGACTTCAACGAGACAGCTTTCAGTTCTTTGCGGATCAAATTAAGCTTTTACATCCATGCAAGGCGACTGACCGAGAACGAATGGAGGCAGTTTTTGGCAATACTCAGTTCATCTATTTGAAGCGGGAAAGCCACTTAGACCAAGCGATATCGCGCCTCCGTGCAGAGCAGACTGGTCTGTGGCACCGGAATGCTGACGGCACTGACTTGGAACGAAAAGAACCCACTTACGAAGCGGGATATGACTACGGTAAGATACAAGCCTTTGCGCAACAGGCCGTCGAGCAGAATGAAGAATGGGTGCAGTGGTTTGCTAAACAGTCAATTGCGCCAATTACGATCACTTACGAAGAGCTCTCCCGGAGGCCACAGGCGTTTTTGTCAGTTATTTTGACAAGCCTTGGTTTAGACGCATCGATTGCTGAAAATGTCCCTTTGAAGACGGCAAAACTTGCGGATGAAACGAACCTAGCATGGCGCACTCGTTTTGTAGCAGAGACAAAAGCGGGGCTCTAAAGTTACTCTAATAGCGGACTTTCGATCATCTCATCGACAAAGAAATGGTGCTTTGTCCGCACAGCGAACTCGGACGAAAGCGCAGAAACAGTCCGGCAAATATCACGCAGATATCTTCGGGACGTCTCTGGTTCTGAGGCCCTGCGCCTCCATAAGCCGACCATGCGATCCGGTGCACGGAACAGCAAAAAGGGCCAGACGCACCCCGCGCCCGGCCCTTTTGATCCAACCGCTTCGCAACAGCCTTATCGGCGTGCTTTGACGACCTGCAGCAATGGCATGAGCGTGGCCATCTCCGGCCCGTGCGCCTGTCCGGTCAGTGCCTTGCGCAGCGGCATGAACAGGCTCTTGCCCTTGCGCCCGGTCTGTTCCTTCACCTGCGCCGTCCACGTGCTCCACGTTTCATCGGTGAATGCGCCTTCCGGCAGCAGCGCCATCGCCTGGGCGATGAACTCGCGGTCCTCGTCATCGATCACCGGCTCGGCGCCCTGCGTGAACATCTTCCACCAGCCCTCCAGATCGTGCAGCGTGGTAATGTTTTCGCGCGTCACGCTCCAGAACCGCGCGGCCTGATCGTCCGGCACGCCCAGCGCGCGGATATCTTCGGCCACGTCTTCCAGATCGAGGGTCTGCAGGTAATGCGCCGTCAGCGGCTTGAGATCCTCGGCGTCGAATTTCGTCGGCGCGGAGCCAAAGCGCGAGATGTCGAAGCCGTCGATCAGCGTCTGCATGTCGGTGCGCAACTCGACCGGATCGCTCGATCCCAGACGCGACATCAGGCTCAACAACGCCTGCGGGGCGATGCCCGCCTCGCGCAGATCCTTCAGCGCCAGCGTACCAAGGCGTTTCGACAACGCCTCGCCCTGCGGACCGGTCAGCAACGAGTGATGCGCGAACTGCGGCACGGTGCCGCCCAGCGCCTGCATGATCTGGATCTGGGTGCCGGTGTTGGTGACGTGATCGGATCCGCGCACCACATGGGTCACACCCATCTCCGTGTCATCCACCACGCTCGCCAGCGTATACAGGATCTGGCCGTCGCCCCGGATCAGCACCGGATCCGACACCGACGCCCCGTCAATGGACACATCGCCCAGAATACCGTCGTCCCACACGATGCGCTCCTGCAACAGCTTGAACCGCCACACGCCCGGCCCCCGCTCGGCGCGCAGGGCATCGCGCTCCGCCGCATCCAGCTTCAGCGCGGCGCGGTCATAAACCGGCGGCTTGCCCATGTTGAGCTGCTTCTTGCGCTTGAGGTCCAGTTCGGTCGGCGTCTCGAATGCCTCGTAAAACCGGTCCATCTCGCGCAGCTTCTGCGCCGCTTCCTCGTATTTCTCCAGCCGCAGCGATTGACGCTCTACCCGATCCCAGTGCAGGCCCAGCCAGTCGAGATCGCGCTTGATCCCGTCGACGTACTCTTCCTTCGACCGGTTCGGGTCCGTGTCGTCGATGCGCAGGATAAACGTGCCGCCCGCCTTGCGCGCAATCAGGTAGTTCATCAGCGCCGTCCGCAGGTTGCCCACATGGATCCAACCGGTCGGAGAGGGCGCGAAACGTGTAATGGTGTTGTCGGACATATGTGACTCCTGTTAGCGCGCTGAGTGTCATAGCATCGCGCGATTGTCCAGTTATGGCGCACCCTCACGCCCGCTCGCAAGAATTTGACGGACGTTCCGACAGGATTTTCGCTGCGTGCGGTCTATCTGTTTTCCACGTCCAACGTATGAGAGGAAAAACCCATGAGAAAAAGCCCCCTGATCAGCCGCCGCACGGCCTTGTCCGGTGCCGCCGCGCTGCCTTTCGCCGCCACCGCTGCGGGAACCGCCCGCGCGTCCGCCCCACTTAGCGGCTTCAGCGTTGCGCCCTACCAGCGCGTCAAACTGGGCCAGTTCGATGTGACCACCATTCTTGCCGGCACCCGCACCGTCGAGAACCCGCACAGCATTTTTGGCCAGAACGTCGATGACGAGACATTTGCCGAAGCCTCCGCTGCCGCCAATCTGCCCACCGACGCTGCGCAATTCTTCTTTACCCCCACGGTGGTGAACACCGGCGCAGAGCTTATCCTGTTCGACACCGGGCTGAACGGGGCGGCGACCACCGCAGCACTTGAGGCGGCGGGATACGCGGCCGGGATGATCGACGTGGTGGTCCTGACCCACATGCACGGCGACCACATCGGCGGGCTCAGCACCGACGGCACCGTCACCTTCCCCAACGCGCGCTACGTCACCGGCAGCACCGAATTCGATGCGTGGTCCCAGACCGGCGACGAAGGGTTCAATACCAAGGTCAAGCCGTTGGCCGAGCAGATGGAAATGCTGAAGGACGGCGGCAGCGTCGCCTCCGGGATCACCGCGATGGCGGCTTTCGGTCACACGCCCGGCCACATGGCCTATATGATCGAATCCGATGGCAAGCAGCTGGTGCTGGGCGCGGATTTCGCCAACCACTATGTCTGGTCGCTGGCCCATCCCGATTGGGAAGTACAGTTCGACATGGACAAGGCCACCGCCGCCGCGACCCGCCGCCGGATGCTCGACATGCTCAGCGCCGACAAGATACCGTTCGTCGGCTACCACATGCCGTGGCCTGCGTTCGGCTATGTCGAAACGGACGGCAGCGGTTATTCCTACATGCCGCACACCTACCAGCTTTTGCTGTAACCCGGCGCGGGGCGGCCCAAAGCTGCCCCGCCCGACCTGAACGCAGCGGCAGCGAGCACGCGCATATCAGCTTGGATCGCGCCAGCGGTTGGCAATGGGATAGCGCCGGTCAAGCCAGAACGCACCCTTGGTCAGGCGCGGCCCCGGTGCGGACTGAAAGCGTTTGTACTCTGAGATATAGATCAGGTGCTCGACCTTCCTGACCGTCTCGCGGGCAAAGCCTGCTGCGACGCAATCGGCGACCGATCCATCCTGATCGACCAGAATTTCCAGAATCGCGTCCAGCTCGGGATAATCGGGCAGGCTGTCGCTGTCTTTTTGGTCCGCGCGCAGCTCGGCGGTAGGCGCCTTGGTGATGATGTTCTCGGGGATCACCCCGCCCTGCGGCCCCATCATCCAGTCCGCGTAATTCTCATTGCGCCAACGACACGTCTCGAACACCCGCATCTTATACAGATCCTTGATCGGATTATAGCCGCCCGACATATCGCCATAGATCGTGGCATAGCCCACCGCCACCTCGGACTTGTTACCGGTGGTCAACAGCATTTCGCCGAACTTGTTGCTGATCGCCATCAACAGCAGCCCGCGCAGGCGGCTCTGGATGTTCTCTTCGGCGATGTCCGGCGCGGTCCCTTCGAACAGCGGCGCGAGCGTCGCGGTAATCGCATCGCGGCCTTGCGTGATCGGCACATAATCATAGCGGACGCCCAGAGCGCGGGCGCACTCCTCGGCATCTTTCAGGGACGCATCGGATGTATATTCCGACGGCAGCATTACACAGCGCACGTTATCAGGGCCAAGCGCGTCCGTGGCGATGGTCGCCACGATCGCCGAATCGACCCCGCCCGACATGCCCAGCAGCACTTTCGTAAACCCGGTCTTGCGCATGTAATCGCGCAATCCAAGCACCATCACCCGGTAATCCTGCGCATAGGCGCTGTCGTGCACGGCTTTGTCACCCTCGACGATGCGCCAGCCGTCCGGCCCCCGTTCCAGATCGACGTGGCGGATCACCTCGTCAAATTCGGGAAACTGGAACGCCAGCTTGCCACCAGGGTTCAGGCCGAAACTCGCGCCGTCAAACACCTGATCGTCCTGACCGCCCACCATGTTGAGATAGATCAGCGGTAAATCCGTCTCGATCACCCGCGCCACCATGTGATTGAGCCGGGTGTCGTGCTTGCCGCGATAGTAGGGTGAACCGTTTGGCACCAACAGGAATTCCGCACCCGTTTCGGCCAGCGTCTCGGCCACGTCCGGGTGCCACGCATCCTCGCAAATGGGCGATCCGACCCGCGTATCGCCCACCGAATAGGGCCCGCCCAGCGGCCCGCTGTCAAACACGCGCACTTCATCGAACACCGTCTCGTTGGGCAGATGATGCTTGAGCACCCGGCTCGCGATATTGCCGCCCTTCAGAATAACGTAGGCGTTGAACAACTCCGCCCCCTCTGCCCAAGGCGTACCGATGGCCAGCGCCGGGCCGTCCGCGCAATCGACGGCAAGTGCTTCGAGATGGGTCATCGCATCGGTCTGGAACGCGGCCTTCATCACCAGATCCTGCGCGTTGTACCCGGCCAGGAACATCTCCGGCAGCGCCACCAGATCGGCACCCCCCGCGCGCCCCGCCTCCCACGCCTTGCGCGCCAGGGCGGCGTTTCCGGCCAGATCGCCGACCGTGGGGTTCAACTGGCCCAGTGTGATGCGAAACCGCTCTGCCATTATCAAGGCCCCTTTTCCTGCAATGTCTGTGATGTAGCAGATCACCGTCCGAGGGAAAGCCCGCAATCCGCGCGCGTATTGGCACCGGGTGCCGCAGCCCGCCGATACCGGCAAAAGGTCGTTGCCCCCCGTTCCACCGCCCCTTAGGCTGTGCCGGACCGATGCCCAACCCGACAGGACCGCCATGCCCTTCTCCCGCCTGATCCTCGCCGCCGCCCTTGCGCCGCTTCTCGCCGGCACCCCCGCGTTCGCGCAGAACACGCAGGTGCTGAGCAAACAATACGACGACGGCGGCGTGTACGAAGGCACGTTCAAGGACGGCCTGCAACACGGCACCGGCACCTACCGGCTACCCAACGGATACGAATACTCCGGCCAGTGGGTTGAAGGCGAGATCCGCGGCAAGGGCGTCGCGCGCTTTCCCAACGGCTCGGTCTACGAGGGCGACTTCTCCAAAGGCAAACCCGACGGCATCGGCAAGATCACGATGGCCGACGGCGGCACCTACGAGGGCGAGTGGGAAGCGGGCAGCATCATGGGACAGGGCGTCGCCATCCACGCCACCGGCGAACGCTACGAGGGCGGCTTCCGCAATGGCAAGCGCCACGGCAAAGGCGTGCTGCAAACGGCGGACGGTTATGAATACAAAGGCGATTGGGTCGACGGGGTGGCCACCGGACAGGCCGTCATCGATGACGTCGAAGGCGCGGTCTATGAAGGCACCGTCGTCAACGGCGCGCGCTCGGGGCTGGGCAAGCTGACCCATCCCGAAGGCTTCACGCTGGAAGGCACCTGGGCCGACGGGCAGCTGAACGGCACGGGCACGATCCTTCAGGCCAACGGCGACACCTACGAAGGCGATCTGGTGGACGGCCGCCGCGAGGGCATCGGCAAATCCACCACCACCTCGGGCGACGTCTACGAGGGCGCCTACCTGAACGACCAACGCTACGGGCAGGGTAAGTTCACCGGTGCGGACGGCTATGTCTACGAAGGCCAGTGGGTCGAGGGCCGTGCCGAAGGCGAAGGCACCGTGACCTACCCCGACGGCTCGGTCCAGTCGGGTACGTTCATCGACAATCTCGCCCAGGGACAGGGCAAGATCACCTATCCCGACGGCTCTACCTACACTGGCGATTGGGTCGGCGGCGTGATTGAGGGTCAAGGCACCGCGACCTATCCCAACGGCATGGTTTACGAGGGCGGCTTTGTGAACGCGCGCAACGAAGGCCAGGGCACGCTCACCTACGCGGACGGGCGCACCTACGTCGGCAACTGGAAAGACGGCCTACGCCACGGCAAAGGCACTGCGACCTATCCCGACGGTACCGTCTACGTCGGTGAATTCGTCGATGGCCGCCGCGAGGGACAGGGCAAGATCACCATGCCCAGCGGTTTCGTCTACGAGGGCGCATGGTCACAGGGCGAAATTGACGGTCAGGGCACCGCGACCTACGCCAACGGCGATGTCTACGAAGGCACGTTCGTGGCGGGCAAGCGGCAGGGACAGGGCACGATGCGCTACGCCACCGGCGAAGAGGCGGCGGGCGCGTGGGACAACGGTACCCTGCAGGAAGCCAGCGAAGACGCAACCGATGCGGCACCGGCGGACGGCTCCGACGCCGAGGCACCGGCGCCCGAGTAATTCCGATCAGCGGTCCAGCGGTCGGTAGAACGCGTTGCGCTCCATCATGCCCATGAATTGATAACCTGCGGTGGGACACATTTCGCGCAGGTTTTGCGCGGTCTCTTCGGGCTCCTGCCCGACAAGCGTTTCCAGAACGATCAGCGGCTGGCTGTCGCTTATAATGCGCCGCGCCCCCTCCAGCGCGGGCCATTCGTGCCCTTCCACATCCAGTTGCACGATCGTGACCTTGCGCCCCTCCGGCACCAGATCATCCAACCGCCGCATCTGCACATCCACGGTCTGCCCCTCGATCGGCGCATCCACGATCCGTGACATCCCGCCCAACGGTGCGCCGCCCGATTTGGCGATCTTCAACGGCAACACCGCCGCCTCCCGCCCAACGGCAACCGGCGAAAGCTTGACGTTCTTCAGCCCGTTGAAGGCAATCGTGTGCGTCGTGGCGGCAAATCCCGTCGGGTTCGGCTCGAACGAATGAATGAACGCACCCCGCGTGGCCGTGCGCGACAGGATCGGCAGGAAATCCCCGATGAACGCACCGCCGCTGATGACATCGCCATTGTCCATGAACTGCTGCATGATTTTCAGCGTGCGCGGCTCGTTCACCTTGCCCGCAAGCAACAGCTTGGCGACCTCTCGGGTCCTGAATTCTTCTGGGATGCAATAGAAGCCGTATTGGTTCACGGCCTTGAGATGGGGAAAGTCTGAAACAGGGTCTGCCACGGTATTCTGCGCGCCTATGATCGTTTCGCACACCGTACAGACGCCCGCGCCGGACGCAAGGCCGCAGCCTTCGGTCTATCCGTCACACGCCGAACAGCGTGTCGAACGACTGTCGCCCCAAGGATGTAAAGGCAACGACCCTGCTGCCCGGCGCGCGGCTGGCCCAGCCCAGCGCCTCCATCCGCGCCAGCATCGCCCGGCCGACCGACCCCGCCAGATGATTGCGCCGCGCGCTCCAGTCCAGACAGGCTCGGCACAGCGGCGCCTTGGCCCGCGTCAATGCCGCCAGATCCACACCGAAATCCGCGACAAATTGCTTCCCCGCATCGGTCAGCGTGACCTCGTCATCGTGCACGTTCAAAAGCCCACGCGCCGTCATTGCGTCGAACATCGCGATGCCGCGCGCACCGGCAAGGTGGTTGTAGCACACGCGCGCCTCGCGGAGCGCGGCGTCGCGCGGGCCGGTGCGGGTGCGCAAATGCCCCTCGCCCGAGGCCAGCCCCATCAGCGCCTCAAGGACCGCCGCAACCTCAGGACCGCTCAGCGAGACGTACTTGTGCCGCCCTGACTTGCGCGCCTGCGTCAGGCCGCCCGCCTCCAGCTTGGCCAGATGCGCGCTCGCGGTCTGGACGGTCACACCCGCCTCGGCGGCCAGTTCGGTCGCTGTCAACGCCTTGCCGCTCATCAGCGCCGTCAGGATATTGGCGCGCGCCGGATCACCGATGAGCGCCGCGATGCGGGAAATGTCAGGGCCTTCTTTCATAGTTCGACCGTAAGCGAAGCATTCGCGCCGCGCAACACGCTATCTTCACGTTGCATATCGAAAGGACCCGCCATGCTGACCTGCATCATCCGCTATCACATCGACCCGACGAAACACGCGCAGTTCGCGCAATACGCCCGCAACTGGGGCCAAGCAATCCCGCGCTGCGGCGCGGATCTGATCGGCTATTACGCCCCGCACGAAGGATCGTCGACGCTGGCCTACGGCATCTACAACATCGCGTCGCTCGCCGCCTACGAGGCCTATCGCGCCCGGCTGGCGGAGGATCCGCTGGGCCGGGAAAATTATGCCTTTGCGCAGTCGGAGAAATTCCTGCTACGCGAGGACAGAACCTTCCTTACCCTCGCCTCTGGCCCGCATGGAGACACATCATGATCGCCGTCATCTTCGAAGTCATGCCGCATCCCGACCGCAAACAGGATTACCTCGACATGGCCGCCCAGATGCGGCCACTGGTCGACCAGATCGACGGTTTCATTTCGGTCGAGAGATTCCAGAGCCTGACAAACCCCGACAAACTCCTATCGCTTTCGTTTTTCCGCGACGAAGCGGCGCTGGATGAATGGCGGCGGCTGTCGCAGCACCGTTCTGCCCAGAAGGCCGGGCGGAACGTGTTTTTCGCAGATTACCGCCTGCGCATCGCCCACGTCATGCGCGATTACGGCATGACCGACCGCGAAGAAGCCCCCGCAGACAGCAAGGCGCTGCACGGCTGACGCTGCGGTACGGGCGGTGTACGTCCGGTGTACAGTCTGTGCCGCCTCTCAAACGACCTCGCCGGCATCGAGCTTCGACAGAACCGCCTGCGCATCCGACAACACGGTTTCGCGCTTTTCTTCGTCCATCCGGTCCCATGTGGCGTACATGTTCCCCATGCGCGGATTGTCGGAAAACCGGTCGCGGTGCCGGTCGAGAAAGTGCCAGTAAAGCGTGTTGAACGGGCACGACCCCTCGCCCGTTTTCTTGGTGACACTATAGGCGCAGCCCTTGCAATAGTCCGACATGCGATTGATGTAAGACCCTGAAGACACATAAGGTTTCGACGCAATCACACCGCCGTCGGCGAACTGGCTCATGCCCACAACATTGGGTGCCTCGACCCATTCATACGCGTCCGCGTAGACCTCAAGATACCACTCCGACACCTGCTGCGGGTCGATCCCGGCCAACAGCGCGAAGTTGCCCGTCACCATCAAACGCTGGATGTGATGGGCATAGGCATGCTCCTGCGTCTGACCCACGGCGGCCTCCATGCAGGCCATGTCCGTCTCACCACCCCAGTACATTGCGGGCAAATCACGCTTTTGTTTCAATACGTTGCGGGACGCATAGTCCGGCCCTTCGAGGAAATAGATGCCCCGCACATATTCGCGCCAGCCGATGATCTGGCGGATGAAGCCCTCCACCGCGTTGATAGGTGCATCGCCGTTGTCGTAAGCCTCCTGCGCCGCCTCGCAGACCTCCATGGACCCCAAAAGCCCCATGTTGATATAGGGCGACAGGATCGCGTGAAACATGAACGGCTCGCCCGTCACCATCGCATCCTGATAGTCCCCGAATGTCGGCAGGGAATGCTTGACGAAATGCGCCAGCGCATCAAGCGCCTGCGCACGGGTGGTGGCGAAAGTGAACGGTCGCAGCGTGCCGAAATGATCCCCGAACTGGGCCTCTACGAGCGCCAGAACATCGCCCGTCACGTTGTCCGGCTCGAAGGTCAACGGCCCCTCGGGCGCGATGCTGCCCGGGGCGGGCTTGCGGTTGTCATGGTCGAAATTCCACTGACCGCCCGCCGGGTTGTCCCCGTCCATCAACAGACCCGTCTTGCGCCGCATCTCACGGTAAAAATACTCCATACGCAACGACTTGCGCCCTTTCGCCCAGCCCTCGAATTCGGCGTGCGTGGCGAGAAAGCGGTCGTCCGGCAGGATCCGCGTTTTGATCGGCGCATGGGTCAGCTTGTTGATCAGCCGCCACTCCCCCGGCTCGGTACAGATCACGCTTTCCGCCGCCGTCTGTTCGGCCCGGCGCAGGAGTTCTCCCACAATAGATCCTGCGTTGTCGGTATCATCAAGCTGGGTATAGGCGACGGTCCAGCCGTCGTTCTCAAGGGCTGCGGCGAACTTGCGCATCGCGGCAAAGATCAGCGCGATCTTCTTGGGGTGATGGCGTACGTACGTCGCCTCCTCCACTACCTCCGCCATGACGACAGTATCCCTGTCCTTGCAGCCCTCGCGCAGCGCGCTCAGCCCCTCGGACAGCTGATCGCCCAAGACAAGAACAAGCCGGCTCACCAGACGATCTCCTTGTTGTCCCAATCGAAGAACCGACCGGTCTGGTCCGGCGACAGCCCGCCCAGCACGTCAACCAAGTTTTCCGCCGCCTCCTGCGGGGTCACGGACGGGTGGCGGCTAAGATAATCCTCCGTAAACGGTGTCGCGACCGTGCCGGGGTGATAGGCCACACAGACCGCATCCGGGTGAGTGCGCGCAAGTTCGATCGCGGTGGTGTGCACGATCTGGTTCGCCGCTGCCTTCGCCGCGCGGTAGCTTGTCCAGCCGCCGGCCCTGTTGTCGCCGATGGAGCCGACACGCGCCGTCAGCACAGCGCACACGCTGCGCCCCCTGCGCGGCAAAAGGCGCGCTGCATGGCGCAGAACCAGGGCCGGGCCAATTGCATTGACCGCGAACTGGTCGGCCATCGCCCGCGCGGTCACGGCGCGGATCGTCTTTTCCGGCGCGGCACCGTCGATCTCAAGCGCACCGGACGCCACGATGATCGTCTCGAACGGACCGTCGAACGCCGACAGATGCCGCTCGACGCTGTTCTCGTCGGTGATGTCGAATCCCTCTGCGGAGCGGGACAGGCCCGTTACCTTTGCGCCCCGCCCGATGAGCAGTTCCCGCACAGCCGAGCCGATGCCGCCCGACGCTCCGATCAATAGCACATTTTCCATACAGCAGCAGTTAGAGCGGGCTGCGCGGCCTTCAACGCTTCATTCACGGCATCGGAGTGGCGGATACAAAACCTGCGAATACCCCCCTTCCCATCTTGAAAACCTCCGTTATAACTGTCGGCATGAACAACGCTGCATATACCCAGACCCCCGCGCAGATCCCTGCGTCGCTGCCGCGTGCCCTGCTGCTGCTAACCCGCCTCTGAGCGTGCCATCCGGCGCGCCCGCTCAGGGGACCGTGCCGCGCGCCAAAGACAAACCAGCAACAGCAGCAAGACAGAAAGCCAATCACATGACAGACACGACTTCTCCCGCCCGCGGCTCCGGCACACCCCAGGACCGCGTCCTGATTTTCGACACGACGTTGCGCGATGGAGAGCAATCGCCCGGCGCCACCATGACCCACGCCGAAAAACTCGAGATCGCGCAGCTGCTCGACGAGATGGGCGTCGATATCATTGAGGCCGGATTTCCGATTGCGTCCGAAGGCGACTTTGCCGCCGTATCGGAAATCGCCCGGCAATCGAAGAACGCGCAGATCTGCGGGCTGGCGCGAGCCCAGTTCGGCGATATCGATCGCTGCTGGGAGGCGATCAAGCACGCGCCCCGGCCACGTATCCATACTTTTATCGGCACCTCGCCGCTGCACCGTGCTATTCCGAACCTCACGATGGACGAGATGGCCGACCGGATCCACGAGACGGTGACCCATGCGCGCAACCTGTGCGACAACGTGCAATGGTCGCCGATGGACGCGACGCGCACGGAAGAGGATTATCTGTGCCGCACTGTCGAGATCGCAATCAAGGCAGGCGCGACCACGATCAACATCCCCGATACCGTCGGCTATACCGCACCGCGCGAAAGCGCCGCGTTGATCCGGACGCTGATCGAGAAAGTGCCCGGCGCGGACGAGATCATCTTTGCCACCCATTGCCACAATGATCTTGGCATGGCCACGGCCAACAGCCTTGCCGCCGTTGAAGCCGGCGCGCGGCAGATCGAGTGCACGATCAACGGGTTGGGCGAACGGGCGGGCAATACCGCGCTCGAAGAGGTCGTGATGGCGCTCAAGGTGCGCAGTGACATCATGCCCTACAAGACCGGCGTGGACAGCAGCAAGATCATGAACATCTCGCGCCGGGTGGCGTCCGTGTCGGGCTTTGCCGTGCAGTTCAACAAGGCCATCGTGGGCAAGAACGCCTTTGCACACGAAAGCGGCATCCACCAGGACGGCATGCTCAAGAACGCCGAAACGTTCGAGATCATGCGCCCCGCGGACGTCGGCCTGACGGAGACGAATATCGTCATGGGCAAGCATTCTGGGCGCGCGGCGTTGCGGTCCAAGCTGGAAAATCTCGGTTACGAACTGGGCGACAACCAGCTCAAGGACGTGTTCGTGCGGTTCAAGGAATTGGCCGACCGCAAGAAAGAGATCTACGACGAGGACCTCATCGCGCTGATGCGGATTGCGACGGACCCCGAAGCGGACAGGATCAAGTTGAAATCCATGCATGTCGTCTGCGGCACCGAAGGTCCGAACGTGGCAAAGATGACGTTGACCGTGGACGAGGCCGAGCACAGCACCGAGCAAAATGGCGACGGCCCGGTCGATGCATCGTTCAACTGTATCAAGGCGCTGGTGCCGCACACCGCGCGGTTGCAGCTTTATCAGGTGGCCGCCGTGACCGAAGGCACCGACGCGCAGGCAACCGTGTCCGTGCGCATGGAAGAGGACGGGCGGATTGTTACCGGCCAGTCAGCAGACACCGATACCGTCGTCGCCTCCGCCCGCGCCTATATCCACGCGCTCAACCGCTTGCTGGTGCGCCGCGAGAGAGGCGGCACCGACAAGCGCGAAGTCAGCTACAAGGATGTGCGCTGATACGCAAAACGAAAGAAGGCCCCGCATCTGCCGGGGCCTTTGCTTTACCGGGTACAGATTGCGCGGTTAGGTTCGTTGTTGAAGCAAAGCGATTTCCGAGAGCCGAAGCGCGCACTGTTTCATGATCATCACAAGGTTCGCGACGCGAAAACAAAGCTGACATTCGGTTTTCGTGAAATGATCTCCTCCCCACAACGGTTGCCAACATTCAAGACTTGGTGTTGAGTTGCGCCTAACGGGGAGGCTAGGATGGATTATTCGGCTTTCAGGCTTGGAGAACGTGATGGGTGGTCATCGCGTGCCGATGTCTACGATGCCGCAACAGCGCGGGCGACCCTCCAAACTATTCCTATGCTTCTGCACAATGCTCGTGTTTTTCCGGGTGCGCGGGTGCTCGATGCGGGGTGCGGACCCGGCTACGTGGCGGCCTGTGCCAGGCTGCTGGGAGCTGATGTCGAGGGCATCGACTTTTCCGAAGGCATGGTTCGAAAGGCACGTTCTCTTTTTCCCGATATCGCATTCTCTGTCGCCGATGTCGAAGAATTGCCTGCGCAGGACAGAACCTTCGATATTGTGTTGAGCAACATCGTCCTGTTCCACGTTACAGATCCCTTGCGTGCAATGTCCGAGGCGTGGCGCGTGCTTAAAAAAGACGGCAGGTTTGTCTTCAGCCAGTGGCTCGGTCCGGATCGGTCTGAATGCTACAAGCTATTGTTCGACGTCCTTGGACAGCACGCAGACATGTCGCGTGCGGATCCGGCTCCAGACGCCTTTCTACTGTCAGACGAAACTGAAGTCGCCGATATGTTGCAGACTGCCGGTTTCCGCGACATCAGGTCAGATGTTGTCGAGAACGTGCTTCATGCTCAAGGACCCAGCTTCTTCGATTTTTTCATGAATTTCGGTGTGCGTGTTCCGCTGATCCTGGAGCGGCAAGAGCCAGCCATACAGGCTTCAATTCGAAACGAGATAGACGCCCGAGCGGCACAATACTGGTCGGACGGATCCTACAGGATACCGATGCCGAGCATCGTTTTCTCGGGGCGCGCGGATTAACGCGACCACTAGAAAAGCAATCTTTCGGTGGAAAGCCGAAACCGTACAATGTCGGCCCTTCGCCACTTGCCGGAAAGGGCCAACATATGGGACCAGCCCTTTCTTGTACCATGCGGCGTTCGTCGCGCTGTGTCAGAAATTGGTAAGGCCGATGACCGAGCCTGTGGCACTGGTAAAAATGTTGCCCAGTGTCCGGCGCTTCGACGTGCGCTTGCCCGTCTCGAAGCCGACGCCGAATGTCACCAGATCAATATTGTCGCCGCCGTCAACGTCGATGCGGCCAACCGCCAGCTCGACATTGGCACCCGGGGTGATTTGATACTGGCCCCCTACAGTCAGCGCCTTGGCCTGCGTACCATCAAGGTCCAAATAGCCCAACGACCCGATCAGCGAAAAGCGGTTGCCCAGATCGTAGCCGCCCGCCACCGCGAACACGTCCAGCCCTTCGGTCGAGACCAGATCGGCCTGCACGTCATATCTGTCGAGTTCGTAGTCGGCGTAGCCCGCAAGCAGCGTCTCGCCTTCGATGCGCACCGCATCGAGGCCCACCGTGCCGCCGGGCGTCACATCCCACGCGCCGAAGATGGAATAGGTTGTCTCGCTCAGGTCGGACGAGTCGCCGACAGACAGGCCAAGGGTGTATTCGCCGAACGTGTAGGCCGCATAGGCCGACGCGACGCCTGCATCATCTCCCAGGACGTCAAATTCGGTGTAATCAAGCCCCAGCATCACGCCGTTGGGCATCTCGTACCCGAAACCGACAGACGCCAGATCAAGGTCTTCTCCGCCCAGATCGATGCGCCCAATTTCGCCGGAGAAGAGGAAGGCGCCGAACCGGTATTCGGCGGCGGCCCCCAGTGTGCGCGCGTCGAGATCGTCACCGCCGCCGTCCAGGTTGTGATATTTTGCGAAGGCCGCGCCATAGGTCAACTCCGCCGCAGCGCCGGAGGCCGCGCAGCACAGCGCGGTTGTCAAAAGAAGTTTAGTCATTACTCGATGCCTCTGTTTATGATCCGCAAGGATTCACCCGATCGTTTTTCGTCGGGTCCGGACCAAGCAAGCACCTTCTGGGCGGGCAAGTCAATCAAGCGGGCAAGGGCGCGGCGTACGGTGTCGGTTATGCCGCTTTGCACCGGCGATTATCCGCCGCGATACGGGTTCTTCGGGCCTCGGTCGTCGCTGAGCGATCCTTGCGAGCGTTCGACGATCGTGACGCTCGCATCCGCCAGATGCGCGCGGTCAATCGCCTTGTCACCGCGCGCGACGCGAATTCTGTGCGCCTCCAGCATCACTTCCGCATGGCTTGACCCGCGCGGCGGAATGAAGGTGTAGCAGGCCAGTTCGATCAAAAGACCCAGCGGATCCTTGAAGTAGATCGAATGCATGAAGCCGCGATCCTTGACGCCCGAATTGCCGATGCCGCGCGCCTTGAGCCGGTCAAGCACCTGATCGAACATGGCGCGGTCCACCTCGAACGCGACATGGTGGACACAGCCGGGATCCATCGGCGTGCGGTCAGGGGTACCTGTGCGGTTTTCGTTGGTGAAGATGGTGATCAATCGCCCGTCACCGGGATCGAAGTACAGATGCCCCTCGTCGGGATCGTCCAGATTGGGTTGGTCAAAAAGGAACGGCATCCCCAGAACGCCCTCCCAGAAATCAATGCTAGTCTGCCGATCCGCACCGGTCATGGTGATGTGATGTACACCAAGTGTCTGAACTTTTTTCATCCCGTCCTTCTCTCCTTTGGGCATCCTGCCGCCCGCGATACATCCGGCGGGGGGTGCGGCAACAACACGCCGAACCGTGCGGATCACCCCCCTTTAATCCGATCCTACACCTCCCTATAAGCGGCGCAAACCCGCGCTCCGACAGAGTCGCGGGGCGATACGATATTTTTTGCAAGGTGATGCCCCATATGTCTATCTTTGGAAACCTGCGCGGTTTGTTCTCGTCGGATATGGCGATCGATCTGGGGACAGCAAACACGCTGGTCTACGTCAAGGGCAAGGGCATCGTGCTGAGCGAGCCGTCCGTCGTGGCCTATCACGTCAAGGACGGCGTCAAGAAGGTGCTCGCCGTGGGCGAGGATGCCAAGCTGATGCTGGGGCGCACGCCCGGTTCCATCGAAGCGATCCGCCCGATGCGCGAGGGGGTCATCGCCGATTTCGACACCGCCGAAGAGATGATCAAGCATTTCATCCGCAAGGTGCACAAACGCTCGACCTTCTCCAAACCCAAGATCATCGTCTGCGTCCCGCACGGTGCAACCCCTGTCGAGAAACGCGCGATCCGCCAGTCGGTGCTGAGCGCGGGTGCACGGCGCGCGGGCCTGATCGCGGAGCCGATCGCGGCAGCAATCGGGGCAGGCATGCCGATCACCGACCCCACCGGGAACATGGTCGTCGATATCGGCGGCGGCACAACCGAGGTGGCGGTGCTGTCGCTGGGCGATATCGTGTATGCGCGGTCGGTGCGCGTCGGCGGCGACCGGATGGACGAGGCGATCATCAGCTATCTGCGCCGCCAGCAGAACCTTCTGGTCGGCGAGACCACGGCCGAGCGGATCAAGACGTCCATCGGCACGGCCCGCATGCCCGACGACGGGCGCGGCACGTCAATGCAGATCCGCGGACGCGATCTGCTCAACGGGGTGCCGAAAGAGATCGAAGTAACACAGGCGCAGATCGCCGAGGCGCTGGCCGAACCTGTGCAGCAAATCTGCGAAGCGGTGATGACCGCGCTTGAAACGACACCGCCGGATCTGGCGGCGGACATCGTCGACAGGGGTGTGATGCTGACCGGTGGCGGCGCGCTGCTGGGCGATCTGGATCTGGCGCTGCGCGAGCAGACCGGGCTTGCCATCTCGGTGGCGGATGAGCCGCTGAACTGTGTGGCGCTCGGCACTGGCAAGGCGCTTGAGTACGAGAAGCAGTTGCGCCACGCTATAGACTACGACAGCTAAGACCGCACCGGAGGGCACCGCGCCGCGATGGCCAGAGACCGTTCACAGTCCAGCGACTACACAGGCCCGCTGCGGCGGCTTCTGCTGGCTGTGCTGGCGCTGGTGCTGGCGGGGATCTTTGTTCTTTGGAGGATCGACAGCCCCCGCGTAGAGCGTTTTCGCGCGCAGATCACGGATCAGCTGGTCCCCAATCTTGACTGGGCAATGGCACCCGTCACCGGCACGATCAACCTGCTGCGCGATTTCCAAAGCTACCAGCGCCTGAGCGAGCAGAACCAGGAGTTGCGGTCGGAATTGCGCCGGATGCAGACGTGGAAGGAAGCTGCGCTGCAACTCGAACAGGAAAACGCGCGGCTTCTCGATCTCAACAATGTGCGTCTCGATCCGCGCCTGACGTATGTTACCGGCGTGGTCATGGCTGACAGCGGCTCGCCCTACCGTCAATCGGTGCTGCTCAACGTCGGTGCGCGCGACGGATTGATCGAGGGATGGGCGACGATGGACGGAATCGGCCTTGTCGGGCGGATTTCTGGGGTGGGCGAGAACACCGCGCGGGTGATCCTGTTGACCGACGCGTCCAGCCGTATTCCCGCGATCATCCAGCCATCGGGACAGCGGGCGATCGTGGCCGGCGACAACTCAGCCGCACCGCCCATCGACTTTCTTGAAAACCCCGATCTGGTCCGTCCCGGCGACCGGATCATCAGTTCGGGCGATGGCGGCGTCTTTCCCGAAGGTTTGCTGATCGGGCAGATCGCCGCCGATCCCGGCGGGCGGCTGCGGGTCCGGCTCGCAGCCGATTTCGAGCGGCTCGAATTTCTGCGTGTGCTGCGGCATCATGGCACCGAAAGCGTTGCGGATCAGCCTGCGGTGATCCGCGACCGTATCGGTGCCGTCACGGGCACCCCGTTGCCCGATCTTCCGCCACGTGCGGCGGATTGAGCGATGGATGATCTGTCCTCCGCGCGGCTTTGGCTAATGCGCATCGCCTTCGTCGCTCTGGCGCTGGTGAATGCCTTCTTCCACCTTCTCCCGCTCGAAACACAGCCCGTCGGGCTGTTCGCGCCGGAACTGTCACCGCCGCTGGCCGCGATAGATCCGGCAGAAGCGCGGCTGCGCGATCTGTTGAACCACGGCCGCGTACGCATGTGGGTCGCCCCCGATCTACTGATCTGCTTTGCCTTTGCTTGGTCGTTGCGGCGGCCCGATTACGTGCCGGCCTTGCTGCTGGCGGTTGTTTTCTTGATGACCGATCTGCTGTTGCAGCGCCCGCCGGGGCTGTGGGCTGTGCTGGCGCTTCTGGCCTGTGAGAACCTCAAGATGCGTGGGCGAACGCTGCGCGACAGCACCTTCGGCGCGGAGTGGGTCACTGTGACGCTGTTGCTAGCGGGGATTTTGCTGGTCAACCGGATTGTGCTATCGGTAATGCTGGTACCGCCGCCAACACTTGGACTCAGCCTGCTTGAACTGGGCATGACGATATTGGCGTACCCTGTCGTCGTCCTTGTCACTCAGACGCTGATGGGCGTGCGCAAGGCGGCACCCGGAGATCTTGACGCCGCAGGGCCGCGCGCATGACGAAAGGATCGCTTGCATGAGACGCAGCAGAGCAGAGACAGACGCCAGCCACGTCAAGCTGAGCCGCCGTGCCGCTCTTCTGGGCGGTGCGCAGCTGTTGTTCATGGGCGGTCTGGCCGCGCGGATGCGGTATCTGCAAGTCGATCAGGCGGACCAGTTTCGCCTGCTGGCCGAAGAAAACCGCATCAATATTCGCCTGATCCCGCCGAAGCGGGGCGAGATCTTCGACCGCAACGGTGTGCAACTGGCGCAAAACGTGCCGAGCTACCGCATCGTGATCGTGCGTGAGGATGCGGGCGATGTGGAAGATGTGCTGTCGCGCCTTGCAACGCTGATTGATCTGACGCCCGAGCAGACGGAAAGCGCGCTGGCCGAGCTGAACCGATCCGCGCCGTTCCTGCCCGTGACCATCGCCGAGGATGTCAGCTGGGACGCGGTGAGCGCGGTTTCAGTGAACGCCCCTGCCCTGCCGGGTGTGTCGCCCGAAGTCGGCTCGACACGCGTTTACCCGCGCGGATCGGATTTCGCGCATGTCGTGGGACGGGTGGGCCGGGTCAGCCAAAAGGATCTCGATGCGTTGGAGGACCCCGATGCGGTGCTGCGCATCCCACGGTTCCAGATCGGCAAGATCAACGTCGAGGCCCGCGAAGAGGCGCTGTTGCGCGGGTTTGCGGGCACCAAACAGGTCGAAGTCAACGCGACGGGCCGCGTGATGCGTGAACTGGCGCGCCGTGAGGGTCAATCGGGCGCCGATCTGCAACTTACGCTGGATGCAAAACTGCAAAACTATGTGCAGGCGCGCCTGTCCGGCGAAAGCGCCGCAGTCGTCATCATCGACTGCGAAAAGGGCGACGTTCTGGCGAACGCGTCGGCCCCGTCCTACGATCCCAATCTGTTTATCGGCGGCATTTCCTCCAAGAATTATGATCCGCTGTTGAATTCGGAGTATCGCCCGCTGGTCAACAAGACGGTGCAGGGCGCCTATCCTCCCGGCTCGACCTTCAAGATGATGACGGCGATGGCCGCCATCGAGGAAGGCATCATCGGGCCAGACGAAACCGTCTATTGCCCGGGTCATCTTGAGGTCGGGGGCCGTCGGTTTCACTGCTGGAAGCGGGCCGGTCACGGTTGGGTCGATCTGGAAAACTCACTGAAAAAATCGTGCGACGTTTATTATTACGATCTGGCGCTGAAAGTCGGGATCGAGAAGATTTCGGCGATGGCGCAACGGTTCGGCCTTGGCATCCGGCACGACCTACCGCTGAGTTCGGTCAATTCCGGCCTGACCCCGACAAAGGATTGGAAGCTGCGCCAGCGTGGTGAATCCTGGGTGATCGGGGATACGGTGAACGCCTCCATCGGGCAGGGTTTCATGCTGGCCTCGCCCTTGCAGCTGGCGGTGATGACCGCGCGTATCGCCACGGGTCGCGACGTGACGCCGCGCATCGTCAAATCGGTCAATGGCGTGGAAGAGCCCGTGTTGGGTAACGGGTCATTGAACATGAACGAGCAGAACCTGCGCCGCATGCGCCGTGCGATGAACGCGGTCGTCAACGACCGTCGCGGCACGGCCTACCGCAGCCGAATCATCGCCGAGGGGATGCGCATGGCGGGCAAGACGGGCACGTCGCAGGTGCGGTCCGCCGTGGTGAACAACAACGAGGTGCCGTGGGAACAGCGCGACCATGCGCTGTTTGTCAGTTTCGCGCCCTATGATGCGCCCCGCTATGCCTGCGCCGTTCTGGTAGAGCACGGCGGCGGAGGTTCCACCGCGGCGGCGCCCATCGCGCGCGATGTCATGCTGCAAGCCCTCTACGAAGGCGAACCGCCGCTCGATGCCTATCCAACGGCGGACCGGGGCCGGATTGAGACGCAGCAGAAACAGTTGCGCGACGTGCCGCCGCAGGCGCGCATCAACAAGGGCAAAGATCAAGCATGAGCTATCTTGAGTACACGGTCAAATCCGTCCCGACCGGATTACGCAAGATCTTCTATCTCAATTGGCCACTCGTCCTGTTGCTGACAGCCGTGGCGGGAACCGGTTTTCTGATGCTCTATTCGGTTGCGGGCGGCGGTTATGGGCCGTGGGCCGAACCGCAGATGAAACGGTTCGCCATTGGTCTGGTGCTGATGATCGGCGTTGGGCTGGTGCCGATCTGGCTGTGGCGCAACCTGGCGGGGGTGGCCTATGGCATCTCCATCGCCCTGCTTATCGCGGTCGAGTTTTTCGGGTCCATCGGGATGGGCGCGCAACGCTGGATCGACCTGGGCTTCATGCGGTTGCAGCCCTCGGAGCTGACCAAGATCACGCTGGTGATGTTTCTAGCCGCTTACTATGACTGGCTGCCCGCGAAAAAGACGTCGCGGCCCCTGTGGGTGTTGCTGCCGTTGCTGATCATCGTTGTGCCGACCGCGCTGGTGCTCAAGCAGCCGGATCTGGGTACGGCGATCCTGCTGCTGGCAGCAGGCGGCGGGTTGATGTTTCTGGCGGGGGTACACTGGGCCTATTTCGCAACGGTGCTTGCCGCTGGCATCGGGCTGGTGACAACCGTTTTCAAATCGCGCGGTACCTCGTGGCAGATGCTGCAGGACTATCAGTTCCGCCGCATCGACACCTTTCTGGATCCAAGCTCGGACCCGCTTGGCGCGGGCTATCACATCACGCAGTCCAAGATCGCGCTGGGATCGGGTGGCTGGACCGGGCGTGGCTTTATGCAAGGAACGCAATCTCGGCTGAACTTCCTGCCCGAGAAGCACACCGATTTCATCTTTACCACGCTGGCCGAGGAATTCGGATTCGTGGGTGGGGTGTCCTTGTTGACGCTGTATGCGCTGATCATCGTGTTTTGCGTCGTCTCGGCGGTGATGAACAAGGATCGCTTCGCCTCGCTGTTGACGCTGGGTATCGCGCTCAACTTCTTTTTGTTCTTCGCGGTCAACATGTCGATGGTGATGGGGCTTGCGCCCGTCGTCGGCGTGCCCCTGCCGTTGGTCAGCTATGGCGGCTCTGCGATGCTGGTGTTGTTGCTGGCCTTCGGGTTGGTGCAATCGGCGCATGTCCACAGGCCGCGTTGACGCGATTGGCACCGGTGACGTGGCAGGGTAGGATCGCGCAAATATCCATTCCGAAAGGCACTTCATGTCGATTTTTCATTTCGCCTTCAACGTCACCGACCTTGACGAGACGCGCGCATTCTACGGCGCGCTTCTGGGCTGCTCCGAAGGACGCAGCACCGACACCTGGGTGGACTTCGACTTTTTCGGGCATCAACTGTCGTGCCATCTGGGCCAGCCGATGGAGGTCGCTGCGACGGGCCTTGTCGGAGAGCACAAGGTACCGATGCCGCATTTCGGCGTGGTGCTGGAACACGACGACTGGCGCGCACTTGCCGACCGTCTGACGGCGCAGGGCGTCGAATTCGTGCTGGCCCCGCACACACGGTTTGCCGGGGAACCCGGCGAACAATCGACGATGTTTTTCCTCGATCCGGCGGGCAACCCAATCGAGATCAAGGGGCTGGCCAGTATGGCGAGCGCGTTCGCGCGATGATCAACGTGCTGTTCGCCGCCCGTCCCGAACGCTGGACAACCTATGAGGCACCGCTGCGCAGGGCGCTCGCAAACGCCGGGATAGAGGCCAATCTTGCCACCGATCTGCCTCCGGCGGAGGTGGATTACATCGTCTACGCGCCCAACAGCGATCTGCAGGATTTCACCCCCTACACCCACGCCAAGGCGGTGCTCAACCTGTGGGCGGGTGTCGAAAAGATCACCGGCAATGAGACGTTGAAAATTCCGCTGGCGCGGATGGTCGATCCGGGGCTGACGACGGGGATGGTCGAATGGGTCACGGGCCATGTGCTGCGCTATCATCTGGGAATGGACGCCCACATCGTGAACCCGGATCACCGTTGGGAGCCGGAAGCACCGCCGCTTGCCCGCGAACGTGATGTGGTGATCCTTGGCCTCGGCGCACTGGGCACGGCCTGCGCGCAGGCGCTGCTGGGGCTTGGGTTTCGCGTGACCGGATGGTCGCGCAGCGCCAAGGATGTGGCGGGCGTGACCTGTCTGCACGGGGATGCGGGACTGTCGAAGGCCTTGTCGCAGGCGCAGATCGCGGTGACGCTGCTGCCCGATACGCCCGCCACCACGGACCTTTTGAACGCCGACACGCTGGCGCAGATGCCGCGCGGCGCCTACCTTATCAATCCCGGTCGCGGACCGCTGATCGACGACGACGCGCTGATCGCGGCGCTGGACGACGGGCAAATCGCCCACGCTACGCTCGATGCTTTCCGCATTGAGCCTTTGCCGCAGGATCATGCCTTCTGGGCGCATCCCCAGGTGACTGTGACACCGCACATCGCGGCAGAGACGCGCGCAGTGACGGCATCGGAGGCGGTCGTGGAAAATATCCGGCGCGGTGAGGCGGGCGAGCCTTTCCTCAATCTGGTCGACCGCGCATTGGGGTACTGACCGCCGGGCGGGCGAGGCGCGCGTGACGCCCTGCCCGCGCGTTCACGCCGCGATCAGACCACGGCCCTTGAGCAACGCCTCAACCCCCGGCAGGCGCCCCCGGAACGCGGTGTACAGCTCTGCCGCGTCGCGGCTGCCGCCGGTGGAGAGGATGTTTTCTTCGAGAGCGCGGGCACGTTCGGAATCAAAGGCACCCCCCGCATCCTCGAACGCCTGAAACGCATCTGCGTCCATGACCTCGGACCACATATAGCTGTAGTAGCCGCTGGAATAGCCGTCGCCCGAAAAGACATGCGCGAAATGCGGTGTTGCGTGGCGCATGGTGATGGCGTCGGGCATGCCCAGATCGTCAAGCACCTTGCGCTGTTTGGCCATCGGATCTTCGGGCACGCCGTCCTCGTGAAACGCCAGATCAACCAGCGCAGAGGCGACATATTCCACCGTCTGGAACCCCATGTCGAAGGTCGCGGCGCCCAGAACCTTGTCCAGCATCTCCTTGGGCATCGGCGCGCCGGTGCGGGCGTGCGTGGCAAATTCGCCCAGGACTTCGGGCACTTCGAGCCAATGTTCGTAAAGCTGGCTGGGCAGTTCGACGAAATCGCGCGCAACAGAGGTGCCCGATACGCTCTCATAAGTCACGTCCGACAGCATCTGGTGCAGCGCATGGCCAAATTCGTGAAACAGCGTGCGCGCGTCGTCGTAGGACAGCAGCGCCGGATCGCCCTTGGCGAAGTTGCATACGTTTATCACTACGGGCGTTTGCCGCTGCGGGAATTTCGCCTGCGCGCGCATCGCCGAGCACCATGCGCCCGATCTTTTCGAGCCGCGCGCGAAGTAATCGCCGATGAACACCGCCACGTGTTCGCCGTTGCGTGTCACATCCCAGGCCCGACAATCGGAATGGTACAGCGGCACATCGAGCGGCTTGAATTCCAGCCCGAACAGCCGGTTCGCGCAGGCGAACGCGGCTTCGATCATCCGGTCAAGCTGAAAATAGGGTTTGAGCGCCGCCTCGTCGAGATCGTGCTCGGCCGCGCGCCGTTTCTCGGCGTAGTAACGCCAATCCCACGGCGCGAGATCGCCGTTGACGCCGTCATCCTGCATCATCCGCTGCAGGATCTGCGCATCGGCCTCGGCCTGCGCGCGGGCCGGTTTCCACACGGCCATCAGCAAATCACGGACCGCCTGCGGGGTCTTTGCCATCTCGGTTTCCAGCTTGTAGTCCGCAAATGTCTCGTAGCCCAGCAGCTTGGCACGTTCGTCGCGCAGCGCGAGGGTTTCCGCGGCGATGGCACGGTTGTCCGTCTCGCCTCCATTGGCGCCGCGCGCTTCCCACGCCTCGAAGGCGCGCTTGCGCAGATCGCGGCGCGGGCTGAATTGCAGGAACGGGGTAATCAGCGAGCGCGACAGGGTGACGACGGGACCGCCCGCATCCTTTTCTTCGCCCGCAGCGACCGCCGCGTCGATTGCGAAATCGGGCAGACCTTCCAGATCGGCCTCTTCCAGCTTCATGAACCAGCTGCGCTCGTCCGCCAGCAGGTTCTGCGTGAACTGGGTGCCCAGCACGGCCAACCGCCCCTTGATCTCTTTCAGCCGTTCCTCCTGCGCACCGCTCAGCGCCGCGCCGGCGCGCACGAAGCCGCGGTGCGTCAGCATCAGAACCCGGGCCTGTTCGTCGCTCAGATCAAGACTGTCACGGCCTTCCCACACCACGTTGATCCGCTCGAACAGTGCCTTGTTGGACGATATTTCGGAGAAATGCGCCGACAGGATCGGCGAGAAGTCACGCTGCAAAGCTTCGCGCGCGGGATTGCTGTCGGCGCCCGCAACCGTAAAGAAAACGCCCAGAACCTGGTCCAGCAGATGCCCTGCTGCTTCGAGCGCCTCGACGGTGTTTGCAAAGGTCGGCGTCTCCTGGTTGTCGGCGATGGCGTCGATCTCGGCGCGGTGCGCGGCAAGGGCTACGTCCAGCGCGGGCGCGAAATCGGTGTCAGCGACCGCGTCAAAAGGGGCGAGGCCAAAGGGGGTCTGCCACTCTTGCAGCAGCGGGTTTTGCGGGGATGTCATACGGGTGTCTCCTTTGACGCTCAAGGTAAGGGCGCAGGTAACGGGTTACAATCGCGGCACGCCTGCGCAAATCGGGCAATCGGGGCGCGGGGTGATACGGATGCTTCGGTTTTCACCGTACAGCGCGTCGTAGATCACCATCTGGCCGCGCAGGGGCGTGCCCGCGCCGGTAATGATTTTTACGGCCTCCACCGCCATCATCGCGCCGATCACGCCGGGCAGCGGGGCCGCGACCCCGGCCTCGGCACAGCTGGGCGCGAGATGGGGCGCGGGTGCCTGCGGAAAGATACATTGATAGCACGGAGCCCCTTGCGCAGGATCGAACACGCTGATCTGTCCCTCCCATTGGCTGAGCGCGCCAGAGACCAACGGCACACCGGCAGCGACGCAGGCCGCGTTGACGAGATAACGTGTGTCGAAATTGTCGGTACCGTCCAGCACCAGATCGTATTCCGCGATCAAGTCAGATGCGACCTCGGCGTCAAGCCTGCGGTGATAGGGGCGCACGGTAACAAAGGGATTCTGCGCCATCATTTCGCGCTGCGCGGAGAACACCTTTGGCATGCCGATGGCGGCGTCCTTGTGGATCACCTGCCGTTGCAGGTTGGTGTTCTCGACGGCATCGTCGTCGATCACCCCAATGGTGCCCACGCCTGCGGCGGCGAGGTATTGCAACACCGGCGCGCCAAGACCGCCTGCCCCGACCACCAGCACCTTGGCGCCTTTCAGTGCCTTTTGGCCCGCGCCGCCCACCTCGCGCAGCGCGATGTGGCGGGCGTAGCGGTTAAGCTCCGCGTCCGAAAAGCTGCCGGATCGCTTATCGGGTGTTTGCGGTTTTTCGTCGTCGGCCCCCGTACGGTGCCGCAGCCGCGCGATCAGCGCGCCATACGCCCAGACCAAAGCTGCGATGCCCACCACGATCAGCCAAAGCGCCGCCGAGCCCCCGGTCGCCTCGCGCAGCGGATGCCCGTCGGGAAACACCAACTGGATGCCGATAGCCACGACGATCAGCAGGCCGATCATGATCCAGCGCGCGGTGCGCGGGGTCCCCATCAGGGCACCTAGCCCCCAAAGGGCGGCAGCGAGAATGATCACCAGCATGGTTTACTCCGTTCGGTTTGCGATGGAACCGCCGCTGCGGCAATCAGGCGACATGGAGCTTAAGCTAGCCTGCGTCACAGACCCGGCAACCGATCCCACACCACAGCCCTGCACTGCAGCGACCGCTATAGCCCGGAATGTTCGGGGTTTGCCGCTGCCCTTTTGCCCTACATGAGATTGCGCCACAGGCACCTATGTCCGCCCGGTCGAGCCAAAGCCACCGCTTCCTCGTGCCGTGTCCGACAGCACCTCGACTTCGACGACATCCGCGCGGATGACCGGTGCGATGACAGCCTGCGCAAAGCGGTCGCCGTGCTCGATGACGGTCGTCTCTTCGCCAAGCTGATATAGCCCGACAAATACTTGGCCGCGATAATCTGAGTCGATTGTCGCGGGGCTGTTGGGAATGATGATCCTGCGCTTGAGCGCAAGGCTGGAGCGCGGGCGGATCTGCATTTCCGCTTCCAAGGGGAGTTCCACGCAGAAACCGGTCGATATCAACGTCACCGTGCCCGGCTCGATGCGCATCGGCCCGTTCGGCAGAAATGCGCGCAAATCCATTCCCGCTGCGCCTTCTGTGGCGTAGGAGGGCAGCGGCAGGTCGTTGCCGCTGATCCGTTTGAATTTCACTCTTATCGTCATCTGTTTTCCGGTTTTCTCGTTTCGCGGCCTTGCCCGTGGACAAAGCACGGCAAGCCCCAAGCGTCCAGATACGCGCGCAGTTTCGTCAGCCTGTAATATGTGCGGCGATACGCGCGGCGAGTTCTTGAGCGACGGCATCCTTGGACATACGCGGCCATTCCTCTGCGCCTGCGTCGGTGATCAGGGTCACGGCGTTCTCCGCCCCGCCCATGATGCCGGTCGCCGGCGAGACGTCATTGGCCACGATCCAGTCGCAGCCCTTGCGCAACCGCTTGGCGGTCGCGTTTTCGATGACGTCGTTGGTTTCGGCGGCGAACCCGACAACCAGAGCGGGGCGGTCTGCGTCCCTCTGGCTGATCGTGCGCAGAATGTCCGGGTTTTCGGCGAATTCCAGGACCGGCAGCCCGTCCTTTGACTTCTTCAGTTTCCGGTCGGTCGCGGACACGCGCCAGTCGGCCACCGCAGCGGCAAACACGCCAGCATCTACCGGCAGCGCCGCCTCGGCAGCTTCTTTCATCTGCTGCGCCGTTTGCACGCGGATTACGGACACACCGTCAGGTGGCGGGATCTCTGCGGGACCGGTGACGAAAACCACCTCGGCCCCCAATGCCGCAAGCGCGCGGGCGATGGCGGTACCTTGTGCGCCCGACGAGCGGTTGGCGATATAGCGAACAGGGTCGATCGGTTCGTGCGTCGGGCCGGAAGTCACCAGAATGCGACGTCCTTTTAACGGGCCTTGCGCAAAATGCGCCTCGACCGCCGCAACGATTTCGAGCGGTTCCGACATGCGACCGGGTCCATGTTCGCCACAAGCCATGTCGCCCTCGTTCGGGCCGACGACATGAATGCCATCGCCACGCAATTGCGTCAGATTGCGCTGTGTCGCCGGGTGATCCCACATTCGTACGTTCATCGCAGGCGCGATCATGACCGGCGTGTCGGTGGCGAGCAAAAGTGTGGACGCCAGATCCTGCGCAAGCCCGGTCGCCATCTTGGCCATCAGATCAGCGGTCGCGGGGGCCACCAGCACCAGATCGGCCACACGGCTCAGCTGAATATGACCCATCTCGGCTTCGTCTCCCAAATCGAACAGGTCGCGGTAAATCTTGTTGCCCGCCAGCGCGGACACGGAAAGCGGCGTGACGAATTCCTCTCCCGCGCGGGTAAGCACGGGCGTCACCTGTGCACCGCGCTCGCGCAGACGCCTGATCAGGTCGAGCGATTTGAACGCCGCGATACCACCCCCGATGATGAGCAGAATGTGTTTGCCTGCCAGCATGATGCCCCCGTCTGCCAGATGTTCTGGTGCATCAGCATAAGCGGCGCACCCGCAGGGCGCCAGCCCCGACGGTCAGTTGTCGAACGCCTCGCACGGATCGCCTCGCTCCGGCGCAGTCGCGTCGAGCGTCATCGCGAAGCCGCCGGCAAGATCATCGCCGCTTTCGGACTGCCCCAACGCGAAAACACGCAGATCGGGCGCGGCGCGGGCGATCAGTGCAGGCACCCCCCAGTCGGGTCGCGCGTGACCGTTGCCGGTGATCAAAGCGACAGGCCCGCCGGTTTCGCGCAACGCCCGCATTGCTGTATCGGCAAGTGTCATGTCGCGCAGGCGTTGCATGTCGACCATTACCGGCAGCATTTCTGCGGGCAGCTTGTCACAGTGGGCGCGGGCCTGAAGCGCCTCGCGCTGTGCCTGCTCCGCTTGGTCCGGCGCACGGTCCATGCCAAATGGTGCCGCAAGCGGATGGAACGCAAGCGGGCTTTCGAGTGCCGTCCCCAGCGCCTCTCGCGGGACGAGTGCGCCGTAAAGGCGCGCCTCGGGAGCAGCCGCAAAGATCGGAAAATACATATCGAACGATGGCCAATTGCTCTGGCTCCAGCCAAGTGCAGTGTCGAGCGCGCGCTGATCGGACCGGTTTGCGACATTTCCGCGCGCCGCCTGCGCGGGGGTCAGCATTTCGAACACCAATGCCTTCGGCGCGGTCGCGGCCACCCATATTGCTTGTTGGGCGTGATGCGCAGGGTTATCATGTTGCTCGCCCAAAATCAGTATCTGCGCGGCGAGCGCCTGTGCCGGGATGTCCGCAGAGACAGGCAATGCGAAAAACGCAGCCGTCAGGGCTGCGCTCAAGTCACGAAATACGGGGCGTAAAGTCATCACGTCAGAAAATGAAACACTTCTTGCGACTGCATCTCAAGAGATTTGCGCATCTTGGTGAAAGCCGCTGCCTCCAGCTGTCGCACCCGTTCCTTGCTCAGGCTCAACTCCTGACCAAGGCTTTCCAACGTGCGCGGCGTATCGCGCAATTTACGCTCGCGGACAATGAACTGTTCACGGTCGTTCAACGCACCGAGAGCCAGAAGCAGCCATTCACGCAGTTGTGCGGTGTCGTGGCTGTCTTCGACACGCTCGGCGGCCTGCGCGCTATTGTCTTCCAATGCGTCGATCCATTCGCGGCCCTCATCCTCAGCGGATTGCGTCGCATTAAGGGAGTAATCGGAACCAGACAGACGACCTTCCATCATCTCGACATCGTGCAGGGGAACGCCAATTTCGGTCGAGATAAGCTGACGCAGCTGATGCCGGTCGAGGGTTTCACCCTGTGCGGCAGCTTCGCGCTCCAGCCGCGCCTGAACACGGCGCATGTTGAAAAAAAGCGATTTTTGCGACGACGTGGATCCCGTCCGCACCATCGACCAATTACGCATGACGTGGTCCTGAATGGACGCCTTGATCCACCAGACGGCATAGGTCGAAAAACGGACGCCGCGATCAGGGTCGAACTTGTCCGCCGCTTTCATCAGTCCCAAGCCCGCTTCCTGTATCAGGTCGTTCATCGGGGCGCCGTACCGCTTGAATTTCGAAGCCATCGAGATGGCGAGGCGCATATAGGCCGTGATCAAACGGTGCAGTGAGGCCTCGTCCCGCTCGTCGCGCCATGCATAGGCCAGCTTCAGTTCGGTGTCGGCATCCAAAAGCTCCGCCTTCATCGCGGTGCGGGTAAGTGAAAAGTCCTGCGAAGTATTCAAAGCCATTCTATCCGTCTCCCTGACCAATCGCCGCCTTGTGGTAGTCGATTGTAATAGGTACGCATGGGTTCGCACTTTGGTTCATAAAAGGTTTGCGAAAATGTTGCCCAGAGGCACATTCGTTCTAGGCGGAGCCGCGTCGGGCAAATCGCAATGGGCCGAAAACCTTATTCTAAGCAGCGCCTTGAACGCGGTTTATCTGGCGACTGGCCGTATTTACGATTCCGAAACAAGGATTAAGGTCGATGTTCACAAATCGCGGCGCGACGCGCGGTGGGACACGGTAGAGGCACCGCTGGATCCCGCCCCGGTTCTGACATCGTTGGGTGCGCACACGCCGGTGCTGATTGATTGCGCGACGATGTGGCTGACAAATCTGATGATGCAGGACGCGGATGTCGAGCAAGCGCAATCGGAGTTGCTATCGTCGTTGCAGACGTGCGCGTCCCCCTGGGTCATCGTCTCGAACGAAGTTGGCCACGGGATCGTGCCGGACAATGCGCTCGCCCGGCGGTTTCGCGAGGCGCAGGGGCGGTTGAACATCGCGCTTGCCGCAGAGGCGGATCTGGCCGTTCTGATTGTCGCCGGTTTACCCCAGGTTCTGAAAGGCGCGTTGCCATGACCGTCTGGCATTGGGTCCGCCACGGCCCGACACACGAGAAGACCTTTGTCGGATGGCGCGACGTGCCCGCTGACCTCTCCGATGCGGCCCTGATCGCGCGCGTGTGCGCGCATCTGCCGCGGCGCGCGTTGCTTGTGTCGTCCGATCTGATCCGGTCTGTCGCCACCGCCGATGCGCTGGCGCACCCCGATCACCACCGCCTGCCGCACGAAACGGATCTGCGCGAGATCGACTTCGGGATCTGGGACGGGATGCACTTCGACGCCATCACCGCGCGCGATCCGCGTCTGAGCCGCGCGTTCTGGGAGCAGCCCGGCGATGTGCAGGCCCCCGACGGCGAAAGCTGGAACCAGGCGCGGGCGCGGGTGGACGGGGTCGTGGACCGACTGAATACCCGCCATCCCGACGCACAGATCATCGCGGTCGCGCATTTCGGTGTGATCCTGACACAGGTACAACGCGCGCTTGGCGTCAGCGCGACCCAAGCGATGGCGCACAAGATCGACAACATTTCCGTCACTACGTTGCATCACAACGCGGGTGCATGGCGGACCGAAGCCATAAATCACCTTCCGTAGACGGGTCGAATCAAGATTATATTTGATTCCCGGATCGCACGGTGCGTAGCGTCACTTCATGAGTTATGATCTATACATCGGTGATCGCCTGTTTTCGAGCTGGTCCCTGCGCGGCTGGCTGATGCTGCAAAAATTCGGCCTGCCGCATCGGGTCCATCTGGTCGGTCTGTACAGCGGGTCGATGGCAGCGGATCTGGCCGCCCTTGCGCCCGCCCGTCTGGTACCCGCGCTGCGCACGCCAGAGGGTGAGGTGGTGGGTGAAACGCTGGCAATGGCCGAGACATTGGCGGAAATGCACCCCGATGCCGGCATGTGGCCCACCGATCCCGTCCTGCGCAGCCGTGCACGATGGCTCTGTGCCGAGATGGCCGCAGGTTTCGGTGCCCTGCGCAGCGCCTGTCCGATGCAGCTTGCCCATGTGGACGTGGAATTCGCCCCGGACAAGGCGGTGCTGGCAGATCTGGACCGGATCGAAACCCTCTGGGCCTTTGCACGAGAACGCGCACCGGACGGGCCCTGGCTGTTCGGAGCGTATTCGCTGGCTGACGTCTTCTATGCTCCGGTGTGCGCGCGGATCGTCGGGTATGCGCTGCCGGTTTCCACTGCCGCGCGGGGCTATTGCGAGACGGTTCTTGACGATCCGGATTTCAAAGCGTGGCGCACCGACGGCTTGAAAGTTCAGTACGATCCGTTCCCCTATCCTCCGGTCGGGCGCACGGAAAACTGGCCCGCCTGACCGGACCGGTCGCACGCCCGCATTAACCATTCTTAAACACTCCTCGCCCTATCGTTAACCATACGGGTGGAATTGGGGAATCCGAATGGTATCACGCGCGTACAGCGTTGCGTTTCAAGGCGTTGAGGCGCGGTCGGTCGAGGTGCAATGCGCCGTGACGCCGGGCCTGCCCGCGTTTTCCATCGTCGGACTGCCGGACAAGGCCGTGTCCGAAGCGCGTGACCGCGTGCGCGCGGCGCTGACTTCCATGGCCATCGCGTTGCCTTCGAAACGCATCACCATCAACCTCAGCCCCGCAGACCTGCCAAAGGAAGGCAGCCATTTCGATCTGCCGATTGCGCTGTCGCTGCTTGCTGCACTCGAAATCCTGCCTGCGGATGTGGTCGAGACGGTCGTCGCCCTCGGAGAGCTGTCTCTGGACGGCACGCTGGTTCCCGTGGTTGGCGCGCTGCCGGCGGCGATGGCCGCAGCACAGGACGAGCGCAGCCTGCTGTGCCCCGAAGGTTCGGGCGCGGAGGCGGCGTGGGTCAATGCCTGTCAGGTCATCGCCGCCCGATCACTGGGCGATGTGGTGCGCCACTATACCGGCCAGGTGCCACTGCCACCCGCCGAACCGGGCGAGGTCACGACACCGGCACACATCCGCGACCTGCGCGATGTGAAGGGGCAGGAACGGGCCAAGCGCGCGCTGGAAATCGCCGCCGCCGGGCGGCATCACCTGATGCTGGTCGGCACGCCCGGTTCTGGCAAATCCATGCTTGCCGCGCGTCTGCCGACGATCCTGCCACCGCAATCGGCTGCGGAGGCTTTGCAAACCTCGATGATCCATTCGCTTGCCGGGCTTCTTGACGAAGGCGGCATTTCGCGCGAGCGGCCCTTTCGCGAGCCGCACCACACCGCGTCCATGGCCGCGATCATCGGCGGCGGACGCCACGCTAAACCGGGTGAGGTGAGCCTTGCCCACAACGGCGTTCTGTTCATGGACGAATTCCCCGAATTCCCGCGCACGGTTCTGGAAACGTTGCGCCAGCCCATCGAGACCGGTGAGGTGATGATCGCGCGCGCCAATGCGCATGTAAAATACCCCTGCAGGTTCATGCTTGTCGCTGCGGCCAATCCCTGCAAATGCGGCTATCTGACAGATCCCGCGCGGGCCTGTGCCCGCGTGCCCGACTGCGGCGACGACTACCTAGGCCGCATTTCAGGCCCGTTGATGGACCGCTTCGATTTGCGCGTCGACGTGCCACCGGTGAGCTATACGGATCTCGAATTGCCTGCCGCAGGCGAAGGATCAGCCGAGGTTGCGGCGCGGGTCGCGGCGGCACGCACGGTACAGCAGGCGCGCTATGCCGGGGCGCGCGATGTGCTTTGCAACGCCGACATTCAGGGCGATCTGCTGGAAACAGTGACGGCACCGGACGCGGAAGGACGCGATCTGTTGTTGCGCGCGGCAGATCGGTTCCGGCTGTCGGCACGCGGGTACCACCGTGTGTTGCGAGTGGCGCGCACGATTGCGGATCTGGACGGATCGGATTCCGTGCGCAAACCCCATGTCGCCGAAGCGGTCAGCTTTCGGCTTGCCAGTCTTGCCGTTGCCTGATCCAGGCCGCCAGCGCGTCGAGGCTTTCGCGCGCTTCGGGCAACACGTTGTGGAACATCGGCCAAACGTGCGGCAGATCATGCCGCTCGATCAACGTGACGTCGGCACCGCCACGGCGCAGCTTCTCCGCAAGACGGCGCGAATCTTCACGCAGGATTTCCGTATCCGCCACCGTGATCCAGACAGGCGGCGCCCCGGCCAGATCTGCGAAAAGCGGGCTGGCGGCTGGATCATTTGCAGGCCGCGCGCGCAAATAAAGACGAATGGTGCTCTGCGCCCGTTCCGCCGGCAACAGGACATCCTGGCCCGCGTTGTTTTGAAAGCTGGCACTGCGGCACGTCAAATCGGTCAACGGCGACAAGCCGAACATCGCTCCGGGCAGTGCGGCACCCTCGCCCAATAACGTCGCCAGCAAACCAAAGGCAAGCGCGCCGCCCGCGCTGTCACCGCCCACCACGACATCGGCGGGGTCCACGCCCTGCGCCACCAGTCCGCGCCACGCCGCCGCAACATCGTTTGGCGCGGCGGGAAAAGGGGCTTCGGGCGCAAGCCGATAGCGCGGCAGGATCGCGCGGGCGCCGATGCGGTGCGCGATCTGCGCCGCCAGCGCGCTGTGGCTGTCGGGGCTTCCGAACACGAAACCGCCCCCGTGAAGATAGAACAAAATGCGGTCGGGTCTGCGCCGGGGGGTGCTGATCTCAAGACAGTCGATACCGCCCAGGGCAGTCCGTTTGCGCCGGGTGCCGCGCGGTGGATGGAAAAACAGGCGCGCCTGGTTTTCGAACGTGCGGCGCAGGGTTGCGGGCGTGCCATGGCGCATCCGCTGCTTTTCAAAATTGCGCAGATACAGATTTAGCCAACGTTGACGGTGGCTCATGCGCGCCGCGCCTCAATCGCCTCCCAGATCTTCGCCGCGACATTGGTGCCATCGAATCGCTCAAGTTCCTGTATCCCCGTCGGCGATGTCACGTTGATTTCGGTCAGGTATTCGCCGATCACGTCGATGCCGACGAAAATCTGCCCCTTCTCCCGCAGAAGAGGCCCGATTTTCGCACAGATCTCCAGATCCCGTTCCGTCATGCCGACCTTTTCGGGCCGGCCGCCGACGTGCATGTTCGACCGCGTCTCGCCCGCTGCAGGCACGCGGTTGATCGCGCCGATGGCCTCTCCGTCGACAAGGATCACGCGCTTGTCGCCCTTGGACACGGCAGGAAGAAATTTCTGCACGATCAGCGGTTCGCGCGAAAAGCCGGTAAACAGCTCATGCAGGGAACTGAGGTTGCGGTCATCGGTGGTCAGCTTGAACACGCCCGCGCCACCGTTGCCGTAGAGCGGTTTGAGAATGACATCGCCGTGCTTTTCCTTAAACGCGCGGATCGTGCCGAGATCACGCGCGATGGTGGTCGGCGGCGTCAGGTCGGGAAACCGGAGCACCAACAGTTTTTCGGGATAGTTGCGGACCCAGAATGGATCATTCACCACCAGCGTTGTCTCTGAAATCATATCGAGCAGATGCGTCGATGTAATATAATGCATGTCAAACGGTGGATCCTGCCGCAACCATACGACGTCGAAATCCGCCAGATCGACCTCGCGCAATTCTCCCAATACGGCGGGTGTGCCCTCGACACGTTGGACGGTCATATCGTGACCGCGCGCCGTGATCCGTCCTTCCTGATAGGCCAGATGATCCGGCGTATAAAAGAAAAGCGAATGGCCGCGCGACTGGGCTTCTTCGGCGAGGCGGAAACTGCTGTCGGCGTTGATGTCCACGGCCCCGATCGGGTCCATCTGAAAGGCGATTTTCATGTGCGTATCCTTGCTGTTGCCATCTTGATGGCAAAGCAAACGATCCAACGCAATGCCTCAGCCGTGGCCGAAGGCGTTTTCAATGATCTGGAACGCACCCTGCCCGTTCACCAGCGCGACATCAAAACGCGCCTCCGTCAGGGCGCCTTGCGGTTGCGTGCTTAAAAACTCTTCGGCGCAGGCATAGATGCGTCGCATCTGTGCGCGGCCAAGACTGTGCGCGGCATCCTCGAAGGCACGGCTTTGTTTGACCTCGACGAAGATGAAACCGTCGCCATTGCGCACAATCAAATCAATTTCACCCGCTTGTCCGCGCCATCGGCGGCTGACCGGCGCGAACCCGCGATGCGCATAGTCCCGTGCGATACCCCCTTCTGCGGCGAGACCTGCGTGAAAGGCCATGGCACCCTTGTCGCGTCTTGCACTTTGTACGGACATTGACCCTCATTTCTGTTCCTGGCTCAGCGCGAGCGCCGTTTGATAGACCTGCCTGCGCGGCAGTGCATGCACTTGGGCCACCATGTCGACCGCATCGCGCATCGACATCTCCGTCAAAGCCGATTTCAGATCAGAGGTTAGATCCCCTTCGTTAACAGTCGGTAAATCCCCGCGGTCGATCAGCACGACGATCTCGCCTTTGGGCTTTTGTGTGGCGTAGTGTTTGGCGAGTTCCGCCAGCGTGCCGCGCCGGACCTCCTCGAATTTCTTCGTCAGCTCCCTGCACACGGCACCGGTGCGGTCCTCGCCCAGCGCCGCAGCCGCATCGCGCAGCATCGCGCCCAGGCGGTTTGGCGATTCGTAGAATACCAGCGTCGCGCGGATTTCGCGCAGCGCCGCGAGGGAGGCAAGACGCGCGGCCTTCGCGTTCGGCAGAAATCCCGCGAAGTGAAAGGCATCCGTCGGCAGCCCGCCCAGCGCCAGCGCCGTCAGAACTGCGGATGGACCGGGCGCGCAGGTGACGGGCACGCCAGCCTGTGCCGCGGCGCGCGACAGTTCGAACCCCGGATCGGCGATCAGCGGCATGCCAGCCTCGGAGGCATAGGCCACGGACTGACCCTCGCGCACCGCATCAATGAGACGCTCCACAACGCCTGCTTTGCTGTGGTCGTGCAGGGCGATAACCTTGCGTCCTTCCAGCGGGACGCCGTGAATGTCCATCAGCTTGCGCAAGGTGCGGGTGTCTTCGGCGGCAAGGATATCGGCGCTTGCCAGCACGTCGAGCGCGCGCAGCGTGATGTCGCGGGCTGTACCGATGGGCACCCCGACGAAGGTAATGCCGGGCGCTAACTTCTGCTTATTCACATTCAACGCTGGACCCGCCTTTTTCGAAGGGTATGATTGCCTCGGTACTTGCGGTATCTGCACCGCATCTTGATTGGGGAGAACCGTTACCATGTTTGCCATCCTACGCGCCATCCGAAAGCCTTTGCGGATCGCCTTGCTGCCTGTCGCGGCCCTGTTTCTCGCGGCGTGCGATCCCGCCATGATGGCCGGTGGCGGTGGCGGACCCCGGATCGACACGAGCGCGCCGGTGCCTGTCGCCCTTCTGGTACCGCGTGGCGGTTCCGCGTCCGACAATCTGCTGGCACAGAACCTTGAGAACGCGGCGCGGCTGGCGATCCGGGATCTGGGCGGAGTGCAGATCGACCTGCGCGTGTACGGCACGGCTGGTCAGGCTGCAACGGCAGCGAATGCTGCGTCGCAGGCGGTCGCGGATGGGGCCAAGATCATTCTCGGCCCGGTCTACGGCGAGGCGGCGAACGCCGCCGGCGTGGCGGTTGCGGCATCCGGGGTCAACGTGCTGTCGTTCTCCAACAATACCACCATCGCGGGCGGCAACGTCTTCGTGCTTGGGCCGACATTCGACAATACCGCAAACCGGCTGGTGCGCTATGCCAAACGTGCCGGCAAGGACAAGATTGTCGTGGTGCATGCGAACGACATCGGCGGACAGCTGGGACGCAACGCGATCCAGCAGGCCATCGCTGCGAACGGCGCGACGCTTGCGGGCTCCGTCGATTATGCGCTTAGCCAAGAATCCGTGCAGGCGGCCATTCCGCGCGTCAAGGCCACCATGGACGCCAGCGGCGCGAACGCACTGTTCCTGACGGCCAATTCGGCCACTGCGTTGCCCCTGTTTGCCAACCTGTTGCCCACCGCCGGTGTGACAGCGGCCTCGACACAGTACATCGGTCTGAGCCGCTGGGACATTCCCCCACAGACATTGGCCTTGCCGGGCATCCAGGGCGGGTGGTTTGCCTTGCCTGATCCCGGCGCGAGCGCCGCTTTCGCGCAGCGTTACAACGCGGCCTACGGCGACCGCCCACTCGATATTGCCGGACTGGCCTTTGACGGTATTGCGGCGATCGGATCGTTGGTCAAAAGCGGGAAAGCGACCGCGCTCACGGCCGGTGCCTTGACCCAAAATGCAGGATTTCGGGGCGCGAGCGGCATCTTCCGGCTGCGACCGAACGGCACGAATGAGCGCGGCCTTGCCGTCGCCGCCGTTCAGAACAACCGGGTCGTTTTGCTGGAAGGCGCGCCAAAAGCCTTTGGCGGCGCGGGCTTCTGAGCACGAAAGTGACCACTCCCAACGAATCACGTGATACAGACGCGGCACTTGAGCCGCGTCTGCTATCCAATCCGACCGATATCCTCGACCGTGACGATGCAGCGGCGCAGATTTCGAAGGCCGCCCGGGATGCGCCCGATGCGCTGCAATCTGAAATCGTCCGCATCCTGAGAACCGCCCAAAGCCGCGGGCGTCAGACGATTGCCGCGAACTTTGCCCAGAATCCGTTCGACGCCACGGCCATGACGGCGTCCTATACCTACCTGACCGACGGGATGGTCAAAGTGGTTCTGGACGCCGTGACCCGCTATCTCTACCCGCCCGCAGAAAACGGCCCGCACGAAACGCTGAGCGTGCTTGGAGTGGGCGGCTATGGCCGCGGAGAAATGGCGCCGTTTTCCGATGTGGATCTGCTGTTTCTGACGCCCAACAAGATGACGCCCTGGGCTGAGAACGTGATCGAGGCGATGCTCTATATCCTGTGGGATCTGAAGCTCAAGGTCGGCCATTCGAGCCGAACCATCCGCGACTGCGTGCGCTTGGGCGGCGAGGATTTCACGATCCAGACCGCCCTGTTGGAGCACCGCTATGTTTGCGGCGACCGTGACCTCGCGTTACGCTTGGACGAAACGCTCAAGCGGGATCTGTTCAGCGGTTCGGGACATGACTTCATCGAAGCAAAGCTGAACGAGCGCGACAACCGGCACCTCAAGTACGACCAGCGCTATGTGGTGGAGCCGAACGTCAAGGAGGGGAAGGGTGGATTGCGTGACCTGCAATCGCTGTTCTGGATCGGCAAATATATCCACGGTGTCGAACATTCAGCCGATCTGGTGGGCAAGGGCGTTTTTCGCGCCGACGAATACGAGACATTCAAGGACGCGGAAAATTTTCTATGGGCGGTGCGGGGTCATTTGCATCTGCTGACGAAACGCGCTTCCGAACAGCTGACATTCGACATGCAGGTCTCCGTGGCCGAAGCCATGGGGTACAAGGATCGCGATGGCCGTCGTGCCGTCGAAGTGTTCATGCAGGCCTATTTCCGCCATGCGACCGCCGTGGGCGATCTGACTCGCATCTTCCTGACCAAGCTGGAAGACATGCACGTCAAATCCGAGCCGTTGTTGGAGCGGATCTTTCGCCGCAAGCCGCGCATCAAGGACGGCTATGTCGTGGTGCACAACCGCATCGCCATTGCGGATGAGGCCGTGTTCCTGTCGGAACCGCTCAACCTGCTGCACCTGTTCGAGGAAGCCCTGCGCACGGGCATGTTGATCCACCCCGATGCAATGCGCACGGTAAAGGCGAACCTGCATCTGATCGACGATACCTTTCGCAACACGCCCGACGCGCAGCGCATGTTTCTCGATCTTCTGCTCAAACACGGCAACCCCGAACGTGCTTTGCGCCGGATGAACGAATTGGGCGTTCTGGCCGCTTTTATCCCCGAATTCGAACCGATCGTCGCGATGATGCAGTTCAACATGTATCACAGTTATACGGTGGACGAGCACACCATTCAGACGATCGCCAACCTGGCACGGATCGAAAAACACGAGCTGGACGAGGAGCTGCCTGTCGCCTCTTCCATTTTGCAGCGTGGCGTCAACCGCAGGGTGCTGTATGTGGCGCTGTTGCTGCACGACATCGGCAAGGGCCGGCGCGAAGACCACTCGATCCTCGGTGCTCAGATCGCCCGCAAGGTCGCGCCGCGTCTGGGGCTCAAGCAAGACGAGGTAGACACGGTCGAATGGCTGGTACGCTATCACTTGCTGATGTCGGACATGGCGCAGAAACGCGACATCGCGGACCCGCGCACGGTGCGCGATTTCGCCAAGGCGGTGAAGACGGTCAAGCGGCTGGATCTCTTGTGCGTCCTGACGGTCTGCGACATCCGCGGCGTCGGGCCGAACACCTGGAACAACTGGAAGGCCACCCTCATCCGCGGCCTTTACCGCCAGACCGAGCGCGGGCTGAAAACCGGTCTTGAGGATCTCAACCGTCAGAATCGGGGGACGGAGGCGAAAAAGGCCCTGCGCGTGGCCCTGCACGACTGGTCCAAGAAACAGCTCAAGGCCGAAACGTCGCGGCACTACGATCCGTATTGGCAGGGGATGCACGTTACCGCGCATGTGGCTTTTGCGAACATGCTGCGCAAAGTGACGGAGGACGCGATACTGATCGATCTGCACCCCGACGAAGAGCGTGACGCGACGCGCGCGTGTTTCGTTATGGCCGATCATCCCGGTATCTTTTCACGGCTCGCCGGCGCATTGGCCCTGGTCGGCGCGAATGTGGTCGATGCGCGCAGCTACACCACCAAGGACGGATATGTGACCGACGCGTTCTGGATACAGGACGCCGAAGGTAACGCCTATGAGGCCTCCCGCCTGCCCCGGCTGCGCCAGATGATCAAGAAGACCCTGCGCGGCGAGGTCGTCGCCCGAGACGCCCTGAAAAGCCGCGACAAGGTCAAGAAGCGCGAGAAAGCGTTCCGCGTTCCGACTGCGATCAGTTTCGACAACGACGGATCCGAAATCTATACCATCATCGAGGTGGACACCCGTGACCGGCCCGGATTGCTGTATGATCTGGCGCGCGCCTTGGCAGGGGCCAACGTCTATATTGCAAACGCCGTGATCGCCACCTATGGCGAGCAGGTTGTCGACACCTTCTACGTCAAGGACATGTTCGGGCTGAAATACTATTCAGAAACCAAGCAACGATTGCTTGAAAAGCGGCTGCGCAAGGCGATCACCGAAGGGGCCGAACGGGCCGACACCTGAGAACCGGCCAGGCGATGCAGGTTGTGATCCCGTCAGTCATGCGCAGTCTGTGTGTCTGCGCGCCGGCGGGGGAGATCGCCTGCACAGGCATCGGCGAAACACCTTTGCGGGCACGTAAAATCCGCCTAGGGTCAGCGTTTCCCGCCGAAGGAAAAAGCGCGTGCGCGTCGAGAGAAACATCAGGCTGATCCCGTGGTACCGGCTGTTCGACAGCCTGCTGTTCTGGCAGGCGATCTGGTTTTTGTATTTTCAGGCCAATTTGTCTGGCGCAGAAGCGATCTTTCTCTATTCAGTCTACGACATCTCGACCACCGTTCTCGAAGTCCCGTCAGGTTATTTCTCCGACAGGGTCGGTCGCAGGCGCACGCTTGTGATCTCGGCGGCGTTCGGGGTGCTGGGGTGCCTTGCCATCGCATTTGGCGGCAGTTTCGCGGTTTTCGCACTGGGTCAGTCGCTTTTGGGCGCGAGCACTGCGTTCAAATCCGGCACCGATACCTCGCTGATGTTCGAATCCCTTACCGCAGCGGGGCGCGCCAGAGAGGTCGAAGCGCAGGAAGTGCGCGTCTGGCGGTTTTCGCTGGCGGGATTCGCCATGTCCGCCGTCAGTGGCGGCGCGCTGGCGATGTGGTTTCCTGCCGCGCCTTTCTTTGCATCCGCCGCCGCCTTCGGCATCGCCGTCGCGCTCACATGGCGCATGGTAGAGCCGGAACGCCACACCACCGACGAAGCGCAAAGCCTGCCGGAGTTGCTGCGCACGCTGCGTGCGGCCCTTCGCCATCCGGTGCTGGCGTGGCTTTTCGCGCTGGCGGTGCTGATGTACGGGTTCAGCCATCTGCCCTTCATCTTCGGGCAGCCGTTTATTCTGCGTGCGCTCGAAGATGTGGGTCTGGGCGCGCAAACCCCGCTGGTCAGCGGTGCGGTGACGAGCGTGATGATGCTGGTGTCCGCCGCGGCCTCTGTTGTCGCGGTGCGGCTGCGCAAGGCTGCCGGTCTTCCGCTGATCCTGCTGGGGGCATTCGCCCTGCAGATCGGACTGGCCGGTACACTTGCCATGACGACATCGGTACTGGCGATCGGTATACTTTTTTTGCGGATGGTACCGGATTCACTTGCGACGCCGTTCATTACCGCCCGGATTCAGCCGCTTTTGACCGACAGCAGCCGTGCGACATATCTTTCGCTGCAAAGCCTCGCGGGCAAGCTGGCCTTTGCGGCCACCTTGATTTTCGCGGCAAGCGGTGCAGCGCGGGCGGGGCTGTTGCCTACCGAAGACCTTCAGCGGATCCTTGCGGTCTATTGCATCGGCGGTCTGGTCTGCCTCGGGCTTTTGGCGTTTACGTCAAGGGGAATTGCGCTGGAACCCGGCGCTCAAAAGACAGAGTGATCGGTTTGCACGCTGTCAAGTGTCCGCCTCCTAACATAAGGAAGAGCTTGCCTATTTGCCCCGGCAGGACGATGACGAAACCGGCGAGACGCCCGATGGGCGCCGCAGGCTGCGCACAGAATGCAATTGCGCGCCGTTGCGGCAATCGCTAGCCAATGCGCAAAGCAGAAAAGGCGCGCATGAGATGAAACCGATCCGATTGATGAGCGGCTTTTTTACGGTCGGCGGCTGGACCCTGCTCAGCCGGGTTCTGGGCTTCGTGCGCGAGGTGATGATCCTGTCGCTGATCGGTCCGGGGCCGCTGATGGACGCCTTCGTCGCCGCATTCCGGCTGCCCAACATGTTCCGCCGCTTTTTTGCCGAAGGGGCGTTCAACGCCGCCTTTGTTCCGATGTTCTCCAAGCGCCTTGAAGGCGGAGAGCATCCGGAAGCCTTCGCGCGCGATGCGCTCAGCGGGCTGTTCTTCGTCGTTTTATTGCTGACGGGGCTTGGCATGATTTTCATGCCTGCGCTGGTCTGGGCCACGGCGGAAGGGTTCAGCGGCGATGAACGCTTTGATCTGACCGTGGGTTTCGGGCGGATCGTGTTCCCGTACATCCTGTTCATGTCGCTTTCGGCGCTGTTCTCGGGGATCCTCAATGCCACGGGACGCTTTGCCGTCGCGGCGGCGGCCCCTGTCCTGCTCAACATATTCGTCATCTCGGCACTGGTCATCGCAAATGTCACCGGCGGCCCCGCGATCCTCTGGCTGGTCTGGGCGATCCCGGTTGCCGGCATCGCCCAGCTGACGCTGACGTGGCGGGCCGTGTCGGCGGCGGGGTTCAGTTTGCGGCCGAAGATGCCACGGTGGAATCGTCAGATGCGCGATCTGGTGGTCATCGCCCTGCCCGCCGCCATGGCCTCCGGTGTCATGCAGATCAACCTGGTAGTGGGCCAGCTTGTCGCCTCGCAATATGACAAGGCCGTAAGCTGGCTTTTTGCCGCGGACCGGTTGTACCAGCTGCCGCTGGGCGTCGTTGGCATCGCGGTCGGCATCGTCTTGCTGCCGGATTTGTCGCGGCGCCTGCGCGCGGGCGACGACAGCGGCGCGCAAACCGCGCTCAGCCGGGCCGCGGAGGTGTCGCTGGCATTGACGATCCCCTCGGCGGTGGCGCTCGTGGTGATCCCGCTGACGTTGGTGTCCGTTCTGTTCCAGCGCGGCGCGGCATCGGTGGATGACAGTGCCGCGATCGCGACGGCGGTGATGATCTACGGCCTCGGGCTGCCCGCCTTTGTTCTCCAAAAGATCCTGCAACCGGTGTATTTCGCGCGCGAGGACACACGCAGGCCGTTCTATTTCGCGCTTGCCGCGATGGTGGTGAACGCAGGCCTCGCCGTGGGTCTCGCACCCATCGTCGGCTGGTTGGCCCCCGCGATCGCGGCGACGCTGGCAGGATGGGCGATGTTTGCAATGCTGGCCATCGGAGCGCGGCGCTACGGCGATGCGGTGAGGTTCGATGCGCGGTTTCACAAGCGGATCTGGCGTATCCTGCTGGCCAGCGCAATCATGGGTGCGGTGCTGTGGTTCTTCAACGTACAGCTCAACACGCTGCTGGCGCTCGCGTGGTGGCGCAGCTTTGGCCTGCTGATCCTGTTGCTGTTGGGCGCGGTCGCCTACTTTGGCAGCGGCCAGATGCTGGGCGCGTTCCAGTTGTCCGAGTTCCGCCGCGCCCTGCGTCGCTAGCGCGGCCGCAGGCGCGACAGGATGCGCGCCCAGGCACCCGGCGCGCAGACAAAGCTGAGCAAAAAGCCGCAGAAGAACCCGGCAAGTTCGGCCACCCAACCGTTGCCGACGCTGGCGAACAGGCTCCAGATCAGTTGCAGCCCCATCAGCAAGGCGATCAGGCTGAACGCCTGCCATTGCGGCCCGCCGGTGTCCGCCTGTTTGCGCCACAGAACAAAGCTGTAGCCGCCGATCAGCCCGTAAACGGAGGGGTACGCACCGACCAGCCAGACCGGATCGTTCAGCAGCAGCGCATAGGCAAGCGCGCCGCCGATCCCCGAGACGAAGAAAAGCGCCAGCATGGCAAGCTGTCCCATCACCTCGGCGGCCATCTTGCCCAGCGCGAGCATTAGCACGATCGCGATCAGCGCGTGGGTAAAGCTGAGATGGATGAACGGATAGGTGATAAAGCGCAGCAGGTGTTCAGCGGGGAAATACCCTTGCGCCCACATCGCATCGAAGATCTGACCCGAAAAGCCCCAGTCGCGCACCAGCGCCAGACGCCAGCCGATTGCCGCAGGACCGCCGACCAGACCGCCTTCGGCAAGGGACAGCGTGCCCTCGATCCCCGCCATGATCACGAAGAGGGCAAGCAAGACCGGAGGAAGAGTGTTGAAGGGCGGCTCGAAGGATGGGTCCGGAGATCGGTCTGACACAGGCGGGGGATGCTTTCACTGATGGGGTCGGTTGACGCTCGCTGGCGCCATGGGTAAGCCCATCGCAACGATATATCCAGCCCCATCGGAGCCCCCCATGACCGAGACACAATTCACGCCGCGCGTATTTTCCGGCATCCAGCCGTCCGGCGGTCTGACGCTTGGCAACTATCTCGGGGCGATCAAGCGATTCGTCGACATGCAGGACCAGGGCGACTTCGAGACCGTCTATTGCATGGTCGACCTGCACGCGATCACGGCCAAGCTGCTGGACCCTGCGACCCTGCGCCACAACACGCGCGAGCTTGCCGCCGGGTTCATCGCCGCCGGCATCAATCCCGACAAATCGATCCTGATCAACCAGAGCCAGGTCCCTGAGCACGCGCAACTGGCGTGGATCTTCAACTGCGTCGCGCGCATGGGCTGGATGGGACGCATGACGCAGTGGAAGGACAAGGCGGGCAAGAACGCCGAGGCGGCGTCTTTGGGTCTTTTCGCATACCCTGCGCTGATGGCCGCCGATATCCTGATCTATCACGCGACTCATGTACCTGTGGGCGAGGACCAGAAGCAGCATCTGGAGCTGACCCGCGACATCGCGACCAAGTTCAATCACGATTACGGTGTCGATTTCTTTCCGCTCACGGAGCCCGTGATCGAAGGGGCGGCGACGCGGGTGATGTCGCTGCGCGACGGGTCCAAGAAGATGTCGAAGTCCGATCCCTCGGACGCCAGTCGCATCAACATGACCGACGATGCCGACACCATCGCCAGAAAGATCCGCAAGGCCAAGACTGATCCCGACGCCCTGCCCTCCGAGGAAGAGGGGCTGAAGGACCGGCCAGAGGCGCGCAATCTGGTGAACATCTACGCCGGGCTGAACGAACAGACAGTCGCGCAAGTGCTGGCAGATGTCGGCGGGCAGCAGTTCGGCACGTTCAAGCCCGCACTCGCGGAATTGGCCGTCGCCAAATTGGCGCCGATCGGCGCGCGGATGTCCGACCTGATGGCCGACCAGTCGGAGATCGACCGGATCCTTGCCAAAGGTGCCGGACAGGCACGGGAAATCGCCGCTCCGATCCTGCGGAAAACCTATGACATCGTCGGGATGGTTGGCTGAGACAGGCGCCGCCATAGACAAACAGGGGCCGCACCCCCATCTTGCGCATTGGGACGCCAACACGAGGGGACGCAGCATGAGCACCGGGTTTTTCTGGGACGAACGGACCTTCTGGCACGCTGGCGGCAATTATGCCTTCACGCTGCCGTTAGGGGGGCTGGTGCAGCCGCTCGCGGCGGGCGGTTTGCCCGAAAGTCCCGAAACGAAGCGCCGCTTGAAAAACCTGATGGACGTGACCGGCCTATCGCGCGATCTGGAGATGCGCAGCGCCGATCCTGCCAGCCGCGACGAGCTGCTGCGTGTGCACCCCGCATCCTACCTCGATGCGTTCAAGGCGGCATCGGACTCCGGTGGCGGTGAGCTGGGACATCACGCGCCGTTCGCACAGGGCGGATACGAGATCGCCGCGCTGTCTGCGGGTCTGTGCGCCGCTGCGGTCCGTGCTGTGGCGGAAGGGTCTCTGGAGAACGCCTATGCGCTGAGCCGTCCGCCCGGTCATCATTGCGAACCGGACGCACCGATGGGGTTTTGTCTGCTCGCCAACATTGCCATCGCCATCGAGGCGGCGCGCGCCGAGGGCCACATCCTACGCGCCGCCGTCGTCGATTGGGACGTGCATCACGGTAACGGCACCGAAGCCGTATTTTATGGCCGCGACGATGTGCTGACCATTTCCCTGCATCAGGAGGGGAACTATCCGCTGGATACCGGCGCGCTGCACGATCGCGGGCACGGCGCGGGCGAGGGATACAACCTTAATCTGCCATTGCCTGCCGGGCTCGGCCACGCCGGATACCTGCACGCCATCGACAGCATCGTCGTGCCGCAGCTCGAAGCGTTCCGGCCCGATATCATTATCGTCGCCTGCGGATATGATGCGGCTTGCTCCGATCCGCTCAGCTCGATGCTGGCCACTGCCGATACCTACCGCCGAATGACGGAGCGCCTGAAAGACGCCGCAGCACGTTTGTGCGACGGGAAGCTCGTGCTGGTGCACGAGGGAGGGTATTCCGAAGTCTACGTGCCGTTCTGCGGACACGCGGCGATCGAAGCACTGTCGGGCAGCACCGCCCACGCTCAAGATCCGATGGCTGTGGGATTTGCCAGACGCCAACCCAATTCCCGCCTCGGCGCGTTTCACGCCCGGATGATCGATGAGATGGCACAGGAGGCAAGACTGTAACCGATGCCCGTACCCAATCCCGACGCCCTGAAGTTCCTGCAAACCCGCCGCTCGCGGCCGGCGAAAACACTGACCATGCCGGTGCCGGACCGCGATACACTGATGATGCTGCTCGAAGCCGCCGCGCGCACGCCCGATCATGGCAAACTGGAGCCGTGGCGATTTATCGTCATCGACCGGGCCGCGATGGCACAGCTTGCGGATCTGGCCACGGCGCGGGGCACGGCTCTTGATCTCGATGCCGAGCAGATCACGAAGGGCCGCACGCAGTTCGATCAGGGCAATCTTGCCGTTGCAGTGATCGAAGTGCAGCGCGCCTCGCCGAAAATTCCCGCGATCGAGCAGACCTACTCCGCCGGCGCTGTCTGTCTCGCGCTGCTCAACGCGGCGCTTGCGGCGGGCTGGGGAGCCAACTGGCTCAGCGGATGGCCAAGCCATGATCGCAGTTTCGTCGCGCAGGCCTTTGCCCTCGCGCCGAACGAACGTGTCGCAGGGATCATCCACATCGGCACCGAAACCTCTGCGCCGCCAGAACGCCCGCGCCCCGACATTGATGCGATCACCACATGGCTTTGACGACAATTTTCCGTGCCTTTGGCCTGACGATCGGACAGATCGGCGATCCGCGCTTTACCCGCGTCCTGCTTGTGGGCGTGGGCCTTGCACTGGCGCTTTTGGTGGGGGCGTCAGCGGGTCTGATCTGGCTGATCGACTGGCTGGCGGGCGACACCGCGTCGCTGCCGCTGGTGGGAGAGATTAACTGGCTCGACGATGTGTTCAGCTGGGGCGCGGCACTGGTCCTGATGGTGTTGTCGGTGTTTCTGATGGTACCGGTTGCATCTGCCATCACGTCATTGTTTCTCGACGATGTGGCCGATGCGGTAGAGGCGGTGCATTACCCGGCGATCCCCCAAGGTCCGCGCACCCCATTCTGGGAGGCGCTGCGCGATTCGGTGAATTTTCTGGGCGTGATCGTAGGCGTCAATATCCTCGCTCTGATACTGTATCTGGTGTTCGCGCCCGTGGCGCTTTTCATTTTCTGGGCGATCAACGGTTATCTTCTGGGCCGGGAGTATTACACGCTGGCTGCGATGCGCCGGGTGGGTCGCACCCGTGCAAGAGAGCTACGTCGTAAACACGCCCTGACGATCTGGGCGGCGGGAACGCTGATGGCGATTCCGTTGTCGGTGCCGCTTCTCAACTTGGTGGTGCCGATCCTGGGGGCGGCGACCTTTACCCACCTGTACCAGATGCTGCCGCAGGGGCGCCCCGCCCCATCCAGTTCTCCAGATCATCCACGCTGATCCAGCCCGACAGGATCACCGTCACGAAGAACCCCCAGATCAGGATCGCGACGATGGTCGTCCAGATCGCCTTTTTCTTCAGATGATGGTGTTCGGGCGCGCCCGCATGGGTGCCCGGCACGATGTCTTTCAGATCACCCTGCGTCTTGACGCGGATCGGCAGCGCGATGAAGAACGTCAGGAACCATACGACGGCGAAAAGAACGATTGCGGATGTCAGCCCCATCGCTCAGACCTGTTCAAGCTCGACGAGCGCGCCGTTGAAGTCTTTGGGATGCAAGAACAGAACCGGTTTGCCATGTGCGCCGATCTTGGGCTCGCCGGTACCAAGAACCCGTGCGCCGGTGGTTTTAAGATGGTCGCGCGCGGCGATGATGTCTTCGACCTCATAGCAAATGTGGTGGATCCCACCCGATGGGTTCTTCTCCAGAAAGCCTTTGATGGGCGAATCGTCGCCCAGTGGGTACAAAAGCTCGATCTTGGTATTGGGCAATTCGATGAAAATGACCGTGACACCGTGATCGGGTTCGTCTTGCGGCGCACCCACGTTCGCGCCCAGCGCATTGCGGTACTGGTCGGCGGCGGCCTCCAGATCGGGAACGGCAATGGCTACATGGTTCAGACGTCCAATCATGGGGTTTCCTCTCTGGCTGATTTGCGCCCCCTTATGCGACGGCGCGCGTCCAAGGGCAATGCGGCGCATTAACCCGTCGTTAGCCATGCGTGGCCCATTGTCGGCAGACAGCACAGGAATCGGAGAACTCTCATGGACACGCCTGACCCCTTCTCGGCCAAATACCCGACACCGACCGCCGCGCGCCCGCTTCTGGGCCTCACCGTCCTCGTTGTCGAGGACAGCCGCTATGCCTGCGAAGCGGTGCGCCTCTTATGTTTGCGATCAGGTGCGCGCGTGCGGCGGGCCGATTGCATCCGCTCCGCGCGGCGTCATCTGCAGGTGTACCGCCCTTCGGTCGTGTTGGTCGACATGGGGTTGCCCGACGGTAACGGCGCGGACCTCATCGCCGAGTTGCGCGATGTCGAAGGGTCTGAAAGCATCCTTCTGGCAACGTCCGGCGAGCCTGAACGCGAAGCTGACGCACTTGCGGCCGGTGCGCAGGGGTTCTTGGCGAAACCCATCACCTCCCTTGCGGTTTTCCAGCAGATGGTGTTGGCCAAGCTGCCTGCGGATCGGCAACCCAAAGGACTGCGCATGGTGGTCGACGATGAGATCGCGCCGGAACGGATTGCGTATCACGACGACATCACCCATGCCGCAGAAATGCTCGACAGCCCGCCCGATGATGCGACGCTCGATTACATCGCGCAGTTTCTCGGCGGTGTCGCGCGGTCGGCGAATGACGAAAGCATGGCGGACGCGGCAAAGGCGCTGGCGCGCAGACGTGCCGCAGGAGAAGCGGCAGGATCCGAAACAGCGCAAATCGCGGGGTTGATACAGGAACGCCTCACGGGCAAGGTCGCGATCTGATTGCAGGGCCTTACAGGCTTGGATCACTTGCCGCGCGCACGAGGCTGGTCATATCGCCCAGCCGCTCGTGTTGCTGGCCCGCGGAATCGAAATTCGCCGGTAACAGCCATGCCGTATAGGCTTCCTTGAGCGCCGGCCATTCCGCGTCGATTATGGCAAACCATGCGGTATCCCGGCTGCGCCCCTTGACGACGGTCGCTTGCCGGAACACTCCTTCGTAGCTGAAGCCAAAGCGTTCTGCCGCGCGGCGCGAAGGCGCGTTCAACGCGTTGCACTTCCATTCAAAGCGACGGTAGCCTGCTTCGAACACCCACTCCATCATCAGGAATATCGCTTCTGTCGCGGCGGGGGTGCGCTGTAATGCGGGGCTGAAGCTGATGTTGCCGACCTCGATCGATCCCGCCTGCGGGTTCATCCGCAGGTAGCTTGCCATACCTTCGAACCTGTCGGTTTGCAGGTTTCGGATTGCGTAGAACGTCTGATCCTCGCGCGTCGCGACGTCCCGCACCCAGCGGTAGAACTGCGCCGCCGAAGAAAACGGTCCGTCGGGCATGTAATCCCAAACAGCATCCGCCCCGGCAAAGGCACGATACAGAAGCGCCGCGTGTGCATCGGCATCCAGCCGCTCCAACGCCGCGAACCGTCCGGACCGCGCACCCCAGTTCGGCAGTGGCGGCGGGGTCCAGTCTTTGACGGTTGCACCAATGGGGGCACCGGAAGGGGTTAGCGTTTTCATGATTAAGTGATAGGCCGCGCGGGTGCCGAGGCCAAGCCTCGAATGGTCGCGGTCAATCACATGACACTGGAGACACTAAACGGCCCCCCTTGCCACACTTCGCCGGTAGCTCTTGGGAGAGCAAAAAAGGGCAGTCCCCAGATGCGTCAACGCCTTACCACATTCTTCAAAGATGCCTCCCGCTGCGGCAGTCGTGGATTGGGTCGTGTTGACAGCCGCGGTCGTCGATCTGGCATTCACACCGATCGGCAGCGTCAGGACGGGGACATGGACTTGGGGAGTAACATCGACAGGTTTCTGACCACGCAGGAGCCGTTTATCCAGAACGCCGGAGGCGGCGGCGCGTAATTTGGCAACCGCCCGCGACCCGCCGGGAACCGCAGTGCGAACCCGCGTGTTAGGCTCGTATATTTCACGGCAAAGGAGCCTCGATCATGCCTTCCATTTACGATGCGATCAAAGCCGATCACGATACACACCGGGACCTGTTGAATGCCATCGCCGACACGAACGGCGACAGCGATGCGCGGCGCAAGAAGTGGGACGAATTTTACCACGATGTCAAATCTCACGCAGCAGCGGAGGAGGAGACATTCTATTCCAAACTCATTTCAGAGACCTGGGGCCAGGATGCGGCGCGTCACTCGGTGCACGAACATCAGCAACTCGATGATCTGATGGAAGAGCTGAACGACATGGACATGTCATCATCCGACTGGCTGGACCGGTTCAACACGCTCAAGCACGATTACGAGCATCATATCGACGAAGAAGAAAACGAGGTCTTCGAACGTGCGCGCCAGGTCATTGACGAAGGTGAGATCGAAGGTTTTGCCAAACGGTTCGAGGCACGCAAGAAGGAAGAGCGCACCTTGATCGACGAAAAGAGGAAAGACAGTCTCGAAGATTGAATTCTGTTTGCCAAAACAAAAGCGCCGCAGTTTCCTGCGGCGCTTTTTAAATCAGACTTGTATGCGTCAATCTTGCGGGATCACCCGCAAGCCCAATTCCATCAGCTGATCCGACGCAGGCTCGGACGGCGCGTTCATCATCAGATCTTCGGCGCGCTGGTTCATCGGGAACAGGATGACTTCACGGATGTTCTGCTCGTTCGCGAGCAGCATGACGATCCGGTCGATGCCTGCCGCGCAGCCGCCGTGGGGCGGGGCCCCGTATTGGAACGCATTTACCATGCCACCGAACCGCTTGCGCACCTCATCCTCGCCGTATCCGGCGATCTCAAAGGCCTTGAACATAATCTCGGGCTTGTGGTTCCGGATCGCACCAGACACCAGCTCGTACCCGTTGCAGGCCAGATCGTACTGGTATCCCAAAACCTCAAGCGGATCGCCCTGAAGGGCTTCCATGCCGCCTTGGGGCATCGAGAATGGGTTGTGTTCGAAATCAATCTTGCCGGTTTCTTCGTCTTTCTCGTAAATCGGAAAATCGACGATCCAGGCAAAGGCGAACCGGTCCTTGTCGGTAAGGCCAAGCTCTTCCCCGATGACATTGCGCGCGCGGCCCGCAACGCTTTCGAACGCTTTCGGCTTGCCGCCGAGGAAAAACGCCGCATCGCCCACGCCAAGGCCCAGTTGCTGGCGGATCGCTTCGGTGCGCTCGGGACCGATGTTCTTGGCCAGCGGTCCTGCCGCCTCCATCCCTTCGCCCTGATCGCGCCAGAAGATATATCCCATGCCGGGCAGCCCTTCCTTCTGGGCGAATGCGTTCATGCGGTCGCAAAACTTGCGGCTGCCGCCGGTCGGCGCGGGGATCGCGCGGATTTCCGTGCCGTCCTGCTCCAGCAGCTTGGCGAAGATGGCAAAACCGGAGCCCGCGAAGTGATCGGACACGACCTGCATCTTGATTGGGTTGCGCAGATCGGGCTTGTCGGAGCCGTACCAAAGGGCCGCATCCTTGTAGGAGATCTGCTCCCACTCCTGATCGACTTTTCGACCGCCGCCGAATTCCTCGAAGATGCCGCCGATGACCGGCTGGATCGTGTCAAAGACATCCTGTTGTGTGACAAAGGACATCTCCATGTCGAGCTGGTAGAAATCCGTCGGCGAGCGGTCGGCGCGCGGGTCTTCGTCGCGGAAGCAGGGCGCGATCTGGAAATATTTGTCGAACCCCGACACCATCAGCAACTGTTTGAACTGCTGCGGCGCTTGCGGCAGGGCGTAGAATTTGCCGGGATGCAGGCGCGAGGGCACCAGAAAGTCACGCGCGCCTTCGGGCGACGACGCGGTGATGATCGGTGTCTGAAATTCGCGGAACTTCTGATCCCACATCCGCTTGCGGATCGACGCGACCACGTCGGAGCGCAGGATCATGTTGTCCTGCATCTTCTCCCGGCGCAGATCAAGGTAACGATAGCGTAGGCGCGTTTCCTCGGGGTATTCCTGATCGCCGAACACCTGCAAAGGCAATTCCCTAGCGTGGCCGAGCACCTCAATCTCGCGGATGAACACCTCGATCTCGCCAGTCGGGATTTTCGCGTTGACCAGCTCGGGCGCGCGCGCCTTGACCGTACCGTCGATGCGGATACACCATTCGGCGCGGACCTTTTCGACCTCGGCGAAGGCCGGGGAATCCGGGTCGCAGATCAGTTGCGTCATGCCGTAATGATCGCGCAGGTCGATGAACAGGACGCCGCCGTGGTCGCGTACGCGGTGGACCCACCCCGACAGGCGAACGCTATCCCCCACGTTATCGGCGTTGAGTTCGGCGCAGGTCTGGCTTCGGTAGGCGTGCATGGCGGTCCCTTTCGTTGGGCAAATGTTGCGCGCAGCTACACCGCGCACAGCCCTTGAAGTCAAGAGGACGGGGCGAGAATCGGCCCTTGAGTGCGTGGCGTAACGGGGTCAGCAGGACTTGGCTCCGGAAAGGATTTGCGACAATACCCAGCGAAGCCGACCACCTGCGGCGACGTCGCAGCGCCGCGACATTACCCAAGGCCCACGTCATTCGAAGGAATGTGCAACTCTGTTGTCGTCGGGCCGATACGTCTACCTTCGAGCCACCAGCGCCGGCACACCGTCGTCGCCAAGATGGTGCTCCTACCGGGCGATCATCTCTGCATAGGTGGATCTGAGCGGATAGCTTCGACCGAACACATTCGAAAAATTCGTCTGAGTGGACATGCCGCAAGCCTCGGCGACGCACGCTGCACGCAAGGGAATGCCGCAGAAGATCCACGGTGCACTGAACTGGGTCCGCAGCCATTGCAAAAACGCGTACGGGCAAGCAACCCTGACCTGAACGGGCACGCCAGCTTTGTCGAAATCCCGTGATGTGGATCAAATGCGCGGCACTTCTTTCCTGCTACTGATCCGGGAAATGCGTTTTGCAAAGGTGCTGCCGACAGATGAATACCGATCAAAAGACCGAAAAAAGAACCGCTGCAGACAGATCGCTTCCCGTGGTGATCCCCGGTCCGCAACCGGCGGAGGATGCCGCGCCGGTCGCGCCCACCCACGAGAACCTTGACCGCGCGATGCGCGCCGCGATGGCGCGTCTGACCGGTGGCATCTCTCCGCATTCGGTGTTCGAAGCGTGGAGCGACTGGGCGCTGCACCTCGCCCGGTCCCCCGGGCGCCAACTGGAACTGACCGAGCGCGCGCAGGCGAACGCGTTAAAGTTGCTGGCCTACGCTGCCGGTGCGACTACCGACAAGGAGGTGAACGCGCCTTTCTCTCCGCGCCACTACGATCACCGATTCGTGCATCCGCTATGGGGCAAAACACCATTCAACCTGTGGCAGCAAAGTTTCCTTGCCACGCAGGACTGGTGGTTTCATGCAACGCAGAACATGCGCGGCTTGCGCAAACAGGACGCCGACCGGATGCAGTTTCAGGTGCGCCAGGGCTTGGATTTACTCTCCCCCTCCAATTTTCCATGGTTGAATCCTGAAATCATCGACCAGTCCGTCAAGACAGGTGGAAAGAACCTTATCGAAGGAGCCAGCGTTTTCGCGGACGACATGATCCAAACCCTAACGCAGGCACATAAACCGGCGCCGGAAGGATACCGGATCGGTACGGACCTCGCCCGTACCAAGGGCAGCGTGGTATTCCGCAACGCGCTATTCGAGCTTATCCAGTACACACCGCAAACGGAAACCGTGCATCCGGAACCCGTCCTGTTCGTACCTGCATGGATCATGAAGTACTATATTTTGGATCTTTCTGCACAGAATTCGATGGTTAATTATCTGGTATCCCAAGGCTTTACCGTCTTCATGATCTCTTGGTGCAATCCGAAGGCAGACCAGGCGGAGCTGTCTCTCGAAGATTACCGCAAATCGGGCATTCTCGCGGCTCTGAATGCGATAGAGACGATTGTGCCGGGCGAGAAAATCCATGCGAACGGCTATTGCCTTGGCGGTACGCTGTTGGCCATCACGGCGGCAACGATGGCAAGGGACTGCGACGAGCGGCTTGCGTCGATCACGCTAATGGCAGCACAGGTCGATTTTGCCGAAGCCGGCGAACTCCTGCTCTTTGTCGATGAAAGCCAGGTGGCATTCGTCGAGGATATGATGTGGGAACAAGGGTATCTCGACCGACCGCAAATGGCGCGCACGTTCGCGTCGATCCGTGCCGAAGACCTGATCTACACTCGTGCGGTCAACCGCTATTATCTGAACAAACCTGATCTGCCGACTGACATCGGGGTCTGGAACGGCGACACGACCCGAATGCCCGCACGCATGCATTCCGAATATCTGCGCGGTCTGTTTCTGGAAAACCGCCTGACCGCGGGTCGTTTCGCCGTCGAGGGGCGGGTGATCGCCCTGAAAGACATTGCGGCCCCCCTGTTCGTGATCGCAACAGAGGCGGATCACATCGCACCCTGGCGATCGGTCTACAAAACCGCTCTGTTCACCGACTGTGACCTTACATTCGTGCTGACGAAAGGTGGCCACAACGGGGGCATCATCAGCGAACCCGGACATGCCAACCGACACTACCGTATCGCCAACCGACGGGTCGGCGCGCACTATAAAGGTCCAGATCCGTGGTTAGCGGATGCCGATCCGACAGACGGCTCCTGGTGGCCGGACTACGCAAAATGGTTGGCCGCGCAGTCCGGATCGCGCATAGCCCCCCCAAAGACAGGCGCCCCCCAAGCAGGCCTGCCCCCACTTTGCGACGCACCGGGGACTTATGTTCATCAGATGTGATGAACACCGGGGTCCGCGATACCGCGCGGCTTGGAAGAGATCGCTCTTTTCAGCCAGACTTCCGCCGCAATATCCAATCGGGTCGTGGAACATTTACAGAGACTTGTCCGTGCCGCCTTATTACAATCCACTGAACAAAAAAGCGAACAGCCCGGTCCGTATTATACACCCTTGCGGCAGGTTCGCTGTTTTCTCTACCGTTGGCGAGCATCAAAACTGTAGCCTCGCCGATCAGGGAAGGAAAAAAACGCCAATTCGGGGTTGCGGCCCGTGAATTCAAGCGGTATCAGCACGACATTGGCGCGGGATGGAGCAGCCCGGTAGCTCGTCAGGCTCATAACCTGAAGGTCGTAGGTTCAAATCCTACTCCCGCAACCAACAATAATTCGTCAATGTTATCAATGGCCTGAGATTTACTTCTCGGGCCTTGATTGCTTTTGGACCCCAGACTCAGGATCAGTAGCTGCGCCAATGCGCCTTCGAGATGTATCGCGAGTTTGCCGTCGGGCTTTTCTGGCTGAAGCACGATGCGGTCGATCAGGCCGCGCAATGCGTCTTTTGCCTCCAGCATGCCGTCGGGCTCTTGAAGTTGCCGGATCAACGTAGCGACCTTGTCGCGGTAGTCTCTGCCAGTTTCGGGTGTATCCGGATGGGCGACGGGGCCGGATCACGGTCCGTTAACGCCTCAAGCTCGATCCGGCGGGCATCCAACGCGATCATCTTGTCCTTCACCTGATCGGCGGGCACGCCTGCGATGATGGCATCGACCAGCTTTGCATGGTCTGCCTTTGTCTTAGCCAGCTCCTTTTCCAACGCACTACGGTTTTGCGATGCTGTCGCTTGCAGGCGGTTGCGCTCTTTGGCGTATTCTTGGCAAAACACCTTCAGGGCATCTTCATCCATCAAGTTGTCTTGCAAGGCGTTGAGGACAAGTTCCTCCAGTTCGACCTGTGAGATCATAGCCATATTAGTGCAATAGGCCTTGCCTTTGTTGCGGGCTGTCGAGCAGCCAAAGCTATTTTTGTTTACCTTCGAGAACCCGCCGCCGCAGCACCCACAGGCCATCAGGCCAGAGAACAGGGTCCGGGGCCTGCGCCTGTCCCAGATTGGAACGTCCGTATTCTTTACCTTCATGGTCCCCTGTCTGGCTCTTACCGCGTCCCAAAGGGCATCGTCGATGATCCGCAGCTCCGGAACCTCGGTGATCACCCAGTCGGCCTCTGGATTGAGCCGTGACACGCGCTTGCCTGTCTCGGGGTCCTTCACATAAGCCAATCTGTTCCAGATCTGCCGCCCGATGTAGAGCTCGTTGTTTAGAATGCCGGTGCCGCGTTCGCGGTTGCCGTGCAAGGTCGATGTGCCCCAGCCACGTCCTGTTGGCCCAGCAATGCCTTCACCGTTCAAGGTTTCCGCGATCTTGCGCGGGGAAAGGCCCGATGCGTAATCGGTGAATATGCGATGCACCACTTCTGCCTCGACAGGGTCGATCTTGCGGTCCCCCCTGATCGGCTCACCGCTGGGGTCATAATGAACGACATTCTGATAGCCGTAGGCCTTCCCTCCAGCTGATTTTCCAGCAAGGGCACGGCCCTTGAGGCCACGATGAGTTTTGACCGCGAGGTCTTTAATGAACAAAGAGTTCATTGTGCCCTTCAGGCCGATATGCATTTCCGAGATCATGCCTTCGCTTACAGTCTCGATCATGACGCCTCGAAACTGCAGCTTCTGATAGATCGCCGCGATATCCGCTTGATTGCGGGACAGGCGGTCAAGAGCTTCTGACAATACGACATCAAAGGCGTTGCCGTGTGCATCCCGCAACAGCTTCTGTATGCCACTGCGCATTAGGCTGGCACCGGAGATCGCCTTGTCGGCATAAACCTCGACCACGTGCAAACCCTGTCGTTTGGCATGCTCACGACAAGAGCGGATTTGATCGTCAATGGACGCGTCACGCTGCATGTCAGTCGAAAAACGGGCATAGATTACGGCACGAAGAGGTTGTGTCATGGGAATATCCACTCCTGAAATGTAGCTTAATTGGTAAAATGCTTCGAGTCAGGTGTATTATCTAGGCCTGTTTCGTGATCGGCTCTGGCGGCTTCGCGGGCTAGAGCCCGGATCATGGCGAAGAAATGTTCCCGCTGCCCGCCTATGCCATGGTCGGAAGACACGGCAAGAGGCGATGCATTTGGCACCTCCCTTTCGCATGTATGTCTCTTCCGTTCTCGTGCCATCGGCCGAGGTCTCCTGTCCGTTCCAGCCATGCGCAGGACGGTTTAAAATGATATGTTTTGTGCCCGGATTTGATCCGGCTGCCTGAAGTTGAAGATAAAGCATGAGGTGGCTCCTAGCTTAGCGAAAATTTATGAAATACAGGTATTTAGGCGTTGAATATGTGGATAAGCCGGATGCCAAATTTTTTGCCCAATTCTTCTGACGCGGACCTGAAGCAAAATAATCGCCATAACAAATCGTTGATTTTCGCACTCCAGAAAAATCCATATTTTTCGTCCAATAAAGGTATCGAATGATTCGCTGGAATACCCATCTGAGCGCGGGGTTGGACAATTCCCTTCCAACCCCGAAAATACGGCCTTCATATAAGCTTACATCAGCATCGGGCTGCTCAGACCTTCGACCACAGTTTTAGCCATCCGTTCGACCTGTCGCAGAGAAACGCGAACATGCTTTTTCTCAAGCTTGTGCAGCGCCTCACAGAATAGAGCGTTTCCGAGTTCGCGTTGATCTTCTGGCAAGCTGTCACGCAATAGTTGACGTCCGGCGGCAGCCAGATGGTTAAAGTTGGGGGTTTCCAGGCGGATGACCTTGCAGCGATCCAGAAAGGCAGCGGGCATCCGGTCGATTGAATTCGTGGTCATGATCCAGCTTACTCGCGTGAGGTCGAATGGGAGTTGGTAAAACGGGCAGGACCATGCACGGGCCGTGGTCGGCTCGATCATGCTTTTCAACACTTCAAAAGCGCCGGGCAGTTTGCCGCCGCCGCTGGTCGTCACCTGTTCCGGGATTTTGTCGATCTCGTCGAGGATCACCAGCGGGTTCGCCAGACGCTCGCGCAGCATGGTCCTCACTACGCGACCGGGCGTGGCGGAGCCCCAACCGCGCTCAACGCCGGACACAGAAAAGGTCGCGCCGTTACTTGAGCCCACGTCGATATCAACCGATGGCACATTGAACACCTGAGCAAGATCACGCGCCCAGCTTGATTTTGCGATGCCGGGCGGTCCAAGGAGGATCAGCGGCGGCGTATGCAAAGGCGCGGGTCCGGTAAAGGTGCGCAGCCGCATATGCTTCATGACCGCCGTGGAGGCCGAAGCCAGCCAAGGATAGATCGCGTGGAGCTCTGCGATCCGCTCTTCCATTCGGTCACGGTCAACCACGCCAACGGCACGGGCACCGCAGGCGGCTGCAAGCAGTGAATCGCGGTCGTCGGGTTTGAAATGGCACAATCGCTCAAGGCTCGCCGCGCGGCGGCGCATGTAGCGGCGGCTCCAAGTGATCGCGCGGCTCGATGTCCCATCGGAAGATGGACGGGCCGTAGAGGTATTGCTTGGTGGCGTATCGAGCGGATCATCGAGAAGAGCGTCCAGACAATCCGGTGTTGCTGTGTTCGCGGGCGCAGCGGGCCGCCGCACTGAGCGGACTTGCTGGCTGCGCATCAGACGATCACGGACCTTATCGACGGAATCCTCTGGCGATGTGGGCAAGTCACACCCGAGGAAACGGGCGGGAACGGTAGAGGTGGTCATTTGGGAGGGCCTTTCATTCGCCCCGTAAGGGGCAGCATTCGATTAGAGAGCAGCAGGCGTCATGGACCCGGAAAGGGTCTTATGAGCCTATGCGACTAATTCGAATGGAAAGGTGTGCGTTCATGCCTCGAATCATATCCGCATGCTCGCGACAGATGCAAGAGGGTAAAATCCAGCTCCGAAGGGCTGCACCAAAGCAAGGATCAGGCCCCCAAGGCATGATCTGCGCAATTACCGAAGGTGATGGAGCGCCTCCCCGGCGTTAGGGGCAGACCAGATAGCTTTAGCTACCTATAGTCTGTCTCTATGCATAGCTTTCCCGTCTGCTGTATCAGCAGCGGGCACACAGAAGATACGACAATCAAATATAACAAATTTGGTCGAAGACGAATACCGTTTTTCATATTCGTTTAGCGTTCTTTGCCGTGCCATTGGCCCGGCCTAGATGCGTGGTTCCACGCATGTTTTGGCGCGTGGTTAAGAGGGGCACGCGAGGAAGTGAGGCAGTCCTTGCAAGCAAGGCCAGCAGCAGGAACCGATTAAGGTTTTGAGGTCGGGGTGGTGGAAAGGTGGTGGCTTAAGAGCGAAGATAAGGTGCGTGTTGCAAGGGGGGGGGAAAGGAAGGGGATAAATTTTAGTGCATATTTTCAGGCGGATAGGATTGAAAGTTATCCACGTGATAATGCAGCCTACCATCAGAAACCCTCTCTGAGTTTCAGCGATAGACCATAAGTGATTGTCCATGGGTATCATAAAAAGGACACGCCATGGCCTATCAATTCATACACATCGAGACATACAGTGAGCAACCCAAATCTGTTAAAGGCTCAAAAGATCATTTCAACTGTGCGGCACAGGTTGAGGGCGAAGCGTCACGTGATCCGATCTATTCGGAGCATGTTGAAAACCCACTGCCGCCAAAGCAATTGCACGGAACACTCACAATTGCAGAGTTTCGTGAAAAACGCGCACGGTTGCTCGCGGGTATCACAGAGACCGTTACCCTCAAAAATGGCAACACATACAATCGCGGCCTGCGCAAAGACGCGGCCACGCTTTATACCGAGATCCATTCACATCCGCTGACATCAGCGGAGTTCTTGGCGGATCAAGATGCACACCGGGATAGTCTCAACACTTGGGGGGTGCGTGTTCTGGCAGATTTTCAAACTCGGATGCCTGATGGCATCGATTTTACATCGGTGCTGCACCTCGACGAAGGGCATGTGCATATTCATATTTTGGCGATGAACACGGCAGACCCCAAGCTGGACGCAAACAAGCTGCATGCCGGGAAGGTAGCGGCGGCGCGGCATCGGGAGGAGAATGCTTCGGATGCAATCGTGTCAATGCCGAAGCCTGATTTGGCCAAGCGCCCGAAAAAGCCAAAGAAACCCCGCCCGTCTAAGAACCGCACCACACAGAAAAAGAACGATGCCCACCATGCGGTCGCTGTGGCAACTTGGGAGGCGGAATGTGAGGAAATTAACGTCTGTAACGCGGCGCTGACCACTGAATGGACGGCACAGAACAAGGTGCATTTGAACGAGGCGCGCAAAGAACGTGGGCGCCCTGCCGTCAACAAAGTTTACGTCAACGCGATGAAAAAGCTGCAAGATGATTATTATAAGTTTGTTGGCAAGCCCTGTGGTTTGCTCCGTATCGGGCCACGTTTGGCGCGTAAATCAACCAAGGAATACGCTGCTGAGAAAAAGCAGGCAAAGCGGATGGCAAAGGAAGCCGCGCAGCTGGAAAGGCATCGTAAAGAGCAGGCGATACGGGAAGCCGAACTTAGGGCAAGGGCGAACCAACTTGCTTCGGCAGAAACTGATTTGGTGCAGCGGGAAGCGTTACATGAAACTGAGACCGAAGCAGCCAATAAAGCCCTTGAAAAGGAACGCGCATCGCTTCGCGGGACCAAGCTTGAAGTTAAAAAGGCCCAAGAAATCAGGGTGAAAAAACTTGTCGAAAAAGAAAATAAGCTCTCGCATCGTGAAGCAGAATTGACCGAAGCGGTTGAGGCCATGGCGGAAATTTTCGAGGCTGTCGAAACCGGCGAGGCTGAGATTGTTGATGGCAAGCTTAAGATACCTCAATGGCCGGACATCGTCTCCCGCATGGCAGGTGCAGGCCGAGCAGAGGTGTCTTCGCCGATCCGCAAGCTGATCAAGGGCTTCACAAGGCTTGTTGTCAAGTTGTCGAAAAGGACGCAGGATAGCCACGCACCGGAGATGCAAGATGACAGGCCGGAGCTGGGCGGTTGAAGCGCTCTGGAAGACTGCTCTTGGAACGGAGCGCAAGCTATACCTGAATAGAAACCATCAACACGAAGGGCGGGACGCGGACCTTCGTTACGGGCGAGAAAGTAGCCTTGCCCGAAAGAGTAACATAGAAGAATTCTTCCTATTAAAGGGGGCGAGCTTTAACTTGCACCACATTGATGTAGCCTCCGATAACAGGTAGTGACTTTACTGTTGGCGGAAAGTGACTGAACCACATAGGAGCACTTTTGTGCCGTTTGAGGAAAACGATATGGTGAACAATAAAGATCAGATTGAGGCAGATGATTTTGAATCGGAAGATATTGATCAAGACGATGAAAGTTTCGTTAGAGATGAGCCATTCGATCCAAAGAAAGTTGACGTATCGATAACAACCCCGAATCTTAGCGCTCTAATCACAAGACTAGAGCACGAAGAAATCGATCTTCTGCCCGATTTTCAAAGGTCAGGAGATCTATGGACTAAACAAGCGCAAAGCCGATTGATCGAGTCCATATTAATTCGGCTCCCCATACCCGCATTCTACTTTGACGCAATCGATGACGATAAATGGCAAGTGGTAGATGGCCTGCAGCGACTATCGGCCATCAATAACTTCGTTCTTAAGAAGACGTTGAAATTAACAAACTTGGAGTTTTTAACTGAATACGAAGGATACTCGTATGATGACCTTCCACGCCCACTCACGCGTCGTATTGAGGAGTTTCAAACCTCAGTATATTTGATTAAGCCTGGAACGCCGTTGGAGATGAAGTATTCTTTGTTTAATCGGATCAACACTGGTGGGTTGAAGCTCACACCTCAAGAAATTCGTCATGCTATGAGTCAATCTGCGAATTCAGGTGCAGCTTCAAAATTTCTTTCAAGAATTGTCAATAACGATATTTTTATTCAGGTGGTTGGACGTAAAAATAATCGAATGGTGCAGCAAGAGCTGGTGCTAAGGCACATGGCATTTATGATTTTTGGACTAGAAGAGTATCGATCATCTCTGCCAAGATTCCTTGATACGGCTATGATCAAGCTTTCCGAAATGACTGATGCAAATCTCAGAGAGCTTGAAGGTAGTTTTTTGGTTTCTATGGAAATAGCTGATGAGTTGTTTGGAGAGGACGCTTTCAGAAAGTCTCTTGTTGGTGGGAAAAAGTTGGTCAACAAGCCCCTCTTTGAAGCACTCTCTGTTTCTTTGGCGCGGCTAAGTTACGATGATCAAGAACTGCTCTTAATCAATAAGGATCAGTTCCAAGATGAGTTTAGAAATCTATTGATGGATGATATGTTTAACGAAACAATTAGTCGCTCAACCAGCAGCACTACCCACGTAACCAACAGATTTGAACGAATAGAGGGATTTATTCATGATTTCATATCGGAGCAATTGGTGTGATTGAGCGGTTGACTCTAACAAACTTCAAGTCAATTGAAGATAAAGTTTTTGACCTTGAAAACCTCAATCTATTCTCCGGGCTAAATGGGGCCGGAAAATCTTCTATTTTTCAATCTTTACTACTGCTTCGGCAGTCGTTTGACAGCCACTTGCTACCTGGCAAGGGGATCTCTCTTGCTGGGGCGTATACTCAGATTGGGACTGGAAAGGACTTGCTTTACGTTGGTGCCGAAAAGGAGGCAATTTCGATTCACGTAGAGTGGTCAGACCATGAATTGAAACTCCAGTTCGCATACTCGGAGGCGTCTGACATGCAGCCTCTGGATAATGAAGCAAGCGAGACTTCAGGAACACCTTTCGAAACTGCTCTATTCACTCCGCAGTTCCAATACTTATCGGCAGATCGTATTAGCCCTAAAACGACCTATGAAGTTTCTGATTATGCGGTAAATCAAAATCGGTCTTTAGGTATCAAAGGAGAATATACAGCGCACTTTCTCTCCGTAAATGGCAACAGAAAGATTTCCATCTCTGCGCTGAGGCATTCGGCTGCCGCGACTGATTCAATAATGGATAACTTAAATGCTTGGATGTCAGAAATAACACCGGGAACAAAAGTTATTGCAAAGCTAATACCCGAGATAAACCAAGCAAGTCTACACTATCAATTCGCCACTGCCACGGAAATGACTAAACAATTTAGACCCGAGAATGTTGGTTTCGGTCTGACTTATGTTCTGCCGGTCATGCTTGCTATATTGGCTGCTCGGAGTGGTGATATTTTGATGATTGAGAATCCAGAATCTCATCTGCATCCAGGAGGACAGTCTCTGATGGGCAAGTTGATTTCAATAGCTGCGCAAAACGGTGTGCAAATATTTGTCGAAACCCACAGTGACCACGTTTTTAACGGTGTTCGCAACGCGATAAAATCTAACGTCATTCAGCAAGATAGCATACAGACATTCTTCCTTACGCGCGACCAAGACAGCTATCAGCACAAATCTGTCGTTTATTCCATACCTATTACCAACGATGGCAGAGTTGAATATTGGCCCCCAGGATTCTTTGATGAGTGGGAAAAGAGTCTGGATGCACTGTTGAAGGATTGAATATGCCTGAGCGCCTAATATTTAATGATGCCTCTTTACCGTTCCCACCAGATTCTGATCCTGGCGATCACCTAAAAGAATTCTTTGCCATTTTACAAAGGGCAAATGATGCGCAAGTTTCACTTGATCGTGCGGCTGGGGCGGAAGGCCATTGGAGCGCACTCATTTACTCCGAACAATTTAGTTTCGGGGAATGGCTCAATAGCAGATTGGATCAGGAGGAGCGTCGGAAAATTAAAAACTTGATGACTAAGGTAGCTTGCCCACTTAACTCAGAAGCTGAAAAAGTTATTGGGGATAGAATTTATGTTTTGAAGGAGGACGATGCCATAGCAACCGATGCTCTTGGCTTTGCTTCAGTCAAGGGAGCAACAAGTATAAGCTTCAGCTCACATGAACGTTGGCGAAAAGTGATTTTAGAAATTACAGAAATGTATGCGGAGGCGGGGAAAGAATTAACTCTTCAACATAAGATAGAAAATATCTGCAAAGTTTGCCACATCGAGCCATTCCTCGATAAGATTCGTGGCATTAGGGAGGGAAATGTAAAATTTTTCAATGACTTAAAGGAGTTGGAAAACAAAAACTTTCCAAACATTCAGTTTAATAGAGAGGTCCTAAAAACCCTGAAAAAGTCGGGTGAAGTATCTCAATACCAGAGTCAGATAATTGATGTGCTGAGAAAGTTGAATGAAGGGATCGAGATCTCCGGTTCCTTGGATGAATTGTCACAGAATACTGAGCTGGATATTTCTGGTGAAAGTGGTGTGACTATGGGCAATCGGAAATTTGCGCGGAGAAGACGGTTCAGCCATCCAACCCTTGAGACAGCCAGTTTTGAAGCTCATGTAAAGAACTTTCCAGATGCAAGACGGATGCATATTCTCCCTGACTATGCAGGACGGAAAATATGCATTGGCTATTTTGGTAAACATTTGCCGACTATGTCAGATCCAACTTAGTGATTAAGAATTGAATGGTGCGATCCAGCAATGTCATCGGACCCAGCGAATGTCGGGATAGGGCTGTTCGCAACAAACTGCATGAAGGGCCGCTATGGATTGACCTTGGGTTGGTGAGAAGCAGGTAAGAAGTTACCGTATAATTCGGGTCTCTCTCAAGCCTGTGAAACAGTGTCCAAATCGAGCTCCCGCAACCAGCTTTAGCGAACAGGCCGCACCCGAAAGGGTTGCGGCCTTTTTGCTGTTCCCAAAGCTCAACAGTTCCAGCAGCTTACCTTGGATCTCGAGCTCATGATGTTCCTTCTGCTCGTCCCAGTTCACCACCACCGTGTCGATCAATGTGTGGAGTTCGTCAGCCGCTGAACCGGCAACTACCTCATCCGATAGCGTGCTTGCGAGATCAGCCACGTAGCTTCTGTAGAGGGCGGGCAGGTCTTCCGGCAGGTCGATGGGAGTGGGAACAAGTGCTTCCCGCTCGGCCCGCAGTGCCTTCAGTTCTGTATCCACCGCATTCAGCCGTTCGATCAGTGCCTCTGAAAAGGTGCCGCCCTCGACCGCGCGCACCAAATTGGCGTGGGTCTTCTCCGTCTCCCGGATCCGGTCATCGTGCCGGCGCAGGGCCTCACCGGTCTCGTGCTCTTGGGCATGGATCTTTTCGACAAACTTCTTCCGGAAATCCTCATAGGCGGCATCCTGCATCAGGCCTGTGCGCAGGCCGCTCAGGATGCTTTCGGCTGCATCGGTCTCGGAAAGGCCGGGCATGCCTGTGCAGACAGACCTGCCCTTCTCCTTATGGTTGGCGCAGTAGTAGCACCGCCGGGCCCCTTTGCCCGCAACGGTAAGGTTGCCACCGCATTGGCCGCAGCTCAGCAACCCTGAAAGCAGATACTTCCGTCTGCGCGCAGTTTGCGCGGCACCGGCTCCGGAGCGCCCTTGGCTTCGGCCTGTGTGCGTTGTCCGTCAATTCCCTCTTGGCGTTCCTTGACCCTGCTCCAGAGGGCCTCATCGATGATCCTCAGTTCGGGCTTCTCTGTGATCAGCCAGTCTTTGGGCGGGTTGGGCTTGGAAACGCGTTTGCCAGTCTCAGGGTGTTTGGAATAGCGTTGCCGGTTCCAGATGTGCTGCCCAATGTAGAGTTCGTTGCTAAGAATACCCGTGCCTCTCGCCCGGTGGCCGTAGATCGTGTTGGCCTTCCAGTGACCACTTCCTGCGCCACGCCCACGTGGTGCAGGGACGGAAGCCGCATTAAGATCGGCAGCGATCTGGCGCGGGGACTTGCCAGCTGCGTATTCTGTAAAGATCCGGTGGACAATGGCGGCCTCTTCGGGCTCGATCTCCATGACACTGCCATCTGACTTACCGTCGCGCTGAGGCAGCGCTTTCGAACGATAGCCGTAGGCTCTCCCTCCGGTGTTCTTGCCGGCTTCTGCACGGCCGATGAGGCCGCGACGGGTCTTGTGTGACAGTTCTTCCAAGAACAGCTGGGCGAAAGTGCCGAGAATCCCGATGTCAAAGATACCCAGCTTGTCTCGATGAAGCTGGTGCATCTCCACGTCGGCGTGCTGTGCCCGTTTGTAGAAAAGCATCAACACTTCAAGGTCGCGCGCCAACCTGTCGAGGTGTTCGAATAGGACGATGTCGCAACCGCCTTCGGCGATGAAGTTCTCCAACGCCTCCAAACCCGCACGACCGCGCGTCGCGCCGCTGATCGCCACATCTTGAAACACTTTCACCACGGTCCAGCCATCCTGTCGGTCCGCGTGCTGTCGGCACTGGCGCACCTGGTCATCGATCGATGTCGGGTTCTGCAGATCTGTCGAGTAGCGTGCATAGATCGCAACGCGGATAGGCTGGGTGGAGTGAAGCATTCGAAACTTTCTATGGGGCGGAGCGCGTGGAAGTCTTGCGCCTGGCAGCAGGTTTGTCCAGTCTCGCCAAAAATACGGTTACCGCAGCCACATTCAGTGCAGTCCGCCTTCGAGTTGGCCTCCCGGGCTGCGCGCTTGGCGGCAACTTCGGCGATGAGATCGATCAAGTTCGTGAGGGCCATGGGCTTCTCCTTCGGCTGTGGACACCGAAAACCGACAGACCGGCGAGACCGTGCTCTGTGTGTGATTGACGGGCCCGTGCGGGGATGACCTGCACGGGCCTTCTGTTTGCGGACGCGCCGACATCTGTAGCAGCAGAAGTATCATCAGCGCGCCCTGACACGGGTGTTCCGGCCCGCGTGTTCCGTCAGGCGGCGCTGCGCAGCCCTTCCAGGGCCTTCTCGGCACTCAGGATGTCGTGCACCGCCGGCGAGGGTTGCATAAAGCTCGAAGAGGACGGCCACAGCGTTGGCGAGACGGTCGGCTTCTGGCGTCAGCCGCTCCTTGCTCCAGCTGCACTCATTCGAAGCATTCTCGGGGCTGTGGTCGTAGTAGGTCTCCACATAAGTCCCTTCGAGGATCTGGGCATCCAGAACACCGACCAGCTCGTGCAGCATCACAAGAACGCCTTTCTCGAAGATCGCGCCACGGTGCAGGGTGGACAGAAGGGCTTTGGCGTCACGCTTTGCCTTTGGGGCAACGAGTTCGAGCACGTCCTGCTCGATCCCGATTGCTGCGGCCCGTGCAACTGGGAAGCACGACGCGGCCATAGCGGTGATCTCATTGGTGGATTTGAATGGCATTTCCATAGGTTTTTTCCTTGTCTTGATTTGAGTTGGTGTGTGGGACGCGAAAGCGCGGTTCCTTACCGGAAACCGCGCGCTTCGTGTTCCCATCGCGCCTGTTCCGCGCTCTTTTCTTCGCGGTGGTGCGCAACGATGTCCGCCTCTGCTTCAATGCGGGCCCGGACAGCATTCAGTCGCTCCAAAAGGGGGGCGTCCAGCTTGCCGATGATCTCCGGGCCATCGGCCTGACCATCAAAACCGCTGTGATTGACGTGCACGATGATGCGGCGTGCGCCGACAAATCGCGTGGGCTTCGTCGGCCCCGCCTCCTCACGCGAGGTGGGGTGATTGACGATGACTTCGTAGCTGCGATTGGTCCGCGTGTCCGCCGAGGTGCCATAGGCGATCTCGACAAAGCGGTCGCCGCCGCTGCTAAAGGTGCTGAGTACCAGACACGGTCGCCGTTTGGGGACGCCGGGTCCGGCGTTCTTGTTGTTGAGAGGAAAGCGGAATAGCACGACATCGCCGCGTTGAAGCGAGGGGTGATCTTCCGCTGCCGAAAAGGGTTGGGGATGGTGATACAAAGTGGCCTCCTGTGGCGTGTGAAAACGACGCCAGCGGGGAAAGCCAAAGCAAAAGGCTTCAACTCAGCTGCGCGTCACAACAAACGCGCGGCTGAGCTGAAGCCGGAAAACCGGGAGAGCGCCGAGAGGGTGTCCCTCTCGGCAAAATTAAATGGCTGGGTGGCAAAGCGGGCGATCAATATGCCCGCCACGCCGAAGGGCTGGAGACGGCCGATTTTGTTAAAAAAGCCGTTGGTTTTGACGTTGGGCGTTGAGTTAATATGCTGACTTTGTTGGACGACCGGTGCTTGGTGCTGCTTTTAGCCGGTGGCGGGCATCAGTGGCTTGAGTTTTGTCAGTTTCCGGAGATTTTGGGCGGTGGCAGCGAGTGTAAATTCATCTTGAACGCCGCATGGGCCTCGCAATCCTAGCCTGCCCAAGCCGAGGATGCGTTTGAGGTGTGCGAACAGCATCTCGACCTTCTTTCGGCGCTTCTGGGCCGTCGGGTTGTATTCCGAAGCAACGCAGTACCGCGCGAAGTCCCGAACAATTTCGTATTCCTCGCGGCGGATACGACGGGCGTCTGTGTTGGGGCAGCATTTGGCTTTTGACGGGCAGTTCTGGCAATCGGATTTGAGAGCGCCGTAGTTCTTCGCTTTCAAGCCTGGAGCATTTCGGGCGGGGTCCGCGTAGTTCCGCCGGGTATGACGAAGCTCTTTGCCTTCTGGGCAGATGTACTGGTCATTGTCATCGTCCCAGGTGAAGTCGGATCGTGACCAAGTGCCATCCTTGCGCTTTGAATGGTCAACGACAGGGATGAACGGGAGGATTTGCCGCTTTAGCGTCAGCCACACAAGATTGTTAGAAGACCCGTATGCCGTATCCGCTGCCACCCAATCCGGCGTGATGCCGAACCGCTCTTCGGTC
>NZ_CANMFS010000012.1 GCF_947497275.1 uncultured Sulfitobacter sp.
CCGGTGATGGAATCGTTGCCCGTCCCGCCCAGCACGGTGTCGGCGCCAAATCCGCCCTCGACCAGATCATCGCCCGCGTCGCCGCGCACGTTGTCGTTGCCATAACCGCCGCGGATCGTGTCGTTGCCATCCCCGCCAAAGATGTTGTCGCGCAGATCGTTCTCGGAGACACCACCGGTGATGCTGTCATTGCCCGCCCCGCCGATCAGGTTGTCGGTGCCGTCGAGCCCGTTGATCGTATCGTTGCCGACCCCACCGGTGAGCGTGTCGTTGCCCGGTGTCCCGTTCAGCAGCAGATCGACGGTTTCTTCGACATCCGTGACGTTGACGGTAAAGGTCTGCGCCGAGGTCAGACCGTCCGGATCCGTCGCCTGAACCGTGACGGAGCGTGTCGCGCCCGCCTCGAAATCAAGCGGACCGGTGGTCTGCAACGTGGTCCCGTTCAGCGTGAACTGGCCGCCCGCGTCGTCGGTCAGCGTCAGGGCCACCACATCCCCGTCGGGATCGATCGCACCCACCGTGCCGACGACGGCCCCCGCCGCCGCGTTCTCCGCGACCGACTGCTGGCTGGCCAGCATGACAGTGCCGGGCGCCTCGTTCACATTGGTGACGTTGATGGTGAAGGACTCGTTTGCGGTCAGCCCGTCCGGGTCCGCCACCTGCACCGTCACCTGATGGCTTTGCGCCGCCTCGAAATCGAACCCCTGAGCCGTGACCAGCTGGGTGCCGTTGATGGCAAAGCGGCCCTCCGCGTCATCGGTCAGCGAGAAGATCAGCGCATCGCCGTCCGCATCCGTGGCCGCGAGCGTCCCGACAGCGGTCGCGGGCACGATGTTCTCTGAAATCGAGGCGCCGCTCAGCGTGACGTCCGTCGGCGCCACGTTGAAGTCGATCACCCCGATCGCCGTCGCGCCGCTGCCCTGGCTTCCCGCGCGCACGTCCTGCACGAGGCGGGTGCCCGTCTCGGTGCCGTCGGTCACCCAAAGCTCGGTCCCCTGGGTGCCGTTGTCGGCCGAGAAATACATCAGGTCGTCCGCCACGGCGAGGTTGCTGACAAAGGCATTGCCCGCGCCGGGGTTGATGTCCATGAACAGGCGCGTGCCGCCCGCGGTCCCGTCGGTGTTCCACAGCTCGACGCCGTTGGAGCCGTCGAGGGCGATGAACCAGGCCTTGTCGTCGAACATCGTGAACGCGTCACCTTCGATGTTGGTGAAATTGAAAAAGCTGCCGCCGGCACCGGGGTTGATGTCGCGTACCAGCGTGGTGCCCGAGGACGACCCGTCAGAGCGCCACAGCTCGAGGCCGCTGGAACCGTTGTCGGCGAAGAACAGCATCATGTCGTCCATCGCGGTCAGCCCGAGGATCGAGGAACTGCCCGCGCCGGGGTTGATGTTGGTCACCAGGTTGGTGCCGGCTTCGGTGCCATCGGTGCGCCACAGCTCGTTGCCGTTGGTCCCGTCATTGGCGCTGAAGTAGAGCGTGCCGTCCAGGTCGGCCATGCGGAACGAAACGCTGCTGCCACCGGCGCCGGGGTTGATGTCGCGCACCAGCGCGGTGCCTGCCGTGGTGCCGTCGGTGCGCCACAGCTCGGTGCCGTTGGTGCCGTCGTTGGCCGAAAAGAACAGGGTGTCGTTGAGGATATTGTCTTTCGACATGAACGGGGACGAACCGCCCCCGCCGATATTGATGTCGGCCACGCGCTGCGTGCCCGCCTCGGTCCCGTCGGAGCGGTAGAGCTCGGTGCCCGAGGTGCCGTCATTGGCACTGAAAAGCAGCGTGCCGTTCAAATCCACCATGAAATTCGGGAAACTGCTGTTGCTGCCGGGATTGACGTCGCGTACCAGTTCCGGCGGGCCATCGGCGTTGGTTTTCCACAGCTCCTGGCCCGGGGTCGTGGTGAACGGGCTGAAATACAGCGTGTCGCCGATGACCAGCGATTGTTGCGGGCCCGTAAAGGTGAACGGAAAGCTGCCGTTCGTGCCGAATTCGACATCGGCGAACAGCGTGGTGCCCGCGACGGTGCCATCGGAGGTATACAGCTCGTTGCCCGACTGGCCGTTGCTGGCCTCGAAAAAAACATCACCATCCAGAGACCGGCTCAGGGTCGATAGGATCGACGCGTCGGGTCCGGGGAACAGATCGATCAGGGTGGCCGATGTGCCCGCGGCGTTGGTCAGCCAGGTCTCGACACCGGTGCCGCCGTCATTGGCCGCAAAAAGAAGAACAGAACTCATGTGAAAATCCCCCAAGAATTTCAATTTATGAAAAAATGCCAAAAAATACGGGCTGGCAGCCTTCCGGCGCCCGGCACGGAAGGAAATGAATAACTGCACCGTGTGTAGGGCATAAACCTACATCTTCAAACAAAATTACACTGAATTTTCATTTTTTGCAACTTTGGAAAATTGACCAAAGGTAAATCAAGCCCCCTGCCGGTCATCCAATCAGGTCGAACACATCACCGGCGATCTGCAGGTTGATACTGCGCGCGCCTTCCCCGTCGACCAGCGCCCACAGGATCTGGCCCGTGGGGCGGTAGATGATGAAGGCCTCGGCGGTCTGCGCCGTGCCGGCCCCCGGCGTCGTGGCATAGTTGACCTGAAACTGCCCCGCCGTCGCGGTGGCCGCGCCGAAGGACAGGAAATCGCCCTGCCGGTGGCTAAAATCCTGGATCCAGTCCGACCCGTGGTTGACGATGCCCAGATGAAAGAACGCGTCCGCGCCATAACCGCCGTTGACCCGGTCCGACCCGAAGCCGCCGTTGATGAAATCGTTCCCCGCCCCGCCCGAGATCTGGTCGCCGAAGGCCGATCCGGTCAGCGTGTCGTTGCCCCCGCCGCCGATCACCGTGTCGGCGCCGAAGCCCCCCGCGATCACGTCGGCCCCCACGTCGCCGCGCAGGCTGTCGTTGCCGTAGCCGCCGTCGATGGTGTCGTTACCGTCGCCGCCGTAGACCACGTCGCGCAGGTCCGCCGCCGTCGCCCCGCCACGGATCACGTCGTCGCCCGCGCCCCCGTCGATGGTATCGGCCCCGTCGGAGCCGTCGAGCGTGTCGTTGCCGTCACCGCCGCGCAGGATGTCGTCGCCTGCCCCCCCGGTCAGACGGTCATTGCCGCCGCCGCCCTCCAGCGTGTCGTCGCCCGTCCCGCCCCACAGCAGGTCCGCGCCGCTGTCGCCGTCCGCGTCGCCGGTCAGCCGGTCATCGCCGTCGCCCCCGTCGAGCGTGTCATTGCCCGCCCCCCCCAGCAGCGTGTCGCCGCCGCCGCCGCCGCCGATGCTGTCGTTGCCCGCACCGCCATCGGCGCGGTCGTTGCCAAATCCGCCCAGCAGCACGTCGTCGCCGGCCCCGTCGCCGCTGCTGCCACCGTCACCTTCCAGCCGGTCGTCGCCCGATCCGCCCTCGATGGTGTCGTCGCCTGCTCCGCCCGAAATCGTATCGCCGCCCGCGCCGCCTTCGATCACATCCGCGCCCGCGCCTCCGTCGATCCGGTCATCGCCGCCGCCGCCGTCCATCACGTCTTCGGCCGCGCCCCCCTCCAGCGTGTCGCCGCCGGTGCCGCCGGTGATGTCCTGCCCCACCGGCTCGACGTTGACGACCACGCCGTCGCGCATCTCGTAGATCCACATGCCCTGGATGCCCGAGGGGCCCAGCCGCTCGTCGAGATCGCCCAACACGTCGTAGCCGTCGCGCGTCTCGATCAGCAGCGGGCCCGCACCGCCGCCGAACAGCCCCGCGCGCGCGCCTACGTCGCCCTCGCCGGTGCCGATGGTCCAGCCGATCGTGTCATAGCGGTAGACAATGTCGAAATCGCCGTCGCCGCGGTCGAACAGCTGCAGCTGGAATGTGTTGGGATCGTCCGCGCGCCGCCGGTAGACGCCCACCGCGTCCCAGGTGATCGTCACCACGCCGCCCGTCGCGTTCACATCCACCCAGATGCCGCCGCTCTCGTCGCCCTCGCCGTCCAGCCGCGTGTCCACATCCGCCCAGAATGGCGCGATCATGGCCCGGCTCAGCGCCCCGTTGGTGGCGGTGGGATAGGCCGCGAAGGCCGATCCGAACGTCACCGTGCCGTTGGTGTTCACCCACAGCTGGTCGGCCCCGTAAGAGCGCCCCAGATAGCTCAGCCCGTCGCCGAACACCGCCTCCAGCGACAGCCGGGTCGAGCCGTCGTCGCTGCGCGCGATCTCGATCTCGCCAAAGCCGCGCGCCCCGCCAAGGCCGCGCACGACCGATCCGTTGCCTGTGATTTCCATGCCGTCTCTCCCCCTGTGCGCGCGTCCCGTTGCGCAGCGTCTGCGCTTGTCATAGGACAAAGGCCTTGCCAAAAGATTGGCGACCCACAGCCCGAAGGCCCGCCATGACCTCTCCCGCCGTCGCCGTCCTGCTCGCCACCTACAACGGCGCGGGCAATCTGGCCGAACAGCTCGACAGTTTTGCCGCGCAAAGCCATCTCCCCGCCCTGATCCTGGTCAGCGACGACGGCTCCACCGATGCGACGCGCGAGATCCTCGCCGGGTTCAGGGACGCCCACCCCGCCCTGCCGCTGGAGCTGGTCGAGGGGCCGCGGCAGGGGTCGGGCGCGAATTTCCTCAGCCTGCTCGCCCGCTGTCCCGACGGCATCGACATGGCCTGTTTTGCCGATCAGGACGACGTCTGGCTGGAAGACAAGATCGCCCGCGCCGTCGCCCGTCTGGACGGTGCCGCCACGCCGGAGGACCCGGTGCTCTATTGCGCGCATACCTGGGAATGTGACGCCGATCTGCGCGGCCGGCGCCTGTCGCGCAGCCCGCGCAAGCCGCCCGGCTTTCGCAACGCGCTGGTGCAGAACATCGCGGCGGGCAACACCATCATGCTCAACCGCCCCGCCCTCGATCTGGCGCGGCGCGCGGCGCGGGATACGGATGTCATCGCCATGCACGACTGGTGGGTCTACCAGCTGATGACCGGCGCGGGGGCGCAGGTGATCTACGACGCGCAGGCCGTGCTGCTCTACCGTCAGCACGGGGGTAACCTGGTCGGTGCCAACCGCGGCACGCTGGCCACCCTGCGCCGCCTGCGCCATCTGTTCACCGGCACCTTCCGCACCTGGAACGACATCAACATCGCCGCCCTCGAACAGGTCTCGGACAGCCTGACACCCGAAAACCGCGCGCTGTTGCGCCATTTCGCGCAGGGCCGTACCCAAGGTCTCGCAGGACGCTTTGACATGCTGCGCGACACCCGCGTCTATCGTCAGGGCGCATTGGGTCAGGCCTCGCTCTGGCTGGCGGTTCTGCTGGCCCGGCTTTAGGGGCGGGCGGCGGGGTCACGCAGGCCCGCACTGGTCTCTAGTCATATTGTAACGAGTGAGGTATTGCGGCGTTTTTACGGATCTCTCCCGGGCAGACACTGCATCCGGGCAAAGAGGTTTTCTGAAGAGCCGAATTGAGGAGCGTCGACCGATGCAAGTGCACGACACCCAGGCCACCGAAATGCTGGACGCCTACCGCGCGGGTGCCGCACTGTTCCGGGGCGGGTTCGTAGCAGTGCCCAAAGTAGCTCTGGCACAGGCCTCGGGAGATTTCATAGAACTCGTCCGCGACCGGTTCACCCTGCACGAGATCGGCGACTGGGCTATGCTCGTGGCCCCCGACACGCCGGTTTTGCACCACGCGGCGCAGGGCACCGACGTTCTTGTCCTGGGCGATGTGTTCGACAACGACGGCGGCAGCGTTCAGGCCCGCCTCGACGAGATCGCACGGACGAAAGACCTGCCCGCCACGCTGGCGCGGATGGATCTGGGCGGGCGTCACGGTGCCTTGATTTTCCGCGATGGCGACGTGTCCGCATTCAACGACCCCGCCGGATCACGCTCCGTGGTGTTCTGCACCCAAGACAGAAAGGGCATCGCCTCGCATCCCGAACTGCTGGCGATGATATACGACATCCCCACGGCGCAGGACGCGGCGACCTATATGGCCTCGCCGCAGTACCTCAACCGCATCGTGCGCTACCTGCCCGGCAACCGCACCGCCTTTGACGGCATCGACCGGCTCTTGCCCAACACGCTCTATGCCACCGCCGAAAACCGCATGACCCGGTTCTGGCCCTACCAGGAGCGTGTCGAGGGGACCGAAGAGCAGATGTGGGACCGCTTCGACATGGCGCTCGATGCGACACGCACTTACGTCGCCGCGCGCTTCCACCCGATCGTCGCCGTCACCGGCGGCATCGACACGCGCTCCATCGTCGCCAATTTCCACCGCCGCCAGACACCCTTCACCGGCGTGACCTGGACCAACTTCAACTTCAAATCAGCCGAGCGCGAGGCCATCGACCGCATCGTCGAGGTGACCGGCCAGCCGCATTACACCATTACTATGCCTAGGGAGGACAACGCGGGTCCGCTGCTCGATCTGGGCAGCATGAATGCCGGCCGGATCCACATGCGCGGATCGCGCGGGGTGATGATGGCCCTGTGCCTCGAGAAGATGGAGCAAACCGCCCCCCTGCCCGCGCCCCCTTGTTTTGTCATGGGATACGGCGGCGAGATCCTGCGCGGCTTTCACATGATGAAGACCCGCGACCAGGACCTGCCCTTCATCCCCAAGACGATGATGGAGATGTTCGGCGTGCGCGGCAAAGACGGCAAGGCCAACAAGGACATGAGCGCCTTCATCATCCGCAGCTTCCGCGCGATGTACACCAACGGCCATTACGCGTCCGAGGATCTGCACGGCTATCATCCCGCCGACCTGTTCTATTGGGAACACCGCGTGGGCATGTGGGCGGCCCTGACGATGGAGACGATCGACCCTGTCATGCATTCGCTGATCGGCATCAACAGCCGCAGGCTCTACGAGGCCGGGCTGAACCTGCCGAACCGGCTGCGCTTTTCCAAGGGCACCATCGGGCGCTACATCGCGGACCGCACACCCGAAATCGGCGAGATCCCGGTCGTCTGACCCGCGCCCCCTGCACCACCACGCGCTACCGCCCGCCGCGACCCTGCAGGAACGCTTCGAGCTTCGCCACAAACTCCGCGTCCACGGCATCCCCCTGCACCACCACGCGCCCCGCGCGCGCCAGCATCTCCAGGCCTCCGTCCAACGTACGCTGGCGGGGCAACGCGGGCGGCGCCTCGGCAACCGGCGTCTGCACCGGCTCCGGTTTCTCCGGCGCGGAAGACGCCGGTCCCCCGTTCACCGCCCGCTCCAGCACCTCACGCTCGGGCGTCCCGCTTGCGTGGGCCTCGCGCAGATGCGCGCGCAGACGGGCGGCGGCGCCTTCGTCCTCGGCCAGCAGTTTCGACAGCGCGAGGCCCAGCCGTTCGGGGATGTCCTGCGGCGCGCGCAGCACATCGTCGAGGGCCTCGACCACCGGCATGAAGGATTTGATCTTGGAGCGTTTGGAAAAGCTGACGGCGGCGAACAGACCCTGCAACGCGTCCTTGTCGGTTTGGAACACGCCCGCGCGTAGGGTCTGCACCGCCACCCGCGCGCGTTCGTAGAACGACAGGTTGGCGCGGATCTCGTTCTCCTCGACCATCGCGACATAGGCGTCCTTTTGCGCGGCGGGCTGGCGGATCAGGGCCTGCACCTTGGCGAACCGCTCCTCGCCGGTGTCCGCATGGAGCGCGCGCAGCGCCTGCACCCGCCGCCAGCCGGAGATCAGGCCAAAGCCGTTCTCGACCATCACCACCTCGATGGGGGCCTGCTGCCCGCGGGCGCGGATGCTCTGGTACAGCGCCTCGACATCCTCGTCCGCCGTGTGCTGCCGGTCGCGGATCAGATAGGCCTCGTGGATCTGGTCCAGCGGAATGGCGCGGATGATCCGGCCCTCGCGGGTGGCGCTGTCCAGCTCGGCGCGCAACGCCTCGAAGGCCGCGACCGACGCCGCATCACCCGCAATCTGTGCGATCGGGGCACGGGCGGTCGGGGCCACATGCGCGCTGTCGGTCAGCTGTGCGGGGGTCAGTCTCTTGCGCTTCGCCATTCATCTCTCTCCTTGGCTTTCGGGGCAGCCTCGACCCTTTGTTCGAATATATCTCCAATAGGGCGTACGGTGCGAAACCTTTCGCATGCGAAAGGTTTGGGATCAGGGTCTAAGCCCCTATTCAGAGACTTCATCACGCCGCCAGATCCCCAAAAGCAGCTTTTTGAACGCCGCGTAGGTCTGATCAAAAGTGGCCCGCCCCCGCGCGTAAGTCTCGCGGTTGAAATCGCGGTAATCCGCTTCATAGAGACCACTTGCCTGCTCGCCCGCCTGCCCGATCAGCGCGGTGAAGTCCTGCCGGTGTGGCGACAGGGTATCGCCCAGATAGGCCTGCATCAGCGCCCCCATCTCGGACTGCTGTGCCGCGTCGAACCGGGTGATCACCGCGCGCACCGCATCCCATTCGAATTGCAGCTCGGGCCGCCCCAGCGCACGCGCCGCCATGTTCTCGCCGGTCTCGATCGAGGAGAACGTCGCGTGCAGCATATCGAAAAACCGCCCCGTGCTGTCGAACTCCAGAAACGAGGCCCCCAGCGGCACCAGCAGGATATCCGCCGCCGCCAGACCGTTGATGGTGAGATACCCCAGGGCAGGGGGGGTATCGACGAAGACCAGATCGTAATCGTCGAGCACCCCGTCGGCGGCCAGCGTCTCGGTCAGCGCATCCCACAGCTTCCAGCTGCGCCCCTGCATCCGCCAGACGGGGATCTGGAACTCGGCCCAGTAGAGATTGAGCTGCGCGCCGATCAGATCGATGTTGGGCCAGTGGGTCCCCTGAATGAGATCCTTGGCCCCGACCTCCAACGCCTCGGTCAGCGTGTCGTCGAGCAGGACAGGATCGAGCCCCTGCGCCAGACGCAGCTGGTTGTCCGCCTTCAGGTGCGTCGCGTAGTGACGCGCGATCAGCGGGAACACCGTCTGCCATTCGTCCTCGACCGTGCCGCCGAAGATCGAGGTCATCGACCCTTGGGAATCCAGATCGACCACCAGCACCCGGTAGCCGTCGAGTGCTGCCGACATCGCCAGATGCGCCGCCGTCGAGGTCTTGCCAACGCCGCCCTTGAAGTTGGCCACGGCCACGATCTTGGCGGGCAGGCCTTCGGGGCGGTAGGGTTTATACTCCTTCGATTTCGATCCCAGCTGCGCGAAATGGGCGCGCAAAAGAAGCACCTCCTCGAAGGTGAACCACTTGGCCCCGCCGGCAGTTTCGGACGCGCCCTGCGGCAGGTGCGGGTTTTGCTTGAGCACCCGGCGAAAATGCCCCTGCGCCACCGGGATCAGATAGCGGGTGATCTCCCAGGTTGAAAACGGCCGCAGGCTCTTGCGCCCGGTCTCGTCGAGGCCCCTACCTGCCAGATCGGCCCGTCCGCGCGCGCAGTTCTGCGCAATGGTGGCAAACCCGTCGGCGCTGATCGGATCGCCGAGATCGGCCAGCGCCTGATCGGGATCGATGTTGAAATAGGGGGGAAGCTCGGGGGCGTCTGACGTCATGGTAACTGCTCAATGTGTTGTGTTTTTCCAAACATAACACGAAACACGCAACATGGAATATTTAAAGCTACATCTACCGCTTGCGCTGTCTTTTTCCCAAGCAAATACGTGGTTTTTGCGGGCGGATCGGCCTTAAATCGCAGGCCTGACCGACAAATCTCTAGTTAATATCAGGTTATATAGTAGTTATGGAGATCCTGCCGCTTTCTTTTTCCAAGAGTCCCAGAACGTTACGTGTATTTCTCAAGACAGGGCGACTCCGAAACCACGCTCAGGCGATTCCGAACCCCCGAAGCGGCGACTCCGAAACCACGTCACGCCGCACCTCCTGCATGGACGTGGCCTGTGGATAACTTTAGGGTGGGTGTAATTAAAACCACGAAGCAGATTCGCGCCGAAAGATCCGTGATCACACGGGCAGACAAGAGCGCATAAGGCAGTGAGCAGGACAGGCAGATGAACACCCCCGCACTGGGGCGTGGAGACGGCGCATTCTTTTCGTGCGACATCTTCAACGCCGCCCCCAAGGACGACATCGGCTCGATGGAGCATCCGATGTTTTCGCTCTCCACCCGGCCCGACCGGCGCATTCTCAGCTATACCCACAACGACACCGACATCACGGTCACCCCGTCCGTGCGCGGGCTGGCGACGATTCACGACAAGGACATCCTGATCTATTGCATCAGCCAGTTGATGGCCGCACAGAACGCCGGCCGCGAGATCACCCGCACACTGACGCTCAAGGCGCATGATCTGTTGGTCGCCACGTCGCGCGAAACCTCCGGCGATGGCTACAACCGCTTGCGCGACGCGTTCGAGCGGTTGGCCGGCACCCGCATCACCACCAACATGATGACCGGCGGGCAGGAGGTCACCACCGGCTTCGGCCTGATCGAGAACTGGCAGATCGTGCGGCAGGGGCGGGGCGGGCGGATGCTCTGGGTTGCGGTCACGCTCAGCGAATGGCTCTACCGCGCTGTGCTCGACAAGGCGGTGCTGACTCTGAGCCGGGCGTATTTCACCCTGCGCAAACCACTGGAGCGGCGGATTTACGAGCTGGCGCGCAAGCATTGCGGGCGGCAGGCGGGGTGGACCGTGTCGGTCGATACGCTCCTGAAGAAATCCGGCTCCGCCTCGCCGCGCCGGGTGTTTCGCAAGATGCTGCGCGACATGATCGGCGCGGACACGCTGCCCGACTATACCATCGCGGAAGCCCCTGGCGATCTGATGCGGTTCGAGCGGCGCGGCGCCGTGGTGGAGCCGGGGCGGATGCCGGTGGTGAGTGCCGCCGCACTCGAGCGCGCGCGCGCGCTGGTGCCGGGGGCGGATGTCTACGGGCTTCAGGCCGACTGGCACACCGCCTGGGAGGCGCGCGGCCGCCGCGCGCTGCGCGATCCCGACGCGGCGTTCCTCGGCTGGGTGTCGCGTCATGCGCGCGGATGAGCGGTCCGCAAACCTTTCGCGTGCGAAAGGTTTCAGATTGTAACGCAGATGCGTAAATCCGCCGATACGGGCATGTGCATTTGTCGGGGAAATGGCGCTATATCCCCCGGGGGGCCGATACCGGACATTCCTAGGTTCGGACATAGGTTCGGGCGACAGAGTTCAGAGAAGAAGGCAGAAATCTTATGTGCGGCATCGTAGGCGTCATCGGAAAACACCAGGCGGCACCGATCCTTGTGGACGGTCTGCGCCGGCTTGAATATCGCGGCTATGACAGCGCAGGCATCGCCACCGTGGATGCGGCGCAGGGTGCGCGTCTCGACCGCCGCCGCGCATTGGGCAAGCTGGTCAACCTCGCCGATCTTCTGGTGCACGAGCCGCTGACCGGGACCTGCGGCATCGGGCACACCCGCTGGGCCACCCACGGGGCGGCGACCACCGCCAATGCCCACCCGCACGCACGTGGCCGTGTCGCCGTGGTGCACAACGGGATCATCGAAAACTACCGCCAGCTGCGCGAGGAACTGGCCACCCACCAGATCGTCCCTGAGACCCAGACCGACACCGAAACCGTCGCCATGCTGTGCAACTGGTTTCTCGATCAGGGTCACGCGCCCGAAGCGGCGGCCAAGGCGACCATCGCCAGGCTTGAGGGCGCCTATGCGCTGGCGTTCCTGTTCGAGGGCGAGACCGATCTGCTGATCGCGGCGCGCAAGGGCTCGCCGCTGGCGGTGGGCTGGGGCGCGGGCGAAATGTTCATCGGCTCCGATGCGCTGGCGCTGGCGGCGATGACCTCCGAGGTGACCTATCTCGAAGAGGGCGACATCGCCGTGCTGACCCGCGCGGGTGCGACTTTCTTTGACGAGGGCGGCGACATCGTGCAGCGGGCGCGCAAGACCGTCGAGATCGACATCCACAGCGTCGACAAGGGCGGGTACAAACATTTCATGGCCAAGGAGATCGCCGAGCAACCGCGCGTTCTGGCCGCCGCCGCCGATTATTACCTTGGCGGGCGCGCGCATGCGGACCGCGGCGGGCGGGCTCTTTTGGAGAGTATCGATTTTACGAATGTGGACCGGTTGGTGATGGTGGCCTGCGGCACCGCGGCACTGGCCTGTCACACCGCGAAATACTGGTTCGAACAGATCGCGCGCCTGCCGGTCGAGATCGACATCGCCTCCGAATACCGCTACCGCGAGCCGCCCTTGTCGGACCGCACGGTCGCTTTGTTCGTGAGCCAGTCGGGCGAGACGGCAGATACACTGGCCGCGCTGCGCTATTGCGCGGGCAAGGCGCGCAGCATCGTGTCGGTGGTCAATGTCGGTACCTCGTCGATCGCACGCGAAAGCGATGTGGCGCTGCCCATTCTCGCGGGCACCGAGATCGGCGTCGCCTCGACCAAGGCGTTCACATGCCAGCTGACCGTGCTGGCGGCGATGGCGATCACAGCGGCGCGGCAGCGCGGCCATCTGGACGCGGCGGGGGAAGTCGCCCTGCAAGAGCAGCTGATGGCGGTGCCGCGTCTGGTGGGGCAGGCAATGCACTGTGAAACGACGGTGAAAGAGATCGCGGGCCATCTGGGCCATGTCGACGACGCGCTGTTTCTGGGGCGTGGCGCGATGTATCCGCTGGCCCTCGAAGGGGCGCTGAAGCTCAAGGAGATTTCCTATATCCATGCCGAAGGCTATGCCAGCGGCGAGCTCAAGCACGGGCCCATCGCATTGGTAGACGACAAGCTGCCGGTGGTGGTACTGGCGCCGTCCGATGCGATGTTCGATAAATCCGTCTCCAACATGCAGGAGGTGATCGCGCGCAGCGGCAGGATCATCATGATCAGCGATGCGGCGGGTCTGGCGGAGGCGGGCGAGGGGGTCTGGCAGGCGATCGAGATGCCGGACGCGGGCGGCCCCTTTGCGCCCATCATCTATGCGGTGGCGGTGCAGCTTCTGGCCTATCACACGGCGGTGGAAAAGGGCACGGATGTGGACCAGCCGCGCAACCTCGCCAAATCGGTGACGGTCGAATAGGTATCGTCGCACGAAACCCGGCCCGAGGAGCGCAGCCATGAGCAAGACCTATTTTGGAACCGACGGAATCCGTGGACGCGCGGGCATCCACCCGATGACGGCGGCGTTTTCCGTGCGGCTGGCGATGGCGGTGGGCAAGTATTTCGCCGCCGCCAACGGGCGGCACCGGGTGGTGATCGGCAAGGACACGCGCCGGTCGGGGTACATGATCGAAACCGCGCTGATGTCGGGGTTCACCGCCGCCGGCATGGATGTGTTCGCGCTGGGGCCGATGCCCACGCCGGCGGTCGGGCGGCTGACCCATTCGATGCGCGCGGATCTGGGGGTGATGATCTCGGCCAGCCACAACCCCGCCCACGACAACGGGATCAAGTTCTTCGGCCCCGACGGATTCAAGCTGTCCGATAGTGTCGAGACGGAGATCGAGGCGATCCTCGAGCGCGATGCGCTGGAGGGCGACAGCGACAATATCGGGCGGGTGACGCGGCTGGATGGCAGCGCGGGGCGCTACGTGGAATATGCCAAGACCACGCTGCCCGACTGGGTGCGGCTGGACGGTCTGAAGATCGTGATCGACTGCGCCAACGGTGCCGCCTACAGAACCGCGCCCGAAGTGTTGTGGGAGCTGGGCGCGCAGATCATTCCGGTCGGCGTGGCGCCCGACGGCTACAACATCAACGATGGCTGCGGATCGACCCATCCTGAACGCGCGGCACAGGTGGTGCGCGACACGCAGGCCGATCTCGGCATTTGTCTGGACGGCGATGCGGACCGGATTATCCTGCTTGATGAAAAGGGGGCGGTGGTCGACGGCGACCAGTTGATGGCGCTGCTGGCGACCCATTGGTCGCGGGCGGGGCGGCTCAACAAGAACACGCTGGTCGCCACGGTGATGTCCAACCTGGGGCTGGAGCGTTATCTGGAGGGGCAGGGGATCGCCCTGCGCCGCACGGCCGTTGGCGACCGCTATGTCGTCGAGGAGATGCGCGCGGGCGGGTTCAACATGGGCGGCGAACAATCGGGCCATATCGTGATGACCGATTACGCGACCACCGGCGATGGTCTGGTGGCGGGGCTGCAGTTTCTCGCGGTGCTCAAGGCGAGCGGCCTGCCGGTCAGCGTGCTGACCCGGACGTTCGATCCGGTGCCGCAGCTTTTGGAAAACGTGCGCTACGCCCCGACGATGGCCCCGCTTGAATCGCCCCGGGTTCAGGACGCGATTGCGGAAGGCACGGCAAGGTTCGGTGACACCGGCCGGTTGCTGATCCGCAAGTCAGGGACCGAACCGTTGATCCGGGTGATGGGCGAATGCGAGGATCCGGCCCTGCTCGATGAAGTGGTGATGCGGATCGCGGACGAGATCCGCAAGCTGGACTGACTTTGTGGGCCTTCCTGTTGGGCCGGACGGTCAGTTCCGCTCGCCGATCAGCCCTTCGAGGTACTTGCCGTAATCGTTTTTGGCGTAACGTTTTGCACGGTCGTGCAGTTCCGCGTCGGTGATCCAGCCCTGAGCATAGGCGATCTCGTCGGGGGAGCCGGTTTGCAGACCCTGCCGGCGCTCCAGCGTGCGCACGAAATTGCCCGCATCGAGCAGGCTGCCGTGGGTGCCGGTATCGAGCCAGGCATAGCCGCGGCCCATCCGTTCGACCGACAAGAGGCCGTCGTGCAGGTACATCTCCAGCAGGGTCGTGATCTCAAGCTCGCCGCGCGGCGAGGGTTCGACCTGGGCTGCGCGGTCGGGCGCGTCACCGTCGAGAAAGTAAAGCCCGGTAACGGCAAAATTTGACGGCGGCACCGGCGGTTTTTCGATGATCGAGATGGCTTTGCCGTTGGCGTCGAAATCCACCACGCCGTAGCGTTCAGGGTCGGCCACGCGGTAGCCGAAGACGGTGCCGCCGGTGGTCTTGGCGTCGGCCTGTGCGAGGATTTCGGGCAGGCCGTGGCCGAAAAAGATGTTGTCGCCCAGCACCAGCGCCGAGGGCGCGCCCGCAAGGAAGTCACGCGCCAGGATGAACGCCTGCGCCAGCCCGTCGGGGCTGGGCTGGGCGATGTAGGTAAAGGACATGCCCCACTGGCTGCCGTCGCCCATCAGGCGCTGGAACTGGCTTTGATCCTCGGGGGTGGTGATGATCGCCACCTCGCGGATGCCGCCGAGCATCAGCACCGACAGCGGGTAATAGATCATCGGCTTGTCGTAGATCGGCAGCAGCTGTTTGGAGATGCCCAGCGTGATCGGGTAGAGCCGGGTGCCGGAGCCGCCGGCGAGGATGATGCCCTTGCGTGTAGCACCGGAGGCGCGCTTTTCCGGAAGTGTCATTTGGTATCTTTCAATGTCTTGAGGACGTCGTGCAGGCCGGCTTTCCAGTCCGGTTGCGCGATGTCGAAATCAGTCTCTAACGCGGTGCCGTCCATGCGCGAATTGAGCGGACGGGCGGCGGGTGTGGGATAGTCGGCGGTGGGGATGCCGGTGACGGTGACGGGGCGGTTCGCCTGCGCGAAGATTTCGCGCGCGAACCCGGCCCATGACACGGGCGGGGTGCCGCCGAAATGGTGGGTTCCGCCCTTTGCAGGGTCTGTTTTCATCTGCTGCGCCATTTCCAGCAGCGCACCCGCGATGGCGGCGGCGGGGGTGGGGCCGCCGATCTGGTCGTCGACCACCGACAGCGCATCGCGGCTCTCGGACAGGCGCAGCATCGTCTTGACGAAGTTGTTGCCATGCGCCGAAAACACCCATGAGGTGCGCAGGATCGCGTGTTGTCCGCCGGCAGCGCGCACCGCTTCCTCGCCCGCCAGCTTGGTCCGGCCATAGGCGTTTTGCGGCGCGTTAGGGTCTGATACGCGCCACGGATCGGTGCCGGTCCCGTCGAACACGTAATCGGTCGAGATATGCAGAAAGGGGATGGCGCGCGCTGCTGCTGCGCGTGCCATTGCGGCGGGCGCGTCCGCGTTGATGATCTGCGCCAGCGCCTCTTCCTCTTCGGCCTTATCGACGGCCGTATAGGCGGCGGCGTTGATCACCGCATCCCAGTCGCCCGTGTCGATGGCGGTGGCACAGGCGGCGGGATCGGACAGGTCGGCGGCGTCGCGGCCAAGGGAGGTGACATCGGCCTGCAGGGCCAGTTCGGTCGCGACCTGACCGGTTTTGCCAAAGACGAGAATGCGCATGAATTATCCCTTGTTAGAGCCTGTACCAAGGCGTGTGCCCACGCCCTCGCGGTTTTGCAGCGCGCGCCACCAGTCTTCGTTGTCGAGATACCATTGCACGGTGCGCCGCAGCCCTTCCTCGACCGTGACGGACGGACGCCAGCCCAGTTCGGTCCGGATGCGGGTGGGGTCGATGGCATAGCGCGCATCGTGGCCGGGGCGGTCGGTCACATAGGTGATCAGATCGCTGTAGGGGGCAGGGCCGGGGCGCAGATCGTCGAGGATGCTGCACAAGGTCTGCACCAGCTCGAGGTTGGTACGCTCGTTCTCGCCACCGATGTTATAGCTGCGCCCCACGGTGCCCTCGGCCAGCACCTTGAGCAGCGCATCGGCGTGGTCCTCGACATAGAGCCAGTCGCGCACGTTGGCGCCCGTGCCGTAGATCGGCAGCGGCTTGCCCGCGAGCGCGTTGAGGATCACCACCGGCACCAGCTTTTCGGGGAAATGGTAGGGGCCGTAGTTGTTCGAGCAGTTGGTCAGCACGATGGGCAGGCCGTAGGTCTCGTGCCAGGCGCGCACCAGATGATCGGACGCAGCCTTGGACGCGGAATAGGGCGAGCGCGGGTCGTAGGGGGTGTCTTCGGTGAACTGGCCGGTGTCGCCGAGCGAGCCGAACACTTCGTCGGTGGAGATGTGATGGAAGCGGAAGGTGTCGGGTTTGCCACGCCCTTCCCAATAGGCACGCGCGGCCTGCAGCAGCGTGTAGGTGCCGGTGATGTTCGTCTCGATGAACGCGCCCGGCCCGTCGATGGAACGGTCGACATGGGATTCTGCGGCCAGATGCATGATCGCGTCGGGCTGGAGCGTCTCGAACGCTGCCGCCATCGCGTCCGCGTCGCAGATATCAGCCTCTATAAAGGTGTAATCGGGGCTTTTGGCGGCTTCTGCCACGTTATCGAGACAGGCGGCATAGGTCAGTTTGTCGATGTTGACGACGCTGTGCCCGCGCTGAATCGCCAGACGCACCACCGCCGACCCGATGAACCCGGCCCCGCCGGTGACGATCAGTTTCACGACGCACCCTCGTAGGTGAAGGGCGATTGGAAATCCTTGAGCAGAGGGGCGGCCTCGTCCTTGGCGGACAGGACGGCGGCGGTGGTGTCGATGCCCCAGTCGATGCCGATGTCCGGATCGTCGAAACGGACCGCGCCGTCACACTCGGGCGCGTAGTGGTCGGTGCATTTATAGACGATCTCGGTGTCGGGCTCGCGCGTTACAAAGCCGTGCAGGAAGCCTGCGGGGATCCACAGCTGGCGTCCGTTTTCGAAGCTCAGCTCTTCGCCGACCCACTGGCCGTAGGTGGGCGAGCCCACGCGGATGTCGACCGCCACATCGTAAAGCGCGCCGCGCCCGCAGCGCACCAGCTTGCCCTGTGCGTGGGGGTGTGACTGAAAGTGCAGGCCGCGCACGGTGCCGGTGGCGGCGGAAAACGAATGGTTGTCCTGCACGAAGTCGATGTCGAGGCCAGCGTCGCGCATCACCCGCGCGTTCCAGCTTTCGGAGAAGAAACCACGGTGATCGCCGTGGCGGGCGGGGGTGATGATCATCACACCGGGAAGTCTGGTGGGCTGGACGTCAAGCATGGCGGCTCCTGCGGGAGGGTGTTTGCCCGCACGTCTACTGCCTTGCGCCTGTAAAGAAAACCTCTGCCCTCAGTTCTGGCCTCAGTTCTGGCCTCAGTCGCGGGCATAGACATCTTCGTAGCGGATGATGTCGTCCTCGCCCAGATAGCTGCCGGTCTGCACCTCGATCAGCACCATCGGCAGCTTGCCGGGGTTTTCCATGCGGTGCGTGGCCCCCAGCGGGATATAGACGGACTGGTTTTCCGTCACCAGCCGGACGTCGTCGTCCACCGTGACGCGCGCGGTGCCCTCCACCACGATCCAGTGTTCGGAGCGGTGATGATGGCTTTGCAGGCTCAGCGCCGCGCCGGGGTTGACCACGATGCGTTTGACCTGGAAGCGGGTGCCGATGGCGAGGCTTTCGAACCAGCCCCAGGGGCGGTGGTCGCGCGGGAATTGCGTGGCCTGTTTTGCGCCTTCGGATTTCAACAGGGCGACCGCTTCCTTGACGCGCTGGCTGTCGGATTTGCGCGCCACCAGCACGGCGTCGGCCATGGCGACGGCGACGATGTCGTCCAGACCGATGCCCACCAACTGCAGCCCCTCAGTGTCCGAGCGCAGCAGCGTGTCGGTGCAGTCGATCGCATGGGCGCTGCCGGTGCAGACGGTGCCGCTGGCGTCGGGGCCTTCCTCGGCCCAGACGGCCTCCCAACCGCCCAGATCGGACCAGCCGGCGCCATAGGGCATGACGGCGAGGTTGTCCGCCTTTTCCATGATCGCGTAATCGATGGAGATGTCGGGCAACGTGGCCCAGGGGGCGGCGGCCAGACGGGTAAAGCCCAGATCGGCCTGGGCCTGCGCCAGTGCCGCGCGCGCGGGATCCACGAGATCGGGCGCGTGGGTGTCGAAGGCCGCGAGGATCGTGCGGGCGGAGAACAAGAAGATGCCCGCGTTCCACAGGAAATGACCCGCCGCCAGCATTTCGGCGGCGCGGGCCGCGCAGGGTTTTTCGACGAAGCGCGCCAGCGGTTGCGGCGTCTGCGCGCCCGGATCGGCACCGGGGGCGAGTTCGAGGTAGCCATAGCCGGTTTCGGGGCTGTCGGGGGTGATGCCGAAGGTCACCAGATCGCCGGCGGCGGCGCGCGGGCGGGCGGCGTCGAGGGCGGCACGGAAGGCGGCGCTGTCGGGGATCACATGGTCGGAGGGCGCGACCAGCATCAGCGCGTCGGGGTCGGTGTCCGCGATCATCAGCGCGGCGGTCAAAATCGCGGGGGCGGTGTTGCGCCCTTCGGGTTCGATCACGATGGCCTGCGGGCTGAGGTGGATGGCGGCCAGCTGTTCGGTGACGATAAAGCGGAAATCCTCGCCGGTGAGCACCACGGGCGGCGCGAATCCCGGCCCGGCGAATCGGCGCGCGGAGGATTGGAACAGGCTTTGTGCGCCGGTGAGTTTCGAGAACTGCTTGGGGTAGGATTTGCGCGACAGCGGCCACAGCCGGGTGCCCGACCCCCCTGCCAGAAGCACGGGATGGATCGCGAAGGACGGGTCGGACATGGGCGGATGCTCTCCTTGCGGTATCGGAATTGGGAACGAGGTTAGCGGTAAATTCAAGCAAAACCATGGCTGCGGACATGTTTTTACGCCCCTGCGGGAGACTTTACAGGGTGTCAGGGGTTTCGGCGTTTCTTTGGAACATCCCGAACGCCTGCTTTGGGGGCCGCCCGGCAGAGGAGGCTCTGCCGGGGATGACTTCGGGGCGCGAGACGCCGGAGAGGCTTTTGCGCGCGGTGTGACCGGTAGGGGCTTTTGCGGATCCGCCGGGAACGGAGGCGAAACAGACCCTAACCCGGGTCTGTTTCGGTAATCTTCGGCACGAACCGTGTATCCCACTGCCCCGACACATGGTGAAGCTCGGTGCAGGTGACGGTCTCTCCGAAAACCACGACGCGGGTATCGGTGCCGGTGATTTCGGCGCGCAGCGCGTCGTGGATGCGCTTGATGCCGTTGGTGGGCAGGGCATAGTCGTAAAGCTCGACGATGCCGATTGTCTTTCCCTCCTGCCTGAGCGCGCCCACCCGGTCGATCACCGACCACATGGTTTGGGACGCCAGGCGGAAGTCACCGGCGAAGATCACGTCGAAATGCTGTGCCTCGGCCAGCAGTTCCTTGCGTTCGGGACGCATCATGGGCGGCACGGGAAAGGGCCGGTTCGCGATGTCGTTGGTGTATTTCAGCGTTTCGGCCTGCTTGTGGTGGGCACGCTGCGCGTCGAAATACTCCTTGCGTACGCCGAAGTAGAAACCGTTCATGCCCATAACATCGTCGGCGACGACCGAGGTGTCGGAATCGCGCTGGAACGACAGCGGGCCTGTCTGCATGTCCTTGACGCAGTCCTTGCCAAAGGTCTTTTGCATCCGGCGGATCATTTCACTGTCGGCGGCGAAACGCACCGTGTCCCAGTATCCCAGCGCCTCGCGGACCGGCGCGCGCCGGAACATCAGCGACGAGGTGTTGTGGATGATGAAATTACCCCGCCCCGTCCAGCGCAGAAAGCGCAGGTCGGACATGGCGCGGGCCTGTTGCGAGGTGCAGGCGATCTTGTCCCCGTTGGCCATCAGATAGCGCGCCTGCGTCTCTAACTTGGCCGGATGAGACCAGTCGTCGGCGTCGTGCAGGGTGACGTAATCGCCGGTGGCGATGTCGAGCCCGTGGTTGCGCGCGCGGTAGGCGCCGCCGTTGACGGGCATGGCGATGAACTTTACGCGCGGGTCGCGGGCGGTGAAGTCGGCCACCACCTCGGCGGTGTTGTCGGGGCCCGCGTCGTCCAGCACCAGCGCCTCCCAGTTCTGCCAGCTTTGTTCGGACAGGCTGCGCAGGGTGGTGGGCAGGGTGTCCGCCGCGTCGTAGGACGCGATCAGCACGGTGATCTTGGGCCCGTCCGTCACGGCGGGCAGCGGCGCGGGGGTGGTCAGCCGGTCGTAGGGCGTGGGCCCGTCGTCCAGCAGCGACAGTGCGGGGATGTCATAGTCCGCCAGCACCCGGTTGATCCAGTCCAGCCGCGCCTCGGGCGCGTCTTCGAGATTGGCCCGCGCCAGCATCACGTCGGGGGTGATGTCATCGGGATCGGCGGCATCGAACAGCGCGCGGCCCGCGTCATTCGCGCCCAGCCGGTGATGGCACAGCAACTCGACGGTCAGCAGTTTGGCGCGGAAGTCGCTGTCGGGGGCCAGCCGGTGGGCGCGCGTCAGGAACCCCAGCGCCTGTTCATAGCGCCCCTCGCGCATCTCCCACAGCGCCAGTTCGCGCAGCGCCATGGCGCGGGCGGCGGGGATGTCGCTGGTGTCGGCGAGGCTGCGCATGTCGGCCAATGCAGGGTCTGTAAAGCCCAAACCGAGCAGTTTGCCGCGCACCCGGTCGACCTCGCGGTAGGCGAGCATGAGCGGATCGGGCGATTTGCGGCGGTTTTCCTTCACCCCGTGCAGTACGTAGTGCAGCAGCGGGTTCATCCCCGTGCGGGCGACATCGGGGTAGGCGCGCAGGTAGTTGCGGGTGTGGAACGTCTTGCCGGGGTTGCGCCCCATCGCGGCGCCGTAGCGCATGTAGTGCACCGCCGGGTGCAGCCCGAGCATGGCCACATCGGGGTATGTCTCGCAATACCAGGTGCTGTGGATGAGACCGGACTCGCGCACGGTTTCTACTTGTTCGTCAAATGTCATCGCCAAACCGTATTTCCGAAATAAAGTGCCTGTCTGAATGTCTTTCTAGGATGAAAATCGCGGCGGGGCCACTGCGGTTCGGCCTGCTTCGGCAACTTGTCGGGCGGGTGTGGCACCGGCGATGCGCTGTCGCGTGCCTGCGCCCGAACCGGGCCGCGTCCGGCGCGCGGAGGCCCGTTTACCTCGCTCCGAAAGCCCCCTACAGTCGGTGCGGTACATGACGGGTATGGGGCGGTTATCCCCACGCAGCAGGAGGGTCCGGACGATGGGTGAGACGACACAGGTGACCGGCGCAGCGCAACCGGACGAGGACATCCAGCAGATGCTGCGCGCGGAGATTGCCACGCTGAACGCAGACATGCAGGACCGGTTTCGTGAAATCGCCGTGCTGACCCGGATGCTGGAAGAGGCGGAAGCCCGTTTCGAGGAGCGGATGGCGCATCGGGTCAGGGTGCTGACCCGCAAGTACGAGGTGCCGGTGGTGCTGGCGCAGGCCGCGCAGGCGGTGGCGCAGCAGGGATTCGCCGCCGGGATGCCGACGTTTGAGCAGCAACGTGCGGCGCTGGGAGAAAGCGCGGTGTTCGACGGGGCCTGGTATCTGGAAACCTACAAGGATGTGGCGCAGGCGGGGATGGCGCCCGAAGACCATTATCTTCGGGCCGGTGCCTTCGAGGGGCGCGACCCCGGACCGGCGTTTTCGAGCCTGGACTATTACATGGCCAATCCGGACGTGGCGCAGGCGGGGTGGCCCGCGTTGTCGCATTACCTGATGCTGGGGCAGTCCGAAAACCGCATGCTGCGGCTGGTGGCGCCGGACGAAGACGGCTGATCGCCGGCGCGACATGACCTCCGAGGTATTCCCCGAACCCGCCGACATTCAATCCGAAGAGCGGCTGAGCTTTGACCCGCTGTGGTATCTGCGCACCTACGGCGATGTGCAGGCCTCGGGCATGGACCCGTGGGATCATTACCTGCGCATGGGCCGTGCCGAGGGACGCCAGCCCGGGCCGCTGCGGGCGCTGGAGCTCGACCATCTGCTGTGGCGCGGGTTCGAGGACATGGCGCTGCCGGGGCTACAAGAGCTGCTGGCGGGCGAGAATGCGCGCGACCGGGCCGCCGCCGGCTGGGTCCTCGCGCGGTGGTGGCGCGAGGCGGGCGATGTCGTTGCCGCCGACGCGGCGCTGGCGGTGTTCCACGACACGCCCGAGCCCTTGCAGCCGCTGCGGTTCGCGGGTCCGTGGCTGTTGGGGGTGCAGCTGGCGCTGGAGGTCGGCGACGCGCCCCGCGCGGGCACCCTGCTCGATGCCGGTGTGGCGCGCTTTGGCCCCTTGCCCGATTTCGACCTGGCGCGGCTGTTGATCCACAGCCATCTGGGCATGGACGACTACATGCTGTCGGACGATCTGCACCGGCTTTATACCGCGCGCGGACTGGTGCCGGTGTCGCTGGATACACGGACGGGCAGCGACGCGCGCAGCCGGTTCGACCGGTTGCAGGGCAGCGCCGCGTCCGCGCCCGACGGGCCGCATCCGTTGGTGAGCGTGATCGTGCCGGTCTATAACGGCGCTGCGGGCTTGGGTCTGGCGCTGTCGGGGCTGTCGGCGCAAAGCTGGCCCGCCCTCGAGATTCTGGTGGTTGACGACGGGTCCACCGACGACACCGTCGCCGTCGCGCGCAAGGCCGCCGAACGCGACGACCGCATCAAAATCATCGCGTTAGAGACAAATCAAGGGGCCTATCCCGCCCGCAACGCGGGCTTTGCCGCGGCCACGGGGGCGTTCATCACGGTTCATGACGCTGACGACTGGTCGCACCCCGAAAAGATCGCGCTTCAGGTCGGCCGTCTGATCGCGGACGACAGCCTGCAGGCCACCGTTTCGCACTGGGTGCGGGTCAGCGACGATCTGGACATGACCCGCTGGCGGATGGAGGACGCGTGGATCTACCGCAACGTGTCTTCGCTGATGGTACGCGCCACGGTGCGCGACGAGATCGGGTTCTGGGACCGGGTGCGGGTCAATGCGGATACGGAATATTACTACCGCCTCATCGCCGCCTACGGCGCGCAGGCGATCGCCGAGGTGGCGGCGGGCATCCCCCTGGCCTTTGGCCGTTCGGCGGCGCAATCGCTGACCGGGCAGTCGGCGACCCACCTGCGCACGCAGTTCGGCGGCGTGCGGCGCGACTACATGGATGCGGCGCTGTACTGGCAAGCCTGCGCCGGGGAGCGCGCGGATCTGTATCTGCCCCAGCATCCCGAACAGCGCCCGTTTCGCATTCCCGCCCTTATCGGGGTCGGGGACGCGGATGGTCCGGAAACGGATTTCGACATTCTGTCGGCGTCGGATCTGTTCGATGCGCAATGGTACCGGCTGAGCAACATGGACGTGTTGCTGGCGGATGTGAATCCGGTGCGCCATTACCTTGAGGGTGGGGCGGTCGAGAACCGCGATCCCGGCCCGCGCTTCAGCAGCGGCGGCTACCGCCGCGCGCAGGGTCTGACGGCGGAAGAAAACCCTCTGCTGCACTTTGAGCGCCACGGACGGCAGGGCGATCCGCTGCCGGGGTTCAAAGGGGCGCTGTCCGGGTCGGACCTGCCACGGGTGATGATGTTCGCCCATACCTCGGGACAGACCCTGTTCGGGGCGGAGCGCAGCATGCTCAGCGTGGTGTCGCGCATGGCGCGGCGCGGGCAGGCGCCGGTGGTGGTGTTGCCCGCACTGCGCAATCCGGCGTACCTTGAGGCATTGCTGGAAATGTCGGTGGCGGTGGAGGTCGTACCGCAGATGTGGCGCCACGCCCTGCGCGACCCGGCCCCCGAGACGGTTTCGGAATTGCGTGACCTGATCCGGCAATATGATGTGCAGGAGGTGCATGTGAACACGCTGGTACTGGATGCACCGCTGCTGGCGGCGCGCGCGCAAGGCGTGCCATCGGCGGTACATGTGCGCGAGATGCCGGCACAGGACGTCGCGCTGTGCCGCGCGCTGGGGGACACGGCGGAGGCGCTGCGGGCGCGGCTGCTGGCGCAGGCGGACCGGTTCATCGCCAATTCGGAGCCGGTGGCGGACTGGCTGGCCGCACCCGCGCGCACCGTGGTGCGGCCCAATTCCGTGGACGAGGCGTTGTTCGACCTGCCGTATCTGGCGCATCAGAGCCTGACTGTGGCTCTGATCAGCAGCAATATCGCCAAGAAGGGGATCGCGGATTTTCTGGAAGTGGCGCGGATCGTGGCGCAGCAGGGCGCCGACATCCGGTTTTCGCTGTTCGGTCCGGCCAGCGTGGAGTTGCATCTGTTGCGGCCCTGGCCCGAGAACGTCAGCTTTCGCGGCTATGCCGAGACGCCCGCCACGGCGCTGGCCGAGGTCGATGTGGTGATGAGCCTGTCGAAATTCGCGGAATCCTTTGGCCGCACGGTGATGGAGGCGATGGCGGCGGGCCGTCCGGTGATCTGCTACGACCGGGGCGCGCCGCCGACGCTGGTGCAGTCGGGCCACACCGGGTTTGTCGTGCCCGCCGACGATACACAGGCCGCTGCCCGCGCGGTGCTGGCGTTGCACGCCGCGCGTACCCAACGCGCGCGGATGAGCGTGCGCGCGCGGGTCCGCGCCCGCACGCTGCAGGATCAGGCGATGCAGGCATGAGGGGTCTGTCACGGGATGCACGCGTCGATCTGGTGGAACGGTCCGGGCTGTTCGACATGGATTGGTATGTGATGCGCTACGGCGATGTGGCGCAGGTCGGGATGCATCCGGTCTGGCACTATCTGAAATACGGGCCCGCCCTGGGCCGCGATCCCGGACCCGGGTTCGAGACCGGCTATTACCTGCAGGCCAATGCGGATGTGGCGGCGGGGGGGATCAACCCGCTGTTGCATTATCTGTTGCAGGGCCGCGCCGAGGGGCGCGCGCCGACCCGCCGGGCCGTGCTGGACCAAGAGGGCACGGCGCGGATCGACGCGCTGCGCGACTGTTTGTGGGGGCAGGGGCTGGAGACCCCGGCGCGCGCGGCGCTGGACGAGCTGACACGGGACGCGCAAACGCCGCTGGTGCGGGGCATGGCAGCGTGGGAGTTGGCGATCTGGCATCTGCGCGCGGGCGCGGCGGCGCGCGCACTGGATCTGATCACACGCGCGCGCGCCGGGGTCGAGGACGTGCAGGCCCGGCGCCGGCTTGTGACGCTGGAGCAGATGACGTTTGATCTGCTGGACGACCGGCCCGGCGCGATGGCGGCGTTCGACTACGCCGAGAGCCGGGGCCATGTCGGGCCGGACGCGATGTTGGCGCGGGCCAATATGGAGCCTGACGCGACGGCGCGGCTGATATGGCTCAACCGGGTGTTTGCTTCCTTCGGGCTGGCGGCGGCGGATCTGGGGGGGGCGGACGACCTGCCGCCCTTCGACCGGCTGGAGCCGGCCGCGCCCCAGGCCGGGCAACCTCGCAACGCGGGCCCCAAGGTCAGCGTTCTGATCGCTGCGCACAAGGCGCGCGCGACGCTGGGCACCGCCCTGCGCGCGCTCAGCCAGCAGACCTGGGGCAACCTTGAGATTCTGGTGATCGACGACGCCAGCCCCGACGGCACCGCAGCACTGGCGCGGGATTGGGCGCGGCGCGACGCGCGGATCCGGGTGCTGGCGCTGAAGCGCAACCTGGGCGCCTACGGCGCGCGCAATCACGGGCTGGCACGGGCGAGGGGCGATTACGTCACGTTGATGGACGCCGACGACTGGGCGCATCCGGCCCGGATCGAGCGGCACGTGGCGCATATGGAGGGGCATCCCGACTGCATCGCGAGCACGTCGCAACAGGTGCGCGCGGGTGCGGATCTTACCTTTCGGCGCTGGACCGGGCGCGGCGATCTGATCACGCGCAACACCGCATCGGTGTTTTTCCGGCGCAAGGCCGTGATCGCCCGTCTGGGCGGGTGGGACACGGTACGGGTGGCGGCGGACAGCGAAATGATCCGGCGCATGGGGCATGTGTTCGGGGCCGGGGCGGTGGCGCATCTGGAAACCGGCCCGCTGACGGTACAGCGCGATCACGCGGGATCGGCGGTGGCGGACCCGGCGCTGGGAATTCAGGGCGTGGCTTACGGCGCGCGGCGCGCCTATCGCGGGGCGCAGGCGCATCACCACGCGCACGCGCAAAGTCTGCGCTACAAAGGGCGCGCGCCCTTTGCGGTGCCTGCGATCCTGCGCGGTGCGGTGCCCGCGCCCTTGCGGGTCGTGCTGGCGGCGGATCTGGGCAGGCAGGGGGCGGCCCTTGCCGCCGCGCGCGCGCTGGCGGCAGGGGCGGGGCGGGCGCGGATCGCCGTGGGGCTGGTGCACTGGCCGGTCTTCGATCCGGCGCGCGCCGGGGGGGCGGAGGCAGAGATGGACCCCGCCCTGCGCGACGCGATCGACGGCAGAACGGTGCAGGAACTGACCTATGGCGAAACTGTGGACTGTGACCTGATGCTGATGCTGGACGTGGCCTGTCTGGCGCATCTGCCACGCTATCTGCCGCAGATCACGGCGGCGCGGCGCGGGATCGTCCTGCGCCCCGGCGAAACGGTGCCGCAGGTGGATGCGGATCTGGACCTGTCGGGTGTGCTCTGGCTGCCCACGGGGGATGCCGCGCGCGAGATGCTGGCGGACGATCCGCAGAAAACCGTCTGGCGCGGCGACTGGCGCGAAGACAGGGCCGGAGGCAACCTCTCGGCACTGCAACAGCTTCTGGATGCGCCCTGATCGCGCGGGGGCGGCCAAGTGAGGCCGAAACTGCCCTTGGCGATGTAGACTTGGATGTGAGAAGGGGCTAGAAAAGCGCGATTATCGGAACTTGTATTATTATTCAACAGCTTCGGGTTTAGTTGATACTTTGGTAGGATAATTCATGGAAATGCAGCCCTTTGTAGCGGTCCTGATGGAGGGGGGCACGTCCTCGGAAAGACCGATCAGCCTGAAAACCGGAAACGCCTGTGCGGATGGCCTTGAAAAAGCCGGCTACCGCGTTGCCAGAGTGGACGTCCAAGACGACGGCGACGGTCAGACGACCGCAAAAGATATGGCGGTCTTGGCGCGGCGTGTGTGGGAAGATTTTCCACAATGCAGATCGCTTTTTTCCGTCGGATCCTTTTCGTTCAACGGCGAAAGCTACAGGAATACCAACGATCTGCTGTTCAAGAACAAGTATGTAATCGGTCTTAAGGCGGGAACGACGAAAACCCTCACAAGAAATCTCGTATCGATTTTTGACGCAGAGGGCGAGATCTATGTTGGCGTGTCGCTGAACTGTTCTGACAAAAAAATCAGGGACCAGTCGGCCCTGGATCTGCTGAAACACGCAGAGTCAGAACGCGCATCAAAAAAGATCACGTATCCGCCCGGATCGAAAGAGCCAACGCGTGTGGGTGATGTAAATAACGTGGAAAAAAAATGTCAGTAGAATATCGCTCTAAGCTCTGGAACTTTGAATCTCTCATGAAGGATCTGGGTGTTGCGGCCACACCGAACGACGCTTTGAGGCAAGCATTTATCGAGCGGGTCGATATTGACGGCATTTATTGCAAGCAGGGGTCGCTTTATATTCCGCGCGGATCGAACACTGCGAAAGCCAAGGAACAAGATGAGAGATCGGATGTTTTCAAAGCTCTTGAGCGGGGCGCGTCCATTGCTCTGACAAGTCTTGACCGGGACCTGTTTCCGGCAGAGGCGCCGGTTATCCAGGTTCCTGGCCTTGTCGCAGCGTCCAAAACCCTGGCCACCAAAGCCCGTGAACGGGTATCGGGCACAATTTTAGGCATCACAGGAAGTGTCGGCAAGACAACAACCAAGGATCTGATGCGTCATATGCTTTCTTACGATGGCACGACGTTTGCGACGCGGGGAAATTACAACGAGATCGACGGCGTCCTGATGACATTGGCATCGATGCCGAGCGATACGAAACGTGCGATCATCGAGGTGTGCAGCACACGCCCCAACAGTGTTCCGAACAAAGCGGAATTCGTGAAGCCCCATATCGGGATGGTGACGGTCATCGGACACTCCCATGGTGAAAACTACCCCTCGCGGTACGATATCCTGCGCGACAAGGTGGCGATGCTGGACTATCTGACAGGTGACAAGATCGCCATCCTGGGTCGAAGCGTCATTGAATATGACGCGCAGAATGAGAATCTGATCGCGCAGAAGGATATTGGCCACACGATTACCGTGGGCCACGGGAATAAAGATACGGTCCAGCTTATTTCCGCCGAATTGAGCGGTTCTGAAACGGATGTCCGGATGCGTGTGGATGCAAAAGAATACCGGATGCGGGTTCCTTTCTCTGGTCGGCAGTATGTTGATGCGGCATTGTTCTCCATGGCGGGCGCACATGCGTTTGGCTGCGATCTGGATGATCTTGTCGAAACGGTGCCTCATTTGAAGATGGGTCGCCGTCGTGGAGAACGCATTAAGATCCGGCTGAAAGGGAGCGAAGACATCGTCGAAGTTATCGATGATGCCCAGAATTCAGCCCCGGAATCCGTTCGTGCCTTGTTGGAGCAGCTTAGTTTGCGTCGCCCCCTCCGCCGTGTACTGGTCTTGGGAGAAATGCTTGAACTGGGTGACGAAGCAGCGGCGATGCATGCGGATCTGATCGATGATATCGATGCCGCCAATATCGATGTCCTGGTGAGCGTCGGGGGAATGACCAAACAGATCGCCAATGCATTGCAGAGCAAAATGGAAGTGCATCATTTCAAGACGACGTCAGGTGCCGCGAGTAAGATTTCAAATATAGTCAAGCACGGAGATCTGGTGGCTCTCAAAGGCGCAGGCGGCCTGAAGCTTGAAAAAATCATGCAGGCTTTGGCGCCTGCGACCCGGCGCTCGCCTGCAAAAAAGCAATGGTTTGTCGAGAAAGTTGCAAGCCGTCCTCTTACGGATCGTCGCAAGAGTATTTTCGATGAACCCCCCAGCCCGAAGCCAACGACCCCGGCAGGCTCCACCGACCAAGCAATCATCGAAGATTTTGATGCTTTTCAATACAAGATCCCGATGAAGCGCGGGTTCAAGACGTCACGGGCCGAGACGAAAGTTTCCTCGAACTTCATTTTGACGGTACGCATCGATGGCAAGGTAAGCGTTGCGGAAGCATCTCCGCGCACGTTGGCTCTGACCGGAGAAACACGCAAGATGGCTGCGTCTTTCTTTGCGAAGGCCCGCGATATCGTGCTGGCGAGCTCAATCTCCAGGGTCTCTGCGGAAGACGCGCTGGAAGATGTTCGTGCGATCATGAAGCAGCTCGAAAAGCTGGCTGACGATATGGCGACGGATGAGAACCGCGCGAAACCATTCCGGGGCAGTCTTGCCGGTATGGACTCGGCGCTGCTGATTGCCGGGGCCAATTTGCACGATATGACGTTGACTGATTTTCTTGGACGCCAACGTCCCGATGTCGGTGTATCCGCCACGACGATGTCGGTTCCGACCGGGGGTGCCAAACTGATTGAAGCTGTGCGCAAGCATCTGCAGCGGTATCCTGCGTGCCGTGCAAAGGGAACAGCGAACACCGATGTCAACTTGCAGATCCTGAAGGCCGTTACCTCGGTTTCGAAAGAAACCGGTGAAGACAAGGTGGCGTGGGTGGATATGAATGAGGCATATACACCGGAGACGGCGCCAGACCTCATTCATGCGATTGCAGATGAAGCGGAGAGAGGAACGATTGCCGGCACCGTTGTTCTGGAACAACCGGTGCACAAACGCTTTTACCGTGAAATGTGCGATTTACAAAAACTCGCGAAAAAGGTAACCGCCGGGAAAAATATCAATCTTGTTCTCATGGCCGATGAAAGCCTTTGGGACCTTGCGGATTACAATGCCCTGCAGGAAGCCGGCGGGTGCTCCGCGATCAACATCAAGGTGCAAAAATGTGGCGGATTGCTGCGTGGGATGGAGATTGCGCAAAGAGCGAAAGACTTTGATCCCAAAACGCTGATCTATATCGGCGGCATGATCGGTACGAGCGATCTGACATCGCGTACTCTGTTGAGTCTCGCGGCAGCATTGCCGATGTTCGATTTCATCACCAGCGGCCCACGCTCAAACATCAAGGCATATATCGTCAAGGAGCCTCTGCGCTGGGTCGGGAGCTCTAACATTCTGCCCGAACAGGACGGCGCGGGGCTTGGCCTGGAGATGGATTGGAACAATTTGCTGAAATATACGAAGGGTGACGATCGCGAGAGGCTTCAGTCCTTCTTGACGGCCTCCAACGTTGCTTTTGACGCCTCCCCCGTCTCGTAGAAAACGCCCAGGTAGCGGTCCACGTCCGCGTCGAACAGGTGATAGCCGCCCGGTTCGGGGGTCAGCTCGCCCACGACGGGGCCGCGGGTGGTTTCGAACATGTCGACCCTTGTGAAGGGCAGCGGGAGGGTGGCGGAGACCTGTTGGGCCAAGGCCATCATCGCGTCCGGGTCGCGCGGCGGGGGCAGGTCCATGTCGGTGGTTTCGGCGTATTTACCGGTCGTGACCGGGGTCCAGTCCGCATCGTAGAACTTGTAGCGGTTGCCGCCGTCGGTGCGGCGCACCTGCAGGATCAGCGGCACATGTCCGGCAAAGGCGTAGGCCTTGAAATCGTCCGGCACACCGCCTTCGGGGGCGGTGACCAGCTCTTCGATCTGCCATTTGTTGGGAAACATGTAGCGTTGCATCGGCGCGTGCAGCACCTCGAGCAGGGCCGCGAGGCGCAGCTCGGTGCCGTCGAAGAGGTTGCGGAAGCTGAACGGGCCGGTGCGTTCGAACGGGAACACCCCCCAGGCGTTGGTGGCGTTCACCGGTTTGATCACGCCGCTGTCGCGCCCCTCAAGATGTGTCGATAGATCCTGGATGGGGAAGGGGCCGGCGAGGGTCGCGGGGCTGTCGAAGCCGTGCCGGCCCATCCAGTCGCCCGCCCATTTGCGGCGGCGCAGCAGGCGGCCCGGGCTGTCGCGTTTCAGCAGCCGTTCCTCGAGCCGGTCGCGGCGCACGCGGGCATCGAGAGCGGCGGCAAAGGACGGCGCGACCGGTGCGCTGTCGCGCCGGGCCATATGCGGGGCTACCAGCCAGTCGGGAAGCGCCGGATCGGCGCGCCATGCGCCAAGCGGCGGCAGGGGCGATACCGGGGGCAGGAAGGCCGTGAGCGGTGTGGGTGCATCGTCTTCGTGGCTTTCCGGTGCTGTCATTATGGGCGCTTATCCTCCTGGGCGGCGTCAGCAGGCACGGATCCTCGCTGTCGGCGGTCACTTGGGGATAGACCTGACGGATCGTGCGCTTACCTTCAAGCCTTTGATTGGCCGACAGCACGACATCGCTGTCAAGATCGCGCGCCAGCCCCTGTGCCAGCCACGCCAGCGTGATGGCCTTCAGCCCGGTGTTCGTTCTCGTCTTCGGAGAATGTGGGTTCTTGGTAAATACCGTGATGTTTGAGGACTTTGACGTAAGCAGGATCGGGAAGCAGGGGGCGGTGCATCTGGAACAGGCGCACCTGGCTGAAGCTGTTGCCTTCGAGAACGACGACATCGTCGTCCATCAAGATCAGATCGAACCCGCAGTAGGAAATATAGGGGACCTGCAAAAAGAGGTTTTTCATCCGCGCGACGATGTCCTGCCAGTTCGGGATGACCTGTCCCGCAATCGGCTCGCCGGTGTTGGGGTGATGGTCCCACAATTTGCCCGTGTAGGGTCCGGCGGCGGCGACGCCGGGGCCGAGCACGCCGGTTTCGATGTCGATCTCCGCCGACAGCCCGCCCAGCGAGAAGTTGTCGATCGGATAGGACGACGAGGTGCCCATGCGCTGCACCGTGCGCACCACATGCGGCAGCAACGTGTCGGGGTCGCGCACCACCAGCATCCGCACGGTGTTTACCGTCAGCGGATAGAGCGCCTTGGTGAACGCGCCCTGATAGATGAATTCGGTCAGCATGAACGGCACGCGGGCCCCGTCGAAAACCTTTATCAGGTCCTGCACCGGCAGGACGAACCGCTCGCGGCCGGGCTCATTGCTTTCCACCACGGCCTTGCGCGCGCCGACCTCGATGAAATAGACGCCGCCGCCGCCGCCGCCGCCCAGCGGTTTGGCCACGAATTTGCGCGGCTCGGTCAACTGTCCGGTGGTGCATTTTTCCCAGACGTCGTCATAGGGGGTGATCCGCCCGTTGCGCCAGATCGCGGTGATCGGCGCCACCTTGCAGAAATTGCGGAAGGTCTGGGTGAACAGGATCTTGTTGTTGAACACGATGGAATAGTCGCCGTTCACCTCGCGCGTCATCCAGCGCTGCACATCCGACAAAAACAGGCTGGGATCGTATTTTTCGAAATCGTAGAGTTCGATCTTTTCGGGCAGGAAGCCCTGCGCGTAGAGCCAGCTTGCGTCCTCGTCGGTGATGTTCGCCGGATCCTTGGCGAAATCGGTCATGAAGCGCGCCAGGTGCTTGAGCGTGACCGGATCCTGGATCGATTGCATCAGCGCCTCGTGGTGGCCGTCGTGCAGATGGTCATGCCCTGCGGTCATACGCCGAACTCCTTGATAAAGCGAACCGCGACCTCGCCGCCCATGACGGGACCGTGAATCTGGTGGCCGGCGGCATCGATCCGGTCGGTGGCGTCGATGATCACGGTGTCGGTTTCCTCGGCGGTGCGCAGCAGGTCGATCTGCACCACGACCCCCACCGGCAGACGCACCAGACCCGCGGTGACGTTGCGCACCATCAGCCACCAGTTCGACAGCAGCACGGTGTCGGGGTCCGTCATTTCGGGGGCGACGGGCAGGCCGCGGGTGAACTGCATCGCGGGCCCGGCGATCCCGGTTTCGACATCGATCCGGCGGCTGGTCAGGGTGGTGCCGGACCGGTCCAGCGTGTCGAGCGCGCCTTCGAGCAGGACCGCGCTTACGATGACGGGATTGCGGGTCTTGGGGTCGTATATCACCAGCATGCGCGTCACCTGCGATACCGCGCCCTGCGGCGGCAGGTCCAGCAGGATGCGGTCGCCACCGCCGCCCTGGGGCGTGGGCTCCCATTCGGGGGCGTCCTTGTGCGACGTGAACATGGGGCGGGCGAGGATGGTGCCCTGCGCGCGCCTGTCGCGGCGGATCAGGTGGCCCTGCTCGACCGAACCCAGCAGCGGCACCAGGGGCAGGGTGTTGGTGTAGAGCCGCCAGAAGAACAGCCGGTTGGAGAGCGCGGGCGCATAGCGCCCGTTGGCCAGCGGCAGGATCGCCGCTTGAAAATCGCTCAGCCAGGGATCGAGCGGTTCGGGTTCGGGGGGGGCGGTATCGGTTTTCGAGGGGTCTTCGAGCTCTGCCTCTGGGTCCTGCGGGGCGCGCGGGGCCAGCCCGTAGAGCGCGCCCTTGTCGGGCAGGAAACCGTGGTTGTGCAGGAAACCCGCCAGGGCGGGGTCGAGCCGGGGCCGGTGCGCGTTGAACGCGTGCGAGAAGTCGCGGAAGAGGTTCAGCGTCTCGACCGTCTCGATGCGCCCGATGCGCCCCTCGTGCGAGAGGTTCTTGCGCTTGGTCTTGTAGATGACGCGCGGCACGGCGGGAAAAACCCCCGCAGGCCGCGATCCGTTCGGAACAAAATCAGTGCTCATGGGCCATTTCCCCCTTTACAGGGTCAGTTTTCGCATGGTTTCGGCAAACACCGGGTCACGCAACAACGGCTGGTGAACCTGTACGGCGCTCAGGTCGAGCTGTGACGGGCCGATAAGCCCCAGCCGCCCGTCCGCCAGCAGCGTGAAGTCCAGCATCGCGACCCGCATGTAAGAGGATTCGTCCATGATCCGCTGCAGCGCGGCGCGGATCTCCTGCCACTCCGGCACCACCAGATCGCGCAGCGCGGCCCCGGTTTCGGGGTGGGTGTCGTGGCGCTCCACCGTCTGTTCAGCACCGATGCCCGCCGCCGCGCCGACCGTGCCGGTGACCAGATCGACCGGCGCGCTCAGCCCGCCCCGGGCCAGCGTGAGCCGCCCGTCCGAGGCGCCGGTGCCGATCATCAGCGTCGCCGCCGAGATCACCGGATCCCAGGTGTCGAGATTGCGGGTCAGGATGACCGACAGGCGATTCTGGCCCCCTGCGTGCAGCCCCGTCATGAACGGCCCCTGTTGCAGGTTGTCGGCGAACAGATAGGGCAGGCGGGCCGCCTTGGACCAATCGCGGGTGATGTCGGACAACAGCTTCATATCGCCGGTCTTGCCCAGACCCTCGAACCGGCCGTTCGAGATATTGACCACCTCGACCTTGCCGCGCGCGCCCGCCAGAAGCGGCTCTATCAGCACTTCGAGATCCGGCCCCGTACCGTCCGTGTGGTGGGCGGCCCATTCGCCGCTCAGCGCGACCTCCTGGGCATCGAGCCCGCGCAGGGCGTGAATCTTGGGCACGACGCAGTAATCGGCCAGCGTGTGGTTCAGCAGCATCCGGTCCTGAAGGACATTGGCGTAGATGCCGTTGGCCTGGTTGATCTGGGCCGCCTGGAAATCGCTGAGATACTCTTCGGGGTCGTTGTCGTCGAAGCCGTATAGCACCCATTTGTCGCGCAAAAAACCGCGCCGGAACAGGAATTCGTTCTTGGCCCCGGCGCGTAATGCGTCGCTGTTCCAGAAGACGTCCGTGAACTGTTTCCAGGCCAGGTTCTTGCCGTCTCCCTGAAGGGTCTTGATGTAATTCTTGTGATCAATGCCCAACGGTAAGGATGTCTGCTCAGCCATAAAGTAATACTTTTCTTAGCTTATATTATAGGCGCTATCTAGTTGAGGGGTTTTGTCGTGTCTACCGCCTTCCCCCCGAACCTAGGGCCGGGCAGCTTTTTGCGCAACGTCCGCCGAGGTCACCCTTTTTACAGGGGACTCGCGGATGCTCTGGCGGATTGCCATTTCAGGGACACCGCGCATCATGACCCAGACATCTCCGATCCTCGCCCTGCCGTATCTGCAACCCAGCCAGGCCCAGAAGCACGTCACCCACAACGAGGCGCTGCAACTTCTCGATGCGGTGGTGCAGCTGGGTGTCACCAGCCGCACCGCATCCACGCCCCCCGCCGCACCCCTGCCGGGGGTGCGCCACATCCTGCCGGCAGGGGCACAGGACGACTGGGCCGGTCAGCCCGCTGGCACGCTGGCCGTCTGGCAGGGAACGGGATGGATATTCCTCGCGCCGCGCGCCGGATGGCTTGCCCATGTGGCGGACGAGGGGCTATTGAGCCTGTTCGACGGGGTTGCCTGGACCAGCCCGCAATTCGATCCGCAGAACCTGCCCGGTCTGGGGGTCGGCACCACCTCGGATGCGGTCAACCGGCTGTCGGTGGCCTCGGACGCGGCGCTGTTCTCGCATGCGGGCACCGACCACCGGATGGTGGTCAACAAGGCCGCCCCCGGTGATACCGCGAGCGTGCTGTTCCAAAGCAACTGGGCGGGGCGGGCCGAGATCGGTCTGGCGGGGGACGACGTGTTCCGGCTCAAGGTCAGCGACGACGCCGCGACCTATCATACCGCGCTCTCGGCGGCACCCGGCACCGGCAAGGTCAGCTTTCCCAACCGCGCGCATCTGTCCGAGACCGTCACGACGGCACAGGGCGATTATGTGAAATTCGCTTGCGGTACGATGGTCGCGCGGCTGAAGATCGCCATGGGGCGCGGCGACGAGTTTGGCGACGGCACCCTGAGCAACATGTACCGCAGCAATTTCGTAGACGTCACCTTTGACGTGCCCTTTACCGCGCCGCCGGTTCTGGGGGTAAGCATAGAGTGTCCCGAAACGTCCGGGATGTACAAATGCATCTCGTCGAGCTACCGCGTCGTGACCTCCACAAAGATTAACGATCTGCAGATCTTTCGCACGTCGACGGGCAATTACGATGTCATGGCACATGTTTTAGCGCACGGGCGCTGGTACTAGACGCGGGGGGGGGGAGGCGGCAATCGGGCCGGAGACGCTTTTGCGGTTCAGTCTGCCGCACACCGGGGGTATGGTTGCATTTTGAGCCGCCACTCACCGGAAAGCCCCCCCTTATGCAAAAACTGAAAATCGCTGTTGCCGGGATCGGCTATGTCGGCCTGTCCAATGCCGTTCTGCTGGCGCAGAACCACGAGGTCGTGGCGCTGGATGTGGATGCGGGCCGCGTCGATCTGGTCAATGCGGACAAGAGCCCCATTCAGGATGCGGAGCTGGAGCAGTATCTGGCCAATGTGCGGCTTGATCTGCGCGCGACCACGGATGCGGCCGACGCCTTTACCGGGGCCGATTACGTCATCGTGGCCACGCCCACGAATTACGACCCCAAGACGAATTTCTTCGACACCTCCTCGGTGGAAACGGTGCTGCGCGCGGTGATCGCACAGAACACGACCGCCACCATTGTGATCAAATCCACCGTGCCCGTCGGGTACACGGCTCAGATTTCCGCCGAACTGGACACCGATCAGGTGATCTTCTCGCCCGAATTCCTGCGCGAGGGGCGGGCGCTTTATGACAACCTGCATCCCAGCCGCATCATCGTCGGCGAGCAATCGGAGCGCGCCCGGATCTTTGCCGACCTGCTCAGGCAAGGCGCAGTGGCGTCGGAGGTGCAGACGCTGTTCACCCATGCCTCGGAGGCCGAGGCGATCAAGCTCTTCGCCAATACCTATCTTGCCATGCGCGTGGCCTATTTCAACGAACTCGACAGTTATGCACTGTCGAGCGGGCTCGACAGCAGGCAGATCATCGAAGGCGTCGGCCTCGATCCGCGGATCGGCCTGCATTACAACAACCCGTCCTTCGGCTATGGCGGCTATTGCCTGCCCAAGGACACCAAGCAGCTGCTGGCGAATTATTCCGACGTGCCGCAGAACATCATGACCGCGATCGTCGATGCGAACCGCACGCGCAAGGATTTCATCGCCGAACAGGTGCTGGCGCGCAAACCGGCGCGGGTGGGCATCTACCGGCTGGTGATGAAGGCCGGATCCGACAATTTCCGGCAAAGTTCGATCCAGGGGATCATGAAGCGCATCAAGGCCAAGGGGATCGAGGTGATCGTGTTTGAGCCCGCCTTCGAGGAAGACGCCTTTTATGGTTCGCCGGTGGTGCGCGATCTGGATGCGTTCAAGCAGGACGTGGACGTGATCATCGCCAACCGCCACGCGCCCGAGCTGGAAGACGTGCGCGACAAGGTCTTCACCCGTGATCTGTTCGGGTCCGATTAGGCTCTGATACCGGGTTTTTGACCTATTCCATACAAGTCCGGAGCAGATGGTATTCTCCAACACCAAACGACCCCGTTCCGCCCTTGATCGGGTGACGCCCGACGCCGTATATTGTGCCGGTCCGGAAAAACGAAACGCAGCACGAAACCTCAGCCCATACACCTTGAAACCGTTGCAGACCTGTCCGAAAAAATAGGGCCACTTCAAATCATGATTAATGCAACAATCCCTGCAGAGATATAAAGACTGAAATTTGGCGTAAGTTATTCAAGGAAATAACGGAAATGAAGGAAAGATCTTCTACATCTGATATTTGCGATGCCTTTGGAGGGCAGGTTCGTGTTCCCAAGTCTGAGTTCAGACACTTTGGAAAGCGAACCGTTTTCGAAGGCAATGTCACCACTGTCAGTGTCGAGACTGACAACAAAGAAGTCGTCAGTGTTCTCAAAGAACAAGGCAAGGGCCGTGTTCTGGTAGTTTCGGCTCGGGATAAATGCTTCTCTGCGATTGTCGGGGATCGTCTTGCAAAAATTGCCGTTGATAATTCTTGGGCGGGCCTGGTTATAGACGGGGCAGTTCGAGACATTGATGAACTTGGCTGCTTTGACATAGGTGTAATGGCAAAATCCGTATTTCCGGTGCGGGGAGAGCAAACCGGAGGTGGCGTCGTTGGCGGAATTTTGGATATTGATGGTGTTGAAGTGTCGTCAGGAGACTACTGCTACGCAGACCGTGACGGTGTGATCTTTTGCGATAGCGAGGTTGACCTGCCTGCCAATGAGCCCGTGTTTAGAAGTTAACCCTGTTCGGATTCTGGCCCTTCCCCGAGCGTTGAATGGTATTGCCACGGGGTGAGCCCGCGCAGACTGGTGCGGGGGCTGTGGGGGTCGCAAACAGATGTTCGTTCGGGCATTCGCCGCTCGGGCCATTGGCTTCGAGCGTGCCGGGAGGCATGGTATATCGAAAGCCATCTCCGAAGAGATGGCTCTGCTCGTCAGGTCTTTTTTCGCACCTCTTCCTCGATCTGCCATGCGGACCGGATCAGGTGCTGGCGGTCAGGGATGGAAAAGGTTTTGCGCAGGGTATCGATTTTCATATAGCCGGTGCCCTTCAGCAAAACCAGATCGCCGTGTTTCAGCAGGGGGCGCAGCTTTTTCTTGGCGGTTTCGAGGTCTTCGTAATCGACGACCTTGATCTGTTTGGACAGGACGGATTTGAGCTCTCCTGCCAAGGGTCCGACCGTGACAAGCATGTCGATCCCGGCCTTTTCGATGTCGGGGGCAAGGTCGAGGTGCTTTGCGATCTCGTCCTCTCCAAGATCGAGCATATCACCCAGAACAAGAACCTTGCGGCGGGGGTGGCGTCCGGCCACGGAGCCCAGCAGCGCGCGCACCGTGGGCGGTGTGGCGTTCTGCGCATCCTCGATCACCTCGTAAGTGATCTTTTCCCGCGTCGGACTGATCCGGTATCTGGAACCGCGTTGCACCGCGACCTGACGGTAGCACGACAGGGCGCGGGCGGCATCCGCAAGCGGGAGGCCTTTGATGTGTGCGAGGCCGAGTGCGAAGGTGGCGCTCATGGCGACCGCGATGCTGTTGACCGGGAGGATCGCCTCGATCGTTTCTTCCAACACGCGCACGGTGATCCGCATCGCGCCGTTGTCCAGATCGGTCATTTCGAGCAGCTGGATGTCGTCGCGCGCCTCGCGCCCGACCGAAAGGTACCCGCCGGGCAGGGACGAGAATACCGTGCCATCGCCCTCCTGGTCGAGATCAAGAGCGGCACGCCCGATCAGCGCGGGATGCGCGCCCGAACAGACGTCGAGAAGCGATGCCTTCTCTCTGAGAAGCGCCTGTTGATCTTCGAAATTTCCAAGATGCGAGTCCGCTACCGTCGTCAGGATACCGATATCGGGCGCGGCGGGTCTTGCACGTTGCAGAACATCTCCCGGATTGAACATGCCGATTTCCAGAACAAGATCACGCGTATGCGGCGCGACCATCGCCAGTGTCATTGCGACTCCGTGAGTGTGATTGCGATTGTGTGTCGTGGTTGCGGTGGGGCCGAAAAAGCCCTGCATCTGCGAGGCGAGTTCGCAAGTCGTCGTCTTGCCGTAGCTGCCCGTGATGGCAACGCATTGCCCTTTTAGCCGGGCGCGTCCAAGTTGGGCCATCCGGCGCAGTATTTCGTTTCTGTCGTCACAGCGAAACACGGGCGCATAGGATGGCAGGTCGGGAATATCCTTGTCGGTGATTGCCGCTGCCGCGCCTTCGAAGAGTGCGCGCTGTATGAGTTTCTCCTGGTCGATTTTCATTACTTTACGGTTGGTCACACCCGGTATGAACAATAGACCGGGGGTGGTCGTAATCTGGTTGTTCACTTCTTCGATCGGCTGCATGTGCGCGGGGCCGGAAACCTGTACGAGTTCGGGAAAATCGCGCAGCAATTCTTCCTTCGTCCACATGATGCGTCGTTCGGTAGTCATCGCAATTCCTTCGGGGCTTACGCGGCCCTGCGCGTAAGGTTTCGATAAATTGCTCGTTTGGTTCGAGGCAAGCCGGTTCGAGGGATCAAGCCGCCGCCCTGTCCGGAAGAACCGGTCTGACAGCCGCGACCCGAAAAACGGACAGCTGTCAGATCATACCCGCATACGACACCGACACACGGAAATACCCGGGTCCTCTTTCGGGAAATCGGGCTTTGTTCTTCAGCGCCTTCTGCGCACCTCTTCCTCGATCTGCCATGCGGAGCGGATCAGGCGCTGCCGAGCAGGAATAGAAAATTCTTGTCGTAGGGTGTTGATTTTCATGGCGCCACTACCTTTGAGCAAAATCAGATCGCCATGTTTCAGCAGGGGGAGAAGTTCGGTTTTGGCGCTGTCGACGTCTTCAAAATTGACCACCTCGACCCGCCCGGACAGGGTGGATCTGAGTTGGCCTGACAATGGACCGACCGTGACCAGAAGATCGATACCAGCCTTTTCGATATCCGGTGCAAGGTCGAGGTGCTTTGCAACTTCGTCAGAACCGAGTTCATGCATGTCCCCCAGAACCAGAACCTTGCGGCGGGGGCGGCGTCCGGTGATTGATTCAAGCAAGGCGCGCACCGTGGGCGGCGACGCATTCTGCGCATCGTCGATCACCTCGTAGACGCGCTTTTCCCGCGTTGGGTTGATCCGGTATCTGGCACCACGTTGCACCGCGACCTGACGGTAGCACGACAGGGCGCAGGCGGCATCCGCAAGCGGGAGGCCTTTGATGTGCGCAAGGCCGAGCGCGAATGTGGCCCCCATGGCGACTGCAATGCTGTTGCCAGGCAACACCGTTTCAACCGTTTCCGACAGCACGCGCACCGTGATCCGCATCGCGCCACTTCCGATATCGGACATGTCAACCAGTTGAATGTCGTCGCGTTCCTCGCGTCCGACCGAAAGATACCCGCCGGGCAGGGACGAGAATACCGTGCCATCGCCCTCCTGATCGAGATCGAGAGCGGGCCGCCCGACTAAGGCGGGATAGGCACCCGAACACTCTTTCAGCAACGACGCTTTTTCCCGCAGCAGCGCTTGTTGATCCTCGAAGTTTTCGAGATGCGAGTCCGCGACTGTCGTCAGGATACCAATATCGGGCGCGGCATCCAATACGTTCCGTTTGATCGAACCGGGGCGCAAAGCGCTAATTTCTAAAACGAGATCCTGTGTATGAGTTGCAATCGACGCGAGCGTAAGGGCAATAACGTTACCAAAGTTATTGTTGTTTTTCGTGCTCTCGGTTGGCACAAAAAAGGCCAGCATCTGGGCGATAAGTTCTCGCGTTGTGGTCTTGCCGTAGCTGCCGGTGATGGCAATACAGTGACCCTTGAGGCGTGCGCGCCCGATTATTGCCATTCGGCGGGCCAGCTTAATACGATCTTCGCAGCGGAATACAGGCGCGTAGGATGGTAAGTCGGGAAGATCCTCATCGGTGATCGCCGCGACTGCTCCTTCAAGGAGCGCGCGCTTGATGAGTTTTGCTTGGTCCGGTATCGGCCCCATCTGAAAACGCGCCTTTGGGATGAACAGAAGACCGGGAACGGTCGAATGCCGGTTGCTCACTTCCTCAATCGGCTGCATGTGCTCGGGTCCGGAAACCTGCGTAAGTTCGGGAAAATCGCGCAGCAGCTCTTCCTTCGTCCATATGATGCGTCGCTCAATGGTCATCTCAATTCCTTCAACAAGACCCATGTCACTTTTGGCACAGGTTTCTATTAGATCGGTCATCCGGTGTGTAGGGCGGGTCGGTCGGCGGTATCAAGCGTCAACCTTGCGCACAGCGATCGAATGGCAGTCCGCAAAATACCCGATCACCGACATATGTCGAGACCATCCGGTCGCGTCTGCGGCAGGCGGGGGACCGTTTCAGAAGCGGTCCGGGCCTGTGGCGTCTTTGACCAAATCGCGGCAAACCGGTATGGTCCCCAAGACAGGCGTTTGCCCGTCCGGTCTGGCCTCCGCGTCTGGCTTTGCTGTCTGCCGCATCACGCGCCTTCAGGCCGGTGTTACCTTGAAACCGGTGGCTTTGTTGTCCGTATGGGTATCCGTGCCGACGCTTTCCAGAGTTTCGGGGTGCAGCGTGACAACCGTCGACAGCGGCTCTGCATTCATTTTCTTGTACCGTCCGGGCGAATTGAATACGAAATTCCCGATCGAGTAATAGATCATTTTCCCCGCATATTCCTCGACCTCGTCTTTCTTGTGCGATCCATGCGCTATGACAATGTCAGCACCCGCATCGACCACCTTGCGGCACCATTCCTTCATGGCGTCACCGACGTCGCGGTAATCGACCCCCTGCCAGTGCGGGCTCACAACCACGATGGCCTCCGGATCTTCGGTCTTGATGCGCTCAATTTGCTTTTTGACCGCTGCAAAATGGGTGCGGCGTATTCCTGGTTTTTCCTTTTCCGCAAAGAACCCATAGGCGATATACCGCTTTGTCGCCCGCATGCCGTTAATCACATGCACCTTCCTGCCTGAGTCCGGCAAGGTGATGACATACGGTTTTCTCGCTTCTGCGAGGGTGCGCCCCGCCCCGATGGTGGCGATGTCATTGGCATGCAACAGATCGATCATTTTCACCATTGCATCTTCGCCAAAGTCCATCGCGTGGTTGTTGGCAAGCATGACGGCCGTCACGCCGAGCTTTTTCAGCATTTCGATGGTCACATCGGGGTCGTCAAATCCGGGGTACTCTTTGCCTGCGATGGGATCGCCCGGAGTTCTGGTCAACACCGTTTCGAGATTGACGATAACCTCATCACTGCCTTCCAACAGCGGCGCGACACCCTCGAAGAATGAAAAGGGTTCGTTTTGCAGACGCTCGTAGGCATCCGGGTACTTCTTTTTGCTTTTCTCAAGGTAAAAATAGCCGAGACTGGTGTCGCCGCAGAAAGTAATCTTGAAGGGGTCGGGCATATTGTTTTCCTGGGCGTTTGGAGATTCAGATCATTGTCAGTACACGACCCGAGATTGCCGCTGATTATTGTCTGACCCGAAAGATGTCTGTCATCAACAGATAATCCCCGTTTGAGTCATTATTGGCAGGTTACGCTGGTGGGAACTTCTTCGATCCCAAGCCCGTTGGCATACATCCAGGTCAGGCCCGCCACAGCCCAAAGAGGGCCGGACGCCGTGAACTGTACGCGCCCTGTGACCTGATCGAGTTCTTTGAGGTCGATATCAACACCCAGCTTTATGGCGGTTTGCGTCAGTTCCCGCTTGAGCCGCGGGCCATCGCTAACGCCTGAAAGCTCCACCTCCCGCGAGATTTGACTTTGCAGATCCGGTTTCTGGCATTCGGCAACCTGTGTCAGAACCTCCCATGCCGCCTCCGGATGCCCTGCAAGCAGCTTGTAGCACTTGAGATGTTCGGAGACTGAGACAAGGGCGTAGTTGTCCTTCGATTTGCTTGACGGTTCGGTGGGGTCGTCGATGATCAAATCAACCCGCAGGAAGGCCATCCCCTGAAGTACCTGGGCGATTTTCGCCCCCAACGCGAGGTAGCTGTCGTGCAAAGCGTCCGCCTGCTGCCACGGCTCACCCTCTTCAGTCGACTTGATAAAGGCTGCCACGACTTTGTCGCCGGCGAGGATCAGGCGCACTGCTTGGCCGGTGCGCTGTTTCTCGACCATGTAGCGGATACTGAGCGGCAGGAACTTGTTCCCTTGCTTATCCACATGATCTTCCGATAGCCGCGTCATGGCGTAGGGTGATGCGGTCAGATCGCTGGCTTTTTGCTTTTTCAACGCACGCGATTGATGAAACAGATGCTCCAGCTCCGTGTCGTTTCCAATGTCCTTGAAAGTCTCTTCGAACAGGGTATTGCGGATCACCGGTTTGAGTACCACCGGATAGCCGATCTTTTGCGCGTAGCGGATATGGTCGCGTTGCGAACGCCCGGAGAAGGAGGCCGCTTCCGCGACCTTGATGTTCTGACGCTGCAGCTGCGCGCGCCAGGCGCGAAGGTCCTGACAGTAGTTGACTGTGGGCAGCAAGTTTCGTCCACTGACGCCACATACAAAACCGACAGGCTTGCAGGCAACGCCGCTGGCGCTGTCAGGGGTTGGCGCCCGCACGGGCAGCTCAGTGTAATAGTAGGCCAATTGACGGGGGAGCAGCAGCGTCTGGGCGCTGCTTGGCATGCGCATGGCATGCACCAGAAACCCCTCACGGGTGATGTCGGGCAGATTGACCAGCAGGCTGGTGAAACTGTCGATACGTGTGTCCATGTCAACCTGGTTCATGAGTTCCTGCATTCATCGTTCAAGTGTGAAGTCATCGTACCGGGTGTCGTCATCCAGATGGGTGACGTGTACCGAGGTCGGCAGTGCTGCGGATGGCCCGCGGATGCAAGCGGTGGTGAGGGCAGTGATGCCCACCAGAGATCCCTGCAGCACGGCCTCCACCTTGCGGCGGCCGACATTTTTGACATAGCCCTTGAGCCCACTGCGCCGGGCCTGCCGCTCAAGCCATTTGCGGTAACCGACCTTGGTAACCTTGCCGCGAATTTCGACCCGCACCGCGAGGGTGTCTTCGGCCAAGGGGGTCAGCGGTATCTTTTGCTGACGCAGAATTTCCTCGATTGCCGCGCGGGGTACATTCACCGGTTCACCGAACATCGTATAACAGGCGGTGCCGATCGCCGCGTGGGCGTTCAGCTCACAGATACCAAGATCGGTTTCTCCGACGGGTTTGCGGTGATCCTCGATCAGAAAGTCGATGCCGCAATAGTCGAGCCCCGGCACGGCTTTTACGGCTTCCTCGGCGACCTTGATGATGCTGGGATGCATTTCGTGCAGTATGTTGACGCTGTCGCCCCCCTGCGACAGGTTGCACGACCCCGACAGAACCACCGATTGTCCCGCCTCCGGCACATCATGCTGGCTCAGCCCCTGCTTTTCCAACTGATACAACGTGGCTTCGCCGAATTTGATAGGGCGCGACTTGAGATGCGGGATTTCCTGACGATAGCGGTTCTTGATCAGGATCAGTTCGGCCACACTGTGTTTGCCATCCCCGACCACGTTGGCCGGTGCGCGCAGCGTCGCGGCGACGACCTTGCCGCCGATCACCATGATCCGGTAATCCTCACCGAAAATGTGCTTTTCGACGATAAAGTCGTCGTGACCCAGCTGGCTGCTCTCGAGCACATGAAAGGCTCTGCTGAGCTCTGCGTCACTGCGGATGTTCGGCACCACGCCGATGCCCCGCACGCCGGTGGCGGGTTTGACCACGACCGGATAGCCGATCAGGTTCGCAAAGCGTGTGGCGTTGTCGTAGTCGCCGGGAGGAAACATGCGCCCAAGGGGGGTTGGAAACCCCAATGGCGCCAGAAATTCCCGGGTCGCCTCTTTGTGCGTACAAAGCGAAATGGCATCCACACTGACCAGCGGCGAACGGCTCAGTTTGAAATAGAGGGTCTGGTCGCCCTTGCGGGCCGTAAATACACCCTTGCCCGTACGCAAGATATCGAACCCCTGACGCACGCATTCACGCTCCATCAGGTGGCTCTTGGCATCCATGGTGCCCAGCGGCATCATCAACGTGGTGTCGTCCGAGCTGTTGGGAGTCAGCGTCGGTGAGGCGTTCTGTAGTACGCCCTTGACTGTCGGCTGATAGGTATAGACGGGCGGTTCAGCTTCCGGAAGGTACAGTACCTTGTTTGCGCGCGCGAATAGATTTTCCATCAAAGCTTCGTCCATTGCGCCATCCGCATCGGCAGATGCGGGTTCTTCGAGCATTTGGAAAAGCTGATTCAGCGTTTTTTGCGTGCTGGTGACCGCACGGTTGATCTTACGCCATTCTGTGAGGTTGAGCGGGCTGGCGTTGTCGATCAACTGCTCCGTGGGCTCTACCCACACATGGAATTCACTGCCAGGCGCCTCGTTTTGCAAATTCGGCTCCTCGAGCCGGCTCCCGATCAATCGGGTGGCTACTGTCTGCAGATACTCCCAGTAACGCAACACCATGGGTCTGCCTTCGCGATGACCCAACAGCCCTTCCACGGCGACAGCACGCTCAATCCCGCCGCGGGACGCAGTCATCTTCAGATAGTAATTCGCCCGGCCCTGTACGTCTACGACCGCACGAGGGGGGAGCAGTGTCTCGGTACTTGGCCTGTCATAGGCGACCAGTTCGATGCGGCTGATATGGAAAGGTTCGTTTGGCATTCGGGCATCACTAACGGTTATTGGGGCTTCTGGACCTGGCCCAGTTTATGATCGCTGTAGCGAAGATACTATTTTTCACTCACTTCGGGGTGCAAGGCGCGATCATCGTAGACGCGTTCCAGAAGTGCACGCCTTGCGCTGCCGGCCCTGATACTGCCATCCGCATCATAAGCATTGATGCTGACCAGACGGCGACGTACGCCGGAGCGGCACAGGTTCGCAGCAAAGCCGGGGCCCTCTGGCAACCGGATGACATTGTCATCCAGCTCTGCATGCGGATACACGAGACGCACCTTATCCTCTTTCCTGAAGGACGTGGAGAAGTAGCGGCAATGACACATTGCGCCCGCCAGCGACACCATCGCCAGGGTGTTCAGATTGGTGGTGCCGTTGACGCCGGCCAGGAAAATTCCGCCCTTGAACCCGTGCGCTTGCGCCTCGCGTTCGGCCTCCAGAACGTCGTGATAGCCCCCAACCCGCTGCGGAATGACCTTGAGATCGACGTGGGGCAAGTAAGGCGCCAGCTTCTTGATGCTTTCCGGCCCCCAGACGGGCGCCGACAGCATGATGCGTATCGGTGATCCCTCGATCTTTTCAAAAGCCTGCTGATAAAAAGTATCGGCATCTTCCGGGAACGGATCTTCAACCACCACCGAAACATTCGGTTTTGCCAACAGGTCGGTAAGATTCAGGCTGTCACAAAATTCTTCCCATTCGGCAGGAGACCAGCGCTGACCGGCGTTCAGGATGATACCTGACAGATCGGGCGATCCGTCTCCCAAGGTAAACATCAGGGAGTTGATCAAAGCGGCGGCCTCGTCACCGCTGATACGCCTGCCAAGACGCAACCAGCCTTGCAGCTGTTTGCCATCGTCAATGCCCGGCAGCAGCTTTTCGATGTCACGCAGCGGATCATTGAACACATTGCGCTGGACACTTCCCTTATTGGGACAAGCGTCCAGTTCCGTTATGGAAACGCCGCGATGTCTGGCCATGAGATCCAAAACGGCGCACTCGGCGGCAAAACACACCGAAGGGTTGGGACGCCGCTCGATGATGCCGTTGTTCCCGATACCGGAAATATCGCAGATGATCTCGTCCGTGATGTCATTGACTTCACGAACCGGGGATTCAGAATCTTTCCGGAGCGTCCGTCCGACCAGGCAACGGGCCATCTTGCGTGCATACCGGGTCGCACTCGCAAGTGTCTCGTCGCTCGCTCTTGTTGGGCGCGCTTCGCCAAGTCCTGCGAACACTTCGCCTTCATCGTCTCCGATCACTTCGATGAAGACCGAATATTTTTCGGGTAGGCTCTTGGCAGCCCGATCCTTGCCTTCGCGTTCTTGTGCGCTCATCGGCCTGTTTTTAAGGACGACCACGCTCGCATTGATGATCTGCATCTATCCGCGCCTCAAATAATCTCACTACCTGTTAATAGGAAATATATTGTCTATCAATGGATGGCGGTAGAATGCGCCCCTTTCCCTCCATCAGCTACACCTCAATGGTTGGGCGCAGTGAAGTGATCCCGAAAATCCGGACAGTCAGCTAAGGTGTATCCAACCCTTTCGGAAGGATACGAAAATGGCAAAGCGGCGGAATTTTACAGATCAGTTCAAGGCCAGGATGGCGTTGGAAGCGCTGCGGGGCGGGGCGACAAGACCGTGCAGGAGGTCGCAGCGAAGCACCGGCTGCACCCGAACCAGGTCAGCAAAGCTTCGGCCGGCAAGCTCGGACCACTTCAATGTATGTCGATCAGAAATATGACACGTTATGCCTTCAATCGAACGAATGATCATTACGATGCCAGCCGATATGGCCGAGACATTGCGCCGTACTGTTGCCGACGGTAAGTATGCATCAATCAGTGAATTTGCTCGAAAGGCCTTGTGCAGCCGGACCCGCCGCTGCGATACAGAGCTGCGTGATCTTGATATGTTTCGAAGTGCGGTCAAGGCAGGTTTGAACAGCGGTCCCGGTATACCCGCAAGCCAGATGTTGGCCGGGACAGATCCAAGCTACGGTGGCAAGCTCTAGCCGCAGCACGGTGGTTGCCCATAACACCTGGTTTTCAGGATCAGGTTTCTCCTTCATCAGGAGATCTTGATTTAGAGGATGATTTCTATGGCACTCCCGACGTCTCCCGCTTGGCCGATTGGTGGGTTGGACCCTGTAATCGAAGCCCTACAGGAAGAATATTTACCGCAAATTTCAGACTACGACCTGGGTGGGCTTTTATGTGACACGCGGTTGGGGCGGCGGGCTATTGTATCGTCTTTCGGGGCAGAAAGCGTGGTGTTGCTGCACTATGTGTCGCGCCTTGTGCCTGATATTGACGTATTATTCATTGATACCCACAAGCATTTTCGTGAAACGCTTGAATACCGTGACACTGTTGCACAGGCTTTGAACCTCAACCTTGTCAATGTAGAGCCCGATAAAACTGAACTTGCCAAAGAAGACCCCTACGGCAGCCTCTTTAACATAGATGTGAACATGTGCTGTACCCTGCGCAAGGTTTTCCCGTTGCAAGATGCATTGCGCGGCTATGACAGCTGGGTGTCGGGACGCAAACGGTTTCAGGCGTCTACCCGTGCCGCCATCCCGGTGCTGGAGCGCGACACCGACAAGATCAAAATCAACCCCCTCGCGCTTTGGAGTAAGCACGATATAGATTCATATTTTTTCGAGCATGACTTGCCGCGTCACCCTCTGGAGGCAAAGGGCTATCCGTCGATCGGATGCCAGCCCTGCACGCGCGCTGTCAAGCCGGGCGAAGATGTACGCGCAGGTCGTTGGGCGGGGACGCCTGACAAGACGGAATGTGGACTTCATATTGGTCCAGACGGAAATTTTGCACGCAAAAAGAGCAAGAGCTAAGCCCACACAAAAGGCAAGGTTTATAAACTGATGGGACATCGCATGACCAAGAAACATTTTTACCGCATTGAGATTTTCCCTTTCGACAAGATCAAACCAACAGAAGAATACGCACAGGCCCACGCCGAACATCTGCGTGAAGAGATCGAGATCACGGGCATCTGGACCCATCCCCTGCTGGTCGACAGCAAAGCTCATGCGTTGATGGACGGGCATCACCGGTATCATGCTGCGCGGGCCCTTGAACTGTATGCCGTGCCGGTGATTTTACTGGATTACGACGATCCGGCGGTCGAACTGAAAAGCTGGCGACCCGGAATATCCTATACCCCCGAAATGATCTGGGATATCTGCAAAAGCGGGTCACTTTTGCCGATGAGATCAACCCGTCATATTATCCATACCCAGTTGCCCTTCAGCCGCGTACCGCTGTCATATCTGCAAGATGACAGTCACATCGGAGAGGTTGTGCCGGCCGCCGCTGCACACCCGACGCGCACACAAATCCTGACCGATGATTACCATGCATTCGGCGCGCGCATGGGCGCGCGTACTGTATCGGCGGCCAAGCTGGGACTTGAAACGGCGACAACGCTGGTACCTCATGCCCACCTGCGCAATATGATGGAACGCGATCCTTCCATGCAAGCGTTGATGGCGGGGGCACCGTGTAGCATCGCGCTGGGTCAGCAAGATGATTTCCCCTTCCGGCTGAAAGGCGCGGATCTATTGCTTTTGCCACCCAGTCTGATCGGCAGCCCGGCCGCCCTGGCTGCTGCTGCCCGTTGGGGGATGGAGGCTTCTTTTGCCCAGCAACAGGTCAGCGGGATCAGCACCCGGCGTCTGGCCTCACTTGTGCGTTATGGTGCGGCCTTGATCCGTCAGCTTTCGCTCGAAGATCGTGCAATGTTGCTGTCGGCAAATTCGGGCGGGATTTCTGCAGAGCTGGTCGGCGGTACGCTCGAGCCGCCAAGTGCCACGCTGTTGGAGTGGATGTCCGGTTTGATAGGAAGCAATCAGGGCCATATCAGCGAACAGGACGGTGCACGGGGTCTGCCGCTGGAGGTACCGGTTGAAAAACTGCTGATCTCGAACGGGGATTCACGGCTCAAGGTGGACGCTGTGACGGGGAAAAACAAATACGGCACCACGCCACGTCCGCGCCCCGAAGCGGTGCACTTCTCGTCCTCTACCGCCTCGTCGATTTCGGACTACGGTTTTTTGTTCTGTGATATCCTGCGCCGTGATCTGCTGACCCATATCATCGAGGGAGATCACGGTCTGCACGAAACCCGCGCGGCGCTGTCGGACGCCATTGTGGGCGAACTGGCCCAGCTCATCGACATTGATGCCAGCGAAGTCGACGGGGTGATCGCACCCTCGGGTACGGACACCGAAGTGCTGGCGGTACAGATGGCCCGGGCCGCCGCGCCCGACACCAGGCTGGTCAATATCCTGATATCGCCCGAAGAAACGGGGCGCGGCGTAAAGTTGGCAGGCAAGGGGCTGTATTTCGATCCGGTCAGCGCCACGGGTGCGCATATCGAGATGAACAGTGAAATATGGCCCCGCGCGGATATTGATGTCTTGGATATTCCTGTCCGCGCGCAGGACGGCAGCCGCCTTGCGATGGCTGATCTGGACCGGATGTTCCTGGATGCAGGGCGCGCGGCGCTTGAAAGCGGCGCACGGGTATTGGCCCATGTGCTTATCGGCTCCAAGACGGGGCTTTCCGGACCGTCGGACGCCGCCATCGAAGAGCTGGTTGCGATAGACCCCTCGCGTGTGGATGTGGTTGTGGATGCCTGCCAGATGCGTGTGGATTATTCCGTGCTGGGAGACTGTGTAAAACGGGGCTGGATGGTGCAGGTGTCGGGATCAAAATCCCTGACCGGACCACCGTTTTCAGGTGCAATGCTGTTTCCCACATCCCTGCGCAACCGTATGCAGGGCGTGATCCAGTTGATGCGCCCCGGTATCGGATATGCTGAAGACTGGTCGGCTGAATGGGTTGCGCAGATGCCAGCTACACAAGGAGAGCCGGAGTTCGGCGCACCGTTCCGCTGGTTGCCTGCGTTACTTGAAGCAAAGCTGTTGAACCATGTTCCCGAAGCGCTGCGCACTCACATACTGGACCGCTTCCGCGAAGAGGTCACCGCCAGACTGGCGCGCAGCAATGCGTTTCGCTCCCTGCCGCGCGCGCCCGAGACCGAAGAAGGATCACACAGCCTGCAATTTGCACGCCATTCCATCATCTCGTTCCAGATCATGGCACGGCAATGGGACGGCAGCCAACAGGCACTGGACGAGGCGCGGTGTCGCAAGATATTCGAGCTGTTGAATGAAGATGCCAGCCATCTGTTGCCGCAGGCGGATCAGGCCGAAACATCAGTCCTCGGACAGCAGTTTCATATCGGGCAACCTGTGGCATTGGGGCAGGGCGCTGACAAGCGCGCCGTTTTGCGGCTGGTGATCGGGATGCGGTTTTTCAACATTGTAGGACATGCGGGACCAGGTGGCATTGCCGCAGCACTGGAATCCGAAATTTCCGACCTTTTACGCGCATTGGACAAGCTGGAAATTTTCGCTGAAAACTGGTGGCGGTTCTGTGACGACATCTGATGACGCGGCACGCACAGACAAGACAACACTTGATCGCGACGACTGATTGACCGTCTGGAAGGTGCGCGTGACCATCCATCACGCCTTGCTGCGCATCACCTGCAACATCATGCCGGCCGTCGGTGCGGGGACAGGCCCCGATCCGTCGGTGATCCCCGCCTGATCGGCGAGATCGCGCAGGTAGATGATCTTGTTGTTGAGGATCACGATGTCATGGGGATCGTGCAGCGTGTAGCCTTGGTAGATCCGGCCGGCATTGCCCGCCACCAGATCGATCACCGGTTGCGGCAGACCGCCGTCGGCCATTTTCTCCAGCAGCAGATCAATGAAATCGGTATCGGTCATGGGTGTTTCTCTTTCGGGGTTTCGGGGCGAAGCTATCGCGCGCGCATCCCCTGAACAAGCCATCGCATCGCAGGGAGAGGCAAATGCGGGTCAGCGCATCCAGGGCGGAAGCGCGCCGCGCATGATGTGCTGGTAATGCTCGATCGCGCGCTCGACACGGGCGTAGTAGAAAAACCGCCCCTTTTGCAAGACAACGCCGGAGGTACACATCCGCTCGAGCTGGGCCATCGAGTGCGACACGATGATCGCGCCCGACGTCTTGAGCCGCTCGCCCAGGATCGCCTCGCTTTTTGCCTTGAACGACCCGTCGCCCACGGCGGTGATCTCGTCGATGAGATAGGTGTCGAACTGCACCGCCATCGACATCGCGAAGGCCAGCCGCGATTTCATCCCCGACGAATAGGTCCGCACCGGCATTTCGAAATGCGCGCCCAGCTCGGAGAATTCGCGCGCGAAGGCACACATCTCGTCGGTATCGACCCCGTAGATGCGGGCCACGAATTTCACGTTCTGCGCGCCGGTAAGATCGCCGTGGAACGAGCCCGCAAAGCCCACGGGCCAGGACACCGAACCTTGCGGCACGATCTCGCCGCGGTCCGGCGAAACCGACCCCGCGATCATCTTGAGCATCGTCGACTTGCCCGCCCCGTTGCCCCCGATCAACGCCACGGTTTCCCCCGCGGGAAAGGTGAAGTTGATGTCGCGGGCCACGACCTTTTCCAGACCGTTGAGCCGGTAACTCTTGTGCAGGCCGCGCAGCTCGACCATGGCTCAGCGCCGGTCGCGGACGGAGTAGTAGACCAGCACCCCGATGCTCCAGATCAGCAGCAGGAAAAAGCCGGTGATCAGGCTGAAGACCACCCGGTTGGGATAGCGCGCCGATTGCGGCAGGCTGGGCTGGGTGTAGGGGGCAAGATAGCGGTTCTGGCGCTCGGCCTCGGCGATGGCCGTGTCGAGCCCCGCCTGCGCCTTGAGATAGGTCTGCTGGGCGTATTCGAGATCGACGGTCAGCCGCTCGAACTCTGCAGCGAGGCTGGAGAAGTTGAGCCCGCCGCCGCGCCCCTCGGAGGCGGTGCCGAATTGCGCGCGCTCGATTTCGATGAGATCCTCGATCACCTCGATCCGGCGGCGTTCGGTGGTGATGCGCCGGTCATTGTCGTTCAGCCCTTCCGACAGCAGCAGGTTCAGCTCGACCTTGGCGGCGGCCAGTTGTTGTTCGAGCGAGTTGAGGATGCCGATCTGTCCCTGCACCGCCGCTTCGAGGTCGATGGTCCGGTTCTGGGAGCGGAACTTGGTCAGCGCCTCGCGCGCGTTGCGCAGCCGCGTCAGGGCGGTTTCCAGGTCAAGCTGCGCGTAGCGGGTGTTGTTGTCGCGCGCGATGGCCGACAGCCGGTTGATCAGCAGCGAGCTTTCCTCGACGATGCGCTCGGCGATGACATAGGCATCCTGTGGGCGGAAGGCATGTACGCGCAACTCGATCAGCGCGGTGCCCTGATCGTAGTGCAGCTCTACCATGCGGGTCCAGTAATCCACCAGATCCTCGATCTCGCCGGTGGACCGGTAGGCAAAGACCGGATCGAAGGCGGGCACCGTATAGACCTCGACCAGATCGATATGGTTCATCACCCGCTCGACCATGTCCTGGCTGTGGATGAACTCGTTGAGGATGTCGGTGTCTGACGAAGACGTGCCCGACACGCTCGACAGGCTGCCCAGCAGATCGGCGGCCGAGTTGAGCTCTTCGGAGCGCACCGCAAAGCCGGCCCTGGAGATGTACTGGTCCGAGGCGATGGCGAAAAGATAGAACACGGTCACGGCGAGCGGCACGAGCACCACCACGACGAAGCTCGCCAGCATCATGGCGTGGCGCTTGCGCGGGCGCGCGGCGCGCGCGCTGGGGGGGACACCCTTGCGTTTGGCCGGGCCGGGGCCGGCCACCTTGGGACCGCCCTTTGCCGGACCGGGGGCGGGTTTGGCACCAGGCGCATTCGCAGCGGGAGGAGGGGGCGTTTGCTGTGAGATGGGACTATCCTTTTGGCCACGCCCCTGTAACGGGCGAGAAGAAGCTGCTGAAAGATGCATCTGATTTTACGCCTCGCTATGCAAGGAAAAATCTCTTACCAAACGGCACACGCCCGTGGGGCCAAACGACGCGAGACGGCCATGACAGAGACGACATCCCCGGCATCTTCCGGCCTGCCCCCGCAAGGTGTGCGCCTGCCCGCACGGCGCAGGGGGGCCTCGGTGCGGGCCGTGCTGGCGCTTGTCCTGCGCGAGATGTCGACAGCCTACGGCCGCTCGCCGGGTGGCTATATCTGGACCATCGTGGAGCCGGTGGGCGGGCTGTTGATGCTGGCGCTGGTGTTCTCCTTTCTGTTCCGCACGCCGCCGCTGGGATCGAGTTTCCTGCTGTTCTACGCCACCGGGATGCTGCCGTTTCTGGCCTACACGGCCGTCTCGGCCAAGATCGCCTCGGCGATCCGGTTCTCCAGACCGCTGCTGGCCTATCCGTCCGTCACCTATATCGACGCGCTGATCGCGCGGCTGATCCTGGAAACGATCACCCAGATCATCGTCGGGGCGATCATCATCACCTGCATCATCTGGTGGACCGACGAGGCGGTGAGCTTTGACTTCGGGGCCATCGCGCTGGCGGCGAGCATGGCGGTCGCCCTTGGTCTCGGCGTCGGACTGACCAACAGTTTCCTCAACACCATGTTCCCGATCTGGTCGAGCCTCTGGGCGGTTCTGAACCGGCCCATGTTCCTGATTTCGGGGATTTTCTTTCTGATCGATCCGCTGCCCGAGCAGTACCGCAACATCCTGCTCTACAACCCGCTGGTGCATGTACTGTCGATGATGCGGTCGGGGTTCTACGCCACCTACGACGCGCCCTATGCCTCTGCCAGCTATGCGTTCGGCTTTGCGCTGGTGCCGGCGGTGTTCGGCATGTTGATGCTGCACCGTTACCACAAAGACATGCTTGAGTTGTAAGGCCGGGCGGCGTGCGAATTGCACCGCCCTGCATGAGTTGCTATGCGGGTCAAAATTTAGGAATTCAGGCATGTCTCCAGGCTCGGCAGTGGCGCGCGCGATGCGGTTTTCGCGCATCTTCTTTCTGACACCACAGGAACACGCAGCGATGAGGGCGGGTCGCGACAGCGGGCTGTTCGATCCGGTCTATTACGCCGGCGCCTATCCGCAGATCCATGCGCTGTTCCGGCCCTTCCTGCTGCGCCACTATGTCGTCTACGGCGAACGCATGGGATATCGGCCCAATCCCGATTTCTCGCCCTCGGCCTATCTGCGCTATAATCCGGACGTCGCGTCGGAGGGGACCTCGCCGTTCCTGCATTACGCCCGCTCGGGCCACAAGGAGGCGCGCATTACCAAGGAACTGCCCAAGGTCGAGGAGCTGCCGGAAGTGCTGGCCCCCAAGCTGCGCTTTGATCCCGACCGCCCGCGCGCCGATGTGGCGATCGTGATGCACATCTATTATCCCGACCTGTGGCCCGAATTCAAAGCTAAGATCGACAGCCTGGACATCGCGCACGACCTTTATGTCACGCTGACCTACCGCGGCGACGAGACCGAAGAACTGGCCCGCGAGATCCGCGCCGATTTGCCACAGGCCACCGTGGTCCCGCTTGAAAACCGCGGACGCGACATCCTGCCGTTTCTGGCGCTGGTGAACGCGGGCGCGCTGACCGGGTACAAAGCGGTCTGCAAGATCCACACCAAGAAGTCACCGCATCGCGAGGACGGCGAGAAATGGCGCCGCCATCTGATCGACGGCGTGCTGCCCGATGAGGGTCTGCAAGGCCTCTTAGAGACGTTTATCGCCGATGACAAAGCCTCGTTCTGGGTCGCCGACGGGCAGCATTTCAACGATACGAAATGGTGGGGCAGCAATTTCGAGATCACGCGCAGCCTGCTGCGCCGGATCGAGGTGGACATCTCTTCCAGGCGGCTGTCGTTTCCGGCCGGGTCAATCTATTGGATGAAGCCCACAATCGTGGATCTGCTGCGCGCGATGAAGCTGCAAACCGAACAGTTCGATCCCGAAATGGCGCAGGTCGACGGCACGCTGGCGCACGCGCTCGAACGCGCGATGGGATTTTTGTCCGATGCCGCCGATCTGGAAATCCGCCAGACCACGCAGGTGGCGCAGATGCGCGCGGGACAGCTGAAATCAGGCTCTGACACGGGCGAAATGACGACGCCCGCCTTCGTCAGCGCGTTCTATCTGCCGCAGTTCCATCCGATCCCCGAGAACGACGCCTGGTGGGGCAAGGGATTCACTGAATGGCGCGGCACCGTCGCCGCACAGCCGATGTACCAGGGCCACATCCAGCCCTTGCTGCCCACCGATCTGGGCTATTACGATCTGCGCGCCACCGAAGTCATGGGCGAACAGGCCGCACTGGCGCGCGGCGCGGGGATCGACGCATTCTGTGTCTATCACTACTGGTTCGACGGCAAACGCGTGCTGGAAACCCCGCTCGACAAGCTGCTGGAGAGACCCGAGGTCGATTTCCCGTTCTACCTGTGCTGGGCCAACGAAAGCTGGCGGCGCAACTGGGACGGGCTGTCAGGGACCGTCCTGCTGGAGCAGACCTACCGCGACGGGTTCGAACAGGCGCTGGTCGACGACAGCCTGAAATACATGAACGATCCGCGCTACATGCGCCCCGACGGGACGCGGCCCCGTTTTGTCATCTACCGCCCAGAGGACATGCCCGATCCGGCCGGCAGTGTCGCGCGAATGCGCGAGGCCTGGCGCGCGGCGGGCATCGGCGAGGTCGAACTGGGTGCGGTGTGCTTCCACGTCGACGGCGAGAATCCGGTCGCGGACGATCTGTTCGACTTCTGGATCGAGATGCCGCCGCACGGGATCGTGACGCCCGACGACTATCTGTTCGGCGGCCCCGAAGGCAACACGATGGGGCGCAAGGTGCACACCGGCTTCCGCGGGCTGGTCTACGACTATAACAAGGTGATCGAGAATTCGGTGTCGAAGGCCTATGTCAAAGGGCTGCCCCATAATACGATCTGCGGCGTGATGCCCAGTTGGGACAACTCCGCGCGGCGCGGATTCCAGGCGCATATGGCCTATGGCGCGAACCCCGCGCGCTTCGGTGTCTGGCTCGACGCGTTAAAGCGGCACCGGATCGCCGGCTCCTACCGCCGCGAATTGTTCGTGAACGCATGGAACGAATGGGCCGAAAAGGCGGTGATGGAGCCGAATTCGGTCTACGGTGATATGGCGCTGCGTGTACTGGCGCAAAAAACAGGTAAGGAACACGGTGATGTCTAAAGTCGTCCTGCACATCGGCACGCACAAAACGGCCACCACCACCATTCAGGACATGTTTCACAAGAACGCGCCCCTGCTGGAAAAGCACGGGCTGATCTATCCGCGCATCGGTCGGGTAACGGGGCATCACGGGCTGGCCTACGACTGGTCGGCGCTGCCCCCGGTCTACAAGCTCGACTCCAGCAGCCTCGACGCTTTCGGCTGGATCGCGCGGGAATATGCCGACCGCGACGCCACCGTTTTTCTCAGCTCCGAAGAGTTTTCACGCGACAACCCCAAGGCATCGGTGGATTTCGCCGCCGTGCGCGAACGGCTGGCACCCTTCGACGAGATCGAGGTGATCTGCGTGCTGCGCACCCAATGGCAGTTCATCCAGTCGATCTATCTGGAGTTGAGCCGGCGCAACAACCCGCCGCGCCCGTCGACGATCGCCAAGCCCGCGATCGAAAAGGGCACGTCGATGGGGCTGGCGGTGGATTACAACCTGATCCTCGACCGGCTGGAAAAGGTGTTCGCGCCCGAGGAAATCACCCTGCTGGACTTCAAGACCTGCAGCCAGGCCGAGGGCCGGATCATCGGCACGTTGCTGCGCCATCTCGATATCGACCTGAAGGCGGAGGCGCTGGAACTGGTCAACGACGGGGTCTCGAACAAATCGCCGCATCCGCTGGCCACGTGGATCAGCAATGTCGCGGTCGAACCGGCAAGCGCGCCCGACTGGCTGTTGGCCCATGCGACGGCGGTGTTCAAGGAGGAGGCGAAGGAGAACGACGTTCCCTGCCTTTTCACCCAGAACGAATTCAAGACGATGGCAGAGCATTTCGGACCCCTCAACGCGCGTCTCGAAGAACGCCGCCGCGCCGTTCAGCCCGATTTCCGCATCTCCGAACCCGACGGCGATGCGATCACGCTTTACCGCAACCAGACCAAGCAATCGGTCTGGAACAAGCTGGCCCGGCGATTGGCCCTGGAGCGGATGAAGACGGAAAAATAAGTGCCTCCGCACAGGCCCCCATCAGACAGGACCACAGTGATGATCAAACCGCGCGCCAAGGTCGCACCGAACACCTGGGAATTCCTGCGCGACCCGATGATCGCGCCCACGGGGTTTCGCGAATACGACGCCCGCTGGCAGTATCCGCAAGGCATCAACCTGCCGGGCATGACGGCGCTGGGGCTGGGGCTTGGCACGCAGATGCGCCGCCGCGGGATCGCGCCCGTGATCGCCGTGGGCAACGATTACCGCGACTATTCGCTGTCGATCAAGAACGCGCTGATGCTGGGTCTGATGCAGGCGGGCATCGCGGTGCGCGACATCGGGCCCGCCCTGTCGCCGATGGCTTATTTCGCACAGTTCCACCTGGACGCGCCGGCGGTGGCGATGGTCACGGCAAGCCACAATCCCAACGGCTGGACCGGCGTGAAGATGGGGTTCGAGCGTCCGCTGACCCACGGCCCCGACGAGATGGCGGAATTGCGCGACATCGTTCTGAACGGGGAAGGGGAGGCGCATCCGGGCGGCAGTTACGAGTTTGTCGAGGGAGTGCGCGAGGCCTATCTTGACGATCTGGTGGGCGATTTCCGCATGACACGCCCTTTGAAGGTGGTCTGCGCCACCGGCAACGGCACCGCGTCGGCCTTTGCGCCCGAGCTGTTGCGCCGTCTCGGCGTCGAGGTGGTCGAGAGCCACAACGAGCTGGATTACACCTTCCCGCACTACAACCCCAACCCCGAAGCGATGGAGATGCTGCACGACATGAGCGCCCGCGTCGCCGCCTCGGGGGCGGATTTCGCGCTGGGGTTCGACGGCGACGGCGACCGCTGCGGCGTGGTCGACGACGACGGCGAGGAAATATTCGCCGACAAGATGGGCGTCATCTTGGCGCGCGATCTGTCGCGGATCTATCCCAACGCGACCTTCGTGGCGGATGTGAAGTCGACCGGGCTGTTCGCCTCCGATCCGGTGCTCAGGGCAAACGGAGCCCACGCCGATTACTGGAAAACCGGCCACAGCCACATGAAGCGCCGGGTACACGCGCTTGGCGCGCTGGCGGGGTTCGAGAAATCGGGCCACTACTTTCTGGCCGAACCGATCGGGCGCGGCTATGACTGCGGGATGCGCGTGGCGGTCGAGATCTGCAAGCTGATGGACCGCAACCCGGACATGAAGATGTCGGACCTGCGCCGCGCCCTGCCGCACACATGGGCCACGCCCACGATGTCGCCCTATGCCGCCGACGAAGATAAATACGACATCTTTGCGCGGATCGTGGCCAAGCTTGAAGGCATGACGGAAATCGCGGGCTGCAAGGTGGCGCAGGTGGTGACCGTCAATGGCGCGCGCGTGATCCTCGACAACGGCTCGTGGGGGCTGGTGCGCGCCTCGTCGAACACGCCCAATCTGGTGGTGGTTTGCGAAAGCGCGCAGTCCGAAGCAGAGCTGCGTGCGATCTTCAAGGCACTCGACGACGTGATCCGTACCGAGCCGGGCGTGGGAGACTACGACCAGACGTTCTGAAAAGCGGCCCTGATACGGGGTATTGAAGGTGTATTTTTAACATAATCTACCTTATAGATACAGCTTACATGAAGACGATCGTGACGGCATGCATGCTCACCCTTCTGTCGCTTTCACAGGCGGCGGCGCAGGATGCGCGGCCCGATACCGGTTTCTTGCACGGCAGCGGATTCAGGCCCGCGTATGACGCGGTCTGCGGTCTGGGGTCTGCGATAGGCGACGGATGCACGGCCATTCGGGCGCGCGACATCGTCGACGCCGAAGGCTGGCCGTGGCGGGCCATCGGGCGGGTCAATTTCGCGGGCATCCGGACCCGGCAACACTGTACCGGCACGCTGGTCGCGCCGCGTGTCGTGCTCACGGCGGCGCATTGCCTTTACAGCTATCCGCGCAGAATGTGGATCCAGCCGCACAGCATTACCTTCGTTGCAGGCTACCAGCGCGGCGGCGGTGTCGCGGTGTCGCGCGGGCTCCGCTTTGTGCTGGATGAGGGGCAGGACACCGCCAGCCGTGATTTTCGCGCCACCCCCGATACCGACTGGGCGCTGGTGATCCTCGAAGATCCCATAGGCCATGAGGTCGGGTTTCTGGACCTCGCAATACAGGTACCGGCGGGGGCGGGTTTCATGCTTGCGGGCTACGCCGGTCTGCGCCCCGAGGTGCTGTCGGTGGCGCGCGAGTGCGGGACGCCGCTGGCGGGCGTGCCCGCTGCGGTGATGCTGCGCTGCGCCGCGATGCAGGGCGATTCCGGCGCGCCGGTTCTCGTGCGGCAAGGCGGCGGCTACGCGGTCGCGGGGGTGTTCTCGTCGGTCATGACGCGGGGCGAAGATGTCTTCAGCCTCGCGATCGCGCCTTCCGCATTCCGTGACGCGGTATCGCAGGTCCGGCAGGAATAGCGCGAAATCATCAATTTGACGCCCCCGCTGACGTTTGCCCGATCCACCTTCCCACAGAGCTTTGGCAAAATGACATACACCAAATTCATGCAAGATTGCGCAGCGACCAGATCCGCCCGGAAAATGACGAAACCGAATCCGCGATCGGTATCCTGCCGACCTGCGAAATTCTGCCGAATGACACTTGGGTATCCAGGGCACCATGGCGACCGATTATCTCGTCGGTCAGGGCAACAACCCGGTGGCCGGTGGCGACGGAAAAATCATCCATCACCGGCGTCTGCGGTCTGGATGTCCTGAAGGGGGGGCGGCAACATTCTCATCGGCAACACCACCCAGCTGAGCGGCGTTGTTTCGGTGACGGGCAGCAAGGCCGGAGAATATCCCGTAACGTTTCCTTTCCCCCGATTACCGCTCTGGATCCCTTCCATGGCCCCACAAGCTGAGCTGCCCGACGGAAGGGGCGGCGGTCCGTACGGTGACAGGTGAGGTCCGGCCAATCCATCCTGGCGGACCCGGATCCCTTGAAATTGGCATGATGACCTTAGATTAGGGCTTTCATACCAATCAACGAGATCCCCATGGCCCAGATCGAAAAGAACAGCCTCGGCTTTCTGATCACCGACACCGCGCGCCTGCTGCGCAAGACTATCGCTCGCCAGATCGAAGGAGCGGGCGCGGCGCCGCTTTCCTTGGTGGCGCAGGCCGGCCAGAGGGGGCGCATGACGGCGATGGGAGGCGTGAGGCTGGCCCACCGGGAGGCGTTTCGCCGCATCGCTCTCACCCTGCGCACCAATCCGGGCTACGCGCGCCAGACCCCACCGGAAACCTCGCCCGCATGACCCCTCGCCCGATCATGTCAGAGCGCCGCGTCAGCCTTCTGGGCGCGATGCTGGTGGCCATCGGACCGGTGTCGATGGCGCTCTATACCCCTGCGATGACAGACATCGTGACCGCTTTCGGCTCTACGCAGGCGGTCGTGAAGATGACGCTGACGCTTTATTTCGGCGGCTTCGCCTTTGCACAGCTTCTGGCGGGGCCGCTGTCGGACGTGTTGGGGCGGCGCCCCGTCACGATCGCCTTCATGCTGCTCTATTGCGCCGGCAGCCTGCTGGCCCTCTTCGCGCCGACCGTCGGTGTGCTGATCTTCGCGCGCTTCATCCAGGGGGCCGGGGCCTCCGTCGGGGTCGCCACATCGCGCGCACTGGTGCGCGATCTGTTCACCCGCGACCAATCCTCGCGGATCATGAACCTGATCGGCATCGTGCTGGCGCTCGGGCCGGCCTTTGCGCCAACGCTGGGGGGTCTGGTGCTGTGGGTCTTCGGCTGGCGCGCGCTGTTCGTCACGATGCTCTTGCTCGGGATCGGGGTGATCGCGGTCGTGTATTTCGCCATGTCCGAAACCGTGATCGCCGACCGCAGGCGCCTGAACGTGCGCGCGCTGGCCGGCAGCTACCGCGACGTCCTGTCGAACGGGCATTTCCTGACCGCCACGGGGGTGATCGCCGGTGCGCTCGGCGCGATCTATGCACAGGCGACCTTCCTGCCCTTCATCCTGATGAACGGTCTGGGGCTGAGCCCGCAGCAGTTCGGCCTTGCCATGCTGGCGCAGTCGGGCAGCTTTTTCGCCGCATCACTGGCGGTGCGCAGCTTGATCATCCGCGTCGGCGCGGACCGGCTGGTGGCGCCGGGGCTGGCGACCATCCTTCTGGGGTCGCTCGGAACCGCGTCGCTTTTGCTGTGGCCGCCCAGCTTTGCGCACGTCATGGTGCCGGTCGCGATCTATGCCTGCGGCATCGCCTTCGTGATGCCCGCGATGTCCACCGCCGCCCTGGCCCCCTTCACCCGGACTGCCGGTGCCGCCGCCGCCCTGATGGGCTTTTTCCAGATGGGCGCGGGCTTGCTCATGGGCAGCCTCGGCGCGTTGGTCGGCGACACGCTGGTCGCGATGGCGGTGTTCATCCCGATGATGGGGCTTGGCGCGTGCCTGTCCTATCTTCTGCACCTGCGGATCAGGGATGACGGGCCTGCCGCCCCGGTCCCTGCCGCCCAGTCCTGTGCCGCAGCCGCACCGGGCCCGCGCACCGCGCGAACCGTGATCGCCCCCACGCCGGCGATGAAGAACGTCCCGTAGCCGCGCGCCGTCCCCCTTCCCTGTCGCCCGTATCTGGTACTTTGACGTCGGGCGCGCTATCTGCGCAGGGCGCACCTCGAAGGAGCCTTCATGTCCCGGACACCTGATAATCCAGATCCAAGCCTCAGCCTTGCCGCCGCGCGCCGCGTGCTGCGCATCGAGGCCGACGCGCTGAGCCTGCTGGAACGCGACCTGCCGCCCGATTTCGCGCCCGCCGTGGCGGCCATTCTGGCCAGCCCGGGCCGGGTGATCGTATCGGGCATCGGCAAATCGGGCCACATCGGCCACAAGATCGCGGCCACCCTCGCCTCTACCGGCACGCCCGCCTATTTCGTCCACGGCGCCGAAGCGAGCCACGGCGATCTGGGCATGGTGGGGCGCGCGGACGTGTGCATCCTGATCTCCAATTCCGGCGAGACGGCGGAGCTGCGCGATCTGGTTTATCACACGCAGCGGTTCTCGATCCCGATGATCGGCATCTCGTCGAACCCCGACAGCACCCTGATGAAGGCAGCCGATTTTCGCCTTACCCTGCCAAAGGCGCCCGAAGCCTGCGCCATCGGCATGGCCCCCACCACCTCGACCACGCTGACGCTGGCGTTGGGCGATGCGCTGGCCGTGGCGCTGATGGAACAGCGCGGTTTCGTCGCCGAGGATTACGGCGTGTTCCATCCGGGCGGCAAGCTGGGCGCGCAGATGCGCCGCGTGTCCGACCTGATGCACGGCGGGAGCGAGATGCCGCTGCTGCCCGCCGACGCCACGATGGAAGATACCCTGCTCGAGATGACCTCGAAAAGCTTCGGCATCGGGGTGCTGGTGTCGGACGGGCGCATCGCGGGCGTGATCACCGACGGCGACTTGCGGCGCAACATGGAAGGGTTGATGGGCCGGCGCGCCATCGACATCGCCACCCGCGATCCGCTGACCGTGCCGCCCGATATGCTGGCCCCCGAGGCGCTGGCGCTTTTGAACGCGCGCAAGCTCAACGTGCTTCTGGTTGCCGACGCAGACGCGCGCCCGCTGGGTGTGCTGCACATCCATGATTTGCTCAGAGCCGGAGTAGGCTGACATGAAAACCGTGATCTTCATTCCCGCGCGCTATGCCTCGACCCGCTATCCCGGCAAACCGCTGGTGGCGCTGCGCCAAAAGGACGGCAGCGAAAAAACCCTGATCGAGATGAGCTGGGAGGCGGCGCGCGCCATTCGCGGAGTCGATGCCGTCTATGTGGCCACCGACGACGACCGGATCGCGGACGCCGCGCGCGGTTTCGGCGCGGATGTGGTGATGACCGATGCGGCCTGCGAGAACGGCACCGCGCGGGTGGCGCAGGCCTTTGCGCGCGCGGACATCGATGCCGATCTGGTGATCAACTTTCAGGGCGACGCGCCGCTGACGCCGCCGTGGTTCGTCGAGGCGTTGATCGAGGCCATGCGCGCCGACGACAGCATCGGCATGGCCACGCCCGTGCTGCGCTGCGACCGCGCCACCTATGACGCGCTGAAGGACGACCGCGCGCAGGGCCGCGTCGGCGGCACCACCGCCGTTTTCGACGCGGCCATGAACGCGCTCTATTTCTCGAAAGAGGTGCTGCCCTACATTGATCCGGGCAAGGTGGCAGAGCCAATCCCGGTGTTCCACCACGTCGGTGTCTACGGCTACCGCCCTGCCGCGCTGTCGGCCTATGTCGCCCATCCTGTTTGCCCGCTCGAAACCCTCGAAGGGCTGGAGCAGCTGCGGTTCCTGCACGCGGGCCTGCCGGTGCGCTGCGTCGAGGTCGACGCGCGCGGTCGTGTGTTCTGGGAGCTTAACAACCCCACCGACGTGGCACGGATCGAGACGGCATTGCGGGAGATGACCTAAGCTTCGCGCCTATCCCGACAGATCGTAGAGCGTACCGTCGATTGTCAGGCCGATCTCGTCCTGTGCCATGCCGTCGACCAGCGCCCAGAGGATCTGCCCGGTGGGTTTGTAGATGACGAAGGCCTCGGCCACATCCGCGTCCCCCGCGCCGGGGGTGAAGGCGCTGTTGATCTGGAACTGCGCCGCCGTGGCGCGGGCGTTGCCGAACACCAGCGTATCGCCGTCCGCCGCAAGATAATCCTGGATCCAGTCGGCCCCGTGATCCGAAATGCCCAAATGAAAGAAACTGTCCGCGCCCGCGCCGCCGTTGATCTGGTCGAACCCGAAGCCGCCGTTGATGAAATCATCGCCACCGCCGCCAAACAGCGTGTCGCCAAGCGCCGCGCCCGTCAGCGTGTCGTCGCCCGCGCCCCCGATCACCAGATCCGCGCCAAAGCCGCCCGCGATCACGTCGTCGCCCGCGTCGCCGCGCAGCTCGTCGTTGCCGTGGCTACCATCGATGGTGTCGTCGCCGTCACCGCCATAGATCACATCGCGCAGATCCCCCGCCCCCTCACCGCCGGTGAGAACGTCGTCGCCCGCGCCGCCGATCAGCGTATCACGGCCCCCACCGCCGTGGAGGGTATCGCCCAGATCGCCGCCTTCCAGCCGGTTGTCTTCCGCATCCCCCGTCAGCAGCAGTGCTGCAGACGGGTCTATGTCCGGTTCTGGATCCGGCGGATCTTCGTCGGGAGGCGGAATGGACTGTCCGTCGGATGAATCGAGATCCTCACTCTGCGTCACGGGTGTGTCAGGTCCGGGCGGATCCGCAGCCGTGTCCTGCACCGCGATGCGGGCCGCGCTGGTCAGGCTCTCTTGCGTGCCCTGCCCGTCGGTATAGCGGACGGTGACGGCGATGGCCGCATCGGCATCGGGTGCGGCGACGGTATAGCGCGCGCCGGTGGCCCCCGCGATGGCGGTGCCGTCGCGCAGCCATTGATAGTCAAAGCTGCCCAACCCGTCGGCATCGTCGAGCGTCGTGGTGACTGCTTCGAGCGCGCCGCCGGGGCGGGCCGTTCCCACCAGAAGCACGGCACCGGTGGGCAGGTCGTTGACGTTCTGCACCGGCGCGGTCGCGGTGGTGGTGATGCGGGTGATGCCGGCACTGCCGGTGTACTGCGCGCTGACCGCGATCTGTGCGCCTACATCCGCCTGTCCCAGCGTGTAGGTGCTGCCGGTGGCGCCGTCGATTGCCACACCGTCGCGCAGCCAGCTGTAGGCTTGCGCCTGCGTCGAGGGCGTGCCGAACAGATCCATCGCACCGGTAAATGTGGCGGTGAGGGTCGCGTTCTGCACCGCCGCACCGGCGAGCGTGACGCCGGCGTCGGTGTCCGCAATGGTGCCTTGCAGATAGATCTCCTCGCCATCGGCGAAACGAATGTGTTTGAACGTGTCGCTGCCGGTGATCGTCATGCCTGCGCGCGCCTCCGCGCTAAGCGCGGCAATGTCGAGCGTGTCGCGCCCGAAGGTGAAATCATAGACGGTGTCGCTGCCCATGCCGGGCTCGATTACCACCCGGTCCGATCCATCGCCGGTGCGGATGGAATCGTCGCCCAGACCCCCGCGCAGGGTATCGTCGCCCGTGTCGCCCAAAAGAAAATCATCGCCCGGACCGCCGCGGATGAAATCATTGCCGTCCTGCCCGAAAAGCGTATCGCTGCCCGCGCTGCCCAGCAGCGTGTCGTGTCCCGCATTGCCCTGAAGCTGGTCGGCACCGGGACCACCCTCCAGCCAGTCGTCGCCCTCCTGTCCGAACGCGGTATCGTCGCCCTCCCCACCCAGCAGCGTGTCGTCGCCCAAATCGCCCTGAAGCTGGTCGTCGCCCGCCAGCCCCTCGATCAGATCATCGAGCAGGGTGCCGAACACCGTCTCCTCGCCCATCGTGGCGAGGGGCGGTGTGCTGCCCTGGGCGGTGTACCCCGCGATCTCGTAGCCGATGTCGGCCAGCATCGCGAGATCGAGCGCGCCGGGCAGCTTGCGCGTGCCCGTCATGGTGACCGGATCGAGCAACACCTCGCCCCCATCGTGCCCGTTCTGCACATGGCCGTGATCCTCTTCGAGCGGCACGTCCGTACCACCGTTCGCGGCCACGGCATTGACACCCGTAAAGGCATGATCAACCACCAGCGCGTCGAAGGCGGGCGCCGTCCCGATGCCCAGAATATGCCCGATTTCATGCAATACCGTGGTCAGCAGATCGTTCTTGCCGGCCACCGGCCCATCCAGATCATAGCTCCAGTCATAGCGCAGATCGAGCACCACGACCCCGGCCCAGGGTTCGAAATCGGTGACCGGTCCGCCGTTCCTGAAGTCATCGCTGATGCGGCTGCGAAGCACGTCGCCCTCGGCATCGGTGCCCGCAAAGCCGCCGCGCCCCAGCGCGGAGATGTCGCGTGCGCCCGCGAATATCAGCAGGTCGTCGATGTCTTCGTCGAGGGTGATCGTCTCGCGCTGGCCCGAAACAGAGGGGTTGGCGATGCTGAACGTGGTGCCGGCGCGCACCTCGTCGAAGTCGTCCTCGATGAGGCCCGACCAGATCTCGGCGGCGCGGTCCATGACCGCACGCACGGCCGGATCATCGTAGAACCCCGTGGGGTCAAACCGATAATCGAAGGCGATGCTGAAGCTCATGCAGCGGGTCTCCTCACACATGCTGGAAAACAACGAAGGGCGCGCAAATGCCCCCGTCCAGCACGTGCCGGGACACCCGTCGATCCTTTGGCGCCGTGGGCGGGAAAGGATCTCGCAGAAGTTTATTCAACCTCTGAAACGGGGTGAATTAAGGGCCAGAACCGGGTGAATTCTGGCCCTTTGTCGGTTCAGGCCGTCAGGTCGAAGACCTCGGAGCCGATTTGCAGGTTGATCTCGTCCTGACCCGCGCCGTCGACCAGCGCCCACAGGATCTGGCCGGTGGGGCGGAAGATGACGAAGGCCTCGTCGATGCCCGGCCCCCCCGCGCCCTGCGTGGTGGCGATGTTGATCTGGAACTGGCTCGCCGCGACATCGCCACGCCCGAACACCAACGTGTCGCCCTCGGCGGCATCGTAATCCTGGATCCAGTCCGCGCCGTGGTTCTCGACACCGAGGTGGAAGAAATCATCCGCGCCTGCGCCGCCGTTGACGCGGTCAAAGCCGAAGCCGCCGTTGATGAAATCGTCGCCATCGCCGCCGAACAGCAGATCGCCGAGGGCCGCACCGGTCAGCACATCGTCGCCAGCCTGCCCCTGGACGGTGTCGGCACCAAAGCCGCCCGCCATCGTGTCGTTGCCGTTGCCGCCAAAGATCTCGTCGTTGCCGTAGCCCGCGTCGATCTCGTCGTTGCCGTTGCCGCCATAGATCACGTCCCGCAGATCGCCTGCGGAGGCGCCACCGGTGATTTCGTCGTTGCCGTCCCCGCCGTTGAGCGTATCGGCACCGTCGCCGCCCGCCAGCGTATCGTTGCCGCCCTCGCCCAACAGCCGGTCGTTGCCTGCTGCGCCGTTGAGGAAGTCATCGCTGGCACCGCCGCGCAGGGTGTTGTTGCCCGCGTCGCCGAACAGCCTCAGGCCGTTGTCGATGGGATCAACGACTTCGGCGGGTGTCGCGCCGCGGGGCAGCTCAACCGCGACAGATTCCACCGTCTCCACGTTGCCGAAGCCATCGGTGAAGGTGCCGCGCACCGACAGTGCCTTTTCGATGTCCGCTTCCGTCAGCGTATAGCGGGTTCCGGTCGCGCCCGCGATGTCCTCGCCGTCGCGCTGCCACTGGTAGGACAGCGGCCCGACACCGTCGTCGTCGGAAATCGCGGGATCGAGCGTCAGCGTCTCGCCCAGCATCAGACCGCCGCCCAGGATCAGGTTGCCGCTGACGGGGTCGTTGACGTTGGCGACCGGGCCGGACTGGGTCGATACCAGTTTCTCGACGTTGCCCGCCCCGTCGGTATAGGTGACTTCGACCGTGACGAAGTTGTTCACATCCTGCTGCGTCAGGGTGTATTCCGATCCCGTCGCGTTCTGGATCGACTGGCCGCCGCGCACCCAGTGATAGCTGAACGTGCCCAGCCCGTCCTCGTCCGTGATGCCGGCGGTGCTGACCGACAGCGTCTCGTCTTCGGTCGGTGTGCCGCTGACCGCCAGTGCGCCCAGGGGTGCGTCGTTGAGGTTCTCGACCGCATCGGTCGGCTGGCTGGTCAGCGCGTTGCCGTCATAGGCCACGCGTACGGTGATTTCCGCGCCGGTGTCGGCCTGGGTCAGCACATAGGTCTCTCCGGTGGCGCCACTGATCGATCGGCCGTCGCGCTGCCACTGGTAACTGACATCGGACGGGTCCGCACCGTACAGACCGGTGGCCCCCGTGAGCGTCGCCGTCAGCGTCGAATCCTCCGTCGCCGCACCGGAAATGACGACGCGGTCCGCGCCCGCGCCGATATCGCCTTGCAACAGGATGCTGCCGCCGTCCTCCAGCGTGACCTGCTGGCCGCCGCTTACCCGGGTGGTGGTGATCCCCGCGATCTGCGCGGCGCTCAGCCCGGACACATCCAGACCGTCAGTGCCGAATTCGAAATCACGCACGGTATCGTCGCCCATCCGCGCGGACAGCACAAAACGGTCCGCCCCCTCGCCGCCCGTCAGGTCGTCGTCGCCGGTGCCGCCCGAAATCGTGTCGTCGCCGGCGTTGCCCTTGATCGTGTCGTTGCCCGATCCGCCCGACAGGCTGTCATCGCTCTCGCGCCCGGTGATGATGTCGCTGCCGGCCAATCCGTTCAGAACGGTCGTGCCAGAAGCCACGCTCAGCACGTCCGCCTCGCCGCTCGGCGCGTTGTCCTTTTCGACCCGCGCTTCGTCCACGCGCGCGCGCAACTGCGCCATGGTGAATGTCGCGCCGTCAGCGAACTGCACCCGCTCGATCGCGCCGGCGTCGGAGCCGGAGTACGAATTGACCAGCGCCAGCACGTCGCGCCCGTTGTCGGCATTCCCGAAGTCCAGAACCATCTCATCGGCACCGCGCTCGGAGACGCTCATATTCTCGACCAGATAGCCTTCGACGATCACCGTATCGGTGCCGCCGGTGGTAGCACCCAGATCGTTGATCGAATCCCGCCCGTCCCCGGCGCGGTAGATATAGGTGTCGCCGCCGGCACCGCCGGACAGGGTGTCCCCGTCCGCCTCGCCGCCCAGCATCGTGTCATTGCCGTCAAAGCCGAACAGCTGGTTGGCCTGCGCGTTGCCGCGCAGCATGTCGTCGTGATCGGAGCCGTGCGCGTATTCGATGTTGCGCAGCGTATCGAAATAGCCCAGCCCGTCAGACGCCGTACCGGTGGCCAGATCGACCGTCACGCCGGAGGTGGAGTTGAGATAGCGCACCATGTCGCCGCTACCCGATCCCCCGTCGAGCGTGTCGGTGCCCACTTCGCCCCACAGCTGGTCGTTGCCGCTGCCCCCGGTCAGGCTGTCGTTGCCGGTGCCGCCTAGAATGACGTCCGCACCGCCGTCGCCGGTGATGTCGTCGTTACCCGCATAGCCGAACAGGCGGTTGGCGCCGGTGTCGCCCGTGATGTCGTCATCGTGGTCCGACCCGTGCACGTTCTCGATGTTGCGCAGCGTGTCGTCCGCGCCCGATCCGTCGATCGCAGTGCCCGCGCCCAGATTGACGGTCACACCGCGCGCGTCCTCGCGGTAGCGCAGGATGTCGGATCCGGTGCCGCCGTCGATGGTGTCGGCACCCGCCTCGCCCCAGATCTCGTCGTCGCCCGCACCGCCCACAAGGCTGTCGCGCCCCTCGCCGCCCAAAATGACGTCGTCGCCCCCCGAGCCGTTGATCGTGTCGTTGCCGCCATACCCGAACAGGCGGTTGTCCCCGGTCGAGCCGACGATGTTGTCGGAATTGGCCGACGCATGCAGGTCCTCGACGTTGCGCAGTGTGTCGGTGCTGCCGTAGCCGTCGCGCACCACGCCGGTGGCCAGATTGGCCGTGACAGCACCCGTCGCCTCGAGATAGCGCGCCACGTCCTGTCCGGTGCCACCGTCGATCGTGTCGTTGCCCGTGCCGCCCCAGATCTCGTCGTCGCCGCTTTGCCCGTTCAGGACGTCGTTGCCGTCGCCGCCCAGCAGGATGTCGTCACCGCCCGCGCCGCTGAGCGTGTCGTTGCCCTCTTCACCGACCAGCCAGTTTTCGCCCGCGTTGCCGCGCATCACGTCGGCGCGCTCGGTGCCGAATACCCCTTCGATGTTGCGCACCGTGTCACGGTCGCCGAAGCTGTCGATGATCACGCCCGTGGCCAGATCCGCCTCGATGCCCATCTCTCCGCCATCGACAAGCAGATCCTCGCCGTAATGCATGAAATCCTCGCCCGCGCCGCCATCGATGGTGTCGGCCCCCGTCAGGGCCCAGAAATCGTTGTCCTCGGCGCTGCCGGTGATGTTGTCGTTGAAGATGGTGCCGTGAACCTGGTCGATGTTGATCAGCGTATCACGGTCGCCGAAGCTGTCGGTGGCCACGCCGGTGGCGAGGTTGACGACGACGCCCTGGGTGCCGCGTTCGATCTGGCCGGTCTCGTAGTTGAGCTGCCCGATCGTAACTTCGGCGTTGTAGACGACCGTATCGCCGCTGCCGGTGGCGCCGTTGATGGTGTCGTTGCCCTGAAAGCCGACGAACCATTCCAGCTCCTGGTGGCGCAGGTTACCGCCGATCAGCGTGTCGTCGTAGGCCGAGCCGTTGAGTTCGAGAAAATGCAGCCCGCCGCTGAAGTCGGTGCGCATGCCGTCCGATGTCGCGATGCCGGTGGCGAGGTTGACGGTCACCGCACTATCGGTGCGGAACACGATGTGGTGGGCATAGCGCGTGCCCTCGGACCCGGTGCCGGTGATCGTCTTGGTGCCGCGCCCGTCGATCACGACGGTGTCGCGGGCGTCCTCCATTGTGGTGCCGATGCGCACGGTGTCGTTGCCGTTGCCGGTAAAGATCAGGTTGTCGCCGTCGAGCCCGTCGAGATAGTCGTCGCCGTCGCGCCCGAACAGACGGTCGCCGGCAAGCCGGTTGGAGCCGATGATCCGGTCGTCGCTGTCGGTGCCGATGACATGTTCGACATTGAGCACCCGGTCGGAATTGCCGAAGGTATCGGTCGCGGTCCCCTCGGCGAGGTTGACCGTCACGCCGCGTGTGCCGGTTTCGCGGAAATAGGCGACCTGGTCGACCCCGCTGCCGCCGTCGAGCGTGTCATTGCCGCCACCGCCGACCAGCGTGTCGTCGCCGCCGCCGCTGTTGATCACGTCGTTGCCCCCGCGCCCGTAGAGCAGATCGCCCGCCCCGGCGCGTCCGGTGATGACATCCGCCTGCGCCGATCCATAGACGACTTCGATGTTGGACAGCAGGTCGGGATTGCCGAAGGTATCGCGCACGGCACCGGTTTCGAGGTTGACAGACACGCCGCCCGTCCCGCCGTCGCGGTCATAGGCCACCTCGTCGAAACCGGCACCGCCGTCGAGCGTATCCGCGCCGACACCACCCACCAGCGTGTCGTTGCCCGCACCGCCGTTCAGGGCATCCGATCCGCCCAGCCCGTTGAGCAGGTCATTGCCGCCCAGCCCGTTGAGAACGTCATTCGTGCCATTGTTTCCGACAATCGTGTCGTTCGAAGCCGTGCCGTTTCTGGTAACCATGAATTTTTCCTGTCGCTGTCTTTTTTCGGGCGCCTGTTCTGCGCCGCCCGACCGAGGGTGAAATTGCTACGCCGATACAAAGACCAATTTCTGGCCGCATTTATGGTGCTTTTGTGGCGGTATACCGAAATCATGAAAATTCCCCTATCCCTTCGGAAACGCTGAGCGAAAACTGTTGTCACAGGGACTCACCGGGGGCGGCTTCCCGCCGGCTCCCGAAGGGATTCGCGGATCCGGCGCAAAAGCGCGCAGCATTTGATGCAAAGCTGGTGCGCATTGAAGGCAAGAGCCGCCAAAGCGCCGCAATCCTGCGCCTGCACAGGCCGCAGCCCTCCCCCATCTGTGTCCGTGGGGGCGTATCTTTGGGGGATACGGCATGGACGGGTTTCGGCTGACGGGGTTTCTCGCGGCACCGGAAGACTACAGTCTGACGGGGTTGTCGTTGTTGGAGATGTTCACGGTCAACGGTGAGGAATGGCTGATCGCGGGGTCCTCCGCGAGCGGGGCGGTGACCCGCATCGGCCTGCAAGGCGCGTTCACCGTGCGCGACATAAGCTGGAGCGCGCAGGACGGTGCCGGTGTGCCGCTGTCGGGGGGCCTGTGCGTCGAGATGGGCGGCCACGAGACCCTGGTGGGCTTTGATCGGATGAGCGCGCGCGTCACCCTGCAGGAAATGGACGGCGCGGGCCGGCTGGCCACGCCATCATTCCTGCGCCTCGAGAACGGTACGGCGGTGGAGGCGACGCAGATGAACGCCTTCGAGATGAACGGGCGGAACTGGCTGGTCGGTGTGGATGCCGACCGCGACGGCATCAGCCTCTACCGGCTGGGCGACAACGCGCGCGCGACCCGCACCGACCAGGTGAGCGACACCGCCAAGACCCACAGCGCCCATGTCTCCGATACGGTGACGGTCGAGGTCGGCGGCACCCATTACATCGTCACCGCCTCCGCCCACGAGAACGGCATGACCAGCCACCGCGTCAGCGCGAACGGCGATCTGAGCGTGGTCGACAGCATCGGCACCCGCGACGGGCTGTGGTCCACCGGCCTCGTGGATCTGACGGCCATCGAAATGGGCGGGCAGACCTACCTGATCGGTGTGGGCGCGCAAAGCGGCACGCTGGCGGCGGTGCGGATCAATCCGGCGGGTGTGTTCTTCGTCTCCGAGATCGAGATCGACGACCGCGAAAGCCGCTTTGCCGGGGTGAACGCGGTCGAGACCTTCGCCGCGCAGGGCCGCGATTTTGTGATCGTGGGCGGCACCGACGGCGGCATCTCGATGTTCGAGCTGTTGCCCGGCGGCACCTTCTTCCACCACCTCAACGCGGTGCAGACAAACGACTGGGACATCGGCACCATCACCGAAATAACCGCCCGCGTCAGCGGCGGCGAGGTGCAGGTGTTTCTGGCGGGCGCGGGGGACGGCGGGCTGGCACAGCTGAGCCTGTCGCTGGCCGATCTGGGCACCCGCTGGTCAGGCAGCAACGGCGCCGACAGCCGCAGCGGCACGGCGGGCCACGATATGTTACTGGGGGCGCGCGGCAACGACACCCTCAACGGCGGGGCGGGCGATGACGTGCTCCACGCGGGCACTGGTGCGGACCGCCTAATCGGGGGCGCGGGCGCGGATGTCTTTGCCTTCACCGCCGACGGCAGCGCCGACCGGATCGACGATTTCGAACTCGGCGTGGACCGCATCGACCTGTCGGACTGGGGCCTGCTCTATCACATCTCGGCGCTGGACATCGGCGGGCGCAACAACGGCGCGGTGATCGAATTCCGCGACGAGGCACTGCGGCTCTACAGCGCCGACGGCAACCGCATCGACGCAGACGATTTGGGTCAGGAGGATTTCATCTTCTGACGCCCGGTACCCCCCTCCCGCGAAAGGGGGATAGCCCGAAGGCCACCGTTGGCACGACACTGGGCGCGGGGCGGGGCCAGTGGGTTGGATGTCGACAGCTTCCACCTTGGTGAACAGCTCAGGCCATCAGATCAAATGTCTCGCCACCGATCTGCAGGTTGATCTCGTCCTGCGCGGCCCCGTCGATCAGCGCCCACATGATCTGGCCCGTGGGCCGGTAGATGATAAAGGCTTCCTCCACACTGCCGTCGCCCGCATCGGGCGTATTGGCAAGGTTGATCTGGAACTGCCCCGCACTCGCGCCCGTGTTCCCGAACACCAGCGTATCGCCCTCGGACCCGTCGTAGTCCTGGATGAAGTCGGTGCCATGGCCCGCCACCCCGAGGTGAAAGAATTCATCCGCCCCGTCGCCGCCATTGACCCGGTCGAACCCGAAGCCGCCGTTGATGAAATCATCGCCCTCCGCGCCAAAGAGCAGATCGCCGAAGCCCGAGCCGGTGATGGAATCGTTGCCCGTCCCGCCCAGCACGGTGTCGGCGCCAAATCCGCCCTCGACCAGATCATCGCCCGCATCGCCGCGCACGTTGTCGTTGCCGTAACCGCCGCGGATCGTGTCGTTGCCATCCCCGCCAAAGATGTTGTCGCGCAGATCGTTCTCGGAGACACCGCCGGTGATGCTGTCATTGCCCGCCCCGCCGATCAGGTTGTCGGTGCCGTCGCCGCCGTCGATGGTGTCGTCACCGGCCAGACCGGAAAGCGTATCGTCCCCGCCCAAACCGCGCATGAAATCATCGCCTGCCGTTCCCGTCAGCCGGTCGGGACCGCCGGTGCCCTCGATGGCGGGCAGCCAGTTGCCGTAGCCCTCCAGCCAGTAGACGTTGCCATAGTCGGGGCTGCGGAAATCCAGCGTGTCGGCAAGGTTGGCAAAGGTCAAAAGCCGCGTGCCGTCGTCCGAGATCAGCGGATCGGCCCCGTTGAACCGCGCGGCAAAGCCGCCGTCGTCGCGGCCCAGAAGGGTGATCTCGGAGGTGTCCATGTCGGCCACGAAAATATCGTTCTCCCTCGTGCCGTCATCACCGGGATCCTGCGCCACCAGATCGCCTGCAAAGGTCTGGAACGCCACATAGCGCCCGTCGTCCGTGACCGAAAACAGCGGCTGGGCGGTATTGGCCTCGAACACGTAATCGACCGTGCCGTCCGCCAGCGTCACCCGCACCAGACCGGCGGCCCGGTCGCTAAACGCATTGTTGGTGTGGAAGAAAACGTAGCGCCCGTCCCCCGACAGAACAATCTGCTGGCCCGATCCAAACTCGAACCCCGAGGCGATGTCGTCAAGATTGCGCAAAGTGCCGGTGGTCCCGTCATAGATCAACTGGGTGTCGTTATTCAGCCGGAACGCCGCGAGCGCGCCGTCGTCCGACAACGTCACAGACTGGATGCGGTCGGCCCCGTCGATCCCGGCCGCAACCGCCAGCGCGCCCAGATCCGTCTGCGCGTCCGATCCTGGATCCGCCAGAACGGCGCCGCTATAATGATCCCCGCTCTTGCTCACCAACAAGGCGACGGTGCCGCCGTCCCCCGACAGCGCCCCGACCTCGACCGTGGTGTTGCGCGCCAGCCCTTCAGGCTCCACCAATGTGAACCCGCCCGTGGCCACATCCAGGATGTAGACATCGCGCTGGTTATCGATGTCCGTCGCCACCAGCGCCTCCGGCGTCACCAGCGCCACGCGCGTGGCATCGTCAGACACCGCCTGTCGGAAATTGGTGTTGAAATTCGCCCGGATATCAAAGGCGGGCGCAAGAAAGCCGAACCGCCCCGTCTCGAAGCTGTAAGAGACGAGACGCTCGTCCGTGCCCGCCTGCTGGTTGAGCAGCATCACGGCGGTATCGCCGTCCGCAGACAAGGTAAACCTTTCGGCGAAAGGGCTTTGGTCGGGCAACGTAGCCCAGGGAAATACGTTCAGGGTCATAATGGGTTTCCTCTCTTTCAAATGCGCGCAGGCTGCGCCCCTACCCCGCCGGATCGGCGGCCACGTCCCCGGTTTGCACGGTCCGGGCAATCTGCACTTTGGGGCGGCGGACGGGTATGACGCGCGCGCGTCCGGGATCAAATCGGGCTGACGCGGTCGGTTCGCCGGCTAATTCATCTGTCAAAACAGATCGCGCGCCTCCGATGATGAAAGCAAAATCCCCTGCGTCCAGTCTCTGCACCGCGAAAAAGGGGCGCCCCCCCACATCGCGTGTCCTTGTTCCGGCGACAGATCAGGCCATCAGATCGAAAGTCTCGCCCCCCAGCGACAGATTGATTTCATCCTGCCCCGCGCCATCGACCAGCGCCCAGACGATCTGGCCGGTGGGGCGGTAGATGACGAAGGCCTCGTCGACGTCCGCGTCGCCCGCGCCCGGCGTCGTGGCGATATTGATCTGGAACTGCGCGCGGGTGGCATCCGCGCGCCCGAACACCAGCGTGTCGCCGTCGCCGCCCGCATAATCCTGGATCCAGTCCGAGCCGTGATTGAACACGCCGATATGGAAAAACGCATCCGCGCCCGCGCCACCGTTCACCCGGTCATAGCCGAAACCGCCGTTGATGAAATCATCGCCGTCACCGCCGAACAGCAGATCGCCAAGTGCCGATCCGGTCAGCGTGTCATCGCCGTCGCCGCCCAGCACCGTGTCGGCCCCGAAGCCGCCCGCGATCACGTCGTCGCCCGCATCGCCGCGCAGGCTGTCGTTGCCGTAGCCGCCGTCGAGGGTGTCGTCGCCATCGCCGCCGAAGATGTTGTCGCGCAGATCGTTCACGCCGGTGCCGCCGGACAGGCTGTCGTCACCCGCCCCTCCGACGATCGTGTCGGATCCGTCGCCGCCGTTGATCGTATCATCGCCCGCCCCGCCGTCGAGCCTGTCGGCCAGCGGCGTGCCCTCGATCAGCACGTTGTCAGCGCCCGTTTCGGGCTCCTGCGGGTCGGGCACGACCGCACCGCCGGTGGTGATGGCCTCGGGCAGGACGCTGTAGCCCGCGGGCAGTTCCGTTTCCGTCACAAACGACTGCGGCACCGCCAGGACGTCCGCCGCGCCCGCCAACAATTGCCGCGAGCCTTCGCCGTAACTCTCGATCGGCACCGGTGCATAGCTGATGCCGTTGCTACGGAAGAAATCGAACAGGTCGAGTTCAAGCTGCGAGCCCGTCACCAGGGCGATGGTGGCCCCGTCCAGTTGCGCCGCCCTCGTGATCCCCAGATTGTCGGGCATGATGAGCACGACCGGCGTCGACGAGATGGCCCGTACCGGCACGTCGATCCCGTACAGCAAACCATCGCTGTCCAGCAGACTGTCGTCGACGGGAGGCTCGGGCTCCGTGGGCGTGTCCGGCGCGTCGGGGTCCTCGATCGCCGGCACCTCGCCGCCGGCGGCGGAAAAAGCGTCGTGCCAGTCCTGCGCGACGCCGTCCGCACCCGCGGTAAGGCTGGCCACCTCCGCCGCAGCCAGCGCCTGCCAGGCGGCCAGATCGTCGCCCTCGGGCAGTTCCAGTCTGCGCAGGCGGGCCGAACCGGCAAGACCGATGGTGTGCGCGTCCTCCGCCGCCTCGCCCAGTTGCGCGGCCAGCGTGGCACCGGTGCTCTGATCCAGCAAGGTGCGCAGATCGGCGGGCAGCCCGGCCAGCACGTCATCGTTGATGACCAGCGCCCGATAGAGATTCTGAAACCCCGTGCCCTCGGGCAGGAACAGGTGATTTTCCATCAACGTGTTGATCTGCAGGTCGCGCGCCTCCGACGCGCTCAGCAAGACCCCGTCGATCACCCCGGTTTGCAACGCGGCATAGATTTCGGCACCGGCGATACTGACCGGAACCATGCCGGCCTCTTCGGCCAGCGTCGCCGCGATGGAACCCGCTGCGCGGATCTTCAGCCCGGCCAGATCCTCGGGCGCGTTGACCGACGTGCTGGTATAGAAACCGCGCGGCGCGTCAAAGCCCGCCGACAGCGCCGTCAGTCCGAAAGTCCGCAGATCCTCGACGGGATCCCCCGTGGCCAGCGCCTGCGCCAGCGCGATCGAGCTTGTACGCCCCACCTGCGCGCTGAAGGCCGTGCCCAGCACCTCCATGCCCGGCAGCTGGCCGGTGTAATAGCTGGGCGACAGGAGTGCCATATCGACCTGCCCCGTCGTCACGGCATCGAAACTTTCAAAGGCGCCGACCAGCTCTCCGGGGGTGTAGATGCGCACCTCATGCGCGCCGTTCGACAGGGCGGCGATAGACTCCGCCCAGGCCTCGATCACCTCTCCCAATGGGCTGTCGGTGCTGGTGTCGGTTACAAGGGTCAATACGGTCATGACGCGCGATTCCAATCCTTTGCATCGGTCCGGTGCAGGTCATTTCCGATACGGCAATGAAACCGGACCCGGTCTGAAAATAAATATGGGTCAAATCGTGACAGGTAATATCAAAACGGGTGGCCCGCGTGACCGGTCCGCCCGATGCCAAGGGTCGGCCACGCACCCTCCTTTTGTCAACTGTTTCCGAACCCCCGTCCAGCAGCGTGAGGTCGTGCGGAATGTCCCGGGCTTCGGTCTGGTTCGGGACGGGACCATACGCAGGCGTATTTATTTGTGGTGCCACTCCCGCCCAGACAAAGCCGGCCGCGTTCAGATCCTCTGGCGTGGAGACGCAGGGGGGAACCCTGTGGCGGTCGGGGGCGTCGGTGCCGGTTCAGGGACGGCACACTTGCGCATGCCAGCCCCGGATCCCGTCACCCATACCGGGCAGCACCCCCCGCCACAGGGGAGGCGGGCCGCGATGCTATGCCGTCAGATCGAAGATCTCGCCCCCGATGCTCAGATTGATCTGGTCCTGTCCCGTGCCGTCGACCAGCGCCCACATGATCTGCCCGGTGGGGCGGTAGATGATGAAGGCGTCGGCCACATCCGCCGCCCCCGCGCCGGGCGTGAAGGCCTCGTTGATCTGGAACTGCGCGCGGGTGGCCGCCGCATTGCCGAACACCAGCGTGTCGCCGTCCCGGCTGTTGTAGTCCTGAATCCAGTCGGAGCCGTGGTCTTCCACGCCGAGGTGGAAAAAGCTGTCGGCCCCGCCGCCGCCGTTCACCCGGTCATAGCCGAAACCGCCGTTCACGAAATCGTCGCCATCGCCGCCGAACAGCTGATCGCCAAGCGCCGATCCGGTCAGGGTGTCATCCCCGGTGCCGCCCAGAACCGTGTCGGCGCCGAAACCGCCCGCGATATTGTCGTCACCCGCATCGCCGCGCAATTCGTCGTTGCCATAGCCGCCGTCAATGACGTCATTGCCCTCCCCGCCGAAAATCACGTCGCGCAGGTCGTTCCGGGATCCGCCGCCAAAGATCAGATCGTCGCCCGTACCGCCGTTGATCGTATCGACCCCGTCAGAGCCGCGCAGCGTATCGTTGCCGCCTTCCCCGCTGATGAAGTCGTTGCCGCCCAGACCGTCGAGGTTCTCGGGGGCATCGGTGCCGGTGATGCGGTCATCGCCTTCGGTGGCGGTGGCATAGTTCCGCAGGGTCCCCGTCTGATCCAGTACGGTACCGGCAAAAGTCGATCCGGCCTGTGCGGCATAGTTGAGGTTGAAGCCTTCCAGCCCCTCGTTTTCGGCGTCCGACAGCAAACGCACGCTCACGGCGGCTTCGGTCTGGCCGGGGGCGAAAGTCACAGTGGTGTCGAGCAGGTCGAAATCGCTGCCCGCGCGCGCGAGGCCGCCATTGACGGCCACGTCAAAGGTCAGCTCCGTCGCGGAGGCTTCCGACAGGAACACGGGCACCTCCACCAGACGGCTGCCGGTGCTGGGCTCCTGAAAGGAAATCGGCGGACCGGACAGGGCCACGTTCAGCCCCAGCCCGTCGTCGTCGAGGATGAAGGCGGCCGTGGTCAGCCGCGCCTCGCCCCCCGCCAGCACACCGCCGGTCGGCTCGCTGAGGGTCAGGAACACGGATTCGTCACGCTCGTCGATACTGTCGTTGCCGATGCCGATGTAGACGCTGGCAGAGGTTTCACCCGGCGCGAAGGTGAGCGTGCCGTTGTTGCGGGTGCTGGTCACGCCATAATCCAGATCGCTTTCCTGCGCCGAGCCCAGCGAGGTGGTGTATTCCACCGTGACCGGCTCGGACGAGGCTTCGGACAGCGAGACCACATAACGCAGGGAACCCGAATAGCTCTCCATCACGTCATCGGCGCGGGCAAAGGAGATCACCGGCCCGTCGTCGGTATCGTTGTCGAGCACCGTCGCCACCCCGCTCAGCCCGTCGGTGGACAGGGCGATGTTGGCGGGTGCGCTCAGGTTGAGCGCGAAAGTCTCGGTCTGCTCGGCCACGACATCACCCGACACGTCGACGGTCACAGCCGCGCGGTCCTCGCCGGCTTCGAAGGTCAGACTGCCGGAGGTGGCGGTGTAATCGCTGCCGGCGGTGGCTGTGATGTCGGTGGTGGTGTATTCCACGGTGAACGCCGAAGTCGCCGGACGCGACAGCTGCACCTCGAACGTCGCCTGCTGCGTGCCGTCGTCGGCTTCGATCAACACCGGATCGGACACGAACATCGCAAGGTTCGGCCCCACCCCGTCATCGTCCATAATGATGCCGCGGGTCGAGAGCGTGCTCGTCCCTTCCTTGAAACTGGCATTCTCGGACAGATTATAGAGCTCCAGCGTGAAGGCTTCGTCGGTTTCGTCGATGTTGTCGTTGCTGAGACCGATGAAGATGCTGGCAGAGGTCTGGCCCGGCGCAAAGGTCAGCACATCGTTGGTGCGGCTCGATGTCATGGGATAATCAAGATCGCCATCCTGCACGGTCTGATCGGTCAGGGTCCGGAAGGACATGCTGACGCTGTCGACAGGGGCCTGCGACAGCTTCACGTCAAAGCGCACCTCGGTGCTGTAGGCCTCGTAGACCGGCACGCTTTCGATGCTGACGACCGGCTCCGGAGAGGAATCGTCATCCTGGATCAGGGCATAACCGACCGACCCCGTCACATCCATTATCGGGCTGGACGGCGGCGTGACCACCAGCGCAAAGCGTTCCGCCGCCTCGACGCTGGTATCGCCCGTTACCGCCACGCGCACCTGTGCGACGCTCTGACCGGGGCGCACCTCGATGGTGCCAACGGCGGCGGTGTAATCCTCCCCGGCGGTCGCATCGAGATCCCGCGTGGTGTATTGCAGCTCAAACGCGGTCTCGGCCGGACGTGACAACTGGATATCGAAAACCGCCTCGGTGGTGCCGCGATCGCCCTCCACCAGCACCGGATCGGAGACAAAAAGCGCCAGGTTGGTGCCGGTCCCGTCCTGATCCAGGATTATGCCAAAGTTGCGCAGCGTCTGCTCCCCGCCCTGAAATTCGGCATTGGATGACAGGTTGCCCAGCTCCATCACGATGGCTTCGTCGAATTCATCCGTGCTGTCGTCGGAAATCGGAATCTGGATCGTACCGGTCGTCTCGCCCGGTGTGATGGTCAACGTGCCGTTGTTGCGGGTGCTGGTGGTGACATAATCCAGATCGAAATCATTTGCCGTACCGTTTGCGAAGGTCCGGTATGTCATCGTCACGACATCCAGCGCCGGCTCCGACAGTGTCACGTTGAAAGAAAGCGTCCCGCTATAGGATTCCTCGACGCTCGCGTTGGACAGGGTGACTTCGACCATAATAATTTCCTCCGGAAAAATTCAGGCTGGCCCGCTGCCGGCCCGTATAAATATTGTTAAATACTACTCAACAAACGCCCGGAGTCCAGTTCCAAGGTCCCTGTCAGACCGTCAGATCGAAGATCTCGCCCCCGATGCTCAGATTGATCTGGTCCTGTCCCGTGCCGTCCACCAGCGCCCACATGATCTGTCCGGTGGGGCGGTAGATGATGAAGGCGTCGGCCACATCCGCCGCCCCCGCACCCGGCGTGAAGGCCTCGTTGATCTGGAACTGCGCGCGGGTGGCCGCCGCATTGCCGAACACCAGCGTGTCGCCGTCCCCGCTGTCATAATCCTGAATCCAGTCGGCGCCGTGGTTTTCCACCCCGAGGTGGAAGAAACTGTCGGCCCCGCCGCCGCCGTTCACCCGGTCGAACCCGAAGCCGCCGTTGACGAAATCATCGCCGTCGCCACCAAACAGCTGATCGCCAAGTGCCGATCCGGTCAGGGTGTCATCGCCGGTACCGCCCAGCACGGTATCCGCGCCAAACCCGCCCGCGATCACGTCATCGCCCGCATCGCCGCGCAATGCGTCGTTGCCATAGCCGCCGTCAATGACGTCGTTGCCCGCGCCGCCAAAGATCTCGTCGCGCAGGTCGTTCACGCCGCGCCCACCGGTCAGCATATCGTCGCCCGCCCCCCCGATCAGCGTATCGACACCGGTGCCGCCCTCAATGGTATCGGCCCCCGCGCCGCCGTCCAGCAGGTCGTCTCCATCATCGCCCGAAACCCGGTCGTCGCCCGCGCCCCCGCCGAGCGTGTCATCGCTCAGCCCGCCCGCCAGCGTGTCGTTGCCGCCGCCGCCGTCGATGCTGTCGCGGGCATCGGTCCCTGTCAGCGCCTCATCTGCGTCGCTGCCCTGGCGCGCCTCTGTCGGCGGGCCGAACAGATCCCGCGTGGATACGATATCGAGCGTGCCACCGTACCAGCGGGTGTCGAACCAGACCTCGGCCACATTCGTCATCTCGACGCGCAGGTCCCCCCCGTCGTCGTAGATCAACCGCCCCTGCGCGCCCGACAACAGGCCGGTATCGTAGATGCCCGAAATCAGCACCCGGTCGGTGCCGGTGCCGCCATCGATGACATGACTGCCCGCGCGGGTCACGAAACGGTCGTCTCCGGCCCCGCCCGACAGGATATTGTCGCCCGCATCCGCCGACAGGATGTCGTCGCCCGCGCCGCCCGTCAGCACATCGTCGAGGTGACTGCCCAGCACCGTGTCGGAACCCCCCGTGCCGGTGATCCGCATCGTGGCGCTGGCCCCGTCCCACGCCGCATCGAGGCTGCGCTCGGGTGCGCCGTACAACAGCGCCATCGCCTCGCGGTCCAGCGTGCCCAGCTGCGTGGTGCCGCGCGAGCGATCATAGGACATCACCGTGAAAGTGCCGTTGTCGCGGTCGGACGAGATGACCGGCTCCCCCTCGAACGGGTGCCTGAGCCCCAGCGCATGGCCGACCTCGTGCAACAGGATCGAATAGCCGCGCACGCCCGGCGTGATGGTCGACGCGTTCTCCAGATAGTAGTCGCGGTTGAGAAAGATATCGCCGCCGATGTTGTCGTGCAGCGTCAGGTATTGCGTGCCCGCGCCGGTGCCGTACTCGTAATCGGAGGGGTAATAGGCAAACCCGCTCAGCGGATTGCCCGTGGCGTTGGTGCGCCCCGTCATGTCGATCATGCCGAAGCGGATATCGCCGCCCACACTGTCGGTCACCTCGACAAAGCGGATGCCCGAGGCGGCTTCCCATGTCTCCAGCGCGGTGCGCGCGTGGGCGCGGTGCGCCGGGGTGAACCCGTCGAACCCGTCCTGTGCCCCCGACAGCGTGTCGTAGGGCGCGGCCTGGGTGGGAAAGGAGTAGCTGACCACGACCGGCGTGCCGAGGCTGGCCTCGTGGTTCCAACGCTCGGCGGCCTCCGACTTGGTAAGCGACAGCACGTCGTTGCCGGCAACGGGTACATCGTCGCGAAAGAAAAAATTCATCTGGTCTGTTTTCCGGGTGTTGCCTGATCACTGGCCGCCATCAAGCATTCCGCGCAGCGGCCCGTCAACCGGACACCGGAAAAACACCCCTCATGCCATCAGATCGAACACCTCTGCACCGGCCTGCACGGTGATCGCGTCCTGCCCCATGCCGTCGACCAGCGCCCAGACGATCTGGCCGGTGGGGCGGTAGATGACAAAGGCCTCTTCGACATCCGCCTCCCCCGCGCCCGGCGTGGCCGCCGCGTTGATCTGGAACTGCCCCGCCGTCGCCGCGCGCCCGAACAGAAGCCTGTCGCCCTCGGCGCTTGCATAATCCTGGATCCAGTCCGCACCATGGTCGGACACGCCGAGGTGAAAGAACGTATCCGCGCCGGTGCCGCCGCTGACCCGGTCGAACCCGAAACCGCCGTTGATGAAATCATCGCCCTCCGAGCCGAACAGCAGATCGCCCAGGGCCGATCCCGTCAGGCTGTCGTCGCCGGTGCCGCCGATCACGGTGTCGGCACCGAAGCCGCCCGCGATCACGTCGTCGCCCGCATCCCCGCGCAGCTGGTCGTTGCCATAGCCGCCGTCGATGGTGTCGTTGCCGTCACCGCCGAAGATCACGTCGCGCAGATCGTTTTCCAGGGTGCCGCCGGTCAGCACATCGTCGCCCGCGCCACCGATCAGCGTATCGGCCCCACCGTATCCGTTGATCGTATCATTGCCGCCACCGCCGTCGATCCGGTCGTGGCTGCTGCTCCCCTCCAGAACGTCGCTGCCTTGAGTGCCGGTCGTCTCGACCGCCTCGAAAAGCGTGTCCGCCGCGACCGACCGGTCGGCGAATTGCAGGGTCTCGATGCCGGTCAACAGGTCGGTGTCCGACAACGTGCCGTCCTGCGCCGCATCGCGCACGTAGATCTCGTTCCCGTCAAAGCTGATTTCCGCCTGCGCGAAGGTGCCCGAGAACACGGCCGTATCGTCGCCCGCACCCCCCGTCAGCGTGTCCGCTCCCGTGCCGCCCGCCAGCGTGTCGTCGCCCGCGCCCGCCAGAACCCAGTCGGAAAACGCGGTGCCGGTGATCGCTTCGTCCGCATCGGTACCAAGGATCTGCGGCACCGCGTTGTCGGCCTCGCGCCCGAACCAGACGCTATAGACCCGACCCCCGAAGTTGCCGAATCCCCCGCCCCCGGTCGACCCGTCGGACAGCACGCCGATGCCGATGGCGTTCCAGTCGACGTTGGCCCAGATGCCTTCGTTGACAATGACCGTGTTGTGACCGTCGGAGTTCTTCCACCCCTCCAGCGCCTCCGCGATGTCGCTGTATCCGCCTGCCCAGATTTCGAAACCATAGCCGGGATAATCGGTGCCCAGCCGCTCGGGCGTGTCCCACATCACCGACGGGTCGCGGTGGTCGCCGTAGTAATAGGCGTCCGACCAGCTGTGAAAGTTGGCACCCTCGGGCAAGGCGACCCCTGCCTCCCAGATGTTTTCGTTGGTGTCGAGCGTATGGCGCCCCGCCACCAGCGTCAGATCCGCCGACAGCGGGACCTCGGGCAGCCCACTTTCCGCACGGTAGTCCATGATCATCTGGTACAGCTGCAATTCCTGCAGGCTCAAAGTGTCCTGTGGCGTGGTGCTGTAGATATCGATCGTCATGCCGCTGTCCTATCTATTCATCGCAAGGAGGGGGCAGGCCGGTGGCCTGCCCCCCCTTTTCCGGTCGAAGCGTTTATAAATCGCAAAACCGGCGAAAATAAGGTCGATCCGCACCCTCGGCGGCTGCCTGCCGGTAGGGTCGCGTGCGGCGGCGGATTTACGCGCTCACGTCATCAGATCAAATATCTCACCGCCGATCTTGAGGTTGATCTCGTCCTGTGCGGCCCCGTCGATCAGCGCCCACATGATCTGGCCCGTGGGCCGGTAGATGATAAAGGCTTCCTCGACACTGCCGTCGCCCGCATCGGGCGTGTTGGCAAGGTTGATCTGGAACTGCCCCGCACTCGCGCCCGTGTTCCCGAACACCAGCGTATCGCCCTCGGACCCGTCGTAGTCCTGGATGAAGTCGGTGCCATGGCCCGCCACGCCAAGGTGAAAGAATTCATCCGCCCCGTCGCCGCCATTGACCCGGTCGAACCCGAAACCGCCGTTGATGAAATCATCGCCCTCCGCGCCGAACAGCAGATCGCCGAAGCCCGAGCCGGTGATGGAATCGTTGCCCGTCCCGCCCAGCACGGTGTCGGCGCCAAATCCGCCCTCGACCAGATCATCGCCCGC
>NZ_CANMFS010000013.1 GCF_947497275.1 uncultured Sulfitobacter sp.
TATTCAGCCGATCTTTCAGGATCCCTATTCCTCGCTCAATCCGCGCAAGACCATTCAGGACATCATCGCGCTGCCTCTGCGGGTGCACGGCACGGGGGATGAGGCCAGCCGTGAGAAATCAGTGCGCGAGATCCTCGATGTGGTGGGGCTGCCGTCGCGGGTGCTGACGAATTATCCGAGCCAGATGTCAGGCGGTCAGCGCCAGCGCGTGGCGATTGCCCGCGCATTGGTGATGCGCCCCGAAATCGTGATCTGCGACGAGCCGACTTCGGCGCTCGATGTGTCGGTGCAAAGCCAGATCCTCAATCTGCTGGGCGATCTACGCCGTGAATTCGGGCTGACCTACCTGTTCATCAGCCACAATCTGGCGGTGGTCGAACACCTCGCCACGGAAGTTGCGGTGATGTATCTGGGCCGGATCGTGGAAAAGACGACGGTGGCCAACCTGTTCGACGCGCCGCGCCATCCTTATTCGCAGGCCCTGCTTAAATCGGTACTGACGCCCGACCCGGCGATGGATGTGCCCGAGACGCATCTCGGCATGGCCTATCCTAATCCGATCAACCCGCCTTCGGGCTGCCATTTCCACCCCCGCTGTCCCGCGGCGACACCGCTGTGTGAAAGCCGCGCGCCGCGCGCGATACAGGACGCGCAGGGGCTGGTGGAATGCCACCTTCACGATCCCGAAGTCGCGATGGAAACCACCTGAACCAGACGGACACATACCATGAGCCAGAACCTTTCGCGCACCCAGAACACCACGAAGGTGGTGATCGAGACAGAGCACGGCGTTGTTGCCGCCCAGCACCGTGGCGCCGCCGAAGCGGGGGCGCGGGTGCTGGCGGCAGGCGGTGACGCGGTCGATGCCGCCATCGCGACCTCCTTTGCCATCGGTGTGCTTGAGCCGTGGATGAGCGGACCTGCCGGCGGTGGTGGCCTGATGCTGTGGCGCGCGGACGAGGGGCGCGCCTATGCATTGAACTACGGCATGCGCTCTCCCGCAGGGCTGGACCCTGCCGACTATCCGCTGAGCGGGCAGGGCAAGACGAGCGATCTGTTTCCATGGGACACCGTTGAGGGTGAGCGCAACGTGTACGGCGCGACGGCGGTGGCGGTGCCGGGGTTGGTCGACGGGATGGGCAAGATGCACGCGCGCTTCGGTACGGTGCCGTGGGCCGAGTTGCTATCCCCCGCGATTGACTTTGCGCGCGAAGGGCTGCTGGTAGATTGGTATGCCGCGCTGATCATCGCATCGACAACGCGGATCCTCGCAAAAGACCCGGACGCGGCGGCGCTGTTTCTCGAAGACGGCCAATGGCCCACCGTATCCGGCTGGACCGCGCTGGCGGAAAAGAGGCTTGGCATGGGCAAGATGGCCGACAGCCTGCAGATCCTCGCAGAGGAGGGGCACCGCGCGCTGTATGACGGGGACCTGGGTGCGGCGATGGCGCAGGATATGCGCGACAAGGGCGGGAGCCTGTCGCACGACGATCTCAAGAGCTACCACGCGTGGTTTTCGGACCCGCTGACGTTCGAGTATCGCGGGACCCGTTTCGACGTGCTGCCGGGGCTGACGGCGGGGCCGACGATCCGCGATGCCTTTGCCGCGATGGAGGCGCAGCAATTCGGCGCCGCGCCGGACAAGACTGCCTACACCGCCTATGCCGACGGACTGCAAAGCGCCTATGCAGCGCGGCTGTCGCAGATGGGCCATGACGGAGAGACGCACGGCAACGAAGGCTGCACTACGCATTTCTCGGTCGTGGATCGCAAGGGCAATATGGTCAGCCAGACGCAGACACTGTTGTCGATATTTGGCAGCCGGGTCGTGTCGCCCTCCACCGGGTTTCTGATGAACAACGGCATCATGTGGTTCGATCCCGCACAGGGTCGGCCCAACTCGCTCGCCCCCGACAAGCCGTGTCTGATGAACGTCTGCCCGATGCTCGGCAGCAAGGGCGACACACGATTCGGCTTTGGGGCGTCGGGAGGGCGCAAAATTGTGTCGGCGGTGGCGCAGCTGGGCAGCTTTGTGGCGGATTTCGACATGGACATCGGCGAGGCGTTTCATCAGCAAAGGATCGACGCCTCGGGGGGCGATGGAATCGTCGCGGATGAAACCCTGCCCGCCGAAATCATCGAGGGGTTACGGGCAAGCTATGACGTGACGACGACCAAGCGCGCGGTCTTTCCCTATGCGTTTGCCTGTCCCGCCGGGGTCATGCGGCGCGGCGGGACAAACAGCGGTTGTACAGAAATCATGTCGCCGTGGGGCGACGCCGTGAACGAAAGCGAGGTCACAGCATGAGCCGTGAAAACGCGATTGCCCGCGCCGAGGCGTATTTCGAGAGCGGTCAGCTCAGCACCGATCTGGCGGGACTGGTCGCCTTTGAGACCGAAAGCCAGAACCCCGGCCAACGCGCCGAACTGGCCCGATACCTGACCGAAGCGATCGAGCCGCGCTTGCGCGGGCTTGGGTTTGAGTGCGAGATCTACGACAATCCCAACCCCGATGGCGGCCCGCTTCTGGTGGCGCAGCGGATCGAGGACGCGGCGCTGAAAACCGTGCTCAGCTATGGCCACGGTGACGTGACATGGGCGCAGACCGGTCAGTGGGACGCGGGGTTGGCACCCTTTGCGCTGACAGAGGTGGATGACCGCCTGTACGGGCGGGGTGCGGCGGACAACAAGGTTCAGCATCTGGTCAATATCGCCGCGCTGGAGACAGTGCTGGCGGAGCGCGGAAGCCTTGGCTTCAACGTGAAGTTCATCTTCGAGATGAGCGAGGAAATCGGATCGCCTGGCCTTGCGGCGTTCATGGAGGCGCACAAGCAGATGCTGTCCGCCGATGTGCTGATTGCGTCGGACGGGCCACGGCTCAAGCCGGATCGCCCGACGATGTTCATGGGCGCGCGGGGGGGGATGTCGTTCGATTTGAGCGTTGATCTGCGAGAGGGCGCCCATCATTCTGGCAACTGGGGCGGGCTTCTGGCCGATCCCGCGATGATCCTCGCGCATGCGTTGGCGTCGATCTGCGATGCGCGCGGGCAGATCTGGATCCCCGAATGGCGGCCCGACAGCCTGAGCAATTCGGTGCGCGAGGCGCTGGCAGGCCTGCCAGTGACCGAAGACAGCAATCCGCCCGTTGACGAGGATTGGGGCGAGGAAAGCCTGACGCCCGCCGAGCGGGTCTATGGCTGGAACTCCTTTGCGGTGCTGGCGATGAAGAGCGGCGTGCCCGAAGCGCCGCAAAACGCGATCTCGGACAAGGCGCGGGCGACATGCCAACTGCGCTATGTGGTGGGCACCGATCCCAAGGAGGTGCTGCCCGCGCTGCGCCGCCATCTGGATGCGCATGGTTTCGACAAGGTACAGATCATCGAACACGAACGCGGGTTCTTCCCTGCGACGCGGCTCGATCCCGATCACCCGTGGGTCGGCTATGTGAAGGCATCTCTGACGCGCACGGCGGGTCAGGCACCGCATGTGCTGCCGAACCTTGCCGGATCTTTGCCGAACGAATGCTTTGCGGATATTCTCGGGCTTCCGACGGTCTGGGTGCCGCACAGCTATCTTGGTTGTAACCAGCATGCGCCGAATGAGCATGTCCTTAAACCGGTCTGTAAAAGCGCGGTCACGGTGATGACCGGTCTGTTTTGGGACATCGGCGCGGACGGTGGGGCGGCGCCGTAATACATCGGCTCCCGCTCGCAATGAATTGATGTGCTTTTGCGGGCGGTGCGTTAAATATACGTCCAACTTGCTCCTTAGATGAAGGCATCCGGCATGAAAGTGCTTCGGCAGATCATTCTCTCGCTCGTCGTGGCAGCGGCCGGTTTTTATATCTGGATCGCCTATGTCCCGGCGGCGCATCCCTTGCTCGCGCGCATGGGGCTGCTTGATCTGCTGGGCATCGAAGCGACCGATCCGCAAATGGCAGAGGTCATGAACCGTCGCGGCAGCGGCGGTGGGGCGGTGCAGGTGATCGCCGTGCCGGTGGATGAGCGCGCCATAGCAGACCGGGTCAACGCCATCGGTGACGGGCGCGCCCGCCGGTCGGTGACAGTGCGTTCCAACGCGGTCGGCGTGATCACCGATCTTGCCCTGACGGCGGGCGGTTATGTCGAGAGCGGCGAGATCATTGCCCGGCTTCAGGACGAAGAGGAAGAGATCGCGCTGGAGCAGGCAAAGATTCAGTTGGAGAATGCGCGTGCCGATGCGGACCGCATCGAACGGCTCGAGGCGACAGGTGCGACAACGGGCGTGCGCCTGCGCGAAACCACGCTTGCCCTGCGCAGCGCCGAATTAGCCGTGCGGCAGGCGGAGTTCGACCTGTCGCAGCGGGTGATTTCCGCGCCGATCTCGGGTTGGGTCGGGATTATAGATCTGGAGGAAGGCGACCGCGTGAGCGCACAGGACATGATCGTGACGATCACCGACCGGTCTGACATTCTCATTGATTTTCGCGTGCCGGAACGCATCGTTTCCAAGATCAGAACCGGGCAGGCGTTCGATGTGAGCCCCCTTGGCCAGGGTGGCACCACGCTGAAAGGCGAGATCAGTGCGATTGACACGGTGGTGGACCGGGCCAGCCGCACCTTGCTGGTACAGGGACGTGTCACGAATGACGCGGATCTGTTGCGCGCCGGTATGGCGTTTTCGGTCAACCTCACGTTTCCCGGAGAAACGCTTTTGTCGATCGCGCCGCTTGCCGTGCAATGGTCAAGCGATGGCCCCTTCGTCTGGGCCGTGCGTGATGGCATCGCAACCCGCGTCGCCGTCGAGATCGCGCAGCGCAACAGCGACGAAGTCCTGATCACCGCCGAGGGGTTGGCGGCGGATGATCTTGTCGTGACCGAGGGTGTCCAGACCCTGCGCGACGGGGTCGACGTCGATGTCGTGACGCACGAAGGATCGGCGTCTGCTGCTTCCGCAACGGTAGAACGGGCGCGCCTGTGAGCGCGCGCACCTCCGGCGGCACGGCGCTTTTCGTGCGCCGACCGATCCTTGCGTTCGTCCTGAATGCATTGATCGTTCTGGCCGGTGTGGCGGCGTTTTTCGGGACCGAGATCCGCGAATTGCCGAACGTGGATCGCCCCGTCGTCACCATCACGACGACATTCTCGGGGGCGTCGCCCGAATCCGTCGATCAGGAACTGACGGGGCGGATCGAAGGCGCTGTGGGCCGCGTGTCAGGGGTGCGGAGTATTTCGTCGAACTCGCGTTTCGGGCGCAGCCGCGTCACGGTCGAATTCAACGATAACGTCGATATCGACGTGGCGGCGACCGATGTGCGCGATGCGGTCGCACGGATCACCAACCAGTTGCCCGAAGACGCCGATCAGCCCGAAATCGTCAAGGCCGACGCCAACGCCCAGCCGGTCATGCGCATCGCCGTCACCTCTTCGAGGCGCTCGCCGCAGGAGTTGACGGCCATCGTTCAGGACCGCGTGGAGGACCGTCTGATATCGGTCGAAGGCGTCGCGGATCTGCAGGTTTACGGCGACCGCGAGCCGATCTTTCGCGTCGACATTAACCTCTTGGAACTTGCAAGCCGGGGCTTGACGCTTGGCGACATGCAGCGCGCTCTGTCGAGCGTCGCCTTTGATGCGCCGGCGGGCGATCTGGCGGGCGACCGCCAGTCGATCAACGTGCGCACAACGGCCAGCGTCGCAACGGCGGAGGCGTTCGAGGCGCTCGATCTGGGGCCGGATGTGAAGGTCGGCGATGTGGCCCGCGTGTCGCTTGGCCCCGCGCCCGGCGAGACGGTGCTGCGCGCCAATGGCGAGCAGGGGCTGGGTATCGGGATCATCCGACAGGCCACATCGAACACGCTCGAAATCTCTGCCGCGGTGCGCGCGGTTGTGGCGGAGCTGAACGAAAGCCTGCCCGACGGTGTCAACATCTTCGTCACCTCCGATGATGCGACTTTTATTTCCGGCTCCATCGAAGAAGTGCTGAAAACACTTGGCTTCGCCGTCGCGATCGTCGTGGCCGTGATTTTCATATTCCTGCGCGACATCCGCGCAACGTTGATACCCGCGCTCACACTGCCCGTAGCATTGGTGGGTACGTTGGCGGCGATTTATCTGGTTGGGTTTTCGGTCAACATCCTGACGCTTCTGGCGCTGGTTCTGGCCACCGGCATGGTCGTCGACGATGCCATCGTCGTGCTCGAGAATATCGTGCGTCAGCGCGCGGCCGGAATGGGGCCGCGTGCTGCGGCCGTGAACGGCGCCTCGCAGGTTTTCTTTGCCGTCATCACCACCACAGCGACGCTGGCGGCGGTTTTCGTGCCGCTTTCGTTCCTGCCGGGGCAGGCGGGTGGGTTGTTCCGAGAATTCGGGTTCACGCTAGCAATGGCGGTTCTGTTGTCCTCGGTCGTCGCGCTCAGCCTGTGTCCGGTGCTGGCCAGCCGCCTGTTGACGAAGGAGCCGGACAAGAACCCGCGTGGCCCGATGATCTGGCTCGGAAACCGGCTGACGCGGTTCTACGAGATCACCTTGCGCGGGGCATTGGCGATGCCGTTCGCGGTGGTGCTGGCGGCGCTGTTCGTGGCCGCAACAGCCGCATTGATGGCGTCTGGCATCCGGCAGGAATTGACCCCATCGGAGGACCGCGCCGTCGCGTTGTTGAGCGTGACCGCCCCGCAGGGTGTGTCGCTGGATTACACCCAGAGCAAAATGCGCGAAATCGAGGATCTGGTGACACCGCTTCAGGACCGCGGTGAGGTGACGAACATTTTCTCGATCAGCGGGTTTGGCGCGGACAATCGCGGTTTTATGGTATTCACGCTGGCAAATTGGCAAGACCGCGCTCGCGCGCAACAGGAAATCGTTGGCGAGATCAACGGCAAGCTGCGCGGAATCATCGGGGTGCGCGCCTTTGCGATCCAGCCCAATTCGCTGGGCATCCGGGGCGCGGGGCGGGGGCTGTCGTTCGCCATCACCGGCACCAGCTATGACCAGCTGGGCGATGTGGCGGTACGCATGGAGGATCGGTTGCGCCAGATCCCCGCGATGGGCCAGGTGCGGCTGGAATACGAGCGCACCCAGCCACAGTTGTTCGTGCAGATCGACCGCGCGCTTGCTGCCGATCTCGATATCGACATCACCGGATTGGGGCAGGCGTTGCAGGCGGTCCTTGACGGGCGCACCGTCGGATCGGTGTTCATCGATGACAAGAGTTTCGATGTGCAAATGCTGTCAACGACCGATCCGGTGGATGATCCGGGCGATCTGGAGAATATCTTTGTACAATCGGGCACCGGGCAGATGGTTCCGATGGCCAGTTTTGTCACGCTGGAAGAGCGCGCGGTCGCCCCCGAGCTTGACCGCGAGGCCCAGAACCGGTCGGTCGAACTGACAGCGGGGCTGACGCCCGAAATGTCACTGGGCGATGCGCTGGTACAGGTGCAGCAGATCGGCGACGAAATACTGGCGGACGAAAACCGGATCGTGCCGCTGGCCGAGGCGGCGACGCTGGACCAGACGAACGCGGGCCTGTTCCTCACGTTCGGGTTTGCAATCCTCGTGGTGTTTCTGGTCCTCGCCGCGCAATTCGAAAGCTTTATCTCCGCCGTCGTGGTCATGGCGACGGTGCCTTTGGGACTTGCCTGTGCGGTATTCGCGTTACTGATGACCGGGCAAAGCCTGAACGTCTACAGTCAGATCGGGCTGGTGATGCTGATCGGAATCATGGCGAAGAACGGGATCCTCATCGTCGAATTTGCCAACCAGCTGCGCGATCAGGGGCGCGATGTCCGTACAGCGATCCTCGATGCCTCGACGATCCGTCTGCGTCCGGTGATGATGACGTTGACGTCGACCGTGCTGGGTGGTGTGCCCCTGGTTCTGTCGTCGGGCGCGGGGGCCGAGGCGCGCGAGGCGCTGGGATGGGTGATCGTCGGGGGGCTTGGCCTTGCGACGCTGTTCACGCTGTACCTCACACCGGTTGCCTACGTTCTGATGGCGCGGTTCTCCACGCCGAAGGCACAGGAGGAAGCGCGGCTGCAAAAAGAGATGGAGGCGGCGCAGACCATTTGATCCGCGCGCCTCAGATCACGAGGCGGATGAAGATGACGACAGTCCCCGCCACGAGCAGCGCCAGCCGCAGGGCCGGATTGTATTTCGAGATCACGGCGAACGAAACGCACGCCAGCCCAACCGCCATTTGACCGAAGGCGATGGCGGCGGAAAGCGGGCTTTGCAGCAGGCGGATGATGTCGGGGTTCGCGATCATGCCCAGCGGAATGATATACAGACCGATGCCAAGCGCCATCGCGCTTGTCGCCACCTTGAGCCAGTTTTCACCGACCATACCGGCGGCGATGAACACCGCGCCGCAGACGGGTGGCGTGATCGTCGACAGCAGCGCGAACCAGAACACGAACAGATGCGCCTGCAACGGTTCCAGCCCCAGATCTATCAGCGCGGGACCGGCGACAGAAACGCAGATGACGTAGGCGGCGGTCGTCGGGACCTCCATTCCCAACAGCAGGCAGGCCAGTGCCGTCAGCAGCAGCGATGGCCACAGGAGACCACCGGACCCCGACACGATGAACGATGTCAGCTTGACCCCCAGCCCGGTGATGCCGAGTACGCCGATCACGATGGACGCGCAGATGATGATCGACCCGATCATCGCAATCTGCCGTCCGGCGTTGAGGCAGGCATCGCCCAGCCGTTCGAACCCCATGCGCGCATCAAATCCGCTGTGCGCGTTGAACAGGAGGGCAACCAGCCCGACAAAGATCGCAAGGGCGGCTGCGTATTGCGGGGTGAAGTCCAACGCGAACATGCCCAGCAGCAGAACGGCAAAAGGCACCGCGAAGAACGCCGAGGTGATCGCCACATCGCGGCGCAAAGGGCGCTGATCGGCCGGAACCTGGCGCAACTCGTATCGGGTGGCGTAGGCGTCGATCCCGACCCAGACAGCGACAAAGAACAGCACCGCGGGCAGAAGGGCCGCGAACATGATTTCAGTGTAGGGAATGCCGGTCAGCTCGACCATGACGAACGCGCCCGCCCCCATCAGGGGTGGCATGATCTGTCCGCCGGAAGAGGCGACCGCTTCGACGGCGGCGGCGAGGCGTTTGGGATAGCCCAGTTTGGTCATTGCGGGCAGGGTGACGGCGCCCGTGGAGGCGACGTTGGCCGACGCTGATCCCGAAATAGACCCGAAAAGCGCCGAGGAAAGCACCGACACCTTAGCGGCCCCGCCGCGCAGACGGCCCGCCGCCGCGTTGGCGACATTCATGAAGCCTTGTCCCGCTTCGCCCGCGTTCAGCACCGCGCCGAAGATCACGAACACCGAGACGACACCGACAGAAACACCGGTAAGGCTGCCCCAGATGCCGCCTTCGGCAATCGTGAGGGTGCCCAGAAAGCTGCCGATGGGAGTGCCGGAATGGCCGAATTCGCCGGGAATGAGGTGCCCGAAAAGACCATAGGCCAGCATCAGCGCGGCGACCGAGGGCAGGGGCCAGCCGATCATGCGCCGCGCGCCCTCGATCACCAGCGCGAGCAGCAGGACTGCGATGGCCATTTGAAACCGGGTTTCGATAAATCCGTACTGGTTTCGCAATTCCTGATGGGTGAGGGCGATCCACAGGCAACTGGCCACGCCGACTGTGGCCAGCATGACGCCCGCCATGCGTGCGACACCGGGCGGCGCGGGATAGACGAACACCCAAGGCAGGATCAGAGCAAGGTGCAGCGGGCGGGCGATGAGATTTGGCACGAGACCGTAGAAGATCAGCCCCAGATGGGCCACGATCATCAACAGGCCCAGCCAGACCCAGAGCCCGCGGGCAGGAAAGTGCGTCATTTGGTGTCTTTCAGGATTGGCGCGCGGTTCGTGATCCCCGCGCCAGCCATGTTCAACCGCGGTGCGCGTCGGTCAGCGGCGCGCCGGTTTCCTCATAGTAGCGCAGGGCGCCGGGGTGAATCGCGGTGGTGATGTTCTCGATCATCTCGGGGCTGATCCCTTTCCACCACGCGGCGGCGCTGCCCATTTCGTCGCGTTGTTCCCAGAATGTCTTGGTCAGCAGATAGGCAGTATCGTCGCTCATCTTAGTCGTTGCATAGGCAACCACTGGCAGGGACGTCGTGGTGATCGGGGTATCCTGACCGGCGTAGGTGCCCGCCGGAATCGTCAGCGGCGTGCGCTTGGTCTGTGCGACCTGATCGTCCGACAGCGACAGCACCCGCACGTCCATCGACGCGGCGGCCTCGATCACGTTGGGGGCCGGGTAGGATCCGGCGGTCACAAAGCCGTCGATCTGGCCGTTCTTCATCGCGGCGACAGCGTTGGACAATTCGGAATCCGCGATGTTCACTGCGCCTTCGAGGCCGAACAGGCCGATGTACTTCTCACCCTCTGTTGCGCCGAACGAACCGCTGCCGAGCAGGATCGTCTTGCCCGCCAGATCGGCCATCTGCTCGATGCCGCTGTCTTTGGACACGACGAAATGCATCGTCAGAGAAGGGATCGGGAACAGTGCGCGGATCTCGTCGAAGGCGGGGTCGCCCTTGCCCTCGAACATGGCGGCACCGCGTTGCGCCAGCCCGACCAGCGCGGGCGGGGTTGTGAACACATAATCACCGCCGCGCGCGCGGACTTCCATCACGTTCTGGACCGATCCCTGGCTTTCCTCGACGGTGACAATCACATCACCATCGGTCGCGCTGCGCATGGCCTCGGAAATCTGCACGCCCATCTGATAATAGGACGACGCGGTTTTGGCGGATTTGTAGGTTATCCTCTCTTGCGCGATTGCGGATGTCGACATCAGGGCAAGTGACGTGGCCGCGATGAGGGCCTTGAGAAAGTTGGTCATGTGTTCTCCTCCAAGAGACTGTGCCGGTTCCCTGCGCAGGGTCTTCATTATGGGCCCGCGGGGAACGGAATAAACCCACAAGATCGGATAAGCCACGCCGCCTCAAGCCATGACTTTGAAAAAAGAAGGCGGAAGGGTGATGAGGGTGCCGCGCGAAACTGCACGGGGTGTTTCCACTGCGGTTCGAATGTGCCCGCCGACCGGAAAAGATCTGCGCGCGCCCTATTGGAGCGAAGCGCCGGCGTGAGTAGAGTGCGCCACATGACCGGACCGGGCCCGACGCGGCACCGGGCAGCACGATAGCGAGAAAGGCTTCGACATGAGTTTTGAAATGGAACGGCGCGGCATATCAGACCGCGCCCTGGGGGTTGCCGACAGGGTCGAGCAGTTCGTGCGTGACAAGGTTGTGCCGTTCGAGCGGGATCCGCGCCTCGGTACGCATGGTCCGGCAGAGGCGTTGTCGATCGAATTGAAGGAATTGGCCCGCGCGGCTGATCTGATGACGCCGCACATCCTGGACGGCGGAGATCACTTGACGCAGCGCGAGACGGCGGCGGTACTGATCCGGTCGGGCCTGTCGCCATTGGGTCCGCTGGCGGTACACACCTGCGCGCCGGATGAGGGCAACATGTTTTTGTTGGGCAAGGTCGGATCGCAGGATCTCAGGGACAGATTCCTGCCGAGAATGGTCAGCGGCGACATACGCTCGGCCTTTTTCATGACGGAACCCGCAGAAGACGGCGGTGCGGGATCCGATCCATCGATGATGCAGACCACCTGCAAGCTGGATGGCAATCACTGGGTCATCAACGGGCGCAAGACCTACATCACCGGCGCCGAAGGTGCGGGCATGGGCATCATCATGGCAAAGGCCGACGAGGGCGCGTGCATGTTTCTCGTGGACCTTCCGGACCCGGCCGTTCGGATCGAACGGGTGCTAGATACCATCGACAGCTCGATGCCGGGCGGGCATGCCGTGATAACCATCGACAACCTGCGCGTGCCTGCCGACCAGATGCTCGGCGAGGCGGGCGAGGGATTCAAATACGCGCAGGTGCGGCTGGCACCGGCCCGACTGAGCCATTGCATGCGCTGGCTCGGCGCGTGCATCCGCGCCAACGAAATCGCCGCGGATTATGCCAACCGCCGCCACGCGTTCGGCAAGCCGCTCGTGGATCACGGGGGCGTCGGATTCATGCTGGCCGAGAACATGATGGACCTCAAGCAAGCGGAACTGATGATCTACTGGTGCGCGGATGTACTCGATACCGGCGCGCGCGGCACCGTCGAAAGCTCGATGGCAAAGGTGGCGGTATCGGAGGCGCTAATGCGCGTGGCGGACCGCTGTGTTCAGTGCATGGGCGGACAGGGCGTGACTGCCGACACCATCGTGGAACAGGTGTTTCGCGAAATCAGGGCGTTTCGTATCTATGACGGCCCTACCGAGGTTCACAAATGGAGCCTTGCCAAGAAGATTAAGAAAGACTGGGCAAAATCCCAACCGGACTAGGGCCGCCGGTGTGGCGCGCGTCAAACTCCGTCGGAACAACAGGTGAGGATCCGGCGGGGCGTGGCCACAGATCAGCTTGGTCCGGACAGGACAACTTTTCGCTTGGGGTTCAGCGTCGGGGCACAGCGCCTTCGACGCGATTGGCCGGCGGACACCGGGACGGAAGATCCTGCTGTGGGCGGTGCAGGAGGCGATGCCCTGCGCAGGGCCTGAAACGTCGACACCGGCTGTTCAAACATCTTGCGAAGCCTGACCAACTAGGTCATCTTCGCGCTATTATCACTGTCGGGAGAACCAGCCTTGCTGGTGCCGAAGGAGCAACCGCCCCGGAAACTCTCAGGCAAACGGACCGACGTGGTATCGAAGACTCTGGAGAGCGGCGCGGACAGGCGCACACCGAAGGGATAGCAATCTCAGGTGCAAGGACAGAGGGGGCATCACGCGCAAAGGCCGTAAGCCGATGCGTTGACGTGGTGCCGCAGGATCCCGCTGATCCGCGCGCCTTCTGCAAGAGGAGCTGTCGATGCCGGACCTGATGCACACGCCGCTACACGATCTGCACACCGCGCTCGGTGCCAGAATGGTGCCCTTTGCGGGTTACGAGATGCCGGTGCAATATCCGCTGGGCGTGATGAAAGAACACACTCATACCCGCGAAAAGGCGGGGCTGTTCGATGTCAGTCACATGGGACAGGTGATCGTCGGTGGGGCGAATTTCGAGACGGCCGCGCGCGCGCTTGAGACGTTGATTCCGGTCGATATCTTGGGGTTGGCCGAAAACCGCCAGCGGTATGGTTTATTTACCGACGAGTCCGGCGGTATCACCGATGACCTGATGCTGGCGAACCGGGGTGATCATATATTCATCGTGGTGAACGCTGCCCGCAAGGCGGCCGACATCGCGCATATGCAAGCGAACCTGAGCGGCGTGACGGTCACGGAAGTGGCCGACCGCGCGCTGCTGGCGCTTCAGGGCCCCGCGTCGGAGGGGGTGCTTGGCACGTTCGATGCGAAAGCGGCGCAAATGCGGTTCATGGATGTGGCGACGCTATCGCTGGCGGGGGCCGAATGTTGGGTGTCACGCTCCGGCTATACCGGCGAAGACGGATACGAAATTTCGGTGCCCGCAGATCAGGCCGAAATGCTGGCCAGGGCGCTGCTTGCCCATGCGGAGGTCGAACCAATCGGGCTGGGCGCGCGTGACAGTCTGCGGCTGGAGGCGGGGCTGTGCCTGTATGGGCATGACATGGATACCGATACCACCCCGACCGAAGCCGCCCTTGCCTGGGCGATCCAAAAGGTGCGGCGCACGGGTGGCGCACGTGCGGGCGGATTTCCCGGCGCCGGCGTGATCCTCAAGGAACTGGAGGATGGCGCATCCCGCAAGCGGGTGGGCCTGCTGCCCGAAGGCCGCGCGCCCATGCGCGAAGGCGTTCCGCTGTTTGCTAGCGCGCAGGACGGCACCCCCATCGGCAAAATCACATCGGGCGGCTTTGGCCCGACCGTCGGCAGCCCCGTCGCCATGGGCTACGTGACAGCAGACCATGCCACAAAGGGCACGACGGTATTCGGTGAACTGAGGGGCAAACGATTGCCGCTGACCGTTACGCCGCTTCCCTTTATTCCCGCAAATTTCAAACGCTGACCCCACGGAGACCCAAGATGAAATTCACCGAAGAACACGAATGGCTGCGCCGCGAAGACGATGTTGTTATCGTCGGCATTACCGAACATGCGACCGCGCAGTTGGGCGATATCGTTTTTGTCGAACTCCCCGACGTGGGAACCGTGGTGGCCAAGGATGACGAAATTGTCGTGATCGAAAGCGTCAAGGCCGCCTCAGATATCCTTGCCCCTATCGACGGTGAAGTCGTCGAGGTGAACGAGGCGCTGGCGGACAATCCCGCACTGGCCAACGAGGATGCGACGGGCGCGGGCTGGTTCTTCAAGATCAAGCCTTCCGACCCTGCACAGATGGACGCCTACATGGACGACGCCGCCTACAAAGCCCTTATTGCCTGACCGACCGGAGCCCTGCCATGACCTTTACGCCCACGGACTATCTGCCCTACGACTTTGCCAACCGTCGCCACATCGGCCCCTCGGTGTCCGAGATGCAAGACATGCTGAAGGTCGTGGGCGCGAAGGACCTCGATGCGCTGATCGACGACACGCTGCCCGCCAAGATCCGGCAGGCCAAGCCGCTGGATTTCGGCAAACCGCTGTCGGAGCGGGAACTGCTGCATCACATGAAAATCACGGCGTCGCAGAACAAGGTGCTGACCTCGCTGATCGGGCAGGGCTATCACGGCACCGTCACCCCGCCCGCGATCCAGCGGAACATCTTTGAGAACCCGGCGTGGTACACTGCCTATACGCCCTATCAACCGGAAATTTCGCAAGGGCGTCTCGAGGCGTTGCTCAATTTCCAGACGATGGTGTCCGACCTGACCGGGCTGGATATCGCGAACGCGTCGCTGCTGGACGAGGCAACGGCCTGCGCCGAGGCGATGACGATGGCCAAGCGGATCGCGAAATCGAAAGCGATAGGCTTTTTCATCGATGAGAATTGCCATCCTCAGAACATCAACGTGATAAAGACGCGCGCCGCCCCTCTGGGGATCGAGGTGATTGTCGGCGACCCCGATGATCTGGATGCCTCTGCCGTATTCGGCGCGATCTTTCAGTTTCCGGGGACATACGGCCATCTGCGCGACTTCACCGCCGAAATTTCGGCGCTGCACGAAGCGAATGCCGTCGGCATCGTTGCGGCGGACCCTTTGTCGCTGACTTTGCTGAAAGAACCCGGAGCAATGGGTGCGGATATTGCCGTGGGCAGTACCCAGCGGTTCGGCGTGCCGGTTGGATACGGCGGCCCGCACGCCGCCTATATGGCGACCAAAAAGAACTTTGCCCGCTCCATGCCGGGCCGCATCGTGGGCGTGTCCATCGACAGCCACGGCAATCGCGCCTACCGTTTGTCGCTGCAAACCCGCGAACAGCATATTCGGCGCGAGAAAGCGAATTCGAACGTCTGCACGGCGCAGGCCCTGCTGGCAGTGATGGCGGGTTTTTATGCGGTTTTCCACGGCCCCGAGGGCTTGAAAGCCATCGCCCAGCGGATCCACCGCAAGACCGCGCGTCTTGTGGAAGGGTTGAGATCCGGCGGTTTCGACATCCGTCCCGCGACGTTCTTCGACACGATCACCGTCGATGTCGGCCCGCTGCAATCCGCCGTGATGAAATCGGCCGTCGACGAGGGCATAAATCTGCGTAAGGTGGGCACCACGCAGGTCGGTATCACGCTTGATGAACGGTCGCGGTCCGCGACCATTGAAGCGGTCTGGCGCGCCTTCGGGATCGCGCGCGAGGACAAGGATTACACGCCACATTACCACATGCCGGAAAAGCTGATCCGTACGTCTGCGTATCTCACGCATCCGGTATTTCATATGAACCGCGCCGAGACGGAAATGATGCGCTACATGCGCCGTCTCGCCGACCGCGATCTGGCGCTGGACCGTGCGATGATTCCGCTGGGGTCATGTACGATGAAGCTGAACTCCGCCGCCGAGATGATGCCGGTCAGCTGGGACGAATTTGCGCTCTTGCACCCCTATATCCCCAAGGATCAGGCTGCAGGCTATACCCGAATGATCGACGATCTGTCGTCCAAGCTGTGCGATGTGACCGGGTATGCCGCGATTTCGATGCAGCCGAATTCTGGCGCGCAGGGGGAGTACGCCGGACTGCTGACAATTGCCGCCTATCACCGTGCAAATGGTCAAGGGCACCGCAACGTCTGCCTGATTCCGATGTCAGCGCACGGGACAAACCCGGCCTCGGCCCATATGGTCGGCTGGAAAGTGGTGCCGATCCGATCCGCCGTCAACGGCGATATCGATCTGGAAGATTTCAACGCGAAGGTGGCGGAGCACGCCGACAACCTTGCCGCCTGCATGATCACCTATCCCTCCACCCACGGTGTTTTTGAGGAAACCGTGATCGACGTGTGCGATATCGTTCATGCGCACGGCGGGCAGGTCTATATCGACGGGGCCAACATGAATGCAATGGTCGGCCTGTCGCGCCCCGGCGATCTGGGCGGTGATGTGAGCCATCTCAACCTGCACAAGACATTCTGTATCCCGCATGGCGGCGGTGGCCCCGGCATGGGTCCGATCGGGGTCAAGGAACATCTGATCGAACATCTGCCCGGCGATCCGGTCTCGGGGCAGGGGGCCGTTTCCGCAGCTCCCTTTGGTTCGCCCTCGCTTTTACCCATTTCTTGGGCGTACTGCCTGATGATGGGCGGCGAGGGGCTGACGCAGGCCACGCGCGTCGCCATCCTGAACGCCAACTACATCGCCAAGCGGCTCGAAGGGTCGTTCGACGTGCTCTACAAAGGGCCGACAGGGCGCATCGCGCACGAATGCATCATCGACACGCGCCCCTTCGCCGACAGCGTCAAAGTGACGGTGGATGACATCGCCAAACGTCTGATGGACTGCGGATTTCACGCCCCCACGATGAGCTGGCCCGTCGCCGGCACCTTGATGATCGAGCCGACAGAGTCGGAGACCAAGGCCGAGCTTGACCGCTTTTGCGACGCGATGATCGCCATCCGTGCCGAGATCGCGGAGATCGAGAACGGGACGATCGACGCCGAGAACAACCCGCTCAGGAACGCGCCGCACACGATGGAAGATCTCGTAAAGGACTGGGACCGCCCCTATACCCGCGAGAAAGGCTGCTTTCCTCCGGGGGCGTTCCGGGTCGATAAATACTGGCCCCCGGTGAACCGCGTGGACAATGTCTGGGGCGACCGCAACCTGGCCTGTACCTGCCCGCCGATGGACAGTTATCTGGACGCTGCGGAATAACAGTGCCCCGTATGCGCGGACCGGAATTGAAGGAGCTTACGATGAGAGCGACGTGGAGGCTTCCCGATGGAAGCACGCAAACGGCGGATGTAGATGCCGGCACCACTCTGATGGAAGCCGCGAAAGCAAACGGCATCCCGAATTTCGGGGAAACTTGCGGCGGTCGTCTGGATTGTACCGCCTGCCATGTCGTCGTTGATGACGGGTGGCTGGCCAAACTGCAACCGGTGCATGCCTTCGAGGATGCGATGCTGGATCAGACCACCGCGCGGCAGGAAGCCAGCCGGATGTCGTGCCAGATCAGGATGTCGGCCGCGCTTGACGGGATCACCGTGAGCGTGCCGAAAGCGTGATGCGCGCGCCGGCGTGAACCACCGCCGCGCGCGCGCGCCTTCAGTCTTCGAATATGGCTAGGCCAAGCCATTCCGCGATCAGCGCGGGGGTCTCTTCGCCCTCGATTTCGATCGTCAAAAGGTTCTCGCGCAGCAGGTTCGTCTCGCTTTTGGCGGTAGCTTTTTGCAGCGTGAACCGCCCGCGCAGACGACTGCCCGCGACGACGGGCTTGAGGAACCGTAGCTTGTTCATGCCATAGTTGATGCCCATGACCTGCCCCGGCATCGTGCTGAAACAGTCGTAGGCAAAGCGGCTGGCGAGCGAGAGCGTCAAGAACCCGTGCGCGATGGCACCGCCGAACGGCGTCTCGCGCGCGGCGCGTTCGGGATCGACGTGGATCCATTGCTCGTCGTGGGTGGTTTTGGCGAACTGGTCGATCATGTCCTGATCGACCAGAATCCAGTTCGACACGCCAACTTCTGTGCCGATCAGTTTCTGAGAGGTCTCAAGGGCGTCTTGCAATGCGGACATGGGGTAGCTCCTTCAGCTTGGATCGGCGGACACGCGCACCATGCGCTTGCCCTTGTTGTCGCCGCCCAGCAGACCGATCAGCGCGGAGGGGGCGTTTTCCAGTCCCTCGACGATGTCTTCGGTCACTTTCATCTGGCCGCGTTCTATCATGCCCTGCATCGCACGGATCGCCTTGGCGTCGTCGCGGGCGAAGTCCATCACGATAAAGCCTTCCATCCGCAGGCGCTTGACGACGATGGCACCGGGCAGGTTGCGCGGGCCGGTGGGCGCGGTGCTCTCGTACTGGCTGATGGCACCACAGCAGACGATGCGGCCACGTTCGTTCATCAGGTTGAGCGCAGTTTCCAGAACGGTGCCACCCACGTTGTCAAAATAGACATCGACGCCCTCGGGGCACGCGGCGCGCAAGGCCTTGAACATGCCGTCGGCGCGGTAGTCGATGCAGGCGTCAAAGCCCAGATGCTCCACCACCCAGTCGCATTTTTCGGCTCCCCCGGCGATGCCGACGACGCGGCAGCCGAGACTTTTGGCGATCTGTCCGACATATCCGCCGACCGATCCGGCGGCGGCGGAGACAAGCACCGTCTCGCCCGGCTGCGGCTGTCCGATGGACATCAGACCGTGATAGGCCGTCTTGCCCGCAATTCCGAACACCGACATCAGATGCGACAGTGTTTTTACCGACGGCAGCTTGGTGGCCTTGTGCGCGGGCACCGTGACATAGTCGGACCATGTGGCTTCGGCCGCCACGATGTCGCCTTTGGCAAGGCGTGGGGAGTTGCTTTCGACGACTTCGCAGATCGCGTAGGTCGGCATTGCATCGCCGGCCTTGACCGCATCGCGGTAGGTCGCGCCCTGCATCCACGACCGGTTGGCCGCGTCGATGGACATCAAGATCACCCGCAACAGCACATCTCCCTCGGCGGGCACCGGCATGTCGACCTCGGTCATCGTGAAGTTCTCGGGAGCAAGCTGGCCCTTGGGCAGCTCTGCGACGACGATTTGTCGGTTTGTCATAGTGTTGTCCTTGCGGTTAATGTGTCAGAAAACGAGAGGGAAAGTTATGAGCAACGAAGCGCGCCAGCACCGTTTCACGCCACCGCCGGGAGCGACGGACATTCTGTTGATCCGGCACGGCGAAACACAGGCCGCCGTGCGCGGCGAGGTGTTTCCGATGATCGACGGGCAGGGCGATCCGGCGCTGCGCTCCGAAGGGGAGGCACAGGCCCGCGCCGTCGCAGACCGTCTCGTCCGCGAGGCGATCGACGCGATATACGTCACGACGATGCAACGCACGCACCAGACGGCAGCCCCGCTTGCAAAGGCGTTGGGCCGCACGCCGATCGTGATGCCGGAACTGCGCGAAGTATTTCTGGGCGATTGGGACGGGGGCGAATACCGCTTTCGCGCGGCGTCGAACGATCCCGCTTTCGTGCGGGCGCGCGACAGCGGTGAATGGGGTGAAATACCGGGGGCCGAAACAACGGCGGATCTGCATGCCCGCGTTGCGCGCGGTCTGCGCCAGATTGCGGCGACCCACCCCGACCAACTGGTCGCGGTAGTGGTACATGGCGGGGTGGTGGGTGCGGCGCTGGCGATTGCCAGCGGATCGGCGCCCTTTGCGTTCAACGGTGCAGCCAACGGGTCGATCAGCCGCATCGTCATACACGAAGAACGCATGATCGTGCGCGGCTTTAACGACTGCGCGCATTTGTAACGCGCAGTCGTCCAAGGGTACGTATCGGGGCCGCTGCATCCGCATCGCGGGGTTACGCGATGTCCAGAACGACTTTGCCCTGTACCTTGCGGTCCTGCATCAGGTTAAGTGCATCCGCCGCCTGTTCCAGCGGGAAGCGCGCCGAGATGCGCGGCTTGATCTGACCATCCGCATACATGCGGAACAGATCGGCCATGTTTTCGGCGTGCATATCAGGTTCGCGCAGGGTGTGCGCGCCCCAGAACACGCCGACGATCTGGCAGCCCTTGAGCAGTGTGAGGTTCAGCGGAATTTTCGGAATGCCGGCAGGGAAACCGACGACCAGATAGCGGCCTTTCCATGCCAGCGCGCGGACCGCCGGTTCGGCATAGGGCCCACCGACTGCATCGTAGACGACATCGACGCCGTCACCGCCCGCAAGCTCCTTGATCTTGTTCGAGAACGCCTTTTGCGTGTCGCGGTCGTCCATCTCCCGGCTGTAAACGATGGTTTCGTCGGCACCCAGGTCGCGGCAGAACTGCGCCTTGTCCTCGGACGAGACGGCGGCGATGACGCGCGCACCCGCCGCCTTGCCAAGCTCTATCGCGGCCACACCCACGCCACCGGCAGCGCCGAGGATCAGCAGTGATTCGCCCGGCTTGATCTCGGCGCGGTTTTTCAGCGCGTGATGCGACGTGCCATAGGTAAGCATCAGACAGGCCGCCTCGTCGAATGGCATCCCTTCGGGTATCTTCATCACCCGCGCGGCCTCCGCCACGATATGGGTGGCAAACCCGCCGAAACCGGTCATCGCCAGCACACGGTCGCCCACAGCAAAACCGGTGACACCCTCGCCGACCGCGTCGATTTCGCCCGCAACCTCACCGCCCGGCGCAAAGGGGCGCGGTGGTTTCATTTGGTACATGTCCTTGATAATCAGCGTATCAGGGAAATTCAGACCGGCGGCGCGGATGCGGATTCGCACGTGGTTCTTTTTGGGTTCCGGCGTATCCATTTCGCTTAATTTCAGCGTCTCGGGGCCGCCCGGCTCGTGGCTCAGCATTGCTTTCATCTGGGTAATCCTCCGTTGAATTTGGGATGCAGTAGGGTCAGTGCAACTCGGTCTTGTCAATCGAATTTCGAAATGCAATTCTGCTCTGCGGAATGGTAGCCCGCAAGAGGTTGCGGGTTTTCACAGGGAGGATGACGCATGGACACTGGTCAGACGGCTGAGGAATTCCGCGCGGAGCTGCGCGCGTGGCTCGAAGAGAATTGTCCGCAGGAAATGCGCGACAGCGGGGCCGGCGAAGAGGACATCTGCTGGGGCGGCAAGAACTGGGAGTTTACCAGCGAGGCGCAGAAGCAGTGGCTCGAACGCTGCGCCGCCAAGGGCTACACGGTGCCGACTTGGCCCAGGGACTACGGCGGAGCCGGTCTGACGCGCGAGCAGGAAAAGATCTTCCACGAGGAGATGGACCGGATCAACGCGCGCTCACCTCTGCAAAGCTTCGGCATCTGGATGCTGGGGCCCGCGCTTTTGCATTTCGGCAGCCACGAGCAGAAGTTGCACTATCTCCCTCCGATCGCACGCGGCGAGATCCGCTGGTGCCAGGGCTATTCAGAGCCGGGCGCGGGATCGGATCTGGCCAATGTGCAGACCAAGGGCGAGGACAAGGGCGATCACTGGCTCGTCAACGGCCAGAAGATCTGGACCTCCTACGCCGATCAGGCCGATTGGATCTTTGCGCTGGTGCGCACCGACCGCGAGGCCCCCAAGCACAAGGGCATTTCGTTTTTGCTGATCGACATGGAGCAGGACGGCGTCGAAACGCGGCCCATCCGCATGATTTCGGGCATCTCGCCGTTCTGCGAGACGTTTTTCGACGATGCCAAAGTGCCGAAGGAGCAGATCGTGGGCGAGGAGAATCGCGGCTGGGATGTTGCGAAATACCTGCTCACCCACGAACGCGAGATGATCTCGGGCGGCGGTCAGGGATTGTCGGGCGGCGGCCGTGCCCTGGGCGCGGTGCTGGCCGAGACGATGGGCGACGACGGGCTGACGGATGCCACGCTGCGCGCCGACGCGATGCGTTGCGAGGTGGACGCGCTTGCGATTGGCCTGACGCTTGAGCGGTACAAGGACCAGTCTGAAGCGGGGCAAGGTGCGGGCGATGCCTCCGCGATGCTGAAATACATGGGCACCGAGCTGAACAAGCAGCGCCACGAATTGCTGATGGCGGCGGGCGGCTCGGACGCGCTGGAATGGGACGGGCCGCAGGGCAACCGCGCAGGCAACTGGCTGCGCACCAAGGCCAATTCAATCGAAGGCGGGACGAGCGAAGTGATGCTGAGCATCGTGTCGCGCCGCGTGCTGGGACTTCCGGGGTAACTGACATGACCAAACTAGTGCTGACCGAAGAAGAAACGATGCTGGGCGACATGGCGCGCGGATTTCTTGACGGGGCTGCACCCGTCAAGGCGTTCCGCAAGCTGCGCGACGAGGGCAAGACCTTTGATGCGAAGCTGTGGAAGGAAATGGCCGACATGGGCTGGGCCGGGGTGCTGATATCCGAAGAGCAGGGCGGCTCTGACATGGGATATGCGGCCGCCAATGTGATCGCGCAGGAGATGGGCAAGACGCTGGTGGTCAGCCCGTTTCTGTCGACCGCCGTGATGGCGGCGACGGCCCTGCGGCAAGTGGGCGATACACGGGCCAAGGATGCACTGTCGAAGATCGCCAGCGGCGATCTGACCTATGCGCTGGCGATCGACGAGGGGATCAAACATGACCCCAACGCCACCGAGATGGACGCGAAGGCGGACGGCAATGGGTTCCGGCTGAATGGCAGGAAGACTTTTGTCGTCGACGGTGCCATGGCCGACAGGTTGCTGGTGCTGGCGAAAACCGGTGATGGTCTGACGCTGTTCGACATTCCGGCAGACCGCGCAGGAATCACTCGAGATGCGTCCAACATGATCGACGCCCGGGATGCGGCGCGGATCACCTTTGACGATGTCGAGGCGACGGGCGATGACGTTCTGGGCCAGGTCGACAGCGCGATGAGCGTTCTGAAGCCCGCGCTCGAAGCGGGACAGGCGGCACTGGCGGCGGAAACGGCTGGCCTTGCGGCGGGGGCTTTCGGCATGACGGTTGGCTACCTCAAGGAGCGCAAGCAATTCGGCACTCTGATCGGCAGCTTTCAGGCGTTGCAGCACCGTGCGGCGCACCTGTGGTGCGAAACCGAAGTCACCGCGTCGGCGGTTCTGAACGCGGGCCGCTTGCTCGACACTGATCCCGGCAATGCGACGCTGGCGGTCTCACTGGCCAAGGCGCGTGCCACCGCGACGGCCAAGCTGGCGGTGATCGAGGGTGTGCAGATGCACGGTGGTATTGGCATGACCGATGATTACGATATGGGTTTTTACATGAAGCGGGCGCGGGTCGCGGCGGAGTGGCTGGGAGATTACAGCTATCACGCCGAGAAAATCGCCGCACTGAGGGGATTCTGAGCATGGATATTCAGTCACTATTCGGGCTTGAGGGCAAAACAGTCCTTGTTACCGGCGGGGCCACCGGGATCGGCCGCATGGCTGCCGAGGCACTGGTGCGCGCGGGGGCAACCGTGTTGATTGCCAGCCGCAAGGGCGAGGCATGTGAAGCCGTCGCCGAAGAGCTCAACGATTTGGGCGCATCCGGCAAGGCGATCGGTTTTGCCGGGGACGTCGGCAGCGAAGAGGGTGTCGACGCCTTGGTCGCCGCCGTGAAGGAGCGGACGGAAACGCTCGATATCCTGATGAACAACGCCGGCCTGACATGGGGTGCCCCGCTGGGCGACTTCCCGTTCAAGGCGTGGGACAAGGTGATGAGCGTGAACGTCGCCGGGGTCTTCGACCTGACGCAAAAGCTGTTGCCGATGCTCAAGGCCGGGGGCAGCGTCGACGACCCGGCCCGCGTGATCAACGTAGGCTCTGTCATGGGCGAGCGGGAAATGGGCGACGGCGCTTACAGCTATTCCGCGTCCAAGGCCGCTGTCATGCATCTGACGCGGATACTGGCCAAGGAGTTGGCGGGCGATGCGATCACCGTCAATTCCTTGGCGCCGGGGCCCTTCGTCAGCCGCATGACCGCCTTTGCGACCCATGATACGGACATGCGCGACAAGGTTGGCAAAGATGTGCCGCTGCAGCGGGTCGGCCGCGAGGAAGACATCGCGGGCAGCGTTCTGTTCCTGTGTGGGCGCGGTGGTGCCTATGTCACCGGCGCGGCAATCCCGATTTCCGGCGGCATCAACGTGATGTCAGGGCCGAACATCTTTGAACAGGCGCTGCACTGATGGCTGATATTCAATTTGACGGACGGGTGGCGATTGTCACCGGCGCGGGGGTCGGCCTTGGCCGCTGTCACGCATTGGGTCTGGCCGCGCGTGGTGCCAAGGTTGTCGTCAATGATCTGGGCGTGGGCCGCGACGGTGTCGGCGCGTCGTCGGAGGCGGCGGATTCCGTGGTGGCCGAGATCAAGGCGGCGGGCGGCGAAGCGATGGCGCATGGCTGTGACGTGTCCGACGAGGACGGCGTCAGGGATATGGTCGCGCAGGCGATGGACGCCTGGGGCCGCATCGACGTGGTGGTCAACAACGCAGGTATCCTGCGCGACAAGACGTTCGCCAAGATGGACATGGCGGATTTCCGCAAAGTCGTGGATGTGCACCTGATCGGATCCGCCAACGTCTGCCATGCGTGCTGGCCGATCATGCGCGAACAGAAATACGGACGCATCGTTCTGACCTCCTCGGGGTCGGGGCTTTACGGTAATTTCGGGCAGTCGAATTACGGTGCCGCGAAGGCGGCCATGCTGGGGTTGATGAATGTCCTGCACATGGAAGGCGCGCGCGACAACATCCGCGTCAACACCCTGGCCCCGACGGCGGCGACACGGATGACCGAGGATCTATTGCCACCCGAGGCGCAGGAATTGCTTGCTCCCGAAACCATCACGCCGGGCTTGCTCTATCTGGTGAGCGACGACGGCCCGAGCCAGGTGATTCTTGGCGCGGGGGCGGGCAGCTTTGCCGAAACCCGCGTGTACGAGACGCGCGGCATCACCCTGACGGGCGACGACAACACCCCCGAAGCTGTCGCTGCGCAATTCGCGCAAATTCGAGATCCGCAAAATCAGGAACAACTGGGCGACGCATTCGGCCAGACCAAGAAATACGCCCTCAGTGCAGCCAAGGCCAGTGGCCTGAAGCTGGACTGGTAATTTAACTACAAAGGAGACTTCAACATGCGCGACGCAGTCATCGTATCCACAGCACGGACCCCCATTGGCAAAGCCTACCGGGGTGCGTTCAACAACACCACGCCACAGGCGCTTGCGGGCCACGTTATCGCCGAGGCGGTCAAGCGCGCCGGCGTCGACCCGGCGGAAATTCAGGATTGCCTCATGGGTTCCGCCCTGCAGCAGGGCCACGCGGCGGGCAACATCGCGCGTCAGGCGGCGATCCGTGCGGGTCTTCCGGTCACGGTTGCGGGCATGTCGCTGGATCGGCAGTGCGCCTCCGGCATGATGGCGATCGCCACGGCGGCCAAGCAGGTCATCACGGACGGCATGGACGTCGTCGTGGGCGGCGGTGTCGAAAGCATCTCGATGGTGCAGACGCCCGAAATGCGCGTCAAGGCCGATCCATGGCTTCAGGAGCACAAGCCCGCGATCTACATGTCGATGCTGGAAACCGCCGAAACGGTGGCAGAGCGGTACAACGTCAGCCGCGAGCGGCAGGACGAGTACGCTGCACGCAGCCAGGACCGCACCCATGCGGCACAGGAAGCGGGTAAGTTCGACGACGAGATCGTGCCGATGACATCCAAGATGATGGTGCAGAACAAGGAAACCAAGGAAATCAGCGAGCACGAAGTGACGCTGGAAAAGGACGAGGGCAACCGCCCCGGTACCTCCAAGGAAAGCCTTGCGGGTTTGCAGCCGGTGTTCAAGGACGGCATCGTCATCCAGGAAGGCAAATACATCACGGCCGGTAACGCGTCGCAGCTCAGCGATGGCGCCTCCGCGACCGTGGTGATGGAAGCGAAGAAGGCCGAACAGATGGGCCTGCAACCACTGGGCCGCTACGTCGGCGTGATGGCCGCGGGCTGCGAGCCCGACGAGATGGGCATCGGCCCGATCTACGCCGTGCCGCCGCTGCTCAAGGCACACGGGTTGACGATGGACGACATTGGCCTGTGGGAGCTGAACGAAGCCTTCGCCGTGCAGGTGATCCAGTCGCGCGATGTCCTGGGCATCCCCGACGATATCCTGAACGTCAACGGCGGTGCGATCTCCATCGGTCACCCCTACGGCATGTCCGGTGCGCGCATGGTCGGTCACGCGCTGATCGAGGGCAAGCGCCGCGGTGCGAAATACGTCGTCTGCACCATGTGCGTGGGCGGCGGAATGGGTGCTGCGGGCCTTTTCGAAGTCCTGTAAGCCTTGCGCTTTGCCAACAAGAGGGGCGGGTTTTCCCGCCCCCTCACCGTCAATATGCCATCAGGAGGCCCCATGCCCCGAGACGATTCCCACCTGCCAGAGGCGTTGCGCGGTCTGCGCATCCCGCTGATCGCATCGCCATTGTTCATCATCTCGGTGCCCAAGCTGGTCATCGCCCAGTGCAAGGCGGGCATCATCGGCGCATTTCCCGCGCTCAACGCGCGTGAGGGCAAGGGCGAGCATCCGCTGCTCGACACCTGGCTGACAGAGATCAAGGAAGAACTGGACCGCCACAACCAGGCGAACCCGGATACCCCTGCTGCGCCCTATGCGGTCAACCAGATCGTCCACCGCTCGAACGAGCGTCTGGAGCGGGATCTGGAGATTTGCGTCAAGCACGAGGTGCCGGTCTGGATCACGTCGCTGGGCGCGCGGGTAGAAGTCAACGAGGCGGCGCATTCGTGCGGTGGCATCGTGCTGCACGACATCATCAACAACAAATTCGCCAGGAAGGCTGTTGAGAAGGGCGCCGATGGTCTGGTTGCCGTGGCCGCCGGTGCAGGCGGACATGCGGGCCAACAATCGCCCTTCGCGCTCGTGCGCGAAATCCGCGAATGGTACGACGGGCCGATCGCGCTGTCGGGGGCGATAGCGACGGGCGAAAGCCTGTTGGCCGCGCGCGCGCTGGGGGCCGATCTGGGCTATACCGGTTCGCCGTTCATCGCCACGGACGAGGCCAACGCCGATCAGGCCTACAAGGATATGATCGTCGGCAGCGGTGCGGATGATATCGTGTATTCATCGCTGTTCACCGGCGTCTGGGGCAACTACCTGAAAGGGTCGGTCGAGGCAGCGGGCATGGATCCCGACAACCTGCCACAGGCCGACGCGTCGTCGATGAATTTCGGGTCGGACCGCGAAAAGCCGAAAGCCTGGAAAACGATCTGGGGGTCGGGCCAAGGCATCGGGGCGATCAAATCGGTCGGACCGGCCAGAAACATCGTGGACCGCATGGCGCGTGAATACGAAGCGGCGGGCAAAAAGCTGGCGGCCGAGTTCTCCTGAGATGGCCGAGCTTGTTATCATACGGCACGGACAGGCCTCTTTCGGACAGCAGAACTACGATGTGCTGTCTGATTTGGGACGTGCGCAGGCGCGGGCCGCCGGGGACTGGCTGCGCGGGATGGACTGGATCCCGGACCGGATTGTGACCGGCACGCTTGACCGGCAAATCGACACCGCCGTGGAAATGGGGTTCGGCGCGGACGGCGAACGTCACGCTGGCCTGAATGAATACGATTTTGCCGCACTTCTCGATGCGCGGTTCAACGGTAAGGTGCCAGACGTCGTAAAAGGCGACCGCAAGGAACATTTCCGGACGCTGCGCGACACTGTATTCGCGTGGCAGGACGGCGAGATCGACAACCCCTACGAGACGTGGGATGCTTTCGCGGACAGGGTCGAGGCGGCACGCGCCTTTGCCACCGATACGGCGGCAAGGCGGGTTCTGGTCGTAAGTTCGGGTGGCGTTATCGGGCAGCTTACGGCGGCGTCGCTGGGTGCTCCCGCGCGGCACATGATGCACTTGAACCTGCAAATCAAGAATGCGGCGATCACGCGGTTCGTGTTTTCGGGCCCGCTGTTTTCGTTGAATGAATTCAATACGACACCGCATTTCGCAACACCGGATGCAATCAAGCTGATGAGTTATAGCTAAGGGATACTGGCATGAGCGCCGACACACAGACACTCGACGAAGCGGCGGTTTCCGCCTACCTCAAAGATAATCTGCCCGGTTTCGAAGGGCCGATGGAGGTCACCAAGTTTCAGGGCGGGCAGTCGAACCCGACGTTCATGCTCAAGACACCGGCGCATGCCTATGTTCTGCGTCGCAAGCCACCGGGAATCCTGTTGAAATCCGCCCATGCGGTTGACCGCGAGTATCGTGTGCAAAAAGCACTGGCGGATACGGACGTGCCGGTGGCAAAAATGCATATCCTGTGCGAGGACGATGATGTCATCGGGTCGATGTTCTATATCATGGATCATGTGGAAGGGCGCAATTTTAACCTGCCCGCCATGCCCGAGGAAACGAACGAGAACCGTGGCAAGATCATCGACGAGATGAACCGCGTGCTGGCGGCTCTTCACATGGTGGACATCGACGCGGTGGGTCTGTCGGATTATGGCCCCGAAGGAAACTATTTCGAACGGCAGGTCGGGCGTTGGTCGAAACAGTACCGTGCATCCGAAACCGAGAAGATCCCGGCGATGGACCAGTTGATGGACGCGCTCGTCGCCGAGCGTCCCGAAGACGACGGCCAGCGCACGCTGGTGCACGGCGATTACCGGATCGACAACATGATCTTTGCCAAGGATGGCACCGATTGCCGCGCGGTTCTGGATTGGGAGTTGTCGACCATCGGCCACCCCTTTGCCGATCTCGCCGCCGTCATCATGCAATGGCAAATGCCCGGGAACACCGAAGGACGGGGTCTGGCAGGGATCGACCGCGCCAGCATCGGTATCCCGACCGACGAGGAATTCATTGCGGCCTATTGCGCGCGGCGCGGCCTCAAGGGCATCGACAATTTCGGCTACTACCTCGGGTTCAACTTCTTCCGCATGGCGGCGATCATCCAGGGGGTTCTGAAGCGCGCGCTCGACGGGAATGCGTCCAATCCCGAACGGGCGATGAAGGTGGGCCAGTACGTGCCGGTGTTCGCGCAGCACGGGCTTGACGCCCTGAAGCGGGGGTAACGGCAGTGGATCCGCTTGGTACAGATCTGACTGAGGAGAAGGACCGCAACTTCGTGACCGCGCTGGCGCGGGGTCTGGAGATTCTTCGCTGCTTTCGCCGCGATGACATGACCCTGACCAACAGCGATTTTTCCGAACGCACGGGCCTGCCGAAAGCCACTATTTCGCGGCTGACCCACACTCTGTGCGCGCTCGACTATCTTGTGGCGGACACCCGAGTCGGTACATACCGTCTGAGCGCGGGCGTGTTGCGGCTTGGCTTCAGCCGCCTTGCCGCAATGGAAATGCGTGACCGTGCCAAGCACGAGATGCGCGCGCTGCGTCTGGACGGACCCAACTCGTTCGTCACCGTGGCACTGGGCGAGCAACACCGCACCGAGGTTATTTATCTAGCAACGGAGACCTCGACGGAACACATCACATTGATGGTGCATGTCGGAACGCGGCTACCTTTGTTTCATTCCGCCATCGGCAAGGCGATCCTGGTCGCGACCCCGCAAGAGCGTTGCGACCAGATTTTCAGTTTTGCCCGCGAACGCGGCAAGGCCTTCGAGATCGAGGCGCGCACCATTTATGAGGACGCAAAGCGGGAGTATGCCCTCAAGGGGTATTGCACCGGGTTTGGCAACTGGCGGTCGGATGTGAACGGCATCGCTGTCCCGGTCCACTCGCTAGGCGATGGCCGCATCTACGGATTGAACGTGGGCGGGCCGTCTTACCAAGTCAAACCAAAGCAGCTTGAAAATGTCTATGCCGAACGGCTGATGAAAGTGGCACAGGGGCTGAGCCTGCAACAGTAGCCCGGAATCAACGGGCGCTTGTTCCGCACAGCGGAACGATCGGGGGAGCCGCCGAGTCTTTCCTTGCCGGCTACAGACGCCGAAAGCGCCCTATGCGGCATGCGGCCGAACCTACTTTCGGGGTTGCGACCGCCGCCGATCCGGCGGGACTGCGTTCGCAGAGCGTCTCCTCGTAAACAATTGAAATGTATCATGATAAATTCATTATTTCGCTAACGTGACGGAAGGTCAACCCTGCGGATATCGGTGCCGCGCCTGTCAAGAAAATTTCAAATAGCCATGACAAATCGCACCTGAATGCTTGACTTACACGGGGGGTGTGCAACGATCAAAAACAGGTCCGAGACTTGAAAAATCGCACCACAGCGATGGACCGTCCTAGGGAGGAAAGAAATGAAGAAAACCACCAAGCTTGGTGCGGTCTCCGCACTCTCACTTGTCATCGGCGCAAGCGCCGCATTCGCCGAGAATATCAAGATCGGATTCATCGATCCCCTGTCCGGCCCATTTGCAAGCACCGGTGCGAACGGCTTGCACCAGCTTGAGTTCGCCGCGGACTATATGGTCAACCAGAACGGCGGTGTTCTTGACGGCGACATGTTCGAAGTCATTGGTTTCGACAACAAGACAAGCCCGAAAGAATCGCTGATCCAGCTTCAGGTCGCTATCGACCAGGGGATCCGCTATATCGTGCAGGGCAACGGCTCGGCCGTGGCGCTCGCGCTGACCGAAGCGATCGACAAGCATAACCGTCGCAATCCCGATAGCCGCGTTCTGTTCCTGAACTACGCCGCTGTCGATCCTGCGCTGACCAACGAAAAGTGCAACTTCTGGCACTTTCGTTTCGATGCAAACGCCGACATGAAAATGGACGCGATGACGGATGTGATCGCCGAGGATGACTCCATCAAGAAGGTCTATGTCATCGGTCAGGACTACTCCTTCGGCAAGGCCGTCGCCGACGCCGCAGTCAGCATGCTGGACGAGAAGCGGTCCGACATTGAAGTCGTCGGCAACGAATTGCACCCCATCGGCAAGGTGAAGGACTTCACCCCCTACTCGCGCAAGATCGTCGCATCCGGTGCGGATGCCGTGATCACCGGCAACTGGGGCGCGGACATGCTGGGTCTGGGTAAATCCATCATCGAAAACGGCTTTGACGGACCGATCTACACTTACTATGGTGCCGGTTCGGGGATGACAGCCGCATTCGGCGAGACAGGCAAAGGTGTTATTCGTCTGGTGTCAGAAGGGATCGTAAACCCGCCGCCAACCGAAGAAGCATCCGCGTACTATGACGCGTTTTCTGCCAAATACCCCGAAGGCAATGTCGACCAGACCCGGATTTCCAATACGGTCGGGATGCTTGCCGAAGCGATCAAGAAAGCCGGTACAGCGGATGATGTCGTCGCCGTTGCGAAAGCCCTCGAAGGCATGGAGTACCAGACGATCTGGGGTTCCAAGGTCATGATGCGTCCCGAAGACCATCAGGCGATCCAGAACATCAACATTCTGAACCATACGGATGAAGATGTGACGTATACCTTCGACAGCTCGACATTCGGCGTTGTGAACGAAGCGACCGTCGAAATGGCGTCCGCCGATATCGCCACAACCTGCGAGATGAAGCGCCCTTAACTGCGCGCTGCATCCTGCCTGCCTTCCGACCATGGAAGGCAGGCACCTATAACCCGCATCACCACTCTACCGGAGGGGCCAATGGACCTCATTCTCGTCAATCTGATCGACGGGCTGGTGACAGGACTGCTGCTTTTCATGCTGTCCGCCGGCCTGACCCTTATTTTCTCGATGATGGGTGTATTGAATTTTGCCCACGCAAGTTTCTACATGCTAGGCGCGTATTTCGCCTATCAGATCAGCATTGCGCTGGGGTTCTGGATGGGCCTTCTGATCGCGCCGCTGATCGTCGGCGTGCTGGGCGCCGGCGTCGAACGCTATGGCTTACGCCGGGTGCACAAATACGGCCACGTCCCCGAGTTGATCTTTACCTTCGGTCTGGCGTTGCTGATCGAGGAACTGGTGCAATTCATCTGGGGTAAGAACCAGATGCCCTACAACGTACCGGACATCCTCAACTTTACCGCATTCGCCATCTCCGGCGCCGCGATCCCGGCGTACAAGATCTTCATGATCTTCGTGTCGGTGGCCATCTTCATCGGCCTGCTCTTCGTTCTGACCAAAACCCGCGTCGGCATGATCATTCAGGCCGCACTCAGCTATCCGCGCACTGTCGAGGCGCTGGGGCACAACGTGCCGCTGATCTTTATGGGCGTCTTTGGCGTCGGCACGGCGCTGGCCGGTGTTGCCGGTGTGATCGCCGGACCGGTGCTTGGCACGTTTCCGGGCATGGCATTCGTCCTCGGGTCCATCGTGTTCGTGACCATCGTGATCGGTGGCCTCGGCTCGCTTTGGGGGGCGTTGGTCGCATCGCTGTTGATCGGCTGGATCACCACCTTCGCGAAATCCTACAACATCGAGATGGAGAACATCCTGAACGGATTGGGAATCTCGACGCCGGAAAACCTCGACGAGAGTATCTTCCGTGACCTGTGGAGCCTCACGAGCCCCCAAATCGCCGATATCCTTCCCTACATCCTGATGGTGCTGATCCTCATCTTCCGCCCTGCAGGACTTTTCGGAAAGCGCAGCACATGAGCCAATTTGATCCCGATACCGACCTGCCCAAAGGGGCACGCCCCAAAGAGCAGATCACGACCGATCCCTCGCGCCCGTCCGAGAGGATGCAGTTCCGGCCATTGATGATCGCCGTCGCGCCTTGGGTTATCGCGTCTGCCGCGTTGCTGATGTTGCCGCTGGTGTTCACCAACAACTCCGCGCTGACGATCATGAACCAGATGTCGATCACGATCGTCTTCGCGCTGGCCTATAACATGCTGCTGGGACAGGGCGGGATGCTGTCGTTCGGCCATGCCGTCTATGCCGGTGTCGGCGGGTTTGCGTGTATGCACATCATGAACATGTCTGATTTCTTCGCCAGCTTCCCGCTGGTGATCCTGCCGCTGTTCGGCGGTCTGTTCGGCATGGGGCTGGCAATGATCGTGGGCGCGTTTTCGACACGTTCGGCGGGTACCGTGTTTGCGATGATCTCGCTCGGTGTCGGCGAATTGATCGCGGCATGTTCCGTCATAATCGTCGCCTTTTTCGGCGGCGAGGGCGGGGTGTCCGGTGACCGGACCTATGCCCAGCCCTTCTTCGGGGTCGAATTTCTGCAACAGATCGAGGTGTACTACCTCACCGCTGCCTGGGTCGTTCTCTCGGCGCTGCTGATGTACCTGTGGAGCCGCACGCCCGTCGGTCGGATGGCCAACGCCGTACGCGACAACCCCGAACGCGCCGAATTCCTCGGCTACTCATCGCGCTGGGTCCGGTTTTACAGCTTCGTCGCGTCCGGCTTCTTCGCCGGTGTGTCGGGCGGGCTTTTCGCCATCAACTACGAGATCCTGACCGAGGAAAACCTGAACACGGCCTCTTCCGGCGTGATCCTTCTGGTGACGTTCCTTGGCGGCGTCGGGTTCTTCTTCGGGCCGATTATCGGTGCGGTGGTGTTCACGCTGGTCCAGACCGTTCTCAGCCTCCAGACAGAGCTTTGGGCCTTCTATGCCGGCTCGCTGTTCCTCGCGACTGTCATGTTCTTTCCCGGCGGTCTGGCGGGTCTGATCATGATGCACGTGCCCGCGTTCAAGATGGGGCGTGCGCGGCTGCTCATCGTGCCGTATCTGCGAACACTGCTACCGGCGGCGATCGGCATTCTCGGCCTCGCGGCCCTGGTCGAGATGATGTTCCACTTTCGCCACGCGGCAACCGGGGATAACGAGATGACGCTGTTCTGGACGACCTTCGACAGCCACGCGATTCTCCCCTGGATCATCGCGGGCGCAATCACGCTGATCGGGCTGGGCATTGCCCGTGCCACCGCGCCCTCTCTCAAAGATGCGTGGAATTCGGCGAACACGGCACCTGCATCCCAGACTGTGAAAGGAGGTGCCGCATGAGCACGCCCGCTCTCGAACTCAAAGGTCTCAAGAAGAGCTTTGGCAAGGCGGAGATCATCAGGGGCATCGACCTGAGCATCGGCAAGGCGGAACGCCATGCGGTGATCGGGCCGAACGGCGCCGGTAAATCGACCCTTTTCAATCTGATCACGGCCCGTTTCGCGCCGACGGCCGGTACGGTCAAGCTGCACGGCGAAGACCTGACCGGACTTGAGCCGTTCCAGATCAACCGCAAGGGGTTGTCTCGGTCCTTTCAGATCACCAACATCTTTCCGGCGATGACGGTATTCGAAAATGTCCGCTGCGCTCTTTTATGGTCCATGGGGTACAGGTATTCCTTCTGGGACATGGTCAACCGCAAGCGGGACTTGACCGAAGGGACAGAAGCCGTGCTGGAGCAAATCAACCTGTCCGAGCGGAGTCACCTGCCCGCAGGTACGCTCAGCTACGCCGAACAACGCGCGCTGGAAATCGGGATCACCATCGCGGGCGGCGCGAACGTAATCATGCTGGATGAACCGACGGCGGGGATGAGCCATTCGGAAACCGACTATATCACCGATCTGATCCTGAAGGTCACCGAAGGCAAGACGCTGATCATGGTGGAGCACGACATGGGCGTCGTCTTCGGGCTGGCGGACCGGATCAGCGTGCTGGTCTACGGAGAGATCATCGCGACCGGCAAACCCGCCGACGTGCGCGCCGATGCGCGCGTGCAAGAAGCCTATCTTGGCGCGGCATTGGAGGCAGAACATTGATCGAAGTCACAGACATGCACGCCTACTACGGAAAATCGCACATCCTTCAGGGTGTGTCGATGAATGTGCAGGAGGGCGAGATCGTGGCCCTGTTGGGCCGCAACGGCGTGGGGCGGTCGACCACATGCAAGGCGATCATGGGCGAGGTTACACCGCACGGATCGGTCAAGTTCAAAGGTCAGGAAATATCCGGCAAGAAGGCGTACGAAGTCGCCAATCTGGGGATCGGTTATGTGCCGGAGAATCGCGATATCTTTCCGGGGCTGACGACACGCCAGAACCTGACACTTGGGCTTAAGCCCGGCCAGAAGGATGGAACCGGACGCTGGTCGATGGAGAACATGTTCGACATGTTCGAAAATCTCAGACGCCGCGCCGATGTCGAGGCATCGGTGCTCTCTGGGGGAGAGCAGCAAATGCTCACGATGTGCCGTACCCTGATGGGGGATCCGGAATTCATCATGATCGACGAACCAACCGAAGGGTTGAGCCCGCAAATGGTGCAAAAAGTCGCCGAAGTGCTCAAGGAGATCGCAAAGCGCGGTATTTCCACACTTTTGGTCGAGCAAAAACTGTCGATCGCCATGGATATCGCGGATCGCGTCTATGTCATGGGTCACGGGCAGGTTGTCTTTGAGGGTACGCCCAATGAGTTGAAAAACCGCGAAGACGTGCGTAAGGAATGGCTCGAAGTTTGAGCAAAGGACAGCCCGATGACCGGTTATGACCAGCCCCGCCTCGACCGTATCGCGACATGGATGCAAAGCTACATAGACACGCGCCGGTTCGCCGGCGCGTCCGTCCTTGTCGCGCAGGGTGGGCAGGAAGTATACTATCACGACTGCGGGCTGCGCGATCTGGCCCGCGCGACACCATTCCAGCGCGATACCGTTGCGCGCATCTATTCGATGACCAAACCGATCACGTCCGTTGCCCTGATGATGCTCGCCGAGCGCGGATTGTTTCACCTTGATGCACCGCTGTCGGAATTCATCCCCGCATTCAATGATATGGAATGCCTGATCACCGGCGCCACGACGATCGACGACGTGACGCGTTGCGCCACGCCGACGCTGCACCAGTTGCTGACCCACACCTCCGGTCTGAGCTATCCGTTCAATCCTGGTGTCCTGGGCGAGAAGATGGCCGACGAAGACATCATATTCCGGTCCAACCAGGGAACTCTGGCACAGATGTGCGACCGCGTCGCCGACCTGCCGCTTGCCTTTCACCCCGGCACCCGGTGGGAGTATTCCGTCAGTATCGACATTCTGGGTCATGTGATCGAAGTGGTTTCGGGCAAAACGCTCGAGCAGTTCTTCGTCGAAGAGATCTTTGATCCGCTGGGTATGAACGAGACGCGGTTTTCCGTACCCGTCACCGCACGTGACAGGTTCTCTGCTCTCTACACGCCGCTGGCGGGCAGCGGCTTTTCTCTCGGTAGGGTCGACAACACCAACGAAACGCTGCGGCTGATCGACGATGTCGAGGGATCGCCCTTTCTCGACGCCAAGATGTATTCCGGCGGCGGCGGATTGGTCGGCACAATAGACGATTACCTGAAATTCGCCGAAATGATGCGCACCGGCGGTGCCGGCCTGATCGGGCCAAAGACGTTGTCCTTCATGATGCGCAACCATCTCAATGGCGACATTGCTTCGATGGGACCGTCAAGTTTTGCCGAACAGCCCATGGAAGGCATGGGGTTCGGACTTGGCGGTGCGGTCGTGCTGGACCCGGGCCGGTCGCGTACGCCTTCGAGCATCGGCGATTACAGCTGGGGCGGCATGGCATCGACGTTTTTCTGGATCGACCCGCAAACGGAGACGTCCGTGATCTTTTTCACCCAACTTTCGCCAAGCAGCGCGTACCCCGCCCGTCCGCAGCTCAAGGCACTGGTGCATGGAGCGATGACATGAGCGATATTTTATGGACCCCGACGGCCGAGCGGGCCGAAAGTTCGACGATGGCCGATTTCGAGCGGTTTCTCGGTGACACGCGCGATCTTTCGTTTGAGGATTACAACGAGATGTGGCGCTGGAGCGTGTCCGACCTTGAGGCGTTCTGGGCCGCGATCTGGGATTTCTTCGAGATCCGCGCAAGTGTGCCGTACAAGCGCATTCTGGCGTCGCGCGAGATGCCCGGTGCCGAATGGTGCCCCGGTGTGATGCTCAATTACACCGACCAGATCCTCAAGCATGCCGATGGCCACGAAAACGAACCCGCGATCATCTCGTACTCCGAAACTGCGGGGCGGGTCGAACTGAGCTGGGGCGAATTGCGCCGTCAGGTCGCCTCTGTCGCGGCAGAGCTGCGCGAGATGGGTGTGGAGCAGGGCGACCGTGTCGCGGCGATCCTGCCGAACACAGAAACTGCGCTGATCGCGTTTCTGGCAAGCGCCAGCCTGGGTGCGGCATGGTCGCTCTGCGCGCCCGATATGGGCCATGTCGCGATCCTGGACCGGTTCAGGCAGATCGCGCCGAAAGTGCTGATCGCGCAGGATGGTTACGTTCACGCCGGCAAAACCATCGACCGGCGTGAGGTTTTGGCCGAAATCGACGCGCAATTGCCCAGCGTGGTCCAATTCGTCACCTTGCCCATGGTCGGCGATCTACCTGAGGGACACGTCGCATGGGGCGATTTGACCCGCCATGATGCCGAATATGCCTCGGTACAGGTGCCGTTTGATCAGCCCTTGTGGATCGTCTATTCGTCCGGCACCACCGGAAACCCCAAGCCGCTCGTGCATGGTCACGGCGGCATCGTTCTGGAAGCCGCGAAGCAATCGCTGCACCATGATCTGCGCCAAGGTGACAGGTTCTGCTGGCTTACATCGTCGGGCTGGATCATGTGGAACGCGCAATGGGTTGCGCTGGGGCAGGGGGCAACGGTGTGCCTTTACGACGGCGCGCCAAATCATCCCGACATGCTGGCCGTCTGGCGCTTCGTCGCGGACGAGCGGATCAACTATTTTGGCGCCGGTGCGGCGTTCTTCAGCGGCTGCCTCAAGGCGGGCGTGACCCCGCGCACCGAGGTGGATCTTGATGCGCTCGTCTCCCTCGGCTCTACCGGTTCACCGCTCAGCAGCGATGCCTACGCCTGGATTTACCGCGATGTGAAACCCGATGTCTGGCTCGCGCCGATTTCGGGCGGCACCGATCTGGCCGGTGCATTCGTAATGGGCCACCCCGGCATGCCGGTGCGCGCGGGCGAGATGCAGTGCCGCGCTTTGGGCAATGCCGTGCGCGCCTTCGGACCGGACGGCGAAGAGCTGATTGGTGAAGTCGGCGAACTCGTATGCACCGAACCGCTGCCGTCGATGCCGCTTTTCTTCTGGGGCGACGATGACGGATCGCGCCTGCACGAAAGCTACTTCGACACCTATCCCGGCGTCTGGCGCCACGGCGACTGGATTTCCATTGACGCAAAAGGGGCCAGCGTAATCTATGGCCGCTCTGACGCCACGATCAACCGCAAGGGTCTGCGGCTCGGGTCCGCCGAAATATACCAGGCGGTAGAGGCACTTCCAGAGATCGCGGATTCCCTCGTCATCGATCTCGAGTTTCTGGGCCGTGACAGCTTCATGCCGCTCTTCGTGGTGCCGGCCGCCGGCGTGGCTTTCGACGACGCGCTCAAGGACAAGATCAACGCCGCCATCCGAAGCAGCGTCTCGGCGCGCTTCATCCCCAACGAAATTATCGAAGTCGCCGAGATACCCCGGACACTGTCGGGTAAAAAGCTTGAGGTTCCCGTCAAAAAGCTGTTGTTGGGAGGAGATGCGGAGACGGTCGTCAATCGCGACAGCATGGCCAATCCCGACAGCTTCGATTTCTTCATCGCCTATGCCGCGGCACGGGCCCCTGCCTGAGGCCCTTTCATGAGCACCGTAGCCGACCAACTTCTCGAACTTCTCGACATCGAACAGCTTGAGGTAGACCTGTTCCGCGGGATCGGATCGGGTGGCGAGACGACAACGCGAATCTTCGGCGGTCACGTCATAGCACAGGCCCTGATGGCCGCGTACAGGACAGTTCCGGACCGGCTGTGCCACAGTCTGCACGCCTATTTCATCCGTCCCGGCGATCCCGAGATCCCCGTTGTCTATCAGGTCGACCGCGCCCGAGATGGCGGCAGCTTCACAACCCGCCGAGTGGTCGCGATCCAGCATGGCAAACAGATCTTCAATCTCTCTGCGTCCTTCCATGTCGAAGAAAGTGGCTGGAAGTACCAGCACGAGATGCCCCAGGTCGGCGCACCCGAGGATTGGCCCAACCGGGACGAACTGCGCGATGCACACGCCGATAAGATCCCGGAACGCCACCGCGCCGATTTCCTGCGTGAACGCCCCATCGAACTGCGCGAGGTCGCCCCGCGCGATTTCCTCACGCCGGAAAAGACGACGGACCGCAATCAACTGTGGTTCCGGATGGAGGCGGCGCAGGGGCAGGGACCGCAAATGCAGCATTGCCTGCTCGCCTACGCCTCCGACATGAACCTGCTTGGATCGTCGCTTCGCCCGCACGGGGTTACCTGGTTCCAAGGCAATGTGATGAGCGCGAGCCTCGACCACGCCATGTGGTTTCACGCCCCTATCGAGTTCTCGGACTGGCACCTCTACGATCTCGACGCGCCCTGGACCGGCAAGGCGCGGGGATTCAACCGCGGTTCCATCTACAACGCCAGCGGTGAGCTCGTGGCAAGTGTCGCTCAGGAAGGCCTGATGCGACCGCTCAATAAAGAGGGCTGATTGCCCATTTCTTTTGGCTGAAAATATCCCGGCACGGACGCCCGCCACACAGGCCGACATCCGCAGGCCGGGAACTTTTTATCCAAAAATGAAGAAACACAGCTTGTTGCCGTCCAAGTCCCGGACATAAGCGCCGTAGAACCGGTCCGGAATCCGCTGTCCGGCGGGGCCTTCGCATGTCGCGCCAAGCTCGATCGCACGGTTGTAAAGCGCGTCGATCTCTTCTTTCGTTTCCGCCGGGAACGCGATCATCACGCCATTCCCCGGCGTCGGTGCTTCCTTGTCGTAGGGTTCGCATACGGCAAGCATCGGTGTGCCCCGGCCCGTTCCGATAAATGCAATGCGACCCGCGTCGATCACAACCTTCGCACCCTGCTTCTCGAACAGGTCGCAATAGAATTTCTTTGCGCGTTCCATATCTGAAACGCCGATGGTGGTATAGCCGATCATGAAGGTATCCTTGTTGAAAAAAAGACGCCGGCGTAGCCCCGGCGCTCTGGGAATCAAGCGTCGTCGAAGCTGCCGAAGCGGCGGTTCAGCTTGCGCATGCCGCCGATCCAACGATCATAGTTGTCGGTCTTGTTACGCATGTATTGCACGACTTCCTTATGCGGCAAAACCAGAAACGTCTCGTCGCGGATGGTCTGAACACAGGCCTCTGCTACCGGACCGGGTTCCATCATGCCATTGATCGCGGCGACGTGATCCTCGTGGCCGCGGGTCATTTCGGTACGCACCGCCTGCGGGCACAGAACCGACACCTTGATGCCCTGATCGCCATAGCTCAGCGCCAGCCATTCCGCGAGGCCCACTGCCGCGTGTTTTGTCACGCCGTAGGGTGCCGATCCGATCTGGTTGAGCAGCCCCGCCGCCGAAGCCGTATTGAGCAGATAGCCGCCGCCACGCTCCGACATCAGCGGCACCAGATGGCGCGCCGCCCAGACATGGGACATTACGTTGATCTCCCAGATCTTTTGCCACGCATCGTCCTCGACCTCGACACCACCCGGCACGGAAATACCCGCGTTCGAGCAGAACAGGTCGATCGGTCCTGCATCCTTCTCTACGGTGTCGATCATGCCGGTGATCTGATCCTTGTCCGAGACGTCGACCTGATAGGCGGTACCGCCCATCATCTGTGCCGTCTCCTCGGCGCCGGCCTTGTCCCGGTCGACGCAGGCGATGTACTTCGCGCCTTCCTCGGCAAACCGGACGCACATCGCGCGACCGATTCCCGATGCTGCACCGGTGACGACGATGATCTTGTCTTTCAATTCCATCGCGTCACGTCCACATGTTCGAGCCGCCACAGACGGTCAGCGCCTGTCCGGTCATGTACTTGCTGGCATCGGAGGCGAGATACACGGCCAGCCCCTTGAAATCTTCGGGCTCGCCCAGACGGCGCAGTGGAATATCCTCGTTGATACGCTTTTCCGTTTCCGGGTTTTCCCACAATTCGCGTGCGAATTCTGTTTTCACCAGCCCGGGGCAGATCGCATTGAACCGCACGCCCTTCGGCCCGAACTCCGCCGCGAGATTGCGGCACAGCCCGATCAACGCCAACTTGGACATCCCGTAGGTGCCCAGCATGACAGACGGCTTGAACGCCCCGATCGAGGAGGTGAAGGCCATGGACCCCGACCCTTTTTCGATCATGTCCGGCACCACCATCCGTGCCAGCCAAAGGTTGGATTTGACGTTGGCGTTCATCGTCTTGTCATAGGCATCATCGGGGATCTTCGAGGTCACGCCGTAATAGGGGTTCACACCCGCATTGCCGATCACTGCGTCGATCTTGCCCGCTTTCTCGTGGGTCTGGTCCACGAGTGCCTGCAACTGATCCTCATAGCCCACATTGCAACTGATGCCGTAGGCCTTGCCCTTGCCGAGGGCATTGATGCCTTCGGCTGCTTCGTCCAGCTGGTCCTGCTTGCGCGCGGAAATCACGACGGTCGCTCCGTGCTCTGCCAGTGCGGTCGCCATCGCCAGCCCCATGCCCTTGGAGGCGCCGGTCAGCAGCGCCACCTTTCCGGTGAGATCGAACAAGCTCATACGCCGCTCCGCTCGCGGCCGGTGGCGATCTCGCTGCGGGCGCGATCGGTACGGGCGTTGGATGACTGATAGTCCTTCACCTCGGCGCGCGCGATCACATGATGGTGGACCTCATCGGGGCCGTCCGCATAGCGCAGCGTGCGCTGCGACGTGTACATGCCCGACAATGGCGACCACTGCGAAATGCCCGTGGCACCATGCACCTGCATGGCGTCGTCGATGATGTTACAGACTTTTTCAGGTACCATCGCCTTGATCATCGACACCCAGATGCGGGCTTCCTTGTTGCCCAGCGTATCCATCGCCTTGGCCGCTTTCAGGACCATCAGGCGCATCGCCTCGATCTCGATCTTGGCGCGGGAAATGGTTTCCATGTTCTTGCCCAGGTCGATGATCTTCTTGCCGAACGCTTCGCGCGACAGGCCCCGTTCGATCATCAGATCCAGCGCCTTTTCCGCCGCCCCGATGGAACGCATGCAGTGGTGGATGCGGCCCGGCCCAAGGCGGACCTGCGAAATCTCGAATCCACGACCTTCGCCCCACAGGATGTTTTCCTGCGGCACGCGCACATCCTTGAACTTGATGTGCATGTGGCCGTGCGGCGCGTCGTCGTGGCCAAAGACGTGCATCGGCCCCACGATCTCGACACCGGGGGCGTCGATTGGCACGAGGATCTGCGATTGCTGGCGGAAAGGTTCGGCATCCGGCGACGTCTTGACCATCGTGATCATGATCTTGCAGCGCGGATCACCCGCACCGGAGATGTAATACTTCTCGCCGTTGATCACCCATTCGCCGTTTTCCAACACGGCGGAGGTCGAAATGTTCTTTGCATCCGACGACGCCATGTCAGGTTCGGTCATCGCGAAGGCCGACCGGATCTCGCCGCGCAGCAGCGGCTTGAGCCACTGCTCCTTCTGCTCGGGCGTGCCGATCCGCTCCAGTACTTCCATGTTGCCGGTGTCGGGCGCAGAGCAGTTCAGCGTCTCGGACGCGAGCGGGCTCTTGCCCAGCTCCGCCGCGATGTAGGCGTAGTCGAGGTTCGACAGGCCCTCACCGGTTTCCGCGTTCGGCAAAAAGAAATTCCACAGCCCTTCGTCGCGTGCCTTCTGCTTGGCTGTCTCCAGCAATTCAAGCTGTCCGGGCGCATGTGACCAACGGTCCTCCCGACCTTCGCCGAGGCGATAATACTCTTCGGTAATCGGATCCACGTTCTCGCGGATATGCTTGATCACAGCTGCCAAGAGAGGCTTGTTCTTCTCTGACATCGCAAGATTGTTCATTTCCATCGGTATATCGGACATCGGTGTCTCCTGATTATTTATTGACCCAGTTGGGTTTACGTTTCTCGACGAAGGCGCTGACGCCTTCCTTGAAATCTTCGGTCTTGCTCAGATCCTCGATCACCTCGCGCGAGAACTCGATGCTGTCGGCCATGCCATCGGCCTTGGCCATCTCGTTGAGCACCCGTTTCGTCGCCTTCACGGCGGAGGGGGAAACGGTGCACAGCTCTTCGGCCTTGGCCATCGCGCGTTCCATCAATTGATCGTGCGGAACGACTTCGTTCACGCAACCGATTTTCAACGCCTCATCCGCACCGATGGTGCGTCCGGTGAACATCATTTCCTGCGCGGCCAATCGACCGATATAGCGCGACAAACGCTGTACACCCGATGCCGCGGCGAAGAAGCCGACCTTTACCTCGGGCAGCGCGAATTTCGCGTTCTCCGACGCGATCAGCATATCGCAGCTCAGCGCAGTTTCGAACCCGCCACCCATGGCAAAGCCGTTCACCGCAGCGATCAGCGGTTTCTCCAGATCAAAGCGCGAGGACAGACCGGCAAAACCGCTGTCAGGCATCCCCTTCTTGCCGCCACCTGTGGCCGTCGCCTTGAGATCGTTACCGGCGGAAAAGGCCTTGTCCCCCGCGCCGGTCAGCACCGCGACCCACAGATCGCGGTCGGCGGCGAAGTCGTCCCAACACTGCGCCATCTCGTGGTGCATGTCGGCGTGCACCGCGTTGTACACGTCGGGGCGGTTCATGGTCACGACCAGAATATGGCCCTTCTTCTCTGTCTTGATGAAGTCGTAGCTCATACCTTCAGCCCTCCGGTGTCGATTTCGGTAAACTTGCCACCTTCTTTTGCCAATTTGCGCAGCGTCTCGGCGGGGGCGAATTCAGGATCTTCCGCGCCGAGTTTTTCCATCCGGTCCAGCACCGCCTGCGCGCCGACCATGTCGCCATAGAACATCGGTCCGCCCTTGTCGGCGGGCCAGCCATAGCCGTTGAGCCAGACCACATCGATATCCGACGGACGCTGTGCCTTGTTCTCTTCGAGAATTTTCACCGCCTCGTTGATCATCGGATAGATACAGATTTCGATGATTTCATCCTCGCTCATCGTGGAGGGTTCCGCGCCGGTGATGTCCTTGATCACCTTCGCCGTCACATCCGACGGGACCGGCTGGCGGTTCTCGTCGTAGTCATAGAAACCCGCCTTGGTCTTCTGGCCGCGCCGGTCCATTTCGCAAAGCGCGTCGCGGATCGGGTTGTCGGTCGTTGCGCCCTTGGACCAGCCGATATCGAGGCCTGCGAGATCGCTCATCTGGAACGGACCCATCTTGAAGCCGAACGCGTTCAGCGCCGCATCCACATCCCACGGCATCAGCCCCTGTTGCAGCAGCTTGTTGGCTTGCTTCTGGCGCGCGAACAAAATGCGGTTGCCCACGAAACCGGGGCAGACGCCCACCAGCGTCGCAATCTTGTTGATGTCTTTCGCCAGATCCATACAGGTTGCAACCACGTCGTCCGCGGTATGCTTGGCACGCACGATTTCGAGCAGCTTCATCACGTTGGCAGGCGAGAAGAAATGAAGGCCGATCACGTCTTCGGGGCGATCTGTCATGCCAGCGATTTCGTTGATGTCCAGCGCGGACGTGTTGGTGGCGAGGATCGCGCCCTTCTTCATCACACGGTCCAGCTCGGTGAAGATCTTGCGCTTGAGGTCCATGTCCTCGAACACCGCTTCGATCACCAGATCGCATTCCGCCAGATCGCCCAGCTCAAGCCGCCCCTCGAAACGGTTCATTCGCGCCTCGACCTCATCCTGCGGAAAACGTCCCTTGTCGGAAGATCGCTGATAGTTGCCGCGTACCACCTTCAGGCCACGGTCAAGCGCCTCCTGCGTCGTCTCAACGATCTTCACCTCATATCCCGCCGTGGCGAAATTCATCGCGATGCCGCCGCCCATGGTTCCGGCGCCGATGATGCCCACGGTCTTGATCTCGCGCTTGGGCGTGTTGGGGTCCAGGCCTTCGACGTCCCACGCCTTTTTGCCGGCTTGCGCGATGTAGGATCCGATGTCTTCTGTCGTTGGTGTCATGCTTTGTTGTCTCCGTTTTCCAGACAGACCGCGCGCAGGCTGCGCCGGTCAATTTTATCTGTGGTTCCGCGTGCCAGCGGTTCGTGCTGGACCCACAGATGCTGCGGTATCTTGAATTGCGCCAAATGGCTGTCCAGCGCCTGCGCCATTTCGGCGTGTGTCATGCTCGCCCCTTCGGCGAGTTGCACACAGGCACCTACGCTTTCGCCCAACCGTTCATCGGGTACCGAGAATGCGCAGGCGTCGATGACGTGCGGCAGGCGGTGCAGCGCGCCTTCGACATCAAGACAGGCGATGTTTTCACCGCCGCGAATGATGATGTTCTTCTTGCGGTCGAGAATGGTGATGTAGCCGTCCGCGTCCATTACCGCCAAATCACCGGTTTTCAGCCAGCCATCCTGCAGGGCATCCGCCGTCGCCTCAGGCTGATTGAGATAGCAGCGCATGTTGGCGGGGCTTTTGACGGTAATCTCGCCCAGCTCGCCCAGAGGGACCTCGTTGCCATCATCGTCAAGCAGTTTGAGTTCCTGAACCGGCGGGTGAAGTTTGCCCGCGCATTCGGGGCGCGCGACGTAGTCATCACCGATCATCCCGATGCCAAGGGCGTTCGTTTCCGTCATACCCCAACCGGTCGCGATACCCGCGTTCGGAAAGGCGTCGGCCAGCGCCGCCACCTGTGCTCCGGGCCGCTTGGCCCCGCCCGAGCCGACATAATCCAGTGTTTCCAGTTGCGTGCCCATGCGGCGCGCCGCCGTCATCAGCTCTGCCGATTGCGTCGGCACGCCCAGAAAGCGGGTGATCTTCTCGGAACGGATCAGCCGTACCGCCTCCTCCGCGTCCCACTTTCGCATGAGTGTGACGTGCGCCCCGGCCACGAGGCTCAGCAGGAACAGCGGATGGGTGGCAGTGACATGGAACAGCGGCGTCGCCACCAGAGCTGAGGGCCGCAACGCATCGGGCGCGCCTCCCTCGGGCGGCGTGACAAGGGGTGCCACGACCGCCTGCATCAACCAGGTGAATACCGCGTTCACCGCACTGCGGTGGGTCTGGACCACCCCCTTGGGATGCCCCATGGTGCCCGATGAATACATCACCGCGAAATCGTCATCGGTATCGATCGTGATATCCAGAGGTTCCGCACTGGATGCGCCATCGCGCAGAGCTCCGTATTTGTGTTGCGACATCTGTTCACCATCGCGCACCCCGATCACGGTCAGATCAAGCTCCGCCGTCAGCGGCTGCAGACGTTCCGCCCGCGGGCCATCGGCGAACACCAGCTTTGCGTCGCTGTCGCGCAACGCGTACTCAAGTTCTTGCGTTGTCCACCAGGCGTTCAGGAACACCACTGTGGCGCCGGTGGCGGAAATCGCGAGAACCGCTGTCAGCAATTCAGGATAGTTACGCAAGGCAATCGCAACGCGGTCCTGCTTGCCGATGCCGAACGTGTCCTTGAGAACATGTGACATTCGATGCACTTCCTCGGAGAAAGCGCCGTACGTCCACCGCTCTCCCTCATAAAGAAGGTAATTCGCAGCGCCGTCCGCATGTTGTGCCATTCCAGCGGCAAGCAACGCGGGAACGGTCGGTGGAATGTTCTTAAAAGCTTTGTACGTCACGCCGCGTATTTCCGCGGGCGCAACTGCGAAGGTCGGATTGGTGCTCAGGACATGCGCTACGGCCTCTTCGGGGCTCATCGCGGTCATGCGTGGCACTTCCGGGTAAAGTGACATTCTTTCATCGTGACCCTCCCAAGTCGATGCCGTCCGCACCCACCTCCCTTGGGGGCGCGACTCCTTCTGAAGGTAGACTAGGGGTAAATTTCTTCGCTGCCAATACCGCAGGTCGGAACTTCGTTTCGCAATATCAGATTCCCGCATATGCGCCGGCTTTGGCCAAGCGGGCATATATAGGTGCCTGCTCGAAGAGACACCAAAATATTACATAACTAGTATTACGCCTGCTTTAGTGGTCACTGGCGCACACCCCCTGATCGGCCCCATGGGATGCGACCCTGTCTACTTTGCTATCGAAAAACCAATCCAGGGTTGCGAAAATAACACGCATTTACCGAAATATCGCGGAATTACAACCATGCGGCGAAAATCTGCCGGTTGGCATCTTCCCGTTTGACCTTACAACTCATTGAAACAACATAGTTATTTCACGCTTTTTCTAATGGCCGCCAAAGCAATTTACCCTGTCGCGCCGCTGAAATTTCAAGTGAGAAATTATCAGCTTATAGGCAATTAATATCAATATAGCTTTCCCCATACGCTTCTTCTATACGGTTTGACAGCACAGAAGCTCCCGGTCCTTGCGATAGGTCGGGTCACCTTTTTGGGAAAGGAATGACCCATGAACACTCTTTTGAAACTCGCCACCGTTTCCGCGCTGGCACTTTCCGTTGCTGCCCCTGCGTTCGCGCAGACCCGCATCACCGGTATCGAAGCCCTGAACGACGACATCGACGACATCACAGATGACGTAAACGATGATCTCGACGACCAGAACGACATCGAGCGTTTCGGCCCGAACGGCGTGCCACAAGGCTGGCGCGGTTCGTTCGCTTTGTCCGCATCCGGAACGGACGGCAACACCGACACAGGTGAAGTCGCCGGTGCCGGCCGCCTGACATATGGTGTCGGCGATTGGAACCACCTGATGGGCTTCGCCATCGAATACGGCGAAGACAATGGCGACACCAGCGAAGAGAAATTCTTTGCAACATACGAAGGCAGCCGCCAGTTCACACCCGAATGGTATGCGTTCGGTATCGCCCGGTACCAGTATGACGGCTACCTGACAGACGACAACGATGACGAAATCGACGGCTCCGAAACAGACGCCTTCCTCGGCTTTGGTCCAGGCTACCGTGTCCTGCGGGATCCAAACCACACATGGCGTGTGCAGGCGGGCCCCGGCGTGCGTTACTTCAAGGACGTGACCGGCGACTCTGAGACCGAAGGTGGTTTCATCGTTTCCTCGCGCTACTTCTACGCGTTCAACGATACCGTATCGTTCACAATGGACACGGACATTCTTGGCTCCGATGTCAACACGATCGTCTCGAACGACGCTGGCGTGAACTACAAACTGTCGGACAACCTGTCGACACGGGTCAGCTTGCGGACAGACTACAACACCGATCCGGTTGCTGGCACAGAATCCACCGACAACACACTCGGTGTTTCTCTGGTTCTCGGCTTCTGAACCGGAAAAACGGTATGGTGTCGCCGGGTACCCTCGTACCGCGCGACACCATCACCGGAGGAGGATGGGATTGCCCCCATCCTCCTTTTTCCGTTTTCAGTACATCATTTCTGAATTATTCGTCGAACCCAACGAACCGCGCGACGTCATTTACATCGCGCCGCTTTGACACCACGGCATTGGCCGAGAAATCCTCGTCCGGCCAACCCATCGCCACGCAGGTCATGATCACTTCGTCGTCGGGGATTTGCGCGTGCTCGCGCACAACAGGCGATTGCATGATGCCCTGGCCATTGATCACAGCACCCAATCCGCGCGACCACGCTGCAAGCACCAGACCGTAGGTCACGGCACCCAGATCGAAGTGCGCGATGGTGCCACCGTCGAGCGATTTGTCGAAAGTCACGACGATCGAGACCGGCGCGTCGAACTGGCGAAACCCGCGCATCACCCAATCTTGCCGCATCTCCTTGTCGTCCCGCGCGATGCCCATTGCGGCGAACAGCTGTTTTGCGATTTCAACCTGTCGATCGCGGTGCGGACCCTCATAGGCGCCGTGGTCAGCGATCTCACGCACGGGCGCGATCCCGGAGAGCATGCGGGTGGAGTTGCCCTCCCGCACTTTCTCCAACGGCTTCCCGGTCAGCACGTGCAGATGCCAGGGCTGCGTGTTCATCGACGACGGCGCGCGATTGGCCAGTGCGATGATCTCTTCGATCACGTCGCGCGGAACGGGTTTTTTCTGAAATCCGCGAATGCTGCGGCGCGATTGCATCGCCTCGTCAAGGTTCATGAAGGGATCTATCCGTCGTTTAGAAGTTCAGCGTGAAAACGCGGCTCAGACCCAGGCGCACACGCCATTGGTCTTCCGATCCGGTGGCCGTGATCGGGCTGTCGGCGGCATCGTTGAGCAGCTTCTCATAGCTGACCGCACCCTCAATGGCCCATCTATCATCGAGGAAATAGGTGCCCTGCACCTCGATACCCGCTGACATGGCACCGCCATCCGCGTCGTAGATCCCGAACGAAGACGCCGCCGCCTCGTCAGCAGTCACGCCGAAATAGGTGTTGGCATAGTCGCTGTCGCCGAAGTTCACGCGAGGGCCCGCGGTAAACAGCCAACGGTCGCTGGGGCGATAGATCAAGTCGGCACCCACGGTCCCGGTGACGGCGGTATGTCCGCCGATACCCTTGCGCACTTCGCCAAAGGCCTTCCAATAGGTCTGCTGGTATCCGATGCCGAAACCCAGCTCGACTGCTGTATCAATATCGTCAAGGCCCGTCAGCTCGTCATAGTCGTCGCTGTCCCGCTCGCCGATCACCTTGAACGCGCCAAAGTAGGTGAAGCCGTTGGCGGGGATGCCGCGCACACCGCTGCCGATGTCTGTGCCGCCCCATTTCAGCGCGCCGAATTTGAAACCGAAATCCGCAGCACCCTGATAGTTGTCGGAACCGGGGTAATCGGGCACCGCAGCAGCACCACCGCGCAGTGAGAAGTTGAAGGACCGGTCCTGCGCGGACGCTGGCAGGGCCAGACCGATCGCGAAAATGCTGGCAGACAGAAGGGGAACGAAACGCATCGGGGCAAACTCCAAAAACAGATGCGAACGCAGCAGCAGCGTCCGCGGATTGCGACCATTCATAAGCGCCGCGTTTCATCAAGTATATCGGGAAAATGATATTTCCACCCCGCATGTTGCCGCTGCACCCTCACAAACCGGGCAACCACAGCGCGAGCTGCGGAAATGCGATCAACAGCACGACCAGAAGCATTGAGCAGGCCATATAGGGCAGTGCCGAGCCGTAGATTTCGCGCATCGTCGTTTCTTTGGGCGCCACGCCTTTCATCACGAACAACAGCAGTCCGAACGGCGGCGTGGTAAAACTGATTTCCAGCGCGAGCAGGATGATAAGCCCGAACCAGATCGGATCGAATCCCAGCGTTGCCGCCAGCGGAAAAAAGATCGGCACGGTGAGCAACATCATCGAAATCTGCTCCATGAACATGCCGAGCAGCAAAAGGACCCCGAACATCACCAGCAGCATCGCGACCGGGGCAAGATCGAACGAGGTGGCCCAGCGGATCAACCCGCTGGACGCACCCGAGAACGCCAACAGCTGGCTGAACGTCGCGGACCCGAACACGATGAGATAGGCCATGAGCGTCACCCGGAGCGCGCCGATCACCGATTTCTTCATCGAATCCCATGTCAGGCAGCGGAACAAAACGCCCAGGATCAACACCCCCAGCGCACCGAAGGCCGCCGCCTCGGAGGGCGTGATCAGACCACCCACCATGCCGATCACGATGATGACCATCACCGATAGCATCGGCACGATGTCCCTGAACAGCAGCCCCAGCTTGGCACCGGTGTTCAGCGTCTCGACGTCATAGGCTGGGGCGGCATCCGGGTCGATCCGCGTTTGCACGTAGATCGTTGCAATATAGAAGGTCGCAAGGATCAGCCCCGGAACAACCCCCGCGATCAGCAATGCCCCCACATCGATTCGCGCCAGCGTCGCCAGCAGCACGGCCAGCGCCGAGGGCGGGATGATGATCGCCAAACCGCCGGTGCCGAGGATCGGACCGATAGACATGTGTTTCTTGTACCCCCGGTTCGTCATCTCCGGCACCATGAGAGAGCCCAGCAGGGCGGTAGAGCCCATCGACGACCCCGACAGCGTCGAGAATGCGGTGCCGCCCAGCACCGTCACATACGACAGGCGGCCCGGCAGCCGGCCCAGCAGCTTGTCGATGGCATTGAACATGCGCGCGCCCAGACCGGTGTGAAAAAAGATCTCTCCCATAAGAAGAAACAGCGGGATCGGCACCAGTGCAAAATTGGTCAGCCCGCCAAACCCGTTGTTGAGCATTAGGGTGACACCGCGCGCGCCGCCCATGAAAAACCACGCGCCGATGATATTCGCTGCCAGAAACGCGAGCGCGACAGGCATACCGATCGCCATCAGCACGAGGATAGAGCCGATCAGCAGGCCGAGCGATTCAAACCATTCCATTATTCGTGAATTCCCGCTTCGCCGGAGTGCATGAGGTCAGCGCCGAATACGAAGCGACTGAATTCGATGGCCATGAGGCCAAAGCTGACCGGAAAAGCCAGCGTCAGTATCCATTTCGGGAAATAATAGGCCCGCACGTCCAGATCATTACGCGCGATATTGGTAAGCATCAGCTCCCCGCCTTTCCACGCCAGCATCACACAGACAGCAACGCAGAGCGCCGCCACCGTGCGGCTGACGATCCGGCGTGCGGAGCCGGGCAAGGCGGCCGTGACCAGCTCAATATGCACATGGCCTTTTTCGCGCACCAGCCAGGGCGCGCCCAGCATCGTCATGTACAAGATCGCGTATTCGGAAGAGGTGAACAGCCACGCAAAAGGCTGCATTCCGAGATTGCGCATGGTGACGGACATGATGACGGAAATCATCAACCAGACAAGCATAAGTCCCGCGATGCCCGCCATCGCGTAGAGTACCGCGCGGTACGCCTTGCCGATCAGTTCCATTCTGTGCGCCGCCTCCGTAAGACAGGCGCACGGGTGATCCCGCGCGCCACGTTTCGTCTATTTGTCGTAAAAAAGCTCGATCAGCTTGTCGTAGTTTCCAGCCCCCTGGGGCGCCTCTTCCATGAGGCTTTTCATGCGGTCCCACGTGTTCTGGACCGCTGCCGCCAGATATTCGTCGGCCGCGTCCCCTTCGAGCGTTACCACCGTCATCCCCGCCTCCTCGAGCGCCTTGAAATCTTCGTCGCGCACGGCGCCCAGCTTTTCGGCGGATTCTTTTTCGTGTGCAATCGCCACGTCCTGCACAATTGTCCGCGCCTCTTCCGACAGGCTGTTCCACTTCTCAAGGTTCACAATCACGCCCAGGTCGGTCGAGAAAAAGCACGGCTCGATCCGATAGTTCAGGAACTCGTTCCACTTCAGGTCGATCAAACCGATCTGGGTCCAGCCGGTCGCATCCACGACGCCCCTCTCTAGCGCGGCGTAGACTTCGGTGGTGGGCAAGTCGATCACCTGCGCGCCGAGATAGTCGGTGAAGAACGCATTATAAACGGCGTTGCCGCGCAGCTTCAGTCCGGAGACATCCAGATTTCCGCTGTCGTCCAGCGCCGGCTCATCGCGCGTCCACAGGTTGTAGCAGACCCCGGAATCGAACCAGCCGAGGTATTTGACGCCCATCTTTTCCTGGTGGATCTCGTCGATCAATGCGATGCCGCCATTCTCGCGCACTTCGGCCGCGACCTTGTTCGACGTGACCAGCGCGTCTTTCTCGGGCAAGGCACCTGCGTAAAAGCTGCCGGGTGTGTAGACCATGTCGACGACACCGGCGCGCACCGCGTCGGGCTGCTGGAACATGCCGATGGCCTCCGGTCCGCCGCGCACTTCGATCTGCACGACGCCGTCGCCCGCGTCGTTCACCTTGTCGACAAATTCCAGAAACGATTTCGTATAGATCAGCGATTCGGGAAAGGCGTGCACGGCAGTGATCGTTTCCTGCGCATAGGCCGTGCCGGCCAGCGCCGTCGTGGCGAGGATGCCGCCGAGAATTGTATTTTTCATTTGGTTTTTCTCCCTTGTTGGTGACGCATTTCGCGCCTTTCATGCTTGCTATTGCGTGGGTTTCGTCCACGGATGCGCGGCAAGTCTGCCCGCCCAAAACTGTCTGATCGCGTCCGCGTGCTGTGCTGTCAGATCAATGTCGTCCCAGCCGTTCATCAGCTTTTGCCGCCAGACAGGGTCCAGATCAAAGGTCACGGTGGTGTCGCCTACGGTTACGGTTCCCGCGTCAAGATCCACGCGCGCCGACGCATCCGCCTGTCCAAGCGCATTGATCAGCGCCTCGATCTCCTCCGTCTTGATGCGTGCGGGAAGCAGGCCGTTGTTCACCGCATTGCCCGCGAAAATATCCCCGAAGCTGGGGGCGAGCACGGCGCGGACTCCGAAATCAACCAGCGCATAAACCGCTGCCTCGCGGCTTGATCCGGTACCGAAATTGCGACGGGTAATCAGAACATCAATCTGCGCGTGGCGGTTCAAAGGATGATCTGCGTCATCCACACGCGCATCGTAGAGCAGGAACTCTCCATAACCATCCTTGCGCGGCTGCGACATGAACCGCGACGGAATCAATTGATCGGTGTCTACATTCGCCTGCGCCAACGCCACCGCACGCCCTTCGATCATGCTCCAGCCGCTCATGTCCGCCCCTCCAGCAGGGGCCGCACATCGCCAGATGCCCGTTGACCGCAGCGGCGGCCACCATCGCCGGGCTCATCAGGTGGGTGCGCGCACCGCGTCCCTGTCGGCCCTTGAAATTGCGGTTGGTGGATGACGCACAGCGTTTACCGTTCCCGACGCGGTCGCCGTTCATGCCGACACACATCGAACAGCCCGCATCGGCCCATTCAAGCCCCGCATCCACGAACACCTTCGCCAACCCTTCGGCCTCGGCCTGTTCCTTTACCTGCGTGGACCCCGGAGACACCAACCCCGGCACCTTCGCGGTGCGCCCTTTCAGCACCGCCGCAGCCAGTCGCAAATCCTCGATCCGCCCGTTGGTGCACGAGCCGATGAACACCTGATCAATGGCGATCCGGTCCAGCGGCGTACCTGCCGTCAGTTTCATATAATCCAGCGACGCGCGGGCGTGCGCCGCCTTGCCCCCCGGCAGGCTGTCGGGATCGGGTACCGCACCGGTGATCGGCAGCGCCTCTTCGGGCGTGGTGCCCCAGGTGACGGTCGGCGCGATGTCGCCCGCATCAAACGCCACCTCGCGGTCAAACGCGGCATCCCTATCGCTTATCAGCGCGCGCCAATCGGCAACCGCCGCTGTCCGGGCCTCGCCCGCCGGCGCGAACGGACGCCCCTTGATATATGCAAATGTCACATCATCAGGCGCCACCATGCCCAGCCGCGCGCCGCCCTCGATCGACAGGTTACACAGGGTCATCCGCCCCTCCATGCTCAGCGCCTCGACCGCCGCGCCGGTATATTCAATCGCGTGACCGCGCGCCCCGCCCGCGCCCAACTGCGCAATCCAGTGCAGCGCCATATCCTTCGCCGCGACCCCGGCGCCAAGCGCCCCGTCAAACCGAATGCGCATTGTTTCGGGCCGCTTTTGCCAGATCGTCTGCGTGGCAAGGATATGCGCCACCTCTGTCGCCCCGACCCCGAACGCCAGCGCGCCAAAGGCTCCATGGGTAGATGTATGACTGTCGCCGCAGTTGATCAGCAGCCCCGGCAGGGTCAGCCCCTGCTCCGGCCCGATCACATGCACGATCCCCTGCCCCGGATCGCGCAGATCGAATAGCTTGATCCCCGTCTCTCGCGCGTTCTCGCCCAGCGTCGTGATCATCCGGCGAATGTCGGGGGCCATGTCGCCCGCCCGCGTCGGCGCGTAGTGATCGACAACCCCGAATGTCAGGTCCGGCTGTGCGACCGGCATACCGCGTTCCTTGAGCTTGGCAAACGCGTGGTGCGACCCTTCGTGCACCAGATGCCGGTCCACCCACAGCAGGGATGTGCCATCGTCGCGCCTGAGGATCTCGTGTGCGTCCCACAGCTTGTCGAGCATCGTGCGCGCCGTCATTCCGCAGCCTCCTGCATCGCCTTGTTCACCACCGGCTCCCAATGCCGGCCTTCGCCGGCGCCCACACGGCTCAGCATCATCTCCAGCTTAAACATGTCGGGGCGGTAAAGGGCCGCGAGGTATTCCACCCCCCGCCCGTCCACGTCACGCACGACACGGTTGAGCGACAGCAAGGGTGCGCCGACGCTCAGCCCCAGCACCTCGGCGACGTCCGGCGAGGCGAGCGTCGCGCTGACGCTTTGATCCGCTGTCTCGACCTCGACGCCCGACCGCTCCAGCAACCGGAACAGCGGCGTCGTGGCCAGTTCGGCCTCGGTATAATTCTCGGCAATCGCTTCGGGGACGTAGGTCGTCAGATGCGAAAACGCCTGTCCCTCGACCAACCGCAAGCGCACGGCGGTCTGCACGCGCGCCTGCGAACCCAGCTTCATCGCGGCGGCGACGCCCGTGGGCGGCAGCCCATAGCTGAACGACAGCAACCGCGCCGTCGTCGTCTGGCCCATCTCCACGACCTGCGGCATCAGCGTCGTGAAATCGGCAGCCATCGAGGGCGTCGCCGTCGATGCGCGTACCCGCGTACCGGCCCCCGCGCGCCGCTCGATCAACCCGTCCGCATCCAGCGCGTCCAAGGCACGGCGGACCGTGACCCGTGAGACGTTCAGCGCCGCCGCCAGCTTTTGCTCGCCGGGAAGGATGTCGCCGACCGGATAGACACCCCGCGCGATTTCGTCGTGCAACTGAAGATAGACACGCCGCGCCTTGCCCCCCTCGGGGAGGCCGCTCTGCGTTTTCACAGAAGGTCTGTCAGGCATACTTTTGAACCCTTTCCGGTATGGCAAGCCTAACGGCGAAAAACACAAATGCAAGAAATCTATCTGCTTTTGGCCGAAAAATTTGATCTATGCCTAACGTCTAATCTGTATTACAAAACATACAGCTTTCAGAGGAGGACAGACGTGCCGGTACTGCAAATTCATGTGCTCGAAGGGTACTCGGACGCCGACAAGACCCGCCTGAGCCACGCATTGACGGACGCCGTGCGCATCGTCGTGCCCGCGCCGCCCGAGGCCGTCACGGTCATGATCCACGAGATGCAATCGAACGACTACATGCGTGGCCGTGAACGGCGCACCCCCGCGCCTGCCCTGCCCGACCCCGCCGAAACCGTGCGTCGCTTTCTCGCCGCGATGGAGGCGCGTGATCTGGACACTGCGGGCAGCATGCTGGGCGCGGGATTCACCATGACTTTTCCAGCCACCGCACCGATGACCACCCTGACCGAGATGATCGACTGGGCCGCGCCCCGCTACCGCTTTGTCGCCAAGACCTACGAAGGCATCGACGCAATGCAATCCGCTGGCGAGGCCGCAATCGTCTACTGTCGTGGCACATTGTCGGGCGAATGGCCTGATGGCACCGCCTTCGACGGCATCCGGTTCATCGACCGCTTCGAGGTGATTCAGGGCCTTTTGACCCGGCAGGATGTCTGGAACGACATCGCAGAAACAAAGGCATTGTCATGACTACAGAAATCGACCCGATCACGCTGGCCGTACTGGCCGGACGCATGGAGCAGATCGCCGACGAGATGGACGCGACCCTGTTTCGTGCGGCCTTCAACCCGATCATCGCGGAGGCGCATGATGCCTCGCACGGCCTGTATCACGCGGTATCGGGCGACACGCTGGTACAGGGCAAATCCGGCCTGCCGATTTTTGTCGGTGTGATGTCGTTCGCCGTGAAGGCGGTGATCGACAAGGCGGCGAAGAACGGTGATTTGGAAGACGGCGATATCTATATCTTCAACGATGCGCACATCGGCGGCACCCATCTGAGCGATATGCGCCTTGTCAGACCTTATTTTCACGATGGGAAGCTGTTTTGCTATCTCGCCTCGGTAGGTCACTGGCACGATGTGGGTGGTGCCGTGCCGGGCAACTACAACCCGGCGGCCACAGACGCGTTTCAGGAGGCTTTCGTGCTGCCGCCCGTGCGCTTGGTCAAAGGCGGCGAGACGCAGACTGACATCATCGAGATCCTCATGCGCAACACCCGCCTGCCGCAATCCGCACAGGGCGATCTGAACGGACAATTGGGCGCGCTCGACCTCGGCGTGCGCCGGATGGACGAGCTGTTGGCGGAATACGGTGCGGATACGGTACGCGCCGCATTGGATGCGCTGCAGGACCGTGCGGAAGCGTTGATGCGCGCAGAGCTTTCGGATCTGCCCGATGGCCGCTGGGAGGCGACAGATTACCTCGATAACGATGGCATCACAGATACGCCGCTCGCGATCAAGGTCGCCCTTGAGATCAGCGGCGACACCATGACGCTGGATTTTGACGGCACCGCGCCGCGCTGTGCCGGTCCGGTCAACATCGCGCTGCCTACCGCGGTCGCTACGGCCTATGTCGCGATCAAACATATTTTCCCCAGCCTTCCGGCCAATGCGGGCGTGATGCGCCCCATCAACGTAAAGATCCCTGACGGCTCGCTCCTGTGCGCCCCCTTCCCCGCCCCCGTTGGCGGATATACGGAGACGATCTTGCGGATGATCGACGTGATATTTACCGCCGCAGCCGGGGCCGCCCCGGACCGCGTGGTGGCCAACGCCTATGGCACGATCAACGCGCTGTCGATCTCGGGCAAGCGTGACAATGGTCAGCCGTGGGTAATGTTCAGCTTTTACGGCGGCGGGCATGGCGGCTCCGCCGAAAGCGACGGGCTCAACCACGGCAACGCGCCGATCTCCACCGCAACGATTCCGCCGATGGAAATCCTCGAGGCCGCCTATCCGGTGATGTTCAAACAGTGGGCCCTGCGCCCTGACAGCGCAGGCGCGGGGATGCATCGCGGCGGCATGGGTGCCACCTATGAGATCGAAGTGCTGGAGGGCAACGGCGCGAAAGCGTTCCTGTTCGGAGAGCGCGGACGCTATGCCCCGCACGGCGTGGCGGGCGGCGGCGATGCGGCGCTCAACGTGTTCAGCTATGAGCAGGACGACGGCTGGCATCACCCGCCGATGGCCTCGAAAATGGTCGGTATCCGTCTCGAACAAGGGCAATCCGTGCGGCTCGACACACCCGGCGGTGGGGGGTACGGCGCACCCTCCGACCGCGCACCCGAAGCGGTGGCGCGCGACGTTGCCGCAGGGTTCCTCTCGCCCGACAAGGCCGACACAGACTATGGCCCGGCGTGGCAGGAGGTTACACAATGAGCAGCCGCATGATCGGTGTCGACGTGGGCGGCACATTCACCGACATTTTCGTTCTCGACGAAGCGACCGGCAAGGCGCAGGTCGCCAAGGTGCCGACAACGCGCCCGGACCAGTCGGGCGGGTTTCTGGGCGCCATCGGGGCGCGCGTCGATGACCTATCGACGGTGTCCGTTGTTGTGCATGGCACCACCGCCGGTACCAACGCGCTGCTCGAACGCAAGGGTGCCAAGATCGGTGTGATTACCACTGCCGGTCTGCGCGATGTGCTGGAAATGCGCCGCCGCGACCGACCCCGCACATGGGGTCTGCGCGGAGAGTTCACGCCCGTGGTCGACCGCGCACACCGTCTTGAGGTGCCTGAACGCACGCTTGCCGATGGTACAATCCGCACGCCCGTCGATCTCGACGCCGTGCGCGACGCCGCCCGCCAGCTGATCGCGGATGATTGCCGCGCCGTGGCGATCCTGTTCGCCAATTCCTACGCCAACGCTGAAAACGAGGTCAAAGCCGTCGCCGCCGTCCGCGAAATATGGCCCAACGCGCATGTCTCTTCCTCCTCCGAAATCCTGCCCGAGATCCGCGAGTTCGAACGGTTCTCGACCACCGCGCTCAACGCCTATCTTCAGCCCGAAGTGTCGGGGTACCTCAACCGGCTGGAAACCGCATTGAAGGATGGCGGGTTCGGGGGCGAGTTCATGATCGTGCAATCGAACGGCGGCGTGATGGATGTGGACACTGCGGCGAAATTGCCAGTGCGCACGGCGCTGTCCGGTCCCGCCGCCGGGGTGATCGCTGCAGGCTATATCGCGCAGGCAGCAGGTTTTCCCGACGTCATCACCGGCGATATGGGCGGCACATCGTTCGACGTGTCGCTGATTGCCAAGGGCGAAAGCATGCTGTCCCCGCAAACCTCCATCGACTTCGGCATGGTCGTCCGCTCCCCGATGATCGAAATCACGACCATCGGCGCGGGTGGCGGATCCATCGCCTGGGTGGACAGAGGCGGATTGCTTAACATCGGGCCGGAAAGCGCGGGATCGACGCCCGGCCCTGTTGCTTACGGCCAGGGCAATACCCGCCCCACCGTGACGGATGCCAACGTGGTTCTGGGCCGGATCGACCCCGACAATCCCATCGGCGGCAAGCTTGCCCGTCTTGATGTAGAGGCCGCCAAGGCCGCAATCCTCGAACATGTGGGCAAGCCGCTGAACCTCGATGCGCTGGCCGCCGCAGAGGCAATCCTGCGCGTCGCCAACAGCCGGATGGCGGGGGCGCTGCGGCTTGTCTCCATCGAACGCGGGTTCGACCCGAAACGCTTTGCATTTATGCCGTTCGGTGGCGGCGGCGCGCTTCATTCCGGTGCGATGCTGGCCGATGTGGGCCTCGCCCGGGCCATCGTGCCGCGCTATCCCGGTGTCACCTCCGCGATGGGCTGTGTCATCGCCGATATGCGGCAGGATTTCGTGCAGACCGTCAACGCCATGCTCGACGGGATCGATGCGCAGGCCATCGGCGCGCAGATGCAACGCCACGTCGACGACGGGCTCGCCATGCTCGACGCCGCGCGTACGACCTTTGAGGCGCGCGAGACCACATTCACTTTCGACATGGCCTACCTCGGCCAGACCCACACCGTTAGCGTGCCGGTGAATGTCGATGTAACGGACGGGCAGGTGTCCGCACCGACGCAGGACCAGATCGGCGAAGCGTTCGACGGCGCCTACCGCGCCACATACGGTCGACTGCTGGCGAACGGCACCCGACGCGTGATCAACCTGCGCTCTGCGGTGACGGGCAAACGGCCGCGCTTTGATCTGGCCACGCTCGCCCCGGCGGGTGGTTCCGTCGAGGCGGCGTTCAAGGGCACGCGTCAAGTCTACTTCGATAGCGCGTGGCACGAAACCAAACTCTACGACAGGCTTGCCCTGCCGGTGGGTGCCGAAATTGCCGGTCCGGCGATTCTGGAGCAGCCGGACACGACCGTGCTGATCGAACCCGATCTTGTCGGGCGCATCGACGCCTTCGGAAATACACTGATTGAAAGGGCGACCCCATGATCCCCGCGCGCACCGCACTTCTGACAATCGATCTTCAGAACGACTTTCTGCACCCCGAAGGCGCGTACGGACGTGCCGGACAATCGGCGGAGGCGATCGCGGCCCTGCCCGACCGGATCAAACCCTTGCGCGACGTGTTGCTCGCGGCGGGCGGTACATATATTTCCGCGCAGTTCACCCTGGTACCCGGACGCGCAGGTGAGCCGCTGATTGCCGAGCACCTCAGGACATTACGCCCATTCCTGACCAAGGGCGATTTCGCCCCCAACAGCTTCGGCCACGCGCTTACCGATACACTGGCCCCCGCCGATTTCACGGTCGAAAAGGTCGCCTATTCCGCCTTCTACCAGACCCGCCTCGAATATGTCCTCCGCAAAACGGGCATCGACACGCTGATCATCGGCGGGATCGTAACCAACGGCGGTGTCGCCAGCACCGTGCGCGACGCGCATCTGCGCGACATTCACACGATCCTGCTGTCCGATGGATGCGCCGCGTTCAAGGCAGACGTGCACGATGCGACACTCGTTTCGCTCGGCTCGGTTTCGAAGATCACGACCTGCGCACAGGCCACCGCCCTGATTGGCGGTGCGTCATGATCCTGCGCAACCGGTTGACCGCTTCGGAAATCCTTATCGCGCCGGGCGTCTACGACGGGCTGACCGCCGCATTGGCCACCGATGCGGGGTTCGAGGCGCTGTATCTCTCCGGTGCCGCAGTCGCGTACACCCGGCTGGGCCGTCCCGACATCGGCCTGACCACGGCGAGCGAAATGGCGGAGACGATGGCGCTGATCGCGGACCGCACGGATCTGCCGGTGATCATGGATGCCGATACCGGCTTTGGCAACGCGCTCAATGCGCGGCGCACCATGCAAAGCTACGAACGCGCGGGCGCGGCCGCCTTGCAGGTGGAGGACCAGACCTATCCGAAGAAATGCGGGCATCTGTCGGACAAATCGCTGATCCCCGTCAACGAGATGACAGGCAAGATCGCCGCGATGGCTGATGCACGCCGGCACGATACGCTGATTGTCGCGCGCACGGATGCCATCGCAGTGGAAGGTTTTTCCGCCGCCGCGGACCGTGCCGATGCCTATATCGAGGCGGGTGCCGATGTTTTGTTCATTGAGGCTCCGCGCGACCGCGACGAGCTGGCTAACATCCCCGCGCGCTTCAAGGGCCGCGTGCCGCTGCTCGCCAACATGGTCGAAGGCGGCGCGACGCCGATTTCATCGGCACATGCGTTGCAGGAGATCGGATTCGACGTGGTTATCTTTCCCGGCGGCATCGTGCGCGCGCTGGCCCGCACGGCGCAGGATTACTATGCGAGTCTCCACAAAGCAGGCTCTAACAAGCCCTTCTCGGACCGGATGCATGATTTTGATGGACTGAACGACGCCATCGGAACGCCGGAAATGCTATCTTTGGGAAAGAAATTCGATGGCCGATCCTGAGGTCCAGCTGCCGCGCGAAAGTTACGATATCGACGTCGAAACCCTGATCATCGGCGCGGGCGCCTGTGGAATGGTTGCTGCACTTGCCGCGCACGAGGCGGGACAGGACGTTATGATTGTCGAAGCAGATCCGCTGCCGACCGGCTCAACCGCGCTCAGCGCCGGTCTGATCCCGGCCGCCGGCACCCGGTTTCAGCGCGCGGAAGCCATCGACGACACGCCCGACCTGTTTGCCGCAGATATCCGCGCAAAGGCCCACGACGAAAACGAGCACGCGCTGGAAAACGCGCTCGCGCAAGGGGCGGCTCCGGTGATCGAATGGCTGGCCGATAGGCACGGCCTGCCGTTTTCCGTCATCACCGATTTCGATTACCCCGGCCACGCCCGGCGGCGGATGCACGGGCTGCCGGCCCGATCGGGAGCCGAGCTTATCGACGCGCTGCGCAGCAGGATCGAGGCGCTGGACATTCCGCTGATCTGCGATCGCCGCGCCGATGTGCTTTACGCCAAGGGCGCTCGCGTGTCCGGCGCTCGCCTTACCCTACCCGACGGCAGCCACGAGACCATTGGCGCGGGACGCATTATTCTTGCCTGCAACGGATTTGGGGGAAATCGCGAGATGGTGTCCGCTCACATGCCCGATATCGATAACGGGGTGTGGTTCGGCCACGACGGCAATCGGGGCGAGGCCGTGCTGTGGGGCACGGCGTTGGGCGCCGCCACCCGGCATCTCGGCGCGTATCAGGGCCACGGCAACGTCGCCCACCCGCACGGGATACTGATCACATGGGCGGTCATCAGCCAAGGTGGTTTTCAGGTGAACATCGAAGGCAAACGCTTTTGGAACGAGGCGCAAGGCTATTCCGAGGCCGCGCGCGCCGTGCTCGCGCAACCGGGCGGTGTGGCATGGACCATTTTCGATGCGCGCATCGGGGGGACCGCACGGCAATTCGCCGACTTCAAACAGGCGGAAACGCAGGGCGCGATATTACAGGCCGGCAGCATCGAAACACTGGAAGAACTTTGCAAGTTCCCGCGGGGCGTTCTTGCGGCCACAGTCGATGAACTCCCCTATGCAAAGACGGATTCCTTCGGACGCAACTGGGATGTGCCCCGCCTGCAGCCGCCGTTCTGCGCCGTTCAGGTGACAGGGGCGCTGTTCCATACCCAAGGCGGTCTGGACATCGATCCTGACAGCGCGCTGGTGCGCCGGGCGTCCGGCGGTTGCTTCGACAACCTGTACGCCGCCGGAGGGGCGGCCTGCGGCGTATCGGGCGCAGGCGACAGCGGATATCTGTCCGGCAACGGTCTGCTGGCGGCCACGGTGCTTGGCTACATCGCTGGCACGCACCGCGTGCAGGGTTGAGTCAAACCGGTGTGGCTGCCTGCCAATCCGAGAGCGCGCAGGAAAGCCGGTCGAGCCCGTCCGACAGATTGACCGACGCGCCGCCGCCCACGCCAAGACGGATATGTCCGGGTTGATCATAGGCGCTGCCCGGCAGCACGAATGTGCGGTAAGGATCGCCCAGAAGGAATCGCGCGAACGCATCGCTGTCGATGCCCTCAGGCAAGCGGCCCAGCCCGATCAGACCAGCGCGCGGGCTGACCCAGCCAAGTCCCCGCTGCGCCGCGATCCACTCGTTCATCTGCGTCAGATGCGCCTTGCCCGCGCCGCGTGCCTGCGTCATTGCGGCGTCATAGCGGTCGGGGCGCAGTGCGACTTCGGCGATCACCTCGCCCATGATGTTCATGATTTCCGAAGAGTTTTCGCGCAGGATCACCGCATCGCGCACCATACCTGCATCGGGACAGATCAGCCACCCGGTGCGCAGGCCCTGCAGACCCAGCGCCTTGCTGACCGAGCCTGTGGTGATCCCGCGTGCGTACATCCCCGCGACGGAGGCCGCGCGCGGTCCGTTCCATTCCAGCCCGGCATAGACCTCGTCCACCAGCAGCCACGCACCCGCCCGGTCCGCGATGCGCACCACCTCGCGCAGCTCCGCATCCGACAAAAGATCCCCCGTGGGATTGTTGGGGTTGGTTAGAAAGATCATCCGCGTCTTTGCGGATACCGCATCCGCCAGCGCGTCCAGCGGCAGGTGCCATCCCTCCTCCTCGCGTCGCGTGACCTTGACGATATCCGCGCCGATCGCCTTGGCCAGAACCTCGGCCTGCGGCCAGCCCGGCGTCTCGATCACGATCTCGTCGCCCGGCTGCACCAGCTGCATGATCGCCAGGTAATTCGCCTCTGCCGCACCGGCGGTGATCAGAACATCGGCAGGCGTGAACAGGCCGCCCAGACTCGCCTGCCGTAAGACGTGCTCCTTCAGCTCAGGCAGACCGGTAAAATCACGGTTGTTCCAGTCCAGCCTCAGCGTCGGATCAAGGTCGGGCAGGAAATCGCCAAGCACCGGAGAGTCAGCCAGCGAGAACCCCACGATGGCTTCAGGCTCCGCTTGCGTGGTCTCCAGAAGATATTGAAACAACGTGTGTATCTTGACTTTCATTCCGCGCCCTCGCTTACTCGCGTGCAGTTGCGCGAGGTGATTGACATGAAAAACCAAACCCGCCTGAAGGGCAAACCCATTCGCATGGCGGTACTTGATTACGGTCTGTTTCAGGTCCACGCCAACGGGCGCATCATCGGCATCTGCGGCTTTGTCATCCAGACGGACGCGGATGAGACCGTGCTGATCGACACCGGCTTTCCGCCCAAATACGCCGAAGATGCCAAGGCGGCGACGCGCGAGGATGATCTCGGCAGTTTCGGTCGCGTGCTGTCCGTGACGCCCGACAACATGGTCGGCCCGCAACTGGCCAAGCTGGGGCTGTCGAAATCCGACGTGACGCTGATGATCCAAAGCCACACGCACATCGACCATGTGGGCGATATGGCCGGTTTTCCCGGTGTGCCGATCCTGATCGCGGCGGCCGAGCGCGCCCTGCCCCGTCCGCTTTATTGGTCGGGTAAACAGTCGATGGACTGGCCCGACGCCGAGTATATTCTGATCGAAGAGGATACCGAAATCGGTCCTGGCTTTACCGTGCTGCTGTGTCCGGGCCACGCGCCCGGCCAGCTTGCCTTCATGATCGACCTGCCCAACACCGGCGCGATCCTGCTGACCTCCGACGCGATCAGCCGCGCGGCGGAAATCGACGAGAAGTTCTCAGGATCATGGGATGAAACCCTGGCGATCCACCACGGCGCGCGGATCATGAAAATGGCGCAGGACCGCGACGCGATGGTGATCTATGGCCACAGCCCCGACCAGTGGCCGGACCTGAAAAAAGCGCCCGATTGGTTCACCTGAGGGCTACCGCACGTCGCGCCCCTGATTGAGGATGATGACATTGCCACTGGAGATGTCACCGGCGGGGGAGATCAAAAACCCGACCCACGCGGCGATCTCGCTGGGCTGCATCGCGCGGCCGTGCGGCATCTGGGCAATCGCCTTGTCCAGCACTTCCTTGCTCACCACGCCGAACAGCGGCGTTTCCGTCATTGCGGGAGCGATGGAATTTACCGCGATCTTGTCGGTTGCATAACGCCGCGCGAGGTCCTTGGTCAGCGTGTCGAGTGCAGCCTTCGACGCGCGGTAATGCGGCGGATCGAAGGCGTCGAAATTATACGCGCCGTTTGACGAGATATTGACGATCTTGCGCACGCCCGCGCGCCCCATCATTTGCTTGACCGCCGCCTGACAACAGTGGAACGCGCCGGAAAAGTTCAGCGCCATCTGCTTTTCGAATTCGGCCTCGGGGATATCCGGGAACTCCGACATGAGACAGGTGCCCGCGTTGTTGACCAGCGCATCCACCCCGCCGTGCGCCGCCTCGATCCGGGCAAAGGCGGCGTTGGTCGCGGCCCCGTCCGTCAGGTCGGTGACGATACCGGTGAACCGGTCGTCCTGCGCCAGATCATCCAGACCGGCACGATCCACGTCCAGTCCGCAGACCAACATTCCGTCCTCCAACAGCTGCGCCACGATGGCGCGCCCCATACCGCCCGCGGCACCGGTGACAACGGCAATCTTCTTCATATCCCTGACCCTTTTTCATTCCTGCACGATCATGGAGTCATGTTTCGCGCACGGGAACAAGCGTACCTTGGCAAAGAAAGCAACTTCATCCCACTCACAAAGCCATCCCACCCACAAAGCCGTGCGACCGCGACAGCATCGACATCGGCGCGGACGGGGCGATGAACAGGATACAGCGGTTCTGCGACAATCTTCAGGCACCGCACTGGATCTGGGATTTCAGCGCCTCGAACAACCGTTCTACATGATCCATTCGGGTGATCGCGCCGGGCGACAGGCGCAGGATCTGCCCGCGTGCGTCAACGTGGATGCGCCGCGTGCGCAAATGATCCACCAGCGCCGTTGCATCGACCCGGTCGGGCAGCCGCAACATCAGTGATCCGCCCCGCGCCGCAGCTGCTTGTGGGGAAGCGATCTGCATGCCAGCCGCCTCGGCCCGCGTCGCAATTGCTTTGGTCAAGCGGCGGTTGTGCGAGAGCAAGGTTTCCTGCGATCTATGCCACTTCAGCGCCGGAACAGATCCGATGCACGCCATCAGGGAAGGCGTCCCGTGGTCGAACCGTCGCGCGTCTGGCGCGTAGGCAAAACCATCCAGTTCCCATGAAAACGGGTTTTCCTGCGAGAACCATCCGCGCAGCTCCGGTGCGGCCTCGGCAATTAGATCGGCGCGCATCTGGACGATCCCCGCCCCCGGCGTACCGCACAGCCATTTCAACGTGGTGGATACACAGAAATCGACGGGCGTGTCGCGCAACGAGAACGGAATGATGCCGATGCCTTGCGTCAGATCCACACCAACAAGCGATCCAATATCGCGCCCATGCGCCAACAACCGCCCCAGATCGGGACGGTGCGAGGCAGTCGACGTCACGAAGGTGAGAAGGGCAAGCCCCACATCCGTCCCCCAGGCCGCGATCATGTCGTCGTCCGTCACCCAAAACGCGCCCGCGCGCAGCGGGACGGTATCGAGCGTAAATCCCATCCGCCCCGCGAGACCGTTCAGCAGGAAATGAAGCGATGGAAAGCAGTCCGCTGCGATCAGGACACGCTTGCCCCGCAAACGCGCGCCCAGCGATCCCATCACGGAATAAAGCGCGGTCGTGACGTTGTCGGCAGAGGTGAGCGTGCCGGGCTCGGCACCGATCAGATCGCACCACAGGTCGATGAACTCCGCCCGCGCAGACAGCATCCCTGGCCATTGCGCATCGTCAACCGCCCCCCAGACGCGGGCGAATTGGGCCAACGCCGCTTCCATGTCCTGCGCCTTTTGCGGGTACTGGCCGATGGAGTGGTACAGGAAATAGGCAGGGTCGGTCATGGCGGCTCCTTTTGTCCGAACCTATCCAGCGCCGCGTGGATCTTGAAGCCTCAATCGCGGCACGCTATCTATGAACAATGACAGGATTTCCCACATGAGCACCCCCGCGCGCCATCTCACCGTTCGCGGCACTTATAATCTGCGCGATCTGGGCGGATACACGACCGCACAGGGCACCCAGATACCGTGGCGTCGTTTTTTGCGCGCCGATTGCCTGCATCGTCTGGAGGACGGCGAAGCCTCGCGGCTGCATTTCGAAGGGCTGCGGCAAGTGGTCGACCTGCGCACACCCGCCGAAGTCATGGAGGCGCCAAGTCTGTTCGGCACGCATCCCGGCGTCGAGTTCGTCAATCTACCCCTGTTCGGGGCCCTGTCGCCCGCAGCACTCGCCGAGGGCGAGGCACCGGACGGCCATCCGCTGCTTGCCTTCTATGTCACGGCGATCGAAACCCGGGGAACGGCGATCCGCGACATTCTGAGCCGGATTTCCGAGGTGCGGGAAGGGGCCGTTCTGTTCAACTGTACCGCCGGAAAGGACCGGACCGGCATCATCGCGGCACTGCTCTTGGGAATTGCCGGCGTGACACCGCGCGAGATTGTCGCGGATTACGCCATGACCGAGGCGCTGATTCCCGATCTCGTGGCGCAGTTCCTCGACGCCTCGCGCGCGCGGGGTGGTGATGTAGAGGCCTACGCGCGTCTGCTCGAAAGCCCTGCCAGCACGATGGCGGGGTTCCTGTCCTACATCGACGCGACCTACGGGTCGGTCATGGGATATATGGATCACATTGATCTGCCGCTCGATGCTGCGGCGCGGCTGCAATCGCGTCTGGGCCTCACGGGCTGACGGTTACAGAATCACGCGGTGTTCACGCTGGCCCGTTGCCTGCGTCTCGCAGACAAAGGTCTTCCCCTCCATCGGACCGTCGAGTTTCACCGCCGCCGATGTGACGTAAAGTGTGCTCAGATCCGGTCCGCCGAAGGCCGGACAGCTTGATTGCCGTGCGCCCACACTGACTGCCCCCATGAAACTGCCATCCGCCCCATAGCGGGCCACCCGCGCGGACCCCCATTGGGCGATCCAAAGACATCCCTCCATGTCGACGACGGCCCCGTCAGGGTTCAATCCTTCGTCGCGGGTATCTATGAACACCTCCGGCGCATCCTTGGGCCAACCTTCGGTATCGAGCGCCTGCCGCATCACCTGCCGGGCAGGCGTATCGGTGTAATAAGCGAATTGCCTGTCCGGCGTGAAGCAGATCGCGTTGGCGACGGTGATGTCCGTATACAACGTTTCTACCGTGCCGCGATAGTACCGGTGGATAGCACCTGCGCCCTTTTCAAAACGCCGCCCCATGCTGCCGATCCAGAACCCGCCAAATGGATCCGCACGGCCATCGTTCGATCGGGTTATGGAATTATCCGCTTCCAGCGGGGCGATGTGTCGCTGCGCCCCAGTCTCCAGATCCAGCGTGAAAAGCTGCGTTTCCGACGCGACGAGCAGCGTATCGTGATCCACCCATCCCGCTGCCGAAACACGTTCGTCGAACTGCCGGACACGACCTTCACCGTAGAGCCGTTTGTTTATCACATCGAACCAGAACAACGCCTGCCGTTCAGGATGCCACAGCGGCCCCTCCCCCAGCAGACATTGCGTTGCATCGAATATTTTTGCCGTCATGGATACAGTTCCTCGTAGGCGCGGATGAAACCGCGCAGCATCATATCGTCGCCGTCCAGGATCGCAGCCGGCACCCCCTGCCCTGTCAGCGCGGCGTGATACTGTGCCGCCAGAACGCCGGTACCGACAATGGAAACATCCTGCCCCAGCCAATAGGGGCGCGCGGCGGCAAGCTCCATTCCGATCAAGAGCGCCGCCACTTGCGCGTGCGCGACCTCCGGCGGCGCATCCTGCACCTGAATCGACGCGAGTGCCGCAGCCAGATTTTCCGGCCGTGACATCGCATCGCCCAACGCCTGCCCGAAAGCCGTTTCGTCCCACTTGTCGGATGACAGCATCGGCGCAAGACTGGAACGCGCCGCGATTACCTTGATGAGTTCCGGCGACAGAAAGCTGCGGAAACTGACGATTTCGCCGGCGCTGATATGGACCCAGACCGACCGCGCGCCGGGCAGGCACAGAACCCCATCCCACTCCGGACGCGCGGCCATGCAGCCGCTGATCTGCGCGATTTCGTGTCCGACCGCGTCTTTGGGTCGTGATTGCACAAGGCCCGGCAGAACATAGGCTTTCAGGCGCGGATCTTGGGCCTGCGATGCGGCAGGCGGCGCGCACGGCACCGGTACCTGCGGCGCATCGTCAGCACCGGCACAGATCAACGGCATTGTACCATTGGTACCAATGTACGACCCGAGCAGCGGAAGGGCCGCGTCGACCACATTTTGCATCGAAGACGATTTCACATCCAGCGGAACCAGATGATCGTCAATCACGCGCCGCTGCTCCATCATTCGGATCCGGGCCGCGTCCGCCTGTACGTCTACAGCTATCCATCTTTCCATCGGCGCTCTCCCTCGGACGATGTTAGCGGGTTCTTTCCGGCTTGCCCATCCACGCAGGCAGCCCCGGTTCGCGGCCTGTCGCGCGGCACTGGCAACGCCTGCACGAGATTAGTCATTGCATTTGATATAATCTGTGGCCTAATACAGGGACTAAGAGGGGATACACCCTTTCAGAGGCAGACAACCCAACCAAGGCATCCGCAATGACGGTATCTTTTGGGTTCGCATGAAACCACGATGGAGGCGCAGCAGATCCTGACATTCGCATGAAAACAAAGGGCCCGCATGGTTGCAGCCATACGAGCCCATTCCGTCAATGTCCGCTTTGACACTGTCCGTTTGCTTACTCATGACAGTACCAAAGCAACCGAATCGCCGCAAGCCCTGCTTGCGGTGCAAGGAGCTTTTATGTCTGAAATACTAGATTGCGACCCTAACAAGGGGTTTGTCGCTTTTCCCGTCGCCGTGTTTGACCTTGAACTGACACCCGGCGCTTTCCGTACGCTCGCAGAACTGTGCCGCATGGCGAACGCCGAAGGCCAGTGCTGGCCATCTCTCGCACAGGTCGGACGCAAGCTTGGCCGTTCGCGCGCTGCTATCTCCGGTTATATTGCTGAACTGCGGGACGTTGGCGTGATCACCACCGAAGAACAGAAAATGGCGAACGGGTACAATTACCGCCTCCGCTACACCGTGACGTTCTGGAAAGAATGGCGCGCGGGCCTCGGAAAAAGCCGCAGGCGGGCTGAACGCACCGTTCAACCTGCTGAACGCCCGTTAGAAACTAAAAATCATATTCATAATAATCACTCTCCGTCAAAGCCGTCGGAAGTGGTCGATATCCTTTCTGGGTGGAAGATCGCCGTTGGTAAGGCGCCCTACCCTGATTTTGAGAGCTGGCCTTCCGACACGCTGATCGCCAGGTCCCGTTCTGCCACCAACCGCGCGATACCTGTCAGCGATCGGCCAATATCCGCGGATATTGACGCCGCACTTTCCAGATTTTTCGCCAATGTTGGCCTGAAATCGGCGCCGCCGCTCGGCATTGGCCCTGCGCTGGTTGCGTACTTGCCGACGCAGGCCGCGCTTGCCAGGTTGATTTGCGCGTTGCAGGAGGACTGGCAGCCGCATTGGCGTAAACCGCCAAGCAAGTTTCAGCTGATCCGGCTCTGCAAGGCTTTGCCAGTCATCTCTGATGCAGCGACCGAACAGAAACTTCTGAAATCCTATCTGCGACGGTGGAAACTCTACCGCGAACGGTTGCCCTCGGCGGCAATCTCCGCCACGGTCGCGGCGTAGAAATATCCGCGGATATAATAATAATGGCCTACGGACAGTTCGAGCAGTTCATTCGCAATCTCAGCCGCGTCATGGCGCAGGTGAATACCAAACTCCAGCGGGATCTAACCATGCGCAGCCGTGTCTCGCGCCGGTTTTCGCAGACGGAAGTGTCGGAGTTTCTTGGTGTTGACGTGACATACCTTGCGCGCATTGCCAAGGATGAACCACATTATCCCGAAGGCGAACGGATCGGTCGGGAGCGTAGCTTCTCTCCCTCCGAAATCCTGACCATCCGCGGGATCCTTGCAAGTCGCCCCGGCGCACGGCGGGATCACCTGTACTGGCGCCAGCGCGGCGATCCGCTCAAGGTGATCACCTTTGGCGCGCAAAAAGGCGGCACGGGAAAATCCCTGACTGCCGCCCATTTCGCACAGTACCTGTCGTTGTTCTACGGCTTGCGCGTCGGGGTGATCGACGCCGATCCGCAGGCTACTGCAAGTCTGTATTTCGCGGATGCGGACCTGCCGCTCTTCGCGCCCGACACGCCGACGCTTGCGGAATTTATGGGCGTTGACGATCCCGGCGCGTCCGAGTTGACGCCGCGCACGGTGGAGGAGCTGAACGCAATCTGGCGTCCGACGCCTTGGCCCGGTGTGCGCCTGATCCCGGGCGGCGCAAATATTCAAAATGGCGACATCAGCCTGTTTTTTCTATCCCAGCGCGGCGGCGTGCCGGTCTACCGTGTGCTGCGCGATGCGATTGCGGAGTGGGACGCGGCGCATCCGCCTGCGACTTCAGTTAGCGAGCTGCGCAACGCCGAGGGGGCATTCGACCCTACCCGCCTCGAATCCGCATTGAACGAGGCGCTAGACGTGATCATAATCGACCAGCAGCCATCGCTGACCTTGATGCAATTGAACGGCCTGATAGCGGCGGACAGCGTGGTAATCCCACAAACGATGAAGGGGTTCGATCTGGCCACGCTTGCGACGTACATCGGGAATATCGGGGAGTACTTGGAATTCATCATGGGGTTCGAAGCCGATCTAGAGATCGGCAACGGCAACCATGTGGTGTTGCCGACCATCGTGCAAGAGCAGAACAATCAGGATACCGACCAGATCCTCGATCTGTACCGCCGTTCCCCGCGCGAGATCAGCCAGGTGTGGTACAATCGTTCCGACGCGATTGCCAACGCAGCGGAGGAGTATAAAAGCATCTACGAATACTTGCCGCCCCGCACTCGCCGCGCTTCGGCCAAGGCATTCATGGCAAACGCAAATGCCGTGAATGACGGCTTGGTCGCACGGGTATTGCCGCATTTACCCACGCGTGGGTTCGCGGATGAATTCATCAAGGAAAGGTGGAGCTGATGGCCCGTAAACGCAAACTGGACGCGACAACCGTACCCCTTGAAGACGAGATCGGCGCAGAGGGCAAGCCTGGCATGGGTGGCATGTGGGGCGGCACCGCCATGAACATGCTGCGCCAGCGTCTGGAAGATACCCGTGCCACTCTCAGCGACGGAATCCTCAACGGCACCGTCGCGATCGAGTTGTTGCCCTCGCAGATCGAGGATCCGAACGGCAGCGACCGCATAACCGGCTGGGAGGACGACCCGGAGTTCGCCGCGCTGGTCGACAATATCAAGCGGCGCGGCCAGACGCAGGCGATCCGCGTGCGGCCCAAAAACCCCGACTGGCAACCCGATCACGACCACCCACTCGACACGGCGGATCAGTTCATCATCCAGTCGGGGCGCAGACGTCTGGCGGCGTGCCGGCAGCTTGACCGCAAGGTGGTCGCGGTCCTGTCCACTGTCGAGGGCGAAGCCGCGCTCGCCGATCTCGAAGAGCGGTTTCACGAGAACACCATGCGCAAGAACCTGTCAGGGTTCGAAGAACTGTTGTCGGTCGGTTTGATCGCCGATGCGCTCGGCGATCTGTCGCAACACGAGATTGCGCAGCGATTGTCAGTCAGTCAGAACGATGTGTCTTTGGGCCGCGCCTGTGTCGAGTTGCACGACAGGATCATTGCCGAAATTGATATTGCGGCCACACCAAAGCGGGCGTTCCGCGAGATTATTCCGCGTCTGCGGGGCAAGTCCGAAGCCCCGAAGCCGCCGAAGACAAAGACGCAAGTGAGCAGGGCGGAGAACGGCGATGTTCATGTCGCGGTTAAGCGGGCGGCAAGCGGTGATCTGACGGTGACGCTCAAAGCGGGCGCGGTCGATCCCGACTGGCTGGCGCAGGCGGTGGCGCAGCTTGTCGCGGGCAAGAAGAACGCCTGAAAAGGAAAGGAAAGACGATGACACAAATGACATTGCGACAGCATCTGAGAGCGGGCTCAACGGACACTGATCTGATGATCCTGTTCGAGGACATCGCGGAGGCCTGTCGCATGATTGCGGACGAGGTGCGGCATGGGGCGTTCGCGGGCAATCTGGGGGCCGCCGGAACACAGAACGTTCAGGGCGAGGCACAGAAGGCGCTGGATGTGATTTCGGACGAGATATTCCAGGCGCAGGTGGGGAGGAACACGCGGGTCGCGGCATTGGTGTCTGAGGAAGTGGACGCGGTAAACTGGCGCAAGGATACCCCGCAAGCGGGCGATTTCATCGTCTATTACGATCCGCTGGATGGCTCTTCGAATTTGGATGTGAACCTGTCGGTTGGCACGATTTTTTCCATTGTCCGTCTGGATGCGTCAATCGAGACAACGGACAGCGCGGTGCAGATCAAGGGTACCGCGCAGATCGCTGCAGGCTATGCGATCTACGGGCCTTCCACCGGTCTGGTGATCACGACCGGGCAGGGGGTCGACGGGTTTACGCACCACCCCGGAAGCGGTTCCTTCCTGCTGACACAACCTGATATGACAATCCCCCCTGAGACGCAGGAATTCGCGATCAACGCATCGCGCTACGATCTGTGGGAGGCGCCTGTGCGCCAGTATATCGACGGTTGCCTGCGTGGCGTGGATGGTCCGCGTGGCAAGACATTCAATATGCGCTGGTGTGCTTCGATGGTAGCGGATGTGCACCGGATCCTGACGCGCGGCGGCGTGTTCCTGTATCCAAAGGACAGTGGCAACGCGGCACAGGGCGGCAAGCTGCGCCTCATGTACGAGGCGAACCCAATGGGAATGCTGGTCGAGGCGGCAGGCGGTGCGTCGTCCACCGGAACCGGCCGTATTCTCGAAGTTGTCCCGACCGGCCACCATCAGCGTGTGCCGGTTATTCTGGGATCAAAACATGAGGTGGCCGTGATCGAAGATTACCACACAAAGTAGTCTCTATCCCGCGTATCAGAGACTTTCTTCAAGGCCTTGTGCGATATGTGCATGACCTTGAAGAATATCCTGATGGACGGCTTCGCCGACCGCTTCGTAATCCTGATCGCGCAGGGCCGCGAGAGCGACTTGGTGCATATCGGGCAGTAACTGTGCATCGGCGCGCATGACCATCACCCGCAGCGATGGCCCGGCGCGCAACCAATGCGAAGCAGCTGTGGACATCAGGATTTCCGCTTCGGAATGGGCATAGAGGGTCCAGTGAAACGCGTGGTTATGGCGTAAATATCCGCGGATATCGCCCTGCTCGATTGCGTCGTTGACGCGTGCGTCGATCGCTTCGAGCGTGTCAATGTCCGCGCTTTCCATCGCAACGGCGGCAAGGCGCGCGATCTGTGGCTCGATACCGGTGCGTGCGTAAGTCAGCTCCTGTAGCTGGTCCATGGTAAGCTGCGGCACAACCACGCGGCGGTTGTCGCTGGCGCGCAATGCGCCTTCGGCGGTCAGGCGGCGTATTGCCTCACGCGCGGGGGTGATACCGGCGCCAAGGCGGTCGACGATACCCTGAATTGTCACCGCCTCGCCGGGCGTCAATTCTCCAAACAGGATCAGATCGCGTGCGGCGCGATAGACAAGCTCGTGGCTCGGGACATTCGGGGTGTCGGTCATCTTGCAGCCTGTGCAGTGTTTCGAAAACCGGTTATCGCAAGTTTCCGCATCTTTGACCATGCCTTACTATTGGTTGCTACACAGACAGCGTTGCGCGCAGGGCGCGACCCCATGCGGCATAGCGGGCTTCTCTGTCATCTGGATCCATCACGGGGGTGAAGGTTCGCTCCACGGCCCAACCGGCGGCAAAAGCTTCCATGTCCGGATAGATCCCGGCGTGCATCCCGGCCAACCAGGCCGCCCCGAGCGCGGTCGTTTCCAGGTTGGCGGGTCGGTCAACAGGCGCGTCGATGACATCACTGAGAAACTGCATGGCCCAATCGCTCGATGCCAGACCGCCGTCCACACGCAGCGTCGGAGCAGCGACGGTGTCTTGCCAGTCCGCGTGCATCGCCTCCAGCAGATCGCGGGTCTGAAAGCCGACACTTTCCAGCGCGGCGCGCGCCATTTCGGCGGGTCCGGTGCCCCGTGTCAGTCCGAAGATCGCGCCGCGACAGTCGGGATTCCAATAGGGTGCGCCAAGGCCCGCAAAAGCAGGAACGATGATCACTTCTTGCGCGGGATCGGCGCGGTCGGCCAATGCGTGGGTCTCAGACGCCTGCGAGATGATGCCCAGACCGTCGCGCAGCCACTGCACAACCGCACCGGCGACAAAAATCGACCCTTCAAGGGCATAGGTCGGCGTGCCGTCAAGCTGATAGGCGATGGTAGTGAGAAGCCGGTTTTGCGAAGTCACTGGCGTGGTGCCGGTGTTCAGCAGGGCAAAGCAGCCGGTGCCGTAGGTGGATTTCACCATGCCGGGGGCAAAGCAGGCCTGACCGACGGTTGCGGCCTGCTGGTCGCCCGCGACGCCGGTGATGGGGATGCGCGGACCGAAAATCTCGCTGTCGGTGTGGCCGAACTCAGCGGCGCAGTCTTTCACCTCGGGCAGCATCTCCAACGGAATGTCGAGCGCATCGCAGATCTCCGCGCTCCAGGTGCCACGATGGATATCGTACAGCATCGTGCGCGCGGCGTTGGTGGCATCGGTAACGTGGACCGCGCCGCCGGTCAAATGCCAGATCAGAAAACTGTCGACGGTGCCGAATTTCACAGTGCCGGCGCGCGCGCGGTGGCGGGCATCGTCGTGGCGGTCAAGGATCCATTTCAGCTTGGTTCCCGAGAAGTAGGGGTCGAGCAGCAGACCGGTCTGCGCGACGATCAGATCTTCGAGACCTGCGTCACGCAGGGTCCGGCACATCGTGGCGGTGCGCCTGTCCTGCCAGACGATAGCGCGGCCCAGCGTCTCGCCGGTCTCGGTATCCCAGACGATGGTGGTTTCACGTTGGTTCGTGATCCCGATGGCGGCAATATCCTGCGCGGTGCAGACCCCCTGTTCAAGCGCCGCGCGGCAGGTGCGCAGGGTGGTCTGCCACAGATCCTGCGGGTCGTGTTCGACCCATCCCGATTGCGGGAAGTGCTGCTTGAATTCTTCCTGGGCCGTGGCGACGACCTGCATCTGTTGATCAAAGATCAGCGCGCGGGAAGATGTGGTGCCTTGGTCGATGGCGAGAATATGGCGGGCGGTCATGCGGGCTCCGTCAGTGTTGTCACGAAAGCATCAAGCGCGGTAGCGGCCGGTTTGTCCAGCAGCAGACCCAGTTTGGAGCGGCGCCACAGGATGTCGTCGGCGCTGCGGGCATATTCGGTTCGAACCAGATAGCGGACTTCGGCTTCCGTCAGGGTTGCACCGAAGTCCCGGCCCAAGTCGGCGGCGGTCTGGGCCGGGCCAAGGACACTGCGCGCATCGGTTCCGTAGGCGCGGATCAACCGACGCGCCCAGGCTGCACCCAGAAACGGATAATCGCGGCGCAGCGCGTCGATCAGCGCATCGACATCCGACACATCGAAATCCCCGCCCGGCAAAGGCGCACCGGCGGTCCAATGTGGGGCTAACGCGGGGAAATGTGGCGCAAGCTTGCCCATCGCGTCTTCGGCCAGTTTGCGGTACGTCGTGATCTTGCCCCCGAATATATTAAGGATGGGGGCACCGGTATCATCCAGTTTCAGAACGTAGTCGCGTGTCGCGGCAGTGGCGGTTTTTGCACCGTCGTCATAAAGGGGCCGCACGCCGGAATAGGTCCAGACGACATCATCGACGGTAATGTCGTGTTTGAGGTACGCGTTCACGAACGAGATAAGGTAATCGCGTTCTTCAGGCGTACATTCGGGCTTCTTATCTGCATCGTGGTGCTCGATGTCGGTGGTGCCGATCAGCGTGAAATCGGACTCGTAGGGAATCGCGAAAACGATGCGACCGTCCGTGCCCTGAAAGAAGTAGCATTTATCATGGCTATAAAGGAGTTTTGTGACGATATGGCTGCCGCGCACGAGCCGCACCCCTTCGGTTGAATTGATGCGCACGGTGTTCTGGATAATGTCACCGACCCACGGGCCACCCGCGTTCACGAGAATTCGCGCGCGATGGGTCCGGGGGCCGTGCACGCCGTCGGTTTCGATCTGCCACAGACCGTCCGCGCGCGTTGCCGATATCACACGCGTTCGGGTCAGGACCGTCGCGCCAAGCCGCGCTGCATCGCGGGCATTGAGCACAACGAGGCGACTGTCCTCGATCCAGCAGTCGGAGTATTCGAACGCACGCGCGAACCGGTCGTCAAGCGCCGCGCCCTCCGGCGTGCCGCGCAGGGAAAGGGTGCGCGTGGCGGGCAATATCCTGCGCCCACCAAGGTGGTCATAAAGGAAGAGACCAGCACGGATCATCCACGCGGGCCTGCGTCCCTTTATCCATGGCATCACCGTGTTGATCAGTTTGGAAACCGGCGTTTCACCTTCGAACCGCATATCCGGGTGATAGGGCAGCACAAAGCGCATCGGCCAGCTGATGTGCGGCATCGCCCGGAGCAGGACCTCGCGTTCGGCGAGCGCGTGCCGCACCAGATTGATTTCGAAGTATTCGAGATAGCGCAGACCGCCGTGAAACAGCTTGGTCGAGGCGGATGAGGTGGCGGAGGCCAGATCGTTCATCTCGGCCAGTGTCACCGACAGGCCCCGTCCGGCGGCGTCCCGGGCGATGCCGCAGCCGTTCACGCCGCCGCCGATGATGAAGATGTCCGTAGGGGCGGGTGTGATCCGGGTCATTCGGCTGCCTTCTTGGCGGGGCGGGCAGGGGACGTTGACCCGTGGTACCGGTATGCCGCGGGCATGGCAAGATTGCCGCGCGCTAGAACGATGCGCGCGTATGCGGGACGATAGCCTGCGCGGATTCGAGAATATAAGGCAGGGCGTCCTGCAATATCCGTTCCATCGGCCAGAGCCGCGATGGAAACGAGCATTGCACGGCGCTGAAGGCCGTTCCGTCATGTCCTTTCACAGGGGCGGCGATGCCCGTCTGGTCCATGATCATCTGGTCCTGGGTAATCGCGTATCCCTGCGTGCGCGCCTGATCGAGGGCCGCGCGGATGGTGCCGCGATCCTGCGTGGTGCTGGGAGTGAATTGTTCGATTGCCCAGTTATTGATCGCGTCGTCGGTTTTTTCGGCGGGCCAGGTGGAAACGATGGCCCGCCCCGCGGCAGCGTTCAGGGCGGGCAAACGGCGTCCTACAATCGTGCTGGCGAACTGACTGCTCTTGCCGGGAATGCGGCTGACATAGAGGATATGGTCGCCGGAGATCTCTGCCAGATTGACGGTGACACCGAACCGTTGCGACAGATCGATGAGTGTCGGCATGGCAAGACCGACCAACGGATCGGACCAGAAATAGACATATGCAAGCTGTAGCCAGGCGTGGGATGGGCGAAAGCGCCTTGTTTTAGGGTCCTTGTCCAGCATCCCTTCGAGGTGAAGCGTATTTGCCAGCCGCTGTGTCGCGCTTTTCTCCAGGCCCGTGCGTTGCGACAATTCCGCCAGCGATAGGTCGGTCGCGGACTGGTCGAACGCGCGCAGCAACCGCAGACCTTTTGCCAGCGAGGCCACATAGAGCGTATTTTGCTTTCCGGTCATGGGTCAGTCTCCAACCGCCGCCGGCGGAATAATTTTGCTTGACTTGCGGGGGCGGTCTCACGCTAGGCTTATCACTAATCAATCCACAATATTAATATATAATACGAGAGCAACCTCAATTGTCCGTACAGGGACACAAACGGAGACAGCATCATGCGTAAGGTTTTGAAATCCACAGCTGCCGTTCTGGCCATGACAGTCGCGGGCGCTGCCTCTGCGGACAAGGCCAACGATACGCTGAACGTGGCCTTCACCAAAGAGCTGGAAAACGTCGACAGCTATTTCAACTCGTCGCGCGAGGGTGTCGTGCTGCAACGTGCGATCTGGGACGGGTTGATCTACCGCGATCCTGACACCAACGAATACGAGGGAAATCTGGCAACAGAGTGGAATTGGATCGACGATGTCACGCTGGAGCTGAAGTTGCGCGAAGATGTGACTTTTCACAACGGCGAGAAATTCAACGCCGACGATGTGGTCTATACTGTCAACTATGTCGCGGACGAGGCCAACGGAGCCAAGACGCAGCGCAACGTGAACTGGATGAAATCGGCCGAGAAGGTTGATGACTATACCGTGCGCATCATCCTCAAGGAACCGTTCCCGGCGGCTATCGAATTTCTGTCGGGTCCGGTGTCGATGTACCCCGACGAATATTACGCCAAGGTCGGGCCGACGGGCATGGGGCTGGAGCCGGTGGGCACAGGCCCTTACAAGGTGACGGAAGTCGTTCCCGGCCAACATTTCGTGCTGGAGAAATACGAGGGCTATCACGACAGTCCCAAGGGCCAGCCCAGCATCGGCAAGATCGATATCCGCACCGTGCCGGACGTGAACACGCAACTGGCCGAGATGTTCAACGGCGCGCTCGATCTGATCTGGCAGGTGCCCGCGGATCAGGCAGAGAAGATGGCGCAGCTGGACCAGTTCAACGTGGTCAACGAAAGCACTATGCGCATCGGCTATCTGACGCTGGACGCGGCGGGGCGCACCGGCGAGGACAACCCGTTCACCAAGCAGAAGGTGCGTCAGGCCGTGGCCCATGCCATTGACAGCCAGACGTTGGTGGATGCCCTGCTCAAGGGAAAAAGCAAGGTCGTCAAATCCGCGTGTTTCCCCAGCCAGTTCGGATGTGAGCAGGAGGTGACGACATATGACTACGACCCCGAAAAGGCCAAGGCGCTGCTGGCCGAGGCAGGCTATCCCGACGGGTTCACCACCGAGTTCTACGCCTACCGCGACCGCGACTATGCCGAGGCGATCGCCAACTTTCTGAACGCCGTCGGCATCGAGACCGAATTCAACATGCTGCAATACTCGGCGCTGCGCGAGTTGCGGGCGTCCGAAGGCACGCCCGTCTCGTTTCAGACATGGGGATCCTATTCGATCAACGACACATCCGCGATCACCAGCCAGTTCTTCAAGTTCGGCGATCTGGATGATGCGCGCGACCCGGAGGTGCGCGATGCGCTGGCCATCGCCGACAGTTCGACCGATCCGGAGGTACGCAAGGAGAACTATTCCAAGGCGCTCAAGATGATCGCGGACAATGCGTATTGGGTGCCGATGTTCTCGTACAACACCAACTATGTGTTTAACAACGACGTCAGTTATACGCCGACACCCGATGAGGTGCTGCGGTTCACCACGATGACGTGGAACTGAGCCGATCCCTGCGGGTGGCCTGATCGGGCTGCCCGCGTTTCTTTCCGGTCCGGTTTCATGAAAGGGGACACCCTGCGTGCTGCAATTCATACTGAAGCGGCTGGGCCTCGCGTTGCTCGTGGCTTTGACCGTATCTTTCATCAGCTTCATTCTGCTGTTTTTATCGGGGGATCCGGCATCGGCGCTGGCCGGTGAATCGGCGACCGACCAAGACGTCGCGGCGATCCGCGAGCTGTACGGTTTCGACCGGCCCATGCTGGTGCAATACGCAAGCTGGCTGTTCGATGCCCTGCGCGGCGACTTCGGCGAAAGCTATTATTTTCGCCTGCCGGTGGCGAGCCTTCTGGCAGAGCGGTTGCAGGTGACGATGCTGCTGGGGTTGTGCGGCATAAGCTTTGCCTTGTTGACGGCGGTGCCGCTGGGGGTGGTGGCGGCGATCCGGCCCAATTCCATGATCGACCGGTTCGCGCTTTTCCTGTCGGTGGCGGGACAGGCGCTGCCGTCGTTCTGGTTCGGTCTGATCCTGATCGTGGCGTTCTCGATCAAACTGCAATGGCTGCCCGCCTCCGGCACGGCGACGTGGAAGCATTTCATCATGCCGACCATCGTGCTGGGCTATTACGCGATGCCTGCGATCATGCGCCTGACGCGCGGCGGCATGTTGGAGGTGTTGTCGTCTGATTATATCCGCACCGCCCGGGCCAAGGGCGCGTCGGAGGGGCGGGTGATGTTCAAGCACGCGCTGCGCAATGCGATCATCCCGGTGGTCAGCCTTGCCGCGGTTCAGATGGGGTTCATGCTGGGCGGCTCCATTGTGGTTGAATCGATCTTCGCGCTGCACGGGGCGGGATATCTGGCGTGGGAAAGCATCGCGCGCAATGACCTGCCGACGGTGCAGGCGCTGATCCTCGTGTTCTCGATGTTCTACATCGTTTTCACCTTCCTCGCGGATGTGCTGAACGCGTGGCTTGATCCCAGAATGAGGGCGGGCTGATGGTGATGACGACGCTTCCTCCCACCGACGACCCGTTGCTCGAAGAGATCGTAGGCCCGACACCGGGCCAGCGGCTGCGCACGCGGGTGTTTGGTCACATGGGCCTGATTTTTGGCGCGGGTGTTCTGCTGATCTTGCTGGTCATTGCAGTCTTTGCGCCGTGGCTTGCGCCGCACGACCCTTACGCGCAATCGCTGATGGACCGGATGCAGCCGCCGGTTTTTCTGGGCGGCGATTGGGACCATCCGCTGGGCACTGACCATCTGGGCCGCGATTACCTGTCACGCCTGATCTACGGTGCGCGGGTGTCGCTGATGATCGGTGTCATAGCCGCGACGATTTCGGGCATTATCGGCACGGCGATGGGCGTCGCGGCGGGATACTTCGAAGGCCGTGTCGATGCTGTCGTGACCTTCCTGATCAACGTGCGTCTGGCGATGCCGGTGGTGCTGGTTGCGTTGGCCGTGGTCGCGGTGCTGGGCGGATCGCTTCAGGTGGTGATCGTGGTTCTGGGCTTGCTGCTCTGGGACCGGTTCGCGGTTGTCATGCGCGCTTCGACTTTGCAGGTGCGCAGGCGCGATTACGTGACCGCCGCGCGGGCCATCGGTGCATCCACGCCGCGCATCATCTGGTCAGAGATCATGCCGAACATCGCCAACAACTTGATCGTGGTCGTGACGCTGGAAATGGCGCACGCGATCCTGCTGGAGGCGGTGCTGTCGTTTCTGGGGCTGGGCGTGCAGCCGCCGACGCCGTCGTGGGGGCTGATGGTGTCTGAAGGCAAGAACATGATGCTGTTCGAGCCGTGGCTGGTGATGATCCCCGGTGCGGTGCTGTTCGTGCTGGTGCTGGCGATCAATTTGATGGGCGACGGTCTGCGTGATGTGACCGCCCCCGAAGACCGGAGCTGATGCGATGACAGACACACCGATCCTCACGGTCGAGAACCTGACCATCGACATTCCGACCGACACCGGCACGTTGCACGCCGTACGCGGCATCGGTTTTGACCTGAGGCCCGGCGAGACGCTGGGCATCGTCGGCGAAAGCGGATCGGGCAAATCGCTGACCTCGCTGGCGCTGATGGGGCTACTGGGCCGCTCGATCAAGACGCGCGCGGCGAAAATGGAATTCGACGGCGTCGATCTGCTTCGCGCCGGGGCGCGGCAGATGCGCAAGCTGCGCGGTGCGCGGATGTCAATGATCTTTCAAGAGCCGATGACATCGCTTAACCCCGCCTACACCATCGGGGATCAGTTGATGGAGGCGATGACCCTGCACGGCAACGGCTCGATGTCCGACGCACGAAAGCGCGCGATTGATCTGTTGCAAAAGGTCGGCATCACCTCCGCCGAAAGCCGCATGTCGCAGTATCCGCACCAGTTGTCTGGTGGTTTGCGCCAGCGGGTGATGATCGCGATGGCGCTGATGTGCGGGCCGGATCTAATCATCGCGGATGAACCGACGACCGCGCTGGACGTGACGATACAGGCGCAGATCCTGCGGTTGCTGGTCGATCTGCAAAAAGAGTTCGGTATGGCGATGATCCTGATCACCCATGATTTGGGCGTCGTGGCGCGGGTGGCTGACAAGGTCGCGGTGATGTACGCGGGCGAATTGGTGGAAACCGGCGCAACGCAGGAAATCTTCGACACGCCGTCGCATCCCTACACGCGCGGGCTGTTGCGGTGTATTCCGCTGCCCGGTAAAACCGCACGGGGGGCAGAGTTGGGCACCATTCCCGGCATCGTGCCGTCGCTGGTCGGCGATGTGAGCGGCTGCGCTTTCCGCACCCGCTGCGCCCATGCCCGGCCCGACTGTCGCGCCGCGATTCCGGTGCAGAGTGCGCCGGGGCAGGGCCACAGTTTCCGCTGCATCAGCCCCACCGGCTTTGCCGAGGCGGACGACACACCCCGCACGGCAGAGGCGACCCCATGACCGATACCCCCGTTCTCGAACTGCGCAACGTCACCAAGACCTACCGGATCAAGCAGGGGTTGTTCGGCACGCCGAAGCCATTGACGGCGGTCAATGATGTCACGCTGAAACTTAATAAGGGCGATGTTCTGGGGCTGGTGGGCGAGAGCGGTTGCGGGAAATCGACGCTGGCCAAGGTGCTCTTGGGGCTGGAGGCACCCACCTCGGGCGAGGTTCTGGTGGATGGCAAGGCGTTGGACGGGCAGGACCGACTGGCGCTGGCGCGGCGTATTCAGCCGATCTTTCAGGATCCCTATTCCTCGCTCAATCCGCGCAAGACCATTCAGGACATCATCGCGCTGCCTC
>NZ_CANMFS010000014.1 GCF_947497275.1 uncultured Sulfitobacter sp.
CCGACAAACACCGCAAGGGCCTCCCATCGGGAGGCCCTTGTTGCATCCGGCGCACGGCTGCGGGGATCGTTTGCAGGTTGCCGACTGTTCAAGGAGCGATCGTGCGGGAATACGTCTGGCTTCCAGGTGCCGGGCCGTCAGTATCATTCGGTCCGTTTCTTCAACGCATGAAAGATCTCCGCTTTGTGAACAGGGATTGCTGACAGATCAGGTGGCGTGCGGTAGTATTGCGCATGAGAAACGCTTTGCCCTATGCCTTCGGATTCCTGTTGCTGGTTTGCGCCCTCTTGCCGGGAGCGGGACGGACGGCCGAGATTGATCGCTTTGCAGGAAACTATGCGGGCAGCGCTATCTTCGAATTCGAAGATGCCTGGCACACGCGGGAATTGAGCACGTCGATCAGGGCAACGAAGAAGGGTTTTACGGTCACTTGGACCTCCCTGACCTACAGGGGCGACGGACGTAGCAAGCAGAAATCCTATACCGTCGATTTCGTGCCGAGCACGCGTGACCACATCTACAAATCCGCGATGGCAACGAACCGGTTCGGCAAACCCACTCCGCTGGATCCCCTGCAGGGAGAACCGTTCGTGTGGGCGCGTATAGAGAGGGATACATTCACAGTATATTCGTTGTCCATCAACGAAATCGGTGAGTACGAGTTGCAGGAATATCACCGCACTCTGGTCAAAGACGGTCTGAACCTCCTGTTCAGACGGGTGCACAACGGTGTTCCTGAAAAAGAAATCCGGGCTCTTCTGCGGCGGCAGGACTGAGCGGCGACGCTCTGACTTTTCGGCGCGGGCCTGAGCAGGGGCGGGCGTAGGCTGCTCCGCAGAGCGGTCCGGCAACAGCCCCTTGGTTCAACCGCGTGAGGAATGCTGCTTTGCCCCTTGCCACGCCATTCGACTCGCCCTATACGGCCCATACTTCACCGGGGTGCGCCTTTTGCGTGCCCCGTTGACGTTACACGAAAGCGCGACGAGGGTTCACGATGAGCGTGCATCCTCCTCTCCGTCTCCATCCCGAAGATAAGGGATATGCACATGGCTGCCAGCCAGAACATCCGCATCCGCCTGAAGGCGTTTGATTATCGGGTGCTTGATGCCTCCACGCAGGAAATCGTCAACACCGCCAAGCGCACAGGCGCTTCCGTTCGCGGCCCCATTCCGCTGCCGAACAAGATCGAGAAATTCACCGTTCTGCGTGGTCCCCACGTTGACAAGAAATCCCGTGACCAGTTCGAAATCCGCACGCACAAGCGTCTGCTGGATATCGTTGATCCGACCCCCCAGACCGTTGACGCGCTGATGAAGCTCGACCTCGCCGCTGGTGTGGATGTCGAGATCAAGCTGCAGTCATAAGCCTAAGGAGGGTAATATCATGTTGCGCTCAGGCGTTATTGCAAAAAAGATGGGCATGACCCGTCTGTTCATGGAAGACGGCCGCCAGGTTCCGGTAACCGTTCTTCAACTCGACAAGCTTCAGGTCGTGGCACAGCGCACCGAAGAGAAGGACGGCTACACAGCGGTTCAGCTCGGTGCCGGCACTGCCAAGGCAAAGCGGACGTCCCAGGCGATGCGCGGCCACTTCGCCGCAGCCAAGGTTGAGCCAAAGCGCAAGGTTGCGGAATTCCGCGTCGACGCCGACAACCTGATCGCCGTGGGCGAGGAAATCATCGCGGACCATTACTATGCGGGTCAGTACGTGGATGTTGCGGGCACCTCGATCGGTAAAGGTTTCGCCGGTGCGATGAAGCGTCACAACTTTGGCGGTCTGCGTGCGACACACGGTGTTTCGATCTCGCACCGTTCGCACGGTTCCACCGGCCAGTGTCAGGATCCCGGCAAGGTTTTCAAAGGGAAGAAGATGGCCGGTCATATGGGCGCTGCCCGCGTGACAACGCAGAACCTCGAAGTTGTCAAAACCGACAGCGCACGCGGTCTGATCATGGTCAAGGGCGCCGTTCCCGGTTCCAAGGGTGGATGGGTCACGGTCAAGGACGCGGTGAAGAAACCGTTCCCCGCCGATGCGATCTTGCCCGCCGCGCTGCGCTCCGCTGCTGAGGAAGCTGCGAAAGCAGCCGAAGAAGCAGCCGCCGCAGCCGCAGCTGAGGCGGAAGCCGAAGCCACGCGATTGGCTGAAGAGCAAGCCGCGCAGGAAGCCGAACAGCTGAAAGCTGCCGAGGCCGAAATCGAAGCAGAGAAATCCGATGCCGACAATTCCGATGTGGATGGCGGTGGCGACAAGAAAGAAGGTGACGCATGAAACTCGATGTCATCAAACTCGACGGCGGCACGGCCGGATCGGTAGACTTGGACGAGGCGCTGTTCGGCCTTGAGCCACGCGCCGATATCCTGCACCGTGTGGTCCGCTGGCAGCGCAACAACGCGCAGCAGGGCACGCATAAGGTCAAGACGCGGTCCGAAGTGAGCTATTCGACCAAAAAGATCTATCGCCAGAAGGGCACCGGCGGCGCACGCCACGGCGCGCGCTCTGCTCCGATCTTCCGGTCGGGCGGTATCTACAAGGGTCCGACCCCGCGTAGCCACGGCCACGAGCTGACCAAGAAGTTCCGCAAGCTGGGTCTGCGCCACGCTTTGTCTTCCAAGGCAAAGACAGGCAACCTCGTCATCATCGACGAAGCTGCCGGCGAAAGCAAAACAGCCGCGTTGGCCAAGCAGGTCAAGGCACTGGGCTGGAAGCGCGCGTTGATCATCGACGGCGCGTCGGTAAACGAGAACTTCGCACAAGCCGCGCGCAACATTGAAGGTCTGGATATCCTGCCGACAATGGGCGCAAACGTATATGATATCCTCAAGCGTGACACGCTCGTGATCACGCGCGCCGGTATCGAAGCACTGGAGGCCCGTTTGAAATGAGCGCGAAACCAGAACATTACGACGTGATCCGCAAGCCAATCATTACCGAAAAAGCGACAATGGCATCCGAAGCGAATGCCGTCGTTTTCGAAGTGGCGATGGACAGCAACAAGCCGATGATCAAAGAGGCGGTCGAGGCGCTTTTTGGTGTCAAGGTGAAGGCCGTGAACACGTCCATCACCAAAGGCAAGGTCAAGCGGTTCCGCGGGCAGCTGGGCACACGCCGCGACGTGAAGAAAGCCTATGTGACGCTCGAAGAAGGCAACACGATTGACGTGTCCACCGGTCTTTGAAACCTGACCGTTCATGATTTTGGAGGCTCCTGCGAAAGCGGGGGCCTTTTTTTTGATGGCTGACAGCAACCTGGGCAGGGTATGGTGAAAAGGCCGCAGGCCTCACCGCCTTTAGACATTGTCTGTCGGTGCGGATCGTCTATGAGTGTTCGATAAATATAATACAAAGCAGGCACATGATTGAAAATTCCGCTTCCGGTCGGCCCGTCAGAGAGGTCGAAAAAGCACGTGATTGGGTAAAGGTTCTAGCGGCTTACCGCGAACCGTCCACGCTGCGCAGTGCGTATGAACTTGCCGTGACGTTGGGGCTTTTCGTCGGGCTCTGGGCGCTGGCGTGGTGGTCCTTGTCAGTCAGCGGATGGTTGGCTTTCGCCATCGCCTTGTTCAACGGCGGCCTGCTCCTGCGGTTATTTGCGATTCAGCACGATTGCGGACATGCCGCGTTCTTCAAGAACCGCACCCTGAGCGACTGGATCGGCCGCATCATCGGTGTCCTGACGCTGACGCCCTATGATGTCTGGCGCCGCACCCATTCGATGCATCACAGTTCTTCGGGCAATCTGGGGCGGCGCGGGATGGGCGATGTCTATACGCTCACGGTGACGGAATACCGCGAGGCAGGTTTTTGGCGGCGGCTGCAGTACCGGCTGTACCGCAATCCCATCGTGCTTTTCGGACTGGGGCCTGGATACCTGTTCTTTCTTCAGAATCGCATACCGTTGGGTCTCATGGCGAATGCGCGCTATTGGGTCAGCGCGATGATGACCAACGCAGCGATCATCGCGGCACTGGCGGCCATCCTGTACTTTGGCGGCGTGATGCCGATTTTACTGATCTTCCTCCCGTCTACCTTGCTTGCCGCGACGGCGGGCGTCTGGCTTTTTTATGTACAGCACCAATTCGAGACGACTCATTGGGAAGAGAACGAGGACTGGGACCTGCACGATGCGGCCCTGCACGGCAGTTCACACTACGTCCTGCCCGCGTTCCTGCAGTGGTTAAGCGCCAACATTGGCATCCACCATGTGCATCATCTCTACAGCCGTATCCCGTTCTATCGCCTGCCGGAAGTACTGCGCGACAACGCGGCGCTCGGCACCATGAATCGCATGACGATCCGCGAAAGCCTCAGAAACGCGCGCTTGCATCTCTGGGACGAGAAGTCCCGGATGTTGTTGTCGTTCGCTCAGGCGCGGAAGGCTGCCGTCTGACGCCTAAGAAAGGCTGACGGCTCCTGAAAAAGACGGCGTTGCTGCACGGCTGCGCCTCTTCATATTTACGCAGCCACGACCCTTAATTCCACTTCAGCGATCAGCGAAGCGGGATCTGTCCGCGAACGCGTAACTGCGCAAAGCGTTCCATCAAAAAATTTCAATATTATTGGAACGATCAGGTCGATTTCAGTCTTTTTCTCCCATCAGAGCGCGTGATTTTGCAGCCGAACAGGCATCGCCGTATCGCCGTATCGACTGAGAAAATGAAGGAGAATGAAATGATGACTTTTAAGCATAAACTACTCGGAACGGTGTCCACAGCTACGCTCTTGTTGGCCGCGCCCGTTTCCGCCCAAACCGCAGATTCCACCGATCCAGCGGCAACAGCGAACGTGGCGGGCGGACAGGTTGTCGTAGAACAGAAGGATGCGACTGTCGACGTTACTGTGCCGGATCCGGATGTCAACGTAAACCAGGGCGCGCCTGTCGTTACCGTTGAACAGCCACAGCCAGAGATCACTGTAGTGGTCCCCGAGCCGACAGTACGTGTGCAGCAGCAAGCACCGATCATTACAGTCGAGCAGGCCCAACCGGAGATCACCGTGCGCATTCCCGAACCGGTGGTCACAGTGATGGTGCCACAGCCAGAAGTTGATGTGAACACGGGCGAGCCAAAGGTTGACCTTGAGCAGCCGGAACCTGTTGTCCGCTTCGTTCGGCCCGAACCGAAGATCACAATCGAAGAATCCGAACCACGGATTTCTGTCGAGCAGGCCGAAGCTGATGTAAATGTCGATGCTGCCGAACAAGCGCGTATCGATGTCGATCAAGCCGATGCGGAGGTCAACGTAGAGCAGGCCGATGGTGCAGATGTTCAGGTTTCCGAACCAACTGAAGATCCTACCGTTAATGTCGTTGACGGCGGCGAAGCTCAAATCGACATTGATCAGGCCCAAGCGCGTGTCATCACCGAAGATTTCAACGCAAGTGAAAGCGGTGAGATGGAAGAGGCTGATCTGACCCGGTACCAAGAGCGCGTCAAGGACCTGCCATTGTTTAACTTGCGCAGCGATGAGTTGGTTGGTCGCAGCGTCGCAACCGAAGCTGGCGAAGACGTGGGTGAAATTGACTTCATCGGTGTCCGTGGCAACACGCTGGTCGCCATCGTCGGTGTAGGCGGGTTCCTCGGAATGGGTGAGAACGAAGTCGCGATCCCTGTGGACAAAATGTACGCACGCGGCGATGAAATCATCATTCCCGGCGTTACAGAAGAGCGTCTGACCAGTATGCCTGAATTCGATGAGAGCGAAGTTCGTTTGCTCGATCCGGGCGTGCGTTTGGCCGAAGAAATCGGTCTGGACTGAACAGTCAGGTAAACGCAGCACGACAGGATAGTTCTGTCGCGCGGCTGCCAGGAAGAAAACCGACGATATAGTGCCATAGGTCTGGACACCGGACCGCTCATTGGCTAGGTGAACACATCGATCGAGGCCCCGGATTCGTCTGGGGCTTCGTTTTTGTGCACGGCGCAACCCGTCACAGACGTCTGGGACCTTCGGGGCCCTCTAACCACAGTGGACCTACGGGGCCGCAGACAAGCAAAACGGAAGACAGAGAACATGGCACTCAAGTCGTACAAACCGACGACGCCAGGCCAGCGTGGGCTGGTACTGATCGACCGTTCGGAGCTTTGGAAAGGCCGCCCGGTCAAGTCCCTCACTGAGGGTCTGACCAAGCATGGCGGACGGAACAACACCGGACGGATCACAATGCGTCGCAAGGGTGGGGGAGCCAAGCGCCTCTACCGTATCGTCGATTTCAAGCGCAACAAATTGGACGTCACCGCGACGATCATGCGTATTGAATATGACCCGAACCGGACCGCGTTTATCGCGCTGGTGAAATATGATGATGGCGAGCAGGCGTATATCCTTGCCCCCCAGCGTGTCGCCATCGGCGACCAGATCGTCGCCGCCCAGAAGGCCGACATCAAGCCCGGCAACGCGATGCCTTTTTCCGGCATGCCGATCGGTACGATCGTTCACAACATCGAAATGAAGCCCGGCAAAGGCGGTCAGATCGCCCGTGCTGCAGGCACCTACGCTCAGTTCGTGGGCCGTGATGGTGGCTACGCCCAGATCCGTTTGTCCTCGGGCGAGCTGCGTCTGGTCCGTCAGGAATGCATGGCCACCGTCGGTGCCGTGTCGAACCCCGACAACTCCAACCAGAACTACGGTAAAGCGGGCCGCATGCGCCACAAGGGCATCCGCCCGTCTGTGCGTGGTGTCGTGATGAACCCGATCGACCACCCGCACGGTGGTGGTGAAGGCCGTACGTCCGGTGGTCGTCACCCAGTGACGCCTTGGGGCAAGCCTACGAAGGGTGCAAAAACCCGCAACAAGAACAAAGCGTCAAGCAAGCTGATCGTCCGCTCGCGTCACGCCAAGAAGAAGGGGCGTTAATAGATGTCTCGTTCAGTATGGAAAGGTCCTTTTGTTGACTCCTATGTCCTCAAGAAGGCCGAAGCCTCCCGCGAAAGCGGCCGGAATGAAGTGATCAAGATCTGGTCGCGCCGTTCCACAATTTTGCCGCAGTTTGTTGGCCTGACGTTCGGCGTCTACAACGGTCACAAGCATATCCCAGTCAACATCAGCGAAGACATGATCGGTCAGAAGTTTGGCGAGTACTCGCCGACGCGGACCTACTACGGTCATGCCGCCGATAAAAAAGCGAAGCGGAAATAAGCCATGAGCAAGGATAAGAATCCCCGCCGCGTGGCCGACAACGAAGCACGCGCAAAGCTGCGCATGCTGAAAACGTCGCCGCAGAAACTGAATCTCGTTGCTGCCATGATCCGGGGCAAGAAGGTGGAGAAGGCCCTGACGGACCTCACCTTCTCGAAAAAGCGTATCGCAGTGGACGTGAAGAAATGTCTTCAGTCCGCGATTGCCAACGGCGAGAACAATCACAACCTCGATGTGGACGAACTGGTCGTGGCCGAAGCATATGTCGGCAAGAACATGACTCTGAAGCGTGGGCGTCCACGCGCACGGGGTCGGTTCGGCAAGATCATGAAGCCGTTTGCCGAGATCACCATCGTCGTGCGTCAGGTTGAGGAGCAAGCATAATGGGTAACAAAGTTAATCCGATCGGTATGCGTCTGCAGGTCAACCGCACCTGGGACAGCCGCTGGTATGCTGATACGAAGGACTACGGCAACCTGCTGCTCGAAGATCTCGCGATCCGCGATTTCATCAAGAAAGAGTGCAAGCAGGCCGGTATTTCCCGTGTGATCATCGAACGTCCGCACAAGAAGTGCCGCGTTACGATCCACACGGCGCGCCCCGGCGTGATCATCGGCAAGAAGGGCGCGGACATCGAAGGTCTGCGCAAGAAGCTGGCGCAGTTCACCGACAGCGAGCTGCACCTCAATATCGTCGAAGTGCGCAAGCCCGAGCTGGATGCCGCCCTTGTTGGCGAATCCATCGCGCAACAGCTGGAGCGCCGGGTGTCTTTCCGCCGCGCCATGAAGCGCGCGGTTCAGAACGCCATGCGTATGGGTGCCCTTGGTATCCGTGTGAACCTCGCTGGCCGTCTTGGCGGTGCCGAAATTGCGCGGACCGAATGGTACCGTGAGGGCCGCGTGCCGCTTCACACTTTGCGTGCGGACATCGACTATGCCCACGTCGAAGCGGCCACAGCTTACGGCATCATCGGGATCAAGACCTGGATCTTCAAAGGCGAGATCATGGAGCACGATCCCGCTGCCCGTGACCGCAAGGCGCAAGAAATGCAAGACGGCCCAGCACCCCGCGGTGCCGGCGGTCGGCGTTAAGGAGTAGATAGATGCTACAGCCAAAACGTACGAAATTCCGTAAGCAGTTCAAAGGGTCCATCAAGGGCCTGGCGAAGGGCGGGTCTGACCTGAACTTCGGCACTTACGGTCTCAAAGCCATCGAGCCGGAGCGGGTAACAGCGCGCCAGATCGAAGCCGCACGCCGTGCCATGACGCGCCACATGAAGCGTCAGGGCCGCGTCTGGATCCGCATCTTCCCGGATGTGCCCGTCACCTCCAAGCCCGTCGAAGTGCGTATGGGTAAAGGTAAAGGCTCCGTGGATTTCTGGGCCTGCAAAGTAAAGCCCGGTCGCGTGATGTTCGAAATCGACGGCGTCAACGATGACATCGCCCGCGAGGCCCTGCGCCTTGCCGCGATGAAGCTGCCGATCAAAACACGCGTTGTCGTTAGAGAAGATTGGTAAATCTTCTCTAAGCAGCTGGAGGCAGGGTATTTCACAGAATTGCCCCTTCCAGCGCCGTTTAAATTGAAGAGCCCCCACTGTGTTGAACGGCGGGGGCTTTTTTCGATAAATTCCGCGATACGATGGGCGTTTCTTATGAACCAATAGCTGGCGAGCAGGTAATGGAATTTCTTTTTCGAGTCTTATTCTTGGATGCGCGCTTGTTGCCCATGTAGTTGACCAGAACAGAGATTTGTAACCTTTACCTTTGGCCTTGCTAAAAGCCGCGCCCGAACCGCCCCCACGGGGCGGGCGCTCCTCGCGCACCCCTCGGTTCGGGCGCGGCCTGTCTAATTGCAGGGAGCGCTGGAAATCGGGGTTGGTTCCGATTAGTCTGAGTGCACTGAACTAAGCATTACAGGACGCCCACCATGAAACACGTCCCCAAACCCACCACCGACGAAGACCTCATCGCAGAGTTCCTCAACAAGGGCGGCGCGATCAAGAAGGGTAAGACCAAACCGATGCCTGCCGATCTCGGCCTCAGCAATAATCAGTGGGGCAACAAGATGACCAAGGAGGAGAAGGCCTTGGTCAAGGAGCAGGAAGAGGCGCGGAAGAAGGCGCCCAAGTGATCAGGTCCATGCGTAGTTGAACGACACCGAAATCCGGTCGTCCTCGCTCATGTTCATCGGCACCTCGTGCCGCACGAAGCTCTCCCACAGCAGCACATCGCCCACGGCGGGGGCGACGTAGTGGAATGTCCGCAATTCTTCACGTGCGTCCTTCACGCGGCCGGGCGCGGCCATCATCATCGGCAGGCGAGGGTCCTCGAACTTGACCGCGCTCGCGCCGTCGGGCATGGCTACATAGGTCGTGCCGGAGATCACCGAATGGGGGTGGATGTGGCCGGTGTGGATGCCACCCTCTGGCAGGATGTTGATCCAGATGTCTTCGAGCTTCAGCTCGCGTCCGTCCAGATCAAGCTGGAGATCCTCGGCAAAGGCGGCGACATGGGCATCCAGCTGCTTGATCAGGTCAGCGAAGATCGGAAAGCGCCAGCCCAGATCGGTCAGCGAGGCATATGACGTATAGCCGGGATAGCCGTTTTCCTCGCACCATTCCTGTCCCGCCTCGTCATCCTCGGCGATGGAATAACACGAGGTCTCCATCTCGTCGGTATTGATGGCATCGCCAAGGGCGGCGTGGTACAGGCGGGTGGCGAAAAGCGATCTGATTTGGGTCATACGAACGTCATAGCCGACCCGGCTGCGCGGTGCGAGAGCTGGATCAGAAAACCTGCTGATTTGTTCGAGACAGGTGAAAGCCATGCCCGCTTTCATTGCGGCATTGTAGCCCGCTAGTCGCTGAATAACAGGTAAAGCCGCCGAACTTGCCCTCTACGTTGTACTCGGCCACGCTTTGGGCGCCCGTGGGGCGGGCCCCGGCGGAAGTGCAGGCTCCTTGAACGCCGCCGGTGTTGTTCATGGAAAATGTGATCCCTCGGTTAAGTGGGCAGGACGCCAGTGCTTGAACTTTTGCGGGTTGGCTCCTTTTGAATATCGTGCATTCGATGTCGGAGCCTTCGAAACCCTCACCGACCACGCATTCTATATTACCGGAGGGAGTGTTGAACGACCAGACGTCTGCATGTGCCGGAACGGCGAGGGCGCTTGATGCCAGCAAAAACCGGAAGAGCATTGTTAAATCCTTTATCAAATATCTATGGAGGCACATAATATGCAGTAAATGGTAGTGTGTCTGCCCCCGCATGCATCCCGATCGGGTCGAAATTCAGGGTTGCGCCGCAGGCCGATTGCGCCTAAACGGCAGCTTCATCATGAACTCCATCAGAATCATGGTCACCCTTTCGGGGCCTACTGGTGATGTTGAAAGGAAATGGCATGAAAGCCAGCGAACTGCATGACAAGACGCCGGACCAGCTCCGCGACGAGCTTGTGAACTTGAAGAAAGAATCGTTCAACCTGCGTTTTCAGCAGGCCACCGGCCAGTTGGAAAATGCGGCACGTCTGCGCGCCGTCAAGCGTGACGTTGCCCGTGTGAAGACAGTTTTGAACCAGAAAGCCGCATCTGCGGCGACAGACGCGTAAGAGGAGCCTGAACCATGCCAAAGCGTATCCTGACAGGCACCGTAACCTCGGACGCCAATGAACAGACAGTCACCGTTTCCGTAGAGCGCCGCTTTACGCACCCGGTTCTGAAAAAGACCATTCGTAAGTCCAAAAAATATCGGGCGCACGATGAGCAAAACACATACAAGGTGGGCGACAGCGTTCGCATCATCGAATGTGCACCACGATCCAAAACCAAGCGTTGGGAAGTGATCACCGCCGAAGCGTGATCCTTCGCGCGGTGCCCTTCGCGGGGCGCCGCGTTGCCCGTTCCGGGCGCATGACATTAATCGAAACCCTGGGGAACGGGCACGCATCGCCCCCCAGAAGGTCGGGAGAAACCAAATGATCCAGATGCAGACCAACCTGGATGTTGCTGACAACAGCGGCGCGCGCCGTGTTCAGTGCATCAAGGTCCTGGGTGGTTCCAAGCGTAAGTACGCGTCCGTCGGCGACATCATCGTCGTGTCGGTCAAGGAAGCCATTCCACGCGGCCGTGTGAAAAAGGGTGACGTGCGCAAAGCCGTCGTCGTTCGCACCGCCAAGGAAGTTCGTCGCGACGATGGCACGGCCATCCGGTTCGACCGCAATGCGGCCGTTATTCTGAATAACAACAACGAGCCTGTCGGCACCCGTATCTTTGGGCCCGTCGTTCGTGAGCTGCGCGGCAAGAACTTCATGAAAATCATCTCGCTCGCTCCGGAGGTGCTGTAATCATGGCTGCTAAGCTAAAAAAAGGTGACAAGGTCATCGTGCTGGCCGGCAAGGACAAGGGCCAGACAGGCAATATCACGTCCGTCGATCCACAGGCCAACAAGGCCATCGTGGAAGGCATCAACATGGCCGTGCGCGCAACCCGTCAGAGCCAGACGTCGCAGGGTGGCCGGATCCCGAAGGCAATGCCGATCGACCTGAGCAATCTCGCGATCGTCGATGCCAACGGCAAGGCAACACGCGTCGGTTTCAAGATGGACGGTGACAAGAAAGTGCGCTTTGCCAAGACAACAGGGGATGTAATCTGATGCTCGACACCGCGACATACACCCCCCGCCTCGAGGCCGACTACAAGGACCGCATCCGCGCGGCCCTGAAAGAAGAGTTCGGCTATAAGAACGACATGCAGATCCCGCGTCTGGACAAGATCGTCCTGAACATCGGTTGTGGCGCAGAAGCTGTCCGTGACAGCAAGAAAGCCAAATCCGCTCAGGAAGATCTGACATCCATCGCGGGCCAGAAGGCGCTGACCACCGTTGCCAAGAAATCCATCGCGGGTTTCCGGGTGCGCGAAGACATGCCTTTGGGCGCGAAAGTCACCTTGCGTGGTGACCGCATGTACGAATTCCTTGATCGTCTGATCACGATCGCAATGCCCCGCATTCGTGACTTTCGCGGCGTACCGGGCAAATCTTTCGATGGCCGGGGCAACTATGCCATGGGCATGAAAGAGCACATCGTGTTCCCCGAAATCGACTTTGATAAGGTCGATGAGACATGGGGCATGGACATCGTTATCGCCACCACGGCGAAAACCGACGCAGAAGCGAAAGCCATGTTGAAGCTCTTCAACATGCCGTTCAACTCGTAAGCGCGGGAAGGGAAAAGATATGGCTAAGAAATCCATGATCGAACGCGAAAAGAAGCGTGAAGCACTGGTCAAGAAGTACGCAGCCAAGCGGGCCGCGTTAAAAGACATCGTCAGTGATGAAAGCAAGCCGATGGAAGAGCGTTTCCGCGCCTCCCTGAAGCTGGCGAAACTGCCCCGCAACTCCAGCGCCGTGCGTCTGCACAACCGCTGCCAGTTGACCGGGCGTCCACACGCCTATTACCGCAAACTTAAAATCTCACGTATCGCGCTGCGTGATCTCGGCTCCTCCGGCCAGATCCCCGGCATGGTCAAGTCGAGCTGGTAAGGAGCGCATCAGATGAACGATCCTATTGCAGATATGCTGACACGCATCCGCAACAGCCAGTTGCGCGGCAAATCCACAGTCGTCACGCCGGCCTCCAAGCTGCGTGCCTGGGTGCTGGATGTGCTGGCAGACGAAGGCTACATTCGCGGCTACGAAAAGATGACCGGCACCGACGGTCATCCTGCCATCGAGATCAGCCTGAAGTACTACGAGGGCGAACCTGTCATTCGCGAGTTGAAGCGGGTTTCCAAGCCCGGTCGCCGCGTTTACATGGGCGCAAATGACCTCCCATCCGTCCGTCAGGGCCTGGGTGTGTCGATTGTCTCCACCCCCCAGGGTGTGATGTCGGACGCAAGCGCACGCGCAGCCAACGTTGGCGGCGAAGTGCTTTGCACCGTATTCTAAGGAGAATTTGATGTCTCGTATTGGTAAGAAAGCGGTCGATCTGCCCAGCGGTGTCACCGCGAGCATGAGCGGCCAGACCATCGAAGTGAAAGGCCCCAAAGGGACCCGCAGCTTTAAAGCGACCGACGACGTCACCATCGCCATCGAGGACGACGCTGTAAGCGTGACACCTCGCGGCAAGTCCAAGCGCGCGCGCCAGCAGTGGGGCATGTCCCGCACCATGGTCAGCAACCTTGTCACCGGCGTTACCACGGGTTTCAAGAAAGAGCTTGAAATCCAGGGTGTTGGTTACCGTGCTGCCATGACCGGCAACACACTGAAACTAAACCTCGGCCTGTCGCATGACGTCGATTACACACCGCCCGAAGGCGTGACTGTAACGGCGCCGAAGCAGACCGAAATCGTTGTGGAAGGCATTGACGAACAGCTTGTTGGTCAGGTCGCCGCGAACATCCGCGCTTGGCGCAAGCCCGAGCCCTACAAGGGCAAAGGCATCCGCTACAAGGGTGAGTTCGTCTTCCGCAAAGAAGGCAAGAAGAAGTAAGGAACGCACAGATGGCAAACAGCAAAAGACAACTGTTCATCAAACGCCGCCTGCGCGTTCGGAACAAACTTCGCCGCACCAACGCAGGCCGTATGCGCCTGTCGGTGCACCGGTCGAACAAGAACATCAGCGTCCAGTTGATCGACGATGTGAATGGGGTGACAGTCGCCTCCGCATCAACGCTCGAAAAAGATCTGGGTGTTGTCGGCAAGAACAACGTCGAAGCCGCAACCAAGGTAGGTTCGGCAATCGCCGAACGTGCCAAGAAGGCCGGCATCGAGACAGCCTATTTCGACCGGGGCGGTTTCCTGTTTCACGGTAAGGTGAAGGCATTGGCCGACGCTGCGCGTGAAGGCGGTCTGAAGATCTAAATCGGGGTTTCCCCCATTTGAAGGCGGCCATGCGTGGCCGCCTCGATGACCCGGGAGCGGATCCGCTCACCAAGGGTTGAACAAACAGGGCCGTTGGCCCGCAAGGACAGGAGGCCCGCATGGCCAGAGATGACAACCGGGGTGGCAACCGCCGCAACCAGCGCGACGAGACCCCAGAATTCGCAGACCGTCTGGTCGCGATCAACCGCGTTTCCAAAACGGTAAAAGGCGGTAAGCGCTTTGGTTTTGCTGCCCTCGTGGTGGTCGGTGACCAGAAGGGCCGTGTCGGTTTCGGCAAGGGTAAAGCCAAAGAGGTGCCCGAAGCGATCCGCAAGGCGACCGAGCAGGCAAAACGCCAGATGATCCGCGTTCAGCTGCGCGAAGGCCGCACGCTGCACCATGACATGTCCGGTCGTCACGGTGCCGGCAAGGTCGTCATGCGCACCGCACCGGAAGGTACAGGCATCATCGCCGGTGGTCCGATGCGTGCCGTGTTCGAGATGCTCGGCGTCAAGGACGTGGTGTCCAAATCCATCGGGTCGCAGAACCCGTATAACATGATCCGCGCCACAATGGACGGATTGCGCAAGGAACAAAGCCCACGGTCGGTCGCACAGCGTCGCGGCAAGAAAGTGGCTGATATTCTGCGCAACGACGCGAAGATCAACGAGCAAAGCGATGTGGCCCACAACAGCCCCTCCGCCCAAGCCACGACCGACGCGTAAGGAGAGCACATCATGGCCAAGACAATCGTAATCAAGCAGATCGGTTCGCCCATCCGCCGTCCCGCCAAACAGCGTGCAACGCTGATTGGTCTGGGTCTCAACAAGATGCACCGCGTGAGCGAACTGGAAGACACGCCGTCCGTGCGTGGCATGATCAACTCGATCCCTCACATGGTCGAGATCCTCGAAGAAAAAGGCTGAGAGCGTCGGCTCAGCGCCTGATTGCTTTTTTCCGGATACTCAAGGCCGCCTTTCCGGGCGGCCTTTTTACGTCTGAACACTGACACCCAGAATGTGGCGTGCGCGGTCCCGCACGGTGATCCGCTTGTCCCTGTGGACCGCAAAATAGTTCAGGGTACGCATCGGGTAGGCATGGCTGTCCAGGAATGTCTCGCACCCAATCGGATCTGCGTCATGGGCCAACCTGTCCGGGACATAGATCCCATAACCCATGTCCCGAAACCAGCCCCAGACCTGCTGCGGCGAATAGCCCATGGCGTTCACGCCCGGTTCTGTGCTTTCGAACATGATTGTGGGCTTGTGCGCCGCAATAACGGTGGCACCGCCGCGCAGTGCGCCCAACTCGGCACCTTCGATGTCGATCTTCATCACATCGGGCTTTTCATCTTGCAGGACATCATCAAGGCGCCTGATCTCCACCGAGATGGCAACTTGCTGGCGCGCATGGTCCTTGATAAGCGAATTGTATCCGGTTGCCTCCGGATTGAGGTAAAACTCGATCTGACCGGTCTGCTCCCCGACGGCAAAGGCATGAAGCGTGCAATAGGGGAACCGGCGGGCCAGATGACGTGCTTTGCCCGGATCTGCTTCGACAGCGAGGATGCGTATGCTGTCGTCGAACCGGTGGACGGATGTAAAGATTGACCCGATGTGCGCACCGACATCGACGAATGTTCCGCCCGGCGGACAAAGGCGGGTTATCAGACGGTCCGCAAGTATCGCGTTTGCCACCATCGACGCGGTCTCGGGGTTCGCTGCCGGGACGCGCCTGAGTGAGAGATATTGCGACGCCTCAAGGAGCCGATGCCCAAGCGCCGTGCCGACCAAATTCTTTTTCATGGAAAAGACCTTACAAAGAAAAAGTGACCGTATTTTGGCGGTGTCAGCCCGTCAAGGCTGTTGGGGCGTGCCTGCAGGGCGCCGCCGGCAAGCGGGCGAAGTCGGCTCTCGATCGCCTTAGCCGTCGGCTTGAGGTCTGGCCCTCTTGATCCGGACAACGGCCTCGTCTATACGCGCCGCATGGTCCGTGGGGCCATACAGAATCGCAACGCCGCGTTTGGCCGCTCCCGTCGCTGGGGGCCAATTCCGGCAAAAGGAGAAGCGACATGAAACTGCACGAACTTTCCGACAATCCAGGCGCCGCGAAATCACGCAAACGCGTTGGTCGTGGTCCCGGCTCCGGCACCGGTAAGATGGGTGGCCGTGGTATCAAAGGTCAAAAATCCCGTTCGGGTGTGGCGATCAAGGGCTACGAAGGCGGCCAGATGCCGCTGTACCAACGTCTGCCAAAGCGCGGCTTCAACAAGCCGAACCGCAAGGAATTCGCAGTGGTCAATCTAGGCCTGATCCAGAAATTCATCGACGACGGCAAGATCGACGCAAAATCCGCGATCACCGAAGACGCGCTGATCTCTTCGGGTCTGGTGCGGCGCAAGCGCGACGGTATCCGCGTTCTTGCCAAAGGTGATGTTTCGGCCAAGATGGACCTGCAAGTCACAGGCGCGTCGAAGTCGGCGATCGCAGCCGTAGAGAAGGCAGGCGGCAGCCTGACCATCACAGCGCCAGCTGCGGCAGAAGCGTCCGAATAACCTTCGGGCTTGTGAGCGGCGTCAGAGCCGCTTACATAGTCTTCAAGTTTTCCCAAACGCCGCCCGCCGGAAAACGGCCCGGGCGGCGTTTTGTTCAATAAAGAGAGCCCTCAACATGGTATCTGCCGTCGAGAATATGGCCGCCAACAGCAGCTGGTCCGCCTTTGGCAAGGCAACCGACCTGCGCCACCGCATTCTGTTCACCCTGATGCTCCTGATCGTTTACCGCCTTGGCACGTTCATCCCCGTTCCGGGCATCGATGGTGCCGCTTTGCGTGAGTTCATGGAAAGCGCGGGGCAGGGCATCGGCGGCATGGTGTCGATGTTCACAGGTGGTGCGCTGGGGCGTATGGGTATCTTTGCCTTGGGGATCATGCCCTATATTTCGGCCTCTATCATCGTTCAGCTGTTGACCTCGATGGTTCCTTCGCTGGAGCAGTTGAAGAAAGAGGGCGAGCAGGGACGCAAGAAGATCAACCAATACACGCGCTTCGGTACGGTAGCGCTCGCTACGGTACAGGCGTATGGCCTCGCAGTCTCGCTTGAGGCGGGGGATATCGCGGCGGATCCGGGCATGTACTTTCGCATCGCCTGTATGATCACGCTCGTCGGCGGGACGATGTTCCTGATGTGGCTTGGCGAACAGATCACCGCGCGCGGCATCGGCAACGGCATCTCGCTTATCATCTTCGTCGGTATCATTGCCGAAGTGCCTGCCGCTATTGCACAGTTCTTCGCCTCCGGCCGTTCCGGCGCGATCAGCCCGGCGATTATTGTCGCGGTGCTGGTGATGGTTATCGCGACGATCATGTTCGTGGTGTTCATGGAGCGTGCCCTGCGCAAAATCTCAATCCAGTACCCGCGTCGTCAGGTCGGTATGAAGGTCTACGATGGCGGGTCGAGCCACCTTCCCGTCAAGGTCAATCCGTCAGGGGTCATCCCGGCGATCTTTGCAAGCTCGCTCCTGCTGTTGCCGGTGACGATCAGCACATTTTCGGGCAATACGACCAACCCCGTGATGTCCTGGCTGCTTGCCAACTTCGGACCGGGTCAGCCGCTCTACATTATTTTCTTCATCGCGATGATCGTGTTCTTTGCCTACTTCTACACCTTCAACGTAGCGTTCAAACCCGATGATGTCGCCGACAACCTGAAGAACCAGAACGGTTTTGTGCCGGGGATCCGTCCGGGCAAACGTACTGCGGAATATCTTGAATATGTGGTCAATCGCGTGCTGGTGCTGGGGTCGGCCTATCTTGCCGCCGTTTGTATCCTGCCCGAGATCCTGCGCGGGCAATTCGCGATCCCGTTCTATTTCGGCGGCACGTCCGTCCTGATCGTTGTGTCCGTTACGATGGACACGATCCAGCAGGTGCAAAGTCATTTGCTCGCCCATCAATACGAAGGTCTGCTCGAAAAGTCGCAATTGCGCGGCAAATCCGGCAAGCCACGCAAAAAACGGAGCCCGCTGCGTCGATGAACATTATTCTTCTCGGACCGCCCGGTGCCGGTAAAGGCACCCAGGCACGTTATCTCGTCGAAAACCGCGATATGGTCCAGCTGAGCACAGGCGACATGCTGCGCGAAGCGAAAGACAGCGGAACGGAAATGGGCGACATCGTCGCAGACGTCATGGCGCGTGGGGCGCTGGTCACCGATGAAATCGTAATTGGTCTGATCCGCGAAAAGCTGGAGGCCAAGACCGAGCACGGCGGATTCATCTTTGACGGCTTTCCACGGACGTTGGCGCAAGCCGACGCTTTGGGCGATCTGTTGGCCGCGCAGGGAGAAACGCTGGACGCGGTCATCGAAATGAGAGTGGATGACGAAGCACTGGTGGAGCGGATTACGGCCCGTTCGACGTGCGCCAACTGTGGCGAAGTCTACAACGATAATACGAAGCCGATTCCGGCGGACGGGAAATGCGTCAACTGTGGCGGAACCGAATTCAAGCGGCGCGCCGACGACAACGAGGAAAGCCTGAAAACCCGTCTTATGGCCTACTATAAACAGACGTCCCCTTTGGTTGGGTACTATCACGCCAAGGGTCTTCTGGGTGTTGTGGACGGTCTGGCGTCGATGGACGAGGTCAGGGCCAGCATCGCCGCGGTTCTCGATCGCTGAGACCGGGCGGGTTTTCGTACCGAATCCACAGTGGTCAGGTGCGGGGCCAGTCCCGGCGCCCTGGCGTTTGATTACCGTCGCTGCGCGGAATTACCTCGCATGGATCTGCGTGACGCGGTCATATGTCAGGGCGTGGGTTGACGGCCCCGTGAAAACTTCATAGTGACCACCATCTCGTATGAGAATCAAATCATGGGACCGGCCGCACCGGCCCGTGTGAACACCTGATCAGCCCCAGCCCGCAGGCACCACGCCCCGGGCTTCGTGTTGTGAAAAAAGGGTCTGGAACAACGGACCCGCAACGAAAAGGAATATCAGACGTGGCACGTATTGCCGGCGTAAACATCCCGACTGCAAAGCGGGTTCCAATCGCCCTCACTTATATCACTGGTATCGGCAACTCTTCGGCGGAGAAAATCTGCGAAGCGGTTGGCATTGATCTCTCGCGCCGTGTGAACGAGCTTTCCGATTCCGAAGTTCTCAAAATTCGCGAGCACATCGACGAAAACTATACCGTCGAAGGCGACCTGCGTCGTGACACGCAGATGAACATCAAGCGTCTGATGGATCTGGGTTGCTACCGCGGCCTGCGTCATCGCCGCAACCTTCCCGTGCGTGGTCAGCGTACGCACACCAACGCTCGCACCCGCAAAGGCCCCGCAAAGGCCATTGCCGGTAAGAAGAAATAAGGGAGGGTTTGACCAATGGCTCGTGAAAAGACACGCGTTAAGAAGAAGGTATCCAAGAACATCGCCGCCGGTGTGGCGCATGTAAACTCCTCCTTCAACAACACAAAAATCCTGATTTCCGATGTGCAGGGCAATGCGATCGCATGGTCGTCTGCCGGTACGATGGGTTTCAAAGGATCGCGCAAATCCACACCCTACGCGGCCCAGATGGCTGCCGAGGATGCCGGGCGCAAGGCACAGGACCACGGCGTCAAGACGCTGGAAGTCGAAGTGCAGGGGCCGGGTTCGGGTCGTGAAAGCGCGCTGCGCGCTTTGGCTGCTGCCGGGTTCAACATCACGTCCATCCGTGACGTGACCCCGATGGCGCACAACGGCTGCCGTCCGCCCAAGCGCCGCCGCGTTTAAGCGATCGTTATTCTATCCGGGGTCCGCGCATTGTCGCGGACCCCTTGTGACTTTCTGATTGCGCGCGGATCGCGTGCGAGTTTTTGAAACCTCGGGAGTTTGCCTCGGTTGGACATACGGGTGCGAACAGGAATGGAGGGACATATGATCCACAAGAATTGGGCAGAATTGATCAAGCCACAGCAGCTTGACGTCAAACCCGGTAACGATCCGGCACGGCAGGCGACCGTTGTCGCCGAACCGCTCGAGCGGGGCTTTGGTCTGACCATGGGCAACGCACTGCGCCGCGTGTTGATGTCGTCGTTGCAGGGTGCCGCGATCACATCCGTACAAATCGACAACGTGCTGCACGAGTTCTCGTCCGTATCGGGCGTGCGCGAAGACGTCACCGACATCATCCTGAACCTCAAGGGTGTCTCGATCCGCATGGAAGTCGAAGGGCCAAAGCGGCTGTCGATCTCCGCGAAAGGTCCCGGTGTCGTCACTGCCGGCGATATCAGCGAATCGGCGGGCATCGAGATCCTGAACCGCGACCATGTGATCTGTCACCTCGATGACGGTGCCGACATCTATATGGAGCTGATGGTCAACACCGGCAAAGGCTATGTCTCTGCGGATAAGAACAAGCCGGAGGATGCGCCAATCGGGTTGATCCCGATCGACGCGATCTACTCGCCCGTGAAAAAAGTCAGCTACGACGTGCAGCCGACCCGCGAGGGACAGGTTCTGGACTATGACAAACTGACGATGAAGGTCGAAACGGATGGCTCCATTACGCCGGATGACGCCGTGGCTTTCGCCGCACGCATCTTGCAGGACCAACTGGGCATCTTCGTCAACTTCGACGAGCCCGAATCCGCATCACGTCAGGACGACGATGACGGTCTTGAGTTCAATCCGCTTCTGCTCAAGAAAGTGGACGAGCTGGAATTGTCTGTCCGTTCCGCCAATTGTCTGAAGAACGACAACATCGTTTATATTGGCGATCTGATCCAGAAAACCGAAGCGGAAATGCTGCGCACTCCGAACTTTGGCCGCAAATCCTTGAATGAGATCAAGGAAGTGCTGTCAGGAATGGGTCTGCACCTTGGCATGGATGTCGAGGACTGGCCACCGGATAACATCGAAGACCTCGCGAAGAAGTTCGAGGATTCGTTCTAAAGCACTTCGGGGCGGGGATACCCGCTCCGGATACGACCGGGTCGCAAGACCCCAAGGAGAGCCCAAGACACGCATCGCGGGCCGGACAAAGCAAAACAGCCCGTAGAGGGCATCAAATTGGAGACTGAACAATGCGTCACGCACGTGGATACCGCCGTCTGAACCGCACACATGAGCACCGCAAGGCGCTTTGGGCCAACATGGCCGGCTCGTTGATCGAGCATGAGCAGATCAAGACGACATTGCCAAAAGCAAAAGAACTGCGTCCGATCATCGAGAAGATGATCACTCTCGCCAAGCGCGGTGACTTGCACGCCCGCCGCCAGGCGCGCGCACGCCTTAAAGAAGATCAGTATGTCGCGAAATTGTTCGACATTCTTGGACCCCGCTACAAAGATCGTCAGGGCGGATATGTGCGCATCCTGAAAGCCGGTTTTCGCTACGGTGACATGGCACCGATGGCGATCATCGAGTTCGTGGACCGCGACCGCGATGCCAAGGGCGCAGCAGACAAAGCCCGGGTTGCGGCCGAAGAGTCGGCTGACTGAGCATCATCTTATATCTGATCGGAAAAACCCTGCCACTTTGGCGGGGTTTTTTATTGCGTGCGATGCGGCTGGATATTTTTAGCCAAAAGAAATAGGGGAGTTGCAACGGGGGCGGGCGATGCGCATATCTCGGCCTATGAAAATGCTTGTTTTGATATTCTCTTTGTTGACGACCTCTGTGGCAGCTCAGCAGGTGCCCGGCTCTGCGTCTGAGATTCAAATGAGCTTTGTGCCTGTTGTCAAACAAACGGCACCTGCTGTCGTGAACATCTACGCCAAGATCATGCGGGCACCCGAGGCGACGCCCCTGCGCTCCGATCCGTTTTTCGAGCGGTTCTTCAACGATCCGTTCTCGCTGCGGCGTCCGCAAGTGCAAAACTCGCTTGGGTCGGGGGTCATCCTGTCGGCGGACGGGTATGTCGTGAGCAACTACCATGTGGTCGGTACAGCGACGGATATCCGTGTCGTGTTGGCGGACAGGCGCGAGTTCACCGCAACGGTCGTACTGGGGGATGCCGAGAGTGATCTGGCTATCTTGAAGATCGATGTGGACAGTGCCTTGCCCTATCTGGACCTGCGCCGGAGCGATAGTGTGGAGGTGGGCGAACTGGCGTTGGCGGTAGGCAATCCGTTTGGCGTGGGCCAGACGGTCAGCAGCGGGATTATTTCCGGTCTTGCCCGATCGGGCGGATCGGCAGGGAGCGGGCAGGGGTATTTCATTCAAACCGATGCGCCGATCAATCCCGGTAATTCGGGTGGTGCGCTTGTTGATGTGGCGGGTCGATTGATCGGGGTGAACACGTCGATTCTGACACGGTCCGGCGGATCGAATGGCATCGGTTTTGCGATTCCCGCGGATCTTGTGGCGGCCTTCGTTGCGCAGGCGCAGGCCGGAAACGAGGCATTTATCCGCCCGTGGGCGGGCATCAGCGGTCAACCTCTTGATGCGGATATGGCCGCGACGCTGGGCTTTGACAGGCCGGGTGGCATCATTATTTCGGGGCTGCACGCGGTAAGCCCGTTTCTGGAGGCGGGCCTCGACGTCGGGGATGTGATCCTGGCTGTCGGAGGCCAGCCAGTCAATACGCCCTCGGAGATGATTTATCGCATGAGTGTCGCCGGGACGGGGGCGGCGGCGCAGGTCACTTATTCCCGCGCGGGAGAAATGCAGACTGTGGATGTGCCGCTTATCGCTGCACCGGAAACGCCGCCGCGCGATTTGACGGCGATGCCGGATCGGAGCCTTTTTCCAGGACTTATGCTCGTCCAGCTGAATCCTTCAGTGCTTGCCGAACTCAATCTTTCCCTCGAAGCGCAGGGGGTCGCCGTCATTGATCCGGGGCGTTTCGCCGTGCGCGCAGGGCTGCGGCGCGGTGATGTGATCGTCGCGATAAACGGCAACTCCATCTCGCATCCGCAAGAAGCGGTCGCCGCCCTGTCCGGATCGTCCGCCCGTGTCGAAATATTGATCCAGCGCGGAGCGCAACGCATCGCGCTGAGATTTCGGGGTTAGGGGTGGCGGATCTTTTCGGGAATGCGCCGGATACAACGCATACGACGGCGCACCGACCCTTGGCAGACCGTTTGCGGCCGCAATCTCTGGACGAGGTGATCGGTCAGCAGCAGATCCTCGGGCCGGATGGTCCTTTGACGATCATGCTGAAAGGCGGTGCGCTTAGCTCGTTGATTTTCTGGGGGCCGCCGGGGGTGGGCAAGACGACCATCGCCCGTCTTCTGGCCGATGAAACCGATCTGCATTTTGTGCAGATATCAGCGATATTCAGCGGCGTACCGGAATTGCGGCGCGTTTTCGATGCTGCCAAGATACGGCGTCAGAACGGGCAGGGCACGCTCTTGTTCGTCGACGAGATCCACCGGTTCAACAAGGCGCAGCAGGACGGATTCCTGCCGCATATGGAGGACGGGACGATTCTATTGGTGGGGGCGACCACCGAGAATCCATCGTTTGAGTTGAACCGTGCGGTCCTCAGCCGCAGCCAGGTTCTCGTGCTCGAGCGTCTGCCGCATGAGGATCTGGAGCGGCTCGTGGCGCGCGCGGAAGCGGAATTGGGCGTCACCTTGCCGCTGGAGCCGGCGGCACGGCAATCGCTGTTGGACATGGCCGACGGCGACGGGCGGGCGCTGCTTAATCTGATCGAGCAAATCGCGGCGTGGAGCGTCGATGCACCGCTGGATCAGTCGATGCTGGCAAAACGTTTGTCAAAGCGGGCCGCGCAGTATGACAAGGGCGGGGACGCGCATTTCAACCTGATTTCCGCGTTGCACAAATCCGTGCGCGGCAGTGATCCCGATGCTGCGCTGTACTGGTTTGCACGGATGCTGGAGGGCGGCGAAGATCCACGGTACCTTGCGCGGCGGATCACGCGGATGGCGGTCGAGGACATCGGTCTGGCCGATCCGCAGGCGCAGGCGATCTGCTTGCAAAGCTGGGAGACGTTCGAACGCTTGGGCTCGCCGGAAGGTGAGTTGGCGTTGGCCCAGGCGCTGACGTATCTGGCACTGGCACCGAAATCGAACGCGGCTTATGTCGCCTACAAGGCGGCGCGCAAATCCGCGAAGGCCACCGGGTCCGAGCCGCCGCCGAAACATATCCTAAACGCGCCGACAGCAATGATGAAGGATCAGGGCTTTGGCGACGGATACGCCTATGATCACGACGCCGAAGACGGGTTTTCCGGGCAGAACTATTTCCCAGATGGCATGGCGCGACCGTCCTTTTACACGCCGGTGGAGCGCGGGTTCGAGCGGGATCTGAAGAAACGGCAGGACTATTTCATCAAGCTGCGGGCCAAGCGGGAGAGTTGACTCTCGGCCCCGCCCGCGCGATGGCAGGCGCATGATATCAACAGTCGCTCTCGTCGCTTTGGGCGGTGCCATCGGTGCCGCGTGCCGGTACCTTGTGGGGGTGGCCGTATTCCGCATGGCAGGGCCGCTGGAGTTTCCGTTGGCGGTGCTTGGAGTCAACGTCATCGGATCGCTGCTGATGGGGGTCTTTGTGGCCGTCGCCGCCCACAAGGGCCTGACTCATCTTGGCCCGTTCATGATGACCGGACTGCTGGGCGGGTTCACCACATTCTCCGCTTTCTCTCTTGAAACCGTATCGTTGATCGAGCGGGGCAGTTACGGTGCGGCATCGGCCTATGTCGCGTTGTCCGTGGGGTTGAGTATTCTGGGTCTGATGCTGGGGCTGATGGCCACCAGAGGAGTATTGACATGAGCCGTGTTCAGACACTTACCGTAGAAGAGGGCGATGGGGATCAAAGGCTTGATCGCTGGTTCAAGCGGCAGTTCCCGCTGATCAGTCAGGGGCGTCTGGAAAAGATGTGCCGCAAGGGTGAGATCCGCGTCGAGGGCGGGCGGGTCAAGGCGTCTACCCGTCTGGAAGTGGGCCAGCAGGTCCGCATTCCGCCACTGCCCGACAGTGAGGCACCGCCACCGCCCAAGCGGACGCGGGTGACGGAGGCGGACGCGAAATTCATCCGTTCGTGCGTGATTTACCGTGATGATCATGTGATCGCGTTGAACAAGCCGCCGGGCCTGCCGGTGCAAGGCGGATCGGGGCAGGGCGACCGGCACGTCGATGCCCTTGCAGAAGCCTTGATGTTCGATCTCGACGAGCGGCCGCGCCTTGTGCACCGGCTGGACAAGGACACATCGGGTGTCTTGCTGCTTGCGCGGACGCGCGAGGCGGCAAAGGCGCTGACCGCGAATTTCCGACACCGCGAGACGCGCAAGATCTACTGGGCCGTGGTTGCCGGTGTTCCGCAGCCGCGCAACGGCACGATCAAGTTCGGTCTGGTCAAGGCTGGCGGTCACGGGGCACGCGGTGAGGGCGAAAAAATGATTGCCGTGCATCCGCGCGACATCGACAGCACCGAAGGCGCCAAGCGCGCGCTGACTGATTATGCGACGCTGGAGCAGGCGGGCAGCCGCTGTTGCTGGATGGCGCTGATCCCGGTGACGGGGCGCACACACCAGTTACGCGCGCACATGGCCGAGATCGGGCATCCGATCGTGGGTGATGGCAAGTACGGCGGGTCCGGGCAGGAAAATCTCGGCGACGGTTGGGGCGCGCAGCTGGGCGGAGAAATCTCCAAGAAGCTGCATCTGCACGCGCGCAGTCTGAAGATCGAACATCCAGCGACAAAGGCGATCCTGAGCCTTGTCGCGCCGTTGCCCGAGCACATGACGCGGACATGGCAGACCTTTCAATGGTCTCCTGCGGACGTCCCCGAGGATCCGTTCGAGGAAGACTGGGGATGAGCGAAGGCAAGCGCCGATTGGTGATTTTCGATGTCGACGGCACGCTGGCGGACAGCCAGTCCGACATCCTCGGGGCAATGCAACTGGCCTTTGCCGCCGAGGGGATGTCCTGCCCCGCGCGGAGCGAAATTCTCGGCGTTGTGGGCCTGTCTTTGCCGGTGCTGATGACGGTACTGGCCGCCGACGCCGACGCGTCCACACAGGCACGGTTGGTGGAAGGCTACCGCGAAGCCTATACGACGTTGCGTGCCGAGCAGGGGAGTGCGGTGTCGTCACCGCTCTATCCCGGTACGGCGGAGATGCTCGCGGAGTTGCGTACGCGCCCGGAGGTTGTGCTGGGCGTGGCGACTGGAAAATCGCGCCGCGGGCTGGACAAGCTGATCGAGGGGCACCGGATGCAGGGCATCTTCGTCACCCAGCAGGTCGCCGATACACATCCATCCAAACCGCATCCGTCGATGATCATGCAGGCTTTGTCGGAAACCGGGGTGGCGGCGGAGAGTGCCGTGATGATCGGTGATACCAGCTTTGACATGGAAATGGCAGCGGCAGCGGGTGTTACGGGGATCGGCGTGCGCTGGGGCTATCACGGCCAGGAGAGGCTGACGGCGGCTGTTCACATGCTCGACAGCTTTGGTGATCTGGCGCCGCTGCTTGATACGATCTGGAAGGACTGACCCATGAGCGAATGGAAAGCGAAGCGGTTCTGGAAAGAAGCGGAAGTGATGCCGCAGGATGACGGGTTCTCCGTCGCTCTTGACGGACGACCTGTCCGGACCCCGGCAAAACGGCATTTGATCGTTCCGACCAAAGAAATGGCAAAGGCGATTGCCATCGAATGGGATGCCCAGGACGGAGTGATTCAACCCGAGACGATGCCGGTGACCAAAACGGCGAACTCCGCGATCGACAAGGTCGCCGTGCAACACGCCGAAGTTGCGGAGATGCTGGCGGCCTACGGCGACAGCGATCTGCTGTGCTACCGCGCGCCCGCGCCCGAGGCTTTGGTGGCGCGTCAGGCAGAGATGTGGGACCCGTTGCTGGAGTGGAGCGCGCAGACGCTCGGCGCTCCGTTGCAATCACATACCGGCGTGATGCACGTCCCGCAGGACTCGCGATCACTGGAAATCCTGCGCGCACGCACCTTTGCGCTGACCGCGTTCGAACTGGCGGCGTTTCACGATCTGGTGAGCCTGTCCGGCTCGCTTGTGATCGGCTTTGCCGCGACCCATGATTTTCTGCCCGCCGACGCGCTCTGGCGCATTTCGCGGTTGGACGAGATCTGGGAAGAGGAACAATGGGGTGAAGACGACGACGCGACGCGCATGGCGCGGATCAAGGAGACTGCGTTTTGTCACGCCAAACGCATGTTCGACCTTGCGCACAGCCAATAGGCACGGCTGACGGGTTTCCTTTGCGTCAGTGCCGGTTTGTGCGGCATTTCTAACCACTCGTACTTGACCTTCGCGCGGGAATCCGCCCAAACTATGGATCACTGCGTGATTGCGATGACGCGGAGTATCGCTACCGGTGCGTGAAGCGGCGGTTCGATCCGTCTGAAATGCGGCGGAAAATCAGGAAGAGGTAAAAATGAAGAAATCAGTAATTCTAGGCGCGCTGACGGTCGCGGGTCTGTCTGCAAGCGCAGCAGCGGCCGCAACGCTCGACGATGTCAAAGAGCGCGGCACATTGAATTGTGGTGTTGCTACCGGCTTGGCCGGTTTTGCGGCACCTGACGCCAATGGTGAATGGACCGGCTTTGATGTGGCTGTGTGCCGCGCTGTCGCCGCTGCCGTTCTCGGCGATGCGACAGCTGTCGAATTCGTCCCGACCACGGGCAAGACACGCTTTACCGCATTGGCGTCAGGCGAAATCGACATGTTGGCACGCAACACCACATGGACGTTCTCCCGCGACACGGATCTGAAATTCGATTTCACCGGGGTCAACTACTATGACGGCCAGGGCTTCATGGTCCCCAAATCGCTGGGCGTGTCCTCCGCCAAGGATCTTGATGGCGCGACTGTCTGCATCCAGACGGGCACAACAACCGAGCTGAACCTCGCGGATTTCTTCCGCGCGAACAATATCAGCTATGAGCCTGTTCCAATCGAAACCAATGCGGAAGCAATCCAGCAGTATTCTGCCGGCGCGTGCGATGCCTACACTACCGACGCATCTGGCTTGGCTTCGTCGCGTGCGACATTCGAAACACCCGGCGACCATATCCTGCTGCCCGAGATTATTTCCAAAGAGCCACTCGGCCCGCTGGTGCGTCACGGTGACAATGAATGGGGCGATGTCGTCCGCTGGACACTCAACGCATTGATCGCAGCCGAGGAATTGGGCGTATCTTCTGCCAACATCAACGAGATGGCTGAATCCACAACCAACCCCGAAGTCGCGCGTCTGCTTGGAACCGAAGGTGATCTGGGCTCGATGATCGGCCTGAACGCTGACTGGGCAAAGAGTGCCATCATGGCGTCCGGCAACTATGGCGAAATCTTTGCCAAGAACATCGGTGAAGAAACGCCGATCGGTCTTGCGCGTGGCCTGAACGCACAGTGGACCAACGGCGGTCTTCTGTACTCCCCACCGTTCCGTTAAACGAACAAGTCAAAGGGCGCGCATATTGCGCGCCCTTTGCGTTTTCCAGCAGATCAAGTTTCGCGTGCGACGTTTCAGGCCGCTTGGAAATGAATGCTGAACAAGACGACCAGATAAATAGCCCGGCACAGACGTCAAAAGACGCAGGTTCAATAACAGTCGGGGTTACGGGGAAATAATCAATGTCGACACTTACCGACCCTCCAACGGGATCGTTCCGGCTGTCTATGCTGCTGAACGACACGCGATATCGGTCCATGACGCTTCAGGTCATCGCGGCGATTGTACTAGCGACGTTGTTGTTCTATCTTTATTCCAATCTCGCGGCGAACCTGCGCGCCGCCGGTCTGAATATCTCGTTCGACTTCCTTGGCAGTTCGGCTGGCTATGACATCAACCAGACCCTGATCGAATATGACAGCCAGTCAAGCAATCTGCGTGCCGCTGTCGTCGGTATCCTGAACACACTGCTGGTTGCGGTTCTGGCCTGCGTCACCGCTACGGTATTCGGTGTGATCGCAGGGGTACTGCGGCTGTCGAACAACTGGCTCGTGCGCAAGCTGATGGCCGCCTACGTCGAGATCTTCCGGAACATTCCGGTCCTGATCTGGATCATCATCATTTTCACCATCATGACCGCCGTGCTGCCCGGTGCCCGCGCCTATCTGGGAGATGACCCGGAGCGGGACATGCTGGGCGGCGTGATCGCATTGACCAACCGCGGCATCTATGTACCGTCCCCGTTTTTTACCTCCGGCTTTGGCGGCGGCGAAGGGAGCGGATTGAACTGGCTTATCGTGCTGGCGGTTCTGGCCGGATCGTTCTTTGCGACGCGCTTTATCACCCACTCCGCCGATGCCAAACAGGAAGCAACGGGCGTACGGCCCAAGACAGGATTGCTCAATCTGGCTGTCTGGTTCGTTCCGCTGGTGGTACTGGCCCTCGTGCTGGGCCTCAGCTGGGATTTGCCCGATCCGCTTGCCAACCGCTTCAACCTGCGCGGCGGTCTCCAGATCGGCGCGCCATTGATCGCGCTTTGGTTTGCCCTGTCGATCTACACCGGTGCCTTCATCGCCGAGAACGTGCGCGCAGGCATCCAGGCCGTATCGAAAGGCCAGACAGAGGCGGCGTCGGCGCTTGGGATCCGGCCCCGGCGTGTCATGAGCCTTGTCGTTCTGCCACAGGCGCTGCGTGTCATCATCCCGCCGCTGATCTCGCAATATCTGAACATTACGAAGAACTCGTCACTAGCCATCGCTGTCGGCTATGCGGATATCACGGCCACGTTGGGTGGCATTACCCTGAACCAGACCGGGCGCGCGATTGAGTGTGTCCTTTTGCTGATGCTTTTCTACCTTGTGATCTCGCTTGTGATCTCTGCGGTGATGAACGTCTACAACAGTTCGATGAAACTGAAGGAGCGCTGAGATGGCCGTATCAAGGGAGCGCCCACAATGAGCGATACACACGCACAATCCGTCGCCTACGTCCGCGAGACGGCCATACCCCCCGCACCCGCGCCGGTGAATGCTGCCGGTCCGGTCAAATGGATGCGCGATAACCTGTTCGCCACCTGGGCCAATGCTTTGCTGACGGTCGCGGCCCTTTATGTGCTGTACCTCATCCTTGCATCCACATTGCCCTGGATCTTCGGCGGGCTGTGGACGACAAGCTCGCTCGCGGAGTGTCGCGAAATCTTGCAAGGCAAGTCCGCCGCTTGCTTCTCGGTTCTGTCGGAACGGTGGAACCAGCTTCTTTTCGGGTTCAAATACCCAAGTGAGCTCTACTGGCGTCCGGGCATCGCCTTTGTCCTGTTGTTCATCGCGTTCGCTCCGGTCCTGTTTTTCGACCTGCCGCGCAAGCTGCTGATCTTGACGGCGCTCTACCCGTTCGTCGCCTACTGGCTGATCTGGGGCGGCAGCATTTTGATACCGATCATGGCGCTTGCGGGTTTCGTCGGCGGTTACGTCGTCTATAGCAAACTTGTCACCCGCAACTTCGCCGCCGGCTTTTTCGGCGGTATCGCAGCGGCTGCTGTGATCTGGATCATCGGAGACTACATCGTCGGTGCCCTTGCGTCCGATACTCCTTGGCTCACACCGGTACCAAGCCGCGACCTGGGCGGCTTCATGTTGAACCTCATGCTGGGCGTCACCTGTGTATCGCTTTCCATCCCTCTTGGCATTGCGCTGGCGCTCGGACGGCAAAGCTCGATGCCGCTGATCAAATGGATCTGCGTGGTGTTCATCGAGTTCATCCGTGGCGTGCCGCTCATCACACTGCTTTTCGTGGCAAGTGTGATGCTTGCTTACTTCTTTCCGCCCGAAGCGACCGTCGACTTGTTCCTGAGGGTGGTAATCATGATCACCATGTTCTCGTCGGCCTATATCGCCGAGGTAATCCGCGGCGGTCTTGCTGCGCTGCCAAAGGGGCAGTACGAGGCGGGCGACAGTCTGGGGCTGGATTACGCGCAGTCGATGCGCCTGATCATTCTGCCGCAGGCGCTCAAGATCTCGATCCCCGGTATCGTCAACATCGCCGTGGGCCTCTTCAAGGATACAACGCTCGTTTCGGTCATTTCGATGTTCGATCTGGTGGGTATGATCCGGGGCCCGATCCTGGCCTCGACCGATTGGAATGGCGTGTACTGGGAATTGCTCGGGTTCGCCGCTTTGCTGTTCTTCGTCGTTTGCTACGGCATTTCACAATACTCGCAGTGGCTCGAACGCCGCCTCGCGACAGATCACCGTTAAGGAGGCCGAAACATGGCTGACATTGCTGAAAACACAGCCCCGAAAGCTGCGAAAATGCAGATTTCCGATGAGGTTGCCATCTCCATCGAGAACATGAACAAATGGTACGGCACCTTTCATGTTCTGCGCGACATCGATCTTACGGTCTACCGTGGCGAGCGCATCGTCATTTGCGGGCCTTCCGGCTCGGGAAAATCGACATTGATCCGCTGCATCAATGCGTTGGAAGAGCACCAGAAAGGCAGGATCGAGGTGGACGGGACCGTTCTGTCGTCTGATCTCAAGAATATCGACAAGATCCGGTCAGAGGTCGGCATGTGCTTTCAGCACTTCAATCTCTTTCCGCATCTGACAATTCTCGAAAACTGCACTTTGGCACCGATCTGGGTCCGCAAGACACCCAAGAAAGAGGCCGAAGCCACGGCCATGCATTTTCTGGAAAAAGTCAAAATCCCCGATCAAGCGAATAAATATCCCGGCCAGTTGTCGGGCGGACAGCAGCAGCGGGTCGCGATCGCACGGTCGCTGTGCATGAAGCCGCGGGTAATGCTGTTTGACGAGCCGACATCGGCGCTTGATCCCGAGATGATCAAGGAAGTGCTCGACACGATGATCGAGCTTGCCGAAGAGGGCATGACGATGCTTTGCGTAACCCACGAAATGGGCTTTGCCCGGCAGGTGGCGAACCGGGTCATCTTCATGGATGAGGGTCAGATCGTCGAGCAGAACGAGCCAGAGGCATTCTTCAACAACCCGCAAAGCCCGCGCACCCAGCTGTTCCTGAGCCAAATTCTGGGGCACTGAGAGCGTTTGCCTAATCGGTCAAATCGCGCGGCACGATGAAATGAACGACCTGCCCTTGCCCAAGGGGCAGGTCGTTCCAGTTCTGGATGTCAAAATCCACCACCAGGGTGGCACAGGTGGGGTAGCTATCGAAATCCCGATGCTCGGGTGCAACGTGCACCAGCAGTTCTGCCAGCACCGCGCAGCCGGGGTTATGTGCAAGGATCATCACACACGCTGCCTGCTGCGCTCTTAGGGCTTTCAGCATCACCTCGGCGGACGCAAGGTACAGGCTGCGGGAGTGTGTGACGGGGATGTCACGTTCCAGCCCGAGCCGGGCGAGTGTTTCCCGCGTGCGGGTCGCCGTGGAACACAGAACCTGATCCGGCGCCAGAGCCTTCGCACGCAACCAGTCGCCCATCGCTGTCGCGCTCCGTTCGCCGCGTGCGTTGAGACCCCGTTCAATATCAGCGAGGGCGCCACCGGACCAATCTGACTTGGCGTGGCGCATAAGGATCAATCGCTTCATTCGAGCTCCTTTGGCGGCCTTCTCGTAGAAAGCGGATTGTTCGGATGTACGGTTGAACATCGCACTGACGGGGCAGGGTACTGCTTTTGACACCCACGTTGCATACATAAGCCCTGCACGGCAAGCGTGGACAGATACCCGATGACCGCAAAGCCGTTGGTCGGGGTTTCGGGATGGGCCAGAACCCCATTAGCATTTGACTATGCGATGTGGCGTGCGACATCAGATCGTCAAAGGATTTTCCCGGTACCCGTCAACGAATCACGTGCGGCGACAGGTGCGGACCCTTGTGACTAAGCGTCAGCCCGCCCGAATGATGCTGCCCGCACCATGTTCGGTGAACAGTTCAAGCAGACAGGCATTCGGGGCGCGTCCATCAAGGATTACTGCCGCGCGGACCCCCGCATTCAGCGCATCGAGTGCGGTTTGCGTCTTGGGGATCATTCCGCCCGCGATGGTTCCTTCTCTGGTCATCTCTTCGATCTGCGTCGCTGTCAGGTCGGTAATCACTTCGCCTTTTGCATTCTTCACCCCCGAAACGTCCGTCAGCAAGAGCAGGCGATCTGCCTTCAGGGCCGCCGCGATGGCGCCCGCGGCGGTGTCGCCGTTGATGTTGAATGTCTCTCCGTCCATCCCCATGCCGAGCGGGGCGATCACCGGAATCAACTCCTTGTCCGCCATATCGAGGAGCAGGCGGGGGTTCACATTGGTCGGTTTGCCAACCAGACCCAAGGCAGGATCTTCCGGCTCGCAGATGATGAGCCCGCTGTCTTTTCCCGAAACGCCAACGGCGCGACCGCCCTGGGCAGATATCGCCTGCACGATCTTGGCGTTGACGAGGCCGGACAGAACCATCTCGACCACCTCCATCGTCGCGGCGTCGGTGACCCGTTTTCCATCAATGAAGTCTGACTTGATATTGAGCCGCTTGAGCATGCTGTTGATCATCGGGCCGCCGCCGTGGATGATGACGGGGTTCACACCGACCTGCCGCATCAACACGACGTCGCGCGCGAATTCGATCATCGCCGCGTCACTGCCCATTGCATGACCGCCCAGTTTGATCACGACGGTCGCGTCGTTGTACCGCTGCATATACGGCAGCGCCTGTGACAAGGTGGCGGCGGTTGCGGCCCAATCGCGGTTCATGTCTTGTTTTCTCATGTCTGTGTTCCCGTATTCTCCGGGATCATAGATAGTTATTCCAGTGTCGCAATCACGGATCTCAGGGTCGGTATGCCCCAGCCCTTTTCGGACGACGTTACAATCAATTCGGGGTAGGCGGCAGGATGCTTCGACAGCGCGGTCCTGATCTGGTCGAGCACTTTATCGCGCTCCTTCTCCTTGACCTTGTCCGCCTTTGTCACGACAGCCTGAAACGTCACGGCGGCACTGTCGAGCAGGGTCATGATTTCGTCGTCTACCTTTTTAACGCCGTGTCGCGCATCGATCAGAACGAAAGCGCGGCGCAAGGTCTGGCGGCCCTGCAGGAACTGCTTGAGCAGACGCTGCCATTTCTCAACCACTGGCAAAGGTGCGTTCGCATAGCCATAGCCGGGGAGATCGACGAGATACAAATCATCACCGGCGGTAAAATAGTTAATCTCCTGCGTCCGTCCGGGGGTATTGGAGGCACGCGCAAGGCCCTTGCGGCCTGTGATCGCGTTGATCAGGCTCGACTTGCCGACGTTGGATCGCCCGGCAAAGCATACCTCAAGACGGTCCGGAGCCGGCAGACCGGACATTGCCACGACCCCTTTGACAAAATCGGTCTCGCCCGCAAAAAGCAAGCGGCCCTGTTCCAGTTTCTGTGCATCGCCCTCTTCAAAGACCGGAAACGCCAGTTGCATCAGATCAGCTCCACCCTGTCGCCAACGGCGACCGGGCCGCCCTCGGTGACGACTGCATAAACGCCGAAATCCTGATGTGCCATCATGTTGAGTGCGGCCAATGTATCAACGTCGCGCTGGCCGGTGTCCGTATTAGCCATGGTTGCGCGACACCGTGTGATACGCTCTTTTATCTTGAGGCGGGCGCCGCCCAACTGCACATCCCGCCCGATCCAGTCGAATTCAGCCCAGGCTGGGGCGCCGGTGAACCAGATATTTCCGCGCCAGCGCTCGGTTTGCAGTGGTGACATGGCGAGAGACTCGACCGCCGCGTGTGACGCCATGTTGCATAGTGACACGGATGCGAAGGGCGTATCGGTATATCCGCGCTTGTCAAGGCGAAACACACGGGCGGGCTGCGCGCGGTCGGGGTCGACCAAGGGCCGTAGCCAGGGAAGCAGTCTGTCGGAGTCGTGGTCTGGTCGTATTGTCAGATCTGGTCGCTCCGGGTGGCGCAAAGTCAGTGTCTCGGTTGCTTCATCCAGGGTCGCGGTTATCGCCATAAGCGCGGGAGATTTCGCGCCTCGGCTAAAGTTCTGGCAAGGTGCCCAGCCGTCGGTCTTGATCTTGGCGGCGTCATGCGCAACGGCCCACGTACGATCGTAGGGCATTACCTCACCGGTCCTGAGCGTGACCCGCTTCAGCGCCTCACGCCCGTGTGATTTCAGGGGGTGGCGCCAAACCGCCGTCACCTCCATCACTTTTTCGGCTCCGCCTTCGGTTTGCGGGTAAAGCCGCCTTTGATATTGCCCATGAGATCCGGTTTATACCCTTGACTGCGCATGATCAGATATTGCTGCGTGAAGGTAATCGTGTTGTTCGCGATCCAGTAGACCACAAGGCCGCTTGCGAAGCTTCCGAGCATGAACATGAAGACCCAGGGCATCCAGGCAAAGATCATCTGCTGTGTCGGATCGGTGGGGGCTGGATTCAGCTTTTGCTGCAACCACATCGAAACACCCAGAAGCAGTGGCAGGATCCCGATAAAGACAAGCGCCATGATCGACCCGGTTTCCGGAGCGGCCCAGGGCAGCAGACCGTATAGGTTGAAGATGGAAGTCGGGTCAGGCGCGCTGAGATCCCGGAACGGGCCAAAGAACGGTGCGTGACGCAGCTCGATTGTGACGAAGATCACCTTGTAAAGCGAGAAGAAGATCGGGATCTGCAGCAGGATCGGCAGACAACCGGCGGCCGGATTCACCTTTTCCTTCTTGTAAAGCTCCATCATGCCCTGCTGCATCTTCTGGCGGTCGTCGCCCGCAGCTTCCTTCAGCTTCTCCATTTTGGGCTGAAGCTCTTTCATCTTTGCCATCGAGACATAGGATTTATACGCGAGCGGGAAGAGGATCGCCTTGATCAACAGTGTAAGACAGATGATCGCGATGCCCATATTGCCGATGAGTTGGTTGAGATGATGCAACAGCCAGAAGATCGGCTTGGTCAGGAAAGAGAACCAGCCCCAGTCAATGGCGTCGATGAAGTTGTAGATGCCTTGCGCTTCGTAGTCGCGCAGAATATCCCATTCCTTCGCACCCGAGAAGAACTGTGTCGTCGTCGTCGCCGTCGCGCCTGCGGCCACTGTCTGGACCGGCATCACCGTTTCGGTCTGATAGATATCGCGGCGTTCATCGTATTTCGCGACGGACTTGAACGCCGACCCCTGTGTCGGGACCAAAACGCTCATCCAGTAGTGGTCGGTAAAGCCGATCCAGCCGTTTTCCGTGATGTTTTTCTCGTCCGTACGGGCACCGGCGCGGGCGTTGAATTCGAATTCGGGCATGTCGTCCCAATTGATCTCCGAATATTCGCCGTCCGTCATGGCGACGACACCTTCGTGCAGGATGAAGAAATTCTTGAGATTGGTCGGCTCCCCGTGGCGGGCCAGAACGCCGTAAGGTGCCACCGAAACCGGCGCATCGCCGGTGTTCTCGACCGACTGCGTGATCGTGAACATGTAATTGTCGTCGATCGAAATCTGCTTGGTAAACTGAAGACCCGCGCCGTTATTCCAGCCCAAGGTAACCGGCGAACCGACGCCGAGTACATCGCCGCTGACAAGCTCCCACGCGGTGTTGGGACCGGGAACTGCAGAGGGGTCAACGCCGCCTGCGGCGGCCCAGCCGTGAACCGCGTATTGAGCGTTCTCTTCGCCGACCGGATTGAGAACGGTCACGACCTGCGCGTCAGGCTCCAGAGATGTTTGATAGTCCTTCAACGCCAGTTCATCGATGCGGCCACCCATGAGCGATAGCGACCCCGAGACTCGGTCCGTCTCAATCGCAACCCTCGGGGCTGCCTCCAGGGCGCTGGGTGCGGTTTGCGTTCCGGTCGTCGTCGCGGGCGCAGGCGCGTTCACGGGGACATCGGCGCTGGGCGTGGCGAGGGTGCCCTCTGTCGTCTGAGTCTCGGTGATCGTAGTGCCTTCGACGGGTGTTTCGGCATCCGGCGGCGGAAAGAGTACAAACCAGACAAGGATCACGACAAAGCTGAGCGCTGTTGCAATGATTAGGTTCTTGTTTTGATCGTCCATGGGCACCGCCACCTGATGTCTGAAAACTGTCCGGTGGGTACACAACCTGAAGCCAGAAAGGTCAAGCGGATTCGAGGTCCCGAACCGTGCAGAACCAGGAACGGCGCGCGCTACGAGCCTATTTTTGACGGCTTTGCAGGATCTGCAGCACATCGCGCAGCTTGGCATTGTGTGCATGTATCCAATCGATCGTCTGGTCGAATGGCATTGGTCGGGCAATACCAAAGCCCTGCACATGATCACAGCCCAGTTGCGCGAGCAGGACGTGTTCGCCGACGGTTTCGACACCCTCCGCCAGCGTCTCGACCTTGAGCCGTTCTGCCATCGTCAGGATAGCGCTGATCATGCGCTGCTGTTCCTGGTCGCGATCCGCTTTCATCACGAAGCTGCGGTCAATCTTGATCCGGCTGACGGAAAAACGGCGGATCGATGCGATGGACGCGTTTCCCGTGCCGAAGTCGTCCAGATCAATTCGGCAACCGATCGCTCCGAGAGCATTGATGTTCTTCGTGACGACATCGTCCGGCGCGCCGGAGACCACCGTTTCAAGCACTTCGACGGCCAGCCGATCGGGTGTCAACTCGAACCGGTCAAGCTCCCATTCTATTTTCTCGAGAAGGCGCGGGTTGCTCAGTTCCGATCCGGTAAAATTCACTCCGATCTGGGGAACTTCGACACCCGCGGCGTCCCATGTCTTGAGCGCACGGAAGCTGTTGTGCATCATGACTTCGGCAAGACGCTCGATCAGGCCCGCCGCCTCGATCGCCGGGAGGAATTCGGCGGGGGGTATGACGCCGCGTACGGGATGTGTCCAACGCGCCAATGCTTCGAAGCCACTGAGTTTGCCCGTATCGGTCGAGATCTGCGGCTGGAACCAGGCTGCGATCTCACCGCTGTCAAGTGCGGCAACCACGTCTTCGTGCAATGCGCGGCGGGTCTGCGCCTCCGTATACATCTGTTCGGAAAACGCGCGGATACTGGACGGCCCCCGGGCCTGCGCCTGCCGCAAGGCGATGCCGGCGGCGCGCAACCAATCGGCGCTCGTGCGTACTGGCGCACGGGCGTGCTGACAGAACCCGATGCAAACACTTGCGTAGATCACCGTTCCGTCGATCGAAACCGGCTCCTCCACCGCGCTTTGAAGACGGCTTGCCTGTTGGATACACAGTTCAAGGGAGAGTTGACGCACAGGGCTGACGCACACTGCGAAACGCGCCTCTCCGATGTGGCCAATGAAATCACCTTCGCGCATCGCTCCGCTCAACCGATCACCCATCCGCTGCAGCACCGCGTCTCCGGCGGACTGGCCATAGCGGTCGATCACTTCGGAAAAATTGTCGATTTCTACGATATGCATACAAGACAACAGGCCTGCCTCGCAGCACGCGTCGAAAACCTCGCCGCAGCGGGCCTCCAGTGCGGTGCGGGTCAGCAGACCGTTGCTGTTGGTGGCGTGGCCACGCATACTTTGCAAACCAGGGCCGAACCCACCTGACGCGAGATAGAAAACGGGAACCAGGGCCGCGACGATCAACAGTGCCCCTTCACCGCCAAACCAGAACGCCGCGAGTGAAAATGCGGGCACGAACGCAAGCGCAGGCGGCCCCGTCAGCAGATCGAAAACGGATTTGCGCAACCGTCTGAAGGATGCCGCGTCGATTCTCACATTGCGTTGCTGCACTGATGCACCTCCAATCAGAACGCAACGGGCGCTCTGGTATCGCTACTTTAGAGGGAATCAGATCAAGCGAGTGTTAATGTTCTACATTTATTCCGGGCATATCACCGGGAATAGCGGGGTTTCGGGACAACGCAGCGAAATCAAAGAGTTTCGGGTCGAGCAGATGCGAGGGACGCGCGTTCATCAGCGCCCGGAACATAACCTGACGTCGACCGGGGCTGTTCTTTTCCCAACCGTCGAGAATCGCTTTTACCTGTTGTCGCTGCAATCCGTCCTGGCTGCCGCACAGATCACAGGGAATGATCGGGTATTCCATCGCGGTGCTGAACCTTTCGCAATCGGCCTCAGCCACATGGGCAAGCGGACGGTATACGAACAGATCACCCTCTTCATTCAACAGCTTGGGTGGCATCGTGGCCAGCCGGCCACCGTGGAACAGGTTCATGAAGAACGTCTCGAGAATATCGTCGCGGTGGTGGCCCAGAACGACGGCAGTGCAGCCCTCTTCGCGTGCGACCCGGTACAAATTGCCCCTGCGCAACCGTGAGCAGAGCGCGCAGAAAGTACGGCCAGCGGGGATCTTGTCCATCACGATGGAATAGGTGTCCTGATACTCGATGCGGTGCGGAACGCCCATTTTCCCTAGAAATTCGGGAAGCACTGTTGCCGGAAAACCAGGCTGCCCCTGGTCAAGGTTGCACGCAAGAAGCTCGACCGGCAGCAGCCCGCGCCACTGTAGCTCGTGCAGCACCGCAAGCAGTGTATAGCTGTCCTTGCCCCCCGACAGACAGACCAGCCATTTGCCGCCCGGCTCGATCATGCCGTATTGTTCGATCGCCTCGCGGGTGTGGCGCACGATGCGTTTGCGCAGCTTTTTGAATTCCGTCGTGCGTGGGGCGCCGTTGAACAACGCATGAATGTCTTCTGGCTGGTCTAGCATGGCGAAGGTCCGTCCGTTCGGGGTTGATTTTGTCTATATCACGTTACCTCAGAAGCTGAAGCCCTGCAGGCGAGGAGTGTGGCGTATGCGGTATCTGGCAATGGTGGCGGCAGTGACCCTGAGTGCGTGTGTCGGCAAGCCCGCGATCAACGACGAAAAGCTGTCGAACGCGCAGTTCGATCTGGAGGAGTTCTTTGACGGGCGCACCTTGGCCACGGGACAGTTTCAGGATGTGTTTGGAACCGTCCGAAGGCGGTTTGACGTAGTGGTAACGGGGACCTGGGACGGGCAGACGCTCAAGCTAGTCGAGGATTTCCAATATGCCGACGGCACTACGGAGCAGCGCATATGGCGACTGCAGAAAACCGGACCGATTGTCGCGGACCAGACGTGGCGCGGCACCGCCGACGGCGTTCTTGGAGAGGCTGTCGGTGTCGAGAGTGGGGATACCTTCAACTGGAAGTACCGCATCGACCTGCCGGTGCCGGATGGCACACTGCGCGTCAATTTCGACGACTGGATGTGGAAAACCTCGGAAACGCGCGTGTTGAACCGGGCCTACATGCGCAAGTACGGCGTGGACATCGGCGAGGTTATCATCACTTTCGACAAGGCAAAGCGCTAGTCGCTGTGGGCGCTAGGGTCCGGTACCGGGTCGTATCCGCTGCCACCCCAAGGGTGGCACCGGCAGATCCGGCGGACAGCGAGCACGCTGCCCCTGACGCCGCCGTGCTTTTCCAGCGATTCAAGAGCGTAGGCAGAACAGGTGGGCTGGTATCGGCAGTTGAAGCCGACCCAGGGGCTGAAGACCAGTCTATAGAACAGGACCGGAAGCGAAATGAGACGCGCGAACGGGGTCATGAGCGTTTTCCGTGCAGGATGCCGAGGGCTTTGGCCAGATCGGCCTGCATCAGCGAAAACGGCAACGCAGCCGTTGTTTCCCGGCGCCCCACAAGAACGTAGTCGTGACCGTCACGTCCTGCACCCGGCAGGATATGTCGTGCAATCTCGCGTAGACGACGCTTCGCGCGGTTGCGGGCCACCGCATTGCCGACTTTTTTCGAGCAGGTATACCCGATGCGGATGCCGTTCGCTTCTCCGGCGGGGCGGCGGACCGTCTGGAGGATGAAACCGGGCATCGCAACGCGTTTGCCACGCGAGGCACGCTGAAACTCACGACGCTTCGTCAGAGTGGTGAGAGCAGAACATGACAAAACCGCCGGAGCGTTATCCCCGACGGCGCGCGTGCCAATCAGGTCAGTCTCCGGCGGTGCCATACATTTCCGTCGCGGCGCGGTTTACGCGCTCAGCGATTTCCGTCCCTGGGCACGGCGCGCGTTGATGATCTTGCGGCCCGCTTTTGTCGCCATGCGCGCACGGAAGCCGTGGCGGCGCTTACGGACGAGGTTCGAAGGTTGGTAGGTGCGTTTCATCGCTCCGGCTCCATCTCATGTTCAGGTCGGGCCGCAGATTCGCGGCCTCACATCAATTCAGACCCGTCCTCTAAAGCGCCATGGCGGGCAAGTCAAACCCTGCCGCACTATAATTTCGCGCTATCTGCAACAAATGGGGCGCTGGCCGGGTCCGGAATGTTTCAAACCACGGTGAATGCGCGGCATAGCGGACCATACAGATCAATCGCGCGTGAGAGGGGGTATCTGTGCGTCACGGATACCGCCATGTAAGACCGGAAGGCCGCAGGCGGCATGGGCAGTGAAAGAAGCACGGAATGAACCAGACAGAGACAGAGAAATCCGCAATTGCGCGGTATGGACCGATTGCAATCATCGCGGTCGTCGCCGCCGTTGGTGCATTCGCATTGCGTGATTATCTCAGCTTTGAGACCTTGCGCGACAACCGCGAGGCGCTGATCGCGTTTCGTGATGGCAATTTCGTACTGACCGTCGCGGTTTTCCTCCTTGCCTATGTCCTTATTGTCGGGTTCTCGCTGCCGGGTGCAGCCATTGCGACGCTGACGGGTGGATTTCTGTTCGGTACGGTATTGGGCGTCGCGGTGAATGTGACCGGGGCGACCATCGGGGCGACCCTCATCTTTCTGGCGGCCCGTTTCGGTCTGGGGCAGAAACTGAAAGCGCGGATGGACGGGTCCGACGGGCGGGTCTCGAAGATCAGGAAGGGGATCGACGAGAACCAGTGGTCGATGCTGTTCTTCATCCGTCTTGTGCCGGCTGTCCCTTTCTTTGTCGCCAACCTGATACCCGCGCTGCTGGCGGTGCCGCTGCACCGGTTTGTCATCTCGACGTTTCTGGGCATCATACCGGGATCGGTGGTGTATACTTCTGTCGGTGCCGGATTGGGGACGGTATTCGCGCGGGGCGAGACGCCGGATCTGGGCATCATTTTCGAGCCGCATATTCTGCTGCCGATTCTCGGTCTCTGCGCCCTTTCGCTGCTGCCCGTCGGACTCAAGGCCGTTACCGGCAAGAAGGAGCTTTTGAAATGACGCGGATCAAAACGGATGTTCTGATAATCGGTGCGGGATCTGCGGGTCTGTCGGTGGCGGCCGGGGCTGCGCAGATGGGTGCAAATGTTGTGCTGCTTGAGGGGCACAAGATGGGGGGAGATTGCCTGAACTACGGTTGCGTGCCGTCCAAGGCTTTGATCGCCAGCGCCAAGGCCGCCTATGGCCAAAGCCATTCGGCGCGGTTCGGCGTGGCCAATTGCGCTGGCGAGGTGGATTATGCTGCCGCACAGGATCATGTCGCCGACGTGATCGCCACGATTGCGCCAGTCGACAGCCAGGAACGATTTGAAGGTTTCGGCATCACAGTAATCCGCGAATTCGGACGCTTCATTTCCCCGACCGAGGTGCAGGCGGGCGACACCGTGATCTCTGCGCGCCGGACCGTCATCGCGACAGGGTCCTCTCCGCTTGTCCCTCCCATTCCGGGCCTGGCGGACGTCCCGTATTATACGAATGAAACCCTGTTCGATCTGCGCGAAAAGCCCAAGCACTTGCTGATCGTCGGCGGCGGACCGATCGGCATGGAGATGGCGCAGGCGCATGTCCGGCTCGGCTGTGCAGTGACAGTGATCGAAGGCGACAAGGCCCTGGGCAAGGACGATCCGGAACTGGCAAAAGTGGTTTTGGATAGTTTGCGCGACGAGGGTGTGGAGATCGCCGAAGGTGCAATGGCTGCGCAGGTGCGCGGCAAGAGCGGGGCGATCGAAGTCGAAGTGAAGGACGGGCGCGTTTTCAAAGGGTCGCATCTTTTGATAGCGGTCGGGAGACAGTCAAACACTGAAAGGCTGGATCTGGACAAGGCCGGGATTGAAACGACGAAGACGGGTATCGAGGTGGATGAAGGTATGAGAACTACCAACAGAAAGATATATGCGATCGGCGACGTCGCCGGGGGAATGCAATTCACGCATGTTGCCAGTTACCACGCGAGTGTCATCATCCGGAGCCTGTTGTTTGCACTGCCCTTGAAGGCCAAGACAGCGCATATTCCCTGGGCCACCTATACCGATCCCGAACTGGCGCAGGTTGGCCTGACGGAGGCACAGGCAAAGAGCAAGCATGGCGCCTCGGTCGAGATCGTCCGCTTTGGCTATGATCACAACGACCGCGCGATTGCCGAGCGCAAGACGAAGGGTTTCATCAAGGTCATGGTAGTGAAGGGGCGGCCCGTCGGGGCATCGATCGTGGGCTATCAAGCGGGCGAATTGATCAACTTGTGGGCGCTGGCGCTGGCCAACAAGATGAAGATGAGCGAGATCGCCGCCATGGTCGCACCCTATCCGACGATTGGCGAAATCAACAAACGCGCGGCGGGCGCCTACTTCAGCCCGAGACTTTTCGAGAGCGATCTGGTGAAGCAGGTTGTGGGCTTTGTCCAGAGGGTCGTTCCATGATAAGGACGGCGGGAGACCTGCGCCTGGCGGCGACAGCCCACCCGCCGTCCCGACAGGCGATTGCAAGGTAAGGCGATGTTCAATTCACTTTCGGGACGATTGCTGATCCTCACAACGATCTTCGTTATGTTGGCCGAGATCCTGATTTTCGTACCTTCCATTGCGCGCTTTCGCGAAGATTACATGCTCAATCGGTTGGAGCGTGCGCAGATCGCTTCGCTGACGCTGCTTGCAGAAGAGATGATCGATGCGGAGCTGGAGGCGGAGCTTTTGCGCAATGCCGAAGTGCTTAACGTCGTCCTGCGCCGGGACGAAGTCCGCCAGCTGGTTCTATCATCGCCGATGCCCCAGCAGATCGCCGGTACTTTCGATCTGCGCGACGATTCCCCGCTCATTCTCATCGGTGATGCGCTGCGCAGGCTTGTATCGCCCAAGAACGAAGTGATCCGCGTTATCGGCGCGCCGGTGCGGGACGCCGGACTGCTGATCGAGGTCACGATGGAAACCGCACCGCTGCGGGCTGCGATGATCGACTACGGCTTGCGCATTCTTCTGCTTTCCGCCGCGATCTGTATGATCACCGCGGTGTTGTTATTCATGGCGCTGCGCGTTTTTCTGGTCAATCCGATCGAGCGGGTCGTGTCCCATATGCAACGCTACGCCGCGGCGCCGGAAGATGCCCGCCGGATCATTGTGCCTTCCGCCGGTGTACGTGAACTCCGTGATGCGGAGGAAGCCTTGATGAAGCTGCAAACCGATCTGACACAGGCCCTGCGTCAGAAAGAGCGGTTGGCGCAACTTGGCGCGGCTGTCAGCAAGGTCAGCCATGATTTGCGTAACATCATGACCACCGCACAACTGTTCACGGACCGGATCGAGATGTCGGAGGATCCGGCCGTGGCGCGGCTGGCTCCGAAACTTGTCAATTCCATCAGCAGGGCCGTTCACCTGTGCGAATCCACTCTCGCGTTCGGCAAGGCCGAAGAGCCGGGCCCAAGGCTGACTGTGATGAGGTTGGCCGATCTAGTCGTGGAAGTTCTGGAGAGCGAAAGGCTGGGGGTCGGTCAGCATCCCGTGACATTGCGTGCACAGGTGCCTCAGGATATGGAAATACGCGCGGACCCCGAACAGATGCACCGCGTCCTGAGTAATCTGGTCCGTAACGCGTCTCAGGCCATTATTGCGTCCGGAACGGCAGGCGACGTCTGCGTCCGGGCCAGCGAGACTCCCGCAGCCTGGTCGATCTTCGTCGCAGACACGGGCCCGGGGTTACCATCAAAGGCTCGGGAGCACCTATTTGCACCTTTTCAGGGGTCCGTTCGTAAGGGCGGCTCGGGCCTTGGCCTCGCAATCTCCGCTGAACTTTTGCGCGGGCACGGCGGCGACATCCAGCTTGTTGAAACCGGGCCAGAGGGGACCGAATTCAGGATCCAACTGCCCAAAGGCGATGACACATTATAGTGAAATGCAGAGCGAGTGATTTTTTGCGTCAGACAGGGCTTGCATTGACGGAGCGGCCCGACTAAACCGCGACGCAGTGGACCGATAGCTCAGCTGGATAGAGTACCTGACTACGAATCAGGGGGTCGGGGGTTCGAATCCTCCTCGGTCCGCCATTTACCCCTCTGTAAGACGTCACATGACTTTGACCTTTACGTCATAAACTGACCTTATTCGAAAAAAGAGATAGGTACGGAGCGTTTAAAAAAGCGCCCTGTCTAGTGGGGTTTGTCGATTCAAGTACTTAATTGAAAATGGCGGTTCCGGCCCAAATCTGCCTTTGACCAGTGCCGACCAATGCTGCAGTTGCAGCCCGCAGAGCGGACATTGGACCGTCACTACATCAACCGAATTTCAAAAATAGTATATGTTGGCCAATGACTGGCTGGAGGCTGCTTCGCTCGGCAGCGTGCCTGCCCCGTCGCCAAAATGACAGCCCGCTAGTGTTCTGCACCTGACGCAAGATTCCCAGTTTTCATCTGGTGCGCCTTTAACCTTCGGACGACGGTCCGAGCGTCGGCTTTGCAAAGCCGGGGGTTGGCCACGCACAGATGAAGCTCACAAACAGCGTCAACTTAGGAGTGAAATTTCACCATTACCTCAATTGCTCTATCGCCACCTCAGGAAATCCAGGTGAACTGAATAAGACTATTCTTGCTCCAACCTCTGGCACCAAATATGCTTGAAGTAACAGTTTGAGAAAGGTTTGCATTGAGCCGAGGGGGTTACAGCGGCGGTCATACCATCGTCAGGGCGGACGGTTCGTTCAGCTCGTATGACCCTGCTGTATCCAGACATGAGCCGATGCGAAAAATGAATAAGACGAAGTCAGCCAAGAAAGCGGCAAAACAAATTATGCCGCTATCGTTGAGCGCACAAAGAAAAATCCTCTTGAATATCGCTGCCGATGCCCGTGTTTCGAACAGGAAACAAGGTCTGAAGTTTCCGAAGAACATTGGCGACGAAGTCCAACAGGATGTTGCGCGGATTGGGACATTAGAGGCATGGGTATCAAAGCAGGCGGGCTTCAATGAGCTAGTCAAAAAGAAACTGCAAAAGAAACAAGAACGTGAAAATCGAAAGGACAAATCGGCAATCGCCAAACCACTTGAGGTTGTCGTCAAGCGGCCGCGAACAGTTCACAAGCAAGAGCCAAATTCAAAGCGGATTGCCCTCCTAAAAAGCGAAATTGCACAAGCACAAGAGTTCATCCGCTGCGCAGAAAAAGAGATCAAACGCCTCCAAGGCGAGGGAGATTAGTTCTGACTGACGCAATCCCCTTAACCGACATTTCCCACGTGGCAGGCCACTTAGGGAATGTCAGCTACAGATGCTTAATCAACGAGTGGCAGCAAGGTCCGCATGGTAGACCCCCACGATGCCCCTCATTTCGCAGTTGCGGCATGACGGGTGCCGCACCCGGCATGACCGTCTGCAAAGGGCTGCCGGCAGTCATTTGTCGTTTTCACTCGCATTACTTGCTTCACAACCTCACGCCTGCATTCACACGGGTATCTTGCGTCAGGTGCAGAGCACTAGTGAATTACTTTCCGATAGCCTCCTGCCATTCTCTTAGCATCTGATTAAAGAACTCGTGATCGAAGTCTCGGATATTAAATTCGCGAATTTCTCGCCCATCGTCCCACGTTAGAAATGCAGATCTAATTGCCGAAATCGGCAGGTCACCAACGTGCGCGGCCTCCAATCCCGGCAAGATATTATGACCGTGAAATCCTTCTTTCTTCCACTTTTGGAGTAGAGCTTCGGATGACACCAATTGTTCCCTTACAACGTCGCGTTCGATTTCAAGCCACACAGAACCTTGCCAGCTCCGAACATATGGGACAAAGAAGTGCCAGGAGCTCACTGGAAACTGCTTCTCATAGCTCTCTGGATGGAGCCCATTGAAGTCAAATAGGCTTATGCCTCCAATCGTTCGAGAAATTGGATAATTTTTCGGCCCATTGGCAGTATTTGACCTATCTCGATCATGGATATCCGGTTCTACTAAGATTGCCTGAGCTTCAACGATGGACAGTAAGCGGTCAGGACGGGTGGTGTGCCACAACCCGCCGTGAAGCCTGCTGTGCAGTTCGCCCATGTTCCCCATATACAAGCTCCTTACGTGCCTTATGCCCGACGCCTTCGGTCAGTAGTAGCGCTTGTAGTCCGCGTCTATCCCAGCTAGCTCGTCTAGTTCGTCTAGTTCGTCTAGTTCGTCGAGAACACGGATACACAGGCTCATAAGAAGCAGTGTACGTTCTGGATCATCCCAACCTTCGACACCGTGCTTGCCTCCGTGGAAGAGATTATTTCGAACCGTCTTGAGGAGCCGCACAACTCTCGCTAGTTCAGATGGCTGATCGCCAAAGCCGACTGGAACGAACTCAAGCCCGTGTAGCCCAACAATCTGACGCTGTGGGGCCTCGTCAACTAGCTGGGAGCCCGCGGAGGATAGGTCATAGTCTGCTTCGTGCGCCTCGATGAACTGGTCCCATCCAGGTTCAGCGCGTGAGCCTAGTTTCGGGTTCTTCAAGAACCTATTCTCTTTGAGCGCAAACTCAAACCTCGAAAACTAATAGAAAAATTCGAATGCTCGGCTGCGCAAGCCCGGAGCGATATCCTCAAGTCTCATCATAGTCTCCATACCAGGTCAAACATCGTGCAGGAGTCCTGATTTATGCACGCTTCATCTGCGATCTGCACCGGGCTTGTGCGCCATCTCTCGTTCCCGGTTTTCGAGAGTTTGGCGACTGGCGCAAGAGTTATGATTTGTGCGCCAGCTCGCCCACCAGACTTTCACTTGACGCTCATGCTTGGTGCTGCATCAAGCAGCCATTTTGGCAACTTCTTTATTTCACCCAAAGTGATTGTCTCGGGCAGATCATTCCAGAATTGAACGATGGCGTCTGAAACGATCTCGAACTGTTCCACGGAAATTTGCAGGCTGGTGTGATCCTTCCACAAGAGGGCTAACTCTCGATCTTGCCCGATTTCTTCCTCGGACGCGATCAACTCTGGGTACCGCCTCTTTAAGTCATCAAGTGACTTGCCGTCTCCGTGTTTGTGAACGTTGACCATTAAACGGCAGGCATCAAGCGCCTTGTAATAAGGCTTCTCGCGAACATCTAAGCCGAGGTCTTTCAGAAGGTTCAGAACCTCAACAAAGCTGGAAGACCAGACGCGGCGAAATGCCGTTTCATCGGGCAACCAGTGCTGCATTTCTCTGACGAGCCAGTCGCGTATCTCTTTTTCCCATCGGTGGAAGATCGAAACCAATATCGCAAAAAGAACCTGTTCCCGCATGTCACAAAGGCTCAAGTAAAGGTCCATGCCCGCTTCGTACGCCTGTTCGGCGAAGTCTCCCGGATCGTGTCGATCAGGATCAAAATGCCGACCCATCCCCTCCCATGTTTCATCTGCGTGCGCCTCAGCCGCACTCTTCATTTCCTCGTCATCGAATTTCGAAAATAATCGTTCGCGGGCCTGTGAGACGAAAAAGTTGTGTTCGTCGATCAAATGCCGTCGGTGCCCAGACCAGAAGTGAAAGGCAGTATAAGAGCTGTCCATCGTCAGCGCTCTCCCGCTACGCCGGCCAAGGCCGCTTTCAAGACTTGAAAGCAGACTTTGGCGGTGTGCTGATCCGGCGTAAAACCAGATGCAAGCTGCTGATACGGGTGTATGTAATTGCGGAAGTCGCGAAGGCCGTGCCCGAATTTTTTTACATCGGGTTTGAGCATGCCGATCTCACACGCAACATCGATAAACTGCGCAAGGCTCCATTCATGAAACTTCTTCACGCTGCCAGCGCTATTTGTTGGACTGGCCTTCGAATTGTTGAACTTCGCAGGGTGCCTCTGCGCTGCGCCCAGCAACACGGCTTCCAGGACACTCCCGCAGAGGAAGATCACTGACAGGCTTGCACCGGCCTTCAAGGCAATTCGGGCCTCTGCAAGACGCTTCTCGATGACAGGTACGACAAGCGCATCGATAGGCAGCTTCCCAATGTTCGGAATGGTGAACTCAGTGTCGAGAAAGCTGCTCTCGCTAGGAGCACTCGTCGTTTTCGCTTTGTTGCCGAGGAGACGATCAACAATGGCGCGGCCTTTTTCGAAGACGGGCTTGTCTATTTCGGTTCCGCCGAGTTCACAGGTCGCGACATACGAGTCCAACATCTCCGACAATACCTTTCCCACGATTGGGTCCGGCTCTTGCTCCCCAAAAGCCCGCATCTTCTTTGCCTTCGAGGTGCCGTATGTTTGATACTCTTGCCCAAGAATATCGATGCGGAACTTGTTAAAGAACGCTCCAAAGGTCACGTCGGAATAGTCCAATACGTACCGACTGCTGATCCGCATGCTGTTGGTCGGCTATTGCTTCGGCATTCGGTCGGAGCGGCGGCTTTGCGAAGAGGTTCATCTTAACCTCGCATATCGCTGGTTCTGCCGCCTTGATCCAAGTGACCGGATCCCGGATCATTCCACCTTCTCCAAGAATCGACATGGGCGCTTCCGCGAGAGTGAACTTCTGCGACACCTGTTCGAGACAACCGTCGCGCGATGCATCGCGGAAGGTCTTGTTAGTGGGCAGCGCATGGCGATTGATGCCAGCCTTATCGAAGCAGACGCCAACAAACAGAACTCGACGCCCAAAGAGGAATGGGACGCATCAACTATCGACCCGGCGGATGCACCCCGCGCGGTTCGGGAGTATCTCGACACGCTGGATGAGGCAGTATTCGGTGCGGCCAGCAAGGTGTAGCCAAAGTTCAGCTCGCATTCCGACCCGGCCAGTCAGTGGACCGCAGCACGCAAGGGGCCGGCATTTTTCAGCTATTCCGACAACTACCTGATCGACACGGATCATGGTGTGATTGTCGATGTCGAAGCCACGCGATCCATCCGGCAAGCCGAGGTCGGATCGACCAGGACCATGCTGGATAGGGTGAAAGCCAGGTTCGATTTGCATCCCGAACGCCTGATCGCGGACACCGTCTATGGCACCGGACCCATGCTGGGCTGGCTGGTTGATCGCAAGATCGCGCCCCACATCCCTGTGTTCGACAAGTCCGGGCGCAGCGACGGCACTTGGACGCGGGCTGACTTCGAGTGGGACGCCGAGAACGACCAATACATCTGCTCTGAAGGTCACACCCTAAAGCAGTTCCGCCGCAACTACTCTGACCCGAACCGTGGGCCGAGCGGTAAAGGCACAGCCCGCTACCGCGCCCTGAAAGAGGTCTGTCAGGCCTGTCCGTCCAAAGCCAGATGCTGCCCAAATGCGGAAGCTCGCAAGATCACCCGCGAGGAGCACGAAGACGCCCAGCAAGTTGCACGCGACCTCGCCAAGACCAAACAATACGACATCTCGATGAAGCTCCGAAAGAAGGTTGAGATGCTCTTCGCGCACCTCAAACGCATTCTTGGCTTGGGCCGGCTTCGATTACGTGGACCATGCGGCGCAAATGACGAATTCCTGGTCGCCGCAACCGCCCAAAACCTCCGGAAATTGGCCAAGATCTTTCCCGCACCGCAGCAAACGCGAAAAGCCTGACAGGAAAAGCGCTCGCGCCGTATTTGGAACAGCTATTTCTGCGCTCGTAAACGTTAGTTTTTCCACAGAATCGGCCCTAACCGGCCATTGAAGTCGGCACACAACTCTGCGCTGCGGCTTTCGCTTTGCAGCCATTCGTGCATCATGCAGCATTTTCGGAGGGTGAAGGTCGGCACAGCGGACTTAGCCGTTATCGGATTTTGACCCTTTACTGATGAAGCATCTGTCCGTATCTGCAGCAACCCTATCGTCGCGTCGCAGCGCATGTCGCCAGACCGGTTATTCGCGGGTGACATTTCCGCCCGAACCAAGACCGCACTTCCGCTGCGGCCAGCGTGGACAAGCGAGACGCGGAACATTGCCGTCATTGCCCGATCTCCGCTGAATGGCGGGTTTGTGGTAGGCGCGGTCGCGGGAACTTGCACATTGTGGGGCTGCGCGGTGTTGGCGGGCTAGATTGAGGCGCTTGGCCGCGCCAATCATCCGAAGGTTGCATCCCGAGCGGAAGAATTCCATGATCCGGCCATTGTCGTAAAGATCAACTGAGATGCCCAAGCCAATCACAATCATTGCAGTTTTTCTCGCCTGCGCTGCCGTGGTGTTCTTTTCCCCGATAAGTGCGCGGCTGCAAGAGATCATCTTGCCCGAACCTACGCAACGCGCTGACCGTTTGTTCGAGCCACACGGTGACGCGATTTACCGCCTGACGCAAAAAATCGAACGTGGCGAAGAAGTTGACCAAGCTGATCTGGCGCCGTTCCAGCAGGATCTTGATGTCCGCTACGGCGACGAGATCACCTTGCTCTTCCATGCCATCGCCTCGGGCAATATCGCAGCCACCGAGGCGCTGGTGGTGGCAGGCGCCGATCTGCGCCAGATCGATCGCCCGAGCAAGGGATCGGCGCGCGATTTCATCTACTACCTCACCCTTCCGAGCGGAGACGTGCTGCACCAGAAGGACCTCAATCGCCTCCTGACGGTCTACCTCGCACGAGGCGGCGACCCCGATGCGCGGCTTCAAACCCCTGATGGCTCGCCGATGATCCGCTCCATGGGCATAGGCGGTGCCAACCTCGAAGGGGTGCGCATCCTGCTTAAGGCGGGCGCAGACCCTTGGGCTTCAACGCGCGACGGCGAGAACGACAGCCTGATGTCCGTCGTCAACCTCAAGGAAGACCAGTTCACCTTTCTGGACGAGATGATCGACGCGGGCTACTTCACGGACCAACCCCAAGACAGGCTTCACGGCTTCTTTGTGTCACTGGGAGGATATGCGCAACGCGGCGACGAAATCAGCAAGGAAATCCAACGCATTGCCATGCGAGTGCTCAGGCGCAACCCCGACTACCGGGAAATCTCGACCGAGGTCGCAACCGCCCGAATCTTTAAGGACCACTGGAAGGACCCGCTCGCCGGTGAAATTCCGTGGGACTTCATTACCTCCGATGAAGTTCGCTAATGACTGTCGTTCATAACAACGCCCAGTGGCAAACCTGCCGCCGGCATGCCGGCTACTTGGCGATGTAGATCTACAAGGACCCGCCGCCCCACGGTGTCGGCTTTTCCGCCAAGCATCCAGAACGGGTCGGGGAGGTGGAACAGCATTGGGAACAGTGGGACGAAGAGAACAACCACTCAGGCTCCGGTCTGGTCGCAAGACTCTACAAACTGAAAACCTGGCACCAGGCAAGCTTTGCGAGCATTGCAGATCTTCTCGGCGTGTTGGAACACTCTAAGTTTGTGTTGAATGTCGCGTTCTTCGTTTGTCATGAATACTTCCTCCATCCCAAATCAGGGAATTTACAGGAAGTGTCCCGGGAGTCCGTACATATCTACATCCGGCTTAGTTTCCACCATCGGGGTCGAAACAGTGAGGTCCCGCAGCAAATAGGAGCACCATATCTTTTTTGTCATTCGCAGAGCTCCTCACACAGGTTTCAGATTTTACCTAACAGACTCAAAAAACGCGTCAACACATGGCAAGATACAGAAGCCTGTTTTCATCATGAAACTGGCGGTGCTTTGCGTTAAGAGCTTTTCTCGATAGCCGCCATTCTGATTGCAAAACGCGCAAGTCTGCTTCGTCCCGCAACTTGATCCTTAAGAGTTTCGTTTTCGCTACGGCTCGCATGAATGACCGGGTTTCCCGCTCGCAGCACAAAATCAACAGGTCCGCTCTGGGCTCCAAGCCGACCTCGGATGCAGAGCAGCATTTCATGATATGATGCAATGTCAACGTCAGGTTGTCGATATGGGAGGGCATGGCGGATCGGAGGAACTGGCATGCAAACACCAAACTTAGCGGCCATTCGCGCACTTCGCCCCGCGTGGAATAAGGGGCGCATCGTTGGTCAAAAGCGACCACTGAAGTCCAAACATGTCTGGGCGATCCGTGTCAGGCTGGAACTTGCTGAAAGCCATCGCGATCTGGCTCTGTTCAATATGGCGATCGACAGCAAGCTGCGCGGCTGTGACCTTGCGCGAATGAAAGTCGTCGATGTCATGGCGTCCGGACAGATCAAAGAACGGGCGTCGGTGCTGCAAAGCAGAACCCAAAAAACCGGTGCGGTTCGAGATTTCCGAAGGCACTCGTGCCTCGGTGGCGAAGTGGATGGAAGATCCGTTGATGGTCGGATCCGAATATCTCTGGCCTGGGCGTTTTCACGAGCGGCTTCACATCTCAACACGCCAATATACCCGCTTCGTGCGGGATTGGGTTTCATCCATCGGTTTGGAAGTGACCGCCTATCGCACCCATTCGATGCGACGCACGAAGGTCACCCAGATCTATAAGAAGACGGACAACCTGCGTGCCGTTCAGCTGCTGTTGGGGCATACGAAGATGGACAGCACAGTTCGTTACTTGGGCGTTGAACTTGAAGATGCGTTGGCAATAGCAGAAGCTATTGAAATATGAGTATTTGGGCCGTTCGACAAGGACGGCCCTAACCGGACCATAATTAGGTCGTCAACCGCTGCGGCGCAGCTTCACAGAAACAGGCTTTCGCTGTGCGTTAAAATGCTTCTTCAAAGACCGAATTAGCCTTTGACCAGACCCAAACGATGCTTTGACACAAACCGGTGTCCTACCTGCCTTTTCGGCCACGGTGTTTGTGGGGTTAATCTTGGTATCGAAAATTCCATGAACTGCGACGGAAAGCTTTCCCGGCTACGTAGAATGACTTAAATCAAGGCTCTGTCCGTCGATAGCTGTAGGGTGCGCGAGTTCCCTATCGGATTGGACCAGGAAAATGAATGATACCCAACGCGAGATTGAGGCGTCCCTCGGTGTTGGAAAAGCAAAGCACCATCCCGTGAAATGGCTGGCGTGGATTGGCGCAGCGGTCCTGGGTGGGGCGCTGGTGGTCTGGTGGATGCAGAGCGCGGAAGAGCGTTCTCAAGTGACCTACCTCACCGAACCGGTCAGCCAAAGTGACCTGACGGTGAGCGTTTCGGCGACAGGCACAATAGAGCCGACTAACAAGGTTGAAATTTCATCCGAACTGTCAGGGACGATCGCCGAGGTGTTGGTGGATTATAATGATCCCGTTAAAGCCGGACAGGTGCTCGCAAGGTTGGACACGGTTCAGTTGGATGCACAATTGTCGGTCCAGATCGCCAGCCACGCCGCCGCCGAGGCACAGGTGGCCAGCGCCCGCGCAAGCCTGCTTGAAGCGGAGGCGGATTTCGAAATTGCGCGGGAACTGGATCAGCGGGGTGTGACGTCCCACACAAACTTTACCGCGTCCGAGGCGGCTTTGGGCCGCGCACGCGCCAGTTTGGCCAGTGCACAGGCCAACGTGGATCTGGCGCAGGCCCAGTTGGAATCGCAGCAGGCCATCCTGAGCAAGGCCACCATCGTATCCCCGATCAATGGTGTCGTTCTGGACCGCTCGGTCGATGCCGGACAGATCGTGGCCGCCAGCCTGTCAGCGCCCGAGTTGTTCTCGATCGCCGAGGATCTGACGCAGATGGAGCTGCAGGTCGACGTGGCCGAAGCCGACATCGGCCGCATCAAAGTGGGAGACAAGGCAAGCTTCACCGTCGATGCCTATGATGACATGCTGTTTCCGGCCCAGATCTCCATGGTGCGCTATGCGTCGGAAAACGTTGATGGTCTTGTCACCTACAAGGCGATCCTGTCAGTCGAGAATGACGACCTTTTGCTGCGCCCCGGCATGACGGCAACGGCGGATGTGATCGTCGCGCAATATGAAGACGTGCTGCTGGTGCCCAATGCGGCCCTGCGCTTTGCCCCGCCGCAGGTGGTCGAAGAGGAAGCGTCGGATACAGGTGGCGGCCTGCTGGGCTTGGTCCTGCCGGCGCGCAACCAGGGCGGCGCGACACGGGCGGTGTCCAACAGCACAGTTTGGGTGCGGCGCGATGGGGCGGCTATCGAGATCCCCGTTGAAACGGGCGACAGCGACGGCTTGCAAACCATTGTCACGGGCGGCGATCTGGCAAGTGGAGATCAGGTCATCACTGATATGATCGAAGGCAAATAGGATGGCCGATAGCAAGGACGCGAACGTGCCAGTTATTGATCTGCACAACATTTCGAAAATCTACGGCCATGGTGAAGCCGAAGTGCGCGCCATGGATGGGGTCAGTCTGTCGATCGCAAAGGGAGAGTTCGTGGCGATCATGGGGCCGTCGGGGTCGGGCAAATCGACGGCGATGAACATGATCGGCTGTCTCGACCGCCCCACCAACGGCGATTACCTGTTCAATGGCGTACATGTCGGAAATCTGACCAAGGACCAGCGGGCGATCCTGCGCCGCAACTACCTGGGTTTCGTGTTTCAGGGGTTCAATCTGCTGCCCCGCACGTCAGCGCTCGATAATGTGGAATTGCCATTGATCTACAAGGGTGTTCCCGCTGCCGAGCGACGTGCGCAGGCGCTGGATGCGTTGGCAAAGGTCGGGCTGAAAGGGCGCGAACACCACGATCCATCGGAACTGTCGGGTGGCCAGCAGCAGCGCGCCGCGATCGCCCGGGCTTTGGTCGGCAGTCCTCAAGTCATTTTGGCGGACGAGCCGACGGGCAACCTTGATACGAAACTATCGCTGGAAATCATGGAGTTGCTGAAGCTGCTCAACGAACGTGACCACATCACCATTGTGATGGTCACTCATGAGGAAGACATGGCCACCTATGCCCAACGGGTGATCTGGATGGTTGATGGCCGGGTCGAGCGCGACGGCCCGCCCGCCGAGGTTTTCGATCATGAAAGGCACAGCGCATGATCTGGGAAACAGTCCGCTTGGCGATCCAGGCCATCTATCGCAACGCCCTGCGCTCAATCTTGACAGTGCTTGGTGTTGTCATCGGCGTGGGTGCCGTGATCGCCATGGTCACGGTCGGGCAAGGCAGCTCGGATCAGGTAACGGCGGATGTTGCCAAGCTGGGCACAAACGTGCTGATGGTCATGCCCGGTGCCGGCCAGATGGGCCCGGGCAACAATTCCGTCTCGGCGGCGCTGGATGCCAAGGATGTCGAGGCGCTGATTGATCAGCTTTCCAGCGTGCGCACGGCAGCCCCCTACAACGCGACCAGCCTGAATGCAGTCTTTGGCACCGAGGACACGCGCACCTCTGTCGCCGGCACCGATACACGGTATCTGGACGTGGTGGATTGGCCGATTGTGCTGGGTCGCGGCTTTCTACCCACCGAGGAAAGCTCGGGCAAAGCCGTTTGTATCATCGGCGAAACGGTGCGTCAGGAATTGTTCGGCAATACTAACCCGATTGGCGAGAAGATACGCCTCAAGAACGTATCATGCGAAATTATCGGCCTGTTTGAAGCCAAAGGCGCCTCCAGCTTCGGCTCGGATCAGGACGATATCGTGCTGATGCCAATCAAGGCGTTTCAACGCCGTGTCACGGGATCGACCGACATCACGATGATCTATGTGGCGGCCGCGTCCAACGTGTCAACAGACCGAACTCTAGTGGACATCGAGGCGCTGATGCGCGAGCGTCGCCGGATCAGCGACGGTGAGGAAGATGACTTCAATGTCCGCGACATGAAGCAGATGGCATCGATGCTGACGGGTATCACCGATGTGCTGACCGGCCTGCTATCCGCCGTCGCGGCCGTCAGCCTTCTGGTCGGGGGGATCGGGATCATGAACATCATGCTCGTGTCCGTGACCGAACGCACCCGCGAAATCGGCATTCGGCTGGCTATTGGTGCCACCGCCAATCAGGTTTTGCTGCAATTTCTGGTCGAGGCGATCGTCCTGTCCATGATTGGCGGCATCGTGGGCATTCTGCTGGGGCTTGGGCTTGCCGCTGTTGCCTCCAACGTTATGGCCATCCCGTTCAGTCCGGACTTGGCCATCGTGGCGATTGCGTTCCTGTTTTCGGCAGCGGTAGGCGTGATCTTTGGATATTTCCCCGCGCGTCGCGCTGCGCGGCTGGACCCCATCGAGGCTCTGCGCCACCAGTGAGCAGTCCGCGGCGCTGAAATCACTGATTATCTCAGTATGTTTCTCGCTTCGCTGGTTTTATTTACTCAATCTCGCCAACCCGAGAAGCGTCCTTGTTGAGCGGTCAAATTACGCCACTTAGGCGCCCACTACCTTTGCCCTTAACTTCAGGAGGGTGCAATTGTTCAACGGCAGCGTTCGGCGCACTGGTCCAAAAATTATCCCATTCTTTGAGTTCAGGCCGGAGAGCCGCAGTGCAGTACAGGAAAGCAGCTTCGGTGTCGATTGTAGGTCCGCTTCGGGATAAGGTTTCTCTGCCGTTCGCGCTTGCAGCGAATTCACACTAACCGACCTTACTATCCAATAAATGCGACTGGCTTTCAACACTGGGCTTGGCGGCCCGTCCTTGAGCGTTGGCCTGGGTTACCGGTAGCTTTCTGGAAATGAACAATCAGAGAATCGTCGACGTCAGACGGCCATATCTTCTGCATCCGCGGCCGATCCGATCTCGATTGCCTTTGAGTAAAGCGCATCCAGGTAGCGGCTCGAAATCCCGACCAAGAACTCCGAGTGATCGTCAGATCCATAACCAGCCTTCTTTGCTTCAAGCAAAATATAATCTTCGGCTACCCGAGCGCCGGCAACTGTTGCAAATTGGGTCGATGAACGCTCGGACCATTTTGCCTCACCTTGAGTCAGACGACGATACCGGTTTAGGATCTTTGATCCTGTCTGCGGCCTTTCCAGAGCCGACCTTGAACGTCAAACCATGGGTGTCATAAATTTGGGCGATGTAGAGTTGCGAACCGGGATTGACATTCGCGGCTTCGCGTATGCCCGCCTTTTGGCGCCAAGGGCGATGGAGTGAGCCTTGGAATGGCAGTTTCGCGGTATCTTCACCCTTTACCCGCTCACGGACATTGAGCGACATAAGGCGGCCGATCTCTTCGGGGCGCATCTCGTGGATACTCGCCGCGCCCTGCATACCCTTGTCCGCGTGATCTGGAATTAAAGTATCGTTGCTTTCTTGCTCGATGAAGGTCCAGGTCCGCGACACGGCGATGCCATATGGCCAGCGGAACCGCCCATCTCCCCCTCTACAATGCTCTGCTGGTCGCTTTATGTCTGGGCGCATGGACTCGCCATCGACTTCCTCGACGGGATCGGCAATCTCGACGGCACCGGCAAGTCGCCCGCGCAGCATCGGGTCGGATTCCTTCGCATCACTGGTGAGATAGACAACGATGTCTCCAGGCTGAATGTAGCTCAGTATGCGTTGACGCGTGCCGGCAGGGCTGAGTGCCAATGCATCGTACTCTGGGATGTCGGGGGCGCCCTAAGTCTTGGTCCAGTAATACTGGCGGTTCATGAATTAGTCTCTCGATTCAGTTAATAGAAATCGTAGTCATCCGAAAGAACGAGTGCCACCCGACATCTCGGTGGCATCGGTAGTAAATGTCTAATCATTGGCCGTTAAGTCCGACAGCAGACGAAAAAAACGGCAATGCAGCGTGATTGTTTGGACGGCGGTGGGTTCGATCACTTCGATCGATAGGGTCGTTGTTGGTCAGGGAAATGCTCTTTCACCTTAGCCAAGCTTGATGGCGGCAAGGTGCTATATGGAGTTGCCCTCCCTAAGACCCGTTCTACGGATAGCTCATACCGCTAAAGTCGCGTTTTAGATGCGCACCTTTGGTCCGATCACCGGTGATCTTTCCCTCATGCATAATCGTTTCCCCCCGCAAAATTATGCGGATAGGCCAACCCGTTACCTGCATGCCCTCATAGGGCGTGCAGCCTGATCCGTGATGTAGAAGGTCTTGGCTAATCGTGACTTTCTTATTCGCATCCCAAATCGTGAAGTCAGCGTCGGATCCAACCGCGATCGTGCCGTTTTGCGGATAAAGCCCGTAGAGCTTGGCCGGGTTGGAGGATGTCAGCGCGACGAACCGCTCGATGCTGATCCGCCCCTTGGATACCCCTTCGGAGAATAAGATCGGCAGGCGGGTTTCGACGCCAGGAATGCCATTGGGCACCCATTTGAACGAGGTCCGGGCGCGGGCGTTGTTCTTGCCGGTCTCCTGCGGCGCGTCGAAATAGAACGGGCAGTGGTCGGAGGCAAAGATGTCAAACGTCCCGTCGCGCAGCCCATCCCAGATTGCGGCTTGGCTATTGCTGTCGCGGGGCGGCGGGGAGCAGACGTATTTCGCTCCCTCAAAGTCCATGTTCAAGCCTTTTAGATCATCTTTGGTCAGAGCAATGTACTGCGGGCAGGTCTCGGCAAAGACTTTCATGCCGCGTTTGCGTGCCCATTGGATTTGCTCCATTGGGTCGCGGCCTGAAACATGCACGATGACCACTGGCACATCGGTTAATTGTGCATGGCTGATGGCGCGGTGGGTGGCTTCGCGTTCGGCAATATGGGCATGGGCCTCGGCGTGGTAGTAGGGGGCGGTTTTTCCTTCCGCCTCCAGCCGGGTGGTCATGTATTTGATCGCGTCATTGCCCTCGGCATGGACGATGACCAGCGCTTTTTCGCGCCGCCCCACATCAAAGACCAATAGCAATTCGGCGTCATTCAGCACCAGGTCGTCATAGGTCATGGAGACTTTGAGGGAGGTATAGCCGTCGCGCACCAGTGCGGGCAGTTCTTGACCAAGCACTTGGGGGCTTGGGTCCGAGACGACCATGTGAAAGGACACATCAGTATAGCAGTTGCCCTCGGCTTTGCGGTGATAGTCCTCCACGCAGGCGCGCAGGCTGCTGCCTTTCTGCTGCATCACAAAGGGAAGGACCGTGGTATTGCCCCCCGCCGCGGCCGAGCGGGTGCCGCTTTCGAAATCATCGGCCATTTTGGTGCCGTCCGAGGTGGGTTGGTCGAGATGCACATGGGCGTCGATACCGTCGGGCAGGACCATGAGACCGGTGGCGTCGATTTCTTCGGCGCCTGCGGGCAGCTTGGTGGCCAGTGCGGTGATGACGCCGCCCAGCACACCAATGTCGGCAGTGAATTCATCGGCGGCGGTCACCACCGTGCCGCCGCGGATCACCAGATCATACTGCGCGCTCATGCTGCGGCGCTGTTTTTGGTGATCTCGGTCAGCGCTTGGCAGAACCGGCGGCGGAATCCGCGGGGGCCATGCCGGTTCTGACGGTGGAAGGCCTTTCGATTTCGGTGCGGACCGAACAGGGCATGATGCCGCTGGTGCAAGACCTGTCCTTCACGCTGCACAAGGGCCGGACCTTGGCCATCGCGGGCGAAAGCGGGTCGGGCAGATCGCTGACCTCTTTGGCTATCATGGGTCTGTTGCCGCCGCCTGCGGTGCGGGTCACGGGCGGTGCGATCCATTTCGATGGACAAGACCTGACCACGCTGGCCGAAGGGAAACTCAAGCAGTTGCGCGGCAACCGCATCGCGATGATCTTTCAAGAGCCAATGACCGCGCTCAACCCGGTGATGCGCATTGGCGCGCAGCTAATTGAGGCGATCCGGGCGCATGAGGATGTCTCCAAGACTGAGGCTCGCAAACGCGCGCTGGAGGCCGTGCGTGCCGTGCGCTTGACCGAGCCAGAGCGCCGTTTGCAACAATACCCGCATGAGCTTTCGGGCGGCATGCGCCAGCGGGTGGTGATCGCCATGGCCATCGCCATGCGCCCCGATATTCTCATTGCGGATGAGCCGACCACCGCGCTTGACGTAACTGTGCAGCGCGAGGTGCTCGACCTGTTGCGTGATCTGGCACGCGACATGAACACGGCGCTGATCCTGATCACCCATGACATGGGTGTGGTGGCGGAAATGGCCGACGACGTGTTGGTGATGCAGCGCGGTCAGATGGTCGAACGGGCCCCCGTGCGCAAGCTTTTCTCCGACCCCGACCAACCCTATACCCGCCAACTGCTGGCCGTCGTGCCGCGCATGGGGCAAGGACATGGGGCGCATCCTGATACCGGCATCGCGCCACTGGTGTCTTTGCGCGAAGCCCGCGTGGCCTATGATCTGCACGGTGGCCTTTTAGGCCGCTTGGTGCAGCGGGTGCATGCGGTTGAGGCGGTGTCCTTTGACATTTACCCCGGCAAGACTTTTGCGCTGGTCGGCGAAAGCGACTGCGGCAAATCTACCATCGCACGCGCGTTGGCCGGACTGGTGCCGCATACGGGTGACATCCGCTTTCAGGGCAAACCGCTGGATCACGATGCGGCCAGCCGCAAACAGGTCAGCCGCGAGTTGCAGATGGTGTTCCAAGACCCGATGGCAGCGCTCAACGAGCGCATGACCGCAGGCGATCTGGTGCGCGAACCCTTGGTCATTCACGGCATTGGCACCGCCGCCAGTCGCCGCGAGAAAGCCGCCGCTCTCTTTGCGCGGGTGGGCTTGGGCGAGGACGCGCTTGACCGCTATCCGCACGAATTTTCGGGTGGTCAGCGTCAGCGTATATGCATCGCCCGCGCCCTCGCGTTAGAGCCGAAACTCATTATCGCGGATGAAAGCGTTTCGGCGCTGGATGTGTCGGTGCAAGCCACAGTGCTGGACCTTTTGGCCGAGCTAAAACGCGAAATGGAGATGTCCTATCTGTTCATTAGCCACGACATGGCTGTGGTGGAGAATATCGCAGACCGCGTGGCGGTGATGTATTTGGGCCAGATCGTTGAGATGGGCACTGGTGCGCAGATCTTTGGCGATCCGCGCCATCCCTATACCCAACGTCTGATCGAAGCAGTGCCACATGCTGATCCTGAACGCGCTTTGCCTTCACGAGTGTTGGCCGCCAGTGATCCGCCAAGTCCAGTGCGCAGTGTTGGGGACCCGCCGAAAGTCGTGAAGCTGGTCGATGTGGGCGCGGGACCCCTCGTTGCAAAGTGAGCGAAGGAGCAGTTTACTCACGTTCCTCACCACTACAAGCAACGGTCTTGAGAACTTGGCCGCAACCAGACGCCTGCAATGCGAGATCCAGCGTATCGGTAACGTCTTCAGCCCGCATGTTAAAGCGTTATGCGAACAACCTGAAACACTTAACGCTGCCTGAAATCAAAGATTTCAACGCGTTAAGTGATAAGCGATGTCTCAAGTATTTCGTCAAACGCTATAGTGCAGAGCTTCCATCCCTCTCGGGACATTGCTACGCAATACCCTGCCGGGCAGCGGAGACGATGTAGCGGCTGTAGTCGTCGGGGACCGTGCTGAGATAGAACCAGCCCCAGCCCAATACTTTGATGTAAGTGAAGTCCGTTTGCCAAAGCTGGTTGATCCCAGTTGTCTTGTCTTTGAACTCATTGGCAGCCTTGATGACGATGAACGCAGGGCTGGTGATCAGATCATGGGCTTTCAGCACGCGATACACTGTAGATTCTGAGACAAAGTAGCGTTCCTGATCCGTGAACGTCACTGCCAGTTCGCGCGGGGACAATTCTGTTTCCTGCAAGGCAAAGTCGACAACCTTCCGCTTCACCTCGTCAGGCACGCGGTTCCAAACGTGCTTTGGCTTGGGGGATTGATCCTGCAAGCCAGCCTCACCGCGCTGCAGATATCGATCATATCCCATTGCCCGGCAGCACATGCAAAG
>NZ_CANMFS010000015.1 GCF_947497275.1 uncultured Sulfitobacter sp.
ACGAAATACTTGAGACATCGCTTATCACTTAACGCGTTGAAATCTTTGATTTCAGGCAGCGTTAAGTGTTTCAGGTTTTTCGCATAACGTTTTAACATGCGGGCTGAAGACGTTACCGATACGCTGGATCTCGCATTGCAGGCGTCTGGTTGCGGCCAAGTTCATGTTGTTCACAAGCCACGTTTACTCAGCGACAACGGATCCAGTTACGTCTCGGGGGACCTGGCTGAATGGTTGAAAGACAAAGGCATGAAGCACTCTCGCGGCGCGCCTTATCATCCGCAAACCCAAGGCAAGATCGAGCGGTGGCATCAGACATTGAAGAACCGTATCTTGCTGGAAAACTACTTCTTGCACGGTGACCTCGAAGCTCAGATCGAAGCCTTCGTCGATCACTACAAACGTTATCACGAGAGCATCAACAACGTCACACCCGCTGACGTCTACTTCGGGCGTGTCAAAGCCATTCTAAAACAACGCGAAAGGATCAAACGAAAGACACTCGAAGCGCGACGCTTGCATCACCGCCAGCACGCCGCATAATCAAACCAACCAGATGAGCTAAGCACTCTCTTAGTTTAGGCCGCCTTTGGACCCAAAAACTCTGCCGACGCACAGTCGGTTGGTCGATGCAGTCGCGCATGACATCTGACCTTTCCCTGCAGGCGCTACTGAGTGCTGTCTGGTGACACAGGCCAAAACAGAGGGTCATGATCGATTCTGATCAAGGCTCACAGTATACAGGGAAAGAGTGGCAATCATTTCTTGGCAAACACAATCTGGATGCAAGCATGGGCAGGCGTGGGAATTGCCATGACAATGCGGTCGCAGAGAGCTTCCTGCACCTGTTCAAGCACGAACGGATCAGACGGCGAACATACATCACAAGAGACGAAGCAAGGCAGGACGTGTTCGACTACATCGACATGTTTAACAACCCAAACCGCAAGCGGCCGAACAATGAACAAGCGGCCGAACAATGAAATTGCTGTCGCCGGTTGACTATAAAACAGAACAGAAGAAAATGAATGAGGCATGCGTCTAGGAAACTAGGGGCACCTCAAATTGGCAAGTCCGGAACGATACAGATTAGCAGTCTGAGCGCCAAACACTATGCACGCCGCGGCTGATAGGAAGGTCACAGTGCGGCCTTCGGATGAGTTTGCCAGCGAGCCGTCCGGAACTTAACGGTTCATACCGGCGCACACGTCCGATGGCGGACGACCCGAAGTCGCGATGCCCGGTGCATCTTCGCATGGCGTCTCTTCGGTGCCCGCACCGCTCGGCGTGATAGAACACTTCGCGGCGTCTCTGGTCAGACATTGCAACGCAGTTTTCGTCAAAAAAATGATCTTGGACAAGCCGGCAGTGCACAACTCGGGATAAAGGCAAACAGAATGGACAATGGAAGGAACACCAATGCAGAACATCATGCTCGCGACGGATTTTTCCGAGCGGTCCGATCGGGCGTTGCGTCGGGCGGTTCTGCTGGCCCGCCAACACGAGGCCCGCATTGAACTCGTTCATGTAGTCGACGACGATCGGCCCCGCAGCATCGTCAAACATGAAACGACCGCCGCGTACGCCCTTCTGAAGGAAATGGCCCGATCGCTAAAAAACGTTGAAGGCGTATCATGTTGCTCGCAAGTTCTTCAGGCCGATCCCTTTGCGGGAATTGCAAAGGCTGTGGATGATACTGGCGCAGATCTGTTGGTCATAGGTCCGCACCGACGTCAGATCCTGCAGGATGCATTTGTCGGAACGACGGCCGAACGCGCGATCCGCGTCGCAACCTGTCCGATACTGATGGTGAACGGCACACCTGCCGAACCTTACCGTAATGTTCTGCTGACCACCGACCTTACCGACAGTGCCCGCATTTCACTACAGCACTTCGAAAGATTGAAGCTGGGAGCGGACGTTCGTTTAACTGTGCTGCACGTTTTCGACACGCCGATGCTACGTCTCGCGATGTCCGGTATGATGCCAAAAGACGATCGGGAAGCTTATGTGAATGACCAACGCCGCTTGGCAATCCGAGAGCTGTCCGATTTCATGGCTAAAATAGGCGGGGTGCGGGCCGAACAAATCGTGCGACAAAAAAAATCGAGCATTTCGAATGAAATTCTTGCAACTGCCGGTGACCTGAAATCGGACTTGATCGTTGTCTCGACACACGGCCGGGGCAGCGTCGGACGGATGCTTATCGGAAGCGTCGCCGAGCGGGTTTTACGGTCGTCCGCAGTGGACGTTCTGGCCATACCGCCGCAAAGGAAAAGTGAATAATGCCCGTTATTCGCGAAAGACCCCATCGCATTGTGACGATGCATGGCACAGGGGGCGGGATGCCAGTCAAGGGTCTCGCGCCACCCTGTTGCCGCTCGCAAGAGGAACACCAGGAATGATAGAGGCCTACAATCCAATTCTGCTTATAGCCATTGTCATCGGTGTTCTGTTTGCGTTGCATCTGCTCAATATCCGGCGAACGATCTTGAATAAGCGCCGACTTGTTGCGGACGTTATTTCTATCGCGTCGCAGCCGCGCGATCTTCTGGATCACGCTTGGACGGAAAAGGACTATACGGGCCTCGACACGAAACTGAGCGACTGGGAGCGTCAAATCCGCGAGATCGCAAGACGCCACGCCAAGACCCCTTCGTTGCACGAGTTCACTGGAATCGGGTCATCAACAAATCAGCCCTTGTCCGTAGCGATTGCCATTATCGACGACACGCTCAGCGTTCTGCTACGTATCGTACCGCCGGAGGAACGGTCGGCCCAATCGGTGCTCTTGTCGCTTCGAGGTGCCATCAACTCGCTCACAAAAACACTTTCCGGGGCAGGAATTGCTCCTGCTCGAGTTGTGCCGGCCCTGCCTGAATTGCCAAAGCGGCTCGAAACGTTGTTCAGGTCGGCTGAGCATGAAATGACCGGGGAATTTCTGGTTCGCCGCAGCCTGCTTTTCGCATGGGTCAAACATGACAATGCCAATTGGTACGATGCCCAGCCTGAACATCCGATCGGATAGGAAAATTATTCCACACCGTGCTGGTCGAAAACGCAAAAGATGACATGGTACTGATCATCATCTTTCCCAAAGCGCATGGTGTCCGCCCCTTCTCTTTTAGGCTGGGCGTCAATAGCTCGGATGATATGTATACGGTAAAGAAATACCCGGGGACGGATTTCTAATGGACTTTGGTTATGCGTCTATTGCCATTCTTTCTCTCGGCCTTGGCTTCCTTTGGTCATGTCGATTACGGATCGGCGCGTCGACCGGGCGAAGTGGGACAGATCGGCTTCACTTCGGCCTGAAACGTCCGCGATATTCGCATATTCGTATCTTCGGTTTGTTACATAGCGGCAATCTCGATCACATGCGACAGCTTCGAACCGCCTGCGTAGATCGCTAGTCCATCTCGTGTTCGTTAAACCCGCCGACGATTGCATCCAGTACGTCCATCGGGGTGACTATACCTATAAAGTGACCGAGCCTGTCATAGACAAGCAGCGCATGACAGGGAGAATCCCGCAACTGGTCAACTACTGCAAGCGCCGGCAGCGATTCCCCTACGATGGGCACAGTGCGGGCAAGGGCCATGGGATCAAAACCATCATCCTTCGCCGTAAGCAAATCTCGGCTGTGCAGAACGCCGACAATATCATCCCGACCGTCGCGGCGTAGTGGCAACCGGGAATGAGCCGAAGAGTTGAAGCGCGCAAGAATATGGGCTCGCGTCTCCCCGACGTTGGCAACCTCCAATTCTTCGCGCGGGGTCATAAAACTGCGGGCGCGCCGGTCGGAAAAGCGCATCACGCCATCAATGATTTCTTTTTCGGTGTTGTGTATAACGCCAGAACCGACCGCTTCTGACAGCATCATGTGAATATCATCGTCCGTCAGCGTATTCGCGGGTCGGCCCGTCTTATCGAACAAATGCAGGACCCCTTTGCTTGAGTAGTCAAGCAGCCAGACAAGTGGCGCAGTAAGTCTAGAAAGGACTGTCATTGCCGGGGCGACACGGGCGGCCACCCGTTCGGGCGCGGCCAAGGCGATTTGCTTTGGGACAATCTCGCCGACGATGAGTGTCAAATAGGTGAGAATAATCACTACGAGGCCGACCCCGAGTTCTTGCGCAACAGCCTCTGGCACCCCCCAAGTGGGAAGTATTGCCGCCAGCTTGGTGCCGATTGTCGCCCCGGATACGGCCCCGGCGACGATACCGACCAATGTAATGCCAATCTGGACAGTCGAAAGAAAACGGCCAGTATCGGCTGACAGAACCAAAGCAGCGCGCGCACCGGTGTTCCCTTGGTTGGCCTGGATCCGCAGCTGAGCGGGGCGGGCCGATACTATTGCCAATTCCGACATTGCCAGAAGTCCGTTCAAACAAACGAGAGACACTATAAGAGCGATTTCAAATAACACTTCAAAAATTCTCCCGAGGTATGGTTCCATCCAGCTCGACTGTTGGGAGCCGGTCGGTAGATGGCATACAGCAACTCAATCACTCTATTATTCCAGAAGTCTAACCGTTCGTTTGGCTCCATTGATCGCTTAGCGCGCGCAGGATGTCGGCGCGGCTGACCTGTCCGGCCAGCTTGCCTTCCTGCATGACCGGAAAGCGGCGGTATTTGCTGGCCAGAAACGCTTCGGCAGCAGTAACGATATCCATCTCGGCGGGAAGGGTTTCGACCTCGCGAGTCATATGATCGGCGACCGTCTTGCCCCAATCGCGCCAGTAGGACGTTTGCAACGCGGCCTTCAGGCAATCCTTTTTTGACAGGATCCCGATCAGCCATCCGGTTTTATCCACGACCGGCGCCCCTGAAAGGCGCTTGTCCAGCAATACGTGCATCGCACGGTTGATCTCCATCCCCGGATCAAGGGTCACGAGGTCGGTTGCCATGTAATCACGCACGCGCGGGCGATCAGTCATCCGGGGCCTCTTTCCCACGCTGACATGCGCCGCACGAAATTCCCTTTGCGCAGGCCAACCCGCCGCAACTGCCCTTGAGTGGCGCGCGGCCAAAGAGCACTCCAATGGCCAATCCGCCTACTGCAAGGAGGAAGATCAGGAAAGTCAGAAGGAATGTCTCCATGTTATGCCCTCACGCAATGATATGATCGGCGAAAGACGCCGTCATGATTTCATCGAAGCCAGCCCCGCCTTTGGTCAGGAACAGCGCGGAAATTCCCAGGCGCTGGGCAAGAGCAGGGCCGTCATCGGGGCCAAGAACGGTCAGCGCAGTTGCCAGCGCGTCGGCCCTGCACCCGGTCGCGACCAGCACGGACACTGCGGCAAGAGCACCGACAGACGGTTGTGCCGTGGCAGGATCAATCAGGTGGCTGACGCTCGCCCGCGGTCCCGCGTAGCCTTGTGGCAGATGACCCGACGTGGCCAGCGCCAGCGCACCCGGTGCCACGATCCGCTGCATTGCCAAACCCCCGGGCTGTTCGATCGCGACCTGCCACGCGCGGCCCGAGGGGTGCAACCCAAGGGTCAGCACCTCTCCGCCGAGTTCCAGCACCCCATTCGTGAACCCGTTCTCGCGCAGCAATTCACCCGCCTGATCCAGCGCGTGCCCCTTTGCGATGCCGCACAAATCCAGCGTCAAACCCGGCGCGACCTTGCGTACTGCGCCTGCGTCCAGTTCGAGCGCCCGATAACCGAGCGGCGTGCCGGAAATCGGCCCAAACCCGTAGCGGGCGACAAGGGGGCCGACTGTCGGATCGAAGGACCCCGATGTCAGTCGCGCGACCCGGTGTGCCTCGGTAGCAACTGACATCGTCTCCGCGCTCATCGGCTGCCAGTCGGTTGAGCCGTTGGCGTTGAACTGCGCCACCTCGCTGTCGGCCCGCCAAGGCGACATAGCCGCATCGACACGCGCAACCGTGGCCTCGACAACACGCCGCGCGCGCTCTGCGTCGGCACCAGCGGGTAGAACCAACCGCCAAACGCTGCCAAAGGCCAACCCGCCGATGGACTGCGTTGCCGTGGTCGCCACAGCGAGACCCGGCGCCGCGGTCAGCGCCGCGCCCCCAAGGATCATTCCGCGTCTGGTCATACTCATGGCGTTATACTCCAAAATCATCATTGTGGATTTGCCGCGACGGTACGCCCAGATCATCCAGCATCGCCAGCACCGCGCGGATCATCAGAGGCGGGCCACACAGGTAATATTCGCAACTGTCCGGCGCGGGATGGTCGCGCAGATGTCGGTCAAGGGCCACTTGATGGATAAAGCCCACGGCACCGGTCCAGTCATCGCCCGGTTCGGGATCGGACAGCGCGACCGTCCAGTCGAAATTTTCATACGTTTCGGACAGTGTGTCGAATTCATCCGCATAGAACAGATCGCCCATACTGCGCGCGCCATACCAAAACGTCATCCTGCGGGCCGTGCCGACAGCCTCCAGCTGCTCGAAGATCATCGCCCGAAGCGGCGCCATACCAACGCCTCCGCCGATGAATACCATCTCGGCATCAGTGTCCTGCACCCGGACGCTTCCGAAGGGTCCGCTTGCCGTCACACGGTCGCCTTCCCTGAGGGCGAACAGCCACGATGATACCACGCCCGGTGGCGCGCCCGGGGCAGAGGGCGGCGGCAACGCAAGGCGCACGTTCAAGACAATGCGCCCCGCCGCGATGTCTTCGGGTCGGTCCGATATGGAATAGGCGCGGGTCGTGTCGGTCGTGGCCGCGACCGATAATCCGCGAAGCTGGTCCCAGCCGGCGGACTGGTTCTCAGGTATTTCGAAATCTTCATAGCGCAATTCATACGGCGGGGCCGTCACCTGTACATAGGATCCTGCCACGATATCGGGGCGCATATCGCTGGGCAGATCCAGCGTGATCTCGCGGATCAGCGGCGTCAGGTGGCGGGTCTTGCCGACCACCGTTTCGAAACTTTCGGCGCCCAACAGCGCGTCCGGGACGTCGACGGCCAGATCGCCGCGCAGCGTGACCTGACAGGCCAGATGCATCCCGTCACGCAGCTCTGCCCGGCTGAGAAGGGCGGTTTCGGTTGGCAGGGCATCGGGGCCGCCTTGCATCACCCTGACACGGCACAGCCCGCAGGTTCCCGCCCCGGCGCAAGCCGACGGAATGAGGATGCCGTTGTCATTTAACGCGCCCAGCAGTTTCTGGCCTGTCGTGGTCGCGATCTCCTGCACGTCGTTTACCGTAATCGTAGCGGGCAATGTCGGGCTCAGCAGACGGCGCGCCGTCAGCACGATCAGCGTCAGCGCCAGGGTAAGCGTAACCAGCAGCAAGGTTCCGGCGATGATCGCGCTCATGGCCCTACCCCCGCGAAGGCCGAAAATCCAAGCGACATCAATCCGGTGACAAGGAACGCCGACGACAACCCCTGCACGCCTGCGGGCATGTCCGAATACCGCAGGCGTTCGCGGATGGCGGCAAAGGCGACAATCGCCAGCGCCCAGCCTACCCCGCTGCCAAAACCGTAGGTGACGGCTTCGGCAAAATCATACTGCCGCTCGACCATGAACAGGCTGCCGCCGAGGATCGCGCAGTTCACCGTGATCAAAGGCAGGAAAATCCCCAGCGCGCGATGTAGCGCCGGGGCGAAACGGTCCAGCGTCAGTTCCAGTATCTGCACCATCGCGGCGATCACCCCGATGAAGCTGACCAGCTTGAGATACGTCAGGTCCACGTCCGGCAGCCCGATCCAAGCCCATGCCCCCTCGACCAGAAGGCCGTTGAAGATCAGGTTGTTGACGGGAACCGTAATGGTCTGCACCACGATCACAGCTATGCCGAGCCCCACGGCAGTTTCCACCCGTTTGGACACGGCAAGGTAGGTGCAGATCCCCAAAAAGAACGTCAGCGCGAGGTTTTCCTCGAAAATGGCAGACAAGAACAGGTCGATCATCGCCGCGCCTCCTGTTGTTGCAACGTATACTCAGGGGTTTCGATCTGGTCGGGGCGCAGGCTGCGGATCGCCCAGACCAGCAAGCCGATGATGAAAAACGCCGATGGTGCCAGTTGCATCAGGCCCAGAGGCTGGAACCAGCCGCCATCCGCCACAGTCGTCACAACCGCCTGACCGAACAGCGTGCCTGCGCCAAAGAACTCGCGGATCGTTCCCACGATCAGCAGGATCAGCGAATAGCCAAGCCCGTTGCCCAGCCCGTCCAGCGCCGAAGGCAGCACCGGGTTGCGCATGGCGAATGCTTCGGCCCGGCCCAGCACAAGGCAGTTGGTGACGATCAACCCAACAAAGATCGACAGACGCTGGCTGATCGCGAAGGCGTAGGCTTGCAGAACTTCGTCAATCACAATCACCATCGACGCGATAATGGTGATCTGGACGATCAGGCGGATCGCAGACGGGATATGATGACGGATCAGGCTGATGACGGTCGCACTCGCCACCAGCACGACGGTCAGTGCAATCGACATGGTCAGCGCGGTCGCCAGCGAGGTCGTCACTGCAAGCGCCGAGCAGATGCCCAGGATCTGGAGCGTGACCGGGTTCTGGTCGATCAACGGGGCGGTCACGTGGCGTATCAGGGACATCTCACAAACCCTCCTGTTCCAGTCGGTCAAGGAACGGGCCGTAGCCCAGATCGCCCAGCCAGAACGTCAGCATGGACCCGATCGCATTGCTGGACCGCGTGGCTCCCGATACCGCGTCCACCTCGTAGGGGCCGGTGGCCTGAGCGCGCACCACCTCTATGACGATTTCACCCGTGTCATCGGCCACCTGTTTGCCCGGCCAGCGGGCGGCAAAGGCGGGATCGGCAATGCGCGCGCCGATACCGGGCGTCTCGCCGTGGCCCGTGACGGTCAGCGCCGCGACAGTGCGCAGATCCGGCTCTAGCGCCAGCATGGCTGTGATCGTCGATTGATATCCCGCCGCGCGCATCGGCAGAACCAGCAGCATCAGTTCTCCATCACGTTGCAGCAGGTAGACGGGCGCGTGGGTCTCGCGGCGCCCGATGCCCGCGACATCCGCCTCGGCGGGGATAGCGATACTGGTTTCAGGGTTCGAGGCGGCACCGATCGCGTCATAACCGGCGGGTTCGATTTCATCGGTGAACCAACCCTCGGCCAAATCGACCATCCGCACATCGAGCGCGGTCACCCCGGCCTCTTCCATCACGGCGCGCATGCCGGGCAGGGTATCGAGCATTGCCTCCATCCGAGCCGCACGCTCGGCCTCCAGATGAGCGTCCTGCAGGGGTTTGAGCATCACGGAGGTGGTCGCCACGACCACGGCGCAGACGAAGGCCACGATCACGGCGATACCAATGGTCTTGGCCCGGTCATCGTTGGGCCGCGCCAGAAAACGCTGCCAAAAGTTTTGCGGTTCAGACATGCGCGCGCCCTGCCCTGTTCCGGCGCCGACGCACGTTTACCTCGACCACGAGGTAATCCAGAAGCGGCGCAAAGATGCTTGCCAACAGAACGGCGAAAACCACGGCGTTTGCAGTGATCGCGGGGCCGGTATCGGCCGCGAAAAGCCCGATCAACCCTCCCACAAGCGCCCCGTAAAGCCATTGACCAGCGCGCGTGGCCGCCCCGCCGACCGGATCGCAGGCCAGGAACACCAGCCCGAACAACAACGCGGCACCTGTATCGGTCAAAGTGATGGCCTCTCCCGACAGCAATTTGACAGCCGCGACCGACAGGATGGCCACCACGAATGGCCGCCACGGAGCAAGTCCGACCGCCAGCAACAGCACCGCGCCCGGCACTGTCGCGGCAGCAACCCAGAAGTTGGCCTGAAGCAGCGCGACGCCGGGAAAGGAAAAGACCAGAAAGGCCAAGGCCGCGACACCTGCGTTCAGAAACCCAAAGCCACGGCCGCCGAATATCAGCTCCCCCAGCACCACGCCGAGCGAGACGGCGACAGCGATCTGCCAAAGCGGCAGGGACACGGGGGCCATGATGGCGATGATCAGCGCGGTGGTCAGCCCATGTGCCGTCACCGGACGTTGGCGAATAAGGGCGAAAACGCCTTCCCATGCCAGCGCCGCGACCACCGCAACCCCAAGGGTCGCAAGCACCGCCGGGCCGTGCGCCGCCCAAACAGCGATCAGGACCGGCAGCATTGCCGCGGTCTGCGTCACGCTGACATTCGCCGGCGTCCAGCGGAAATGCACGAGTGGCGGGGTCATGCTTCCCCCTCCAGATCGTCGAGGGCATGCCGCAGCAAAGAGCCATAATCCGCGCCGCTGGTGCAACGAGACGTCAAAAGCGCCATGTCCTCTTCGATCAGGGACAAAGCTCCAAGCCGGGCCGCCGTTTCGGTGTCGCCGATGGACAGGGCCCGCATCAGCGGAACCGGAAGGATATGCGGCGGCAAAGTCCGTTCCAGCGCGGACGTCGGAATGATCGCGTGCGGCAGATTTCGCTGCTGGCCCCCTGGTTTCATCAGTGCTGAAAACAAGGGCCTCGCGCGCGCCGACCCCGACGGATGTGCGTCGGCCACACCCGTTGTGATCTGGCGATGAAAGCGCCCCAGCCAGTTCGCCTTGCGCCCGGCGAGTTGTGACCCCGACATCATCTGATCTGTGCTCCCCGCAAGTTCGCGGAGCGAAGCGCCGGGGATCGTGCGGATCAGTTCGGACTGCTGCGTTTGGGCGTTTGTCACGGCAACTATACGCGCCGGATCGAAATAGCCGGTTTCGATCAATTGCCCGACCGCTGCGGTGTCCTGACAATCAATCGTCCAGACCTCTTGGCCTAGCCCCACCGGATACAGGGTTTCGATCTGGGCGCTCGCCAGTCCCGCAGGATGCGCCCCGTCAAAGACCACGTTGCGGATACGCGGCGTTTCCTCGACCAACGCGGCGCCGGCGGACTGACAGACATAGACGGGTCCATCCGTCAGGAGAGCCAGCAAAGCCACACCAGCACGGAACGCCTGTTCCCGACTGGCCAGATAGGCGCGCGGATCGGGGGCCAGCGGTTCACTGTCTGTGGCAGTCACAAAGATCGCATTGGGCACCCTGTCGGGATCGGGGAACCGCCCGAAGGGACGCGTGCGCAGCGCAGGCCAGAGCCCCTGCGCCAGCAGGGTGCCCCGCAACGACTCGCGTGTCATCTTCTCGCGTTTCTCGACCGGGGGCGGCGCGTTTACGGACGTGGCCCCATCAATGACCAGCGCCGATAGCGTCCTTCGGGGACCATAGTCGATAGAGGCGACTTTACCGGCCATCGGTGCGACAATCGCAACCCGTGGATGCGTCCGGTCCGTGAGAAGGACCTGCCCTGCCCGCACCGTATCGCCCACTGCCACCTTTGGCGCGGGGCGTAATCCTTGGTAATCCGCACCGACAATCGCATATGTCGTGACAGATCTGTCGGTTATCGCCCGCATGTGTTCAACAACTCTCTGGCGGTTGCGCGGCTTTGCTCCATCGCTCAATTCCTGTCCGGTATAAAAACTGTCGCCAGCCCTGCGGCCACCATTCAGGTTTTCGGCAACCTGTGGCATTAACTTTGGTCAAAGACAGGTGGCTTTGAATGACGCATCATGCCCGAGGTCCAGAACTGGAGAATGCGCTCATGGAACCCGCGATGCTGCTTGCCGGTTTCGGCCTTCTGTTCCTGGCGGGGCTCGCTCTCGATTGGGTGGGGCATATCGTGCATGTGCCGCGTGTGACGCTGTTGATCCTGCTGGGGGTCGTTGTCGGGCCACCCGTCCTCGACCTGCTGCCGGTGACGTTAACCGAAAGCTATGAACTTCTGGCGCCGACCGCGTTGACCATGGTCGCCTTTTTGCTGGGTGGAACGCTGCACCGCGATACCCTGCGTGAGCGCGGACGTGAGATCATCATCATCTCACTGACAACCGTTGTGTTGTCTGCGCTGATCGTCGCCACTGGGATGATTGTCCTTGGCGCACCGCTTGCCATTGCGTTACTGTTGGGGGGGCTGTCCTGCGCGACTGATCCTGCTGCCACGCGGGACGTCGTTGAACAATCCGGGTGCAAAAACCGGTTCACGACCAATCTTCTGGGCATCGTCGCGATTGATGATGCCTGGGGGTTGCTTGCGTTCAGTTTCCTTCTGACCCTCACCGCCGTTGTCGTCGGAGGCGAAACCACATCCGCGCTGATCCACGGCCTGCGGGAAGCGGGCGGCGCCATCGGCCTTGGTTTGGCCCTCGGATTTCCGGCGGCCTATCTCACGGGGCGCATCCGCCCGGGCGAGCCTACCTTGACCGAGGCTTTGGGCGTGGTGTTCCTCTGCGCCGGCCTTTCGCTCTGGCTCGAGTTTTCCTTTCTTCTGGCAGGTATGGTGACAGGCGCAATTGTCGTCAATTTTGCCCGCCACCACGACCGCCCCCTGCACGAGATAAAGCGTGTGGAATGGCCCTTCATGCTGTTGTTCTTCGTTATGGCCGGGGCATCCCTTGAAATCGAACCGCTGAAGGGGATCGGCATGATCGGCTGCGCCTATATCGCGCTGCGGTTCATCGCGCGCCTGATCGGCGGTTGGGCTGGCGGACGGTTGGCAGGCTTGTCGGGGCGCGAAGGCCGGCTGACCGGCCTTGCCCTCATGCCGCAAGCGGGCGTGGCGATCGGAATGGCGCTTGTCGCCGCCGAACGGTTTCCGAGCTACGCGGACCAGATCCTTGCGCTCGCCATCGCAAGCACGGTCATATTCGAAGTGGCCGGGCCGTTTTTGACCCAGATCGCTCTGGCTCGGATCAGACATGGCCAAGTCGCTGCGGCGCGTGCCCAGTCGCAGGGTAGCGCGCCGGACGCCTGAACCAACTGCGCCGCCGATCCATGCGGCAATCGCCTAAGGCAGATCGAATTCGAAATCATGGCATGACGCACAGAAATTCTGCGATGGCTCATGCTGCATGTGGCAAAGGGAGCATTCCGTGTAGGGCGCCCCATGCGGTGAAGAATGTGGGTTGGTCGGCATCACATCCGCCGTCGCGGCGGCAAGTTCGTCCAGCGATCCATGGCACGCCTGGCAAACTTGCGTCGCCGGTTCGCTCATCGTCGCGGCATCGTCATTGCCATGACAGGACGCGCAACCGACGCCAGCAAGCGCGTGACTATGATCAAGCGGCATCGTGCCTCTCAGCGACAGGGTGGTTTCGGGGGAATGGCACGCGCGACATTCGGTAAGTGACATGCCGGTCGCCGGGACGTGAGCGTCGGGCAGAACCGATGCGTCGGTGTGGCACGTAACGCAATCGCCCAGAACGGACGAGGCTGGTCCATCGCCCATCAGACTACTGTGATCGAACCCTGTTTCCTGCGAATGCAGAGCTTCAGAAGCGACGAACATCGCGGTTACAGAGACCGCGACCCCAACAAGGCTGGCTTTTCCTATTATTCGCATCACAGCTAACTCCGGTTGAATCGTATGTCGCGCGCGGCACCTTTGATGATTGTCGCGCGCCTTTTTTTGTCAGCCCCAGTTCTCTTCGGCGGCGGCATTCTGGCCCGCGATGCGTCCGAACACGAGACATTCGGTCGTCGCGCAAGACCCCAGCCGGGAGGCACCATGCACACCGCCCGCAGCCTCACCGGCAACATACAGCCCCGAAATCGGATCGCCGGTCACTACGTCAAGTGCCTGCGTTTCTGCGTTGATCCCGATACCGCCCATTGTGTGGTGAACCTTGGGCAGCAACCGCACCGCATAATACGGTCCATCGACCAGCTTGAACTGATCGGCCTGCAGGTAACGGCCCATGTCGCTGTCCTCGCCTGCATCGACCGAGGTGTTGAACCGCTTGATCGTGGCTTTCAGCGGCTCCAGCGGCACATCGTGGGCGGCGGCCATGTCTTCCAGCGTCGCATATTCCGTCAGCACGCCGGCCTCGAGCATCCTGTCGACCTTGGTTCCGCGCCCCTTGGCGTATTTAAACCCGGTGGCGTCGGCGATTGCGATCGCCTTGTTCCCGGTCGCGATGATCGCATCTGCACGTATCTTGCGATCAGCCAGTTCGTTTACGAAACGCTCACCGGTTTCGGTGTTGATCCAGACACCGTAGGATGCCGTGGTACCCTGCACGAAACTCGGCGCCATTCCCATGCCTTTTTCGTCCGGGCTGGTCCAAGGGCCAAGTTGAATCCAGGACGGCTGGATCAAAATGCCGCCTATGTTTATCGCTTCTCGCAAAGCCTCGGACGTCGCACCTGGCTGGTTTGTCGTATCGAGTTCGTCGGTCAAACGGGGGTCCTGCATCATGCGGAACGCTGGATCGTTGCCAAACCCGCCGGTCGCCAGAATGACCGCCTTGCGCGCCTTAATGGTTCTGGGGTCGCCGCTTTCGGGGTCACGGAAGGCGTGTTTTTCGCGCACTTCCACACCTTTAACGCGTCCGTCCCCGTCGCGGATGATGTGTTTGAGCAAGGTCCTCGTGCGCGGCTCAATGCCAAGTTCTTTCAACTTGGCCAACTGCTGCACGATAATACCGGAGCCGCTGCCATTGCTGGTGCTGTATGCGCGTGGCACCGCGTGGCCACCCATGTGGGTCAGCCTGTCTTTGTACTCCACCTCCAGTTCATCGACTGTCCACCGATAGACATCGACTGAATGCTCTGCAACTGTCCGTGCCAGCGCGACATGGTTCAGGTCCAGCCCCGCCTTGAGCATGTCGGCAAGCATCACGTCAGCGCTGTCTTCGATCCCCATCTCGGCCTGCTGATCGGATCCCGCAACCGCCATGACGCCACCGTTTATGATTGAATTGCCGCCCGGTACCTGCATTTTTTCCAAAAGTGCGACCGACGCGCCGGCCTTCTGGGCCTCATGCGCAGCGGCCAGACCGGCAAAGCCGGAACCGATCACAACCACGTCGACTTCCTCATCCCAACTGTCCGGCATCGCCCGGGGGGCGGCCGCGCCGGGCCCGCCCAAGGTGGCCGCCACGCCAGCAATGGCACCCGTTCCCAAAAGCGCGCGTCGTGTCATGTGCGTGGTTTTTCCACTGTTGTCGCTGGTTCCCATCTCGTTTTCCTCTTTTCTCTCGAAGCAACGGTGAATTTGGCGCACCATTGTCTGAACGTTCACTACATCGAGTATGGCCGTGGCGCGGAGAGGCGCATTAACTCCGGTTAAAGGGGTGGATTATGTTCCCCGGCCAACTGTTAAGGGAATCGGACCGGGCAAATTAACATCGGTAAAGGACTACGAAAATTACGCGTCGCACCTAAAATCTGAGCAAGAGGGTTACAAAGGGCCGTGCAAAGCCTGCCATTTGCGTTAGATCAATCGCGACCATCCCCTGACTGACAATCTGGCCCCAAGTCGAGGGTGGCCGTCCCAAATCTGCGGACCGGGCCGCCCAACCTTTCTTGAGATCTCGGATCAGGGGCGCGCGTATGTTCGAAACTTTCAATCAGGTCATTGAAATGCGAAAAGGAGGTGGCAAACCTCACTCCGGGCCAGCTTCCGAACCCATTAAACGATTGCTGATCGCCAATGCAAAGACGGCCAGACCCGGTCAATTCCTGTTGATGGAGGGGGACGACGACAGCTCGGTTTTCTGTCTGCTGCGTGGTTGGCTTTCCCTGTCGAAATCCCTGCCGGATGGCGAGACCCAGATCATGGATTTTGCGTTGCAGGGCGACATTATTGAACCTACCGGCACTGCCGGATCGGGCTCGGCTATCAATATCGAAGCGTTGACCGATGTCAGCTTTGCATTGATTCCGGTGTCCGTCTGGGAAGACGCAAAGCGAGAATGGCGTGATCTGGACCGCATTTGCAAAAGTACGCGCATGGCCGCCCTGGCCCGTGCGGCGGGCCGGATTTTGCGATTGGGGCAGGGCAAGGCCACGATGCGTGTGGCACATGCCCTTCTTGAGCTGAATTTCAGGCTGCAGGCCATCGGCCAGTCGAAAGACGGGAAATATCATATTCCCATGAATCAGCGTATCCTGGGTGAGTTTACAGGCCTGTCATCTGTTCATGTCTGTCGCACCTTGAGCAGGTTGGCCACTGCGGGGCTCGTCCGCGTACGTGAACAAATGGAGATCGAGATACTGGACATCGGCCAACTTGCGGAGATGGCGGGCGTCGATCTGCCGACCTTGCAATGTGAGTGTTTTGCGGAGACCGAACACCTGCTGCCGACGTATCCTTATCCTGCCTATGCCTGACGCGATATATCTCTGCCTGGGACGAATGGTCTGCCTGCGACGGTAGGACATCGCACCGGGAATACACAAACAGTGCTTTAAGCTCGAAGGACTACGGACCGGCTCGATCCCTGCCTGCATCTCATTAACGCTTGTTAATGATCGCGATCGCAGTCTGTGCCTGAATGCTCTTGCACGTCACGGCCCTCACTACGGCCGCTCGCGCCCCTGAACGCACGAAAGCGCAGTTCCCAAGGAGAGAACCATGAAACGATTGACTGATCTGACTTGTATCGTAACAGGCGCCGCCAATGGTATCGGCAAGGCTACATGCGAGCGTCTTGCAACCGAAGGTGCGAAAGTCGCTGTAACCGATCTTGACGACGATCGCGGTGGCGCCGTGCGCGACACGATAGCACAAAACGGCGGCACCGCAGAATACTGGCATCTCGATATTACCGATGAACCGGAAATCACCCGCGTTTTCAAGGATATCGCGGAACGTTTCGGACAGATCGACGTGATCGTGAACAATGCAGGAATATCCGGCGTCGACAAGCCAACTGACGAGATCAGCGCCGAGGAATGGCAACAGGTCATGAACGTGAACGTGAACGGCGTTTTCTACTGCACCAAGGCGGTGATACCCTTCATGCGCAAGGCAGGCGGGGGCAGCATCATCAACCTTTCCTCGATCTATGGCATAGTCGGTGCGCCCGACATTCCGCCGTATCATGCCTCGAAAGGCGCTGTCCGGGAAATGAGCAAAACCGACGCAATGCTGTATGCCAAGGAAGGTATTCGGGTAAATTCGGTACACCCCGGATTCATCTGGACACCGCTGGTCGAGGCGATGGCCGAAACATCGGCAGAGGGCAAGGACGCTTTTCGCAGGCATCTGGACGGTTTGCACCCCATCGGCCACGTCGGCGAAGCCGAAGACATCGCCGCTGGTATCGCATATCTTGCGTCAAAAGATGCGAAGTTTGTGACAGGATCGGAACTTGTTATCGATGGCGGGTACACTGCGCAGTAGCAAGCCGTCCGGGTACTGCGTTCAGCCCGCACTGGAGTGGTTCCACTTTTTCGAACAGTTTTGCAGCGTCTCCAAGATCTATCGGATTCAGGTTTCGTGCTGCTTTCAGTTGTTCGATGACCGCACAAATTGCCTTATCTGGCGTTTGTCGATCAGACGCTGGATGGGGGCGTTCTTGTGTTGCAGAACGTCGTCCAGTTTAATGATGCGGCGAACCTGGAAGCCGTTCTGAGTTTCTCCGAGATGAATCGTCTGTTGCTTCAAGCCCGGCCATTGCCGGTCGATGAAAATGTCGTTCCCGTGTCCGACCGGGTGATCCGAAGGCTGATCTCAAGAAGAGAGGTAGCTGACCCGCCCACCCACCGAGATGCGCACGCCAACCTCGATCAGTGTCGTAATCAAGGCCGATCCGGTGAACTGACTGTCTTGAACGCCCTACTAAGTGTCAGACGGCGATCTGAGCCTGATTAATCTGTCTGTGGCGACGTGCGATAATGTTGAAGACTTCGCTCCTCCTCTCAGGATAGTGTTGCGCAATACCCTGACGGCCAGCGACTGATCTGCGCTGCGTGAAACAGCTTATCTTCATCATCTGTGTCGTTAGACCGAAAGCAGGCTAACTCAAAACACCGGGTTTTTCGGGGTAGCAGGTCAGCGGCGCTTATGGGTCCAAATAGGGTAACTTGTTGCGATGATGTGTCGGAATCATCCTGACCACAGAGGCCTATATGAGCCTGCAAACGACAACTACCCTTTGACAAAGCAAAACTAACCTGCAGAGTGCGTGCATGGGCGAACGGGGAAACTACAACGTGGAAATAGAATGGTAGTCGCACTTGAAGCGAAGGGATTGACGAAGGAATTTAAAGGTTTCGTCGCAGTTAACAATATTGATCTTTCGGTCGAGAAAGGAACGATTCACGCCCTTATCGGACCGAACGGGGCTGGCAAAACGACATGCTTCAACCTGTTGACAAAATTTCTGCAACCTACACGCGGTACTATCAGTTACGAAGGACTCGACATCACCCGGATGAAGCCTGCCGAGATTGCGCGGCTTGGGTTGGTGCGGTCGTTCCAGATTTCGGCCATTTTTCCAGACCTGTCTGTGCTTCAGAACGTCCGTGTCGCCTTGCAACGGGCGCGCGGCGAAAGCTATGATTTCTGGCGGTCCGATAAGATATTGTCCAAGTTCGATGATCAGGCACGCACCCACATAGATGAGGTTGGCCTGACCGAGTTCACCCATGAACGTGCGGCGGCCCTGCCCTATGGTCGCAAGCGGGCGTTAGAGATCGCAACGACGCTGGCACTCAGCCCCGACATGCTGCTGCTCGACGAGCCGATGGCGGGCATGGGCCGTGAGGACGTCGACCGGATCGCCCAGTTGATCCGCAAAATTGCGCTGAACCGCACGGTGCTGATGGTAGAACATAATCTCTCTGTGGTGGCGGACCTGTCGGACCGCATTACCGTTTTGGCACGCGGAGAGATTCTTGCCGAAGGTACCTATGCCGAGATTTCGAAAGCCCCCGAAGTGATCGAAGCCTACATCGGAGCAAGCCATGACTGATTCTGCTGCAAACGTCCTGCTGAACGTCAGCGATCTGCAAGGCTGGTATGGTGAAAGCCATGTCCTGCATGGAATAGACTTTGAAGTGCACCAAGGCGAGGTAGTTACTTTGCTGGGCCGTAACGGCGCGGGTAAGACTACAACGCTTTTGGCGATCATGGGGATGCTGGAAAAGCGGGCTGGCTCGATCCGTTTTCAAGGAACTGAACTGATCGGAATGCAGCCGCGCGATATTGCGCGGAAGGGCATTGCGCTATGCCCCGAGGAGCGTGGCATCTTTTCGTCGCTGAGTGTCGAGGAGAACCTCATGCTACCACCGCGCATCGCTGACGGTGGGCTGAGTGTTGAGCGGATTTATAATCTATTCCCGAATCTCTATGAACGTCGCGGCGGAAATCAGGGCACCAAACTGTCAGGGGGCGAGCAGCAGATGCTCGCAATTGCCCGCATCTTGCGCACGGGCGCGAAATTTCTGCTGCTGGATGAACCGACCGAGGGTCTGGCGCCCGTCATCGTGCAACAGATCGGACACACCATCGCAGCGCTCAAAGAGGAAGGTTTTACCATCGTCCTCGTTGAGCAGAATTTCCGTTTTGCCGCCTCGGTGGCCGATCGGCATTACGTCGTTGATCAGGGTAAGGTCGTGGATATGATACCAAACGACCAGCTTGAGAAGAACAGCCAGAAGCTGCACGATTATCTGGGTGTTTGAAAAATTATAAAGGTGCAAATGCACCACAACAAGGAGGACTGATATGATCAACAAACTTGCTATGAGCACCGTGGCGCTGGCCGCGATGGCCGGTGCGCCGGTAATGGCTCAGGATATTTCGGTGAAGCTCGGCGTGCTGAACGACCGTTCGGGCATTTATGCGGATCTGTCCGGCGAAGGGTCAGTTGTGGCTGCACGCATGGCCGTCGAAGATTTTGAGGCTGCCGATAAAGGCATGACCGTCGAAATCGTCTCGGCCGATCACCAGAACAAACCTGACGTCGGATCGAATATCGCGCGCCAGTGGTACGATGTCGACGGTGTGAACGCGATCCTGGATATTCCCACATCCTCGGTGGCGTTGGCAGTGGCTGACATCACGCATGAAGCCAATGGTGTGATGCTGAACTCCGGCGCGGGATCCACGGGCCTGACCCGCGAGCAGTGTCGCCCCACCACGGTCCACTGGACCTATGACACTGCGGCACTTGCGAATGGTACCGGTACGGCGATGACGAATGCCGGCGGCAAGAAATGGTTTTTCCTGACGGCTGACTATGCCTTTGGGCACTCGCTGGAAGAAAACACCACTGCTGTCGTCGAAGCCAATGGTGGCGAAGTCGTAGGTCAAGTCAACGTACCCTTCCCGGCGCAGGATTTCTCGTCTTTCCTGTTGCAGGCGCAAGGCAGCGGCGCTGATGTTATCGGTCTGGCCAATGCAGGCGGTGATACCATCAACGCGATCAAGCAGGCCTCCGAGTTCGGCATCACACAGGCGGGTCAGAAACTCGCCGCGCTTCTGATGTTCGCCAACGACGTACACGCACTGGGTCCGCAAACGGCGCAGGGTCTATCCCTGACCGAAGCTTTCTATTGGGACCAGAACGATACCACGCGGGAGTTTTCGCAGCGTTTCATGGATAAACATGGCTCGATGCCAAGCATGGTTCAGGCTGGCGTCTACTCGGCGACACTTGCCTATCTTGAAGCAGTGCAGACTGTCGGCAGTGCCGAAGACGGAAAAGCCGTTGTTGACCAGATAAAAACGATGGACATCGACGACGCGCTGTTCGGCAAGGTGACGATCCGTGCCGATGGCCGTGCGCTGCACGATATGTATCTCTTCCAGGTCAAGGCACCCGAGGACTCGACCGGTGAGTGGGATCTCTACAACCAGATCTCATCCATCACAGGTGAAGAGGCGTTTCTGCCGATGCTGGACGAGTGCGATTTCAGCAAGCAGTAAGCTTCCATAATCTGTCCGCCCCGCTGCTCCGGCGGGGCGGACACACTTTGATCAAACCGACCAACAGGACTGCAACATGTTCGAACTACTAGGAATACCACCGCAGGTTCTGCTGGGCCAGCTCTTGCTGGGACTGATTAACGGGTCATTTTATGCGGTTCTGTCCTTGGGACTGGCCGTAATCTTCGGCCTCCTCAACATCATCAATTTCGCCCATGGTGCCTTGTATATGGCAGGTGCTTTCGTAGCATGGATGCTGTTGAATTATCTTGGCATCGGGTACTGGCCTGCGCTCATACTTGCGCCGCTGATCGTTGGCGCCTTTGGCATTTTGCTGGAGCGTACGATGCTGTCACGCCTGTACCACCTTGACCACCTCTACGGGCTATTGCTGACATTCGGGCTGGCTTTGATTATTCAGGGTCTGTTCCGCAACTATTACGGAATCTCCGGATTGGCTTACCAGATTCCCGATATTTTGTCGGGCGGCCAGAACCTTGGCTTCATGTATTTGCCGAATTATCGTGCATGGGTTGTGATTGCGTCCGTGCTGGTGTGCTTCACGACCTGGTTCATGATCGAGAAAACACGACTGGGCGCATACCTGAGGGCCGCGACTGAGAACCCGACACTGGTGGGAGCCTTCGGCGTCAACGTGCCACTCATGATCATGCTGACCTACGGATTTGGCGTGGCGCTTGCAGGCTTTGCAGGTGTGTTGGCCGCACCGATCTATTCGGTAAATCCGACTATGGGCGAACAGCTGATTATCGTTGTCTTTGCGGTTGTGGTCATTGGCGGGATGGGTTCGATCATGGGCGCCATCGTCACCGGCTACATGCTTGGCATCGTTGAGGGTCTGACCCGGGTATTCTATCCCGAAGGCTCGGCCGTTGTTATCTTCGTCATCATGGCCATCGTCCTGATGATTAAACCTGAGGGACTGTTCGGGAGGCCCGCATAATGGCTATGGCAGACAATACTACATCGACACAGCGCGTCGAGCAGACCGCTGGTATGCCAACGCTGCACAAGGTCATTTTCGTCGTGCTCCTGATCGGCCTGATTGCTTTGCCGTTCTTCGCCTATCCGGTTTTCGCGATGAAGGTCATGTGCTTTGCCCTGTTCGCAGCGGCTTTTAACCTGCTGCTAGGGTTTGGTGGATTGCTGTCCCTAGGGCATGCGGCCTATTTCGGTGGTGCCAGTTATGTAGCAGCCCATGCCGCAAAAGTTTGGGGACTGACGCCGGAATTGTCCGTTCTGTGCGGTGCCGCAGCAGCGGGAGTTCTGGGCTTTGCCATCGGATCTCTGGCGATCCGCAGACAGGGGATCTACTTTGCCATGGTCACTCTGGCCTTTGCGCAAATGGTATATTTTGTGGCGCTGCAAGCAGAATTTACCGGCGGAGAAGACGGTATTCAGGGTGTGCCGCGCGGTGAGCTGTTCGGTTTGTTCTCTTTGGCTGACAATATGGCGCTCTATTTTTTCGTGCTCATAGTAACATTTGGCGGCATCCTGTTTCTCTACCGGATCGTACATTCACCCTTTGGCCAGGTAATGAAGGCAATCCGCGAGAACGAGCCGCGCGCGATTTCGCTTGGCTACGACGTGAACCGGTACAAACTGATCGTGTTTACGTTGTCAGCAACGATGGCCGGACTGGCTGGTGCGACCAAATCCCAGGTGTTTCAGCTCGCATCACTTACTGACGTGCATTGGTCGATGTCGGGTGAAGTCGTATTGATGACGCTACTTGGTGGTATGGGAACGGTTTTTGGCCCCCTGATCGGCGCGGGCATTATCGTAACGATGCAGAACTATCTGGCGACGTTCGGCGCATGGGTTACCATAATTCAGGGCGTAATCTTCGTGCTTGGCGTCCTGATGTTCCGCGAAGGGATTATAGGCGTAATCTCGCGCTGGCTTAAAAAGCCTCTGTGATGCAGGCGGCAATACCGGCGACCGGGCTGCCCCGCCAGTAGGCGGTGCCTCCGGTTTACCTGGATGTCTCTCGCACCATAAATGATCTGGCGGGGTTTGAGTTTTCACATCAGAGTCAGGCTTGCCCGACTGGCTTCTTTGGTGTGGTTAATACTAGAAAACCAATTCAGTCGCAAAGCGCTGGGAAAGTTCTCCTCTATGAGGGCCCAAAGGATTCTATCCGTCCGGCGGATCCAATGCCGCTGCATCGGCTCGGCTTTGCGGACCACCTGATCCGGGCAAATACACAAAGTGTTTCGTTCTGCCGTCTGCTCTGTTCATAGATGTTACGCGATGCACGCATGTCCAATCTGACGCCGATTTGCCGGAGTTTCGGACGTGAACCATTCTTGGGTATCTCGATATTGCGCTCGCTACAATGTTGCGCCCCCTTGGATATCGGCCAGAGAGAACGGGGGTTTCGACCGGCAGTAGTCAGCGTGATGCTGACACTTTCTGACGCGAGTAGATCAAATGACGGGCGATCTGTTTGCAGATCACCCCAAAGCAAAACAATGCGCAGCCTACTCAGGGGGAGAAACTCAGCGGTCTGGTGGATAGGCCACACTCAGAGCACGGAGGCAAGGCGATGTTATTAGGCGCACATGAAGACGTGCGAGGGTGGTATTTGAGGGTGACGATCGCGTTCGGGCGGATACCGGACAAGGCAGATTTCACCGCAAGGCCATCGCGGGATGAAGATACGCATTTCTGTAAGGTATCGGTTCGATGAAATATCCGGTAACACCTGATGGACGGTACTTTCTGGTCAGGGATCGACTGTGGCGCTGTTCCAACCCGGCTTTAAGCGCGCCGGAACGTGGCAGGTTGATAAAAAAACTGATGGATGCCCGACGGGCCGTCAAAGACGCGGGTACGGACGATGCCAGGAAAGCTGCGCGTAGAGAAGTAGACGCTGCGAAGGTTGCTCTTGGCGAACGCGGTCCGGCCTGGTGGACCGACGGCGCGCCGGACGTGAACAGGTATCATCCCAAAAACACAGCTTATGCGGATTGGTGGCGGTCTCTGTCCGGTAAGGACCTGTAGCATCTGTTGCGTTCGGTAAGCTAAACCAGAGGCTATTCACTTTTTGATGGCGATCCGGTAGATCCCTTCGAACTTTTGCGGATCCACGACTTTACCGCCTTTCTTGATGTCCACCTTGCCTTGCGCAACCAGTTCAGTCGCAAGCGTGCGAATGGATGGCATCAGGGGCCGCCAGTTCTTTTCGTCCGCCCCGGCAACGTGACGCGCGACTTCCGACGGGCATATTGTTTTCCCGGCACCCCGCTCGGTTGCTAAGGTTACGATGGCCTCTCGTATTTCAGCTTTGCCAGGGGTGTTCGATCCTGCGGTCATAGTACCGTGTCCGCTGTACCCTCGGACGCGTTGACCCGGGCAATGTCCAAATTCACCCGGAGTTTCGGCCAAGCGACCGCTACGCCCCGTTGGCGGACGGCGCGATCAAACCTGAGCGGTTCCCAGACATAGATTTGTTGTTCTTCCTGCACAGGTTTGTACATGTCAAAACCTCGTTTCGATTTGGTGTAAGCAGCCGGATCGCGCCCGTCTAAGCTCAGCCAATTATTAGTATATCAAGCGGTTCTTTAATCGGTTTCTGTATCACAGATCATTTTAATGGCCTGTTAACTGCAATACATCCCCAAATCGTTGTGCATCTCATCAGTGACCACGTATTGCCGCTGCGCTTCATTCCAGATCTCGCGACCGACGCGCAAAAGGACGGTTCCCGACCTTCACGAGACATAAGAAGATGAACATGCTGAGGGGACTGGCTCGACTGTCAGGCAATGATAAAAGCGCGCTCTTTGGTGGCGGTCTTGATGGATCGCGCGTTGTCACTGTTCAATGTCGGACAATACGCTGTTGTCGGAGTACCCAAATTCAACGATGCTTCCACGGAGGGCGGTGAGACCTTATAAATGCGCGCCGCGCGCTACTGTAACTGACCATTGGTCAATCTAGATTGATAGATCGATGGCAAGATGGCGTAGAATGTGCGATATTTCCCGCAGTTCCGAGGATTACCATGACGCGACCGTTCGGATTTTTCGTACATCACCAAGGTAGGGGCCACGCCCGACGGTGCGAAGAGATTATCCGTCATCTGGACGACCGACCAATCACGATTCTGTCGGCTGACAGATCTATCTTCGGTACGTTCGACGAACGTGTTGAGTTCGTCGAACTCCCCAACGCCATCGGGGATCCCAGCGCGACGAATGCTCTGCATCAGCAGCAGAGCCCTGACGCCATGCAGTGCGTCCCTCTTGGTTCACCCGCACTCAAAGCGAATGCGGAACTGATGGTCGATTTTTTCAGACGTGCAAACCCCGGGCTGATGTTCAATGATGTCTCGGTCGAGTGGGCGTTGCTCGCGAGGCTTTGTTCTGTGCCCTGCGTAAAGGTTCGTATGCACGGGGACCGGGCGGATGCCAGCCATACCGCCGCTTATCAGGCTTGTGCAGGTATGATCGCGCCCTATCACGAAGATCTGGAACAGGATGATTATCCAGCATGGGCGCGTCGAAAGACGTTTTATTCGGGGGGGCTTTGCACGACTTCGGCTGATATCCCTGACCGCCAGTTGGCACGCAGCCGCCTTGATCTGCCGCAGGACCAGCCCATCGTTGTTGCCTTGTCTGGCGGCGGCGGCAGTGGTGCGAATTTTGCCTCACTGACCATGGCGGCACGCGCGTTGCCCGATACGCTTTGGCTGACGGTAGGACCCGTGCAGCTTGAAGGTCATGAAACAGAGTTCCCGAACCTGAGACGTATTGGCTGGGTCGATCAAGTGATGGACTATATCGCTGCTGCAGATGTGGTTGTCGCGTCAGCGGGCGATAACACGTGTCACGAAATCGCGCGCGCCGAGCGTCCGTTCTTGTGCATTCCCGAATGGCGATACTACGACGAACAAGTCGCAAAGGGGCGCGAGTTGGCGCGTCTCGGGGCGGCGCATGTGCTGTCCGGTTGGCCCGCCAGCAACCGACAGTGGGAAGAGGCGATTGCCGCGGCCAAGGAAACGGGGACCTCGAAACTAGCGCCGCTTTTCGATGCGGATGCGGCACGGAAAATCGCAGCCCACCTGATTGATCTTGACCATACCCTTTGGTCGGGCCCGTCAGCTGAAGCGGACGGACCCATCACAGATCGCGGCCTCGCTCTCGTCCGGTGACGGCCTGCGCTGTATGGTGATCATATCGGCGTCCCGCTTGATGAAACCTTTGGCCTCGAACTGATCGAGCCAGTATTCCATACACCAGATCCCGTGCTTGTGCCGGAAACGCCGGGCATTTCGAATGATGTCGTCGAACTGTGTCAAGGGCGGCTTCTGGACTGGATGCCATTGGTGCACGGCTTGCGCCTCGGGCACCCACCACAGGCCTATTCCATGAAAATCGAGCTTCATGGCAAAGTCAGTATCTTCTCCGCCATACCCTGCGAAATCCTCGTCAAACCCATTCATTTTGTGAAACGTCGGCTTGGATAGGGAGAAGGACAGGCTCCAGAATTCCCTGACTTCGGGGATACGGCAGGTGCCGGGACCGAGCGTTTCGGAAAATCGACGGGCGGGGTGCTGCTGGGACATCTGCCAAAGGTGCCGGGGCGCGGTTGGCTCTGGATCATCCATCCGGGCAAGGTATCGTGTTTCACCCATCAAACAGCGATCCGGTGCGGCGACGTCAACATAGGCCGCAATCAGATTGGGCAGGGGGATACAATCCGCATCGATAAAAACCAGTGTATCGCCGGTCGCTTTCTCGGCAGCAGCATTACGCGCGGCCGCAAGCGGCAACTGCTCACCTTCGACTGCGACCTGACGAACTGGAAAAGGGCAGCTTGGTAGGTCGACATAAGGTGCATCCTGCATATACGCGATGACAAGCTCTTGCGGTGACACCGTCTGCTGCGCAAGGCCCGCGATCAGGTTGCGCAGGTGCGCATCGCGGCCCCGCGCAATGGTGCAGACGCTAATGGTCATTTGACATCTCATTCCGAGACATGTGCAGCAATCCCTCAACAACACCGGCGGCATAGCTGCTCTTCGCAAAGTAGATGCGGGGCTGCGACTTCAGATGGGTCAACTCGGAGGTGTGATTGCCGACAATGATCGGATGACCAACCATCTCCAACATATGCACATCATTCCCTGAATCGCCTGCGGCCCAAATGTCGGCCGGAGCGATGCCAAGCCGTGCCGCAACATGGTGGATCGCATGACCCTTCGAGACACCTTGCGGCAAAATATCCAAAAACCGCCCGTGAGAATAGATAAGCTCATGGTCCAGGCCTTTCTCGTGCAGACGACGACGAACCTCGGGACATCTTTCGATCTCCTTCAGGAAATAGCTGCGTTTGAAGCGGCGCTGTTCCTTTCCGCCTTGTGGCCTGACACCATCAAAGGCCCTTAGAACACTATCAATGACGTCGGGGTCCCAGTTCCCCTGCCCCAGTGGAGGCCAGCCGGTATCGCGCCTGAGGCTGCGAAAAAGTGGATCGCGGACCCAGTATATTTCCGACCCCACCGAAGTGATCAAGAACCGCGGGGCGGGGATGTCCCATTGCTCGATGATATCGATCGCGCTTTGCAGCGAACGACCCGTGGCAATTCCAAAGGCGGTGTGCGGGTTGATCGTGAGCCACTGCCGCAACCGTTCAAGCGCAATACGGTCCCCCGTCAGAGTATTGTCGATATCGCATACGAGCATTCTGTCGCATCGAAGCGAGGCAAGAGCCGGCTTCCCAACGCCTTGCTGTGCTGCGATCCACTCCAAATCCTGAAGATAGGTGCCGGCGTGACGATCCCAAGAGTAGAACCCGCATGCGTCAAGCCCGCTCTTCGAGGCGCGTTCCCACTCAACTGGATTGTTCAGCAGCCCTATGATCGCACTGCCAATGGCTTTCGTATCTGTCGGGTCGACAAGTAGTCCATTCTGACACCGCCCAAGAATATCGTTCGGACCGCCGCTGTTCGTTGCAACAACTGGAAGACCGCTCGCCGCGGCCTCGAGGAAGGTCAATCCGAACGGCTCGTTCAAAGCAATGTTCGCAAAAATACCGCCGCGCCTGCAGGCGTCCTGATAGATGGCCGGTATGTCCTCTTGCCGGTGGGTTTTGGGAAGTGCCACTTTTCCCCACAGATCATACTGATCAATGAGCTTCAGCAGGTCCGTCAGCACCGCGCAGGGTTCTGCCGCTTCGTCGTCAATCCGTCCGCGCGTCCCGGCGTAGATGACCAGATTGGCCGCGTCCTGAAGTGCCGAACTTTGCCCATAGGCATGGATCAAGCCTGCAAGGTTCTTTTTCCTGACGGGACGCGCGACCGCAAGAATCGGCGGCTTTGAAGGGTCAAAGAGAAATTTGTCTCGGGTTTCCTCGACCAGTCTGGTGATACGGGCAGGCTCCGCAAACAGATCCAGATCGCAACCGGGCGGGTTCACCCGGATGGTTTCGGGACGTGCAGATCGGTAAAGACCGTACTGCAACTCAGCCTCGTCCATAGAACTTGCGACAATGCGATCGGCCTGCGCGATGACGTCTTCTTCCATCGCGATCCGCGCGTTCAGCACCGGATCATTCAAACTTGTCGCGCATGAAGTTGATTTCACACGACCGAGGGAGTGGGCCGTAAAGACAAACGGAATACCTAATCGCCGCTTCATCTCTAGGGCAAGCTGACCCGCATCGGCATAATGGGCATGGATTACATCGGGTTTTTTCGCAAGGGATCTGATATGAGTTTCCAGATTATCGGCAAGAACCGGCAGCTCAAAGCACAGGTCCTCCTTGGCGACATACCCCTCCGTCGCGCCCGCGATGCGCACAACGTGCGCGCGGTCCGTAACACGTTCCGGAGTGGTGTAATATTCGGCACCAAGCCGAATCGAGTTGAACTGGCGCACTATGATCTGCTGCTGTACATCCGCGCCTTGCGCATCCACGGCATTGACCAATTCCAACAGATATTTGATGTGACCGCCCGTATCGGGGGTCAGACCGTAAGGAACATTCCGGGCGCGAAGACAGCCCTGCAAGGCAACATGCATGATAAACATGTGGACGAAACTAGCCCCGAACGGGCACCCTTACATTGTTCTATGTTGATGCTATGCTGCGACAAGTTGGTCGATGTAATTCAGCCCCGGTAGATCAAGCCAGTCCGGAGGCGGGTTGCCGGCAGGCTTGTTTCTATTATCTAATTGAAAATGAAGAACAAGACTTGAACTGGTTTTGAAAAGAGGGCCAGAATGACGAGCGATAAGAAAAGCTGCCTTGTAGAAAAGCTGTCCCACTATATTGAGCTTGATGAGCTCGCTGAAAGCCAACTTGCTTCGCTGGAAGAGCATGAACGCACCTACCATCGGCATCAGGAAGTCTACAGTGAAACTGATGAACTGAAGTACCTCTATGTTGTCAAAAGGGGTTGGTTCTATTCCTATACCGATATGCCTGACGGTCGCCGGCAGATCATTCGTGTCCTACATCCAGGCGACATCGTAGGATTCCCCGATATCGCGTTCGAATATGCGACCAGCAATATCCGCGCGGCAGAGGATGGTTGCCTGTGCCCTTTTCCAAAACAGAAGCTGGATGCCATCTTTGAAAAATCACCACGTCTGACGGCCTTGCTGTTCTTGATGGCAAACCGCGAACTGGCCTGCGTCATCGACACCCTGCGTGCAATGGGCCGTATGGATGCGCGCGAACGTCTGGCCTATTTCTTTCTCGACCTAACCGCGCGGCTGCGGATCACGAACAAAGACATGACAGATACCATCCGTATGCCCATGAACCAGCACGAGATCGGTGATGCCCTTGGCCTCACGCATACATACGTCAGCAAGACGATCCGCGAAATGGAAAACGCAGGTTTGATTTCGAGAAAAGGTGCGACCCTGACCCTCGCACAGGAAACCAGGTTGGAAGATATGGTCGATTTTTCCGACCGATATTCGCGCCTCGACACATCGTGGTTCCCCTCGTGACGCAACTGCGGTGCTGGTGAAGAAGCGGTCGTCAACATAGATTGACGCGCAAGTCATTGCTCACTGGTTTAGTGCCTCTTCAAGAGGTCCTTCGATCAAAGGGACCTCGGAAAGGAAGCACTCTATGCATGTGCAGACCACCCAGGACCTATTTGCGCTCCGGCTGGGGGACAGTCACTCAAGCGCGTGTTTCATGGCACGGCACATTCCTTCGTTGGTGTCTGCAGCGGCCAATAAGAATGTCCGCAAAGTTCTCAACCAGTATCTTGATGTCGTGCGCGACAACGCTGACCGGACCGAAGTTGTTCTTTCAGCAGGCACAGAGCCAACCACGGGATGCAATCCGAAAGCTGTTCCAGCGATGGTCGATGAGTTGTTCGATATGATTGATCGCATTCAAGAACCATTGCTCGTCGATGTGGCCATCGTGTTATCGAGCAATGAAATCGGTTCATTCGAAGCGCATCGTCTGCGACTTCTCGCGGATGTTGCGGGGATGATGGGGCAGGACAGAACCAAGGACGCCTTGCAGGAGAGCAGTGAGCGGTTGCGTGCCATCTGCGATCAGTTTGGTGAAATAATGCAGGATAAAAACTTGGCCAAACGCCCTAATTAGCGGCACCGACATGAAACATCAGGAATCTATATGACGAAACAAGCCGATGTCCTACGCAAACTCTATACGACACTGATCGACAGCCGTGACGGTTCCGAACAGGTCGCCGAGATTGTGGGCAACCCTGCTTTTCATTGCGTGACTGAGCAATACCGCATTCTGAAAGCGCGTGTTTCAGTGCCTGAAGATATCGAACAGGGGCTCAACTGAGATGTCACAGAACAATCTATCCACCGACGTGAATGACAGTGTGCGCAGCGGCGGCTGTTGCGCATTCGGTCGGGAGCCCGTTTAAAAATGCGGATCGCCCAGATCAGCCCCCTCATCTTCCCGGTGCCGCCGCGTGATCACGGCGGCACCGAGCGGGTGATTTGCGACCTGTCGAACGGTCTTGTGGCGCGGGGACATGATGTCACCCTTTTTGCCGCAGAGGGTTCACGGACTTTGGCGAAACTCAAATCCCAAGGCCCGTCTGTGGCGTCAGAGCAGAACGCGCCGCCCTCACTTCCCTCGGCAAAAGAATGCGTTATGCTGGATCGTGTCGCCGCTTGTGCGGACAACTTCGACATCATTCATTGTCATACCGAACTCTATCATGCCGCAGTGCTACGCCCTTGGGCCCATAAGTTGGTGATGACAATCCATTGGCGGGCCGATGAACAGGACCGGCAGCTTTACTTCGACCATTTCGATGACTTGAAAGTCGTCGCAATCTCCGCGGCACAAGCGGCCTCTCTCCCCGCTCGAAACTGCCTTGATGTCGTCCACCACGGAATTCCTTCGGATCAACTCGTTCTGGATGACGGGTCGGGAGGGTACTGCGCCTTTCTCGGGCGTTTGACGGACCAAAAGCGCCCTGACCGCGCGATTGATATCGCGAAGCGGGTCGGCATGCCGATCCTGCTGGGTGGAACCATAGATGTAGGCAATCCCGACTACTATTTCACTGAGATTGAACCTCTCCTCAACGATCACAGCAAATATGTAGGCCCGGTGACACAGGAGCAGAAGCAGGGTTTCCTCGGCAAGGCCAGCGTTCTTCTTTTCCCCATAGACTGGCCCGAACCTTTCGGGCTTGTGATGATCGAGGCAATGGCTTGCGGGACACCAGTGGTTGCATGGCGCAACGGCAGCGTCGAAGAGATCATCGAGGACGGCGTATCCGGGTTTATCGTATCGTCCCTTGCCGAAGCTGCCAAAGCGGTCGCGCGCGCCCGGACACTGGATCGGGCAAGGGTGCGTGCAGCGTTCGAGCGTCGTTTCGCCCAGGAACATATGGTCGACGGATACCTCAAAGCTTACCGGGCCTTGCTTGGGGCATCGCGGACGCGCGACGGATGAATGGCGGGTCGATGGTGCAAGATCTGCATACATCAAGGTGTTTTTGTTGTGGGGCCCGTGCGTTTGCACCCATAGAAAACGGGTGGGTCAAATGCACCTGGTGCGACATTCAGATGCGCGATGGCACTGCCGATCGGTGTTTGGAAATGGCGGATCAACTTCGTGCGTTCATTCACTCTGATCTGGCCCGGGATATGGAACAGACGGAGTGGCGGCTAACACATCGCACGCTGCGTATCGCTGCCACCTCCTGGGGCTTGTGGTATGATCCGGCACGCTCCATGCCTCTGGAAATCGTTGACTCAACTTCAATGTTGAACCTGAAGCCTATCGATACCTTCTCACGAAAACCGCTGAGCCTCGTCGTTATTGCCGATTGTGAAAGCAACGCCGTGCACGACATGCTCGATCGTTATGCCGCATTATTTTATGATGTAATCGTCGTGCTCGATACCGCAGGTCCCGCACCTCGTAACATCGGGAATGTTGAATTTCATTCCCGGCTGCTCGATGGCGACTTCGGCGCGCAGCGCAATGCAGGGAATGCGCTTGCCAAAGGCGAATGGGTTTTTCACCTTGATACAGATGAAACCATGATGCCGACATTTTGCAAGCTTTTGGCTTCGCTGGCAGGGGCCGCTGACGACGCGGCGCTGCGGGCAGTCGGCTTTCCGCGTCGCAATTTCGTAGATGGGACAGTCAGTGATCTGTTTCCAGATATCCAGTACCGCCTGATGAGGCGCGATGTGCGGTTTCGAAATCGTGTGCACGAGAGACCGGATGCTTGCAATTACGCGAAGCAAACCATCGTTTCCCAACATGGCACGATTGACCATTTTCTCAGTCGAGACCGGATACTCAAACGGTCTGCCCTTTACGATAGACTGGGGCAATCCTCGGCACGCCACTCGGACGATCGCGCTCTGCTCAGACCTTTCGAGCCATAGGCGGAACTGCCCCCGGCCTCAATCAGCTTTTGTGACGTCGCAAGGCTTGGGCGGTCCATTTCGAGGTACGGCGCATTCTCGTGTTGACCCAATCAACACGCGACCGCTGCACAAATCGCTCGTGAAGCCCTGATTGGTGTTGAGCGGCATCAGCAAACTGTCGGTGGTGATGACACAATATCAAAAGACCGCCGGGACGAAGCGTTCTGTCAATTTCTCGCATGGTCGCCGCGAGGCATTTATCATCGAGATAGTAAAGAAGCTCTGCAATTATGATCGCACCGTAGCGATCATGGGGAAATCGCGCGGGCAAGGGTTTGTGATGCAATGTGACGTTCGGTATCTCATCGACCACAGAGGCCGCCCTGCGCAACGCCTGGCCGGACCCATCGCACGCATCCACGGATAATGCACGGCGCGCCAGATGGACGCTGTTGCTGCCATTTCCACACCCGAGTTCCAACACACGTCCATGCGGTGCGCCCCCCAGAAAAGCGAGGATCGTGTTGCGCTTGTGCTCTTCCGCGTGGCTGGACCGTGTGTGCCAGGGATCCGGCGAGCGTGAGAAAATGTTGTCGAAATGGGCGAGTGTCGCAACTGGTTTCACCCCCATTGGAAGCGCTCCCGCGATGTACACATCCGGCGGACCATTGCGTCCGACAAGGCAAAACCCTGCGGGTCATCGCGGATCAGCCCCGTTTGAGTGCGATATCTGCCAAGGGCGATCTTCTTTGCAAGGGCGCTACCGGCGATTGTCGGCATGGAACACATATCCGCTCGATGTTCTTTCGCGGGCCATACCATGTAGCGTATGCGCGGTATTTTCGGCGACCAAGCTCGGGCGCACATACGCGCAACCTGTCTATGATCGGGGTGGTCATCGTCAAAGGTCGGTTCGATCAGCAAATCCGGTGTCGGTCTGCGGGCAAGACGGACGAGCGCCGCACGCAAATCCAGTGGATCATAGGTATCGAGCCCCCCATCCGGCAGGCCGAGGAACTGAATCCGCTTTCTTGGCACACCCGCGAACTGCATGGCGCGCACTGTTTCTGCCTGCCGTTCCGCGACCAGACGCCGTTTGGGGAACTGTACACTATTGCGGTGCGAGGCAGACCCATCCGTAATTACTATGATATCGACACGCGCGCCTCGCACGCGCAGCTTGCGGATAAGGTGAAACGCGCCAATCGTCTCATCATCGGAATGGGGTGCCACAACAACCGCGTGACGCACGCGTGAAAGGTTCAGAACCCGCATGGCCACGGATCCAATGTACCATCAACGACAGCTTTGCCCACCTTCGCCATCTGGGCGTCCGGGCCGGGTTGCCGGATATACATACCCAGATCCTGCGCAAAACGGCAGACTGGATTGTCCTCAAAATAGGCGGCTGTCCCGCAGGCCCGTTGAGCAATCGATATGCCGCGTTCGCAGCATTCGTAAACCATGTTACGCGCGTTGGAGACAGTATGCGCAATCTCGGTTTCGTCACCGTCAATACAGCTTTGACCAGCGATCAGGACGGTATTCGCAGCGGCACTGCACCACATATGCATTTCTGCCAACCGGCGTTCCTGAACAGGATCGTTCGTTCGCCCCAATTTGCTCAAATGCGCACGCACCGCATCCAGCAAACCTGCAAGCCCCCCCGCCTGAACGGTTGCAAAACGCAACGCACCACCGCTGAACCAAGGTTCCCGTTCATAATCGCCCGGCATGCCGAATTGGGTCGCTTTGGCGCCGGACCAGCGCACTTGATGCGTTTGGGACTGCTGCATTCCCGCCACAGACCACCAACTGCGGTCTATGTTGGGGGGGAATTCTGCCAGATCTACCAGATGCAGCTGCACATCCGGAGTTCCTGCTTTGCTTGTAACCAGTACGTGACTGAGAATGCCGGCCCCGGACGCGTAGCTTTTGCCGCCCGTCAGGGTCTCGCCGTCGAAATCAAGATGATGGTCTGGTCCTTCGGCGTTCCAGACGCCGAGCACGGGAGCGCTCGCTATCATCTGTTCTACAGACTGTCGCTGCGAACGACTGGCGTATCTGTGGATAATCTGCATCGCATCGACATGCCCCTCAAACAATCGCCCAAGAGCAACATCATGTCGGCCCGCATGATACAGCCTGTATTGCAGGGCCCTCATTTCATTCGGCGTTTCCGGATCGGATAACTTCAGACCATGGCCAAGCAGGGAAAAACACGCCCTGACAAACTCAGCATTGCCGTTCACATCCCTGCGGCCAGGTAGGCCAGTGGCGTCAAATCTACGCGTTTGCATGGTCAATGAATTGCTCCGCTTTAAGTGTTGCAAGAACCCTGTGAGCGACGCTTAGTGGCAGATCGCGCTTCGTTGGATGATGGGGAACGGCTTTCATGACGAACGCCTCGGCATTGACCGACTTGCAGGCAAGAGACCAAAGATCATCTTCGGCGCCAAGAGCGCTTTCGAGTGCTCGCCAGTCAAAAGCCGATTCTGTCAGATGATATGCCCGCCGCGCCATAGCGTGACGCGCATACTGCTGTGCAGCATCACACGGATGCTCAACGCGCGGTTCGCTCACTTCGTCCTGCATATGTTTTAACGCATCGGCAAGCCCGCCGCGCGCGCGTCCAGTCGTTCGTGACGAGGTGGTTACCCTGACTTCCCGTGCATGGCGAACCCTGAGTCCGGCATGGCGGGCACGATCAACGAGATCATTATCCTCACTTGTCTCAAGTTGACGGAATCCCCCGAGAGCCCTGTATGCGGTCAGGCGCATTCCCAAGTTCGCTCCGCCTACCCATGGATGCGAAGGGGCGGGGTCATATGGTATTCTATCTATTCTGCGGCGCAGTCCGTGCAAATCCTCCAGATACGTTTCCAGCGCATCACGCGTCAATAAATCCGTGGCACGGTCCCGGCTTGTGTATCCCGCAATCACATCCACGAACCGCAAAGCATCTACAGACCGCGCGACCCAGTCGGAAGCAGGCACAGTATCTGCATCGGTTGTCAGCAAAATCGCCTCAGAACAGCCATCCAGATGAGATATGGCAAGTTCGGCCGACGCGCCGCGTGCACGGCCTGCGTTTGGCCGAACGCTGCGGTGGATAACGGACAGCCCGCCCGCGAGCGTATGTTCCGCAAAGAAAGCTTCTGCGATGACCACACCGCGATCCGTGCAACCATCGAACAGAAGATGCAGACTCACATTCTTATCGCTGGTTCCATCTTGGGTCGCGAGCGCGTGAAGAAGACACGGCAGACCGTCTTCTTCATCACGCACCGGCACGGCGACGACTACACGCATCTATTGTCCTCTTTGACTTGTGGTTCAACATGACGTGCATTTACCAGCCGTCTCTCAATCTAAATTGATATCCGGGACCTATATCAACGTAGGTATCGGACAACCGTTGAATATGTTTCGGATCACGGGCCTGTTCTCCCGTTTGCCTGACAGAAAGTTTGCATGACTAAAATCGCCATCGTCGGAAACGCACCGTTCAAAATAGACCTTGCTGACGACATTGATCAGGCCGACATCGTTGTAAGGTTTAACAACGCGCACGGCTTTGGCCAAGACCGGGGGGCAAGAGTTGACGATCTATTCTTGGTAAACTGCGGGGGCCAGCCCTTGGAATGGATGCGGACGCAAGACTTCTGGGATCAGCCGCATGTGATCGCCACACCCAAGGTGACACTGCCCATTGCATCACAAAGCGGTAACGAATTTGCAACATGGGATAAAGCAGGAAACCCCACTGAGATTGATGGGGTCAACATCGAAAACGAACTTCGGACCAAGCTGGAGCGTATGGGCAAGGTTGTACAAACACTCCCACGCCAGACATACAGCAAGGCGTGCCGAACCGTTGCCAATCCCGACGGTAGTTTTACGTCAGCAGAGCCGAGCACGGGGTTTCTGGCAATTTTCCACTACCTGAACACCGCCAGACAAGATGACGTGATCGAGCTTTTCGGGTTCGGATTCGCCGGGTGGGACGGGCATGCGTGGCAACGCGAATGCGCTTGGGTCGAGCAGCAAGAGGCGATCGGAAAGCTGATCTGGCGCCGCCCCCCCTGAAATCGGCTGAACCCTTCAGGCGCGTGTCGACGCGCGCACTAAACCTGGGAACTACCCGACACTGCTTCGCAAGGCGATGACACCTGCGTAAACTTCCAGCGTCTTTGCTGCGAGACGTTTTACCGTCAAACTTTGAACATGCCGCCGACCCGCCAAGGCGAATTTGTCCCAATCGTCGGGTGTTTCAAATAACCGTTCGATTGCATCGGCGATGGCCTTGGGGGTGCAGGTGTCCGCAAGAATCCCGCATTCTGCGGTGTCAATGAAATCACAAGCAGCCGGATCTTCTCTGCAGGCGATCAGTGGACGTCCGAACGCGGCAGCTTCGCGATAGACCAATCCAAACGATTCATACCGTGAAGGCGCGATTACCGCCGTCGTTCCTTCGTATTCCGCGTATAGATCATCATCTGATAGACCGTTCAGGATTTCAATTTCGTTACATAGGCTCAGGTCTTCGCCCTGGGCCTTCAGACATTCTGTAACATCGACCGGTTCCACCCCTACAATCGTCAGACGAATTGGCCTGCGACCAACTTTTCGTCGCGCCTGATTTGCGCACGCGTATCCCGCCAACATCTCGCTGAACCCTTTTCTACGTTCGGCTCTGCCAACGAAAAGAAGGGAGGGAGCGGCCTTCACAGACGGTAATGGCGCGGCAGCACCTCGTTTCAGAACGTCTTCATCGAGCGCGAGAGATATCACCTCATGTATCGGCTGATCGGCAATGTTATAGATATCCTTGATGACCTGCGCGTGTGACGGCGTATTCGATATCAGCGCGGCGGCTTTTTTTGCGGTCTGTTTCTCCAGCTTGTGCGCGAACCAAAGGTCAATGCGCTGCCGCAAGCTGAGATTCTCTTTCTTTGCATCAATAGCCGGCGTGCTGTTGCGCACAACGAGAGCTGGTGATCCAGTGGTCAGAAATGCCGCCGGGGCGTACCAGTTGGTTGCTTCGACGATGCTGAACGGGCATTCACGATGCACCTCCCGCAAAGCTTTGCAAAAATACCATGGTGCAACCAAATGCCCGATAACCGCGCGTTTCCTTAAAAAGCCCGCAAAGCCGTTTGTCGGTGGCGCACAACCAACGACCGCCAACCCGGATTGGACAACGGTCTCGCCCAAAGCGCGCCCACTATCAAACAGCGTCACATCGCACCCAAGCTGCGAAAGACCGCGCGCAATTTCCATCGCAGCGCGTCCAAGACCCGAGCCATGGGGCGGCAAACCCCACGCAAGAACAGCTACGCGCATCACGATGCTCCAGTTTGATTGCCTGAGCGATGAGTGAGGAGTCACTACCGATGCGGTGTACTGGCATCGGTGGTCCTGCATCACATCAAGTTAGATTGAAAAGGTCCCCTTTAGTGTCGTTGGGTCTAGCCAACCGGTACAAGGTTACGCGGTTTTCGATACCATAGCTTTTGCCTTCAATCTGCTGACTGCAGCGAGGCACGGTCGTACCAGCAGACGATGTGGACCTGTGACGCTTTGCGGCCGCTCCTTTAGTGACATTTGCCGCAACATATGAGACAGGCTCTGTGCCATCGAAGAACGGTCCCGTTTAGCTGGGATGCGCTGCCCTTCGCGCTGATCCCTCCTTCGCTCCCGAAGGAAACACGGCTTAAACCAGCAGCACCGCGTCGCAGGTTCGCCCAACGCAGTTCGTCCCATTATTCACGCCCTGCCTCCATGACGGATAACTCGAAATCAAGCGCGCACCGCCTTCGCGGAAGATGTAGAAGAGTCATTTACCGGATAAGTTCAGGCGACGCTGAACTCGCCCTGATTTCGAACCGTTACCGTTCCAAGGGAACTGGAATGCTCCGCATTCTTTCGCAATTTCAGAAATAGCATTGTCGTATCTGTGATGTGGTAGCGATTTAGTGTTGCCGGAAGCGACGCGATATCGCAGGTCGCCACGATTTGCTTTTCCGACTGCGCATGAGCCACGATAGTGACACAAATGTCCGAAACGCGATGGTGTGTCGCCAAGTATGCGCTGATAGCCGGAGCTGTGGTGACCGCCATGTAGAGAGCGATGCAACTGCCCGGCGTGAGGTTTTTCACGGCCTCGGGGATCGCGCACCCGTCCGCGAAATGCCCTGTCGTGAGAATCAAAGTGTCGATCGCCTCTCTCTCTGTAAGGGTTTGACCGCTTGCCGCAGCAGCGCCGCAAGCAGCCGTCACGCCCGGCACGATTTCCAGCGGGATTCCTGCGGCACGAACGGCGTCCAACTCTTCCATGCCGCGTGCAAAGATACCGGGATCACCGCATTTCAAACGGACTACGCGTGCTCCGTTTAGCGCAGCAGTGACTACAGTCTGTGTGATTTTGGCTTGTGGCCAACTGTGGCAACCGGGTTGCTTGCCGACATACACACGCTCGGCATCGCGGCGGGCAAGTTCAAGAATTGCGGGATCGACAAGACGGTCGTAGTAGATCACGTCCGCCTCTTGCAGACGCTGAACCCCGCGCAACGTAATCAGATCCCTCGCGCCGGGTCCTGCACCGACAAGTGTAACACTTCCGCCCGTGTCCTGACCGAATTCACCAGTGGTGATTGCCTGTTTGATCATCTGCGCCGTTTCGCGGCCCGCGCCCCGTGCGTGAGCGCGGCGCGGGGCATCACCAAACACCCAGCGCCACAGATCGCGCCGTGCACGCGACCCAAGGCGCGCAGCGGCGCTGGCGCGCAAGCGTCCCGCTAAAGAAGCCAGATCGCCAAGGTTAGGCTCCAGCATCTGCTCGATTTGCGTCTTGATCTGACGCGCGAGCACCGGTGCCGTTCCTTCTGTTCCGATGGCCACTACAACTGGATCCCGATCCACGATGGACGGCGTGATGACATCGCACAGAGCGGGCTGGTCCACCACATTCACCGTAGCCCCCGCCGTTTTGGCCAAGCAGTGCAGCGCCATATCCGCGCCGGGACAACCTGTTGCAATGAACACGAGTGCGGTGTCGGTCAAATCATCAGCAAGGATCGCGCCGCGCTTGTGAGTGATGCGGTCAGCATTCACCAAAGCGGCAAGCTCATCATCAAGACTGTCACTGCGCAGGACGATCCGCGCGTCAGTCTTGAGCATCAACCGCGTCTTCTGCGCTGCTTGCTCTGCGCCGCCGATGATCACGACCCTGCGGCCCTCCATCTGAATGAACATGGGAAAGGTTTTCATGCGGGAACTCCTTCGTTTACGGTCCGGTTGGCCCACAACGCCTGCGCCGTGTGCTGTGCCTGTCCAAGCGTGATCGCGGGGTCGGCGGTCCACAGCGCGAGAGCGGCGGTGCCTGTCACGGTCGCTTCGGCGAAGGCATCGTGTGCGCTGCCCTGCCACAGGGCTAGCGGATCGACCTGGGCATCCAGATCATGCAAGCGGCGGGTCTGTGACAAGATTGCGGGAGCGGTCTGCTGGATATGCGCGCCACCGCGCAGACCAAAACAGATGATGTTCTTGGAGGGGTGTCGTTCAAACTCCCCGCCGCCGCCCTTGATGATGGTGAGCGTTTTCTGGCCCAACAACTTGGCGGCCCGAGCCTGAAGGCTGCGGTAGGATGGGTGGAAGACCCCCTGCACCGTGACCGGCGCGCGTGAAGGGTTCCACATCCGCAAGACGGTGTTGATGCAGGAGCGCAGGCCCAGATCGGCTCGTAGATCCAGCATTTCATACGCCTTCAGACAGAGTTCTTCCAACGGGTCATAACGCACCATCGGCCCCGCCAACGCATGGATGTCGTGTCGCTCAAGTGTGACGTTTTGATAGGCGTTGTGCCCGTGCATCGAGATGCGTAGCCCCGTTTGTGCCACGAGCCTTGCCGCGAGTAAGTACAGCGGCGCACCGCGGCTGCGACCGGCGGCATAGCTTGGCCAGTCCAGATCAGCGGCGGGTATCGTACCGATTACATGCGACCGCAACGCGGCGGTAAAACCGGCAATCTCTTGCGGCTCTTCCCCGCGCAACCGCAGCACCATCAGCAGGGCGCCAACGGCCTCGGGTGCGGCGCGCCCTTCGAGGATCACGCCCATCGCCTCGCGCGCCTCATCGAGTGTCAGCGCCCGCGCGCGCCCCTTGCCCTGGGCGACGATCCTGACGAAGGGCGCGAGGGTCATTCGGCTGCCACCGGCAGCGCCGCCTGCGCCACAAGGCGGGCCAACTCTGGCTTGCAAGAGCCGCAATTCGTGCCCGCGCAGGTCACTTTACCCAAAGCGTCGACCGAACGTGCGCCTGCATCTACTGCCGCCTGCAGCGTATTCTGACCCACGTTGAAACATGCGCAAATCACATGACCCGGATCAGGCTGGTCCTTGCTCATCCGTCCGGACAAGGCCGCAAGCGGCGGCGTGGCCGTACCCACATACGCGATTGCCGCCGTGCGGGACAGGATGACAGGTTGGGGGGCGGCATAGAACACTGCCTTCACCACGCCCCCGTCGTAGAGTGCGATGCGCATACTGCCCACGGTGGCGTCTTCCGAAATGGAGGCGGTCGCATTGGGCATCTGTGCTATGTCCCGAACGAAATACCCCCAATCCTCGGGGGGCTCGACCCCTGCCATTTCAACCTGCCAACCCGTCATTGTGCGGGCGATCGCGGCGTAAGGCGTTTGCGCTGTGGGCTGGGCGGCGCAAGCCAGAAACCCGTACCAAGCGGCCTCGAACAGGCTCACCGATACATGTCCGCGCTTCAGCGCAGGCTGACCAGAGACCGGATCGGTCACAGAAGAGATCACGCTGTTGACCGTGCCATTACGCGCGGTTTGTCGTGTCCAATGCATCGGCGCGAAAGGCTGTCCTCTCGCAACACGGTCCGTGACCATCGCACGCAGGATCACGCGTCCCAGCGTGTTGCGCACGTCAACCAGATCACCGTGAATGATGTCCAATTCCGCAGCATCGGCGGGATGGATCTCAAGATAAGGTTCCGCCAGATGCGCCCCGAGCTTCGGGGCCTTACCGGTGCGCGTCATGGTATGCCATTGATCACGGTTGCGGCCTGTGTTCAGGATCAGTCCGGACCGTTGCATTGCAGGTGCCAGTACTGGAACCATCCGGGCCTTGCCGTCGGCATGATAGAATTTGCCATCCGCAAAAAAGCGTGTGTCATTGTGCGGCCACTGCGTCGGACGCAGATTGGCGAAATCCGCATCGGCGAAAACGCTGAGGTCCAGATCGCGGTCAAAAGGGCGGGCCGCCGCATCCAGCGCAATGTATTCGGCAAAGACATCGGCAGGCGTATCGTAGGCGAACGCAGCGCCAAATCCCATCCGTGCGGCCACATCGCTGATGATGCGCCAATCCGGACGTGCCTCGCCGGGCGCGCTCATAAACGCGCGCTGGCGCGAAATGCGGCGCTCCGAATTAGTGACCGTGCCGTCCTTTTCCCCCCATCCCGTAGCGGGCAGCAGCACATCGGCCAGATCACCCGTATCCGTCCGTGCCATGATGTCGGACACGGCGACGAAGGGTACGTTTCGGATCGCCTTTGCCACCGCTTCCGCATCGGGCATGGAAACGGCGGGGTTTGTCGACATTATCCATAGCGCCTTGATCTTGCCCGCCGCGCAAGCATAGAACAGATCGACTGCCTTCAGGCCCGCCACCGAGCAGATCGTCGGGCTGTTCCAGAAGGTCTGCACCGTGTCACGGTGGGCTTCGTTCTCGATGTCGAGATGGTTGGCTAGCATGTTGGCCAAGCCACCCACCTCGCGGCCGCCCATGGCGTTGGGCTGTCCTGTCACGGAAAAGGGGCCGCAACCCGCCTTGCCGATACGCCCTGTCGCAAGATGGCAGTTCAGGATCGCACCAACTTTGTCCGTACCGCTTTCTGACTGGTTTACACCTTGGGAATAAACGGTGACGACCTTGGGCGTTCCCGCCCATAGTTGGAAAAACCGTGCGATGTCCTCGGGGGCTGCTCCGCAGTCCAACGCATCGCTGGAGCGCGCCGCAGCAAGTGCCGCGCGGCATCCGCCGACGTGCGCCGCGACATATTCCAGGTCGAGTTTGTCATGATCGGCGAGATACGCGAGCAACCCGTTGAACAGCGCCACATCGCCATCAGGCGCGATCCGCAGATGCATGTCTGCCAGGTCACAGGTCGCTGTGCGCCGGGGATCGATGTTGACGACACGCATATGGGGCCGCACGTTCTTGGCCGCTGCGATGCGTTGGTACAGTACCGGATGACACCACGCGAGGTTTGAGCCGACGAGCACGATCAGGTCGGCTTGCTCCAGATCGGCGTATGTACCCGGCACGGTGTCGGTGCCAAACGCCCGTTTGTGCCCGGCGACAGAGGAGGCCATGCAAAGCCGCGAATTCGTGTCGATATTGGCAGAACCGATGAAGCCCTTCATCAGCTTGTTGGCAACGTAGTAATCCTCAGTCAGCAATTGACCAGAGACATAGAATGCCACGCTATCGGATCCATGATCGCGTACCGCATCGCCGAAACGCCGTGCCACAAGATCCAGCGCGCTGTCCCAATCTGCCCGATCGCCCGCGATCTGCGGATGCAGCAGTCGTCCGTCAAGATCAATCGTCTCGCCCAGAGCCGAGCCCTTGGAACACAGGCGCCCAAAGTTGGAGGGGTGATCCGGATCACCCTTGATCGTGCCATCAGCCCCCGCCAACACGCCGCAGCCGACGCCGCAATACGGACATGTGGTCCGCGTCAGGCTCATGCCGGTGTTCGTGCGGCGATCACGACCTTATCGAGCAGGATGCGTCCGTTTTCGACGCGGGCAGGATACGTGCGCACACGGCCGCTGTCCGCGCCCTGTGCCTCGCCCGTGTCGAGCGAAAATACCCAGTTGTGCAGTGGGCATGTGACCGACGCACCGTGTACGATCCCCTCCGAAAGCGGCCCACCTTTATGCGGGCAGCTGTTGTCAAGCGCATACACGTCATCTTCGGCGGTGCGGAACACCGCAACACAGCCCTGCGCTGTCCTGACCACCCTCGCCCCGCGGCGCGGTACGTCGTTCAGGGCGGCGATATCCATCCAATTGCTCATTCCGCCGCCTCCAACACAAGGTTCGCCAAAGGCTGATAGCTATCGTATTTCTGCGCCACATGGGCCGCCCAAGGGTCATGCCGATAGATACTCTGGCTCAGTTCGAACCGCTCGATCAGTGCTGCCTGTTCCGTCTCGACCCGCTCGGTGATCCAGTCGAGCCCGACCTTGGACATCCATTTGTAAATCCGGTCGAGGTATCTGGCATTCTCGCGGTACAGCTGTGTCACCGCTTTGATGACAGCAATCGCCTCTTCCTCGGTAGCGACCTGAGTCAGATGCTCGGTCTCTTTGACGTCCATGCCTGCCGCTCCGCCGATGCTGATCTGATAGCCGCTGTCGACACAGATCACACCGATATCTTTGCACGTCGCTTCAGCACAGTTGCGCGGGCAACCCGACACTCCGAGTTTGAGCTTGTGCGGCGTCCATGCACCGTGCAGCGTCTTCTCCAGCTTGATGCCAAGGCCGGTGCTGTCCTGGGTGCCGAAACGGCAGTGATCGGTGCCCACGCACGTCTTCACCGTCCGCAGCCCTTTGGAGTAGGCATAGCCGGACACCATGCCCGCAGCGTTCAGATCGGCCCAGATTGCCGGCAGGTCTTCGCCCCTGACGCCCAACAGATCTATGCGCTGGCCACCGGTAACCTTGACAGTGGGCACGGCGAATTTATCCGCCGCATCAGCAATCGCACGCAGCTCGTGCGGCGTGGTGATCCCGCCCCACATGCGCGGCACGACGCTGAAGGTGCCGTCCTTTTGAATGTTCGCGTGCTTGCGCTCATTGATGAAGCGGCTTTGGGGGTCGTCCTGATATTCGAGCGGCCAGTCCGCGAGCAGGTAATAGTTGAGCGCGGGGCGACAGACGTGGCACCCGCAGGACGTCTTCCATCCGCACTCCTGCCAGACTGCGGGCATCGAGGTAAGGCGTTGCGATTTGATCATGCGGCGTACGTCTTCGTGGGTCATGTCGGAACAGCCACAGATCGGCGCGGCGGCGGGCAGGACGAAATCTTCGCCCAAGGTCGCGGCCAGAACCTGCTCGACCAACCCTGTACAGGTGCCGCAAGACGCGGATGCTTTGGTCGTTGCCTTGATCGCTGCCAGGTCTCCCGCGCCTGCCGCAATCGCGTCCTCGATCCGACCTTTGCAAATGCCGTTACAGCCACAGATCTCCGCATCACGCGATAAGGCTGCAACGGCTGCGAGCGGGTCCAGCGGGGCCCCTCCTTGATATGCGGGTCCGAAGATAAGCGTGTCGCGCATCCCGGCGATGTCGGTTCTGTCGCGAATGAGACCGAAAAACCAATTGCTGTCGGCAGTATCGCCGTACATCACGGCGCCGATAACGATGTTGTTTTCAACCACCAATCGGCGGTAGATTCCCCGTGCAGGATCGCGGAACACGATATCTTCGCGCCCTTCGCCGTCCGTAAAATCACCTGCACTGAACAAATCACAGCCGGTAACCTTGAGCTTCGTCGAAAGCTCCTTTTGTACGAATACCGCGTCTTCACCCAACAAGGTCTTGGCCGCCACCTTCGCCTGATCATAGAGAGGCGCAACGAGGCCAAATATGGCACCATCATGTTCCACACATTCGCCAACGGCGAGTATGTCCGCGTCCGACGTCACCATCCGGTCGTCCACATGAATACCGCGACCGACGGCCAGACCCGCCTCAGCAGCGAGTGCTACGTTCGGACGAATACCCACTGCCATGACCAAAAGATCACAGGGTAATTCGGTCCCATCATCAAGCAGCAGCGCACGGACGCGACCCTCCGCACCCAGTATCTCTTTAGAGTTGGTCGAACATCTGATCTTGATGCCTTTGTCCACGAGCGCCTTGCGGAGCAGATAACCCGCCGCCTCGTCCAGTTGACGCTCCATCAGATGGCCCATGATGTGTACGACCGTGACGTCGACACCGCGCGCGGCCATGCCGGCTGCCGCCTCCAGCCCCAGAAGACCGCCACCGATCACCACACATTTGTCGCCTGGTCCAAGACCCATCATCCGCTCGGTATCCTCAAGATCGCGGTAAGCGATGACACCTTCCAGATCGTGACCCGGTAGCGGAATCATGAAGGGAGTCGAGCCGGTGCCGAACATCAACTTGTCATAGGGCAACACGTCTCCATTCTGCGCGGTCACTGTCTTGGACTCTCGGTCAATCGACGCAATCCGCTCTCCGAACCGGCAGGTCACACCGTTTTCTTCGTACCACGCCAGCGTATGGGTTTCGATCTCGGCATAGGTCTTGTCCCCCGCCAGCACGGGTGAAAGCATGATGCGATTATAGTTACCGCGCGGCTCTGCATTGAACAGGGTCACTTCATAGGCGTCGGAGGCGGTATCGAGCAGTGCCTCCAAAGCGCGGCCCGTGGCCATACCGGCCCCGATGATGATGAGCTTTTGTGTCATGCAATTACTCCGCTGCGATGGGTTTGGGGGATGAGATCCTGGCCGCCTTGGAGGTGTTTCCGTGCTCGTATTCTTCGAGAAAATCGAGCACCTCCTGCCGGTAGGTGTAGTAATCAGCGTGCTCCAGAAGCGCCTTGCGCGTGCGCGGGCGGGGCAACTTCACATCGGTAATCTTACCGATGGTAGCCTGCGGTCCGTTTGTCATCATCACGACACGGTCTGCCAAAAGGATTGCCTCATCGACACCGTGCGTAACGCAAACGGCAGTGACCTTCGTGCGCGACCAAACCTCCATCAGGACCTCCTGCAACTCCCACCGTGTGAGACTGTCGAGCATTCCGAAAGGCTCATCCAACAGCAGTAGTTTCGGCGACAGAGCAAAGGCGCGGGCGATGCCCACGCGTTGCTTCATCCCGTTCGAGAGCGAAGCTGCACTCTTGCCCATGCTGTCGGCCAGCCCGACACGTTCGAGGTAATATTCCACCACGTCCTGCCGCTCTTCGCGCGATGCACGGGGATAGACCTTGTCCACTCCGATCGCCACGTTTTCTTTCGCCGTCAGCCAAGGGAAGAGGTTGGGCGATTGAAATACGACCGCACGCTCGGGGTCGGCGCCCTCCACGTTCCATCCATCCAGCCGGATCGCGCCTTTGGAGATCGGATTCAGCCCCGCCGCCATGGTCAGCACTGTGGATTTGCCACAGCCGGAGTGGCCGATCAGCGAGATGAACTCGCCCTTGTTGACTTTGAGGTCAAAATTTTCGACCACAGTCAGCGGCCCTTTGGGCGTGGGGTAGACCTTGTGCAACTGCGAGAAATTGAGATAGCGTTCCTCGATCGGGCTTCGCTGCGCCTCGGCCACAACTTTGGGAACCGCATGGATGGGAGTGACGTTGGGCAGGGCTTTCGTTTCTTCGACCTTCGCCTTGATGCCTACGTCCATCAGATATTTGGTGACACTGGCGCGCAGAGCCTTGAACGCGTCATCGTTGTTCATCGCCATCCGGTCACGCGGGCGCGGAATTTTCACTTCGATGGGATCGGCCAACGTGCCATCCGGGTTCAGCGGAACAATCCGGTCAGCAAGCAATATGGCCTCATCGACATCGTTGGTGATCAGGATGCAGGTCTTCTTGTCCTTCTCCCAGATGTCCAGGATCTCGTCGGCCAGATTGGCGCGGGTCAGTGCATCCAACGCAGAAAGCGGTTCGTCCAGCAGCAACATCTCCGGGTTCATCGCCAGTGCCCGCGCCACCGCAACCCGCTGACGCATACCGCCCGACAGTTCGGCGGGACGGCGTCCGGTAGCATGCGAAAGGCCCACCATCGAGACATAATGATCAATCTTGGCCTGCCGCTCCGTTTTGCTCAGCTTCGGAAAAACCGCATCGACCGCCAGCCCCACATTGCCGCCCACCGTCAGCCAGGGCATCAGTGAATAGCTTTGAAAGATCAGCCCGCGTTCCGGTCCAGGTTCGGTGATGCGCGCGCCACGGTAGGTCAGTGTACCGCTGTCTGGCATCTCCAGGCCTGCAATCAAGTTCATCAGCGTTGATTTGCCCGTACCGGAGAAGCCGAGGATGGCAAGGAACTCACCCTCCTTCACCTCGAGATTGATTTTTTTAAGAACTTCGGCGCGATGGGTGCCGACGCCAAAACCCTTGTTGACGTCCTTGATGCTCAGAATGCTCATGCCGCTCACCGGTTTGCCGAGAAAGTAAAGGCGGACTGCAGCGCATACATGACACGGTCCAGCAGAAAGCCGATGATGCCAATGGTGAAGACGGCGACCATGATTTTGGCGAGGCTGCGGCTGGAGCCGTTCTGGAACTCATCCCAGACGAATTTGCCAAGGCCGGGGTTTTGCGCCAGCATTTCAGCGGCAATCAACACCATCCAGCCCACGCCCAGACTAAGGCGCAAACCGGTAAAGATGAGCGGCAATGCAGAAGGCAGCACCAGTTTGGTGATCTTTGTGTAGGTGTTCATCTTGAGCACGCGCGACACGCTCACAAGGTCCTTGTCGATGCTGCTCACACCCAGTGCCGTGTTGATCAGAGTGGGCCACAGCGAGCAAAGCGTGACCGTGATTGCAGAGATCAAAAACGAACGTGAGAACATCCCGTCGTTCGTGGCGTAGACGGCCGAGACAACCATTGTCACGATCGGCAGCCATGCCAGCGGTGAAACCGGTTTGAAAATCTGGATAAGCGGATTGAGCGCCGCATTGGCCGTCTGCGACAGCCCCGCCGCGATGCCCAGCGGGATGGCGATGGCCGACGCGATCAGAAATCCGAAAAAGACCGTTTGGATCGAGGTCCAGATCTGATCGTAGTAGGTCGGGCGGCCGGTATAGACACGCGTGCGCACGTCCTCGGCACGGCCATCGGCAATCAACTTGGCGTTGCGCACATCCTGACGCGCGTAGAACGCGGCCTCTTTGGTGCTCTCGCGCTGTGCATCGGCGTGAAGCCCGACGGCCTCGGTCCAGACCTGCGCGGGACCCGGGACCGCACCCAGCGAGGTTTGCACCTTGGGGGCCAAGGTTCCCCACGCCACCAGAAACAGCAAGATCGCCAACAGCGGGACACCCAAAAGACGCCAGACTTCGAATAGCTGCGCGCGCGGGTTATCCCCCGCTGCCGCCTTCAGCATTGGCGTCAGCCAGCCAAGGCCGAATACCTGAAACCATGTGTCGGCCTGGTTGATGCGGGTGAACAGACGCGCGCGGCGGGCATCGGCGCTCAATGTATCGGGATCGGTGACGGACATATCCGGGCTCCTGGATTCGGGACGGGCAAGAGGCCTCCCGCGTTAAACGCGAAAGGCGCAGCGCTCAGTTCTGGATCTGGTTGTTTACGATCATCTGTTGGCCTTTCAGGCCGATCGGCAGGCTTTTCAGGTAGGCATTGGGCATGCGTCCATCATAAGCGATGCCGTCGATGACATCCTCGGCGGGTGTGGGCGTTTTGAAGCCGTCGCTGTCCCACGGGAAATCAGCCTCGCTTGCCATACCTTCATCCACCAGCAGCCGCGCCGCCTGCAGATAGACATCGGGGCGATAAACCTCTTTGGCGGTATCCACGAACCATTCGTCGGTTTTGGGTTCGGCGATCTGGCCCCAACGACGCATCTGGGTCAGGTACCAGATGGCGTCGGAGTAGAAGGGATAGGTCGCATTGTAGCGAAAGAATACGTTGAAGTCGGGTGCGGGCCGTACATCGCCTTTCTCAAACTCGAAAAAGCCGGTCATCGAGTTGGCAATCACTTCTGCATCCGCCCCCACATATTCAGAGCGTGACAGTATATCGACCGCCTCTTCGCGGTTGGCGTTGTCGTTCTCGTCCAGCCAGATCGCCGCCCGGATGAGTGCCTTGGTCAGCGCAATCGTGGTGTTGGGGTTTTCGTCCGAGAATTCCTTGGTGACGCCAAAGACCTTCTCGGGGTTGTTTTTCCACATCTCATGATCGGTAACCACAGGCACGCCGATACCTTTGAAAACCGCCTGCTGGTTCCAGGGCTCACCAACGGAGTAGCCAAAGATAGTGCCTGCCTCCATAGTGGCTGGCATTTGCGGCGGGGGTGTCACGGACAAAAAGACATCGGCACCGATCTGGCCCGAGATATCGTCGGGCGCGTAATAGCCGGGTTGAAGGCCACCGGCGGCCAGCCAATAGCGAATTTCGTAGTTGTGCGTCGATACGGGAAAGACCATGCCCATGTTGAATGGCTCGCCACGATCCTTATAGCTTTCGACGACTGGCTTGAGTGCGCTCGCGCTGATCGGATGTTGCGGACGACCATCGTCCATAGTGGGAACATTCTGTTTCATCTGCGCCCAGATTTCATTGGAGACGGTGATGGCGTTGCCGTTGAGATCCATGGAAAATGGCGTGATGATATGCGCCTGCGTGCCATATCCGATGGTCGCGGCCAGCGGTTGACCCGCCAGCATATGCGCTCCGTCCAACTGCCCGTTGATTACGCCATCGAGCAGGACCTTCCAGTTCGCCTGCGCCTCCAGCGTTACGAACAGGCCCTCATCCTCGAAATAGCCGTTCTCATAGGCCACGGCCAAAGGTGCCATATCGGTGAGTTTGATAAACCCGAAGGTCAGCTCATCCTTTTCGAGATCCAGCATTTGAGCGTAGGAGGCCGTGGCCAACACGCCAGTCGCGGCGAGCACGTAAGGGAATTTTCTCAACATCGTCAGTGTCCTTTGTCTGGCCGGGTAGAGCCTGCAAAACGAAAAAAGCCGCACGTAAGCATCACGGAAAATTCCATGGTTCTTACGAGCGGCTTTGCTCTTGGGGGTGTTCCACCTTCATTGGCAGAATGAATTCAGACAGCAGTGTCTGATCCGTTGCAGTCAGAATTCAGCAGTTTGTAGAGTGGTTCAAGAATTTTCTGCACTGCCGCATGAATTTCTCTCGTGGTTCATTCAAGTGCCTCAATATTCACCGGAGGGTGCTGCAAAATCGAACGTCCTGCCGTCAAAAAATGCATCCGGCGCAAGAATCATCTGCCCGCGGGAGGACGCAACAGCGGTCTCTTGCGTCATCGCCCCTTCGACTTTTTCGGACGCACCGGGCAGGTCCGCTCCGATGGGTCCAAGGTTCTGCCGGTAGAGATCCGTCCTGAAACACGCTTTCGCCGCCTCTATACCCTCGGCACCCGCACCCAATTGATCCGCAATCCACGCTGCCTGGCTGCGCCAAGGGAAGGAGGCGGCGTGTTTGTGAAACATCAAGAAGCGATCGACCTTGGTAGGAAACCCACCCTGGGTGAGGGTAAGAGACCCGGTGACGGCAGGCTCGATCACGTCATGGGAGAGGTCAAGATGTTCACTGCGGCCCAAAATCTCGATGGCCAGGGGTTTGTTTTTTTCTACATCCAACCAGCGCGCGGCATGGTAGACAGCCCGCATCAGGTGGCATGTAGTATCGGGGTTCTTAGCGATCCACTCATGGCGCGCCGCCAGCACTTTTTCCGGCGCAAAGCCCCAGACGTGCCGCCCTGCCATTACGATGGTTCCCACGCCACGCCCGACGATGGCACTACCCCAAGGCTCCCCAACCCAAAAGGCATCTACATGCCCTTCCGCCACGGCTGCAGCCATGCGCGGCGGTGGCACGGTCACAACCTCTACTGACAGATCGGGCGCAGAGGCAGTCCAATAAGATAATAGCAATCGGTGCATGGAAAAGGGAAATGGCACGCCAACACGCAGGGGTTTTCGCATCTGCACCGTCAGGACAGAGAGCAAAGCCTGCGGATCGCCAAATGGAACGCCACCCAATTTCTGCGCCAGCGGGATCGAGAGCCCGAACACCGTGCCGTTCGCCGACAGTCCCATCAGCGTATCGATTTTTGCCGCCAACCCGCCAAGGCCCAGCGACATCGCCACCGGCATCGGCGAAAGCATTTGAGCGGCGTCCAAATGTCCCAACGCCAGCATATCACGCAATGCCGACCAAGATGGCTGGCGGATCAGATTAAGGTCCAATCCTTCTTCACCGGCGAATCCCAATTCGCGCGCAATGATAAGAGGCGCACAATCTATCAACGGGACGTAGCCGCAATTCAGCACGGTACGGCTCATGGCATCAGATCCGCCGCTGTCACCAGGGCTTGCGCAACGTCAATCACCTTGCGCCCCTGATCCATTGCGGCCTTGCGCATCAGTTTATAAGCGTCATCTTCGGATATTGATCTCCGCCGCATCAGGATGCCTTTGGCGCGGTCGAGGGTTTTGCGATCCTCCAGTGCCTGTTTGGCCGCATCCAATTCCGATTGCATCTGACGCATCATCTGGAAGCGTGCGATGGCCGTCTCGATCACCGATTTGATCCGATTCATCTGTAGACCGTCGACGACATAGGCACTGACGCCGGCGGCGAGGGCCGCTTGGGTCAAATGCGGATCGGTGTGATCCACGAACATGGCGACTGCGCGCGATTTGATGTCTGAAACAGCCCCGATATGCTCCAGCGTGTCGCGGTCCGGATTGGCCATATCGATGAGCACGATGTCGGGGGCATGTTTGATGATCGACCGCTCGAGGCCGGAGACCTGCGCAATCGCGTGCACATCCGCCCACCCCGCATCCAGCAACGCGTCGATAATATTTTTCGCTTTGGCATCATCAGCCTCCACGACAAGGATACGAAGGTTCTTTCTCATCCTTTCGGATTAGCGATTGATCGTACTAGGGGAAATGCACACGATCTAAAATCAGATCGGATCCTAGCCGTTTGTCTATTTCTTATGCGTTTGAGAGATGTGAAGGCACGTAATCGTACACGTCAAGATCTGATGCTTGGTGTTCAGGTGGGATCGGTGTGAGGTGCCCCTAGATCTGTAGGCGGTTAGCTTGGTAATTTTGAAACCGAGGAGAGATGGTCACAAGAAGACCAAAACCTAAACAGAGCTAACCTAAATTACCGGACCCAAAGGGGAGCAGATCGGTGTCGATATATTGCGTGAGCCGCGAGGTGTTGGTTATTATTTGGGGGGGTATTGTTATCGTATAGAGAGATACGCATGAGGATTTATTAGGTTTGGCGATGACCTACTCTCCCACGTCTTAAGACGCAGTACCATCGGCGCTGTAGCACTTAACTGCCGGGTTCGGGATGGGACCGGGTGTTTTGCTTACGCTGTGATCACCAAACCAACTAAATCCTCATGTCCAAGTCAGTACGCTGATCATGCGCTACCGCGTTGCTAAGTGCGCGCGGGCGCTGATTGTGTGTGTATGCTCTTGCAGTCCGAACAGAAGTCTCTCTGTTACTGGATCAAATCAAGCCTATCGAGCCATTAGTACC
>NZ_CANMFS010000016.1 GCF_947497275.1 uncultured Sulfitobacter sp.
TGCCAATCCTCCCGTTCACTACAGGAATTGAATCAGCGACTTGCCCTCGGATCAAGGAATAGTTTTTCAACAAAATCTCCGCTCTCCCGACCTTCATTCGCCGACAATGCTACAAGATGGACGATTGGCCGGTTTGGTGGAGCTTCACCGCAGCGCTCGGCCTCGAGGCGAACGGCAGGTCAAGACCGAAAGCTGCGAAGACCACTTTTCAATCATCCTTGATATTGCTCTCTTTATCAGAGGGCGGCTTTTGCAAGGCAGCCAAACGCTCCAGCGGGGCGGATTCGACGACCCGTTTCACGAGCTCCATATCAAGCCCAGTGCTTCTTGCTGATTGTTGGTAGGCACGCCATGATACAAATAAGGCTACGCAGCAGGCGATTATGCTCATGATTGATACGATTGCTTGGGGGCTCAGGAAAGTGTAAGTCTGTTCTGAGCCGTATACATGGTAATTTGCGATGTCGCCTTTCAGAATTACGCTGAGGTCAAGCATCGTTCAGCCCTGTAAAAAATCGATCTGTGCGCTTGGACTTCAGACGGGGTGAGCATAAGGGCGTTTGCGAGACCTACCCTGCCATGTAGCATTGAGCTCAGTTCTTGCTGACTTGCAGTATCGCTCACACGATACCATCGGGTCGAAGTACGGGCCCAAGCACCCTCTGTGTCCAACCCACAAAGTCGAGACGTATTAATGAACTTACCGCGCAGTGCCGGGTGCCCAACCTGCGCGCCGACTAGGATCGCGCCCCCGTATTCTGGATCGAGAATGGCGGACCACGGGGAGACGGTTGGCGCTAGATCAAATTCGGCAGGAGATAGCCACAATTTGCCACGCTCGAGAGAACGCCGCGACATGCGTGCTCGACTATCAGCCTCTTCCTGCACGACGCCCAATTCTCTATTGGGAGACTAAGCCTTTCGCCCACGTCGACATACGGCATCCCCGGAGTAAGTTGTCCGAGCGCCTCATGAATTTTGGGTGGGATGGAGTCGGCTACCACGTAGGAAGCGCCATCAGTAGCTGTGATTACGAGTGGATCGCATCGTTATATGGTCTCAAGAAGCATGAGGTCAGCAGCATTAGGATCTACCCTGGCTCTCCCAAATGCCCGCGTCGATCAAATATTGGCTTTCTGACCGAAGGAACTCACGACAATATCCCACGCTCACGTTCCGGACGTCGGTTCGCCCAACCATGGTGCGCAGCCGGCGATGTGAATGTCCAAAAAACCAAGCGGCGGGAGCAAACCTGCCAATAAGGTCTGATAGGTCAGAGTGGAATGCGAGTGTCAGACCATCCACAGGCCCTGCGACCGACAAATGCGGCCCGTGATGGGTCGCGACAACCGTGCAACCTGTCTCCCCGCCAGGGTGGGTGGACATCAACCTGCTCTCAAGCCATTCACGATGTTCGCGGTGAGCGGCAAGCGGCAAGCGTGTCCGCAGGCTCTATTTCCCTCGCTGAAGATTGCCACGTGATCCCGCCCCCCTCATCCGAACCTGCGGGGGGATCAACCCATATATGGGAGTAGTCCCGCATGACGCTTCCAGCGATGGCCATCGCTGTTTCAGTATCCCTCAATAGATCAAAGTCCGTCCACACCGTGCAACATAGGATGCGGGTGTCGCCGTGGTGCAATTCTTCTTTCTGCACGTAATGTGCGCCGACAGAACGTGTGTGTTTAGCAAGGAGCTGGTCATCCGAAAGAGTGCCGCCGTAATAGTCATGGTTTCCGGGCATCACATAGATGCGTTCTGGCGGTACATGCGGCGTCAGTTGGGCAAGCCCCGGATCCACCTAGGCGCAGGTCCATCCGTGAGATCCCCGGCTATGATTAGCGCATCGAGCGTGTCGTTCACGATGGCATGCAGGTCCAAAATGCCTGTGGCGGACCCCGTCATTCGATGATTTGGTTCAGGCTCCTGACAACCCTCTCGGCAGGCAGCGAAAAGTCCACCTCGATGGATAGACCTTCGCGGTTGAAGTCATCCAACACATTCAGCCCAAAGCCCCAGCTGCGCTTGCTCGCCATCAGACGCTCAAGCCAATGCGCGATCTCTTCGTTCTCGTCGCTCAAAACGGAGCTATAGCGATAGCACGTCTCGCTGATCTAAACGTCCGGCATGCAAGTGCGATGCTGACCCCATTCTGCACGACCGCATTCATGGCCATCTCTCGCCTTCGAAACGGCCTTAACGCTTTTTTCCAAGAGCCTCCTTCAGCAGGTCGTTCTGCATACTCATCTCAGCATACATGCGCTTCAGTCGACGGTTCTCTTCGGCCATATCCCTCATCTCTGACATCAAAGACGAAAGACGCATCCATTCCGCCGAACTTCGCACGCCACTTGTAAAAGCTGGCGTTGCTCACCCCATGCTCGCGGCATAGCTCAGCGACCGGCACGCCACCCTCCGCCTGCTTCAGGATCGACATGATCTGCGCATCGCTAAATCGTCCGTTCTTCATCGTAAATGTCCTCAGTCATCTTGCCGAGAAAACTCTACCTTTGAACACCACTACTTTTAGGGGGATTACCAAACCGGGTCCGCCCCTATTGCCGGGAGGCTTATCGGCAGCCCTGCGATTTGGCGTGACGTATTCCATGCGATGGGAGCTTTGAAAAACACAGACCTGTCGGGCGACACGCGGCGGGTCTGTGGCACCGTTCGGGAAACTGATGTAGTCGAGCGTGGATTAGGCCGCCGTAATTCCGGGTCCTTCAATCCGTAAGCTGCCGAGGTCTCGGATGACAGACTATCCTGCCCATCGCCCCAGCCAGTTGCCATGGACCCAGCCTTTGCGGCGGGGATTGCCGTAATAGACGCCCCACCAGTTTCCTTTCTGGGCACACGGGCGAACGCCGTCACCGTTGTGAAGTTCGTCGATCTTGCGGTGATTCGTCCCCGGACCCGAGCGGACGGCCAGAAAGCCATCTCCGTTGGGTTGAAGACCTTGAACCGTGGCTCCGAGGCATCCGGCGGCCTGATCATCCTCAACAATCCGGAAATCAACATCCAGCTGTTGTGCTGACAGTGGCGTGCACGATAGCGCAATCATCGTGGTGACAACATACTTCATCATTATAATATCCTCCTTTTGAAATCCGAAGCCACATTACACTTCCGGCTCATCACCTACAACAATGTTGCCCGCCGGGGGCTTGGTGGTGGGTCTGGCATGTCCATGTTCAAGTGCCCGATTGTTCTGATGCTGTGGACTGCCTTTGCGGGCGCGAGGCCCGTACCGGACGGAATGCGCCAAATTTGGCAGCGGGTGTTAAACAGGTGCTTTGGTCCGTTTATTGTTGAGACAAAAACACCACCCGTTGTAGGCTTGGCCCGAACACGTTCCACCGAGAACACCGCAGCGCCTTGTACGGCAAAGGAAATTCCCATGACAACCGCGCTTGTTACCGGATCCTCCGGCTTTATCGGATACTTCGTCTGCCGCGCGCTGCTCGACGAGGGATGGCAGGTTGTCGGTGTCGACAGCATGAACGACTACTATGACGTGAACCTGAAGCAGGCCCGGCTTGACCGGCTGACCCCCTCCGCTGAATTCACACAAACCAAGGCAACGATCGAAACCCCCGGTCTGCTTCTGGACCTGTTTGACCGGTATCGGCCCGACGTGGTTGTCCACCTCGCGGCGCAGGCGGGGGTTCGGTATTCGATAGAGAACCCGGCGGCCTATTTCGAGGCAAATCTCGGCGGCACGTTCCAACTGCTCGAAGCCGCCCGCGCGCATCCGCCGCGCCACATGGTGATGGCATCGAGTTCATCGGCCTACGGCGCCAATACGCAGATGCCGTACCACGAGAACATGAAGGCGGATCACCAGATGTCGCTTTATGCCGCGACCAAGAAAGCGACCGAGAACATTGCGCACAGCTACGCGCATCTGTTCGGGTTGCCGATCACGATGTTTCGTTTTTTCACGGTCTACGGTCCATGGGGCCGGCCCGACATGGCACCGCACAAGTTTACGTCGGCCATCCTCGAAGGCCGCGAGATCAGTGTCTATAACCATGGGGATATGCGGCGCGACTTTACCTATATTGCCGATCTGGTGCAGGCGGTCCGACTGCTCGTCGACGCGGTACCCAACCATACCACCCAACACGGCAGCATCGCGGGCGACAGCCTGTCACCCGTCGCGCCATTCCGTGTGGTCAATATCGGCAATTCCGACACCGTGCCGCTGCTCGATTTCATCGCGGCCATCGAAGAGGCGACGGGCAAGACCGCGAAACAGAAACTCATGCCGATGCAGCCGGGGGACGTACCGGCCACCTGGGCGGACGCGAGCCTGCTGAAAGCCCTGACAGGCTATGTCCCGCAAACGGATGTGGCATCGGGCGTGGCGCAGTTCGTCGCATGGTACCGTGAATATTACAAGATATAGCGACCGGACCCGACCCTGTGAAATGCCGTTGGCCGTGCCGTGCCAGCCGGAGCGTCAGGCCCCCTTCGGCGATCCGCGCCTTACCGCGCTACGCGAAAGTCGATAGCGCAATCATGCAACCGGTCCGCCCGAGGATTTCGCATATCTGCCAGCCAGCGATTGACACAAACCCCGTCGGGGCGTGATACTCAACCGCATTTAAGGTGGGTCCAGGCGGGTATTGTTCCGCGCTGGTTTTTTCAAAGACGACTTATTGGAAGGTGGCTCGAACGTGCAGTATCGAGCGGAAATAGACGGTTTGCGTGCGCTCGCGGTGGTGCCGGTGATGCTGTTCCACGCCGACGTTGCGCTGTTTGGTGGCGGATTCGTCGGTGTCGATGTGTTCTTCGTCATCTCCGGCTATCTGATCACCACTCTCATCGCGCAGGATCTTTCGCGGGGCCGGTTCAGCATAGTCGACTTTTACCAGCGCCGCGCGCGGCGCATCCTGCCCGCGCTCTGCGTCGTTGTCCTTGCTACCGTGCCTTTCGCGTGGGCGATCCTGCTGCCGCGCGATCTGCTGGATTTCGCACAGAGCGTGCTGGCTACTGCAACGTTCTCCTCCAACATCCTGTTCTGGAGAGAAAGCGGCTATTTCGGAACGCAGGCGGATCTTAAACCGCTTCTTCACACCTGGAGCCTTGCGGTCGAAGAGCAATACTACATTCTCTTTCCCCTCTTCATGGTGGCGGTCTGGTGGCGGGGCCTGCGCGCGGTGGCGCTTGCGCTGACGGTGCTATTCGCGGTCAGCTTCGCGGGATCAGTCTGGGGGTCATCGGTCAAGCCATCGGCGGCCTTCTACCTTCTGCCAAGCCGGGGGTGGGAGCTTCTTGCCGGTGCCTTTGCCGCGCTCTGGCTTGGCAGCCGCGAAATGCGTACCTACCCGATCTCGGGCGCGCTGGCGCTGGCTGGGATCGGCATGATTGTCCTTGCGGTCTTTGCTTTCGACGCGACCACCCCGTTTCCGGGGATTGCCGCGCTCTTGCCCGTCATGGGCAGCGTGATGATTGTTCTGTTTGCGGGACCCGCAACATGGGTGGGGCGCGTACTGGCGTGGCGTCCGCTCGTCGGAATCGGACTAATTTCCTACAGCGCCTATCTGTGGCACCAGCCGATCCTGGCACTGGTGAAGTACCGTACTATTGATCACCTGGGTCCTGTGGCGGTGACGGCGTGCCTGATGCTGACCCTCGCGCTGGCTTGGGCCAGCTGGGCCTGGGTGGAGCGGCCGTTCCGCGACCGGGGCCGTCTGCCGGGTACCCGCGTGCTTTGGGCCGGAGGGGCGTTATTGGCCGCGATGGCGGTCGTTGGCGCGGTCGGAACGTGGCAGCCATTTGGCATCGGCGGCAGCGTCCGTCCGGCGCTATATACCTCTGACGTGCGTGTGGGTTTGCGCAACATGGACCAGTTCGCGCAGGGGATCGAGGGCCCGAGTATCGTGATCTGGGGCGACAGCTTCGCCGATGCGCTGACGCTCACACTTGGCACGCATTTGAATGACGCGGATTTGCCGATGCACGGGTTGATCAAACGTTCCTGCCCCTCGTTGTTGGGCACGCAGCGCAACGACGCCCAGCGCCTTGGCCGGGATTTTGCCGCCGATTGCGAGCGGCACAACACCGCCGCACTTGCCCGGCTTGACGAACTACAACCGTCGCACGTGGTTCTGACTTCGGCCTATTCGTGGTATATGGCCGCCCGCAACGATGCGGATGAACCCATCCTGCGCGCGCCGGACGCGCCGGATACGCCCGCCGGACAGGTTGTCGCCGACAGCCTCGTGCACACCGCCATGCGGATCAGCGACCTCGGAATCGTGCCGGTCGTCGTCTTGCCGCACCCGATGGTCGAAAGGTTCAATGAAATCGTTCGGACCGGCGCCTATCGCCGCGACCCCGTCACGGTGGACAGCGAGGCCGCCCGACGTGATGCGGATTTTCTGGCCGACCGGCTCGACACCGCCCTGGGCGATACGGTCACAGTGGTTCATGCTGCCGATCTGCTCTGTGCACCGGACACGCCCGCCTGCCCTGTGTTTTCACCTGAAGGTAAAACTCCGTTTCTGTGGTACGATGGCCAGCATCTTTCACAGTTCGGTGCAAAGCGTATCGCGCCGTCGATCGTGACCGCGATCAGGGCGCGCCCCGCCCTGCCGGACAGTTTCGAAGGCCGCTCCGGTGACACCTCGCGGCGCAGTCAAAACATGGAGTAACCCGCAGCGGCCTCGGCGGGCGGATTTCTAGTCATATGCCCGTTCACGCTGCCGCCCCCGTATCTGGCGCATGAGGCCCAACGCACCGATCCAGAGCAACATGTGAAACAGCACGAAAGGCTTGTAGAAATCCGCCTCGGCAAAGATGCGGATGGTGACGGCGGCGCTCTGGCACAGAAAGAAAATTGCCGGCATCGTGCCCAGCGTCAGCGCGCCGCGCACCGTCCAACCGAGCGCCCAGACCATCGCCAGAAGCGTCATGCCAAGCCCGATCAGCCCCTGATGCACTGCGATCTCGTAAAAGCTGTTGTGAAAATTGAAGGTGGTGCGCGAGCCCTTGTAGAATTCGGCGTGGATCTTTCGAACCAGCGGAGAGTCTTCGTAGCGCCAGAATCCACCGGACCCGACACCCAGATACGGCTCCTCGCGGATCTGGTCTTCGGCATAGTTCCACAGCACCGTGCGTCCCGTCAGCGACCGGTCTTTGCCAAGCGCGTCCAGGACGGAGCCGATCACATCGCCAAGCGGATCGGCCAGCACCCAGGCCGCCAGGGCACTGATCACCGCCAAGGCGATGCAGATCGCGGCGAGCCGCAGCGGACGCAACCACTGGCCCAGCAGAACCAGCGCCGCCACCAGCATCCCGCCCCCCGTGGCGACTGCCAGCACCAGAGCGGTTGCGGATTGGCTTTTGACGATGAGGAACAGACTGAGCGCCGCAAGCGCCATGCCGATGGCACGGATCAAGCGCGGCGCGCCGCCGTCCAGGGTAACGGCCACGGCCACGGCCCACAGGATCACCATGTTCGTACCCAGCATGTTCTTGTGCGGGAACAGACCCGGCACCATCTTTCCCGTTCCCAGCCCATAGAGCAGATTGAGCACCGCAACCGTGCCCGTCGCGGCAAGCACCGCATAGAGGATCTGCCGCGGCTCCAACGACAGCACGATCACATAGCAGATCACCATGGTCAGCATCAGATAAACCGACGTCTTGAACGCGATCAGCGGCTCCACCGCCCAGAGCGGCGAGATCACACACCACAGGGGCAACATCATGATCGGCAGTGAACGCGCCATGAGCCATGCGATCTCGTCCCGGCGCTGCCACGCGCGCAGCGCAAAATAGAGAGCGAGCGGATACAGCAAAAGCTCATCTCCGCGAAACTGCACGAACGTCACGAGGAACCACAATGTCATCGCGACAACGTCGCAACGCCTTGCCGTGATCCTTAGACGCAGACCTCCGTTTGCCGCGACCCCGTCGAGGTAGTCTGCATGAATTTCGGTCGTGCTCATCATAAGCTTCTTTTCGTTCGAGGGGTCTGGCAGGTTGTTGGCGACGTGGCCGTCTTCTGTTGTATACCCTAGAAAGTGATTTTTTCTATCCGGTCACGTTGCACCTTTCTTGATCAGGCGCGGCGGATCTTTTCAAAAGGGCATTTCAGTATGATCGCCAGAGTGTTTTTTCCCGCCGCCCTCCGGCTCATTTACCGATGTTGATCGACGGGCATGTGCATCTTTATCCCGATGTCGACCGGCACGCGTTCTTTTCGACCGCAGCGGCCAACCTGACCATGGCCGGAAAACAGGCGGGGGTGGATCCTGGCCCCTGCGTGCTTTTGATGGCGGAAACACCGCAAGAAACCTCGTTTGATGATCTGACGGCCGGGCGCGGCGTGCCGACGGGGTGGCAAGCGGCGGTTCTGCCCGGTGGTCCGCCCGCGATCCGAATGGAGGGGCCAGAGGCGCAGGTGGTGGTGTTGATACCGGGCCGCCAGATCATCACGAAGGAACGGATCGAAGTAATCGCGGTCGGATATCGCGGTACTGCGCTGGACGACCGATCGCTGGACCACGTGCTTGCGACTCTGCGCGCCGAACAGCGGCCCGCGATTCTACCCTGGGGGGCGGGCAAGTGGCTGGGCGGACGCGGTGCACGGATCGCGGCGCTGGTGTCGGGCGGACTGCCAAAGGGGGTTTTCCTGGGCGACAACGGCGGGCGGCCCGTGGGGTGGCCAGCGCCCGGGGTCTTTCGCGCCGCCGGTCCCGTGTTGCCGGGCAGCGATCCGCTGCCGGTCCCGGGCGGCTGGCGCGATGTCGGGCGCTACGGCTTTTTTCTACCCGGTGTTATCGACCCGGCGCACCCGACACGCGCGGTCATCACCGCACTGCTGACGCTTACGCAGCAGCCCACGGTCATCGGTCGGCGCATCAGCATGCCTGCGTTCGCTCTCCGTCAGATCCGGCTGCGCGCGTCATGAGCGGGCTGCAGCGCGCTTCGCTCGACACGCTGACGGCGCGGCCCTATGACGTTCTGGTGGTGGGCGGCGGGATCTATGGCGCAATGGCTGCGCGCGAGGCGGGCCTGCGTGGATACCGTACCGCGTTGGTTGAGCGGGACGACTTCGGCGCGGGCACCTCATTCAATTCTCTCAAGATCATGCATGGCGGTATTCGCTATGTTCAGCATCTCGACGTTCTGCGATTGCGGGCATCCGCACGCGAACGGGCGTTTTGGCGTCATGCAGCGCCTGATCTGGTCGCGCCGCTGGATTTCATCATTCCGCTGACGGGATACGGGATCAACGGGCCGATTGCGTTTGGCGCGGCGGCAGCGCTTTATACCGGGCTGTCGGCGGGTCGACGCGGACCGGATTTCGGTGGTGCGGGCGTTATTGGCCCGGCTGCGGCTCGGGCCCATCTGGGTGCATTGGCACCTGCGGGCTTGACCGGCGGGGGCGTCTGGCGTGACGGACAGATCCGCGACGTCGGAAGGTTGCAGATTTCCGTTCTGTCGGCAGCGGCGGCCCATGGGGTCGATATCGCCAATTACATGGCGGTGGATGGTTTTGTGCGCTGCGACGGTCGGGTCGAGGGCGCCACCGTGACCGACCGCCGCGGCGGCCAATCAGGTGAAATCGCGGCCCGTGTCGTTTTGTCATGCACGGGCGAGGCGGCCAGATCGTTGGCGGCACCGGTGGTGTCCACGGAAGCGCGCGGGCGCTTCCCGACATTTGCACGGGCTCTCAACATTGTCGTCGACCGGCAGATTGGCGACCGGGCGCTCGGGCTCACTGGTTTTGAGCGGTCGGATGCCGTTGTCGACCGGGGTGGTCGGATGTATTTCCTCACGCCTTGGGCCGGGTTGACCGTGATCGGCACCCACGAGGCACCGCAGCGCGGTCAGACGCCAGACACAGCCGTTACCGATTTTCTGGATATCCTGAACCGCGCCTGTCCGGATCTCGCGCTCGACCTCGGCGATGTACTGCACGTCTATGACGGTGTCATCCCGGCAGACGTTGACGATGACCGAACCCGCACCGTGCATCGTCAGACAGCGGGAACGTTTCTGGATCATGCCTCTGACGGGGCGGCGGGCCTGATCAGCGTGATCGGGGTGAAATACACCACAGCGCGCGCCATTGCTGTCCGCGCGATGGATATTGCAGAAACGCATCTGGGCGGCGGCGCGTCCGCTGGCGCCAGACAGCAAAGCCTGACGGAAAAGCTGCCTCCCGTTGCCAGTGCCGCAGTCGATCCCGACGACACGGTGGCGCTCGCTGCACGTATGGAACATGCGATGCGGCATGAGATGGCGATGACACTGAATGATGTCATCATGCGGCGGATGCCCCTTGTCGAGACCGGCGCGCTGTCCGGGCCGGTGGGACAGACACGTCACGCGGACCTCAGGCGGATCGCCAGGAGGCTGGGGTTGCCCGACGAATCGTCCATGATCTGACTTTGCTCGAAAAGGGCGCTTCGGTATCAAGCACTGCGCTGAGTCATCTCTATGGGAGAGCAGATACCGGAAACTTCAACTGACGGGTGAATATCCGACGCGAATTGAGGCGCTGGTGCGGCTTCTGCGCGGCAATTTTCTCGACATACTGCCTTCCCTAAGGTTAACATATCGTTACTGCCGCCGGATTTTTCCACTTCGCGTTTTGCGATTTCAAAACTCTGAATTCGGCATGTTTTACAAGATTCAATTTTAGAATTCCATTTTTTTTCAAGAACTTTTGTCCTAGGGGATGATCGATTATGCACTATATATCTGGCTTGTTCGAAAGCAGGGAACTCTATGCGTTCATAGATGACCCACATGTCAAACGCGGGTTCGACGCCATTTTCGCAGCCTGCGTCCTGGTCTTGATCCTGCCGCTGCTGGCTTTGATCGCCTTTGCCATCTTTGTGGTAAGCGGCGGTTCACCAATCTATTCACACAAGCGCGTCGGTCTCAATGGGCGGACCTTCGGCTGCCTGAAGTTTCGCTCCATGGTGTCGAATGCCGATGAAGCGTTGCAGAACCTGCTGGAAAAATGCCCGGAATCCGCACGCGAATGGCAGGCGCAGCGCAAGCTTCGGAACGACCCGCGCATTCTGCCCATCATCGGGCATTTTCTACGGCAGACCAGCCTCGACGAGTTGCCGCAGTTCATAAATATTCTGCGCGGAGACATGAGCGTCGTCGGCCCCCGACCTGTGGTGCACGACGAGCTGGAGAAATACGGGGCGAGACAGAGCCTGTATCTTTCCGTCCGTCCCGGTCTTACCGGTCCGTGGCAGATCGGCAACCGGTCGAACGACAGCTATGAGAACCGCGTGAAACTGGATGCGGACTATGTTTCGAACCGCAACATGGCTGTTGATCTTGGGATCATCCTATCCACAGCCCGGATGTTCGTGCGCGGTCGCAACCCCGACGCATTCTAGAACAATCTGCTGAAATGCCGGACAGATCCGTACAGTCCGTCCTGCCGGGATCACCCGTAGGGGTCGTCCCTGCCGTAAAAGACAACGGTTGATTTATCGAAGGAGGCTTGCTCACCGCGGCCTTCCCGAACGTCGTCGGATCGCAGATAAAGCCTGACTCCGGCGACAAGCAGACATGCAATTGCTCCGCCGATCCAGACCGCAAATCCCCATATCCACACCCCGCCACCAAGCAACATATACCCGGCAATCCCGAGCAACGATGCGCTTGAGTAGCCGATGACGAGAGTGCGGATCATAATACAGCCGGGTCCTTTCGCAGACTGGTCGTAGTATTCCGCAACACGCTCGAATGTCCACATACAATCTCCGGTTAGGACCGAAGTGGCGGTGATTAACCGTAATCTACCCCCGACCGGCGAACATACGCCTGCCGGCTGAATGAATTTCTCCAAGTTGCAGGATGATACCAATCGGCGCTATAGCCCCGGACGCAGGCAGCGATACCACCAGAGCGCGACGATAAGAAGCCCGATCTGCGACAGGATCGCACGCCAGCCGGGGCTGTGGAAAAAGATATCTTCGACCGCCACGGTACCGTGCGCGACAAAAACGCCGCGCAGGGATACGACCTGCGCGTCTTGCAGCAAGCGACCCCGCAAACCGAAGGTTTCGCCGGTCCAGGCCTGGATCTGCATGGCACCATCTGGCGCTGCCTGCACCGGGGCGCGGTCGAATTCGATCGGCTGTCCCACCCTTTGCGCGTCGGGGGCCAGGGTTGCCGTCTGGTGCAGATCGGCCCGCTGCGCCACGGGCACAAGAAGGGCCGGCAGGACCAGCCAGACAAGTATCAGCGCGGCCGCCGACAGGGGCCGTATTGCGGGGCGCAGGACCGGCCCGCCTCGTACCGGCGTAACAGTCCGGAACGCGTGCACCGCAATGCCCGCCCCCAGAACGGACAGGCCCAAGCTGATCGAACTTTCGGGCCAATAGAGCCCGAAATTGAGCAGATCCCACGAGAAAGGCGCAAACAGCAGCACCCCGTTGGCCCATTTGGTCTGCGTCGCGTCCAACAGCAGATGAAGCACGACCCCAAGAGCCAGAATCGCGAAGGTTTGCGCCGGGCGGCGCGACAGAAACGCCAGCGCCACGCCCAATATCAGTGTCACGATGAGGCTGCTTTGCACCGCAGTATAAAGGCGCAGCGGAATCGCCGGAAACTCCGGCGCGAGACCGGCCACCGCCCGCTGCGCGATCCACGGAATGTCCGGCAGGACGCAACCGGCAAGTATCCATTTGAAATCCGCCCCCCGCAGGAGTCCCCGGCTTATGAGGGTCTGAACGGCGATATGGGCAATCGTGTTCGGCATCCTCGGTACGCTTTTCCTTTCCGCCGCTCCCCCGCGTGGGTGTCGCGGCAACTGCGGGCCTCAGCCGGAGGACACGAAACCCCAGAACCGCGCCGCCAGAAATGTGCCAGCCGGCACGACGAGGATCGACAGCGCGAGGGCCACAGGTTCCGGGATCGCCCCGGCGGTCTTGAGGGTGGCCAGCACGCCGTTGTTCACGGCGAACCCCGCACAGGCGATCACGCCGTACCGCCGCGCCGCCCGCGCGAATCCCCCTGACAGGCCGAAAGTGAAGTGGAAATGCCCGACCAGCCCTGCGACGAAAGCCACGGCGAATCCCACGGCGTTGCTTGCGAAAGCACCCGCGCCCAAGCCCAGCGCAGCCATCGCCACACCAAGATGCACAAGCGTCGCCGCCCCGCCGATCAAGGCGAACCGGAGCGCCCTGGACAATTCAGTCCGCGTCGGCGAGGTCGGTGACGTTCCGGCCATTCCTGTACACTCCCTGTGCAAGATAAAGAGGGCGGCGTTTGGTTTCGAGAAACAGCCGCGAAAGATATTCACCGATCACGCCCAGCGACATGAGTTGAACCCCTCCGAGGAACAGAACCGCGACCATGATCGACGCATAGCCCGGTACATCGCGCCCGAAGATCAGCGTACGCACGACGATCACCGTCGCATAGAGAACCGACATCACCGCGACGAGGCTGCCGATGTATGTCCAGATCCGCAAAGGCAGGGTCGAAAAGCTGACAATACCGTCGAGCGCGAAATTCCACAGCCGCCAGTAGTTGAAACTCGTCTCGCCCGCCGCGCGTTCGGGCCGTACATATCCCACGCCCACCGACGGGAACCCGACCCAGGCAAACAGCCCCTTCATGAAACGGCTGCGTTCGGGCAACAGCTTGATCGCGTCCACCACTACGCGGTCCATCAACCGGAAGTCCCCCGCATCGGGCGGCACTTCGGTCTGCGAAAGCCGGTTGAAAAACCGGTAGAACAACCCGGCGGTTGTCCGTTTGGCCAGAGTATCGCTGGCACGGTCCGACCGCAGACCGTACACCACGTCATACCCGTCGCGCCAGCGGTCTAGAAAGGCCGGGATCACTTCGGGTGGGTCCTGAAGATCGGCGTCCATCGGTACCACGACATCGCCCGTCGCATGTTCAAGCCCGGCGGTCATGGCGATTTCCTTGCCAAAGTTCCGGCTGAGGTTCACGACCACGACACGCGCATCGCGGAGGCTGAGATCGAGCAGGATTTGAAGCGTCTCATCGGGCGAGCCGTCGTTGACAAACACCATCTCGATCCGGTGGCCGGACAGATGCGCGTCTATGGCGTCCACGAACAGCGCGATCGTCTCGGCCTCTTGGTAGCAGGGCACCACGAGTGAAATCAGCGGATCGGCCACGCGGGTCCGGGTCGGCGTTTGAGGTGCCGCTGGCAGCGCCGGTTCGGTCACGGTATCAACCTGTTGCATCTTTGCGCACCCATCTGGCGTAGTACCGACCGCCCCTGTTGCCGGGCGGTGCGGCTGATCGGATAAACCCGGCCGCTGTCAACGCGTCCTGAATCGGAAGGTAAAGCGCCGCCTTGTCGCTGCCCATCGCACCACGCTCGATCGTGTAGACCAGCAGCACCAAGGACCGCGATTGCGCACGCGCGGCGATCTGCGGGGCCGCACTGCGCCAGCTTTCGGGGTCCGGGTCCAGAAGGTAGGCAGGCGTCGACCGGGGAAGCGCATGGGCGGCAGCCAGCAGCGTGCCCCGTCCGGTTCCGGTGTCGATGATCACCAGGCTGTCTTGCGGACCCGCCGCCTCGATCTGCTGGCGCATCGTGGGAAAGTAATTGCCACCGCGGGTGCCGATCGCCTCCCACCCGAAATTCAGGGCAGCGCATTGCGCGGCAATCAGGATCGCCGCCGGAGTCACTTTCAGCCAGGGCCGTCCGCCGCCCCCTGCCCGTCTAAGCGCCGCGCCGGCCCAGAGCGCACCATGGGCGGCAAGAAAGGCGAGAAACGGCGCAAAGAACACAAAGTATCGAAACGTCATGAACCAGCGGTCCATCACAATCGAAGCGGCAAGAAACAACGCGATCCCTGTCGCCGGCACCCACAGCGCCAGTCGCGAAAATGCGCCAAACGCGCTGGGGTCGCGCCACGTCCACAAACACTTCGCGGCCCCTCCGATCATCGCCAGAAGGACAAGATCGCGCCCCCGCGCCTGAAGCCATTCCGGCGCATCAGGCCAGGCCAATGAGAAAACCTGCGCGGGGACGAAATTCGACGCCCCCCGAAACCAGTCAACGATTCCGGAGAATCCGGTCATCTGTCCGGGCCTTGTTGTCATCTGCTCCAACAGCACCGGCACCCAGGGCGCGAACAGCACCGCGCACACCGCAGGCCCGATCAGCGCGAGTGCCCGCCGGTCGCCGATTGCGCGCAAGGTTCGCCAACCGAGGATCGGAACGACGACGAACAGTGCGAAGTAATGGGTGTAGAGAAGTGCGGCGCAGGCAAGACCCACCCCCGCCTCCAGCCACACCCGTTCTCGGTTGGTGCGGGGCGTATCGCAAAGTGCCGCCAGCGACCAGGCCGCGGTCGCGCACAGAAGGGCCAGCGCATAGCCGCGCGCGTCCTGGGCGCTCGACACCATCGCGAAGGACAGCGCGAACACCGCCGCATACACGCTCCGGTGCGCGGTGCCCGTGCGCCCCAACGCCCGCCAGTACAGCCAGACCGACAGCGCCACCAGCGCGATAGAAACGGCCCGCGCCGCCATAAGGCCGCCTCCGAACACAAGCCCCGCAAAGTGCAGCAGCACGAAATAAAGCGGCGGGTGAACATCCGTTTCGGCATAGCGCTGGATCAGCTCTGACAGGGTGGTCGTGCCATCGAAATAGCGCCCGACATCTCCCAGCATCACGAACCCGGTGGGGCCCATGACGAACCGGTCCGCCGCAAGTGTCTGCAGCGTGATCGCCTCGTCATACCAGATGGAGCGTTGCGACGCGCCGAACACCAGCAGGAAAATCAGGGCGACGAATGGCAGGGCCGGATGAATTTTTGTGGGCATCCAATGATATCCCGAAGAAAAGGCACAAAGTAATTCGGCTACCCTAGCACTGCGTTACTCGTTCGCGCAATCGTGGCGGCTCGTTCACTTGGGTGCGATGGGTTGTTCCACAGCCGCGCGAATTTCGGCGCAGGTCTGGCGAAAGTCCGAATCGGGTCGCGCAAGCAAGGCCCGCCGCTGTGCCGCGATCTGTCGGGCGTCGAGCCGTGATAGTAATGCGCACAGTTCATCGGCCGAGGGTGCCGCGATGGCCCAGCCCAGCCCGTCCGCCACACGCCGGCCGGTTTCGGTCCCTAGAACCGCGACGGATGGGCAGCCGTAGTAGCCTGCCTCATAGATCCGGTTGGGCAACAGCCAGGTGGAATTGGTGCCCCACTGCCAAAGATCCTGGCTCCATACCAGATCACAATCGGCATAGATGCGGGCGAGTCCCTGCGGATAGGAATAGGGGCCATGGTAGCTGAGGTTCGCGTGCGCCGCGAGTGTCGCATCGAAATCCGGCAGAGCGTGGCGGTGTACGATCCCGTGCATGCGTACTTCGACCGCATCGCCCAACCGGCGGGCGGTTTCGGCGAGAATGGCAAGGCTGCGCGCGCAGCGCAGTGCACCGACCCAGCCCAGCACCACGCGCGCGCCCGCCGCGCGGGGTTTGGCCTCGGCGGGTGCGGGGCGGCTGACCGCGCCCGGTCCCAGCCAAAGCTTGTTCTCCAGCACCGTGACCGGCCCCGACCAGCCCTGTAAAGGCGCAAAATACTCGCGTACGAAAGCGGGCGATGATACGACAAGCGCGGACGTGCGCGCCAGCAGACGCCGCTCGAATGCGCGCGCCATGCGCCCCTTCGCGCCCGGATCGGTCATCATCCCGTGGATGTCGAGGCATTCATACACAAGCGGGGGCGCGGGACGCAGCATGGCGCGGGCCGCCGCCGCAATGGCAAGCATGTCGAGGTTGCGCGCAACGATGACATCGAAGCCCGCAAGCTGTTTGCGGTACCGTGGCAAGGCCGCGATGGCACCCGCAACGGCACGCAAACGCTGTCCCATGGCCGCGTGTTGGGTTGTCCCGAGATGAATGTTGTCCCAGAACACCTCCGGTCCGCCGTCCGCCTCCTGCCCTTCCCGCCGCATGGTTGCCGCGCGCACGTCGAGCCCACAGTCCGTAAACGCGCGAATCCGGCGGATGTGCGACGGCTCCGATGAATCGTATCCGAAGAACAGCAGACGGGTGCGCCGGGTCGGAGCATTCTCATCGGCATGGGGCTGGACAACGGGTTGGGTCAGTGAACTCTCCTTATGAGGCGCGCGCGGTGATGCGGCATCGTGCATTTCTTGCGCCCTCTAGCGGTCGCATCCATCTGGATACCCGGTCAACCGTCTTGTTGATGGGGCTGGTCCCGTTCAGTCACCGGTGCCATGGGCGTGCTGGTCATTCGTGCTTGCCCTCGCGACAGGGTCAGGGCCAACTGCGCGAGAGCACCGATGTCTGCAAGACGCCGCGCCGCAACAGCGTCGCGCAGCCGCCAACGCAGCCCCCGGCGCAAGGCACGCGCGATGGCAGCACCCGCAGGGCCGGACAGGGCAAGACCGCTCAGAGCATCACGCGTCTTGCGCGTCGTCGCCTGACCGATGCCGTGCTTGCCCACCATTGCGCGCCGACAGATCGCGGCCTCCGCTGCGCTCAGCGGTGTGTCCGGTGCCACCGCCGCGGCATCGCTGAAATCCGTGCAGGCGGCTGCCCAATCGGTGCGACGCGCGTAGACACAGGCCCGCTGCAACAGAGCAGCGCGGCGAACGGCCTGCGGCGCGCCGTCGAACATTGCCGCGTAGCGCGCCGCGCCGACAGTCTCGCGGAACGGCGCAAAAACGGCGCGGTCCGCCGCCGCCCAGATTTCATCCGAGCGGTCCGCAGCATGGCGCGCCGCCGCCGGGCCGCGCAAGCCGTCGTGCTTGCGTTGCAGGAACACCGTTTCTTCCGTCATCACCACCGGGGTATGAAGCGCCAGTCTGACGATCATATCGTAGTCGATGGACCGCGGCAGGTCTTCGCGAAATGCGCCGACCGCGTCATAGGCCGAGCGCCGCACCAGTGTCGCATTCTGGAACAGGAAGATATCCTCGAGCAGATGTCGCAGCACCGATCCCTGTGACAGGTCCGGCCAGTACCCCGGCCCCTGTTCGATCCGTGTACCGCTTTGCGGATCGCTTCGAAACCGGCGATAGCTGGCCCCCGCCACGCCCGCCTCGGGGTGCGCCCCGAGCAACGCGCCCAGCGTTTCGGCGGCATGTGGCAAGGCAATGTCATCGTCGTCGCAGATCCAGATCAGGCTGCCGGTCGCCTCGGCCATGGCCGCATTCAGCGCCCGCGATTTGCCGCCGTTTGCGGATTTGAAATACCGCACGGGACCAGCGGCGGCGCGCGCCACCGTTTCGGTGGCATCGCTTGACCCGTCGTCCCAGACAATGATCTCGTCCACCGGGCGCGTTTGACCGGCAATCGCGGCGAGTGCTTCGGCCAGATACACCGCCCGGTTGTATGTCGGTACGATCGCGGTGATGGTTTGAGACATTATGTGCATTTATCCTTCGACGGATGGTGTCAGAATGTGCTAATTATGACCTTAATTCAATAACCGGGAAGAAAACGGCATTTCAGCCTTTCTGCCCCGGCAAAAAATTTATTTCTGGAATTTGCCATGTTTGGACATCCCAACCCGGCGCTCTTATTCCGCGTCTTTCCATGCGTCGCCCTGTGTATGGCGCTTTCATCGCCTGCGGTCGCGCAGACCGATGAAAGCGGAACAAGTGATAGCGGCGTGCAGCCCGACCTGGCTACGACCAGTGGGTATGACTTTGGTCCGATGGACCAGATCAGGCTGCGTGTGGTCATATGGGACAATACCGCCCTCGCCTTCCAAGATCTCGACGTCATCAGCGGCACGTATGTCGTTGGTACGGACGGGCGGGTTATGCTGCCGATCATCGGCGGTGTGGCGGCTGTGGGTAAAGGGGCCGATGCTTTGGCCGATGATATCGCACTGGCTCTCAGAGAGCGGCTAGGCTCGCGCGAGCTTCCGAGTGTGGCGATCGAGATGGCCGCATTTGGTCCCGTGTTCGTCCTGGGGGATGTTGCGCGTCCCGGCGAATACGCGTTCCGGCCCGGAATGCGCGCTATGCATCTTCTGGCGCTCGCGGGCGGATATTACCGGCTGTCCGATGCGGAGGGTGGCCGGTTGGAGCTTGATACCCTGCGCGTCGCGGGCAGCCTGCGCGAGGTCGAATACGATCTTGCCACGTTGCGCATTCGCAAGGCACGGCTGGAAGCGGAAGCTACTGGCGGCGAATCCTTCGACCTGCCCGGTGGCGTGACGCATCCCGACGGGCCCGACGCCCTGCGGGCAATCCTGTCGCGTGAACGCGAGATTTTCGACACCCAGCGCGAATCGCACGCGCTTGAAGTTGAATCACTTGAATCATCGCGCGCGCTGCTCGAACGCGAGTTGACCGTTCTGAGGCAAAAGCTGTCGGGCATCGGCAATCAGGTCGCTATTATGACCGAGGCGGTCGGCAACCTCGAAACGCTGATGGGGCGCGGATTGACCCGGTCGCCCACCCTGCTCAATTCGCAACGTGCGCTGTTCGAACTCGAAGCACGCCAGCTTGACGCCGAAAACCAGATCTTTCGCGCCAGCCAGTCGTTGCAGGAGGTGGAGCGCACACTGACCGAAACGATCCAGCGCAAGATCCGCGAAAACCTGACGCAACTGCAATCCATCAATGCAGAGATAGACCAGATGATGTCGCGCCGCGAGACACAGCGCGGTGTGTTCGCCATCACTCAACAGGCCAGCACACTGATTGGCAATACAGGCACGGACGCCCCCGTGCCCGTCTTTCGGATCGCGCGCGACGAGGCCGGTGTTTTCGTAAGCGAAACGGTCACGCCCGACGCGATGCTGCGACCGCTCGACACACTGGAAATCAGTTTGACCAAGAACGAGGCTTCCCCATCGAATTAGAACTCCGGCACCGGTCCCATCGGCTCCGGCGTGGGCCATGCGATGAAACGCGAAGGCGCGCCACCTTCGGCGGCCAGCTGCGGGACGCGCTGTGATGTCTGATCACGATACCTTCTGGACACCGGACGAATTATCGACCCGCCCGGAGGTGTCCGTCATCGTGCCTTTGCACAACGAAGAGGAAAGTGTGCGCCCGCTCTACGAGGCGATCGTTTCTGCACTGGGTCCTGTCGGGCTCGACTTTGAAATCCTGTTGGTAGATGACGGAAGCCGTGATGACACCCGCGCGCGCGCCGCGGCGATTGCCGGTGACGACGCCCGTGTCATCGTGGTGGAGTTCCAGCGGAACTTCGGCCAGACCGCCGCGATGCGGGCCGGAATCGAGTACGCACGCGGTCGGTATCTGATAACGATGGACGGCGACCTGCAGAACGATCCGGCGGATATTCCGATGATGCTGGACAAGTTGCACGAGGGGTACGATCTGGTTGTGGGCTGGCGGATCAACCGCAAGGACAAGGCTCTGTCGCGCAAATTGCCGTCGAAAGTCGCCAACTGGCTGATCGGAAAGGTGACGGGTCTGCCGATCCGCGACAATGGCTGCTCGCTCAAGGTGTACCGGGCAGAGGTGATCAAGGCAGTGCCGCTTTATTCGGACATGCACAGGTTTATCCCCGCAATGACGATCCCGCTGGGGGCGCGCATCGCGCAAGTGGGGGTGCGCCACCATGCCCGTCAGTTCGGGGAATCGAACTATGGGCTTTCGCGGATCTTTAAGGTTTTGCTGGATCTGCTGTCGGTCAAGGCGCTTTTGTACTTCGGGCGGCGTCCGCTTTCGGCCTTTACGGTGTCGGCCGTTTTTATCGCGGCCCTTGCGCTGATGTCGGCCCTCTTCATCGGTGCGACGGGCGGCGGATCGCAGGTGGTGCGTATGACGCTGACCGGTCTGTTCGGTGTGACGTCGGTGTTCCTTTTCCTGTGTGGGATCGTCGTGATGCTGGCCTTCCGCACCGCAGTCGATATCGACCGCTCGGACAGGAGCCGGAGATGAAACGCAATACGGAGGCTTCCATGCCATGAATCGTTCGATCAACAAGGATTTACCGCATACGCCCGCGCTCGAGACGGCCCTGGACCTTTCGGTTGTCTTCGCGGTGGATGGTGCCCCCGATCTGCCGGCCACTGTCGGCTCCTATCGCGCGGCGCTGGATGCGCTTGGCGTCTCCTACGAGGTGTTCTGCGTGATTGATGACCACGATGCCGACCTGCGCCGGTCCCTTGATCATCTGGCGCGCGACTGGGATGAACTGGTCATCCTGGGCCAGCGCACCTGGATCGACGAAGACGCCGCCTTGCTCAAGGCGGTCAACCGCAGCCGCGGCGATTATGTGCTGACCCTTGCGGGCTGGCCCGAAATCGACCCCGACGGTCTGGCGCGGCTGATGGACGCGGTACATGATGCCGACATGGCGGTAGCTGCCCGCGAAGGGCGGCGGGCGTCCTTGCGCAACCGCGTGCTGCAATGGATTTTTGGTCGTTTCTTCGGCAGCTCCGTCTCCGATATTTTCTGCCGCACACGTATCGCGCGCCGGATCGTGCTGGAAGAGGTGAGCGGCTTTGGCGTGCGCCAACATTTCCTGCCGGCCATCGCAAGCGAACTGGGCTATTCAGTGGCCGAAGTCACCCTTCCCCAAGCCGATGACAGGACACCGGGTGCTGCGACGTTCGTATTCAAGCCATTCGCGCACATGCGCGCGCTATTCGACGCCTTGATGCTGTATGTGGTCTTGAAGTTCCTGCGCCGTCCGCTGCGGTTCTTTGGTGCGATCGGATTGCCCATCCTGCTCGCCGGACTGGTCATAACAACGGTCTATCTCATGGCGCGAATCTTCGGCGCGGTAGCACTTGCCGACCGGCCCGGGCTGATCTTTGCTGTCTTGATGATCGTGTTGGGCATCCAGGTGATCGCGCTGGGTCTGGTGGGAGAAATTATCGTGTTCGCCAGCAACCGGAAACTTAACCAGTATTCGGTCAAGGCTTTGATCCGCCACAGACCGTCGGACAGGTGATCCGCCCGCACCCGTGCCTCTTTTTCATCCATGTTTCGGACTGGATTAACCCCGCAGCGCGCCGTACCGCTTGAGGCATTGCGATCCGACTGTTACGCTGTTGGAACAGATAAGCCAAATTGGGCTGCCCTTGTTTCAATCCATAGGGTTAATTGACCATTTTTAGTACAAGTCATTTTCGCGTTTCTCGATTTTGTCCCTATAGTGGGCAAACGGACATTGTGAAAACATGGGTATTGGATGAACAACGCAGCGAACGAAGGACTTCGACGGACGGCCCCGGGTCGCAATTCCGAATTTCGCGGCACGCAGCAAGACGTATTCTTTACTCTCAATCTCGGCGATATCGCACGTATCTTGTGGCGCAACGTCTGGCTGATCGCGCTGTGTGCAGGGCTGGGCGGCGCGGTTGCCGTCTATCAGGTGTTGCGTGTCACGCCTGTCTATGTGGCCACCGCGCAGATCCTGCTGGGGCAGGAAAACCGGGCGGACGATGCCTTGGGCTCGTTGTTCCAGCGTACGGACCGTGACAGCGGCGAAATTTACGGCGAGATCTCGATCATGACTTCCGGGCGCTTCCTGTCGCGGGTGTCTGAGACATTGTCGCTGAAGGATCTGCCCGAATTCAACCCCGCCCTGCTGCCGACCCCCGAAGGCCCCGGACTGCTCGAATCGGCGGCAACAGGTCTGAAATCGACGATCAAGTTCATCCTCGGCGCACAGGACACCGCCCCGCAAGAGACCAGAGCACAGGCGGGCGATGCCGAACCGGGCGCCGCCGCCACCGGCGCGGAAAAGGTGCGCTCCGCCGCTGCGGCGGAACATGCCGTTCGCGGCGATCAGGCGGTCTATGTCGACACCCTGTCAAGACGGTTGAGCGTGCGCCAGCAGGGCAGCTCCTCGGTGCTTGACATCCGCTTCATGTCACCCGACCCGATGGTTGCGGCAGCCGTCGCGAACACCGTCGCCGATCAATACATAACCTTCCAGCTCGAAGACAAACTGGCATCGATCAAACGTCTGACCGACGGGTTGGACGAACGCATCTCGGATATGCGCAGCCGCCTCGAGGCCTCGGAACGCCGGGTCATCGCCTTTCGCAGCCAAAGCCTTGACGGGGACAGCGGCGGCACCGACTGGATGGACCAGCAACTGGGGGAATTGTCGAGCCGGCTGGTGAACGCGACCGCCCAACGCTCGGAGCTGGAGGCCGAACGCGGCCAGATCGTGGCGCTGATCGCGCAGCAGGGAGCAGCCGCGGCGGCCGGCGTTCTGGAATCCGATATGATCCGTCGCCTGCAACGGGAACGGGCAGAACAGGAGCTGCTCAAGGTACGCCTGCAAGACCGGTTCGGCAGCACCGGTGGCCGGCTTCAGGAAGTGGCCGATCAGATTACCGCAACCGATCAGGCACTCGAAAACGAAGTGCTTCGAATTCTGGCAGAGAAAGAGAACAAGGTCGCCGTTGCCGTCGCGCGCGAGGCGTCGGTACGCCGCCAGTTCAAGGATCTCAAACAATCCTATCTGGATTGGGAGCGCGAGCAGATTGCCCTGTCCGAACTCGAACGCGAACGCGACGCAAACCGGCTGGTCTATGAAACCTTTCTGACGACCTATAGCCAGAGCACCGAAACAGTCGCATTGCAGGCCGCCGATGCGCGGGTCATCAACTATGCCGAACCCCCGCGCAGCCCCGCCGCCCCGCGCAAGAAAGTCAGCGTTGCACTGGGTCTGATCGCGGGGCTGTGCGCCGGTCTGGGCCTCGCCTTCCTGCGCGCCTACCTCGACACGTCGGTCGACGGCACCGCCAAGCTGCGCCGCCTTCTCGGTGGGGTCCCGGTCTTTGCCTCCATCCCGGTTGCGCGCGGATTTATAAGGCGTATCGACCCTCTAAAGGCGATCGGCCAACCGCGCAACGCGGCGCTGACGGAATCGATGCGCACCCTGCGCAACATGCTGATCATGGGGCGCACCACCAAGGGGCTGAAAATTGCGGTAATGTCGGCGCTGCCGAACGAGGGCAAGACCACGACCAGCCTGCTTCTTGCGCATGCCGCTGCAAAAACGGGCAAGAGCGTGGTCGTGGTCGAAACCGATCTTCGGCGCAGCTCCATCGCTTCGCTTCTGAAGGTGCCGCCCCGCCCGAGCCTGAACTCACTGACCTCGACGCCGACCGACGCACCGCTGCGCGATATCCTGCACAAAGACGACTTGACCGGTGCTTATATTCTGCCCGCTGAACAAGGGGCCGACGATCCGGGCAGCTTGCTGCTGTCGGATCGCATGTCCGCCCTGATCGAACGGCTTGAGGCAGAGTTCGACATCATCGTTTTCGACACCTCTCCGATCCTGTCGGTGTCAGACGCCCTTCCGATCCTGCGCCAATCCGACGAGATCGTACTTGCCGTGCGCTGGAAGAAAAGCTCTGCTGATTCGCTTGCAGACTGTATGCGGCAACTGCGCGTTGCCGACATCACCCCCACATGCACCGTGTTGACCATGGTCGGACGACGCGAGGCGGGCGCGTACTGGGCCGGTGATTACGCCGTCTACTAGGTGGATGTACCGTAATGAACGCCCTCGCGCAGGGACAGACAGCCGGCGCAGACGCCCACATGCAACAGACCGCGCAGGATCCAGCGGTTGCGCCCCGCGCGCGCGGGCGCCCGCATCACCGCCATCGCAGTGCAAAAGCCCGCTTTGCCGAACGCGGAAAATCCCAGTTTGATCCGCTGCCCGGTGGTCGTGGCCGATGCGGCATAACTTTGACCCATGCGATACCGGCGGCGGGCCAGCCAACGGAGACTCAGGCGTGCTTGCGGCACATTTTCCCACGCGCGCGCCGCATCGCAGATTTCAAAACGCGCCCCTGCACGGCGCAACCGAAAGAAAAACTCGGTATCCTCACCGCCGGACCGCCCACGCGTCAGATCGAAGCGTTCCGCGTGCCACGGCATATCCTCTCCCCACCGCAAAAGCACATTGCCGCTGATGCCAGTCTCGACCCGCCCGTTCCGGCGCACCGGATAGCTGGAGTGGTAATCACCTGCACGGATCCAATCGGGCGCGGACCCGTCATAGGCTGCGATGACAGGCCCGAAAACCGCATCGGCGCGGGTCCTGCGGGCCATCGCAAGAAGCTGTGACAGCCAATCCACCGCGACCCATTCATCATCGTCGAGAAAGGCGACGAACTGTGCGTCGGCGGCATCCAGACAGGCATTGCGCGCAATCGAAATATTACGCGCCGGGGCGTGGACATACCGGACCGGCCAGGGAAGGTCAGCAGCGGCGTTCTGCACCACCGCTCTTGCGCTCGGGGTATCGTCGTTGTCGGCAATCACGACACGCAGGGTAATGCCCGCGGGCCCTTGCATCGCGGCCAACGATTCTAACGTGCGCACCACATCGGGACGGCGAAAGGTACAGATCAGGATATCAACCCGGCATGCGGTCATCGCGCAGGCGTTCCGGCAATGACCTGCCACATGAATCCGGCTCCCCAGAAATTGTGCATGGCACCAAGCGCCACCCCGGCCCAAAGGCCACACGGTGTTCGTAGTCGCGCCACGGCCACGCATGACACGGCGACAAGAACCGAAGCATAGAGCGCGGGAAACACCAGAAACCAAGGCCAGACCGGCGCAAGCGCCAGCGCGATTCCCAGTCCCGCAAAGTTCAGCGCGGGAACGATCTGTCGCAATCGCGGCCGCATCCGGTGCTTGCGGACGGTTCGCGCGCGCCCGCGCCCATAATTCCAGTATTGCCGGGCGAGACCGGCAAGTGTCGGACGCATCCGGTAATCAAGCCGGATATCGGCATCCAGCCTGATCCGCCCGCCCGCCTGCGTCAACCGGCGGTCGAACTCCGCATCCTCGTTGTGGCTGAAGCTTTCGTCATAGCCACCGATGCGCCGGAACCACGCAATCCTGAATCCGGCGTGATGTCCGTGGTCCACCCAACCGCTGCGCGACCCGCCCCGGTGGGCCGACCCGCCCGAGCCCAGCGGTGTATCCGCAACCCAGGCCGCAGCGCGCTGAAAGCAACCTTGCCCCGTCGCGTCCATCGGCGTCACGATGGATGCCGCGTCAGGCCAGGCAGACAGTGCCTGCGTCACACGGGCGACAAAACGCGGTGGATAGGTCGCATGGGCGTCGCAGCGCACAAGAAACCGGGTATCTTCGTCTGCGCATTCACGGATGACGGCGTTGATCGCAGCCGATTGCAGTCGCCCGGGATTGTGGATGAGACTGAGCGCGGGGTGGTCCGCGACCATGGCGCGGACAATAGCGCAAGTATCATCCGTGCTGCCACCATCCGCCACGACCACCCGCGCCCCGCAGAGCCAGGGATCGGCAAACAGCGACGTCAGGCAATCGCTGATATGTGCGGCTTCGTTGAGGACCGGAATCGCCACCAGCACGTTCCTGGCGGCAACGCGCGGCGCCGCCGACCCTGTCTTGCAGGCGGCGGTCGCGACAGGACGATCAGTCCGGTCGGCGCAGGCATCAATGTCACGGGTCTGCATAACGTCGCCAGCCTGCCGCATCGGTGCGGACCGGGCAAATAAAATCAACCGTTCGACGTCTGAAGACCGCGCCGACCCCATACGAGAACCGGCGCGATCGGGGAGCGTCGGCTTAGAACAGAAGCGCGTCAGCCTCGACAAGATCACCAACCGTCATCCCATCCGTCCCGCGGAGAAGCGCGATTTCCGTAAAGCTGTCACCGCCGCCATTCGCATCTACCCACAGCCGTGTGGAAGAGCCGCTGGCCGTAAGACGTACATATGCGTTGGGCGTATTCCCGGCTCCGTCGGGCAGGATGTCAGACAGATCGAACTTGTCGCCACCCGTCAGAGAGAAGTCCCTGATATCGTCGCGTCCTGCGCCGACATCCTCCGCCAGGAACACAAATGTGTCGTCACCGCTGCCGCCGTACAGGGTGTCCCCACCCATGCCACCGACCAGCTGGTCGTCACCGCCTAGCCCCCTGATCACGTCATTGCCGGCCCGACCGAAGATCTGGTCGTCACCCTGTGTACCGAACAGCGATTCCTTAACGTCGGTGCCGGTGATGGCACTTGTCTCCTGTTGCGGTGGAAGATCCTCGGCCGGTCCACTGCCCACCGCGGTCTCGTCCTCTTCAGGCCCGGAATTGCCGGTATCGCCGCCCGCAGGGGTTTCGCCACCGACCAGCCGCAGCGTACCCGCCGCCACCGAAATCTGTCCCGGTGCCATGTCGCGCAGTTCGGCCACATCCACCAGACCATCGTCAGGCGTGTTTACCGAAACGGTTGCGCCGAGGAAACTGTCGGTTACCGATACGGCTTTCGCCGCAGCAGCCGCGTCCCAGCCGTAGGCGGCGGAGAGCGCAGTGAGGTCTATCACGTCCCCCTCGCCCGGTGTGAAGTCCTCGACCCGGTCGCGGTATGCTCCGAGGTCATCCGGCCCCCATGCAAAGGTATCCGCCCCCGCGCCACCGCCAAGATTGTCCTGACCTGCGCCGCCATCAAGCGTGTCATCGCCTGCCTCGCCACGCAGCCGGTCACGCCCCGCGCCACCATGGATCAAATCGGCGCCGGGAGTTCCCGTAATCCAGTCGTCACCCGAGGTGTCGGACGCACCGTTTTCGGGCGTCGGTCGGGCTACGACATCGTCGTCGTCAGCGGCGTCTTTGTCACCATCTCCGTCACCGTCGGGCGTGTTGTCCTCGCCAGCAGCCTCATTACCATCGTCACCATCGCCCTTGTCGCCATCGGCAGCAGGTTCGCTTTCGCCATCCGTCCCGTCCTCGGCCCCCATGTTCCCGTGATCGTCGGGGTCGTTGGGCTCGGCCACATCGCCATCCCCGGCTTCGTCGCCGTCGCTCGCTGGCGCTTCATGACCGTGGTCCATGGTGACTGTGCCGGTTCCAAAGCCGATGTCGTAGTCGGGATTGCCGATTTCCGGTGGTACGAAATCGGTCAGTTCGTACTGCCTCAGAAAGCTCTGGTCGAATTCGCGCAGCTCGATCTCGATCACGACGGGATGGTGCTCGGCCGTCAGGCGGTCTGTGATCCAGTTGACCACCGGAGAATACCATGTGCCGTCCGTCCGCTGCACCGCGCCGTGCAAGCCAAGAAATTCATCCATGGTAAATTCTGAATGGTATGTCTTGTTGCCCCCGTCGAGTTTGGCACTGAGACCGGAAACCTGCTTGTGATTCGGCGTCTCGAAATACTCGTTGAATATTCGCGTGCCGATACTGTCGCGGATGGTGCCGGAGATACGCAGGCCCAGGTCATCCGGCGTGACGGTCAGGTCTGCCCCGGCATCGGGGGTGAAAGTCACGTGGTCTACCGGCGTGATTCCGGTACTGTCGACAACCTCCGGCCTGAGGTACTCGCTACCGAGACCGCTCTTCTGGCTTGCGGAGATAAGGCCGTTCACATTGTTAGTTGTCACGTCGATCATCATGCCTTCGTGGGCGAGGCCCTGAACGCCGTAGACCGCATTATAGTTCGCCACCTCGACATTGTTGAGAATGCCCGACGATGTCTTCACACCGGTCATGAAGGCAGTCTTGGCGTTGTCGTTTCCGATCAGCAGGGAATCTTTTATGAGATAGTTCGATGAATAGTTCATCATGTCGAACGCGGTGCCCGCCATGTTCCAGACCGTATAGTCCTCGATGACGCTTTGCAGGTCGCTGTCCTCGGAAAAGGCGCGGTGGAAGATTCGCATCCCGGTTTCTGCCGCCAGCACCGTATTGCCGGTAAAGCTCGTCAGCGCCGGTTCCTGGTGGTCAAGCGCGACATCGAAGGGGGACGGATCGAACTGCACCTCGTTGCGCTCGAACATCTTGCGATGCATTCCGTCGCCGGAACTGGTTGGAAATTCAAAGATTTCACGCCCGACGTAGTTCCAGCCAACCTTTACGTTCGCCGCGATATTGTCATGTTGCGCGATGACGCGCGAATTGTTCTCGTAGCCAAGCCCGTCCTGCTGTGCCTTGCCACGGGCGTCGAACCCGACGACTTTTGTCACGAGGTTGTTGTCCCAGACGCCTTGCTCGTTGCCGGTTTCGGATACGATCCCGGCACCGACGAGGTCATAGACGACGTTGTTGCTGACGATCGCGTTGCTCTCGTGCTGGGTGATACCCCATCCCTTGCCACCGTTGACGGAGTTGCCGACGATCTCGGAGACGGGATTGCCCGCACCTGGCCCGGTCTGGTGCAGGTGAACCGAATAGCGCCCCAAAGGGTTGCTGTCGTCGTTTTCGCGGGTGAAATCCGTCCGACCCAGATCGCGGAACTCGGCGAAGGCGACGAGGTTCGCGGGATCATCCGGACCATCGGATTCGCCGTGATGCAGCATGACGTGGCCCCGGGTGCCGTCCGCATTTTCGGATGCAAACACAACATTGCGTGACAGGTTGGCGACATAGGTATCAAGGTCTGCGTAATCGTCCGGCGGCATGTGGTCATGCGAAAGAGGGCGATCAAAAGTGATCGTGTCGCCGTTGATTGCGGTGATCACGCGCTCCTCGTCCTGGGTTTCGAGAATTTTCTCTTCCCAACTGTTCAGCCCCTCGTAGCTGGTGCCGACGAAAAGCAGCGTGTCACCAACGGTCCAGTTGACGGTGTCGCCCGACACCTCGACAGCTGTCGCCCCGGCGCTGACACCGTCCATCGTGACAAAGCTGTTCTTGCTGGCACCGTGAATGTCGACTTCACCGAAAGCGACCAGTCCGTGCCCAAGCTGGCCAGGGTCGGCGACCGTGTCCAACGGGGTATCGCGGAAAACGATTTCGGCGTCGACGTCTGCACGGACCGGATTGTCCGCCGTGCCAACCTCAAAGCGCGAACCGTGGGTCGTGACAATGGTCTCGACGACCATCTTGGTGTCTTTGTTCAGCGCCCAGGATAGTGTGCCATCGACGCGCACAATCTGCAACGGAACATCGGATCGGGCATCATAAGTGACTGACATATCTTCGGGAATATGGACGAGGGCCTCCGCGTCGGGCACGCGCCCGCCGTTCCAGGTGCCGGGATCGGTCCAGTCGCCGGACCGGATCGCGGTATGGGTCGCATCCCCCGCAGCCAGCAGGGCGTTTGCCTGCATTGCATGCATCTCGTGGGTTGCTTCATCGTGAGTGTTCATGTCCATCGTGTCGTCTCTCCTATCGGGCGACCACGCGTTCGCCCGCACGGCCACCAGCAACTGTTTGCCGCCCGGACGTACCTGGGCGGTATGCAGACCCTTGCCTGCAGACAAATCTTCTCGGGCCGCCCCGAATGGGCGGTTTCCGGTAATTCTTCAGGTATTATAAACATCTCCACAGCATGGACCGACGCCGCTCACGGGTCAGAAATACTGTCCGGCTGCTCCAAGACACGGTCGTGGAACAAGTCGGCTAGAGCCAAATCTTTAAGATCTTACTACTACTGCTTTCGAACCTCTTCTGGGTTGAGAGGCTAGCTAGCCCAGCGTCGAAAGCAAGACAACGGTCAATGGAACATTACTTAGAGTTGTGCCGGCGATGAGAGAATAGCCGCCGAACCGGACAGTTTTTAAGGCATGTTGTTGCTCATAATGAGGCACGTCGACACCCCCGCAAACCTGCCATTCTATCAACCTTGAGCAGAAACGATTGAAAGTTATCTGAAATTTTTCGATCCACCGCGAAACGGCTCATTCGCGCGAAAATTGCCGCCTCAGTGGCGGTGCAGACGGGTCGCCGCCGCTTCAGCCAGTTGGCGCAGGAAACGGTACGTCGCCCGTCGCCTGCGCCAAAGCGCCCGCGCCGCCGCGACAGGTTTTCCGTGTCGCAGCGCCGCCAGCGCGACTTCCGCGCTGGCAAGATCCAGAATACTGCGGGCCCTTTGCCGCATCATCGCGGCACTTCCAGCATCCAATACCCTTTCGTGTCGCGCGACGAAGGCCAGATCGGCATGCGCCAGCGCCTCTGCGTGGTCGGGATTCAACCGGTGCGAGATGGAAATCTGGCCGACGGAATAGACATAGCCGGGATCGGCCCGGTAACGCATCACTGCGCCTCGTGCCAACGCTTCGAGAACGAAATGGAAATCCTCGCCGTTGCGTAGCGTCTCGTCGTACCGCATCCCGTGCGTCAACAGAAAAGACCGGCGGAATACCGGTTTGAGGTATCCCAGAGAAAGTCCTTTCGCGCCGTGCATGTTGCCGGCGATATAGTCGCCGAGCGTCCAGTCACGCGCTTCCGGGTCGCCACCGAACGCGGGCACGGCGGTCCGTCGCGTGTCACGCGCCGCATCGTGCATGACAAGCCCGTCACAAACGATATCCGCCCCGGCGCGATCTCCGAATTCTGTCAGCGCGGCAAGCCGTCCGGTGCAGAACTTGTCGTCGGCATCCAGCACCGCGACCCATACGCCCTTGGCCGTGGCAAGTGCGGCATTGCGCGCCGCCGCCGGTCCACCGTTGCGCGCCAAGGTCAGCGCGCGAACCTGGGAATGTGCGTCGGCCAGATCACCCGCGACCGCACGCGTCCCATCTGTTGAACAATCGTCAACCACGATGATTTCGATAAATACCTCCGTCTGCGCAAGCGCGCTTTCGACGCTGGCCCGCAGGGTGCTCTCACTGTTCCACGCGGGGATGATGACGGTTGCCTGAATCATGCTTCAGTCCTACACTGCCGTGATACGGGCGCGCAAACTTCTATGCGCGTGACACCGGGATTTGTGACATGAAATGCGGTGCAGAACTTCTGCTGATCTGTGTCGGCGGCATCGGGATCTTCGGTGCCGATACCACGGCAGCGGCAGAAGCAGGCGCGCTGTTGTGGGATCCGGTCAGGGCCACGATAGCCGGGGATGCGGGGGCTGTCTCGCACTCGAGCTCTGATTGGTTTCGCTCCGACTTCGAAATTCGGCGTGACTGGATCGGCACCGCTTGGCGCAGCGAGGGTGCCGTTTTTGCGCAGGATCATCTTGCGCTCCGCCTCGCCCCGGTTGCGGATGCCAGCACCGACAAGGATTTCCTCGGTGCCGAAGTCCAAAGTCCCGGCTTCCACGGTTTTGGCCGCTACGAGGTCGTGATGCGTCCGGCGCGCGCGCATGGCGTGATTTCATCGTTTTTCACCTATACCGGCCCACATTTCGACGCCCCCCACGACGAGATCGACATAGAGTTTCTGGGCCGTGACACGACCCGGATGTGGGTTCTGGCCTTTTCGGACGGTCAAAAACTACCGGGAAAATTCCTTGAACTGGGATTCGATGCCGCCGATGCGCCGCATCTCTATGCCTTCGAGTGGACGGCACAGGACATCACATGGTTCGTCGACGGAACCGAAGTGTACCGCCTGCACTCCCGGACGCCGCCGGTGCCGCGCACTCCGGGCAAGATCTACATGAACATCTGGGCCGGTGGTCCGCATCAACGCAACTGGTCGGGGGTGGCTGCCGCCGACACGCAGGCGGAAGCACAGTATTATTGCGTGTCGTTCCGGCCTGCGGGCGCGCAGACGTCGCAATGTTCGGATACCTTTTCCGGTGGATGAGCCGCCGGCCGTAGCCACCATCGTCATCGCCGCCTTCAACGCGGCGCACACCATCCGTGCGGCAATCGACAGCGCGCTGGCGCAGACCGCCCCGGTGGAGATCGTGGTGGTCGACGACGCCTCACAGGACCATACAGCGGAAATTGTCGACGCCATTGCGAAAACCGTCCCCAACCTGCGCTTGCTGCGCCAGGATCACAACGCAGGTCCAGCCGCGGCACGCAACCGCGCGATCGCGCACAGCACCGCGCCCTGGGTCGCCGTGCTGGATGCCGACGATGTCATGGCACCGAACCGCATCGCGACACTGGCCGCGCAGGCAACAAGCGAAAATCTGGATTTTCTGGCCGACGACATCGAAAAGGGCGATCCGGGCAGCGATCCGGGCAGCAGAACGCGCCTGTGGTCCGATACGACCATCGGTCTGCAGAGGATAGAGGCCGCCGCCTTCATCCGCGCCAATCTTGCCAGCGGATGCGGTGAGCGGCGCGAAATGGGCTTTTTGAAGCCCTTGATGCGCCGCGCCTTTCTCGACCGGCACGGGCTGCGCTACGGTCCGCTGCGGTTGGGCGAAGACTATGATCTCTACGCGCGGGCGCTGATACTTGGCGCGCGATTTGGTTTGTGCGATCCGTGCGGATATCTTGCCGTGGTGCGCGAAGAGTCCCTGTCGGGATCGCATCCCACGTTCGTCCACGCCGACCTGATGGCCGCAGACGACCGCATGCTGGCGATGCCGGGTCTCAGCCCTCAGACGCGCCGCGCCCTCTCCGATCACCGGCTGGAGCACCACAAGAAATGGGTATGGCGACGCCTGATTGATGCCGTCCGGGAACGCCGCCCGGTCGCCGCTCTGGGGTGTTTTCACGCTCCACTTCCCGTGGCGGCGGATCTGTCGCGCAACCTTGGCGCCGAAACCCTGCGGCGGCTGGGCCACCGGCTACGGGGGACCTAAGCGATGGTGCACATTTTCGATGTCCTCATCGTCGGCGATGCGCGGTTTCAGGGCGGCACCACGGCAGCCATGGCGGCGGACGTCGCCGGGTTTTCGGCGCTGGGGCTGAACATCGGGCTCATGTTCGTGCGGTCCGCCTATCTGCACGACAGCCGCGATCCCCCCAATCCCGATGCGCTGGCACTGGCCGACTTGCCTGGCGTGACGCGACTGGCCCCCGGAACCGCCGCCCGCGCGCAGATCGCATTTCTGCATCATCCTCTGGTTTTCTTTTCCGGCATCGAGGAGCGGGCGTCCCTGACAGCAGAGCGTGCGATGCTTGTTGCTCATCACGCCCCATTCCGCGCGGACGGGTCGCTTGAATATGATCCCATGGCTGCACTGCGCCAGATCCGGACGCGCCTTGGGCTCAAGGCGCGGATCGCGCCGGTATCGGGCACAGTGCGGCGGCAATTGCAGTCCTTCGCGCCCTTAGTCCGTCTTACCAGCGAGGATTGGCCGAACATCTTCGACACCGATGCCTGGCCGGGCGGGCCCGAGATCCTGAGCGGCGCCGACATTACCATCGGACGTCACGGCAGGGTCGATGGGCTGAAATGGCCAGCCACCGGCGCGGGCATCGCGGCGACGCTACCCGCAGGCGCCGATGTACGCGTGCGTGTGTTAGGATGTCCTGCCGTCGAACTGGCGCGTCGGGGGGCGGATCTGTCGCATTGGGAAATACTGGAATTCGGGGCCGAAACACCCGTAGCCTTCCTGCATAGCCTCGATGTCTTCATCTACCATTATCATCATGATCTGGTAGAGGCCTTCGGGCGCACCGTCGCCGAGGCCGCCCTTACCGGACGCTACTGTCTTCTGGATCCCCGACTGCGCGCGACCTTCGGCGACATATTCGACTATTGCACCCCGGTCGAGGTCGACACTGCGCTCACGCGATTGCGGGCGGATCCGGTGGCAGCCCGACACCGCGCCACGCACGCGTCCGATGCCATGCGCGCGCGCTACGGTCTGGACAGCCTCGGTGCGCGGCTGGAACGACTGGCGCGCGATCCGGGTACCCTGTCACGCCATGGCGCTGATACCCCCCTGCCGCGCACCCTGCGCAAGTTCGCGGGTCTGTATCGCCGCGCGGGGCGCACTGTCTGAACGGGTGCCATAGCCAGACAAATTCGTGTATTGGCCATATCATGCCGAATGCGATCCGATGTTCCGAGGGAGCGTGTCATGCAAGGAAAAAGCCACCGCAAGCGGATCGCAACCGCCGCAAGCCTTGCCGCCGTGCGTCTGGGCCGCCGCCGGGCAGATGGTGCGCCACCCATATTCGTGATCGGGTCGGGACGGTCCGGCAATACGCTGGTGCGCCGGGTACTGATGGCTTCGGGTGCGATCTACATCCCCCCGGAAACCTATGTGTTGGGTGAAATCATCGAAATCTGGCCCCGCACGGCACTGCTGCCGTGGCGCGAGCGGGTTTGGCTGTTCTGTGCCTATTTCGAGAAGCACCCCGAGTTTTCGACGTTCGGTCTGCCCAACCTCGACCCCTTCGCCGCACAGGCCGCGGCGGCACAGGTCGCAGACCGGACCCTGCGCCGGTTGATCGACGCTTTCTATACGCACCTTGCCGACGCGCAGAACGCCCCGACCGCACGCTGGGGCGACAAGACCCCCTATAACACGCACCATCTGCCCGCGATCGGCACGCTCTACCCGGATGCAAAATACGTGTGGCTTGTCCGCGATGGCCGCGACGTGGCGCTCTCATACGTCGAAGCCGGGATTTATCCGGACCTGGCGACTGCCGCCGTCCGTTGGACCCGCGCGAACGAGGCCTGCCTGAAGTTTGCCCGGCAGGGCCTGGATGTGCGCCGCCTCGCATACGAGGATATCGTCAACGATCCCGAAGCCGCATTTGCCGATATGTTCAAATGGGCTGGCATCAGATTTTCGTGCGATATGCTGACCACACAGCCCGGATCGATGGGCGACGTCGAGCAACGCCATCACCACGCGCAGGTGCGCCGCCCGATCTCCGCTGCGTCCGTAGGCCGTTGGCGCGACAGCCTCGAAGCGGCTGATCTGTCTGGTCTGCACGACACCTTCTGGCAGATGATGCGCAGTCTTGGATACGCGCCGGACGGTCCTCAGACGTAGAAGATGTCCGACGTGGCCGAGATGTCGGACAGCGTCAGCCCTGGCAGATACGCGAGAGCGAACTGCGCGCCATCGGGATCGGTCAGGCGCAACTCAACACCGCTGTCGATGGCGTTCAGATCAAAGCCAAGCGTGGCACTGGCTTGAGTCTCCCATCCGAAATGCTGCGAGATTCCGCGCACATCCAGCATGTCACCCTCGGCCGCAGAAAAATCGAGGATCCGGTCGGTGTTACCCGCCTGTGCCGTGTCCATGTTGAACACGAATGTATCGGCTCCGCCAGCGCCCTCGATCAGGTCCGCCCCGCCGCCACCGTCGATCACATTGTCGCCGTCCGAGCCGGTGATCCGGTCCCCGGCACGCCCGCCGGTCACATCCTCCAGCCCCGAGGGCATCACCTGCCAGTCCAGACCCGATCCGCTGAACAATCCGGTCTCGGCCTCGACCAGATCGAAAAGGGCGTCGGCATAGGTGCCATAAGCTGCCTCCGAGTAATGCACATCGTCGATGGACAGATGGTCGATGCCCTCCGCCGGTGTCGACGGGACCTGGGCATGCGGATTATCGAACAACAGCAGCGTCGGATGATCGTCCTGCAGATCTTCCACCGCCGCGCGCAGGCCGGACACGTAGGTTCCGTTGCCCGCATCACCCACTACGGCAACGCCGCCCACGGTACTGTAACCCTCGTTGATGAAATGCGCATATTCCGCCGGCACATTGTTGGCAAGTTTTGGGGCGATGGTCGAGATCACCAGGTACTTCTCGCCCGCGTCCGGCTGTTGATAGAACTGCGTGACCGCCTTGCCGATATTGTCGACGATGCCGGGCAGATGCGCCGTAAAGAAGTTGCCGGAATTGAACTCGAAATCGTTGGTCCCAGCCATAAGCAACGTCACATCCGGCATGTGGTCGGCCAGATTGTCCGACAGATCCGAATCGCGTCCGCTGCCAACGATCAGCCGCAGCGGAACCGCAGGTTCGCCGCTGTGGGCGCGGTCCAGCATGGTGGCGGGGCCGTTGTCGAAGGCGCCGACATAGTCTATCCACCCCCCCGCCGAAATGATCGATTCGAGCAGATCACCGCGATAGCCATCCCGTTCCGCTGCTATTTCCGTACCGTCCACGATGCCTTGGGTGATCGAATCGCCAATCGGCAGAACCTTCGGTGCCTCGGCATAGCGGTCCGCATCCAGATCGATAAGCAGCCCTTCCGTCCGGGTCGCAAACAACGCGCCGTCGAGACCATTGATGGCAATAAACAGCCCCGGTCCGTTGATGGTGGTGGTGTTGCCCTCGGCGTCGGTCGCGGTGACACGGGTGAGCGCGGCGCCGTCGGTCAGCGTGCTGACGTCCAGCAGCGCCGTGCCGTCCGCCGCCAGCGGCGCCGAGACCGACCCGCCCGCGCCGTCCAGCACCGTCACCACCGCCGTCGCATCCGCGTCCAGC
>NZ_CANMFS010000017.1 GCF_947497275.1 uncultured Sulfitobacter sp.
TCTTGCCGTGGTCAACGTGGCCGATCGTGCCGATGTTGACGTGCGGTTTGTTACGTTCGAACTTTGCCTTTGCCATGGTATTGGCTCCTTAATGTTCAATGTCGTGTAGGGCGGCGCGCGAAATTATCGCGCGCCATCCGGGTTAAGCGAATTTGGCCTGGATCTCGTCGGAGATGTTTTGTGGCACGGCCTCGTAGTGATCGAACTGCATGGTGAAGTTCGCACGTCCCGAAGACATCGACCGCAACGTGTTGATGTAGCCGAACATGTTCGCCAGCGGCACGAAACAGTCGATCGCAATCGCGTTACCGCGTGTGTCCTGTCCCTGCACCTGACCGCGACGCGATGTCAGATCGCCGATAATGCCGCCGGTGTATTCTTCCGGTGTGACAACTTCGACTTTCATGATCGGTTCGAGCATCTTGGCGCCCGCCTTCTTCATGCCTTCGCGCATACCCATGCGGGCCGCGATTTCAAACGCCAGAACGGAGGAGTCCACATCGTGGAACTTGCCGTCGATCAGAGCGACCTTGAAGTCGATGACCGGGAAGCCCGCAAGGGGTCCGGAGTCCAGAACCGACTTAATGCCTTTTTCGACACCTGGGATGTATTCCTTGGGAACGGCACCACCAACGATGCGGCTTTCGAAGGAATAGCCTTCGCCCGGCTCGGTCGGCATCAGGATCATCTTCACCTCGGCAAACTGACCGGAACCGCCGGACTGTTTCTTGTGAGTGTAGGTGATTTCGGCTTCGCGAGAGATCGTCTCGCGGTAGGCCACCTGCGGCGCACCGATGTTGGCTTCGACCTTGAATTCACGCTTGAGACGGTCCACCAGAATATCGAGGTGAAGTTCGCCCATGCCCTTCATGATGGTCTGACCGGACTCAAGATCGGTTTCCACGCGGAAGGAAGGATCTTCGGCGGCCAGACGCGCCAGACCTGCGGACATCTTCTCTTGGTCGGCCTTTGTCTTTGGCTCGACCGCGATTTCGATGACCGGATCGGGGAACGTCATGGTTTCCAGAACAACCGGATCGTTGACGGCGCAAAGCGTGTCACCGGTCGTGGTGTCCTTCAGGCCAGCCAATGCGATGATGTCGCCGGCCCATGCTTCCTGAATTTCCTCGCGATCGTTCGAGTGCATCATCATCATACGACCGACGCGCTCTTTCTTGCCCTTGGTCGAGTTCAAAAGCGTGTCGCCCTTGTTCAACTTGCCGGAATAGATGCGTGTGAAGGTCAACGAGCCCACGAAGGGGTCGTTCATGATTTTGAATGCAAGGCCGGAGAAGGCCATGTCATCATCCGCACGGCGCGGAATGTCGCGTGTTTCCGTCTCGTCGCCCGGTTTGAAACCCATATAGTCGACAACGTCCAGCGGGCTGGGCAGATAGTCGATCACGGCGTTGAGCAAAGGCTGAACGCCTTTGTTCTTGAACGCGGAGCCGCAGAGAACCGGAATGAACTTGATCGCCAGCGTACCCTTGCGGATCAGGCTGCGCAGCGTGTCAACGTCGGGCTCGGCGCCGTCCATCAAATAATTTTCCATCGCCTCGTCGTCCATTTCGACGGCGATCTCGATCAGGTTGGCACGCCATTCGTCGGCGGATGCCTTCAGGCTGTCGCGGATGTCGCGCTGTTCCCAGCCGGCGCCGAGGTCTTCCCCGGTCCAGACCCATTCCTTCATCGTGACCAGATCGACCAGGCCTTCAAGTTCGTTCTCGGCACCGATCGGGATCTGGATCGGCGCAGGCACGGCACCTGTGCGGTCCTTGATCATCTTGACGCAGTTGAAGAAGTCGGCGCCGATCTTGTCCATCTTGTTGACGAAAACGATCCGCGGAACCTTGTAACGGTCGGCCTGACGCCAGACGGTTTCTGTCTGTGGCTCGACACCGGCGTTAGCGTCCAGAACGGCGACGGCGCCGTCGAGAACGGCCAATGAACGCTCGACTTCGATGGTGAAGTCGACGTGGCCGGGGGTGTCGATGATGTTCATCCGGTATTTGGTGTCGGATGTCGCGTCTGCGGTCGGCTCTTCCTGACGCTGCCAGAAAGTGGTCGTCGCAGCGGATGTGATGGTAATCCCGCGCTCTTGTTCCTGCTCCATCCAGTCCATCGTGGCCGCACCGTCGTGGACCTCACCGATATTGTGGGATTTGCCGGTGTAGAACAGAATGCGCTCGGAGCACGTGGTCTTGCCGGCATCGATGTGGGCCATGATGCCGAAGTTGCGGTAGCGTTGAAGCGGATAATCGCGTGCCATTTGTAAAGCTTCCTTAGGAGGTTTTGCTTTGAAAAGGGCCATAAGCCCTATGAGAGGATGAGGCCCGGCGGTTCCGGGCCCCGATCTTGGAGGTCGGCGTGCGCCGACCGAATTACCAGCGGTAGTGGCTGAACGCCTTGTTGGCGTCGGCCATCTTGTGCGTGTCCTCACGCTTTTTAACAGCCGTGCCGCGAGACTGAACAGCGTCCAGAAGCTCGCCTGCAAGGCGCTCTTCCATCGTGTTCTCATTGCGCGCGCGGGCGGCTTTGATCAACCAGCGGATCGCCAGCGCCTGACGCCGCTCGGGGCGCACTTCGACAGGCACCTGATAGGTTGCACCACCGACGCGGCGCGAGCGCACTTCGACGGACGGCTGGATGTTGTCGAGCGCTTCGTGGAACACTTCCACGGGGGCGCGCTTGATCTTGGCTTCGACGCGGTCGAAAGCGTTGTACACGATACGCTCCGCGACCGACTTCTTGCCGTCGATCATCAGGTTGTTCATGAATTTCGTCAAAATCAGATCGCCGTATTTGGCGTCTGGCAATACTTCGCGTTTTTCAGCGGCGTGGCGGCGTGACATCTTGTTGTCTTCCTCTTGGCGGGGTGCTGCGGCAAGCGCAGCATAGTGTCAGAATGATACAGCCGGGTTTCAGCAACCCGGCGCAATGCGGGCTTACTTCGGACGCTTCGCACCGTATTTGGAGCGGCGCTGCTTGCGGTCCTTGACGCCCTGCGTATCGAGAACACCGCGCAGGATGTGGTAGCGCACACCGGGAAGGTCTTTTACGCGACCGCCGCGAATCAGGACGACGGAGTGTTCCTGAAGGTTGTGGCTTTCACCGGGGATGTAGGAGATGACTTCGAAACCGTTGGTCAGACGCACCTTGGCGACCTTACGCATTGCCGAGTTTGGCTTTTTCGGTGTGGTCGTGTAGACGCGCGTACAGACGCCACGCTTTTGCGGGCATTCCTGCAGGTGCATGGATTTCGAGTACTTGCGTTTTGGCTGGCGCGGTTTGCGGATCAGCTGCTGAATCGTTGGCATTCCGGTTTTATCCCCGTGTTGCTGTCTTGGATGCAGACGCCCGAGGCCCCTGCGGTGAATGGTGTGCTGCGCGCGTCCGTGCAGCGTGGGCGGTAGCAGATGGACCAAAGCACTATGGCCGCAACGCTTCCGTACCGGGGTAAGCGAGGCGGCTATGCTCTCAGAGGATCGGGCCAATCAAGGCGGCCTGGATCTTGACCACATGCAATATGATATGCGCATTCCGGGGCGACCCCCGTCAGCGAGATAGCGGGCGTATACGAGTTTGGCCCCGATGTGTCAACAGCCCCTCCCCCCTTGCCAAGCCTGCGGGCAGGACGGCATAGTTTCGCGAATATCATGAGTGCAGGAGCTGCCATGCAGGTTATCGGGCTTTGCCGGTTTTCCTACCCCGCGATTGGCGGTTTTCAGGTCGAACATGAAACCATCGAACAGCGTATCGCCTATCTTTACGCAGAACAGCGACTTGGAGAGCGGTTTCAACTGCTTGAAACCGTCGCCCTGCCCTGTCTTCGCGCCCAGACCGACGGTGACTTCGAACTGATCATCGTTGTCGGGGACCAGTTGCCGAAACAACATCTCGACCGGTTGCACGATCTCACCTCCGATATGCCGCAGGTGCGCATTCATGCGGAACCGCCCCGGCCCCAGCGCGAAGTGATGAAAGAGATTCTCAACGCCGCGCGCAAGGATCCCGCGCAGCCCTGTCTTCAATTCCGCTATGACGATGACGATGCCATAGCCCTCGATTTCATCGCGCGATTGCGCGCCGCTTCCAAAGACACCGAAAGCCTGACGGCGCAGCACAAGGCCGTCGCGTTCGACTGGAACAAGGGGCTGGTGGCCGAATTCGGGCCCATGGGTATCTGCGCCACCGAGATTTTCCGGCCATTCTATGTTGCGGCACTTGGCATGCAGATTCGCGGCAACAGCCCGATGACCATCATGAACTTCGCCCATGAAAAAATCAGCCGGTTCATGCCATGCGTCACCTACGCCGATCCCGTGATGTTCGTGCGCAGCCACAACTCATCGAACGACAGCCGCCAGAAAAAGGTAAAGCCCGTGCCGGTCGAGCCGTTGACCGTCGAACAACAGAAAATGCTCCGTGATCGCTTCGCCATCGACGTCGATGAAGTAAAGCGCGTGTTCGGCAAACCGTAGTCTGCGTTGCGTCGGGACTTTCTCGTTTCGCCTGCGCCGATCAACGGGTTCCACGACGCGGTCAGTTGGGTCTTATCAGCGCCGCGACAACATCCGCTCGCGGTGGAAAGTGAAGAGACCGGTGGCGATAACGATCGCCGCGCCCACAAGTGTCAACGTCCCCGGAATTTCAGAGAAGACCACAAAGCCCACGATCATCGCGACTACCAGACCCGTATAGCGGAACGGTGCGACGAAGGAGACATCGCCGGTCCGCATCACCTGAACGCTGAAGTAGTACCCGGCAAGGACGCACAGGGACGACCCGCAGATCAGCGCGGCGGACGGGCCGCTGACCGCGACCCACGGCTGCGTCAGGGATGCAAGCCCCGCGCCCGCCATCACCGCCACCGAGGTGCCCAGCGTCACCGCAAGCCCGTGAACATCGCGCGACAGGCGTCGTGTGATCAGATCGCGCACGGTGACGCCCAGCACCGCCCCGAGTGCGTAGAGCGACCAAAGTGTGAAGCCCTCCGGTCCGGGCCTGATGATCAGCAAAACGCCCCCGAACCCGACGAGAATTGCGGACATCCGCCGCCAGCCCACCGCCTCGCGGTACACCAGTGCGGATCCAAGCGTAACTGTTAGCGGAACAACCTGCATGATCGCGTTGAGGTTGCCCAAGGGCATGTTAAACAAGGCGTTCAGAAAGAAATACGCGGTCACGACCTCGGCCACCCCGCGCAGGCTGATCAGCCACAGATCCGCTGTCGACGGCATCTTGCGCAGCGCGCCCAAGCTGTGCGCGAGCAGGAATATCAGCAAGGTCGCCAAGGTGCCGCGCAGAAAGATGAGCTGAAACAGCGGTACGGCACCGCCCGTGAGCTTGAGAAACGTATCGTTCATGACGAACGCGATCATCGAGGCCATCATCAGCACGGCGCCGGCAGTGTTGGGAGACATATTCAATTCCTGTGCATGCCTTACCTTTGGCCGATCTACATGTCACAGGCAATGGGCAACGCGCGCGAGGTTATTGCGGAAATCCGGGCGCAAGCGTTGGCTGGAGCAATTGAACCAAAGCCAGAGCAGCGCCAGTTTTGCCCGCCTGCCCTGCCAATTCAAATTTTCGGCTGATGCCATCTGACCACTTGGCTTTCGGAAAGCAATCAGGGGAACAGGATGCGTTCTGTGATTGCTTCTCCGCCCGAACTGATGATTATTCACGGACGAGGAGGGCTAAGCGGTAACGGACCGTAATACGCAAGATACACAGCACTTTTCGGAATACCGCGGGGCCACCAAAACGTCATATATTGGTCTGGTAGGTCTTTGTTGAAAACTTCACAACCGAGGCGGATCGTTTTCAGTTGAGGCAACAGGCTTGCCGGAATGGTGGTCGGTGGGCTTGCCTTGAGGCGCTGAAAGATCGGATCATTCTTCGGGGTTGGTCCACATGCGACCCATAGCAAACCCGCTGCTAGCAAGAAGAAATTCTTGATCCGGTCCCCGTCGATCTAGCGGCGGCAGGAAGCAGAAGGCCGGTTTGAAACGCGACGGGCGGGTACGAAGCCGGATCTGCGGTTCGGGATTTTGCGTCTGCCAAAGAAAAACCCCCGCGTCGGCTAGGACGCGGGGGTTTCTTTTTCAGGTCAAGATGTCACGCGATCAGTCGCGGCTTTCCTCGTCGATCATGGGCGAGCGGTCGAACACGTCGCCGCCGACCACGTCGTCGTCGGCTTCCGAAGGATCGGGTGCGGCCAGACGTGCTGCCTCTTCCGCCTCTATCCGGCGCGCTTCGATCACTACATTGTCGCGGTCCTGTGCCACGCGGCGCATCTGCTGGGTTGCCCCACCGGTGCCCGCAGGGATCAGACGTCCCACGATGACGTTCTCTTTCAGGCCGACCAGCTTGTCGCGCTTGCCCTGTACCGATGCCTCGGTCAGAACCCGCGTGGTTTCCTGGAACGACGCCGCCGAGATGAAGCTGCGGGTTTGCAGCGATGCCTTGGTGATGCCCAGCAGGATCGGTTCGCCCTTGGCCGGGCGACCTTTCTTCGACAGCGCCTTTGCGTTGGCCGCGTCGAATTCCTGCTTGTCCACATGTTCGCCTTTCAGCAGCGTGGTGTCTCCGCTCTCTTGGATCTCCCACTTCTGCAGCATCTGGCGCACGATGACTTCGATGTGCTTGTCGTTGATCTTCACACCTTGCAGGCGATAGACGTCCTGCACCTCGTCGATCATGTAATCCGCCAGCGCTTCGACACCCATGATGGCAAGGATGTCATGCGGCGCCGGGTTGCCATCCATGATGTAGTCACCCTTGTTGACAAAATCGCCTTCCGCCACCGGGATGTGCTTGCCCTTGGGCACCATGTACTCGACCTTATGATCCGGATCTTCGGAGGACTCGATCGCGATGCGGCGCTTGTTCTTGTAGTCCTTGCCGAACCGCACATAGCCGTCGATTTCCGCGATGATGGCGTTGTCCTTTGGGCGACGTGCCTCAAAGAGTTCGGCCACACGCGGCAGACCACCGGTGATGTCCTTGGTCTTGGCACCTTCGCGCGGGATCCGGGCGATGACATCGCCGGCCTGCACTTCGTTGCCATCCTCGACGGACAGAACCGCATCCACCGACATCGGATAGGTGATCGGATTACCTGCATCGTTGCGTACAGGTTCCCCGTCTTCGCCGACCAGAATGATCTCGGGCTTGAGCTCGTTGCCCTTGGGGGCCGCGCGCCAGTCAATCACGATCTTCTGCGTCATACCGGTCGCATCATCCGTCTCGTCCTTGACGGCGATACCGGACACGAGGTCAACATGCTTGGCTGTACCGGCCGCTTCGGCGATGATCGGCAGGGTATAGGGATCCCATTCATAAAGCTTGTCACCGCGTACGATGTCCTGGCCTTCCTTGACGAAAAGCTTGGTCCCGTAACCCACCTTATGGCTTGCGCGCTCTTCACCGTTCTCGTCGATGATCAGCATCTTCATGTTGCGGCCCATCACCATCGTCTCGCCCGAGGAGTTCTCCAGTGTCGAGGCGTTCTCGAACTGGATCTTGCCGGCCTGACCGGCTTCCTGGAAGGACTGCTGGCCACCCTGCGCAACGCCGCCGATGTGGAACGTCCGCATCGTCAGCTGTGTGCCCGGCTCGCCGATGGATTGCGCGGCGATGATGCCCACCGCTTCGCCCTGGTTCACCAAAGTGCCGCGTGCAAGGTCGCGCCCGTAGCACATGGCACAGACGCCCTCTTCGGCTTCGCAAGTCAACGGCGAACGGATCCGCGCCGAGGCGACGTTTGCCTCGTCGATGAGATCCGACAGACGCTCGTCGATGATGGTGCCCGCCGTTGCGATCACTTCGTCGGTACCCGGACGCAGAACGTCGTCGGCCACGACACGGCCCAGCATACGTTCGGCCAAAGACGAGACGACTTCGCCATCGTTGACGGCCGCCGTCGCAGTGATTGCTGTTTCGGTGCCACAATCGTGCATGCGTACGATGCAGTCCTGCGCCACGTCCACCAGACGACGTGTCAGATACCCGGAGTTCGCCGTTTTCAAAGCGGTGTCCGACAGACCCTTGCGCGCGCCGTGAGTCGAGTTGAAGTATTCAAGAACGGTCAAGCCTTCCTTGAAGTTCGAGATGATCGGTGTCTCGATAATGTCGCCGTTCGGCTTGGCCATCAGGCCGCGCATGCCGCCCAGCTGCTTCATCTGTGTCACCGACCCACGGGCACCGGAGTGCGCCATCATGTAGACCGAGTTCGGCTCCTGCTCGGACCCGTCTTCGGCATATGTCGTATCGGAGATCGACTGCATCATCGCCGCCGTCACCTTGTCGTTACACTTCGACCAGGCATCGACCACTTTGTTGTACTTTTCGCCCTGGGTGATCAGGCCGTCCATGTACTGCTGTTCGAAATCCTTGACCTGCTCGCGGGTGTCCTCGACAAGATCCCACTTGGTTTCTGGGATCAGCATGTCGTCCTTGCCGAACGAAATACCGGCCTTGAATGCCTCCCGGAAGCCCATCGTCATGATCTGGTCACAGAAAATGACCGACTCTTTCTGACCGCAATAGCGGTAGACGGTGTCGATGACCTGCTGCACTTCCTTCTTGCGCAGCAGACGGTTGACCAGATCAAACGGTGCTTTCGCATTCAGCGGCAGCAGCGCACCGAGGCGAACGCGGCCCGGTGTCGTGTCGAAACGCACCATGACTTCATTGCCTTCATTGTCGATTTGCTTGATCCGCGCCTTGATCTTGGCATGCAGATGCACTTCGCCAGCGTCGAGCGCATGCTGCACTTCGTCGACGGTGCCAAAGACTTTGCCTTGGCCTTTCATGCCCTCACGCTCAAGCGTGACGTAGTAGAGACCCAAAATCATATCCTGCGAAGGAACGATGATCGGCGCGCCGTTGGCGGGCGACAGCACGTTGTTCGTGGACATCATCAAGACGCGCGCTTCAAGTTGCGCTTCGAGGCTCAAAGGCACGTGAACGGCCATTTGGTCGCCGTCGAAGTCGGCGTTGAAGGCCGAACAAACCAGAGGGTGAAGCTGAATTGCCTTGCCTTCGATGAGGACCGGTTCGAACGCCTGAATACCAAGACGGTGCAGCGTCGGCGCACGGTTCAGCATGACGGGGTGTTCGCGGATTACCTCATCGAGGATGTCCCAAACCTCGGGACGTTCCTTTTCGACCAGCTTCTTGGCTTGCTTGACTGTTGAAGAAAGACCTTTGGCTTCCAGCCGCGAGTAGATGAACGGCTTGAACAGTTCCAACGCCATCTTCTTGGGCAAACCGCACTGATGCAGCTTCAGCTCAGGACCCGTCACAATGACCGAACGACCCGAGAAGTCGACGCGCTTGCCCAGAAGGTTCTGACGGAAACGGCCCTGCTTGCCTTTCAGCATGTCGGACAGCGATTTCAACGGGCGCTTGTTGGCACCCGTGATCACGCGGCCACGGCGACCGTTGTCGAACAAGGCGTCGACGGATTCCTGCAACATCCGCTTTTCGTTGCGTACGATGATATCGGGCGCGCGCAGCTCGATCAGGCGCTTCAGACGGTTGTTGCGGTTGATGACACGGCGGTACAGATCGTTGAGATCGGACGTCGCAAACCGGCCCCCGTCCAGCGGCACGAGAGGGCGCAGCTCCGGCGGGATCACGGGGATCACTGTCATGACCATCCACTCCGGACGGTTGCCGGATTCGAGGAACGATTCGACCACTTTAAGACGCTTGATAATCTTCTTCGGCTTCAACTCACCGGTGGCTTCTTTCAGCTCTTCGCGCAGCTGGTCCGCTTCGGCCTCAAGATCGATGGCGGCCAGCATTTCGCGGATCGCTTCGGCGCCGATGTTCGCTGTGAAAGCGTCCATGCCATAGGCGTCCTGCGCGTCCATGTACTCTTCTTCAGTCATCATCTGACCGTAGGTGAGGTCCGTCAGCCCGGGTTCGATCACGACGTAGTTTTCGAAATACAGAACCCGCTCAAGATCGCGCAACGTCATGTCCAACATAAGGCCGATGCGGCTTGGCAGCGACTTGAGGAACCAGATGTGCGCGACAGGCGAGGCCAGCTCGATATGACCCATCCGCTCGCGGCGGACCTTCTGCAGGGTAACTTCCACGCCGCATTTCTCGCATACAACGCCGCGGTATTTCATACGCTTGTATTTGCCGCACAGACATTCGTAGTCCTTGATGGGCCCAAAGATGCGCGCGCAGAACAACCCGTCCCGCTCCGGCTTAAACGTACGGTAGTTGATGGTTTCGGGTTTCTTGATCTCACCGAAAGACCAGCTGAGGATCCGCTCCGGTGAGGCCAGCGAAACCTTGATTTCGTCGAATACCTTGGGCGGCGTAAGCGGGTTGAACGGGTTGTTTGTCAGTTCCTGGTTCATCTTCAATCCTTAGATTTATTCTCGAAAGCGATGGAGAAGGGGCGCGATTTTTGGCAAAAATCGGCCCGGAATTTTCTGAAAATTCCGGTTATGCCCTCACTCTTCTTCCTCCGCATCCAGGAGTTCCATGTTCAGGCCGAGGCCGCGGACTTCTTTGACGAGCACATTGAACGATTCCGGAATACCGGCCTCAAAGTTGTCCTCGCCCTTGACGATGCTTTCGTACACTTTCGTACGACCTGCCACGTCATCCGATTTTACCGTCAGCATTTCCTGCAAGGTATAAGCGGCACCGTAGGCTTCAAGCGCCCAGACCTCCATCTCTCCAAAGCGCTGACCACCGAACTGTGCTTTACCGCCCAACGGTTGTTGGGTGACGAGCGAGTATGGTCCGGTCGACCGCGCGTGGATCTTGTCGTCGACAAGGTGGTGCAGTTTCAGCAGGTATTTTACGCCAACCGTCACTTTACGGCTGAATTGCTCGCCGGTGCGCCCGTCAAAGAGAACAGACTGTCCGGACGTGTCGAACCCGGCCCGCGCGAGACTGTCGTTGACATCCGCTTCCTTCGCGCCGTCAAAGACAGGGGTCGCGATCGGGACACCGCGCGTCACGTTGCCCGCTGCCTCGACCAACATGTCTTCGTCCATGCCTTCGATACCCTCGTCGTAGACATCGTCGCCATAGGCCAGCTTCATCGCCTCGCGCACCGGGGTTAGATCACCCGAACGCTTGAACTCCTGAAGCGCCTCGTCGACATTGATACCCAGACCGCGCGCGGCCCAGCCCATATGTGTTTCGAGGATTTGACCGACGTTCATCCGCGACGGCACGCCCAGCGGGTTAAGACAGAAATCAACCGGTGTACCGTCCGCAAGGAACGGCATGTCCTCCATCGGAACCACCTTGGAAATCACACCCTTGTTCCCGTGACGTCCGGCCATCTTGTCGCCCGGCTGCAGCTTGCGCTTCACCGCCACGAACACTTTGACCATCTTCATCACACCTGGGGGCAGATCGTCGCCGCGGCGCACTTTCTCGACCTTGTCTTCGAACCGCGCATCGAGTGTCCGCTTCTGGATCTCGTACTGTTCATTCAGGGCTTCCACAATCTTCGCATCGTCCTCGTCTTCAAGGGCGAGCTGCCACCATTGGCCGCGTGTCAGCACGTCGTCCAGCATTTCCTCGGTGATCTGGCTGTTGGGCTTCACGCCTTTCGGGCCTTTCACAGCAACCTTACCAAGGATCATCTCGCGCAAACGCGCGTAGATGTTCCGATCAAGGATTGCCAGTTCGTCGTCCCGGTCACGGGCAAGACGTTCGACTTCTTCCCGTTCGATCTGGAGCGCACGTTCGTCTTTTTCAACGCCGTGGCGGTTGAATACACGTACCTCAACGACCGTACCGAAATCGCCGGGCTTCACCCGCAGCGATGTATCGCGCACATCGGACGCTTTCTCACCGAAGATGGCGCGGAGGAGTTTTTCTTCCGGCGTCATGGGGCTTTCGCCCTTCGGTGTGATTTTCCCCACGAGGATATCGCCCGGCTCCACATCCGCGCCGATGTACACGATGCCCGCCTCGTCGAGGTTGCGCAACGCTTCTTCACCGACGTTTGGAATGTCGCGTGTGATTTCCTCTGGACCAAGCTTGGTGTCACGGGCAGCGACTTCGAATTCCTCGATATGGATCGAGGTGAAGACGTCGTCTCGGCTGACGCGTTCGGAGATCAGGATGGAGTCCTCGTAGTTGTAGCCGTTCCAAGGCATGAACGCGACAACGACGTTCTTGCCAAGTGCCAGCTCACCCATATCCGTGGAAGGACCGTCCGCGATCACTTGACCCTTGGTGACCGTATCACCCACTTTCACCAGCGGACGCTGGTTGATGCAGGTGTTCTGGTTGGATCGCTGGAATTTGCGCATGCGGTAGATGTCCACGCCCGCATCGCCCAGCTCGAGGTCTTCCGTGGCCCGGATCACGATGCGCGTCGCGTCAACCTGGTCAATTACGCCCGCCCGCTTGGCCATATAGGCCGCGCCGGAATCTCGTGCGACAACCTCTTCGATGCCCGTCCCGACCAGCGGCGCTTCGGCTTGCAAGAGTGGCACCGCCTGACGTTGCATGTTCGACCCCATGAGGGCGCGGTTGGCGTCGTCGTTTTCAAGGAACGGGATGAGGGACGCCGCAACCGACACCAACTGCTTGGGCGAAACGTCGATCAGATCGACATTCTCGCTTGGCGCGAGCGTATAGTCACCCGATTGGCGGGTGGAGACCAGATCGTTGACAAATTTCATATTGCCGTCGAGGTTCGCGTTCGCCTGAGCCACAGTGTGACGCATCTCTTCGGTCGCGGACATGTAGTGAACCTCGTCCGTGACAATGGAATCCTTGACCACGCGATAGGGCGTTTCGATGAAGCCATACTTGTTCACACGGGCAAAGGTTGCCAGCGAGTTGATCAGACCGATGTTCGGGCCTTCAGGCGTTTCAATCGGACACATCCGACCATAGTGGGTCGGGTGCACGTCGCGCACCTCAAATCCGGCACGCTCGCGTGTCAAACCACCTGGCCCAAGCGCGGAAAGGCGGCGCTTGTGAGTCACTTCGGACAGCGGGTTAGTCTGGTCCATGAACTGCGACAGCTGCGAAGAGCCAAAGAACTCACGGACAGCCGCCGCGGCCGGCTTGGCGTTAATAAGGTCTTGCGGCATGACCGTGTCGATCTCGACGGAAGACATGCGCTCCTTGATCGCGCGCTCCATGCGCAGCAGGCCGACACGGTACTGGTTTTCCATCAATTCGCCAACGGACCGCACGCGGCGGTTGCCAAGGTGGTCGATGTCGTCGATGTCACCGCGCCCGTCGCGCAGATCCACCAGAGCCTTGATGCAGGCCACGATATCGGCACGGTCCAGCGTGCGCTGCGTATCTTCCTTGTCGAGGTTGAGCCGCATGTTCATCTTGACGCGACCGACGGCGGACAAATCATAACGTTCGGAATCGAAGAACAGCGTGTCGAACAGGTTCGACGCGGCTTCGACTGTGGGCGGCTCGCCCGGGCGCATGACGCGGTAGATGTCCATGAGCGCGGTGTCACGGTTCATGTTCTTGTCGTTCGCCATCGTGTTGCGCATGTAGGGACCGACATTGATGTTGTCGATATCGAGCAGCGGGATGTCAGTGATGCCGGCATCGACCAGCTCTTTCGCTGTGCCGCCGATCAATTCGCCGCCCTTGTCGTACTCAAGCGTCAACTCATCGCCCGCTTCGACATAGATTGCGCCGGTCTCTTCGTTGATAATATCCTTGGCGACGAACTTGCCCTGAATGTGCTCGAATGGCAGCAAGAGCTCCTTCACTTCGCCTTCGTCGATCAGTTTCTTGACCGCGCGAGGCGTGACTTTCTTGCCGGATTCAAACAGAACCTCACCGGACGCCGCATCCACGATATCATAGGTCGGACGGGTGCCGCGTACACGTTCCGGGAAGAACGGCGCAACCCAGCCTTTGCCCTTCTCAAGGCGATAGGTCACGGTGTTGTAATAAGCATCCATGATCGCTTCCTGGTCCAGGCCCAGCGCATACAGCAGGGTGGTCACAGGCAGCTTGCGGCGGCGGTCGATGCGCGCGAAAACGATGTCCTTCGCGTCGAATTCGAAGTCCAGCCACGAACCACGGTAGGGGATGATCCGGCAGGCGAACAGCAGTTTGCCCGAGGAGTGCGTCTTGCCCTTGTCGTGGTCAAAGAACACGCCGGGCGAGCGGTGCATCTGGGACACGATCACGCGCTCGGTGCCGTTCACGATGAACGTCCCGTTAGGTGTCATCAAGGGCATATCACCCATGAACACATCCTGCTCCTTGATGTCCTTGACCGATTTTGCGCCAGTATCTTCGTCCACATCGAACACAATCAGCCTCAGGGTCACCTTCAGCGGGGCCGAATAGGTCATGTCGCGTTGCTGGCATTCCTCGACGTCGTACTTCGGCTTCTCAAGCTCGTACTTGACGTATTCCAGAACGGAGGTCTCGTTAAAATCCTTGATCGGGAAAACCGACTGGAACACACCCTGAATGCCATCCCCATCAGTGGGGGTCTCCGCATCGCCGGAGTTCAGGAACAGGTCGTATGAGGATTTCTGGACCTCGATGAGGTTCGGCATTTCCAGAACTTCGCGGATTTTGCCGTAGTATTTACGCAGACGCTTCTGGCCAAGGAAGGATTGTGCCATGTGTCGTGTCACCTTTCGTGTCTCTTGCCGGATGCGCCATCGCCGGGGCCGCGATGCACACCCATAAGAGGGGATATGTCCGATCAATGCTGGAATGCGTCCCACCGCACCCCTTCCGACCCTTGGACCTCTCCAGAAAGACACTCGATCATAGAGCGCCTTTCAAGACAGGTACGGCTGGACAGAGCATCGGCTCCATCCAGCCAAACGTTTCTGCGGGATCCGGAATTTTTCTGAAAATTCCGACCCGGTTTTTGATACAAAAACCGAGCCCCGTTGCAGCGGCTTAAGCCAGTTCGACTTCCGCGCCTGCTGCTTCCAGCTTCGCTTTGACGTCTTCAGCTTCGGCTTTGTCGACGCCTTCCTTGATCTTGCCGCCAGCTTCGACCAGATCCTTGGCTTCTTTCAGACCAAGACCGGTAATGCCGCGAACTTCCTTGATCACGTTAATTTTGGACGCGCCGGCGTTCTTCAGAACGACGTCGAATTCCGTTTTCTCTTCCTCGGCGGAACCACCTTCGGCAGGACCGGCCATCATCACTGCACCGCCAGCTGCGGGCTCGATGCCGTACTCATCTTTGAGGATTGTCTTGAGTTCTTGTGCTTCAAGCAGTGTCAGACCAACGATCTCTTCTGCCAGTTTTTTCAGATCAGCCATGTTTTAGCTCTTTCCGTTAACGATATGTGTGTTCCAACGTGTTGTTTCAACCAGCACGCCGATTTGACGGTATTGTCGCTTACGCAGCCTTGTCTTCGATCGTCGACAAGATAGATGCGATGTTGCTTGCAGGTGCGCCAATGGCGCCGGCGATATTGGAACCGGGTGCGCCCAGCATGCCCGCGATCGTGGAGATAAGCTCCTCGCGCGAAGGCATTTTGGACACGGCTTCCACACCGGCGACGTCCAACGCATTCTCACCCATGGCTCCGCCGAGGATCACCAACTTGGGGTTTTCCTTGGAGAATTCCTGAGCAACCTTGGCCGCGGCCACAGGATCCTCAGAGTAGGTCAGAACGGTCATACCCGTCAGAAGGTCAGCAATGCTTTCACATGGCTTGCCCTCAAGGGCGATCTTGGCGAGCCTGTTTTTGGCAACACGCACAGATCCGCCAGCCGCGCGTGCGCGCGCCCGAAGATCCTGCATTTCGGCGACTGTCAAACCGACGTAGTGGGCTACCACAACGACGCCAGAGCTTTCAAAGATCTGGCCGAGTTCGTCGACCAGCTGTTCTTTTTGTGCTCTATCCACAGTTTCACTCCAAAGTTTTCGGAGGTGTGACCCCCCGGGCTCGTTTCGTTGGGCGAATGCCCAACAGCGGGTCCATACGGGTCCTTCCCAAGACCGTCCGAGAGCGTGGCTCACGAAAAGTCGCAGTCATTCCCCGTCTCAGGCAGGAATTATGGTCCGGTTCCCCGCACCACCCGCCATCTCGGACGAAGCGCAAAAAGCGCACGACGAATCGTACGCTTGGATGCAAGGGTTGAATTAGTCGGATTGGTGGGGAATGCCAACAGCAAATCGGAAGTTTTTCGGAAACAGCCGCGTGATCCCACGATACCAGCGGCGCTCCCGATCTCCAAACACTTTATGCAATCGGCACGTCATACCCACGCCCATAAAAAACGGGCGCCCCCGAAGGAACGCCCGTTCATCAATGATACGCCAGCTTACTCGGCGTTTGCGTTGTCGATCGAAACCGTCAAACCAGGACCCATTGTCGAGCTCAATGCAATCTTGTTCATGTAAGACCCTTTTGCACCGGCTGGCTTGGCTTTGGCGACCGCACCCACGAAGGCGCGGATGTTCTCGACAAGCTTGGCCTCGTCAAAAGAGGCCTTGCCTACACCCGCGTGCACGACGCCGCCTTTTTCAGCGCGAAACTGGACTTCGCCACCTTTCGCTGCCTTAACGGCTGCCTCGATGTCCATCGTCACCGTGCCGACCTTGGGGTTCGGCATCAGGTTGCGCGGCCCCAGAACTTTACCCAAACGGCCGACGATCGGCATCATGTCGGGTGTCGCGATGCACCGGTCGAAATCGATCTTGCCCGACTGTACCGTTTCCATCAGATCCTCGGCACCGACGATGTCGGCACCTGCGGCTGTCGCCTCGTCCGCCTTGGCACCCCGCGCAAAGACAGCGACGCGCACGTCTTTGCCTGTGCCGTTGGGCAGGCCGACAACACCCCGAACCATCTGATCCGCGTGACGCGGATCGATGCCGAGGTTCATGGCGATCTCGACGGTTTCGTCGAATTTGGCGCTTGCGTTCGTCTTGATCAGCGATACCGCTTCTTCGACCGACAGGTTCTCTTTGCCTGCGAATGCTTCGCGCGCGGCGGTTGTGCGTTTTCCGTGCTTTGCCATCTTACTTTACCTCGATGCCCATGGACCGTGCAGAGCCCAGAATGATCTTCATCGCCGCTTCCACGTCGTTCGCGCTCAGATCGGCGGCTTTCGCCTCGGCGATCTCGCGCAGCTGCTTGGTGGTGACGGTGCCGACGGTTTCACGGCTCGGCGTTTTCGCACCGGAATTGATCTTGGCCGCTTTTTTCAGGTAATAGGACGCGGGGGGCGTCTTGATGTCCATGGTAAAGGACTTGTCCTGATAATAGCTGATCACGGTCGGGCACGGCGCACCTGGCTCCATGTCCGCAGTCTTGGCGTTGAACGCCTTGCAGAATTCCATGATGTTGATCCCGCGCTGACCCAGCGCTGGCCCTACGGGGGGGGACGGGTTCGCTTGGCCCGCTTTGACTTGCAACTTCATCGTACCGACGAGTTTCTTGGCCATTGGCCTTCTCCTATTCCAACGCCTCCGGGACGCGTCCCTCGGGCCATGTGTTGTGTGGTCCGGGTGACGTGCCGCGGCACGCGCGCCTCCCACATGAGTGAGTCGCCCGTGGGCAACTTGGACCCGATACCGATATGGGGTGCATAATGCAAGCAATGGTTGGTGAGAGTGGCGAATGGCGGCTTGGAGCCCAGTCTGGACGCCGCACCTTCAAATTGTCAAACAGGCAAGTTACCCGACTCGACGCTTGCAGAATTGGAATTTCCTTTCCTATGATCATGCTGTAATTAAAAACAGAAAACTAATCTTGGCCTCTTAAAATGTATTGGGTTTTAATTCTAATTTGGGTTCTCTCGATAGCCAGCAGGTTCTTTTTTGTTGACGTCGACATTGACGGTTTCAGATACCAAGCTTGGTTGACGGGCGAACACTACCGCGACTTAGCTCACGGGGTTTGGGGCTTACAGTATTTTGGCCTTCATATTCTTGCTGAGTTATGCGTGGTGATTTGGGTTGCCAGCGCCCTCAACAACCGAATTGACAAGGCGAAAAAGCATAGCTTATTGCTGCCGCTTTTCGGGTTGATTGTTCTCGTCGGGATTCACACATCCTCATTCCGCTGGGATTCCGGATATATTTTGCAGGCAAATATATCTGGTGATAAACATGTTGTTCCGTGGCGATACGCTCCGTATTTGCAGTACGCGCAAACCGGCAAACCGCAGCTTAAGATTAGTTTGGAGCTCCCCGGCTACCACGCCAAGCATGGGCAAAGACCGCCAAGAGAGAACAGTCTGTTACTGAGAGTTATCAAGAGCAAAGACACAAGCATCTTCGAGCGTCCTCGCCCTTCAATCGAAAAGGCAACTTGTATAAAGGAAATTGCTAATCGCTATTGCGGTTTCTCGTCTGACGGGTTTGCGTATCTCGTGCATCATCGAACAGGCAGACCCGGCTCGATACACCTTTACCCCACGTTGGAGGACTTGCAGCAAGAAATTCCGTTAGTTTTCGACTCTTTTATCAAACAGTAAGTTCTTTTTGCCATGGCGGAACAATGTATTGGTGGCCGACGTGTGACTGCAATCGGCAACGATAGCCTCGTCCGCAAAGCGGACCTCCGCCTGCGGCAATCTCTGGACCCCGATTTGGCCTTACCAAAAGAAAAGGCGCCACCCTGCAAAAGGTGACGCCAAAATTTCACAAAGCAGGTTGCCCCGTCCGCACTCAGCCCTGTTTGTTGACCTGGGTAAAGTCCAGCTCGACAGGCGTTTCGCGACCGAAGATCGACACCATCACCTTGAGTTTCTGGCTGTCCTCGTCGACTTCCTCGACCATGCCGTCGAAATCCTCGAACGGACCGTCTGCAACCTTGACCCGTTCGCCGATTTCAAAGTGGATCAGCGTGCGTGGTGTCTCTTCGCCTTCCTGTACGCGACCAAGGATCGCCTGCACTTCGGCGTCGCGCATTGGCATCGGGCGGCCCTGCGGCCCCAGAAATCCGGTTACGCGGTTGATCGAGTTGATCAGATGGTAGCCCTGGTCGGACATCTCCATGTGCACGAGCACATAGCCCGGCATGAACCGCCGCTCTGTCGTCACTTTCTTGCCGCGACGGACCTCGATCACCTCTTCGGTCGGCACCAGAACTTCGTCGATCTGATCCTCCAGCCCGTGCTCGGCGACCGTGGTGCGGATCTGCTCGGCGATTTTCTTTTCAAAGTTGGACAGGACACTGACCGAATACCACCGTTTTGCCATCTGATCTTTCCGTCCTTGTCTTGCGCACGCCAAGAGCATGCAGAATTGCTAGTTCAGCGCGGATACGAAGCCCGCGACCTTCAACAACAATCGGCGCGCAACTCGAATCGCCGCGCGCCCTGCCGTAGGTCAGGCCTGCGGACTAGCCCACGCGTCCGAAGGATTCAAGTGTTTGTGGAAGAATTCGCGCTGCCGCGCCGGTGTCAGCCGAATACGCTCAGAACGTACTGTAGCCCGCTGCGGATCACGATATCGACCAGCGCAAAAAACACCGCCGTAAGCGCGGCAAGGATAAAGACCATGATCGTTGTCAACAGCACCTCTCGGCGGGTTGGCCAAACGACTTTCGCCACTTCTGCGCGAACCTGCTGAATGAACTGAAGCGGATTGGTGGTGGCCATGATCATATCCCGTTGGTGGAGCGTTCAAAGCATTTAACGGCTGCGGGAAGCTCTTTCAAGGCTGCAATTTGCCCCCTGCCCGCGGGCGCGCTACGCCTCGTTCTCACGCAGGCGTGCGAGTCGGCGTTCCATAGCCTGATCATGCCGCGCGTCCGCCGTTGCAAGCTCGCTGACATCGGGCAAGTACAATCCGTCGACAGTACCTTCGGGGAACCGGTCAAGAACCGCATCCCACCGCATGGCGAAGCCATCGAGACGCTGGTGAATGATCTTGGCGCGCAGCGGGTTGCGACGCGCGTACCAGCGCGAGCCCCTGATCACCCCACGCCAGAAGCCGTCATACCCCAGTATCAGGTACACGCCGATCCCCATGAAAAGACCTACGAAAGCCACCCCGAGCATGAGCCACGGACGAAACACGATCAGCAGAGCGAAACCGGCAAGTACCGCGTACCATGGTCTGAACCGGTAGCTGGCAAGCGACGCACGCATTCTGTCGGAAAGACGTCCCAAAGCGCCATCTCTCCTGCGTGGCGCCGCGCCGGAATTACGGACCGCAAAAGCTTTGCGCGGCTTCGTTGCGAGATCATCGGCACCCGGATCCGCCAAAAGTGGCAGGTTACGCGCTTTGCGCGGGCGTGGCGCGGCGACTTCGGCATCCTTCTGCGAAGGGTCCACGTGCGACTTTGCTAGGTTCCGAGAAACCTTGGAACTGGCTGGCGAAGATCCCTCTCCGGGTTGCTCGGCAACCAGAGAGCGAATCGCGCAAAGAGCGTCGTCATCAAGTTGCGGCGCGACGGGCGTATCGTGCGCAGGAAATTTGCGCGAAGCTGAGGTCATGGTTTCAATCCGGTATGCTCGATTTGAATGGAATTACGCCTAGCCCCAGATTGCGGCAGGTACATGACATCATCGCGGTAACACGGTGGCTGACCGGCTGCCCGGACATGCCCACGCCCAAAAAAACGACGTGCATTGATACGTATCAATACCCGAAATCGTGGTTGGGTCACACTGGGCACCACAGACCACCGGAGCCCGTTCATGCACCCCTTTCAACACGCGACCCCGCCATGCACGCGCCGCCGCCTAAAGATACGGCGAAGCTGAGATGGCGCGGAAGTCCTCGAAACAAATCTCCCTTCCCATGGGGTTGCCTGCAAGCCGGTTGCGCGCGGAATGCGACCCCGCAAAGCTGGGGTTCAAAACGACCAAAACGCTCAAACCCACGCATGAGTTTATCGGTCAGGACCGGGCCATCGACGCAATCAGGCTGTCGGCCGAAATCGACCACAAGGACTTCAATCTCTATGTGCTGGGGCGCGAGGGCACGGGGCGCCATACGGCTGTCGCACAGCTTTTGTCTCAGGCGGCCGAGAGGCGCCCGACGCCGTGCGACTGGATCTACGTCAACAATTTCGACACGCCCCACAAACCGCATGCGATCAAGCTCCGCCCCGGCGTCGGGTCCGCTTTGAAGACCGCGATGCAGGGGCTGGTCGATGATCTCGCGATCGAAATCCCGGCGTTGTTCGACTCAGAAGAATACCAGACCCAGCGGCGCGCCATCGAGGAGGAGCTTGGCCAAAAGCACGAAGAGCCGATCGCCGATTTCGCGGAACGCGCACAGGCCGAAGGGATGGCTTTGCTGCGGACGCCGATGGGGTTCATGCTCTCTGCCATAAAGGACGGCAAGCCGATCCAACCGGATGTCTATCAGGCTTTGCCAGAAGATCAGCGCGACGAAATAGACGCGAAGATCGCGCGCTTTCAGAAGCAGCTGACCGAAATTCTGAAACAGGGGCCGCAACTGGAAAAGGAGCATCGGCAAAGGGTCGAAGCATTGAACGCGGCGATGGCGGAGCGGTCCGTGTCCGCCCGCGTCGAGGAAGTCGAGACCCAATTCGCCGACACCCCCAGCGTCACCACCTATCTGGACCGGGTGCGCGCCGACATGATCTCGAACGCCGAACTGTTCCTGGTGGCAGACGGGCAGGCGAACAACGGCCCCTTTCCCGATGTCGTTCGCAAACATCATCAGGACGCGATCTTTGATCGGTATGCCATCAATATCATGGTGTCCCACGAGACCGGTCCGGGCCTGGCGCCGATTGTGCGCGAAGACCTGCCATCGCTTGGAAACCTGACCGGACGGATCGAGCATGTGTCCGAGATGGGAACACTTGCCACAAACTTCACATTGATCAAACCGGGCGCACTGCACCGCGCCAACGGCGGCTATCTCGTGCTGGACGCGCACCGCCTGCTCAGCGAGCCCTATGCGTGGGATGCGCTCAAACGGTGCCTGCAAAGTCGGTCGATCTCGATCACGTCTCTGGCGGAGCGGCTGAGCTTTTCCTCCACCACCACACTTGAGCCGCACCCTATTCCGCTTGACGTTCGTGTCGTACTGGTCGGGGACCGGCGTCTGCACATGCTGCTGACACTGCTTGATCCCGAATTCGGCCAGCTATTCAAGATACAAGCCGACTTCGAAGACGACCTGCCCCGCACCGCTGGCAACACCCGTGCGCTGGCGCGGATCGTCGCGGGTTATGCGCACAAGGAAAACCTCAGGCCGCTGACCGCAGATGCGGTGGCCGCGCTGCTCGATCACGCGGTGCGGCTTGCCGATGATACGAAGAAACTGACGCTTGGGCTGGGCGCGTTGACGGACGTGATGCGCGAAGCCGATTTCTACGCAGGACGGCACACCCACGACCTGATTTCCGATGACGATATCAGGGCGGCGATCCATCAGGCCGAACTCAGGGCGTCGCGCATCAAGGAGCTGATGCAGGAGGCCGTGACCCGCAACACCATCCTGATCGACACGGATGGCCGCACGGTCGGGCAGGTCAACGGGCTTTCCGTCGTTGGAATCGGCACGCACCATTTCGGCCGCCCCTCCCGCATCACCGCGCGGGTGCGCATGGGCACCGGCAAGTTGATCGACATTGAACGCGAGGTCGAGCTTGGCGGCCCGCTGCACTCCAAGGGGGTCTTGATCCTTGGCAGCTATCTTGCCTCGCATTACGCGCTGGACGTCCCTGTGTCCTTGCAGGCCAGTCTCGTGTTTGAACAAAGCTATGGCGGCGTTGACGGCGACAGCGCGTCCTCCGCAGAGCTCTACGCGTTGCTCTCCGCCCTATCGGGCGTGCCGGTGCGCCAGGGGCTGGCCGTGACCGGCTCCGTTAATCAGAACGGCGAGGTGCAGGCGATCGGCGGTGTGAACGAAAAGATCGAAGGGTTTTTCGATATTTGTCACGCGCGTGGTCTGACCGGCGACCAGGGTGTTTTGATCCCCGCATCGAACGTCGACCATCTGATGCTGCGCCGCGACGTGGTCGAAGCGGCAGAGGCAGGCAGATTTCGGGTGGTACCGATCAAGACGATAGATCAAGGTATCGAGGTGCTGACTGGAACCGCCGCCGGCAAACGCAGGAAGGACGGTGATTTTCCTGCTAGCAGCATCAATGGGTTGGTCGAGGCGAAATTGCGCGGTTTCGCGCAAGTACGCCGCCGTTTCGGAGACCAGACACCCAGACAGAACAACGGGCAGACCGGATGACCGAAGAACGCACCCCCCACAGCATGCGTATTCTCGTCGGAGCAGGCTCTTTCGCCGATGCCGCTGCGGCGCTGCGTCTGGTCGAACGGTTGCCATCCCGTTTCCGAAAGGGGTTGGGCGGCGTGCTGGTAGAGGAAGTGGCAACACTCGCAACATGCCAGATGCCGCACCAACGCATCGTGATGCTCAGTGGCGCCACGATCATACCGCCCGGCCTCGATCAACTGCGGACCCTGATGAAAGCCGACGCGCGTGCGTTCCGCAAATCGCTGGCCCGCGCCGCGTTTCCCGTCGGCGCAGACTGCGTTCTGGCGCAGGACAAGGGTGAACTCGTCGGTACCGCCCTGCGCGCCGCCGCAAGCTGGGACATCCTCGTGATCGGGTACCGGCAGGTCCACAAGATCCCCGGCAAGATCGTCGTTCTGGAGATGGTTGATCAATCCAGCCAGACGATGAAAGATGTATCCGAGGCGCTTTCACACCAGCTTTCGACAAATCGCGTGGTGTTTTCGGTCGGCAGCCGAGCGGAAGACAAAGTCGATCCGCCATCCGCAGGTGAGGTCCGGTTTGCGCGGTTTGAGGACGCCCTTGCGGCACTTACCCGGACACACGCACAGGCAGTGTTGATTGATCTGTCCGACGGCCCGGTGCGCACACGCGGCGACCTTGCACGCTTGGTGGAGGCTGCCCGCTGCCCCGTCCTTGTCTTCGGCACGTCCGCCGCTGATGCAAGGCTGGAGCACAGCACCCAAATTCCGCCCGCCGCCGCACGGGATCAGGGCGGGGCACCTCCCTGAGTACTATCATCGCAGCGCGCCGCGATTGGTAACGCGGACCGGCCTCTTTTCTTGTCGGCACTGGCCGCCATTCATTTGCGGCCATACGCTCCGAAAACAGGAGTTCCGTTTTACGCGGCAGTGGCGATGAAACTTCCCACAGCGTCTTCCAACATATCCCAATCCGTGAACTCATGTTCCTGAGTGCGTGGGTCGATGTTCTGGTTGCGCAGAACGGCATGCCGCAGGACTTCGGTTTCGTAATAGCCGTAACTGCTGGGCCGCACGGCACCGCCAACCAACACTTCGGCGTCCGGCTGCAACCGGGTCCGCATCTTCATTTCTTCCAGATACTCCTGCGCTTCCTCGCGCAATTCGGGAAACGCGGCTCCAAGACTGACAGAAATCATCATCGTGCGCCGTGCCGCGAGGTCGGCCCGGCTGGCCGTCAACACGATTTCAAAGTTCGGCGGATGCCGGCGCTCGTGCACCGGGGCTGCGAGGATGACGGTATCGTACCCCTCGAACGTCACGACCGCCCTTTTTTCCGATGCATCGACCAGCGTCGACTCATGGCCCGCGCGGCGCACCTGCGCATCGACGAAGTCGGCGATCTTGCGGGTCTGTCCCTCGATGGACGCAAACAAGACGAGCACCTGCATATGGTTTCTCCTTTTCATCACCTACGGCGCATCCGACGCCACGGATATACCTTTGATACCCGCGCGATACACCGCGAACATTGTCCGAGATCAAATGAGCGCAATATTTGTGCCACAGCTGATCGGGTATCCGGTCGCCGTCAGCGGACCGACACAGGCCCGCATCCGCTGTTTTTCAATCCGCTCAAAAACGTGCAGAAACTCGAAACCGGCAGCGACGCCCACTGCACACGGCGGGTGGTGTGCGCGACATCGACCAGATGGGGCGACGGGCAGTCCCGGCGGCTCTATCGCCAGCCGACTGGATGCTCAGACTGAGTTCTTCCGAGTGCGTCAACACCTCCGATGCCAGCCCCGGATAAAAAGGCCGTCACGGTCCTGACCGTCACCAAAGACACGGCTTGGATCTTGTAGTGCGAAGAGAATGCTGTTTTAAACAGGGGTTTCAAACCGGAAGTCCCATAAAGAGCTAGGAAGATACCGGATGAGAGATTGCCAATAAAATATGGTGATTTGACCGCGCAGTCGCGAAGGTTTTGCAAATCGGCACTGACAAATAAACTTCGCACCCTGCGCGCGGCAGCGACGGCTTGAAATCGAAAGTTCAATGAAATCAACGGTAGCGTTGCTTCAAGGTGGGACGGCAAACGGCGAAAACCTGTTTGCCGTCCCACCTTCGTTTAAGTCCTTTAAAATATGGATTGACGCCAATGTCGCTTAGAGCTTGTTAATCGCCAAGGTGGGACGTTTTCGAGTGCCATACAAGCGATTAAGCGTGGATCGTCGCCTTCAGCACAGAAGCTTGAAGCCATATGCGATGCGCTCGGGTTTGAGTTTTACGTTGGGCCGAAAAGGACCGATGAGCCATCTACACCCGACAGCAAGCACGAAGGTCTTTCCCTGCTGGATCAGTTTGCCTTCATCAATCACTTCGACGTCCAGCTCTCGGCGGGTCCTGGAACGAACGGTGAGAATGCAAAACCTCTCGCGCCGGTCGCGTTCCGCAAGGACTGGCTGCGCGGAATGTACCTGTCCGAGAAGGATTGCATGGTTTTGAGCGTCAGGGGGGACAGTATGTATCCCGATCTGCGTGACGGGGATCTTGCCCTGCTAGACTGCCGTCCAACGGACCAGCTGAGCTATGGCTATTCCTACGGCCTTGTGGACCTGGACGGCCAGTCGCGGGTCAAGAAGATTGAAGTGATCGACGAAGGGCTGTTGCTCCAGTCGATCAACCCGGACTATGGAACGGATGCGCGCCTGGGCGAGGACGCCAACCGCATCAAGATCATTGGTTGCGTGGTCTGGTCAGGACACAAGCACAATGTAAGCCTGGCGAAACCTCCACCCGGCGAAAAGCCCCGTCCAAAGCGGAATAAACCCCGCTTCAAACACAGTTGGATTTAAGAATATGCGAAACTGCAGCGACTGTGGCAAAGCTCTTAACATGTTCAACCAGGCCAAGCCGGGTCTGTGCAACATATGTGCGAACAAGGACCCTGATGCCGAAGCGGCCGAACAGGCGCTGCTGGCTAAGGATGCCGCGATCGACGCGATCATCGTCACGACCGAGATGCAAACCGACCTTCTCATCGGCGAGCGCCTCGGCATCATCACCGCCGAGTGCGCGTATGGCATGAACGTGTTCAAGGATCTGTTCGCATCGATCCGCAACATCGTCGGCGGCAGATCGGCTGCGGTTCAGAAGACAATGCGCGACGCACGTGAGACGGTGCTTTACGAGCTGAAACAGGAAGCCCACCGCAAGGGGGCCGACGCGGTGATCGCGGTTGATCTGGATTACGTCCAGATCGGGGACGGCGGATGGAGCATGGTCATGCTGGTCGCCTCCGGCACGGCCGTGAAGATCGAGCGGGCCGCAGCCTGAAAACGACATGCCCCACGGGGCCGACCCTGAACGAAAGACCTCCCATGATCCAACCCACGCTTCCGATCCTCCTGGCCCTCACACTTGTCGCCGGCTGCAGCGGCATCGTTGCCGACCGCGCCATCGTGAACGGGACCGGCCCCGAGTTGCTCAAGCTGCGCACCGGCCCTGGGCTGGACTACGGCGTCGTCAGGGGCCTGCCCGATGGCACCGAGCTCAACCGCTACGACTGCGTGACCGAGATCGGCCAACTCTGGTGCGAGGTTTCGCCCGTCGATGCTGCTGGCGTGCGGGGGTGGGTGTCGGCGGATTATTTGTCGGGGGGCTAAAGAGAGGTCTATCGGTCTTCCGATGGTTTCTTTGTGGTTTTCAACGAAACGATATCCTTGTCGGTGAGTGTCAGCATATTTGCGTCTAGTCCGGACGCCTGTGCGGCCTGAAAGAAAAGCCGTGTGCACGCGCGGTCGTGGGCGCTTATCACGTCCAACAGATCGTCTTCTGTCTGTTGTTCTCTCTTTATCGGCCTGAAGTAGCGGTACAGCCCACGCTCAGCACACACCGGAATCACCCATCCAAAACGCTCGGCGTAGACGGAGCCATACGGTCGCCTGTGGACGATTTCGTTCCGAAGGTTGGTGACCTTCTTCAACCACCCTGCAGTAGCCCATCTGTTAGGGCTATCTTCCTGCAACACTAGCCATTTCTTTTCGATCAGAAGGTCAAGGATGGGCTCAATCCCAGCGTGTTCGGAGCGGAGCTCTTTTCTCAGAGCATTCATTGTATCTACTTTTCCGTGGCTTGCATCCATTCCGAGACGGTTCGCAATAAAAGCAGCGAGATAGTCCCGGGCCGAACCTAGTTGAAGGAAAAAACCGTGAACGTGAGCAAAAAGACTCTGGTCCATGCTGTTGGAGCTTCGTTGACCAGCGACATGGCCCGCGTACATTTTATTGACGAGCTCTTCATTGTAGTGTTCAGCGATTTTCTCAACGGCGAGATCCATAGAGCGCAAACTTAGGCTTATCGCTTGGGCGAGCCGTTCCTCGACTGTTCGATTATCCAATATTTCCGCGATTTTAGAGTGGTCAGCAGTCTCAAGTTCTCTTAGTTGCTGACTACGAGCTGTGCAAAACATGTTGCTAGAAATGTCACTCCAGAGGGCTGATGGGCTTCTGAAATGGTTTTCCGCCGTTGGAATGATCGGCCTCCAAGATGAGCGCCATCGGCCGTTAAACCAGCCACTTGACTGAAAGCCCAACTTCCTAAGTCCCCCGATCCGAATTACTTGGCGCACCTGCTCACCGGTCAAAAACCCCTTCGCTCGGGCTTCCCCGCCCTCAAGCATTGGTTCAATGTGCCATTGATCGTCGCTTACTTTAGCTCCCCGAAATCCTCCTGTGCAGTGAATATAGAATATGTCGGCGTCCGGTTGCCTCGGGACGGGCCGCCACTTATCATTGCAGATACTAGGAGGGAATTCGTACATTTTATCGATCCAAACTAGGTGTTTAGGTCGTGAAATATGAGAAATTGGAGCATGGAGGAAATCTTGGAATAAAACCGAAATTTTGCGTGCCGCTATGCTGCTTCTCAGACTTATCTACTCACCCATCAGTACGGAGAAGAACGCTTGGTTGCGCTTCTTAGCTAATTCAATAAGGGTCTCATACCCCATAGCTTGGATAAAAATTTCTTCGGCGTCCCAGTAGCGTGTGTAGATACGAGGATCTGCTAGATTCTTGAAATCTTGCCGTCGGAGTACCTTTTTCAGCGACGGTGTGATGTCGGCTATGACAAAAGCGGTGCGACGACTGACTGTGTCGAATGAGCCGAACTTGCCATCTGCCCGTTGCATGCCACTCTTCTCCATCGCTTTCTCTATCGTCTCGATGACTTGAGTTATGGGGTCAGTCTTAGCCTTGCCAAACACATAATCGTCTCGGTTTGGCCGTTTGAATTCTACTATCGCAAGAGCTGTACCAGCCTCTTCGCCGAGGTACATACTGTCATCATAGAAGAGTAGATCAGTAACCTTATCACCTTTCTTTCGCGATTTTCCATCCGGAGGACGGTCGCTCGATATGTACGGCATGAAAGCGAGAGCATCGTCAATCAGCCATAGATTATGTTCACAGAAATCGGTCTCGGTATTGTCTGCAAAACGTTTGAAAATGAGCTCGTGCACACTATCTTCAGATGTGAGTTTACCCGCATCGTCAAACCCACGAGCCACATCGATTAGGTCAATAATCTTTTTGCGATGAACTATGTACTCAGCGAGCGCTTCCTTTTTCGCGCTGTCGATCTCGCTTGAAAGATCTTTTACCGCGTTCTCGTAGCTAGGTCTATCGACCGACGCCGCTGCCAAGCTTTTGCGAAGGTCTCGCGCTCGTCGGTAGCGATGTTGTGCTAAGTCTCCAACGAACTGTTCGACTTTCCAGCTGTTTGGTCTCGAACGAACGTACTCATTGATCGACTTGCCTCGAAGGCCTAGTCGGATAATGGGGCTATCCTGGATCGCCAAGGTGAGCGCCTTTTCTTGGCGCGACTTAATCTTGCCCAGTTGGTCGGTCTCAGATTGATCCAGCTTTTCCGAAATGGCCCTGATGATATCTTCGATCTTTGAAGACGGAACTGCTAGGTTTGTTCGTTCGTGGTTAAGCCGCGTCTCGAAAGCTTGGCTGCTTACGACAGCGATAACGACGTACTTGGCGCCTTCGTCGTCGATAAAGTGATCTGCGCCGACCAGTGTGGAGATGTCCCGTGGCCGACCGATAACCCTATCTGCAGCTGTGAACATTACGGCATGATAATTGAACTGCCGTGACTTCGGAACGCGAGCCATTCGAAAATTTACAGCGCACATTTCTCCGTCAAATTCGATCAGTAGCTCGCCTTCAGTTGTACTGCTAACTCGATCCTTGAACTCGGTCGCTAGATCGATTTCGTCGCCATCGTCGAAGCGAACTGTGATCCTTGGAAGGGCCCTGCTGAAAAAATAGCCTAAGAAATGCGAGCCGATGCTCTCAAGAACCGTCTGCGCAGTAAGTGCTGTTACTTCGTCTTCCCAAATATCGACTGGGCGCGAGAGACTTACAAGAAGCCCAGTGCCAGGAAACTCGGGTCGCCATCATGGTACCGGATTTCGTTCTGATTGTAGATATCGAAGCGAAAATTTTTGACCAGGGTGTTGTCTTTGCCTTCTGCTCGCGACCTGTAACGCACGTCTTGGAAGACCTTAAAAGCGATGAAACGACCGAAGCCCCGTCCGTTACGGCGCATCTTATGACCCGAGAAAGGCGTACGGAAAGACCGAAAGTTGTCAGCATCCAACCCGATGCCATTGTCCATTATTTCTGCTTCAAACTCATTTGGCGAGTTTAGGTTCGAAATATGGATACATACCTTTCCCGCACTGCCAATGTTGCTACCGTGTCGAGCCTCCACGCCGTCAACTGCGTTCGAAATTGCTTCGTAAATCGGCAGCAGGAAATTGTCTGCGGTAGTCGGAAGGTTAGTCCGCTCGAGAACAACCGTCATATCTGGCTTCCAAAGTGGCTCGTCCGTTTCTGTGTCCCGGTCTAGATCCAGCATATTGCCCGCCTTAATTCTCTATGCCGAGGTGTCCGACTCGGTCGATGCAACGTATGTTTACACTGTCCGCTACCGATGTCACCTAGTGGCATAGAGGGAAGATGGTAGATCACCCGTTCGCTCGGTCCGCCCAGTTATTCCGCGAACACGCTTGCGCAATTCTGAAAAACGTCCCACCTCAACCAGCCTCGGAATCAGTCAACCGACGGCTTCAACCATATTTTTAAGACGTTTGAACAAGGTGGGACGTTTTCATCGGCAGTCCGGTTTCGCGTCCCACCTCAATTTCGCCAAACCCTTATTTTTATGACGCCGCTTCTGCTCTATACTGGTACGGCGATCAGGGGTGCGAAGTTTAATTGGCAGTGCCTATTTACCACACCCGCCGTCTCGTCTCCGCGCTTACCCATATTTTAAAGGCCTCTAGGCCATCCACCCTCTTCCGGGCTCATCATGGGTCTTCCGGATTAAAACGGCTGTTTCTGCCACCTTTTCCTTCGCACTACACAAGTACGGTATCACCGGTTGATGTTGTAGATAGGTGAATTGGAAGGGGACTTCGAATTACCGTTCGAAGCCCTATAAAAGCGATGACAAATAAACTTCGTTTTTAAGACAAGATTTTCTTCGCGCTACACCTCGACGCGCACAACCTGCGCTACGGACCCCGGCCTATCGATCTGGCCAGCAAACCGAAGCGCCCGACTGCTCTAGGCTGCTCTACGCGGAAGTGCGGGAAGCGCCGTATTTATATTGGCAGGGGCTGAGGGACTCGAACCCACGACCCTCGGTTTTGGAGACCGATGCTCTACCAACTGAGCTAAACCCCTATGCCGGTGGTCTGGGTAATCCGGTTTGCGCCGAGGATCAAGAGACATTGCACCAGACCGCCCGATTTTCAGCTTACCCGGAACAATTACGGGCGCTCGTTCGTTGGCACGGCAACACCTCAATTAATGATCACCGGAAAGGGAGCATTATGCCACTTAACAATCTCCGCGACGTATACCTCGACCAAATTCAGGATCTCTACAGCGCCTGCAAGCAGTCACTCGATATCACCACGGAACTGGGCCGGGCCGCATCCGACAAGGAGCTTAGCGAGGCCCTGATTGCTGGTGCCAACGGAATCAGCGAAGGCATGGACGCGCTTAAATCGCTCTGTGCGACACACGACATCAACCCCGATGGCGAACACTGCAAGGGGATGGAAGGGCTCGCCCGCGAAGCGCGTGCGCACGCTCTTGACGGCAGCTTTGGTGATGATGCGACACGGGACGCAATGATCATCACGCAATACCAGCGCACCGTTCATTATGCACTGGCCGGATACGGTTGCCTTGTCGCATTCGCCAACCGGCTCGGTCTGGACGAAGACGCGGGCATTCTCGAGAAACTACTCGACAATACCTACGACGGTGACCGCCACATGACGAAGATTGCCACCAAGGGTGGCGTTAACGAGGCTGCCGCCTGACACACAGACCCTCAACGACTTGCAAGGCTCCTACTTAGCGGTAGGAGCCTTTTTTCGCTCAGCCACGGCCTTCGTACGCCGCGTTGGATGGCTTGGTGAATTACCGACGTTTCACGGCTTCCCATCCGAACAGCTGCGCCTATGCGCCATCTGAGATGGCGAATATCCCTTCGATCTACTGCACGAGCAGAAACGCGGGCTGCGAAACTACTCCGTTGTGTCCCAGAGAACGATTGCGGGGCACAGGCCGGTGGTTCCGCATATGGAGAAGCGGCGATTTGTATTAAACTCGATACATCCTTCAGGTCGAAGCAGCCCAATGTCGCGGTGCTGCAGGGCGATAATTTACTCTGCCCATTTCAATCAATCCGTGCGACCCAGTATTCAAATATCTACAGCGGCGAGCGCCTCTACGTCACCACCGCAGATCAGAGCTTCGTATTGCAGAATTGTCTTTATGGGCCAGTCCCACCAGGCAACGCGCGCAAGCGTTTCGCGGTCAGACGCAGAAAATCGCGCCCTCACCACCCGCGCAGGGTTTCCCGCGACCAAACTGTACGCGGGCACCTGGCCCCCGACCACGGCACCTGCACCAACGATGACCCCGTCACCGATCTGCGTGCCCGGCAGAATTTGCGCGCTTTGCCCGATCCAGACATCATTGCCGATCCGGGTATCCCGTCCCGGTGGCGGAAGAGACGGTCGTCCCTCGCGCGCACCGCCGCCGAACACCGCGAAAGGAAAGCTGGAAATTCCGTCAAACCGATGATTGGCCGACGCTGTGATGATCTGAACACCGTCCGCGATTTGACAGAACTTTCCTATGATCAGGCGCTCGGGACTGAAATCATAGAGATAGGGAGCCAGATGTGCGGCCCAATTCGCCGGCGGTATATGTGCACTGGCATAAGAGTAATCACCAACTTCGATGCGCGGATGATCAATGACCGCCGACAGGAAAACGACCCCCGAATGGGCGCTTCCATCGGGAAGCCGTATCGGATGCGCGCGACTGGCAGGCGGGAAGGCCTGCGGATCTTCTGACATGACGTACTCCGTTAAGGGACCAAAAGGACCGGAACGCGTGGTCTATGTATACTGGCGGTCACGGCCCCTGCCACCGTTGGCGTTGCCGTGTTTCTCTGAGCGTCTCTACCAGCATTGCGGTAAGCAGCCCGAACACCATAAGGCCGTTCGCAGCGGCGAGCCCGCCCAAAAGCCGCCATTCCATCGGAAGAAGGATATCGCCGAACCCCAGTGTCGTAAACGAGACAAGCGCGAAGTAAACGGATGCCTCAAGCGTTACGAAAGTACCGAGAAACCAAAGGGCGATGGCCCAGATCCATACCGACGCCATCATGATCAATAACGCCCACAGCATCACCAGGGAAAGAACGCCCGTCAGCTTTGGACCGTAGGGAGGTTGCACGGTCCAACGATGGATCCTGTTCAGAAAACTCTCCAGCCCCCACCACGACAGAGCGGCGATGAGCGACGTTACGGTCAAGATCGCACTGCCAAGCGCCAGCTGGATCAGCACGGCGGGGTACCGCACCGCAAGAGACCGCAATGCGTCTCAGCTTCGGGTCTTGCAGGATCTGTCGGCATTTCCACCGGCTCCTCATTCCAACCGCTTCAGCATATTCAATGCAGGGACGGCCTGCAAACGATCCCCGCAGCCGTGCGCCGGATGCAACAAGGGCCTCCCGATGGGAGGCCCTTGCGGTGTTTGTCGG
>NZ_CANMFS010000018.1 GCF_947497275.1 uncultured Sulfitobacter sp.
TACGGCCTATAGGATCACAGATTTCGGGTACTGCGCGCCTTTGAAATTGATCAAATCTTCAATCCTGACTTAGCCTCCGGAACCTGTGAAGCCTGGCGCGATAAGCCTGGGAGCACAACTGAGTTCCGAAACTTTGCGACACTACCGTCTTGCCCCACACCGCAAATGCGGACTCGCTTTATGCCAAGGGCGATTGGCTCCTCGGCGTGAACGCAGCAAAAAGTGTTCACTGAGGAGTCTCTGGAGTCAATTCGCGCAGGTGGCGCTCCGATACCGGGATCTGAGATTGAAATTACCAATGACACAACATTGAGTTTCGATGTCTCCTATTTTCTGGATTCTGCTGTAGCGGTGAATTTTTCTGGCGGTTTGCCGGCAAGTGCCGATCTGACAGGAGCAAACAGTCTGGCAGGTTTGCCCGTCGGGGAAACGAAATATGGTCCTGCCATTCTGTCGCTTCAGTATCACTTTGCGACTGAAGCGTCTTTTAGCCCGTATATCGGTGCCGGCATCGCTCGAATATTGTTTACGGAAGAACGAGGAGATGCCGTGGCGAATTTTAACCTGAAAGACGCTTGGGCGCCCGCTTTGCAAGTTGGAATGCGCTATCAAGTGAGCGAGAATTGGTTTGCCAATGCTGATATACGGTACACGCCATTCGAAACAGATCTTTCCGGGTCCCTCAATGGGGCACCGGTCAACGGCAAAGTATCGGTGGAGCCGACAATCCTGAATATCGGGTTTGCTTACCGTTTCTAGGTGCGAGCCTCACAACCAGAATGTGACTGTTGCAGCGCGTGCGATTGCCCAAAGGTATACCTTTGGGCAGTGGTCCACCGATCTTGCCCCGCATGGCTTTTCGACCCTGCCATATACGCGGTCTGCGCCCTGTCAGGCATTGCTGCCGTCAACACTTTCAATGACACTTCTGCTTGGTTGCAACATTGTTTGCAGGATCAATAGCCCTTCCAGAGGCCCGGTTTTGCCGCGATTTCGAGCAGATTTCTGTCAGGATCGCGGAAATAGATGCTCTCGCCGCCTGCAGACCACTGCGTGCGGCCTTCGATCTCGATGCCCGTCTTTTCGAAATGCGCTTCCCATTCGCGCAAGGTGGCGTGATCGCAGGTGAAGGCCATGTGCAATTCACCGCGCCCGTCGTGCGGCGGGATATAGCCGTTGTCGGCGCGCACCCCCTGCGTTGTGCCGCCGCGCAGGAACAGAATCAGCACGCTGGCGCCGTTTACGTCATAGGCGCTCAGCCGGTCCTTGTTCAGCAAGGGTTTCAGGCCCATCGTGTCCTCGTAAAAGCGGCAAGCGCGTTCCATATCGTCGACGTAAAGCGCCGTCTCAAGGATACTGTCGAGGTGTGGCATAATGGGTCTCCTTTTTGTACCGGGTTGCCGGAACGCACGGGGTTCAAACGCGTTCACCTCCTACATTATCAAAGGAGCGCCGTGTCGTCATGTCCGACCAAGTCAGCCGGATCGAGGATGAAGCGATGCAATCGGCCATCGCGCGGGCGCTTCGTGCCCACGAGGATTCCGGGCGCACCGGCATTGCCGCCGCCGTAATTTTCAACGGCAAGGTCATCACCACCGCCGAGAACCACGTTAATCAAAACGGCGACCCCACCCGCCACGCCGAAATCGTCGCTCTCAATGAGGCCGCCGAAATTCTCAGCGTCGATGAGCTGGCGTCCTGCACACTGATTTCGACCCTGCAACCTTGCGAAATGTGCTTGTCCGCCATTCGGTTTTGCGGGATCGAGCGGATTGTTTTCGCCGCCCGCAAGGCTTCTGTAGCGGGCAAGTATTTCGTGTTTCCCAAGCTTGAGCTTGAGGATTTCTATGCCGCCGGAGGTGCGTTCAGCCACGTCGGCGGCGTCCGCGAGCAAGAGGTCGTTCATCTGTATGCGGACGGTGAGGAATAGGCGCTGTTGCGCCTGAACCTGCCCTGCATCCTTCGGACATCCGATAATCCCCGCGCCGGTAGACGGGCCGCTAGTCTCGTCGGCCCCACAGTCGCCAACCCAGATACGCAGCACCGGCAAGCGCCACCGTTACGGCGATATGCCGTGGCCGGATGCCCTGCCCGGCCGATGGTTCGTCCCCGTGGTGATACCGCGGATTCATGAAATCGGTTTCCGCCAGCAGCTGGCCCCGCAGGGTGGACTCCCTGTCGGAAAGGGTGCGCAACCCACGCCCGCCCGGTGTCTTCAACGTCTCTATCGCGCCGATCAAAGTCTCCTCTCGCGCCAAAGCCTCCTCGAACTCCTGCGCGCTGACATCCAGATGTTCCGCCAGTAACCGTGTGCGGAACCCGGCAACCAGATCGTCCTGATCCCGCACCACGACGTTGCATTCCGTGTCGAAACCCATTGAGCGGTTGTTGATGTTGGCCGACCCGATGTGCAGCGTCGAGGTGTCGGCGATGAGGATCTTGGCGTGAACATAGATCGGCTGCTCGGCGGAAGTCACCGGGTAGAATATGCGAAACCGGTCTTCGTGGTCGGCCTCCGACAGGCGCGACAGCATCCGGTCACGCTGCTCGTGCATCGCATCGTCCTCGAACGCCGACAGCGCGTATTTGGGGTTCAGCACGACAATCTGTGGCCCGCCGTCTTCCTTCAGCCGCTGCTCCACGGCATCGCAAATGGTGTCGCAGGCGAAATACTGGGACTCGATATAGATGCTGTCGCGCGCCGATTCGATGGCGTGCAGAAAGGCCTGCTCGATTTCGTTGATCAGGGGGCTGTCGTCGAAGGGCGGCACTGTCCGCGCAATGGCGACCTCGATCCCGCTTACGTCAACGTCGAGATCATCGGGCCAGATGGTATCCTCATGAGGGATCGGCGCGTCGAGCACCTCGTTGCGGGCGCGCTTCCACCGTTCGCGGGACAGATCACCCAACGCAACCGCTGCGGGTCCGGACATCGCGGATGTCGCATCGTGCCAGGGTTCGGACGGCGAACCGTCCTTTTTCACCCGGCGCGGATCGTCGGGTAAATGCTCGGACGTGTCCCACCGTTCTTCTGTCATGTCGATGCCGCCGCAGAACGCCATGCTGTCGTCGGCCACGACGATTTTCTGGTGGTGGCACGCGCCAAACGGATGGTGGCTGTCGAGCGCGAAATGAATACGCGCGCTGCCGAACGTCGCCAGCATGGCCCCCGGCAATACCCGCCCCGGTGCAACCAGCGCCGAGCCGTTCCATTTCAGCATGTAGATGTGCAGATCTTCATTTTGTTCCAGAACGGCCTCGATAAACGGGCCCAGTTTGTTGGGAAACCCGTCCGGCGCGCGGCCTTCCGCATCGCTTTCTCCGGGCATCATCTCGATCTCCAAATCGAAATCCCAGCCGATCATCAGCAGCTGCCTCTGCGCGGCAAGCATGACTTTGCGCAGGCAAATGAAGTATGCGCAGGCGTCGACGATAAGCGCGAAGTCGTCGGCACGCTCCACGCGCCAGTAAAGGTCGTGATCGGTCTTGGTCGGGGTCTTGGTCTTGTCGTTGCTCACTATAACGGCTCCAATTCGCGTCGCGCGCCGTGGTGGCGGGCCTTGGTCCTCCAACAGATGGTTCGCGCATTGGTTCCCGCAAACCGCCCTGCCCGCGCCATCATTTCCGGCCCCGGTTGCGCGTCGGCAACCTGCGGGGCCGGACCAGACCGGATGCCGCGTCGGAACGTCCGCAATCTGGCCGCGTTGGTCCTTTGAATCCTGCGCATGATGCGCGGGACGACAGACGCGAACAGAACCTTCCGGGGAGCCGGAAATCTAAAGGAGAATACAGAATGGCACGGACCGAACCCCGCAAACCACGGCCCAAGGCCGACCCGGTGGACCCCACCGATCACGCCCAAAATCCCGATACGCGAGCCGGTACTGACCCCGCCACGGAACAGCGCAAACAGATCGACGCACAGGGTGAAGTCCGCGCCGGTCCCGGTGACGCCAACGCAACACGACTGCCTGACGACGCCGCCGGTAAACGCGGCGGGCGCAGTGTGTTCATCGCCTTGCTCATCGCCGGGCCTGCGCTTGTGTTGCTGTTCTGGTTGTTTGCCGGTTGATCATTCCTGCGCCAGTGCTTCATCCAGCGCCTCCGGCGTCTTCTGGTCGCTGAGCAGCAACGCCACGGGACGCAGGTGCGGTACCGTATTGAAGATGACAAGCAGGCTCAACATGATCGGCGTTGCCAGAAACGCCCCGACCGCCCCCCAAATCGAGCCCCAGAACAATAATCCGGCGAGAATGATAAAAGGCGAGAGCGCAATTTGGCGGCCAAGCAAGCGCGGGTCGAGGTAATTGCCGACCACCTGCTCGATTACGAAAAGCCCTGCCGCGACGCCAAGGGCGGTCTGCCAGTCCTTGGTCACCAGCACGTAAAGCACCGGCATGCTTCCCGCGATAATCGACCCTAAATTAGGGATATAGGTTAAAACGAAAGTCAGGATCGCCCAGACAAACAACAGGTCGATCCCGAAATACCACAGCCAGACAACGTAAAGCACCGCTTGCAGCAACCCGACCGCTGTTCGGATCACCAAGAACCGCCTGAGCCGCGCCGCAACCGTGTTCAACGCCTCCGCCCACCCCTCGATCCCGGCACCCGACGACAAGGACTTCATCTTGCCACGCCAGACCGACCGCTCGCTGACCGCCAACATGACGAGAAACAGGATCAGAACGAGTGTGGTAACGAATGCGCCCGTCATCCCGGCGATGGCCTGTGCCAAACCCGAAATCTGGTCGACCAGCCTGCCGCCCAGATTACTGCCGAGCGAGCTCCACAATTCCTGGACCCGGCCCCCCAACAGGGCCGAGGCCCCTTCCCCGGAGGGCAGCAAAGATTGGAAACCGCCTGAGACGTCGGGCAATTTCGCCAACACCCGCTCTGCGGCAAACACCAGTGCGCCCACGAAAAGCGCGATGATCCCCAGCAACAGGACCATGACTCCCAGAAGCGCCAGCAATTTCGCCCAATCGGGCAGCATCCGTTCGAGACGTGCGTGCAGCGGTGCCATGACCAATGTGATGAGCACGGCGAAAATAACCGGAACCGCCACCGCTGTCATCGCCCGCAAGGCGGCACCAATGGCGATCACCAGCAAGATCCCGAGAATCCAAATCACCACGTCCTTTCGGTCCGGGCCAGCAACGCCCGACCCGGCTGTTTTCTCGTATGTCGTCATGCCGATCTCCGTTATGCGCAGGCGTACAGGTAAATGTCAGTGTATCAGGACGCCCCCTCGGCCTCTCCGAGGTTATCCGCCTTCTCGGCACCACGGGTGCCCATCCGTTCATCCGGTCCGACAGTGGTGTCGCTTCTGGTCTGCGCTTCCATCTCGGCGTTAAGCTCTGCACCGAGCAGCACAATATACGCGGAAATCCATAGCCACATCAGCATGATGATCACACCACCCATGCTGCCGAACGTCTCGTTATAGCTGCCGAAATTGGTCACATAAATGGAGAACCCGACGGATGCGACAACCCAGATCACGCAGGCCAGAATCGCACCGGGGCTGAGCCACTGCAACTGCGCATTGTCACGCGACGGGCCGTACCGATAGACGACTGCGAGGCCGAACACGGTCAGCACGGCAAGGATCGCCCACCGCAACAATTCTATCAGCGTTTCGACCCAACCGGGCCACGACGCGAAACCAAGGACCGCCGGCACCGCCAGCGCCGCCCCCAATCCAAGCACAAGGCCGACGATGAGAAATACAGTCAGGCCCAGTGTCCACAGTGTCTTGACGAAAAATCCGCGCTCTTCGTTTTCGTCGTAAACGACGTTCAGGCCCTCGATCAGACTGCCCATCCCCTTGGAAGCCGAATAAATCGCCAGCAGCAGGCCCAGAACAAAGGCAAAGCCGAGGCCACTTTCCTCTGACCCCGCCACGGCCACTGCCTGATCCAGAATGATCTGCGAGGCTTCCTGCGGGATGATACCGGTCAGCATTTCGAGCTGTGACTGAACTTGGGCCGGTTCAAGAACCAGACCGGCAAGCGCCATAAGCGCCGTGATCGCGGGAAAGATCGCCAGCAGCGCGTAGAACGCAACGCCGGCAGCAACCAGACCGACATGGTCTTCGGCAACCTCGTCCTTGAGACGAAGTGCGATATCCTTCCAGCCTTTGGCGGGAATCTCGCCGGGTGTTTCTGCGTGTCTGCCGCGCGCCATATGGGATCTCCTCAAGACTGTCAGCCCGCGCAAAAAGGCGGGCTGACCTAAATTTATCGGACGATGTTCAAGACTTCTTCACATCACCGACGTTTTGCTTCTTGGCCTCGGATTCGGCTGCATCCGCGATCCGCTCGCCAGAGGCTTTGGCCTTGTCCACTGCCGTCTTCGCCGCATCTTCAACGTCGCTTCTGGCTTCCGCCGCGATGTCCTTGGCCTCTTCCGTTGCGGCCTTGGCAACCTTGGTCAGCTTTTGCTTTTCCTCGGCGTAGATGCGCTCGGCTTCGTCCATGAGGTGATCGCTCTGATCGCCCATGTACTGATCCTCGACACGGCTGCGCGGCAGAGCAGCGCCCAGTGCCGCACCCAGGGCCACAGCAAGTGCGCCCGCGATCAGCGGTTGCTCTTCGAAGATGTCCGCAGCCTTCTCACGGCCTTGGCGCGCATAGATCATCGCTGTATCGCGCGCCTCGACGGCGCGTTCACGCGCGGCGATCACCCGCGCACGGGCCTCCGCAGACAACTCTTCGGTCCCTTCGGCAAGACGGACACGCGCCCGCGCCGCACGGTCGGCGGTAGAAGACGCAAGGTTGCGCGCACCATCGCTGACCGATTTGCCTGCATCCGACACGACTTTGCCTGCACCTTTGGCGGTATCGGCGACGGATGCACCTGCACCGCGCGCCGTGTCCGCAGCAGAAGACGCGGCACCAGATACCTTGCCACCCGCCGTCGATGCTGCGCTGGACACGCTGCTGCCAGCGCTCGATGCCGCATCGCCTACTTTGCGGCCCATGCTCCGACCGTCGTCGTCTTCATCCGACCGCGCCCAGGATGGGGTGCTATCGGTATCGGGGTTGGTGCCGGAATAGTAAGGTTTGGTCCGATCGCCCGGTTGTGGACCAAGCGAACGGCTCGTGGTGCGCGCACCGGCAACACCGGCCGCCGCGATCCGCGGATCGTCATCATACTCCGCACGGGTATCACCATAGGCCCGGCGGTCATCGTAAGCACGGCGATCATCGCCAAAACGCCCGCTGCGGCCGGTATACCGGTCATCATAGTCATAGCGGCCACGCTCTCCGGACTTGTCGCCCAGCATAAGCCACGCCAGCCCGACGCCGGTCAAAGCCAGAGCGACCGGATTGCGTTTCACGGCGTCCGAGACAGACCGCCCGATGTCGCCGCCATGTTCGCGAAACTGGTCCGTGACCTGGCGCGCGACCGTCTCTACCGAGAACCGGTCCTGCAGGTCGTCCAGCGTGTTGGACAGACCCGCGCGCTCGCGCTCGATGTCGCGCTCGATTTCTTCGGGTTTGCGGGTATCACTTGTCATTATAAGCCTCCTTCACGGCTTGCGCATCGCGCTTCACATTTTTCGCAGTGCGGCTGGGCGCAAGGCTGCGGAGCTTGAGATCGTTGGTGCCTTTGTTCGCCATCACATAGGCAACGACGGCAAAGAACACGCCCACGATCAACGCGGACCATCCGGCGGGCACACCCGCTTCGGTCAGCGCGGCGACCAAGGCCGCTGACAGCACGTTAAGCGCCGTCAGAGCGACCACGACCGCACCAATGATCAGCCCGATTGCAACGCCGGCACTCTTGAGGTTCTCGTCAACTTCCGCGCGCGCCAGATCGACTTCGTTGCGCACCAGTGCGCTGACATGGCTCAGCGCATCGCCGAGCAGGCCCCCTGCGGATTTGTTTGGATCGGTGCTCATACCTTGGTCCTCCCTGGTGTGGTTGCAACAGTAGGTTGCGCGTCATAGTTGCGCGAAACGGTGGACGGCTCTGCGGGGGTGGGCCGGTCCATGGTGTGGTTGCGGCCGTACGCATCGGACTGCTGTGCGCCGGTGCCGGATGCTTTGGCAAACCGCGTGGCGGCAAAGCCAAGCAATGCGGCACCGCCCAAAAAGATCATCGGATTGCGTTTGCCGAATTCGCTGACCGCCTCGACCATCTCGCCGAGATCCTTGTCGCGCATCGCATCCGACGCATCTGCCATTCCGTCCGCGATCTGGCTGAACGTGCGTTCCTGGGGCGATCCGTTGCGCATCTCTTCCGCAGCCGTGCGCAGCGCCGACGCGACATTCTTTACCTCGTCCGCCGCAGCACCCTTGGCATTTTCGGCGTATCCCGCAGCCTCGGAAGCAACGGTATCGGCAACATCGCCCGCCCGCGCTTTCGCGTCCGCAGCCGCCTTGTTGGCGGCATCCTTCGCCTTGTCCTTCATGTCCCGGTTGTCTGCCGGATTGGTTCGATTGTTATCAGTCATGGTTGGCTCCTTGCATTAAAAGACGAGGTTGAGAACCGCGAGAACGACCACGATCAGGCCGATGAGATAAAAAATTCCGTGCATAGGTTTTCTCCCGAGATTTCACGTTCGTGTTACTGTGGTTAAACAATCCTTTTTTGCTTTGGTTCCCGGCCTTGCACGTCATTGGTGAAAATGATCGGTTTCGGTATCTCCCTTTCCGCAGATCGCAGGGCGGCGTCCATTGACGAGAACCGAATGCGGGACATGGCAATAACCTGCCGTGGGACGCGTATTCGTAATTGTTTTCAAATAGTTGCTCGATCCGACACCGGTGACTGACTGGCTCGGGAAATACCCCCTACAGGGGTAGAAATAGCTTAGGAGCCGCACGCAACGAGGTAAAAACAATCTATTCACACCCAACAGAACCCCGCACTGTACATCTAGGGCAAGTCGCCCCCTGCCCTCGGATAAACGCGAATTTGGCAGAGGTTCATCAGGCTAATATACTGTTTATAAAGATATTTCCATATTGCCAGCTGACAACTCACCGCCTGCGGCGTGCTCAAGCAGCCGGTGCATGTCCAACTGTCCGGCCATGTGGGACTGCATCAGTCGCCGCAGATACCCGCCGGGGTTCGCAATGCGAGCCAAGTTTTCAAGGATACACAGAACGGCGGTAATCGCCCGCTTTGGTCCCATCGCAGCCTGCGCCTGTGCGTAGACCGCTCGGTCGATCCCGATCATGGGCGCAAGCGCGTGGGCGCTGCGCGACAGATCCTGCCAGCCGCGCGCGGGTTCGGGAAAGTAGCTTTTGTATTCTCCGCACTGCGCGACAACGGCTCCAAAGGAGAGCGTGTCGTCCGTCTCACCAATCGGATCACCTGTTTGCTCTACAGATAATACTTTAAATTCCGTATGTATGTGCCGCTCATTTTGGTTGTCGCAGCCGCTCATTTCCAATGTTTCAAGCACCTCTTTCAACGCCGCGATCGCGCATGTCAGGGCCTCTGCCATCGGCTTGCGACGCAGTGCCTTGAAGGCATCATCCGTGGCGGTGGACGGGCCGCACAGGTCGATTACTTGCTGGCGCAATGCGGCCAGTTCGGCGCGCCGTGCCTGCAATTCGCGGTGCTCCTGCTCTGCCGCACGGGCCTGCTCCACCAGCACGGGTGCAAGCCGTGCCAGCGGCGACAGATCGAACCCGAAAGCGGTGCGCCCCTCCCCTGCCCGTCCGCGCGCGAACCGTTTGCGGTTGGCGCTGTCGTGACGGCTGACAATTCCCGCCTCGACCAGCCGCGCCAAATGGCGGCGCAGCGTGCTTTCGGGCATTCCCGACAGCCGCGTCGACAGGGTGGCGTTGGCGGGAAAGACGATGCAACTGCGCGCCACTGGCGCGATCAACCGGTCGGGATGAAAGCTCAGCAAGGCGCGCAGCACGGCCAGATTGCGGTGGTTTAGCCCATAATGGCCGGCGGCCTGTGTCAGTGCCGTCAGCAAAGCCCATTTATCACACAGGCCAGATCCGTCCTGTACGGCCCGGGGTTTCGTCACGACAGCCGAGATCGGCCGTCCGAACGCGGTTCGGTGGTTCTGTTTCATCACATTTTCACGATAGACAATAGCTTTCCCGCGCTGCACCGGGATGCAGAGTTGACAGAGGGTCCGGTGGGGGCTATCTCAAAAGTGCAAAGATCAAGAATGGCCTTCCGGGATCAGTCTCGGGGGGCTTTTTTGTCCTTAGGGTTTCGTGCCTTTCCTGTCATTGTTGTCATGCCCGTCGTCTTCCGCCCGCTTGTTTTCCCAGCGGTCGTGAAGCTCTTGCAACAGCGCCTCGGCGTTGCTGTCGAACCAGGTGTCGAACCCATCGGCTGACTTTGCCGCGATGGTAAGGGTGACGCCCTTGGTCGTTGTCTTGATATCGGCAAGCGCGGTGCCCGTTGCACTGCGCAGGGTGCGCGGCCTGGGCGGTGCCTTGGCCGGTTTTGCAATGGCGCGGGTGGCGCGTTTGAACACCGCCTCGAACCGGGCATCAGACCCGAGCGTCGCAAAATCGGGTGTCTTCATCAACGCGGTCACATGGCCAGTGCTGTTGTTTTCCTCCAACGCGCGGGCCAACACCATCCAGCGATCACGCCCGATGCCGGGTGCGCTGCCGATCTGGCGCAGAAATGGTAGGGAAAAGGCGGTGCCGACCTTGAGCATCCGCGACACCATCGGCAGATCAATGGACAACGCCGCGGCGATTGTCTGCCGGTCATAGTCTTGCGTGGCAAGCTGTGCGGCGAACGACGCCTTTTCGATAAAGCTCAGATCCTGTCGCGCGGTGTTTTCCTGACCCTGCGCCATGACCAGCGCGTGATCGTCCAGTTGCCGGATCATCGCCTTGACCGGCAGCCCCAGCTCGCGCAGCGCGCGCAGACGGCGGCGGCCATAGACGATCTCGTAGCGCCCCGGTTTCGCCGGATTGGGCCGCAGCAGGACCGGCACCTGCTGTCCGTAGGCGGCAAGGCTGTCGCGCAGCTGGTCCTGTGCCGCGCTGTCCAGACCCAAGCGGTCCTCGACGCCGGCATCGTCGATCAGGCCCGCGTCGATGTCCTGCACCGCGTTTTCCTGAAGCTTGGTCAGCGAGGATTGCAATGCACCCACCGCACCGCGCGGCGGCGGGGCAGGGGTGTCGGCGCTGCGTCTGCGATGTGTCCTGTCTGGCAGATCACCGCCCAGAATACCCTTGCGTGCCATTTACCGCCCCCATGCCTGTTGCAACAACCCTTCAATCTCGTCGTTGACAAGATTGAGTGAATCGAGCGCACGGTCGTAGGTGTTGCGGTGGAATGCGCTGCGCTCGACCTCGTACACCGTCTGTTGCGTCAGCCCTGCGTCGCTGATCGCGGTGGACTTGAGCATCGGTGCCACCATGACCTCGTCCCCGAACAGCTGCCGCAAAAAGGCGACCACCTGCTGTTGCGGCCCGTCGTTCGGCTCGTACCGGTTGATAAGAAAGCGCATGAAATCAAAGGTCATGTTCGCCCCTGCGCCCGAAACGACATCAAGCAGATCGGCGCTCATTTGCAGGAACTGCGACATCGACGCCACGTCGAGCATGTTCGGCACGATGGTGATGATCACGCCCGTAGAGGCGCAGAGCGCCGACATTGTCAGATAGCCAAGTTGCGGCGGACAATCGAAAATTATCACGTCATATCTGTCCTCTACCTCTTGCAGGCTCGCGGCCATACGGGCGTAGAAGGCAGGCTGGATATTGTTGCGCAGCGCCTGCGGGGTCTCGTGCTCGAACTCCTGCAACAGCAATCCGCCGGGGGCAAGATCAATGCCGGTGAAATATGTCTGCTGGATAATCTGCGAAAAGGGCAGGGGGTCTTCGTAGCGAATGGCATCGTAGATGGTGCCGGAGTTGAGGAAATCGACCTCTGGCCTATAGCCGAACAAGGTGGTTAGAGACGCTTGCGGGTCGATATCCACCGCCAGCACCCGCAGCCCCTTGAGCGCCAGACGCTGCGCGGTGTGGATAGCACTTGTCGTCTTCCCCGATCCGCCCTTGAAGTTCAGGAACGACACCACCTGCACCTTGTCCCCCGGACGCCGTCCGCGCAGATAGGTGCCAGGGGTCTTGGCGGTGGTTTCGAGGATCTTACGGATTTCCAGCAGCGTTTGCGCATCATACAGCCGCCGCCCCCCCGACGTAGACTCTACATCGGGGATTTTTTCATCGAAATGCAGCTTGCGCAGAAAGCTGGTGGAGATGCCCAGCATCTCCGCCGCCTCGCCCGCGCTGAACCGGCGAAGCTCCTTGCGGGCATCGGGGGCGAATACCTTGAGCATGTGACTGTCAAGCGCCGCCGCGAGGTCTTCCGCATTCTCGCGAATGCGGGTATTGATGTCGAACTGCACCAGCCCGGAAGGCTCGGCCCCGTGTGTCATCCTGTTCCGCCTTATCAGGCTCTGCAGCCTCTATTGAGTAACGCTTTATTCCGATAGCGCCTTTAATTTCGTTTCTTAGCGGATATTGGGCTGGTTTGGCAACTGATTCCTGCCACCCTGCGTCATGGCCGGGGTCGGAGGAACCGGTTCCGGTCCGGAACGGGGCGCGGAACCCAAAGATAGCGCGTCGCGTTGATGACCGAATGGGGGGGACGGCGTACCCCGGCAAAGACGATTCAAACTGAGGACATACCGTGGAAAGAGATTTACCCGATGATTGAAAAAGTGGACGTAGCCATTGTGGGCGCGGGAACCGCCGGACTTGCGGCACTGCGCGAAGTGCGCAAGGAAACCGATGACTTCGTGATCGTCAACAAGCGGCCCTACGGAACCACCTGTGCGCGGGTCGGTTGCATGCCGTCCAAGACGCTGATCGCGGCGGCCAACGCCTTTCACGCGCGCACTTCGATGGCGACGTTCGGCATTGACGGGTCCGACCGGCTGACGGTCGATATTCCCGCCGTACTCGCACGGGTCCGCAGATTGCGCGATGATTTTGTCGAAGGCGTGCTGAAAGCCACTGACGAACTGGGAGAGCGCGACATTTCCGGCCACGCGCGGCTGGATGGTCCGAACACCCTCGATATCGAGGACCGCAAGATCGAAGCGCGCCAAATCATTCTCGCGCCCGGTTCCAGCCCGATCGTACCGAAGGCATGGCAGGACCTTGGCGACGATATCCTGACCACCGACACCCTTTTTGAACAACAAGATCTGCCGCGCCGGATCGGCGTCATCGGTCTTGGTGCGATTGGGGTCGAGATGGCACAGGCCCTCGCGCGGCTCGGCCTTGAGGTGCACGGGTTCGATGGCGGCGACAAGATGGCGGGCATTGCCGATGCCAAGATCGCTGAGCTTCTGCGCGACGGGCTGAGCCGCGAATTTGCGGTTCATCTCGGCGCGAATGTCGATCTGGCCCGCGCCGGGGACGGGATTGAAATCACTTGGGACGGCGGGCGGGTCTTTGTCGACAAGGTGCTCGTCGCCGTGGGACGCAGGCAGAATGTCGCGGATCTGGGCTTGGAAACGCTGGGTGTGCCGCTGGATGACAACGGCTTGCCCGACGTCGATCCGCAAACGATGCGCATCGGCGACACCCCGGTCTTGATGGCCGGTGATGCCAACGGCGCCAATCCGATCCTGCACGAAGCATCCGACGAAGGGCACATCGCCGGTCTGAACGCCATGAGCCCGGACCCCGAGCGGCTGGAACGGCGGATCCCCATGACCATCACCTTCTGCACGCCGCAGGTGGCCTCGGTCGGGCAGAAGGCGGACGAGATCGACAATTGCCTGACGGGCGAGGTTGATTTTGCCACGCAGGGCAGGGCGCGTGTGATGCAGGAAAACTTTGGCCTGCTGCGGGTCTATGCCGCGCGCGCGGACGGCAGAATTCTGGGCGCGGAACTGGCCGCCCCCGCCGGAGAGCATCTGGCCCATCTGCTGGGGCTTGCGATTGCGCGCGACCTTACTGCGCATGATGTGTTGCGCATGCCGATCTACCACCCGGTGCTGGAAGAAGGGCTGCGCACCGCTCTTCGCCAGATCGCCAAGGCGCTTCCGCCGTGCAGCGTCTCTGATCTTGCCGATTGCGGCCCGCTTCACGTTGAGGCGCTTGAATAAGCTGCGCCCAAGGGTGGCATTTGGCTTCGATAACTGGGGGGATGCCGGAAGGATCTTGATGGCGCATCTCAATTGAGATACATTCGCCGCAGGAGGAGTTCTTATGCCAGCTCAAACCTCGATGATTCATGTCCGCGTGGACGACCAGCTGAAAGCGCAGGCCGCCGACGCTCTTGCCGGTGTCGGTCTGACGGTCTCGGATGCCGTGCGCATCCTGCTTACCCGTGTTGCATCCGAAGGCGGGCTGCCTGCGGGGCTGACCGCTGATCCGGACGCCTACGATGCCTGGTTCCGCGCCAAGGTGCAGGAGGCGCTGGACGATCCACGCCCCGCCACCCCACATGCGCAGGCGATGCAGGACGCGCAGGCCCTGATTGACAGAAAGCGCCGTGCCTGATCTGCGATGGAAGGCGACGGCCATTGCCGATTTGCTGGCGATCATAGACTATATCTCGGACGACAACCCCGACGCGGCGCAGGTGCTCAAGGACGAGATCGAGGCTATGGCGGCGGGGCTGACCGAACATCCCCGACGCCACCGTCCGGGGCGCGTAAAAGGCACCCGTGAGATGGTCGTTCGGCCAAATTACATCGTGGTCTATGCCGAAAACGTCAGCGCCGTCACAGTCCTGCGCGTTCTTCACGCAGCACAGCAGTGGCCGTGATTTGACCGCCCCCGCAAGGGATACGAGGCGCCGGATGCCCTCGCGCGGTCACGACGCGCGCGAATAGCGGACGCCGTCGGGGACGTGCTGGTCCAGCACCGACGCGATGATCCGGGTCAGGGCACGGCCCTCGGGCGCGATCTCGATGCGGGTGGCGTCGAGCCGCGCATAAGGCGCAAAGCGCGCGGCCATGTCTTGCAGATGCGGCAAAAGCGTTTCGGCACGGGGTCCGAACCGCGGGCGCAGCCAGTCGAGATCAAGCGCGAAGCTGCACATCAAATGTTCAATCGCACGGGCGCGCAGCTGATCTTCTTGCGTCATGGCATAGCCGCGTGATCCGGGAAACGCACCCGCCGCGATGCGCTGTTTGTAGGCCGCCGTCGCCGCCGCATTCTGGACGTATCCGCCCGGAAACCGCGAGATGGAAGAGGCACCGATGCCGATGAGCGTCTGGCAGGTATCGGCGGTGTACCCCTGAAAATTCCGCCGCAACCGCCCGGTGTCCAGCGCCGTGGCAAGGTCATCGCCGGGCCGCGCAAAATGGTCGATGCCAATGGGGGTCAACCCGGCATCGATGAACCGTTCCGCCGCGCGGGTGGCAAGAGTATAACGGTCCGGATCTCCCGGCAGTGCGGCTTCGTCGATCAGCTTTTGCCGCTTCGAGACCCACGGCACATGTGCGTAGCCGAACAACGCGACACGGTCGGGCGCAAAGGTCAGGACCTTGTCGATCGTGTCCTCGATCCGCGCAAGGCTTTGATGCGGCAGACCGTACACCAGATCGGTGTTGAGTGACGTGATGCCCGCGCCGCGCAGATCATCGACACAGGCGCGCGTGACGTCGAAAGGTTGCAGCCGCCCGATGGCCCGCTGTACCTGCGGATCGAAATCCTGGATCCCGATTGAGGCCCGCGTCAGGCCCTCGGCGGACAGCGCGTCGATCTTGGCCCGGTCCACCATTGTCGGATCGATCTCGACCGAGAATTCGAAATCGTCGGCGGGGGGAAACACCGACCGGATCGCGCTGGCAAGACGGTGGATCAACGGCGGCGGAAGGATCGTCGGCGTGCCGCCGCCCCAGTGCAGGCGGCCCATACGCACCCCCGCAGGGAGGCTCGTGCGCAGCAGCGCCAGTTCTGCCTCCAGCGTTGCAATATAGCTTTCCACCGGGCCAAGCGTTTGCGTGCCCTGCGTGTGGCACGCGCAGAACCAGCACAATCGTTCGCAAAACGGAATGTGGATGTAGACGGATACCGGATCCGCCGGATCCAGCCCTTCCAGCGCCGCCCTCTGAAAGGCATCGCCGGTCTGCGGCGAAAAGACCGCCGCCGTGGGGTATGAGGTATAGCGCGGCACGCGCACGTCGAAAAGGCCAAGCGCCTTGAGGGTATCTGTGTGTTCCATGGCCCTCTTATGGGGCAGACGCGCAGGGTGAACTTTGCCCTGGATCAAATTAACGGTCGGAAGTCGCGGCGGGCGTCAGACCTCAGGTGGCCGACTGGAGTAGCTGGGGCGGCTGAGTATGAACCACGCGGCAAGCCCCATGCACAGCAGCTGGATCGCCAGAACGGCTTTCCCGACCTCCAATGCAGCGGACAGCACCAGCGCGGCCCCCATCATCGTCAGGGCAAGCGCCTTGTAGCGCGGGGCGATACAGCCGTTATCCTGCCAATCGGCGATGATCGGTCCGAACCTGCGGTTCGTCGTCAGCCACAGGTGCAATCCCGGCGCGCTTTTGCCGAACGCGAATGCGGCCAAAAGCACCAGCGGCGTCGTCGGAAGCAGCGGAAGCACAACCCCAAGCGCCCCAATGCCAAGCGCGCCAAATCCGAGCACCATCCAACCGGCCCGCCACACAAGCGGCGCGCGTACCGATGAAGAGAGGTGAGAGGTCGACGTCATCAATTGGCCTTTCGCAATGACACCCTGTGTCGGTGCCCGCAGATTTGTGTCGGCGTGTTCACAGGTCTGTTCCCGCAACAATAAACAGATTTTTGGCGTTCCTGTTTGCGCTGGATCAATGTTGGCGCCTGCGGTGCCGCGTATCCAGAGCCCATGAGAACCATTGTCTCCACCCTCGCACTGGCGTTTGTCTCGCTCGCGCTGGTCCTTTCCGGGCCGGCGTCGCGCGGCATTGCTGTGGCGGACGCGACGCTGGTCGAGTTGTGTCTCGATGGCGTGGTTCAGGCCGTGCGCCTTGGGCGCGATGGCCAGCCGGTGACACCGGATCAGCAGTGCGGTGACAGCCATGCGTGTTGCATCGTTTCCGCCGATCCGGCCCTGCGGGACGGTGTTCCGGACCTGTCGGCCATGTTTCTGGAACAGGCCACCGCACCGGGTGCGACCGACATCGTGATCTTGCGAATCGAATACCTGTCTGCCGATCCGCGTGGCCCCCCGGCTGTGCGCACCGGGCAGATTGACCAAACGGAAATCCGCTCATGACCCTACTTCGCTCCCTTCTCCGGGTATTCTTCTTGTGCCTCGCAGCCCTGCTTTTCGCACCATCGGCGCAGGCACAGTCCGAACTGTCCCGCCTTCTTCCAGACATATCCGCCGGTGACGTTGTCGAAGGGGCCACAGGTTTTGGCCCCATCCACGACGATCTGCCGGTGATCCAGGTGCTGCGCGGCCAAGAGCAGATCGGCTGGGCCTTCATCACGTCGGATTTCGTCTCTACTACGGGCTATTCCGGCAAACCGATCCACACGATGGTCGCCGTCGACGATGCGGCGCAGGTGATCGGTGTTTCGCTTGTCAAACATTACGAGCCGATCGTTCTGATCGGCATACCCGACGCCAAGGTCAAGGCGCTGGTGGCGAATTACCGGGGTCTCGATCTGGTGGCGGAGGCCGAAAGCGGCGGTACGTCACACGAGCTGGACATCATCTCGGGTGCGACCGTGACGATCATGGTCATCGACGATTCGATCATTCGCTCGGGCCTGAAGGTGGCGCGACAGCTGGGGCTGGGCGGTCTGGCGGTCGAGGTCAGGACCGGCCCGCGTTTCGAGATGGATCCCGACGTCACGGCGGCGGACGATTGGATGACGCTGGAAGGCGACGGCACGCTGCGGCGGCTCTCGCTGGATGTGGGGCAGGTCAACGCCGCCTTTGCCGCGATGGACGATCCGCGCGCCGAAGACCGCGCGCTGACACAGGCGGCCGAGACCACCTTTATCGAGATGCAGGCGACGCTGATCTCTCACCCCGCCATTGCCGAGGCGGTTTTGGGCACCGCACGGGCCGACAACCTGCAATCCTGGCTCGACGAAGGCGATCACGCGGTCGCGATCTTTGGCCGGGGGCTTTATTCGTTCAAGGGGTCGGGCTATGTGCGCGGCGGCATCTTTGACCGGATCGTGCTGATTCAGGACGATGTTTCGGTCCGGTTCCGGGACCGGATGCACCAGCGCATCAACGGCATAGACGCGGCGGGCGCGCCGCAGTTCAACGAATCGGACCTGTTCAAGATCCCCGCCGACAGCGGCTTTGACCCGACCGAACCCTTTCGCATCCAGCTTCTGGTGCAGCGCGAGGTCGGGGCAATCGAAAAGATCTTTACCACCTTCGATCTGGGCTACAGCCTGCCGGAGCAATACCTGCGCCCGGTTGCGGCGGCCCCCGCGCCGCAGGTACCCGCCGCAGTGTCCGAAGTGACCACGCAATCGGAGGATCAGGCCCATCAGGCGCTTTGGAAGCGGATCTGGGCGGGAAAGACCACCGAGATCGTGGTTCTGGCGGCGATGCTGACGCTATTGACGGCGGTGTTCTTTTTCCAGGGCATCGCGACACGGAACGAACGCGCGTTTTTCTGGTTCCGCATGACCTTTCTGACGGTCGTTCTGGTCTATCTGGGCTGGTACGCGAATGCGCAGTTGTCGGTCGTGAACCTGATTGCGCTGTTCAATTCGCTGACCGAGGGGTTCAGCTGGCAGGCCTTCATGCTCGACCCGCTGACCTTTATTCTGTGGTTCGCGGTTGCCGCGGCACTGCTGTTCTGGGGGCGGGGGGCCTATTGCGGCTGGCTGTGCCCGTTCGGCGCGTTGCAGGAACTGCTCAACCAGATCGCGCGCGCGCTGCGAATTCCGCAGTGGACGTTGCCCTGGGGCCTGAACGAGCGGCTGTGGCCGGTGAAATACATGATCTTCCTCGGCCTTTTCGGGGTGTCTCTGGTGAGCATCGAACAGGCCGAGCGTCTGGCCGAGGTCGAGCCGTTCAAGACCGCGATCATTCTCAATTTCGTGCGCGCCTGGCCCTTCGTGGCCTATGTCGCGGCGCTGCTGATCGCCGGGTTGTTCGTGGAGCGGTTCTTTTGCCGCTACCTTTGTCCGCTCGGTGCCGCGCTGGCGATCCCCGCTCGGCTGCGGATGTTCGACTGGCTCAAGCGGTATCACGAATGTGGCAACCCCTGTCAGACCTGCGCGCATCAATGCCCGGTGCAGGCGATCCACCCGACCGGAGAGATCAACCCGAACGAATGCATCAACTGCCTGCACTGTCAGGTGCTGTACCAGTCCACCACACAATGCCCCGTCGTCATCAAGAAGATGAAGCGCCGCGCCAAAGTCGGGGCCGCCCCCGATACGGGCCGCGATCTGACCGGGCATCCGAACCAACCCAAAACCCAACCCGCAATTTGAAAGGAACAGTCATGTCCGAGGGAAAGAAACTGCCAGTCACACGCCGGAGCCTTCTGGGCGCCACGGCCGGGGGCGCGGCACTCGCCGGTGCGTTCGGCACCCGCGCGATGCTGACCGGAACCGCCGCCGTCGGTGCCGCGACCGTTGCCACCACCACAAGCGCGCGCGCCGCTACCGGGGCCGAGGTGGGGCCGGGCCAGCTTGACGAATACTACGGCTTCTGGTCGTCGGGTCAGGCGGGCGAGATGCGCATCCTTGGCGTGCCGTCGATGCGCGAGTTGATGCGCGTGCCGGTGTTCAACATCTGCTCGGCCACCGGCTGGGGCATCACCAACGAGTCCAAAAAGATCCTGACCGAAGGCCTGACCGACAAGACCAGACAATACCTTGCCGCCAACGGCCACGACTTCCCGCCCAACGGCGATTTGCACCACCCGCACATGTCGTTCACCGAAGGGACGTACGACGGGCGCTATATGTTCATGAACGACAAGGCGAACACCCGTGTTGCCCGCGTGCGCTGTGACGTGATGAAATGCGACAAGATCATCGAGATCCCCAACGCCAAGGCGATCCACGGTCTGCGTCCGCAGAGATGGCCGCGCACCAACTATGTCTTTGCCAACGGCGAGGACGAGGTGCCGATGGTCAACGACGGCCAGATCCTCGACGAGCCGGACAAATACGTGAACTTCTATACCGCCGTCAACGCCGACGAGATGACGGTGGCGTGGCAGGTGATGGTCACGGGCAACCTTGACAACACCGATTGCGACTATGACGGCAAATACGCCTTTTCGACCTCCTACAACTCGGAAATGGGCATGACCCTGCCCGAAATGACCGAAAAGGACATGGACCACGTCGTCGTCTTCAACATCGCCGAAATCGAGAAAGGCATCGAGGCCGGCGATTTTCAGGAGCTGAACGGCGTCAAGGTTCTGGACGGGCGCAAGGGACAAAACAAAAAATACACCCGCTACATTCCGATCCCCAACAACCCGCACGGCTGTAACATGGCGCCCGACAAGATCCACCTGTGTATCGCGGGCAAACTGTCGCCCACGGTGTCGATCATCGACGTGCGCAAGCTCGACGCGCTGTTCGACAGCGATGCGGACCCGCGCAGCGCCGTGGTGGGCGAGCCGGAACTGGGGCTGGGGCCGCTCCACACCTGTTTCGATGGCAACGGCAACGCCTATACCACGCTGTTCCTCGACAGCCAGGTCGTGAAATGGAACCTCGAAAAGGCGATCCAGCTTTACAACGGGGAGGACGTCGATCCGATCATCGTCAAGAAGGATGTGCATTATCAGCCCGGCCACAACTCGACCGTGATGGGCGAAACGCTTGATGCGAGCGACAAATACTATCTGACGATGAACAAGTTCTCTAAAGACCGGTTCCTGAATGTCGGACCTCTCAAGCCCGAGAACGAACAGCTGTTCGCCATCGACGGCGACGAGATGACGCTGATCCACGACGGCCCCACCTTTGCCGAGCCGCACGATTCGATCATCGTCGACCCGGCCAAGGTCAGCCCGAAGTCAGTCTGGGACCGCAACGATCCGATGTGGCAGGATGCCCGCGATCAGGCCGAGGCCGACGGCGTCGATCTGGACGACTGGCAGGACACGGTGATCCGCGACGGCAACAAGGTGCGCGTCTATATGTCGAGCCAGGCGCCGAACTTTTCGCTGGAATCGTTCACCGTGCAGCAGGGCGACGAGGTGACGGTCTATGTCACCAACCTTGATGACATCGACGATCTGACCCACGGCTTCACGCTGGGCAATCATGGTCTGGCAATGGAGGTCGCGCCGCAGGCCACGTCGTCTGTCACGTTCACCGCGGCACAGCCGGGTGTCTACTGGTACTACTGCCAGTGGTTCTGTCACGCGCTCCACATGGAGATGCGCGGCCGGATGTTTGTCGAACCACGGGCGAGCTGAGCCATGGTCCGTGTCCTGCCAGTCGTGGTGCTGCTGCTGCTCGCGCTACCCGTGCGGGCGGACGAGATCGCCGTGCCGGCAGGGCAGGGCACCCTTGCCAACGCCATCGCCGGGGCGCGCCCCGGCGATGTACTGACCCTGCGCGCGGGCAGCTATGAGGGCGCAATCAAGATTGACAGGCCGCTGTCAATAACCGGACCGGAAGGCGCGGTGATCGACGGCATGGGGCAGGGGACGGTCGTGACCATCGACGCCCCCGATGTGACCCTGCGCGGCCTGACAGTGACCGGATCGGGAATGAACAGCGAGGCGCTGGACGCGGGCGTGAAGATCCTGAAGGGCGCGGATCGTGCGGTGGTCGAACACAACCGGGTGATCGGCAACCTGCACGGCGTCGACGTCCACGGCGGCCGCGATGCGCAGGTGCGCAGCAACACCATCGAAGGCACCCGACAGGTCCGCGTCAACGACCGGGGCAACGGCATCTATGTCTGGAACTCTCCCGGCACGTTGGTCGAGAGCAATTCAGTCCGCTGGGGCCGCGACGGTATCTTTTCCAACGCCTCGCGCACCGGCATTTACCGCGACAACCTGTTCCGCGATCTGCGGTTTGCGGTGCATTACATGTACACCAACGATTCCGAAGTATCGGGCAACGTGTCCATCGGCAACGGGCTGGGCTATGCCATCATGTTTTCCAACAACATCGAGGTAAAGGACAACCTGAGCCTGTCGGACATCAGCCACGGTGTGATGCTCAACTACGCCAACAACGCCGAGGTGTCGGGCAATCTGGTGCGCGGCGGGGCTGAAAAATGCACCTTCATCTACAACGCGCACAAGAACCTGATCTGGGGCAACCGGTTCGAGGGCTGCGAAATCGGTATCCACTTCACCGCCGGGTCGGAGCGCAACGTGCTGACCGGCAATGCCTTCATCGGCAACCGCACGCAGGTGAAATACGTCGGCACCCGTGATGTCGAATGGAGCTTTGAGGGGCGCGGCAACTATTGGTCCGACCATCCCGGTTTCGATCTGGGCGGCGACGGAATCGCCGACAGTGCCTTTCGCCCCAATGACCTGATGGACCATATCCTGTGGTCGCAACCCGCTGCGGCACTGCTGACCGGCGCGCCTGCGGTGCAGCTGATCCGCTGGGCGCAATCGAGCTTTCCGGCAACCCTTCCCGGTGGCGTCGTCGACAGCGCGCCGCTGATGACCGCACCGCAGATCGCGGTGTCCGACAGATACACCGCACTGGAGGCCGATGCGGCGTCCCGGCGGAATGAAAGTGAAATGAATGACCTCGACGTTAACGATCTCACGTCTCACTAAGACCTTTGATGGGGTCAAGGCCCTGTCCGACGTGTCGCTGCGGGTGGACCCCGGCGAGCGTGTGGCCCTTCTGGGCCACAACGGCGCGGGCAAATCGACGATGATGAAGATCATCCTTGGCCTCATCGCGCCGGACAGCGGCGATATTGCCATTTGCGGCGTGCGTCCCGGCGATGCGGCGGCGCGGTCGCGCGTGGCGTATCTGCCGGAGAACGCCGTTTTCCATCCTGCGCTGACCGGGCTGGAGCAGATCAGCTATTACATGCGCTTGCGCGGCGTGGCTGTATCCGGCGCGATGGACCTGCTGGACCGTGTCGGGCTGGCCCATGCCGCAAAGCGCCGGATCGGCACCTACTCCAAGGGGATGCGGCAACGTGTCGGGCTGGCGCAGGCGCTTATCGGGCAACCGACGCTTTTGATACTGGATGAACCGACCAGCGGCCTCGACCCGGTTTCGCGGCGTGATTTCTACGATCTGCTCGACACGCTGGCGGCGGAGGGGGCGGCGTTCCTGCTGTCCAGTCACGCGCTGACCGAGGTAGAGGCGCGCACCGACCGGCTTTTGATCCTGTCGGGGGGGCGCATGGTGGCCGAAGGCAGCCTGCCCGAATTACGCCACGCGGCGGCACTGCCCGTCGCGATGCATATCCGGGCGATGAACGGTTATGCCCCCGACATCATGGCGGCATTTCCGGGTGCGATCCGCGCCAACGACGCGATCCACCTGACCTGCACGCAGGACGAAAAACTCGCCACGCTGGCCACGATTTCCGCCTTGCAGGGCAAGGTGTCGGACCTCGATGTGATCCCGCCCAGCCTCGAAGACATCTATAGCCATTTCAGCCGGAGGGACGGCCAATGATCGCCCGTATTCTTGCCACGGCCACGACGGAAATCCATATCGCGCGCCGCAACCGCTGGGTGCTGATTGCGGTTTTACTGATGGTGGTGTTCTCGCTGGTCCTGTCTGCAGCGGGGTCGGCGCCCTCGGGCGCGCTGGGGGCGGACCGTTTGTCGGTCGTCGTCGCATCGCTCACCTCGCTTTCGGTCTATCTGGTGCCGCTGGTGGCGCTGCTGATGTCGTTCGACGCGGTCGCGGGCGAGGTCGAGCGGGGCACCTTGCCGCTGGTCCTGACCTATCCGGTCGCCCGCTGGGAGGTTCTGGCCGGCAAGTTCGTGGCGCATACCGCGATCCTGTTCACCGCCATCCTCGCCGGCTACGGCGCCGCAGCGGCGGTGACGATCCTTGCCGATCCGGCGGCCGTGTCGGGGCTGGGCGCGCTATGGACGCTGACCTGGACATCGACGCTGCTGGGCGGGACGTTTCTGGGGATCGGATACGCGGCGTCGGCAACGGCGCGCCGCGTCTCGGGCGCGGCAGGATTGGCCATCGGCCTGTGGCTGGGGCTTGTCGTGCTCTATGATCTGGGTCTGCTCGCGGCGGTCGTTGCCGATGATGGCGGCGCTTTCACCACGCGCGTCTTCCCCGTTGCCCTGTTGGCCAATCCGGCGGATGCGTTCCGGCTGTTCAATCTGTCGGCTCTTTCGGCAACCCCGGTCGCATCCGGTGTCGGCGGTGCGGCGAACGCGGTGCCGCAGTGGCAATCGCTCGCCTCCATCCTGATCTGGCCACTTGTGTCGCTGTCGTTTGCGACACTGCTGTTCCGAAAGGTCGAGCCATGAAATATCTTGCCCTCGTTCTCGCGATGCTGGCCCTTTCGGCGTGCAAGGAAGAGGCGGCACAGGATACATCCGCCGTGCCGCTGACTGCCGGGGCCGTCGGCCATTACTGCCAGATGGACCTGTTGGAACATCCCGGCCCCAAGGCGCAGGCCCATCTGGGCGGGCTGCCCGGTGCGCCACTGTTCTTCAGCCAGGTGCGCGATGTCGTGGCCTACATGCGGATGCCGGAGCAAAGCCACGAAGTCCTCGCTGTCTGGGTGAACGACATGGGCGCGCAGGGCGCCACCTGGGCTGTGCCGGGGGCCGCGAACTGGATCGCCGCGCAGGACGCGACCTATGTGGTCGGTTCGCGGGTCGTGGGGGGCATGGGCGCACCGGAACTGGTGCCGTTCTCAGCGCCAACCGACGCTGTGGAATTTGCGCGGATGAATGGCGGAGAGGTGATGCGTCTGGACGAGATTCCGGACAACGCCGTTCTTGCCCCGGTCGCGTTGACCGGCGACGCGGATGACCCCGATTACGAAAACCGGTTGCGCGCATTGTCGAAAGAATTGGGAGAGTAAAATCATGATACCCCGTCGTCGTTTCCTGGCCATCAGCGCCGCAGCCCTTGCCGTACCGTCCCGGGGGTTTGCCCAACCGATAAACACGCCGGTCTACACCTGGCGCGGCATCGCCCTTGGCGCGCGCGCAACGCTGCGCCTCGCGCATCCCGAGGCACAGGCCATCGCCGAAAGTGTCGCCGCCGAGATTGCACGGCTGGAGGATATTTTCAGCCTGTACCGCCCCGACAGCGTGCTCGCGCGCCTCAACCGGGTGGGGCGGATCGAGTCACCGCCGTTCGAACTGCTCGAATGTCTGTCGTTGGCCGGTGCGGTTCATCGGGCCAGCGCGGGGCGGTTCGATGTGACCGTGCAACCCCTCTGGGCTACCTATGCCGAGGCTTTCGCGCGCGGCATGGCACCCGCACCGGACGATCTGCGCGCCGCGCGTGCCGTGACCGGGTGGGACGGCGTGTCGCTCGACGCAGGCGAGATCCGGCTGCGACAGGGCATGGCGCTGACGTTGAACGGTATTGCGCAGGGGTACATCGCGGACCGTGTCGCCGACATGCTGACCGACCGGGGGCTGACGAATGTGCTGATCGACACCGGCGAATTCCGCGCATTAGGGTCACATCCCGACGGGTCTGCGTGGCCGGTCAGGCTGGCGGCGGGGGGCGCGGTGCCGCTGGCGGCGCGGGCGCTCGCCACCTCCGCGCCGCGTGGCACGACATTCGACGACGCAGCGCGGGTCGGCCATATCCTCGACCCGCGCAGCGGGCTGCCCGCCCGCGCGCGGTGGCGCGAAATCTCTGTCACGGCGGGATCTGCGGGGCTTGCGGACGCACTCTCGACGGCCGCCTGCCTGTTCGAGACACGCGCCGAAATTGCCGCATTCATCGGGGGTTTCGACGGGGCAAGGGTGGAGGCGATCGCGCGGGCCTGATCTGCGCGCCACCGCGTTCAAGTTTGCGCCTGCGCAAAGTGGGCCACCCCCATTCAGCCTACACCCGAACGCGCAAGGATGCCTCGGACGCGCCGGCGACCGGACGGATTGGCTCACGTCAGAAAAGGAGTGACCGACATCGATTTCTCACATTCCCCCACCAGCACGGAATACCTGCGACGGGTATCCGATTTCATGGATACCCACATCCTGCCGCGCAACGCCTTGTGGCACGCCGAGGTCGCCGCCGGGAATTTCCCGGTCTCGTTCATGGCGGACCTGAAGGCGTTGGCGAAATGCGAAGGGTTGTGGAATCTCTTCCTGCCCGATCTGCCCGACGATGCGCCGGGGCAGGGGCTCGGCACGCTGGACTATGCCCCCCTTGCCGAAGTCATGGGACGGATCCCGTGGGCGTCGGAGGTGTTCAATTGCAGCGCGCCCGACACCGGCAACATGGAACTGCTGCACATGTTCGCAACACAAAGGCAGCGGCAAGACTGGCTGATGCCGCTGCTGGAAGGCGAAATCAGATCGGCCTTTGCCATGTCCGAACCGGACGTGCCGTCGTCAGACGCGACCAATATCGAGACTTCGATCCGGAAAGACGGCAACGGCTATGTCATCAGCGGGCGCAAATGGTTCATCACCAATGCGGCGCATCCCGATTGCAGGCTTTTGATCGTGATGGGCAAGACCGACACCGATGCACCGCGCCACCTGCAACAGAGCATGGTTCTGGTGCCCATCGACACCCCCGGCGTCGAGATCAAGCGGAACATTCCGGTGCTCAACCACCACACGCCCGAAGGCCATTGCGAAATTCTGTTCCGCAACGTGAAAGTCCCCGCCGATAATCTGCTGGGTGCCGAAGGGGACGGATTCCGGATGGCGCAGGCCCGACTTGGCCCGGGGCGCATCCACCACTGCATGCGCTCCATCGGTCAGGCCGAACTCGCGCTGGAACTGATGTGCGACCGCACGCGCGAGCGCAAGACCTTCGGCAGTTTCCTGAGTGAGCGGGCGAATGTCGGCGACTGGATCGCCCGGTCCCGGCTGGAGATCGAACAGGCGCGGTTGCTGGTGCTCAAGACGGCGTGGATGATCGACACGGTAGGCGCCGACGGGGCCCGGCAGGAAATCGCGATGATCAAGGCGCTCGTGCCGTCCATGCTGTGCCGGGTTGCGGACCGGGCCATGCAAACCTTCGGAGCGATGGGCCTGAGCCCGGACACGCCATTGGCAGAAATCTACACCTTCGCGCGGGCCTTGCGGTTTGCCGATGGTCCGGACGAGGTGCATCTTCGCGCGCTCGCCAGAGGAGAGACCAAGGCAAGCGCCGAGCGCAGCGGCGCATCGGCGAGATACCTGACCCCGTCCACGGCGGGTTGATTTGGCAAGCGCCACAGCCATGACAGACCTTTTGCAGTAGTGTCGCAAAGTTTCGGAACTCAGTTGTGCTCCCAGGCTTATCGCGCCAGGCTTCACAGGTTCCCGAGGCTAAGTCAGGATTGAAGATTTGATCAATTTCAAAGGCGCGCAGTACCCGAAATCTGTGATCCTATAGGCCGTA
>NZ_CANMFS010000019.1 GCF_947497275.1 uncultured Sulfitobacter sp.
GGGCCGCGCGCGACCGCGCTACCGCCTCTTCGCGGCGTGTACCGATCGGAACATCTGGCGCAAAGGCCTCCAGGGCGTCCTCGCCAAGATGCGTGGCGATGATCTTGTCGTAATCGGCATTGCCATCCATGACCGAAAGGAACCTGTCCATACCCTCGAAGAAATACGACAGGGCGGCTTCGATCAAGCTTCGCCGATCGCTCGTGGAGAGAAGCGATGCCTCAAGGTGCACGATATTCATTTGATATGCCTCCAGGCGATACGCCACGCAAATATGCCGGCAGGTTGCCGCCACCGACGAACCGACGAAGCCGGAATTAATTTTCGGTTATTATAAATTATGCTACCCGCGGCCAAGCGCTTTCAGCGCGCTAACCCTTTTTCTGCAAGAAATTTCCCGCTTCGGTACACCGCTTTCCACTTTCGTGCAACTTATATGAAAGATAGAGAGTCGCCCCAAAAGATACGTCACGTCATTGATTCGGGGTTAGTTTATGCTTGAAGGTGCTACAATTCTACTGACCGGGGGCACCGGATCGTTCGGTCATACTTTTGTACCCATGACCCTTGAGCGGTATAATCCGAAGAAGATCATCATCCTGTCGCGGGACGAGATGAAGCAATGGGAAATGGCCAAGCTGTTCGGAAGCGATCCCCGGGTGCGGTTCTTCATCGGCGATGTGCGCGACCGCGACCGACTGTACCGGTCGCTGGACGGGGTCGATTTCGTTGTTCACGCTGCTGCTACCAAGATCGTGCCGACCGCCGAATACAATCCCTTCGAATGCGTCAAGACCAACGTGACAGGCGCTATGAACCTGATCGACGCCTGCATCGACAAGGGCGTCAGGCGCGTGGTGGCGCTGTCAACGGACAAGGCGTCGAGCCCCGTCAATCTCTATGGTGCGACCAAGCTAGTGTCGGACAAGCTGTTCGTTTCCGGTAACGCCTATTCGGGCGAACACGGCACCACATTCAGCGTCGTGCGCTACGGCAACGTGATGGGGTCGCGCGGATCCGTCATTCCCTTCTTCGAAAGCGTCAAGGATACCGGCGAACTGCCGATCACCGACCCGCGGATGACCCGGTTCATGATTTCGCTGGAGCAGGGCGTCGAACTTGTCTGGCACGCCTTCGAAGACATGATGGGCGGCGAAATCTACGTCAAAAAGATCCCGTCGATGACGGTATCCCAGATCGCCAAGGCCGTGGCGCCTGAAGCCGTCCAGAAGACGGTCGGTATCCGTCCGGGCGAAAAGCTCCACGAACAGATGATCGGTTCCGAGGACGCGGCCCATACCTACGAGTACGACGAACATTTCAAGATCCTGCCCGCGATCAACAACTGGTCGGCATCGGCCGAACGGATCAAGGACGGCGCCCGCGTATCGGCAGATTTTCGTTATGCGTCCGACAACAATCCCGAATGGATGGACGTCGCGGCGCTGCGCGCCTGGATCGACAGCAACCGCTACAAGATCGGAGCGATCTGATGATCCCCTACGGACGTCAGGACATCACCGACGCCGATCTGGAGGCGGTGCGCGCGGTATTGCTGTCGGATTACCTGACGACCGGACCCGCGGTCGATGCGTTCGAGGCGAAGATCGCCGCCGCCGCCGGAGTGGCGCATGCGATCGCGATGAACAGCGCCACTTCGGCGCTGCATGTCGCCTGCGCCACTTTGGGGCTGGGGCCCGGCGACACGCTGTGGACGCAGCCCAATACCTTCGTCGCCTCGGCCAATTGCGGGCTCTACTGCGGTGCGGGGGTGGATTTCGTCGACATCGACCCGCGGCGGTTCACAATGTGTCCCGACGCCTTGGCCGAAAAGCTGGAACGGGCCGAGATGGAAGGGCGTCTGCCCAAGGTCGTCGTTCCGGTCCATATGTGCGGCCAGCCCGCGGACATGGATGCGATTGGCGCGCTCAAAAGACGCTACGGCTTTCATCTGATCGAGGATGCAAGCCACGCCATCGGCGCGGAACACAAGGGTCGCCCCGTCGGTTCGGAACCCGATACGGATGTCACAGTGTTTAGCTTTCATCCCGTCAAGATCGTCACGTCGGGCGAAGGCGGCGCAGCAGTGACCCGCAACCCGGACCTGGCCGCGCGCATGGCGCTGCTGCGCGCGCACGGGATCACCCGCGATCCGGCCCGCATGACCAGCGAAAGCGACGGGCCATGGTATTACCAGCAGGTCGATCTGGGCTGGAACTACCGCATCACCGACATCCACGCGGCCCTGGGCGCTAGTCAGATGGACCGGCTGGCGCAATATGTTGATCGCCGTCACGTACTGGCCCGACGCTACGACACGCTGCTTGCGGACTTGCCGGTCGAAACCCCCTGGCGCGACCCCGACAGCCGGTCGGCGTTTCATCTCTATGTCATTCGCCTAGACGCGGGCCGGCGCCGTCCCGTCTTCGAGGCGATGCGCGCCGCCGGCATCGGGGTGAATGTCCATTACATCCCCGTCCACCTGCAACCGTGGTATCGCGACATGGGGTTCGGGCCGGGGGATTTCCCGAATTCCGAAAGTTACTACGAGGAAGCAATCAGCATCCCGCTGTATCCGCAACTGACCGAAGACGAACAGGATCGGGTCGTGCGCGTCCTGCGCCGGGAATTGCGGGCGTGACCGGCGCGGTCGCGATCGTTCCGGCGCGCGGCGGGTCCAAGCGGATCCCGCGCAAGAACGTGCGCGCCTTTGCCGGGAAGCCGATGATTGCCTGGCCCCTTGCCGCCGCGACCGAAGCGGGCTGTTTCGAACGCATCGTGGTGACGACGGACGACGCGGATATCGCCGCGACTGCGCGTGTTCATGGCGCTGAAACGCCCTTCGTCCGGCCCGCGCATCTGGCCGACGACCACACGGCGACCCAGCCCGTGATCGCCCACGCCATCGACGCGCTTGGGCTGGGGGGGGATGTTCCGGTCTGCTGCATATATCCCACGGCGCCCTTTCTGCGCGCCGGGGATCTGCTGCGCGGGCTGGACCGGCTGGGCGCGGGCGACGCGACCTTCGTTCTGCCGATAGCGCCCTATCCCTTTCCGATCCAGCGCGCCGTGCGGCGGGGTGCCGATGGCGCACTTGCCATGTTCGACCCCGATGCCTTCGCGGCCCGGTCCCAGGATCTTGAAGAAGCGTGGCACGATGCAGGCCAGTTTTACTGGGCGACGGCCGCCACATGGCGCACCGGCACGCCGATCTTCGCGGCTGGCGCGGTTGGTCTGGACCTGCCCGCCGACCGCGTCCAGGACATCGATACGCCCGGCGACTGGCGCCGGGCCGAACTGATGCACGCCGCCATGCAGGACGCGGAGTGTCATGGCGCTTGATGTGCTTTTCCGTGCCGACAGTTCCGTAGATATCGGAACGGGCCATGTGATGCGCTGCCTGACCCTGGCGGATACATTGCGCGCGGCAGGTGCGCGGCCGCGTTTCGTCTGCCGCGATCTACCGGGGCATTCGGGCGTGCGGATCGCCGCGCGGGGCCATTCCGTCACCCTTCTGCCCGCCCCGGCCGCCGGGACGCCCGCGGCCGCGGCCCCCCCCGACCATGCCGGCTGGCTGGCCGTTTCCCAAGACACGGACGCGGCCCAGACGCGCGACAGCGGAACTGCGCCGGACTGGATCGTAGTCGATCACTACGCCCTGGACGCGCGGTGGGAACGGGCCGCAGCCGCGCCGGGAACGCGCATCCTCGCGACCGACGATCTGATGGACCGCCCCCATGCGGTAGATCTTCTGCTGGACCAGACCCTGGGCCGCAGGGCATCCGATTACGCCGCGCTTGCGCCGGGGGCGCGGGTGCTGGCGGGGTCGGATTACGCGCTGCTGCGCCCCGAATTCGCCGCGCGGCGCGCCGAAAGCCTGGCCCGGACGCGACACCCGGTCCGCGATATACTGGTATCGCTGGGCGGGATCGACGGCACCGACGCCACAGGGCGGGTCCTGTCCGTCCTTGCCCGGACCGTTGCCGGGCGCGACATGTGCGTCACGGTCGTCATGGGATCCGCCGCGCCGCATCTGGCCCGCATCCGCGCGCAGGCAGCGGCGATGCCCGTCGCGACGCGGGTGGTGGTCGATGTGGACGACATGGCCCGCCGGATGGTGCGCAGCGACATCTCGATCGGCGCGGCCGGCAGCACAAGCTGGGAACGGTGCTGCCTGGGTTTGCCGGGCGTGATCGCGGTGCTGGCCGACAACCAGCGCGCCATCGCCGCCGCATTGGCCGAAGCGGGCGCCGCCGGGAATGCGGGTCCGGTTTCCGCAGGATTCGAGGACCGCCTGGACGCGGTCCTGCAAGACCTGTTGAGCCGCCCCCGCCGTCTTGCGGAAATGGGTCGGGCCGCCGGACAGGTCACCGACGGGACCGGCGCGTGCCGGGTCGCCGATATCATGATGGAGTCCGCGACGCCGTGAAGATCACCATATTGTGTTCCTCTCCGGAACATCCGGTAAACAGCCGCCTGAAAGCCTGGTCGGCACGACAGGCCGCCCGGCACGATGTCGCGCTGGTGCGCCGCATCGAAGAGGCCCGTGGCGGTGACATCCTGTTCCTGATTTCCTGCACCGAAATCGTGCGCGCCGACGACCGCGCGCGTTATGGCGCGACGCTGGTCATCCATGCCAGCGACCTGCCGCGCGGCCGGGGCTGGAGCCCCCATGTCTGGCAGATCCTGGAAGGGCGCGACGAAATCGTCGTCACCCTGCTGGATGCGGCCGATGCGGTGGATACCGGTGACATCTGGCATCAGGAACGTTGCCCCATCCCGCGCACGGCCCTGTGGGACGAAATCAACGACCGGATCTTCGACGCCGAACTGCGTCTCATGGACTGGGCCGTCGACAACTTGCCAACCGCCATTCCCCGGCCGCAGGATGCGGCAATCGCCCCAAGCTATTATCCCCGGCGCAGCCCCGCCGATGGCGCGATCAACCCGGACACCACCTTCGCGCAGGCCTTCGATGCGATCCGGGTGGCCGATCCGGTTCGCTTTCCCGCTCATGTCCGCATACGCGGCCGGACATACGCCATTGAACTTCGGAGACTGGAAGATGAGTGATATATTCGAGATCGCCGGCCGCGCCATCGGGCCGGGCCACGCGCCCTATGTCATCGCCGAATTGTCGGCCAACCATAACGGGGATCTGTCCGCCGCCCTGGCCATCGTCGACATGGCCAAAGCGCGTGGGGCCGATGCGGTGAAACTGCAGACCTACCGCCCCGACACCATCACCCTGGACGCGGACACGCCCGATTTCGTCATCGAAGGCGGGTTGTGGCACGGGCGCAGGCTCTACGATCTCTATGAGGAGGCGCACACGCCCTGGGACTGGCACCCGGCGCTGTTCGACCATGCGCGCAAGGCGGAGATCACGATGTTTTCGTCGCCCTTCGACACCACCGCCGTCGATCTGCTGGAAGACCTAGGCGCGCCTGCCTACAAGATCGCGTCCTTCGAGGCGGTCGACCTGCCGCTGATCCGCTACGTCGCCGCGACCGGCAAGCCGATGATCGTCTCCACCGGCATGGCCAACATGGACGAGATCGGTGAAGCCGTCGCCGCCGCGCGCGACGGCGGCTGCACCGATCTGGTGCTACTGCATTGCGTCAGCGGCTACCCGGCCCCTGCCCGCGACTACAACCTGGCCACGATTCCCGACATGGCGCGCCGTTTCGGGGTTTCGGTCGGGCTGTCGGATCACACGCTCGACAACACGACCGCCATCGCATCGGTGGCGCTTGGCGCATCCGTCATCGAAAAGCACGTGACGCTGGACCGGAAGGGCGGCGGGCCTGATGACAGCTTTTCGCTTGAACCCGACGACCTGGAGGAGCTGTGCCGGGGCGCGCGCACCGCCTGGGAGGCAACCGGCCGCGTCGATTACGGCCGAAAATCCTCGGAACAGGGCAATGTGCAGTTCCGGCGGTCGCTTTATTTCGTCAGGGACCTGCCTGCCGGTTCGATCTTGTCGGCGGATGCGGTACGCAGTGTGCGCCCGGGCTATGGCCTGCCGCCCAAGATGCTGGATCGGGTGATCGGTGCCACGCTGGTGCGTGACGTGGCGGCGGCCACCCCCGTCCGGGCCGAAGATTTCGCATGCCCGCGAACGACCGGATATCCGCCATTCCCATGATGACAATTTCTTGAAAGCGACATGCCGGTCTGCGCGGGCGGAGCAATCCCATCCGATGCTGATCTTCTAGGCAGCACACCCATTAATTTCTGTTCAATCCTGTGCGTTTGCGATTCATTTCGGGCGAAACAATGGATGGGAACGGAGCATGGCGTGGTCAGACATGAGCGACCTGGAATGGGAATTCATCAAATCAGTGCTGCCAGACAAGTCTCGCGGCGTGAGGCGGGTTAGATGACCGGCGCGTGATCAATGGCATCTTCTGCGTCTAGCGCACCGGCATACCCCGGGCCGGTCTGCCCGGGCAATACGGGCCTCCCACCACGATCTGTAATCGCTTCAGTCGCTGGAGCTGCGCGGGCATTCGGGATTGGGTCATGGAGGCCGTCGCGGACGCGCACAATGTTGATATGGTCATGGTGGACGGCACGTCTGTCCGCGCTCACCATTCTGCAACGACGCTCAGAAAAACCACCCGCGTCGGTGCCTCGGGCGCTCGCACGGCGGGTTGGGAACGAAAATCCATGCACTTGCCAATCAGGACGGCCTGCCGGTCCGGTTCGAACTGAGACCCGGGCAAGCGCCTGTCTTCCGTCGATGCCGAGCCGAAGACATCCAACCAGCATGAGGTTGGAACGACAAAGGCGATGCGGGACGACTTTCTGGGCGAGATACACCAACAGAAATTCCCGGCGATTTACATCTGGCTGGGCGGCGACCAGGAAGGTTTCACCGAAGAAAGTTGGGCCACTCATTACGATGCGCGGATCAACAAACCCCGCGCCGCCGAATGGCGGCTCTACTACCCCTCAAATCCCGTCACAGAGGCTATGAAGGCCGGAGATACCCTTTTCCTTGCCAAGGATCAGGGAGGCGTCCTCTGGTTCATTGTGGCCCCTGAAGGGTCCACCAGCGAACAACAGCTCTTCTGGCTGTTTGGCCTGCGTCCCGAAGGCAAGTCCTTCGTGTCGCGCGAATTCTCGGACGCAGAGCCAGAGCTGGATTTCGCAGCTCGCTTCATCCTAGACGAAATTGGCGTCGAGTTTGAGGAACCCGAAGCTGACAAACTGGACAGCATCATCGAAAAGTTTGGCACCACATTCCCGAAGACGGCCGAGTTTTCCGATCTGGCCCGTCTCACCCTGCCCGAGGTTCACGCCGAAGATGACCCGGACGCAGCCCTTATCGCCTGGCTGGACTATGAAGAGGCATTATTCCGGCGACTGGAACGCAAGGTGGTGTCATCGCGGATCGAGGCCGGGTTTGTGGATGATACCGGCACGGACGTTGACGGCTTTATCAGTTTTTCCCTAAGTGTGCAGAACCGGCGCAAGTCCCGCATGGGGCATTCGCTGGAAAACCACCTTGCCGCCGTTCTGAGAGCGCATGACATCAGGCACGTCCGGGGCGCAGTAACAGAACACAAACACAAACCGGACTTCCTGTTTCCTGATTTGGAGACCTATCAGGCAGCACCAACCGAGGGCGATGCCCGTCTGACAATGCTGGGGGCCAAGTCTACCTGCAAGGATCGTTGGCGGCAGGTTCTGGCAGAAGCCGAGAAGATCAGTCGTAAGCACCTTCTGACGCTGGAACCGGGGATTTCAGAGCCGCAGACCGATCAGATGGAAGCGTCCAGCCTTCAGCTCGTAGTCCCCTCCCCTGTTCACGGCAGCTATACCGATGCGCAGCGTGGCTGGCTTTGGTCGGTTGGGGATTTCATTGGCGAGGTTCGGGCGCGTCAGGGATAGTTGCAAAATAGATAACAGATAACAGTTACCTTCGACGTCCATCTATTTCTGCCGTATCGGGAATGTTGATCCCACCGGCCCGCAGGCATTCATACAGAAGCTCTTTCTGGGTCACCCCACGCTTCTGGGCTTCGGTAGCAAAGGCTTCTTTGATTGGCTTTGGAACATTCGTGAATGAAAACTGGACACGAGGCGCGTCTTTGAGGGCCGATGACTTCGCCTTGCTCACACTTGGCAAGGGCGCTGACAATTCCTTGAGTTTCCGGGCGCTGTCATCGCCATCAAGATCGTCATCAAGATTTACGCTGACTTTGGCCATGACCCACTCCTGTAGAAACTGATTAAACCCCTGCCCTGCAAATCGGCCAAGACCGATTGTGCGGACCGTCTGGCTGATCCTTGTGGTGACTGGCCGGTCGAGGTCATTTCCTTGAACCCGGTGCGGTGCGCGCACATAGCATTGAGGCGCGGTACGTTTTGGGCGTCCAGCGCATCGGTGATAGCCTGTGTGATGTTGGTGTGTGTGTCCACGTCCATCATGACAACCAAAGCAGGTATCTCTTTCTCCATAGTTTCAGCAACGCTTTGAACATGAGAGAATGTTCGCTTTGCCCCTTTGGCATCCGCTTCATTCGCTTTTGAAGGTATCAGGATCAGGTTTGCGGCGGCGATTGCATGCATCGACATCGCAGACTTGAAACCTGCGGTATCCACAAAAATTGCGTCGTAGGCAGGATCAGCTTTCTTTAGAGCTTTGACCGTGGGGATGAGTTTTTCGTCATCTTCTTCATAGAGCCAGTCGAGAGTGGTCTGATCCTTCTTAGCCCAGGCTTCCAGATGCCTTTGTGGATCAGTGTCGATTACCGCAACCTTAGCGCCGTCCTCAACCATCAGACTTGCAATAGCTGTCAGAAGGGTTGTCTTCCCGGCACCACCTTTTTCCTGCACTACGCTGATAACTTGCGTCATGATCTGTCCTCTTTTTTGCGAACCTTACCCCTTAACAGATAACAGTCAACACATAACTATTAAGTCATAACACATAACTAATATTAGTTATGTGTTATGGAGCCTTTCCTTTGCGCTCATACCATTTGCGGCAGAAACCCACGAAAGCTCCATCAGGGTGGCGCGGTGGTTCACTCATCCACATGCGCCATTCCTGTTCAAGGAAATAGACATCCCACGTTGGAGCAGCATCACGCGCTTGTTCATATGCCACTGAGGACAGACGGACCGAGATATCTGAAGTTACGGCAGGGCTATCGCCATAAACATCCAGAAACTCGGGTTTTGGCGAGACTTCCAGCACGTCATGCAACAGCGTGAAACTGTAGTCCGGCATGTGGGACTGGTCCGCATCGGCCCTGCAAATTGCCTTTACCAGCCGCTTGAACTCCTTTGACGTAGACGTAGAGCCGGTCTTGTGTTGCAGCTTATCGAGACCAATGCGCCAGACTTCTTGCTTTCCGCAGTGCTTGCGGGCCAACTCATACAGCCGCCGTTCCAGAGGTTTTCGAAGTTGGAAATATGCTTTGTGCAGCGTTAAAACATTCTTGTTTTCAATGGCTTTCACCAGCCAGTCACCCATTTCAAGTTCTACGCTGAGAAGACGGCCCGTGGAGTCTTCCTTGACGATCTTTGCGTCCGTAATGAACGAAATTGAGCGCCATTCACCTACACCATGGTCATGGATGTTCGTCTCGATTTGGGTGAATTGAAGACGGGTGAGGGCGCGACGCAATGTTGCGTAGGCTTGTCCAGTTGTGTGCCGATTGGTTGCCTTCAGCAAATCGTGGGCTGAGATACGAACACGACGTCCAATTTCCTGCCCTTCATTCTTGGCGGCCATAAGTTGACTGAGGACATAAATCAAAATGTCCCTGTCGAAGACATTGGCTCGTCCCTCCTCAGCGGCTGGCGTGATCTTCACTTTGACATTGCCTTGTTCGTACTCGAAAGCGGACATGTCTTTCTTGACCGACAGCGAGAATAGGGGATGCTCCATTGAAGCCCTGTCGCTTTTGGGCGTGGCATCAAGAATATCGCACACGAATAGATCCGGCTCAGTATGCCGCTGGGGGAGCAATGCTGTTCTTTTGCGAGGCCGTGCCATTATTCGATACTCTACCCACCATTCTTCGACAGTCTGCCCACCAGACCCGAAAGTTCTTCGATACTCTACACACCTTTGTTCGATAGTCTACCCACCGTTCTTCGATACTCTACACACCTTTGTTCGATAGTCTACCCACCGTTCTTCGATACTCTACACACCAGCAGGTCAAAAAAGGCATAATTCAGGAAACGATATCAAAGGCTTGAAAAGTCACCGATTCTCGTAACACCTTTTATAACACATATATAACACCCAGCTTGCAGCTCCGGCCTGTCACAACGGTCGCTACAAAACGTTTATGGATAGAACGACACGCAGGCATCGACACCTGTTGTTGTTGATTGCCAGATACTGCCAAGGACGGCGCACCCTGATGGGGTGGATGCTATGAAACGAGGAAGCAGCAATGTCAGCACCACGACCAGAACAATAGCCCCCAGACCAAACCAGGGCAGACGCGCTTTGAACTGATCTACTTTCTTTTCCCTTTCCCAAAGAGCGCGTTCCGCAGTGGCGCGATCCTCTTCAAGTTTTTTGAGCGCGTCCTGCGCTCTGTTCGCCGCACTGAACAGATCAACACACATCTGGCCCATTCGGACGAGGTTGTCGTTGATCTTTCCATCAATCGTTGAGCCGACCAGTTCACCATACTTTTTCGGGTTGGTTTGATCACGAGCCGCGAAGGCCGCAATCCGTGCTTCCGTTAAGACTTCAAACTGTTTGTTTGCAACTGTCGTCAAACCGTCGATCCGGTTCGACATGCTGGCGACAGCCGTTGCCATAAGATCAATCGTTTCGCGCAGCTCTTCGTTGGAAAGGGCAGGGCGTTCGGGCTGTTCAGATGATGGTTCATCGGGCAGGGCGTTCGGGCTGTTCAGATGATGGTTCATCGGTCATGGCGGTCACTCCTTTGGATCACTGGTTTTCCGGGACAAACAGCCCCTCAAACTCGCGGTCGGCGTAGTAGCGCAGCTTACCCGCTATCGCCGTGGGCTGACCTTGGATGCGCAGAAGCTGGAGTTCCGGCGGCAATTGCATGATTTCATCTGGGGTCAGCAAATCGCGCCCGGTGATGGATGTGCCGGTTGTTGGCATGTCACCCGGTTTGAAGTTCTAAGTTTGATAGCCAATCGTACCCTGACCCATCGTCTGGCTCAGCCACTTGGCCGTCTCGTAATCATTCACCCCGAACACCTGTTGCACCCCGGCATTGGCCACGAAGGTCGAGGCGCGTTGCCCGTAGAGATCGCGGAGCTGGCTCATGTCCTGCAAAATGGGCCAGAGCTGGAGACCATAGCTCGCCATCAGCCCCATGGCGCGTTCCACAGCCTCCAGACGGCCCAGAGCCGCAAATTCATCCAGCAGGAAGAGGGCAGGGGCCTTCAGGCGCTCTATGGGCCTCTGAGCGGCGATTTGAGGGTTCTGAGGCCCTGCCGGTGTCGCTGACACTTCTGCGTCCCGTGCGATGTCCTGAAGGGCCTGAGAGACCAGAAGGCGCAGCCAGCGGCTGTAGGCGTCCAGACGATTGGGTGGCAGGACGAGAAAAACGGACGTGATCCGGTGGCGCAGGTCCGAGAATTGGAAATCCGACCGGGCCATGCACTTGGCGATCCGGGGGCTATCGAGGAAATGGGTGTGGCGCTGCGCGTTCGAGAGGACCGAGGCGGCTTCACGTTCCGCCTTTCCCGCGAAGCGATTGGCAGCGCGGGCCACCAGACCGTCCGCTGCATCGCTGTCCTGCATCAGTTGCAGCAGCGCCTTCATGCGGTCCGGGGGCAGGGTAAGATATTCGCGGACGGCCCCGAGGTTGCGCCGTGCCGGTTCCTCGTGGGCCACGCAGAACATAATTAGACCGCCGAGGAAGGCTTTGGCCTCCTCGTTCCAGTGCGCATCGCCGACCTGACTTGCCGGGTCCACCACCAGCGCGTCCGCCAGTGACGTAGCATCCTCGCTAAGATCGGGGCTATCCGCCGAGAGCCGGTCCAGCGGATTGTAGGCGGCAGAGGGACGACCCGAGACACCAAAGGGATCGAGGACATGAACCGCGCCCATGTCTTCCCGCGCCGCCCAGGTGATCCGGGCATTCTCCCCCTTGGGGTCGATGACCAGCACCGAGCGTTCCGCCGCCAGCAGGTTCGGGATCACCGTGCCGACGCCCTTGCCCGCCCGTGTGGGCGCGAGGGTCAGCAGATGGGCGGGACCGTCATAAGACAACAGCCTGCCGGTGTCCGGATTGCGTCCGATGAGAAGGCCATCCGCCTGTTCCAGACCCCGCAGCTCTTTCTTGCCAGCGAACCGGGCCGAGCCGTGGCTGTCACCCCGCCAGCTTCCGAAGAAGGATGCGGCCCCAGAGCGCTCGATCCAGCCCGCCGCACCGACTACAGCACCCGCCAGCATGAGCGGTCCGAAGACCAACCACTGCCACGCGCTTTCGCCGGGTTCCTGATCGTAGAAGGCAAAGACAAAGGGCGTCGCGATCAGTGATCCGATCATCGCACCAAGGATGGCAAAGACGATCACGCCGCCGATTAGAACCGGGGTCACAACCGTGACCTGGATCAGCCGGAACAACCGCCAGAAGGCGAGGCGCACAAACCGGATCAAGAGGCGATGTTCAAGTCTGGTCGGAGCGCCGCGATCAGGATGGCGCGGGCCTCTTCCTCCGGCGTTCGCTGGTTCGTTTCGGCTCGCTTTGCAATCGCCGCATACAGCTCGTCTGATATCTCAATTTCGAGGTCATTATCATCCATCGGATTGTTCCTCCTCATGGGGCAGTGCAGCGGGAGCGTTATCGCCGGTAGATGCCCTATCCCATTCCGCGAAGGCCTTGCGGTCCTGTTGGCGAGAGAGGTTCCGCACCAACCTCTCCAGCATGGCCGCAGCGCCGGAATCCCGTTCCGCCAAATCCAACAACGCACCGCCAAGGATCACCTTGCGCCGGGTGTCCATTTTGCGCTGTCTGGTGGCCTCGCGGTTCTTCAGTCCCTGAAGGCGGGCCTTGGCCTGGGCGTATCGTTTCTCTGCGCGTTCGAGTTCTGTCTCTGCCATATCGCGGGTTTCCACTTTTGGATGTGCGGGTGGAAATGTTGACTTACAACCACTGATGGTAGAGATTACCCGTAGGCCTGTAAAGGACAAGGGCGCACTTATGCAAACTCTCCACCTGCGGTTCCGAGATTTGCGTGCGATCTCTCTGGGGCAGCGCCCCGACCGATGGTCATCCCCTTCGCTGCCACGGGCATCGACATGGAAGGACGCGCTGCTCCTTCCAAACCATCCTAAGCCAACTTCAGCAGTTGGATCGCATCCCAAAACGTCGCGCCAGCAATTCGACCGATGCCCCACGGCGGGGGCCGGTCTGCCGCTGGCGTCGCCGTTCCGGGAGACGTTGATCGTCGGACCTGCCGGTGCCGATCAACGCCGGGTTTGCCCCCGGCAAACCGCCTGTCATCTGTCCCCATATCCCGCTCCCCACGAAGCTGGGGATCTGGGGACAGATGACAGGCAAGCCCGCGCCTCAGAGGTGCTGCACACCCCTTCGAACGGTCTGTCTTTTCCCCTCCGGCCCCAGTGTTGTGGGGCGCAGTACATCGGGGAAAAGACGGCTGACCCGGTGACCAATATCGGGACATCGGTACGGATCAGTTCCGGCGCGCGGGCATGTTCGCATCACGGGCGAGGGGAGGGCGCATGGCCAGCTACCACCTCTCCGTAAAGACCATCAAACGCAGCGCCGGACGCACCGCGACGGCAGCGGGGGCCTACCGTGCAGGCGAGCGCATCGAGTGCCAGCGTGAGGGGCGTGTCCATGACTACACCCGCAAGAAGGGCATCGAGGAGACGTTCATTGTTGCCCCCGAGAATGCCCCGGCCTGGGCGCATGACCGCGCCTCGTTATGGAACGAGGCCGAAGCCAGCGAGACCCGCCGCAACTCCGTTACGGCCCGCGAATGGGAGCTGGCCCTACCCTCCGAGATCAGCGCGGAGGACCGGTCGCAGATCACCCGTGAGTTCGCCGAGGAGCTGGTCAGCCGCTACGGTGTTGCGGTCGATGTGGCGATTCATGCGCCGCACCGCGAGAGCGATCAGCGCAACCATCACGCGCATGTTCTGACCTCTACCCGGAAGCTGGAGCCAGAGGGGTTCACGGCCAAGACGCGGGTGCTGGATTCCGCGAAGACTGGCGGTGTCGAGATCGAGCAGATGCGTGGGGTCTGGGCCGAGTTGCAAAACCGGGCGCTGGAGCGCGTGGGCGAGGTCGAGCGTGTCGATCACCGGTCCCTTGAGAAGCAGCGCGAGGCGGCACAGGAGCGCGGCGATACGCTGTCCGCCGAGGAGCTGGACCGCGACCCGGAGCTGAAGCTGGGGCCAGCGGCCAATTCCATGGAGCGGCGCGAGAAGGCAGCGGCGGAGCGCGAAGGACGGGACTATGTGCCGGTGACGGAGCGGGGAGCTGTTGTTCATGCAGCGCGGCAGGCGCGGGCGGCATTCCGCGATGTGCGCGAGCGTGTCGAGATTGCGCGGGAAATCTACGGGGTCGAGCGAGACGCCGGGCAGGGGCGTGTGTCCGCCGGTCTGGCGGCACTCAGAGCGGCAACATCGAAAGAACGTGGCGAACGCAACCCTGAAGATTTACGAGAACGGCTGGCGCGTGTCGTGGGCCAGTCACGGGATCAGGACGACGCCCCGAAGCCTGAAGGCCGCAATTACGCGCGGGAGCGGCTGAAAGAGATCATGGAGAAGGACGCCGGGCGCGATGGTCAGGCGGCTGTTCACAAGCTGGACGGGTTCAGCGAAAATGACCTTGGGGAAGAGGCCGCGAGACCGTCGCGGACCCCGGCCCAGCGTCAAGGGCAGGATCGCTCCGACGACATCGCGCGCGAGGGTGGCAAGCCTTCAGTCAACGAGCGCTTGAAGGACGTTTTGAACAAGCCGCGCGAGCGGCTGGAGATTGAGGACGAGCGCAAACAGGATAAGGATCAGGAGGTCGAGAAGGAGCGGGACATCGACCGCGATCCGGGCCTCAGTCACTGATTAGATTAGATTGTGTGAGGTCTTTTCCCCGTTCTTCATTGGAATGCTTGCCTGTGCGAACCCAACACCGACGAGGAACGAAATAACTCCAGTTGCAGTCTTGAACTCGCGCACCCTGATCGTATTCTGCGTCAGGCGAGTCCTGGCCGTGACAAGGATTTTCTCCTGACCGTCGTTTCCGACAGTCCGCATGATCCACAGACCGTACCAGCTTGGCCCCTTGCGTTCAGGTTCGGCTTTGCACAGCACTTCGACTGTGTGTCCTGCCTCGGCAAGCGCCCGAAGGCCTTGTTCGGTGGTCACGTTTAGTTCGAGGTCAGCCGTTTGGTTCATCGCACATCTTCAAAGAAACAATAATGCTCTTCTTTTGTCTGAATCTAGTGAAAGTATCAATCGTATAGTATTGAAATAAACATGGCTCATTAAACTTCTGTGATCCCGGCAGCATGCCGGTCTCGCTTTGAGCGATAGACAGGGCAGGGGATCGACGGACTAACGCCCGCTCACCCCAACCCTGACAGTTTCCAAATCCTATTGATCCGCCTGCCATCCTGGCAGGTCCGGGAAAACCGGCAAGCGCCGCCTGTGGCGTCGGTTCCGGTCGAGAATTCCGGTTCCTCCCACGCGCAGGCGCGCGGTTCCCTCCCAAATTCACGCCCTTCACCCGGTTGTCACGGCCCCGCCAGGCCGCAGGACGGGCTTTGCCCTTACCTGCTCTGCCTTTCGGAATGCATGGGCATTCCAAAGATCAGAACAGGAAGGCCCGCCCATTGGCGGAAAGGGAAACAGACCCCGACCGCATCACGCGAGGAGGGTCACAAATGACCAAAGAGAAATTCGACGTTTACACCCATGTCACCAATCAGATTGTCGCGCAGATCGAGGCGGGAACGCCGCCGTGGCGCAAGCCGTGGACCGGTGGCGGGGTATCGGTCAGTTTGCCGGAACGGTTCAACGGTGAAGCCTATCGGGGCATCAACATCCTGATGCTTTGGGCGACAGCGATGACCAAGGACTACAGCTCGGCCCGCTGGATGACGTTCAATCAGGCCAAGCAGTTGGGGGGGCATGTCCGCAAGGGGGGGTCGATTCCGGCTGAGTGCAGAATAGGGCGTTAAGCCTGGATCGGGGCTCTGAAATTGCTTTCAGGCGTCATTTCCGGCGAGATACCGGTAGATGGTGGCCTTTGAGAGGCTGTATTCGGCCATGAGGTCTTTGATCAGAGTGCCACTCGCGCGTTTGTCGCGCAGCTCTGCGATCTGGTTGTCAGTGAGCGCGGGGCGTTTTCCAAATTGGACACCGCGATCCTTGGCCTTCTTGATCCCGTCCATTTGTCGTTCAGCGCGGATTTCAGTTTCGAACTGGCCGATGGCCCCGAGCATGTTGAACAGCAGGCGGCCAGTGGCATCCGACGTGTCGATATTCTGATCGATGACGACGAGATCGACGCCTTTCTTGCGCAGGGTCTCGGCGATCTGACACAGGTGTAAGGTTGAACGCGCCAATCGGTCGATGCGCGTGACGATAAGCTGATCACCGTCGCGGACGTAATTCAGGCATTCTTTCAACTGCGGGCGGGCATCGGTGGTGCCGCTACGCTTTTCTTCAAACAGCTTGTCGCACGCGCTCAGCTTTTCCCGCTGCACGTCCAAGGATTGTCCAACTGAACTGACACGGGCGTATCCGATTTTGGCCATGAGGTCTCGAATAGATTGAGGATTTCTGCGACCTCCATATTGAGACATTGAAAAAGACATGGCAAGCGGGCGGTCTCAATATGTCTACTTTCAAAGACCCCATCCCATAAAGAAAGAACAGTTTGATGGCACACCGAGCGATCCTGACCGCGCGACAGCGCACGGAGCTTTTTGATCTTCCCACAAACGAGATGGCATTGCTTCGGCATTACACCCTGGACGACGAAGACATAGTGCGCATTCGCACCCGGCGGCGGCCTGAAAACCAGATCGGCTTTGCACTTCAGCTTTGTGCCTTTCGGTATCCAGGTCGCCTGCTGAAAGCTGGTGAAATCATTCCTGAACCCGTTTGCCGTTTTGTAGCCGCGCAACTCGGATTAAAACCAGATGACCTCCTGCCATATGCCGCGCGGGAAAAGACCCGCCGGGAACATCTGGATGCTCTGCGAAAGATGTACGGGTACAAGATGTTTTCCGGCAAACGCGCCAAAAAGATGCGGAGCTGGCTGGACCGAAATGCTGAAGCGTCGCAATCCAGCCAGGCTCTGGTGCGTGGGTTCGTAGAAGAATGCCGCAGACAGCAGATCATTCTGCCGGGAACTTCGGTCATCGAACGTCACTGTGCTGATGCGTTGGTCGCCGCTGAACGTAGAATTGAGGCTCGCATTGCCGCTCGTCTCGATGCAAATACGCGCGCCAATCTCGACAAATTGCTGGCCGAAGAAGTGAATGGTCGGGTCAGCCGGTTCATCTGGTTGCGACAGTTCGAGGTGGGCAAGAATTCTGCCGATCTCAACCGCCAGCTCGACCGGTTGGAATTTCTGCAACGGATCGCGTTGCCGCCAGCAATCCTAGACGACATCCCGGCGCACCGGGTCGTGCAATTGCGCCGCCAAGGCGAAAGATATTTCACGGATGGGCTTCGGGACATCACCAGTGATCGTCGTTTGGCCATCCTTGCCACCTGCATCGTGGAATGGTCGGCCGCCATCGCAGATACTGTTGTCGAAACCCATGACCGGATCGTTGGATCAATCTGGCGGGAAGCAAAGAAGATTTGCGATGCCCGTGTTGCTGAGGCGCAATCGGAAATCGCAGCGACTCTGGCCGGGTTCGAGACTTTAGGCACGACCTTGCTGATAGCCAAAGGTGATGAAGCGGCTGTCGCCCAAGCCGTAGATGTTTCTTGTGGTTGGGATGTTCTGGAAAACCTCGTCGCAACGGCTGGAACACTTGGTAAAACGGTCAAGGCGGATGCACTGGTCTATGTCGAGAAGGGCTATCATCGCTTCAAGCTCTATGCCCCGCGAATGCTGGCTGCATTGGACATGACGGGAGCCAGTGTGGCTGAACCTCTACTGGCGGCGGCCACTGCGATCCGCAACAAACGCGATATCCCAAGCCGGTCCGCGCCATTTCTGAAACCGCAGTCAAAATGGCGAGGCCACTTGCGGAATGCGCAGGAAACTAACAGAGACCGGCTTTGGGTCGTTGCGGTGCTGTTCCATCTGCGCGAAGCCTTCAGATCCGGGGATGTCTGGCTTTCTCACTCCCGCCGCTACAGCGATATGAAACAGGCCCTGGTTCCGGTCGAGGCCGCTCAGACTATGGGGCTGTCGATGCCATTGGAGCCGGAAATCTGGATCGCAGATCGAAAACAACGGCTGGAAGACGGGCTGCACAGGCTTGTCATGGCGGTCAAAAATGGAACCCTCCCTGGCGGCGTCATCGAGGATGGCCGATTGCGCGTCGACCGGCTTGAAGCTGATGTTCCCGCGGAGGCCGATAGCCTCATTCTTGATCTTTATCGCCGTCTGCCAGAGGTGCGGATCACGAATATTCTTATGGACGTGGACAATGATACCGGGTTCATCGATGCCTTCACCCATCTGCGCACCGGTGCGCCGTGCAAAGACAGGCTCGGTTTACTGAACGTCGTTCTGGCAGAGGGCCTGAATCTCGGGTTGAGCAAGATGGCCGGGGCTAGCAGCACGCATAGTTTTACCCAACTGGCGCGACTGTCGAACTGGCATGTGGAAAGCGGGGCTATCAATCGGGCATTGGCCACCGTGATCGCAGCGCAAGCACAGTTACCAATGGCAAATTACTGGGGTGTCGGTGAAACTGCTTCCAGTGACGGGCAATTCTTTCCCACCACGCGGCAGGGCGAGGCGATGAATCTGATCAATGCGAAGTACGGTCATGAACCCGGCCTGAAAGCCTATACCCATGTATCAGATCAGTATGGCCCGTTTGCTACGCAGGTCATCCCGGCAACGGTGAACGAGGCACCATATATACTGGATGGGCTGCTGATGAACCCGACCGGAAAGCGGATCAAAGAACAATATGCCGATACCGGTGGCTTCACGGATCTTGTGTTCGCTGCCACATCGTTACTCGGTTATTTGTTCATTCCGCGCATCAGGGATTTGCCGTCCAAACGGCTGCATGTCTTTGATCGACGCGGTGTCCCAACCGAGCTGAGGGGCTTGGTGGGTGACAAAATCCGAGAAAATACAATCATCGCCAACTGGCCGGATGTTTTGCGCTGCATCGCAACGATGCTTTCAGGCAGGATGCAGCCCAGTCAGCTCCTGAAGAAACTAGCGGCGCGGCCGAGACAACATGATCTGGCCATTGCCCTGCGCGAAATCGGGCGGGTTGAACGGACACTCTTCATCATCGAATGGGCGCTCGACACGGACATGCAGCGCCGTGCAAATATTGGTCTCAATAAAGGTGAGGCGCACCATGCTCTGAAAAGTGCCCTACGGATAGGTCGCCAGGGGGAAATCCGCGACCGCACCGCAGAGGGCCAGCACTTCAGGATCGCAGGGCTGAACTTGCTCACCGCCATCATAATCTATTGGAATACAAAACAGCTTGGTGTCGCTGTCGCGCAGCGGAAAAAGGCCGGGTTGGACACGCCAGCATACCTCCTCACGCACATCTCGCCCCTCGGATGGGCCCATATCATTCTCACAGGCGAGTATCGGTGGCGGCGAATGAACGCTTAAAACCTTACCGCCCTATTCTGCACCGAGCCGGAGTCGACCCCACTTGCGTTGTTTTCCCCATAGTGGCTTTTTTAAGGTGGTAATTCCCACTTTTCAATCCCGTAAATCTGGCCCAATTCCCCACCTTTGCGGCCCAATTCCCCACTTATAGGTCGAATTGAGCCTTATAAATAAGGGGTTTCATCGCCCTGAACTTATAGAACTTATAGAACAAGAAGGCGCTACGCGCTTTTTGGTAAAAATATAGGGTGGTTTTGGCGCTTATCGGACCGTTTAATCCGCCCTCAAGCCCTGCGGCTCCGCCGCTGCAAGCGACAAGGCGGTGGGATTTCTAAGAATACGTGGTGGGTTCACTTCCCGCGTCTTGCCTTCCTCGCCGAAGACCGAAAAACACAGCGCGAAGGCTAAAATGCAATTTTGGTATACATTGCGCATATCCTGCAAACGCAACACCCCTCGCCGAGCCGTTTTATCAGCCTTGAAGTCTCGAACGAGCAAACAGCAGTTTTCGGAGGGGTTTTCGTTGCAGGATATGCGCAATGTTATCCAATTTCTGCGAAAATGGAGCCATGTGTGCTTTGTGGTCGGAATGATCGGACTGCGCGACGAACTGATCTGTTGCAAATTAAGGCACCAGTGTCGGGTATTGAGATCGCTTCAAACGATTGCCGTGATCAAAAAAGCTGTGCTCTCCTGGATCACCAGCCCGGATCAGCACTAGCAATGCTTTCCCATCATAAGTATTACTAAATAATACCTATGGAGGAAAAGCCATGCAGACCCCCGTTGCTGTGAAGCTGGACGCAGACATTCACAGCCGTGTGAAAGCCCTTGCCGAAGCGCGGGACAGATCCCCGCACTGGATGATGCGCGAGGCGATTGCGCAATACATCGAGCGCGAAGAAAAGCGCGAAGCGTTCCGCCAGGACGGTATCCGCGCCTGGGACGCCTATCAGGAAACCGGACTGCATGTGACACATGCCGAAGCGGATGCCTGGCTGGCCCAGCTTGCCGCTGGTGACGATCAGGAGCTGCCCGTTTGCCACGTCTGAACTGGTCGCCCGAGGCACTGGCAGATGTTCAGCGTCTTTATCGGTTCCTTGCCGCGAAAACCCTGATGCAGCCAGACGTGCGGCGAGTGCGATTCGTGACGGGATGCAGATCGTTGCGGACCACCCAGATGTCGGCCGGCCCGTGGACGACATGGATCCAGAATATCTGGAATGGCCGATCAGCTTCGGTGCCAGCGGCTACGTCGCGCTCTATCGTTTGCAGCAGGACGTAGCTCTGGTCGTCGCTGTGCGTCACCAGAGAGAGGTTGGCTACCAGCCTTTGTGACACCTGGTGTTTTGCTGACGTTCACCTATGACTGTCTCATGACACAGTGTCCCAAAGTGAGATTGAGACATGGCAAAAGTGAACCTGACACAGGGTGAAAAGCTGGCTGGAATAAGCCGCCCAACTCTCAACAGGCACCTCAAAGAAGGCAAGGTTTCAAAGGGAATTGGCGAAGATGGAAAGCCCTGCGTAGACACGTCTGAACTCCAAAGGGTCTATGGAAGTTGTCTCATGGTGTGTCACATCGAGACGTCCCAATGACACAGCGTGGGACACCCCCAGAAACAGCCGAAAATATGACTGAAATTACGCTGTTACGAGCCGAACTTACTGCTACAGAAGAGCGCCTTGAAGAAACCCAGAAAGACCGTGACGAATGGAAGGGGCAAGCTGAGACGCTGTCCCTGCTATTAACCGATCAGAGGCAAGAAAAGCCTGTCGAACGGAAAAGAGGTTTCTGGCGCGCCATCTTTAGCGGGTCAAAAGTCTAATGCCATAAACCTTCAACAACTGATTGGGTTTTGAACGGGGTTTGTGGCGGCGGAAAACAAGGTTTTTCCTGACCGTTCAAAAAAGGGCAAGTTTTATTGAGAAACTCCGATAGCGACTGAGCTTACCTTGAGGCATAACAAAATCATATTAATGTCTATTTCACAGTAATTCTCTATGCTCGATGTGGAGCGTGAGAAAAAGGTGACAAATTGACCTGAGCCCCAAGTTCCCTCCAGCTCTGAGCGGAGTCCTTGGTGTTAAATCTTTGGCGTTAGGCCGCCATCTTGTCCATTGCCTTTGTCTGCAAAAATTCCATCGGTGTCAGGTTGCCCAATGCTGAATGTGGTCTGCGCCAGTTGTAATCCTCCTGCCATTCTTCAAGCGTGTTGCGGGCATCGCGTAATGTTCCAAACAGCGTTTCGTTAAGACATTCGTCTCGCAGTTTGCCGTTGAAGCTTTCAATGAAGCCGTTCTGCTGAGGCTTTCCAGGCGCGATGTAATGCCAATCGATGCCGGTTTCCTGAACCCATTTGAGGATCGCCATGCTGGTGAACTCAGTGCCGTTGTCCGATACAATCGTCTCTGGCATGCCCCGCTCAGCGATCACACGGTCCAGTTCTCTGGCAACCCTTTGGCCCGACAATGATGTGTCCGCGACCAGCACCAAGTTCTCGCGACTGAAGTCATCGACGACGGCCAGAATGCGAAAACGGCGACCGTCTGTCAGCGCGTCAGACACGAAATCTAAGCTCCAACGTTGGTTTGGGCCATCGGGTGGGACCATCGGCTTTCTCGTGCCCAACGCACGCTTCCTGCCACCTCTGCGCCGCACCTGAAGCTTCTCTTCGGTATAGATGCGCCTCATCTTTTTGTGGTTCACCGCAAAACCTTCCCGCGCAATCATCACATGGACACGACGACACCCAAACCGTCGCCGTTCTCTGGATACCCGTTTGATCGCATCGCGTAGCTCAGTGTCATCGCCACGGCGCGTCAGGTATCGCACCGATGACCGATCAACTTGCAGCGCATCGCACGCCCGTCGCTGGCTGACCTGATGGACCTCCATCAAATGCGCCACCGCTTTCCGCTTCCCGGCGGGCGTCACCACTTTTTTGAATTGATGTCTCGGAGCATGGCGTTGTCGAGCATCTGTTCGGCCAACAGCTTCTTCAGCTTACCGTTCTCGTCCTCCAAAGCCCGTAATCGCTTCGCATCAGAAGGCTCCATCCCGCCATACTTCGATTTGTATTTGTAGAACGTCGCCGAACTGATCCCATGCCGCCGACATACATCGGCGGTCTTCTCTCCAGCTTCCTGTTCTTTGATCATCGCAATGATCTGCTCGTCTGTGAATCTTGCCTTCATTTATCCGTCCTTTTGTTGGGCGGACTCTACACAAATCTGGAGGAGTTTTAGGGGCTCAGGTCAAAATGAAAAAGAGCAAAATGTCAGCGAATAGATTATGATCTATTCTTCAGCGCTGACGGCCTTGCCGCCGCCCGACCCGCTGCGCGTCCATGGCACCGTCACCTGCCGGGTTTTGCCGCATTGGCTGTAAAGCGACCCACGGGACACACCAACAATGGACACTATTATCGACCATCCTCTGCGCACACTCAGGGCCTTTGGAAAAGCCTGCAACGGAACGGTTTTGGCAATCCCGGAACGCGATCGGCGTAGGCCGTTTCGATGTATCCCAGGGCGACGAAAACCGTGTCGTACCGGCGCGGGAAATGACGCGGGCTTCGGGTAGCTTCGTCCTCAATCGTAAGGATCCGCGGTGCGATACGCGTCATCTGCTCGAAGACCCATTCGCTGTCGGTGTGCAGATGTTCGAGAACCGCCATCGTGTAGATCAGGTCATGAGAATCGTCGGCCAGGCCCTGTACCGTATCTTCGATGGTTCCGTGGATGATCCGGGCGGATTTCAGTTCGGGGAAAAGCTCCCTGCCAAGCGCGATCGCCTCTGCATTGATTTCAACACCGGAAAGCCGCTTGAAACCCGCATGGTGCAGGAAGGCAAGATTGCGGCCCACATTGCAACCCAGTTCGAGAATACGCGCGCTCGGATCGACCGCTTCGCGCATCCGGTCCACAAGAAAAAGGCTGCGGCCGATAGCGGGGCGGGCGTAGGTGTGCGGTGCGTTTTCTTCGCCCGGGCTGCGCCAGTAATTGTGAATGGCGTCTATCTTGATGGGGGTATCGTTCATTTCGATTAGTTCTTCTCAGCGCAGGACGGAATGTCTGGGACGGACCCAGCCGTCCATGACATGTCCGATGTCCATGGCGACGGCCCCGCGCCGGCGGGCCCGTCCGATGAATATCTTTCCGACGATCCCACCCGCGACCAGAACCAGCCGGCCGGGACCGGTCTTTGCGTCGAATTCGTCCATGAGGTCGCGGTAGACGAAGGGAAGGGGGCGATCGCCCTGCACATATATGTCGTTTCCCTTGACATTGTTGTGGGTGGTCAGTGCGACATGTTCCAGACCCGGCAGATTGCGTAGCCCGGGGGGTAAATGTTCGGGCCGGACGCTGCTGACGATCGTGACGCGGCTTCCTTCGGGCAGGAGGTCGGTGATCGTGTTGATCTCCTTGAACAATCTGTCATTGCATTTGTCTTCAGTAAAGCGGGCCGTGGCAGAGACATGCTCTTCTACCGCGTGCAGCGCGCTGAGCAGGCCGCGCCCCTGAATCGCGGATGTCAGGGATTTCGACTTTTCGGCGGTATCGCGCACGAAGCGGTAGATGGACGGTATGCCCACCACATCCGCTTCCGAAAGGGCTGCATGCACTTCGGCCCGGATGCGCAAGCGGTCTTCTTCGGGCAGTTCCGTCCCCCACCAATGGCGTTCGCGGTTGGCCAGGTCGGCTTCGTCGCAATAGCCTGCCTCGGGGAAAAGCGCGCCTTCCCCGTCGCTGAGCCGGATACAGGAAAATCCCCGCCCGTTCTCCAGCGATGCCCGCAGAAGGCCCCGGAATTCGTCGCGCTGGGGCGCGAGGTGCAGATCCATCAGCGTCATGCGCGAGCGCAGCCTTTCATAGATCGGCTGAACCTCGGCGGTGAACTGGCGGCGCACCGCTTCGGGGGCCGTTTCGGCAAAATCGCATTCCGCCGTTTCATGCGACCAGCCGTCGCGCGCCGCACCGGCAAAGAATTCCACGTTCCGATAGCGCAGGCGGGCGAACGGCGTGGCGTCTTCTTCCACGCCCGCGCGCAGCCGGTCATAGAGCTCGCGCGAATTCTCAATTGGGGCAAGCCGCTGGAGCAGCCCGAATTGCAGAACCGGATTTACCCAACGCCAAGGGTTGACGCGCAGCTTGGCAAAGCGGGCCACCTGAGCGTCGGTTCCGTAATCGATGACCGCGGGCATCAGGGTCTTTTCGATCTCCCGGCGCAGCATCCGGCCCCTTACCGAGGATTCAATCCGGTCAAGCGCCGTATCGATCTGCTTTTCGGTCACGACAAGACCCAGCCGTTCCGCGCGTTTCAGCGTGAACCAGACCTGCGTATTCGACGCGGGGTTAAGCCCCGGATCGGACGCAAACAGCGCGGCCACGACCGGATCGCGCTGAGAGATCAGCCGGTTGACGGCGTGCACGACAACGATCGGTTGGAACTGGTTGAGCTTCTGGTTCAGCTGAAGCCATTCCCGGGGGGTCTTGGACGTGGCAAGCGTGAAAGCCACCAGATCGACCGCGTTGTGTTCCCGGGTGCGTGGCGGCCTTGCCGGGGCTGGTGCGGCGACGGGTGCTGCGGGCACGCGACGAGATACGTGATTGTCGCGCAGCCGTGCCATTTGTTCCACGAAGGCCTTCTTGCGCTCCGTTTCGGGGTTGATCGGTATCCACTGTCCGTATTCGGAAAGCCATGCATTGTCGATCTCGTAGGGGGCCCAGAACTTTTCCGAAGCGCGCTCAGGCTCCAGTTCAGGCATCAGCCCGGCCGCGACGAAACCGTAGTAATCAGGGGGTACGGGATCGAAGCCGAAGACCTGATGCACCTGATGGCCGGCTGCGACCAGTTCGATCGCGATTGAGGAACTGCCGACAATTGCCAGATGCGGTGTCTCCGGGATCGCGTCCAGATGCACCACCCCGTCCACCTCCAGCCAGGTTGCGATCTTGCGCGCGGCATTCGGATGATCCTTGATCGCGACACGTGCGACCCCCGGATTGGCGCACAGCCCCCGCAGCAGGGCTTCGGTCGGCGCTTCGAGCACCGAGGCGGTCGGATAGACGACGACATCGACCGGATCCGGCAGCGGCGTGCTCAGCGCGGTCGTATCGGGCATGTTGATAGCACGTGGCAGAACCATCGTGCCGGTGGGAATGTCCCCGAGCGAGGCATAGAGCGTGCGCGAGCGTTCGTTGCGCAATACGCTGTATTCGAAATCGAGACGCGGGAAAATCGGGCTGATCTCGGCGTGCTGCAGATAAATCCGAGGAATTCCCAGGCCCTTGGCAACCATCGACAGGGCGACATGGGCCGGCGAATGGTCGTTCGCCAGCACCAGCGCGACAGGCCAGACGGCGCCAGGCGCGGTGAACCCGGTCAGGAATGTCTGGAACATGGTGATGTAAATGTTGCATTGTCGCACGACGCCGGCGGTGATGCGGTCGCGCGCGGCATAGAACTGTGCCGTCATGTCCGCGATCTGGGCCGCGGCGGCCTCGTGCAGATCGTCGGGCCGCGCGACCCGAGCCGTTTCGGCGAAGGCGTAATTGGCTTTGTCGAGCCGGATGTCCAGCGATGCGCAGAGATCTTGGAAAAAGTCGAATTCCCTCAAGTTGTTGCGCGTTCTCCCGTAGCAGGCAAAACCTTCGACGGCTATTCGGGGATGGGATCGCTTCACGCGGTCCAGGGCCGCGCGCGACCGCGCTACCGCCTCTTCGCGGCGTGTACCGATCGGAACATCTGGCGCAAAGGCCTCCAGGGCG
>NZ_CANMFS010000020.1 GCF_947497275.1 uncultured Sulfitobacter sp.
CCCTGTCCGTCAAAGGCGAAGCGGCGTTCGGCTTGCCCGAACCCCGGAGCCGCCCGCCCCAGCGATCGTCACCCGCATGGGCCGCTCACAAGCCCCAGGACGACCATGATCCAAAGCCAAGCCGAAGGCTCCGTAGGAGACAAGGCGCGGCTATTGGATCAGGGAGGATCGGGGCGCAGGGTGCGGGGCGCAGGCCGCTCGCCGGCCGGAGCCTAGAGCGCGGTGACACGACGCCACTGGCGGCGGGGCAGGGGCCATGCCAAACTATCAAACCAAGAAAACAGTCGAAACCTACAACAAAGGACAATTAGCTATGCGGAATACTCGTAATGGTTCAATCAGCTATGATTTTGACATGGAAGAACTGCGGAAAAACGGACCGTCTTGGAAAGCAGGCGATCATCTTATCATTGAATATCTCGACCTCGCCTGCCTGAACGCTATGGGCGAAGACCCTCAATCCGATGGGGTTGTCAGGTTGTGGCTTGCCGACGATGAATACGGGTCGAATAGAAAGCGACTGATTGACATAAATAGCAGTCTCGAAGACGACGAACGTATAAAGAAGGCGATGCTGAACCTCGCGACCTGGGCTGACGGTTTTATCCTTGCTTCAAACCTCAAAGGGGAACCTATGGGGTATGTAATGAAGGCTCACAGAAAGATTGATAGCTAGTCGCCAGGATAGGGTCTACCGCCCCGGCCTTCGGCCTCCCGCGGGGATATTTACAGAAAGATGAATGGTTGAAGAACCGACTTCAATCGCGATAAAATACCAGGGATAGGAGACTACTGGATGAGCCTACATTGCGGTCACTGCGGATCGGAAGTCACTCAAGGATTCAGGGTTTGTGCTGGTTGCGGTGCGCATTATCGCAGAAACCTCAAGCTGAAAACGCTCGGCGCGACACTGTTCGTTGCTCTCATCGCCGGAGTAGTGATCGAGGAAAGCCTGCTCGGCGGCATCATAGTCCTTTGTATTGCGGGCTTCATTTTATACGACGCGAGCCGGAAAAAATGGTATCGCAACAACGCTTAGCTGTCATAGCGAGACAACGAAAACCCGCCGCCCCTATTCATCCCGGCGGCCGATTTCGAGCGTGATCTTGAGAAATACAAGGTTGATCTCGATCGTGATGCTCAAGTGGATCTTTTGGAGCTGCTTGCGGATGGTTCGTAGCCTGCGCGCCGCAGCTAGGCGAAGGCGGATGGATCGTTTGCGAAGGTAATTCATGGTCGTCTCCTTGGTGAATAAACAGGGCAAGAAGACGCAGCGGAAAAAGGGGCGTGTCCACACGCGCGGAACGCGCCCCGGAGGGCTTGGTGTTGACAGGTTCCTGCGCTGCGTAAGCTGCCCGGATGTTGTTCACGGAGGCGGCCGCACCTTCGGGGCGGTCTAGACAGACAAAGATCAGGCGATTGAAGTGCTACTCGACGTAGCCTCGTGCCTTGCGCTTTGCAGTTATCGCTCGGATGGTGTCGAGAGCTTGGCCCGTGTCGCGGTGAGGGATAAAGCGAACCGTTCCAGGCGCGCCGATCCGCCCCCATTCACAGACAAGATCCACCCCGCCGAACAAGGTCGGCTGGACGGAAAGAACATAGAAGCGGGCCTTGTTGGCGGCTGGATCGACGCATCGCAGGTAAGCACGGTCGGGAAAGAGGTCGAGCTGAGCCGGGCGCACGTCAGGTCTCCGATCTGTGTCGGCGTTGACGCTATCCAGCGTCACCGGCGCGTGGCCATCCCTACCGCCGCGTGACGGCATCATCGAGCCGCGTCATTTCGGCGAGACTGCGGGTCAGCCAGCGCCGCAAGGCCGCAATCTCGGTATCGACGGCGGTGTAATCTTCCGGGCGGCTGTTGAAGCCGAAGTAGAGCTGTTCCAACCGCGCAAGATCGTCTTTCGCTCGCCGAAAATCGGTCGGGGTAAACTGCATCACGGACCAACTCACGGTTGTATAAATGTTGCCACATTCTATACGCTCCGCCGGGCGAAGTAACGGCTTTCTTTAGGCATTTCTCGGCCATCAGACGCCTTTCCAAGTCAGAACGCCGATCAACCCGCCGTCGAGCTGGAACCTTCCCTGCCGGTCCTTGCGGGTCAGATCGCGCAGAAGGCCGCCGGGGTTCCCGGTGGGCGTGGCGGGATGGTCGCGTTTGGCGTCGATGTAGAGCAAGGTAAGCCAGGCTCGGTCGATTCCCATTACTGCCACCGCGTCGTTCCATGCGGTGACGTTGATCCCGAGGGCCGGCAACATGGCTTCGGCCGCCCGGAAAAAGTCGCTGCGGCGGGGTTCAGTGCGCCCTCCTAGCTGTTCGCTGATAGCGTGCTGCATATCAGGCGAAGCCATCTTGAAAAGCCGGTCCGGGGTCAGCCGGTCCAACATTTTAGCCTTGCGCGCTTCGGTTTCCGCTTCACACTTCTTTTCTCCGCAATCGCCGGGGCCGATAGGCTCCGGCGCAGGAATATCAGAGTGCGCGGCCAAGGCCGCGCTCGATTTATCCACGGTTCCGTTACAGATTACAGAAAGGTCTATTAGGTTGTTCTCTTGTATATGGCGCGGGAAGTTTTGTGCCGGTTGACCGGAAGAATCACGCTGTAAATCGTGAATATCATCGACCGCGATACACAGGCGGCGGGCGTCTTCCACATGCGCTTCGAGACTGTCGATGCCCATGCGGGCGAGGGTATCGGCGCGGGGCCATGTGGCGAGCTGGTCGGCGATGTGGTCGAGGGCAGAACCGCCAGCCGGGGCCTCACGAAGCCGCGCCTTGATGTAGCGCAGGCACGAGCTGCGCTCATTGGTCAGGGCTTTGATGCGCTTCCGCTCGATCTGCGCCTGCTCGATCATGTTCAAGAGGTCGGGGAACGCCTCGATGAGCTTCGAGAAAACGATCCCGCAGCCGCCGTGGGGGGATCGCTGGCCGTTCGCCTTCACGCGCCGTTCGATCAGGCCCATGCGCTCAAGCTGGATCTCGGTGCTGTAGAGGGCGCGGCGGGTCTTGCCCAAGGCGCGCGCTGTGGCGTCCTGCTGGCCGAAATAGACAGGCTCGCGCGTGGGGTCGGTCCAGTCGTCGGGCCGGGTGCGCTTCATCATGTGCAGAAGGGCGTGAAGGGTCGAGCCGCGCAGCCCGATCAGGGATGCGGCGTCCAGTAGCGTCTGTTCGACGGAAAATCGCTTGAAGCCTTGGGGCAGGACGGGGTGCGTCGTGGTGGTCATGGTTCTTGTCCTCGATGTGGTGAGTGGGACAAGGCGGCGCGGGGCAAGATTTCCCTGTTCGCACAGGTGCGTTTTTCGCTTGCCAGTGATGTTGGGGGGGTGGTAGAACCAGTCCAAGTTATCGGTAGTGGACCCTTCGGAACGCCAATTCCTAGGTTCTAAAAGCCCCCCCTCGCTAGGTTGCCGCCTTGCGGGGGGTTTTCATTTGTATGGGGTGCTGCTCACTCCCTCGGTTGATTCTTCTAAGTGTTGGCAACAGGCATACACAGTCTGGATGCCTGTCGCAATTATTGTGGTGCGACCGGGGCCGTGGCCCCACGTCTAGTAGTTGACCTGCTCGAAGCCGTAGTTGCCCTCGTAGTCGCGCCAGTCCACGAAAACGGAGCGGTGCCAGACGCGCGGGCAGTTTTCGCCCCAACGTGAAAGACCCGTATGAGCTGCTGGAAGCTGGCCGGGATCAGAACCGCCATGCCATGAGAACTCACCCTGCGGGCCGTAGCGACCGATCCGCATCGAGAATGAGCGGCGACATTCCTCGTCGCCTTCACGTCCCGCCTCGCGCTGGTGGGCGCCGGTGACGTTGTAGACGCGGATTGAGCGCACGAAGTCGAAGGCTGGATCAGAAATATCAATGTCCGCCCCGGTCTCGGCGCTCTGCGCGAGCTGCAAGGCGAAGCCTTCGGGGAGCGTTCGCGCAGCCCCGTCGCTGTTGCGGACAACGGCGGGCTGCGGAACGAGCGCGTCCCGTGAGTGGTCCTGGAAAGGTGCGCTCGGGAAGGATTGCTGCGGCGCGTCGTCCAGATCGAGCAGGATTTCGTAGATCCGGTCGGCGGTCAGGGTGTCGGGATCGACGGTGTAGGCAACGCCCATCGGGCAACGCCAGATTTGCAGCGGGGGTTCGATCGGCCAGGGCGTGATGCGCCGGATGAACTCTGCGCGGGCGCGGGCGCATGGCTCGGATGCGGGCCAGCCGCCGGAGAGGCACAGCAGGATCGCGCAGTCGATCTGGTAGCCTTGGGCCTTGGCGGGGGTCGGAGTGGATACGAAAGCGGCGATGGCGGCTGTCGCGGCTATTGCGGTGGTCTGTAGGAAGTGCCTCATGGTTGGGCCTCGCGGTTCTTATAAGACAGGGCGAACCCTATAAAGCGGGTTTAGTGCCGTTGAGCCGCGCTTTGCAAGGAAAATCGGGTGGAACCGTTGCGCCAAGTGATCCAAACTGACATATGATTAAACGGATCGGGGCCGTGGTCATGTAATTACTGGCCTTTTCCGGTCGCTTGGCGAGGGGGTCTGAATGGTGCAACGTGTTGCTATCTATGCGCGGGTTTCGACCGGGCATCAAGACACAGACCGTCAAGTCGCCGAATTGACTGCTCTGGCCGATCGGTCGGGCTACCGGGTGGTGGACACTTTCACCGAAACGGCGAGCGGTCGCCGGGACACGCGGCCGGAACGTAAGAAGATCATGGCGCTGGCGCAGCGTCGAGAGATCGACGCCGTTCTGGTGACGGAGCTGTCCCGCTGGGGGCGGTCCACGACCGACCTTCTTTCGACGCTCAAGGAGCTGGCGGGCAAGGGCGTCTCCGTGAAGGCGCTCAACAAGTCCGAGTTCGATCTGACCACGGCGACGGGCCGCGCGATGGTCGGCGTCCTGGCGGTAATCTCGGAGTTCGAGTCCGATCTTCTGCAAGAGCGTGTTCTGTCCGGGCTTGAACGCGCGAAGGCCAACGGCAAGGTTCTCGGGCGGAAGAAAGGCGATGCGCCGAAGGTGAAGCTCTACAAGTCGCGCGTTCTCAAGTTGCGCGCGGAGGGTCGTAGCTTCCGCTGGATCGCCAAGGAGTTGCAGATCGACCCAAAGACTGTCGCCAAGATCGTTCACGCTTACGGCGAGGAGCGATTGGTTTCGGCCCGGTCAGCGGCCTAGTTCGCCTTTATCACTGCCTGAAAACGCCCGTAGTCTTGACTTACCTGTCGGGCTTCCTCAAAAGCCCGCGCACGTTCTTCGTCTAGGCACCGGAAGTATGCCTGAATGTCGTTGATGTAGTATTCAAAATCCTGGCGGATGATCTCGGCGAACTCGATCATCTCTGCCTCTCCCGCTGGCAGGAACGGTCGCGGCGGGGACAGGCAGGTCTCGCCCTGCGCCGTGGTGGCCGCAAAGGTTATAAGTATAAACATGCCAGCGTGAAGTCCGCGCATAGGGTGTGATCCATCAATAATCTTGGCGTTCTCAGCAGCCTAAGCTAGAAACCGGCGACGCGCCGCTTTTTTGCAGATTATCGTATCTTATAGCTTGCGGCAACTCTTATAAACTCGTAGAACGTAGGCACCCGAGAAGGGTGCCGCGGTCCCCGTCTGGCGAAGGTAGGATTCCGTGGTTTCAGAACCCGATAAAGAAAAACCGAATGTGGTATCAGAAACACAACTCTACGAATTGGTCCAGCGCGGGTTTCACGTTGAAGTTGTCGCGGCTAAGGACGCAACAAAAGTTAGCTCTGTCTGGTATGGGCTATGGTTCGTCCGGGTCGTCAGCGAAGACCGTTCGTTCGAGAAATTACTTACGTCAGCCAGAAGCACCAATGTGGGAGGCCCAGACCGGAGAGAGTTCAAGACCGCCAATGGCCTCATATCATTCCTGCACCGGAACGGGTTCACGACCAGTTCTGTGCCGCTCTATGAAGGCGGGCGGGAAACTCACATCCTGTCGCCGTAGCCTTTCCCTTCGCCCGCTGCACACGCTGCGCGGATGCGTATTCCCCTTCCTTATGATAGTAGCAACAGCCGCAAGCGCGGATGTTCTCGTCGTCGGAGACGGCGGCTTTGTGAACTATGAACAGGGAAGCAGCCTTGTGGTTTTCGGCCCTGAGCCGCGTGAACCCGAAGTCGTTCTTTCGACCAGTGGAGGGGCGGTCGCAGCCCCTCGCGTTCTCGTTCCGCGCGGCGACATTCTGGATGCCATTCATCAGACAGGTTTCCGATACGCGGCGGATCGCGCGATCGCCGACGCGGGACTGTCCGCAAGCGAATGGGTGACGCTTTTCCGATCGAATATTCAGATTGAAAGCGCGTTCAATCCGAACGCGCGGTCGCATGTGGGCGCAATCGGCCTCGGTCAGCTTATGCCGGGAACGGCGCGCGACCTGGGGGTGGACCCGCATAACATGCACCAGAACCTAGATGGATCGGCTCGCTACCTTTTAGCGATGCTTCGCCAATTCGGCACCCGCGAACTTGCTCTTGCAGCATACAACGCAGGACCGGATGCAGTCGAACGGCACGGGGGCATCCCGCCGTATCGAGAAACACAGGGTCACGTCCGGAAGGTGATGGCTGTGTTTAATCAAACCTTGGGCAACTAGGAGAAGTTGACAATGAATAGACACCTAATCGCGATGGCCGCGATTGCGACCCTGCTTTGGTCGCAACCGGCCCTCGCGCAAGACATCGACTTGAGCGCGGTCGATTCCCTTTTGCAGTCGATCCTCGACGCCCTGACAGGCACGACCGGACGGACGGTTATGACCATCGTGGCCGTGTTCGTTCTGCTCGGCGGGGCCTTCAACTTCATTGATTGGGCGCGCGTCTTCACGCTGCTGATTATCATCGTGATTATCGGCGTGATCCCGACCGTGATCCAGTCGATCTGGGGAGCGACGACCTAAGATGATGGAACGGACCCCCTTCTACATTGCGCTGACGCAATCCTCGAAACTGTTCGGCTTACCCTATGGTTTCGCGTTGCCGTTCATGGGGGGGACCGTTCTGCCCCTTATCTGGTCCGTAAGCGTGGTCACTATCGTTTGGTGTATTCTCGTTTACGGCCTTTGCCGCTGGGCGGCGGAAAAGGACGAGAAAGTGGTAGATGTGCTTCTGACGGGTTCGCGTGTGGCCCCCGGCACCAGAACCCGCAAGATGTTCGGTGGTGACAGCTATGGCGCTTAATCTATCGGCTGTCGCCGCGAATATCGTCGCCCAGCGGAACCTGCTGAAGAACGGGTTCATGCACGTTCCCTATGTCACGCTGGTCAATGACCGGACGGTCCGGCTGCGGGACAACTCATTCATGTCCTGCATCCGGGTCGAGGGCCTGAACGCAGCGACGACGCCTGACAGCGAGCTGGACAGCTTGAAGAACGCCTTCGCGGCCGTTCTCGCGCAGATGGGGCGAAACTTCACTGTCTATACGCACAAGATCAGCCGCAAGGTCGATCTGTCCGAAGACCTCGAACCCCTCAAGAACAATGACTTCTCTGCGGCGGTGGATCAGCGGTGGCGGAAAGGTCTCGCGGACGGCGAGCTGCGCGACAGTCGCCTGACGATTTCGATTGTCCGAACCGGACGCCTCAAGAAAACGGCGGGCCTGTTTCAGCGCGCAAGCGGCCTTATCGAAGGCGCGGGCGACGCAAAGGATCTCGAACTTCTGGACGAAGTGGTCCGGTTCATGCGGTCCTCTATCGGCGGCGATACAACCCGCGTCCTCACGGCGTCGTCGGGTGAGCTTCTTGGCTTTCTCGGATCGGTGCAGACCGCCGATGAACGTCCGATCTACCCAAGCGGCGCGCTGACGGTCGTGGCCGACGATGTGCTGTCGGATCGCGTCACTTTCACGAAAGACGGGTTCGAGCTGACGGATGGTCCGCTCGGGGATCGGTATGGGCAAATCCGCGCCCTGAAAACCTACCCGCCGCAATCCTGGGTGACGATCTTCGATGATTTCGCCCTGCCATGCGACTACGTGATTTCGCAAAGTTTCTCGCCGATGGGCAACAACGCGGCTGCCGACCTGATCGAGCGCAAGCGGAAGATCATGGCATCCACGGCTGATGTGCGGGCAAACGCAAGCGAGGCGCTGGCTGCTCTGCATGAACGGGTGCTGGTCCAGGACGTGTCCCTCGGCAACCACCAACTGTCGATTTCGATTGTCGATCGCAGCGAGGCGCGCGTCCGGGACATTATGTCGGAACTGGAAGGTGTCGCCACTAACACCGGCGCGCGGCTGGTGAAGGACAGCTTCGTCAAGCGGGCGCACTACTTCGCGCAATTCCCCGGCAACATGGCCGCGCGGTCGCGCCTGAATGTCATCACCAACGTCCATTTCGCCGACTATGCGTCCCTGCACCGAACCCCTCTCGGCAAGAGCGGTAGCGAAGTCCCGTGGAAAACGCCGGTGTCGGTCTTCCCGACCGCGCATGGATCGTCCTATCGGTTCAGCTTCCATCGGCGCGGATCGGGACAGGGCGAGCCGCCAGCGGGCCATACGCTTGTCCTGGGCGAGACGGGTTCGGGCAAGACGGTCCTCGCCTCGTTCCTTCTGACGCAGGCGCGGCGCACGGACACGCGGATCTTCGTCTTCGACTATCGGCGCGGTCTCGAAATGGTCACGCGGGCGATGGGCGGCACATATTCGACTATCGAAAGCGGGATGCCCACGGGCCTCAACCCGCTTTGGGTCGAAACCGACGAGGAAGGCACGGCCTGGCTGACTGACTGGCTGGCGAATATCCTGTCGCCTCACGAGGAACTGACCTCGTTGCAAACGCGCGCGATTCTCGAAAATGTGCGGCGCAACGCGGGTGCCGCCCCGTCGCTTCGCAAGTGGGACACGTTCGCAAAACAATTCGCTTCGACCGACGACGATGGGCATGTGCAGGCGCGCGTGGCCGAATGGGCGAAGGGCGGTCGGTTCGGCTGGGTGTTCGGGGAGACGTTGGAAGATACGTTCTCACTCGACGGGAACGTGGTCGGCTTCGACCTGACCCAAATCCTCGACGCGCAATCGGATCGGGAACGCACGGCGGTCCTTAGCTACATCTTCCGCCGGATCGAGCGGCAGATGCGCGACCGGACCCGCACGATCGTCCTGATTGACGAAGCGTGGAAGGCCATCGACAACCCGTATTTCGCCACGGTGATCGAAGGCTGGCTCGCGACCCTGCGGAAACAGAACGCGGTCGTGGTCATGCTGACCCAGAACGCTTCGCAGCTTGCCCGCTCGAAAGTCGGTGATCGCGTCTTTTCGTTCTTCCCGACGCAAATCCTGTTCCCGGACGGGAAGTCCTCATACGAGGACTACGAGGCTTTGCGCCTGAACGCGGCTGAACTCGATATTGTCACGTCGCGGTCGGCGGGACGGAACTTCCTGCTGCGGGACGATGAAAACTCGCTGGTCCTGAACGGCGATATGTCGCCCCTCGGCGACTACCTGCACATCCTCGGTGGCGGCAAAGCCGGCCTTTCGGTCGTCGGCTCCGATTTCCGTGAAACCCCCGACTTTTGGAGAAAAGCGAAATGATGAAACCTCTCGTCCTGACCATCGGTCTTTTGAGCATCGCGGGCTGCACCACGATGGCGCAGCGCGAAGCGCGGTGCCAGTGCTTCAACAGCGACGGAACCGCGAGCGGGTCGTGCGACTTCGAGCGGCTGCCGGGGCAACCGGCGGTCTTTTCGTTCATGGCGACCGCGCCCGTTTCGTCCTCCCCGGCGCAATCCTCCGCCGCGCTGGAAAGCCTTCGCGGGGAACTGTGTGGTGGCTAGGGTGAACGGGTTCTCGAAGCGCCTGCTGGGCGCGGCGCTGGTGGCCGGTCTTCTTGGATCGACCGCCTTGGCGCAAGGCGTTCCAGTGATCGACGGACAGAACCTTGCGGAACGCCTGCGCGGGTATCTTCATCTGGAAACGGATGAAGATACGCAGCGCGAAAAGGCAGACAACCGGGCCGAAATCCGGGAGTTCGAGAACGAACAGATTGCCAGTCTGGATCGCATGATCGCGGCCTTTAGCTCGGTCTCGACGTATCAGACCACCTTCATGGGCGGCAATTCTGACATGGGCGGGGTGCAGGAGGTTTATGGGCCTCTGGCGAACCCGGCAGGACGCTTTGTGTTCGGTGACGCCCGCGAGAACATCGAAGAAATCATCATTCGCGGATCGCAGGACACGTATGGCCTGCCGGGGGTGGCGGCGGCGGGGCTGTCGCCCCTGCAATGGCGCTGTCTGATGCAGGCCCTTATCTGGCAGGAAAGCCGCTTTCAGGTTGGGGCCAGATCGCCAGCGGCTGCGTTTGGCCTCACCCAGATCATACCCGGCACAGCACAGGACTTGGGCATTTATCCCGAATACTACACCGATCCCTATATCCAGGTCGTCGGCGGCGCTCGGTATCTTGCCGCGCAGCTTCAACGCTTTGATGGCAACATCATTTTCGCTCTGGGGGCCTACAACGCCGGTCCCGGTCGGATCATCGAATACGGTGGCGTTCCGCCCTTCGCGGAAACCCAACACTACGTCCAGGTGATCCCGGAAAAATATAACAGCTACCTGCGAACAATCGGCGGCGTTGAAGCGCAAGGCACGATTGATCCTGCACTCTATGCAGCGTCCGGTGCAAGCCTCCTGTCCTCGGGGTCGCTTCACTACGCCGAATACTCGATGAACAACGCGCAACAGGCGCTGATCCGGGTCCGCAATCTGGTCGCCCAAATCAGAAGCACGACCGACCCGAAGGACGCCTACGACTTGAACACGATGGTGCGTGCCGAGCTGATTTTGATCCTGAACGCGAGGATCGAGACGAAGGCCGCACGAACCCAAGCCGAATACGCACAGAACGCAGCGCAACTGGCGCGGCAACGGGAAGCAATGGCCTTCCTCGATTTTACACAACCAGACCTCTGATCGGAGACCGTGATGAAAATGAAGAACCTTCTTGGCACCGTATTTACCACGGCAACTCTGGTGGCACTGCCTCTGGCGTCGGGGCTTTCGATCACGCCCGCTTATGCCCAGGGCGTTCCCGTGATCGACAGCCGAAACCTGCTGCAACAGTTGCAGACCTTCGAGCAGCTTCTTGTCGATATGGGTTTGCAGGAAGAACAGATTTCCAAGCTGATCGAACAGATCGAGCTATTGGAGGAACACCTGACGAAGCTGGAAGAGATCGAGGATCTTTTGAGCGACCCAACAGCGGTTCTCGAACTCGCGCTTGGTGAAGACCTCGACGGTATCCTCGAAGGTGAGTTCGATGCCGATATGGTCGGAACGCTGATCCGGGGTGCGCGGGGAGATTGGTCAGGTCTGCAAGGCGGTGGCGCAGATGTGTTCCGGGAAAAGATCACGGCTGCGCTGGAAGGGGGTGGCACGTCGCAGGATGAAGTGACGGCAATGGCGAACTCCGGTGTCACGGAAGCGGAGCGAAACGCGACGGCGACAACCACGGGTGCCGCGACTTCGGCGGCGGCGGAAGTCGCTTATGAGGAAGCCGCGCAGTCGGTGGAGAGGGTCGGGGTTCTCATGGCGGAAATGCCGAACATGGAAAGCCTCAAGGAGTCGGTCGATCACAACACTCGCGTCACGGCCGAGCTGGCGATCGCGATGGCTGCGATGTGGCAGCTTGAATCCGTCCAGACAATGAATGTCGGCATGACCGGCGTTCTCGACGCCGCCACCTTGGCCGACATTGAGAAGTTCACCGACTTCACGCAGCCGGACTTTGAATGATGGCTGATGATCCCAAGAACGTCCTTGAGGCGGAAATCATCTACGGCGCGATGCAGCGTGAGAAGATCTGGAAAATCGCGTTCGCCGGGATGGCCGTAACCGCTGCGGTCGCGGTCTTCGCGTCGGCGGCGGTGATGGTCTGGCACAAGCCGCCTGCGCCTATTGTCGTTCCGTTCGATCCGACAACCGGAATGGCGGTCCCGAACGCCTCCGTCGAAGCTGTTACGCTCGATGAACGCGCGGCGGTCGTGCAGGCGCTCGTCTATCAGTATGTGACCGACCGCGAGACCTACAACCAGATCGACAATGACCTTCGTATCAACCGCGCTCTTGCGCGGACGAAGGGCACCGCGCGTCGGGGCCTGGTCGAGCTGTGGGATTCCAGCAGCGAACGGTATCTGCCGGATCGCTATGGAGACCGGACACAGGTGGACGTGGTTGTAACGGGCATCACGCTTCTGGATGAAGATCGTGTGCAGGTCCGCATGAGAAAGCGGCTGACCAACCCGGACGGGTCGAACACCGGCAATTTCACCGCCGTGATCGGCTACGACTTCGAGGCAGAAGAACAAGCCACACTGGAAGCCGTCTGGCGGAACCCTCTGGGGTTCGTCGTAACGGACTATGAGCTTTATCAGGACAGGAGGGGATGATGCGTTCTGGAATACTCTGCGGTGCGCTGATTGCCTGTCTGGGATCAGCCGCCTTCGCCGAAGCCACACCGCCGCGCGGCTCTCACGACAATCGCGTCCGCGTCACTCGCCACGTCGATGGTCAGGTCTATGCCATCAACGTGACGCTGACCCGGGCCACTACGGTCGAGTTCGAGGAAGGGGAAAGGATCGTGTCGATTGTGGCGGGCGATACCGCGGCCTTCCAGTTTCAGTCGATACCGGGGGATCGCGTCTTCGCGATCAAGCCGACCGCTCGGGGCGTCCAGACCAACGTGACGGTCTATACCGACCGCCGGAGCTATTACTTCACCGTCAGGGAAAACTCATCCCCGTTCTATGTGGTTCGTTTCAGCTATCCTGAACGGACGCGCCAGCAGGCGGGAACCGCGCCTGTTCGGACAGCCCAGAACACGAACTACGGGGTGAGCGCCCGGAACGAGATTACGCCTATCGCTATCTGGGACGACGGCGCGTTCACCTACTTCCGGTTCCGTGAAAATGCGCCCATCCCGGCGGTGTTCAAGGTCACGAACGGCAGGGAACGAAGCGTAAACTCGCAAATCGTTGAAGGGCGCACCGTGAGGGTGAGCGGCACGTCGCGTCAATGGGCGCTTCGGTTGGGCGAACAAGAAATCTGTATAGCGGAGCTGTTCCAATGAGCGACGAAAATAGCGATCTGCGGAGCAGAATGGCGGAAATCGAAGGTCAGGTTGCATCTTCGAGCCGAAGGGGATCAACGGGTAGGACGCTGGGGATTGCAGCGGCGGCGCTGGTGCTGGGCGTCGGCGGCTATGCGATCTACGATGCCGTCTCCGAACCGGGTGAACCGGGGGTCACGATCCCGTCGAGCGGGGTGCAGGAGTTTCCCGAAGACAGGTCGGCCGATGAAAGCCTGACCATGCCCCAACCTCCGGACCCGATCGTGGTCGAGCGTCCGGTCGTCACGACACAGACCGACAGCGCCACCCTGGCGCGACTGGCCGACCTCGAAGCCGATCTCGCCGCCGCGCGCGCCTTGGCGGCAGAGCGGGAAAACGAGACGGAAGCGGAAAGGGAGTTGCGCGAGGAATTGGAACGCGAACGCGATCGGTTCGCCGCCGACATTGCCGCCCTTCGTAGCACCGCCGAGAACGACCAGGATCGCGCCCGCGAAACCACGGAACAACTGCAAGCATCCATCGCTGCCTTGCGCCAGCAGATAGCGGACAATCAGCGTGAGCTGTCCGCCGCGCAGACCAGGGCGCAGCAAGAGCTTCTGGAACAGGCCGAGGACTATCAGCAGCAGCTTCGTGAAGCCCGCGCGGTGGACCCCTTGGAACAGGAGCGGATTCGACTGGAAACGCTACGACTTCAAGAGGAAGCAGAACAACAGCGGCTTCAAGCGCAGCGCGAAGCAGATGATCGTGCGCGGCTGGAAGCTCTGCGCGCCGAACGCGCGGCGGCGGAACAGGCCCGTGCGGAGTCCGGCCTGATCGCGGTGAACAACGGTGGTGCGGAGGAAGCCGGCGCTGCGGAAGGCCGCGAGCTTAGCGCGAACGAGTCCTTCGTTCGGCGCGGCGTCGATCCGGTGCCGGTCTCTCGGGCACAGCAAATCACCGCGCCCCAAGCTACGATCCCGCAAGGCACGATCATTCAGGCGTCCTTGGAAACGGCGGTGGATAGCACGTTGCCTGGCCCCATTCGTGGCGTGGTTTCCGAAGACGTTCACAGCCTAGACGGGTCGGCGGTCCTCATTCCGGCCGGATCGAAGGTTTTCGGCGAATACAGCAGCGGCATCCAGCTTGGCCAGAAACGGATACTCGTTGTGTGGACGCGGGTTCTGACACCCAGCAACCGTTCGATCGGTATCGCATCCTATGGTGCGGACCAGCTTGGACGGAGCGGCACGGGCGGCACGGTCGATACACGGTTCGCCACCCGGTTCGGCGGCGCTGCCGCAATCTCGATCATCGGAGCCGCGCCGGAAATCGCCGCAAGCCAATCGGATAGCGGCGATACAGCGGTGATCGCGGAAAGAGTTGGCGAGGATTTGAGTTCGGCAACAGACAGCGCGATCGGGGCCTACATCAACATCCCACCCACGATTTACGTCCGGCAGGGAACGTCCGTGTCGATCATCGTTGATCGCGATCTGGAGATCTTCTGATGATGGACAGCTACGTCGATAAGGCGTTCGGCCAGCTTCGGAACCTTCTGAACGACGACCTTGTGGAAATCTGCGTGAACCCTGACGGTCAGGTTTGGTTCGAGAACCGTGGCGACGCTTCGATGCAGCTTTCGGCTATCAAGCTGACGGAGGAAGAAGTCAGGGACGCGGGGATGCAGATCGCCGCCGAAGGGAACATCCGGCTCTCGGAAAAGCACCCTGTCGGAAGTGTCTCGATCGACTATCGCGACTGGCTGGTTCGCGCGCAGATGGTGCAGCATCCGGTTGTGCGGGGCGGCGATGCGCTGTCGATGCGCTTCTTCAAAGCCGACACGGAAATGTTCGAGCCCGCCTACCTCGGCGATGGGCCGGAAAGCGCGAGCGCCATGCGCCGCGAGCTGACGAACCGTGTTTGGGGCCTTGCCGAAGGCAACCTGACCGAAGCCCTGACGATGTGCGTGAAGGAAAAGTTGAACCTCGTGGTGAGTGGCGGCACCAGTTCAGGCAAGACGACTGTAGCCCGATGGCTGGTGGCGCAGGTCGATCACAGCGAACGCATCCTGACGATCGAGGACGTGCCGGACCTAATGCCCCGTCAGCCCAACAAGGTGATGATGGTTTCGAACCGTCTCGATCCTGTTCGCAGCCCGGACGTGCTGCTGCAATCATCGCTGCGGATGCGTCCCGACCGGATCATCCTGTCGGAAGTCACGGGGTCGGACGCCTACACGTTCCTCAAGGCGATCAACACGGGGCATGGCGGGTCGATCACGACGATCCACGCCGAGACGGCCGAGCTGGCAATCGAGCGCATGGCGCAGACGGCGTTGGAGGCGGATGGGAAAATGACCTATCAAGACATGATTTCGTATGTGGTGCGCTCCATCGACGTTATCGTTCATGTAGGAAAGCGGGACGGCAAGCGCGGTGTGCTAGAGGTATTCCTGCCGAGCCGGTATGATGGAAAAGGGGAAACCGCCGATGAAAGCTGACATTCTCCTACGGGCCGTCGCGGTCGCCGCACTCGTGCTGACAGCCAACACAGCACTCTCGGAAGATATTGCCCCTGTGTCCGAAGGGGCCGGGGCAGAAGACGGCTATGTCGATCCCGGCCTGAAAACACGCGGGCGGTGTAAGGATCATCCTGGCCGTCCACGATGGATGATGGAACATCCAATCGAGTTCATGTGGCGGGCGGAGCTGGCGAGCGAATTTCGCAGCGTTCAGCGGGCCGAAGCCGTTTCCGAAGCCGGAACGTGCGATTGCGATATGCTCTACCCGGACTGGAACGTCTATCGCGCCGAGATCGAGGCGATGTGGAACGAAGTCAGCACGGAATCGAAGTGGGATTGGGACGACGAAACCCGCGAAAGGTTCAATGCCACCCGCGACAGGATGAACGACTATAGCCGACCGCTCCTGCCAATGGTCACAAGACTATGCAGCGGTTTGGAGTAGGGTAATGGGTTTCATCGAAAGAACCTACACCAGCACAATGGCGCTGCTGGACTCATTGGGCCAGACGCAGTTCGAGGCGGTCGCCTCTCAAATCGGCACCACCGCGCAGATATTGTCCGCGCTGGTGGTAGTGCTGGTTCTGTTCAACATGGCATTACAAATCCGCCCGATGGAAGCCGGAACTTCAGTCTGGCTGATCTTCAAGCTGGTTCTGGTTGCTTTGTTCATGCAGAGCTGGACCGACTTCAACGGGGTATTCAATGCCATAGAGACAGGGTTTGAAGCGGTCGGCAACGCGCTGCTTGCGGGGGGCCTGGGCGACGGCGAAACTGAAACGAGCTTCCCGCAGGAACTCGATAACCTGTCGCTGGAAATGGGCCAATATGCGAACGTGACCGCCGGTCGGATGAATATTCTGGGAAGCGTGATTAACGGGCTGATGTTCATGGCCATCGCGGTCTTCGGCGCTCTCGCAACGCTGGCGATGGTAGCGTCCAGGGTCGTTCTCGCCGTTCTGGTCGGCCTCGCACCACTTGCCATCCTCGCCACACTCACCACCGTCACGAAGTCCTATTTTGACACATGGTTGAGCGGAGTAATCAAAGTTCTGATGTATCCTCTCATTCTTATCGGGATCTTCGCGACGATCCTCGGGATGGGAAACGCGACTATCTCTGGCATCGACCCCGATGATGTTTCGGCGATCGGGCAGGTAACTCCAATTCTGACCGTCCTTGTGCTCGCGTGCTTCCTCGTTCTTCTTAGCCCGCTGATCGTCACGCTGGTGGCAGGCGACTTCGCACTTGGGGCTGTCACGGCCTTGGCCAGCGGGGCGCTGAAAAGAGCGGGTGGCTCGATGGCGCGAGGGGCTGGCGGAGCGGCGCGCGGCGCGATGGGTATGGACCCCGCGCAACCCCGATCAGCGGCTGAACGCGGTGCGGCGATTGGATCGGGAGCGCGCAATGTCGCCAGCGACACGGCAGGATTCCTGAAAAACCCGGTGGCGAACACCCGCGAGGGTGTGAACCTGCGGGCCGCGCAAATCAACCGGGCGGCGGAACGGGTGACGCGGCTCCGGCGGAAATAGAAAAGGGGGCCTTGGCCCCCTTCCCCTCGTTCTGGATCAAGCTGCCTCGGGCGGCTTTTTGCTCTCACTGCCTTTGTCCTTTGGCGCGCCCCCGACTTCCATGTCGCCCAAATCGAGCTGGGCCTGCCCCTTCAACGTCACGCGCGCGCGCTTACCCTTCTTATCGGGACGTGCATCGACCGATGGTTCTGCCTTCGCGTCTTTGATCTTTTGTATTTCGTCCAGAAGATCGAGCGATGATGCGACGTAGGCAGCGACCGTTTTCAGGTCGTCGGTCGTGAGCTGCTTGACCGGCGGCAGTGCCAATGCCGGGTCGGCCGAGCGTTCGACACCGCCCGATGCGGAACCCGGCCCCGATTGCGGCGACTTCGCTGCGCGGCGCTCAAGGTTGTCGATGCGCGACTGTAACAGCGAGTCGGTGACAGCATCCCATCCTAGCTTCTCCTGCTTCTTGAGGATCTTCTTGAATCGCCGATCCTTCCAGTGGACGATCGCCTTGACCTTTACCGGCTGCTTGCCGTTCACGATGATAATGCTCACATCTTCGGGCAGGCGACGAGCATCGTCCTCGGTCAGAAGCGGCTTCTCGTCAGTGCGCTCGGTGAACGTAGCGCGCTGCCCCAGCCCTGCCTGACGCGACCGGGTAACGGTGCGCTTCGTTGTCATGCCGACCGCGTTCGACAGGTCTTCGATGGTCATTTCCTCCGATGGCGTCATGTAGAGCTTCAAGCCCGCGCCACCCTGAATGGAAAGCCGTTCCTCGTAGGAATAGATCGCGTCGAGCTTCGGGATGGTCTGCGTGATGATGGCGATCCGGCCATTGAAGCCCCGGATCGTGGTCATGGCCTCCGCTACCTCGGACATTTTGCCCAGCCTGTGAAACTCGTCGAGGATCAGCATGGCGTGATACGGCTCGTCCTTGCCCGGTTTGCGCGCCTGGATGGTCGAGACGAGTTCGTTGAAAAAGAGCCGCACAAGGCCGGCCAAGGGTTTGAGGTCGCCGTCTGACACGATGAAGTAGATCGAAGTCTTCTCGCGCCGTATGTCCTCGAAGCTGAAATCGCTGGCCGAAGTCATGTCGTCAACGTGCGGGTTGGACCAAAGGTCGAACCCGGCGTTGTTCATCACCGACATATAGGATGAAAGCGTGCGCTGCTCCAACTTGGCGAGCGACGCCAGTTCGCGCTGCAACGATGGTTCCTGAACGGTCTGGGAAAGGACTTTCAAGTGCTTTTGCAGGTTATCCTCGCCCTCGGACAAGACGCGATAGATGCCGCCCAGGGTGAAGTCGCGCCGCTCGTGGGCAACGCCGCCAATCACACAGAAAAGCTGTATCGCGCCGTTCAACCACTCCCCTGCCCCATCGGCTTGAAGGAACAGCGTGGCGATCTTGCGTAGCTCGAAGTTAATCTGTCCGTAGGTCGGCAGTTTGCCGATCCGGTCGAGCGGGTTGTATCGGTGCGACGGCTGACCGAATTGGACGGGCGCAAACTTGTAAACCTTGTTGCCCATCTTCGACCGCCACCGGGCCGTGGTCTCGTAGTTCTCGCCCTTAATGTCGAGCGTGACCGTCGATCCCTCGAAGGTCAGAAGGTTCGGATAGACGAAACCGACACCCTTACCGGCCCCGGTCGGGGCGACGATCAGACAGTTGGGATACTTGTCGGACGTGACGAAGCGACCGGGCAAACTCGGCCGGGTCGTCTTGGCGAGGACGAAACCCTTGCCCGGCTTGCCCAACAGCTTGTTCCGGCGCATCTGGGCCAGCGACTGCCACTTCGACTTCCCCTGCTGGGTCAACGCTTCGGACGCGAAGTGCGCCCCGAACGCGAAACCGCCGATCGCGCAGAACAGGAAAATCAGCCAGACATGCGTGAACAGGTCAGGGTCGCGCCACTGTAGATCGAGGCCGTCCCTGACCAGATAGCCGTAGCCGATGGCGCCGGGCAGATTGTAGTCCACCCAGACGGTTGCGAAAATGTAGGCAAGCATCAGCCCGCCCATTGCGAAGAACAGCCCTGCGGCGAGTTGACGTTGCATGATGCCTACCTCTCGTTCTCGTAGGGATTGTTCCGATCCGCCTCGAACGTGTCTTTGAGGTAGTCGCGGCTGTCGGACATGAGGCGTTCGGTCTCGTCCGACATTTCAAAGCCGGTGCTGCGGTTGTTCATTTCAGCCTGCATCAAGAGCTGGCGGCTGAACACCTTGTCGTCGGTGATGTGGTCGATGGCGCTTAGATCGCCCCTGCGGAAGCGGTCATACTGCGCGTCCGTGGTATTTTCCTTGAGAAGCCGAATGACTTCCTGATGTTCCTCGGCGCTGTTGGTCAGCATGTAGTCGTCACCGCTACGCGCCTTGAGGTCGGCGAAACGATCCAACTCGGCCGCGGCTTCTTCTGGTGCCATGCGTTCGCGCTCGGCCTCGGGCAGATAGCCTTCGGGCGGACGAACAATGTCAGTTGACTTATCCCATAGGGCCGACGCGAAAACGGCGTGATTTCGCGATTGCTGCGCGAACTCGGCGAAACGTGTCCGTGCCGCTTCGACCTGTTCACGTCCACTGTTGCGGGCCGAAGCATCGTCTGCATATCCGTAGTTGAAGTCGGTGCGGCTGAACTGGTTTTCGAGACTGGCGCGCTCTGCCGCCGTAACCGTGGGCCGCCCGTTCGCGTCGAGATAGTCCGGCTCGAACTGCGGGATGGGTCGAATGTCGTAGTGCGCTTGAAGATCCTCGCGGATTTCCTGATAGGCGTTCGCCAACTCCGAGATTGCCTGCTGACGCTGAACCGGATCGGAAAGGCTAAGGTCGGACGCCTTGGCGACCTGCCGCAAATCGTCCTGCATCCACATCTGTTCGAGATAGAGGTTCCCTGCCCCGGCTTGCAGTCGAGCTGTGATCGCCTGGGCGTCCAGCCCGGTGCCTTGGGTGTATTCCTCGATCCGTTCCGCCGCGCGCGACCACGTAGCTTCGTCGCCCTCGGCTTGGTGCATGTAGATCGACTTGCCACTCGGGTCTTCGTGCAAACCCTTGGCGTAAGCGGCATCGGGATTGAGCGCCGTGAACGCGGCCATGTTCGCCGTGAGCTGCTTTTCGTAGGGAACGCGGTCGGTGGCGTCCTTCGTCCGAAGAACCTCTTGTGACTTCGCAAGCGCGTCGTTCAAGAGTGACGAATATTGATCGAACTTTTCCAATTCATCGGCGCTAAGTGCTGGCATTTCGTAGTCTCCTTTTGTGGACATTAGCATGTTCGCTACATCGGTATAAGCGCGCTCAAGGCGCTGGCAGTCGGCGTTCGCCGCGATCACGGCCATTGCCTCGTAGCCGATCCTGGCAAGGCTGATCTGCTCCTGTGCATACTCCAAATCCGCACCTGTGCGGGGCCGTTGCTGGGGTGCGCGGCCTTCCCGGCTTGCGTTCCATTGCTCCGTCTGGGTCGGCTGCCGATCTGTGATGCCGCGCTCGAACCGCGAGGTCGGATCGAGCATGATCCCACGCCGCTCCGCATGAACCGCCATTGCCTCTCGGAAACCCTCGTAGCTGTGGTCCGTGCCGCGCCGCATGTTGAAAAGGCTGTTGTCGCTGCCCCGTCGGTTCAAGACGATATGCGCGTGGGGGTGGTGTTCCTGATCGTCATGGATGGCGGCAACGTATTTATAGCGAACGTCCCCGCTCTCGAACTTCTCGTTGCAAACGTCCCGGACGATCCCGGCCACGTCCTTGATCGAGGTTCCGTTCGGAAAGCTAAGGATCATATGCGAGGTCTGGCCGTTCCTGGTCTTCGCCCACCAGTTATCGGATAGGCTATCGACCAGCCGGTTGATCTGCCGACCGTTCGGCTCGTCGTGCGGCATGACGATCCCGCTGGGGTCGATTACCTCGGCCACCTTGTCGTCCCGGAAAATGTAGTCGAGCTGACCCTTCAACCCGCTTCGGCTGTCCACGCCTCCGGTGCGGACCAGCTTGAAGATCGCCTGACCGTGCCGCGCACCCACACGGCTCATGCGGCTGATCGAAGGCCCGCTGCCGTTGGAAAAACGGCCCCCGCGCGACCCCGGACGCAAACCGCGCAGCGAGCCACCCGATTTGGGCGGGTCACGGTCGAGCAACCGGCCCATGACCTGCTCGATGGCGGAATAGCCCCTACTCATCGTCGGCGTCCTGGGGGATGGGCGCGGATACCCGCTCGTGCAACGTCACGGCCTTTACCTGCGTGTTCCGAAGCATGGACCCGACGACCCGCTTGATCTTCTCGACCTCATCGTTCGCCTGCCGTATCCGCTCGATCTGCGCGGCGGAAGGGTTGGCCTCGCCGGTGCGCTTGACCGACACCGACAGGTCTTTTGCGATCTGGTTGAAGTTCCCCCCGAGGGCGGTCAGGTGCCGCAACGCCTCCGCCAGAAACTCTTCCTCGCCGGGGTTCGGATCATAGAATCCGCTCACGGCCCGCGTCATTTTTCGCAACAAGGCTGACCGGCTGGGCGCAACCTTCGCCCGAACGAGTCGGTCCAGACCCGCCTTTTCGTGTTCCGTGACTTTCGTTCCGATAGAAACGTAGCCCGCACGATCGCCAATGATCGCGCCCTGGCCGCTCCTGATGCGATAAACCGTCGATGGCGCAACGCCGAGCTGGCGCGCGATCTGCGCGGCCGGAACGCCTTGCGACAGCAGGGTTCGGATGCGGTTTCGACGTTCAAAAGGCTTCACACATGGCTCCAAAATGCAATTTTGGTTAACATTGCACATATCCTGCAACTCAAATACTACCCCTTGCCCCCCACTTTGACAATCCTCCGACGCCGCAGGTGTCGGATAAAAGGATTGGGGGGCAAGATACGGGTAGTGTTTGGCAATTTTCTTCCCGGAGATCGGCAGATCGAAGGGCGTCATACCGCTTAACCGCAGCCTGCTTGCAGGCTCCAATGCCTCGCAGCGCCCCGGAGAGGCCCGCCAGAGGCGCGAGTCGCCGCCTCCGCTACCCTGCACCCCAAAAAGACGGGAACCGCCCCAGCGGCGCGGAAAACGGCCTCAATAAAATCCTTGCCCATGTCCTGGCGGGACTGTCGCTATGATAACTCGCAATATGAAAACCTCGCGCCCTCGCAACCCCGCGCCGTTGCAACCTCGCGCCCTCGTAACCCCGCGCCTTCGCGACCTCGCGACCGCGCAACCAGACAAGCCACCAACATCGCTACCACGCGACTACAACAACTCGCGATTTTGCGACCTAGCAATCTCGAAGCCTTGCGACCACGCGACCCTGCGACCTCACTACTTTACGATGCAGCCGGATCGCGACCACGCGACATTACAAATGTGCGGTGTGGCTATGTGGCGACGTAGCCACTTGACGACACAACAATCTTGCAAGATAACGCAATGGCGAGGTCACAGGGTCGCGACACCGGCAGGACGCCAGTATCCGAGCTGACAAGACAATTCTGATGCCGTCGTGCCGCTCTGTGACAACCCGAAAATGATACAGGCAAAAAAATGGGCATATTGATAGTTTTCGCCAGTCTGAAAGGCGGAGTCGGCAAATCCACTCACGCCGCCGCCTTGACCGCCGGTCTTCTGGATCGCGGTCATACCGTAAGAGCGATCGAAACCGACCCCCAAGGCAGTTTCGGGGCGTGGGCCGATGAAACCGCCGCACACCACGAATCCCTAGACTCCATTTTCATGGACCCCAAGGAAGCGGATTTCGAGTCAACGAACGAACAGATCGTCCAGCTTTGCGACGGCCCGGACTTCATTGTTCTCGACACTCCGGGCAACGCGAACAGGATGACAATGCCCGCGCTTTACTCGGCCGATCTGGTTCTAGCACCGTTTTCCCTCACCGAATGGGACATAGAGGGGTTCAACCGAACGAAAGAGACATATCAAAAAGTGTTCGAGGCCATGAACGAGGAAACCCCTGACAGCTTCGTCGGACTGTATGTCGGAACGGTTCGGTTCATCAGCAACGCCGAACGCGAGAAGCTGGAAAACCTCTCCGAAACCGCTTTCATCCGAAAAGGGCTGACGCACAGCCCCCATATCTCGAATTGGGTCGAAGCGTGTCGAACGCCCGCGCAGTTGGACGAAGGCATCCTGCCAGTGGAGGGATCACGGCCGATCAGCAACGCAGCCCGCAACAAGGCCAAAAACGCGATATACGAATATACATCAAAGATTGCAGAGGTGTTCGATGCCGAGAATGAACCCAAAGGGTAAGGACCGTCAGGTGGCCGACTCTCTTGAAGGCTTTAGCCCTCAATCAGCCGGAGGCGATGCCCCCTCGACCGGACAAGCCGAAAACCCGAAACCTCGAAGTGACGAAACCGCCGCCATTCGCTTCACATTGCAGCTTCGGGGCGAAGCCGCCGCCAACGTCAACGATCACGTCGCAAAAATAAACCGGATTGCTAACCGGGAGGTTCTAACCGCTTCCGCCGTAGTTCGCGATTTTGTCAAAGAAAACCCGGAAGCCATCATCGAGTGGCTTCAATCACAAAGCGGCGGCAAGTAATTCTGGCCGAAGGCCAGCCCGCCCGGAGGGCGGGGCAGGGGGGCGGATCATCGGTCGATGATCCGCCCCCCTGTCAACTTGAAGCCGGTCGCCTCGCCATGCCGTCCCGCCAGCCTGAACCCGAACCGCCAGACGTGACACGGGGCCGCTGATGCGGCCCCGTGCGGTAGTGTGGGCATGGTCAGACTTTGACCCATGCGCGCTGCATGAACCTGCTGATCCGGCAAGCGGCTCCCGTTTTCTGGCATAGAAAGTGGGTGGTGGCCCGTCGCGCTCCGGCGAACCGCTCCCGCTGGACGGTGAAGGTATCCCGCGCGATCCCGTCGCTAAACTCCAACGGCTCGGCAAGCCTGATCGTGTCGCCGTGGGCGATCTTGCGCGCGGCAAGGGCTGCGGACGCCTTGCACCGCGCGCGCCATGCGAGGGCATATTCCTTCGTCGTCGGCGATAGAAGGTCGAGCAATTTCTGCGGGGCCTGTGCCTCGTGCGGCCCCATACTTTCCTCCATGTCTTTGTAGCACCATTCGCCATTGTCGCGCCGCGTCAGGATCACGGCCGCGAACACATACCGCCCGAGCGCATCGGCCTCGTATCCGTAGGGGTCGGCGTCCTTCGTCTTGGCCGTGACCTCCACGGCCAGATACCAGACCGATCCCTTGCGGGTGGTGAGGACGGGCCGCATGGCCCGTTCTTCGTTCTCGAACGTCACAAGCCGCTCGATCTCGGCGCGCTCGTCGCGGGGCGGGGTATAGTGGCAGGTCCAGCCCATTACGCTGCCTCCGCCTGCTCTGCGGCCTCGGACGCGGCCAGGATGAAGTCAACCGCCTTCTGCGCCTCGGACGCGGCCTTGAAAATCAGCCCTTTGTCGTCCTTCAACGCCTTCAACCAACCTTCAATGTAGGCCGCGCTTTGGTCGAATTGCGGGATCACGCCAAGGTGAAGGCACAACAGGCAGTTGCCGATTTCCGCCACCAGTTCCTCGAAGGCGTATGCCTCGCGGTTCTGAAACTTCTTGATCCGGTCAAGGCGCTTCTCGGCCCCGGTCCAGTGGCAAAGCTCGTGGGCAAGGGTGCCGTAGTAGCCGCTCGCCTCGTGAAAGGTCGCGATGGGCGGCATGTGGATCTGGTCGGTGGCGGGGCGGTAGTAGGCGCTGGCCTCGTCACTGCTGATAATGTCGGCGCCGGTCGCGGTGAAAAAGGCGTCCAGTTCCGGGTTCGCCTCCGTGCCAAGGTCGCGCGCCGGTTCAGGGGTGATATAGTATTCGGCGGGCAGGTTCTCGATCTGGTCGGCGTTGAACACGTTGTTCGTCTTGGCGTAGGGGATGCGGGTCTTGCCGTCGCCTTCGCCCTTGTCCTCGCTCTGCTCGGCCTCCTTCTCGAACGTGCCATAGAAAACGCTGCGGGCGCATTTCTCGCCCTTCCTGACCATGCCGCCAAGCTCCATCGCCTGCTTGAAAGTCATCCAGTGCGCCGAATTGTAGCCGCGTTCATGGGCGGTCGCCCACAACATCAGAATGTTGATCCCGCGATAGGCTTCGCCATTGTGGCGCAAGGGCAGGGCCGCGCCTCCTGCGCCGCCGGTCCACGGCTTGCGCCACGGCGGGGTTCCGGCCTCGATCTGCGCGATGATCGTATCCGTGACGTGCTGGTGAATGTCGAGTTTTGCCATGATTTCGGTCCTTTGTGGTGGTGGCGTGGGGTGCTTTGGTGCGCCCCTTTCGCCCCTCCTTTTTACCTTGTTTATATGGCCCGGCCCAGCTTTTTATTGCCGTT
>NZ_CANMFS010000021.1 GCF_947497275.1 uncultured Sulfitobacter sp.
CGAAATGGGAGACGGCATCGCCTCTCCCAAACCCTCTAAGACCAACGTCAGCCGTTGGATCGCGTCCCGCAAGGTCGCACCAGCACCCCGACCGATGCCCCACGGTGGGGGCCGGTCTGCCGCTGGCGTTTCCCTTGCGGGAGGTATCGCGTGGTGGTGCTGACGCCCCTTCGCGATACCGAGTTTGCCCCCGGCAAACCGCCAGTGATCTGTCCCCATATCCCGCCCCTCATGAGGCTGGGGAGTTGGGGGCAGATCACTGGCAAGCCCGCGCCTCAGTGAGCCAGAGGCTCGCTTCGGGTGGGCTATCTTTTCCTCTCGCAGCGCGCCGGTTTGGGGCGCGATCTTGCGGAGAAAAGACGGCTGATCCGATTGCCAATGTCGGGGCATCGGCACGGATCAGCTCCGGCGCGTGGGCGCGTTTGCATCACAGGCGAGGGGAGGGCGCATGGCCAGCTACCACCTCTCCGTGAAGACGATCAAACGCAGCGCCGGGCGCTCCGCCACGGCGGCGGCAGCCTACCGTGTCGGCGAGCGCATCGAGTGCCAGCGCGAAGGCCGCGTCCACGATTACACCCGCAAGCAGGGCATCGAGGAGACCTTCATCCTGACCCCGAAGGACGCCCCGGACTGGGCGCAGGATCGGTCCCGCCTCTGGAACGAGGTCGAGGCCAGCGAGACCCGCCGCAACTCCGTCACCGCCCGCGAATGGGAACTGGCCCTGCCGTCCGAGATCAGCGCCGAGGACCGCACGCAGATCACCCGCGACTTCGCACAGGAGCTGGTCAGCCGCTACGGCGTGGCCGTCGATGTGGCGATCCACGCCCCGCACCGCGAGGGCGATCAAAGGAACCATCACGCCCACGTCCTGACTTCCACCCGGAAGCTGGAAGCTGGGGGGTTCACAGCCAAGACGCGCGTGCTCGATTCCGCGAAGACCGGCGGGGAGGAAATCGCGCAGATGCGCGGCCTCTGGGCCGAATTGCAGAACCGCGCGCTGGAGCGGGCCGGGGAGATCGAGCGGGTCGATCACCGGTCGCTTGAGACGCAGCGCGAGGCGGCTTTGGATCGTGGCGATGACCTGTCCGCCGAGGAACTGGACCGCGACCCCGAGCTGAAGCTGGGGCCAGCGGCCAATTCCATGGAGCGGCGCGCGAAAGCTGTGGCTGAGCGTCAGGGCCGGGAATACGTCCCGGTCACCGAGCGCGGGGCCGTGGTCCATGCCGCCCGCCAGGCGCGCGCCGCTTTCCGCGAAATGCGTGAGCGGCTGGATATCGCGCGGGAGACCTATGGCATCGAGCGCGAGGCGGGGCAGGGCCGGGTCTCTGCCGGTCTGGCAGCACTCCGGGCCGCGACCTCGAAAGAACGCGACGGGCGCACGTCAGACAATATCCGGGAGCGGTTGTCGCAGGTCGTGGGCCGATCACGAGACCAGGAGGATGCACCGAAGCCGGAAGGTCGCAATTACGCGCGCGAGCGGCTCAAGGAAATCATGGAGAAGGATGCCGGGCGCGACGGGCAGGCGGCGGTTCATAAGCTGGACGGGTACAGCGAAAATGACCTTGGCGAGGAGGCCGCGAGACCGTCGCGGACCCCGGCCCAGCGTCAAAGGCAGGGCCGTTCCGAGGGCATAGCGCGGGAGGACCGCAAGCCGTCCGTGAACGAGCGTCTGAAGGATGTGCTGAACAAGCCGCGCGAGCGGTTGGAGCCGGATAACGAGCGGGAGCAGGAACGCGACGGCGATGAAAAAGAAAACACACGGGACAGGGATCGTGGTGAAGGCCACAGCCTGTAACGCGATCTGACAGGACAAACAGAGGAGACCGAAAGATGTATGAAGTATTTAACGTGGGAAAAACGTTGCTGCTGGACGGGCAGCCCATGTCCTTGGTGACACCCGCAGGCGTCGAGGCCTGGATCGATCAGGGGATCAAGTACAGCTATCGCTACGACCAAGTGCGCGATCCGCTCGACGGCCAGATGAAATACCGCTGCATCTATGAGAAAGAAGGGGCGGCTGTGCCGTTCGTGCTGGTCGACAGTCCAAGCAGCGGCGACGGGCGCGTGATCCTGTTTGATAGCCTTCCAGCTTCAGAGTAGTTAGTGCTTAGGGCTGACAACGCCATCTGGGATGAAGGTGCGATTTGCGTGGTTCCCCCCTCGGACACCCCCATACCACGACACCGCGATACCGCGATACCGCATGACCCGAAACCCCGAGACCGTGAAAAACCTAAATTCGGCTTTTACTACAGCAAGATAAGGCATATTCGTTAGCGCATTTAGTCCAACTCGTATCTTGAGTTGACATGTTATAATCCAACTAAGAATCTGAAATTGACATATATACGTTATACTCAAGCCAAGATAGCGAAACTTGGCATTCGACTTTGCGCACTTAATCTGTCATGTTAGCCCCATCGTGAAGGCAGAGTGAGCTAGCTGCGGGTCCAAACCCAGCCGAACCACTAAAGCGACAGACCAACGGGGTGTCTGTGCGATGCCGCTAGCGAAGGGTCCGGGGTCCACACCCGGACCCGCCTATTTATAAGGACGCTACAATGGCAGGCCGATCGCAAAAAGAGATATTGAAGAAGCAGGTAGAAATCCGGTCAAAGCTATGGCCGGAGCTTGATCCAAGAATGCTCTGGAGCATAGATAGCGATGGTTGGTCGGCAGTGCCCCGCCTCATGCCTTTGATGATGAGCATAATGGATGATTTGTCTGGCAAGGGGTATCCAGTCAGCCGCACTTATTTAGAACTGTGGGTTCGCTTGCGCGAAGAACGTTTTCTTACTCTAAATCGTCCTGAGGAAATGGCGTTTCATGCGGGGTTCGAGGGTCAGCGTGCGCTGCGAACTTGGAAGGACCGCGTGCAACGCCTCGCCAATCTTGGATTTATTGGCTTGAAGCCCGGTCCGCTAGGCGACTTGTCCTATGCGGTGTTCTTCAACCCTTATCATGTCGTGAAGCGTGCGTATCTGGACGGCAATGTTCAGGAGCGGAAGTGGCAAGCCTTAGTTGTCAGGGCAAATGAAGTCCGTTCGTTTGATCTGGATGAACTTGATGACGAGGGTAATCTCGTCCTTGAGGAGGAAGAGGAAGAAGCCAAGCCCGCTGTTAAACCGAAGACCAAGCGTAGGCCCCGAACCAGTCGATCAACGAAGGCGAGCTAGAGCGGTTGAGGCCGATCTTGGTAACCTTCACTTCGGTGTAAATTTGTGAACCCGGCAGTGTGCCGGTCTTGCTTTGAGCGATAGACAGGGCAGGGGATCGACGGGCTGACGCCCGCTCACCCCAACCCTGACAGTTTCCAATTACTCTTGACCCGCCTGCCATCCCGGCAGGTCCGAGAAAACCGGCAAGCGCCGCCTGCGGCGTCGGTTCCGGTCGAGAATTCCGGTTCCTCCCACGCGCAGGCGCGCGGTTCCCTCCCAAATTCACGCCCTCCACCCGGTTGTCACGGCCCCGCCAGGCCGCAGGACGGGCTTTGCCCTTACCTGCTCTGCCCTTCGGAATGCATGGGCATTCCAAAGAACAGAACAGGAAGGCCCGCCCATCGGCGGAAAGGGGAAGAGACCCGGCCCGCGTCACTCGAAGGAGGGTCACAAATGACCGCAGAGAAGTTTGACGTTTATTCCCATGTCACCAATCAGATCATCACGCAGATCGAGGCGGGGACGCCGCCCTGGCGCAAGCCGTGGACCGGCGGCGGGGCATCGGTCAGCTTGCCGGAAAGGTTCAACGGCGAGGCCTATCAGGGGATCAACATCCTGATGCTTTGGGCAACGGCAATGGCGAAGGATTACAGTTCAGCCCGCTGGATGACGTTCAATCAGGCCAAGCAACTTGGGGGCCATGTCCGCAAGGGCGAGAAATCCGCCACGGTCGTGAAATACGGCACCGTCGAGCGCGAGGACGAGAACGGCGAGGAACGCCAGATTCCCTATGCCAAGGCCTACCGCGTGTTCAATGCCGACCAGATCGAGGGCTTGCCTGCTGAATTCTACGTCCTGCCCAATCCGCCCCGTGATCTTGGCACCGTGGCTGACCCCGCACTGGAGGGTTTCTTTGCCGGGACCGGCGCGCAGATCGACGTGACTGAGGAGCCGCGCGCCTACTACAACATCAAGACCGACCGCATCCACATGCCGTTGATCGCGACGTTTCACAGGGCCGCAGGATATTACGGCACCTTGGCCCATGAGTTGACCCACTGGACAGGGGCGACGAAGCGGCTGGACCGTTTGGGCCGGTTCAATGACCGCAAGGCCTACGCCTTCGAGGAGCTGGTCGCGGAGATCGGAAACTGCATGCTTTGCGCGCAGATCGGGGTGGAGCCTGAATTCGATCAGAGCGCGGCCTATGTCGAAGGATGGCTGGAAGCGATGAAGGAAGACAGCCGCGCGATTTTCCGCGCCGCGTCCGAGGCGCAGAAGGCCGTGGATTACATCATGGAGCGCACTGCACAGGCCGACCGGATTGCCGCCGAGTAGCAGCCCGCACGGCCGAAATGATCGCGGCCCCCGTCAGCAGGCGGGGGCCTTTTGCGTTGTGGGGATACTGACCGCGGACGGTTTCAGGATGACCTGTCGGCGGGCAACCTGAAGGCCACCTGCCGACAGGCCCGGCGCTTCGCGCGGACGCCCCAAAGGGGACCACGTTATGTGCGAGCATTGAGAGAATAGCATTTTAACTACTTGGGGCGGCACTAAAGCGTGACATGTCCAGTTTGTAGAATTAATGGCACAAAGAGTTATGTTTCAAAGTCCGTCTAGTAGAATTGGTGCGGTGACATCCTCGGCGAAATACTGAACACAATCGGCTATTTTTAATGTGCTACCAGGTACATCTTCTGCCAGTTGCTCACACTCGCTACGTCCATATATTTTCCGTCCTTTGTGTTTGTCGACTGTCGATGCAACATTTTCAAAATGGCTCATCTCATGGATGATAGTGCCTTCTTGGCCACCCCATCTATCATCGATTGTAGCTGGTGGAACAGGAATATCAGTGTGCTGTGGCAAAGAGAAGAAGTCCGGGCAAATGTAAAGCGTATACGGCTCATCATTGAATACGTAAGCGAAGTCACCCTGGTCACAGGATGTGGCAGGTGAATTGCATTCATAGTTAACAATGCCAATCAGCAGGTGGGATGAAATAGCGGCATAGGTCGAACTAAGCTGCGCCAAATCCTGATCGCCAGGTGGACCAAAATATCGGCGATAGATGACGCTGTCCTCTACAGCTGCTTCTGCTATGCTGGCCATCACACGAGCTCGGTCAGCAATATCATGGAGGTCGTCGTCTTCGACGGGACAGTTTTGTGCTACTGCAGATACAGGTAGGAGAACAAAAAAACCAAACCCAGTTAGAAATTTTCTCATATGAGAACTCCAATTCTAATGCCAAGAACTCGATAATGCTTATTATCTCGTTAGGCCCTCTCTAACGTTCTGCACTGCCGCATGTCGGGTTTGCCCACGAGCTGGTTAACAACCCAGCCGTTAGAGAACCGGAATGTTAGACCATATATAGCATCACCATAGAGAGCAATTTTTTCCTTCAGGAGCGGTTCATTTGGCGCTCCATTAATGACAACTTCATTCGTAGGCAGGCTTTCATTCACGATCTGAAATATTGCCCTACCAGGACCGGTTCGTTTTTCACCGTTGCCGTCGAGGCCACTTGAAGCCAAATGATTAGGGTCGATACTATAATCATAATCATAATCAAAAGGTGATGTTGTCACTCTCTCAAGTTCAGTATTGAGATAGTAGGCAGATACATCAGACAACGATATGTGATTAGGGAACCGTATCCACCCACGCCAATATACAGCGATATCTGACATAGCCCGGTACTGTTGTGAACCAATTGACACCAAAGCATCCATGCCACAATTTGCTCGTAGAGAACCATCAAATAGAACATCGTTGATCGTCAGAGCCAAAAAATCGTTCGGAAGGTTGGATGAGCACTCTTCTAGTTCATAACAACGCGTATACTCTGCCAAAAGTTGTGTTTCTGCCTTTCGCAAAGCTAACAAATCTGATTTGAAGTAATCGTTCCACATTTCTGGCAAACCATTCTGAATGGTTTCATTTTGTTTTATCGCAGAACGAACAAGAAGCATTTTTCGAGTTATTTCGCCCAAGACATAGAATCGTGTATAGCTAGCATCAAATTCCGGAAGTGCGCTATATCTAAGTAGAATCATTTGGCTTGGGGCACCATCCGTGTCCTTAAAAGATGACGCGATTAGGGAGAGATTCGAAAAGAAGGCCTGAACGCTTTCTTGGCCTGACGTAGAACCAGTATTTAGGCTTGGAGATAGTGAGTCTATTCCAGGTGCCCCAACCAAACGAGCTTGGATATCAATAGATCCAAATTGACTGGCTATCTTAACGAACCGTAAAAATTTTTCTTGAGTACTGAGCTTACCGCTTGCGCTGAATACTTGCCCTATACCTCCCTTGCCTTCAAGGCTCACAGAAGCGCTCTCGGCGAGAGTCTCTTTCTCCAAGCTAGATAGACCATTTACTGTAATATTATATTCGAGATAGGCTTCTCGCTTAATCGCTCGAATGAAGTGTGTTCCGCAAAGCTGGCGAAAATCTTCGTATGAACCTTCATCGAGTAGTTTTTGAAATTGCGGTTTGAGTCGATAATCTAGCCAATCACGACCATGATCCGCTGATATCCTGACGGATACCATCAAGGATGAAGCGCTTTCTTGAATAAAGCTCTCATACTCTTCCGTAAATTTCGTGGAAGCAGAACCACTTGCTACTTTTAAGTAGTTTCCACTCGCGCTCGCTTCGACGCCGAGAGACCTATTCAGCTTTGTTTCTAAATCTTCGACGCTGGTTATCACGTTAATAGCCGCATTAATTTCTATAGTGCCCCCCGGAATATCTTTTTTAATCGGCGAGTTAGTCAGATCAATGCAGTTGCCAGCGGGGCTATCTAAACGGGTAATTTCGACTCCGTCTCCAAGCGAAAGAGCCGAGAGACTATCGTATGGTACGGAAGAGATTTGCCGCTCAATAATATCAAAATTTGTAGTTTGTGATAATGCGTGGGAGCCTATCGAGACCGACGAAACAGCTATTGCAAAAATATGACGGAGCATCTTAAAAACCCAGTCCTTTCTTATAATTTCTGAAATCTTCTAAGCTGACGATACCTTGGAATAATTGACCGCCGTTTCCTCTTCGGCCTGCTGCACCCCATTCGCCAACAGGGCCAGGGCGACCATTTGGCCCCTTGGGACCTACCTCGCCGCGTTTACCCCAATCACCTTCGCCATGAATTTCGATTTCTGTTCCGTCACCAAGAAGTAAGCGATGTGTTCCAAGAGTGAAAACGCTGAATAAGTCTTCGTCATGTGGACGCCCGCCAAAGCCTGGATATCCTCCAGGTCCACCATCACCGCCTAGTCCTGGAGCACCACCAATACCGGGGAATCCGCCACGTCCGCCTGAGACGTTGAACGTGCCAGCTTCTGCAAGTCTTCCACCTTCATCGACAATGTAAAAATATGCGAGGCCACCTTGTCCGCCTTCGCCTCCACTTCCACCAGAACCACCGTTTCCTCCGGCACCCCCTTGCCCGCCACGCCCGCCATCTCCACCTCTTTCAGCAGTGTGTGTAAGGGAGGCGTCCCCTCCCTTGCCACCCTGTCCGCCTTGTCCGCCGTTTCCGCCATCTTCGCCTCGGCCACCACGTCCGCCTGCGCCACCGTCACCGCCTTGGGCAGACAAGTGGACAGTGGTGCCTTCAGCAACGGCACGTGTAGTTAGATGGATGTTCGCTGCGTCAGCACCAGGTGACCCAGTCAAACCGGTTAGACCTGATGTTCCGTGACTGCCGGGGTTTCCCACAAAGCCATCTTGACCTCGAGTTCCATCGTGATCGTGGTCGGGTGGAGACGAAGCATTCTCACCGCCCTTACCTTCTCGACCTAAGGTTCCATTTGTGGCCTTGTGTAGGCTTAAGTCTGGGAGTCGACGGCCCGGTGCATCGTATCCGGTAATGCCCCTCGCACTATTGATATGGACGCTTCCTGACAGGACGCCATCTACAATTACGCGTAGATTAGACTGCGATGTAAGAACGCTTTTTTCTGTGAAGTGAATTTCTTTACATTTGATTAGTATTTCTTTGGTTTCATCCAAGGAAGTAAATGCCTCCTCACCTTGAGGATGCACGAACTCGACGTTACCTTTGAGTATTAGGCGGTCGATTCCTTGTGACGCACAGTCGAATAAATCAGTGTTAACTTCTTGGCCTGATATAATTTTTTCCGCAGCGATGGCTATACTCGGAAATAGAAGCGATAGAGAAATAACGCAGTATTTAAAAGACATTTAGTCTCTCCTTAAAGTCTAAAAGTGGCACTTTACGGGAGTCAAAGGTTCCAACTGTTCCATTCTCGCCGTCTAAACCTGGCACACCAGCAGTTCCTGACGTCCCTGCAGGTCCTGCAGAGCCAGACTGACCCTGACCTGCACATGATCCAGAACTTCGAAATGTACTGCCACGACCTCCACATCCTCCAGGCCCACCTACTCCAGCCGCTCCGCCAGAACCGGCATTTCCGCCGTCACCCCCAAGACCTCCGGTTCCGCCACTATTTTGCGTGTCGAAATGATCTGCGATATCCGAATCCACAGTGGCTATTGAGATATCGCCGCCTCGGCCACCATCACCACCATTACCGCCGCTCGCGCCATTACCACCAGTGCCCCCACGACCACCAGGACCGCCCCGACCGCCATCAGATGAACCACGGCAATCTGAAGCGTCACCTCCTTTTCCTCCTTGGCCGCCGCGTCCACCTGCACCACCGGTGCCGCCGACGCCGCCAGTACCACCGCGTCCTCCATTGCCCCCCCTACTCTCAACGATAATTCGTCCGATGACTTCTCGGGCAGTTATTGTGATCGCACCACCATCGGCACCTAATCCACCACCGGCACCATTGGAACCTGTTTGCCCAGGCTGACCTGTACCACCGTTGCCGCCACCATTGCCTGCTGACGACCCACTCCTGTCCCAACTACACTTCAGACCTCGGCAGCGAAAACGGCAGCGCGCATCTGCTCCAGCCGAACCTGTTGGGCCTGTTGCTCCAGGTGCACCGGTCGCGCCTTGAGTTGCAGTGTTTGCGCCGTCTACGCCCTCTTGTCCGAGAGTGCTGACAATCTTGGAAATTGCCCGGCTTTCATCGACATTAAGCGCATTGGCTTGGCCGAAAAGTGTGTCTGCGATAATGTTAATAGAGCCCTGATTTATGAGCTTTGCATTTTCATCGATCTTAACATTTGTACACTTCATGCTGAGGTTTGGTATTGCAAAGGAAACCTCTCCAGAAATTCTGATGGTATCAACTATGTCATCGCAAATAAGTTTCCCTTCAATCACCGGGAAGTCATTTGGGCCGAGCACTTCGTCTTTGAAGGTCATCTCATTGTTTATGATTTCGGCTGCTGAGGCGTGACCCGAAACGGTAGCCCAAAATACGAATAATAATGTAGCTCGAAGCATAAATTTCCCCTCCAGCGTCTCTAACGATCCTACCTAAATCTACAATTATAAGTTGATGCTACACGGGTTTCGAAAAAAATCAACAATGGCCTAAAACGGTCGATTCCGCCGGTCCACCGTGCTCCACATAAAATCAATGACTTCGCCGTGACACAAACCCCCGGCAAAACATTTGCGGTTCTGGCAGTTTTTTGTCACAGTGCGACATGATCATCGGATACGCCAGAGTCAGCAAGGACGACCAGAACCTGGATGCCCAGACCGACGCCCTGACAGCGGCCGGAGCAGGCAAGGTATTCGCGGACAAGATCAGCGGATCGAAACGTGCCCGGCCCGAGCTGGACCGGATGCTGGAGCAGCTCCGCGACGGCGACATCGTAACAGTGACCAAATACGACCGCCTGGCCCGGTCCCTCAGAGACCTTTTGGAGATCGTGGAAACCATCGGAGCGCACGGTGCCGGCTTCCGGTCCCTCGCCGAGGACATCGACACCACGACGCCTGCCGGCCGTCTGACGTTCCACGTTTTCGCATCCATCGCCCAGTTCGAGCGCGAGCGGATTTCAGAGCGGACGAGGGAAGGTCTGGCATCCGCCCGCAAGCGAGGCCGGATCGGAGGCAGGCCCCCTGCCCTGTCGGCTGCGCAGAAGGATGAGGTGCGACGCATGAGAGATGAGGAACATCGAGCCATCCCTGAGATTGCTCGGCTCTTCAACGTCAGTGAGCGCACGGTGCGACGTGTTTAGGAACTTGGAGCTTGGGTTATTGGAGCTGGAAGTACATAGTTGGCCGAAATCAATGGACCGAAGCCGACCATGGCAAACCTTACTGGCGAATATCGCCAATAATTCTTTCCGGAACGGCGATAGCCAATGAATGATATTACTGAAGACAAGCTCCGATTTAAGCCGAAAGCGCGAATTATTCGCACTATTGGAGACCAATTAATCAGTGGCCCAGAAGCCGCTGTCATCGAGCTGGTCAAGAATGCCTATGATGCTGATGCAAATTTTGTAGAGATCAAGTTCGCTCCACCGCTCCAGCCAGGAGAAGGACGCATTTCCATCACAGATGATGGTCATGGGATGTCGCTTGACGATATTCGGCTCAAGTGGATGGAACCCGCGACAGCTTCAAAGGTAAAAGATCGCCGGTCACCATTCAAAAATCGCAAGATGATGGGTTCTAAGGGGATTGGTAGGTTTGCTGCTGCGAAGTTGGGAGCTAAGATGGCCCTCACGTCTACTGTATCAGACAAAGACGGACACGTTGCAGTTCTCATACCGGAGCTCGACTGGAGTATTTTCAGCGATGATGTGTATCTGTCCGATATCGCGATAGACTATCTAGTTCAGAATGTTGAAGAGCCAACTGGTACGACCATCGAGGTCATCGAGCTGCACGAGAGCTGGACCAAGGATCGGCTGTCCAAGTTATACGGCGAACTGAGACGATTGCTTTCACCGTTCGCGGTCAGCCATGAGAAAACCGATGACTTCAGCGTCTATCTTGATCTGTCGGATTGCGACGAAGACAGTGCTGGATTTGATCCTGCCGATATATTCGAAGACCTTGGTGATCAGATAGACGACAGCGTCTATCGTGGACATGGCAGGCGCGTCCATCCGTTCCCACTTCTATCGACATGCGATTATGAACTTGATGGGATGTTGGCACCGAATGGTGCTTTTGAAGGGACTTTCACCATTCATCGGGCTGGTCGTGGTGCGGAAAAGATTTCCATTCCGAGTGCAGGCATCAAGCAAGGCGAAAGCGCCGGGACCGTAGAGGTTCAGCTCTACATGTTTGACAGAGAAGCCGAGGCCCTTAAGAGCAACATGAAGGCGGCTGGCATGGGTGATTTGAGCGCTACCGAAGCGCGCCGATTGCTCGACAGTATTTCAGGTGTCGCAATATATCGAGAAGGGTTCCGCGTCCGACCCTATGGCGATCCAGAGAACGATTGGCTAGCTCTCGACACCCGGCGCGTTCAAGATCCATCTTTGAGGATCGGCCATAACCAGATAGCCGGTTATCTGAAGATCGAGGAAGAGCAGGCCTCAAATCTCTTCGAACGTAGTAGCCGTGAAGGCTTTGAAGACAACGCGGCCTTTCAGAACCTCGCAAAGCTGATAAAACGCTTACTGGCTGAGATCGTTGAACCGAAACGCTTCGATTTCCGTGAGAAGGCCGGTATTTCGCGGCCCCGATCATCTTCCTTCGATGAACTCAAAGAGCTTTCGGAGTTGAAGCGTGTGAGAAAGTTGGTTGCGCTGCTGGAACCAAAGCAACGGGAGCAGGCAGATCGCATTATCGACAAAGAGAGTCAGCGACTATCATTGCGGGTTGATGCGATGCGGGAGCGACAGCGAGTGCTCGAAGCACAGTCGTCGCTTGGTGCCATTCTGGCGGAAGTACTTCATGAAGGGTCTCCAGAGGCGACGTTCGTTCAAAAGAGCGCGGATCGGATGAATGTCATGCTCAAGACCTTCCTCACAGGAGATGATGGGGGAAAGAGCAAAGCACGAGAGTTCTTCTCAACACGGGTTCCTCAGATCAAGGCTTCGGGCGACAAACTGGCGAACTTGTTTCGCGCGCTGCGACCGCTTGCCGGTGGAAAGCGGCGACAACCGGCGCTTTTCTACCCGATAAAGACGATTAAAGATGCCATGGCGCTGTTCGAGAATCATAAGGTGGACGTAACGATAGAGACGGCAGCCAAAGGGATGGAGTTCCTCGGGCATTCCGAAGATTTGGCCACCGCTGTGGTCAACATTGTCGGCAATGCCGTCCACTGGCTTGAGTCAACTGAAGTTGCCGCACCTCGTATTCAGGTAACCCTGTCACGTTCAGAAGAAGGCGGTCACGTTTTCATTGAGGACAATGGGCCGGGTGTTCGGAAGGAGTTCATGGAGCGCATATTCGAAGTCGGCTTCACTCTGAAGGACGGGGGTACAGGTTTGGGTTTGAACATCGCGCGTGAAGCTCTTGCAAGATCAGGTGGCAAGCTCCGTTTCCACCCGGAACACGAGACCGGCGCATTGTTTGAAATTATCTTTCCAGCAGGACCAGAAACTTGAATATCAAGACAATACTAGTCGTTGAAGACGAAGACCGCATGATCACGCTTCTGAGCGATGCCTTAGAAGACTGGAACGCCGCAAACGAAGGGAACGCGAGACGCTTCGATGCGATATTTGTGAAGAGTCCTGAAGGCGCGGTCCGCGAGCTCTATGCTAGGAAGGTAGACTGTGCGCTCATTGACCTGCGTATACCGCCCAATGAGGGCTCCGAGAAGACTGACGCGGAGAACGGGAACGCCTTGGCAACCGCCCTGCTCCGAGAGAACGGCATCCCGGTCGCAATCATCTCTGGCCATCCTGGGGAGGCCGAGCCGGGTCTTGTCGATGGAGAAACAGTCAGAGCCTTTGAAAAGGCTGACGATGGTTATGAAGATGCGGTCGCTTGGCTGGCTTCGCAATGGGAGCTGATGAATGCTCTGCGCGCCGTACGACAAAAACTGGAACGGTCCACGGCCGAAGTATTCGCCCGGAGGATTTGGCCTTACTGGTCGCAAATTGCAGATACCATAGGTCACGACAATGAAAAATTAGCCACAGCCATTGCGCGGCAGTATGCCAGTCACACTGCTGAATTACTTGGTCAGGACGGCTCCAGTGAGTGGCATCCGTTCGAGAATTTCATTGTGCCGTCTTATATTGCCGATAGACCGCATACAGGTGACATCTTCGTCCTTGAAGGCGTCACCTTGATAGTCTTGACGCCCCAATGCGATATGGCGACAGGAAAGGTTCCAAACGTGCTTCTTGCCGAGTGCACTCTCGGTGCAGAACATTGGGCCGAGAACGTTGCGGCTTTGCGAGCTGCGACAAGCAATAACAAGCGTAAAGAGCCAACCAAGTTCTTGCGCACATTCGTAAATCAAAATCTCCCCGCGTCAGTGCACTTTCTGCCTCCTCTCCCGGGAAGCGAGGAGCCCGTTTTGGTGCAGTTTTCTAATATTAGGACGATGCCGCTTGCTGACCTGAATGAACAACTTGATGCAAGAGTTGCGTCCGTCTCGCCACCGTTCCTAAGCAACTTGGTGCAGCGTTTCGGCGCATTTATCAGCCGGACCGGACAGCCGAACATTGGTGTAGAGCATCTCTAAACTACTGGTTTTGCACCTAGCCTAGCATCCATGTTGCCCTTAACGCCGCTTTAGAACGAAACGTGAACAATTGGCAAAAAGGGGGTTCCCAAAAGCGCTGGGACGAATTATGACATGTTGTCAATAATAGACACAGTTTAGGGGCAGGTACATGAACGCGCATCCACGGACAGAATTTGCAGAACTGATGGAGCGCGCCGGTCTCGACATCGACACGGCGGCAGAGCTTCTGGATGTGAACGCTCGGACAGTCCGGCGACATATCAACGGCGAAGGCAAACGGATCGACCAACTCCGGCTGGAGAAGCTGCGCCAGACAGCGGATGCGCGCTGCACGGGCGAGCGTCCGGAAGGATTCCGCTTCATCGACCTCTTCGCGGGGATCGGGGGGCTGCGCCTGCCCTTCGAAGCCATCGGGGGGCGGTGCGTCTTTACAGCGGAGTGGGACCGGTTCAGCCGCGAGACCTACAACGCCAATTTCCCCGAGCCTGCCAACAGCGAACATGTCTTTGCCGAGGACGTGCGCCCCTATGCGAACGCACCGGGGAAAATTCCTGCCCATGACGTGCTTCTGGCCGGTTTTCCCTGTCAGCCGTTCTCTATCGCGGGCGTGAGCAAGAAGAACGCGCTTGGCCGTCCGCATGGTTTCCTCTGCGATACGCAGGGAACGCTTTTCTATGATCTGGCCAAGATCATCGACCATCACCGCCCCCCCGCCTTCCTGCTGGAGAACGTGAAGAATCTTGAACGCCATGACGGCGGCAAGACCTTCGCGACGATCATCCATGTGCTGGAGAAGGAGCTGGGCTACCGCGTCTTCCATAAGGTCATCAGCTCGACTCCGTGGGTGCCGCAGAAGCGCGAGCGCATCTTCATCGTCGGCTTCAAGGATCACAGCATCGAGTTCGACTTCGATCAGCTTGCGGTTCCTGAAGGTGACGGCCCGAAGCTGGGTTCGATCCTCGATAGGACGGTCGATCCGAAATACACACTTACGGAACACATGTGGAATTACCTTCAGGGCTACAAGGAGAAGCACCGCAGCGCCGGGAACGGGTTCGGGTTTTCCCTCTTCGGTCCGAAGGACGTGGCCCGCACCCTGTCCGCCCGCTACTACAAGGACGGCTCCGAAATCCTGATCGAGCAGAAGGGCGACCGCCCGCGCCGCCTGACACCGCGTGAGTGCGCGCGCCTGATGGGGTTCGAGAAGCCCGGACAGACGGACTGGAAAATCCCGGTGTCCGACACGCAGGGCTATCGCCAGTTCGGCAACGCGGTTGTCGTGCCGGTTGTGAACGCGGTCGCGCAACTCATGCAGCCGCGCATCATCGAGGCGATGGAGCTGGACGGGCGGCAGGTGCCTGCTACCGTGCAGGTTCGGCTTCCCCTGCCCGAGCCCGGTATCGCAGCGGAGTAATGCCTGCGGATACCGTCACGCCCGCAATCCGAAGCCGGATGATGGCAGGCATCAAAGGCAAGAACACCAGACCGGAGCTGATAATTCGATCCGCGCTGCACAGGCGCGGTTTCCGGTTTCGGCTGCACCGCAAGGACATGCCCGGCAAACCCGATCTAGTGTTCGCGGGACGGGGCGCGGTGATCTTTGTTCACGGCTGTTTCTGGCACGGCCACGACTGCCATCTGTTTCGCTGGCCGAAGAGCCGCGAGGAGTTCTGGCGCGAGAAGATCGGCAAGAACATCGAGCGCGACCGGCGGCAATATCAGGCCCTGACCGACGCGGGCTGGCGCATCGGCACGGTCCGGGAGTGCGCCCTGAAGGGCAAGACCCGCCTGCCCTTCGACATCGTTGTCGATCAATGTGCCATATGGTTGAAATCGGATATAAAAACGCTGGAGGTGAGCGGTGATACAGCGCGGGCAACTGTCTGACTATTTCGAGGGCGTCGGGGTCAAACGCCTGTCCGCCGTCGATGCCGAGCCAAAGACATCGAACCAGCACGAGGTCGGCACGACGAAGAAGATGCGCGACGACTTTCTGGGCGAGACGCACCAGCAGAATTTTCCCGCGATCTACATCTGGCTTGGCGGCGATCAGGAGGGCTTTACCGAGGAGAGCTGGGCCACACACTACGACGCCCGTCTTAACAAGCCCCGTGCGGCCGAATGGCGGCTCTACTACCCCTCAAATCCCATTACAGAGGCCATGAAGGCCGGAGACACCCTGTTCCTCGCCAAGGATAAGGGCGGCGTCCTGTGGTTCATCGTGGCCCCCGAGGGGTCCACCAGCGAGCAGCAGCTCTTCTGGTTGTTCGGTTTGCGCCCCGAAGGCAAGTCCTTCGTGTCGCGCGAGTTCTCCGACGAGGAACCGGAACTGGACTTTGCCGCGCGCTTCATCCTGGACGAGATCGGCGTCGAGTTCGAGGAGCCGGAAGCCGACAAGCTGGACAGTATCATCGAGAAGTTCGGCACGACCTTCCCCAAGACGGCTGAGTTCTCCGATCTGGCCCGTCTCACCTTGCCCGAGGTGCGCGCCGAGGACGACCCGGACGCGGCACTTATTGCATGGCTGGACCATGAGGAGGCGCTGTTCCGGCGACTGGAGCGCAAGGTTGTATCGTCGCGGATCGAGGCGGGGTTCGTGGACGACAGCGGCACGGACGTTGACGGCTTCATCAGCTTTTCTCTGAGTGTCCAGAACCGGCGCAAGTCCCGCATGGGGCATTCGCTGGAAAACCACCTTGCCGCCGTCCTCAGGGCACACGACATCCGGCATGTCCGGGGCGCGGTTACGGAACACAACCACAAGCCCGATTTCCTGTTCCCCGATCTAGAGACCTACCAGACAGCTCCAGCCGAGGGCGACCCACGCCTGACAATGCTGGGGGCCAAATCCACTTGCAAGGACCGCTGGCGGCAGGTTCTGGCCGAGGCCGAGAAGATCAGCCGCAAACATCTTCTGACGCTGGAACCGGGGATTTCAGAGCCGCAGACCGACCAGATGGAGGCGTCCAGCCTTCAGCTCGTGGTCCCCTCCCCAGTTCACGGCAGTTACACGGATGCGCAGCGCGGCTGGCTCTGGTCAGTTGAGGATTTCATCGGCGAGGTCCGAGCGCGACAGGGATAGCCATAGCACGCACGTAGCATTCGCGCTGCGCCCCTGCCCTACACTCTTCTCAAATGAGTTTTTGAGTAAATGAGTTGCAGCTCTGTCACTCACTTTGTTGCAAACGGATGCCGGGCATCAGTTCACACCAAACTTGTCGCACCTCAAATACTCAGTTACACCTTTGAGTAAATACACAAATGAGGCAGAGCTATGAGCATAATTTCCGTCCTGAATCCGAAAGGTGGTAGCGGCAAGACCACCATCAGCACCAATCTCGCCAGATCGCTGCACGAGATGGGACACTCGGTTCTGATCGTGGACAGCGATCCACAAGGCAGCGCACGTGACTGGCACGCAGCCAGCGAAGACAATCCCATCGAGCTGGTCGCGCTGGACCGTCCCAACAACGTCAAGACGTTGACCAGTATGGCAGCAAACTACGACTACGTGGTAATCGACGGCGCGGCAAAACTAGAAGACATGATCGCCGCGTGCATCAAAGTCAGCGACTTCGTTCTGATCCCCGTTCAACCATCGCCATACGACATTTGGGCCGCGTCGGACTTGGTGGATTTTATCAAGGCTCGCCAAGAGGTCACGGACGGATCGCCGCGTGCCGGGTTTGTGGTCTCCCGTGTCGTGGAAGGAACCCGGCTGGGCAGTGACGTGCGAACCGCGCTGGACGACTACGCCTTGCCTGTCTGTGAGACGACCATAACACAACGCCAAGTCTACCCCCAGACGGCATCGGAAGGGCTGACCGTATTCGACGCCGACAATGCGAAGGCGAGGGCGGAGACCACGGCGCTGAGCAACGAGATACTGGCAGTGCTTGCAACCGCGACACGGGAGGTCGCGTGATGGCCCTTTCCGCTAAACGTCCAAGCCGTGGCGACGAGGCCCGCAAACGCATCCTGCATGAAGTCACCGAGACGACAGAGAAGAAGAAGCGCCTGAATGCCGAGATCGAGGAGACACTTTATCGCAAAATCAAGATTAAGGCGGTCGAGGAGGGCCGGTCAATCTCCGACATCACCCGCGATCTTTGGTCTGAGTATTTGAGAAAATGAGTGTTTGAGTAATTACTCTACCAGCCGTTGCGACCGCGTTTCTTGAACCAGCTCTTGCAGAAACCGAGGAACGCGGCGTCCGAGTTTTTTGGTGGTTCTTTCTGTCTGGCGGCGTAGGTCCGCCACTCTCCGACCAGAACCTTGATGTCCCATGTCGGAGCCAGTTCCCGCGCCCGTTCCAGTGTATCAAGCGAGAGGGGCAGGACATAGCCGCCGGTCAGTCTGTCCTGTTCTGTTTTGGGCGCATAGTTCTCCAGAAATTCAGGTTTAGGCGTTACAGTGAGGATGTCTGCTTCCATTCGGAAGGCATAGTCCGGCATGTGGTTGTGTTCCTCGTCAGCTTTACAGATCGCTTTGACGAGCCGCCGAAATTCCTTATCAGAAGATGTGGAGCCGGTTCGGTCCTTCAGCTTGTCCAGACCGCATTTCCATTCCGGTTGCGTCCCGCATTGCTTGCGTGCCAGCTCATACAGACGGCGTTCCAAAGGCTTACGAAGCTGGAAGTAGCGACGATTGAGCGTGAGAACGTCATCCCCGGCAATGGCGTTGAAGACCCAATCGGAAAGTGTGACTTCTAGATCGAGCATCCGGCCGTCGCGGGTTTCGCGAACAATGCGGTAGCGGTCTATCAGGCTAAAGCCGTCAATCTGTTCCACGCCGCCCGTGGTGATGTTAGTCTCGATCTGCGTTCCCTGGAGACGTTCCAGCGCAGCTTTCAAACCGCTATAACCGGTTCCCGCAACTGGACGGTTTGTGGCGACAAGTAGATCGTACGCCTTGAATCGAAGGGTTTTGTGAACCTGTTTTCCGTCATTCAGAGCCGCCATCACTTGAGAGATGCAGTAGATCAGCACATCACGGTCGTGGACGGTTGCAAGGCCGATCATGTTGGGCCTGATTTCCACGTAGCTCTTTCCATCGGTAGCCACATAGCGTCGTTTTTTGGTGTCAGGCTTGGTCGAGAGGGTGAAGATCGGATGCGCCATCGACGCCATGTCGCCCTTGGGCGCAGCGTCGAAGATATCACAAACGAAGAAATCCCCCTGCGCGTGCCGCAAGGGGAGAAGAGGCGTCCGATCAGGTTTCGTAATTTCACCCACCATGCCTCTACTATTCGTAATTTCACCCACCAAGGCAAGGGATTCGTAGTATCACCCACCAGGCAGGCTTTCGTAAGATCACCCACCACCTTTCGTAAGATCACCCACCCCTTATCGTAATATCACCCACCAGAAGCTCAAAATAAGTCGGATTAAAGTATGCTTTTCAATGCCATAGGCGAGCGCACGATTCGCGTAACACAGAGTCTAACACATATATAACACACAGCCTGACAGGCTGAGACCATCACTGACAGCGCTTCACCCATTAGCGCCTGTAGAACACGCACGCATCGACCCCCGTGGTTGTCGTGGTCCAGGATGCTCCAAGGACAGCGCATGTGGACGCGTTGCTGGCCAAGAAACGAGGAAGCGTCACCGTCAGCACCAGGGCCACAACCAATGCGCCCAGACCAAACCAGGGCAGGCGGCTTTTGAGGCGATCCGCTTTCTGTTCCCGTTCGAACACCGCTCGATAGGCTGTGGACCTGTCATCTTCCGATTTGGCCAAGGCCCCGATGGTCTTGTCCGTCTGGACGCCAAGGCGTCTGACAATCTCTGTCATCGCGTCAGCGGTTGCGCCCAGGTGGCTGTCGAGGGTCTGGCCCAGAAGATCCCCGTATTTTTTCGGATTGGTCTGGTCCCGTGCGGCAAAGGCCGCGATCCGCGCTTCCGTTGCAACCTTGATCTGCTTGTCCGCCACGGCGGTCAGATCGTCGATCCTGTCGGACATACTGGCGACAGCCGTGGCCATGAGATCGAGCGTTTCGCGCAGATCATCATCGGAGAGGGCAGGGAGGTCGGGCTGGTCTGGCATCGTGAGGCGTCCTTGGTGTTACTGGTCCTGAGGGACGAACAGCCCCTTGAACTCGGGATCGGTGTAGTAGCGCAGCTTTTGCGCGACGGCGGTGGCTTGCCCCTGCACACGCAGGAGCTGGTTTTCCGGGCGGAGCTGCATGATTTCATCGGGGGTGAGCAGATCGCGACCCGTCAGGTTGTTGCTGAAGCTGGGGCCGTCACCGGGCTTGAAGCTGTCGGTCTGGAATCCGGCAGTTTCCTGACCGATCATCTGGCTCAGCCACTTGGCCGTCTCGAAGTCATTCACTCCGAAAACCTGTTGCACCCCGGCATTGGCAATGAAGGTGCCCGCGCGGTCGCCGTAGAGGTCCTTGAGTTGGCTCATGTCCTGCAGGATGGGCCAGAGCTGGAGGCCATAGCCTGCCATCAGCCCCATGGCGCGCTCCACGGCCTCCAGGCGGCCCAAGGCGGCAAACTCGTCCAAGAGGAACAGCGTGGGCGTCTTGAGGCGCTGTGTGCCCCCCTGAGCGTCTGTAGGGCCCTTCAGGGGCCTCACGGACGCCTCAGCGTCCCGTGCAATGTCCTGAAGGGCCTGAGACACCAGAAGGCGCAGCCAGCGGCTGTAGGCGTCCATCCGGTTCGGGGGCAGCACCAGAAACACCGAGGTGATCCGGTGGCGCAGATCGGAGAAGTGGAAATCTGACCGCGACAGAACTTTGGCAATGCGCGGACTGTCGAGGAAATGGGTGTGGCGCTGTGCGTTCGACAGGACCGAGGCGGCTTCGCGATCCGCCTTGCCGAGGAAGCGGTTGGCGGCGCGGGCGATCAACCCGCCCGCCGCATCGCTGTCCTGCATCAGTTCCAGCAGCGCGCGCAGCTTTTCGGGAGGCAGGGTGAGATATTCCCGGACTGTGGCAAGTGTCCGGCGGTCGCGATCCTCATGGCAGACACAGAACATGATCAGCCCGCCAAGGATGGCCTTGGCCTCCTCGTTCCAGTGCGCTTCCGTCACCTGTCCCGGCGGGTCCATGACCAGCGCCTCTGTCAGGGAGGCGGCATCCTCACCCAGATCGAGGCTGTCGGGTGTCAGTCGGTCGAGCGGGTTATAGGCGGCAGAGGGCATCCCCGAGACCTCAAACGGATCGAGGACATGGACCGTTCCGAACCGCCGCCGGGCTTCCCCGGCGATCCTGGCATTCTCGCCCTTGGGGTCGATGACCAGGACCGAGCGTTCCGCCGCCAGCAGGTTCGGGATGACAGTGCCGACACCTTTCCCGGCCCGCGTCGGGGCGAGGGTGATCAGATGGGCCGGACCGTCATAGCGCAGCAGCCGTCCGGTGTGCGGGTTGCGCCCGATCAGAAGGCCGTCTTCCCGCTGGAGTTTCTTCAGCTCCTTGCGGTTGGCGAAGCGGGCGGAGCCGTGGCTGTCGCCGGTCAGCCCGAAGAAGGCATCCGCCCCGGAGGCCATGCGCCAATACTGGAACCCGAAGATACCACCGACAAAAATGAACGGGCCGAAGACCAGCCACTGCCATGCGCTTTCGCCGGGCGGCTGGTCGAAGAAGGCGAAGATGAACGGTGTGGCGACAAGTGCCCCGATCATCGCGCCGAACACGACTGCGCCGATCATCCAGCCCAGCAGGATGGGCGTGAAGATCAACCGACCGAAGAACCGGAACAGCCCTCCGAAGACGAGCATCACGCCCCGCATCAGGACGACGTGTCCGGATCAGAGCTGGACGGGGCGGGGGAGGGCGACTCGGAGGAAGCCCCCCAGTCCGCGAAGGCTTTGCGATCCTGTTCGCGGGGCAGGTTGCAGATCAGCCGGTCGAGCATGGCAGCGGCCCCGGAATCCCGCTCCGCCAGATCGATAAGCGCACCGCCCAGGATCACCTTGCGCCGGGTGTCGAGTTTGCGCTGTCTGGTGCTTTCCCGGTTCTTCAGCGCCTGAAGACGGGCCTTGGCCTGGGCATATCGTTTCTCGGCCCGTTCGAGTTCGGTTTCTGCCAATGCGCGTCTCCATCTTTGAAAAGAGCAGATGGTCAGGTTGGTCTTGTCAGATCGAGCGATAGCGCTTACCCGTAGGCCTGTAAAGGACAAGGGCGCACTTATGCAAACTCTACACCTGCGGTTCCGAGCTTTGCGTGCGATCTCTCTGGGGCAAAGCCCCGGCCGATGGCCATCCCCTTCGCTGCGTGCCGCATCGAAATGGGAGACGGCATCGCCTCTCCCAAACCCTCTAAGACCAACGTCAGCCGTTGGATCGCGTCCCGCAAGGTCG
>NZ_CANMFS010000022.1 GCF_947497275.1 uncultured Sulfitobacter sp.
AGACGTGGGAGAGTAGGTCATCGCCAAACCTAATAAATCCTCATGCGTATCTCTCTATACGATAACAATACCCCCCCCCAAACAACAACCAACGCCTCGCGGCTCACGCAATATATCGAATCCACAACCTGACTTGCCACGGGATTATTTGTCTGCGGCGAACCTACCGTTCAGAGTAACCGTTTGGCCTGGCTACCCTGGCGGGACCGAATGTCTCTCTGCTACGCTTCTGATGCAGCGAAACGCCATCGCATTAGTTCGTCGAAACGCGTGATCTTGTGGTCAACGATTTGGGCATGGCTACCGCACAATGATGTTTGCGAATCGACATCATTCAGCTTGGCAAGCGGAACCAGATATACCTTACTGCGTCGTTCTCAAGCTCTCGTACAAAGCGATTGGACTACCAAAGACACTTCAAACGGATGAAAATGCAATCATCGGGTGTATTTTCCTGTGATTGTCGACGGATACGACGCTGTAGGTTATAGTGGCTGTAATTTAGTCGATGAGGGCGCATATTTTCGCGCCGGAATTTGGACGTTTTCAAACGTCGCTGCACGATATTCAAAGAACGAATTCGCATTGAGGCATTTAGTGTATGGTCGATGAAACCAAGGGGCTCGCGCTCGTAACCGGTGCTACGGGATTTACCGGAGGACGGTTGGCGGAAGTATTGGTGACGCGGGGGTACCGCGTGCGCGCGATGGTGCGCGACATGGGCGGCACGGCTGCTACATCTCTGCGCGCGCTGGGGATTGAGACAGTACAGGGCGATCTGACCGACGCAGGTGCTATCGCGAGGGCGATGGAAGGTGTCACTCACCTGTTCAATATCGCCGCTGCCTACCGCGATGCCAGTCACCCCGACGCCTACTATTTCCGCGTGAACCGCGATGGGGTACGTGATCTGTTGGCGGCGGCAGCCAAGGCAGGCGTGGCGCGAATCGTGCACTGCTCGACCTGCGGTGTGCACGGCGACGTCATGGAGATACCAGCGAACGAGGAAACGACCTTTCGGCCCGGTGATGTCTATCAGCGGTCCAAGCTGGAAGGCGAGGAGATCGCGCGTGCGGCGATGGCCCGTGGCGCGCCGGTATCGGTCGTTCGCCCGACCGGAATTTACGGCCCCGGCGATTTGAGATTTCTCAAGTTGTTCCGCACGGTGGGCAACGGGACATTTCGGATGTTTGGCGATGGCGAGATCGCCTATCACATGACCTTTATAGATGACATCGTTCAGGGTTTGATCCTCGCCGCCGAACATCCAGCGGCAGTGGGCGAGGTGTTCTTGATCGGTGACGAGACCTATACCACACTGAATCTTCTGGTCGCGGAAGTGGCGCGTGTTCTGGACGTGCCGCCGCCGCGGGGTCATCTGCCGGTTGCGCCGTTGATGGCGGCGGCCGTCGCGTGCGAAGCCATCTGCAAGCCCTTCGGAATCGATCCACCGTTGCACCGTCGCCGGGTGTCTTTCTTTACCAAGGCGCGCGCATTTTCCGTGGAGAAAGCCAAGCGGACCATCGGCTACCAGCCCCAGACGAGCCTTGCCGAAGGGCTGCGCCTGACCGCCGCGTGGTACCGGGAAACCGGGCGGCTTGCCCCTGCCGGTCGGAGGCGTGCGGCGTGACCTCTACAGCCATCGCCGACATCGGCGCGCCCGACGCAGATCTGGACCCGTCCAGCGACCGCTACGCCCAGAGGTTTGCGGGTCCCGCAGGGGAATATCTGCTCTCGCGGCAGACACAGGCGCTGCACCGCTTCCTGCGTGATATGCCGGGTGCTTCGATCCTCGATGTCGGCGGCGGGCACGGACAATCGGCGCGCCCGCTTCTGGCGGCGGGGCATCCCGTGACGGTCCTCTCCAGCAGTCGCGCGGCATGGGGGCAGATCGCTGATATGGACCACCCAGGATTGCGGCGGCAGGTCGGTCCCCTGTTGCAAATGCCCTTCGTTGACAGGAGTTTCGATGTGGTGGTGGCCTTGCGCATGATGGCGCACGTCGGGGACTGGAAGACGCTTCTTGCGGAAATGACCCGCGTGGCGCGGCGGGCGGTGATCATCGACTTTCCGCTGCCGGGCGGCGCGAACCTGGCCAAGCCGCTGCTGCTTTGGGCCAAGAAACGAGCCGAAGGCAATACCCGCGACTATGACACGGTGGCGCGCGCCGATGTGCATGCCTGTCTGGGGCAGTATGGATTCGGCGTTGCCGGAGAGGTGGGGCAATTTGTGCTGCCCATGGTTGTGCACCGGATGTTGAAGACACCGCGCGTCTCGCAAGGCTTTGAGGCGGTCCTGGGGGCGGTCGGTCTGGACCGGGTATGGGGGACGCCGGTTATCTTGCGGGCGGATCGCGTGCAATGAGACAGGATACGGATATGGAACTTCGTGCGGCACCACCGAAAGACCGGGTGGTCGACACGCTGTCGGGCGGTGGTTCGGCCTTCGGGAAGTATCAGGCATTCTTTGTCGGGCGGCCCGGTATCGCGGCCTTCCTGAGGTATGAATTTGCCACCTCGCTGGCAGGAGGTTTTCCGGGTGCGTTAGGCTATGCGTTGCGCAAGGCGCTCTATCCGGGGTTGTTCGGACGGGTCGGGCGAGGTGTGCATTTCGGGCGTAACGTGATCTTGCGGTGCCCGCCCCGCGTCCATCTTGGGGCGGATGTGGTGATCGACGACAATTGCACCCTGGACGCGCGTGGTGCCGCGCAGGAGGGGGGGCTTTCGATCGGCGACGGTACCCTGCTAGCGCGTGATGTAATCGCGGTGGTCAAGCAGAACCATCTGCACATCGGCAAGGGAGGCTCCATCGGCAGCCAGACGACCCTGTCCGCGGTGTCGGGCATTCGCATCGGCGATCACGCGATTATCGCGGGTCAGTGCTATATCGGGGGCGGGCGTTACCGCACGGATCCAGATGCGGGACCGATGGTGCTTCAGGGGTTGGAGACACGCGGCGAAGTGGTAATCGGCGATGACGTCTGGATCGGGGCCGGAGCGCGTATCCTGGACGGTGCGCGGATCGGTGACGGCGCCATCATTGCCGCAGGGGCGGTTGTCACCGGCGATGTCCCCGCCTTCGAAGTTCACGGTGGCGTCCCAGCGCGCCGTATTTCGAGCCGCAAGCCCGGCGCGGAGGAAGGCAATTGACCCGGGTGGCCGCCATCGAATCGGTGCTTTCGCGGTGCCGGTTCCAAACAGAATTCTGTTGTGGAGTTTCGCTTCGATGAACCGCGCAAGCCGCGATAAGGAGGCCGGGGCCGGTGTGCCGGGCGAAAGCCTGACCCGCAGGCGCGCCGGGCCGTTGCAGAAGTATCTGTCTCGCGTGGTGGGCAGCGACAGCATCGGGCGGCTGCTGCTGCACGAGGCGATCATCATGGTGGCGGGGCCGATGCCCGGCGCACTGGGGCTGGCGCTGCGCCGGGTTCTCTATCCGCTGCTGTTGGGTCACTGTGGACACGGCGTGGCGTTTTCGCGGGCCGTGGTGTTGCGCTGTCCCGACCGGCTGTCGGTGGGGGACGGCACCATGATTGACGACAGGGTTTTCTTTGACATCAAAAGCGATGAGGCAAGGCTGCACCTGGGGGCCCGCAACCAGATCATGCATGGCGTGCACTTCGAGACCGGGTACGAGGGACATATCACCCTTGGCGATGACTGCTTCGTCGGGGCCTACGCGATCCTGAACGGGCAGGGGGGGATCGAGATCGGGGATAACGTGTTGATCGCCGGGCACTGCCATATCGTCGCGGGCAATCACCGTTTCGAGGATCCCGATCAGCCGATCAATTCACAAGGCTTCGACAGCCGTGGCATCGTGATCGAGGACGATGTCTGGCTCGGTGCCGGGGTGAAGGTGCTGGACGGTGTGCGGATCGGGCGCGGCAGCGTCGTGTCTGCGGGGGCTGTCGTCGTTCGGGACGTAGCCCCATTCAGCATCATGGCGGGTGTTCCGGCACGTTTCTTGCGACGGCGCGGAACGTCGGACGGCGCAAAGGACGCGCCATGACCGCAACCGCGACAGCCCCACGGCGCCGTTTTGTGCCGCTGCTGATCAAGATCGCGGTCAGCCTCGGGCTGATAGCCTATCTGCTGTTTATCCAGATCGACAATCTGGACGATATCTGGAAGGCGGTGGCACAGGCCGATCCTGCCTTGCTGGTGGCGGCGTTCGCGCTGAACATCATCGGATATCTGATGTGTTCGTGGCGCTGGCAGCTATTGCTGCGCGCACAGCACTTTGCGGTGCCGCTGATCGAACTCATCCGCGCCTATACCATCGGCATCTTCTTCAATTCCTTCCTGCCCGGCGTCATGAGCGGCGATCTGATGCGCGCGATGGATATCTCGGATCGGGTGCCGTCCTACACACGGTCTTTCCTGATCCTGTTCGTCGAACGCCTGACCGGTATGTTCGGTTTGCTGCTGCTGGCGGTCATCGCGCTGCCGACACTCGGCTGGAACATGGTGGCACGCAGCGGGATCGGATGGTTGCTGCTGGCGGTGGCCGCTGTGCTGGTCACGCTGACGGCGATTTTCCTCAGCCGTCACATGCGGGCGGCGGCGATGCGGCTTGGTCGGTTGCGCGGTCTGACCTGGATGGGCGGCGTCATGGAACGGATCAACGAAACTTCGATGGCGTTCGCGGCGCGGATGCGCGTCGTCTATGGCTGCGTTGGCGTTTCGTTCGTTTTTCAGGCCAATGTGGTGCTTCACTACTGGCTGATCGGCGTGGCTCTGGGGATTGATCTGCCGCTGGAGATCTACTTTGCGATCATCCCGGTGTCGCTGTTCGTGATGATGATCCCGGCGTCGGTCAACGGTATCGGAATCCGCGAGCAGGCATTTTTGTACCTGTTCGGGCAATTCGGCGTGGCGGCGGAGCTTGCCGTCTCGCTTGCATGGATCGCTTTTGCGATGGTGATGGTGCAGGCCGTGGCCGGCGGTATCGTGTTCGCGCTGCGCCGCAGAACATCGAAGCCCGAGGCCGTCGGATCATGACCCGGTCGGGATGGTTCACGGGGTGCTACCGGCACGAGGCACAACGCGCGGGCGAGGCGTATAATGTCGAGGATGGCGATGCTGCAATCTGATCAAGGCCAGCGAAGAGCCCCCTTTCGGGTGCCCCGGTCACGCCTTCACGGCGGTGAGGGGATCGTCATGCGCGCGCTTGTTTCGCTGGCGATCATTGCAGCGGCGATGCTGACGCGTTTGGGGCTGATGGGTGCGCCGCCCGAGTTCGACGAGCTTTACCACTATATTCCAGCGTTGGAATGGCTCGACAGTGGCGCTTTGCGCATACTTGACGGCACGTATACACGGGCGGCGGCCTATACGCTGGCGGTGGGGCATTTCCTTGAATTGACCGGGCAGCAAAGCCTTTCCACCGCGCGGGTCGTTTCGCTGGTGCCCGGAGTGTTGCTGCCGCTGGCACTGTTCTGGTGGTTGCGGGGTCGTGTGGGCGATTTTGCCGCCGGTACCGCGACGGCATTCGCGGTTCTTTGGCCCCAGGGCATCCTCGAATCCCAACTTTTACGTTTCTATTCGCTGCATGTGCTGCTGATCTTTGGCGGCGCGGTCGCGGTCTATGCTGCTGCAACCGGACGAGGGCGGGCGCGTTGGTTCTGGGCCGCTGCGGCGCTGGCGCTGTTGGGGGCGGCGACGCTGTTGCAGATCACGACCGTTGTGGCATGTGGCGGGATCGCGGTCTGGCTCATTGGGTGGGGGTTCATGACGATCCGTCCGGACCGGCGGTGGGCGTGGGGTCTGGGCTGTGTGTTGCTCGCCTTTGTGGCGCTGGCGGTCGCATGGTCCACGGGTGCGCTCGAGAAGGCGTTGTACCTGTTCCGCTTTTCGCCCAGCAACGCGATGGCCACGCGCGACTATGTCGGCTTCTATCACAATGGAATGCGCCGCGCGTACGAGACGTTCTGGCCGCTGTTCCCGGTAGCGGCGGTGCTGGCGTTGCGGATGAACGCACGGCTGGCGTCGTTTTGCCTTGCGATCTTCGGCACGGTTTTTCTGGTGCAGTCTTTCGGTGCGATGAAGGCGGATCGCTACATCTCGGGCGCGATGCCGTTCTTCTTTACCATCTGGGGGATGGCGGTCGCGCGTTTGTGGCAGATCATCCGTCCGCACGTACCTGCTGCGGTCATGTGGTGCTGCATCGGATTTTTGCTGGCCTCCAACAGCTTTGTCGTCTCCTCGGCAAAGCTGACAGCGGGGAGCGGATACGATACAAGATACAGGCCTGATTTTGCGGGTGCCCCCGATTTGCTGGCACCCTGGCGTGATGTGGCGTTTCTGGCCACCACGCACGAATTGAACATGGTGGCAGAACTTGGCGATTATGACGTCGACCTGCGCGCACAGTCGGGCTGGGATGCGGAATTCGACAGCGCCGCGCTGTTTGGGCGGGACCCGCGTACCGGGCGTTTCGCGGTGCGTGGTGAGGCTGGGATGACAAGGCTGCTGGGCTGCGTGCGCACGGGCGTGCTGGTCACTGTGGGTGACATCTGGAGCGGCGACCGGATCGGCGGGGCGTTTCGCCGGGCGGCGGGCGCCCAGGATCTGGCGCTGGAAATACGGCGGTCGGGCGCAATCGTGGCGGTTCGCTGGGCCGGAACCGGCATTCGGCGTTGCGAGGACGTGCCGGATCTGTGAGTGCGACGCGGTAATGCGGCTTTGCCTTCGGTGCGGCAAGAGTGTGGAAATTTTCAACGCGAAGTGGTACGAGTAACGGCAAGGTTTACGGCGAGGCGGCGGAGCGGTTTCATCTTGCTCCTCCTCCAGAGCTACTGTCGAGACAAGGCGATCCCTTTCAATCAGGAGCAGGATGCTCGGCCATGTTGTACTCTCCGTCACGCCAGTTCATCTTTGTTCATATCTACAAAACCGCTGGCGAATCCGTAATGGCCGCGCTGCGCAAATACTGCCCCGTCTACATGCGCAACAAATATATTCGAAAATCGGTACAGGTGTTTCCGGGCGTTGCGCAGCCGTTGATAGGCTGGCGCGAGGCGCTGGTAAATCGCCAGCATATGACTGCGGAACAGATCCGTCATGTCATGCCGCCTGATCTCTTCGATGCAGCGACTAAATTCGCCTTCGTGCGCAATCCGTGGGATTGGCAGGTGTCCGAGTATTCCTATGCCTGCCAGTCCAGGGCACACCCCCATCACGATCAGGTGCTGGGGTTCGGTGATTTCGACACATACATCAGGCACAAGTGCGAGAACGATACCCGTCTGCAATGCTCTTTCATCTTTGATGCGGCAGGGGAGCGTCTTGTGCAGCATATCGGTCGTTTCGAGACACTGAGCGACGATTTTTCGCGTATTTGTTATGCATTGGGGCTGAACGAAACCCTGCCTCACGTGAATGCGTCGAAACGCAAGCGCGACTGGCGCAGCTACTATTCCGATACGACATACGATCTGGTGCGCGCAGCCTACGGTCTGGATATCGAGACGTTCGGGTATGCAGAGGGTTCCGACAGGACGCGCCCGATTCCCGATCGTCTGGAGGCACCGGCGGGATGGCACGAACTGCCGGCCGGTGCGGCGGGCTGACGCAACGGATGGTCCTCAGGTGGCGGGGCGCCGCGCCAGATAAATGGTGTCCCCCCGGATCAGCGCATAGCGGGCCGCCTGCGCGCCTCCGGCCACGACCTTTCCAAGATCGAAACCCGCCGCGCGGATCCGGTCTTCTATGTCGCTGCCGAAGAAGATCACGTGATCGGCCTGTCCGAAATGGCGGTGCCGTGCCTCAGGCGTGGTAATGGAGGGGTCTTCGTAACTGTCGTCCCACGCTTCGGTCACAGGCGTTGTCAACAGGGCCAGCCCCCCTGGCCGCAGGATGCGCAGCAGTTCGGGCAGTGCCTTGCCGGCATCCACATGCTCCAGAACGTGGTTGGCCATGATCGTGTCAACCGAGGCATCGGGGAGGTCAATATTTTCCATATCAAGCACCAGATCCGCCCGACCCGGCGTGATGTCCGCCGTGCGGTATTGCGTGCAGCGGGTCCGCAGCTCGTCTTGCAGGCAAGCTTCCGGCGCGAAGTGCAGAAAGCTGCCAAGGCTCTCGCCCGATGTCGCCCGATCCAGCCATAGTTTGAGAAAGCGGTGCCGCTCGCGCGAGTGGCACGCCGGACATTCGCTGTCGAAGCGCAGGGCGTTGGATCCGAAGATCGGATCGAAAATTCCCGAATAGCCGCACAGGGGACAGTCGTAGGGCTGTTGTTCGCCCGACGGTCGGGACATCGCGACAAAAAGCTTGGCGAGGCGTTCGCGGCGGTGGTGCGACAGGCGCGACGCCATCCGCTCGATGGTTCGTATTCCGGTCCTATTCAACATGCTCAATGGACTGGTCCTCCGATGTCTTGTGATCCGGGTGAAAATAGGGCGTGTCAGCGTCACGCTGCGGTCTGCGGGACGGGGCAACACCGATGCGCGGCATGATCTGCTGCGTCATGAAGCGCCCGAGTTTGCGTTCGAACGCGGGGCGGCTGTATTCTGCCTGCACCCGTGTCCGGGCCGCCTTGGCAAGACGGTCGCGCAGTCCGGAATCGCCGATCAATGCGGCGATCCCGCGCGCCATGTCTGCCATATCCGGTTTTACGAGCATCGCGATATTGTCGTCGAGTACCTGCGTATGAGTGGGCAGCCGGGTGGCCAGCAGCGCGCGACCGGAATCGAGATAGCTGTAGACTTTCATCGGGGTATTGCGCCCTTGTATGCGCGGCGATGCCACGATGGTGGCCTGCGCAAGATAGCGCCCGATCTGCGACACCGGGCGCGGTCCCAGAATGGCGACACGGTTTTCCAGACCCAGCCCGCTTGCGCGTGCGCGTAATGCGCGGACGTGGTCTGGCGCGCCGCCGATGATGACAAGCTGTCCTTCCGTTCCCTTCGCCACGGCTGCCGCGAAACCGTCAAGCAGCAGATCCACTCCCTGATAGGGTTCGAGATTGCCGACATACATGATCACCGGCGCGTCGAAACGGCAGTCTTCGGGCGGCGGGCCGGTCGGTCCGTCATCGGTCAGCGGAATGTCTTCGAGCGTCTGTATCGGCAGATCGGGGGCATGCGCGCGCGTCGTTTCCTCAAGTGCACGACAGCAGGTGATGGCACCCACTGCACCGCGTGCGGCGCGGCCTTCGGCCTGCGTGAACAGCCGCAATAGCCAGCGAGGCAGTGCAAACTTGTCGTCAAGCTGTTCGGGGATCGAACTGTCGATGTCGCAGATGTAGGGCACGCCGAACACGCGCTTGAGCAGAAGCGCGATGTAAGCGGCTTCCTCGACCGCGATGACAAGATCGTGGCGTCCCCTCCGCAGGAGCGTAGCGGCGCGCGGGAGCATGACCAGATCGGCAAGCACCTTGCGTCCCGAGAAACCCGGACCGATACCCGACAGCAGCCGCCAATCCGGCAATCGGTGGATGTCGACGCCGGCAATATCCACGGAGATGCCCCCCGGAAACACCATCAGATCCACACGGTGCCCCTGTCCTGCCAGTGCTGTTGCGAGGTTGCGCACCGCGATCGGCGTGCCACGTTCGACGAAGAACGGCTGGGGGGCAAGGATCAGGATATTCATATCGGATCTCTCGACAGGGCGAGGATCGGACCGGGGCGTTCACTGGGCCGATACCGCAACATACCGGTGCGGGGGCATCGATGCTGAAAAAGCGGCGCCGGATCGGGGTGCATGGAAATCATGCCGAAAATACCTCACCGAAAAAATGGACGTCTTGAAATGGGGCGATTTTGCGTGCCCTTGACCGATTGTCGCGGTTCGGGGGCATTTGGGCAAGGAAAACATGCTTGTGGCGTCCGGCAGGGTGCTAGCTGCCAGCAAACCGGTCGCGGATTGGGAAATTCGTTGCCTTGTTCGGCGTGACCGCGCAACCTGTCGCACGGATTTGCGCGAACGCAATCTTGCGATAGCATATCATGCAGCCAGAGCGTAGCATTGATGCTCCGCAGTGCCGCGAATAAGGAGAGAAACGCTGCAAATCATGGCTAAAGCGGCGCACGACGGGCGGTGCAGGTGCTTGCCACAGCCAGGACCATTCTGCGGCCCGTTTCGGGATCTGCGCCTGTGACACGACCCGTGCCGCCGCGCCGCTCGTTCTTTTCCAACGTCAGTGCAATGGCGGGCGGGCGGGTGCTATCCATCTTTGCGCAAATTCTGATTCTGCCCATCATTGCGCGCTATTTGACCGCAGCCGATTTCGGTGCCGTGGCGCTGGCGATGGGCATCGTGGTCTTTGCCCAGTTGCTCAGCGATTGCGGCCTTGGCAAATCACTGGTCCGGCGCTCCGAATTCGTCGCTGAGGAATGGGACAGCGTCTTTTGGCTCCTCGCGGGTATGGGAACCCTGCTTGGTGGGACGCTGTTTCTTACCGCGCCGCTATGGGAGGCCCTGTTTGAGATGCCGGGACTGTCCCAGCTTGTTCAAGCCCTTGCCGTGGTGCCGGTGATGCAGTCGCTTTCGGCGGTGTCCAGCGCCGCGCTTGAGCGGGACGAGCGTTTCGTATGGCTCGGAGGATTGCGCATTGTCGCTGTTCTCCTGAGCCTCGCCGCCGCCGTTGGTTTGGCCGTTGCCGGGGCCGGAGTCTGGTGCCTGATTGTCCAGCAACTCGTACTGTTTGCGACACTGGCTTTGGGGGCAGCCGCAACTAGCCCTTACCGACCGCGACTGCGGCTGGATCCTGCATGGCTGACCGGGCACCTGCGTTTTGCACGCGACACGGTCGGCACATCGCTGGTCTTTACGCTTCAGCGGCAGGCACCTGTCATGATGTTGGGGTATGTGCTCGGGGCCGGGCCGCTGGGTCTGTTCTCGATGGCGCTTCGGCTGTTGCGGTTGCCGGAACTGGGGGTGGCGGGCCCTGCCTCTCAGGTCGTCTTCGTCCGCATGGCAAGAAGATCCAACGACCCGGTGGTGATCGGGACGCTGTATCTCGCGGCGCTGCGCCTGCTGGCGCTGATTATCTTGCCCGGCATGTTCTGCCTGGCGGGCTTCGCGCCGGATCTGATCCCGCTGCTGCTGACCGACCGCTGGGGTGACGTGGCGCTGGTGTTTGCCCTCGCGGCTCCGGCCTTTGCCCTCGAGGCGTCCACGTCAATGGCGGGCATGGCCTTTCTCGCGGCGGGGCAGACCATGCTGCGGCTGCGCATGGCAACCGAACGCGCAACCCTGCAAATCATCTGCACTGCGGTTGCAGTACCCTTCGGGATCAACACGGTCGCGGTGGCGCTATCGCTGTTCGCTTTGGCGTATACCCCACGCCTTTGGTGGTATGCCGGCCGCGCGGCACCGTTCGCGCGATCCGAGGCGCTTGCCGCTATCGTCTGGCCTGCGTTGGTGGGTGGTCTGGCCTGGCTCGTCACGGCGCTGGTCGTCTCGCCCGCCGTGGCGCAGAATGCGGGTCTGCTGATTGCAACGGCTGTGGGAACGACGTTGGTCGCCTGGGTCATTGCCGCGTTGCCGCAACGGGCGGCCCTGCGTGCGGCTGCTGCCATATTGCGCAGCGATTAAGGGTCCCATCGGACACTCTACCAGATGTCAACCTAAGCGTGTAGGCATCTGGATTTGTCCAGGTTGGTTCCAAAATACTTGCCGCCTTGCGTCGGAAAATATGTTATAAATGCGGCAGTTCCGAGACCAATTTTTGATTTAATATTTCTTCCAAGTTTTTTCAGGAGGTTTGCTGTGTTCACAGACACACTCGATTCGCTGAATCCCGACGTTTGGGCCATCTCCGATTTTGCCGTTGCGGCAAATTGGAACCAAACTGCCTGGAATTCTGACTACCTGCAGTTGTTGCAAGGCGAGGTCAGACTGAATTTTGACGGCGTCGATACTGACGGAAAGGACTTCACCGGAGCCGAATTGCAGTCGCAGCAATTCTACGGCTATGGCAGCTACGAAGTCGTGATGGCACCGTCGGCCACGTCCGGCGTCGTGTCGTCGTTCTTTCTCTACAACAACACCTTCTTCGGCGGCTCGCAGCACAATGAAATCGACATCGAGTTCCTCGGCGAGGACACAACGCAGATTCACCTCAACTATTACTACGGCCAGGAACGCCTTGGCGCGCATCAGACCGTGGTGGTTGATCTTGGTTTCGACGCGGCTGCGGCGCTCCACGCGTATCGGATCGACTGGCTGCCGGATGGAATCTCGTGGTACGTGGATAACGCGCTGATCTTTACTGTTCCGGCAGACACGGCACCGGTGCCGATCCCCGACGAAGGCATGAAGATGTTCATGAACATCTGGAGCGGGGGCGCCGGATTGGAGGATTGGCACGGGCCAATCGCTCCGAATGCCACGGGCCTGGCACGATACGATTCCGTAAGTTACACACCGACCCTAGCACCGGTCGACGGAACCGAGGAACGCGACCGCCTGAAGGCGATGCCGTTCATGCCGTCAGTGATAAACGGATACGCCGGCGATGACGGTTTGCAGGGCGGCGATAGCGGTGATCTGATCCTTGGGGGCACCGGCCGTGACTGGATCCGGGGACACGGGGGCGACGATACGCTGGTCGGCGGCGCCGGTCAGGACGATCTGGGCGGGGGCACGGGGGCGGACGTCTTCTTGTGGGATACCGACTCTCTTGGTCCGTGGCGTGACCGTGTGGACGATTTTACCCCCGGTGATGGTGACGTGATCGACCTGTCGGCGATCTCTGCGGCCTATGGCTGGGACGCGGCGGCGGCTGAAGCGGCGGTGTTCATATCGACAAGCTCGCGCGGTACCAACATCAATATAGACGTGCCCGGCATGGGGCTGCTCCCGCTGGCAGAGTTGCGCGATGTGACGCCGGAGCAGATTTCGGTGGCGGCGGGGACGCTGCGGCTGGTGGCGGGGCCACCGCCGGGGTCTGCGGATGACGACGGCAACATGGCGCTGGCGCTGGGGTCGGGAATGGCGGACGCGACCATCGAGGCGGGCGAGGAAGCGGCGGTGGCGCTGGCGCTGAGCGGGCTGGACGCGGATGCAACGGCGGTGGTGACGGTGCTGGACGGCGCGGGCGGGTCGGTCTCGGCGCCGCTGGCGGCGGACGGCACGGCGCTGCTGGACGTCAGCACGCTGACCGACGGCGCCGCTCTCACCCGTGTCACCGCGACCGACGCCGAGGGCAACACCACCACCATCAACGGACCGGGGCTGCTGCTGAACTTTGCGCCCGATACCTCGGCGGACGAGGACGGCAATCTGGGCATCACCGCGCCGGACACGGCGATCGACGCCTCGGAGGTCACGGCGGTGATGCTGACGGCCAGCGGGCTGGATGCCGACGCCACTGCGGTGATCACGGTAAGCGACGGCGTGTCGAGCGTGATCTCGGGCGTGCTGACGCCGGGATCCGCGACGGCGGTGCTGGATCTGTCGGGCTTGTCGGACGGGTCGCTGGACACGTCGATCACGGCCAGCGACAGCAGCGGCAACGTGACGGCGGCGATTGCGGGACCCACGCTGGCGCTCGACACGGTGTCGGAACCGGTGCCGCAGAACGCGATCACCGGCACGCCGGGCGATGACTGGCTGACCGGGACCTCGGGCGACGATCTGATGCTGGGCGGCGCGGGGCGCGACCGGCTGCGCGGCGAGGGCGGCAACGACACGCTGGAAGGCGGCGCGGGGCAGGACAACCTTGGCGGCGGCGGCGGTGCGGACAGCTTTGCCTGGGGTCCGGATGCGTTCGAGGGCGGGCGCGACCGGGTCGAGGATTTCAGCCCCGGCGAGGGCGACGTGATCGACCTGTCGGCGATTTCCACGGCCTATGGCTGGGACGCGGTGACGGCCGAAGCGGCGGTGTCGGTGACCGACAGCTACCTCGGGGTGATTATCTCGGTCGACGTGCCGGGCACCGGATCGGTGGCGCTGGCAGAGCTGCGCGATGTGACGCCGGAGCAGATTTCGGTGGCGGCGGGGACGCTGCGGCTGGTGGCGGGGCCACCGCCGGGGTCTGCGGATGACGATGGCAACATGGCGCTGGCGCTGGGGTCGGGGATGGCGGACGCGACCATCGAGGCGGGCGAGGAAGCGGCGGTGGCGCTGGCGCTGAGCGGGCTGGACGCGGAT
>NZ_CANMFS010000023.1 GCF_947497275.1 uncultured Sulfitobacter sp.
GTTACGCTCTCGAAATGACCGCCTGACAGACGCCCCCCAGGCAGCTTTCATGCCGGCGCAAACAAGTTGGCAATGCCCTCGCTACTGATGACCTCGGGCCTCGATCAATGGCAGAACCCTGCGATTGATGAAGCGACGCAGGTTTCCGACTTTGATTTCCGGACGATCCGCAAAAAGCCCTTCACGGTCTATCTGGTTGTGCAGCCCCTGATGGTGAAGCCGCTTGCGCCGCTGATCCGATTGTTTTTCTCTGACCTTCTCTCGGCGATTCAAGAGAAGGAACCGGGCAAAGATGAGCCTTGGCCTGTGATGATCATGCTCGATGAGTTCAACCGCCTTGGCAAAATGCCGATTGTGGTCGAGAGCATTGAAACCCTGCGCACCTATCGCGGTCATCTAGCGGTCGTCACCCAAACCATCCCCGCCCTCGATGAGATCTATGGTGAAAACACCCGCCGCGCGTTGCAGGGCAACGCGGGTGTAAAGCTCTACCTCACTCCCTCGGATGAAAAGACCATCGAGGAATTGAGCAAGGCCTTGGGCAAGACGACAAAGACGGTCATCACGCGGTCGCGGTCCATTGGTAAGAATCCGTTCGAAGGGCGCAGTCAGTCCACACGGACGGAAGAAACGTCACTACTGCCCGAAGATGAAGCGCGCCGGTTGCCGCTCGATGAAATTATCATGGTCGTGGATGCGCAGATGCCAGTGCGGGCGAAACGGATCCAGTATTTTGATGATCGGTTGTTTGCGGCGATCCATGGCGCGCAGACAGGGGAGTTGCCGTTTCCGGTGATGGGTGGAGGTGGGGGAGTGGTTTCCGGACAGGAATCGGGAGGGTCAGGGCAGAGTTCGAAACGAGACGGCATTGGCGCTCAGCCTCATAGGCATGGTGAGCGCTCAAGCGGTCCGCAGGAGGTAGGCGCTGCTAAATCAGTCTCTCGCGTCAAAAAACGTTCGGGTGCTGTTCAGGTCGTTGTCGAAGAAGGGCAACGACAACAAGAAATGAACTTTGCGGATCAAAGTGAAATGCAACTTGAGGAACGCGACGGTGGCGACCGAGATCGTCTCGATTTGGCAGTGGATGATCTGGGAGGGCTGGAAGAGCAGCTGAGGCATGAGGTTTCTAGCTGAGATGCAAAGGCGTAACGCAACCATTGAATGTGCGTAATTCACTAAACCAGCCATTCACGGCACCAGATTTGAAGGACGGCAGAGCGGACAAAGCTGCCATCTACAGCTTTTCTGTAAATGACCGCTATCCAACTCAAAGCTGCCGCTGGCGTTCGTTAACCCCACTATAACCTTGTTGCAGGGCGATGTGGAGCATAATCACTGGCGGAATTAGAAACGCTGAACAACGCTATTCGCCAAGATTGAGACGTATCGTCTGCTCTGAATGCTATTTTCATTCTCATTAGAAGGCAATCTGGCGAAACTTCGCCTGTCATAGAAAACAATAATGTTTGGTGCGACGGAACGTGGTGCAAATACCGTAAAAGAATAGAAGGGTAAAAAGGGACGTCATATGAAGTTTTCCAAATTCAGCAGCTGCGGACTGGCGGGCATAGCTGTGGGGACGGTTCTCGGGGTGCAAGCGCATGCGCAAAGCACCGTTGAGGAACTACAGACATTCTTCGCACCCGCGCAGATCGTTTCCGGACCAGACATTGTTAACTGCACTCTTTCGGGCGGAAGCGAGACCACCTGTTTCTCGATTACGGTGATCGCAGAGCCGTCCAGCTATATCCCCGGTCCGTGGTGTCCGACCAAAATATCGGACGGTTCTGACAAAAGTGGCATCTGGCTGGAAGGTGGGGAGGCGTATTCAGCGGACGGCGCGTTCATGCAAAACATGTCGACCTTTTATGAGGATGACAAATGGCAGTTGTTTGACCGATCAACAGGCAAGATCAATGTCACTGACAGCCTTGAATCCTGCCTTGCCGCCGCGCGCCCTGACGTGGATCCGGCCTATCAAAACCATTGCGTGCAATGCCTGATGGAATACATCCCCGACGGGGCCACGCAGACCTATGTGATCCCTGTTGAGCCTCAACCTCTTATGCGGGGCCGCACCTTGAGTTTTGCGGGGGCTGGTATTGCGTCAAATGGCGTGTCGCTAGCTGCCGCCGCACCGACCGATGCGATTTTGGGTGCCTATACCATTGCCCCCTTCGATACCTGTGGCGGGCATGTGAACGTGCATGCAGGCTATCATTATCATGCAGTCACAGATTGCCTGACAGAGCTGTCATCCGCATCGCAACATGGTGTGCAAATCGGCATCGCCATGGACGGCTACAAAATTTTTGCGCACAACCTAACAGACGGATCATTGCCGACCAAACTTGACCGTTGTAACGGCCACGAGGTGGAAGGTCTGAACTATCACTATCATGCTGGTGCAGTCGGATCGAATGCGATCCTGGGCTGCATGAGCGCGGAATACGGATGTGCCTCAAATGATCCAACTGCGGTCTGCGACGCCTCAGCCCGACCTCCACGACCCTGAACCAACCTCAAAGGAATGATCACATGATCACCAGAATAATTTTCGCCACCGCCCTGTCCCTGACAGGTGCCACTTTCGCTGCGGCACAAGACGCCGACATGAGTTTTTCATCACCAGCGTGAACCCCGGCAACGGTGCCGATCTGGGCGGGCTGGAAGGCGCGGATGCCTATTGTGGCACGCTTGCCGAAGCGGCAGGTGTGAGCGGTAAAACATGGGCGGCCTATCTGTCATCGAGCGCCGAGAACGCGCGTGACCGGATTGGCACCGGCCCGTGGATGAACGCAAACGGTGTCGTGGTGGCGCAGAGCGTGGATGATCTGCACAGCGATGCCAACAACCTGACCAAAGAGACTGCAGTCTCTGAGACAGGCGCAGTCATCAGCGGGCGGGGCGATACGCCAAACCGCCATGACATTCTGACCGGCTCCAATCTAATGGGCAATCTGGTTGGCAACTCTTGCGAAGACTGGACCACCAGCGGCGAAGGCTCTGCTATGGTCGGGCACCACGACCGCACCGGCGGCGGCGACAACCCAACAGCGTGGAACGCGGCGCACGGCTCACGCGGATGTGGCATGGAAGCGTTGCAAGCCACTGGTGGCGATGGCCTGTTCTATTGCTTCGCAACCAACTGATCTCAACACCACGGGCAGGCTCAGGTCTGCCCGTGACCTCTCAACCATGCGACCAGAGTGTCTGGCTCCGCGCGCGGGCGAGCCCGTGTTGATACAGAGCATTCATATAGGTTGAGGAAAACCGGTCTGACGGGTCATAGACAATACCAGATGTCGGACTAATAGATGCCACAGAAAACTTAAGTCCTTGTTCGCGCGCAAAGAGTTGCGTTGCGTTCACCTGAAGCGAGGCACTTGCCCGCCCCGTTGTCGTGAGCGCCTGCTGCGAAATGCTCAACGCTGACCGCGCAACGGTTGTTGGCGCAGGATTGAGCGTGTTGTTGATCAGCACATAGACGTGACCGCCCTCCAGCTTTTGATCCGGCGTTGTGAAGGCAAAGCTCGGGACTGCCAGAAACTGCATATGCACGCCGCCGTCGATGTGGGTTTCCGTGTAGGTTTTTCCCTCCACGACATAGTTCAGGCTTACGGGCGGAAAGAGGCCAGGCAAGGCGGCGGAGGCGCGCATGATGCCGCGGAACAGATCGTAGTGTCCTGCTTGCGCAATGGCACCCATGTCCCAGACCGATGCCCGTGCGCTATCCAGCTCGGAGGTCACAACCAGAAGCCGGTTCCCAGCCGCATACCGCGCGGCAACGGCTCGAAGAAAAGAAGGCGGTGTGTTTTCAGCGATCAAAGCCGCAAGAGGGGCGGTGTCATAAAGGGCGTTGCTGAAGACTGCTTGAAAGGGCCGCATCCGCATGATGTCTCCTGCATCGGTTTGGGTGAACACGTGGGTAAGGGCTTCGTCATGCTCCTGCCCCATAAACGCAAACGGCGCGATCAGAGCACCTGTCGAAATGCCGGTGACCAGATCAAAATCAGGCCTGTCGCCGCGCTGTGACCAGCCGACAAGCGCGCCTGCGCCAAACGCACCATCCTCGCCCCCGCCTGAAAGGGCTAAAACATTGGGGCCCGCAGGTAAGGACGAAGAGTGCGGCGATTGCATATGTTTCTTCCAAACGTCAGGCCCATCGTCGGCAAACAAGCGAAACTGCGACAACGGGTCGGTGCCGCTTGGAACGGGACGTGTTGAAGGTGCTGGAGCGCCGCCCCCGCAAGCGGACAGAGTTGTTGCTGCGAAGCCCGTCAAAAATGCACGACGCCCCATGGTGCCTCTCGCACGATAAATCTGGTTCATTTCATATTCCTGTGGAAGGGTTGAGCAAGTATGCTTGCTCGCCAAGTTTGTTTACAGTTCGGGGTCTCAGCGGTTCGCCGGTGGCGGGAGGGCCGCACGCAATGCCTCTTCTGTGATACCCAGCTTTTCCGCTGCAACCGCCGTATCTGGCGGGCCGGCTTGTGGGTTACCCAACGCTTGCATCAGCGCATCAGGTGTCACACCAAGCGCCTCAGCAGCTTCTTCAAAACCCGGAGGCATCTGCCCCGGTGCGCCGCCACCCGGCCGTGGTGGTTCATTTCGCCCATCCAGGCCCGCCCGTGTCGCACCCACGCCAGCCGTTGCTGTGGTTGAGAAGTTGTCCATGGCCTGCACACCAACCAGACAGGCGGGCAGGTTCGGAAAGTCGTCGGTCGCATGATAGTGGTAGGTCTCGCCCGCAGGTGTCGCCCCGATATGACCGTTGCATGTATCAAGGCCGGTCACAGTTGTGCCGTCCGCCTCAACGCTGCCAAACATCGCAAACCCGTCGAAAGCATAGCCGAATAGGGCCGCACTATTCTGCTCCAGCGCGCAATCCGCATCGACACCTTCTTTCTCATAGACCGTCTCGATGTCTGTTGATGTGGCGTGCCAGTGATACCAGCCACCGGGGTCAATATGGCCACCGCAGGTATCAAGCGCTGGCATATGTCCGGTCGCCTGAACGCTGGGCGCATCGGAAAAGATCGGCACACCGTCAAGCGCCACACCAACTTTGGACACAGTGCCCAGCCGCGTCGGGCTGTCCGCCAACATCGGTGTGACAGGCAGCAGCATGGTGATCTCGACGCTTTCATCGGGCGAGACGTTGATGCAGGCATGCTCGACCGCCGGTTGTTCCGTCGCTATGTCAACAATATGAACTGCCCCGTCGTCGTCAAAGAAGCGGTAGCCCAAATCATCAAGCATCTTGAGGAACGCGCCATCCACACGGTAGAGCTTGGCGTTCTCTCCGGTCCATTCCCAAATGCCCCCTGCATCCTCCAAAGTTGCAGGGCAAAACGGCCCGATTTCCAGACCTTCGGGCAGATAATTGACTGTAATTTTATAGCAGGTCGATGCAGTGCCATTCTCCAGCGTGCAATCTACTGTTACGGGCTGTTCAGCAAAAGCTGTGTCGGAAAACTCTTCGATATCGGGGTGAGCCAGTGCCATTTGGGCAAAGCCCAGCGTGCCGAGCAATACCACGCTCGGCCAGACGAGGGTTGAACATTTCATTGGACGTATCCTTTCAGAGAAAAAGTAGACGGAAATTTGGCGAGTGTTACCGTGACGAGACGTTGCTGCTGTGGGCATCATGAAACATAGTCGCCTGACCAACCTGAGAGACGGGGCCATAGAAATGCGCTTCCAAGCGGTTTTGAAACTTGTTGTTTCATACATCACTCGGCCAGTAGTAGCGCGACAAGCCCGCAATGGGCCGCCCGTCACCCTCAGGCACACTAGCCGTCAACGCCCCCGAGAGTTTGGCCGCGAGATTGTTGCGCCGGATGTCGCCGCCCGCAGTTTTCTCAGAACCATCTAAATGCGTGACCTGAGTATGCGCTTCGGCCGGAAATGGCATTGCGTTAAGCGCAGAAGGGAATGTGTCTTTCCGGCCATCGCCAAGCGAAACAGCCGAAGCGAACAGAAATACGGGCAGCTTTAGGATATAATCCATGTGCTTTCCTTTCGAGGTATTTTCAACAAGTTGGATTCAAGGCGCAGATCAGCCTTTTTTCGGCGGAGTTGCAGGAACACAGGCGAAAGGGGCATTGGCGTCGGGCGACATACACTTGCCCTGAACTGCTTCGCCGCTGCGACCCGAGAATTCACATGCTGACTGCGGCTTCACATTTGCACAGGCCTCAAGGGCTTCACGTGGCGGGCGCTTGCTTTGACCCGAAGGCGCGGATTGTGTAATCTTGATGCCTTGATCCGGTGCGGCAAGATTTTCAGCATGGACCGAGGAAATGGTCAGAGCGCCAAGGATCACGACGGAAAGGATCAGCGAGACTTGATATAACCTCTTGCCTTCGGTTTTTGGGACGCTCGATTTGTAAATCGGGATTTTACGATTTGCTGCGGATTTTGCACGGATCGCTTTGAATTTCTCGAATAGCATTTTGGTTCTCCTGTTTGGGCGTTGATTCGCCTCTGACAGGTTCGTTTTGCGCCTTCATTGAGGAGCGAATTTGCAGCAATTATGCAGTGAAAATGCAGAGCGAGAAAAAACGCCCGCTGTCCCATTTTTGGCTCAATTAAAATTATCCCTCGTAGGCATACCCCACACCATAAACCGAGCGAATGGGGTCCCATGCGCTGACAAGCGCAATTTTACGGCGCATGTTGCGGATATGGCTGTCGACTGTGCGGTCAAAAACCTCTGTGTCATCGGGAAAGGCCAGCGACAGAAGTTGATCGCGCGAGAAGACGCGTCCCGGCCGCGCAGCAAGCGATTGCAGTAACGCAAATTCCCGCCGGGTCAGATCAAGCGGGTTGCCATCCAGCGTGGCTTGCCATCTATCTCCATCAATCACGAGGCGGGTATCCGTGACGGACGCTTGCGCCTGCTCCCCGGTGGGCCGTCGCCGCAGCACCGCTCTGACCCGCGCGACCAGCTCACGCGGCGAATAAGGTTTGCACATGTAGTCGTCGGCCCCCAACTCCAGCCCCAGCAAGCGGTCGATTTCTTCAACTTTGGCGGTGGTCATGATGATCGGCACATCAGAAGTCTTTCGCACTTCGCGGCAGATGGTCAGGCCATCCACACCGGGCAGCATCAGATCAAGGATGATAAGGTCGAAGTTTCCGGCACGGGCCATCTCCACTGCACCTGTTCCCTCACCCAGCATCTCGATACTCATGCCCTCGGCCAGCAGGTAATCCCGCACAACTTCGGAAAGAGCGATTTCATCCTCTACAATTAATATGCGTGGCGTCGTCATGCAGTCCCTTTCGGCAGGCGTATGGCAATTTGAAGCCCACCCATATCAGAGCGTCCGGCGGAAATCGTACCGCCATGGGCCTCAACGATGGCCTTACAAACCGAAAGCCCCAATCCGGAACCTCCATACGCACGCGACCTTGATCCTTCGACACGGAAAAAGCGATCGAACAACCTGTGGACATCGCTCGCAGGGACAGCGGGTGGCGTATCATCGACGCTGAGGAGCGCTCCGCCTTCATATTCAAGCAAACTTACGCGCACGCGGCCAGGATCATCCGTATAACGGGCCGCGTTTCCAAGCAGATTGTCGATGACCTGACCGATCTGCCCGCGATCACAAGACAGCATCAGCTTTGACGGCAAATCGAGTTCCAACTCAATCCTTTTGGCAGTCAACTTCGGTCGTGCCATCTCCGCAGCTTCGCGTGCAATCTGCGACAGATTTTCCCGAATAGGATACGTCGTCTGCTCTACTTCACGCGCATAGGACAGGGTTTTTATATCTTGCACCAAACGCGAAAGCCGCATCAGCGCGGCATGCATTTCGGTCAGCGTCTTCTCATCCGGCTGGCGTATTCCATCCTGCAGCGCTTCGATCTGCGCGCGCAGCACCGCAAGGGGGGTCTGCAACTCGTGACTGGTGTTTGAGATCCATTCCCGCTCGGTTTTGGCCGTCTGCTCCAGCGTCGCGGCCAAGGTGTTGTAGTGGCCGATCAGCTGCCCCAACTCGTCGGTGCGATCCTGTCTGATCCTCGCAGCATAATTCCCTGCGGCCATTGTCTTGGCACCGGTTTCCAGCCGCCTGATCGGCCCCAGCAGCTGGCGCGCAATAATATAGGCGGCAAGGGCAGAAATCGCGATTGCGATCAAAGCGGACAACGCAAGAGACAGATACTGGCCGCGCAGAAAGAAGGCATCGCTCTCGGTTCCCTGCGCAACCGGTGCGCTTAAACCAATGTATCCGAGAAGCCCTGTCCCAGTGCAATTATTCTGCGCACAGATGGGGCGGCGTTCGAACAACAGCGAGCGATTGATGTTGCCTAGAATTGGCATGCCACCCGCGTCCAACAGCACGAACCGCTTTTCCAGCATCAGGTTTTCACCCCCAGCGCCAAAGGGCGGCGGAGGCGTGGGCCGCAGACGTCGCGCAGAACCGGGCGGTGGAACAGGTCGGTCGCCCATCTGCGGGCCCGGGCGCGAAACATGCGTACGCACAAAATCATTCCAATGTTGTGGGTCATTCGCAAATTTCTGCCAACCACCCGGATGTTCGTCAGCGAGCGCATCCACCAATTCATCAAACTTCGCCAACTCGCCTCTCAGCAGATAGACCGAAAATCCATCCCGCATCCAGACCGCCACCGTCAGCGCCATTACTATGACGACCAGAACAGCGGTTGCTGCGATTGCAGTGAAGATTTTTGCGAACAACGACTTACGGATTTGTTTCATTCCGCAGATATGGCACGGAATTATGCAGATAGGATGCAGAAATATGGAAATATGATCAGTTTGAGCCAGAGAGCGATTGCTACAGGAGCAGACTATGATTCGTTTCATGATATCAATAGAGTTTCTGGTCGATGAGGCATCCGTCATGCCCAGGGTGATAACTGGTTCTGTAAAGCTTGAGTATCGGCCATTGATGCCTCAAAAATGCAACCTCAACCGTGCCAAGCGAACTTCCTATACATTGCTGCCATTCAGACAGATACGCAGCATAAGGTAGAATGGGCTCGTTTTCCCCTTTCGCCGCATCATGCACGAACGGCTGGTTTCTCTAACTTTTGGTCCTGCCCCCTATCGGAGCAGACCCTGCTGCGCGATTTGTTGTAAGGTGCCGCAGCTGCTTGCCGATCAGTCAAAGGTAACTTGTTCATTCTCGGTCACCTCTTTTAAGTCAAATTCTGCAAGGCGCTCACGTTCCATTTGCTCGCCCCACTGTTTCGTTTCGTTGGCATCAGAAAACCCGTGCGACATGGCCCATAGGTCGGTTCGCTCCTTAATTATAATTTCCGAGTCTGGGTCAGGCATGCTCACCTTCTCCCCAATCTTCCTAAACGGGCGAGTTGGGCCAGCATTTGCGATCCAGTCCCGGTCGATGGATTGCCCCCTGTGGGTGTCACATTGGCCATTCCCGGCCGTTGTGGCATTTGTTGTACTCCAAACATCTGACGCGCTCTGAGTGCGGCGTATTCTGCCCCGCTGGCACCCCCAACAAGATACCGATTGTAGGCTTGCTGATTACCCATGGCCGCGCGTGCAAAACCGTAGCTTCCACTCAGGCCGCCAGACAGCGCAGGCATCATGATGTTTCCTGATATCGCCCGTACTATGAATGGCGTTGCGACGATAAATCCTTTGGCCATGAGAACCATCATAAAAAACGGGATAAGCGCACCGATGTTTGTCGCTCCTTCAGGATCGCCAAGCTCTCCGATCAGTGCTGACGCCACCCCCGTGATGGTCGCGAAGACGCCCGCCAGGACAATTGGATAAATGGCAAAGGAGATCAGCGCGGAGAGCCAACGCGTAAAATAGTCTTTGGTGACGTCAAACAGCGTTAAAAAGATCATGATCGGCGCGATCCCGATGAGAAGGGCGATCATTAGACGTGAGGCGACTAGAATGAACGCCGCCAGCCCACCAAGGATCGACAACATCAGCACGCCAACGATGTCGAGCATTGCGCCCACCATCCAGTTGAGTTCCGATCCTGCCGCATTGAGATACTCGCCTAGCTCGGCAATGAGCCGGTCAAATTCTTCGGCGAATGTGCCTGAAGGGCCGGGCACACCGCCGCCCACGGATGCCACTAGCGCGCCTGCAATACTGTCGATCCCTGCGAGAATCGCGGATGATAGTGCGTTGAACTGCACCCAATTGGTCGCAAATATCCCGATGAGGCCAATCTTGATCGCGAGCCAGAACGCCGTTCGACCGTCCATTGCTTTGTGTTGAAAGATCATGTTCAGGAAGACGAGGATAACCACAAGCGTAGTTCCGAGAACCAGAAGCGTACCCACCGTTGCGGCTACTGATCCGAATTGCGTTTCGGCAGCGGTGTCGAGATAGCCTTGGGAGGTTTCAACGAAGTAGGTTACAACGCTCATTTCAGGATTTCCCTACCAATTGCCTGCAGCTTCGCAGATCGCTTGGGCCTGAGGTCGCAGTTCATTTGCACGGCGATTGTAGGTGTCCGAGGCTTGCAGCATTTCTGAACGGTCCGCATCTGCATGGTTTTCCCGAAAGGTGCTTTCCGCAGAATCCCAAGTTGGGAAGCGCGTGGCGCAGTCGCAGGATCCCGTTTCAACGATCCGCTCTATGCTCTGTGCCCGATAAATGTCTTGGACCAAGACACGCTGGTAGGCGTCGCGCAGCGCGATGTTTTCCATCCAATCGGGTTCGTTTGGGCGCTCAGAGCAAACACCCGGAATGCTCTCAAGACTGGGGATCAGATTGCGCTCTGCTACCAAAGGCGGTGCAAGCAGTCCCGAAACAACGGTAAGCCAAGTGACGTATACAACTCGATACGTCATCGCGTGCCTCCAACATCTGCGGCCTCAGAAGTTTCACGTTTCAGGAAAGCTGTGTGCCCGATATTGGCAAATTCGGAAGAACTGATTGAGACCACCTCCCACCCGATTTGGCCCTTCGCATTCAACGCGGCCTGCATCTCGATCAGGCTGGTTTTACGATCCATCGGGAACGACAGGATCTCGTATTCATAGGTTTTCATGCGGGTGCTCCAATCTGTTCCATGCCGGGGAGGTAGAATTCGGTGATGCCGCGCGCGCCGTTGTGACGGCCGGTTTGGATAATCACGTCGATGGAATTTTCGATGTATCGAACCATGTCCGCATAGGTCATTGGGATTTCGGTCTTGAGGGCAGCGATTGCCAATCGCTGCACAGCCAGTTGCGGGGTTTCGGCATGTAGCGTGGTCATTGATCCGCCGTGACCGGTGTTGATGGCTTCCAGGAAAGTCATGGCCTCTTTACCGCGCACCTCGCCAAGAATGATCCGATCTGGCCGCATGCGCAGGGTAGCGGTGAGCAGAACATCGGCGGTTTGGAACGCTGCATCGCGGTTGGCGATAAGCGTCACCGCATTTGGCTGGTCTGGTAGCAGCTCTGCAGCTTCTTCAATGGTGATGATCCGTTCTTCTGGGGGAACATGAGAAAGGATTTTACGAGCCGCCACCGTCTTTCCGGTCGACGTACCGCCCGAGACGATCATGTTGAGCCTATTCTCAACGCAAAAGGCCAGCGCATCGTCAATCACGCCGGATGCCACGACTGCGCGTAACTCTTGGGTTTTCTCTTGCCGCAATTCTTCGAGCTTGCGCTCTTTGCCAAACAAAAACGACAGTTCAATTTTTTCGAGGGAGAGACTTGAGAAGAACCGTAAGCTGATCGACATGGCCGACATTACGGCAGGCGGCGTGATGACCTGCGCGCGGATCGGGCGATCTTTGTAGGCAATCGAGACCGATACAATGGGCCTGTCCTTGCTCATGGTGGTGCTTGCGCTGGAGGCAATTTGATTGCCCAAGTCCTTAACCTCAGTTTCCGTGAGCGATTGATCCAGAAGCCGCATGAAGTGATCGCCCTGGAATTCACCCCAGCAGGTGCCGTTGGGGTTGATGCAAATCTCGATGACATCGTTGCAGGACGCGGCGTCCAGCTTATCCAGTGAGGTTTGAAGATAGCTCAGCGACATGGGATCAAAATATCTCCAGATCGCGGTCGACCATGACGGTGACACGGGCGCCCTGATCAACGTAAATTACGGGACCGATGGAGAGATAGTCGCTGATCGCGCTGTCAGTCGCATCGGCCAGATCATCACCAACATCCTCAAGAACGCCAGCAGCGGTTTCGTCTTCAACAGAGGCTGCGGCCGCACTCGGGGCCGCCGAGATGAGCGAAATCAAGGCTGCAGAGCCAAACCGTTCCGCAAAGCGGGTGTCGACAAACCCGGAGACGCCGGAGCGTCCCAATTCGTCGCCGCCAAAGGAGCTGATCTGGACGGTCTGATTGTCTGGTAGGATGATCCGGTCCCATGCGATGGTGACGCGCTGCTGTGCAATATCTAGCCCCGAGCGATAGCGCCCGATCAGGCGCGACCCGCGTGGGATGAGAAGGCGGGATCCGTCAAAGCTGAAGACATCTTCGGAGACGACGGCGCGGGTTTGGCCGGGTAAGGAGCTGTCGAGTGCCGTTTCCATGACGGCCTGGATCGTCGTCCCCTGAATGATGGTATTGGACGGATTGGCAATCACCTGTGCTTGGGTGACGGAGGTCGGCAGCGCGCCGTTCAAAACAAAATCCGTCACGTCGCCGAATGTGCGCTCTGCAAGCGATGTTTCATTCGCTCCTGACGTTCCACCAAATGCAATCGTCGGGGACGTAACCCGGCGATCCTGAAACGCGCGTTCTTCTGCTGCGCGGCGCTCAAGGTCAGCTATGCGGCGTGCCTCCTCTTCGCGGCGCAACCGTTCTGCTTCTCGCGCAAGGAGGTCTTCTTCGGACGGTCCGATAGGCACCGGCGCAGGCACTGGTCGGTTGGCCTCAAGTTGGGCCAACTCCAAGTCCATACGGATTTGCTCCAGCTCGCGATCACGTGCCGCCAATTCGTCCTGAAACTGTTTCTGAGCCGCTTCGGACGCTGTTTGGAGTGCCGCGATCTGAGCGGTTAACCCATCAATGGCGTCCGCAGCCGCCGTATCTTCTTCGACCACCGGCTCCGGCGCGTTGCGCAATTCTTCGATCTGGGCCTGAAGGGCAGCCAATTGCGCGAGAAGCTCAGCGTTGGGCTCGTTAGGTGCCGCCGGGGCCACGACAATCTGAGTTTCCGGGGCAGGGGGCGGAGGTATGGCTTCGATCGCGCCAAAGCCGTCACCCTCATTTTGAAACACATCAGGGGTGGCTGTTGGCAGAGCCGTTTCCTCATCTGGTCCGGATATCATGTAGAGAACGGCGCCACCCGCACCAACGAGCGCGACGACAATGAGGGCCAGAAGGGGCGAGCGTCGAGGTCTGGTTGAACCCCCGCGATTTCCGCCCTTTTCCAAAGCGGCGAGGCGTTTTTCGAGCTCTGCGTCTCCCGTATCGCTCATGATGACGCCCCCGCGGGCGGTGTCGCCTGAATGCAAACCAACGGCATTGCCAACTTGTTTGCGCCGGCATGAAAGCTGCCTGGGGGGCGTCTGTCAGGCGGTCATTTCGAGAGCGTAAC
>NZ_CANMFS010000024.1 GCF_947497275.1 uncultured Sulfitobacter sp.
CGCGCAGTTCGCTGCGCTCGCTGGATAAGTGTGCCCAACAGAAAAACGCTTCTTAAGCGAAAGATAACTTTGCGACACTACCTTCAGCTCTGGTATCTCTTTGTCCGTGTACCGGTTCCGCTTGATGTCGCGGTAGATTGTCGAGGCATCGCGGCCCAAGCGGTCCGCGATCTCAGCAATTGGCATTTTGGCTTCTAGCCACTTGGCAATCTTACGGCGTTCATCCAAACTCAGGTGAGAGTAACAGCTTCCCATTTGTCATACTCCATGCAAGGTTCTGTTTTGATACAGAATTTTCACTTCGTTTGTGAATCCGCCATACGGTCTGCCAAATGCATATAATCCACGCCGCCGTCACTCAGCACTGGCCAGGAAAAGTCCCGTCGTATTCGAACGGAAAGTGGCTTAAACGAGCACTTGGGGCGGCACGAAAGCGCCACAGGTCCATCCTCCGGTAAACCCGGTGCGGTTCAGCAAGCGTTGTGCCCGTCTTCGCTCATGCGGTGTGAGCAGTCATTCCGAATGGCGGAATATCCGTACGCTGTCCTTGCGGTAGGTGGATGGCGGCACCCCGACCACCCTGCGGAAGAAACGAGTAAAGCTGGCCATTTCAGAGAATCCGAGAGTGTCGCTGATTGTGAAGAGCGACAGATCGGTGTTTTCCAGTAGTTCTCGCGCCCGGCGCAAGCGGACATTATCGAGGATTTGGCGATAACTTGCGCCCTGTTTTGCGAGTTTGCGGTGAAACGTTCGTTCCGAAATATTGAGTGCCTGGGCCATCGCCGGGGCTCTTGGCAGGGCTTCGCGGGATTGCATCAGCAACTGATAGGTCGATTTGACGATACCGGCGGGCCGCGAGCTGGTTTCCAGCATGTTCCGGCAGAGCTTGCGGTAATTCTCGGCCAGAGAAGGGTTTGCCAGCGGCAGTGGCATTGCGCCCGCGCCCTCGGCAAAATGAAAACGGGTTCGCGGCGCACGATAGACGATTTCGGTCTGCAATCGGGCTTCGAGGTCCATCCATCCGTTCGGGCGATCCAGCGGAGTCTCGATCTGACGGATCGGCAGGTTCTTTTGCCGCATATCGCGGAAGAATGTGGGGCCCGATCCAAGCAATCGCTCCTGCATAAAATCATACAGATCTTCGGGCACGTATTGGTCGTTGGCGGTAAAGGCGACGGCGACGCCATCTTCCTCAATAAGGTCGTATTCAAGCAACGCGTAACCAAGGGCCTGCATCCGGATAAAGGTTTGCAACCCCTCGGTCACATTGCGCGAGACCAGTACAGCCAGGCCAAGCGGCCCGTATGCGATCAGGCTGTAGCGCAGCCCGGTCAGAAATCCGATCGCGGGAATGTGGCGGGTGGCGCGAACGAAAAGGCGCTGAAACTGAAGCTCTTGTTCGCCGTCGAGCGTTCCCCAGGGATCTTCGAGAATGCCCGACGCCAGCCCCGCCTCGGCGATAAGGGGCGCCAGTTCAATTCCGTGCCGTCTGAGTGTTTCGGCCATAATCCGAATGCTCTGGTTCGGGATGCGGTGGCTTTGAAGCAGTCCGACTTTCATGGCGTTCTCCTGTAACAAAGATCCCCTACAAGAAAATGGCGGAAAAAGTCAAATATTTGGCGGATTGGGTCATTCTCAACGTCTCTGCGTTCTGGGACTTTTACGGGCCTGCGGGGCTCAGAGAATGCCGGGATAAAAGAAGAATCGCGTTTTCTTCGTTGTTTTTCCGGCAAGGGCGCTGCTTTCGTAGGGGGGCGAGAGGTTGGCGTAAGAGGACAAAGCCTTGGAGGCAGTGGTAGACGGCGCAGCCGGGAAAGGCGTTTCCCTGCGGTTCTGTCGAACTGCCTAGCTGAACGCAGACACGTAGTATCTTTTGGGAGGAAACATGAAACGTCGGAATTTTTTGAAGAATGCCGGAACCGCGGCTCTGGTTACAACTCTGCCAGCGCCTTTGGTGCGGGCGGCAACACCGGATGATTTTCACATCGCGGCCATTCTGTCGTTTTCCGGGGCCTACGGGCTGATCGGCAATGACATGCGCAAAGGCGCAGAGCAGGCTGTGGCCGAACGCGGCGGCACTGTTCTGGGCAAGCCGATCCGCTTTTCCTGGGAAGACGACGAGACCAAGCCGCAACCGGCGGTGCAGAAGGCCAGCCGCCTTTTGGGTGAAGGCGCACAGATGATTTTCGGCGCGGTCAGTTCGGCCTCGACGCTGGCACTTCAAAGCCTGTCAACACAACGGAAAGTGCCGCATCTCGTGACCATCTCGGCTGATGATGCGATCACCAAGCGCGACGGTGCACCCTATTCCTTCCGCACGTCGAACACGCTTGGCATGGAAATCAACATGTCGATGGAATTCGTCAAATCGCGCGGGCTGAAAAAGATCTATGCGGTGACGGCCGACTATCAGGCGACGCGCAGCGGGTTCGAGCGTTTCGAGGAACTGGCCAAGGAAGCCGGTGTCGAGATTGTCGGCAACGACTTCGCGCCGCTGGGGAACCGGGACTATTCGGTGATCATCGACAAGATGATCCGCTCTGATGCGGATGGCATCGCGGTCATGGCAACCGGGAACGACGGTATCACTTTCGTCAAGCAAGCCGGTCAGGTTGATCTGGGCAAAGACAAGGTGATCTTTGGCCCCGTTCTTCAGGATGATATCTTTGCCGCGGCCACCGGTCCGGCCGCGCTGGGGGTGAACTCGGGCGTGCGTTATCACTACAGCGTCGACAATCCGACGAACAACGCCTTTGTCGCAGCCTATCGCGAGCAGCATGGCGAAATGCCCTCAAGCTTTGCGGGCGAGGCCTATGACGGGTTGCGCTGGTGGCTTGACGTGGTGGAACAGTCCGACAGCTGGGACGTCGAGACTTGGGTCGAGGCTTTCGCCAACAGCGTCCACGAAACCTCGGTCGAGGGGCGCAAGGAAATGCGCGCCTGCGATCATCAGGCCGCGCAGGTCGGGCTTTGGGGTGAAGTGGTCAAAGGAGAGGCCCCCTTGCCGGAATTGACCATGAAAATCAACGAAATCTTCCCTGCGGACCGTCTGTTCGACGCCTGTTGAGCAAAACGGCCGCAACTGGGCGACGGCGAATTTCGGATTCGCTGTCTGCCCGCTTTTTCGGAATAGCGCAGATATGTCTACCTTGATCATCGGGCTGAGCCTCAGCTTTCTTTTGTTTCTTCTATCGGCGGGTCTTACGCTGATCTTCGGGATGCTGGGGGTGATTAACTTCGCCCATGGCGCGCTTTATATGCTGGGCGCTTATGTCAGCTATCAGATCGTCCAGATCACCGGGTCGTTCTGGCTCGGCCTGCTGTTTGCACCGCTGATCGTCGCAGCCCTTGGCGCGCTGATCGAAATTGTGGCGCTCAAGCGGGTTTATTCGCGTGACCATATTTTCCAACTGTTGCTGACCTTTGGGTTGATCCTGGTGATTGATGACGCCACCAAACTGATCTGGGGCTTTGATTACAAACAGGTGCCGACGCCCGAGATGCTGACAGCGCCAGTGGCGCTGTTCGGCAGCCAGATCCCGTCCTATCGGCTTTTTGTTATCGCATTCGGCGCTCTCGTGTCGCTTGGGCTGTTCCTGCTGCTTGATCGGAGCAAGTGGGGCATGATCATCCGGGCGGCCAGTTCCGATGCGGATATGGCGCGGACGCTGGGCATTGATGTGAACCAGGTGCGCACCGGTGTGTTCGCGCTCGGATCCTTTCTGGCGGCTCTGGGCGGCGCGATTACCGCACCACTTGTGCCGATCGAGCTTGGCATGGGTTTCAGTGTGATTATCGACTGTTTCGTTGTCGTCATTATCGGGGGGCTGGGCAATATCCGCGGCGCGATCTTCGCCTCTCTGCTGCTCGGGATGACCCGGGCTGTGGGCTTCACCTATGCCACGGAATGGGTTGAACTTCTGACCTTCGCTCTGCTGATCGGAACGCTGATGTTCCGTCCCGAGGGCCTGTTTAGTTACAAGGGGCGTTCGGCATGACACGCAGAACTGTGGGCCAGACGCTGATGGCCGTCATCATCGCGGCGATGATCGCTATTCCCTTCTTTCTTCCCGGTGAGCAGTGGGTGAACCTCGTCAGCCTGATCCTGATCTGGGCGCTGTTCGCCATCGGCTTCGATCTCGTGTTCGGTGTGACCGGCATGTTGTCATTCGGCCACGCGGCCTTGCTCGGGTCGGGAGGCTATGCGCTGACCGTGCTGACGCTGAGCTATCAGGTCGGGTTCCTGCCCGCTCTGCTGGCCGCTGCCGTGATGGGCGCGCTGCTGGCCTTCTGTATGGGGCTCTTTGCGCTGCGGGTGTCGGGGCTGTTCTTCGCGCTGCTGACGCTGGCGCTGGCACAGATGGTGTATATCCTTGCGTCGAACAAGTTGCGCGCCCTGACCGGCGGGGTAGACGGTATTCCCGGCGTTCCGCGCCCGGATCTGTTCGGGATCAACTTCTATGACAACCGCAACTATTACGCATTTATTGTCGTCGTTTTCCTGATCGGCCTCGCGGTGATGGCGCTGCTGCGTGCCTCGCCCTTTGGTCGGGCGCTCCGCGCGGTGCAGGCCAACGATACCCGCGCCTCGCAATTGGGTCATAACGTTCACGCGCTGCGCCAGTCGGCCTTCGTGGTGTCGGGGGCCTATGCCGGGATATCGGGCGGCTTGCTGGCCTCGCTGATGTTTTACATCAGCCCGCAGATGCTGCACTGGGCCACGTCCGGCGACGTAATGATCATGACAGTGCTGGGCGGCAAGGGCACGCTGCTGGGGCCGATCCTGGGGGTGGCGGTGTTCGAATTGCTGAAAGAGGAACTGAGCCAAGTGACGCAATACTGGTACGGTATTCTTGGGCTGATCTTCATCCTAGCGACGATCTTTTTGCGCAACGGTATCGCGGGGCTGTTTCACGGACCCGATGACCAGGACCAGGGAGGCGCATCATGACGGCAGGATCGCTGAGTTGCGAGAACATCCAAGTATCCTTCGGCGGGCTGAAGGCGGTCAATGGTGTGTCCTATGATTTCAAGCCGGGCCTGCTCTATGGGCTGATCGGCCCGAACGGGGCGGGCAAGACCACGCTGATGAACGCCTTGTCAGGCCATGCCGTATTGAGCGGCGGCCGCGTTCGGCTGGACGGGCAGGACATTACCAACCTGTCGGTGCATCGGCGCACCCGCAAGGGACTGGGCCGCAGTTTTCAGATCACCAAGATATTTGCCGGCATGTCAGTGCTGGAAAATCTCCAGATCGCGGCCTTTGCCCATCGTCATCGGGTGCAGCCGTTCTGGCTGCCTGCCAGCCGCTTTGCGGCGGTTCGCGAGCAGGCCGAGCAGGTGTTGGAAGAGGTTGAATTGAGCGCGCTCGCGCATCGCCCGGCCGAATATCTTTCGCATGGGGACCAGCGTGCGCTTGAGGTCGGGCTGTCTTTGTTGAGCGAACCCAGTGTCTTGCTTCTGGACGAGCCGCTGGCGGGTGTCGGGCATGATCAGCTTGAAAAGGCGATCGGGCTGATTTCACGGATCGTGAAAGGCCGAACGGTGCTGCTGATCGAACACAACATGGATGTGGTGATGCAGGTCTCGGACGAGATCGTCGTCATGGTGCAGGGTCAGTTGCTGGCCTCGGGCAGCCCCGACGATATCCGCGGCAATGCGGAAGTGCGTGCGGCCTATCTGGGAGAAGAGGCATGACTCTGCTGGCGCTGGAGAGCTGCGACGTCTTTTATGACAAGGCGCAGGCACTACACAAGGTTTCGCTGGGAGTCGAAGCCAACGAGGTGGTTTCCCTGATCGGTCGCAATGGGGCCGGAAAAAGCACGATCCTCAAGACCTTGATCGGTCTGAACCGCGCCGCAAGTGGCCGCCGCCTGTGGAAGGGCGACGATGTGACCGCGCTGCGCGCCGATCAGCTTGGACGGCTCGGCATTGCCTATGTACCCGAGGACAGACGGATTTTCCCAAACCTTTCGGTCGAGGAAAACCTGCGGATCGCCACCTTGATGGGGCGGCAGGGCGGTTGGAACCTGGCCCGTGTCTATGATCTGTTTCCGGTTTTGCGCGAACGGAGCGCGCAGCCCGGCGATACGCTTTCGGGCGGGGAACAGCAGATGCTGGCGATTTCGCGCGGGTTGCTGACCAACCCCGAGGTGCTGTTGCTCGACGAGCCGACCGAGGGCCTGGCGCCGCTGATCGTCGACCAGCTGGTCGAGGCGATGCGCCTGATCAACGCCGAAGGCATGGCGCTGTTGCTGGTGGAGCAGAACCTTCGGGTGCCGATGAAACTGGCCCACCGACAATATGTGATTGACCACGGTGCCATCCGTTGGAGCGGGACAACTGCGGATCTGCAGGTCAACCGCGCCGAAATCGAGAAATTGATCAGCGTTTAGGGGGGCGAAATGGCAGTGACGGACATCATCAGTTTCCCGGCGCTGCCGTTCGGGCCTGTCCCGACCCAAAGCCCGGCCGCTTTTGCCGCCCGATCCATCGCGGCGGCATCAATGGCCGGTATCGCGAATAAGACCAAGCAGTGGCGGTCATTGCACCGCAGAAACGTTAGGAGGATATCATGCGTGTGATCGATTTTTTTGATCGCGGTGTTTCAATCAACCCGGACCGTGTCTGTCTGGAAGATGACGAGGTTCGTCGGACCTTCCGCGAGGTGCAGACGCGCACTTACCGTTTCGCCAATGCCATCGCAGCCGAGGGTTTCGGTAAAGGCCATATGGCTGGGATCTACAGCCCCAACTGCGTCAGCGGTTTCGAAGCGATGCTTGGCATGTTCCGTTCAGGCACGGTCTGGGTGCCGGTCAACGCCAAGAACGGCGTTGAGGAAAACGCCTATATCCTCGATCATGACGATGTCGAGATTTTGTTCTATCACAGCAGTTTTGAACCAGCGCTCGAACAGATCAAGTCGCTGTGTCCCAAGATCCAGCGGTTCATTTGCCTCGATCAGGCCGGTCCCGACTCCCCCTGTATGGAAGACTGGTTGGCCGCCGCGCCCGACACTGATCCCGACGTCAAGCTGGAACCGGACGATCTGATCGGCATTCTCTCGTCGGGCGGCACCACCGGACGGCCCAAGGGCATCTTGCTGACCCAGCTGAACTGGGCCACGTTGATCGCCAATTTCTATGCCGGCCACGATGTCGGGCCGGAACCGGTTCACCTGCTCATTTCGCCGATGACCCACGCCGCCGGAGTGATGGCGGTGGCCTTGATGGCCACGGGCACGCGCAATATCATCCTTCCAGGCTTTGACGGCGCGCGGGTGCTCGACACCATCGAGCGCGAAGGGGTTACGCATCTCTTTTTGCCACCCACGGCGATCTATATGCTGCTGTCCGAACCGGGCATCGAGGACCGCAGGTTCCCGTCGCTGCGCGGTTTCATCTATGCGGCCGCGCCGATGGCGGTGGACAAACTGCGCCAGTGCCTCAAGATTTTTGGCCCGGTGATGATGCAGAGCTTTGGCCAGGCGGAATCCCCGATGTTCTGTGCCTTGCTGACCCCGGAGGATCATCTGGTCGTGGACAACCCCGCGCTTGAACACCGTCTGGCCAGCTGCGGACGCCCCACTTTGCTGACCCCGGTGGCGATCATGGACGAGGAAGGCAATATCCTGCCGCAGGGCGAACGCGGTGAAATCGTGGTGCGCGGCAATCTGGTGATGAAGGGCTATTACAAGAATCCGGAAGCCACCAAAGAAGCTTCTGAACATGGATGGCACCACACCGGCGACGTCGGATATCTGGACGAGGACGGCTATCTCTATATCGTTGACCGCAAGAAAGACATGATCATCTCGGGCGGCTTTAATGTCTATCCATCGGAGGTCGAACAGGTGATCTGGGCGCATCCCGCTGTGCAGGACTGCGCCGTCATCGGGGTGCCCGATGAAAAATGGGGCGAGTCGGTTACTGCCGTGATCGAGCTTAAACCGGGGGCCGAAATCGACACGGACGAGATCATCAGCATCTGCAAGAAACAGCTGGGCAGCGTGAAGGCACCCAAATCCGTGGTGGTCTGGGACGAACTGCCGCGCAGCCCGGTGGGCAAGGTGCGCAAGAAAGACATCCGGGACATGTTCTGGCAGGACCAGACGCGCAAAATCTGAGGACCCGCCATGAATATCGCAGAGCTTTTGGCACAATCCGCCCGCACCTTCGACCAGCGGCCCGCAGTTTCGCTTGGCGGGGCGATCTTCTGCACGTATGGCGCGTTGCGCGACCGCGCCGCAGCACTGGCGGCCGGTCTGCGCGCGCGCGGTGTGCCTAAAGGCGGGCGCGTCGTGATCTACATGGGCAACCGTGCGGAATATATTGAAATGCTGTTCGGCATCTGGGCAGCGGGATGTGTCGCGGTGCCGGTCAACGCCAAGCTGCATCCGAACGAGGTGGATTACGTTCTGGCCAATTGCGGCGCGGCGCTGCTTTTCACCGACAATGCCGAAGAGATGGCCGGGTTTGATAAGACAGTTGCAGTGGAGAGCCCCGCTTACGCCGCCTTGATGGACGAACCAGCACCGTTCCGACCGGCGCAGGCCGCGCCGGAAGATCCGGCTTGGATTTTTTATACCTCCGGCACCACGGGACGACCCAAGGGCGCGGTGCTCAGTCACCGCAATCTCTGGGCGATGACGTTGAGTTTCCTTGCCGATATTTGTCCTCTCACCGAAGGCTCGGCGGCGTTGCATCCGGCGCCATTGTCTCATGCGGCGGGGCTGTTTGCGCTGCCATTCGTGCGGCGCGGGGCGGTCAATGTCATTCCCGAAAGCGGCGGGTTCGATCCTGATGAACTGGTGCAGTTGTTGCGCCGCTTTCCCCATTCTTCCTTCTTTGCCGCGCCAACGATGCTGAACCGTCTCACCGCTTGTTCGGGCTTGGATGACACGGCAATCGCCAATCTCGATCTCATCTTCTGTGGCGGTGCACCGATCTATGTCGAAGACCTGCGCCGCGCCCAGGATTTGCTGGGTTCGCGCATCTGGATTGGGTATGGTCAGGGCGAGGCGCCCTGCACCATCAGTTACCTGCCACCGCATATGCTGGAACCGGACATGCCCGAATCTTGGCTGGGTTCGGTTGGGATCGCCCGTTCCGGCGTCACTGTCCGGGTGGTGGACGACACGGGCACCGATTGCGACCCGGATATGCCCGGCGAAGTGATCGTATCCGGCGATGTGGTAATGGCCGGTTACTGGAACAACCCCGAGGCCACCGCATCAGCGCTGCGCGAGGGGTGGCTCTCTACCGGCGATATCGGCAGCCTCGACGCGCAAGGTGTGTTGACGCTCAAGGATCGGTCCAAGGATGTGATTATTTCCGGCGGGTCGAACATCTATCCCCGCGAGGTCGAGGAGGCGCTGTTGCGCCATCCCGGTGTGATCGAAACCAATGTGATTGGTCGGACCGATCCGGATTGGGGCGAGGAAGTTGTGGCCTTTGTGGTTGCCCAAGACGGGGTGACGGCGGAAGATCTCGACCGGTTCTGCCTTGATCAGATTGCCCGCTTCAAACGCCCCAAATCCTATCGGTTCGTCCCAGCGTTGCCAAAGAGCAGCTATGGGAAAATTCTCAAGACAGAATTGCGCCGGATGCTGGCCGAATCCGAGCCGCCACTGGAATGGACCCTGCCCAAGGCGACCTGACATGATCACTTTCGTCTTCGGCGTTGGCATGATCCCGTTTTCGAAACTTGGCGCATCCGCGCTGCATGAGGAAATGGGCGGTCCGGCTTGAGGGCGCCGGGATCGGCTTCGATGCCCTCTTCAATGGCTCCGCATGACTTCTCGTCATATGGATGGCGCATGCATGTAGTCATCAGATTAGTGCAACAGTCCCGTGGGATGCACCCCAAACCGGCTTGCAAGCTCGCTGACTTTTGCCTCGCCCTTCAGCGCTTCCAACGCAACCTTCGCCTTGAACTCCGGGTGATGTTGCTTCCGTTTCGACATCTCTGATCTCCTTCGTATTGAAGATCAGCAAACTACAAATCGCAGCTTAGGTCAGTGTCCGATTTTCGGGAGGTAGCTCACCGACCTCCGCGCTCGACCACCTAAGTCAGATCAAAAACTTCGCTTCCGATCTGCAAGTTGATCTCGTCCTGATTATCTCCGTCAACCAGCGCCCAAATAATCTGTCCTGTAGGCCGGTGGACCACAAAGGACTCCTGAACGTCATTAGCGCCCGCCGACGGCGTAGTTGTCGTATTGATCTGGAACTGCGTGCGCGTCGCGTCAGTGTCTCCGAAGACAAGCACATCACCGGCCGCTGCGTTATAGTCCTGCACCCAGTCGGATCCGTGGTCGAATATCCCTAGGTGGAAGAATTCGTCAGCGCCTCCACCACCGTTCACCCGATCATAGCCGAAGCCGCCATTGATAAAATCATCCCCGTCGCTGCCGAACAAGACGTCGCCAAGAGCACCACCCGAAAGCATATCATCGCCTGTTCCACCGACTATGGTGTCTCCGCCGAAGCCACCTGCGATAACGTCGTTACCGACATCCCCTCGTAACTCGTCGTTACCGTAGCCGCCCTGAATAAGGTCGTTACCTTCTCCGCCATAGATCACATCGCGCAGATCATCCGGCAATACGCCTCCGATGATCGTGTCATCTCCTTCATTCCCTGAGAGCGTATCGCTGCCTAGGCCGCCCTCGATCAGATCATTACCACCGCCGCCGGAAAGCTGATCGGATCCAATCCCGCCATCAAGCGTGTCGTGGCCTTCGCCACCGCTTATCCAGTCGTCGCCTGCTCCACCACTAAAGGTATCAGAGCCGTAATTACCGAAAATATAGTCATCTCCACCGAGTCCATCATAGACGGCACCTCTTTCTGCAAGGACGTACGCAAACCCGTCGGAAACGGTCGCAAAGAACACCCTGTCAGACGCATCACTACCTGCAGGTACTTCGTCATATGTCAGTGCCGCGCCATAGCTTCGATCGCCATCAGAATGGGTGCCGAAAAAGCTGGTGGCGAAAGCTTGGTGGCTGAAAAGAGAAAACTCGTCCATTACGGCGTCTTCGAACTGCGATAGTGCAATTTTCGCCTCAATAGCCATATGCTCGACCGTCCGGAACCCTTCGATAAACTCTCCGTCTTCTGACCGAACCTCATCAAGTACCGACAAGACGGCAGGAAGCGCCGTTTCCACTGCAGCGTAGAATTCTACCGCGTCTTGAGCGCTTTCGTAAAACGGCACGTGATCAAGCTCCATCGCAACAGAATGCGCGTCTGCAAAGCTTCCTATAATCGCCCCGGCAGAAAGAGTTCCAAGGTTATCGTAATATGAGTTCACCCCGCGACCGCGCTCGTCTGTGACATCGGCGTCAGCATTGTACCATGAGGCCGTGCTTAAGTCGCCCGTACCAAGCATGAACTTATAATTGGACGTAATGAGGCCGGCGCTGAGGTTTTCGTTCAGAGAATACGGCAGGCTCTCCCAATTCGCTTCTTCTAAGGAAACCCTTAGCGAGAGGTGCTCGTCGATATAGGCGCGTATCTCCTCCGTATCCAATATGTTTTCTGGCAATAAGCGTGGGTCAGTCAGCTCCGACTGATCCTCATCGTAGTAGCTGGGAACCCCATAGACCGTAAAAAAATCATGTGCTGGGATCTCTGAAGGATCTGTAGTCACTTGAATTAGGTAGCCCACTTGGGTTGGGGAGGGGATCGCCACATCGACTTCTAGTCCTGATCTCTCCAAAAACCATTCTACGGGGCTACGATAGTCCTCAGGAATGATATCATCGGTAAGCTCAATATTGCTCGTGGCGGGGCTCGATCCACCACTAGTCCAAATATGGACCCGTCCGGTCCATGTGGGCGAAATGTTGTTCCCAATATCATCGAGATCGTATGTCCCAGGTTGGCTGACGCTTTCGCTGACCAAACCGCTTACCGTTCTTGCTGGCTGATCGTCCGTTGCCTCCTCTTGATAGCTGTACTCGGCTGAAATTGTCCACCCACTGTACCCGCCATAACCCCAGAAATTGCCCTCATCAAAATAGAGATAGCCATCTTCAGTTTCGACAGCCTCAAATTCTTGCGTTGGGATCGAGGGGAAGAGATAATTCTTCTTTTCGTAGTAAACCGTATCAGCGCCATTAAAAGCAAGTGCGATTTCATGTGGTCTGCTGTCTATAAACAGAGGGTCATCCGTGCCCTCGATGCTGCTAAAATTCAGACTTTGCCCCCCGTAAGAGTAAAAATAACTGTTCACCTCGTACATACACACCTCTTTTTCGGTTGCCGATAATGCCAGGTCTTATTCCGAGCCAACCCAGAAATCCATCTCGTCTGCCGCCGTCGGCCATTCGTTCTTGCAAATCAAAAACCGCCTACAACTCTTGCAGGATAACCTTTTGGCCACAATGCGAAACTCGTGGGTTAAATGACTATTTGTAGACCATCCGAGGCAAAGCGGACCATGGCGAAGACGAAGCCAATGCTCTTTGCCCGTACAGCAGACCTTAGTGCATCACGCGACGAATGGCGGCTCTCTGCCGATTTTGTGGAAAAACACCTGTTCGCGACTGCAGCAAATGGCATTGCCAACTTGTTTGCGCCGGCATGAAAGCTGCCTGGGGGGCGTCTGTCAGGCGGTCATTTCGAGAGCGTAAC
>NZ_CANMFS010000025.1 GCF_947497275.1 uncultured Sulfitobacter sp.
GTTACGCTCTCGAAATGACCGCCTGACAGACGCCCCCCAGGCAGCTTTCATGCCGGCGCAAACAAGTTGGCAATGCCTCGGCGGCAGCTGAATGCACTCATCTATATTTTAGAGCTTTCTGCCCACGATTTGAACAACCGACGCGTGATCTCGACCGCATTTTTCGCGGCTGTTTCAAAACTTTGCTTAAGCATGAGCTGGTCGAAAAACGAAACCCCCAACCACTGCGGCTAGCCTTTTTGGTTCCAGCCTCGATGAAACCGCATCCAACTCCAACAATTCGCGAGTCAAATACGGGTGGAACTTTTCAGTCAACAGGTTACCAGCGCCGGCAAATAGATCAACGCTTTCACCTTCTCCAATCCTTTTGCAAACTTCGGTTAGCGATGGGGTCTCGTCACCTGCTTCCACCTGTAAGAACCCATCATATTGTTCGACAGAGAACCCAAACCCTCTCAGCGCAAGTGCCAAGGTTGTTGTTTTCAGTGTCCCTACTCGTGTTGCGATGATTGAGGTTTCTTCGCCTAAATTGACAAGCGACGTGTTAACAAATCCCATATGCGCATAGTTCAGCCGCGCCTCCTCAAGCATTCCGAGCGCATTCGCGTCCATGTAGAGGGGCTTGGTATCGCCCTCCAACACATCGAACATGCGCGCGATTACCTTGTCATGGATCTCGCCCGGGTCCCCACCAAACACTGGCGGCACACCTGCTTTGGCAGGTTTGACCATAATTACCTTTTCCCGGTCATGGATTTCCTGAACCAGCCAACGGCGTCCGGAAAAGATGAGCATCATCCCAGGTGAGAGGATGTTGTCGATTGGCAATGTTCCAAGATCCCGCCCGTTTGAAACCAGCCTGTATTCTTCGGGCGTCTTGAACACCGCATAGAAGCTATAATGCTCGACTAGCCGCTCTCCGTTTTGGCCCAAGAGCAACAAACCACCGTCTGTCTGCTCTATCAAGCCAGTTTCAGGATGACCGAGCGCGCGCAGCACATCCGTGAACATTGCTGTGGTGACCTGCCGAAACGGGCCTTCGCGACACAGCACGCTGTATAGAATACTGGCTGGTGCCCCTCCCCTCTGCGCGATTACGGATAGGATCTGATGCACAAGTGTCGACAGATGCAGCGCTTGCGGCTTGGGTGGTTCACACCAGCCCTCCAACAACAGATCAATCATCGCAATCGACCGGATCAGGCCTAGTCTCAGACGATCCACAAAGCTGCTATCCGAAGTCAGCCTCGTTTCTACCGCGTATTGTCGAAGGATGGCTGGCTGACCCTCCCTGCGTCCTGAACGTCCCAATCGCTGCCGCAGGGCTGCGACGGTGAAGGGTGCGCCGATTTGCGCCACACATGTTACATCGCCGATATCGATACCCAACTCTAAAGTGGACGTGCAGACAGCCGTGGTCGGTTTGCTGTTATCTTTCAGGCGCCGTTCAACAAAATCGCGGTGATCGCGTGAAAGGCTAGCATGGTGCGGATAAAACTCTTGGGGAAGATACTCTTGCTCGCACAGATTGCGCAGGCGGTCAGCGTAAATTTCAACACGTTGACGGGCACCGGCAAAAACAAGATTGTCACTTCCCCGGAGATGCTCGAATAAGTGCGCTGCGACGGCGTCTGTGGCAGACGGGGTGTTGTCGTCTTCTCCACCGGAAAGATATCCACGCAGCTGAAGTTTCAGTTCTGCTTCTCCGCCGTCTGCTTCGATCAATGTGACGTGTTCCGCATTGTCAGGCCGCAGATAAGCGCGGGCGAGGTCCATATCGCCAAGCGTCGCAGATAGTCCAATCCGGCGTATGGGCATTTTGATTGCCAACTCAAGACGTGTTAGCAGGGATCGCAATTGCACCCCGCGCTCACTATCGAGCACAGTGTGCAATTCATCGATCACCACAGCTCGGGTTGCACCGAACAGGCGCGTGATTTCCAAGCCGCGACGTACGAACAATGCCTCCAGCGACTCTGGCGTGATGAGCAAAATCCCTTTGGGATTTTTCATCGCGCGCGTTTTGACCGATTGCGACACATCGCCGTGCCACGGCACCACTGGAAGTTCCGCCTCTTGGCAGATGCCTTCCAGCCGCCCCGCCTGATCGGTGATCAGCGCTTTGAGTGGTCCGATGTAGAGCACGTCGAACCCGCCGCCCTCTGCCGGTGCATCCAGCACCTGAGAGATCAATGGAAAAAATGCGGCCTCTGTTTTACCACCGGCCGTCGATGCCGCGACGATGAGATCGTTGTCAGTTTCATAAATAGTCTGAATTGCACGCGCCTGAATGTCGCGCAGCTCACGCCAACCCTGCTGTCTGATCCACTTCTGGACGGGGCGGGCAAGTTGGTCAAAGGCGCTGCTCATCCTCGAGGCTCAGAGCTTGAAGCTAATCAGATCGTCGTCACCACTCGGCTGAGCGCCAGTCGTTTCCTCTACTTCGCTCATATCCTCGCCTCGGTCTTCTGAGACGTCGATCTTCTCGATCAGGTCACTCCATTCAACGCCTGGATTTTGCTCCAGCACGGACAGCAAATTCACAAAAGCAGTGACGGTATTGCGCGGCGTCCTGAAATAGGCCTCTCCAATCCGGTCCGAGCAATGGTTCATAAAGGCTTCCAGCGCTATATCCGGCAAAGCCGTTTCATCGTCCTGCATGACGCGTCTGACATTGGCCAATAGAACAAACAAATCTTCCGGCGTCAGGCTGGCCAGCCGCACAACCGGCCCCGACAAATCAACAAGGCCATCACGGGCGAAGGTGTTTTCTGCCAACCGCGATTGTAGGGCTTCGTAGCTGTAAAGCCCACGGCGCGTGTTCATCAAAAACTCTGGCGTGCCCCCCATCAAGAAGCCAAGGTTTTCGGCGCTACCCTGAAGCACGTCATTCAAAATGCGCAGGATTTGTTCGTAGTTCGCGTTGCGTGCCTGGGACGATGTGAGCTTGAACAGGTTTACCATTTCATCAAAGCCGACAAGCAGCCCTTTGTAACCCGCCTCGCACACAAAAGCCGACATCAGCTTGAGATGATCGTAAACGCTCGAATCATCGACAATCGTGCGCACGCCAAGTGCTTTGCGCGCATCCGTGCGGGTTGCGAATTCTCCCCTCAGCCAACGAAGTGCTGCCGACTTAAGTTCGTCATCCCCGTTTTCATGGCCTTCCCAATACCGGCGAATGACCTCTGCAAATTCAAAACCGCCAGTGAGTTCTTCAAAATGGCCCAAGCGCTCGCGAATGATGGTGCCCGTAGGCACATCTTTTTCCTCGGCGTCTCGGTGCGCTTGGCTGACAAACCGCTCAACCACACTGGCCAAAGCACCACCATCTGGCTTTGTGCGCGTTGACAGGTTGCGCGCCATCTCTGCGTAGAGGCCGCGCGCTTGCCCACCTGTCGCGTGAATACGCCGGTCGGGTGCTAGGTCAGCGAACATCACCACTAGCCCTTTTTCTAAAGCTACCAGACGGATCAGATTCATAAAGAAGGTTTTGCCAGACCCATACTCCCCGATCACGAAACGGATGGCAGAGCCTCCGTCCGCGATGCGTTCCATGTCCTTCACAAGTTCTTCGATCTCACGAACGCGCCCTACCTGAATATGACGCAGGCCCAGCTTTGGCACGACTCCCGCCCGCAAAGCCTGAACAATTGCATCGCGCTCACGTGGCTTCAATTTAGACATGACGCCCCTCCCCTTCTAATTTTTGTTTTACCGCATCCGCAATTTCCGGAGACACGTCATATCCATCATACTCGTCCAGCAAGGCTTCATCATGAGTTTCAAAGGCCCACTCGTTGACGGCCTCCAACGCACCAGACGGCATCAATCCATGCTTCCCACAAAGCTGTTCGAACGCGTCCTCGGTCCAGTTTTCTTGGCCCACCAAATCCAACAGCAGTGCACCATGTTTTGCACCTAGCCCAGCAAACAAAGTTACATCCTTGGAGTCCCTGCCCTCTTCTGCTTCTTCCTCGGCTTCAAATATCTGCCCTAGGACCGAAGACACCCGCGCGGTATCTGATCTAATGGCCGCGATCCGTGATGCGTCCAGCACTGGCGCGGTTGCCTTTTGTAGTTCAGGAATGGCCTCTCCAGAATTTCCCGGCTGGGCCGCACGAACAGTGCGTGGCGCGTCTGCAATCTCACCAGCGTGAAGGTCGGAATAGGCGAGTGATGGATCAAGGCCCAATGCCTTGTACACCTTTTCGATGCTGGCGACTTCTTCGGATTGGATGACACCATCGGCGTGTGCCGCACCCACCAAGGCCGCACGCATCGCCGTTTGGTCTTCCACACCAACATCTTTGAGTTTGCGGCGCAGCAGCGTCATGTCAGGCGGCACGGCAAGGAACCAAACTATGTTTGCCTGAAGCCGGTGCCTTTCCTGCTCACTGAGCCCCTCAACAGTTGCAACTTGGGTCTCCAACGCTTTGCGTTCAGCTTCGGCGATACGCCCGTCAGCATGGGCAACAAACGAGGCAAGGGCCAACTCCATCAACGCGGTCTGATAGCTTGCCGAAACATCTTCCAGCTTTTCGATCTGCTCGCCAAGATCAAACAAAACCACCGGCTCTTCCGGTTTCGGTGAACGCAGTGCAAAGCGCGGATCAGGTGCGAGCCCAAATCCAAGACGCGCCAAAGCATCTGCCGCCCCTGTTAGCTGTCTCTTTCCAATTTTCGTACTGCGCTGTCCTTCGAGTTTTTCGATGACGTCGGCCAGCGGAATAAGTCCGCCGCTCTGCATGATCCCCCTCGCCCACTCTTTCAGCGCTTCCATTTCTGTCGACGGGAACAGGATCCACAGATCTAGTGGCAAAAGGGCGTGCGCTTCGATGCTTCCCCTGCCCTCGGGGTTCCGACCAAGATAGCGGCTCAGCTTATCAAGGTCGTCTATGACTTCATCTGCAACTTCCTGCGCAATCTCGACCGGCTTTCGCAATCCGGAGATATCAGGAACGGGTTTGCCGTCGGCCGTCGGATTGAGAGTTCCTTCAAACTCGCTTGAGGCTGCGCGATAGGTGGCTTTGAGATGTTTGCGCGGCTTGCTGACCTTTAGGCCATTGGGAAAGCGATCCTCAAATCGGATTTTGAACAACGCCAAGAATTCATCACGGCAGCGCGTAGCGGGCGTGCGCAAATGGCTTTCTGGATGGCACATCAACCAGCTCAGAACCCAGTCCGCGCTCAGGTTTTCTCCCTTATCAAGACGCGCGCCAATCGCATACTTCAGCGAAAAAGGAAGCTCCCAACCCTGGCGTTCAAAGATCGGCTCCAGCGCCTCAAACTCTGTTTCGGCAAGTGTCGCAATATCAAGAAATTCTCCCAAGTATCGCTTCACCGAATGGTTTTCTGGATAGACGGAAATCAATCTGCGGACTTCCGCAATGATCCTTGGCATCAGCATTGGATTGATCGACGAAAAATCGACGTTCTAGCCCGTAAAAATACAAGAACATGTAGCCCGGATCATAGGATGGGTCAGACCGGCCACTTGCCAACCATTCAAGATAGGTCGCCCTGCTTCGTGCTGAAATGTCAGAATACCCAGGCCAGTATGACATGCCCTCCCCTGCCCTATCGTCCCCTGTCCTCGCGACGGAGAGAGAAGGGTCGATGTAGGCCCTGCATTTGTCGCGATAGCCATGATGATTGAGCAATGGCGGCGTGCCGACATAGACCAATCCGCCAATATCTCGCGCAGCAACGGTCACGGTCTCTGCCGCTGGTATCCAGCCATTTTTACGTGAATTCGTTTGCGGTTTGTGCGCTGTTGGCCGCGGGTTCTCATACCGCTTTGCAATTGCCGAAAGTTCTGGTGCCGCAGACTGGCCGGCACGCACGATTTCTGCATAGTCCTGTTTCGGTGGTTTGGGTGGCGTTCTCGACGATGATTGAACCGCATTCGCTTCACGCGTTCTTTCCCGCTCGCGTTCGATGCGTTTTTCGTGGGCACTTTCGCGGGCCGCTGGCGCGGACTGAGTTACTCTTGTGTTTGTGCTTCCCGCTTCAAGCACTTTGGCTTCCACTTTTCGGGAGCGTCTCTTTTCTTGCCACCAAACCAAAACGATAGGTAATCCAAAGGCAAAGAGCATTTGACCGCCCATGGGCCAGCCTTGAAACACAGTCACTACGGCAACCACGCACAACAAAAAATAGAGCGCGTAAAAAAATAGAATCCGAAAAAACTTTAGAACTGATGCCATTAACGAAACCCTCTTTCGGAACACACTAGATTGCGTGATTTGCGATGCAATCACTATCGCTCAGGTAGAAGTACAGTTTTCTTTTTTAATTCAGTATTTTCGCTTTGCTTAAGCGACCCACAAGTCTCTATATTTATGAGAATGCCGCGACCCGCTCCCTGCACAGGGAGAGCATAGCCTCTGCCCGCTCCTTGATATCACCGTGCAGACCAGCAAGATCAGGTAAAGAAACGCCGTCTATGGCTTCAGCGAAGCGCAGCAAGAAATGATCAATCTCTTCGCCGACACCAGTTGCAGTTAAACCGGCAATCGCCGCCACCTGCATGAAATCACGCCGCCGCAACCGGTCATCTTTGCCATTCAACTTCAGGGCCATGCGATCATGTTCAAGGCTCGGGAAGACCCGCGTCGTGACCGCATCATAGAGCGGCGCGAGGCGAATTGTGCTGAAGCGATCGGCATTAGGATCGGCAATCTTTAAGAGCGCTAGGTTCTTTAGGTGCATGTCGCCATCGCCGATCAACCAAGCAAAGAGGGCGCGCTTTACAACCAGTAGAATATCTTCCCCGGCAGATGTCAACAGCGGTCGAACTGCACGCGTTATCCTCTCGATTGTTCCATCGTACTTCGCATCGGGGGGCAGGTCGAGGACCGAACACAGATCCTCCAAAGCAAAGCGGCGTTCATCCTCGGGCGATGTGCGAATATCAAAGCGCTCGACCAATAAGGCAGGGGGCATGTCATCCGGCATTGCGACCAAAGCGATTTCAGGTGCTGCCAATCCTGAAGCACGGCCAAGAGTCATGCCAAGATACTCGATCACGGGAAGCGCCTGAAATCCGCTGGTTCCCGCGGGCTTCAAAATGTGGGTGAACGGCAAGCCCGCGCTCGGCGACAATTGACCATCCTGCGCCAAGTACATTGGCGCCTTGATCTGAACGCCAGACAGGCGCGGTGTGTCCGGCCTCTCATAAAGGCGTGCCAGCCCGGCCTCGAAATCTGCTTCAAGCTTGCCGCGCCCGGGGCCGGCATAGTTTCCGGTAAACACACCGTCGCGGGCATATCGGGACAACGACACGGATAGCATGTCTACGGGGAGCGATGCGAGCTCGGCTGCGTCTTCGCTGATCGTAATGTTGGACATATATCGTTTGCCCGAGCGCAGAACCGCACGCTCGTCATTGTCTTTGAGAACTTTCTCGAGCCATCCCTCTGGCAACAGTGAGAGGATGAAGGGGGGTAGCCTGCCAGGAACCCGCTGTTGCACGAGCGGCAAGTTGAAATTGTCTTGTGGCTGCCATCGCCATTCAAAACCGTCATGACCCAGCTGACCGACGATTTGCCCATGCCAAGCAACCGAGAACGTCAGTGCTGCTTCGTTGCGAACATCCACCGCAACAGCAGAACGCAACAAATATCGCTCTGTATGCTCCCCCTCGCGATACCATTTGTTTTCGCGCGCTAGCGCCCAAACCGCATCCGCCGCGGCAGTCGGGCTGCCGTATTCTTCAATAAGACGCGCGGCGATCTCGGTCCGCATCCCTTCATCAATCGCGCTGGCGTGCTCGCTGCGTTGCCGAAAGGCTTCAAGAAATCGCTGCCGCATCGACGAGACGGCGACTTTGAACTCCCCTGCCCCATCATCGACAATGGCAGTCGCGACCGCTGGCTGATCTGGCGCTACGTTCTGGATGATCTCCAGAGACCTGATCCGAGTACGCTGATTTCGTTTCCCGCTTATGAATAAGCGACCATCTCGCGTAGGTGCGAGCAGAGTGGCGCTGGCTGCCGAGAGATACGCCTTTGGATAAAGATAATGCGCAATCCGCACCGCATTCCGCAGAACAATTGCATCTATTTCTGCGTCGGCATCGACATAGACGCCTCGCATAAGTTGAACAAGCTTTCCTGTCTCAGCTTGGTAGTGAGCACGGTCCTTGTCGAGGTTTTCGCCAATGAGATAGAGCAATATTTTAACTTTCGCGCACTTGGGATACGAGATAGTTAGATTTTTTTATGGCCCCCGTCAAGAAATTCCAACTATCCCGCACATGACATGCGCGAAAGTTAGGTTGGAAGCGCCACTCCGAAGAGGCCTCACACGTAGCCGCGCGCACAAAAGCCACAACCAAGACCATGTTGTGGTCGTTCAATTTTGCTACACGTACCTTCCTGAAGGCCCGTCAAAAATGAGTTGCCAAAAGATATCAAGGCCAACCGTTCCAAACCAAAGAGGCAGAGAACGCCGTGATTGCATTAAAATTGGGTCTCTTGCAGCTTTCCAGAACTCACGAAGGCATTGCCAACTTGTTTACGAGTTCTGAACTGGTTATCGCTCGCGCATGAAGGTAACAGCCACAATGCCTCGCCTG
>NZ_CANMFS010000026.1 GCF_947497275.1 uncultured Sulfitobacter sp.
TTCGCCCACCTGTGCAACGGCCCGGTCGAACGCTTCGACCTGCCCGGAAGCCATGCGCTGAACTTCCTGCTGCACGAATCCCTCGGCGGCGGCGGCATCGCCTCGGTCCGCATCGACCCTCAGGGCAAGGGCTTCGCACAAATGCTCCTCGACATCGAAATCCCCGTACCGGCAAAACTCGCCGAAAAAGATGGGCTGGCTATGACAGAAGAAAGTGCCGCCTGATGTTGAATGTGAACAACGTCCAGATTGTCTATGACAACGTAATCGAGGCGGTACGCGATGCCTCCCTGTCGGTCGACGAGGGTCAAATCGTTACGCTACTGGGATCGAACGGAGCCGGAAAATCGACGATTCTGAAGGGGATATCCGGCGTGCTCTATCCCGAGGAAGGCAATATCATCGGCGGTACGATCACGCTCAACGGCGAAAGTCTGATTGGCCGCAAACCTGACGAAATCGTGCGCAGCGGCGTTGTGATGGTTCCCGAAGGCCGGCAATTGTTCGAGCCGCTGACGGTCGAGGAAAACCTGATGATGGGCGGCATCACCCGAAGCCGTTCCGGGGCGACGGAAGCGTTGGAAAACGTGTTCGATATTTTTCCTCGCGTGAAAGAGAAACGCAGCACCATCGCGGGTTATCTTTCGGGCGGCGAACAGCAGATGGTGGCGATCGGCCGCGCGCTAATGTCCAGCCCGCGTTTGCTGATGCTGGACGAACCCAGCCTTGGGCTCGCGCCACAGATCATCGCGGAAATCTTTGCTGCCGTGAGCGACCTGTCGAAACAGAAAAACGTCTCCGTCCTGCTGGTCGAGCAAAACGCCGAGTTGGCGCTGTCGATCGCAAGCTACGCTTATATCATTGAAAACGGCAGGGTTGTGATGGATGGGCCGCCGGACAAGCTGATGGATAACGAGGACGTCAAGGAGTTCTACCTCGGCTTCTCTGAATCGGGCCACCGCCGCAATATGCGCGATGTGAAACACTACAAGAGACGCAAAAGGTGGCTGTCATGACCGTACTGTTGCAGGTCGATAATCTGGTCAAGAAATTCGGCGGTGTCACCGCTGTCAACGGTGTCGGATTTCCGGTTCTCAAGGGTGAGATATTCAGTCTGATCGGTCCGAACGGTGCCGGTAAGACGACAATGTTCAATTTGATCAGCCGGGTTCTTCCAGTGACCTCCGGAACGATCACGCTCGATGGCAATGACATCACCCGGACCGCTCCGCACCTGATCGCCCCGCTCGGAATGGGGCGTACCTTCCAGAACCTAGCTGTGTTCAAACATGCCAGCGTTGTCGACAATCTGCTGGTGGGGCGCCACAGTCATATGAAGACCAGCGTGCTGGGCGGGGTGCTCTTCGGACCGACCACGCGCGCCGCCGAGCGGGCGCATCGCAAAAGGGTCGAGGAGATTATCGATTTTCTCGAAATTCAGCACGTTCGGGACGTGCCGGTCGGTGCACTGGCCTACGGATTGCAGAAACGGGTCGAACTGGGGCGAGCCCTGGCAACCGAACCAAAGTTGCTGCTTCTTGATGAGATGGTTTCAGGGATGAATGCCGAAGAGACGGAAGACATCGCCCGCTTCATTCTCGACCTGAAAGAGGAACTGGAGATCACAGTCATGATGATCGAGCACGATATGGGGATCGTTACAGATATCTCCGACCATATCGCCGTTATGAATTTCGGCGAGCGAATTGCCTATGGCACCCCCGATGAAATACGGGCGGATCCACACGTAATCGAGGCTTACCTCGGACATAAACTAGAGGAAGATACGGAGGCGGTTCATTGAACGATCTTGAGGCACGCCTGAAGGCCGGCGATCACACACTGCCGCAGCTATTGATGCACTGGGCCGAAAACATACCCGATGAACTTGCCATTCGGGAAAAGGATCTGGGGATCTGGAACCGGGTCACCTGGGCCGGCTATTTCGAACGTGTCCGATTTTTTGCCCTTGGCCTTCACGCTTCGGGATTCGGGCGTAGCGATCGTCTGGCAATTGCCAGCGAGGACACTCCGGAATGGCTGTATTCCGACATCGCAGCGCAGGCACTGGGGGGAATGACTGTCGGCGTCTATCCGACCAACCCTTGGCCGGAACTTGACTATATCCTTCGCCATTCCAAAAGCAGCGTCGTCGTCTGCGGAGATCAGGAACAGGTCGACAAGGTGCTGGATGCCGAAGCGAACAACGGTGCCTTTCCCGATCTCAAGTTGATCGTATGCGTCGATATGAAGGGCATGCGCGCTTATGACCGAACGCGCCTGAGATCGTTCGAAGAGGTCGTCCAGGCTGGGCGGGACCATGTATCGAGCCATCCCGAGGACGTGGAATTCTTTGGCGAGTGCATCAGGAATACCAAACCCGACGATCCTGCGGTCGTGGTCTATACATCGGGCACGACGGGACCGCCGAAGGGTGCCTTGCTTTCGCATCGGAACCTGCTCGTGGCATCTTTCCCGCTGATTGCGCAGTTCAACCTCACGCGTGACCGGTATTCGGTCGTTTGTTATCTGCCGCTTTGCCATGTTGCGGAACGGATATTCTCGACGATCCTCAGCTTGATGATCGGCGGTCAGGTGAATTTCGCGGAATCCATCGATACCGTGCAGGTCAATCTTCGGGAAATTGCACCGAAGGTCTTCCTGGGCGTACCGCGAATCTGGGAAAAACTGCAATACAGCGCATCGATCAGAATTCAGGACGCGCGGCCCCTTGCCAGACGAATCTATAATTGGGGCCTCGATCTCGGCCAGACGCATTTCCGCAAGATCGAAGCGGGCGGGCGGCTGACCCCGGTCGAACGGGTCAAACACTTTGCAGCAAAGATCCTCGTCTTTAATCCACTGAAAAGGTTCATGGGAATTGACAAGGTCCACTGCGGTTTTGTGGGAGGCGCATCCATTTCACCCGAGGTTGTCCGGTTCTTCCGGGTGATCGGCGTGCCGCTCTATCAGGTTTATGGCATGACTGAGTCGGCAGGTCTGGCGTTCTTTCAGAATGCCGACAAAGCCATCGTCGGGGCGTCGGGCGTCGCCGCTCCGGGTCTGCAATACAGAATTGCCGACGATGGCGAACTCGAGATCAAGCATCCCAGTGTTTTTCTTGGCTATCTCGACAATCAGAAAGCGACAGAAGAAACCGTCGTCGATGGCTGGTTGCAGACGGGTGATGTGGTCGAACAACTCGACAACGGTGAAATTGCCATCGTCGATCGAAAGAAATCGATCATCATCACGTCGGGCGGCAAGAATATTACACCATCCGAAATCGAGAACGCCCTGAAAGATTCGATCTACATCGCCGAGGCGATCGTCGTCGGCGAGGGGCGGAACTTTCTCGGGGCGTTGTTGCAGATCGACTACGATACGGTGGGCAAATGGGCTCAGGCTCAGGGGTTGGCCTATACCACATTCAGCCACCTTTCCAGTCTGGAACCGGTCATTGACCTTGTTTCCAAGGAAGTGGCGCGGGTGAATGACGCCTTTGCCCGTGTCGAGAACATCCGGAAATTCGTCCTGTTGAAAAAGCAACTCGACCATGACGATGGCGAAATGACCGCAACCCAGAAAGTGCGGCGCAATGTCATCGAGACAAAATTCGAAACCGAGATGGCGGAAATCTACGGCTAAGGGGAAAAACGTGGACTATTTCATATTGCTGACCGTTTCGGGGATCGCCATCGGCGTGATCTATGGTCTTATCGGAATGGGCTATGCCTTGATATTCAAGGCTACAAGTGTCGTCAATTTCGCCCATGGCGAGATCATGATGCTGATATCCTATATGGCGTTTTCCATCGCCAGCTCATGGACGCTTCCGTTCTGGGGTCTTTTGCTGGTCTGCGTCTTTATATCCGCCATCGTCGGACTGGTGATCGAGCGGGTGTTTATCCGCCCGATGCTGGGCCAGGATGTGTTTTCGACCGTAATGGTGACCATCGGTCTTGCGGTGATGATCCGTGCGGTGGTGGTTCTGATCTGGGGAGCCGATCCGCTGCTCCTGCCAACTGACATTGGCGACAGCGGCGTCGAATTCGGCATGGTGTTCCTTTATACATCCCAACTCTACGCCATCGGTTTGCTTGCCTTCTGTGTGCTCGGAATGTGGGTATTCCTCCGGTTTTCGCGCATGGGCGTCGCAATGCGAGCCACTGCCGCGCGCGAGACCACTGCATTGCTGATGGGAATAAACGTGACGCATGTCTACGCAATCGCTTGGGCGATTGCTGCGGTCATCGCCGGGATTTCGGGCGTTCTGCTGGGAACGATCTATGGCCTTGGCCCTGACCTGTGGACGCAAGGCCTGCGCGCATTTCCGGCCGTTATTCTCGGCGGACTGGATTCCGTCTTCGGTGCCGCGATTTCCGGTATTCTCATCGGTGTCCTCGAAAACCTGTCCGAAGGTTACATCGGACAAGGGCTCAAGGAAATTTCCGGCTTCCTCGTCATTCTGGTGGTTCTCATGATCCGCCCCTACGGGTTGTTCGGAACGCCCGAGATCGAAAGGGTTTAAACCATGCGCACCGGTGTATTCGAGGAAAGCTATAGCGAGCTGATATCGCTTTACCGCAATCCGACCCAGACCTATTGGACAGTCGCACTCGTGCTCGCGGCGCTCGTCGCCCCCCTGTTGCTGACCAATCACCTCACATCCCTGGTCAACGGAATGATGATTGCGGCGGTGGGGGTCATCGGCCTCAATCTCCTGACCGGAACGACGGGTCTAATTTCTTTCGGCCAGGCCGGATTTCTGGCGGTCGGTGCCTATACGGCGGCGGTCCTGTCTGCCGACTACGGTATGCCCCTGTGGCTCTGTCTGCCCGCCAGCGGGCTGATGGCAGCCGCCTTCGGTTTGATAGTCGGGATACCTTCGTTGCGCCTGAAGGGTCTGTATCTGGCGATCACCACGATGGCCTTTACCATCATCATCACGCATATCATCCTGAGTGCCGAAGACATCACGCATGGCTCGTCGGGCATATCAACGCCGAAACCCGCGATCTTCGGGGTGGAACTGGCGACAGACAAATCCTTCTACTATCTCATCCTGGCGATCCTGACGTTGGCGATCCTCGGCTCTGCAAACATCAAACGCAGCCGTATCGGCCGTGCGTTTCTGGCGATCCGCGAGCAGGACATCGCGGCACGTGTGATGGGTGTACCTGTGGCACGGTACAAGCTTTATGCCTTTGTGGTCAGCTCGTTCTACGTAGGCGTGGCGGGTGCATTGATGGCCTACCACATCCGGTTTGTGAATGTGGACAGCTTCAGCCTGGTGATTTCCATCGAGGCCGTCTCCATGATCATCGTCGGAGGACTCGGCTCTACCGCCGGGGCGGTGATTGGCGTCGTGTTCGTGTTGGGGCTGGCCGAAGTCCTGAACTATGTCATCGGGTCGATGGGCGGTACGCTGGGATCGGTTTCGGTGCTGGAATTGAAAGGTTTCATATACGGGCTGACGATCGTCCTGTTCCTGCGGTTTGAACCGGAAGGGCTGATGGGGATCTACCGCGAATTCAAGAACCGCTGGGTCAACTGGCCGTTCAGATACTGAACCAAACGATCAGCAAGTAAAAACAAAGGGGAGAAGAAATAATGAACTGGTTTCTAAAAGGGACGCTGACGGCTACCCTTCTGACGATGGGTGGGGTCGGTGCCATGGCGGCACCCGGTGTAACAGAGGACAAGATCGTCCTGGGTGCGGTCGATCCGTTGACCGGACCGCCAAGCCTTCTGGGCAAGGCCCATTCGCTGGCGCTGAAAGTCTGGCAGGAGGATGTGAACGCCCGGGGCGGCATCAACGGTCGCAAGGTTGAGATCGTGTTCGAGGATGACGGATATGTCCCCGCGCGTTCACTTCAGTCCTTGAAGAAGATGGTCGAGGTCGACGACATATTCGCTCTGATCGGTACCTCCGGTAGTTCTCAACTGGCGGCGATGATGCCCCTGATCGACGAACTCGGAATCCCGGCCCTGAACAACATGGCCGTGAATTCGCACCATTTCAATCCGCCGCTCGAAACGCTGTTTGTCGTAGGTCCGACCTATTGTCAGGAGCTTGCGGCGGGGATGACGTATCTCGTCGAAGAGCTTGGCCTGAAGGACGAGAAATACGCGATTGCATTTCAGGACGACGAATTCGGCGATGACGTTCGCTGCGGATACCTTGCAGGGGTAGAGAAATACGGTCTCGACAACGTTCTGGAGCTGGAATTCAAGCGCGGCCAAAAGGATTTTTCCGCCGAGATGCTGAAGGCCAGGGCCGCAGGCGTCACCGTGCTGGTGTCGGGCGGCGTTGTAGCGGAACATTCCACCTTGCTAAAGGAAGCCGCCAAGAACCGGATGGACATCACGTTTCTCGGTGCGCATTCCGCCCACCTGACTCCGGTGCAGGCTTTGGCGGGCAGTGCGGGTGACGGATACTACGCCGCAGACTACGTTCCGGCGCTGACCTCTTTGCAAGTGCCTGGCGTGGCAAGGTTCATGGACCTCGCCAACAAGTATCTCAGCGAAAGTGAAATGGATTCGCTGAACCGCTATGCATTGTCGGGATATGCCGGGGCGATGATCTTCGAACATGTCATGACGGAATGTGGCGAGGATCTGACGCGGGCCTGCGTGATCGAGAAAATGGAAGGTCTGGACGGATTCGAAACGGACGGTCTGCTCGGTCCCGTGACCTATGGCGAAGGCGTGCGTCACGCGCCGACCGGGATAATGGTCCTGCAATCGAATGCCGAGGATAAGACGTTCTCGATCGTATCCGAGCGGATGGAAGTCGAATAATCCGCTGATACCGCATGCAATACCTTCCCCCGCCACCCTGCGGGGGAGGACGGTAGTGAAAGAGGATGACGCCGGATATGACTATTTCCAAACTGCTGGTTGCGAACCGGGGCGAGATCGCGGCTCGGGTTCTGCGCACGGCCCGGGTCAAGGGCATCAAGACCGCCGTCCTGCGGCACAGCTCCGAGCAGGAAGGCCCGGCCCATCTGATTGCCGACGAGGTCGTGACCATCGAGGGTTCCACGCCCGTGGCGGCCTATCTCGACATTGCGCAGATCGTCGAGGCGGCGCAACGGATCGGCGCGCATGCGGTGCATCCCGGCTATGGCTTTCTGTCAGAAAATGCCGCCTTCGTGGCCGCACTGGAAAAGGCCGGCATCACA
>NZ_CANMFS010000027.1 GCF_947497275.1 uncultured Sulfitobacter sp.
GCCGGGCCATATAAACAAGGTAAAAAGGAGGGGCGAAAGGGGCGCACCAAAGCACCCCACGCCACCACCACAAAGGAGTTCGCAACCATGTGCGACACAATCGAAATCAGCCCCGAAGCCCGCCGGATCGCCGAGCAGAACGACCAGTTCCGCAAGCACGTCCTCACGGGTGGACCCGCAGGCACACCGCAAGGCCGCATCGTTATGACGCAGAGCATCGCCGAAATGGGGCCGAGCTTTCAGTTGGAAGCCGCCGAGGCCGTGATCGCGGACAGCACGTTCACCGAGGATAACGACCCCTACGGCGATCACACGTTCGGAGCCGTCACCATTCAGGGCCTTCGCGTCTGGTGGAAGATCGACCTCTACGACCTCGACTATCACTGGGGTTCGGAGACGCCCGACGATCCCGCGCAGACCCGCCGTGTCCTGACCATCATGTTCCCCGCCGACTACTGAAATCGGGGCGTCCCGAAAGGGGCGCACCCGTCAGGCGCAACCCGCGCCGGAAAGGAGGTGACAGCATGAGCAGAGAGACTTTGACAGCCCGAATTGCGGAAGCATGGGCGCTTGTCAGGAAGGGCGATGATTTTGGCATCGGACGCCGCTTCCTGATCCAGCACGGAGCCATCTAAGGCCCCTCGCCTCGCCCCGTCAGGGGCGAGGCAACCAATAACACGAAACTCACCACACAGACAAGGAATGTCCCAATGACCAAGCAAACGAAAATTACCGCCGCCGAAGCCCGCTTTCCGCTGGCGAGCCTTACCCTTTCGACCATGAACCCACGCCAGAACGTGCCGGAACAGGACGTGATCGAGTTGGCCGAAAGCATCTGGACCGCTGGCCTGATCCAGAACCTTTCGGGACTGGCGACCGATGGGGGCGGAGCCGAAATCGTCGCGGGTGGCCGCAGGCTTCGCGCCCTGCAATATCTGGCCGAGCAGCATCCCGACATGGCCGAGACGCATCCCCAACTGGCGAACCCGCTGGTCAATCTCGCGCCCGACCGGACGACCGCCGAGGCATGGGCGACGACCGAGAACATCGCGCGCCGCGACCTGCACCCTGCCGAGGAAATCCGCGCCTATGGCAAGATGGAAGCCGCAGGGGCGCCCCCGGCCATCATCGCGCGCGCCTTCGCGGTGACGGAGAAGCACGTCTATCGCCGCCTTGCACTGGCCCACCTTCCCGCGCCCGTGCTGGACGCTTTGCAGGCCGACGAAATCACCCTGTCCAGCGCCGCCGCCTTCACCATCGGAGACGACGAGAAGCGCAGCTTGGAAGTCTTGGAACAGGTGCGCGGTTCCAACACGTCCGACTATCACATCAAGCGCCTGTTGAAGCCCGACACCGTGCGCGGCAGCGACCGCCGCGCGATCTTCGTCGGCGTGGACGCCTACAAGGCCGCAGGGGGGCGGATCGGCGGCGACCTGTTCGCAGACGAAACCTTGTTCGATGATCCCGACACGCTGGACGCGCTTTTCCGGGAGAAGCTGGACGCAGCCGCGAAGCTGCACAAGGAGCAGCAGGGCTGGAAATGGGTCGAGGTCAGCGCCGAGTCCTATGTCGGCTGGTATCAGATCGAGCAGGGCAAATTCGAGCGGGTCTATCCCGTCGAGGGCGACCTGACCGAAGCCGAAGCCGAGCGGTATGACGAACTGGCCGAGTTGGCGAATGGCAACGTGCTGGACGACGAGGGGCAGGCCGAACTGGACGCTTTGCAGGCAAAGCAGGACGGTTCCTATACCGACGAGCAGAAGGCCTATGCGGGCGCGATCCTCTACATCGACAACGAGGGCCGCATTCAGGGCTATGAAGGACTTGTGCGCGGCGCGGACAAGGCCGAGGCAATCGCCGCGGGTGTTCTGCAAAAGAGCCGCCACACGGGCGACGAGGACGAGGGGCCGAAAGACCCCATCAGCCAGAAATTGCGCGACGACCTCAACCGCGTGGCACAGGGCGCACGGCAACACGCGGCATTGCGTGACCCCGACCTGTTGATCGACCTTCTGGCCTATCAGTTGAGCCATGCCTTGAACTGGAAGAACCCGCTGGGGATCAGCCTGACGGACGTGCCGAACTGGCCCACGACCGAAGCCGAGGGCTACGCGCTGGACGAGCGACTGACCGCCAATCCGCCCCGCGATATGTGGGATGCGAAAGACCTTGGCGCATCGTTCCGCGCGTTCCGCAAGAAAGGCGCGGAGCATGTGCGGGGCGAACTGGTCCGGTTCCTTGCCGCGCAATATCGCGGTGGCGACGAGAAGCTGGCGGCGATGATTGACCGCGAGACGCAGCCGAGCATCCGCGAGGTCTGGACGCCCACGGCGGCGAACTTCTTTTCCCGCGTGGGTGGCCCCTACCTCAACGAGTTGTGGCGCGACCTTCTGGGACTGGCGGCGGATCATCCGACGATCACCACGTTCGAGCGGCTGAAAAAGGGCGAGAAGGCCGAGCGGCTGGAAAGCCTTTTCACCGACGAGGCGACCCGCACCGCCCTTGGCCTGACGGACGAGCAGATCGCCCGCATCGCCGAATGGCTTCCCGAAGGCATGGCCTGACCATAGCGCAGGGCGCGCAAGCGCCCTGCCCCTTCCCCAGATCGCAGGAGACCGACGCCATGCCCATTAAAACCTATACCATCGCCACCAACCGCGCCGAGACGGAGACGCGCAAGGGCCACATCGTCAGCTTTGCCCGTGAGGGACAGACGCCCGTGGACGTGGCGCTTTACAAGACGAGCGGCGGCTATGCCGCCGACCATCCCCGCACTGGCTACGCGATCCGCGCGTTCGACCAGATCAGCCGCATGGGACCGCCTGTGCCGTTCAAGGCAGCGAAGGAGAGCCTTCTGTTCATGCTGGACGACATGGAAGGCTACGAGCGCATCCGTGAGGGATGCCGCGCCCTGCCCGTCCTGAATCCCGATTTTCGATAATCTGATTGCCGGAAGGATCGAGACCATGCCGAACTTCACTGCCCATCGTCACCCCGTCCTGGCTGTTCGTTGCCCCGATTGTCGCAAGGCCCCTGGTATCTGGTGCGTCCGGCCCAGCGGTCACAAGGCCAGCGACCTTCACCAAAGCCGGAAGGCCGAGGCCGACCGCGTGTTCATCGAGCAGCACGGACCAGACGCCAGCATCGAACGGATCGGTGAAAGCTGGACCATCGACCCATGGGGACGCGCTGGCATCCGCCCGCAACCCGAGCAACCATCGTTTTTCTAGGGCCGGAACGGGCCGTAATCACTGGCTGCACGAACGAAATTGAGCTAGACTTCGCGTGATGATCGGCGCGGCAGGAACAGGATACGACCCGATGAGAAAAGCCGTGCTGCATTGGACCTACCTGAAAGGCTACAGCGGTTTCGTTTTGCCCGTTTGGGTCCGTCGATTGGTTGCCGGATCGGAAATCCATCGCGCATGGTTTCTGGGTTTCACGGGTCACTTCATCGAGAACGACATTCGGTATGGCCTTGCCAACCCACGACGACAGGAGCCGCTTCACAATGACCTATGATCTTGACCGCTACGAGCGCGAGACCGCGCGAATCGCCGACAAGCAATCCCGCCTTTACAAATGGATCGGCGCGATCACCGTCGCGGCTTTCGCGAGTTTCGGATACGTTGCGCTGACGTTGTTCAATCCCGCCTTGCCCGCGACGATCACCGTCTTCCTGATCGGTCTGTTCTGTTTCTGCGCGATCAAGGGCGTCGCGCTGCGAAACGAGATTGTCGCGGCCAAGCAGCGCCAGATGCGCGGTCCGTTTATGATAGCCCCGAGCGGCTTGGGAAAAGTCGGCTCGATGCGCGGGCGCTATACCGTTTCGACTGAACAGCCCTGAACATTCCTATTCCTTGTGGTGAGGAACACTGGCCCCGCTTCGGCGGGGCCTTTTTTTCGCACTCGATCCTCGCTACGCCTTACAGATGATGCGACGACAGCCCATGCCCTTCCATACCGGAGACAACGATGGACCTTTCCGAAATGACCTACGCCCAACTGGCCGAACACCAGAAGGAGGTTGAAAGCGCGATGCGAAACCTTGAGAAGACCCGCCGCGCCGAAGCCAAGAAAGCCGTCCGGGCGACGGCCAGGGACCACGGGTTCACGGTCGAAGACCTGTTCGGCGGTCAGGGGAGCGCGAAAGGCATCGGGTCCACGACCCCGCCGAAATATCGCAACCCCGACAACCCCGCCGAGACATGGACCGGGAAGGGCCGGAAGCCGCAGTGGCTCAAGGCCGCGCTCGAAAAGAACGGCGGCGATCTGTCGGCCTACGAGATCTAGGTATGATCGGGCGGGCCAGGACTTCGCCCTGCCCCGATCGATCCGGCGCTGTTCGCGCCGAAGCCGCATGTCATTGCCATTCCAGCGGCGGCGTCACTGACTGACCGGCGCTTGTGTCTGACCGCGCAGAAGGCGTCCGGCTGTTAACCTGGCCCGCGCCACAGGCGCGGCCCAGGGCCGGACCTCCCCACCCCACACGGTCTTGTCATTCTACCACACGGTTCAAGGACGGCGATTTTCGTCCTTCGTCCGAAAATCTTGCAAGCGCCTTCGGCGTCCTTGACCTCGCGTGTCCGTATGCCTGCGACCGCGCGGGGCGGCGAGAGCTTTGATTTCCTCGCGGTTTCAACCTATATTGGAAAGGAACTCACCATGAGCGACACGAACATGAGCCAAGAGCAATTCCAGCAGATCATGCAGCGTTTCGACGCTAACGACGTTCGGATGAAGAACGTCGAGGACAACATGGTCCGCAAGGGCGACCTCTTCCAAGCGGTGCTGACGGTTCAAGGGCTTGTCCTTGCGATCATCGTTGGCACGCTGGTCGTCGCCAACGCGCTTGTAGGCTTCGGGGGTCCGACCCCCTGACGGATCAGCGGCCCTTCGGGGCCGCTTTTCTGCGTTCCCCGTGCGGGCTGGACAGCGCAGCGCCCCGCACTCACCCGCACCAACCTTGCCGCCGCCCGCCTTCGTAGGGCCGGGCCAGCCCCTCCGATACGAGCGTGTCGCGCACGTCCGTGCCATTCACCATCAGCCGTCCCAAAAGCCGGTCATACCTGTCCCGCCCCGGCAGCAGCATCAGCTCGACGCGCACCACGCCGTCCAGCAGCTCACGCACCCGCGCCGTCGCAAGATCGCCAAGCCGCTTTTCATAGGTGCATCGCGCACGGTATGTCTCCGGCGTGTCGAAGCCGACGAGCCTGACGCGCTCGCCTGAAACATCTATCGTGTCACCGTCCACAACGTATATTTGCGAAGCCGCGACTTGCTCACTAAATCCGGTTGAGGGAAGCGCCCCGAGAAGAAGGACCAATCCGACCGCCATGCCGCCGCGAAAACCGCTCGACTTTCGGAGGCCGAAGCCTCGTCCGAACCGCTTCAAAGCGACGTTTATCGTGGCGCTTGCTATCGTCATTCCTGTGGGCCTCGCTTTTGCATTAGTCGTTTGAGAGCGGCCCGGAACCGCCCTTCCTTTTCCCGTTTTTCCTTGTCGCGCGAAACCGCCATTCCGAACTGGAAACCCGCTTCTCTTGTCGGTGAGGCGATAGTGCCTTATCGGTGCCGTTCCAACCATCACCGTCGAACCATCCTTTCTTGCCCCGCCTTCGCGCTCGACTGTTTCACTGCCGTCAGCCCTTGTTCGTCCGTTCCCCGATACGTGTTTCTTATTGATGAACATAGCGAATGGGTTCTGTGAGACGCTTCGCTTCAATCACTACTTTCCCCTGCCCCTTCGGGTCATTCCTCGCGGAACAAAGTAGCGTTTGACACACGCCACCCATCCGCCAAGCATGTTCATCGAAACACGAAATCAAGGAACGAACCAATGGCTAACCAACACTTCAAACTGAACGTCAAGAACGAAGGCAAAGACGGCAAGAACTACTGGTCCGACTGCGGTGTGGTCTTCGTCAACACCGACGACAGCGGCAACATCACCTCGATCACCGTCAAGCACGTCATGTTCCCGAACGTCGAAATGGTCGCCTTCCCCAAGCGGGACAAAGACGAAAACTAGGGAAGGAAGGGCGGCCCCTGGGCCGCCCGCCCTCTTTCGCCCCCGGCTTCGCGGAGACCGTCATGGACGACTACAAGCAAACGCCCGATCCGCGCCACGATCTTCCGACCAGGCGGCTGGCCGAAACCCGGCGGATCGAGACACCGGAAGGGCAGACCGTGCATCTGTCGATCGGGTTCGACCCCGCCGAGCCGGATCGGCCCCGCGAGGTTTTCTACTCGGCCGGGTTCAAATCCGGGTCGCAGTTGGAGTTCCAGATTCAGGACGCCTGCGTCCTCATTTCTCTCCTGCTACAGCACGGCCACCGGCCCGCGGACATTGCCAAGTCTCTCGCGCGGGCCGAGAAGCCGGACGGGTCAATGGCCTATGCCAGCCTCACCGGCCTTATCGTCGCTGCGCTGGACGACCCTGACTGATTGTCACGGCAGCCATTGCCGCCCATCTTCCGCCGTCAGTCCGAACCATTGCAGCTCGACCGTCCTTTTCCGGTCGGAATCCAGTTCGGCGTGGATCTCCTTCAAGCCGTCGATTCCGCCCAGCTTCACGATCTCCTGTCCGAGCCGGGAAATATGCGTCGCTGCCGTAAGTTTGTCGTGATCGTTCGATCCGGTTTCCATGATCGTCGCCCAGCGGTTCAACTGGACCGTTACCGGCGTGACCTGTGACAGCTCATCGTATTTCGTGTCCAACATCCTGATATTCTCCATTTGCTTCATTGGATTCAGGATACCGCCATCTTGTGAAAATCGAAAACCAAAGCGTATGGCCCCTGCCCCGCCGCCCTGATCGGTCGGCGTGTCACCGCGCTCTAGGCTCCGGCCGGCGGGCGGCCTACGCCCCGCACCCTGCGATCCTGGCCTTCCTGATCCAATGGCGCGCGCGCCGTCTCGTGCCGAGCCGCCGCGCGCACCTTGGATCATGGTCGCCCTGGACCTTGTGAGCGGCCCTTGCGGGTGACGATCGCTGGGGCGGGCGGCTCCGGGGTTCGGGCAAGCCGAACGCCGCTTCGCCTTTGACGGACAGGG
>NZ_CANMFS010000028.1 GCF_947497275.1 uncultured Sulfitobacter sp.
CCGCGGACAGTAATCTGGCGGCAGAGCTTGATAAAATAACATAATCAGTATTACACACTACCACCTGTGGCCGCACAGCGATAATGACACCCTTCCGCAAAGTAGAAGTGTCACACTTCCCTATGATGCCGATCAACAGTGAATCGGGCGTTTGCATATATGATGACGACACTTCGCATCGGAAAGACAGGCGCATATGTTAGCGCATGACATTGCAAATACACCCGCACGTCAACTTGCCCTGACGTCATCCGGACGCTAGAAACGCGGCACCCGACGCCATTCCGCGGCCGGTCTCGCCGTTGCACGGCGGTTCGAAACAGACTGAGGATTCCCCGTTTTGCTCGACCAGATTGCTCTGCGCTCCGAACTTGCCGCATATTACGATCTCGCCCCTTCCACCAAGGTCGCAGACACGAATGCTCATCTTTATGCCAGGATGAGCCGGGTCGTGTCGCCCCCGGACTGGGCGATCTTCGCGCCGTATGTTGCGGCGATCAATACGCTGAAGAAACAGCGCAACGCGGTCATACTGGCGCATAACTACATGACGCCCGAAATCTATCATGGCATCGCGGACGTGGTGGGAGACAGCCTGCAACTGGCGATCGAGGCCACCCGGGTCGAGGCGGATGTCATCGTGCAATGCGGTGTGCATTTCATGGCCGAGACATCGAAGATCCTGAACCCCTCCAAGACCGTGCTGATCCCTGACATGGAGGCCGGCTGTTCGCTTGCCGAAAGCATCACCCCCGCGGGGATCGCGGAGATGCGCGCGAAATATCCCGGCGCGCCGGTGGTGACTTATGTGAACACCACCGCCGCCGTGAAGGCGGCGTCGGACATTTGCTGCACCTCATCCAACGCAGCGCAGATCGTGCGCGGTCTCGACAGTGACACTGTCATCATGACGCCCGACAAATATCTGGCGCAGAACATCGCAAAGCAAGTTCCGGAAAAGCGGATCGTCTGGTGGGACGGCGCCTGTATCGTGCACGAACAATACTCCGCGCAGGATCTGAAAGACTTTCGTGAGTGGAACCCCGACACCCGGATCATCGCGCATCCCGAATGTCCGCCAGACGTGGTGGCCGAGGCGGATTTTTCAGGGTCGACGAGCGGGATCATCGACTACGTGACGCAGCAGCGCCCGGAAAAAGCGATGCTTGTAACGGAATGTTCGATGGCCTCGAACATCTCGGACGCGCTGCCGGATGTGGATTTTGTCGGACCCTGCAACATGTGCCCTTACATGAAGAAAATCACGCTGGAAAAGGTGCTGTGGGCGCTGCACACGATGGAGGGCAAGGTCGAGGTTGATCCGGTCGTCGCCAACAAGGCGCGCATCGCCGTGCAGCGGATGATCGACCTCTCTGCCAAGGTGTCCGGATAGGTGATGACACCGATCGACACGTCCCGCGTGATTATCGTCGGGGCGGGGCTGGCCGCGCAATATGCTGCGCTGAAACTGGCCCCGCGCCCGGTCCTCATGCTCTCTCCGGAACCCCTGGGCGAAGGCGCGTCATCAAGCTGGGCCCAGGGCGGCGTGGCAGCAGCGATGGACCCGACCGACAGTCCAGATGCCCATGCGCGTGACACCGTCCTGGCAGGGGCGGGGACCGTGGACCGCAACGTCGCGCAATCGGTCACGGCCGAAGCGCGCGCGCACATCCTCGATCTGACCGGGCTTGGCGCCCCCTTTGACCGGACCGCCGAGGGAACCTATGTCCTGTCGCGCGAGGCGGCGCATAGTTCTGCCCGCGTGGTCCGGGTGCGCGGCGATCAGGCCGGGGCCGAGATCATGCGCGCTTTGGCGGTGCAGGTGCTCAAGGCGGACCATATTCAGGTGTTGGATGGGGTGATGGCCACGCGGCTGGAGGTTTCAGGCGGTCGGGTCATCGGTGTTGCGGTAGCGCAGTGTTCCGGCGGGCTGAGCAAAAGCATCACCCTGCGCGGTCCTGCGGTTCTGCTCGCAGGTGGCGGATCCGGCGGGCTTTTCGCCCTGACGACCAATCCGCCGCGCATCCGGGGGCAGGTGATCGGCATGGCCGCCCGCGCAGGGGCGCAGATCGCCGACGCGGAGTTCGTCCAGTTCCATCCGACTGCCTTGGCCTGCGGCCTCGATCCCGCGCCGCTGGCCACCGAAGCGCTGCGCGGCGAAGGCGCGACGCTGATCAACAGGCATGGCGAACGCTTCATGCGGGGCGCGCACCCGGATGCCGAACTCGCCCCGCGCGACATCGTGGCGCGCGCCGTCTACGCGCAGACGCAGGCCGGGCTGCAACCGGCGCTCGACACCCGGACTGCGATCGGGGTCAGGATCCTCACCGATTTCCCCGCCGTGGCCCAAGCCTGCCGTCTGGCGGGGCTGGATCCGGTGACGCAGCCGATCCCTGTGGCCGCCGCCGCGCATTACCACATGGGCGGCGTGGACACAGATATGACGGGGCAAAGTTCGCTCGCGGGGCTTTGGGCCTGTGGCGAGGTCGCCTCGACCGGGTTGCATGGGGCTAACCGTCTGGCCTCAAACGGGCTGTTGGAGGCGTTGGTCTACGGTCGCCGCTGCGCGCTGGCCATCGACGCGGCGCTGTCCGCCCCGCGCGACGCGCCAACGGTGACCTTGCCCGATCTACCTGAGGTCAATGGCCCCGATCCCGATCTGGTTGCACAACTGCGACAGACGATGACCGACGGCGTCGGCGTCATCCGCGACGCACAAGGCCTTTCAGACGCGCTGGCGCAGATCGCCCGGATCGAGGCCGCCCAGCCGGAGTGCGAGGCGCTGCACAACATGACCGCAACCGCGACGCTGATCGCTGCCGCCGCGCTTATGCGCCGCGAGAGCCGGGGCGCGCATTTTCGGTCGGACTACACCGAAGCAGCCGCCACCAGCGCGCGCTCGCGTCTTACCCTTGCCGACGCCCTGACCATCCGTGACGCCACCATCCGAAAGGAGCCCGCATGACCCAAAGCCCCCTGCCCGACTTGATCCTTGAACCGCTGGTCCGCGCCGCGTTGCTCGAGGATCTGGGCACTTACGGCGACATCACCACCCGCACGGTCATTCCCCCAGGTACTAGCTATACCGCGCGGTTGAATGCGCGCGAGGCAGGCGTTGTTTCGGGCCTCCAGATCGCCGCGCTGGCTTTCCGGCTGGTTGATCCGTCGCTGACGATCACCGCGCACAGGATGGATGGTGATGTGATCGCTGCGGGCGATCTGCTGATGCAGATCGACGGCGACGCAGCGTCGATCCTCTCGGCTGAACGGGTCGCGCTGAACCTGGCCGGGCGGCTTTCCGGCATTGCCACGCTCACGGCCGCTTTCGTGGCCGAAACCAGGGGCACCAAGACCCGCATCACCTGCACCCGCAAGACCACGCCGGGCCTGCGACTGGTCGAGAAACAGGCGGTGCTGCACGGAGGCGGGTTCAACCATCGCTTCAGCCTCTCGGACGCGATCCTGATCAAGGACAACCATATTGCTGCCGCAGGTGGCATCCGGCCCGTGCTGCAAGCCGTCAAGGCGCAGGCCTCGCACATGGTGCGCTGCGAGATCGAGGTCGACCGGCTGGACCAGCTTGCCGAAGTGCTGGACGAAGGCGGCGCGGATGTCGTGCTTCTGGACAACATGGACACGCAAACCCTTGTCGACGCGGTGAAAATGGCCGCCGGTCAGGTGGTGCTCGAAGCGTCGGGCAACATGCGGCTGGACCGTATCGCAGAAGTTGCCGCAACGGGGGTGGACTATATCTCGTCCGGGGCGCTGACCCATTCGGCGCAGACGCTCGACCTCGGATTGGATTTTTGATCAGAACGAAAATTACCGTTTGACGCCGTAAATCATAATAAAGTTGCGCTGCACTTGCACCTAACCGGCGGGGGCGATATTGGGACCCTGCCCTACCGAAGGACCAGAATGAGCCAATCCACCCCACAGAAAACCCTCACCGCATCGGACATCCGCGCGCGGAAAACGGGTGAACCCCTCGTCTGCCTCACCGCCTACACCACCCCCGTCGCCCGTCTGGCCGACACGGAGTGCGATCTGGTGCTGGTGGGCGACAGCGTCGGCATGGTGCTGCATGGCCTGCCCTCAACACTGGGTGTCACGATGGAGATGATGATCCTGCATGGCCGCGCCGTGGCCCGCGGGATCGAACGTGCGCTGATGGTCGTCGACATGCCGTTCGGCAGCTACGAAGAAAGCCCTGCGCAGGCTTTCCGAAACGCAGCCCGACTGATGGCTGAAACCGGCGCTGGCGCGGTAAAGCTTGAGGGCGGTCGGCATATGGCCGAAACGATCCGCTTCATCGTCGCGCGTGGCATTCCGGTGATGGCACACATCGGCCTGACCCCGCAGGCGGTGAACGCAATCGGAGGCTACAAGGTTCAGGGCAAGGGAGCCGATGGCGACCGGATCCGCGAAGATGCGCGCGCGGTGGCAGACGCCGGGGCTTTCTCGGTTGTGCTCGAAAAGGTGCCCGCTGCACTGGCCGACGAGATCACGGCGGATATCGCAATACCCACGGTCGGTATCGGAGCGTCAGCCGGGTGCGATGGCCAGATTCTCGTGATCGATGATATGCTCGGCCTCTTCGACGCCTTCAAGCCAAAGTTCGTCAAGCGCTATGCCCACCTCGCCGGAGATGCGACCGACGCGATCCGGGCTTATGCCGAGGAGGTCCGCAACCGCAGCTTCCCCGCCCCCGAACATGTCTTTGCAGACGAAAAGGCCGGCTCATGATAATTATCCGCACCAAGGCCGATCTGCGCCGCCTGACCGAAGGCTGGCGCCGCGCCGGAGAAACCATTGGCGTCGTGCCCACGATGGGCGCGCTGCACGCCGGGCATCTCAGCCTGGTCGAGGCTGCCTGCGCCGCGACCGACCGCGTTATCGTCACGCTGTTCGTGAACCCCAGACAGTTCAACAATCCCGCGGATCTGGCAAAATATCCCCGGACGGAAGAGAGCGACGGCGAGAAACTGAAACCCTACGGCGCCGACATCCTTTATGTTCCCGACGGCGCGCAAATGTACCCCGAAGGCTTCGCCACGACGGTTTCGGTGACCGGTGTCAGCGACGGGCTCTGCGGCGCCGCCCGCCCCGGTCATTTCGACGGTGTGGCCACGGTGGTGACCAAGTTGCTGCTGCAGACCGATGCGGATCAGGCTTTCTTCGGCGAGAAGGATTACCAGCAATTGCAGGTCGTCCGCCGCCTTGCCGAAGATCTTGACCTCAAGACCCGGATCATCGGCTGCCCGACGATCCGTGAAGGCGATGGCCTCGCCATGTCTTCGCGCAACCTTCGCCTCGACGGGAATGCCCGTGCGGTCGCGCCGGTCGTCCGCGAGGCACTATCGCGCGCCGCAGATTCGATCTGCGATGGGATACCTATCGCGATCGTGCTGCAAGACACACGGGCGCGCCTGACTGATGCAGGGCTAGGCGAGATCGACTATCTCGAACTCAGGGGTGATCCCGACCTCGCGATCCTCTCCACCGCCGACCGGCCCGCACGGATCTTCGTGGCCGCATGGCTCGACGGCGTGCGCCTGATCGACAATATCCCCGTTCCCGTGACAAGCCCGCAGGCAAGACATCTGGAAACCGCCGGATAAACCCGCCCCGGTTCAAGAAATCGCCTTCGCAAGGTCGCTGTGACGATTGGGAAGGTTCACGAGTTCGGCGGCAACAAGCTGGCCACCGCTTTTCAGATGTACCTCCAGGGACGGCGGATGCTGTGACGCATCGCTTTGCACCAGATCGTAACCGGCCGCTATTCCAATGGCCTGAACCTTCATGCCCTTGAGATCGGACCAAAACCGTGGCGGCACGGGGGCTGGGCGTTCCTTGTTACAGATGGCTGCTCCCGCAATCTGAGCCTGCGTGGTTGCATTGTGAACAGTT
>NZ_CANMFS010000029.1 GCF_947497275.1 uncultured Sulfitobacter sp.
TGTGTGTATGCTCTTGCAGTCCGAACAGAAGTCTCTCTGTTACTGGATCAAATCAAGCCTATCGAGCCATTAGTACCAGTCAACTGAACGTATTACTACGCTTACATCTCTGGCCTATCGACGAGGTGGTCTACCTCGGCTCTCAGGGATACCTTGTTTTGAGGGGGGCTTCCCGCTTAGATGCCTTCAGCGGTTATCCTGTCCGATCATAGCTACCCAGCACTGCTATTGGCATAACAACTGGTCCACCAGTGGATCGTTCACCCCGGTCCTCTCGTACTAGGGGCAACTCCTCTCAAGTATCCTACACCCACGGAAGATAGGGACCGAACTGTCTCACGACGTTCTAAACCCAGCTCACGTACCTCTTTAAACGGCGAACAGCCGTACCCTTGGGACCTGCTCCAGCCCCAGGATGAGATGAGCCGACATCGAGGTGCCAAACACTGCCGTCGATATGGACTCTTGGGCAGTATCAGCCTGTTATCCCCGGCGTACCTTTTATCCGTTGAGCGATGGCCCTCCCACTTGGGACCACCGGATCACTATGGCCGTCTTTCGACTCTGCTCGACTTGTCAGTCTTGCAGTCAGGCTGGCTTCTGCCATTGCACTCAACGAGCGATTTCCGACCGCTCTGAGCCAACCTTCGCGCGCCTCCGTTACGATTTAGGAGGCGACCGCCCCAGTCAAACTACCCACCACACAGGGTCCCGGATCCGGATAACGGACCGCGGTTAGACATCAAGCAGAACAAGGGTGGTATCTCAAGGGAGGCTCCACGCAGACTGGCGTCCACGCTTCAAAGCCCACCACCTATCCTGCACATGTTCGGCCTAATGCCAGTGTGAAGTTGTAGTAAAGGTGCACGGGGTCTTTCCGTCTAACCGCGGGTAACCGGCATCTTGACCGGTAATTCAATTTCGCTGAGTCTATGTTGGAGACAGCGGGGAAGTCGTTACGCCATTCGTGCAGGTCGGAACTTACCCGACAAGGAATTTCGCTACCTTAGGACCGTTATAGTTACGGCCGCCGTTTACCTGGGCTTCAATTCAGAGCTCTCACCCCTCCTTTTAACCTTCAGGCACCGGGCAGGCGTCAGACCCTATACGTCGTCTTGCGACTTCGCAGAGCCCTGTGTTTTTAATAAACAGTCGCCACCCCCTGGTTTGTGCCCCCAGCCTCTAGTTGCCTAGAAACCGGGCCTCCTTCTCGCGAACTTACGGAGGTATTTTGCCGAGTTCCTTCAACATAGTTCTCTCAAGCGCCTTGGTATTCTCTACCTGTCCACCTGTGTCGGTTTAGGGTACGATCTAGCGATGGAGCTATTTCCAGGGACCTCTAAGCAGCCCATTCAATCCGATAAGGATGAACTACCCTCGAGATCCGTCACTTCCATCTGGCCCAGGAATATTAACCTGGTTCCCATCGACTACGCCTTTCGGCCTCGCCTTAGGGGTCGGCTTACCCTGCTCAGATTAGCTTTAAGCAGGAACCCTTGGACTTTCGGCGAGAGTGTCTCTCACACTCTTTGTCGCTACTCATGTCATCATTCTCACTAGTGATCTCTCCACCGGATCGCTCACGCGCCGGCTTCACAGAAAGCTCCTTGTGTCCAACCCCACCCGAAGGTGGGTAAAGACACATGGAACTATGTCACACTACGCTCTGCTACCATGCAATAAATGCATCCTAAGCTTCGGCTCATGGCTTGAGCCCCGTTACATCTTCGCCGCAGGACAACTTGTTTAGACCAGTGAGCTGTTACGCTATCTTTAAAGGATGGCTGCTTCTAAGCCAACCTCCTGGTTGTTTTGGTCGTCCCACCTGCTTTCCCACTTAGCCATGAATTAGGGGCCTTAGCTGTAGGTCAGGGTTGTTTCCCTCTTCACGACGGACGTTAGCATTCGCCGTGTGTCTGCCATCTAGTACTCCTCGGTATTCGGAGTTTGGTTAGGATCAGTAAGCCTGTGGGGCCCCATTACCCATCCAGTGCTCTACCCCCGAGGGTATTCGGATGACGCTCTACCTAAATAGATTTCGCAGAGAACCAGCTATCTCCGAGTTTGATTGGCCTTTCACCCCTAGGCACAGCTCATCCCGATCCTTTTCAACGGATGTGGGTTCGGTCCTCCAGTAAGTGTTACCTTACCTTCAACCTGGCCATGCCTAGATCACTCGGTTTCGGGTCTGATCCCTCAAACTCATTCGCCCTATTAAGACTCGCTTTCGCTGCGCCTACACCTAACGGCTTAAGCTTGCTTGAGAGACCAAGTCGATGACCCATTATACAAAAGGTACGCTGTCAGGCCGCAAGGACCCTCCAACTGATTGTAGGCGTTCGGTTTCAGGTACTGTTTCACTCCCCTCGTCGGGGTGCTTTTCACCTTTCCCTCACGGTACTGGTTCACTATCGGTCAGTAAGGAGTACTTAGCCTTCGAAGGTGGTCCTCCGATCTTCAGACAGAATTTCACGTGTTCCGCCCTACTTAATACGTCCAATCATGCTTCTTATACGGGACTATCACCCACTCTGGTTGCGCATTCCAACGCATTCTAACCACACTCATGGCTCGGCTGGTCCCCGTTCGCTCGCCGCTACTAGGGGAGTATCAATTGATTTCCTTTCCTCCGGGTACTTAGATGTTTCAGTTCCCCGGGTTTGCCTTTTTAAGCCTATATATTCAGCCTAAAAATACCTGGTTTACCGTATTATTTTGTCCTGCCGCCGAAACGGTAGGATAAATAACACAGTATCAGGTGGGTTGCCCCATTCAGAAATCCATGGATCAAAGCTTATTCTCAGCTCCCCATGGCTTATCGCAGAGTATCACGTCTTTCATCGCCTCTTACTGCCAAGGCATTCACCAAACGCCCTTTTCGCGCTTGATTTGATCCAGAAAGAGAGTGACTTACACCACTCGTGGACAACAGAAGCTGGTAAGAAACTGCCATCCCTGTTTCCAGATCAAAAGCATACATAACTGTCCAGGCCCGTGCGGACCTGAGACATTCGAACGGCCTTGCGACCGTTCCGGTTAGTGTACTTGACTTGGACAATCATGTTCGTTTCGGCTGGCACACACCTGGGGGACCGAGGAAACAGTCCATGCAGATGCTCGCTTCGGGCCGAAGCCCTCCGCACCAATCCGAGATCCTCGCCACACTCGGCGCGATCAAACAAGATTGTAATTTGTATCTCTCTTTACGATGTTAATAAGGTGCAATCCCGAGGATTGTCACCGCGTCCAGTTGGACGGCTAAGCACTCGACAGTGCTTAGCGATCAAACTGCAAAACCATTACTTGCAATGTAATGGTGGGTCGAGGAGGACTTGAACCTCCGACCTCACGCTTATCAGGCGTGCGCTCTAACCACCTGAGCTACCGACCCATCTTGGTTCGGCCAGCGTATGTGGCCAGCCAGTTGTGCTTTTGCAAAGCAAAAGTACTTGGTGGAGCCTAGGAGGATCGAACTCCTGACCTCCTGAATGCAAATCAGGCGCTCTCCCAGCTGAGCTAAGGCCCCAGCTGATCTTGCATAAGCAAAATCGGCGTTCGTTGGTTACCGTATGTAACCCTACCCCTCTTGGGACATCGGCTACGCCGATACCCTGTCGGGGTTCCACGTGTTTACTCGTAAACACGTTCTACTGAAGAGATATGAGGACGGCTCGGTCCAAAGAGTGCATCTTGCGATGCCTCTCGTTTTGGTCGGCTTTGTTTGCCGACCTGCTAAGTGTTTCACGAAGTCAGCAAGCTGACCTACTAGAAACATCCTTAGAAAGGAGGTGATCCAGCCGCAGGTTCCCCTACGGCTACCTTGTTACGACTTCACCCCAGTCGCTGATCCTACCGTGGCCGCCTGCCTCCCCGAAGGGTTAGCGCAGCGTCGTCGGGTAGAACCAACTCCCATGGTGTGACGGGCGGTGTGTACAAGGCCCGGGAACGTATTCACCGTGTCATGCTGTTACACGATTACTAGCGATTCCGACTTCATGGGGTCGAGTTGCAGACCCCAATCCGAACTGAGACAGCTTTTGGGGATTAACCCATTGTCACTGCCATTGTAGCACGTGTGTAGCCCAACCCGTAAGGGCCATGAGGACTTGACGTCATCCACACCTTCCTCCCGCTTATCACGGGCAGTTTCTTTAGAGTGCCCAACTAAATGCTGGCAACTAAAGATGTGGGTTGCGCTCGTTGCCGGACTTAACCGAACATCTCACGACACGAGCTGACGACAGCCATGCAGCACCTGTCACTGCGTCACCGAAGTGAACGCCCGATCTCTCGGGTTAGCACAGGATGTCAAGGGTTGGTAAGGTTCTGCGCGTTGCTTCGAATTAAACCACATGCTCCACCGCTTGTGCGGGCCCCCGTCAATTCCTTTGAGTTTTAATCTTGCGACCGTACTCCCCAGGCGGAATGCTTAATCCGTTAGGTGTGTCACCGAACAGTATACTGCCCGACGACTGGCATTCATCGTTTACGGTGTGGACTACCAGGGTATCTAATCCTGTTTGCTCCCCACACTTTCGTACCTCAGCGTCAGTATCGAGCCAGTGAGCCGCCTTCGCCACTGGTGTTCCTCCGAATATCTACGAATTTCACCTCTACACTCGGAATTCCACTCACCTCTCTCGAACTCAAGACCAGGAGTTTAAGAGGCAGTTCCAGGGTTGAGCCCTGGGATTTCACCCCTTACTTTCTGATCCGCCTACGTACGCTTTACGCCCAGTAATTCCGAACAACGCTAACCCCCTCCGTATTACCGCGGCTGCTGGCACGGAGTTAGCCGGGGTTTCTTTACCAGGTACTGTCATTATCATCCCTGGCGAAAGTGCTTTACGACCCTAAGGCCTTCATCACACACGCGGCATGGCTAGATCAGGCTTGCGCCCATTGTCTAAGATTCCCCACTGCTGCCTCCCGTAGGAGTCTGGGCCGTGTCTCAGTCCCAGTGTTGCTGATCATCCTCTAAAACCAGCTATAGATCGTAGACTTGGTAGGCCATTACCCCACCAACTATCTAATCTAACGCGGGCCGATCCTTTACCGATAAATCTTTCCCCCGAAGGGCACATACGGTATTACTCTCCGTTTCCAGAGGCTATTCCGTAGTAAAGGGTACGTTCCCACGCGTTACTAACCCGTCCGCCGCTCGCCCCGAAGGGTGCGCTCGACTTGCATGTGTTAGGCCTGCCGCCAGCGTTCGTTCTGAGCCAGGATCAAACTCTCAAGTTGAAACGCAATTACTTGCGTGTCCTTGACGTCGAACCTCTGCACATCGACCTGCACCCCTTACTGAAAGGCACAGGCGTCTTTTCTGTTTGTTGTGCTAAGAGCTACAAAGTAGCCGAAAGCCGTCCAAACAGTGAAGCTGACACTCCATCATCGGTAGCGGGCAAAACCCATTCCCTAAGAGCGCGATATACAGACGTTGATCCATCGAAATAGACCAAACCGCCCACATATCTCTTCAGATATTCAATTTTCAAATAACGTAGAGACAAAAACAAACCAGATGCGCCCTATACTCTTGGCGCGCCCCGCCGTCATTACCTCTGATTTTATCTTCGCTTCAGACCCTCGGCGTCTCCGCTCCGGCCCCGCCGCTGCCCCGGTGTGCATCACTGCGCCGCCGGTGAAGGGGGTTCTAGGCCTAACACACATTTCCCGCAACACCTTTCTTCATAGAAAATG
>NZ_CANMFS010000030.1 GCF_947497275.1 uncultured Sulfitobacter sp.
TCGCGCAGAACGGCCATTCGATCGAACTGCGCATCTGCGCCGAAGACGCCACCCAGGATTTCCGCCCCGCGATCGGGGACATCCTGCTGCTGGACGAACCCCGCGGCGAAGGCGTTCGCGTGGACAGCGGCATTCTGGACGGCGGCAAAGTGACCACCGATTTCGACCCCATGCTGTCCAAACTGATCGTCCACGGCCGCAACCGGGCCGAGGCCATCGCTCGGGGCCGCCGCGCGGCGCAGGATTATGTCATTCTCGGGGTAACCACCAATCTGGCCTATCTCGATACGATCCTCGACCATCCCAAATTCCGTTCCGGCGATGTCTCGACCGGTTTTCTGGCAGAAGAAGCCGATGAACTGAACAAGGACCGCGATCCCGCTACCACCGACATTCTTGCCGCCGCCACCGTGCTGTCTGATGCGCGGCTCGTGAAAGCGCTGGAGAATGTGCCGGAAATCTATCGACTCATGGGAAACTGGAGAAACTGATGCGCCGCATTCTGGAAGTTGACGGGGAAGAGATCCCTGTCTGGCTGGCCTCGACGCGCCAAGGCCATGTCCTGCACATGGGTGAACGGGAAATTCCCTGCACCCTCGACGAAGCCGCCGGCAGGGGCGCGTATGTACTGGAGATATCGGACACCCGCATCCCGATGCGTATCGCCGTGGACGAGAGCGCCACATTCATACACTTCGGCGGGCGGGCCTATGAAATCGGGCGGACCGATCCGGCAGACGCCTTGGACAGGGCCGGAAGCGGTGCCTCGCAGGACCAGATGCTGGCACCCATGCCCGGCGTCGTGGTGTCGGTATCCGTCGCACCCGGCGACGCCGTGAAAGAAGGCGCGCCGATGCTGGTGATCGAGAGCATGAAACTGGAAACCACGGTCACAGCCCCGCGCGACGGGATCGTCGCGGAGCTGCCCTTCGCCACAGGCGACAGTTTCGGCGGCAAGGACGTCCTGCTGCGTCTGGAACCGCAAGAGGAGACGGATTGATGAGACGGATGGAAACACAGATCCGCCCGGAATCGGCGGAATTCAAGGAAGCCTCGGGCCGGATGCAGGAGGTCGTCGACCGGTTTCGGGAGGTACAGGACAAAGCGCGCCATGACCGGCCCCGTCGTGATCTCGACCGGTTGAAGCGGCAAAACAAGATGCTGGCACGCCAGCGCCTCGAACTGCTGCTCGATCCGGGGACACCGTTCCTGGAGTTTTCGAGCTTGGCGGCGAACGATCTTTACGATGGTCAGGCACCGGGTGCCAACATCATCACCGGGGTCGGTGTGATCGCCGGGCGCGAGGTCGTCATCCACGCTGACGACAGTTCCAACAAGGGCGGCGCCTGGTACCCCATGTCCGTGCCGAAAATCGTGCGCGCGCTCGAATTTGCGTTGGAAAATGAGCTGCCAGTGGTACATATCTGCGACAGCGCGGGCGGCTATCTCGAGGAAATGTCGGGGGTTTTCGCGCCGGGTGGGCGGGTATTCCGTAACCAGTGCATCCTTTCGAAAAAGGGTATCCCCCAGGTGGCCATTGTCTGCGGCCACTGCACGGCGGGCGGTGCCTATGTGCCCGCTTTGTGCGAGCATACTATCATCGTGCGCGATACCGGCGCGATCTTCCTTGGTGGGCCGCCACTGGTCAAGGCCGCCACCGGCGAAGAGGTCTCGGTGAACGATCTGGGCGGCGCGGACATGCACACCTCGGTCTCGGGCACCGGCGACTATCCGGTTGATTCCGAAGAGGCGGGTATCGCGCTCGCCCGTGAAATCGTCGGCACCTTCCCGCGCAGACCCCGCGCGTTCGACTGGACCGCGCCCGAGGATCCCTATTACGATCCCGCCGAAATCTACGGTATCGTACCTACCGATTACCGCGTCCGTTTCGATATGCGCGAGGTTATAGCCCGGATTGTCGACGGGTCGCGGTTTCATGAATACCAGCCGAATTACGGAACCACGCTGGTCACCGGCTATGCCCGAATCTGGGGCTGCAAGGTGGGAATTCTCGGCAATAACGGGGTTCTGTTCAATGAGAGCTCACTCAAGGCCGCGCATTTCATACAGCTTTGCAACCAGACCGGAACACCGCTCATCTTTCTTCAGAACACCACCGGCTACATGATCGGCCGGGAGTATGAGGAACGCGGCATCACCAAGGACGGGGCGAAAATGCTGATGGCACAGGCCGGCTCCGAGGTGCCCAAGCTGACGGTACTGACCTCCGGCGCCTTCGGGGCCGGGTATTACGGTATGTGCGGTCGCGCCTGGGATCCGCGCCTTCTGATGTCATGGCCCAACGCACAAATGGGGGTGATGGGGCCCGAACAGGCCGCGCGCACGCTCGGCGATGTCAAGCTGGCCCAGATGCGCCGCGATGACCCCGACCTCAGCGACGAATCCGTGCAGGAACTCCGCGACCGGGTGCGTGCAAAGGCCGAAGACGAAACCTCGGCCTACTGGTTTACGTCGCGGCTTTATGATGACGGGATTATCGATCCACTCGATACACGCAACATGCTTGGCATTGCGTTGTGCTGTGCGGCGGGTGTTGCACCCAACGCGCCACATTACGGTGTCTTCAGGATGTAGGGAACCGACAGGACCGCACCAGCATGAATACGTGTTCGACGCGTCGCGCGGTAAGGGTGGGGCAGCGGATATTTCGGATCGGTGCGGCTGTCACGCAATTGGATGCAAGAGGGATGTGCCCTCGGAAAACGGAGATGAAAGATGTCTGACAAGAATGTTCTGCTGGAAATCAGCGACGGGGTCGCGAAAATCACCATCGACAATGCGGAAAAGCGCAATCCTCTGAACGTCCCGACGGTGGGGGAACTGATCGAGGCCTTCGAAACAGCCCAGAATGACGACAAGGTGCTTGTCATCGTGCTGACCGGCGCCGGGGACCGCGCGTTCTGCGCGGGCGGGGATCTCAAGGCTGGCAAGGATGGCGGGCCGTTCACCGGAGACATCTCGCAGCCCGGACATTTCGTCATTCGCCTGTTCACCCTGATGGAAACCTGCAACAAACCGATCATCGGTCGGATCAACGGTCACGCCATGGGCGGCGGTGCCGGACTCGTCTGTGCATGCGATATTGCCGTCATGTCGAACACGGCCAGGATCGCGACCCCGGAGGTCAAGATCGGCCTGTTTCCGATGATGATCATGCCGCAGATGATGCGGGTGATACCGCGCCGCCGTTTGCTGGAGATGTACATCACCGGCGAACCGTGGAGTGCCGAACAGGCGCTGGAATACGGCATCGTTAATTATGTGACGGAACCGGACGCGCTTGACGCCAAGGTCGCAGAATTGACTGACCTGATCACGGCACGCTCCCCGTCAGCAGTTCGACTCGGAAAGTACTCCTATCACGCGATGCAGGATATGACGATCGAACAGCAGTTCCGATTTGCCGAAACCATGCTGCCGCGCATTGCGACCACAGAGGATGCGCGGGAAGGTTTCTCGGCATTTCTGGAGAAGCGCGCGCCGGAATGGACGGGCAGATAGGGGGGTATATGTCGGATCGACAACTGCGCATTGGGTGCGCATCGGGTTTCTGGGGTGACACGCCGGAGGCCATTGGCCAGTTGGTGTCCAAGGGCGACATCGACTATCTGGTATTCGATTATCTGGC
>NZ_CANMFS010000031.1 GCF_947497275.1 uncultured Sulfitobacter sp.
GACCGAAGAGCGGTTCGGCATCACGCCGGATTGGGTGGCAGCGGATACGGCATACGGGTCTTCTAACAATCTTGTGTCTCCATCGAACTCTACGTTCCCGTAGGAACGGACATGCAGAAACCTCATGATCGGGACGAACTCTACATTGTTGCCAGCGGCCCAGGCACTTTTTCACGCGGCGACGAGCTGGTTTCATTTGGTCAAGGAGATCTGTTATTTGCCCCCGCCCATGTCCCACACCGCTTCGAAAGCTTTTCCGATGATTTTCGAACGTGGGTAATCTTCTATGGTGAGCCTAGATCAAGTTAATAGCAACAAACCGCCAATTACCTAACAAACGGCACGCGACGGCGGCCGGCCCACATGGGTGACATCGCCGAGGGATGAACGTTGGCTGTGCGGGACGGAACAGACGTTCGCCATCAAGAACTGGACTGCCGCTTTTCGCTTCAAGGGTCTGGCCGAAATCTTGAATGCTCTTCCGACCAGACCCAGGCTACATCACACCCCGAAGACTACGTGCCCCTCTTCATTGATCGGCCAGGCTGGATTCCACGCGATCTCCCAGATGTGCCCGTCGGGGTCCGCTACATAACCTCGGACGCCACCTTGGGGCGGAGCATCGGCCTCGCGGAGAACGGTCGCGCCGGCGGCCACGAGAATCTTCATGACGGCCCGCACCTCTTCTTCCTCGGGCACGTTGTGGGCGAGGGACATCGCCCCTGAGGCAGGCAGCTTCCGAGCCTTGGTGTCCTCTTCGAGCGCGCCTTTCAGCCATGCGCCGAAGACGAAACCGTTCATCTGGTAGAAGGCGATTTCCTCGTTCTCGAACACCGGGGTCCAGCCGAAACCATCACGGTAGAATCCCTTCGATCTCTCGAGATCGGAAACACCGAGGGTCACCACTGAGATCTGTTGCTGCATATCCATGTCCTTTTAATTCGCCTGCGCGACATGCGCAGGCGCTTGGACCATGGGACGCGACAATCGAAGCGCCGATGCGCGAAAGGACCCGTTTAGCGGGGGGCCGGGCCAACCGCACCGACCTAACCTGTTTCTGGTGGGGACAAACTACGCGCCGTCATGCGCTGGATGCAACCAATTTGGACATTCAGGGCCTGCCTAGCATTGGACAAGATGGGCTCGAACCAGTCCTTCGCCGTGTTCAGCGCTCGGGCCTGCTGTGCGGACAAAGCCGCCTGTCGTCGACCGAGCCCCTGACGGTGATCGGTCGAAGCCGATGAGGGCGCATTACACGCTTTTAATCAATATGGGGATTGGATGCCTCGAACTCCGCTTCGGTCTTTCGCGGGTGATCGCCGTCCAAGCGGATCGCAGCCATTGCTTTGTCGGTGTAGATCTCAGAGCGCAGCGGCCAGTCATGAGCGGCATCGAATAAGCCGGGCATCAGATCGTATTCCGCTGCTTGGTCATCCGTGTTTCGCATCCAGAGATGCGTGCCGCACGTGCCGCAAAAGGCGCGTTCAGCAAACGGGGTAGATTGAAAGTGCCTGACCGGACCCTCCACGGTAACCGCTTCGGCGGCCGCCGTGAATGCAAGGAAGACCCCGCCGGACCATCGTTGGCACATGCGGCAGTGGCATGCGCCCGGCTGTGCGTCATGCTTGCCATAGACGCTCACCGTGACCTCACCACAAAGGCAGCGGCCTGCTATTTTCGCTGAAGCGCTCATCTTCATTCCTCGTGGATAAAGCTGCTGGTTTCCGTTATGCTTCGCGGTGCGTCCAGCTTCCGGATAGAACCTACCATAGCAGGCTTAGAAAGCAACGGCGGCTCAGCGGACATAGCGGCCGTCGGGATAGGATAATGAGTGGCTGGTTCAGTTGCTATGCGACCTTTTCTGTCCGCGCCAGTAGGAATGCTGCCATCCCCATCAAGCCGGCGGAAGCGCGATTGATAATGCGCCGCCTTAGTGGCGTCAGTGCATGTGCGCCGACCAGCGTTCCCGCCGTGACCCAGATAAGTGCAGCTGCTCCTTCAACGACGAGGTAAATGGCCCCCAAGGTGAACAACTGCGGCATCAGCGGTGCAGCATCGGTTACGAACTGCGGCAAGAACGCTGTCAGAAGCAGATAAGCCTTTGGGTTGCCCATGAGGGTTAAAAACTCGCGCCGCATCAGTGTCGAGACCTCGGGCGCCTCAATCTCAATGCTAACGTCTGCCATCCAGAACCGCCATGCGAGGTAGCCGAGATAAGCGACGCCCAACCACTTGAGCGCCACGAAAGCAAACTCTGATGTGCGCAAAAGTGCATCCAAGCCCAGCGAGACCAGAACCACTAACACCGCCCAAGCGGCGAGACGCCCAATGATGCTTTTTGCCGTTTTAAACCAGCCCGCCTTGGTCGCGGAAATGAAGGCAAGGAGATTGTTCGCGCCGGGTGATGCCCCAAGTAGAAGCGCTGCGGGAAGAAAGATCAGAAGCTGTTGTATTGTCACCGACATATCCTTTTCGGTGACAATACCAGCATCACAGCTTGCGTGCCATTGCGGGAAAGCTGCCGTTCATCCGTTTTGCAGCATCTGATAATACGGGCTCAAAGCCGTCATCCGCTGCATTCATCACCAATGTCGGCTACGGGCGCGTATCGCCTTTTCCTGCAAAACTTCTCTTAACCAGTCAGCGTTATAGCCACGATCCCCTAGCAGCCATTTGGCCTTATGTCAGGCCGCTCAGCAGGGCCCGTGCGCCGACGTAATCGCTCACCTGACCGGCGGTGACGAACAGGTCTGTCGGTCTGCCTTGGCTGTCGCAGATGGTGTGCAGCTTGGTGTTCATTCCGCCCTTGGTGCGACCGATCGGGCGACCACGCCCCCTTTTTTGTCGGCCATGCTGGTCGCCGTTCGGTGGACCTTCAGGTAGGTCGCGCCGATCATCACGGTCGTCTTCCCGCTGTGTTCCGCCTTCAGCTCAGCCCGCGCGAAGATGCCCTTTTAGCTCCAATGCTTCCAGCGGCTGTAGAGCATTTTGTGAGGGCCATACTCCCGCGGCACATCCCGCCTGTGCAAACCATTGCCATTGATAAAGATTCTCACTCAGCCCCCGCTTGTCATCAGCCCGGGACTTTCCGTGCGACTTAAGAAAGAAAGGGGCCAGACGTGCCATCTGCGCCCTGGTCAGCCAGAAGAGATTGCTCATGTCATCGCTCCTTTTTCGGACGCGCGAATCACGCAGCACAACAGAAACTAATGCATATTGATCCTGCCGAAGGTCTATCGATTAAAGTGTGAGCGAGCTTTCAAGCTACCGCCTCCAGGAACTTCAAAGGTGGTATAATCGCGAGGAAAGGCGCTATTGTGCTTCTCGACTTTTCCCGGCATTATGGAGCAAACTCACCAAATAAGGTTATAGACTAATCTGATATGGTTAGCCATAAGGGGGCATGGAAAA
>NZ_CANMFS010000032.1 GCF_947497275.1 uncultured Sulfitobacter sp.
CGGTATTATGGAGCAAACTCACCAAATAAGGTTAGATATTCATTCTACCTTTATTTCAAGGTCCAACGCCGCAAGGCATTGAAGCAAGAACGCAGAACTAAACCCGCCACGGCTTATCTTGTTCGCCACACCGCCAGAACTCATATCGACACCTATGTCGGCAAGACGGGCAGTTAGCTGGTCTACGGTCACACCTTTGGTTCGCATAGCGTCACGCACCATTTCGCGGGCCTTGTCTGTGTATTCTACATTTACCGGACTATCTTTGCGGGCAACGGGCTTTGGTGGTGCAGATCGCTGCACCTTATCAATCGTATTCATGGATCACCTTTTTTGGAATAACCATATTCGGTGAATATATGTGTTGACGGGGATTCTGTCCACTGCCATAAGTAACTCACCAAATATGGTGAGTATCATGTCGCAACACTTCCTCTTGTCGCCCGCAGCCAAAACACTTTCACTTGTGAAGGTCATGCGCATGTCACACGACGAAGCCCGCGATGCTTTCCGCAATATCCGCTTTGCTGACACCGATGGCGCACATATTGCCCAGAGTGCGGCTGCTGTGAAGCCTACGACCTCAAGACACGCCAAGTTTATAAGTGCAAAGGTTGCTCAAAGCAGTACAGCCTGACCTCCGGCACGATCTTTGCAAGCCGTAAGCTGGCAATCCGCGACATTCTGGCGGCAATCGCGATCTTTATAAACGGCGCGAAGGGCTACAGCGCATTGCAGTTGTCCCGCGATCTGTCGGTTGACTACAAAACGGCTTTTGTTCTGCTGCACAAGGTCCGTGAAAGCATAGAGATTGCCCGCAGCGAAGGCGCATTGTCCGGCTCCGTCGAAGTGGATGGCGCTTATTTTGGCGGTTATGTTAAGCCCGCCAATGAAAAGAAGGACCGCAAGGACCGTCGCAAGAAAATCCACCAATCAGGCAAGCGTAAGTCCGTAATTGTTATGCGTGAGCGCGGTGGGCGCACACTCACGTATGTCACACGCACCGAAGCCGAAGGCGTTGCGCTGGTCGCAGCAAACGTAGAACATGGCTCAACCGTCCACGCTGACGAAGCGGGACACTGGGACAAGCTGGCTGCATACTTCCCAATAAAGCGCATCAACCACCAAGAGGCGTATTCAAAGGACGGTGCCTGCACCAACCAAGCGGAAAGCTTCTTTAGCCGCTTGCGTCGTGCAGAAGTTGGCACACACCACCATATCGCAGGCAAGTATCTGGGCGCATACGCGGCTGAAATGGCATGGCGTGAAGACGTGAACCGTCAGGCTAATGGCCACCAGTTCGCCATGGTGATCGGCGCTGTGACTGCCCCTGTGTCGCGTCAGTGGAAAGGTTACTGGCAGCGCGGCAAGCAAGCCGTATAATCAATCCTCAAGGGCGAGTTTCTGCGCCTCAAGGACGCGGATCATCTTTTCAATTTCCCTTGGCCCAATTTCACCCTCACCTTTGAAGTTGATTGTAACCAATTTGTCCGAACCAACTTTGGCCCGAAACCACTCAGAGAACCCCTCCACGAGAGGCGTTTCGCTTGGCCTCGCCATGGGCGGAATTGGTGGAGCCGAAATAGACGCCGCAGGGCTTTCGATTGTAACTTCATTCATCGGGATACCTGTTTCGCTGCCCTCAACGGCCAGCCACGCCCCATCATCAGAGACCCAGCGCACCGCCTTAGGTGTTTCAAATTGAAGCACGCCCCCGCTCTCCCACTGGATTTTGTCACCAACGGCTGCCCCACCAAACTCAACGCTTGATGTGGTTGACGATGGCGCAACGACGTCACTCTTTCCATGACTTTCGCTGTCTCCGAATGACTGAATGTAGACCATCGTGTTAATGAAGGCTTTTGCGGCAGGTCCAACGGCAGAAGGGTTGAAACCCTCCCTATTCAGAAAAGTTACGACGCCCTCCATTGGGGGAACGTCGATGTCCTCGAAGCGACCTTTAATCTCTTGAAACAGCTTGGGTTCCAGCGCGGCTTCTCGGAGATGCCTTATTTTTTCGTCTGCGCTATCTGGGTGCAGGATAGATCGTGCTCGCCCTGTTACTCGCATCATTCCCTTACCAGCCCGTTCGACCAGTCCAAAGGATGCTAGCGCAGCCAACGCTTTATTGGCTGGGCCGCTGCCCGAAGCGTAGCCAATTAGCTTCGCAGCATCAATTCTGTCTACTGACGAACCTCGATACTGGGTTTCGATTTTTTCAACCGCCTCAACTGCGTCATTTAGTGAGAGGCTAGGGTATGCGGGGCTTCGAATCGGCTTGGTGTTCATGATGTCCTCTTGCGCTACTGAAACCACCATTGCTCTGTTACTCAGTAATTGCAAGCGCCACGGCTTTTCACTGTTGCAATGGCCGTGGTGATAGGTATTGTCCCTCATCATGGGCATTGGGATTCGTCCTGCACTAAATGTGCCCCAAGAAATGGAGGTTACGAAGATGAGTCAGATATAAAGTTGCCCACATGAAAGACGTTCGCGCGTTTTCCATGTGGGGCTTGAATAAGGGCTGAGGCGAAAGCCTCGGTCCTCCCAATTTGAACAGACCGTAGTCAGCCAAACAACAACTGACAAATGATTCATTTGGGTCGTTTCGTCAAGCCTGACGTTCGGTCGATAGCATCATGAGGTTTATCGATGCACGACTTGAAGGTGACGCCCGCCATGGCGTCTGTAATCAAACTGGCACGCTCCCAACGTATCCCGTATTCGTGGATCACGGGTTATTACACTGGTCTCAACTTTGGCCGGATCGCTGACGTCATGAAGGGACGCTTGCATCCCAAAGTGCCGCCAGCGCCAGCACTCCCAACCGACTTCCCTAAGTCGGTTTAACAGCGGATTAGGGCGGCTCACTGGCCGCCCTTTTTCAATGCCCAAAGCTTGCAAGCCCCATCCATGCCAGCCTCGAAGACCAGCCCATCCTTTTTGATAGTGTTTATGGAAATGCCGATACGCTTCCGCAGCAAGCGCAAAGTGTCCGCATCGCCCTCTATCATCTGATCTATCACCCAAGCGTCCGCGATCTGGCGTGCTGACAGGGGGCCAGAGGCTTCCCTTAGCTGTGCCAGGATAAAGCGCTTTAGGTGGCCCTTGGGCGCTGTGTGACGCGGTATAAACCCATCGTGGTAGGTGGTCGGCGGTTTGGCATTCGGATCAAACAAAGCAACGCAGGCGTCAATATGCTTGATGCTTGTCCGCACCCGCTCCGCCTCTGCCGTGATCTTACCAAGCAGCCTTGTCAGTTCTTTCCGCTTGGCGTTCAGGCCTGAAACGGTGTTGGGGCGCTCGTATTCTACAGTGTTTTCCATGCCCCCTTATGGCTAACCATATCAGATTAGTCTATAACCTTATTTGGTGAGTTTGCTCCATAATGCCGG
>NZ_CANMFS010000033.1 GCF_947497275.1 uncultured Sulfitobacter sp.
GGTGCCTGTGTCAAACTATTTAATTGCAGAAAACGGCAATAAAAAGCTGGGCCGGGCCATATAAACAAGGTAAAAAGAAGGGGCGAAAGGGGCGCACCAAAGCACCCCACGCCACCACCACAAAGGACCGAGTTTATGACCACCTACCGTTTGCAATCATCCCCGATGGTTCACACCCCCGGCCTGATCGCATGGGCCATCAACGGCTATGCGTTCGAGGCTGACCGCCCGCAGATGCTCAAAGTGATCGGCGAGACTTTCGCAGGCGTCCCGACCGACGCCATCGAGCGGCTTCTGTCAAAGGAAGTTCCCTACGCCGTGGACGGCGAGACCGTCACCTTTGAAGTGGAGGCATGAGCATGTCGGCACGTCTTTTCACCATGCAGGCCGACTATGAAGGCCAGCCCTACCCGCAGGCCATCTACGGCACGAGCGAAATCACCCTTCGCATGATCGGGCGCGACCACCACCGCGCCGCGACCATCAAGCCGGTCCTGACCCTCAAGAACCCGGACGGCATCACCATCGCCACGATGGACGAATGGGCCGACGACTGGACGGACGCGGCAAGCGCCCCGGCCAGCAGCCGCGAGAGCATCCATTTCTTCGACACCGCCGAGGAAGCGATTGCCTACCGCGCCGAAAACGGAACGGGAGGCTGGATCTTCGCATGTGCCGACAAGAACAGCGGCACGATCTTTCCGCCCCGCATGACGCCGAGCGACATTCTGGCGACCGGCCAGACCAGTTCGTCGGGTGGCCGCTTCATCGGCCCCGCCGGGAAAATCATCAAGCAGGAGGACGTGGCATGAGCGCGCTTTTCAACATGACCGGCGTATCGCTGGATCGCGTCGAGTTGGCGGCGGTTCTGACCGGCCTTCGCATGTTGCAGTCGGAATTGGAAGTTCCGACGCTTCTGCACCACATCCTGACCGATTGCGGAGAGTTCGACCCGATCACCGAAGACCAGATCGACGCCCTTTGCGACCGTCTCAATGGCGGGGAGGTCGGCTGATGGACATGATCGCCTACTACCGTCAGCTTGTCGGCTTCACCGTTACCGGCTTTCGGATGGACGCCGACGAGTTCGGCGACGAGCCGTTCCCCACCTTCACCGTGAAAGCCCCGGACGGGGAAACGCTGGAAGTCAGCCTGTCGCGCGACCCCGAGGGCAACGGAGGAGGCTTTGCCTTCATCGCCCCGCCCGCCGCGCCGGAGGGCCGGGCATGACCAAGCACTACGGGTTTTCGCGTATCGGAGAAACCCCGGAGCAGGAGGCGCACAGCGCCCCTGCCCTTCGGCGCAGCTTGGCCGAAATCGTCGCCGAATACGACGACAAGGCCGAGAGCATCCCCGAGCGGATCGGCGAGTTCGAGCGCGCCACGGACGCCCTCAAACTCGCCAGCACCATAGGCGGTGCCTATGGTGCCAACCCCTTCGCCAACGAGCCGCGCCTATATGAGCGCGACGTGCGCCTGGCCCTTCTGCGGTCGGCATGGCGGCATGTTTACGAGGGATTGAACATCGAGGCCGTCGCCAGCGCCAAGGACCGCCAGCAGCTCGACCTGAAACTGACCACCCCCCTGCCCTTCACCATCGAGAACATCCGAGAGATATTCGGGCCGTATCTTCTCGACCCGCGCTTTCACGTCCTAAAGGGACTGGCGGAATGTTTCTGTGACCTCGACCCGGCCTACAAGAGCCACAGCCGCGTCAGGATCGGGGTTTCCGGCCTGCCCAAGCGGATCATCGTTTCATCCGTCACCGGATGGAGCGGATGGGGCAAGGAGCGCGTGAAGGACACGCTCAATGCCCTTCGCGTGTATCGCGGACGGCCGCGATACGAATATGCCGAGTTCGCGAACATGATGGACGAGGCCGAGCGGCACGGCGAATCCGACTTCTGCGGCGGTATCATCCGCGTGTTCAAGAACGGCAACGCGCACCTGATCTTCGACGCACAGGGCTTGCTCGACATAAACCGCGCCTTGGCCGAGTTCTACGGCGAGGTTCTGCCCGACGCTCCGTCCGGGGAACAGGCCAAGCGGCCCAGCACGGACGTATCGCGCGACCTGCAATTCTACCCGACACCGCGCGCCGCCGCGCAGACCATGATCGACGCGCTGCACCTGTCGGGCGGCGAGACGATCCTTGAGCCTTCATGCGGCGACGGTCGGATCATGGACCTTCTGGCCGACTGGCACGACCAGCCGGACAGCTACCGCCGCCGCGATCCGTTGACCGTGACCGGCATCGAGTATGACGCGGGCCGCGCGGGACAAGCCCGCGCCAAGGGCCATCACGTTATGACCGCCAATTTCCTACAGGTCGCGCCCGATCCGCGCTTCGACGTGATCGTGATGAACCCGCCCTTCTACGGGCAGCACTACAAGAAGCATCTCGACCACGCGGCGAAGTTCCTGCGCCCCGGCGGGCGGCTGGCCTGCATCCTGCCCGCCACCGCCCACTATGACCACGCCAACACCATCGGCGAATGGCGTGACCTTCCCGTTGGCAGTTTCGCGGAGAGCGGCACGAACATTCCGACCGGGTTCTGTGTCTGGCGCAAGCCCGGTTGATCCTGGCGGGGCTTACGCCCCGCCGGTCTCATTTCCGCTTGGCTTCCTTCGATCCGGTTCCGAACAGGAACCAGTTCGCGTCGGCACCGCAATGCTCTAGCAGGATCGCGAGTTCGTCCGCTTTCAGGTCGCGCTCGCCCGCCTCGATCTTGCAGTAGGTGCGGAACGTCGCGCCGATCTTTTCCGCCATCTGCGGCTGGCTCATGTTGGCGCATGTCCGCAAGTGCTTGAGCCGCGCCACCCTGTCGTGCGTCTTGCCCAGCTCGACGACCTCGACCTTGCGGCCGCGCGTCTCGATCTTTTCTTCGCCCGACGCGGCGTCGTTCGGTGTCATAGGTCTGACCTCTATTTTTCTGTGCAGTCTGTAGGTTGTCTGGCCGTTAGATGGTCAGCATACATTACATGCCGCTTTCGGCAACCATTCATCTTTCTCTAAATATCCACGGGGGAGGCGCGGAACGCGCCGGGGGCGGTAGCCCCCTTGACGGCATGGCCCCTGCCCCGCCGCCCTGATCGGTCGGCGTGTCACCGCGCTCTAGGCTCCGGCCGGCGGGCGGCCTACGCCC
>NZ_CANMFS010000034.1 GCF_947497275.1 uncultured Sulfitobacter sp.
AACGGCAATAAAAAGCTGGGCCGGGCCATATAAACAAGGTAAAAAGGAGGGGCGAAAGGGGCGCACCAAAGCACCCCGCGCCACCACCACAAAGGAGTTCGCAACCATGTCAGCATTTTTCGTAGGACCGCAGACGATCAACGCGGCGGCTACCTTGATCTTGATGGCCGAAGGGCCGCGCAGCACCGATGAAATGGACAAGCTGGGCCAGTCGCTCTGGCTGATGAACGCGATGGCTATCGAAGCGAGCTACGCGAACGCCGATGCCAGCGATTATCTGAACACGATCTGTCGCTATCGCTTTGAACACGTCGAAGGGGCGAACTTCGTCGCGATCCTCAAGGCCGCAAACTGCCTTCTCTACCAATGCCACGAGGGCAACGTGCCGGAAATGTCCCTGTTCAAGAAGCTGGACGACATTGCCGACCGCTATGCCGACCAGACTGAAACCGCCGCCTATGAAGCGGCCCCGTGGGGCCTGTGCGGGTGCCCCGCAATCGTGAACAGGAGGGCAGCTAATGCCCTATGATAACCCCATCACCGTCCATTGCAGCACATGCGGCAGTCAGGACGTGCGCGCCGACGCCTATGCCGCGTGGAACCCCGAACTGCAAACGTGGGAACTGGTCGCGATCTTCGACAGCCGGGATTGCGAGGATTGCGGCGGCGAGTGTTCCACCGTCGAGAAGGAAATCGCCCGATGAAGCGCAGCGTAAAACTGATCGAGGGGCGGCACATCACGGCCCAGGACAAGCGAAATATTCTCGATTGCATCGACTATCTTGCGGACCAGCCGCCGAGCGAAGAACCGCTATGGCTGGGGCGGGGTAAGTCCCCGAAACGCTACGCCGTCGAGGCGGACCCGCGCCAAGCTGGACGCTACACGGTCAGGATGCGGGAGGCTTACCGGACAGACTTCGGAGAGCGCCGCGAGCGGATCGCCAGCGTCGTGGTGGACGTAAAGAACCCCGCCGCCCGCAGCCCCGCCGCAACGCCTGACCTGTTCGCCTGACAGGTAGGCCCGGCCCTTCGAGGTCGGGCTTTCCGCGATGGTTTGACCCCTCTTTATTAACCGGGGCGGCAGGGTTCGGGAACCCCGCCGCCCCGGCCCGGCGCTTGCGCGCCGCAGCGCGGCCCAGGGCCGCGCGGACGCAGGACAGATCGGATATTCTGGATAGACGGCGGGATATTCGTTTGGTAATATGCAGGATATACACGGAAGGATATTCCATGCCCCTCTACATCCGAGACGACAAGGTGGACGAACTGGCGGAACAGGTCATGCAGGCGACCGGGGCCAAGACGAAGACCGACGCGGTGCGGCAGGCGCTTCAAGCTGCACTCGCGGCCAAGCTGGACAAGATACCCTTAGCCGACCGCATCGCACCGATTCAAGCGCGGCTGGCCGCGCTCGGCCCGGTCGATCCCGACTTCGACATGAAGTCCTTCACCGACGAAATGTGGGAGGGCGACTGATGTTTCTGGACGCATCCGTGATCGTCGCTATCCTTGGGAACGAGCCTGACGCGAAGGCGCATCTCAAGCACATCGAGGGTTTGCAGCAACAGCTCTATTGCTCGCCGCTGGCCCGGTTCGAGGCGTCCGTCGCCTTGGCCCGCCGCATCGCGGGGGACAAACGCCGGGACGCGGCAACGCACGAGGAAGCCGAACGGGCCGTTGCGGATTTTCTCGACGTGGTGAAGGCCCGCGACATTCACATATCGGGCAGTATCGGGCGCTTGGCCCAAGAGGCCGCGCGCACCTACGGCAAGACCGTGGGCCATCCGGCCCAGCTCAATTTCGGCGACTGCTTCGCCTACGCCTGCGCCAAAGCCTATCGCGTGGGCGTTCTCTACAAGGGCAACGACTTTGCCGAAACGGATCTGGCATGACACTCCCCTCCCCCGTCCGCGCAGTCTGGAAATCGGCCGAACTGCTGATCGCGTTCCACAAGAACAAGAAGCGCGAGAAACGTGACGAGCCGTTTCTTTGGCGCCCCAAGGACGCCTTCGCGCGGCTTCTGTCGAAGCCCGAGGACCAAGAGGCGTTCATCGTCCTGCGCGGCGCGGACGATGTTGAGGACGTTCAGATCAAGCTCCATCCCGACAAGATGGTGATCCGCCGCGACCAGCCTTTGGGCTGGTCGGGCATCATCATTGACGAACACATGGTCCGGGTGAAGGTCGATAACGTCTGGGTTCACGTCGATCCGGGCGGCAGCGTCAAGGTCGAACGGGACGCCGATACCACCTACCTTGAAGGCGACGGGTCCATCATCAGGATCAATCCCGAGGCCGAAATCATGGTGTCAGGTGACGGCAGGCGCATGAGCCGCCGCACCGAAGCCCAGATCGACGCCTTCACCGAGGACGGATTCGTCTCGCGCAAGAAGTAACCGCGTGAGTGACAAATGCCCTGATTTGTGCTAGCCCACCTCTCCTGTTGCGCCATTTGCTTTTGCGGGTGAAAGCAATGGCCGCAAAGGAGGTGGATCATGGGTTATTCGCAAACCGAAGGGCTTTTCTACTACGCCGATCATCAACGCCGGGTGAAGGCTGACGCCGCCCGCCGTGCCGCCCGTGCTAACGGTGCGCCTGGTCGCGGCCTCGACTTCGGAAGTATCGCGGTATTCTTTTTCTACGTCGCTCTGGTCGCTGTCGTGGTCGCCGCGATCCGTCTTTACAGCTTCGCGATGTTCCACATCGCGGCGTTCTTCGAGACGGTGCTGTCCTACATCCCCTTCCTATGAAAACGACCGGACCCTTGCAGGTCCGGTCGCGGGAAGAAAACTTCACCTTTCACGGCCATCGGCATCCCTGCCTGTTCCGCCCGTTCAGGTTAGCATTTTCCCCCTTTCCGTCAATGTGAATTGCGTTGCGCCGCGCGCGCCGTCTCATCTTCATCTTTCTCTAAATATCCACGGGGGAGGCGCGGAACGCGCCGGGGGCGGTAGCCCCCTTGACGGCATGGCCCCT
>NZ_CANMFS010000035.1 GCF_947497275.1 uncultured Sulfitobacter sp.
TGGTCTTCCGAAGCTTCTTCTTCATCTCTCCCGAACAAACTTCCCCAAGCGCGTGCTCCGGTTGACTTCGATGCATCAACCGCCGTGGCCGCCCCCGACTTGGTAGCCTCCCACGCACCGGTAGAAGTGCTGGTTGTTGCTGACCAAGCCTGCTCCCAGTCAATGCTGGGTAGTTCAATGTCTTTAACTTCCTGAAGTGTGGGAACTGCATCCCTCGCAGCGGACCAAGCTTTTCCTGGCGATGATTTTGCAGCTTCCCAAAGCTCCTCCTTGGTCGGAACCTTGATCGCGCAAACTGTTTTTTCATCATCACCAATGGTAGACTCAAGAGACATCGCTCGCTTTAATTCGTTCATATCTTTAAGCGTCGCACATAGATCATTTAGCTCTAATGCAGTAACGCCAACTATCACGGCAACACCGATATATGGCATTGCTTCGCCTGCCATCGAGCCGACTTCTCGGGTCGAGGTCACAACTGCTCGCTTAGAGATTCTGTTAGCAGTCATGTCTACAGCATCTCTCAAAGCAACCTTTTCGCCCCGATACACCACACGGCGAGTCAGAGGATCACCAACTTCTCGCTTTAGCTGCTGAGTAGCTAAGCGCTCTGTGGCAAGGCTACCTGTTGCCTCTACCAATTCACCTCTCAGTTTGCGATTAGCGACACGTTCAGTTGCAAGATCACTGGTCGTGTCTGAAAGCTCACTTATTAGCTTTCTTCTGGCAGTACGCTCTTGGGCAAGATCACCTCCGAGTTGTGCGACTTCGTCAGCGTGCTGCATCGCTACGGTGCGAATTCCCGACACGGCTCCTAACGCGGATGACGCCATCTTATAAATTGATCCACCGACTAGAAAGGCAATATTCAGGGTCAGGGACAAAAGGAAGACAGCTACAATTGCGAGCCTCCACGAATATTTAAGTAGTTTCATTTTTTCTCCTATTGGCTACCCGGAAGGTTTTCCTGCGGCTCTACTGTCACTGCATTGATATATATGTCGAACAAAAAACCGAGAAAATACAAGCATCTATACAAAGAAACCTATTAGGAGATGTATAAATGCTTTCTAGTTTCATACTGCTCACACTGTTTGGGGTCAGCTTTCGGCTAACTTTTTCATGGCTGTTAATAACCAAGTTTTCCCTAAGACTGGCTATCCCACAGTCCTTGGCAGGCGGTTGCCTTGTCTTGGCTTGCTTGCCGAGTTGGCTGCAACATTTCGCTTTTCCACTGCCATTAGGTTTTGTGGTGGGCTTCCTTCTTTCTGATGTTTTGCTCGACAGGAGGGTGGGATGACAGAATGGCAGCTAAAAGAAGACGACGTGGTCGTCATCCGAGCCTTCGATGACATCCCCGAACACCTGTTTCGCGTCTGGGAAGTCTACGACGACTGTATCACGGGTTATTCGATCACAGGGCCACTCGAAGGCGTCTACGGCGAACCAGCCTACGATCTGATCATCAAGATCGCCAGATAGACCAATCCCCATTACTCAACACGAAAGGAACAGACCATGTCGTCTGCACGAATTCGCTATGCCTATCTAAAGGGGCAAACGTGGCTCTATAGGCGCAACTACCCAAAGGATGCCGTTGCGCTCATTGGTCAGAAAGCCTTGAAGCAGTCACTAAAAACCAGTGACGCTAAGATCGCCCGACAAAGGGCGGCAGAAGTAAATCTTCGCTATGATGAGACGGTACGTAAGGCTCTTTCGGGTGCCGTGTCGCTGCTTCAATCTACGGAACAGACTGCAGATGGCGCTTTGGGCTGGGCCACTCCTTCGGAGGTCGCTCTAGCTCGACTTCGTTCTGCTTTGAGGCATTCAGACCCGATCTGCTACGATACGGTCGAACAACCAAAACTGACGGTTGCTGATGCTTCGCGTAGGTATCTTATTTTACGTCAGAAAGAACTTAGACCCAGTGGATTCAAAAGTGCCAGGTACTCCATCGAACTTTTCGGGTCGAAGTTTGGCAGCATGAAAATGTCCGAACTGACACGGGAGGAAGGGCGTAAATTCCTTTCTCTTATTGCGGAGCTAAACCCAACTATCGGTAAGTCCAGCAAAACACGGGGGATGTCTCTGGGCGCCTCTGTCGAATGGTCCCGGCCTCGCAAGGGCCGGATTACGGGACGTACACAACACCGCATCTGGTCGCAGGTTAATCATTGGCTAGATTGGTGCAGATATGAAGGCGAGATTGACGCCAACCCATTTGCGTCCGTCCGCTTGGAGGTCAAGGTGCGGCACCAACCCTATGCGGTCCCATCCGATGCCGAAGCAAAGAAGCTAGTAGACCTGAACGACCCAGCAATCGGAAAGGTGCTGCTTATGTGCCTTCTGTCGGGCATGAGGGCTGGGGAAGCGGTGGGGCTGCTTAGAGAAGATCTCATTCTCAAAGGCAATCTGGGGCAGTTTTTTCATGTTCGCGCAAACTCTATAAGGCTTCTGAAAACTGACGCAGCCGAGCGAATTGTACCCGTCCATGCTGCGTTGGAGCCTCTCCTGTCAATCCTGCCATCTTCCGGACCGTTGTTCCCTGACCTGAGGGTGAACGACATTACCAAGCGCTTCGCTGCGATCCGGAAGTCATTGGGGATAGATAGGCAGGGGCTGGTGTTTCACTCAACTCGAAAGTGGTTCATCACTCAATGTGAACGTACAGGTGTGCCAGAGCATTTTACTGCCAGCATAGTCGGCCATAAGTCAGCTCGCTCAGAGAACGGTATCACCTACGGCATCTATTCAGCTGGTATCTCAGATGAGCAGAAACGAAATATCGTTGATCAGATCAGGCTACCTAGTGGGTGTTCGCCTTGATCATTATTCCTGACATTGAGATGTTCGAGGAAAGGGCCGCTATCGCAAAATTCGATGGTGGCCTTTCTCTTTCCGAGGCCGAGGAT
>NZ_CANMFS010000036.1 GCF_947497275.1 uncultured Sulfitobacter sp.
AGGCGAGGCATTGTGGCTGTTACCTTCATGCGCGAGCGATAACCAGTTCAGAACTCGTAAACAAGTTGGCAATGCCGGACAGGTCATAGCGCAAGAAAGTGTCGTAGCGTACTTTAATGAAAGGGTAGAATTTCCTTTTTAGCTGATCAAAAGCCATTTAGTTAGCGATGGAATATTAGAACCAATAGCGGTCAGTAAATTTAAGGAGTCCAGTTCATGCCACATCCTGTCGATATTCACGTAGGTCAGAAACTGAAGCAGATCAGAACTATGCGCCGCTTTTCCCAGACAGAGATAGCAAACAAGCTTGATCTTTCATTTCAGCAAATCCAGAAATACGAAGCGGGGTTAAATCGCGTCTCTGCCAGCAGACTTTTCGAATTGGCCCAGATCTTTGATGTATCGCCTTCTTATTTCTTCGACGGGTTGCTAGACATCATGTTACCCGGACAGAATGAAGACCCTGGAATGGCAGTCGCGACTGCGCTTGCCGCGATCAAAGATGATGCGGTCAAGAAACGGATAGTTACCTTTATCGAAGATGTCTCAGGCCAAACGGTTGCCCGTCATGAGTGACCAATTTTGCTTTTTTTTGAATTTACCTTAATGTTCAGTCCGAACGTGGGAAAATTCTCTGGAAGGATTCAAATAGCGCATGTCCGTCCTTGATCTTAGCAAGCTTCCCTTTCCGCAAAACAACCTTCGATCATTCCTTGATACAGTCTGCGAAACGCACGAATTCGATTTTGCGGCTTATGCTGGTATGGATCCTGTAACGCGAACCGTTCATGGCTTTGTGAACTATCCAGATGAATGGCAAACCCGTTACGTCAAGCAAGGATTTCAGCAAAAGGATCCGACCTTGATCACGGCAAGCCGCAGTGTTGCACCCGTAGACTGGCAACGTCTGCGTAGCGAAAATTCGTTCCAAACAGTGTTTCGTGCAGCACATGACTTTGGCATTGCGGAACAGGGTCTTACCATCCCCGTGCGGGGGCCGCTTGGAGATGTCGGCCTGTTCAGTGTCACTCGCAAGTGTTCGGATCGGGAGTGGAGCCTGCTGAAGACTGAAATCCTTGCCGATCTGCAAATTGCGGCCGTGCATCTGCACGATCATGTTCTGACGACCAGCACGCTAAACCAAAAGCTGACACATCCGTCCCTCTCAACTCGCGAGACCGAGATCCTGCAATGGATCGCAGCCGGGAAGTCCCAGCAGGATGTGGGAGACATTTTATCTATATCAAACCGGACCGTCGAGGTACATTTGCGCTCAAGCCGAAGCAAATTGGCGGCACTTACGACACCTCAAGCGGTGGGTCGCGCAATCGGTCTGGGACTGATCTATCCCATCTGAATGATGCGCATACGGGATTCCCCCAATAGCATTTGAACGCCAAAAACGCGATCCTTTCCCGAATAATTGGGAATGGGAAAAAGACATGATCATAGTCGTCGATGGTATTAACCGGCATCGTTACACACAGCTTCTCGATGAAATGTTCGCGCTACGCGCTCGGGTGTTTGGGGGGAGGCTCGGTTGGGAAGTCGAAATTCGTAACGGGCGTGAAATTGACCAATATGATGCGCTTGATCCCGCATATGTAATAGGCCTGAATGACGACAATAGGGTTGTGTCCTGTGTTCGGGCGCTTCAGACGACGGGACCACATATGCTGTCGGACGTCTTTTCGAGCATTCTGGATGGCGAACCCCCGCTGCGCAGCGCAACTCTTTGGGAATCTACCCGATTCTGCGTGGACACAGAAGTTCTCGAGCGTGGCAGTGCCCGCAATTCCATCAGTTATGCAACCTGCGAGCTAATGGTCGCTTCACTGGAATATGCAAAAAATTCGGGAATCTCTGATATCGTTACCGTGATCGATCCTGTGATGAACAGGGTGTTGAAACGGTCCGCTTGCGCACCTTACGGGTACGTTGGAAAGACCACGCCGATGGGCAAGGTCCGCGCTATGGCAGCGCTTCTGGACTGTAGTGATGAGCGCATTGATCGCATACGGCGCTTTGCAGGAATAGAAGGAGATGTGTTCGTCGATGATCTTCAGATGCAAGCGCTGTCAGACGACGTCAAACTTTCCGAAGATACCCAACGAAAATCCTTGATTTCACAGCAATTGGATACAAAGCGGTATATGCAATCGATGCTTCGGGATTACTGTGTTGAGCAAGTTACTGATGCTGAAACCCCAGAAGAATTGGACGCGGCAGAACGAATGAACTGTATCATAAGAGAATTGAAGTTATTTTAGTAAGTTGCCAAATTAATCGACGCATCGGACACTGTTTTTTCGCTGACGCCTTCAAATACGACCAGTATGGATTGGCACTGTCTTACAACGCAACGGCATTGCCAACTTGTTTACGAGTTCTGAACTGGTTATCGCTCGCGCATGAAGGTAACAGCCACAATGCCTCGCCT
>NZ_CANMFS010000037.1 GCF_947497275.1 uncultured Sulfitobacter sp.
CGCGCAGTTCGCTGCGCTCGCTGGATAAGTGTGCCCAACAGAAAAACGCTTCTTAAGCGAAAGATAACTTTGCGACATTACCCCTTGTTTGCGCGCACCGCCGAAGTCCGGTGTGAACCCACTCTACCCAATTTCTGCAATGCCGCTAATGTCTGAGATCATGATAAGGCAAAACGTTCAACAACCCCGTGGGTTTCAAGCAGACCTCATGGCAGCATCAAACAAAGGTTTTGCGACAGTGCCAAATAGAGTTTGGTGAAACGCTTTTCTCATGTATTGTTAGAGTATAATTATAAAGGAATGGATGCTATGACGTTTTTAAAATCCATATCAGTTGCATTGTTCGTTGGGATTTCGGCTTTGGCCTTCGCTCCAGTTGCGCAGGCGGAAAATTCAAACAAAGTAAAATTTAGAAGCAATATTACACTTAAAGTGGGTCAAGCCGCTATAGTTCATGGGGCCCGCGGAAAATGTGGCCAATTACCCAGCAAAGCTGATCTTGCAAAAAACAAGAGAAATCTGGATCCAACCCTAAAAACAGGCCACATTGCCTTTGGCAAACCGGGGGTGCGGAAGAGTGGTAGCTGCAATGGTTGGACTCCCGTTTACGAGACAATATTTGTCGCGGACAGACCGGGGAAAGAAACAGTTAAAATTCACGGCGATACGGTTCGTATTACAGTGAAATAAATGCAATTTTTGCACATGTGCAGCCTCTTCGCATATGTGCAGACCCTCCAAAAAAGACCTTTATTGATCGGTTCGCCAAAACGATCCTTACCGCAGTTGCAGCGAAGGTTTGGAAAGTCGCTCAGCTACCACTGGACTTATCCAGCTCATCAGTTGGGCGGCGAACTGCGGCTGATCCCGGAACGGCCCTCTGCGGTCAGCGCAACGAAGGCGCGGACCGCAGACCATTCCTACATTCCGAGCTTGATGGTTCGGAGCCGGTGTAGCCTATTGTCCATATGTTTAACTACTTGTAGCGCCGAAATCGTTCCGCAAAATGGCAAAGTTCCAATAGTGCCCACATCCAATTGCTCGATAATCGTTCGGTCCTCGTGGGTGGCAACCGTCATATGAGGGCGATAGAAGATATCGAGATTCAGTTCCGCTCTATGTGGTCCATTATAGAGCTGTTTGTGCAGTGCGGTTAGCGCGCGACTTCCGGTCGAACTAAGAAGAAACAGCTTGTGTGTCTTTTCATAGGGATCATAAACGATCTCGCTTGCCGTGAGCTCTACGGACAATTCCAATGCATGCTTGGCCACATCTTCACAGAATATGAGAAATTTCTGTGACTGCGCCTTCCTTAGTCCGAACACGAGTGTGATATGTGCAGGCACGAGCTTAGCTCGTTCCGGTTCATGAGCTGTCCGGAACCGATTAATACTCTCGGCCAGGCCCGGCTCAAATTCTGGATATGCCAGCACATAGATCATTGCGCTACGATGGGGCATTCGAGATTGCTGATCAATGGCAGCTTTGTCAGCTTAGCCGTCTTTTAGGGTTAAAGAACTACGTGCCAATGCCGTCTCTTTTTGTGGCGGATAAGCGGTGTAGTCCAAACGTTTTCATAAATTTACACCATTTCGCCTTTAGGGATGTTGATGGCGGGTTCGCCGAAGCACTTATGTATCAAGCATTGGGTCCCTTCAAAAATGGCCTATGTTGGAGCGCCGTGTCTTAAAGTGGACACTCGCTGCGGGGGGCTCGCGAGTAGACCTCGCTGTCAAAATTGTCGATTGTAAAATTTGCTAGAGATTAAACTTGGCACGGAGTGACCAGCCATGAGAAACGTGCATGAGGCCAACCATCACACCGAACGTCTCGCTCGCCCCCTCGCCCTCGGGCAGGTCGAAGACGAGTTGAGGGCAGCAAGCCCACATCTTAACTTTCATCTAGTTGGGCAAGCACACTACGGTGAGACCGGTTTCGCGTTCATTGAAGTCCATGGTATTGAAGATCAATCGATTAGACGCCAAACTCGAGAAAAGGCTCATGAACGTCTCCAGGAGCTAGGGTTCCCTGTTAACCTGAACGCAAGCAAGGATGTTTATCACGTTGTAGCAATTCGATCAGAGTGACTGGGAGGAAACGAGCAACATGGCTAACGTGTCGCGTCCAATCTTTGATTTTTTGCAAGATGAGCGTAGGGCTTTCATCGGCCCGCCGCCGCCACCCCAGCTTCCCAAACTCACTCCAGCCCATGAGTGCGAGGCCATATATGCAATGATGCTGGATGATCTTGTGGCCCGGATTGCTGCCGAAACTGGTGGTGTCGCAAAGTTATCTTTCGCTTAAGAAGCGTTTTTCTGTTGGGCACACTTATCCAGCGAGCGCAGCGAACTGCGC
>NZ_CANMFS010000038.1 GCF_947497275.1 uncultured Sulfitobacter sp.
TCGTGCAGCAGGAAGTTCAGCGCATGGCTTCCGGGCAGGTCGAAGCGTTCGACCGGGCCGTTGCACAGGTGGGCGAAATAGGTTTTCACCGTGTCTTCGGTGAGGGCGGATCGGATGTAGGGCAGGTAATCGGGCTTGCGGGCCATGATACCGATATTGGCGATGTCGCCCTTGTCGCCCGAGCGGCCCCAGGCCAGATCGACCAGCCGCACCTTGACGGCATCGGGGCCGGCCTCGCGGCTGTCGGCCGGCGGCGTGGCGGGCGGATCAAGCCGCACCTCCCTGGTGGCGACGGTGACCGGCACATCCTTGCCATCGACCTCGACCGCAACGGGCGTGTCGGCCTTGTCCTGCAGGAAGGAGAACAGCCGTACCACCGGCTGTACCTTGGGCCGTCCGGCGTAGAACCCGGTCAGACCCTGCGCGGTGGAAATGGCCATCGGCGCGATTTCACCGGCAAAGATGTTCAGCGCGCTGCGCTCCTCATGTGCCGCGCCGATCTTGAGCACCACTTCGCGGGTCCGGGCGCGGGCATTGGCGCCATAGGCGGCTTCGGCACCTAGAACCTCGACGCTCACCTGCCGGAAATCGCCCAGGTTCTTGTTGCGGAAAATCCGGCGGCAGCGGGTCAGGATCGCCTCGGCCACGCGCTCGGCCTTGGCCGGGGCGTCGATCGCGGCGAGCGTCAGGGTGGTGACCGCGCGCCAGCCGTCGGCATAGGTCGCCGACACCTTGTAGCTGCCGGTGCGCCCCAGCCCCTTGCCGCCCTTGACCCGCACCCGATCGGGGCCGATCTGTTCGAGCGTGACACCGGACCAGTCGCAGATCACGTCAGGCAGCAGATAGGCCCGCGGATCGCCGATTTCATAAAGCATCTGTTCGCCGGCCGAACCGGGCGACACCAAACCGCCGGTATCGGCCGTCTTGGTCATGACGAAACTGCCGTCTTCGGACACCTCGACGATGGGCATCCCCATGTCATCCCAGCCCGATACGTCCTGCCAGTCGGTGAAATTGCCCCCGGTCCCCTGCGGGCCGCATTCGATCAGGTGGCCCGCCAGGGACCCCTGGCTGAGCTTGTCCCAATCTTCGTCTTTCCAGCCGAATTCGTGCATCAAAGGGCCTAGCGCCACGGCACTGTCGGCGCAGCGACCGGTGATCACGATGTCGGCCCCGGCGTCCAGCGCCGTCGCGATGGGGCGTGCGCCCAGATAGGCGTTCATGCTCCAGATTTCGTCCGGAAAGGCCACGCCGGAAAACATTTCGGTCACGCCGCGGTCGCGGATCGCGTCCGCGCGCTCCGTGAGATCGTCGCCCAGCACGACACCGATGGACAGCTCGACCCCCGCCTCGGCGGCAGCCTTGGCGAGCGCGTCGCGGCAACCGCGCGGGTTCACCCCGCCGGCATTCGCCACCACCTTGATCCCCTTGGCCTTGATATCCTCAAGCCAGGGCACCAGCGCCTTGACGAAATCCGGCGCAAAGCCCGCCTCCGGCGTCTTCGCCCGCGCCCGCGCCATCAGCGACATCGTCACCTCGGCCAGATAATCGAATACCAGATAGTCGATGTCGCCCTTGGACACCAACTGGCCAATGGCCTCCGGCGTGTCACCCCA
>NZ_CANMFS010000039.1 GCF_947497275.1 uncultured Sulfitobacter sp.
GAGGCATTGTGGCTGTTACCTTCATGCGCGAGCGATAACCAGTTCAGAACTCGTAAACAAGTTGGCAATGCCGGACAACGGCATCGCGGATCATTTCCGTGGCCGCTGACACTGAGGCCTATGAAGCCTGGTTTCGTTCCGAGGTCCAAGAGGCACTGGATGATCTGAGCCCTGCAAAAACTCAGGAGCAGGTGATGCGGCGCGTTCAGGTGCTCATTGATGAAAAGCACCGAATGAGGGTTTGATTGGATCGTTGGTTCGTTGAGGAATACCAAAAGCGCAAAACTTGACAAAATGGGCAGTTGAGGTATATACATTCGTATACACTAAGAGGTAAGTTATGATTGAATCCAAAATCCGTAAAGTTGGCAACTCCGCTGTCATGACGCTGAGTACCGAGATGCTTGCGCTGCTTGATGCCAAGGAAGGCGACACGCTCTATGCAGTGCGCACTGATGACGGCGGGCTGAAGCTGATGACTGAAGATCCGGAACTGCAGGCCGCACTTGCCGCAGCGGAGACCGTCATGGATGAGAACCGCGACTTGCTACAGGCGCTTGCATGACCCAATGGGTCTGGGTGCCGCTGCCTGCCTTGTATGTTGTTCATGATCGACAGATCGCCCGCCACGGAGGCGCGTCTGGCACCCGCGATCCAGCGCTTTTGGAAGCGGCCTGTGCCCGACCCTTGAACCAGGCCGGGTATGGCGACCCGGATGCCTATGCGCTCGCTGCGGCTTACGCATTTGGCATCGCCAAGGCCCATGCCTTTGTCGACGGAAACAAGCGCACCGCCTTCGTGGCCGCGTTCACCTTTCTGCGACTTAACGGCATTGCGATACGTCCTGATCCCGGAGTGGGTGTGCGGATGATGGAAGATCTGGCATCAGATGAGGTCAGTGAGCAAGAATTCGCGGCGTGGCTGCGGTCGCTTAACGCCGGGTGATCCTGAGCTTTTCCTGACCATTCCAAGTTTCTGGCTTTAGCGCCCTCTGTAACCTTGAAAGAGGAAAGGGGGCTTTCTGTCCTGTGATTTTCAAATCTTCACAAAGGACAGATACCATGGCCCATCCCAGCCCGAGACATACCGCTCAAACTCCGACCGACGCTCAGCTTAAATCAGCCTTGTCGCGCATTGCAGCCGAACTCGCAGATCACCCTCTACGCGGCATTGCCAACTTGTTTGCGCCGGCATGAAAGCTGCCTGGGGGGCGTCTGTCAGGCGGTCATTTCGAGAGCGTAA
>NZ_CANMFS010000040.1 GCF_947497275.1 uncultured Sulfitobacter sp.
ACACAAGATTGTTAGAAGACCCGTATGCCGTATCCGCTGCCACCCAATCCGGCGTGATGCCGAACCGCTCTTCGGTCCGGTCAATCATCTTGCGCATGGCACCCACTTCCGCCTGCGGATCGACCGCGAGGCATCCACATCCATGATGATCCCGTGATCCGTATCGATCAGGTAATTGTCGGAATAGGCAAAGAAAGCGGGACCTTTGCGCGCTGCCGTCTCTTACCGGCAGTGCATTGCGCAGCAATGTCACGAAAGGCATTAGCTGGCAGGATCGGCGTGTGCAGTGAACTTAAGCTTCACTTCACTGGCTGCGCCGAAGGCCTCGTCGTCCAGAACGTCGAGATATTCGCGCACCGCGCGTGGCGCGTCATTGGGAGCAGCCTCGCGGGCCGCCCAGTCTTCGGGGTTGCTGGAATTCTGTTTCTGAACATCAGCGCTGATCAAGCTGGCATCCACTGCAAAGCCCTGACCGCCGACAAGCCCTTCCTGCATACAGCGTGCAACGGTCATCTCGAACACATGGCGCAAAAGATCACTCTCGCGGAACCGCCCGTGCCGGTTCTTTGAAAAGGTAGAGTGATCCGGGATGCGATCATTCAGATCAAGGCGACAGAACCACCTATATGCCAGGTTCAAATGGACCTCTTCGCAAAGGCGGCGTTCAGATCGAATGCCGAAGCAATACCCCACCAACAACATCCGGATGAGCAGCTCGGGATCAATAGAAGGGCGACCAGTATGACTGTAGAAGTCCGCCAGATGTGCACGGATAGTGCTCAAATCGACAAACCGATCAATCAACCGCGACAAATGATCTCGTGGCACATGATCTTCCAGCGAGAACTCATAAAACAGCGCCGCTTCCACTTCCTGCTTTGGTCCCAGCATTGCCAATCCTCCCGTTCACTACAGGAATTGAATCAGCGACTTGCCCTCGGATCAAGGAATAGTTTTTCAACAAAATC
>NZ_CANMFS010000041.1 GCF_947497275.1 uncultured Sulfitobacter sp.
TCCGCTCTGGCGGCGATGAACGGCACCGATCCCGAGATCGGCGAAGAGTCGATCAAGAAGCTGATGGCAGCCGTGGACGAGTACATCCCGACGCCCGCGCGCGCCGTGGACCAGCCGTTCCTGATGCCGGTCGAGGACGTGTTTTCGATCTCTGGCCGTGGTACGGTTGTGACGGGCCGCATCGAGCGTGGCGTGATCAACGTTGGCGACAGCATCGAGATTGTCGGTATTCGTGACACGAAAACAACGACTTGCACGGGCGTCGAGATGTTCCGCAAGCTGTTGGATCGTGGTGAGGCGGGCGACAACGTGGGCGTTCTTCTGCGCGGTATCGAGCGTGAGGGCGTCGAGCGCGGCCAGGTTCTGTGCAAGCCCAAGTCGGTGAACCCGCACACGAAGTTCGAGGCCGAAGCCTACATCCTGACGAAGGAAGAGGGCGGCCGTCACACGCCGTTCTTCGCGAACTACCGTCCGCAGTTCTACTTCCGCACGACGGATGTGACCGGCACCGTGAACCTGCCCGAGGGCACGGAAATGGTGATGCCCGGCGACAACCTGAAGTTCGACGTGGAGCTGATCGCGCCGATTGCGATGGAGCAGGGTCTGCGCTTTGCGATCCGCGAAGGCGGCCGCACCGTCGGCGCGGGTGTCGTGTCGAAGATCACGGACTGATCCCGAGACGCGCCCGGATCGGCGTGTCGAAGATCACGGACTGATCCGACTACCTGCGCGGCCCCAACGAGCCGACACATCCGACAAACACCGCAAGGGCCTCCCATCGGGAGGCCCTTGTTGCATCCGGCGCACGGCTGCGGGGATCGTTTGCAGG
>NZ_CANMFS010000042.1 GCF_947497275.1 uncultured Sulfitobacter sp.
GGCATTGCCAACTTGTTTACGAGTTCTGAACTGGTTATCGCTCGCGCATGAAGGTAACAGCCACAATGCCTCGCCTGAAGGGTTTTCGTTTTCCGCGCGAGGTCATCGCCTATGCCGTCTGGGCCTACCATCGCTTTGCGCTCAGCACAGCCGATGTCGAAGATCTGCTCGCGGAACGCGGTGGACGGTCAGCCGGGAGACGATCCGGCAATGGGTCAACCGCTTTGGCGGCCATTTCGCGAGTTGCATCAGGCGAGACCGGCCTGGGGCGGCCGACAAATGGCATTTGGATGAAGTGGTCATACCGATCAACGGTCGGAAATGCTGGCTCTGGCGGGCGGTTGATGCGAACGGTGATACGCTTGATATCCTCGTCCAACCACGGCGGAATGCTAAGGCCGCCCGGCGCTTTCTGAAGCGATTGATTTCGCAATTCGGCGAACCTCGCGTTGTGATCACGGACAAACTGCGAAGCTACTTCAAGCCGATCCGTGATCTTGCACCGGATGCGGATCACCGGGCACACAAAGGGCTGAACAACCGGATCGAAGGATCTCACAGGCCAACTCGAAAGCGTGAGAAACTGATGGGTCGGTTCAAGTCCCCGCATCAGGCCCAAAGGTTCCTCGCCGCTCACGACCAGATCAGCACCGTCTTTCGACCCCGCCGCTATCAACTCTCCAACATTTCATACCGTCACGCCAGAACCGATGCTTTCCGCCTCTGGGACAGTTACGCTCTCGAAATGACCGCCTGACAGACGCCCCCCAGGCAGCTTTCATGCCGGCGCAAACAAGTTGGCAATGCC
>NZ_CANMFS010000043.1 GCF_947497275.1 uncultured Sulfitobacter sp.
GGGGATTGATCCTGCAAGCCAGCCTCACCGCGCTGCAGATATCGATCATATCCCATTGCCCGGCAGCACATGCAAAGCATGTGTGAGAGGGGGCGATAGAACGTTGTGCGAGGGATACCCAGCTTGGCCAATGTCAGACGCGCTGAGAGATGGCTTTCTTCGACCAACCGGATGATCTCCAGTTTCTCTGATGCCGCCCTCTCGGCAGATTTGGCTTAGCCAAATCGCCTGCCGGGTAACAGATATCTCATTCGTGGTCGCCCCCATCCACTGCCCGGCAGGCGAATGCGGAGCATTCTGCCGAGAGGGGCCCATCATGCTTTTTCTGAGCAAACGGAGTTCCAGAGCCTGCTCCGCAACCACTTCCTTCAGATCGCGGGCTTCTCGACGCAGATCCTTCACCTCGTCTGTGTTCGCAGCACGTGCCGTATCGCCAGCCAGACGCCGCTTGCCAGCTTCCATGAAATCTTTCGACCACTTGTAGTAGATGCCCTGCGAGATGCCTTCACGGCGACACAGCTCAGCGATGCTGTCCTCCCCGCGCAGGCCGTCCAGCACAATCCTGATCTTTTCTTCGGATGAATAATGCTTGCGCGTTGCGCGCTTGATATCTTTGACGATCTTCTCGCCAGGGCTTTTAGTTGTCTTTCTCACCGTTCACTCCTCGGTGGTTACGATGAGCCAAGAACACTCTCTTATCAAATCGGCCTATTTGGACCCATAGGCGCTGACGTCAGACA
>NZ_CANMFS010000044.1 GCF_947497275.1 uncultured Sulfitobacter sp.
TGTCGCAAAGTTATCTTTCGCTTAAGAAGCGTTTTTCTGTTGGGCACACTTATCCAGCGAGCGCAGCGAACTGCGCGAAGCCACACCGCTCTGACTGGTCAAACTGACCTTTCCGGATCATATGTGCGACCTCGATCCCAGCAAGTGTGGCCGAAGCTGAATTCAGCGATTTGAAGGTCTGCATCGGGCGGGTGAGCTTCTTGAGGAAGCGATGGTCCTGCTCAATGATATTGTTGAGATATTTCTTTCGCCGGACGGTGATCAACCAACACCAGCCGCACATGACGAGCAGGCAGTTCATGTTGAACAGTCCAGCTGTGTTCGATCCACTTTTGTCGATCACGACCTTGTCTGGCCAGCCGTTATTGCCGACGGCTTTCACGAAAAACGCAGTTGCTGCAGCTTCGTCGCGGCGCTCCGACAGCATGAAATCTAGGGTCTTGCCGTACTTGTCGACCGCACGGCATAGTTAAGTCCACTGGCCTTTGACCTTCACATAAGTTTCATCCATCCGCCACGAACGCCCCGTTGGGGCCTTTCGATGTTGCGCTTCATCAGCCACAGTTCCAGCATATTTCTCCACCCACCGGTTGAGCGTTGCGTGATCCAAATCGACACCGCGCTCTGCCATGATTTCTTCGAGGT
>NZ_CANMFS010000045.1 GCF_947497275.1 uncultured Sulfitobacter sp.
CCCCCCCCTCTCATCGCCGCAAGCGGCGACTGCCGGGCAGCGGGCAAACGCAAAACCAAAACTGGATACTTCTGGGCGCTGGCCCGCGACGACCGAGCGTGGGGTGCCCGGGCGGTCCGGCCAATATGCTGATGACATTTTGAACGGCCTCTCGGGCATCCTCCAAGTCCACGGTTACGCTGGCTACAACCACCTGCTCAAACGCGCGGATGACAGTGTTGCATCGGCCTACTGTTGGGCACACGCGCGGTGCAAACTGCACAAGGTTGCGCAATCCGGCACCGCACCCCTCGCAGAAGAGGGGTTGAAGCAGATCGCCACCCTTTATCGGATCGAAAAGGATATCAGAGGCCTGAACGCCGAAGCACGGCAGGCCACCAGACAAGACCGTTCAGCGCCATTGATAGCCGCCTTTGAAACTTGGCTGACAGCGAACCGCAACCGCGTTTCTGCCAAAGCGCCTTTGGGCGAGGCACTCAAGTACATCGCAAAATACTGGGACGGGCTTTGCCTGTTTCTGGCAGATGGGCGCATCGAGATGGACAATAACGTGGTCGA
>NZ_CANMFS010000046.1 GCF_947497275.1 uncultured Sulfitobacter sp.
AGTTCGCTGCGCTCGCTGGATAAGTGTGCCCAACAGAAAAACGCTTCTTAAGCGAAAGATAACTTTGCGACACTACCCTTTCGGATGACTTGGCTTAACGGCACCGGATCTTCGTACCTTAACGCGTCATAGACTGTGCCGTTCTCAGCGAATTCGATCTCGGGGCGGTATCCGAACATTGTGGTCAAGCTGGATCCGCCTTTGAAGTTCACTATAGAAATAACTTGAAGGGCGTCGTTCTCGCGGCGTCCTGGAAGGTATGTTTCGCCATTCCGACCGGTCTTTGCCATCACATGGCGGATTTGGTCAATCTCTTGGGCGGTATAGAGCCTGCGACCTCTGGAATCCGTCTCTACATCAGGGAAATTACCTTCCTGATGCCGCGTTCGAAGGTTCGACATACTGATGCCGGTGAGCTCTGATACTTCCACAGGATGAAATTTACGTAGCGCTTTTCTACTATCGGGCTAAGCGGCATTGCCAACTTGTTTACGAGTTCTGAACTGGTTATCGCTCGCGCATGAAGGTAACAGCCACAATGCCTCGCCT
>NZ_CANMFS010000047.1 GCF_947497275.1 uncultured Sulfitobacter sp.
ATGCGGTGCATCCCGGCTATGGCTTTCTGTCAGAAAATGCCGCCTTCGTGGCCGCACTGGAAAAGGCCGGCATCACATTCGTCGGCCCCACATCCGAGGTCATCGACCTGATGGGCGACAAGATCCGCGCCCGCGCCTTTGTCGAGGAACGCGGCTTTCCGGTGGCGCCCTCCGCCATCGAAGATGACGACCCGGCGACCTTTGTGGACCGGTCCCGCACGGTGGGGTACCCGCTGCTGATCAAGCCGTCGGCGGGCGGCGGCGGCAAGGGGATGCGCGTCGTGCGCGAGGCCGGCGCACTCGAAGCCGAGATCGACACCGCGCGCCGCGAGGGCGAGCGCTATTTCGGCGATGGCCGTCTGTTCGTCGAACGCTATATCGAGCGCCCGCGCCACATCGAGGTGCAGGTGATGGGCGACGGGCAGGGCAATGTCGTCCATTTCTGGGAGCGCGAATGCTCGATCCAGCGCCGGTTCCAAAAGATCATCGAGGAAACGCCGTCGCCGGCGCTTACGGCTGAACAACGCGAC
>NZ_CANMFS010000048.1 GCF_947497275.1 uncultured Sulfitobacter sp.
CTTTGCATGTGCTGCCGGGCAATGGGATATGATCGATATCTGCAGCGCGGTGAGGCTGGCTTGCAGGATCAATCCCCAAAGCCAAAGCACGTTTGGAACCGCGTGCCTGACGAGGTGAAGCGGAAGGTTGTCGACTTCGCCTTGCAGGAAACAGAATTGTCACCGCGCGAACTGGCAGTGATGTTCACGGATCAGGAACGCTACTTTGTCTCAGAATCTACAGTGTATCGCGTGCTGAAGGCCCATGATCTGATCACCAGCCCTGCATTCATCGTCATCAAAGCTGCCAATGAGTTCAAAGACAAAACAACTGGGATCAACCAGCTTTGGCAAACGGACTTCGCTTACATCAAAGTATTGGGCTGGGGCTGGTTCTATCTCAGCACGGTCTTCGACAACTACAGCCGCTACATCGTCTCCGCTGCCCGGCAGGGTATTGCGTAGCAATGTCCCGAGAGGGATGGAAGCTCTGCA
>NZ_CANMFS010000049.1 GCF_947497275.1 uncultured Sulfitobacter sp.
CCGGCGACCTCCGCCTGCGCCGCAGCACCGGCGGACGCGATGGCGAGGCTGTCCACGCTGTCGTCAAAGAACAGCTCCCCACCCGTCACCGCGAACTCCGTCCCGTCGAACGCCAGCGCACTGCCGTAGGTCTTGGCCGCGTCGTTCACCGTCAATTGCAGCGGCGCCGCGTCCACCGTCAGGGCGCCGTCCAGCACCGTCACATCGTAGTTGCCGATCCGCGTGCCCGAGAGCGGCGCGCCGCCGGTGATCGCGTAGGGCGATCCGGCGACCTCCGCCTGCGCCGCAGCACCGGCGGACGCGATGGCGAGGCTGTCCACGCTGTCGTCGAAGAACAGCTCTCCACCCGTCACCGCGAACTCCGTCCCGTCGAATACCAGCGCACTGCCGTAGGTCTTGGCCGCGTCGTTCACCGTCAACTGCAGCGGCGC
>NZ_CANMFS010000050.1 GCF_947497275.1 uncultured Sulfitobacter sp.
CGGATGCGTTCGAGGGCGGGCGCGACCGGGTCGAGGATTTCAGCCCCGGCGAGGGCGACGTGATCGACCTGTCGGCGATTTCCACGGCCTATGGCTGGGACGCGGTGACGGCCGAAGCGGCGGTGTCGGTGACCGACAGCTACCTCGGGGTGATCATCTCGGTCGATGTGCCGGGCACCGGATCGGTGGCGCTGGCGGAACTGCGCGATGTGACGCCGGAGCAGATTTCGGTGGCGGCGGGGACGCTGCGGCTGGTGGCGGGACCACCGCCGGGATCTGCGGATGACGACGGCAACATGGCGCTGGCGCTGGGGCCGGGGATGGCGGACGCGACCATCGAGGCGGGCGAGGAAGCGGCGGTGGCGCTGGCGCTGAGCGGGCTGGACGCGGAT
>NZ_CANMFS010000051.1 GCF_947497275.1 uncultured Sulfitobacter sp.
GGGTCCCGCAATCGCCGCCGTCACGTTGCCGCTGCTGTCGCTGGCCGTGATCGACGTGTCCAGCGACCCGTCCGACAGGCCCGACAGGTCCAGCACCGCCGTCGCGGATCCCGGCGTCAGCAAGCCCGAGACCACGCTCGACACGCCGTCGCTTACCGTGATCACCGCCGTGGCGTCGGCATCCAGCCCGCTGGCCGTCAGCGTCACCGCCGTGACCTCCGAGGCGTCGATCGCCGTGTCCGGCGCGGTAATGCCGAGGTTGCCGTCCTCGTCCGCCGAGGTATCGGGCGCAAAGTCCAGCAGCAGCCCCGGTCCGTTGATGGTGGTGGTGTTGCCCTCGGCGTCGGTCGCGGTGACACGGGTGAGCGCGGCGCCGTCGG
>NZ_CANMFS010000052.1 GCF_947497275.1 uncultured Sulfitobacter sp.
TTCGCCCACCTGTGCAACGGCCCGGTCGAACGCTTCGACCTGCCCGGAAGCCATGCGCTGAACTTCCTGCTGCACGAGTCCCTCGGCGGCGGCGGCATCGCCTCGGTCCGCATCGACCCCCAAGGCAAGGGCTTCGCACAAATGCTCCTCGACATCGAAATCCCCGTACCGGCAAAACTCGCCGAAAAAGACGGGTTTCACCCTGTCGAAAGGGTATGAAAGGAACGGATATGACTATTTCCAAACTGCTGGTTGCGAACCGGGGTGAGATCGCTGCGCGGGTTCTGCGCACGGCCCGGGTCAAGGGCATCAAGACCGCCGTCCTGCGGCACAGCTCCGAGCAGGAAGGCCCGGC
>NZ_CANMFS010000053.1 GCF_947497275.1 uncultured Sulfitobacter sp.
GCACCCCCTTCGGACTTCCTTTGATGCCAGAGGCGAGGGAGCGCACGGCCCCCGAAGGGGGCCAGAAAATCACCGTCACCGCGCAGCGGTGTCAGCTTCCTGACCGGAGCGCACCGGGGCCGGGTCTGACTTCCTCGTCAGCCTTCGGGTCGGTCGCGCAAGGACAAGCAGGACGGCTCGAAACCGAACGCACAAGGGGACCGTGGAATACCGCAGGAGCGCAGCGACAAGGATATGCCGCGAAAGCCCCTTGGGCGGGCGGGGGCGAGCTGTCAGGCGAAGGACGCGACCGATCCCGAAGGATGCAAGGCAGACCCTCGATCCCCA
>NZ_CANMFS010000054.1 GCF_947497275.1 uncultured Sulfitobacter sp.
GCATCGACTGACCAGCCCAAACCATCCGTGGACCAATGGCCAAGGCGAATGAACCGCACGATCAAGGATGCGACGGTGAAACGAGACCACTACGACAGCCCCGTACCAAGGCATTGATCTGGATCGCTCCACCCTCGCGGGATAGGTCGGCACGCCGGCCTATGAGTTGCGGGCTGCCTTTGACGCGCTGTTGATCGATTTGAAGTGCTCCACAAACTGTTCATGGATGAAGCGCGTGCGCCAGTTCTTGCCCCCCCCTCTCATCGCCGCAAGCGGCGACTGCCGGGCAGCGGGCAAACGCAAAACCAAAACTGGATACTTCTGGGC
>NZ_CANMFS010000055.1 GCF_947497275.1 uncultured Sulfitobacter sp.
AATGCTCGATCCAGCGCCGGTTCCAAAAGATCATCGAGGAAACGCCGTCGCCGGCGCTTACGGCTGAACAACGCGACAAGATCTGCGAAACCGCCGCCGGGATCGCCCGCGCCGTGAACTATCGCGGCGCCGGCACGGTCGAGTTCATCTATGCCCAGGATGGATCGTTTTACTTTCTGGAAATGAACACCCGGCTTCAGGTCGAACACCCGGTGACCGAAATGGTGACGGGCTTTGA
>NZ_CANMFS010000056.1 GCF_947497275.1 uncultured Sulfitobacter sp.
GCGATTGCGGGACCCACGCTGGCGCTCGACACGGTGTCGGAACCGGTGCCGCAGAACGCGATCACCGGCACGCCGGGCGATGACTGGCTGACCGGGACCTCGGGCGACGATCTGATGCTGGGCGGCGCGGGGCGCGACCGGCTGCGCGGCGAGGGCGGCAACGACACGCTGGAAGGCGGCGCGGGGCAGGACAACCTTGGCGGCGG
>NZ_CANMFS010000057.1 GCF_947497275.1 uncultured Sulfitobacter sp.
TTGGGCGGGCGGGGGCGAGCTGTCAGGCGAAGGACGCGACCGATCCCGAAGGATGCAAGGCAGACCCTCGATCCCCAGGCGAACGGGACAAACGGACAGGGCGGCGTTCGGCTTGCCCGAACCCCCCTGTCCGTCAAAGGCGAAGCGGCGTTCGGCTTGCCCGAACCCCGGAGCCGCCCGCCCCAGCGATCGTCACCCGCA